>CBDDJO010000001.1:1455000-2275312 GCA_965229805.1 Rhodospirillales bacterium | reverse complement strand
CGAGATTTCAACTCTTCCGTCAAGGCACCTGGAACCAAGGGAAACGAAGGGGGAAAACGGCAGGAGTTGGCCATGGCATGGCAACTGCTGGAAGTTAGGATTTTTTGCCAAAGAGAAGAATTCATGGATTATTCTTGCATGTTTTCCAACAAAATTCAGATCATACAACTGATGTACTGAAGGCTTCTAAGAATCCCGAATCCTGGCTGTTTTTGTTTCATTCTTTTCTTTTGGTGTTTAAGGCAGGCTTACAGTACCTCAAACAGGAAACTCCCAGTGCCAAAAAAAACACTTATTCTGAGGCCCCCAACGAAGCTCATCATCGGCTTTTGCTTTCATTTGCTCCTCCAAAGCATTGATTGCCTCGTTGTGCCATGGTAGGGTTTATCCCTCGTTGGGTCATGGTTCCCAGAACTTCATATAGGGATTCATGAAAGCAATTTTCATGCTACCACCAAAAAAACACTTCAACCAAACCATGGGCATAATAGTCACAGTTCAAAAAGTTGTACAATAAAAAACCAAAAAAAAAAACATCTCCAAAAAATGCTGCATTGGAAGATGATTCCTGCATCTTTTGAAGTGGCGATACACTCCTCTCCACTGAAAAAAGGGAAGAAGAAAAATTCGGGCGGCGACGAAAAAATCCCCGATTTTCTATGGCTGGGTTCATGGTTTCTAAAGTGTTTCTTTGTGTTTCTTCAAAACAAAGGGTCTGTCTGTTTATAAATGGTTGTTTCAATTGGATGATGAACCAAATCGTTTCATTGAAAAATGGTTGGAAATCACAATTTCCATCCCATTTTGCAACTGATTCATTATCCTAAGAGTTGATTTCCCCCATTTTTGAGGTTCTTTCTCATGATTGAGCTTCATTGCAGTTGGTTTTTCTTGGGGCGCTTGGTTTTAACCTTTGTTTGGGGCAAGGGTACCAAAAACAAAATCCATGAAATGTGGGCCTTCCTCCAAGAAGTCCTGCTTTCGTCAAAAAAAAAGTACCATTACCAGAGCTATGGGAACTTTGGAAGGGTCAGATTCTTCTCATTATTTGGAGTAACCATCTATTCGGATACTTGCGAGACTGTCGCCATTAAGTCATCAAACAAAAAAAAAAAAAACATCTATCCCACTTACATGACCTACATCAACAGGAAAAGATCTCAAAAAGAAATAGTTGGCGGTTTCAAAGCCCTTTGAAACATATTATTCAAATTGGGTCATTTCCCCAAGTTTCGGGGTGAAATTTCCAATAACGTTTGTTCATCCACCACCTACTCAACCAGGGATTCTATTGCGATAAGTTTGACCACCAGAACGCCATGCCTGGACTTGCCCTTCGTAGCGCTTTTGCGTTTGCTTCTCGGGTGACTCGTAAAACCTCGCTGAAAACTTCAAGTTGTAAGTGAGCAAGCAGCCTGTTGTATGTGGGTGTGCATATACAAAGAATAGGTTATACATATACAATTTTATTGATTCATCTATGGGATTGTATATGTATATATGATATGTATGTCATAACTTTTGAAAATGCATTCTTTTTGTTTGTTGTCATTATGATATATAACAATCAAACAAGATATATCATCCAAAACACAAAGGACAAAAATTATCAAAAATTCATTAAAAAAATCCACAATGCCGTGCTTTCTAATATATCCATTCTACTCATTCTGAGCCTTGCTTTCTTCATCTTCAGATCCAAGGGACGGATTCAGCTGTTCCATGTTGCCAAACAGCCGACGTGGCACCCGGGGCCCATGGCGGCCCGGCACCCGGCTCCGCATGTGGCCCCGTAGGCCACAAGCAGCCGCAGCACCTTGGTGTTGAGCTCGGATATCAAAAGAAATCAAGATAAGAATCGAAAGTGTAGTAGAAATGTCATTTATAACGGAGATGACATGGTTTTTTTTTTCATCTTTCTATTTGGATTAGCCACCTATATCAATGTTTATATATACATACATCCTCAAAAACTTGGATCCAAAACGGAGTGTCACCTTCAACGAAAAAATGCACCATTTCTTTCGGGATGGTGACTGCTTGGGGTCAGATAGCAAATGAGAAAAAGACCTAATAAAAGCATCCAAATATTGGTATTTGGGTGTTTTTTAAATTGGGATTTTTGGTATTTGCATCCCAAAAAGACCAGATAGCTTAAGAGTGACTTTATTGATATTTGGGAATTGTTTTTCGGCCAATCCATCCCATTCCCGAGTCATCTCAAAACCCTTTTTTTTTGGCCGCTGCTCATCAACTGTCCAAAGTGTATGGATTCTTCACTGGCCAGTGGTTTTTTCTGCAAAACTGGGCCCCTGGGCACCGGGCCCAATCTCTGACCGGAAACCATCCATCACCGATCACCGTGAAACAAAGGCAACGTGGCGTTGCGACTCGCCTCCCTCCATCTCTTCAACCAAATGGACGACTCTCAGGTCGACTTTTGGGGATGTTTCATCACCCGTCCATGAGATTCTCTCAGACTTCAGGCATATTTAGGATTCTCTGGCATGTCCATGTTATCTCCAAGCTTCACTACCAGTACGATGGTCGTCAGGAAGGCCACAGCGCGCGCAATGGCACGTTGTTTTGGAGTGAAGTACTCCTGTGTTTTGTGTTGGGTTTTGGGGATGATATTTGAAGATTACACCCCTGAAAACTAACATTGAACCCAAAAATTGGTGGTTTGTAGATGTTTCTCCTTTTCCAAGGGGGTATTTTCAGGTTCCATGTTAGTTTTCGGGGGTGTACAACTTTGGCAACCAGGGTAACTTTGTGGGGTAGTTGAGAAGTACCATGGGGGTTGTTGAACGAGTTCTTTTTTACGATTCGAAACCATTGATCTCTCACCTGATCGCCATTGACTTTGCTTCGAGACATCCACACATGAAGAAAAAAACAAGGTAAGGATAGTAGTAGTAGTAGTAGTAGTAGTAGTAGTAGTAGTAGTAGTCGTAGTAGTGGTAGTAGTAGTAGTAGTAGTAGTCGTAGTAGTGGTAGTAGTAGTAGTAGTAGTCGTAGTAGTAGTCGTAGTAGTAGTAGTAGTAGTAGTAGTAGTCGTAGTAGTAGTAGTAGTAGTAGTAGTAGTAGTCGTAGTAGTAGTAGTAGTAGTAGTAGTCGTAGTCGTAGTAGTAGTAGTAGTAGTCGTAGTAGTAGTAGTAGTAGTAGTAGTAGTCGTAGTAGTGGTAGTAGTAGTAGTAGTAGTAGAAGTAGTAGAAGTAGTAGTCGTAGTAGTAGTAGTAGTAGTAGTAGTAGTAGTAGTCGTAGTAGTGGTAGTAGTAGTAGTAGTAGTAGAAGTAGTAGAAGTAGTAGTCGTAGTAGTAGTAGTAGTAGTAGTAGTAGTAGTAGTAGTAGTAGTCGTAGTAGTGGTAGTAGTAGTAGTAGAAGTAGTAGAAGTAGTAGTAGTAGTAGTCGTAGGATCGCGGCCAGGTCCCTTAGTAACAGGGCAGCACAGTAGAGGCGAAGGACGAGGAGAAGAAGGAGGCTAAAGTGGAGGAGGCGGAGGAGGACTATCTCTTTCTAAAATCTAGTAACCCCGCTTGAGCCACGAAAAAAACCATCGTACTTTCCATTATACTGGTTGATTAATAGGAATCCTTATATTGGTTCATTATAATCCCCATATATAATTGGGTAGTATACTCCCCTATATACAGTAAATAGCCAGGGTTTTGTTGATTGCTCACTTGGTCAGGTGGGGAAAAAAGAAACTCACCAAACAAAAACTCCAATCCAGTTGAAGTAAAAGTCTTCCATCCGCAATTGTAAGGGAGGACCCTTTTGCGCCCATTTAGGAAAATAGAGTTAAAAATCAATGTATAGGTGTACAACATGGAAATTCAACATGTGCTTAAATACATGTATCATAAAAATACCTTGACAAAAAGGCAGCCTCCTTGGAATTCTGGCTGATTTCTCAAAAAATTTCTTGGAATCCAGGCATCTTTACAAATTTTGACACTTTTGTTTTTTCCCTTGCTGCTTGTTCCTTCGGAGGCGGTGGCATAAATGGAAGCTGCATCTTACCACAATAGACGTCCACGAGGAGTCGCCGTTGTTCCAGGGGGGAAACTTGAGATCGTTAAGCAGCTGCAGAGAGGTGAACTGAGAAATTTCAAAAAATCTCAGCAAATTCCCATAAAACACACACTGCAATTTCTTCCCTTTGAATTTTTTTCTTCGAGGTTCTCTTTTCAAAAAACTCGCCTGCGTTTTGACTTGTGTTTCTTGGAGGATGGAAGCTTGACTCTCAACGTGAAAACCCCCAAAAAAAACTGGGTGACGTGGTACCCTTTCAGCATGAAGGATTGGAAATCTTTAAACTGGATGATATGTCCATGCTTCATGTTTACCCTTCAAATTTTCAGTCAGCCAAGAATATCCACCATGAACGGATATTGATATATGTCTTTGTCACCAAGAAAAAGAACAACAAACACCAGAACTCCCCATATTATTTCGGAAAGTCCTTTTGAAAGCCACATTTTTTTTGTTGGATCCATCTCCATGTGTCGATGTAGATTTGTTTCATGTATTTCAATGAGAAAAACTGTTTGGATCCCTGAGAATTTTGAGAAGAGATGATGATTTTTGGCGCAGGATTCACTTCGATATCCAAGAAACTCATTGATACCAACTTCGCCATATCACCTGGCAACTGGGCAACTTGAAAAGTTTTTTCGGAAATGCCCGAAAAGTAGGGCAGGCATTTTTTGCCCCAAAAAAATGATGTTCTGGAAGAGTGTGTTTTGGCAACCTTAAGGGGTGAGAGAGGGAGACAAGGAGAAAAAAGATGCAACGTTTTCCCAATTCGTTCATTAAAACTAGGCCATTTGAGCCAACCACCATCCTTTCTAAAGACTTCAAATTTCAAAAACTTCACCCATCACCAACCACCTTCAGCCCTGTCTCCAGAAGGTGACGAAGGCACGGCCTGGGGCAGGCTTGAATTTGATGCTGGGGCAGGCTTGAATTTGATGAATTTTGTGGGGATTCTGATGTATCAACTAATGGTTGTACCACAAAATGCAGCTCCTATGAGCTATATAGATCTAGATAGGGCATATGGGAGAATATTTGGGGAACAAACTTCTAGGGTACTTTCCAAGGGGTACACACAATTTCCCTTTACAATTTTCCAACTTGTCATAGACAAAATCATTCCCGGCCGTGTTTGACTTGGCAAACTCCCCTGATGTTTGTTACAAAAAACCAAAGGTGAAAATGATTTTTGCGTATCCAACAATGAAGCCGATGATTGTTCAGGGGCAAACAGTTGTGAACTTCAGGGGTATATCCTGATTAGAATGGGTTTTTACTCAGAAGAAAGATTGGTGATGACAACTTGTCACTGGTGAAAAAAAAGGCAAACTTCTACTTGGCCATAATCTTAAGAATTCAAGTTCCAATCTCTATGTTGTTCAAATGCGTGAAGTTGGTAAATGAGTGTAGATTGGCATATGGAATCACTTGGCTTCCAAAAGAAGCCAACCTTCAAATCGGTCGGTTTGGTCCGTTATCCATTGCTATCTTTTGGGTGATCCTCCCCAACCCCAGTACCAGTCATGAAAATTTTAAGCTTAGGATCCTTGACGAAGACGAAACATCCTGGAAGACTATGTCAGTTTTCTTCCCCGGTTACATGTACTCTTCCTGTTCTCATGAGTCCGTGGAAAATGGGTCCCTCTTCCAAGATGAGTTTAGTCTGCATCTCCACTTGGAGGCCATGGTTCATCCATTTTTTCTCCGCTTCCATTGTTCTTGAAAAAGGTATCTTTACTCTTAAAAGAGTTCACCCGCTGGTGTACCACTTGAATCTAAGTAGATACAGTAACTGCTTTTATCCAAAAAAGAAACATATATATAATTTATAATGTATATATATATAAATACTGTATACATATATAATATATATGGGGTATCTATCTATCTATCTATCTATCTATCTATCTATCTATCTATCTATCTATCTATCTATCTATCTATCTATCTATCTATCTATCTATCTATCTATCTATCTATCTATCTATCTATCTATCTATCTATCTATCTATCTATCTATCTATCTATAGGTACTCACCTATATAAGCTGTATGTAAGGCTTATGTAAGGGTAAACCCACCACCCAAAATAGCCTTATAAGGTTCAGGAAACCCTCCATTTTAGGTACCTGAACATGTTGATGTCTTGGGGGTATCCATGATGGGCTAAGTAGCTCCATTCCCAAAGCTGCTTATATTTCCATTAACCCCAAGCGCCAGACCATTCGATTCGAAGTGATCAAACAAAACAAATAAACAAAACAAAAACAAACAAGAAAAAACACTTGACCTACCCTCTGGTAAACTAACATAGCTGGCTGGAATATCCCCATTTTTAATAGGAAGTACATCTTCAATCCGCGTTCATTTTCCAGCCAGCTATGTTACCGGAGTCTACTATCATGCTATGATTCGACACAATTCATCCAGAGATTCCACCGAATAGCTCAAGGCATTCCCAATCCTCCACAAAACGGCCACCAAAATTTCCGAAGAAAAAAATGTCCCTGCAGTTCGGCATGCAACAAATACAAGTGTTCTTTTTCAACATCACCCCATGTTGGGCCTTGAAACCCACGGTCTCCTTGAAGGCTAAGAAAGGCGCATGGCTGTACTCCATTTCATTCACTACGGAAATTTCCCTGATTGAGGATTGAGGCTGAGAGCCAAACTGCAAATTGAGGCGTGAAGTCTATGACGGACCTCTCAGCGGTGGAAAACTTCACCCCTTGGAAAAATGTTCAGATTTAGGTGTTGAACCAAAAATAGGGGGATGGATGGAATCTCCCCCCAAAATGGATAAACTTTATTTCATGGAAAAGCCTATGAACAAATGGGATGATTTGGGGGGAAAAACCCACCCAGTTTAAAGGTTTGGTTTGGTGATTTTCAGGTTCCAGCCATTAATTTTCCAGGGTGTATATCTATGAGGAATGTTTTAAGCCCACTAAGTCTTTTGTTTTGGAAAGTGCTCAAGGGGGAGCAACACAAGACTACATATGTCTATGTTTGTATATTCTGTACTTGCTTATGATATGTTTATCAGCTTTGTATCTATAACAATCCTTCCACCTTTCCAAATAGCAATCTATGCATCTATCCATCTATTTGTCTGTCCGCGTATCCATCCATACATCGATCTGTCCATCCATCCGCCCATCCATCCACAATCATTCCAAGAGAGACTTTTGAATGGATGTTTCACCCATTTGTTTATCGGGTAGTCTACTTACTTGTATCTATATGTATATATGTATTATACTATATACAACATACAGTATACACTTATTGTAGATGTGTGGTATATCTTTTTCAAGTATGTGTGCGTACATAGATTAGATCCTCTTAACATATAGAAATGTATACAGTACATATGTGTGGGTCAGCATTCTCTGGTACCCACCCCCTTGCCCCACCAATAGTAGTACCCCACGTGGCGGGGGTGGGTGTAAATGGTAGGGGCGGAATGGTATAGGCAGTATTCATAGCTAGCGGTAGTTACAGAGTACGATGAATCTTACAACTACTAGGATTATTATAAATATGAATTGTTATCATACCATCAGTCCTTCTACTGTTGATGGTTCCGAAATCCTGCACCAAGTGGGAATGTATAGAACTTTGTAAAATAGTAGGGATAAACTATCAACACTGGAACCCACGGAATTTCTGTGAAAAACCATCAACAGTTAGTAGAAAACCCTTACGCGACAGAGACTGGACCTGGCAGGTACCGTAAAATGTCACTCTGAGACCCGATTCACAGCACTTACAGTACCAGTTACGATTCGTTGGTTTGACATGGTTATTTTGTTGTAGGTCATACCCGTGCAGACTTGAAAACTTTCCAGAAATTTTAGTGATCTTTGATGACATAAAACGCTAAAAAGGCCAGTTTTGTCCCGTTTCTCCGCACGGCAATGTACGGGAATTTCCCATTTCCTTCCTTTCAACTGGCGTCTTTTGGTGAAACTCACGGCCGGCCCGCGGCTGTCAATGGCTAAAACTCATGACCGCGTGAGAGCCAAACGTCAGCCCGACCCACGTGCGCCATACGTTTGGCCAAAAACCCGCCGTTTTTTTCGCAGCCAAATGTCGCCCCGTTCGAAGTCTCCAAAATCTGATGATGAACTAACTTCGATAAGAGATTTCATGGCCCTCCCAACTACCCCCATGAAAACTACCCCCCTCAGAAATAAGGGTTTAAGAAGGCCTTATTAAGGGAAATCAATGGTTAATTAATCCCTAATGAGGCCTTATTTCTGGGGGGGTTGGTTGATTAGCCATAAAGATTGTTTCAACTCATGGGATATTTCAAAAAAATGGATAAAACACGAAGTTGAAGGTGCCTCAAATGAAAGTGACAAATGTATCAACAAAAAAAACTACAAAATCACCAAGAAAAATTATCAAATTTCGTCTAATTTCTGCTAGAGCGTAAATTCCATCGGCAGGGCTCTTCTAACGTTTCCGGGTTTCTTTACGAGGAAAGCTCTGAGGGCGCGGGTTGCTGCTTGTTGCGGGTAAACCTTTTTGACCACCTGTGTGGTCAGTCAATCAAATCACCACCCGTGAAGACCAACATGCACAGCAACATCCTGTTTTGAAAAAAGTGTGCAAAATGTCACAAGATTTTTACAATATGTACAAAAACAAACATTGAAATAAACACAAGTAAAACAAAAAGTGTTTCAAGTTCTTGATTATTCTTCAATCTCGTCTTCACCATGTTCCGGCTTTTTTGTCATCTTATTCCATTCCAATTTCCAGAATTCTGACCTCGAATCTGCAAGCCCCGAGGCCCCAGACTTATAAAACCTCTTTCCAAAATCTCACAGATTTGTCATGCGATGCAGAGACCTTAGGTCGTGAATGGGTGGCCCGCAAATTGGGGAATTCCCAAAAAATGCTGGCGAAGTGGTGAAAAGTGATTGGGTAGAAAACATGCCAATCTCTGGTTCTTGTTGGGATATGTGAGATAATTTTTTCCGCATTAGTTTTTTGTTGTCCGAAAAATCTCGCATGTTTTTTTGCAAACTCAGGTCACTCAATGACGAGGATGCAGAAATTGCTGGAAAACTCTTTGGATGGATTTTCTTCGATGTCTTGGGCCAATTGGCGACAACATTTAGGGAATCTAAAGCACCTCCTCACCCCCCCAAAAAAAAAAACACATGGTGAGCAAAGTTGTGAAAAAAATACCTCTTCCTCCCATAATCATGGGTCCACTTCGAAGATGGGTCCACTTCGTTCTGAAAATGTCCCAAACCCTGGCAGTTCCCCAAGCTCTTTAGGTCTCCGTGCCAAAAGGGCACCATTGCTTCTGGCATCTGTACCCCAGGCAACGTCAAAGACGCAGTCCGTGTGTCCACCTTGAAGCGAAGCGACGGTGAATTCGCAGGACGGATTGATCACCTGAGAATCCCTCAAATTTTGACCAATCCTTTTCTGTTTCATTCAGAAATTTGCTACCCTCCCTGAAACTAACAGCTGGCCCCTGAAAATGGTGGTTTCCAATAGGAACCTCCTTTTCCAGGGGTCTATTGTCTATTTTCAGGTGCGAACTGTTAGTTTCAGGGATGGTACTTGATTCCTTTTAGGCCTTTAACATCAACCGTTGTTTTTTTTCAAAACAATAATCTCAAACAAAAACCCAAGAGGCCGCCGTTTTGGAGCAACAAAATCCAAGCTTTTGCAACTTCAACCCTTGGAGCGACGAAGAAATTGGAGGCAGCCATCGATATGATAAGGAATCATTTGAGGAACTGAGGGGAATTAAAAAAAACGAACCAAAAACCCATCTCTCCATTCCATTAATCGGACCCTCGGAATTTTTGTTTCCGGCCAGGCTATGCTAGGGTTTTTGTTTAGGCTGTCGACAACTGGTCCATCGCTCACAGATGCGACCGAAAAGAGAAAAAAAAACAGAAATCAACAAATTTGTGGTTTTGCATGTTTTTCCTGAGCCCTGTCATCTTCGTCATCGTCATCATCATCATCATCATCATCATCATCATCATCATCATCATCATCATCATCATCATCATCATCATCCTTTCCAATGTCTAAAGCCCTTTTTTTAAGGGCGATACTTTTGGCACATACCTTTGGACCAAAAGGAACCTTTTTTTTATTGGCAAAGAAACATCGAATCCTAAGTCAAATGGACCAAAAAGTTCCCATCCAAATTGCTGAGGTCACCACGGAGTTGTTGCCTCATCGTTGGCTTCTCTTGGGATTTGAATCCGCCATAAACCAGCACACTCCTGGTTTAACCAATCCAGGAAACGATTTCGGTTGGAATTCAGCAAACAAAAAAACGGACGCCTTGTTTTGTTTAACCAACAAAAAAACAACATCGAAATTCTCCTGAAACATCATCTGGCAGATTCTTTGATGGAAAAAAAAAGGTGAAGCTGAGCTTCAAGCAGAAGCTAAACAATGTGACCTTTTTTCTTTGACTGTTTTCTATGGCAGAAATCGGATTGCGAATGTCAAATTCCCATGAGAGAAAGAAACAAAGGCAGGAAATGGCACCATTTCCAAGATGATAGTAACACTTAAAAAGACATCTAAGACATCTAAGTTCTAAGTTTCAGTCGTGTGTCTCAAGATGAGCAGCCCAAAAAAAAATCCCTTGCTACCAACAAATTGAAGAAACATCCCACCAAGTTAGGGGTCCCCAAGTCCAATGACACCATATCTTTCTTTAAGAAAAAACATATCGTATAAGAAACATCACCCTTCAGAAAATCCAAAAAAGATATGTTAGGCTTGATCAACTTCAAGTCTTTGGATGTTTCAGTTTCACTAAATCAATTCTTTGGTCAGGCCTTGCCATGTTGGTAAGGATTTAGAGATCGATGAGAAATCGTGGATTCTACCGATTGGATCCTCCGTTGGATGATCGAACCATGAATTCATGTCTGACATAAAATCTTTAGGGGACCAACTGGCTAGTTGAAAAAAAAACACCCCTTCCTTTGCCCAGTTTAGCTGTATATTTACTAAACAAAAACGCCACCAAAAACCTTCGCGTTTTGGTCAAAAACAAATATCCGCTCCCTGTGGAGCACGCCGCTGCAAGCATATCGCCGTCTCGACCTGAAAGTTGATAATTTTTCAACGAGATATAGCGAGATTCAATAGTCATATTTGTTGAAAGATACTGAGATACCCCAAATCATGATTTTGGAGTATCTATCTTAATTTTTTTTTGGGGGGGTATGTATATAATCTTCATAACATCCCAGCGAGCCTCAATCATCTTCTTTTACATGACAAAGCATTTTTTGTTGAATGTCAATTTGTTGGAACATAAAACATTTTCCAAAAGAACACCTTGGCCTTTGCCGACTTGATCATTCAATGACAACCAGCGAAAATGACCAGTCAACCCAAAAACTAACAGTTCGCCCCTGAAAAATGATGATTTCCAGAGGCCTGGTGGTACTCCGTAGCGGGCTACACCCCACAATAAAAAGCGCCGGCCGGTTAGGCGTGGAATTGGTGAATAAAATAAAAGTGGAAACGAAGTGAAAGGAAATAGTATCCATGTCATTTTACATAAATATTGAAAACAATACATAGGTAGTATACATAAGTATAATAGATAATTCTTCCACAAAGAAGTATAGTATAATAAACAGTATAATAAGATATAATAAGTACCACTCTGTACCATCAAACAAATCACTGGCTCCAGGAACCATATTATAATCAAAAGAAAACCAATCCCAAACAACCTTTTCAAAATAAAATCCTCAAAAAAACACAAAAATCTGAGTTCCCCCGAACTGAATGCCACACGCTTTACCTGTCACTTGAGTTTTGGAGAACTCATCTTTCCGAAAAAAAAGGCCACCCAGCCTCCATAACACCCCTCCAGTGAATCAGTTTCACGTTTCACCCCGCCCCACAGCGACCTCGGTTTCGTTCGAAATGTCCAACTGAGGCCAGTTGGAGGAATTTTTCCGAAAGTGGGGAAACACCAGGGGTTGGGAAATCGCCAAAATCGGAAGTACATCCCAAACCACCTACCTCGTACCCGAAACAACCAGTTTTAAATGGATGTTTCGTGAAACAACCATTTCCTATGTAAAGAATTGGAATCATCCAAATTGAAACAACCACTAATATATGGATGTTTGAGGTTCCAGGTATGAATTAACCCAGTATTTTTGGTAACACTTGAGAAAAATCTTGGGGGTGTTCTTATTGTGTATTTGATGAAAGGAAATGCACCAATGCGTGTAAATTTCTTCCAAGATTAATAATTACGTCTCCTATTGGCTGAGAGATGGCCGAAATGTCAAAAATTGCATCTCTTAAATGGTCAACGGTACATCTTTACATCACGCAACCCCTGTAAAACCAACATGGAACCCAAAAATGATCTAGTTGGTGGTTTCAACCCATCTGAAAAATATGCTCGTCAAATTGGATCATTTCCCCAGGGATCGGGGTGAAAAATTCAAAAATCTTGAAACCACCACCTAGATAATGGTGTTGAATACGAGTGTCCCTCTTTGAATGGGATCCGAGCCATTCCCCCGTTCCCTCCCACCACGGTTTCCACGGTTTCGACCAACCGCCTTGCATTCAATTCGATGAAGCGTCTTCCAAGTTCTTGTGTCATAGACTAAGATATTCCTCCGAAAACTGCCACCGATTTTTTGCGGCCCCATATTTTTTGACTGATTCCAGTGGGAATGAAGCATGAAAAAACGCCATCTCCAAAAGAAGTATCAATCCCCTTAATTTTTCCTAGAAAAAGTTTCCCAAAATCTAAATCGTTCTGAATCAACAAGAAAACTGCTAGCAACTTAGAACTGCTAGCACACCATTCCCAAATCTCTCCAGATGTCACCCTTTTTAGTTCTCAATCTATCACATCAAAACATCTCATCATCTGATCATCTAATCATCGACTTTCTAAGTCTCCCCAACCCATCATCCGAACCCGTGGCCAAGAGCCTTGGCCAGCGTCGTGGGGAAGCGGGGTGGCAGGTTGGATGAAGTGGTTTCTTGTTTCACTGCCACATTTGATCTCAGGAGTCCAATCGGAATCGAATGTTTTCTGGGTGAAGATCATCTTCTGCCTCAAGTATAAGAATTCTCTGACCTAAAAAACGGCAATCTTATCAGAGGTTTCTCCTACCAGACTGCCAGTTCAAATGATGTTCTGTGAGATTGAAACTGGTTGTTTTTCCACTCCAAAATCCAAACTTTCCAGAAGCCAGTCTCCAAAGTAAAGGGTGAAATCTGAAAAAAAAAAAAACTTCAGGTCGATCTTCGAACGATTCCAAGTACTGAGGGGTTGGGGGGCTTTAAAGAAAAAACGCTTTTTCCCAATGTTTTCTGTGTGTGGAGAGTTTCGGGAGGTTCAGGAAGTCATTTGCCCTCATGAAATCCCCCAAAATCTCAGATCCATCACATGAGCCACGTTCGAAAAACAAACCCGGCCGGATACTTTCCATTGAAATACCGGTTGTTTAATAGGGATCCTTATTTCATGGTTCATTATAATCCCCATATAACTGGGTAGGATTTATATAATCCTCTATATACCCTAAACAACCAGGGGTCCTTTTTTCATTGCTCACATGTTGTTTGCTGTAACTGCATGGTTTTTAGAAGAGTTGGAGGGAATCTTCGGAGATTCAGACAGCCTTCATCAGAAATTGCAGAGGTGTTTCCCCCCCTCTTCTCTTCAACGAAGGGAATTCTGAATGAATTGGAATCTAGCGAATTACACTCCCAAAAACTAACTTTTTGCCCCTGAAAATAGGGTATTCCCAAAAGGAAAGGATCATCTTCCAACCATCCATTTTTCAGGGGTAAACTCGCTGGCTTCGTTTCAGTGAGGGCAAATATCCCATGATTTATGGGGGCTGTTTTTGAATCACTTATGGGATTCTGTCGCTTCATCAACTCTCGGTGGGGGGGATGAACCCTCAACCTTTCACGCTAAATCTTTCACCAAGATCTATTGAAGACCACAAAATCCACGGATGTAACTGTTTTTTGTTGGTAGATACTTTCGAGGGCACGAAAAAAGATATGCCCAAAAACATGGCCATAATCTATTATTTTGGAGGCCACTGGGGTGGGGATGCTTTCTCTTGGGATGTTTTGGCTAACTTCTGTATATTTCTCTTCCACCCATGTAGCCATTTTGAAAAATACGTGGACCACTCACATTCCACATGTGTCTTTTTGTTTAGCTGCAAAAATTCCAAGGTGTTTGAAAGTACCAAAACTTCATTAAAAAATATCAAATAAAGTACCCAGACACCAGAAAAAGAAAAAAACACAAAGATCCCAGAAGTTTTGACATTTTTTCTGAGCCAACTTTTTCAAAAAAAATCTGAGGCAAAGTGACCCTTGATTCGCATAATCTATACCTCAGTTCAATAGCTTCGGTGTTTTGGATTGGAATGGATTCGATGGATTCACGGGTTTTTCTTTGGGAGGTTGGGGAAACTGAGATGCTGGTTTGCTATATATATATATATGTTTTTACTATATACATACGTTTTTTTAATGCATAATATATCACATATCATATATGTATATGATGTATACATGTCACACATTGTGTTTTTGTAATTGTTCGAAAAAAAGTGGTCGAAGGCAATTATTCTTCTGATGGACCTTTCTTTTTCACAATGATTTTCCGTCATTTCCGTCACAAAGATTTGACCTTTGCAAGACGGGATTTGCACAGTAGAAATTCGTGAATGGGCAAAAAATCACCAAAGGGGTTCCATCTTTGTTGCTTCTAAAATTTGGATTACCCTCTGGTAATCTAACATAGCAATGGGAAATCCCCATTTTCAATACGAAATGCATCTTCAATCCGGGTCCATTTTCCAGCCAGCTCTGTTAGTTTAGCGGAGTGTATATATTTTCTAAGCATCATGAATCATCCTCGTTACCTTCCACCCCAATTTGGGTTGGCACCGATGATATCATCCTGGTGTCCATCCAGCGTTGTCACCACCTGACAGAGCCAACAATTCGCAGCGGCGCATCCCAAAGGACTTCAAGAAAGATACCCTTCCTCCCATAACTAGTTGGTGGTTTCAACCCTGAAAAATATGCTCGTCAAATTGGATCATTTGCCCAAATAGGGGTGAAAACCACCAAGATAATCATGGAAGTGGAAAATGGGGCCCTGGAAGATGAGTGGCTTGTCTCCTTTCGGGGTCCATTTTCCACTGAACCATGATTGTTGGAAAAAAATAGTCTTCCATCTTCAAAAACCCCCAAAAAAATTCGTTTCGATGGTGAATTTTTTAAACTCTGCAATATATTTGTATGGAATTCCTCTGAAACAAATGGGTCCTATTGGTTGTGTCCTGCCGTCAAACTTGCTGCTCAACAAACAAACGCCACCGCCACCGCCTTCTTGTCCCTCATGTCAAAAATACGAGTCTGCCTGAACGTCAGGAGGAAAAAAAATTATGACGAGCGAGGACTTACCCGTCTTTCGCGTTGAACAATGTGAGTTGAGAGTTGAGATCTGAAAAAAAAATCGGGTTTTTTCCCGCACCGAAAGGACATTACCTCAGTTTCATGTTTGAAATCTGTCCTCGTTTTCTCCACCAAAAAAATATTGAAGCTTTAAGGTGACATCGAGATTTTTGTCATTGAAACTTTGTTGGTTGATTGGTATGTTTTTGTTCATTCAAAATAACCGTGGGACCCTGGATTTCAGAAACTTGCTGCTTCAATGGAGTACATGATCAGAAAGCAGAAAGCAATGGCATCTTTTTTCACCTGTAGCCCCACGACAACATGCTGATTGACATGTGCTTTTAAGAAAAATATCAACCACACATCATGCCATAAACGTCACAAAAAAAAGGTTATTAATTTCACCCCAAAAAGGAGGTTTAAATATTCATCCAAGGTTCTTATCAAAGCAGCACGTGGCCACAAAGTACTGCCTTTCAGGATCCTGGCGGAGGACATCATGACACGTCGTTCATCGTTTAGAAACACCCCTCTACGAAGGTATGTTGATCCAAAGCAGGTGATGTTGTTTTCCACAAAAAACAGAAAATGGATCCCCCTTAGAATAGCCACTTTGGGTGGTATACCCCCAATTTATAGTTATAAAACGGGTGGTTTGGGGAACCTACCCTTGGGAACTCTATAGAATCAAAAAATTCCAAGGGGGATGAAAATGGTGGCGTTTCAGAAAAAAATGGATCTGCAACCAAAAGACCCCCCTATTCGATTTTTTGGCAAATCCTCCATTGTTAGACCTGACATGTTTCCCCACCGCGGAAAAAGCTAGGTTTTTTTCACCATGTCAAATTTGTTCCAAAATATTAGCGCAGCGTCAAAATTTAAAAAAAAAAACATCTTTTTACAGAGATGAAAGTATAACCGAAGGGATTTGAAACTTGAAAATACCAGCAAGTTTGTTCCCCCCCAAAAAAATACCCAGTCCTTGCCAAGAAAAGTCACACCATACACAGGTTTTCCAGGATGTTGCAACCTCGTCATAAAAAACGTGGATGAAATGCTGAGTTTCTTCGTGCAAGTGGTGAACTGGTAACAGGAAAAAGGTACCAAAAATCATTTGGAGACCAGAAAAAAATGAAAATTCATTGAGTATTCGAATCATCAAGTGCCAGGTGGTGGTCATTGCTGCAAGTGTATTTGAAAGGCCCGAAATTCATTTGGAACAAAAAAAAATGTAATGTTGCACACTTTTAAATGAATAAAAGTTGGTCCACAAGTTGCAAGATTTTCCGCTCCAGCAAAAACTCCAGCTCCGGCAGTTTTAAATCCACCATCAAAAAGATATGTCGAATCTATTTTTTCGAAGCCAGTTGCAACTTCACAGACATCGTGGAACAGTTTTCTGCAGTCCAGCTTTTTTCTCGCAAATCAGACCACCCAAAGTGTCCAAAGGAGTAAGAAGAAATCTCCACAAGGACTAAAGGACTCTTAGTGTACATCAGGCTGAGCCTCTAAAAACTAGTTGTGCTCCAAACCCCCAAGGTGCCACTAGCATTCTTTTGGCTACAGCTCCATGGCCGAACTTGGCGAATCAACCATGGCCTCAGATTTGACTTTTGAGTTGAGAAACTGGAAATGCCTTCACGACAGTCTTCGCGGGCTGCGGTTTAATCTTCACTTCCTTCCCAAACATCATGCGAGTGCCCCCTCCTTTGACAGCTGCCTTAGTGCGAGTCTTGATCATGCACAAGCCAGGGAGAACGAACTTGCCAGACTTCTTCACCTCCTGGGTGCCGATCTCAGTCAATGTGTTCAAGACTTTGCTGATGTCTGTCTTCTTCATCTCAGTCACGTTGGCCAACTCACCCAAGAGCGCTCCCTTGGTCATGACCTTCTGACCTTTCATGGCCTTCATTGCCACCTTCTTTGCTTTCATTGCAGGGGCCATGACGGGTATAGTCGGAAGAACTGTCAACACAAACAGCTTGAGCCAAATCACCTGCATGTTCATGATGAATCACGAGATACATATTAAACCATCGCAGGTCATGAGTAAAGACATCTTGTTTTTTTTCCCCAAACACAGATGCTTTCATTGTCTTGCCAAAACCCCCATGCGAAGCGAGTTGCAACTTCACAGATATCGTGGCACAGTTTTCGGCAGTCCAGTTTTTTCTCGCAAATCAGACCACCCAAAGTGTCCAAAGGAGTAAGAAGAAATCTCCACAAGGACTAAAGGACTCTTAGTGTACATCAGGCTGAGCCTCTAAAAACTAGTTGTGCTCCAAACCCCCAAGGTGCCACTAGCATTCTTTGGCTACAGCTCCATGGCCGAACTTGGCGAATCAACCATGGCCTCAGATTTGACTTTTGAGTTGAGAAACTGGAAATGCCTTCACGACAGTCTTCGCGGGCTGAGGGCGAATCTTCACTTCCTTCCCAAACATCATCCGAGTGCCCCCTCCTTTGACAGCTGCCTTGGTGCGAGTCTTGATCATGCACAAGCCAGGGAGAACGAACTTGCCAGACTTCTTCACCTCCTGGGTGCCGATCTCAGTCAATGTGTTCAAGACTTTGCTGATGTCTGCCTTCTTCATCTCAGTCACGTTGGCCAACTCACCCAAGAGCGCTCCCTTGGTCATGACCTTCTGACCTTTCATGGCCTTCATTGCCACCTTCTTTGCTTTCATTGCAGGGGCCATGACGGGTATAGTCGGAAGAACTGTCAACACAAACAGCTTGAGCCAAATCACCTGCATGTTCATGATGAATCACGAGATACATATTAAACCATCGCAGGTCATGAGTAAAGACATCTTGTTTTTTTTCCCCAAACACAGATGCTTTCATTGTCTTGCCAAAACCCCCATGCGAAGCGAGTTGCAACTTCACAGATATCGTGGCACAGTTTTCGGCAGTCCAGTTTTTTCTCGCAAATCAGACCACCCAAAATGTCCAAAGGAGTAAGAAGAAATCTCCACAAGGACTAAAGGACTCTTAGTGTACATCAGGCTGAGCCTCTAAAAACTAGTTGTGCTCCAAACCCCCAAGGTGCCACTAGCATTCTTTGGCTACAGCTCCATGGCCGAACTTGGCGAATCAACCATGGCCTCAGATTTGACTTTTGAGTTGAGAAACTGGAAATGCCTTCACGACAGTCTTCGCGGGCTGAGGTTTGATCGTCACTTCCTTCCCAAACATCATCCGAGTGCCCCCTCCTTTGACAGCTGCCTTGGTGCGAGTCTTGATCATGCACAAGCCAGGGAGAACGAACTTGCCAGACTTCTTCACCTCCTGGGTGCCGATCTCAGTCAATGTGTTCAAGACTTTGCTGATGTCTGCCTTCTTCATCTCAGTCATAGGAACTTTTTTGGTAAGGTGGCTAGGCCCGAAGTACTAGACACCACTTTCCTGCATAAAGCATCTGTGATGCTTTGATTTAATTTTAAACAACAAATTGTCGGCTGCAGTGCGAGGCCAGCAATAGCGATGTCATAGTGCATCAGCTGGTATGCATCCACAGTAGTTAGCTCCAGAGATGGTCCCAGTTGGGACAACTGTTCTGGATGTAAAAAACAACTGTTCTCAATGTAATAGAGCCAACACGAGTGCTGACCCTGCTGGTCTAATTCGGACCAAGTTGTACTTGGCCCTTGGCACGTGCATCAAATAGTCACTATGCCCAGAGATGGTCCCAGTCACGTTGGCCAACTCAGTCACGTTGGCCAACGTGACTGGGACCATCTCTGGGCATAGTGACGTTGGCCAACTCACCCAAGAGCGCTCCCTTGGTCATGACCTTCTGACCTTTCATGGCCTTCATTGCCACCTTCTTTGCTTTCATTGCAGGGGCCATGACGGGTATAGTCGGAAGAACTGTCAACACAAACAGCTTGAGCCAAATCACCTGCATGTTCATGATGAATCACGAGATACATATTAAACCATCGCAAGTCATGAGTAAAGACATCTTGGTTTTTTCCCCAAACACAGATGCTTTCAATGTCTTGCCAAAACCCCCATGCGAAGCGAGTTGCAACTTCACAGACATCGTGGAACAGTTTTCTGCGGTCCAGCTTTTTTCTCGCAAATCAGACCACCCAAAGTGTCCAAAGGAGTAAGAAGAAATCTCCACAAGGACTAAAGGACTCTTAGTGTACATCAGGCTGAGCCTCTAAAAACTAGTTGTGCTCCAAACCCCCAAGGTGCCACTAGCATTCTTTGGCTACAGCTCCATGGCCGAACTTGGCGAATCAACCATGGCCTCAGATTTGACTTTTGAGTTGAGAAACTGGAAATGCCTTCACGACAGTCTTCGCGGGCTGAGGTTTGATCGTCACTTCCTTCCCAAACATCATCCGAGTGCCCCCTCCTTTGACAGCTGCCTTGGTGCGAGTCTTGATCATGCACAAGCCAGGGAGAACGAACTTGCCAGACTTCTTCACCTCCTGGGTGCCGATCTCAGTCAATGTGTTCAAGACTTTGCTGATGTCTGCCTTCTTCATCTCAGTCACGTTGGCCAACTCACCCAAGAGCGCTCCCTTGGTCATGACCTTCTGACCTTTCATGGCCTTCATTGCCACCTTCTTTGCTTTCATTGCAGGGGCCATGACGGGTATAGTCGGAAGAACTGTCAACACAAACAGCTTGAGCCAAATCACCTGCATGTTCATGATGAATCACGAGATACATATTAAACCATCGCAAGTCATGAGTAAAGACATCTTGGTTTTTTCCCCAAACACAGATGCTTTCAATGTCTTGCCAAAACCCCCATGCGAAGCGAGTTGCAACTTCACAGACATCGTGGAACAGTTTTCTGCGGTCCAGCTTTTTTCTCGCAAATCAGACCACCCAAAGTGTCCAAAGGAGTAAGAAGAAATCTCCACAAGGACTAAAGGACTCTTAGTGTACATCAGGCTGAGCCTCTAAAAACTAGTTGTGCTCCAAACCCCCAAGGTGCCACTAGCATTCTTTGGCTACAGCTCCATGGCCGAACTTGGCGAATCAACCATGGCCTCAGATTTGACTTTTGAGTTGAGAAACTGGAAATGCCTTCACGACAGTCTTCGCGGGCTGAGGTTTGATCGTCACTTCCTTCCCAAACATCATCCGAGTGCCCCCTCCTTTGACAGCTGCCTTGGTGCGAGTCTTGATCATGCACAAGCCAGGGAGAACGAACTTGCCAGACTTCTTCACCTCCTGGGTGCCGATCTCAGTCAATGTGTTCAAGACTTTGCTGATGTCTGCCTTCTTCATCTCAGTCACGTTGGCCAACTCACCCAAGAGCGCTCCCTTGGTCATGACCTTCTGACCTTTCATGGCCTTCATTGCCACCTTCTTTGCTTTCATTGCAGGGGCCATGACGGGTATAGTCGGAAGAACTGTCAACACAAACAGCTTGAGCCAAATCACCTGCATGTTCATGATGAATCACGAGATACATATTAAACCATCGCAAGTCATGAGTAAAGACATCTTGGTTTTTTTCCCCAAACACAGATGTTTTCATTGTCTTGCCAAAACCCCCATGCGAAGCGAGTTGCAACTTCACAGATATCGTGGCACAGTTTTCGGCAGTCCAGTTTTTTCTCGCAAATCAGACCACCCAAAGTGTCCAAAGGAGTAAGAAGAAATCTCCACAAGGACTAAAGGACTCTTAGTGTACATCAGGCTGAGCCTCTAAAAACTAGTTGTGCTCCAAACCCCCAAGGTGCCACTAGCATTCTTTGGCTACAGCTCCATGGCCGAACTTGGCGAATCAACCATGGCCTCAGATTTGACTTTTGAGTTGAGAAACTGGAAATGCCTTCACGACAGTCTTCGCGGGCTGCGGTTTAATCTTCACTTCCTTCCCAAACATCATGCGAGTGCCTCCTCCTTTGACAGCTGCCTTAGTGCGAGTCTTGATCATGCAGAAGCCAGGGAGAACGAACTTGCCAGACTTCTTCACCTCCTGGGTGCCGATCTCAGTCAATGTGTTCAAGACTTTGCTGATGTCTGCCTTCTTCATCTCAGTCACGTTGGCCAACTCACCCAAGAGCGCTCCCTTGGTCATGACCTTCTGACCTTTCATGGCCTTCATTGCCACCTTCTTTGCTTTCATTGCAGGGGCCATGACGGGTATAGTCGGAAGAACTGTCAACACAAACAGCTTGAGCCAAATCACCTGCATGTTCATGATGAATCACGAGATACATATTAAACCATCGCAAGTCATGAGTAAAGACATCTTGGTTTTTTTCCCCAAACACAGATGTTTTCATTGTCTTGCCAAAACCCCCATGCGAAGCGAGTTGCAACTTCACAGATATCGTGGCACAGTTTTCGGCAGTCCAGTTTTTTCTCGCAAATCAGACAACCCAAAGTGCTCAAGGATTTACATCTCAGCATGTCAATGGGATTACTTGTGAAATGCTTCGGGATTTCAGCCATGAACATCACTTGATATCACTTGTTAGATTCATGTCATTATTCTTCCTGATCTCATCACTAGTTTTGTAGCTTCAAACCGTTGAAAGAAATTTGGGCGAACTTGCTATTCGTACTTTAGCCCACTTACCCTCCCTGAGACTAACAGCGAGTTTACCCCTGAAAATTGGTGGCAAAGGGAGACGATCCTTTCATATCCTTTCCTTTCGTTTTGGGGCGGGCAAAAGGCCTATTTTCAGGGGATCTCTTAGTTTTAGGGAGGGTACCAAGCATTCATTATACATCCTTTCGTTGGCAAAAGATTTCAGCCAGTACTCTCCCTGAAACTAACTTTTTGCCCCTGAAAATAGGCCATCCCAAAAGGAAACTAATATTCCAACCATCCACTTTCAGGTGTTTTGGCTGTTAGTTTCAGGGAGGGTATCACTGGTTCACAGTGTTCATTGCCTCCAGGTCCCCGACGTACGAAGCGGAATGCCCTCAGCAAAATCCCAAATGATGGCCTCATTTTTAAGGGACAACACCAACAAAAATCACCACCATCCCAAAATCTGGATGGATTCTTAGATGTTTTTTGTTAACTTCCACTACATCACATGTTTTTTCTTTT
Source organism: Rhodospirillales bacterium (assembly GCA_965229805.1). Lineage (GTDB taxonomy): Bacteria > Pseudomonadota > Alphaproteobacteria > Rhodospirillales > Casp-alpha2 > UBA4479. Next base: position 2,252,755 of record CBDDJO010000001.1, on the reverse strand, counting down.
GAAAAAAAATGGTCCCTTGAAAATCCATCCCATGTCAGGTCTTTCTGCATCGCTTTTTTCAAGCTTTTGGGGTTGGTCAATGGACGACGGTCCCCCGATTGAAAAGGGGACCATTTCAAAGGGCGTGTTCCAATCGTCTTCCAAGCATCATTTTGCAGGGTTTTTGTTGCTCTACTGTACCTTTTTTGGTTGAAGGAATGTTGAGAACTTCCCTAACCTTCCAAAAAAAAAAAAAAACAGGCCTGGAAGTCTACCCTCCCTGAAACTAAAAGCTGGCCTCTAAAAATGATCCAATAGGAATCTCCTTTTCCAGGGGTCTATTTTCAGGTGCGAACTGTTAGTTTCAGGGAGGGTAAAGTCTTCACAAAAAAAATCTTGTGTTTTCCAGTTGAACCATGGACTTCGGGACCTTGGAATCCAAGTAACTGTCGTATCATCCGATGCGGTGGCCATGACCTCCGGATTTTTTCAAGAAATTCGTCGAAATCCAACGAGAAAATCGTAAACTTTGTTGGTACCCGGTAAACTCACATGGCGTTTGAAAATGAACCTTCTGGAGATCTGTCTCCTAACACCTGGATTTTCCAGCCTGCCATGTTAGTTTACTGGAGTATATATATATATCAAAATCTAACCCGCCTGATTGCAGCAAAAAAGACATATCCAACCATGATTTGTGATACTTGGTGGATACTTGGTGGATCTCAGATGCTATATATTGCCACACAAAAAAACTGTAGCAGTTTTAAACCTTTTAAAGATAGTTCAATTGTGTAAAGATGGCACTTTGCGGACCCTCAAAGCCCTCCCTCGACTTTTCAATTCCCCAGCTGACAGAATCTAATCATCCACAGGAGTATATATTTCATACTAAAAAAGGGAACCAAAACCACCAACTGGTGCGTTTGTGTACCTATACAAATACATATATTCATATTCAAAGATGTATCTATGTATCTATGTATATATATATCTATTTGACCACATATACCATCCAAGGTGTTCTACTGTTCATCAAAGCCAAGGCCAACTGTCATGCATCCAGGAGCCACAAGAGAAACTGGAGACATTGGTTTTGAGTAGTTTTTGTACTTTTTACCAACCTATACCAAATGAGTATATTATTTCTATATACATCTGGCACATATTATATTTATATCTATATATGGGATATGATATATCTATATATATAGCAATATGGGATAATATAAAAGAAACATAAAGAAACAACTGCTAGCTCTTGGGTACTCTCTAAACAGCCACATGTCAATTCCCCCATGCCTGTTGTCCTGCATGAAAGTCTATGCCGTTCACTTCGTCCTGATTTTCAGCCCATCCCAAGCAGAGAGGTCAAACACCAAGACCTTCCAGACTCTTTTTGAAGGTTTCAAGCGTGTCTTTGGTATGTTGTAGTTATGATGATGATGATGATGATGATGATGATGATGATGATGATGATGATGATGATGATGATACGTACCAACTGGTATCCAATTTGTCCAAGTAAACAACCAGTACTGCAAGATAAGAAAAACCCACCATGGAAAAAGAAAACATTGGAATCAGATCATGACCTCTTCCCCAGAGTTACCCGAACATCCCCCCCCATCTGCCAAAACGCCAGTTTTCATAAAGGATGACTTTTCAGCCAAAAAGGCCAGAGTGTCTCAAATGACTCAAAAGGCCAGTTAGAGAACCCCAAACTCCATGTTGATGAAACCCATGATTGGGCCATTCCATGAAAAAACACCTCGTTTTCCCTGGGCCAATGGGTCACTTGTTTTTTCTTGAAACCAGGTACAGTTTTCAAGCAAAAGTATCTATACCCCAAACACCATGGCCGATTGCTACCATGGTACCATTTTTCAGAGTTCAGGAATTTAGAGCTCGCTAGAAACGAATCATTTTCAGAGAACGAGGAAAAAAAACAGTGAAACCAATCCACTCCCATAGTAGGAAATGTGTACTTAACAAAAAAAAATTACGTTACTTCGACTGATCCCCACCATGACATTTCAAAACAGCCATGTTGACATCACCCTTGTTGTGCATCTGTCGGGTGAGGGTTGTTAGACTTTATGTCAGCCTCATCTCCTCCTCCTCCTTCCTCTTCTTCCTCCGCCTCCTTGTCGCCTCCTCTACTGCGACCAGCTGCCCCGGGCTTATGTGCAAATTCTTCAATGGCACTTTTGCATTGTCACGCTCACGCCCCATAATTCCCAGCGACCATGCGAGGAACCACGTCCGGAGGCTTCCAATTCTGACATTCTTTCTGGCATATTTTCTGATCTTCTTTCTGACATATTTTCTGGCATTCTTTCTAACATATTTTCTGACATTCTTTCTGGCATAGTCCCTGACATTCTTTCTGACATATCTTCTGACATTCTTTCTGACATTCTTTCTGACATTCTGTCTGACGTTCTTTCTGACATATCTTCTGACATTCTTTCTGACATATCTTCTGACATTCTGTCTGACATTCTTTCTGACATATCTTCTGACATTCTTTCTGACATTCTTTCTGACATATCTTCTGACATTCTTTCTGACATATCTTCTGACATTCTTTCTGACATATTTTCTGACATTCTTTCTGGCATATCTTCTGACATTCTTTCTGACATTCTTTCTGACATATCTTCTGACACTCTTTCTGACATATCTTCTGACACTCTTTCTGACATACCTTCTGACATTCTTTCTGACATATCTTCTGACATTCTTTCTGACATATCTTCTGACATTCTGTCTGACATTTTTTCTCACATATCTTCTGACATTCTGTCTGACATTCTTTCTGACATATCTTCTGACATTCTTTCTGACAGTCTTTCTGACATTCTGTCTGACATTCTTTCTGACATATTTTCTGACATTCTTTCTGACATATCTTCTGACATTCTTTCTGACATTCTTTCTGACATATCTTCTGACATTCTTTCTGACATTCTTTCTGACATATCTTCTGACATTCTTTCTGACATATCTTCTGACATTCTTTCTGACAAATTTTCCGACATTCTTTCTGACAGATCTTCTGACATTCTTTCTGACATTCTGTCTGACATTCTTTCTGACATATCTTCTGACATTCTTTCTGACATATCTTCTGGCATTCTGTCTGACATTCTTTCTGACAGATCTTCCGACATTCTTTCTGACTCTTCTGACATTCTGTCTGACATTCTTTCTGACAGATCTTCTGACATTCTTTCTGACATATCTTCTGACATTCTTTCTGACATTCTGTCTGACATTCTTTCTGACATATCTTCTGACATTCTTTCTGACATATCTTCTGGCATTCTGTCTGACATTCTTTCTGACAGATCTTCCGACATTCTTTCTGACTCTTCTGACATTCTGTCTGACATTCTTTCTGACAGATCTTCTGACATTCTTTCTGACATATCTTCTGACATTCTTTCTGACATATCTTCTGGCATTCTGTCTGACATTCTTTCTGACAAATCTTCCGACATTCTTTCTGACTCTTCTGACATTCTGTCTGACATTCTTTCTGACAGATCTTCTGACATTCTTTCTGACATATCTTCTGACATTCTTTCTGACATATCTTCTGACATTCTTTCTGACAAATTTTCTGACATTCTTTCTGACATATCTTCTGACATTATTTCTGACATATCTTCTGACATTCTGTCTGACATTCTTTCTGACAGATCTTCTGACATATCTTCTGACATTCTTTCTGACATATCTTCTGACATTCTGTCTGACATTCTTTCTGACAGATCTTCTGACATTCTTTCTGACAGATCTTCTGACATTCTATCTGACATTCTTTCTGACAGATCTTCTGACATTCTTTCTGACATATCTTCTGACATTCTTTCTGACATATCTTCTGACATTCTTTCTGACAAATTTTCCGACATTCTTTCTGACAGATCTTCTGACATTCTTTCTGACATTCTGTCTGACATTCTTTCTGACATATCTTCTGACATTCTTTCTGACATATCTTCTGGCATTCTGTCTGACATTCTTTCTGACAGATCTTCCGACATTCTTTCTGACTCTTCTGACATTCTGTCTGACATTCTTTCTGACAGATCTTCTGACATTCTTTCTGACATATCTTCTGACATTCTTTCTGACATATCTTCTGACATTCTTTCTGACAAATTTTCTGACATTCTTTCTGACATATCTTCTGACATTCTTTCTGACATATCTTCTGACATTCTGTCTGACATTCTTTCTGACAGATCTTCTGACACTCTTTCTGACATTCTTTCGGACAGATCTTCTGCATTCTGTCTGACATTCTTTCTGACAAAGCTTCTGACAGTCTTTCTGACATTCTTCTTTCTGACACATTTCGCGGTTGAGGTCCGGCGCGGAACACTGGCCTCACAGGATCGCGGTTGAGGTCCGGCGCGGAACACTGACCACACATCACCGCAAGAGGGGACGGAGGACGAGACGAAGGAGGAGGAGGAGGAGGAGGAGGAGGAGGCGGAGGAGGAGGCGGAGGAGGCGGGCAAGGCTGACATAAAATCTAACAACCCTCACCTGACAGGTGGGGAACAAAAAAAATGGGGGGTGTTTGCCCCCCCATTTTGGTTTGACTCTCTGAAAAAATCTTTGGAAAACCCCCAAAAACAAGTCGTTGATTGACAAGGCCCACCGAAAAACGACCAAAAAAATCTCCTGATGGCCCTTTTCTCCACCAAGCTTGGAGATTTGCTGTCCTTTTTGGTTGGTGTCAAGTGGCTAGGTGTTGTGGAGGTTGGCCCTTTTCTCCACCAAGCTTGGAGATTTGCTGTCCTTTTTGGTTGATGTCAAGTGGCTAGGTGTTGTGGAGGTTGTTTAGGGTATATGGGCCATGGTCAAAAGTCGCTATATTGGGGATGGTCATCCCACCTTTAATAGGAATCCTTATAATGGGTATATAAACCCCTACTATTGGGTTGATGACCATCCCCTATTATATGGAAATAATATGAGTTTAGACTCTGGCACATATGTGTTTAGGGTTTAGGGATTTTTTGGATGAAATAACGGGGATGATTCATCCTACTCAACCGATGTGGGGGATTATACTAAGCCATCAAACATGAGGATCCCTATTAAACAATCAGTATAATGCAAAGTAAGAGGTGTTTTTTTCGTGGCTCAAGTGAAAAAAAAACGTGGGAACTTTTGGGTGTGTTTTTTTGGTTGGGTTCCGAATTTTGTTGGGTGGGTGTGGGGGGTTGGGCTAAGGCTTTTGTTGGGTTGATTTTTTGTTTTCGTGATGATGACATCACCCCACTTGTGATGAATCAGGCAAAAACTTTTCCAATTCTTCTGTTTCAAAGTAGATCAATGTGTTGAATTATAATCAAAACTGATGTTTGAGTTACAAAAATTGATTGGATAAAAATTAGTTTTCAAAAAAAAACACCCACCCAACAAAAAGAAACTGCCAATCTTTAGACGTCAAAGGTTTGGATTGTTCGTTTGTGGAGCTTGCCAACTTGTTGAAAATTTCTTGTATTTCTTTTGTCACACGATTTTATACCTTTTTTTTTCCGCGAAATCCTCGTTGCCAAACCAATTTTCACCCCAAATAAAATGAATGGGCTAGTACGGACTTCAATCAGAAATAACCCCCCCATAAGCTGGTACTTACACCCCTTGGTTGCAAACTATACCATAGCTATCCTGTCAACTCCTTGTTCTTGTGACTCTACACAAACCAGGATTTTTCCAGGATTTCTGTACAAGCTGCAAAAAATACACCAAGTGTTAATCCAAAAACCGGAAATCACCATATGTACCCCCCCTTAAAAGAAAAAAAAACGCCTTCCCCGCCCCCCCCCCAAAAAAAAAAAAAAAAAAAAAACATAGAAATAAACGTCCATCATTCCAGCCTGTCACATGGTTCCACAGGTATACATGCCTTGGAGCAGCTAATATACCATAGGATCGATAGGAGCCCATTTTCGGCAGGGTGGATTTCTAGGACTCCTTTGATTCCAAGGTTGAAGATGTGTTTTTTCAGAAAAAAAAAAAACAACTACCCTCCCTGAAACTAACGGCTCGCACCTGAAAATGGATGGTTAGAATACTAGTTTCCTTTTGGGATGGCCTATTTGCAGGGGCTATGTTAGTTTCAGGGAGGGTATGAATCATGGCATAGACTCACAAAACAAAAAATTGTATTTGCAGCTGAAAAAAATCCGGGATTTAGCATGTATTTTTCTTGGAGAAAATCCAAAACTCCGAGAAAAAAAAAACCAGAGGAATGGTTGGGATCATATGGGGCTTATGCAATTATGGAAATCCCTCCCAGAAGATCCCAGGCCGTGTCATTGGGTGGGGGTTCAAGGCCTTAGTGTTCAATGTAGCAGTTGATTCTTGGGAAAAGTTTTTGTGGTCTTCATTTAGGGTTATATACTTCTATTTTGCAGAACCCACATAAAAAGTTGGTACTTGTTAACTTGAAATATGATGTGTTTTGTCGTGGTACCCTGTTGCCTATAGGTAAGTCCAACCAGTGGTTTTCTGGGGAATCTTCATGTCACTTGACACACACGATGCGCAGGATTTCATCCAACATGAACCAACCATGCGTTTATTTTTTGTTCATGGTTTCTCCTTATCGAAATCTTTAGATAACCTTACTTTTTACTAGAGTAGAAACCCCCATCGGTTTTTTAAAGAAGATCATGGCAGTTGACCTGCTATGCTTGCAGTAGCTACTGCGACAGACACAGCATTTCTCAATCCCTAAGAAGCCACACTTGTCCACTGAAGTGCATCCCAAAATTTCCGGAGCCTGCAAAAAAAACAACGAAAAAAAACGGCTCCAACCAAAAAGTCCTCATGACCCGGAGGGGAAAAAAAGGTGGGAAATTTAGAATCTCATACCCCCAATAAAGAGTACCTACAAGACATGTTATGTATTGTGCACTATATATACATATATATATATATATACTTTGCAAATTTGAGTAATATCACCCCTTAAGATCATGGTTTGGAAAAGGAATTTCCTTTCAAATATGGCCAAGTCTTTTTGTGTCCAATGTCAAGTTTCAAAAAAAATGGTAAGAATAAAACTCGTGGGTACTTTTCGTGCTAAAAAATCACGCTGACTTTTTGAGGCACGTTTAAAAAAAGAACTTCATCCCTTCCCAAACTGAAAAACTGCTGGCAGTTCATAGGGTTTTGTTTTTTCGAAATGGCTTACTGTAAAACCCAAAAAAAATGAGAGTATAAACCCCCATATAAAAGCCAAACAATCCACAAAGGCGCTTAAAAAAAAAATGCTATAATTGAAATATATGATCATATTCGACTCGAAAGGGATTGGCACAAATCCCAGGGTTTTCTGGGCCTGTTTGAGAGGCCACCGTTAACAAGACGACTTCTTGAAAAATGATATGGAAATCCAACCAAGTGCCAGTCGATTCTGGGTATACTATACAAAAATATACATGTATATATATATATATATATGTGTGTGTGTACATATTTAGGTGTATATATACATATATGTGTACATAGTCAGATATGGATGCACATATATACAGTACCTGTATATAGATATGCAGTTCGACCACTAGGATGCAAAAAAAAACATGAAAAAATGGTCATCGACCGAATGGACTCATGGTTGGTTTGAATCACAAAGTTTGGGCAACACGGCTGTAAGACTTCATTCCTTCTCAGAAAATGTGCACAAAAATATGTGCTTATATATATATATATATCTCGGTGATTGAAATGCCGATGCTGTGGAAGTACCCTACAAATACTTCGGGAACATGTCGTCGTCGTCATCATCATCATCATCATCATCATCATCATCATCATCATCATCATCATCATCATCACCCTATTCAATTCCATCTTCTTCATTTAATTCATTTAACAACTCATCATCAAATTGATTTTTTCAAATGATTCAACCTCCTAGGCATTTCCAAGTCCTCGGATTTTCCCCGCCAACGCGCACCGTTTTGGAGAAGGCTACTGAGTAAAGGCCACCCATCTGCTCGCTACGCACGGCCTGCGTTGTCCAAGCTCCACGGAAGATTTCGACCCAAAACTCCCGGGTTTTTTCCACAAAGCTGCATGGATTGTACGACACTTTTTTGGTTAAAAAAAAAAGGGGAACAAAAATCATTCCCTCCTCCCCTTTTTCAAGCCACCCTTGCCATGTTTGAGGAGCATGTTTGGCATGTTTGAGGATTTTTTCTTTGTTGGGTCCATTTTTGGACTGCTTCGTCCAACAACTTTCTCCAGAAATAAGGATGGAAGAAAGCCTTTATGGGATAGCAGTTGTTAATCAACCCGCTTCTTAAAATCCCCAGCTATCCTTCGCTCAAAAAATGTCTTCGAATTAGGTGATGGTCATGAGTGACGTCTCCAAATTTGGAAACTTCTGAGATGCCCAGCATTCTGCTTGCGTAGTGTCCTAAGTCAGCAGTTCATTCAGTGTTCGAAATCGATGGTCGATGAAATTCTCTTCCAAAACGTTTTGGGTGAAAGTTTGGTGCCCAAAAAACGGCCAGAACACTGCAGGATTTTTTTTGCAAATCGGCAAATCATCTGAAATTGGACATTGAGTTTGGCAATGTTTGATCCTCCTGGCAATGTTTGATCCTCCTGGCAATGTTTGATCCTCCCTTAGATATGGGTAGTAATTTAGGTTAATGAAATTACCCCAGTCGATCCTCCATGAATGCTGTTCCCAGCACTTTTTGCATGTCCAAAAAAGATCTCAAAAGCGTGTTTTAAGGTTCGAAAAGGCCCATGTCTTCCCAGCAAATCATCAATGATTTGATTAAAAAAACGGAGTCTCCAAAACATGCTGAGTCTATGGTAACCACCTCTTCAACATCTAGGGACTACGACTACGCCACCTTTTTTGAAACAACATGATGATTGGCGCCTAGTTTCTCAAAAGGGATATATAATTCCAAAATTTTGGTGGGAAAAGTGCCTGGAAATTCAGGCTTTGCGACGAAACGTGTCCCAAAAAACGATAAATAAACATCACTTGAAATCCATCATTTAAGGCACCAATAAGGATGATGTATTAGCAGCTATGGCAACCCCGACCCCCCTTTATTTAAGGGAACATGCATCCATCAATTAGCATGAAATTCGCCAATTTAGCGAAGGTATCACCATCTCAACTTGGAGGATTCATGAACATTCCAAATATGAAAAGGTCGATCCAATCTTTGAATTTCTTCCTTTCGGGAAATATCCGGATGATTTTCGGCATGCCAGGAAAAACATGGAAAGACACCCAATCCAAATAGGAGTGATTTAAGGCACCTTTGGATTGGGCATTTCAATTGATCGTTCCATGGAAAATTTCCATTCGCAGAGTTGTTTGAGGTGAAGTTGACAGCTCAAATTCCACATGGTGAAACATCGCATGTTCACTCAAACCAAAAATATTCCAACCAAACCATACAAAAAAAAAGCTCAACTCAAATTCCACTTGACAAAGAAAACCCCCCAACAGTTTCCATGTTATTCACATCTTCCCAACGTTCAACTCTCCAAATTTTTCCAGCTTTCCGAATTCTTCACCTCACAACAATTCTTCCAAAAAACTTCCCTTCCCATCTCCCTGCCCACCAACTTCCAGCCAACTTCTTTCCGTTGGTTGTTTTTTCTGGGCCAAATGGGAAGCCGGAAGCCACCAAGTTCCGCCAAGTGACTTGTCTAACTCCTTTCTGGTCAAATCGAAAACATGCATGGTGGCATCCCATGACGCCGTCACAAAACGACTTGAATCCTCACCTCAGGGTTTGTGAACACCGGGACCCAAAAAGACACATGTGGACTATGGGAGAAAAATCTGAAAAAAACGCACCAAAAAAAAACATGGGGGGGACAGGAAATGATGTCGTCTTTATAAGGGTTTCTTCATTGAAAAAAAACAAGAGTACCAAGCATCTAAAGATGCTCATTACTTGTGGTGTTTTTGTTTCATTTTGTTCACCCCAAAACGGCGTTCCACACCTTTCCGATTCACCAAAAAAAAAACGGCGAGAAGAAATTGAAGGTTCATTCCTTGCTGTGTCTCTGCCATTGGGTGCCCCCCATGGAGTATCAAACTTTGGCTGGAAAATCTCCATCTTTTGGGGCATTTTTCATTGAAAACAAAAATGGTGGTTTTTGGATGTACCTACAGGGATGTACCATTTAAAAATGGTACAAACTCAGCCAAGGTCGGGTTTAGAAGGGATGTATGAATCTTAAAAAAAAACTCTTCCTTCCAAAGATCGATTCAGGGGAACCCAACCAAACAAATATCTACCCTCACTGTTTGTGGTGCCAATTTTTTTTGGGGGGAAGCCGTCCGATAGGGCGATTGGGGGTCCCGGGTCCCCCGGCTCATCGCTACACTATGCACTGGAGCTTTGTGATGATTCGGAAAATGCCTGGCATTCGACGTGGAGGTTTTTTGTGGCTGGTGGAACACCTCAAGTACCCAGAACTAACATAATAGCACCTGAAAATGGGCTAACCTCCCCAAAAGGAAAGGATCGTATTCCAACCATCCATTTTCAGGTGCGAAAATGTTAGTTTCAGGGGGTGTAATAGTTTTTTTTGCTGGTGCTTTGAGATTCTAGAGGTTCGTCGTTTTCCTATGGTTTTTTCTGACGCTTTTATAGTCAACTGATCTTCACGGATCATGAAATATCACACCAACCCAAACTTCATGCATTATTTTCGGGAATTCTACATTTGCTGCTTGTTTGATTCACCCAAAATGGTTTTAATGAACCCTGATTTTTTGAAGGGAAGCAAAACAAAAATCGTTCCAGAAATTGTCTCAAGGTCTTTTGGGCATACATTGTCAATTGCTATAGGCGGAACAGTTCCAGTATTCTTTGAGGGATTTGTTTGATGCAAAGAAATTTGCCTCTTCTCGCCCTGAAAAGATGAGAAAGTCGATTGAAAGGGATGATTCTGCTGTATGTATACTTTATTTACCCTCATCATGCTATCCTCTTGGAGAGTTTCCAAAAAAAATAAGAACCCCTATTGAATTCCGTTCGTTCCCCAAGAAAAAGACTTCTTAGGGATATCTTTTTGAAAATTGACGCCAATGAACGACCAAGAAAACGTTCTCCCCCAACTTTGATTGCTGTTTTCATCCGTTTTCACCCGGCAACATCCAACTCAACATCCCGGCAACTTTGGTTGGTCACGCAAAAATCACGTTCCTCACTTTCCAAACCAAAAAAATCATGTCTAGCAAAATGTCAAAAGAAGATTCACCTTTCAAAAGTTTGTTTTCCCAGAATTTCTGGCAAAAAAAAACCTTTAAAACAAAAAAACACGAAAAAAATTGCCCGTGAAACTGGAGGCTTGCCAACGAAAAAAATCACCAATGGCATCCCATGCCTTTCTCATGCTACCTAGATATTCTTAATGTTGTGTGTGTATGTGGGAAACATGTGCCTTTAAAAATGCAAAAAACGATACTAGAAGGTAGAAAGTTTAGTTATCTTGAAGATCTATCTATGTATTTAGGTACATATGTATCTATGTATTTTATCTATGTACAGAGTATGATTCTCATTCTCTGTATTATTTCATACTATTTACACCCCCTGAAACTAACATACTGTTGATGGAAGAAATCCTGCACCACCTGAGATACATAAAACCCTGTAAATAATGGTAGATTCTCTATATCAACTGGTGCAGGATTTCTTCCATCAACAGTAGCACCTGAAAATGGATGGTTGGAAGACCACTTTCCTATTGGGAAGGTAGCTTTTCAGGGGCTATGTTAAACTTCGGGGGGGTACAAGAACCATCATAATCCCCTCAAGGTACAAAGATGTCAAGAACTTTCCCTTCGATGATTTCTAAGACTTGCCAGGCGCCACTTCTCCAAGACAAACTTCTCTGACCTTTAGGCGAAACAATCAGCAAATAAGGGAAGAAATGTTTGCAAAGTTGTAAAGGATTATGTCAAAATTCATGGTGTTTGCCATTGTATGTGAAAAATGTTGGCTGAAAAAACACACACACACACACACACACACACACACACACACACACACACACACACACACACACAATGCCGGGCTATTTTATTCTTTTTCTGGTAAGCGACTCACAAAGAAGATTCAAAGGCATGTCTCAGTCTTTCCTGAGTTTGTAGTTCCCGGATACGTAGGGCAGGAGATCGAAGGTCAGGATGTTGTTGTTCAGCTAAGGGTCGTGGTGGTCTGAAAGGAATGTCGAACTTATACCATAGTTCGAAGTTCAGAATGTGGACCGATTCAGGTATTTGCCACATAGTAAGAACTTCTTTCCACGTGTCACAATAGTGCATAATCATTTTGCGGCCATGCCAATGAGGGTCTAAAGAAACATTCATGTCCAAAACCAAGACAAAAAGACTCGTGGCCAAGGCTTGACCGAGAGGATTCCAAAGCCATTGTTGGGCAGCTTGTTTCAAATCTTCGACAGTAGAGAGGAGTAAACTTTCTTGGCTATGTAAAGACATCAGTTGGATCTGGTTCAACATGAGGTCTTCATCAAAGTCAGGATCACAGAAATCATCTGCAGAAACGTAGTTGGAGAAGTCCACAACGAGAAGAATGTTGGGTGGTTCAGAGACACCTTTCTTTTGATGTCGAACTCTTTTGAAATCTCCAAACCTCAAAGTAAAAGGAGGTAAGTGGCCATCACACATGAGGGATCTCGATGAAAACACTCGAAAACGTAGTGGTCATGAAAATGGCTGCGGTACATAAACATATGCGGAACCTGCAAAGAATGGCCAGCAAGAAAAACCAGGAAATCATGAACAGCAAAATGTAGATTAGTGTGGAGAGCTCAAAGTTGTTCTCCAGGTAGGGCAAAATTGCGTCAAAATTGGTGGTTTACCAATTGGAGCATGCTAGGCCTCTTGGTTTTGGGCCGCATCAGGAAATACTACATTAAAAAATTGCTGAAGGTGAGAAAGTTCAAAGCCTTCAGCTCGAAGGAATCCACCATGTTCATTGCAAAGCCATTGTGCTGTATCTTGGCACGAGGTCGGTTTAATATGTGCATAGAGTCCATGTAGTTCAGTCAAAGCAAATCGAAGAATGGCATTTCCTCGGGGTGTAGATGCATTCTTGGTCATCACCATCACTCGGGCAGCAGTGACATATTGTCCTTCAAGAAAAGCCATGGTCAGGAGCTTCAGGTCGGTAAAGGATTTGAAAAGGGCTTCAGGTTGGTTTTCCCACTCAACAGTAGCGGAGTCATCAGGTTGGTTCTTCACTGTTTCTTCCAAAAGGCAGTAGAAAATCTTGCCAATGTGCCCTAAGTACCAAAGGGATTGGTTTCTGGTAGCTCTTGGGATGGGAATCTGGGTCAGTGCCAATTGAAGTTCCACTTCACAAAGTTCAGGATGCGCCATGGCAGGAGTAAACACGCAAGTGGAAGTTAGGAAAGGCAAGAACCCTAAAAGGCCACTAGTTCCAGTGGTCATAGGAAAGGTCTTCAAGAAAGTGCAAGCTGGGTCATCAAAACAAAATGGAAAACAAGTTCACCTGGCAGTTCAAAACAGAAAAAAACAAAAATCGACACTCAACTATGTGTGGAGTGATAGCTGTGCATCCTCTTGGGAGTTTTTCCGCGAGGAGAGGAAGAAATACTGCAGCTACTCAAAGTAAAGCTTGGTCATCTATGTCAATCAAAAATGCTCTCAGGATGATGTGCTCGAAGAAGGATCTGTCTTTGTCCAAATGGGATCTGATGAGCATTCATGACTTCAATCCAGGAGTTGTCATAGTTCAAGGCTTCAAAACGACCATAAGGAAGACGTGGAAGTAAAGGAGGAAGTACCTGTAGCCAAAGTTTGAAGTCCCTTTTTCGAAGGGAACTTCCAAAGCACTCCCAGCAGAGTTCTTGAATAGCACTTTTGATGTAGTCATTGAGGTCCTGCAGTTGAGTATACGAAGTAAAAGTAAATATGTGGATATTGTCCAAATTGTCCACCAGTTGGCCCGTATGGTAGTCATAGGCTCCATCAGGGAATAAGGCCTCCAAATCGACAACTACCTTCATGTTCATCCTTCTATGGTATGAAGGGATAATGGCTCGTGGATGTTCATGTAAACGTCGAATTGGGTGATCCTGTGGGTTTTGAATTGCCTGATGTTGGACTTCAGCTGAAGAATGGAAGCTATTCCCATATGGTCGTCTTTGAGGTCCACGTTCAAGATTTTCTTGTGGAGGGCACGAAAAGGTGAGTTCAAAGTTCATTCCATCTTCTGAAAGTTCTTCAACTGAGGTAGATCTGCGGGTTGAGGTTCCAGACTCTGAGGATGACATTCGCGCCATACTATAAGTCGAAAAGGATCGAAAACTGCTACAGGCACTGAGAAAATGTCATCAGCAGAAAACCAGTAGGGACAAGAAAGAAACAACTGAGACAACAATGTGTTGAAACGTTGGTCGGAAGTTAACCTTTGTTATCAAGAAACCAGAAATCAGACTCCAGTTGTACAAGTGTATACACCAGGCAAGAGAGTCAGGCTGCAGTTCTCGGACTGGAAACTTTTTCCGGGTGATCAATGAAGTACTGGAAGAAACAACATCTAGAGTTCGAGGTAACTCAGTTATGGTACCTGTGGCATATCTTCTTCTACATCACTACTGGCAGCGGCAGCAAGAGCATCTCGAGGGCCAATTTCCGCAGCTTGACGTTCAGGAAGGATGCCAGCATTGGCAGGAGCAGCACCTTCTCCACGAGGTGAGCGGGATCTTTCACGGTCTTGTAGGGCATTTTCAGGAAGATGGAGGAAGTGCTGGAGTGCCTTCCTGGCCATAGTTGAGCCCAAGCTTTGCCTCTGGTTGTCAAGGCTACCTTCAGATCCAAGGGTTTCCTCAACAAGGTTGCGCTGGTCAACTGGGATCAACTTGTCAGGGATGAGTAGGGGATATTCTTCTTTGTTGGCTACAAGGAGCCAGCCATCATAGGAATGCCATACTTTCTTGACCCACCAGCCAGGCAGGTTTTTCATCTTGGTCCATTGATAATAGGTTTGGTCAATCTCTTGTTCCGTGTCTCCTGGTGTGTATGTCTTTGAGGAATGCAAAGAGACTTTGGAACACTTCCAAAACCTCACCATCTTCCGTTGGTGTGCATGATCAACTTTGTGTTCAACATGCTCGGTTTCCAAAAAGTCCATGTGCTCATCCACTTCTTTTCGAATACCTCCTAGGGCAGATTGGACCAAAGATTGCAAATCACCAGTGCTGTCGTGGTCTACACAGTATCCACGTCCCACCAAACCTTGAAGTTGGTGGACGCTGGTAAGAGCATCAGGGGTGTCCCAAGGGGCATCCATAGGTCTGGCATCTCCATAGGATCCTCCATACGCCATGGCAAAGCAGGCGCAAATCGAGCGGATGCTTGAGGAGATGTAAAATAGCTGGTGTTTAACTTTCAAGGCAGAAGTCTTGTACAAGTCTCCATGATTCATAAAATACCCTACCTTCAGGAACGGGAGGCAAAGTGAAAGGTCAGAAACAAAGAGGCAATAGAAGAAAGCCCCAAGGAGAATGGGCAAAAAGGTGGTACTTGAAGTCAAATAAGGTCGAAAATCAATATGTCACCATTGTGCAAGGTCTTTTTCTTTTTCCGTATGTCGTTGGAGTAGGTGGAAGAGTCAAGATACGTCCGAGTCTCACAGTGCCGGAGGCATGGTAACTTCATCATTGTTGGGAAGAAGTAGTCCAGCTTCATCTCGATGTACGGAGGCTGCAGGTAAATATGGCATGTCTTCATTGCCACGAGGGGAGCGAGATCGATCACGGGTGGAGTTGTCATCTTTTGGAAGGTGTAAGAAGTGCTGCAGGGCTTGCCGAGCCAAATTGGCTCCCATATTCTGCCTTTGTTGTTCCATACTGCTTTCAGAGCTCAAGGTTTCTTCCATCAGGTTGCGTTGGTCCACGGAGGGATGCACATCAGGGATCAACAGGTTGAACTCTTCTTTGGTTGCCACCAAAAGCCATCCTTCATGGGAATGCCAAATCTTCTTTACCCACCATCCTGGTAAGTTCTGCATGCGGGCCCATTGGAAGTAGACCTGGTTCAAGTCGAGTTCGGAGTCTCCCAAATTGTAGGTCTTTGAAGGATGTAGGGTAACTGAGGAACATTTCCAGAACCGTACCATTTTCCTCTGGTATTGGGGATCGGTCTTGTGTTCCACATGTTCGGTTTCAAGAAGGTCCATATGTTGGTCCACTTCTTTTCGGATGCCACCCAGAGCGGAGTGCATCAAAACTTGAAGGTCTCCTGTGCTGTCATGATCAATGTTGAGGCCTTGTCCCAAAAGTGCTTGTAGTTGTTGAACGCAGGAAAGCGGATCAGGGGTTTCCCAAGGGGCATCAGAATGGACCGCGGCACGGGCAGCAGCCATGGCGAAGGATAGGTCGAGAACCGAATGGAAATACTGGATCCCAAGGCTCGAAAATGAAAACTCCAAGAAACCAACAAAGAAACGGGGGAGGGCCAGCAACCCAGGACGACAGGGGGAGGGAAGGACAGGGAGAGGACGAAGGAAGAAAAAGAGAAGAGAGGAGAAGAGGGGAAACAGGAAACAGAGGCATGGGAAAGCGCGGCATTATTTTAACGTCTTTGCTGCTTTGAAACTCGATGTAAGATCCTGTCCAGGTCTTCTGCCTGGAATCCAGCGCGCAGGTATAGATCTCGAAGTTGATATAATCCACGAGTGATCTGAAGTTGGGGAAAAGCTCCTTTTTGTACAATGGAGCACCGGGAAGCAAAGCCACTCAAGAGTACTGCTGGAGGCGAAGCGGACCAGGGTGAAAGTACTTGGCTAAGGTCCCGTGGACATTGGTAGATCATCTCGAAGGGGTCAAGTTCCAATTGGAAACCCAGAAATTCTTGATCAGGTTCGTCCTCCAAAACTATTGGGGTCTTGTAGAAATCGGCGTCGGTCAAAATCTGATATGCTGGAATTTCAGTGGTACTCGAAAGGAGGATCACAAGTCTGTTATCCACATAACGAAGGAAAAGTGCATGTAGGTGGAGGTTTGTAATGGACTCTCTGTGAGTGTGGAACCAGATCTGCTCATAGACGGAAACCACCATCAAACAAAGTGCTGGAGACAGCGGAGATCCCATTGGAGAGCCCTGCACTTGAGTATAGACTCGAGAGCCTAATTGGAAGTGTTGCATTTGTAGAGCCGCAACAATCAACGACGGTATATCACCAATGCGAAGGAGTCGGTTGACATTTAGCTTCCGAAAGGTTCTTCCTTTGATGATGTCCCCTGGATTGTTTTGTTTCACAGGGGAGATTGAAAAGAACTCTTCTTCTTTGGTGCTCATATGCGGAGTCAAAAATTGTAAGAGGATTTGCCAACTTTGGAGGAATCTCTCCGTATCGATGCTGATGAAGAAACCTGCCAGATCTTGGTTGTAAACGCTGAGGTGGTGATTGGTCATAGTTGTAGCGTACTCTTTCAAAAGTTTGAGCAACTGGTATACGTCTCCACGTGCAAAATGGTCTGGGCATCCCTTTGGGATTAGCTGGAACAAGAGTTTGGCTAATGTACTCAGCATTGGCTTGAAAGGTGCTGTGAGAAAACCAATGATTGGACGTCCTGAGGCATATTGTTTCTTGCCTTTGGGCAAGATATAGCCTGAAGGTAGCTTGTTTCCAGTTCCCATGGCCCAGGGATAGCTCTTCTCAAATTTGTTCTGCAGGTGTTGCATAGTCACCTGTAAGCATGTTGTTGGAGTTTCCTGTGATCGCGCAAAAATAGTGGTATCACTGAAAGTCTTGTTGATGCAGGAAAAATATAGGCATGGGCAAAAGATTCGAAGGGAGGACGCTCGTTTATCCTCATTGTGGAAGATACATTCAGGAAATTGATCCTGAAGTTGTCGGATAGTGGCTGCAGTAAGGTGGTCGGAAAGTCTGGTTTGGTGGTCAGTCCACAGTGGGTCGAATTGTTGAGTCAACCATCTTTCAGGTGGGCAAGGAATTGCATTTTGTTTGCACCATAGGTAAAAAGCGTCAAGGAAGAGCTTCTTGAGGGTCTTCTTGTTGGGGAAGATCTTGTTGTTCAAGGATCCACCTACCATCTGTCCAAGGGCACCTGGTAGTAGGGGCCCAAGAAGGGCTCCATCCAATACCCAATGTTCACTGTCCAGATTTGGATGTGCCCTCGCAGTAGGGTATTGTCGAAGGATTGCACATTGGCAAGCAATCTCATCTGACCAATTTTGGACGGCATCTTTGTGATTGCAGATTGCATCCATCAGCGAAGGGTGTTTTGAAAACACCACCTTGAAGGAGGGTTCATGAAACGTCACTGCAGTGTGTTTGATGCCATGGAACCAGGTCAGTAGGATCTGTCTTACATGGCTCGTCAACCTGTGAGTTAGCATCCAAGGGGACTTGAAAGGTCTGACCCTTCCAATAGATTTACCTCGACGGAAAGCTATTGCTCCGTCGATGGCTTGCAAGGCCAGTCGTAGGTGGGTCTCTGGAAGGTGTTGTGCCAAACGTCGTAGTCCATAGCATCCATGAAGACTGAAATGAAGACTCCGGATGAACTGGGTTTGTTCATAACGTTTCCGGGTATTGGAGCCCAGATCTTGGAGAAGTGACCAGAGTCGAACTCTGTTCACAAATAAAGGAGAATCCAATAAAGCTCTGATGTTTTTTCCGGTGTGTTTCCATCTTTTCTTTCTCCAAAGGGTACGTATACCAAATTGCCTGGAATTGGAGAAAGGTTGACGATGGATGATGCCCTTCCTGATTTGCGAAATAAATGGAAAATTCAATTTTGGTTGCCAGAGCTGGATAAGCGCGTGTTCCAAGGCCCAATGTCGTTCTCTTCGAACATAGATGGGCACTGGGCACCAAAGGAAGAAATTGTTGCAATGAGACCAATAACGAATTGCCAGTTCTGAAAGGACGAATTGTCCTTCATGTACTTGTTTGAATTTTCGAAATCTGGTATGTTCTCTTTCCAAGGTACTATCCGCCGTGGATCCAATGTAGAACAATGGCTGAAGACGAGGAATGTGACAAAATCTGAGATAAACTGCGCAAGGTTCAAAGAAGGATCTGGAGAATTGTTGGTGTGCAGTGATCGTAGTGCCATAAAGGTGACGTATACATGTAGCTCCTCGAAGTAATGCACCCAGCTTATTGTTTGGGTTAGGGCAATGAAGAGAGTAAAGAATCATCATCCGTGTTTGTAGAATACGAAAGGCAAAAAAGATGTTGATAGACGAGGAAAGGGTCAAAGAGGTCAAAGAAGCCAAAATAGTAATCTGGTGTTTACATAGTCGAAGAGCAGGAGCCACATGAGCCATGCAGGAGGTCCTTTTTAACACGGTGCATAGTCAAGCAGTCATAGTGAGAGCCACTGTGAGGACCTTCAGGAGATTTTCGTTTTGTCCAGACTTGATCTTGGATGGGGGGATACCATGGCACACAGCTACACGGTGGATGGTAGCTTCTGCATCTTCTGGTTGGTTCTCCCACCAATGGTCCACAGCCACGATGTTCCGTTCCACAGTCTGTCTGGTAGCATTATCCAATTTCAAGTTCTTAAACCACGACTTGTATTTGGTGTCACTGAGAGATTCGATCATGTTGTTTTCCAGCCACGTGTTGTTGCTTCCTGGGCTGACCAACAGTTGGGCAGGGTCAAAGGCTGCAGGTCTTTGTCCTTGGAAAGCTGCTGCAAGAGGAGATTGTACTCGAGGTTGAACAGGTTGGCCTTCAGGTGCTTGTGCTGGATCTTCTGCTTGAGGATTGCCAGCAGCAGGGGCTTGGGATTGGTTTGCTGCCGCTTGAAGTGCTGCCAATCTTGCTTCAAGTTCAGCAATTTTGTGTTGGGAACTGGTATCTGCTTGGATGGACGGGGACCATCTTTGAAGTTGGTCTCCAATTTGTTTTGCCAGACTTTGGATAGCTTCTCTTTTCTCCAATGCATGGCCATCTTGGAGAGCTTTGTGCTGTGCCAGTTTGTCAAGGTCAATGCCACGGGTGCGGAGTTGTGATAATATTTCACTCACAAAGACCACTTGGCTGACTTCCCCCATTGTTGCCACATATACTTCTCTTCCTGCAGCCAGTTTTCGTAGCCAGAAATTCTCGCTTCCCTGGTAGAGGAGTTTGCTCAAAGGGACAGTGAGAGGATCACAACCTTCAATGTCTTTCAATTGACTCCAACTGGAGGCTCTGATAGTTCGAGGTAGAATCAATCCATTGAGCTTCTGGGTGTCATAGTGCTCTTCGTCAGGCTTCCAGTGTTGGCCCAAAGGTAGGTTTGGGATTCTGCCCATTGGTGTTCTTCCAGGAGTATAGGGTGTTCCAGAGTTCGATCGACTTGATGGTGTGGTCTGAGTAGGTCTCTGGGAGGAAGAAGGAGGAGTTCCTAGTCCAAAGGGTGGTGGTCGAAATTGGCCAGGAACTTGTCCAGGAAACTGGTTCGAAGTCCACGTAGGTGGAGTAGGGGGGAATGAGGATGCCATACCCCCAAGTCCAATACCATGTACATGAGGTCGAGGAGCAACAGGTGTTCCATAGCCTGGGTGGTATCCTCGGTTTTGTGGGATAAAGCCACTTTGTTGAGATAGGCCCCCACAATGTTGAGAAGGGCCAATTTGTCCTGGAGGAATCTGTTGAGAATCCTGTGTCACAGGTAGTCCCTGAGAAGGTTGTAGGCCACGAGGGCCTTGGTGCCAACTTTGTGTAGGGCATTGATTCGATGGAAGTCCAGGACCACGGGCGGCATTGTCTTGTGTGTTTGGACCACTCCAAACAGGAAAGTTGACCAGGGGTCTGGTACCAGCCACAGGTGCAGCATCTCTGTGAGGAGAACGGGAACGATCCATAGCTTCACAATGATGAGGTACAGGTTGAGCTTTCTTGATGCTTCTCAAAAACTACGAGCTGACCAATAGGGAAAGGGGAAAAAAGGGAAGGAAGGAGGGAAAAGGAAAGAAGGAAAGGGAAAGAAGGGAAGGGGAGAAAGACAGGAGAGGCCAAGGAGAGGGGGAGAAGGAAGAAAAGGGAAACAGAAAAGGAAGGAAAGGAAAAGGGAAACCAGGGGCCGAGGGAAAGGGGAACAGAGCAACGAAAAGGAAAGGCAGGGGACAGAGAGGGAGGGGGAGGAGAGAGGAGCACGGGGGAAGGAGAAGGGAGGAAGGGAAAGAAAAGGAAAAGAAGGGAGCCTTGTGAGAACCTGACAGGTGCAAAGTGCAGTGCAATGAGTTCAGTGCATCATGTCAGAGTAAACTTCATCACATCACATCACAAGCCAAGCAAAAATCAAATCTTGCAATGCTGCTCAATATAGGATAATGGTCATGGCACACTCAGGCATGAGAAAATATAAACGAGTAAGCAACAGCGCCCCAATCCTAGTGCAATGCAACGTTTTTTGGAAGACACACATTCACATACTAGAAGAGTCGTGGAAATGAAAACATTGGACCAGCACTTCCACAGTTTCCAGTCAGTACCAGTTGCTTGCAACAAAGTTGGAAAGTATACTGATGCAAAAGCTGACGAAAATTGCAGACTGTCAAGTGAATGTGTGGTGCTCTGGTGCAATATCAAATACTAAAAGAGGCTACCTGACAGCGGGCTCTCAAAACAGCATCATCTCCAAATAGTTCGTGGGAGTGGAGAGGTACCATCCTTGAGGATGCAAAATAGTCATAGGTAGTCCAACTTCAGTGAGGTGGGCATAGAGTCTTTGAATTTCTCAAACTTGGTTCTTGTAGAAGAGGATGGTCCCAATCACTGTGGTGTGTTCAGAGCGAGCCACAGTGTATTTTTCTTTTCCTCGAGCTACTCCATATTTTCCACAAAGACGTTGTACTTCATCATTTCCTCCAGCCTGTGGGTTGCTGTGTTGGTGTCTTCCAGCATACACGCCAGCCATGTGGACTGGTAAGCCGCCTTTGCCAATCTTCAAAATCTTTCTGGAGATCTCTTCGATGTTGGAGTGGAATCTGCAATTTTTGGTTGCAACTTCACCAGCTGAATAGAAGCCATAGGATGGATATTGGCATTTTGCTAGATCTCTCTTTATGTCAAAGTCACCAGGTCTGATCATTTCCTCTGCCAAAATAGTGGAGGCTCCTTTGGGGCTGGTCCCATGGATGATGTGATATACATAGGTGCCATTGCCATCAAAGGGAGGTTTCGGCTCAAAGCAGGTTGGTACAAAGAGACCAAAGCGTTCCAAAGCTGTCACCTCAAAGGTATAAGATCCTTTTGCTTGTTCTGGGTTCATCTTTCCTGACTGGGCAAAGATTGTTGTCATATTCTCCACAACAGTGCGAGGAGCTTTTGGATTTTGGCGGCTCAGGATAGCTGCAAAGTTGTTGTACCCTCTTTCGCTGATGGTCGTAGGAAGTACCACTGCTTTTTCAGCTGGGATCTCACATGGTGCTAAAGTCCGAGAGGTATCATCAAAGGCCTTCTTGACGGAGATTCCCCAATCCTCATCCATGGATTTGTGTTTGGGGATCATCATTTGGTCAGAAGGGTCATTTGGATGCATCTCTTGTCCATCACTCTTGTCTTCTTTTGCTGTTTCTTCTTCTTCACGATCTTGAGAAGGTCGGCGCCAATCTGCTTCAAGGTCAGCTGGTGGTATTTGTGGAATTTCAACCTGTGGGGATTCAGCAATGGTTTCAGAGGCTGAAGCATCAGGTTGATTCCATCCATGGCTTTGTGTTCTTCCAACCTTAGGTCGAAGAACGATTTGTCCAGTTCCAATGCTGTGTTGTCTGTCTTGTTGATTACTACGGCGGGATCTTGATCTTGACCTGAGGCTGATCATGGATTCTTTGGGGTGCCACAGTTGAGAGCTTTTTGGTGAGGTTGATCTCGGTGTATGGCGCCCTTTGTGTTCTTGATCTCTGTGTTCCCTTCTGTAGATAGTCGACCTGCCATCTTGATGAACTTGGTGAAAGGCATGGGATCTACGAAAGGTTGGGTGGACCTCATCTTTGGCTGCACTTGGTGTAGACTTCGGTGTCTTTGGAAGTGTAGGTTTGGTATGCCTCATTGGGGCAGATTGTTGTTTGGACCTGGAATGGTCCTGTCCCTTGCTTCCATAGGCAGGTGGAGCATTTCTTGTAGAATCACGATGTCCTCTGGTGTGTGCTTCTTTAGATCTGGATCTTCTCCTCCTTCTGGACCTTGATCTCGATTTTCTTGAGGGATGTCTTTCCCTGGTCAAAGGAAATCTCTGGTTGAGTCTGGGTGGTGTAGCTCGTTGATGAGGTTCCGTTGGTGGTGTGGGTGGTTTTGCTTTGACTGGTGTGGCAATGGGAGCTGTAGTTGGTGTTGGAGTGGACGGTTTTGGAGAAAACGAAGAAGGAGAAGTTCCCGAAGGTGGAGGAGCCAAAGGTGTAGGTGTAGGTGTAGGTGTAGGTGTGAGAGCCAATTTCAGTGACTCTATGCCTTTTTCCAAGGTGGCTCCCAGGCGTTGTTCCAAAGTGTCAAGATCAGGTGGTACCAAGTTCGTAGGTTGGTTTCCACTCGTCTGTGCCTGAGGTATTCCTTGCTGGGTAGGAGCACTGTGAGAGGGATCTTGAGCAGCTTGAGGAGCTTGGGTAGGTAGTTGGCCTTGAGCAACTTGAGGAACCTGACAAACTGAAGGGCTATGGGCACTTTGAGGACCAGGAGAACCTTGAGGAAGTGGAGGAGCTTGAAGAGCTTGTTGACCTTGTACACCAAGAAGCCCTGGTTGACCTTGTACACCTTGAGGATTATGAGCCATTGGGTTGGTAGTCACAGGTATGTTGGTTTGGAGGCATGGTCTTGGTTGGTGCTGGAGGGATTGGTTCGGCTGGGGTGGGAAGTTGGTAAACGAGGGAGGTTGAGGTGAAGGTGACAGTAATGGGTTGTGTCCCTGTGGGTTGGAGGAGGTATCCAATGGAGGTTGTGGAACTTGTTGAGATAGAGGAGTGGACGTAGGAAAAGATGACCACGTAGTTCCTTGATATCCTGCTTGTTGAGGGCCAAGGCCAAAACCCATGGGTGAAGGAGAGCTGGATGAGGTAGTACCCAGCATTGGTTGCTGGTGCTGCATAATGCTGTAGCTTCCTTGGTGGTGCTTGCATTGTACTACAAAGCCTTGTCCTTGAGGTCCTGGTCCATAGAAGGGAGAAGGTGCCAAGGTTGATGGATTTCCTGGACAGCCCTGTGATCCTGTAGGGTTGCCCATCCACTGTTGATTCATAGGTTGTGCCACCACCATAGTATGAGGTGGTACTCCTTGAGGTGGAGGAGCCACGGTTCCAGTAGGTGGTCCAAGTGGAGCTCCATGAGCTCCTGGAGGAGGATGAGGTGACCACGAAGGTTGCCACATTGCGTCAGATCGACCAGAGAGAGTGTACCCAAAGATCTCAAAAAGTCGAGTCAATGGTAAGGGGGAGCGAAAACCACAATCACATGGAACTATCTCATTATCATGAACATGTGCAGGTTCGCTGGAAGGCTAAGAGCCCTTCGATATTCATTTTTAGACTCGTGACAGCTGTCAGTTTAACCTCGAATTGATGCACGTCTGTACCTCACCAAAAAACCAAAGAGAAGTAGTGAAGCCTGCAGACCTAATACCTTCACCACTTTGTCGGTATCATGTGTCAGGCGTGGAGTGATAGGACAGCTTGAGGTCAGGATGTTTCAACACTTCACGACGTTCGGCATGATGCATCACATCAAAATACAAGGAAGCAGGACCACATAGGACAAGGAGAGGCAATAGAGCTAGAAAACCATGCAGAACCACAAAACGCCCATGCACATCTGAAATGGCTGGTAGACCGGCAGGACCCTAAGAAGAATACTTAGACGAATTACTAAGTTGAAAAATGTAAATTCGACATTTAGTTTCTCCCAATCATGCTATCCCCTGGACAGGGGTTGCTCAGGGTCGAAGCCCTGGCCCTGTGGCACCTTGTCGGACATCCACCACAGGATACACACTTGGATAAGACTGATAGCACGTTCTGTGCCAAGTTCATGATAATGAAAGTTCCATGTATTCTGATTGGGAAGCAACAGCTTGAAACACAAACCAAAGAAGGAGCCCTCATGACCAATGTTTGAACATCACCTTCATCATGTCCATGAAGTTGCAGGTACACAACTCGGCGTCCCAAGTTGCATCCACCATTATGTCTGGCTTCGTTGGACCAGGCTTGACATAATGGCCCTGGCCCCCCTGCTAGGATTGTATTGCAATATGGAAATTCTTTTCCAGCAAGCACAAGAACAAAAAACAAATGGACATGCAGAATACCAGATGTGAGAGCAACTCCACGGAATAAGTTGATATACTGCCAAAATAGTGCCAAGGTAATACTGGTACAAGTTTTACTTCTCTTGAGAAGTTCCACACACACACACACACACACACACACCCCACCCTGCACACGTCGCAGCTCCCGAGCTGTTTTTTTTCCCAACTTGCTGTCAATTTCGCAGCTCTTGCGGCTGCGCACAAAACTGTCAGATTCGGGGGCCTTTCGCTTCAGCGACCAGCGGACCAAAAGTTTGCTGTTGGTAGATGTCGAAGGACAAACAAAATTGCTGTAGACACTAAACGATAACACTAGATGTTGCAACACAAAGGTCTATAATGGGGCGTTTGATACCGTTTGAAGTTTGAACTATGTTTGATATTTTATGCGTATGTATTTTAAAAATTGGAATCTGTTCAAACAATAGGATTGTAGGGTTTCCTGCTTCGTTGATTCACAGCAAGCAGCCAAGTCCAGTAGCCAATTTCTCTGGGCAGATTGAGAGTCTTCAAAGGTTTGAAGCTTCACAGACTACTTTGCCAAGATTCATATGGGAAGAAAAAAATGTCAAGCTACTCCAAGGAAGCTTTGGAAACAAGTCTCTGGCAGCAACTGTTTTTCTTAACCGAGCCCCCACCCTAGTGACTGCAGATTATTGATTTCCATTCAATTTGAACAACGAGAAGTGAATGTACATGTCAATAGCGTAGGTGATAGGTTTTCAAGGGGCCATCCACAAAAGAAAATCCAGTTCACTCGTAGGTTTCTCTTGACTGTGTTCGAAGCTGTGCCGGCTATGCATTTGTCGCGTCTCCATCTGCGCAGCGTGCCAAATGGTTTGACACATCCAGGTATTGTCGGCAATATCGGCGATACATGGAAAACATCCAGCACTGCGCCACTTGCCATGTTCCAGACATATCGTGGGGGCGTCCCAGTTTCAAGCAAGGCCAGTAGCCTGGAAGAACATCTTCAGAATTAAGAGAAGTATGCCTTTGCCATGACCTAGATGCAAATGCATTTTCTCAAGCGCTTGGGGATTTGATTTGATCACAAGGCAGGTAAGCCTCCACGATCTTCTGGGCCCCGCTGAGCTCGGATTGTACGCTTCAAGGGAAGATCAATACATCTCAAACTCAGGTCGTCCTCTTGATCCGCTCAGGGGCCTGGGACCCACAGTGGAACCAAGGGCGGGTTGATATCATGTCAATGAAGAATGAGATGTACCAGTAATATCAATACATCACACAATACATAATGATTCGATAATAATTACTTATGATACATGCACATGCACACTCTTCTACTTCATCTCACTTGGCACGTCTTTTCATTCAAGTTCTAGTCTGTTTCCGGCCAGTGAGTGCCCTTCAACCCGGAAGTGCTCGGGGCCTTCAGCAACGCCTACGGACATAGATGGACTTGCCAGCATTTCGAGTTTCGAAATGGTTCACGAAGCGCTCTTGAACCTGTGATCCCAGAGAAGGCATGATGAGCTGCACTAGGATTGACATTTGACCATCCTGATCTCTGATGCCCTAAGTTCCATTGACAACCTATAGCCGATACAAGTAGCGTGTCAAAGGAAAAACGTCCACTTTAAATGTACGTTACGTGATGCTTGAATCATGTGCTTTATAATCTGGAAAAGCGACCGCAAATCACTGCGTCCCTCAAGCCACTTTGGGAAACTTCCCGGATCATTTTTATGCTGAGATTCTGACTACAGTAGGTCTTGATAGCTCAATTCTATGTCGGCTGAAAGTCAATGACCCAGCATGGCATGGCATGTGATTACTGGCTAAGGCGGGAAAGTTGTCTCTGGAAATGTCTCTTCAAAACCTTGTATTCAGAAGACTCATGTCTTTCTGCTTAGATGATTAGTCAAGAAAATTGGAAACCATTTCGCCATACCATACTATTATACACTATGATTACCATCTTCCTCAAAGTGTAGCTTTCAATCTTTTGGGCTCTAGAAATGGTCGTGTCCCTTTTATTTGTCTGCCAAAGGACCACGCTATGTTGGTGCTCACGGATCCGAATCCAAACCTGATCATGTGAAGTCCAATATCCAGTTGTGCGACAATCTGGCCTTCTGAACAAAAAATATCATGTATATATATATATGTGTGTGTGTGTCTTATATGTATGATATAAACACCAAAAATTCAAGTATCCTCAATTTCATTGTTCAGTGTTTTGGAAATTTGACCAACCAAACATGTCTCATTAAGTTGTTGATGTGGAATCGCCTCGCACCAAACTTCCCACTTGAAACTGCGTACTTTGTGCCAACTGGATTCCAAAGTTTTCAAGGTAACTTACCAGTGATAGTATGGATACAGTCTTGGTAAGGAAGCTCAGAGTCTCACCCCCTGGCCAAAAATTAGGTAATGAATCTGTAACAGCATGTTCACTACAGTACCTAGCTAGTGAACCTCGTTGAACTCGCAAAATTGTGAAATTATGTGAAAGTACTGCATATCTACTGAGTCAAGAACCTTTACTCGTTTGCAATCTCTCCGTCTCTGTACTTTTCAGTTCTGGCAATCTCAATCAACTTCAAAAATCTTCAATCATCTTCATTCCAATCACCCCGCAGCCGTGACCCCTTATCCCCAACTCTGAAGAAGATTCCCCAACCGCAACCCCCAACCCTCCCGGAGAGGGACTGTGATTCCGCGTCTCTTCAACGTACGTTGGGCTTCTTTGAAACAGTAAAGCCGTCGATTGTCCACCGAAAGCAGGGCGGAACCTTGCTGCAATGTCAGAAGTGCAGAAAAATGAGAGGATCCTGATACAGGGGTATCAAAATGTCTGGACCAACAACATGATGACATAAAATGATTCCAATCAGCAATGGAATATGATTCAACCGATCGAATTTTCTTCATATATATATATATCATTATTATTACTAGTTCTTTTTTTCTAATGGCCCTTTTGCATCCTTTTCGAAAGCATGTCATTGTACAATAGCCTGCGCGTGACATCAACATGCCATTAGGCACCATAGTGGCCGGTAAACCCGCCCACCGTGTCAAGCTTTACAAATGGAATCAACGTTGCGGGGACCCCGAGTCGATTTAAAACAAAGAAATGGGTCTGCCTTTCTTCACCACGTCGATGATCAAACGGTCATCTTTCAGGGTGTACTCTGGATCTTTGATGATCGCCTCAGTACAGCTGGGGTGTTGTGAAGCATCCTACACCTGCGGCCTGTCAGGATGGAAATCATCAAGTAAATTATAATATGTTGGCCGCGCATTCTCATACTTGCAGGTACAATTATGTAGCATATACCTATGACATATGATTCTCAATGATTATGAAATGTGGAGAAGAATCACCTATCTGCCAGCCACTGCCAGCGTACCAAGCAATAGCACCCATACAACTCACCAACCCATCATCCCCACCTTTCCGAATGGCCATGTCACTTCAATGAGTTCTTCTAATGGCTGACCACGGTGCTGCCCAGCATTGAAATGAGGACTGCATTCCGCCTCGGTTTTTGTGCACAAAAAACAGTCCATGTCGTAGTGTCGTAGGTGTTAAGAGACGAGAATGGTTGGATACAATTCCACCAAATGGATCAACATGGTCCAAGGTGTAGGAACACAATCTCGGAGATACAAAAAAGGTGAGAATTTGTGTGTGTGGATTGCATCTGTGAATTTGATAACTCAAATTGTATATCAATTCTATCTATATATATCTCTCTCTTTTCATTTAGTCTCCAAAAATATTTTTCCTAAAGCCTTCATGTCAATCTTCTTGTACTTAATTTTAAACATGTCAAGTGGCCTGGCTTACATTTCCACCCTTCTTTCAACAAAAAAAGCGCCTGGGTGTAGAGTACCTCATCAGCCGTGACTAGGTGTTGGTAGCCATCTGTAGCTGCTGCTAGGACCTCGCTCCACCACGCCTCGGGATGGCAATTCTTTGAAATTCCAGCACCCAACCCCAAAAAAGAAAAAAAAAACTGCATATCAATATCAATTAATGTTGGTGGGAAATGCGCTATCCAGAAGTCTCATTTTGCAGGTTTGCCATGACTTCTACCTCAACGGGGGTTGAAATTACACCAACTCCCAGTCCTTTCAGTCATCAATCCAGGTACTCTAACAGGAAGGAACTTGCAAAAACGGGCTGATTCCATCAAGTGTCCAAGGAACTCAACTCCCAGTTTTTCGCTTACCATACACTATGTCTGTACATACATATAATTTTTATATACTGCAAATACCACAAATACAAGCTTGACTGAGGACTTTTTAAATGTAGCGGAGCCGGAGTTGATAGTTTGCAAATTGACGTTGTGCAAAAATATCATCACCCATTGATACCCATTCTATGGTATGGGATTTGGAAAAGGCGGCATACCGAATCCAAACAGTCATTCAGAGATTCGCAAGGGTTGAGGCATTGATCCTTTATTGGTTGCACCCTTCAGCATAGTTGCAAATCGATGGCGGATCAATGAAAATGCTGTCTGATTTTCTGCCAGTCAGTTTGTAAGGAGCCTCTCATTCATAGGCGGTATCCATACTGCTGAGATCAAGGTGGTTCAACCCTGCATTATGGCATTGAAAGTAGGTGATTTTGTCCCCCCTGCTTTTGCCATGCATCTTCTGCAGCAGCTGCAGCAGTGATCCTCTCAGAAGGCTCCTTGCACAACATCTTGTTGACCTTGGAAGTGTGTGCGATACCAAGGAACAAAAATTGACGTGTAATATCTGCCAAAGTGGGAGTTACCACAGTTATGTCCGCCAACTTTGGCAGATAATCAGTGGCAAAAAACCATGCGGGTAATTTACCAGGGCTTCAGATGCCAAACGATGAATCCTGACCCACATCAAGGACACCCAACAACTCTTGGGTTCAAATAATCTTGACAGTGGATTAGTGGCACATTTTTTCCCAGGACACCATGTTGCTGCAGAGCTATGCAAAAGTTTACAAGTCTTCATCCACCAGTCGTACACGTTTTGACAACCTTCCCAATTGTACAACAACTTGGCATGTAAACTTTTGCATGGTTCTGTGGTTCCGAAACAACACAAAGTGCCCATCAATCGTTGCTGAAACACAATGGATAACAATTGCAGATTTCCAGATTTCCGGCCCAGCAGTTTTACAGATGGCCCAGATGGCTGGTTTCATTGAAAAACAAGCAACCATTTTAAAAAATCCAAGGTTGTTGGAAGGAATTCAACATGGATAAGGTCTTTTTTTGCCCAATTTTTCCCACAATTTGTAGCCTTGGATTCCCTGCAAAGCCTTGCAACTCATCTCTCTCAGAGGGTCGTGAGTTGGGTACACAACTTAGTACCTCTGCAATGCTTTTGCCTAACCTCAGTCGTAGTGAATGGGGACATGATGGTAATCACGGTAGGGTCACTGGGACGAGCCAAAAAGGGTGATTGTGGAATGAACATCTGCTAAAGTTTGGGGCAACTTAGTGTAGTGCAGACTTTAGGTACAAAGATGTGTCAAGGAACTGCACAATTCATAATTGAGGTTGCATAATGTTGCATGAACAATCGTGAACAGCGAGCCTCTACTTATGCAAATGCACAAAGATGCGTACTGATTTCTCAGATGAAGGGCGCGAAGACATCAGAGGCCAATGTTGGACGAGCAGTGGGGTCCTGTCACAAGGAGGTGAATTTAGCCAAGTCCCCTGATAACACTAGCTACATTGTAACATTGCAACAAGTGTGGTGATCAAAAAATCCCGAGCCACTGGTGATACCGAAAGTTGAAAGTGAATGAAAACCATAATGTGCCACAATGGAATGATATGGGTGGTACGGGCACATTTCTTTGGGCATAGGGACATAATTCATTTACGAGCACAAACCAATCCGAATCCCAAGACTTTCGAACTTCAATCCGCCTGCCGCTGCAACTGATCGACACAATAGTTATTGATTTTGAAACGGCCCATGCAAGAAGCCACCCTCCAATTTCATCCATTTGGCCATGTGACTGGTGATAAACTTTCCCCCCTCTTCTCCTCCAGTTCGGGTGCAGTAAACCCTTGGCTTTGCATCTTGGCAGTCATTGTGATACCCACTCCGTGATCTTTTGCTGTTTCCTGGTGTTTCAACCGTCACAAGGTCATGGAGAATGCGACAATGCTTGGTTTCACCCCCTTGAGGATTGTAATTATATAGTCACATTTCAACTCAGGCAAAACCTTACGAAAAGCAGAGATTTTTTTGGTAGGATTGTGGGAGCTCCAAATGACCATCAAAAACGGGCAAGGGTTTTTTGATGCTGCTCAAAAGGGCTCCATATTTGATGTGAGGTTATCCCCAATCACTCGGATCCCTCCTTCATCAACACCAGCACACATGGAACCCATCCAAAACCCATCACTTTTATATATATATATAGATAGATAGCTAGATAGATAGTTAGCTAGCTAGCTAGATAGCTAGATAGATAGATAGTTAGCTAGCTAGATAGATAGATAGATAGATAGCTAGCTAGATAGATAGATAGTTAGCTAGCTAGCTAGCTAGATAGATAGATAGCTAGCTAGCTAGATAGATAGCTAGCTAGCTAGATAGATAGCTAGCTAGCTAGATAGATAGATAGCTAGCTAGCTAGATAGATAGATAGCTAGATAGATAGTTAGATAGCTAGATAGATAGATAGATAGATAGTTAGCTAGCTAGCTAGATAGATAGATAGCTAGCTAGATAGATAGATAGTTAGCTAGCTAGCTAGATAGCTAGCTAGCTAGCTAGATAGATAGCTAGCTAGCTAGCTAGATAGATAGCTAGCTAGATAGCTAGATAGATAGATAGATAGATAGATAGTTAGCTAGCTAGCTAGATAGATAGATAGATAGCTAGATAGATAGCTAGATAGATAGCTAGATAGATAGTTAGCTAGCTAGCTAGATAGCTAGATAGATAGATAGATAGTTAGCTAGCTAGATAGATAGATAGATAGCTAGATAGATAGATAGTTAGCTAGCTAGCTAGATAGATAGATAGCTAGCTAGCTAGATAGCTAGCTAGCTAGATAGATAGCTAGCTAGCTAGCTAGATAGATAGATAGATAGATAGATAGCTAACTATCTAGCTAGCTAGCTAGATAGATAGATAGATAGATAGGCATCCATCCCTTGAAAGGGTAGGGATGATTTGGCGACTTAGGCATGGACATCTGGACATTTTTGGTTGATCAATTGCGGCATCGCCAAGGTTCAAAGTCACATAAAATGGGCACCTTGTTCCGGCTGTCCCAAAGCCAGTTAGAGGGTTTCAAGTCTGCATGCACAATATTTTGCGCATGCACCTCGGGTCGTCCAGAGTTTCTCCCAGGTCTATCCAAATCATTCTACCCGTACAGCCATTGAAAAGTCAGGTTGGGGTCATTCTAGGTGCATGGTATGGAGTGTTCCTGTCACCGTGGACAGAATCTGAATGAAATATCACCATGACCCATGGGTTATCGAATCATTTGTGTAATGTGTCCTGAGCTGTGACAACAAGCAAAAACCCATCGACTGCCTTACTCATGCGAAGCAATCCAAGCAGAAAAATTGCTGAAATTGCCCAGGTGCGTGTGCCACAGACTGGATCATCAACTGCGTGATTCTCCGTGGCAACTGATCCACCACCCCCGCTTCTGCAGGCTCTCCAAACTTGTGTGGCAAGCGCTGGGGACGGCTCATCCTTAGACCAAGGGGACCCCTGAAGAACCACCAAAGACTACCCATTTTGAGAATCAACCTCGGCGTCCTGAAAGAAAACATGGCTTCAAACAGAGTGCTCAACTGTGGACGACTCCAAACCCCTGACATCACTAACCAAATTGCCAGCCAAGGCACTTGCGCAAATGGTCGTGCAGATTACAGTCGTAGCGATCAAATTGCAAGAAACCTTTTTGCTCCTGACATTTTATCCAGTGAATGTACACCCCAAGGCGCTTGTGTCAATCAATAAGACGCTGAAAAATGGACACAGAGATCCAAGGAGTTATCATCTTATGAGCTATGGCCGGCTATGGCTATGGCATAATGCAACATCTTCACAACACAGATGGATCCATGGATCCCCTTCTCTACCTTATAACTACAACCAAAATGCCGCAAGTCATTTGAAAATAACACAGACGATGAGATCTAATTCAATTCATCTAGTGACGACCACGTGGATATTGGATATCGGCTGCTTTTGGATTTGTCTCATTTGGATTTGTGATGATGATTTGTGCTAAACAGCGTGGGTTGTTCTTTGTTGTTTTTTCTGCGCATTACATGCACTCTTTGCCTTGTGGTCAATAAATGCTCTTCGCAACGGAACCACCAAAGGATGGCGCAACCTGTGCTGAGAACAACACCGCGAGCTGGAAGTTTACGTTCAACTTAAGTCAAGCTCATGGAACAAGCAGGCATACCAACTGACTATCCATGACTTCACTTGATGACTTTCACTTCTGCCAATCGCACCAGCCGGATTCCCCAACTTAGTACCACCATCATGCATGTTTAACACACGTTGGCACCTCACATGTAGGACGACTTCCTGCACAAAGCCAGGTAGGCCGCGATGAGTGTGGGTAAAATCAAAGACCTTCACGACACAAGGGCTGCCCGCATACCTTTGCGATCGTAAATGTGGCCGAGGTTTTGAAGGTCAATTGATGTCAACTGACGAAGAGTCTCAAAACTGCTACTTCCGGTTGGAGTTGAAAATGGGAACGGGAGCCCTGCAACAGCCTCAAATTGTGGTTACAAGTTACTACATGTTACTACTATGCAAGTTGCGGCTACTGATGATGTGTTGGCTTCTAACTGTGGGTCCCTAATAACATGCTGCTCTCACCCACACCCCCAAATCTAACAAGTTCTCTAAAACCAAAACATGAATTTTTAGCATAGCCTGCACGGATTCTCAGATTTGTTCCCGCATTTCCATATTCCATTCCAAGGGACTCCATTTCATAAATGGCATGCCGCGCACCTTGACATGAAAGTCGTTTAGCCTCCCGCAGTTGGTCAGGATCCTCAATTCTGGAGATACTGTTGGGCAGCTTAGGCAGGGCTGAGAGGAAAACGTTGCCAACAAGATCCAAGGAGATAGGGACTTTGAAACAGTGCTTGAATTCATGGAATTCATAAATTCAAGGAAAACAAGGTAAATTGCCTGGGGAAAACCTTGTGTTTAGGTTTGCAAACATCAGGAACTGAGCACTAAGAAAAATACTCTTTGGATCTCTTTGGAGGGACCATTTGGCGATGTTCCAAAATTCAAAACCGCCGGTTCAGATCCTTCTGTCTTCTCAACGTTTCCGTATAAAAAAAACGACTGAAAAAAAACAAGGCACATAATGAGTGATGCTGATATTATGATCCAGGACCTTCATCACCTCTGCCTGCTCATGAGGTTTCCTCGGTTTGAACATCGCATAACAACCATTTAATACACAATTTTCCACGCAAACGGTATCAAGTTGTTTTTTTGCCCGGGGATTTGTGTGGATGTATATATATATGTATATGTATATACTGTAATGTTCAAGACTTTATGATTCAGACATAGCCGTTGCTTGGATTTTGGGTGCCAATCTGTTATTAAAATTATATATATATATATTGATTATGATATAGTATGACCAAACATGCGGAATGTTTCCAAATTATATAGAATCCTTTGTGTTTTTCCACATCTTCCGTCTTGAGTCTTGAGATTCTGACAAGCAAGGCAGCAAGTAAACTTAAACATCTTCTGATGCAAAAGAGGCACAACTTCAAAAGCTCACGTGAGAGGGAACCCTCCTCAGCAGATATTTGTGGCTGGGTGATGGATTCCCAAACTGAACTGGGGTCACTTTCGGAAGATTTCCCCTACTTGGGGGGTAAGGGAGGTTAAGGTCACTACAAGCCTCCCAGAGGGAAATTTTAATCATCAAGGCAGTAACTGCAACAGTTCCGAATTTACATCTTCCAACACGTCCCACCTGGAAACATACATGAAAAGTGATAAATTGATATAAACTGAACAGACATAAAAACGACGCTGGCACCAGTGCTTTTTTCGAGTGCCCCACCGGCCCCGAAGTTGAATCCACGAGGCTGTTTCAGATCGAAGTGCTGGCAGCATCTCGGGGCATAAGCGATCAGCTTTCAAGCATAGCTCCGCCATTTTCTTGAAGTATAGGCTGGTCCTCAATGAAGCCATGTTAGAATATGTTAGATGAGACTTGTATAGGACTTTCCCCCCCAAAAAAAAAAACTTTAGCAATGTATGGCAATGTATCGTATACTATAGTTATGTGTCCTTAGTGCAAAATCGACAGAAGTGAGCTTCTTCACGGTAACCTGCAACAGTCTAGAATAGTCTAGACCCTTTGCGTCACCAAAAAACGTTAAGCTGCTGCTGTAGCCTGCAACAGGTATAAACTTGGAGCAAGGTGCGCGTGCTTTTCTTGCTCCCTCCACCTATCTCGCTCGCTGCGAAGGACTTCGCTTTCACCAACCATCTGACATTGACCTTGCCTCTCCAGGTCCAATTCATTCTGCAATTCCTGGGTCACGTCATGTCACTGATCATGGGTTCTGATGGCTAGTGTACCCAATACAACCTGTGCTGAGCTTTGGGCTGTGTCGGTGGTTCTCGCTTTGTTCCTGTTGTGGACGACCTGCACGCGTGAGCCCCCATCAACATGAGGGAAAGGACGGATTGCAGGTTGATGGTCAGGTTGCAACATATTAACTATGAGTACATAATATATATATATAGATATGTTCAAAACTATCCCTAGGCGTCCACGACTAAGTTAAACCTAGGCTTTGGGGGAAGACTAAGTTAAACCTATATGAATTATAATATGGAGTCAATTCCGACATTGTGTTGTAGCATGACCTGTAGCTGTTTCACTGGCCCAAAATGTGGCCTTGTTGTCGACTTCTTCTTGGTCTGATGCTCATTTTTGGAGCCGTAATAATATTAGTGAGCTATATAAGATATACCGTATGTCGCCCAGGTGTTCTGGCAACACATGGACGATGCGCAGAGCGTTTCGGAAACGCAGGGGGCTCATATAATTTATTATAATTTATTCCGCGTAGGTGTATCATTTCATTTTTCCACTCTTCCGGCCAAGGCCGCTTGGAAGTTGGATCTTCATCGGCAGGTGCCTGTGCAGTGGGGCCTGCACATTTACGAGGGAACAATAAATCAAACTTTAAATGCATGATCGCATCGATACTTACATGCATACATGTTTAAATTTAGATATATGCCTTCATGCAGCATTTGGCTTTTTGGTGTTCGTTGCGCTGGGTCGACATCATGCCAACGGTTAAACCCGATGCTAACCGGGTGGCGGCTTTGAAGGACCTTTGCTTGGTGAATTAAACTGCACAAATTTATAACGGATTGTGGCCATTTTATTGTTGGCAGGATTTCTACTGCAAGATTTTGGATGATGGGGACTACAGAGTTTGCCGCTTTAAAGCTTTGGGCAAAGCAGAAGGCATGTCTGAAGATGATATCCTCCGGGCCCTTTCAAAAAAGAAGGTGGGACAGGTATTGATAACCTCGATGAGTTTACATATTTAATTTGTCTTAACGTGCAAAGATTCGGTCGGCCCAATATAGGCTCCATGTTCCTTCAGCTTTGTGGATGTGGGATCAACGTCTTCTTCAAAAACGACAGTTGGATGGCGTGAGGCCAGAATCATTCCGATGGTTTTTCCTAATAAATCACCCAGAATTCATCTACTCTCGCCTACGCTGGTTCCCTTGCCAGGTAGTCAAAGATCCGAACTTTGGGTTTGTGAAGCAGTGGTTGCAGACCTTTGCCACTAATATTCCGACCTCCCGTGAGAGCCAGGCGATTTGTTATATATATATATATATACGTACTTAGTCATGGACGCTAAATATTAAGAAGCTGCATCTTAAGGGCATAGGTCATGATCACATAATGTTCTGCCTGAAGGTAGCCCTTAGTGAGATTGCTGTGAACTACACGCTCATCAAAGCTGATTCCCCCATGGATAGCAATGTGCAGGCCAGCTCTTTTT
The DNA here is from genome assembly GCA_965229805.1 of Rhodospirillales bacterium. Lineage (GTDB taxonomy): Bacteria > Pseudomonadota > Alphaproteobacteria > Rhodospirillales > Casp-alpha2 > UBA4479. Next base: position 2,215,373 of record CBDDJO010000001.1, on the reverse strand, counting down.
CGGCTCTTTTTTCCTTTCCACTGAGTACGTACAAATCGAAGCGTCCAATGCCTTCAGGAGTGGGCGCAAACAGAAGGAGACTTACACCGTGGGCTGGCGTCATATGTGCAATCGAGGACATCCCGAACATCCAACGGAAGGTGGGGGTGTTATGTTCGATTTGGAATTTATATAAATATAATCGAATCATCCTTTGTCAGGCATCCGCGGCTCCAAGAACTCAAGGATTTGATCTTGAAGAAGTATCAGGACGACCAGTTATTCCTTATAAAAATATTGCAAATATTGACATTCAACTTGACTCACTTGAGAATTTCAAAAAAAAACATCGACTAGGAGGAAGGTATTGCAAAAAGAGGCAAATCGACCAACAAGTTCATCAAGGTTGAACCAAAGGGGTCATCCATGGATCAAGCCGAAACTTTACCAATGGAAGGCAGGTTAATATGCTCTTCTTTAGTAGTACTGCTATCGCTTGATATTATTGAAGCAAATTTTGGTGTTGTAGGTACAGCTGCGGAAAGCGCAAAGAATCCGGATGAATTCTTTGAGGTATGCTACGAGGAATGTATTGAAGAGGAAGATATGACTGATGATGAGGCCATGTTAATCGATATTATATGGGTCTTCATCCACATCTCCCTTTTGGATCATCAGGTGGCTGAGCCTGAGCCGCATCATGATGATGACCGCGATGTCGGCTACCTAGACCAGCTGGTGGTGAATTAAATTTGAAGTTGGGATCAGTCCATGGTCAGGAGTATAACTTGTTTTGCCCCACAATTAAATATACGCAGCTAGAGATGTCTTATTCTATATATATTTTGATATTCGACTGTCCATATTCTAAGGATGGAGTGCCACCCACTCAACCAGATCACGAGCTCGAAACCCAGGAGGCCACAACGAAAACAAATCAAACATGTGTTTTATAGGTGGGCTCTAGATAGCTTGAGGCAACAGAGTTCTTTACCCAAATATAGTTATTCCGTATGTAGCAATAAAATGTTCAAAGTCGATGATAAATTTGAATATATATTCCCAACGTTGAATTTACTGCAGTCCTTCCAGCACACCACACACACCCTCCAGGATGATCAACCTGATGGACCACCGCTTGATGATGCAGCATATCTGCCCAAGGTGCGGAAAGAATATGGGCGACGGTGTTTATATATATAATATATATAAATATTTTTTTTTATGGAAGCCAATTGCAGGTTGATGCTGCTGCCAAACACGTTCCCAACGAAAGCACTACTGGAGTTTGTAGCCCAGACTGCACTTCCCAATGAACTCGGTATGTCACTTTAGAATGAAACTGGTCACCTGCAAGATATTCAGACTTACATCGATCGATCGTGATGCAACTATGCATGTCACGTTTTTATATATAGCTCACCCTTGTATGTACCGTGCCGCCTGAGGCTGCAGACCTTGCTGCCACAGTCAAATCCCCGGTCATGGAGGTCAGAATTGGAACCATGCGTGGGTATATGGTGCCGGATGCATATAAATTCGAAAGCAGCCGCAAGTATATAACTAGCGAATTGTTACGCTGCAACAATCGAAATCAACTTATATACTTCCTGAAGAATTTGCCACGCTAGTATAATCTATCGCGCTTGCTTCTCTGGGCCAGGTCATTGAAATCCCAGAGGATTCTGCTGATCCCCCTTCGCTTGCTGCAGCGGCGGTGAGCCCAGCTGATGTCAAAGTCGAAGATGTTGTAAAAGAAGATAAGAAGAAAGATGACGAGGGATTCTTTGAAGGAGAGGAATGCCAAGAGGAACAGGATGAAAAGAACAAAGGTACGTTCCAGGATACCGGCTCTGTGTGTGTGTCTTCATGTTGAATTGTTTGAGCTCATATATCGACCACGAATATCTTGAATCGCCATGTATCATGGTTCTCAAATATATTATCGGATATATGCATGCGTATTATTATATAGTATATGATAAAAAAAAATACGATCGATGCAAAATGCAGGACACGCAGGTGCCGCTACTGAAGTTACCTTCAGAGCCAGACAGTCAGCTTCTTGAACAAGCTGAGCAAGCCGCGGCTGACTTAGCGAAGAATGGGAAGGTCGATGCAAAGGAAAATGATACCGCTGACATTCTTGAGGTGCACATGTACTATGGAATGGTTTAGCAGTTTAGCGCTGTGTGTATATACATGCATATATGCGGACATGTAGTGTGTTGTTGTCATTGAAAATATGCATGCATATCGAAATATCCCATTTATAATATCCGCGAGGCACAAAAGAGAATGAGGAGCGCAGTCAAACATGACAACGGTGAGATAGGACAAGATGGTTTGATGCTAGTCAAGGGTGGTGCAAAGCGACGCAAAGTAGAAGGGGAGGTGGCTCAACAAGCGGAAGATCTAGAGAAAGAAGATATGCGTATCTCAAATGAAAGGAAGACTGATCAGCCTGCTGATAAACCTAGGAGAGGCAGAGGTCAAGGTCGCGGTAGAGGCCGTGGTGCCAAAGCAAAGGCTGCAAGTGGTGCATCCAGTAGTAGAAAAAAAGCTGTAGATCCAAAGGAGGAAGGAAAAGAAGATCCAAAGATAGCTGATGGAAGAAACGAAGAACATACAGAGCGAGATCGTGAGAGTACTGTTGAGAAGAAAGAAGAAGTTGAGAAGAAAGAAGTTGAGAAGAAAGAAGAAGTTGAGAAGAAAGAAGAAGTTGAGAAGGATAAGGGAAACAAGAGAAGCTCAGGTTCAAAGGAGCCAGAGGAAACGAAACGCGGCCGCAAAACTGGTGGGGGTGAGGTGAATCCTTTTGACCTCCCTCCTGACTCAGATCAGAAGAAGCTGTCTTTTCCAAAGGCGGTGCCAGCAGGAAAACAGGAAGGAAAGGATGATGAAAAGAAGGAAGAAAAAAAAGATGAGAAAGAAGCAAACGAAAAAAAGGAACCCAAGGACCTTTGCGCAATTGCGCCGATCCTTTATATACTATCCCACGACACAATATTGTTGATTCGGTCAGGATGTTGCACCTGCCGCTGAGCCCAAACTGTCATATGCCCAGAAGGTTCGGCCACTGATATATAATTTTAATATAGCATGGTGCCGTTCACACGCTCACAGGTACGCGACAAGAACTTAGCGAAGCTGCAGCAGGAAATCAATGAGAATCCGGATGCATTCAAACTCCTTCAGTTCCCAGAGAAGTCGTTAAATTTGCTAATGACTCAGTATCGACGACTTGGTGATATATCATGTGTCATATCGTCAAAATTCACTAGTGAGGTCGTGGACTTTGAAGCCACCGGCCAAGCTGTCAGAGGAAGAAACAAAGTATATGTCATCGATCGGGGTGTTGTTTCTTCGCCATTGAATTATTGAATCAAATTCATTCAAATTCAAGTTTGTGATCAAGCTCTCGATTTCCATAATAGCAAGTACTGCGCCATTGACCCAAAAAAAGGTTGCAAGGGAGCTTCTACGTCTACGTTGTGGCCCCTGAAGCTGTTGAGGCTTTGAACCTCAAAACGGAGCTCCAGGCCATATTAGTCGAATTCATTAATGAGTAGTTGAGTCTATATAGCATGTCGTGGTCCGCTCCATCAATACCATGTCCCGATCCAATCAGAACCATTTGCATTCAGGCCAAAGCCAAACCTGGCCTGACAGTTACATGGTCGAAGTTCTCATCGATCACAGCTGCGTGGGGCACCCCACCTGGGACAAGTTGGTGTGGGTTACCGTTAATTAATTGATGTCGAATTCGAAATTTTACATCGATATATCGGCTCGAAAGTCATGCACCATGGAGAGCTCGAGCGTTGAGGGTAACCTTGATGATGGGTTGCGGATATCGTATGAACATATCAGCGATGCAGATCAATTGCAACCAACGAGTTTAAAAAGAAACCTCAAGAGACGGAAGAATGATCAGAATGGTGAGTCGCTGGAATCCACGAAGGTATCGAAATTTGATGAGATCCGCCCTACAGATATACCACCGTGGAGGAGGTGTCAACCACTACCTAAACCAGTAAAGTCTGCATCTGCAGTCAACCTGGATCTCAATTTGGATACACAACTCTTTGCTGCAGTGAAAAAGGTGATAAACCCTTTCGCATCTTTCTCTGATGATGACCAGTCGTCTGATGAGGAATCTCCATCTATGTGGTTATCCCTAGGCTCTATAGGTGAAAGTGCTGCTGGACCTGCAGCCTCCATGTCGGAACGTGAGATTGAAAACAAGGAGCTCGAGATTGAAAAAAATGTGGAACCACCCCAAAAGGTGGTTGATCCTAAAGTGCCCAAAGTGATCCCTCCCCGTGTCGTACCTCCAAGGTTGCTTGAACAGCAGGTGTCGGCCAATGAGCACGTGGAGCCTGAGCTTTCGACTGCGGCTTTAGTTTGGTGGCATGATCTATGGGCAGCTGAATGTGGTACTGGAAGCGGAGTATGGATAGAAGTCCCTACACCGGAGCCACCAAAGCGTCGACTTACACCTACGCCACCGTCATATCCACCACCAGCACACTTGCTGGTGAAGCGAGATCTAGATCATCAGGTACAAGATGGCAACTGTCTTGCCCATGGTAACATATAGTTGATCAACGGTGCCAAAAAACTTCATATGGTGCATTTCAAAATTTGCCATGGACTTTCGAGATATCCCGTTCCCAAAGTGGATAAATACGATTTCAGGATGCAGTCGAAATTTATCAAGCACTAATGAACTTTAACTAGCAGTTATTAACGATTAATATGAACAAATGTCTTGGTTTGGTGACATCGATTGTGCTGGGAACATTATAAATCTGATCTGACATGAGCGAAACGTGTCAAAAACTGCACTTTGCATGTGCTGCAGATGGAGTGTGCTGCATCGATATCGATATCATCGTCGTGTTAATTATATATAGATTCAGATCCTATAGGTCGTATTGCAGATCTACACTAGCCTGTCCAAAAATTCACATTATTATATATATTATATGCTCCCTTTTCATCGAATGCTGAGGTGGGAACATGCCCAGGTGCTGGCTGGTTGGAGCCCGGTTCCGAAGCCTGCAGTTGAAGCCGGGGCATCATGAGCCGGATTTTGAAGTAGTGGCTGATATGAGCGTTGAGATTATATATATATATAGCTTTTTAGAATGAAAGAAATTTATTAATAAGTTTCTTCGTGTTCAAACTCTCTGAAGTCGAGGAGGGCTTGTAGAGTTAGATTGATCAATGCTCATTGATCGAGATCAGCTTATAAAGTGTGTAGGGGTAGGTAGACCCAAATCGATCCCAAAATTACAGGCCATGGGGTCAGACGGTGTGAAATCACATGTCTGCAACGGTGTGCTGATTCCAAGCGATTCACCATTGGTGGCCTAGCTCGGACAATCTCGGACATGGATCAAGGTGGTCTGTTGAAAAAGACTACTAGCGCTATATCGATGTGTGCATTTTGAAATTCATGTGAGATTACTTGCACAAAATGTCGAACCGATCCACCATGCCCTGCAGTCAATTGCACACCTCCAGGATGGATACAGTCACGTCGACGTCTGTTGGTTCCAGTGATCAAGCCTCAAGTAGCAAAACATGGCAGTTCGGGTACGTAATGCACTTTCCCTAAGCCGCACCGCAGCGCTTATCCTTTTGTTGCTGGGGGTGCCACAAGTTGTGTGGGGGTCTTGGTGCCTTTTTGATTTGTATATACCCATGGCCCAGCTATATATAATAATATATATTATACACAAAATACTCAGGATTGATTTGGCCGACTTTGTGGCTGAAGCAGCGGGCCCATCATGCAAGAGGGTACCATGCCTAGTTCACATCATGTGATATCGATACAGTCCTATATATTTGATCATGAGCTATTAAAAGTTTGCTAAGGACTTGTGGTGTGTTGACGCCTTTTCTGGAAAAGGAGCAGTTTCTGAAGTGTGGAGTCGTGGCCCTGGGGTGTGGCGCTGTTGAGATTCGAGAGTATTAATGGCTTGAACCGTAGTACATATGGCTTAAGCCTTTGGTCTATATTGAACTTGACTGAAATGTATATATTTAAATGTAAAAGAGCTATAGATCATGATCAATCTCTGAAATTATCTCGATCGATATGCCTGGATGACCACTCTTGAACTGAGGTCAGCATCATTACGAGACGTATGGCCCTCAACGAATTGAATATATATAATTCAGCAGAATATTGGGTTAAGTGCTACCACAGGTACCGGTTCGACATTTGCACTGATGAACGCATGGACATCTCCACAGCGTCAGATGCTTATATATCTGGGTCGTACTCTGGGTCGTATACATGATCTTGAATTAATGTTGTGCCCTTCAATATTTTCAACCAGGTATGGATTCGCAATGGCACTGCTGGCGATACTAAAGTTACGGAGAGGAGGGCTACTGGTACTGGGGCCTCCGTGCGGCAGCTTCGTCTGGGTAAATCTGGCCACCTCCAAACGAAGTGTGTTGAACCCCTTTGGTGACTCTTCACGACCACATGTATCTATGGGAAACTTGTGCCTTTGATTGATAAATCGTACATACATGTTCACCTGCAGATATATTGCCTTCAGAATTGATTCTTGTGACCACAACGTGCTAGGTTGATGGCCAGAGCCTGCATCTTATGTCTTTTGGCAACTGTCCGTGGTGCATACTTTATATTGGAGCAACCTTTCAGCTCTTGTGCCTGGTACTTCCCACCTTTACGGCGAATCATGAATGATATCGACACCTATCTATTCCCATGTCATTCCAGAAGCTTTTTGTTTCTTGATTGCAAACAATAATGTGCGAGCATATATACATGCACTCCAATATCCCTGATTCGAAGAGTTTCGCTGCACTGAGTTGGATGGGAACTTGGGGGCACAGATCTATGAAACCATCAGCTGCATGGGGAACAATGCCATGAACTTAGTGGTGTGCACATTTGTTTTTGGAATCGATATATCTATAAATATATATTATATTATTAAATATATATTGGTGTGCACCTTTGTATATAGAAATTGTTATATATACTATAATTTATAATATATTACACTTAATGGTGTGCACAGTTAATCAATGTTCTTAAAACCCGGTATCATCTGGATTCTAAGGCCGAACATTGGAAGGCTCTTCAGGCCACTCACAAAAAGGCTGAGGAGGAAACTTTCTTCCAAGGGGATGGTAAAAAAATCCATCAACAAGGAGGGAAAACGTGTTGTGTTTGGAACTCAATATTTACATGCACCCTGAACCCGGACATTTTTTGTGTCTATTTTGAATACCCATGGCCTTCCCAGTATGAAGCCCAAGGTCTGGAGGGCCTCGAATGAAGGCATCGGCAGCATATCCAAAAGGATATGCACGGAGATTGTTGCAGCTCCACAAGCCCTTTATGGCAAGGGCCTTGGGTATTTAGATTGTGTATTAAAATATAGAGCTTCTAGTTGCCCTTAAGGTATATCGATTGCATGAAATAATGTGGCTGTAATGAACCTGGCTTCTGAGAATGTGTACTGATCAGTTATTTGATCTAGATTGTTCAAGAATTGTTCTGATTAAGTCGTGACCTTTTCTGCCTATGGACATTAACGTTTTCGAACTGAGGTGGAACACACAGAATTCCTCCATGGAAGTCTCCGGACGGCGTTAACGAAGATGCAGAAATCTGGAACAAGAGTTGGAACCCTGGTCATGTCACCAAGTTTCAAACAAAAATATAAATATATATCTACATCGATGTATTCGAGGTTCATACCTGTGGTGTGTGGGATATCGCGGACCTGCACCAACTGAAGGAGTTCATGCCTTGAGGTTTCACTGCATCGTATGCATGCGCACTTCTAGAAACATTACCACGGGAAAGGGCAGTATATATGAAAAATGTACTGTGAGCCAACCGTGAGCCACACTCCAAAAGACTATGTGTAACTAAGCCAAGACTATGGTTAACCGTGAGATCACCGTGAGCCAGCGTGAGATGGCGTGAGCCGTACTTCCCATCTTGTGGTTAATTGGTCCAACCAGTCGACCGTGTGATATCGAAAGGATATAATTAAATGGTTCCTATACACCACTTGGGGTGTCCAAACATCTAGAATGATGAACTGTGAAAAAAAGCGGTACCTATATATTGCTTGCATCTGCCTTTATCATTTTGGTGTAACATCTTAAACACAAGTGCTGAAACTCTGTATACCATTAAATTGTTCATTTGAAAATCAAGACCCAGCTCCAGTTCAGAACCTTGGGTGTCGTGCGACCAGTGATGCAGTCAAGCCTGCAGCGCATTTTGTGCTTTCAGGGCGGCAGTAAGTGTACGTGATATACGATGGATTCAACTGGGAAGGGCCCGGGTGATGGTACTGACGGTCCCACTGAGAAACCCATTGCTACACCAGTCAGGTTCGGCTGCCTATTTAGATTTTGAAGTGGATGATCTTTTTATCGAAGTACTCCATGATGTGAACTAACAGAATCAACTATGGAATTTACCAACATTCCCGATGCCAGGAACCAAGATGGGCAACCAGGCCCGGTGCTTTGGACCCATTTCCATGTTTGTCGATATGTATTTCGAGTATAGTTGTCATTTTGGACTACTGCGATAATAAAATGGAATTCCCTGTAGGCAAGGGTCGAAAAAGAAAAGTTACATGGAAGAAGATTCTGGTGAGGAAGGCCCCGAAGAAAGAAGACACGCCTGTGGCCAGTGCTGAGGTGACAGAAAAACTACCAAATACCCAGGATTTGGATACTAAGGTTCCAGATCCCCAACCAGCTTTGGTGGAAACGGAGGACCCCAACCACAAAGCACCACAGACTTTGGTGGCTGTGAAGAGTGAGTTAGGGAATTCTGAGATGGACCAACTACTTGCAATGCTGATTCATATGGGATATGGTCACCATGAGTCAGAAGAGGCAATTACTTGGCGAATTTTGAACCAGTCTGGTCCATCTGAAAAGAATATCGATATTAACGACGTGATCCAAGACATTCATGATGCCCGGGCAAAATGTCCCGTGACGCCGCCTCTGGAGCCACCAAGCAAAGATTGGGGGTCCTGGCAAAGTGGTGGTGATGCCGATTATTGGGGGTTAAACGACACAGACCAAAATTGGCAGCCCAACAGTTGGGACACATATGGTTGGTCAAACAATTGGAAGTCATGGTGGCATGGATGGGAATATGATCAACATGTTTATCAACGATCCTGGTCCAATGCCACAGGTGATACTGCTACTAGTCACCAAATTCAGGATGCAATGGAGCGAGCTGATACGTTTGAGCTTGAAGAACGTCCCTGTGGACCACCAGATTACAAGGACTGTGCCATGTCTTGTCATCGTGTGCGTTTCTGGTACCACCACACTAGTCCACTCCTTGGATGGATTATATCAACTCAGCTTACTGCTACGCACTTATAATATATATATATATACGTGTCCAGGATGATCATCATCTGGCTGCTACTCAGCTCGATACCAAGGACTCATACATGTACATGCATGTTTTAGATTAGTGTGTGTGTGATCACGTGTGTGACACTTCAAAAATATACAGGAGGATGAGGAAATGACCAAAGTTGATATCACCAACGAAGCTTCCAAGGACTGATACATTGCAGCTGTGCGATCATTCATTGAACACTTCGGTGTACGATGGAATCAAAAGGAATATAATATATTTATATTTAATTATATATATAAAGTTTCAAACAATATATATATAAATCAGATAGATGTATCAATCATATATCTTATATGGCCCAGGATATTCATGGAGCTGGGACCCCAGTATCGATATCTGGTAAAAACCCATGAAACCTCATGACTTCCTGAACAGTTTGTTGTTTGTCCAGGATGGAAATGCCAACGCTGAAGAGCCACCAAAGGACTGTAACGATTTGTATCATGAAACATCTCACTTCCTGAACATTTGTTTGATGGAAATGGAAGATCCCTATTAATGGTAAATCTCACTTCCTGAACAGTTTGTTGTTTGTCCAGGATGGAAATGCCACACCCGAAGATCCACCCAAGGACTGTCACAAATAGAGCTGATGTGAAATTTGACTTCCTGAAAATGTTTTGATTGTTTGTCCAGGATGGAAGATCCTGCAAACCTGAAGATCCACCCAAGGACTGTCACAAATAAATAGAGTTGATGTGAAAATTGACTTCCTGAACATTGTTTGATTGTTTGTCCAGGATGGAAGATCCTTCAAACCTGAAGATCCACCCAAGGACTGTCACACATAGAACTGATGTGAAATTTAACGTTCTGAACATTTTTTTATTGTTTGTCCAGGATGGAAATGCCAAACCCGAAGATCCACCCAAGGACTGTCACACATAGAACTGATGTGAAATATAACGTTCTGAACATTTTTTTATTGTTTGTCCAGGATGGAAATGCCAAACCCGAAGATCCACCCAAGGACTGTCACAAATAGAGCTGAGGTGAAATGTGACTTTCTGAACATTTTTGATTGTTTGTCCAGGATGGAAATGCAAAACAAGAAGATCAACCCAAGGACTGTCACAAATATAGCCGTAAGAACTCTTTCAGAATGAATTGTCTCATAAGATCGTGCTAATTTATATAGTTGCCGATTAAATCTGGAACAACAAATCCTTGAACTCCTTTACCCAATCCAGGAGGGTGACAACACAGGTGTCGATGGACCCCTAGAGGCATGGTCTCAAGGGCTGAGTATACGCCTTGACTGTGATCACATGGCCCATGCATAAATTTATATGCTAGGTGGATGCAAATGGTGTGCCTCTGCCCTACAAGAAAACCAAACGGTACTTGAACTCTCATGCCCGCTACATGCGCTACTATCGAAGTGTTCACGAGAGTCCTGATCTCAGCTCCAGAGTCGACATCCATATGTGCATGCTTCAGACCTCAGCAAGGCAAACACCATGTGCAAGTTGGGGATATCTTGCATATTTTTTTCTTTGTGTCACAAGGTCCGGCATGCCCAGCGGAAATCAGAAAAATGGGCACGCGTGCTCGCAATAGCATCTCGGCGTATATCTATATGTCACGGGCTTCTTTTACGATGTGCTGACGTCATTGATCAGATTTTCCAGTGCATATGAACTTCGCATTTTATCTGATCCAAACCCAGGCAAGAGCTTGAATTCTGTGTTGTATGAAGCCTATCTTAGCTGTGGTGGTGACTGGCGGAAGTCCAAGCTGTATCTCAGCATTACAACGTCACATAGTACTTCAAAGGCTGGCAAGCGAAAATGGATGACGCGGAGTGAAATGGAGAAGAAGTTTGGAGATGCTGCATCGGAGTCTAGGCCAAAATTATTTGCATGTACATGTATGGCCAACTTTGGTAGTTCTTTTCTTGACGCAGTGAGACTTGTACGATGCAACCTCGAACTATATTGCACATGGCGTTTCAGGACATAATAGAACGGAAGTGTGGAGATGAGGAGCTCCGAAAAACTGAAGTTCGCCCACATCCAGAGCTGCCCCTGAACAAGGACAGGTGGAGTTGCAGGTGAAAGAATTTCATTAGCCTATAGGGTACACGACTCTTGGCCAATTGCAATGTGCACTCATGGACTATCTCCTGTGGCAGGCGATGACGCAATTTCTTTGCCTCGATGATGACTCGGAAACATCGAGCGACGATACGCAGGTTAACTATCTGTACCAAGCTTGTGAAGAAAGCAGCAGCAGCAGCAGTTCGAGCTCTTCTTCATCGGATGGAAAGAAACGAAAGGCCAGAAGCCTGATTATCGAAATCTATATATATTTCATGGCCTGGGTTCAAAGTTGCGGTACCGGTTTGATCTTTGATTTTTCTGTTCCCACCATGATCACTTTTGAGGACATGTGTTTCGTTGCATATAGTTCACCAAATTGTGCTTCTATGTGCTTCTGGAGGCTAAAAAGAAAAACAAAAAAGGCAAGAAGGACAAAAAGGGCAAGAAGTCGAAGGGTAAGAAAAAGACGAGCAAGAAGAAGGGAAAGAAGAGTGCTTCTAGTACAGCGTCAGAGCAGTCCGATGCATCTAGTTCTGATGAGGTCGTCGAAGAGAAGTCTGAAGAAAGCACAAAGAAGAAACGTAAAGACAAAAGCGAGAAGAAGGACAAAGGCAAAGACAGAAAGAACAAGAATAAGAAGAATCAACGTAGGAACAGGACCAAGAAGGAGTTGACTCCGGAAGAAATGGCTGCGCAGGAAGAGAAGAAACAAAGGCAATTGACCATCAATGCGGCCAAGAAGGCTTCTTAATATTTTCTTTGCATTTATCGACGGCACTAGCATTTTACAAAGTGATGTGCATTTTACAAAGTGCATCTGGTGACTCCCAAGTTTTTTCAGGCAATCAACCAGGTTGTTGGCAAGATGAACGCATGGAAAACCGCCCAGTTGAATCTTCAGCACGTGTCTGCGTCTTAAAGTTTAATTTCAATGAAAGGCTGATGTGTTTCGTTCATTACATCGAATATCATCAAAACACATGATAAAAGTCAGTCCGATGATGTCCGATGTCAATTAAGGGGAGAGAAGTACCGGGAAGCTATCACTACGGACGTCAGTGAGAAGATCACAGCAGTACAAGCTGCCCGTGAGTTGCTACGTGGTTTCCTGGATGATGAGAAGGTGGCTTTTTGATCATGATCGAAACACCGAAGTCTCAAAACTATATTTAATTTTCAGTGAGCTACTCATTCTCCAGTTCTGAATTGCATGTACAAAACAACGCCCGAACCCTGAAATTTCTGCGACATAAATCCACCAAGTAGCACTTGGAAGGTCGATGTGCTTCCACAAGCCACCGACGACCTGAAAGCGGCATTGGATGAGATGGATAAGGCGATGTTACCGGCCAAAAAGGCCAAGGCACCAGCACCAAAGAGTGCTGCAGTCAAAGAGAGCTGATCCACTTCCCTTATATATATATATTATAATATATATATATATTTGCAGGAATTAGTTATATAATTTGTAGTATATATATAATCATATATATATATATATTTATTATATATATATATATACATAGCATATATAGAGATCTGCAAAGTATAGATCTTTGTTTGGCTTTTTCGTTCTAAAGATCTAGGGGGTAAAGAGGCAGCATGAAACTTTTGCCAACATGGTCCATGGTGATGACGTTAACATTAGCTGGTGGTGGATTCAGCCCAGTTGAAACAGTATTTCCAGCTCTTAACTCCAATCCATATAATATAACTTGAAAAATTGAAATCACCACCGCTAATAGCGAGCGGGGTTTGATCTCTGATGAATGTCAACCTCTTGTGTGTGTGTGATACATAGATCCTAAGGCCATGTGGGAGTGTCTTTGGGCGGTATCACCTTCATGCACGCCACACAGTGGCGCCAACTTCGACATGATCTTTGATCGCTCGAGTTAAAAAACCGACTTGCATTTGATCGAAAAGAAAAATCAAATTCAATTATATTTGCATCTTGATCAGATTAGAAGTGCAGATTTGAAGAACTTGCAGCGTCAAAAGTGCTTTTTGATGCTTTTGGAGGTGCTCCTAGTGACGTCCAGAATCATGACGACCAGATACCTGCCCCCACTGTTCGAGATGCTATCAATAAGATGTCTTCAGGTGTACCTTGAGCTGCAGTATTCCCAAAATGTTGGCGTCAAATCCTTACGATGCTAAGAAAAAAATATATTTTAGTTTGCTGGTTTTCGCTTTAGCATGTATATATATATATATATTTAGATTTAAATTCTGAGCCCCCAGGATCGATTCTCCAAATACAAAACTGAGCCCCCAGGCATCTTCAGCAAAATCTGTCATGGAGACATTGAAAGGCCAAGTCGAGGACAGTGGCGGGACATGCATGTACATGCAATTAACGTTTTTGAAAATGTAGTGTTGACGCTTCATCGAGTGGGAATCGGTGCACCTGCATGCATGCACTTAAAATATTTCAATTTATAGAATTGCGTCGAGGAATCTGGTGGTATTGGCATGCACGAAAGATCCTTCAAACTTGGTGGCTATGCTAATGGTAACGCATCGCGTGACTTCTTCAGAAATGTGAAACTTCCGCTGGACTGAGAGTGGGTGAAAAATGGTGAACACATATTTGCAAGCTTTAAATTTGTCAAGTCGATTGATCGTTGGAAACATCTCCAATGTAAGTTCTTCCAATAGTGAATTTACAAACTCCTGGAAATTGGTTGTCAGTTCTCAACACCTGTAGGAGCCAGTATACATTGCATGCACTATTGATCCTGGCAATGGTACGCCTGTCGAAAAACGACTTCCTATGTTTGAACCCCACAAAATTTTGCAATATTTGATGAATCAAGCAGGTCTACGTCTTGACCATGGGAAAATTAGAGCATATTGGGAGCATTTGGACGCAGTTAACAACAGCTGGGCGAAGCAGGTGAATGACCACAGCCTCATTCCGAACCCAGGCTTTCAAGGAAACAAAAAATATCTCAACCATATTTGTTGTATGTCGTCACTATATTCTTCGTGCGAAAGAAACTTTGGTACCCGGATCGATCATGATGAATATCGAATCTAGTGGATTCAAAAAATAGTGTTGGGCGTTCAGTACTGGGTCCATATCATGATGACGTTTTAAATATATATTTATAAATATATATATATATAATATTATTTCGCCTTACAATTCCTTGGATCACGATCGATCATGATGAATATTTGTTCAAAAACGTCCGCATCTGAGGATCGGATTTTATGGGGACGAAGCCAACATCAGTGAAAATCCGCACCAGCCATTTAAGGTGTTATGTTTGTTTCTTAACATCTTGCACTACAGACCTCGGAGCGTCAGACTCAGCAGGTTCCTACTATGTGCTATACGGTCCGACTGGTTGATTCACCCACTGACACTTCGCCCCATTTTAGCAAGAATAACGTGGAGTTTGAATGTTGCATTCAATGGGTATGAGCCTGACCAACTTTCCAAACCACTTTGCTCGAGGGGCGAACGTTTTGTTCTTGCAGAGTGCAGGGGGGACCAGGAGTTCCATCGCACATTATGGCAACATGCGGCATCATGGAAATCAAAATTTGTTTGCTACGCTTGCCGTGCCACCAGTATCGGAGCGGACAATACTTATGTTGACTTTTCTGAAAACCCTGCATGGTCGTCTACGGAACATAATACGATTTCCTTCATCAACGTTGAACTACCCCCAATTCCTTGCTACCTGGCCATGTTTGGCATTTTTGTTGAATTTGTTTAATTAATTTGAGATATATAGATTGAGCCAAGTGAGAACGACACTTCCCACTGCCGAGGCCCTCTCTTGGCAGTCAAGCATTTTGACATGTATATCATCAAGATATGTTCGATGCACGCTGTGAATTTAGGCTTGGCATACACAGCCAACGGAAGTGTGTTGATCCTTGTTCTCATTTACATTCTGTCAACATTTTTCTTGGGATGGAAATTCATTGATCCATTCGAATTCAATATTGGCAAGTTCAAATAGTGCACTCTAAATTGTTGCAACCAAGGATGACCCTGGTTCAATTGGGTTTCTTTGGTCAACCTCATGGTCGGGGAACTTCTCTGAAGGACCTTTTGATGGAAGCCTGGGAAGACTATAGGGCGTGGTGCAAGCTGAATGGTGTCTTCCCTTCTCAAGGGCGTTTTACACCAAATCTTGTTTCTTGATGGAATATCCTGGAGACCCATCTGCTCATGAGCCCGAAAGTTCATGATATTATTTTTTTACACATCCGAGTTTGGTGTGAGACAACAGGTTCCCGGTACTATAGAACTTGTTGCCTGAAAAATCAGGTGGTGAAGGCGTGTCATGGAGCGTATCTCACGGCAAAAGCGTTCAATGGGCGCATTATCGTAGATTGGTTGCGCGACTGTGCAGAAAGAGCTCATTCTGGAAGTCTTCCAAACGATGGTTCTCGCAGATTTGGATGTTGGCTTAACAACGAAGTGCGGGCAGGCCGCTGCATGTGGCCATCAGACAATCGATTGTTGCATCAAAGGCTTGCTATGAGACCCAATTGCAATTAAACTTTGAGTTGCTTGACGGGCCCTAGAGGACCTAGATTTAAAGTTATAAAGGAAATCTCCAGACCAAGTAAGGATCGAGATCCACTATGCATATATCTTTTTAGGGTGGCCCCATGATCAGCTTTCAATTTATAAGGACAGGGCTGTCTCGATATTTTGGTCTCACTGAAAGAGCTGGTCGGCTCCTGTTACTTGGATGCATGGAACGTCGTAGAGTTGTTCTTGAATGACCCGAATCCATTTTCTTTGTAATCTTTTTAAGGACAGAGCAGGAAGCTAATGCAATCTACGATGCTGGTTTGCTCTTTTTGAGACAGCACTTGTGCTTGACGCAGATTTGTTCCAGGCCCCATTTCACTTGATACTGCCCAATGGTTTTCAAATTGTGTTCAAGAGTGCCGGCCACATGCAGGCGACGACTTCTTATGTGGGTGGCAAAACCAAAAATGCACGTAAGACACCTGGTGAGTGAATGTTGGGCGAAGAATATTGATATCACGATATACGCTCGCACACATGAGCACATTGCTACGCGCTGAGGTGTTTCACCACTTGTTAAAGCAGACTCGCAGGTTTAGATGCTTGTCTATATAGATTTTTTGTTGGCCTGAAAGTGTACTTGTGTTTAAACATATATCCTTTGGCCCATCATGCACATTTCTACATCTCAGGAGTCAACGGCAGATTTACGCATTGCTTTGCTGACGAAGATAGTATGGGTTGGGCGAAAAAGGTGGCCCGGAAAGTGTCAAGACGACATATTCGGCATTTGCAAATGTGCAAACCTTCGATTGGCCAGTTTACGCTGGCGGTCTTTCATGTTGAACAGACAATCGATGGCACGAAGTTAATGAAAAAAGGAAAACATAGAGCGTGATCCAGCGTGATCGATCGTGATCCGGTAAGACTATGGTAAACATGTTGTTTCATTAAAGGTCAAGGTTAACTGAGTCTTTAGACTCCTTGGGTATGTCATACAAGCATCTTGGCTTTACCATAGGTTTGCCATACTGTCAAACAATGCACCCAGGGCACCTGCCAATGAATCTGACGTGCCATCTGCAACCACTCCCAAGAAGCTGTCTTGCCCTGGGACGCTCAAAGGTCTTGGCAATCCAACGCGATCATTGACACACAGCACCAAACCCCGGCACTGCAAAATTCCAGCTCGTACGGCCAGTTCCTCAGCACCATCTGATTGAGGCCGTTTTTCAAACATGCCAAGCAGTCATGCCCAAAACGATTTTCGGGAAACTCCAATTCCTGATCAAAACGAAAACTGTCGTTAGTCGTTTGACTATTGTCCTGCAGATTGCAGACTCACCATGCAACTTTGCATTTGAGAAGCAAAATACACAGCAATAAGACCTGGAAACGACAAGTTTTACAATAGTCCGAAACTGCCAGGAAAAAAACACTTCTTTAAAGATGCTTAAACTTGATAAGACGTACTCAATACCCTCTCCAACTTTTGTGCAACTCTCTAACAAAACTTGCTCCAATCCTCTTGAAATTCCATTTTGGTGCGGGGCTTTTCTGGTTGCCCCATGACACCCATGAACATGCCAAGTCAGGCAAATCTTCATCAAAAAAAAACATCACAGAAGAGGCACGTCCTGAAAGAGCACTGTGTAGTTACCCCCTTCACCCAGGATCTTCATCACTTTTACAGAAGTGAAAATGTGTTGTTGCAGACGCTTTCCGGCACCTCGACGCTATTCGATAAACGCAGCGGCGACGGTTCCGGCATCCATGCCTTCATCGATTCAGGCGGGGGAATCAACCTGTCCATGGGCGACGGCTTGCAGCTCAATGCCGGCGGTTCAAGCAGCGGTTCGATCGATGCGGACGGGTGGCATCACGTGGCGATCTCCGTCGACCGGGACGGCAACGCTGACTTCTATATCGACGGCATGCTGTCCGGTAGCAGCGATGTGTCCATTGCCGACGGTTTCCCGTTCGGCAACAGCGCGCCGCTGCTGTTCGGCAAGTCGCAGAACGACAGTAATTACCTGCACGGCGCCATCGACGAAATCCGTGTCTGGAAGGAAGCGCGCACCGATCTCGAGATTGCACAGAACTACGCCACCAAACTCGCCAATCCGTCGGCGGAGGCCAAGCTCGGCGGGTATTGGAACTTCGACAACATCGATACCCACGATGAAGAGTATGCTGACGACCTATCGGCCAACGGCAATCGGCTCTATGCCGGGGATCCGCTGGTAAATGACGGGACGGATATGGCGTCGGGTGAAACCGTCAGTCACCTGATCCGCGCCTCGGCATTCGACGGCAGCACGTCGAACGTCGATCTATCGGCGAACGCCGCGCAGCTCTCGACCGGGACCGGCAGTTTCACATACGAAGCCTGGGTCAAAACGACATCTACAGCCGACGGCGAAATCCTGACCATCGGTGAGAACGTCGGCACGAACGATATCTCGACCCAGTTCCGGACGCAGGCCGACGGCACCGTCAAGTTGCAGATGGCCAACTCTGGAACCGGGCCCGCGAGTACCGCGACTGTGAACGACGGTCTCTGGCACCATGTCGCCGTGCGTTATGACGCGGCGACCGGCATGGCGACGCTGATCATAGACGGCGAGGAAGACGGAACCGCCGCGATCTCGCCCAACCTCGGCAGTTCCGTTGCCTACATCGGCCAGAACGCGTCGGCTGACGGTATTTTCTTCGACGGCGAGATCGCAGACGTTCGGGTCTGGAATTACGCCCGCGACACGGGCGAGATCGCCGAGGGGCGCGATAACTTCCCGCAGCCGAACGAGCATGGCCTCGTCGCGCATTACAAGCTCGACGCCGCCAACGATACCTCCGTGGTGGTCGACAGCTCGGTCAACGGCCTTGGCGGCACGTCTTCGGGCGTCACCGTCAACGAGGCCGGTGCGGGCGTCTACCAGACTGAGATCACGATGAACGAGGACCAGACGTTCTCCGGCAATATCGCCGCCGTCAGCCCGGACGGCGATCTGTCGTTGGTGGCAACGCCACAGACCGACGCCGCGACTGCACAGGGCGGCACGGTCAACGTCAACGTCGACGGCGAATTCACCTATACGCCGCCGGACGGTTACCTCGGACCGGACACGTTCGACATTACCGTGACCGACGAGAACAGCAACGCGACGACGCAAACGATTACCATCAACACGGTCGCCTACGACGACCCGCC
The DNA here is from genome assembly GCA_965229805.1 of Rhodospirillales bacterium. GTDB lineage: Bacteria > Pseudomonadota > Alphaproteobacteria > Rhodospirillales > Casp-alpha2 > UBA4479. The sequence goes on along the minus strand of CBDDJO010000001.1, from coordinate 2,196,165 downwards.
GGCGTTGCTCGGCATCGTGCCGACATCCGGCGCGCTGCAGTTCGACGGTGCTGACGATCAAACCAGTATTGTGGCGCCGACCGGCCTGGGTTTCGGCACCGGCGACTTCACTCTGGAAGCCTGGATCAATCCGAACGACCCGGATTCATTGCGCACTCTTATTGATTCTCGTTCGGAAATTAGCCAGCTCGGCCTGACGTTTGCGCTCGAAGGTTCCGGCGGATCGAACCAGAACAAACTCAGTCTGGCGATCAGAGAGGATGCCAGCACCAACACGGTCGTCGTCAGCGATACACCCGTGCCTGATGATGAATGGAGCCATGTCGCCGTGACCGTCGACCGTGACGGCGACGCCACGTTCTACATTAACGGTGTCGCGTCCGGCGGCGGCGATATTTCGCCTAGATCTGACGTCGATCTGCAAAATGACGAGATCTTCCGTATCGGGCATGCGCTTTCGAGTTCGTCTTATGGCTCGATGAACGGGCAGATGGACGACGTCCGCGCCTGGTCGGAATTGCGAACGCCCGAGGAAATCGCCGCAACCTACCAACAACGCCTCGACGGCACCGTTGATACGACGAATCTCGCCGGTTATTGGCGCTTCGACAGCATTGCCGACGACGGGCTGGCCTATGATCTGTCGGGGAACGAAAACGATGCTGTCGTGGGCCATGGATCGCCCGCCGATCCGATGTCGGCGGTGATGAGCTTCGACGGTGACGATGATATCACGGCCGCAACCGCACCGGCGATCTCCGGTTCGCACTCGGCCGAAGCATGGTTCCGGACGACCTCGACCGGCACTGTCGTGATCATGTCGACCGAAGACGCCAATGTCGACGCTCAGGATTACATGCAGATCCGTCTCGACAACGGGCAGCCGGTCCTCGAGGTGGGAGGCGACAGCGGGGGTGATGGTTATACGCTGACCGAGAACGCGCTCAACGACGGGGAATGGCATCACATCGCCTATTCCTACGATGCGTCGACGCAAATTTTCGCCGCCTATCTGGACGGTGCACCGGCGGGTGGGGCACTCGGCCCGGACAACGATATCGGCAATTTCGACCCGAACGGTGTCTTACAGATCGGCACCAGCCGAACCGGCGGTTCCGGCTTCGAGGGCGAAATTTCCGACGTGCGGCTTTGGGACGATATCCGCACGCCGGCGGAGATTTCCGAGAACTTCGACGCGCGTCTGAACGGCGGCGAAGAAGGCCTCGCGGCATACTACCGTCTTGACAAGGACGGCACTGACAGCACGGCGAACGCCAATGACGGCGCGGTGACGGGCGCGACGCTGCTCGACGTGTCGCCGATGCCGATCCCGTTCGCGCGCGCCATGACGTTCGATGGCGCCGGCGACGGCGTGCTGGTCGCCGATACGGACGACACGCTGGATCCGGACAGCTTCACCATCGAGGCCTGGGCCCGAGCGGATTTCGACGACACCGGGTCGCACCGGATCTTGGTGAACGATTCGACGAACGGCGCAAATGCGACTTGGAGCCTGAGCGTCAACAATGGCACGTTCCGTTTCAACAGCATTCTGACCGATGGCAGCACCGTCAATTTCGATAGCGGCGTCAGCGCCACTGACGGCCTCAACCATCATGTCGCCGCGACCTATGACGCCGATACGATGACCTTCAGGATGTATGTCGACGGCAACCTGGTCGGCGAACAGACGTCGAGTTTCCATCCCGAGGAAAGCCAAGGCACTGTCGCCATCGGGCGCTTCAATGCGTCGACGGCTCAGGGCTGGGAAGGCACTATCGCCGACGTCCGTGTCTGGAGCGAAGCGCATACGGTCAATCAGATTCGTGACGGCATGGCGGGCTATATCGGCGGCAACGTGCCGGGTCTTGTCGGCAACTGGCGCCTCAATGACGACCTCGGCGACGCCAGCACCGGTACGGTGGCGGCAGACAGCGCCGGCGTTAACGACGGCTCGACCGTCGGCGATCCGCAGTTCGACGACGGCGCGGCGCCGATCCACAGCTATCAGTTCGCCACCGACGAGGACATCGCGGTGCACGGTTCGCTTGTCGCCGAGGATGTGGATAGCGGCTCGCTCACATTCACGGTCGCCAAAGGGGCTGACCACGGCGAGCTTTATCTGGGTTCGGACGGTGCCTTCATCTATACACCGGCGGAGAACTATGCCGGTCCGGACAGCTTCCAGGTGCAGGTTTCAGACGGCAGTACGAGGGTAACGCGCACCATCAACGTGTCGGTCGAGGCCGAAAACGATGCACCGCGGATCCTCGGTGCGCAGACGCTTTCGGGAACGATTCAGTTCGACGGTGTCGACGACTATATTCAAGTCGACCACCACGATGACATGAACCCGGGCGAGGGCAGCTTCAGTGTTCAGGTGATGGTCGATTTCCGCGACACGACGACCGCGCAATCGTTGATTTCCAAGGGTAACGTTACGTCGAGCGTCGAAGGTTGGAACATCTTTATCCAGAGCGGGTATCTCTATGCCCGCATGGGCAACGGCGGCACCGATTCATCCGACAAGGCGGAATTGAAGTACGATCTCACCGGCATCGACGGCTGGCACCAGGTCGCCTTCACCCTGGACCAAGACAACGGCACCTTCGAGGCGTATTTCGACGGTTCATCCACCGGCTGGACCGAGACCGCCGGGCGCGACAACGACCCGACCGGCTGGGATATTTCCAATACCGATCCGTTGCTGATGGGCAAAGCGACGGACGGCACCCTTCAGGCGACTGCCGCCGTCGACGAAGTCCGCATCTGGAACCGGGCGTTGTCCGAAGGTGAGGTCAGGGACAACCAGCACACCGAACTGACCGGCGCCGAGAGCGATCTTGCCGCTTACTGGCAGTTCGAGGCCGATCAGCACGACCATACAAATGGTCTCTTCATCGATCAGACCGGGAATGGCCACGACGCCTACTTGGGCAGTCTGACGCCGGGGGATGATGCCGAGCCGCTGTTCATCATGCCGCCGACCCAGGCAATGGAATTTACCGGCTCCGATAAGATCGTGGTCCCGGACTCCGACCAGTTCTCGACCGGGACCGAGGACTTCAGCGTCGAGGCATGGATTTACCGCAATGCCGATGGCGTCGAGGAAGTCATCATCGATAACCGAGATTCGGCCTTCAAAGGCTGGATGCTCGGGGTCAGCACGGACGACAAGCTGGAGTTGGCGATGGAAGACGCCAACGGCGACACCAGCAACGTCTTCAGCACCTCGGTTATCCCGACGGGACAATGGGTGCACGTTGCCGTCACCGCGGACCGCGACGGCGACGCGACGTTCTATGTGAACGGCGTCGAAGGCGGCGCGGCGAGCATTGAGGCCACGCCGGGCTCCCTGACCTCGGTCAGCAATCTTCTGATCGGCGATACAGATACATCGGGCTCCACCTATGGTGGCTGGAACGGCATGATCTCCGACGTCCGTATCTGGGATCACGTGCGAGATGCGTCCGACATCGGCGGCGACAACTTCGGCCACCTGGCGCAGCCGCAATCGGGCCTGCTCGGCAACTGGCGCCTCGACGACGCATCCGGCACCGGTGAGGCGGTGGACGTATCTGGCAACGAGAATCACGGCGCCATCACCGGCGCGACCAGCGTAACGACGTCGCAGAACATCCACGGCTCATCGATAGCGGTCAGCGAGGATACACCGATGGTGGGCATCCTCCGGTCTGACGATACCGAGGGCGACAGCGTCTCGTGGTCGCTGGAGACGGGCCCGGATAACGGCCGGATCGACCTTCTCGCGGACGGCACGTTTACCTACACGCCGGATGGCGGATATTCCGGGGCCGACAGCTTTACCGCGCGCGTCACTGACGCCAACGGCGCCAGCCGCACGCAGACATTCGCCGTTACCGTCGAGGACAGGACGGACGCGCCGGAAGTCCTGGGTGTTTCGGGTCATGAGACCGCACTCCAATTCGACGGTCAGAGTGTCTTGAGTGCCGGGCGTGGTAACGGCGATGCCTTGGCGATCACCGGTGACTTAACTGTCGAGATGTGGGTCAATCCGGCGGAGCTTAAGCTCGCCCACCTGCTGTCGTTCGGCACCAATCAGGAAACGCTCGCCGGCAATACGCTCTATGCGCTCGAAATGCAGGCCGACGGCGCGCTGCGTCTGTTCCACGAAGATGCGAGCCTTGCCAACGTGACGCCGACGACGTCGACGCCGGCGCTGACGGCGGGGGATTGGGCGCATGTCGCTGCGGTGCGCGACACGGATGCGGGCACCGTCAGTTTCTATGTCAACGGTGACCTGCTCGAAACCGTGGAATATGCCGGTGAGGCAGCCGGCGGCTCGGCGAGTGAACTGCTGTTCGGTGCCCTCGACCTGGAGGATGATTTCTCCGGCCAGATGGACGAGGTTCGGGTTTGGAACAGTGCGCGTACCGGTCATCAGATCGCTGAGAACTATCAGCGCAAGCTGAGCGATGCCGAAATAGAGGCGGCGAGCGATCTTGCCGGCTACTGGGATTTCGACGAGACGGATCAATACGGTGTTTATGTCGATTTGTCGGGCAACGGGGCCGATGCGGTGCCGGGACGGGTTGCCGATGTCACCGGGCATCTTTCGCGCTACACCACGTTCGACGGCACCGACGACAATGTCGTCATCGCCAACAACGCGGCGCAAATTGCGACCTCCATAACCGTCGAGGCCTGGTTCCGCGCGGATCCGGCCGGCACGGGGGTGCAGCGCATCGTAACGAAAGAGAACTCCCTTGGTGGCGGTAACGCGTACAGCCTGGCCCTGGATGGCAGTGGCTATTTGACGGGTTACGCCGATGGCGGTGCGACGCTGGAAGGCAGCACCGACCTTCGTGACGGCGAATGGCACCATGCGGCGTTCGTGGTCACGCCGGGTATCGGCTCGACCAAGCTTTACCTGGATGGCGAGCAGATCGACAGTTCTCTGATCAGTATATCGATTCCGGCGTCGACCAAGCCCGTTGTTATCGGCGATTACGATGACGACGATGGTTCGGAAGAGAACTTCAAGGGTGACATCGCCGATGTCCGCATCTGGGATACGGCGCGTTCGGCGAGCGAGATCGCCGACAACCGGGCGACGGTTTTCGATAGTTCCGAAACGGATCTTGTCGGATACCTGCGGCTTGACGATATGTCGGGTACAACGGCCATCGACAGCAGCGCCACGGGTGTGAACGGAACGCTGCAGAACGGCGCCGCTTTTGTCGACGACACCCTCGACAAGGGGCTGATCGCGCAGCACGTGGCCAGACACGCGACGTTTGACGGTGCCGGCGATGCTACCGGTGACAATATCGTTATCGCCGACAATGCGGTTTACGAGACGTCCACGCTTTCCGTCGAAGTGTGGTTCCGCGCCGAGGTCGATCAGGATACCGGGTTGAGCTATCACAGGCTGGTAACGAAGCCAACGACCGGAAATGGGAATGTCTTTTCGCTCGGCTTTACCGAAGCGACGGGGCAGTTGTTTGGTGCGGCAGGAAGTTCCTTTATTACTCCAGCTACCGGGGTTGGCCCGGATCTGCGCGACGGCGAGTGGCATCACGCCGCCATGACGATGCAGCCGGGCACCAACGCATCCAGTTTGTATCTGGATGGGGTGCTGATCCACACGGGTAACCAAGGGACTCATTCAGGCGGCGATGCCTCACCGTTGATGATCGGCGATTTCGATGATGACGGCTCGCACCCGCAGAACTTCAAGGGCGATATCGCCGACGTCCGCATCTGGAGCGACATCCGTACCCAGGCGGAGATCCACGATAACCTGTTGAACACCTTTGACAGTAGCGAACCGGGGCTGGTCGGTTACTGGAAACTGGACGAGGACGTAAGCGGCACGGTTACCGATCTCTCATCCACCGGTAACAACGGCACATTGCAGAATGATACCGCCATCGTCGACACGGCGCCGCTGCCAGTGCCGGTGACGGGTAAAACGCTTAGGTTCGATGGATCGACGTACGTCGATGCCGGCGATATCGATGCGCTGGATGGACTGTCGCAACTATCCATCGCTGCGTGGATCAATTCCGACGATGCCGGGTCGGGGAACGACAATATTGTTTCCAAGTGGTCGGACACCGGTCAGGGATTCGTGCTGCGGCTGCAGGCCGGTGGCCAGATCGAAGTGTTGCTGTCCGACGACGGCAGCAACTTCGCACAGTACTGGTACGACGCCGACATCGGTGCCGGAGAATGGGCGCACGTCGCGATGTCGCTGGACGTGTCGAGCGGAACGCCCGACCTCAAGGTTTTCCGGGACGGCGCGGAAGTAACGCTCACGGGATCCTCGAATCCGTCCAATCTCGACATGACAACGCTGTCGTCGACAGCATCGACGCTCAAGATCGGCGCCCGTGAGAGCACCGGCGGTTCAATCGTCCAGTATTTCAATGGCGAGATCGCCGATGTCCAGATTTACGACGCCGTTCTGGATGAGGCCGACCTTTCGACCGTGATGGCCGGGACCTCACCGGCTTTGCACGATCCGGTCGGTCACTGGCCGCTTGATGAAGGCGTGGGTTCGACGGCGACGGACGTCACGCGGTTCGGCAACGATGGTACGATTACCGGCGGAACCTGGATCGACACCGGCCCCGATATCTACGCCGATCAGACGTTCGTTATCGAAGGGGATACCCTGCGCGGTGATATCGGCGTTCGTGACGGCGATACGGGTGAGTCGTTCACGTTTGCGGTCATCGAAGATACGCACTTCGGCGAACTGATCGTCGATCCGGTGACGGGCGCCTTTACTTATGAGCCGGTGCCGAATTTTACCGGCCAGGACACCTTCATTGTCAGCGTCACCGACAGCGACGGATATACGGCACGGAAAGAACTGACCATCGAGGTCGATAACAAGCGTAACGAAGATCCGCACATCGATGGATACGACGGCGGCTCGCACATCAGTCTTGCCGATGCCGAAGTGGCGACACTGGCCGGGGCGGCGGCCACGGCGACGGACTTCACCGTCGAGACCTGGTTCCGCGCCGACGGTTCGCAAGACGACGGCGATATCCTGCTCGGATCGGTCGGTGGCACGCACGAATACGGCGTGAAATTCAACGGTAGCGGCGGGCTGGAGGGCTTTATACAGGGAACGGCGGCGGCAGGGCCTGCGATCAACGTGCTGGACGGGGAATGGCACCATGTCGCGTTTACGTTCGACGGCTTGAGTACCGACTTCAAGATCGTCGTCGACGGTCAGGAAGGAACAACGGAGACGCAATCGTTCTCCAGCGCGAGCGGTATTCTGACATTCGGGTCGTCGGTTTCGGGCAGCGGTCTGGTCGGAGATATCGATGAAATCCGCCTGTGGAACGAGGTCCGCGCCACGGATGACATCCAGACGTTCATGAACACGACGGTCGGACCGCTTGACTTCGCGTTGGACGGTTACTGGCGCGCCGACGAGGGGACGGGAACGACGGTCACCGACCTGACCGGCAACGGCAACGACGGCACGGTGCCGGCCGGCGCACTGCAGACGGATCAGAATTCCGCCCTGCCGCTGTCGCATGCCGGCCGGTCGTCGCTCACGTTCGATGCGGTGAACGAAAGTATCGCGAACCTGGGAAGCGTGCCGGTTGTCAACGACGCCTTCGCGTTCACGGTCTGGGCGAATGTCCATGCCTCCGGAACGGAAAACCGTATTCTGGAACTCAATGACGGCAACGGGGCCGGCAGTAACCTGTTCGAACTGTCCGTCGGCGATGCGGGCGAGTTGATCGTGACGATCAATGACGGGAGCACGCCGATCTCGGCGACGCTCGATACGGACTGGACCTATGACAAGTGGGCGCACTTCGGTGTCAGCTTCGATGGTGACGATCTGAACGTCTATGTGGACGGCGAGCTGGCCGGTACGGTGGACGCAAGTTCGCTTTCCAGTCTCGCCGGCAGCTCCGCCGATCTGAACCTCGGTAATTCCGGCGATACCACGGGGCTCGATTTCACCGGCGCGCTCTCCGAACTCCGCATGTGGAATACGGACATCACCGAAGCCATGGTGCGGACCGATATGCTGGGCCGGGTGCCGGCGAGCGCTGTCGAACCCGTCGAGGGGTACTGGCCGCTCAGCGACGGCGATATGGCGGCGATCTACGATCATTCCGGCAATGGGCATACGGGATCGAGCTTTGCCACTATTCCGACCAACGATGTCCCGCCGCTGCCGGGGACGGCTGCTGGTATCGAATTCGACGGCTCGACCGGTTACGTGAAGGCCGAATACGAGGGCGGGGGCGACAATCCGCTCGCGCTCAAGGGCGACATGACGGTCGAGTTCTGGGTCAACCCGGAAAACTTCGGCGCGGGCCGCGTGTTCAGATTCTCCGGTGAGGTCACGGCCGACGGTGAGCCGGATAACTCGCTCTACGAGCTTTATATCACCACCGGCGGCGACGTGCAGTGGGTGCAGGAGAACGGTGCCGGCAGCAACGAGGCGATTTCAGCCTTCACGTCGACCGGCATCTCGGCGGGCGCATGGTCGCATGTCGCCGTCACGCGTGATGCAACCGCCAAGACGCTCACACTTTATGTGGACGGCACGCAGGCCGGCAGCCCGGTGTCGTACACCAATCATCCCACCGGCGGCGAGAACGGCGCACTGTTCCTGGGCGTCAACGGCGGTATGCAGCACTTCTTCGACGGCCAGATCGCTGATTTCCGGGTGTGGGACGACGTGCGGACTGCCACCGAAATCTCGGAAAGTCTTTCGCACGAGCTGGTTGGCGGCGAGGAAGGGCTCGTCGGATATTGGCCGCTCAGTGAAGGTAACGAGAATGTCGCACACGACCTGACCGCGAACGGGACCGACGCGGGGCTATACGGCGCCGCGGACTGGATCGACGGCAGGCATATCGCCACGGATGAGAGTGTCGCGGTTTCGGGGCGCGTTGGCGCGGGCGACCTGGACAGCGAGAGCGTGACGTTTAGCCTGGAAACGGACGGCGTGAACGGCAGCGTCAGCGTCAACGCCGACGGTACATATACCTATACCCCGGATACATCCTACACCGGACCGGATACGTTTACGGTCAAGGTGACCGACGCGGTGGGCCGGGTCGATTATTCGACGGTGTCGGTCACCGTTGTCGGCGGCGCGGTGAACTGGATCGGCACATCTCAGTTGAGCGATGTGCCGGATCTGGCCACGAACTGGTCTAGTGGCACCGTGCCGAGCGGCTACGATATCGTCACGGTGACGACGGACGGCGGCAACTACGATCCGATGCTGACCGGTCCTCTCGCAATCGGGCGTCTCGATGTTCTGGGCACGGGCGATTTCCATATTTCGGAAAGTGGGCTTCTGTATCTTGCCACCGACGATTCGCAGGTCGGTAGCGGGGCAACCCTGACTCATCACGGCCTCGTCGTCGGTCCGGGCGGTATCGATGTCGTTTCAGGCGGCACGTTTGACTGGTACGAGGGCTCGATTGCGACGGATCGTGCGGTCACGGTCGACGGCACCCTGATCATCAACGGCGGCGCCAAGGAACTCCACAGCAACCTCGTTATTACGGGAACGGCAACGATCCCGGGAACGGCCGTCGACATCACCGGTGCCGGCGCGATCCACAACGCAGGCGATATGACCACGGATTGGAATGCCACGATCGGCGTCGATTTCGTGAACCTGGTGGACGGCACGTTCAAGCCGACCGCGGCCCAGCGTACGCTGACGTTCGACGGCGCATTCGAAAACTATGGTGTCATCGGGTCCAATGTCGCACAGGGTCTTTCGGTCATCGCCAACAAACATGCATTCAATGCCGGCACGATCGATATCCTCGTCGTTGAGGGGGCCTCGTTACCGACGTTCTCCGCCAACGATGGCATGACCAACGTGGGTGTCATCAATCTGGGCCGTACCTTCGACACTAGCTTCGATGCCAGACTGGATGTCGAAGGAACTTTCGATAACGAGGGCACGATCAACGTCAGCGCCGACTTTGACGCATCTGCGCATATTCTGACGGTCGGGCACTTCCGCAACAGGGGCGTTCTCAACGTCGATCATAACCTGGCGGTCAGCACGTCGGGCTCTACCGTGATCGTCGACTTGCGTGGCGGCACCCTGGATATCGCATCCGGCGCCACCTTCTCCGTCACCGGATCGAACGCCAAGATCATCATCGACGATACGACCACGTTGACCGGGGGCGGGACGCTGCAAATCGATAGCGGCACAGCGGTGCAATTGGGCAGCGATTTCGTATACGACTCCTCGATGCCGGCGCTCGACTTCTTCAGTTCCAACGATTTCGAGTCCGTCGACGGCAACGACTATACCTTTACCATCGGTGCCGGCGCCGAAATCAACAGCGAAAACACCTTTGATTTCAAGAACACCATTCATGTCGTCAACGAAGGCAGCATCACGATCAACGACAATACGTCGTTCTTCCGTGGCGGTCTGGACAACGATATTGGTGGCACGATCACCATCAAAGGGGGCGGCAATGGCGGGACTTCGCGGCTGACCGTGATCGATAACCTGGTCAACCGCGGCACGATCATGCTTGCCGAAGAGGATGTCACCGACAGCGATGTCGAACTGGTCGTCAACGGCGACAGCAACCTGGAGAACTACGGCACGATCTCGACGGCTCATCCCGGCTCGGCAAGTGGGTCGGCCTTCCTGATCGCGGCGCAATTGACGAATTACGGAACTGTCAACGCGAACCACGATCTTGAGTTTAACGTCGGCACCTCGACGGACAATCACGTCAATCGCGGCACTATCAACATCGCCAGCGGCGCCACGATGGCCATTGGAAGCGGTGATACCTTCACGAACGATGAAACCGGTGCGATCACGGGTGCCGGTACACTGGACGTAAGTGGTGCTGCGGGCGGCACCATGACCAACAACGGCATCATCGAGGCGGCGGGTAACGACACCGCCGGCACGCTTAGTGTCATCGGCGATATGATCAATACGGAGAGCAGCGTCATCGACATCGAGGTCGGCAACGGCACGGGCGACACGCTGGACGTTAGCGGTCAGATGACCATGGCCGGGACACTGAGCGCGACGTTCCTGACCGCCAGCACGCCGGTCGCGGGCGATATCTTCAACGCCGTTAGCTTCGGCAGTTCGGCGGCGGGTAGCTATTTCGACGACATCACAGGGCTCGAGGGCGATGGCGCGGTGATGCTCGACATTCTCATCGACGAGGCCTCGGGCGTGACCTTCACGGCGGTCGACAATGATCTGTCGTTCACCAGCGGCAACGATACCTTCGACGGTTCGTCGGTCGAGGATTATGTCTATGGTGGCGACGGCAACGACGACCTGGTCGGAGGCGGCGGCGCGGACGTGTTGATTGGCGGCGCGGGGGACGATGTTATCGAAGTTTCCGATAATGCCTTCCACTTCGTCGACGGCGGCGAGGGGACCGATACGCTGGTTGCCTACAACGGCCTCGATATGTCGGTGGTGCGCAACGATATCATCGACGGTTTCGAGCGACTGGATCTTGGATTTGGCGCGCTGACCATCAATGGCGACGATGTCCGTTCGATCACCGACGGGACCAATGCCCTGACCGGTACCGAGAATACGCTCGTCGTGACCCGCAACGATTTCGGCGGCGCGGTCGATATCGGCTCCGGTTGGGATCCGGTGATCGGCCCGCCGACGACACTGACCATCGATGGCGCAACCAGGACCTTCGATGTTCGTCAACACGGCGACAGCGGCGCGTTGCTCTATCTGGAAACGGCGGTGTCGGACATCACGACCGATCTGGACGGCGTCAACGGCTTCACGATCGCTACGGAAAACCCGGGGCTCGACACCACGGCGATCAGCGTGACTGCACTGGGCGACATGAATGGCGACGGCTTTACCGACTTCGCCTACAGCATGGACGAGAACAACGGCACCGCGACCTATACCCCGACCTACGTCGTGTTCGGAAGCGGCGGAAACCTGGATGCCGACTTCGACATCGCGCAGGCGGTCACGGACGGCGAGGCGGTCCGCCTGACGGGCACCGGTTACAACGAACTCGCCATCGCATCGGGCGGGGACGTCAACAACGACGGTTATGCCGATATGCTGATCGGCAACGCCGAATACGACAACGGCGGAGATTTGAACACCGGCCGGGTCAGCCTGGTCTTCGGGTCGGCGACGATGGCGGCGGCCGGAACGATCGACGTTTCGGCGCTGGACGGCTCTGACGGCTATTCTTTCATCGGCGCCGAACAGTCCGACGGTCTCGGGGCCGGCGTGTCCAGCGGCGACATCGACGGCGACGGTCACGATGACATCGCTATCGCAGCGCCATTGGCCGGCAACAACCAGGGAACGGCCTATGTCATCTACGGCGCCAAGCTGACGGAAGCGGATGCGCTCGACGGCAGCGTCGACGGCCGGATCGAAGTCGCGGAACTGCATGGCGCGAACGGCGGTGACGGCACAGTGGGCTTCACGGCCTCGGCTGTCGCCGGCAGCGCCGACGGAACGGCTACCGTAGCGCTCGGCGGCGACTTCAACGGCGACGGCCTCGACGATCTGCTGGTCGGCAACCCGACGGCGAGCCCCGACGGCGACGGCAACGCCGGCGAGACCTTCCTGGTCTTCGGGTCCGCAGGCAACCAGGGCCCAGATATCAACCTGTCCGCGACGCCGGATGGTACGAGCTTCGTCAGGTTCAAGGGCGTCAGTCCGGGCGATCTGGCCGGCACGGTGTCGTCCGCCGGCGACCTCAACGGCGACGGCCTCGACGATATCCTGATCGGTGCGCCGCTTGGCGGGAAATCTTATGTGGTCTACGGCAAGTCGGACTGGAGCAGCACGGCGACCATCGAACTGTCGGCGCTGAACGGTTCGGATGGATTCCGGATCGACTACGACACGGGGTCCAACGATGGGTCCTATTCGGCCATCGGCGACATGAACGGCGACGGCTTCGACGATATCGCCGTGACCGACGGGGATAACGATATCGGCTACGTGCTGTTCGGCGGCGGCGATTTCGGCGCGACGGTCGACCTGAACGATATCGGCGAGCAGGGCTTCTCGTTCACGCTCGGCGAGGGCGAAGGCGTCACCGGCACGGATATCAACGGCGACGGCTACAGCGACCTGATCGCCGGGTCGCGGGACGACGATGCGGCCTATGTGATCTACGGCGGCGACTTCCTGGATGACGCCTCCAGCACCGGCACGTCCGGCGCGGACACATTGATTGGCACGGCGGATAACGACATCCTCGACGGTGGCGCCGGCGGGGCGGATGTGCTGATCGGCGGCGCCGGCAACGACCGCCTGTTCATCGGCGACGAGAATTTCACCAAAATCGACGGCGGCGGCGGTCAGGACACGCTGTTCCTCGATGGCGGATTCGATCTCGACCTCTCGGAGATTTCCAACGGTCTCATCACTGGGATCGAGCATATCGATATGAACAACGAAATGATGAACGTGCTGGACATCGACTTCTCCACCGTGCTGGATATCGGCGAGGCTATAGACAGATTGGTGGGCGAGGCGAATATGCTTGTGATCTCCCGCGACTTCTCGGATGAGGTCAATCTCGTCGGCGACTGGGTCATGCGCGAGGAACAACCGCAGGAAGCCATCGACGGCGGGTATACCGTTTACGACAGCGAAGACTCCTATGCCTCCGTTGCCATCCAGAATGTCGCCGACCCGGGCCAGGGGCAATTGGCCTGAGGCGATGTCGAGTTCCAGGAATAAGACCGCCAAGAACAAGACGGCGTCGAAGAAGGCTGCCGCAAAAGGCAAGAGGTCGAAGGAGGCCGGGGCCGAAGCCGATACGCCGCCGCTGTCGCTTGCCGGTTCGCAGTACCTCGTTTCATGGCTGGCGGGGCAGGGGATCAGCCTGGCCTTCACGTCCGAACAGACATCGAAACTTTTTCTCGTCGGTCCGACGGCGGAGGGCGAGCTTTCCGTCGCCGAGAGAACGATACCACGTTGCAAGGGGCTCGTCGCGCACGGGCGCTCGCTCTACGTCTCCGCCGACTGGCAGATCTGGCGCTTCGAGAACGCTCTCGACGCGGGGGAACGCTCGGACGGCTTTGACGCCGTCTACGTGCCCAAGGCATCTCATGTCACCGGTGATATCGACTGTCCGGAGATGGCGGTCGACGGCGACGGCCGGCTGGTCTTCGTCAACACGCGTTTCAATTGCCTGGCGTACCTGAGCCGGGACTACAGTTTTAACCCCGTCTGGAAACCGGACTTCGTCTCGGCGTACGTGCCCGAGGACCGCTGCCACCTGACTGGACTGGCGCTGCACGACGGACGTCCGGCGTTCGCCACCGCGACGGCACGCTCGGACGAGGACGGCGGCTGGAAAGAATCCTTGAAGGATGGCGGCGTGGTGGTCCACGTCATGAGCGGCGAGGTCATCTGCGACGGGCTCTCGATGCCCCGCGCGCCGCGCATGCACGGTCGTACGTTATGGCTGCAGGAGGCCGGAACCGGCTATCTCGGCCGGGTCGCCAAGGACGATGGCAAGTTCGAGCCGGTCGTGCGTTGCCCGGGATTCCTGAGCGGCATGACGATTGTAGGGAATTTCGCGGTGGTCTGCGTGTCGCGAATGCCGGAGGGAGAGGCATACGCGGAGTTGGATCTGCAGATGAACCTGCAACAGAGCGACACCGCGCCAAGCTGCGGGTTGCTCGTCGTCGAGCTTACGTCAGGGAATATCATTCACTGGCTCAGGCTCGATGGTGTGATCGAGGAAATTTCCGGCGTCACCGTGCTGCCCGGCGTGTTCAAGCCGCGCGCGGTCGGCTTCAAGACCGACGAGATCGCCCGCACCATCAGCCTGCCGCCGGAGCTATAGCCGCTACTGTGTCCTGGCTTTGGCGAGGATCATATCGACGAATTCGAGCCGGTCCTGGCCCCAGAGCGTATCCTCGCCGACGATATAAAACGGTGCGCCCATGACGCCGCGCTCGATGGCCCGGTCGGTGTCCGCCTCCCATTTCTGCCCGACCGTCGGGCTTGCCGCCGCGGCCTGAAGGAGCTTGCCGTCAAGGCTGCAGTCATTGGCGATCTGCAGCATGGTATCCGAATCGGAAATGTTGCGCTCTTCCGCCCATACCGCACGCATGATGGCGTGGCAGAATTCGCTAACGTCGTTGCCCGTTTCCTGCGCCGCAATGACCATGCCCGCGGCCATCTTGTCGGAGACCGGAAAGTGTGCGGGCTCCAGATTAAGCTTAACTTTGCGGTATTCACGCCAGCGCTGGAGTTCCTGCATCCTGAGCGCCTTGCGGGCGTCCGAACGCTTGGCCAGCGGCAATCCACCGGTGGCTTCGAAGACCCGACCGAGATTGACGGGAATATGCCGAATCTTGGCGCCGTGTTTGTCGCAGATTTCCTTTAGCAGCGAGTCGCCGATATAGGTCCAGGGTGAAACGAGCGTGAAGTAGTAATCGACGGTGAGCACGGGCAATCTCCGGTTCAATTATAATTTTCAGTACTCTCTAGGCTTCGCGCACCGGCTGCAAGGGTTGAAGTGTTGCGTTTATGCCACGCGGCATAAATTCTCACCTATTATTCTGTACTTAACGGTTTCTTCGCATTGACAGAAAAAAATGAGGTCATAACCATTGTCATATAAGGGTCATCAAAGAGCCCGCAGGAGGTCCCCGGGAAGGCGTGTAAGTCGTACCGAATAAGGGGTTCGTACATGGAACGTACGCCACACAATGGAGATCAGGTTTTCGAGGTCTCCATATACAACAAAGAGGTTCGTTCTCTGGTTAAGGAGAACATGAGCCACGACTTTTTTGACGATCACTGGGCAGACGAACAGGTTCGCGACGTCCTCGCAGAAACAGCGGACGAAGCACGCCAGCTTGTCGGTAAGCGATTCCCGCCAGATGAGGGTTTCGTGATCGCTTCGGTCAAACCGCTGCAAATGGCCTGATCCTTCGCCGCCCCTCATGTTCTTCCGAGGGGGGCGACAAGATCCGGCTTAAGCGGTTTTGGCTACTTCCCGGTCTCGTAGATCTTTTCGCCTGATCTTGCCGGTCGAGGTCAGCGGCAGGTCGTCAACGAATTCCACCAACCTCGGGTACTCGTGTGGGCTGAGGCGGGTTTTCACGAATCCGCGGATATCCTCCTCAAGGTCGGGCGAGCCGTTATTGCCCGGCATCAACTTGATGAACACCTTGATGACCTCGGTACGTACGGGGTCGGGGACGCCGATCGCGGCAGCCAGTTCGATTGCCGGGTGCTTGGTCAGGCAATCCTCAATCTCGCCCGGGCCGATCCGGTAACCGGCCGACGTGATGACGTCGTCATCACGGCCGACGAACCACAGGTAGCCGTCCTCGTCCTGGCGGCCCTGATCGCCGGTCAGGAGCCATTCGCCCAGAAACTTGTTCTTGGTCGCTTCCGGGTTGTTCCAGTACGCCAACATCATCACCGGGTCCGGCGCCCGGACGGCGATCTGCCCGACGTCGCCGGTGGGGACTTCGTTGCCGTCCGCGTCGATGATGCGCACATCGTGCCCTGGGATCGGCCGGCCCATGGACCCGGGTTTGATGTCCATCACTTTCTGGCAGTTGGCGACCACCAGGTTGCATTCGGTCTGTCCGTAAAATTCGTTGAGGGTCAGGCCGAACGACGCCCGGCCCCAGTCCAGCAGTTCGGCTCCCATGGGTTCACCGGCGCAGGCGATGGTGCGCAGGTTGACGCCATAAGACGGTATATCAGGTATCGCACGCATCATTTTGAGCGCCGTCGGCGGCATGAACGTGTTGCGCACGCCATAGGTCGCCATCAGTTTCAACGCAGCCTCCGGGTCGTATTTTCCGGCCCGGTGGGCCAGCACCGGCACGCCGTGGAACCAAGCCCCCATCAGGCAGTTCATCAGGCCGCCGATCCAGGCCCAGTCGGCGGGTGTCCACATCAGATCGCCCGGCTGCGGCAGGAAATCGTGAAAGAACTCGACCGCCGGCATGTGTCCCAACAGTGACCGGTGTCCCTGCAACGCGCCTTTCGGGTTCCCCGTGGTGCCGGATGTGTAGACGATGTAGCAGGGGTCGGTGCTCGCGGTATCGACCGTCGTGAAGACGTCCGAGGCCTTATCGAGCCCCTCCCATAGATCGCGCACGTTATTACCGCCCTGGCCGTTGATCAGCAGAACGAGCCTAAGGTCGGGCAATTGGTCGCGGATTGCCTCGATCTTCGGCAGATGCTGTGCCTCGGTGACGACGACGCGGGTGCCGCTGTCCCGGAGGCGGAAGGCAAGAGCCTCCTCGCCGAACAGCGAAAACAGCGGGATCGAGATCGCCCCCATCTTCCAGGCTCCGACGTGACTGACGGCGGCCTCGACGCATTGCGACAGCAGAATGCCGATACGGTCGCCCCGTTGAACACCTTCGGCGCTCAGGAAATTTGCCATCCTGTTGGCAAGGCGTTGCAATTCCAGCCACGAGTAATCGCGACGGCTGCCGTCCGTCCCGGCGACGATCAGGCCGGTTGCGGTGGGGGTTGCCTCGGCATGCCTGTCACACACCTGACGGGCCATGTTGACCCGGTCGGGCACGTCCCATTCGAACGCATCGCGCACGGCTTCGTAGCTACCGGTATCCTCCAGCAAGGGCATGAACGATCCTCCCAAATCCCTCAAGATTGATAGCAAATGGTCACGTCTCTTAACAGCGTGAAGAGAGTTGGGCGGATGCGGAGAAGAAGGATCAGTTGATCGGCGCGAGGGCCATGGGGGCGAATTCCTGTTCGACCTCGACGTTGCCCTCGAACGCCAGGAAGTTGCGCAGGCCCTCCAGCACGACGCCGTCGTACCCCTGCGCAATCAGGCCGTACAGGAACGACTGTGTGTCGCCGTAGATCATTTGCTGCCAGCCCGGCTGCCAGTATTCGACGAAATAACGGTCCGGGTCGTTGGGGTACGGTCTGGAGATAAACCCGGGGGAACCTTCGGCCCATCCCGGCTGCCAGTAATATCGGTAGCTGGCGGCGGAACCGATATCCATGCGCGCGAACACCATTCTCCGGGCGCCGAGTTTCTTGTACTTAAGGGTTTCGACCGCCTGCTTGGTGAGCGGGTCGCGGCCGGAGAACGGGTCGACGATCACCAAGTCGAAATTTGTATCGTGAATCTCGAGTGCGAACTGGTCCTGACGGCCGAAGGCGGCCGGGTCGCTCAGATAGACGAAATTGCTCACGTCTTTCATGGCCAGCACGTTGTTGGAATTTTCGTCGTTGGGCCGGCGCGGGTGGGGCGGTATTTCGGTCAGGTCCGCGGTCGGCCGGTGCGCGACGGCAGCGATCAGGCCGCGTTGCGCCGCGCTTCGATAGACCTGATCGATAACCGGTGGTTGGGTCGCGAAGTCCAGCACCAGTACCGGCAGGCCGGCCCTCTTGGCACGGTCGATGTTGCCGAAGATCTGCGATTGTAGTTCCGGTGACGGCGCCTGATCGATGGCCCTGTGGCCGCGAAACACGCCATCGTACATTACCGCGTCGATGGACCGGGTGAAGGTGCGCGCCGGCGAAATGATATTTTCGTCCTGGAGGTTACGCTTGATGATCAACTCCGATGCATCGCGTGCCACCACCAGGAAATTTCGTTGTTGCTGTCGGGCGTAGCTCGAAATGCGCTGGATAAAGATGCGCATCTCTTCGCGGTAGTCGATCAGCTCGCGGGCCGGCGCGAGGATGGGGTTGGGGGCAGCTGTTGTCGGGTCCTGCCCCTGCACGCGCACGTAGCCCGGCTCGCCTGGCTGCGGCTGTTGCTGCGCGATTGCCGGCGCCGCGCAAAGCAGCGAAATTATGAGAGCGGAGAGTGATTTCAGTGCGGTTCTCGTCGTCGGCATGCCGTCCGATCCTTTGCCGCCCGGAAACTCGTCAGGCAGGCAGTAAATTCACCACGTCCTCGGCGATCGCCAGCGAGGACGTCAGGCCCGGAGATTCTATGCCGTAGAGGTTAACCAGACCTTTAATGCCGTGCACCTCCTCGCTTTGGATGACGAAGTCTGTTGCATGCGACCCCTTGGGGTGGATTTTCGGACGCACCCCGGCATAACCGGGATGGAGCGCCCCGTCGCGGAGCGCCGGCCAGTATTTGCGGATCGATTCGTAGAACTTCTCGCCGCGGGCCGGATCGACGGTGTAGTCGACCTTGTCAATCCACTCCACATCGGGGCCGAATTTCACCTGTCCGCCGAGATCGACGGTCACGTGCACGCCAAGCCCGCCGGCCGGGTCGGGCACCGGATAGATCAGGCGCGTAAACGGTGGTTTCCCGCCGCTGAGCGTGAAATAGACGCCGCGCGCGAAATACTGCCCCGGGATGGTGTCGGCGGGGATCCCGTCGATCGAGCGGGAAATCGGTTGCGCATAAAGCCCCGCCGCGTTGACCAGGTGGTCGCAGATCAGTTCCATGGGTTCCGCGCCGCCGACCCGCAGCAGAATGCCGTCGTTCCGCACCTCGCCGCCCAGCACCGGGCTGTTGAAGGCGATCATGGCGCCGTGATCCTCGGCTTCGCCCTGGTAGGCGAGCATCAGGCCGTGACTGTCGACGAGCCCGGTCGACGGGGACAGCAACGCGCCGTGGCAGGTGACGTTCGGCTCCATTTCCCGGACTTTGGCGGCATCCACGAAGGTCAGGTTTTCGACGCCGTTCACTGTCGCGCGCCCGTTGATGTCGTCCAGAAGCGCGACCTGGCTTTCGTCGGTGGCGACGATCAACTTGCCGCAGCGCTTGTGGGCAATGCCGTGGCTTTCGCAGTACGCGTACATCATGTCGCGCCCCTTGACGCAGAGCCGCGCCTTGTTCGAATCCTTGCCGTAATAGATGCCGGCGTGGATCACCTCGGAATTTCGGGAACTGGTCTCAGTGCCGATCATATCGGCACACTCGAGCACGATTACGTCATGCCCGGCCATCGCCAGGGCGCGGGCCGAAGCCAAACCGACAACGCCGGCGCCGATCACGACGCATCCAACTCGATCGACCATGAGAACTCCGTCAAAGGAAAGAAACCGGGCGGATTTTCGTCGCTGGGCCCCGGGCGGTCAAGCGCGTGAAGCGCGGTTTATCGGCTTCTTGAGTGTCACGGGGTTGTGAAGGATTGCGATTTGGTGAATTCGGCGGTCGGGGGTATCCAATATCCATGAAACGGAAACTCGGTTTATGGGCGCTATTGGTACTGCTAACGCCGCTTTCTTCTTCGGGTGAGGCTGCGGCTGCCGAGCCTCATCCACAGTGGACCCGTGAGTTCCCCAAGACCGATTTTTCCCGGAGCAATGTCGATTTCGACGAGATTCTCTCCGGCGGCCCCCCGCGTGACGGTATTCCAGCTATTAACCAGCCGGCGTTCGAGCAGGCCGCGGCAACAGAGAATTTAGCGGATACTGAACCGGTCATCGGCGTTATGATCGATCATCAGGCGAAAGCCTATCCTCTGCGCGTTCTGATCTGGCACGAGATCGTCAACGACATCGTCGGCGGTGTGCCGGTGGCGGTGACCTATTGCCCGCTTTGCAATTCCGCCGTGGTCTTCGACCGGCGGGTTGAGGGACGCATCCTGACTTTCGGCACGACGGGCAGACTCCGGCATTCGGATTTGGTGATGTACGACCGGGAAACCGAAACATGGTGGCAGCAGTTTCTGGGCGAGGGGATCATCGGGACCTACAGGGGAACCCGTCTGGAGGCGATTCCGGCGCGTCTCGAATCTTTCGTCAATTTCCGGAAGCGGGCGCCGGACGGGCAGGTTCTGGTCCCCAACGGCCGGCATTATCGCGATTACGGCCGCAACCCCTATGTGATGTATGACCGTCAGAATGCCCCTTACGAGCTGTTCCAGGGCGATCTGCCGGACTACATCAATCCAATGGCACGGGTGATCGCGGTCGGAGACAAGGCCTGGTCACTGGCGCTGCTGCGTGAAAAGGGAAAGATTAGCGACGGTGGTACGGTACTGGCGTGGTCCGCCGGCCAGAATTCAGCGCTGCACGCCCGGAAGATCAGCGAAGGGCGCGACGTCGGAAACGTCACGGTGAAAAGGAACGGCGCCGATGCCGTTTATGACGTGACGTTCGCCTTCGTCTTTCACGCTTTTTATCCGGATAAACGAATTATCACGGAGTAGGGCGACGCCGGTGGCGCCGCTTGATGCCCCCGGGCGGCGGGAGTACATTTCGTCAATGGCACCTTTTGACGATCAACCGGAATGGCTGCGCAGCGCGTGTCCGCACGATTGCCCGTCGACGTGCGCACTCGAGGTCGAGAAAATCGCCCCCGACCGGATCGGTAAGGTGCGCGGCAACGCCATGAACGACTACACCGAGGGCGTGATCTGCGCGAAGGTCGCGGCTTACCGGGAACGTGTACATCACCCGGATCGTCTGACGCAGCCGCTGCGCCGTGTCGGTGCCAAGGGCGAGGCAAGGTTCGAGCCGGTGAGCTGGGACGACGCCCTCGATATTGTCGCCGAGGCCTTCCGGAAGGCCGAGCAGCAACATGGCCCGGAAGCTGTCTGGCCCTATCATTTCGCCGGTACCATGGGGCTCGTGCAGCGGGACGTGATTCACGGGTTCCGCCATGCCATGGGTTATTCGCGCGAGGACGAGACGATCTGCGTCGCGACCGCGGTGTCCGGCTGGATGGCCGGTACCGGCAAGGTCTGGGGTTCGGACCCGCGCGAAATGCAGGTCGCCGACATGATTGTGGTGTGGGGCGGCAACCCGGTCTCGACTCAGGTCAATGTCATGACCCACATCGCCAAGGCGCGGAAAAACAGGGGCGCCAAATTTTACGTGGTCGATCCTTACCGGACGCCGACCGCCCAGCAGGCGGACGTGCATCTGTGCCTGCGACCCGGCACCGACGGCGCGCTTGCGTGCGCGGTGATGCACGTGCTGTTCCGGGACGGTTATGCCGACCGCGACTATATGGCCAAGTACACCGATGTCCCCGACGAACTGGAAAAGCATCTTGAGACCCGCGGACCGGCATGGGCGGCCGAGATCACTGGCTTGAGCGTCGAGGAAATCGAGAGTTTCGCCCGTGCCTATGGCGAGACGGACCGAGCCTACATGCGCGTCGGTTATGGCTTTACACGGTCCCGCAACGGCTCAGCCAACATGCACGCGGTCAGTTGCCTGCCTGCTGTCGGCGGTAAGTGGAAGTACGAAGGCGGCGGCGCGCTTCATTCCAACCGCATGATGTTCGGTGTCGACCAGACGCTGGTGCGCGGGCTAGACCTTGTCGACACGTCGAAACGCGCGCTGGATATGTCGCGCATCGGCCGCGTTCTGCTGGGCGAGGAGGAGAGCCTGCTCGACGGCCCGCCGGTGACGGCGATGATCATGCAGAACATTAACCCGGCCGAAGTGGCGCCCGAAACCAACCGGGTCGTCGAAGGTCTGATGCGAGAAGACCTGTTCACCTGCGTGCATGAGCAGTTCCCGACCGCGACCACGGCCTATGCAGACATCGTTCTGCCGGCGACCACGTTCCTCGAGCACGATGATCTTTATCAGGGCAGTGGGCATCTTTACCTGCAGGCGACCAAGGCGGTCATCGACCCGGTCGGCGAATCGCGCTGCAACGTCGACGTGCTGTCGGGGATCGCGAAGCGGCTCGGTTCCGACTGCGAACTGTTCGATCTGAGTTCGTGGGAGATCATCGACCGGACGCTGCGCGCAACCGGCCATCCCGGCGCCGACGAAGTCCACGCCGCGGGTTGGGTCGACTGTTCGCAGAGCTTCGAAAAGGCGCACTTTCTGGATGGGTTTCACACCCCGGACCGCAGGTTCCACTTCAAACCGGACTGGTCACGGATCGGCAAGGCATTCGAGACGATGCCCGCGCTGCCGGATCATTTCGAATGTATCGATGTGGCGACACCCGACAAGCCGTTTCGCCTCGTGGCTGCGCCGGCCAGACGGTTCCTTAACACGTCATTTACCGAAACGCCCTCGTCGCAGAAGAAGGAAGGGCGACCGACGGCGTTGATCCATCCGAACACAATGGCCGAACTCGGCCTTGTCGATGATGATGAAGTGATGCTCGGCAATGATCTCGGCGAAGTGACTGTGCACGCCAAGACCTTTGATGGCCTGCAGCCGGATACGGTCGTGGTCGAGGGCATCTGGCCCAATAGGCATTTCAAAAACGGGCTCGGCATTAACGTTCTGATAAGTGCTGATCGGGCATACCCGAACGGTGGCGCCGTATTCCACGATACGGCTGTGTGGTTACGCGCCACGTAGACAGGGCTTTTGAGGGGGCATTCGTGGCTGCAACCCATGCGCACGTAATTGTCGTCGGTAACGAGAAGGGCGGTAGCGGCAAATCGACCACCGCCATGCATATCGCCATCGCGCTGATGATGCAGGGGTATACCGTTGCGACCATCGACGTCGACGGCCGCCAGGGTACGCTGAGCCGTTACATCACCAACCGCGAGATGTTCAACAAGAAGCTGGGCCGGGATTATCCGGTTCCGGAACATCATCGCGTCTCGGGGCACAAGCTCGAAGGCATGACGGATGCCGAGCAGACCACCGAAGCCGAACGCCTGCAACTCGTGATCGAAGGCACGGCCTTCAACCACGACATCGTCGTCATCGATACACCGGGGGCGGCCAACAAGCTTTCATTCTTGGCGCATACTTACGCCGATACACTGATCACGCCGATGAACGACAGCTTCGTCGATCTCGACGGGCTTGCGCACATGGACGGTCAATCCGCCGAGATCAAGGGGCCGAGCCACTATTCCGAGGCGATCTGGGAAGCGAAAAAGGCCAAGGCGCAGCGCGACGGCGGATCCATCGACTGGATCGTGATGCGGAACCGTCTTACGAATCTCGATGCCTACAACAAGCGCGAAGTCGAACGCGCGATCCGCGACCTATCCAAACGTATGGGTTTCCGGGTGCTGCCCGGGTTTTCCGAACGCGTGATTTTCCGCGAATTGTTCCTCGTCGGCCTGAGCATTCTCGATCTCAAGAAGGCTGCCGGCGGTGCGCCGCTCAGCCGTTCGCACATGGCGGCACGCGATGAGGTGTTCTCGATTCTCGATGGGTTGAATCTGCCGGATGTGCCGATCCGCGAGAAAACCGCGACCGGGTGACGCGTCCAAATCATCGTCATGACCTCGAATTTCGGTTAATTTCGCTTATCTCTAGATGAGAGACGAAAGGAGCGATCTTGGCCGACGATTTGCCGGATAAACGCAAGCAGGCACAGGACGTCGAGGCCTTTTTGTCAAAGGTCGAGGCGACACCGAAGCGCACGCAGTCGGAAGGCAAGCGCGGCAAGCTGCTGTTCGCCATGGATGCGACGGCGAGCCGTCAACCGACCTGGGACAAGGCCGCCAGCATCCAGGGCCAGATGTTCGTGGAAACTGCCGCGCTCGGCGGGCTCGACATCCAACTCGCGTTCTACCGTGGTTTCGGCGAGTTTAAGGTTGGCCGCTGGACCGACAACGAGAAGGAACTGCTTAAGTTGGTGACGTCGGTTTTCTGTCTCGCCGGTGAGACGCAGATCGGCAAGGTGCTCCAGCACGCCGTCAACGAGGCCAAGCGCGACCACCTGAACGCCCTGGTGTTCGTCGGCGACATGGTCGAGGAGGACGTGGACAGGCTCGGCAAGATCGCGGGCGAATTGGGCCTTCTCGGCGTGCCCGCGTTCATCTTCCACGAAGGCAATGACCCGGTCGCTGAATACGCCTTCAAGCAGATCGCCCAGCTTTCCGGCGGCGCCTGCATGAACTTCGACGCTTCCAGTGCGGATGTGCTCCGCGAACTGCTGGCCGCGGTTGCCGTCTATGCCGCGGGCGGCCGCGCCGCGCTTGAGGACAAAGCGAAGCGCGACGGCGGCGCGGTGTTGCAACTCACGCACCAGATGGGCGGCACCAAGTCATGAGTTACCTGATATTGGGTGTCGCCGTCATGGCCGGGCTGTTGCTGGCCATGCAGTGGTTCGTATCGGCGGAACCGAAAAGTATTGCCCGTGCCCTCAAGTGGATCCTGCTGGGCCTGATCGGCATCGTCATCCTGTTCTTTATACTGACCGGGCGCTTGACCTGGGCGCTCTGGACCCTGCCGGCGCTGCTGCCGTGGATCATGCGGGCCAGGCAGGCGGCGCGCATGGCGAAGAACTTTTCGCGCATGACCGGCGGCGGTGCATCCGGTCAGACCAGCGAGGTGACGAGCGCGTTTCTGAACATGGAACTGGATCACGACAGCGGTGACATGGATGGCACCGTGCGCAAAGGCCGCCACGAGGGCGCCAGGCTGAGTACACTGAGTCTCGATCAGCTGCTCGCGCTATTCGGCGATTACAGCGTCGACGATGGCGAATCGGCGCGTCTTCTGGCTGCTTTTCTGGATCGCATGCACCCGGACTGGCGGGCCGAGGGCGACAGTGGCGCGGCGCAGGGCGGTGAAGAAGCCTTCGAGGAAGAAGCCGGCAAAATGTCCCGTGCCGAGGCATATCGTATCCTCGGCATCGAAGAGAGCGCGAGCGAAGGCGAAATCAAGTCGGCGCATCATAGACTTATCGCCGGACTGCATCCGGACCGGGGTGGGTCGGCCTATTTGGCGGCAAAAATCAACGAAGCGCGGGACGTTCTGTTAAAGTCATAAGACGTTGAATCGCGCGTCACAGCTTTTTCACATTCGCCCAGCTTGCCGGAACCTGGTCCCTGTGGCAGAAACCGGATGTTTCAAGCGTCATAAAGGGGTTTGTTCATGCGCGTAGCAATGATCGGGACCGGATATGTCGGTCTCGTCTCCGGGGCATGTTTTTCCGAATTCGGTCACGATGTGGTGTGCGTCGACAAGGACGAAGCGAAGATCGCCAGCCTGCACGCGGGCAAGATGCCGATCTATGAGCCGGGTCTCGAGGACCTGGTCGCGGGCAACGTCAAGGCTGGGCGCCTGACTTTCACCGGAGACCTCAAAGGTGTTATCAAAGACGCGGACGCGGTCTTCATCGCCGTCGGTACGCCGAGCCGGCGAGGCGACGGGCACGCGGATCTCAGTTATGTGTACGCCGCTGCCGAGGAAATCGCCAATGCGATGGTCGGCTATACCGTGGTTGTCACCAAATCGACGGTGCCCGTCGGCACCGGACGCGAGGTCGAACGCATTATCAGAGAAACCCGGCCGGACGCGGACTTCGACGTGGTCTCCAACCCTGAGTTTCTGCGTGAAGGGTCGGCGATCGAGGATTTCATGCGCCCCGACCGGGTCGTCATCGGCACCAATTCGGAACGCGCCCAGGAAGTCATGCGCAATCTCTACCGGCCGCTTTATCTGATCGAAACGCCGATCGTTTTCACGTCGCGGCAATCGTCCGAGCTGATCAAGTATGCCGCCAACACCTTCCTTGCGACCAAGATTACCTTCATTAACGAGATCGCCGATCTTTGCGAGAAAGTCGACGCCAACGTGCACGACGTGTCGCGCGGGATCGGGCTCGACGGTCGTATCGGCCGCAAATTCCTGCATGCGGGCCCTGGTTACGGCGGGTCATGCTTTCCGAAGGACACCCGGGCGCTGGTTTCCACGGCGCAGGACGCCGGCAGCCCGCTTCGCATCATCGAGACCGTCGTGGCGCTCAATGAAGAGCGTAAACGCAAGATGGCCGACCGTGTGCTGGCCGCCGCTGGTGGCGACTTGAGCGGCAAGACGGTTGCCGTGCTCGGCCTTACGTTCAAACCCAATACCGACGATATGCGTGAAAGCCCAAGCCTGGAAATCGTACCTGCGCTGCAGAATGCGGGCGCGACGGTGCGCGCGTTCGATCCGGAAGGCATGGAAGAAGCGAAAAGTCTGCTCAACCACGTGATCTGGTGCGACGGGGCCTACGACACCATGACCGGCGCCGATGCACTGGTCATCATCACCGAGTGGAACGAGTTCCGCGCACTCGATCTGGAACGGGTTAAATCGCTGATGAGGTCGCCGCTTATGGTCGATCTCCGCAATATCTACGAGCCCGCGGCGATGATCGATAAAGGCTTCGACTACCACAGCATCGGCCGTCCAACCGACGCCGAGAGGGGCTAATGACGGAACGCAAGCTTAAGGCGGCCCTCGCACCATCGATCCTGCGCGCCTACGACATCCGGGGCGTGGTCAACGGCGATTTCGGTGAGGACGATCTATATACGATCGGCCGCGCGTTCGGCTCGGAAATGGCGGAGCGGGGGCTTTCCAAGGCATGCGTCGGCTACGACGGCCGCCTGTCGTCACCGATGCTGGAGGCGGCGCTGGTCGACGGCCTCGTATCGACCGGTATGCAGGTAATACGCGCCGGCCTTGGGCCGTCGCCGATGCTCTACTTCGCGACAGTCACTTGCGAGGCCGACGCCGGCCTGATGATCACGGGGTCGCATAACCCACCAGAATTCAACGGTCTCAAGATGACCCTCGAGGGCCGGGCGTTTTTTGACGAAGACATCCAGAGCCTGGGCCGCCGGGTCGAGGCCGGGACTTTCGTGGACGGCAAAGGCGAGGCTTTCGAATTTAGCGTCTTCGATCAGTATGTCGCGCGTGTCCTTATGGACTATCGCGGCGACAAGGAACTGCGTGTCGCCTGGGACCCGGGCAATGGCGCCGCGGGCGAAATTACGAAAGAACTTGTGACGAAACTGCCGGGCGAGCACTTTGTCATCAACGCGGAGATCGACGGCACGTTCCCGGCGCACCATCCGGACCCGACGGTGGAAAAGAACCTCGCACAACTCAAGGAACAGGTGGCGGTCAACGGCTGCGATCTCGGCATTGGCTTCGACGGAGACGGCGATCGGATCGGCGTCATCGACAAGCTGGGCAACATAATGTGGGGTGATCAGCTTTTGGTGATGCTGGCCCGTGACGTACTTGCCGAGCACCCCGGTGCGCCGATCCTGTGCGACGTCAAGGCGAGCCGGGTATTCTTCGACGAAATCGGGAAAATGGGCGGCCAGCCGGTAATGTGGAAAGCCGGACACTCGCATATCAAATCGAAAATGGCCGAACTGAATTCACCGCTTGCCGGCGAGATGAGCGCGCATATTTTCTTCAAACACCGCTATTACGGCTATGACGATGCGATTTATACCGCCGTCAGGCTGCTGAGCGTTATTGCCAATGCGGATGAAAGTTTCACGGAAATGCTGGCGGCGTTGCCGAAGATGCACAACACGCCGGAAATCCGGTTCGACTGTCCGGACGACCGGAAATTCGACGTCGTCGACGAGATATCGGCGCGTGCGCGAACCCTTGATGATGTTGAGATATTCGACATGGACGGCGTTCGTGTCGAAACACCCAGTGGCTGGTGGCTGCTGCGTGCGTCCAATACCCAGCCGATGCTCGTGGTGCGCTGTGAATCGGATACGGAAGAGGGATTGGAGCGCCTTAAGGACGATGTCCGGGCGCAACTCAGGCAATCCGGCGTGGATCCCGGCGCCATTTGATCCACAGCTTTCCGTCTTCCCGGTCTTGAAGCCGGGCCACTCTTCTCGTAGTGAATCCGCATGTCCACATACTTCTTTTACGGCACTTTGCAGGATCCGGAGATCGCCAGGGAAATTCTGGGGCGGCCTCTTTCCGGATGCTCACCGCAACCATGCGTGCTCGAAGGCTATAAAAGGGTTTACGTTGCAGATGCAACCTATCCGGCCATTGCCGAGGATGCGGAGAGTAAGGTCGAAGGCCTACTGGTTGCCAGAATCTCGCCACTCGAAGCGTCCCGGCTGAGCCGGTACGAGGGGAGGGACTACAAGACCGAGGAACTGGACGTAGTCCTCAACGACGGGAAACGCGTCTCCGCATCCGTCTTTATACCTTTACCGGCGTTGCGGTTGAGCAATCGCGTCTGGGAACTGAATATATGGCGCCGTCACGAAAAACGGCGTTTCATGGCGGGATTAAGACGTAACGTCCTCGTTTGAAAACGTCCTGTCGATCACTCGGCGCGTTGCGCTACCTCCGAGTTGATCTCGGTCTTAAGCTCCATGCAATCCCTGAGCACCCGGCAGGTCCGGTAGGCATTCCGCTTGGAAATGCCGACGATGCGCGCACGGTGCAGGATCGAACCGTTACGCTTCTTGAGAGGAACAATTCTGATCTGTCCGTCGCCAAGGTAGCTGGACGCCTTGTCTATCGCCTTTTCCGCGGCCCGCTGCGCCTGCGAGACCTGAGAGAAGGCGCCGACCTGCACGGCCCAGACTGATTGGGATATCGTGCCCGCGGCCGGCGCCAGAGAAGCGGTTTTGGTTTTTGCTTTCGGTACGGACGCCTGAGCGATCAACGGCGTCCCGTGACGTTTTGCCAATTCCGCGAATCCTTTGTCCAGCAGCGTCGTCATGTGACGGTTGCGGTGGCTCGACGAACGACCGCCAAAGACGACCCCGATGATCCGGCGGCCGTTACGGGTCGCCGACGCGACGAGATTGAAGCCCGATGCCCGGATGTAGCCGGTCTTGAATCCGTCGGTGCCGGGATAGGACTTCAGGAGTTTGTTGTGATTCGAGTGTCTGCGTCCGTCGAACGTAAACGAACTGGTCGAAAAATAGTGATAGTACTCCGGGAAATCCCGAAGCAGGGCGCGGGCCAGGATCGACATATCCTTGGCTGTCGAAAGTTGGCCCCGATGCGGCAGGCCGGACGCGTTGCGGAACGTGGTCTTCGACATGCCGATGGAACGGGCTTTTGCGGTCATCTTGAGTGCGAAACTGCGCTCGCGACCGGCAATGTTCTCGGCGACAACGGTCGCTACGTCATTGGCGGATTTGGTCACCAGTGCCAGAACCGCCTGTTTGACGGTGATCGTCGAGCCGGCGCGGAGACCGAGGCGGGAAGCAGGCTGGCGGGCGGCCCGGCGGGATACCTTGAGCTTGGTGTTAAGCCCCCATTTTCCCGTCTTGAGGCGGTCGAACATCAGATAGAGCGTCATCATCTTGGTCAATGACGCGGGATAGTTGCGGGTTTCCTCGTTGAGGCCGGCGAGAACTTCCCCGGTATCGGCATCAACGACGTAACTCGCGTACTTGGCATGGGCCGGATGTGACAGACTGATAACCGCCAAGATCGCCGCCAAAACGACAATTTTCAGGCGGACTTTCGCCACATTCACATGTTTCGCCGTTGGTTTCCAAGCCGCGAGCGGTTGCATCCTCTGGTCCCCTTTTTGCTCCTCGTACGCCGTTGCGCAGGCACGATCATATGATCAAATCACTTCACGCGTCGACGAATTTCTCACGTCAAATCAAACCCTTGGTTACGCCAAGGGTCGATAAGAATGTGTTAACGGCACGCGAGATGCCATGATTTTTTCCAGGATTTCCGCCGTCGAGAGCTTGGTATTCGCACATGCAGCACCGTGACTGGTCAAAGGGAAAACAACTAAGACGCTGTAAATTATGTATTTATTAATGAATATTGACTTTGTGCGCTGCACAAAAAATCATTGACTCCGTCCGGTTTCAGGCTATATTTCATGCGTGATGCTGCAACGCAGCAATTAAAGTTTTCGAGATTTTCTCGAGCGAGCGGCGTAATTCCGCCGAATCCGCAACCGACGAGAAATAAATGGAGATAGACTGATGGCTACCACCGCCAAGAAGACGACGACCACGAAGGCCGCGCCGAAACCGGCCGCGAGCGCCGAACAGGTTGATACGGCTGTCAAAGCCGGTCAGGACACCGTTGAAACGATTGTCAAGACCAACACCGAAGTCACTAAGAAGGGCGTCGAGAAGGCCGTTGCCATGACCGAAGAGCAGTTTGCCGCTGCCGCGAAGGCCGGCGCCGATGCCTACAAAGGTTACGAAGACATGATCGCTTTCTCGAAAAACAACATGGAAGCTTTCGTCAAATCGAACGAGATCCTTTCGTCCGGCATGAAAGACATCAACACCGCGATCTACAAGCTTGCCCAGTCGAACGTCGAAGAGTCGGTCGCGCTGACGCAGAAAATCATGGGATGCAAGACCGTCGCCGAAGTGGTCGAACTGCAGAGTACCGCTGCCAAGTCGCAGTATGACAAGGCTCTTAGCGAAAGCCGTAAGCTGTCCGATCGGACCATCAAGCTTGCCGAACAGGCGTCCAAGCCGATCGCCGACCAGGTGAAGATTGCGGTCGAAACCCTGTCCAAACCGATCGCTGCCTAACGTTCCCATCCCCCCTTGTTTGGGATATGGCAGTTGAGAAGGGCGTCCGGTGATCCTCCCAACACCGGACGTCCGCTCACACGGTCCGGAACCCTGAAATCCGGATAACCGAAAAGCCCGCGGCACTGCCGCGGGCTTTTTGTCTGTTCGTGACAATTGTGGTTAACGGCTTACATTTCTTTTCGTTTCCCCATTTTGGCAGGGCGAAAAGTGACCTATATTATAGGCAATGAGAGATGTACGAATTTAACCGTCGCGACTGAAAATGGCTGAACGAAAGACACCCTCCGGACCGCCCGACATAGGCGTAGATGACGAAACCGGCGTCGTCGTCAAGCCGCGCGAGAAAACCAAGCGCCCGGCGATGTACAAGGTTCTGATGCTGAACGACGATTACACACCGATGGAATTCGTCGTCCACGTGCTGGAACGGTTCTTCAGCAAATCGGCACAGGATGCGACGCGGATCATGTTGCATGTCCATCAACGCGGTGTCGGCGTGTGCGGTGTTTATACCTACGAAATCGCCGAGACCAAGGTCGCGCAGACCATGGACTTGGCACGTCAGCACCAGCACCCGCTACAATGCACGATCGAGAAGGACGGCAGTGACGACGACGACGAATAAACGGCAAAAACCTGCGAACCATAAGGCCGGGTAAAAACCGGCGAAAGGAAAGCAACCACATGTTATCACGCAATCTGGAACAGACGCTTCACCGTGCCCTGGCCCTTGCCGCCGAGCGGACGCACGAGTATGCAACGCTGGAGCATCTGTTGCTGTCCCTGACCGACGATCAGGATGCCATAGCGGTCCTCAGGGCATGTGGAGTCGATCTCGAGCAACTGTCGATGGATGTCACCAACTTCATCGACGACGAACTCGACGAGATCCGTAACGAGCGCGTGACCGAGCCGAAACCGACCGCGAGTTTCCAGCGCGTCGTGCAGCGCGCCGTGATCCACGTGCAGTCGTCCGGCCGCGAGGAAGTCACCGGCGCCAACGTGCTGGTGGCGTTGTTCTCCGAGCGTGAATCTCATGCCGTCTTCTTCCTGCAGATGCACGAGATGTCGCGCCTCGATGCGGTCAACTACATCTCGCACGGCATTGCCAAGGTGCCCGGTTTCTCGGAAGAGCGCACCGTCGAGGGCGCGGACGAGGACGCCGACGGCGAGAATGTCGTCCGCAAGGGATCGGAAGCGCTCGATGCCTATTGCGTCAACTTGAACGCCAAGGCCTCGGAAGGGCGCATTGATCCGCTCATCGGCCGTGAAAAGGAAGTCGACCGGACGATCCAGATTCTCTGCCGCCGCAACAAGAACAACCCGCTTTACGTCGGTGATCCGGGCGTCGGTAAGACCGCCATCGCCGAGGGCCTTGCCAAGCGGATCGTCGACGGCGACGTGCCGGAAGTGCTGGACGGGGCGACGATTTATTCGCTCGACATGGGCGCGTTGCTCGCCGGCACCCGCTATCGCGGCGACTTCGAGGAGCGTCTGAAAAACGTCATGGAAGAACTGCAGAATGCCGAAAAGGCAATTCTGTTTATCGACGAAATCCACACGGTGATCGGCGCCGGCGCGACGTCGGGCGGGTCGATGGATGCGTCCAATATCCTCAAGCCTGCGCTGCAGAACGGCGGGCTCCGCTGCATGGGCTCGACCACCTACAAGGAGTATCGCGGCTATTTCGAAAAGGACCGGGCGCTGGTGCGCCGGTTCCAGAAGATCGACGTTTACGAGCCGTCCGTCGACGACACCGTTAAGATCCTCAAGGGGCTCAAGCCGTATTTCGAGGAGCATCACAAGGTGCGTTACACGATGGACTCGTTGAAAACCGCCGTCGAGCTTTCGGCACGCTATATCAACGACCGCAAGTTGCCGGATAAGGCCATCGACGTCATCGACGAGGTTGGCGCGTCGCGCATGCTTCTGCCGGAGAGTAAGCGCCGGAAAACCGTGTCGGCCAAGGATGTCGAGGCCATCGTCGCGATGATCGCGCGTATCCCGCCGAAGAGCGTGTCGCGCGACGACCGCGAGGCGCTCATGACCCTTGAACGCGACCTCAAGACCGTCGTGTTCGGCCAGGATAAGGCCATCGAGCAGCTCTCGAGTGCCATCAAGCTGGCCCGCGCCGGACTACGCGAACCGCAGAAACCGATCGGCGCCTACCTGTTCTCGGGCCCGACCGGCGTCGGCAAGACCGAGGTCGCGCGTCAGCTTGCGCTGACCATGGGCGTCGAACTGGTCCGCTTCGACATGTCGGAATACATGGAGCGGCACTCGGTGTCGCGTCTGATCGGCGCGCCGCCGGGCTATGTCGGCTTCGATCAGGGCGGGCTGCTGACCGACGCGGTCGACCAAAACCCGCACGTCGTCCTGCTGCTCGACGAGATCGAGAAGGCGCACCCGGACCTGTTCAATATCCTTCTGCAGGTCATGGATCACGGCAAGCTGACCGATAACAACGGCAAGACCATCGATTTCCGGAACGTGATCCTGATCATGACCACCAATGCCGGCGCCGCGGACATGGCCAAGCCGGCCATGGGCTTCGAGCGCGACACACGCATCGGCGAGGATCAGGAAGCGATCGAAAAGATGTTCACGCCGGAATTCCGCAATCGTCTGGATTCGACCATTGCCTTCGAGCCACTGGGCAAGGACGTGGTCGCCAAGGTCGTCGACAAGTTCATCATGGAACTGGAAGCACAACTCAGCGACCGTAACGTGATGATCGAGCTGACCGATGCCGCCCGCGACTGGTTGGCCGAGAAGGGCTACGACAAGATGTTCGGGGCCAGGCCGCTTAGCCGTGTCATTCAGGAGCACATCAAGAAGGCGCTCGCCGAGGAGATGTTGTTCGGCAAGCTCTCGAAAGGCGGTCTTGTTGTCGTCGACATCGAGGATGGTCTGCCGGTGTTCAGTTTTCCGAAGCAGGGCAACGGCGGCTCCAAGGGCGGCGGTAGTGGTGGCAAGAAGAAGCCAGCTTACGTCGAGTAACTATACCGCCGCCGTGTAGGGCGGGGCGGGGAAGTACTCGATCCCTTTCTGTACGAACCGCGCGAAGTCGGGACCGTAGATTTCGCCGACCAGCCACAGCGCCATGTCGATCCCGGCGGAAACGCCGGCCGATGTGACGATGTTGCCGTCGCGGACAAAACGGACGTCGTCCAGTACCTCGACCCCGCCGGCATCGCGCAGAAGCTCGATGGAACGCCAGTGCGTCGTCGCGCGCTTGCCCTCCAAAAGGCCCGCCCTGTGCAGCAGCAGGGCACCGGTGCAGACGCTGGTCACCCATGTACAGCCGGGTGCGACTTTTTCGATCCAGTCGATTTCCGCGCCGCCGTCCCTAAAAATCGGGCGCGTGCCAAGTCCGCCGGGCACCAGGATTACGTCCAGGTCGGGGTGATCCTCGACAGTGTAATCCGTTGTGATCCTGAGCCCCTTGGCGCAGGTAATCTCTTTGCCTGCCGATCCGATCATAGACACGGCCATGTCGCTCTGGTCCTGTTTGGCGGCCCAGGACAGCACCTCCCACGGGCCGATGGCGTCCAGTTCCTCAAGGTCGTTGAATGCGAGAATGCCGAATTGCATGGTCATGTGAGATCTCCGTCAGGGTGTGGCGAGATCGGAGTTTTACGCGGCGCGGGGTCTGGCGCAATATACTTGGAAAGAATATCGAGGCCTTTGCATGTCCCAGACTTTTCTCAGCGATATCCGCGTTCTCGACCTGAGCCAATTTCTGCCGGGACCGTTCGCGACGCAGATGCTGGCAGACATGGGTGCAGATGTGGTCAAGGTGGAACCGCCGAAGGGCGACCCCATGCGTATGCTCGATCCGGTTACCAACGACCGCGGCCCGAGCCCTTACCATGCATTGGTCAACGCCGGAAAGCGCGTCGTCACGCTCGACCTCAAGTCGGATGACGGCAGGCAGGCATTCACGGACATGGTTACCGCCGCAGACGTGCTGATGGAAAGTTACCGGCCGGGCGTGATGGAACGACTTGGATTCGGTCACGCGCATCTTCGCGATCTCAACGCCGGCCTCGTGCATTGCGCGCTGTCCGGTTACGGGCAAAACGGTCCCATGAGACTTGTCGGTGGGCACGACATCAATTACGTCGCCGCCGCGGGCCAGCTCGGCCTAACCGGGCCGGACGCAAAGCCGCACATAGCGTATCCGATGGTTGCCGACTATGCCGGTGCCATGCAGTCGGTGACGGCGATCCTGGGCGCGCTGGTCGGGCGCGGGACGACTGGGAAGGGAGCATACCTGGACGTCGCGATGGCCGACAGCGTGCTGGCGTGGCAAAGCCAGGCGCTGACCGCGCTTAAACGCGGCAACCCGCCAGCGCGGGATGCGAACATGCTGACCGGTGGCGCGGCGTTCTATGGGGTCTACGAGACCGCCGACGGCCGGTTCGTCAGCCTGGGTGCGATCGAGGCCGTGTTCTGGTCGAATTTTTGCGACGCCGTCGAACGCCCGGACCTGATCGAGCGGCAGGGCGAACCATTGCCGCAAACGGACCTGATTGCCGACGTCCAGGCCGTCTTCAAGACCAGGACCCGGAATGAATGGGACACGCTGCTGGGCGGCGTCGACTGTTGCTATCACCCGGTGCTGGGGATCGATGAGGTCGAGCTTCATCCTCAGAACGCGGCGCGTAGCCTGACCGCGCCACAGGAAGGCCTTGAAGCGGAAAGAGGTACGTCCGTTCTGTTGCCTTTCTGGGTCGATGAGAAGCCACCTGCAACGCGCTCGCCGATGACTGAAGTCTCGGTGGCCGCGGTCATCGAGGCGTGGCAGGAACGCTAGGCGTTATTTGGGGCAGTCGATTTCGCCGACAAGGCCGACGGCGGCAAAACCGTTGGCACGGACGGGCACGGTTGAGCCGCCGGCAAGCGCCATGTAATTACGGCTGCGGCTGGCGCCGTCGGCGGTGACCCGCTCGATGGCCACGGCCTTGCACAGCCCGCACTTGTTGATCAGCACGACATCATAACGCTGCGAACGCTCCATGCTGACGCATTTTTTCTCCGCTTTCGGCTGATTGAAGGATTCCATTAGATCCTGATCGGCGCCTCTTTCCCCGGGGCAGGGTTTCTCGGAATTGATTCGGGTACGTCCGGGCCCCTTGAACGGAACCGGGAAATCGGATCTCGGTTGAATATTGAATTCACGTCCGACGGGAACGGCATTGCCCGGTCGCGAGCGGATGATATTCGCGACGACGCACGTGTTGCAGGTATTGACCATTGTTTCGATGTTGCCTTGCCGGATAATGCGGATGCACCGGGCGGCATCGGCGTCCCGTGGCCATGCGGCAAACACCGTCAATGCAATCAGGATCAGGACACTTAGTCTCATCATGGTAAACGCTCCATCCTTCAGGCCTTGGAAATTAAGGCAAAAAGGTTAACGGAGAGTGACTCGTCCGAACTTCAACCGTCGCCGTCTTCGCTCCGGTAGGGCGAGTACTCAGCGGTGATTCCCGCCATTTCGTGTTCGACCTGCATACGCTCGCGGATCACGAAGTCCTCGACCGCCTCCTCGAATCCGGGATCGCGGATGTAGTGCAGGCTGTAAACCGGCGCCGGCAGGTAACCGCGTTGCACCTTGTGCGGCCCCTGAGCACCCGCTTCGACGCGCGCCAGGCCATGTTCGATGGCGTAATCGATGGCCCGGTAATAACAGCATTCGAAGTGCAGGAACTTGTGCGACTGCAGCGCCCCCCAGTTGCGGCCGTACAGACAATCGTTGCCCTTGAGGTTGAGCGCGCCGGCGACGGGCCGCTCGCCGGCGAATGCCATGACCATGACGACCGCATCCGGCATACGCTCGCCCAGCAGCGAGAAGAATTCGCGGTGCAGGTAACTCTGTCCCCATTTCTTGTCGGTGGTCGACATGTAGAACTCGAAAAACGCGTCCCAGTGCCGTTCTTCGAGTTCATGGCCTTCGAGCGCGCGGATATCCAGTCCGGTTTCGGCGACCTTCCTGCGTTCCTTGCGGATCGATTTTCGTTTTCTCGACGCCAGCGCGGTCAGGAAATCGTCGAAATCCGTATAGTCCCGATTATGCCAGTGGAACTGCTGGTTCATTCGTTGCAGGTAGCCGGCGTCCTTACCGACGTCCCATAGGTCCTTGCTGCAGAACGTGATATGTGCCGATGAGACACCGAGCTGATCGGCGACCCGCATCATCCCCGCCAACAGGAGCTTCCGCAGTTCTTCCTTGAGGGCGGGGTCCAGGGCCTGATGCACGAGCAGGCGTGGGCCGGGCACAGGCGTGAAGGGCACCGCGCACTGCATCTTCGGATAATAGCGGCCGCCGGCGCGTTCGTAGGCGTCGGCCCAGCCCCAGTCGAAAATGTATTCGCCGTAGGAATGGGTCTTGATGTAGAGCGGTGCACACGCCTCGACGTGGCCTTCGGGAGTCTCGATCACCAGATGGCGGGGAATCCAGCCGGTTTCTTCGGTTGCCGAGCCGGA
This sequence comes from Rhodospirillales bacterium, assembly GCA_965229805.1. Lineage (GTDB taxonomy): Bacteria > Pseudomonadota > Alphaproteobacteria > Rhodospirillales > Casp-alpha2 > UBA4479. The sequence goes on along the minus strand of CBDDJO010000001.1, from coordinate 2,158,500 downwards.
GTCCTCGAGCGCGGAAAGGAAAGCATGTCGGATAAACGGATTGTCAGTCCCGGCGCAAGCGTCCCAGTCGGCCGCTGCGATCTCGGAAATACTGCCAAGGGCCTTGATGACGCGCTGATCGGTTCCGTCCGGCATATGCGTCCCGTCCGCTAAGTCCGTTGCCCGCTCAGGCAACCGCCTTCCAGGCTCTCCCTTCAAATGTCGGCGTGATGGTGCCCGGATACAAGATTTCGGCGAGAATTTGCGCGCTGTCCAACAGCCTTGGCCCAGGTCGGTTGAAATAGCTGTTGCCGTCGGTGGCATAGACACGGCCGTTTCGGACTGCCGAGAGATTCCGCCATTCGGGCGTGGCGAGTAGGGCCCGGGCTTCCTGTTCGCTGCGCGCCAACCCGAACCCGCAGGGCATGAACACGATTGCATCCGGGTCTTCGGCAAAAAGCCGTTCAGGTTCCAGCCATGGCGCATGTGCGCCGGGCCTGCCGAACGGGTCGCGTCCGCCGGCGATTTCGACCAGTTCGGGTACCCAGTTTCCCGCCGCCATCAGCGGTTCGGCCCATTCGACACAGAAGACGCCGGGCCGTTTTTCCGGCGCGGCAGCGGATAACGCCGCGAAACCGTCCTTCATCGACTGAACAAGCCGGTTGCCCGCGCTTTCCGCATCGAGCGACGCGGCGACGCGAACGATGTCGCCGTAGACCTTTGCGAGCCCCTCCGGATTGAGCGAAACGATCCGTGCGTCGCTGCCGAGGCGGTCGCAGACGGCGGCTTCAACGTCGGAAAGCGCGACGGCACAGACCTCGCACTGGTCCTGCGTCACGATCACGTCCGGTTTGATGCGTTCCAGCTCATCGGACAGCACTTCGTAGATCGAAAGTGCGTTCCTGAGGGCATCCTTGACCTGGGTATCGATCTCGGCGCTCGTGCCGTCCGGGCGGATCAATGCGCGCGTGCAGACCGGCAGGGCTTCGACACCGGCCGGGTAATCGCACTCGTGCGAACGGCCGACGAGGCTGTCCTGGAACCCAAGCGCGCAGACGATCTCGGTCGCTGCCGGCAACAAAGAGACGATTTTTAGGGGGGCGGCGTCCGTACTCACGTCAATTCGAAGATACCGTCCACTTCGACGGCGACGTTGCGGGGCAGGGAACCGGCCGAAACCGCAAAGCGGGCGTGTTTGCCGGCATCGCCGAATACGTCGACCATCAAGTCAGACGCACCGTTGATGACCTCGGGTTGGTTGGAGAAATCCGGGCCGGAATTCACGAACCCGCCCAGTTTAACAACCCGCTTGATGCGGTCGAGATCACCGTCCGCGGCGGCCTTGGCCTGGGCCAGCAGGTTGAGGCCGCAAAGCCGCGCCGCCTGATAACCGTCATCGACGCTCAGGTCGTCGCCGACCTTGCCCGTGTATTCGATCTGGCCGTTCTTGAGCGTGATCTGGCCGGCAACGAAGATCAGGTTGCCGCTGACAACGAACGGGATGTAATTCGCCGCCGGTGACGCCGCTTCCGGCAGTTCGATGCCGAGTTCCTGCAGACGGGATTCGATCTTGCCAGCCATGATGATGCCTCTCTCTTTCTCTCGTTATTGTCGTCGTTCGATTGGTCCGGACGGGCGATCAGAGCCTGAAGCTGTCGCCTTCCTTGGGCGCCACGCAGCTCACCGCATCGCCGAGTTCCTTGAGCTTCGCCTGAGCGGCCTCGTATTTAGCGTCGATGGCGTCGTCGTTCTGATCCGGGTCGTGGTGGAACAGGTAGAGTTCCTTGACCTCGGCGTTGTGCGCCAGTTCGCAGACCTTCGAGACGCAGGAATGCCCCCAGTTGACCTTGGTCTTGTATTCCTCGTCGGTGTAAGTGGTGTCGGTGATCAGCACGTCGACGCCGCGCACGAAATCGGTAATCGTCTTTTCGTAATGCGGGTCGTAGAACTCGCTGTCGTCCAGGTAGAGTTCCTGATCCGTAACATAACAAATCGAACGGCCGTTGTAGTTGATTCGGTAGCCGAGCGCGCGACCCGGGTGCGCGAGCAGCTTGGTCTGCACCTCAATGCCGGCGACATCGTGCGTGCCTTCCTCGAGGTTGCGGAAATAAGTGCGCGCAGAGAATTCCGTGAGCGTGATCGGGAAGTAGACACCGTCCATCTGCGCCGAGATCAGCTCTCGCATGGTGATGTCGCCCTGTTTGGCGCCGAGAATCTCGAACTCGTTGCCCTGCATGTAGAGCGGCGCAAAGAAGGGGATCGCGTTGATATGGTCCCAGTGCGGGTGCGAAATGAACAGCTTGGCGTTAATTCGCTTCTTTTTCTGTTTTACCAGGTGCGAACCCAACTCCTTGATGCCAGAACCGCCGTCGAAGATGAACAAATTCTGGTTCGGGAACTCCATCGTCACGCACGACGTATTGCCGCCGTACTTCAGGGCACCCGAACCGGTTTTGGGCAGCGTGCCGCGCACGCCCCAGAATGTCAGGCTGATCTGATCAGAAATGATGGACTGTAGGCGGTCGGCGAACGTGTCCGGATTGATCGGTTTGCGGATGAAACCGTCGGCGCCGAGCTCAAGCGCGCGGGCTTCGTCGGACGGATAGGCCTTGGCGGAAACGACGATGAAGCGGGTGCTGTCCAACGCCTTGTTTTCCCGGACGCTTTTGCAAAGCTCGAAACCGTCGACCTTGGGCATCATAAGATCGGAGAGAATGACGTCTGGGCGGGATTTTTCGATGGTTTTCAGCGCACGCGTGCTGTCGGCAAGCGTTTCCACGTCGAAACCGGCGTCATTCAGTACGGCTTCCAGGAGAGAGAGGGTTACGTCATCGTCATCGATGACGAGTACCCGTTTTTTGCCGGCGGCAGCGTCCATGTCGTTCCGTCCCAACTTAATTCTAGGGCGACATTATAGACCGCCGAACGGTGTGTCGACATCTGAAAATAGTGGCAGTTCAGTTATTTAGCGTCAATTCTGCAACAAAAATGAGGCCATTAGGCCCCATTTTCGCAGCGACTCCCCAAAAAAACGGGCACGCACCGGAACAAGATTCCGGTACGCGCCCCAAGTTTCCCAGGGAGGATCCCCTAAACTCGTCATGAGACTTGCCTCGTCATGCCGTCATCTCATGAACATCCCGTGGTGCCGCCGCACGTGTTGCACTTCAGGCACGTGCCGTTGCGGACCAGCGTAAAGTTGCCGCACTCGCCGCACGGGTCGCCCTCGTACCCCTTCATACGGGCTTCGCGGACCTGATCCATGTGGGTGTCGGTGCGTTCCATAACCTCGGCCGAGACTGCGACGGCGGACGATTGCTCGGTCACAACCTGGGTCTGGCTGCCGCCGCCGCTTGCGGCCTGCGCGGTTGTCTGCGCCGGCGCCTGCGCGGCTTGTGCCGTCGCGACCTTCTTGGCCTTGGCGCCGTTGATCACCAGGAACTTGGTGCGCATGAAGCCCGGGCTGACGCCGACCGGCAGTTCACCAGTATCCGGCAGGTCACCCTCGTCGTCACCGGTGCCGATGCTGTCGGGCAGCAGGTCGTTTGGTTCCACATGCGCCAGATCGTTGCGCCCCATGTAACTGACGGCCAACTCACGGAAGATGTAGTCGAGGATCGACGTCGCCATCTTGATGGTTTCGTTGCCGCGTACGATGCCCGACGGTTCGAAGCGGGTGAACGTGAAGGCTTCCACGTATTCCTCGAGCGGCACGCCGTACTGCAGGCCGATCGAGACCGCGATCGCGAAGTTGTTCATCAGCGAGCGGAAAGCGGCGCCTTCCTTGTGCATGTCGATGAAGATTTCACCGATATGGCCGTTCTCGTATTCGCCGGTACGAAGATAGACCTTGTGCCCGCCGACGGTCGCCTTCTGGGTATAGCCTTTGCGGCGATCGGGGAGGCGGCGGCGTTCGGCGATATAGCGCTCGATAATGCGCTCCGTAATCGCTTCGGCGCGCGCCACCAGCGGCGCCTCGGCGAGATCGTTCGCAACCTCGTCCGCGTCCTCGACATCGTCGTCGATGAGCGCGGCGGAGAGGGGCTGGGACAGCTTGGAACCGTCGCGATAGAGTGCGTTCGCCTTCAGGCAAAGCCGCCACGACAGCATGTAGGATTCCTTGCAGTCCTGGACCGTTGCCGAGGCCGGCATGTTAATGGTCTTGGAAATCGCGCCCGAGATGAACGGCTGCGCCGCCGCCATCATACGGATATGACTTTCGACCGATAGCGCGCGCTTGCCGATGCGGCCGCACGGGCTGGCGCAGTCGAACACGGCCAGGTGCTCTTCTTTCAAGTGCGGTGCGCCCTCAACCGTCATCGCACCGCATACGTAGGTGTTGGCAGCTTCGATGTCGGCCTTGGAGAAGCCGAGCGCCGAAAGCATGTTGAAGCTGAGATCGTCGAGCGATGCTTTCTCGAGTTTCAGTATCTCGGTGCAGAACGCTTCGCCCAGCGTAAATTTATTGAACGCGAACTTGATCTCGAAGGCTTCGCCCAGATTCTTTTCGACCCTGGCGATGGCCTCGTCGGTGAAGCCCTTGGCTTTCAGGGTTTCGTGGTTGATCCCCGGCGCGCCTTCGAGGGTGCCGTGGCCGACCGCGTAGTCGATCACGTCCTTGATCTGCGACTCGTTGTAACCAAGGGTCGACATCGCCTGCGGGACCATCGAATTGATGATCTTGAAGTAGCCGCCGCCAGCGAGTTTCTTGAATTTCACCAGCGCGAAGTCGGGCTCGATGCCGGTGGTGTCGCAATCCATCACCAGACCGATGGTCCCGGTCGGCGCGATCACCGTGACCTGCGCGTTGCGATAGCCGTGATCCTGACCGAGTTCGAGGGCGCGGTCCCATGCTTCGGCGGCGGCCGCGGCAAGACTCGTGTCCGGGCAATCGCCGGCGTTAAACGCGACCGGATCGATACTCAGTCCCTCGTACCCCCCGGATTCGCCGTGCGCGGCGCGACGATGATTGCGCATCACGCGGAGCATGTGATCGGCGTTCGGCTCGTAGCCCGGGAACGCGCCCAGGCTTTCCGCCATGGCCGCGGAGGTCGCATAGGCCTGACCGCACATCAGCGACGTGATGGCGGCGCAGATGGCGCGGCCCTCGGCGCTGTCGTAGGGAATGCCGGCCGCCATCAGGAACCCGCCGATATTGGCATAGCCGAGTCCCAGCGTGCGGTAGCGATAGCTCAGTTCGGCGATGCGCTTGGACGGGAACTGCGCCATCAGCACCGAAATCTCGAGCGTGATGGTCCAGAGCGTGACGGCGTGGGTGAAACCGGCAACGTCGAAGATGCCGTCGTCACCGCGGAAGTTCATCAGGTTGAGCGATGCCAGGTTACATGCCGTGTCGTCGAGGAACATGTATTCGGAGCACGGGTTCGAGGCATTGATCCGGCCCGACGCGGGGCAGGTATGCCACTCGTTGACCGTGGTGTCGAACTGGATACCCGGATCGGCGCAGGCCCATGCGGAGTAACCGACGTCGTCCCACAGCTTGGCGGCGCTGATGCGCTTGTCGACCTTGCCGTCCTTGCGGCGGATCAGGTCCCATTCGCCGTTATCGAGGACGGCTTGCAGGAAATCGTTCGTCACGCGCACCGAGTTGTTGGAGTTCTGACCGGCGACCGTAACATAGGCTTCAGAATCCCAGTCGGTGTTGTATTCCTTGAATTCGAGCGACGTGTAGCCTTGCTTGGCAAACTGGATGATTCGCTGGACGTAGTTTTCAGGGATCATCACCTTGCGCGCGGCGCGGATCGCGGCCTTGAGCGTGGCGTTCTCCTTCGGGTCGTATTTCTTGTCGTCGTCGAGATCGCTCTCGTTGCACGCCTTCATGACCTCGTTGAGGTGCTTGTTGGCTAGCTTGGAGCCGGCGACGAGGGCGGCCACTTTCTGTTCCTCAACGACCTTCCAGTTGACGAAGTGCTCGATATCCGGGTGGTCTATGTCGACGACGACCATTTTCGCGGCGCGGCGCGTGGTGCCGCCCGACTTGATGGCGCCGGCGGCACGGTCGCCGATCTTCAGGAAGCTCATCAGGCCCGAGGACTTGCCGCCGCCGGACAGCGGTTCGCCGTCACCGCGGATCGACGAGAAGTTGGATCCGGTGCCGGAGCCGTATTTGAACAGCCGTGCCTCGCGGACCCAGAGATCCATGATGCCGCCTTCGTTCACCAGATCGTCCGACACGGACTGGATGAAGCAGGCGTGCGGCTGCGGGTGTTCATAGGCCGACTGCGAGGTGACCAGTTTGCCGGTTTCGAAGTCGACATAGGAATGACCCTGCGCCGGACCGTCGATTCCGTAGGCCCAATGCAGGCCGGTGTTGAACCACTGCGGCGAATTGGGGGCGCCGGACTGATTGGCCAGCATGAACCGCATTTCGTCGAAATAGGCACGGGCGTCTTCTTCGCTGTCGAAGTAGCCGCCCTTCCAGCCCCAGTAGGTCCAGGTGCCGGCGAGCCGGTCGAAAACCTGCTTGGCGCTGGTTTCGCCGATGTAGCGCTCGTCTTCGGGGAGTTCGGCGAGGGCTTTTTCGTCCGGCTCCTTGCGCCAAAGCCATGCCGGCACGGTGTTTTCCTCGACCGCCTTCAGGCGTGCCGGAACACCGGCCTTGCGGAAATACTTTTGCGCCAGAACATCGCTCGCGACTTGCGAATAGCGCTTTGGCACTTCGAGTTCGTCGAGCTTGAACACCACGGACCCGTCCGGGTTTCGGATTTCGCTCGATGTGATGCGGAATTCAAGGGCGTCGTAGGCTGATTGTCCGTCGGTCGTGTAGTGTCGCGAAATACGCATCTTTCCCCCGATAGATGACTAAGGGTTTACAACTCTTGTTTCTGCTGGACCTTTGACGGCCCCCCGGTTGCCCTTCGGCGGCGGTTTACCGCTGCTCGTAACTTGCGTGCGAGAACACTAGATATCGTGTTTGCCCAGGTGCAACGTTCGATATCTAGACATAGCTAGATTTTGGGTTCAACTAGATTTCGCGTTAGGGGGTCAAAAAAACGCAATATTTTGGGTTGACATTTTCAGGGGGCGCAGAATTCCGCGCGTTACTCAACATCGCACAATTTTCGGTTTTTTTCGACGTGCCGACAGGTGGTTTTTTAACTTTTTCGCCGGCGAATTCCGGCAAACCGCCGGTATCCTTTGCGTAACATTGTTAACATTGAAATCAACGCGTTCGAAACATGTTTGCGGCAGCACGCGACTCCGGACACGATTCGTAATCGATACGCACAAATTGCCACGGTCGATTCCGGCGGCCGCATGGCTGAGCGGAACCGTACAGCGCATGCTTGCCGCGTCATGGGCTAAGTGCGATATTGTCGCCGCGGGCCGCGACGGCGGTGCCGGCACGATATCAGGACGAAACGGAACGGCAATCGATGAGTATCGGCACACTGATTTATACGTGGCTTAACGGACGCCAGGTCGGCACCGATGAATTCGGCAACCGTTACTTCGAAGCGAAGAACGGGGCCAAGCTACACGGCCGCCTGCGCCGCTGGGTACTGTTCAAGGGGGCCGTCGAAGCGTCCAGCGTACCGTCAGAATGGCACGCCTGGTTGCATCACATGACGCCGGAGCCGTTGACCGACATGGCGGCGAAATCGAAGCCATGGCAGAAACCGCACCAGCCGAATAAGACCGGCACCATCGACGCTTACCGGCCCAAGGGGCACGACTTCCGCGGCGGTCAGCGCGCCCACGCCACCGGCGACTATGAGGCCTGGACTCCCGAATGAATGCCGAAGTGAAGGAAATCTCGGTCGGCGCGGTCGTCTTCGCGGTTTTTCTGGGTGTCATGGTCTATGTATACGGTGGGCAGGGCGATCTTGCCGACGAGGGCACGGGCACCCGAGTTTCCGCCAGTTTCAACCGCGTCGACGGCCTTGTCGAAGGCGATCCGGTCTATCTCTCCGGCGTTAAGATCGGTGCTGTTGAAAAGATGTGGTTGAGTGAAAATTTCCGCGCCGTCGTTACTTTCTGGATCGATGACGACGTCGAGATTCCACGCGACAGTTCCGCCGCCATCCATACGGACGGGCTGTTCGGCTCCAAGTTCGTCAGCCTGGGGCCGGGCGCCGAAGAGGCCCCGTTACAGGACGGCGATACCATCACCTTTACCCAGGATGCGGTCGTGGTTTCGGAACTTCTGGATCTGATCATTTCCGAAGGCAAGGCCAGACGGGCAAAAGAGAAGAACGAACAGTAAGGCGATTTGACGGCCGGGCACACTGGCCGGGAGATATCGATATGAGAAAGAATGCGGTCGAGACGGTGCTTGGCGCGGTAGTGCTCGTAACGGCACTGGTATTTTTGGTATTCGCGCTCAATACGGCGCAGGTGCGCACTGTCGACGGTTACAAAGTTAGCGCGGCGTTCTTCAAGGTCGGTGGCCTGACCAGCGGCAGCGACGTCCGGATCAACGGCATCAAGGTCGGCACCGTGAGCGACCTCAATCTGGATGCCGGCACATTCGACGCCGTTGTGTCGATGTCCATTCGTTCGGACGTGAAGATTCCCGCTGACAGCGTTGCCGCAATCGGCAGCGCCGGTATCGTCGGCAGCAAGTTCGTCAGTATCCAACCGGGCGGCGCCAAGGATTTCGTGGCCGACGGCGGCAAGATCGCACGAACCAAGGACTTCAAGTCACTGGAAGACCAGGTCGGTGAAATCATCTTCCTCGCGACGGGAGGGAGCTGATTTTCAAGGCCGTGCGTCAGTTCGCGCCCAGCCTCTGGTCCGGCCGGTGGTTGCCGGCGGCAGCGCTATGTCTGCTGACAGCCGTTCCCGCCTGGGCCGAGCCGCACGCAGTCGCCGTTCTGCAGACGCTCGACAAGGTGACGGCGCGCGTCAATACCATCGAGGTCCGCGTCGGCACCACTGTTCGATTCGGCACGCTGCTGATTCGGGTCACGCATTGCGATAAGCGCCCACCGGAAGAAACGCCGGAAAGTACCGCCTTTCTGGAGATCGCCGAGCAACGCCCCGGTGAGCAGCCGGTGCTGACGTTCGCCGGCTGGATGTTCGCCTCCAGCCCGGCGCTGAATGCGCTCGAGCATCCCGTCTATGACGTCTGGGTGCTCGACTGCAAGGAACGTGTCCCGTCCGGAAACTAGGCTTTCAGCAGTTTTCAAATCCACATGCATTTTGTGGGCGAAATATCCGAGCAAATTAGTCAAGAATACCGTCCCGACGACAACGTGACGGATAACTGACGATGGACAGCCTGACAGAAAATGAAACCGCGCCGGTCTGGACCGAGGCGCTCGCATCCTCGGAACTGGACGACAAACCGAAGGTCGTGAAACTCGGCGCACGCCAGATCGCGATTTTCAGAAGCGGCGATCGGATATACGCCTGCAACAACCGCTGCCCGCACGAGGGCTATCCGCTATCCGAAGGCACCCTCGACGGTTGCGTGCTGACCTGCAATTGGCACAACTGGAAATTCGACCTCTCGTCGGGCGAGACGCTGGTCGGCGGCGACCGGCTCAGGCGCTATCCGGTTCGGGAAGAGAACGGAACCGTCTTCGTCGATCTCTCGGATCCGCCCGGGAGCGACGTCATCGACGCTGCCATTGCCGATATGCTGGACAGTTTCGATGACCACGAATACGACCGCATGGCGCGGGAAATCGCGCGCATCATGAAGGCGGGCGGCGATCCGCTGGTCGCGGTTCATGCAGCGCTGAACGCGACGTTCGACAGGTTCGAGTACGGCATGAGCCACACCATTGCCGTCGCTGCGGACTGGTTGGCGCTCTATCGCGGGTTCGACGGCGACCCAGAACGGCAACTGACATGCATCACCGAAATCGTCGCCTATCTCGCCTGGGATACGCAGCGCCAGCGGACGTTTCCGTACCCGCGATCGGCGCGTCCGTACGATACGGGCAAGTTCGTGGCCGCCATCGAGCATGAAGACGAGGAAGCCGCCATCGCCTTCGTCCGGGGCGCGCTCAGGGACGGGCTCGGTTTCGATGATCTTTACGAGGGCTTGGCCCGGGCGGCGCTGGCGCACTATCAGGATTTCGGCCATTCACTGATCTACGTGCTGAAAGCGCGGGAATTCGTCGCCGCGGCCGGTCCGGAAACACTGGAGCCCGTGTTGTTACTGTTGGTTCGCTCGCTCGTTTACGCGACCCGCGAGGACCTGATCCCCGAGTTTAAGGCCTATGCGCCGGCACTAGCGGGTTGGTCCAACGACGGTAGCGTGCCGGATACGAAGATTCTGCAAGCGGGCGGCGTTGCGCCGGCCGTCAATGAAATCGCCAAGTCCGGCCCTGATCCCTTAACGGTCTACAACGCGCTGTTCGATGCCGCGTCGTGGCAGATGCTGCATATGGACATCGGCTATTCTCTCGCGACCCGTGGCCCTGTGCAGGACAATGTCGGTTGGTTGAGCTTCACTCATACGCTGACGTTCGCAAACGCCGTTCGCCGGGTGTGCACAGATTTCCCGACCCTTTGGCCGGCGGGTCTGTTGCAGATCGGCTGCTTCCTGGGCCGCAACGGAAAGTATGTCGATGCGGCCCAGGACGGCCAGCAATGGCACGTCGATGATCCGCTGGTCTTCGTGAAGGAAAAACGCGACGGCGTCATCGATCACGGTCAATTCGAATACATCGTCGCCGCGCATATGTTGAAGCTTTCGCATGCCCTTGCGGAGGAAATCGAGGCGCAGCCGAATGCCTCCTGGACCAGCATCGCGGCGGCGGCGCTCAACCGTTTCCTGAATTCGCCTTTAAAGCGGAAGCATCCTTTGCGCACCGCACGTCAGGCATTGGAGATGGTGAAACGGGAAGGGTGAAGCGGTAAACCGGTCACGCGTCATGCTGAACCCGATTCAACATCCATGATTCCTTGGAAATGACGAATATGGACCCTGAATCGAGTTCAGGGTGACGGCGTCTTGTGGGTTACGAACATCCGCTCGAGTTCGTTGCCGAGTGTTTCCCGGTCGATGTGGGCGGGAAACAGGCAATGCACGGACAGTGCCGCCTCGTGTTTCTTCAGGAATTCCCGCGCCGGCATTTCGACAGCGCCGAACCGCTTGAGGTGGTCCGTAACGAACTGGGTGTCCAGCAGCTTGAAACGGCCGATCCTGAGCCGTGCGCACAAATGCACCAGCGCGACCTTGGAAGCATCCGTCATCCGGGAGAACATGCTTTCACCGAAGAATACCCCGCCGAGCGCCACGCCGTAGAGCCCGCCGACCAGTTCGCCGTCCTGCCAGGCTTCCACACTATGCGCATAGCCCATTCGATGCAGTTCGTTGACCGCCTGTTCGATCTGCGCGTTGATCCAGGTCTCGCCCCGTTCCGGCGTGCGTCGGCCACACTCCGCGACGACCGTAGCGAAATCCCGGTTGCAACAGACGTCGAAAACATCCTTGCGTACGGTCTTTCGGAGGCTTTTAGGAATATGAAGATTGTCGAGCGGGAGGACACCACGGTTTCGCGGATCGATCCAGGAAATGCTGGTGGCGTTACGGCTTTCCGCCATCGGGAACACACCGACGGTGTATGCCCTGAGCAACAGCTCCGGTGTCAGTTCGAAGTCGTCTGAGCTGCGATTACTCATCGTCCTCCGTCTTTAGGGTTTGGACCCTAGTCACGTGCTTTCAGGTATTCCTCAAGCCAGTGGATATCGTACGCCCCATTGATGAACTCGTCATTTAAAATCAGTTCCTGATGGAGCGGGATCGTCGTCTTGACCCCGTCGATGACGAATTCCGTGAGTGCGCGCCTGAGCCGCATCAGGCATTCGCTCCGGTTGCGTCCGTGCACGATCAGCTTGGCGATCATGCTGTCGTAGTGGGGCGGCACCTTGTAGCCGGAATAAAGGCCGCTATCGACACGTACGCCAAGCCCGCCCGGTGCGTGGTATTCGTGCACGGTGCCGGGTGACGGCGCAAAGGTGAACGGATCCTCGGCATTGATTCGGCATTCGATGGAATGGCCGTGGAAGCGGACTTCGTCCTGCGTGAAGTCAATCGGATGGCCTGACGCGATGCGGATCATTTCGCGCACCAGGTCCATCCCCGTTACGGCCTCGGTGACCGGATGCTCGACCTGTAGCCGGGTGTTCATCTCGATGAAGAAGAATTCGCCGTTCTCGTACAGAAATTCGATGGTGCCGGCCGATTGATAGCCGAGTTTTCTGACAGCGTCGGCGACGGTCTTGCCGATTTCGGCACGCTCGCTCTGGTTAAGCGCGGGAGAGGGGGATTCTTCTAGAATCTTCTGATGCCGCCGCTGCAACGAACAGTCGCGTTCGCCGAGGTGCACCACATTGCCTTCGAGGTCGGCCAGCACCTGCACCTCGATATGCCGCGGCTGGTCGAGATAACGTTCCATATAAACGGCGCGGTTGCCAAAGGACGCTTCGGCCTCGTTGCGGGCGACATCAAAGGCGTCGTGCAGTTCATTCTCGGAGCGCGCGACCTTCATGCCGCGCCCGCCGCCACCGGCGGCCGCCTTGATCAGAATCGGATAGCCGATTTCCTTGGCCCATCTTTTGGCGTCCTCGAAGTCGACCACTTCGCCGTCCGAGCCGGGCACGCAGGGGATGCCGGAATCCCGCGCGGCCTGCTTGGCGGTAATCTTGTCCCCCATCAGCCGGATATGGTCCGCCGTCGGACCAATGAAGGTAATCCCGTGCTCGGCCACCATTTCCGCGAAGTCCGCGTTTTCCGACAGGAAGCCGTATCCGGGGTGAATGGCGTCGGCGCCGGTGATCGAGGCCGCGGACAGGATCGCGGCGGTCGAGAGATAGCTATCCTTGGCCGCCGGCGGGCCGATGCAGACGCTTTCGTCGGCAAGGCGCACGTGCATCGCGTTGGCGTCGGCGGTGGAATGCACGGCGACGGATTGAATCCCCATTTCGCGGCACGCCCGCATGATGCGAAGCGCGATTTCGCCACGGTTGGCGATGAGGACCTTTTCGATCATTCAGTTGGTCCCGTTTACTCGATAACGACCAGCGGTTCGCCGAATTCGACCGGCGTGCCGTCGCTGACCAGGATACGCTTGACGGTGCCCGATTTCGTCGCGGCGATCGGGTTGAAGACTTTCATCGCCTCGATCAGCAGCAAGGTATCGCCTTCCTTGACCGTATCGCCCTCTGAGCAGAACGGTTCGCTCTTGGGATCGGGCGATAGGTAACAGACCCCGACCATCGGCGAGGTGACGGCGCCCGGATGGGTCGAGAAGTCGTCGACTGCGGGACCGGCAGCAGCCGCGGGCGCGGCAGGTGCCGCAGCCACGGGGGGCGGCGCGGAAGCCACCACGCTGCTACCGCCGCGTGCGACACGGATCTTGCTGTCGCCTTCCTCGATCTCGATCTCGCCGAGACCGGTTTCATCCAGCAATCCGGCGAGCTTCCTGATTAGGTCTTCGTCGACCTTCAAGCCGGATTTCGGTTCCTTAGCCATACTTCAATTTCCCCCGTCCAGCCGTTTCGCAACGGCTTCCAGTGCCAATTCGTACCCTAGCGAGCCGAGACCGCAGATCATGCCGTCCGCGGCGCGGGCAATAAAGGATTTGTGGCGGAAAGATTCCCGCTGGTGAATATTCGACAGATGAACCTCGACAATGGGCATGTCGCAGGTATTCAACGCATCCAGCAACGCGACAGAGGTGTGCGTGTACGCCGCCGCGTTGATGATGATGGCCGCCGCACTTGTCCGTGCTTCCTGGACCCAGCCGACCAGTTCGCCTTCGATGTTCGACTGGCGGAAATCTATTTCCAGACCAAGCGCTTCGGCACGCGCACGGCACCCGGCCTCGATATCGGTCAGGGTCTCCGAGCCGTAAACCTCCGGCTCGCGGGTCCCCAACATATTCAGGTTGGGCCCGTTCAGAATCATGACAGTGCTCGGCATCGGCTATTTCGTGTCCTTACAAGCCTTGAAAGGCAAGGAGATTCGGTATTTTTATATCACGCCCAGCGGCCGGGGAAACAGGGCGAATTCCCGACAGCCCTCACGTTGAAAAAGCCCCGGCGTGATCCCATACTCATAGGGCGTATGGGACGCGATAGGAAAGACATATGAACATCATCATAAACGGCGAACCCCGGGAGATCGGCGCAAGCACGAGCGTCGACGGCTTGTTACGCGAAATCGGTCTCGATCCGGCGAAAGTCGCGGTCGAGCGCAACCTGGAGATCGTCCCGAAGTCGACTTATGTCGAGACGATGGTAAGCGACGGCGACAAATTGGAAATCGTGCATTTCATCGGCGGCGGTGCGCCTGAAGGCCTGGCCGTCGAGGAGGACGATCCTCTGATCATCGACGGACGGACGTTCCGGTCGCGCCTGATCATCGGCACCGGCAAGTACGCCACTTATGAGTTGAACCACCAGGCCTGCGTCGCTGCCGATATCGACATGATCACGGTCGCCGTCAGACGCGTGAACCTGACCGATCCGGATCAGCCGATGCTGATCGACTACATCGACCCCAAGAAATACACCTATCTGCCGAATACGGCCGGCTGTTTCACCACGGAAGATGCCGTACGCACCCTGCGTCTCGCCCGCGAAGCCGGTGGCTGGGACCTGGTGAAGCTGGAAATCCTCGGCGAGACGCGAACCCTCTATCCGATGATGCCGGAAACCATCGAGGCCACCGCCAAGCTGACGGAAGAGGGCTTCAAGGTGATGGCGTATTGCTCCGACGATCCGATCCTCTGCAAGCGGGTCGAGGAAGCGGGAGCCGTCGCGATCATGCCGTTGGGAGCGCCGATCGGCTCCGGCCTCGGAATCCAGAATCCGGTCAATATTCGCCTGATCGTCGAACAGACGGAAGTACCGGTGATCGTCGACGCCGGGGTCGGTATTGCCTCGGATGCGGCGATTGCTATGGAACTCGGCTGCGACGGCGTGTTGATGAACACCGCCATCGCCGAGGCGAAGGACCCGGTTCTAATGGCCAAGGCGATGAAGCACGCGGTGATCGCCGGACGTCAGGCCTATCTGGCCGGCCGTATGCCGAAGAAAATGTACGCCGATCCGTCGTCGCCGCTTTCCGGTCTGATCTGATCTCCCGAACGGTCGCTAACGCATTGTTATGATTCGCGTGTTATATTCTGGACCTTATGGTTCGGAATACGCGGGGATGAGGAGAAATCGATGGCACGGCCCAAGGAATTCGACGTCGAAGACGCGCTCGGCAGCGCCATGAACGTGTTCTGGTCGAACGGTTACAAGGCGACGTCTCTCGGCGACCTGACCGGCGCCATGGGGATTTCCAAGTCCAGCATGTACGAGACGTTCGGCTCCAAGCACGACCTGTTCCTTGCCACCATCGAGCACTACACCCGCACCGTGACGACGCAGATTTCCGGCGCCGCGCATATCGATGCCCCCGCCGTCAAGGTTATCCGCGCGCTGTTTCACCGCGCCGTGCAGCGCATGGCCGAGCCCAACAGCCGGCGCGGCTGTTACCTGAACAACTGCGCCGTCGAGGTTTCGGTCCGGGATGCCGAAGCGGGCGGACGGGTCGAAAAAGGACTCGATCTGATGGAGGAAGCCTTTTATTCGCTGGTCGAACGCGGCCAGCGGGAAGGGGACATCGCCGCGCGTCACGATCCGCGTTCGATGGCGCGGTTCCTTGTTTCGAGCCTTAATGGTATCCTTGTGATGGGCAAAGCGCACGCCGACACGGAAAAGCTCAACGATGTCGTCGACATAACGATCGACGTGCTTGCGTAAGACAACGGCCCGGAGGAAACAATGATACTCAAAACCCACCGCGTGATCGCGGCGTTCGTTCTGATCATGGCGCTGATACCTCAAGCTGGCGCGGCGACTCTCAATGAAAGTGGCCTGCACGTGCAGCCGTGGTTTATGGACAGCTTCCTGATTCTCGCCGAGGATATAGAAGACGCCGCTGCCGACGGCAAACGCGTCGCGGTCTTCATCGAGCAGCGCGGCTGCCCGTACTGCAAGGAGATGCACGAGGTCAATCTCGCCAAGCCGGAAATCAACGAGTATGTCCGGGAGAACTTCAGCGTCGTGCAGTTGAACATGTGGGGTGCGCGCGAAGTGACCGACCTCGACGGCACATCGATGGAGGAGCGGGAACTTGTGCGGCGCTGGCGCGTCAACTTCACGCCCACCGTCGTGTTCCTGCCAACGCCGGACGAAATGGCTGCGGGCGAGACCGAGGTTGCGCGCATGCCCGGCTACTTCAAACCGTTCCACTTCGCCTCGATGTTCGAGTACGTGAAACAAAAAGCCTACACCGACCAGGTGTTCCAGCGCTTCCTGCAGGACAAGTTCAAGCGCCTCGAGGAGGAGGGCAAGAAGCCGGAGATCTGGTAGAGATACTCAAATAATATCGTCATCCCAAACTTGATTTGGGATCCATATTCTCTGCAGCACCGGTTGAAGCTAGGCATGGGTCCTGAATCAAGTTCAGGACGACGAATAGAAGTTTAAGCCAGAATCTCCCGCAATGCCGCCAGCGTCAGGTCGATATCGTCCGTGCTGACGCCGATGTGCGTCACTGCGCGCATGCGGGTTTCGGTCTGCGCGCCGATACGAATGCCCTGTTCCAGCAATTTTGCCGCGATATCGCGGGCATCGACGCCGGTACCGCCGACGTCGAAGAACACCAGATTGGTCTCGCAGGTTTCGTTCTGTACTTCGATGCCCTTGATCTCCCGGAGGGCCGCGTGGAGCTTGCGGGCATTGTCGTGATCTTCCTTGAGGCGCGCGACGTGATGGTCGAGGGCGTAGTTGCAGGCCGCCGTCACCATGCCCGACTGCCGCAGCGCGCCGCCGAACTGGTGCTTGATACGGAACGCTTCGTTGATGAAGTCGACGGGGCCGGCGAGAACGCCGCCGATAGGGCAGCCGAGCCCCTTCGAGAAATCGATCCAGACGCTGTCGACGGGCTGGGTGAAATCGCTCGCCTCGGCATTGCTTTCGACAACCGCGTTCAACAGCCGGGCGCCGTCCATGTGCGCGACCATGTCAAGTTCATGCGCGGTATCGGCGACTTCGCGGATGGTCTCGATCGGCCAGATGCGGCCGCCGCCGAGGTTGGATGTGTTCTCGATATTGACGATCCTGGGCCTCGGCGAATGGCGGCCCGGGTTGGAGACGGCGCCGCGGACGTCATCACCGCGGAAGATACCGTACGGGCTGTCGATGGTCGTGATCATCAGGCCGGAGAGGGCGGCGGGGCCGCCGGTTTCGTACAAAAGCGCGTGCCCCGTCTTGTCCATGACGATGGCGTCGCCCTGGCGCGCCCAGACACGATACGCGATCTCGTTGCACATGGTACCGGAAGGCAGGAATACAGCGGCTTCCTTGCCGAGAAGTTCGGCGACCCGTTCCTGCAGCAGGTTGGTGGTCGGGTCTTCGAGCGCCTGTTCGTTGCCGCACTCGGCCTCGGCCATCGCCTTGCGCATGCCGGCGGTCGGTTTGGAATTGGTGTCGGAGTATAGATCGACGCGGAGTTTGCCGGCGATGTCTGCGGCCTTGCGGGCGTTGCCGAGGAGGTCGACCTTCATATTCTGCTCCCGTAGCGGTCCCGGTCAGCGCTTGCCCAGCGGAACCTCTTTCTTGAGAAACGCGGGGGTATGCTCGCCGAAGGCGCCATCCTCGTCCTTGTTTTTCCGATTATCTTTTTTCGCCGGTTTGCGGTCCGAGCCGGTAGCCTTCTTCGGCTTCGGCTTTTGCTTGGAGGAGTCCCCGGCGCCGTCCTTCCTGGTATTCTTGGCCGGTGCCTTTTCGGGCTTCGGCTTGGCGTCGGATTTGGGTTTGCCGCCGCGGCTGCGGCCACGCTTCGGTTTTTCCTCCGCCTGTTCTTCCTGCTCCGGTTCGTCCGGCGTGCCGCCGCCGTCTTCCAGGACCGGGATCGGCTT
This sequence comes from Rhodospirillales bacterium, assembly GCA_965229805.1. Taxonomy (GTDB): domain Bacteria; phylum Pseudomonadota; class Alphaproteobacteria; order Rhodospirillales; family Casp-alpha2; genus UBA4479. The sequence continues at coordinate 2,140,624 of CBDDJO010000001.1, read as the reverse complement.
TCCGATCAGTCTTTCGATGGAGTCGAGGTACTTTTTCTCGTCAGGCATCATCAATGTGAAAGCGCTACCCTTGCGGCCCGCGCGGCCCGTGCGGCCGATCCGGTGCACATAATCCTCGGCATGCGTCGGCACGTCGAAGTTGAAGACATGGCTGACGGTCGAGATATCGAGGCCGCGCGCTGCGACGTCGGAACAGACGAGGATCTTGACCTCGTTCTTCTTGAACTTGTCGAGGGTGTCCATGCGCACCGACTGCACCATATCGCCGTGCAGACGGGCGGCGGAAAAGCCGTGCTTGTCGAGCGAGCGGTAGACCACGTCGACGTCGCGCTTGCGGTTGCAGAACACGAGCGCGTTGGTAAGGGCGTCCTGATCCCGGATCAGTTTCCGGAGTGCTTCGCGTTTGACTTTCTGCGCGGCGCCGGGTGCGCGCCCGGCGGATTTCAGCTTCACCAGTCCCTGCGCGATGGTGTCCGCGGTGGACGCCGGCGGCGCCACGGAAATTTCCTTCGGGTTCGACAGGAACTTGTCGGCGAGGCGGCGGATTTCCTTCGGCATGGTCGCAGAGAACAGCAGCGTGGTGCGCATCGGCGACAGCAGGCTGACGATCTTCTCGACGTCGGGTATGAACCCCATGTCGAGCATGCGATCAGCTTCGTCGATCACCAGCACCTTGACGTCGTTCATCAGGAGATGCCCGCGGTCGAACACGTCGAGCAGACGACCCGGCGTCGCGATCAGCACGTCGACGCCGCGGTTCAGCACCTTGAGCTGTTCCTCCATCGACGAACCGCCGATCAGCAGCGCCTTGGAAAGCTTGTGATACTTGCCGTAGGTCTCGAAATTGTCGGCGACCTGGGCGGCCAGTTCGCGGGTCGGTTCCAGGATCAGCGAGCGCGGCATGCGCGCCTTGGCACGGCCCGCCGCCAGGATGTCGATCATCGGCAGCGTGAACGACGCCGTCTTGCCGGTGCCGGTCTGTGCGCAGCCCAGCACGTCACGGCCCATCAGCACGATGGGAATGGCTTTTTCCTGGATTGGTGTCGGCTCCTCGTACCCCGCTTCGTGAACGGCGCGGAGGAGTTCGTCGCTAAGACCGAGATCGGTAAATTTCATATGGGAGCGATTTTCCTGAGATGCCGTTGCTCTCTAAAGCACGCGTAATCTGTTAAAGCATCTCGCATCAGCGTTGTTCGTTGAGCCGGAGTGTATGGTTTCAGCGCTTTAAGTCAATAACTTCCGGGCTTTTCCAATCGTTTCCCTTGTTCTAACGTCACTTCATGAACACACCCCTCCTTCTATTGCCGGGTCTGCTGTGCGACGACGATTTATGGTCGGCCGAGGCCGCCGCGCTCGCCGGCGACTGCGACATCGTCATCGCCGACATGACCCGGGACGACACCATTTCCGGCATGGCGTCGCGGGCCGTCGCCCGGATGCCGGAGAGTTTTGCCGTCTGCGGGCTTTCCATGGGCGGCTACACGGCGATGGAGATTATGCGCCAGGTGCCGGAGCGGGTGACGCGCCTTGCCCTGTTCGACACCTCGCCCTACGCCGATCCGCCGGAGCGCATCGATATCCGCAAGGCCCTGATCGAACGGGTTCGGGATGGCGACTTCGAAGGGGTGACCGGAGAGCATTTCAAGACCTTCGTGCATCCCTCGCGGCATACGGACGATGCACTGATCGGCAGGATTCGGGCATCCGCCGACAACGTCGGGCCTGACGCCTATATCCGCCAGCAGACCGCGATCATGGGGCGGCCGGACAGTACCGACGCCCTGTCCAAGGTTACCTGTCCGACACTGGTGCTATGCGGTGCCGAGGACGTCATGACGCCGCCCTCCATCCATGACGAGATGGCCGGAATGATCCCCGGCGCTACGCTGGTAAAGGTGCCGGGTAGCGGCCATCTGCCGACAATGGAAAAGCCGGACGAGGTGATCCGGGCCATGCGGGACTGGCTGGAACTTGCCTGAGATGGACGGTAACGACGACATCCTGAGCCGGGTGCTTGCCGGCGAAACCCGAGCCATCGCCCGGTTGATGTCCAAGGTCGAGGGCCGTCCCGCCGACGTTGCCGCGATCATGGCGGAAATCCACAAGCACGCCGGCAAGGCGCACGTGATCGGCCTGACCGGTGTGCCGGGATCGGGCAAATCGACGCTCGTGCACGCCATGGCGAAAGCTCTTCGGGCCGTCGGCAGAACCGTCGGCATCGTCGCGGTCGACCCGTCGAGCCCGTATTCCGGCGGCGCCATTCTCGGCGACCGAATTCGAATGGGTGATCTGGCGACCGACGACGGTGTTTTCATCCGGTCGCTGGCGACGCGGGGGGCGCTGGGTGGTTTGGCGCGGGCGGCGCTCGACACCGTCGACGTTCTCGACGCGGCGGGCTTCGACGTGGTGCTGATCGAAACCGTCGGTGTCGGCCAGGACGAGGTCGATATCGCCGAAGCGGCGCAGACGGTGCTGGTCGTATCTGCGCCGGGACTGGGCGACGGCATTCAGGCGATCAAGGCGGGCGTATTGGAGATCGCCGACATCCACGTCGTCTCCAAATGCGATAAGGAGGAATCCAGCCGTACCGTGGCCGATCTCAAGGCGATGCTGCAACTGGGCTCGACGGCCAGGAACCGCTATGGCTGGGAAGTGCCGGTCCTGCGCACCAGTGCAGAGACCGGTCTTGGCATCGAGGAAATGATCGAAAGACTGGACGCACACCGTACGCACCTGTCCGAGAGCGGCGAGGGGGAAATCCGTAAACGCCGCATCCTTGAAAAGCGAATCCTGAAAACCGCCGAAGACCTGTTGCGTCAACGCATCGGCGAGGGCGACACGCTGAACGGCGTCGTCGAAAGCACGCTCGGCGGAGAGCTTTCGCCGCGCCAGGCGGCGGAAGAATTGCTGAAAACTATTTAGGCATAGCTCAGCTGCACTTTCATCGTCCCGTCATCCCAAACTTGATTTGGGATCCATGATATCCAGTCGTCGGATCGCGGCGATTTATGGGCCCTGAATCAAGTTCAGGGCGACGGTTCTTGATTTCAGGTTATAGCAACTTCCGGTACTTGATGAACGGCGTCAGTTCGCCGACCCGGTCGTAGAGTACGCGGGCGACGCTGTTGAACTGCTGCGTCATCCAGTAAACCTCTGAGGCATCGGCCTCGGCGGCCTTTTCATAGACCTCCTCGATCAGGGCGCGCCCGGCGCCGCCGACCCGCACCGCAGGATCGACGAATAAATCCTGGAGATAGCACTTGTCCCGCACCGACCATGTCGTCCCATGATAGAGGTACTGCACGATCCCGATGACCTTGCCGGCGTCGTCGCAGGCGACGAGACAATGCGGGTCGTCATCCGCCATCAACCGATCCCAAAGCGCCGCCGTATTGGCGTTATCGATCGGCGCTTCATAGAATGTCAGATACCCCTCCCAGAGTATCTTCCACCGATCCTTGTCGGCAGGGGCCAGGGGGCGAACGGTGATCGGCATGGGTAACTCCTGTGTCAATTGGTACCCGGATCGATACCACATAATGGTCTTTTCAAAAGTACCTTAATACGCAAAATAAAGGTACCAATCGGAGAGGGCATGCCACAGGTATCAGACCACGCGCCGTTATTGATGCTCGCCGTCGACCGGTCGAGCGACGCGCCCATGCATCGCCAGGTCTACGATCAGGTCCGCGACGCGATCCTGGGCGGGCGACTGGCGCCGGGACGCCGGCTGCCGTCGACACGCGCGCTCGCCGATGAACTCGGCGTATCGCGGAACACAGTCCTTGCCGCCTATGACCAGTTGTTCGCGGAGGGTTACACCGAAGGCCAGGTCGGTTCCGGCACCCGCGTTTCCCGTGTGCTGCCCGAAGACGTTCTGGCGGCCCGGACGGAAGCGGAAAAAAGGGCCGGTGATCTCGGCGATCCGGAGCAGGCACTGTCAGAGAAGGGGCGCGCGCTGCTGAAGGCCAAGCCGCGCGTGCACCGATCAGCGACGAGTGGGGAGTTCCGTCCCGGGCTCCCGGAAATAGACCGTTTTCCCTGGACGCAGTGGAGCCGCATGGTGGCCAAGTTTTGGCGTAATCCGCCGCGCCAGTTGGTGTCCTATGGCAATCCCGGCGGGTATATGCCGCTCAGGATCGCCATCGCCGATTACCTGCGCGCCGTGCGTGGACTGCACTGCGACGCGGCGCAGGTAATCGTGACCGCCGGCGCCCAGCAGGCGATCGACCTCGCGGCGCGCGCGCTCCTGGACCCGGGTGACAAGGCCTGGATCGAGGATCCCGGGTATGCGGGGATTCGCGGCGTGCTGACCGCGACCGAGACGGAACTGATCCCGCTGCCGGTCGACGGCGAAGGTCTGATCGTATCGGCGGGGATCAAACGCGCGCCCGATGCGCGCATGGCCGTGGTGACCCCGTCGCACCAGTATCCGCTCGGCCCGGTGATGAGTCTGAAGCGACGGCTGGAACTGCTCGACTGGGCGCGGGAGAGCGGTGCCTGGATCCTTGAGGACGATTACGACAGCGAATACAGATATGCCGGACGCCCGTTGTCGGCACTGCAGGGGCTCGACAGTACCGGCCAGGTAATCTACGCGGGCACGTTTTCCAAGGTGATGTTCCCAGCGATCCGGCTGGGGTACCTGGTGGTGCCGCCGGCACTCGCCGAGCCGATCATTCGCATTCGCCGCTCACTCGACGACCAGACGGCGATCGTGATGCAGCCCGTGCTGACGGATTTCATCGAAAGCGGTCATTTCGCCGCCCACATCCGGCGCATGCGTATTCTCTACGCCGAACGCCAGCGCGTTCTCATCGAATCAGTGCGAACCCATCTGGGCGATATTCTGGAGATCGAACCGGACGAGGCGGGGATGCATGTGGTCGCGATGTTCCGGCCCGAATGCGGCCTTGTTGACACGGATGTGGCCGACGCCGCCGGGAAGGCGGGCATCAGCCTTTATGCCCTGACCGAGTTCTATCTGGGACCGCCGGACCGCAACGGCCTGGTGCTCGGTTACGCTGGGCTCGAGACGCGCGAGATCGAACGCGGTGTCCGGAAACTGGCGAGCGTGATTCGCAAGATGGACCTAACGGCTTAGCCGGCTGCCTTCATGGTGACGTATTTACCCGGCGCGTCGCAGATCGGCTTGAGCTTGCCGTCGCCCGGCTGGCGTGCATCGACCAGTTCCTTACCGTTCTGCTTCCCGAGCCACTTGTCCCAATCCGGCCACCACGAGCCTTCGTGCTGCTCGGCACCGGCCAGCCATTCATCCGGATCGGCAGGGGTCTCGTCGTTGATCCAATAGCAATACTTGCCGGCGGCCGGCGGGTTGACGACGCCGGCGATATGCCCAGACGCCGACAGGATGAAACGGATCGGGCCCGCATAGAGCTGCGTCGCCTCATACGTCGGCTTCCACGGGGCGATATGATCCTCGCGGGTCGAGATGATGTAAGTCGGCACCTTGATCTTGCGAAGGTCGAGCTTGACCCCTTCGATCTCGATGCCGCCCGGCTCAACCAGCTTGTTGTCGAGGTACATGTTACGCAGGTAGAAGCTGTGCATGGCTGCCGGCATCCGCGTCGAATCCGAATTCCAGAACAGCAGATCGAACGGGAACGGATCCTTGCCGAGCAGGTAGTTGTTCACCACGAACGACCACACGAGGTCGTTGGCCTTCATCATGTTGAAGGTCGACGCCATCTCGCTGCCCTCGAGGTAGCCGCGCTCGTTCATCTTGTCTTCAAGGTTCTTGAGGGAGGTGTCGTCGATGAAGACGCCAAGGTCGCCCGCTTCCTCGAAATCGACCATGGTCGTGAAGTACGTCGCCGATTTGACGCCCTTCATCTTCTTGGCCGCCATATAGGCGAGCGTCGTCGCCAGCAGCGTGCCGCCGATGCAGTAACCGACGGCGTTCACCTCGTCCTCGCCGGTCGCGTCCTTGATCGCCTCGATCGCGGCGAGGGGACCTTCCAGCATGTAATCGGTGAACGTCTTCATGGCCAGTTCGCGGTCCGGGTTGACCCACGAGATCACGAACACCGTGTTGCCTTGTTCCACCGCCCATTTGATGAACGAGTTCTTTTCCCGGAGATCGAGGATATAGAACTTGTTGATCCACGGCGGGCAGATCAGCAGCGGCGTCTTGGCGACCTTTTCGGTGGTCGGCGTGTACTGGATCAGTTCCATCAGGTCGTTGCGGAAGACCACCTTGCCGGGGCTCGTGGCAACGTTCTTGCCGACCTCGAACGCGTCGGCGTCGGTCATCTTGATGTTGAGCTTGCCGTCGCCGCGCTCCAGATCCTCGAGGAGGTTGCGAAGCCCGTTGATCAGGTTCTCACCGCGGGTGTCGATGGTCGTCTGCAAGACTTCCGGATTGGTCATGACGAAGTTGGTCGGCGACAGGGCATCGGCGTACTGCTTGGTGAAGAACTCGACCTTCTGCTTTGTCTTTTTGTCGAGCCCCTCAATGTCGCTGACGGTGTCCTCCATCCAATTCGACGTCAGCAGGTAGGACTGCTTGATGAAGTCGAAGACGTCGTTTTCCCAGGCCTCGCCCTTGAAACGGCGGTCATCACGCTCGGGCTCGACGATCGGGGTGGTTTCCTGGCCCATCATGCGGCTGGCCGTGTTCTGCCACAGTTTCATGTAGTCCTGCCAAAGGTTCATGTTGGCTTCGACCATCTTGTGCGGCTGGGTCATCATCTTGGTCGTCATTTCCATGAACGCGCTGCCGATATTCAGCGGATCGTCGATGCCGACCGAACCGCCGCCCGACGATGACTGTTTCGTCAGGAATTCCTGCACAAGGCGCTGCGAACGTTCGGCGATGTCGGCCATGGTTTCTGAGATTTGCGATTCATCGATCTCGATGTTCTGCTTGGACTGGTTCGTCATATTTAGATCACCTCTCAGAAGTCTTTGTAAAACCAGCAAATTATGGTAACGAGCGAAGCAAGGTTCGGCTGGTTTAGGACGCGCGCTCGCGCCGAGCGGCTGCGTCTGGGCCGTATATGGCCGGTGTTATTGTGCAATGCAACATTTTTTGCCGTTTGTAAAGATTTAACCCTTTGTGAGCCATGTAAAATCTTGCGCAAATTGTATGTTATGCTTTCAATGGCGCAGGGAACGACAATAATGGAATTTATGTGGAGGAATCCGCATCAACCGGAAACCGGATCGCTCGAAATCGGAATCCGTACAGGGCAAGACGAGGGAGCTAGGGGCGCAATGAAATCGACGCTTGAGAACGCGGCGCGGAACTCGGGATACCGGGCGCTGCTCAGAAGCATGGCAATTGTCATTGGCAGCTCGCTTGTGCTGAGCGCCTGTTCCACGGTCCCGGACGCCATCAATCCCGCCACGTGGTACGAGTCCGACACCGGTTCTTCTTCCGGCGATGAACAACAGTCGTCCGACAATGCCGGAAATCAGCTTCAAGCGGATCGCGATACACCGCCGCCGGGCGCCGACGGCTCGACCCCGAATCTGGCACGCGTCGATCAGCAGATGCAACAACGCGAGAACATGCAGAGCGGTCTTGCGGCGGACACCCAGGGCCGCAAGTACGCCGACAGCGTGCAGCGTCAGGACGAAGCCGCCAAGGATTCCCTCTACGCTGAGGACAAGACACCCCCACCGGCACCGCAGGTCGAAGCACAAAAGGCCGCGCCCGACCCGCAGCCGACCAAACCGGTGACAACTGCTGAAGCATCGGCTCCAGCAACCCCCAAGCCGGAAGCATCGCAGGAACAAACCGTGACGCAAAGCGCGAAGCAGACAACGCAGGAACCTGTGACGTCCGTTTCGAACGGTGCTGATTCCGCTGTCGGCGTCGATCCCGGGATGAAGGAACGGTTGCAGCGTTCCTTGGCTGAAATCCAGGCCCGTGCTGCGGATCAGGGGTCCTTGCTGCCGTCCGACACGGGTAACACCGGGGATGAGGGAACCGTGATTATCTCATCAGGCGGTGTTGAAACCGCGATGGCGCCGGGCTCCATGCAGTTCCAGAATACGGGCCGTTTGCAATCCGGTCCGGTTGCCAATAACGGTGCTCTGCCGCTGCCGTCATCCTCCACCAAGGTTGCGACGATCCTTTTCAAGAACGGCTCGTCCGGACTTGATGCAAATGACCGCAAGATTCTGGCGGACGTCGCGCGTTTGCAGCGCCAGAACAACGCCACGGTACGCGTCATCGGCCACGCCAGCCAGCGAACCCGTAATATGGCCCCGAACCGTCACAAACAGGCCAACTATGAGGTTTCCGTGAAACGAGCCAATCAGGTCGCGAGCGAATTGCAACGTCTCGGGATCGCCTCTGATCGGATTCTGACGGCCGCCGTCGGCGACAATCATCCGATTTTCCTTGAGGTCATGCCGTCCGGCGAGGCGGGGAACCGCAGAACCGAGATTTATCTCTCTAATTAAGTCCGAGCCTTAACGGGCCTCACACGATTTCAGTCTTGTACCGCGCGGGTCTTTCTGGGAAGAAAGGGCGCCATGGAGCGAGATTTTTATAAAATCCGGCGTTTGCCCCCCTATGTCTTCGCGGAAGTGAATGAAATGAAGGCACGCGCACGCGCCGAAGGGGCGGATATCATCGATTTCGGGATGGGTAATCCGGATCTGCCGACGCCGGCGCATATCGTCGAAAAGCTCAAAGAGACGGTCGACAATCCTAAAACGCACCGGTACTCCAATTCGCGTGGGATTCCGGGACTCCGCAAGGCGGTTTCGGGCTATTACGGCCGCCGTTTCGGGGTCGATGTGAATCCGGAAACGCAGGCCATCGTGACTCTCGGCTCCAAGGAAGGGCTCGCCAACCTTTCGCAGGCGATCACCAGTCCTGGCGACGTGATTCTGGTGCCGAACCCAAGCTATCCGATCCATCAGTTCGGCTTCATTATCGCCGGCGCGGCGGCGCGCTCCATTCCGGTTGAACCCGGCCCCGAATTCATGGCGGCGCTCGACCGCGCCGTACAGCATAGCGTGCCGAAGCCGACCGCTGTCGTGCTCAATTACCCGAACAATCCAACGGCGGAACTCGCTACCCTCGATTTTTATCAAGAGATCGTCGACTTCTGCCGTTACCACGGCATCTGGATCCTGTCCGACCTGGCTTATGCCGAGATCTATTTCGACGACAATCCACCGCCTTCGATCCTGCAATTACCCAAGGCCTGGGAGGTTGCCGTCGAGTTCACGTCAATGAGCAAGACCTATTCCATGCCCGGTTGGCGCATTGGGTTTGCGGTCGGCAACGAGCGCCTGATCGCGGCGCTGGCGCGGGTGAAGTCCTATCTGGATTACGGTGCCTTCACGCCGATCCAGGTGGCCGCGGCCGCTGCGCTGAACGGTCCACAGGACTGCGTCGACACGTTCCGCGCGACCTACAAGGAGCGCCGCGATATTCTGATCGAAGGCCTGAGCGCCGCCGGCTGGGACGTCCCGTCACCGCCGGCGACCATGTTCGCCTGGGCACCGCTGCCGCCGGCTTTCAGGGACATGGGTTCCATAGAATTCTCGAAGCTTTTGCTGCGCGAGGCCGAAGTCGCAGTGGCGCCGGGTCTGGGTTTCGGCGAGCACGGCGACGACCACGTTCGCATCGGCCTGGTCGAGAACGATCAACGCACCCGCCAGGCGGTGCGCAACATCAAGAACTTCCTGAAAAGCCATGGGGTCAACGCGGTCCCGGAATCAGGTCGGGCTCGGGAGGCATCATGAGCACGCTGAAGATCGGTATCGCCGGCCTTGGCACCGTCGGAGCAGGGACCGTCAAGGTCATCGAAACCCACAAGGACCTGCTGGCCGCACGCGCCGGCCACAAGATCGATATCGTCGCCGTCTCGGCGCGTTCCCGATCGCTTGATCGCGGCATCGATATCGAACCTTACCGCTGGTACGACGATCCGACGGAAATGGCGGATGCCGACGACATCGATCTGATCGTCGAACTGATTGGCGGTTCAGACGGTGTTGCCAAGGCATTGACGGAAAAAGCGCTCGGTGCCGGTAAGCATGTCGTAACAGCGAATAAGGCATTGATCGCCCATCACGGCACGGATCTGGCCACGATCTCGGAAAAATCCGGGGCCGCGCTTTATTGCGAAGCCGCCGTGGCCGGGGGGATCCCGATCCTGAAGAGCCTTCGCGAAGGCCTTGCCGCCAACGGTATCAAGCGCGTCTACGGGATTCTCAACGGCACCTGCAATTACATCCTGACCGAAATGCGCGATACCGGCCGCGGCTTCGACGAAGTGCTCGAGGAAGCGCAGAAACTGGGCTACGCCGAGGCCGATCCGACGTTCGACGTCGACGGTATCGACACCGCGCATAAACTGGCGATCCTGTCGGCGCTGTCTTTCGGCACCAAGATCGATTTCGACGGCATTCACGTCGAAGGCATCCGCGACATCGCGCCGATCGACATCCAGTTCGCCGAGGAACTCGGCTTCGGGATTAAGCTGCTGGGCATCGCATCGGTCGACGGCGACGTGATCGAGCAGCGTGTGCATCCCTGCATGGTACCGATCGATGCGCCGATCAACCATGTCGAGGGTTCCTTTAACGCGGTCGTCGCCGACGGCGATTTCGTCGATACCGTGATACACGAGGGCCGGGGCGCGGGCGGCGGGCCGACCGCATCCGCGGTCGTCGCCGACATCATCGATGTCGCGCGCGGTCATCGGGCGCCGTTGTTCGGCGTGCCGGCAAGTGCGCTCAATGACATGGCGACGCGGCCGATGGAACGTCACCAGGGCGCCTACTACGTGCGCTTCAACGTCGTCGATAAATCGGGCGTCTTCGCTGATATCGCAACCGCGCTGACCGACAACGACGTTTCCATGGAATCGGTGCTGCAACGGTCCCGCGATCCAGGCCAGATCGTCCCGGTCGTGATGACACTGCATGAGACCGAGGAAGCGGCGATGCGCCGGGCCGTCGACCAAATCAACAGCATCGGTGCCGTCGTCGAGCCGCCGGTGGTGATCCGAATCGAATCGCTTTAGCTTGTACACTACAAGGCTTCGATCGCCGCAAAGCCCCTGAAATCCGCCGTTTCCGCTTAAAACCAGGCGAAAACGCGTATTTCTCCAAACAATCACGTATTCTCCCTTTAGTTCGCATGTTGATACGGACAAAATAGGCTCATGTCTGAACCCGCAGCAAAAGATCGGAATCTGTCCCTTGAACTGGTTCGTGTGACCGAAGCTGCCGCCCTTGCGGCATATCGTCACATGGGCTCGGGCGATCATATGGAAGCCGACCAGGCCGCCATTTCCGCCGCCCAGTCGTTGCTCAACAGCCTCGCCATCGACGGCACGGTCCGCGTCGGCGAGGGCCGCGAGGGAGAGGTCGAGAAACTGTATCTGGATGAAAAAATCGGCACCGCTCGCGGACCGGAAGTCGACGTAGCCGTGGTTGCGCTGGAGGGCGCCAGTATCGTCGCGCGCGGCGGTCCCAACGCGATTTCAACCGTCGCCATGGCCGAGGGCGGCAGCTTTCTTAAGGTTCCCGATATCTACATGAGCAAGATCGCGGTCGGCCCGGGCCTGCCGGAAGGTGTCATCGATCTCGACCGCGAGCCGGAAGATAATCTGAAGGCGCTGGCGGCGGCGAAATCTGTGCCGGTGTCCGACCTCGTCGTCTGCATGCTCGACCGACCACGGCACAGTCCGCTTCTTGAAAAAGTTCGCGCCGCCGGTGCACGTGTCCGCCTGATCCTGGGTGGTGACGTGTCGGCGGCAATCGCGACGGCACTGGAGGACGGCGGCGTCGACATCTACATGGGCGTCGGCGCGGCGCCGCAGGGCGTTTTGGCGGCGGCGGCGCTGCGAGGTTTCGGCGGCCAAATGCAAGGCCGCCTGTTCGCACGCAAGGACGACGACCGGGTTCTTGCAAAAGAAGTCGGGATCGAGGATTTCGACAAGGTCTACACCGAACGTGAAATGGCCGGCGGTAACATCACGTTCGCAGCAACCGGCATTACTTACGGCGCCATCCTGGCCGGCATCCGCAGCGATCCAAGCGGCGCCATCAGCCATTCTCTGGTGGTCCGGTCGCTGACCGGCACCTATCGTTTTATCGAGGCACATCATGACTTTACCCGCCGGCCTCCGGTCGGTTGACGCGGCCCCCGATCCCCTGGGCAATGACGACGACCCGATCGGCGTCGAACAGTCCGTCACGGGCCGCCGATGGGTCATGCGCGATGTGGACGAACGCACCGCGCTCGCCATGTCGCAGGCGCTCGGCATATCGGATATCGCGGCACGCGCGCTCACGGCACGCGGCATCGAGATCGAGGGTGCGGATCGCTTCCTGACGCCGACGCTCAAGGACCTGCTGCCCGACCCAAGCCGTTTCCGGGATATGGACAAAGCGGCTGTGCGTATAGCCGACGCGGTCATCAACAGTGAGAATATTACGCTCTTTGCCGACTATGACGTGGACGGGGCCACGTCGTCGGCCGTGCTGGCGCGTTTCCTGCGCGCCTGCGGCATCGAGGCCGGCGTTTATATCCCGGACCGTCTGAGCGAGGGTTATGGCCCGAGCGCAGGCGCTCTTGAAGGATTGGCTGAGAAGGGGACACAGGTGGTGATCGCGCTCGACTGCGGCACCACGGCGTTCGACGCCCTCAAGGCCGGAACGGATGCCGGTCTCGAGATCATCGTCGTCGATCACCACGAAGCGGAACCCGAACTGCCGAAGGTCCACGCGCTGATCAATCCCAACCGCATGGACGAGGACCGGACTTACGGTCATCTGTGTACCGCCGGGCTTGCGTTCCTGTTCGCCGTCGCCATCAACCGGGAACTAAGGTCACGCGGTCACTGGGCGAACGGACGGTCGGAACCTGTTTTGACCCGATGGCTTGATCTGGTCGCCCTCGGCACCGTCTGCGACGTCGTGCGGCTCGAAGGCATCAACCGTGCCTTCGTCGTCCAGGGCCTGAAGGTCATGGCGAAACGCGACAATCCCGGCCTGCGTGCGCTCGCCGACGTGGCCGGGCTCAATTCGATGCCGGAAAGTTATCATCTCGGGTTCGTTCTCGGCCCGCGCATCAATGCCGGCGGGCGGATCGGCGATTCCGGACTTGGGGCCAAGCTGCTGCGCACCGACGATACGGGCGAGGCCGCCGCTATCGCGACCAAGCTGGATATTCTCAACGGCGAGCGCCGCGAGATCGAAACCGCCTGCTTCGAGGATGCGATACAACGACTGGAAAGCGGCCCGGCACCTGGCGCCGTGGTGGTCGCCGCTGGGGATGGCTGGCATCCAGGCGTAGTCGGCATCGTCGCCAGCCGCCTCGTGGAGCGCTACCATCGGCCCGCCTGCGTCATCGCCATGGAGGGTGAGACCGGCACCGGCTCCGGCCGTTCGGTCAACGGCGTCGATCTGGGGGCGGCGATTATCGCCGCTCGGCAGAAGGGCATTCTGATCAAGGGTGGCGGGCACGCCATGGCGGCGGGTTTTTCCGTGGCCCGAGATGCGCTAGCGGATTTTCAGGCGTTTCTGGACACGCGCATCATGGCGCAGACCGGCGGAGTCCCCATCAAACCGGATCTCAGGCTTGAGGGGGTGTTGGCGCTCAGGGGCGCGACGCTGGACCTCGCGGAGGAAATCGCCGGACTTGCGCCGTTCGGCCCCGGCAATCCGGAACCCCGGCTTGCGATCCGGAACGTGCGCGTCAGCTTTGCCGACATCGTGGGCAGCGATCATGTCCGGTTTTCGCTGCAGCAGGGTGCCGGCGGCGGCACGCTGGAGGGGATTTGCTTCCGTTCCGTTGGGACGCCGCTGGGAGATTTGCTTTTGTCTTCGACGGACCGGCCGGTGCATGTGGCAGGGCGTTTGAAAGCCGATAGCTGGCAAGGCCGAATCCGTGTTAAGTTCCATCTTGAGGATGCGGCATATGCATTCGAACAAGGCAGCGCCGCATGACCGCTGACGAGGGGGACGTGATGGCGGAAAACGCGAAGTGGGACAAGCGGTTCATGGAGCTGGCGGGCTTCATTTCGCAATGGTCCAAGGATCCGTCCACGAAGGTCGGCGCCGTGATCGTCGACCCGCGCAACAAGCGTATCGTCGCGACCGGATTCAACGGATTTCCGTTCGGTGTCGAGGATACCGCGGACCGGCTTGGGGACCGCTCCATCAAATACGAGATGGTCGTGCACGCCGAAACCAACGCGCTGATGTTCGCCGGCAACCAGGCCAACGGCTGCACGCTTTATGTCACGCCGCTGCCGCCGTGTGCGCGCTGCGCGGTGCTCATTATCCAGGCCGGCATTCGCCGCGTCGTCTCGCCGACGCCGGATACATCGAAAGAGCCCTGGAAAACGCAGTTCGCGATATCCACCCAGATGTTCGAGGAAGCCGGAATCAAGGTGGATTTGCTGGATATCTGATCCCTCGAACATTGGCCTCACCGGAGGCGTGTGCTAATCAGGTTGATGGTTGCGGCCCCTGCCGGACGCACCCAACAGGATATAACTGAATTCGGGGGAAACCGTGTCCTACCGCGAGACACTGAAGCATTTCATCATGCGTCAACAGACGCAGATCACCGGAGCCACCGGGGAATTCACCCTGCTGCTGGATGACGTATCATCGGCCTGCAAAGGCGTCGCCAATCTGGTACGACGGGGCAATCTCGCGGGTGAGTTGGGTGCCGCCGTCGGTGTCAACGTTCAGGACGAGAATCAGAAGAAACTCGACGTCATGGCCAACGAACTGGCGCTAAGCTGGTGCGAAAAGGGCGGGCAATTGTTCGCCATGGCATCTGAGGAAATGGTTGATGTCTATCCCGTGCCGAAGGGCTTTCAGCGCGGCGAATACCTGTTGATCTTCGACCCGCTCGACGGGTCGTCGAATATCGAAGTCAATGGCCCGATGGGCACCATTTTCTCGATCCTCAAGATGCCGAAAGACGCGAACGGAGATCTGGCGGAAAACTTCCTGCAGGAGGGCAGTCGTCAACTTTGCGCGGGCTATGTGCTTTTCGGACCAGCGACGATAATGGTGCTGACGACGGGTAACGGCGTGAACGGCTTCACGCTCAACCCCGATATCGGCGAGTTCGTGCTGACGCATCCCGACATCACGATCCCCGAGGACACGCAGGAATTCGCTATCAACGCGTCCAACCAGCGCCATTGGGAACCGCCGGTGCAGCGCTACATCGATGAATGCCTGGGAGGCAAGACCGGTCCCCGTGGCAAGGATTTCAACATGCGCTGGGTCGCGGCAATGGTCGCCGATGTGCATCGTATCATCACACGCGGCGGCATATTCATGTACCCGATCGACGAGAAAGTGCGCGACAAGGGGGGGCGTTTGCGGTTGCTGTATGAAGCCAACCCCATGTCCTTCATCATCGAACAGGCTGGGGGGATGGCATCGACCGGACGTCAACGCATCCTGGATGTCGCGCCGAAGGACCTGCATCAACGGGTGCCGGTGATCATCGGCGCCAGGAACGAGGTTCAGCGGTTGGTCGATTATCACGCCGAACATGATGCCGGCGAGGGATAAAGCATTCGATATGCCGTTGCCGTTCACCGAGCTTGCACAATCCTTACCCGAGTCCGTGCCGTTCGTCGGCCCCGAAACCCACGAGCGGGACCGGGAAGCGCCCTTCAAGGCGCGGATCGGTGCCAACGAGTCCGTCTTCGGACCGTCGCCCCGTGCGGCGGAAGCCATGTCCGCGGCGGCGGCGGAAGCGTGGAAATACTGCGATGCCGAGAACTTCGAACTGAAACAGGCACTTGCCAAGCATCATGGCATCGCGCCGGAGAACATCGTGATCGGCGAGGGGATCGATGGTCTGCTGGGGCTGGTCGTTCGTCTGTTCGTCGAACGCGGCGACGCGGTGATCACATCCGCGGGCGCTTATCCCACATTCAACTATCATGTGGCGGGGTTCGGCGGCGATCTGAAGAGGGTGCCATACAAGGACGATCACGAGGACCCGGATGAGTTGCTCGCGGCCGCCGGCGAATACGATGCCAAGCTCGTCTATATCGCTAACCCGGACAATCCGATGGGTACCGCGCATGACGCTGGCGTCATCCAGCGTATGATCGAACGTACACCGGGAAACAGCGTTCTCTGCCTTGACGAAGCGTACCTGGAATTCGCGGAAACCGATGTCGCGCCGGCGTTCGACACTTCGGTGTCCAACGTGATCCGGTTCCGTACGTTCTCGAAAGCGTACGGCATGGCCGGGGCACGTATCGGCTATGCGATCGGATCGCCTGAACTGATAAAGGCCTTCGATAAAGTGCGTAACCATTTTGGCGTTAACAAGCTTGCCCAAGCCGGGGCACTGGCCGCGTTGCGTGACCAGGCATTCCTTAAGGACGTTCAGGATAAGGTGGCAGCTGCGCGCAGGCGGATCGGCCAAATCGCGGCTGATAATGAATTGAGCGTGTTGCCGTCGCAGACAAACTTCGTGGCCATCGATTGCGGCAGGGACGGGGATTTCGCACGGCGCGTACTGGCCTTGCTGGTGGAGCGGGGTATTTTCGTCCGCATGCCGGGCGTTGCGCCGCTCGACCGCTGTATCCGGGTATCGGCGGGCACCGAAGAAGACCTCGCCGCGTTCGCGGAAGAACTGCCGAAAGCCCTACGGGACGCCGGATAGCCGACACTACAGATAATGGCAACGCTTGCATGAACAAAAGCCCGCCGAAAGGCGGGCTTTTTGTCCGAGAAAAGTGGCGTCCCCTACGGGACTCGAACCCGTGTTTCCGCCGTGAAAGGGCGGCGTCCTAGACCGCTAGACGAAGGGGACGCGGCGGCGACGTTGGTAGCCATTCACCGGGTGGAAATCAAGCCTGAAACGCGTGGAATGGCATTATATTTTCAAAATTTTTTCGGCAACCGTTGGTCACGTCCATTCCGACCCGCTGCTGGCCCTTAATTTTCGTCCCGGACCTGCTTGATCAAGGCTTCCAACCCGGTCTGCACCTGTTTCGGCGCCGTGTGCTTTTCCAGGTAATAATTGTAGATTTGCAGGAACTCCTCCGCGAAATACTGCGGATCGACTTCGTCCGGTGCCTCCGAGTTGGCGATCGCGAAGGCCGTGAAATTGGCGGCAGCGTGGCGCATCCCTGCGGCTACGTCGACCGGGTCCATGCCTTCCTGCAGACGGTTGTTCGCCGTGTTGATGATCTGGTTCGCGAGCTGGATGCTCAGCGTATGACGGTCTTCTTCTTCACTCATGTCGAATTGCCTCTCAACCGGACGGGGGCACTCTAACCGCTGCGGTTAATCGTATAAAGGGAACAGGTGCGTCATCCCGCCTTCTTGATGGCGGCGGCGAACATGTAACCGGTGCCGCGCACGGTCTTGATGATCTCGGGGTGGCGCGAGTCCGCCTCGACCTTGCGGCGAAGCCGGGTCACCAGTACGTCGATCGAACGGTCGAACGGCTCCCAATCGCGGCTGTAAATGGCACTCAGCAGATGATCGCGGGATAGGACCCGGCCGGCCTTCTCGATGAACTCGTTCAAAAGGCTGAATTCGCCCGACGTCAGTTCAACCTTCGCGCCGTCCGGATTTTTGAGCTCACGGCTGTCCAGGTTCAGTACCCAGCCGTTGAAGGCGACAACCCGCTGATCGCCGTCCGTGCCTTGGGCAAGCGCGTTCTGGCGGTCGACGACGCGGCGCATGACGCTCCGAATCCGCGCCAGCAACTCGCGTTCATCCCAGGGTTTGGTGACGTAATCGTCGGCGCCGATTTCGAGGCCGACGACACGATCCACGGAGTCGTCCTTGCTGGTCAGGATAATGATACCGACGGAGTATTTCTCGCGCAGTTGCCGGGTCAGTTCGAATCCATCGTCGTCCGGCAGTTTCAGATCCATAATCGCGAGGTCGGCTGGATCCTTTGCCATCATGGCATGCATGTCCTCGCCGTTGTCACACGCCGAGATGCGGTATCCTTCGCCTTCCAGATAGAGGCGCAGCGCCTTCTGGACGAAAGCATCGTCTTCAACGACGAGGATGTGCGCAGATTCTGCCATGATAGGATATATGTCTTACAAACAACTGCTTGATCTAAACCGGCTATCGCGCGTCAGCCATGACCCGGTTAGACTACGCGAGTTGACTGGCAACCCGCAACTCATTGCGGGAGAATTTGCCAAGACTACCGTGTTTGTAGCAAGGGATTTCAATGGCGGAAAACAACGACGCGGTGGAAAAAGATAAACCGGTGCCCGGCCCCGGCGTGACCGTCTGGCTCCAGCAGATCGCCGGACCGCCCCGGCCGTCCAGGGCGACCGGCAGACCGTGGCTGCCCCCGGGATTGGGCGGAGGCATGTTCAGCGGGCAGCGCATCGAGTTGATGCTGCCGGAAGAGGTCGTGCTGTCGGAGGGGGGTTCTCTGCAACGCATTGAAATCCGCGGGCTTCCGAAAGACGTAACGTTGACGGGCGGGGTTCTGATGGATGACGGGTTCTGGTATTTGGCGCCGGAAGACCTGTACGGAATCGCCGCGTTGGTACCGGGCGGCGTCGATCTGCCGTTCTCGGTCATACTGAAAGGTGTCTTTGTCGGTGACGACGTGGATGCGCCCTGGAGCGAACTGACCGGATACGAGATCGTTGCAGCCGACAACGAAGAACAAGCGGGGAACGGCGAACCGGTATCAGAACCGGGCACGGTTGAAACGAAAACGGACGAATCCGTCGCCGCCGAGAAAACCGTGACGAAAGAGAAAGAAACGCCGGCCGTATCCGAGCCGGAACCGATATCCGCTCCAGCGCACCAACCGGCATCTGAAATGGCACCGGGACAGGAGCAACCGGTGACGATGGTCGTGATCGACCTCGACGTATCGGTCGGCACTGATGATCCTGGGGTCCTGGAAAGTATCGCCGTCCGGTTTTCCGGACTGCCGGCGGGCGCGTTACTGAGTGCCGGTACCAACGACGACGGCACATGGACGGTGCCCGCGACGGAACTTGCCGATCTCAGTATAATCATTCCGGAAGGTACGCCCGATTTCGAACTCGATGTTGAAATGGACATCGCGGGCGCACCGACACAGTCCGCCGCCATTAACGTTGAAAACCCGCCCCAGGATGTCGATCCCGGCAACGCCTTCCAGATACTTCTGACCGGCAGCATCGACACCGGAATGACACGGGTCACCATCTACACGGACGGCTCGCCCGCATACGACCGGGTCATCAACTGGGCCGTGGCGCCGGAGCGGAAAGTGCCGCTTTTGGTGCCCTTTATCGATAGCGGCATACCCTTTGAAATCGTCATGCGCTACGGCGCGTTGACGGGAGATGACAGAGGACCGTTTTTATCCGGACTGGAAATCGACGGCACCGACATCTCGGCGGATACGTCCGCGATCACGTCCAATGGCACGATGACGGCGGCGGGGCTCTCCTGGAGCGGCGATCTGGTGGTGGATGTCCGGGCGGCCATGAAACCGGCTTTGCCCGAACCGATAGCGGAGTCGGTGCCAGAAAACGCCAATGCGGCGCATGAACCGCCCGAGACGTCGGAACCGTCATTCGCCGCGAGTGCGCCGGCGGCGCTCCCCGAGGAGGCCGTACCGCGTCCGGAAAGCATGCTCGCGCCCACGGATACTCCAGCGCTCGACGATACTGCTGCCGCCGACGCGGATACAGTGGACGTTGTTGCCGAAGAATCCTTTCCGGACACCTTATCGGAACTCCAAGGTCCGGAGGAAACGGCGCCCACGGCCGACAATAATGACGTACTTGTGGTCGATGCCACCTACAACGACCTTCAGCGGCCGGCTTTCATAACCGAACTCAGAAACCTGCGCGATTTCATCCGCACCCGGACAACGGATGTCAACGGCGAGATATATGGCCGACTCGGGATCGACGTTACGAAATGGCACGATATGCAGGTCCACGGTCCGAGCGGCGCGGTCGTCGATCTCGAACCGAGACTGCCTGAGATCGCTCCTCTCGGCGGTATCGACAATACACGGGATCTGATAGCCGTGAATGTTTCGAATTTCGACGCCACGAGGCTTCGCGGTGTCCGAATATCGGGCCTGCCTGCGGGTGCGCTTCTTACCCGCGGACGCAATCTCGGTAACGGCGAGTGGCAGTTGACCGCCCGCGAATGCAATGACGTTCGATTGTTGCCGCCGATCGCAGCGAAGGGGAGTATCGCGCTCCATCTGGCACGCAACGACGGCAGTGATGACAAGGACGCGTTCAGCCTTGAAAAATCACTGATCGTCGGGCAACGCCGCGCCCGTATGCAACGCGCGGGCACCGACATGCTGAGCATGACATTGCGGCTCGACACGGAAACATTCGACCCCGAAGGACATGGGGCGTTGTCCCTGACGGTCGGCGAGATGCCGGCCGGCGTCATTCTGTCACGGGGGCGAAACCATGGTGGCGGCGTATGGACGGTGGAGGCATCCGGCGGCGACGAACTGGAAATGCTGACCGCCGCGGCAATGAAACCTTTCGACATTACGCTGACATGCGTTGCCTTGAATGCCGAAACCGGCGAAAGCACCGTGGTCTCGCGCATCGTGGAAGTCACGCCAGGACGCGTGAGAATAAAATTGCGGACCGATCAGGCGGCATAACAGACACGGACACCAGATGAAATTCTCGGTCGCAGCGCGGGTATATTCGGTTTTCGCCTTTGTGATCGTCCTCGCATGCGGCATCGGTACGTATATCTACATGGACGATCAACGCATCGACACAAGGGTCGAGGCATTGGTTGAACGCCGTCTGGCGGCACGTGTGAACATCGCTCGCCTCAAGGAACATGTCGATACCATCCAGGACATCGCCGGGACCATCGATGCAGCGGTGTCAGAGCAAACGCCGCCGAACTTGCATGAGATGATCGCGGCCGCTGTTTCCGGCAGCAACACGATCGCGGCCCGACTTGCCACGACGATCCCCGGCGATGGCACCAAAGCAATCGACGATGCGGCAGCCGCGCTCAATGCCGGGATGACCGCGGGCGGGCGACTAACTCCGCTTGCGCAATCGTATGCCGATGCCGTCAAGAAACTGAATGATCGCGTAAACGACGCCATTGCGGCGGAACGCCGGACCGTAAGCCGCCTTGGCGATATCTCGGCACGCAATGCCCTTGTATTCGCGATTCTCGGTCTGATCGTGGCGACGGTCGCAATGATCTATCTGTACCGGAATGTCATCAGAAGGTTATTGCGGCTGCAGTCCAGCATGTCGGCATTCGTCGAGGGGCGGGAAGAAGAAATTCCGACCGAAGGCAATGACGAAATCGCCAGCATGGGCCGTGCGCTCGACTATCTGGTGACCACCCTGAAACGCCGTGAAGAAAGACTGGAAGAACAGCTGATCTTTCAGCGCACGCTGCTCGATACGATTCCAAACCCGGTATTCTACAAGGACGACAACGGAAAGTTTACCGGTGCCAACGCCGCCTTCGAGGCGGTTGTCGGTCTGCCGCCGGACGAAGTGGTCGGCAAGACACCATTCGATATCGATCGTCCCGACCTCGCGGAACGTTACGACCCCCAGGACCGCGCGACGGGCGTCGGCAAGAAACGTTATTCGTACGAGACCCGGAAAGCGTTCGCCGACGGTAAGATGCATCACGTCATGATCGAAAAGGCACACTTCATTAACGCCGACGGCAAATCGACAGGTGTGGCCGGTGTCATGGTCGATATCACGCGTCTCAAGGAAGCCGAAATGGAATTGCAGGACGCAAAGGAGATCGCGGAATCAGCCAACCAGGCGAAATCCAGCTTCCTGGCGGCCATGAGTCATGAAATTCGCACGCCGTTGAATGCAGTGAACGGCCTGGTCGAACTGCTGGAGCAAACCAAGCTCGAACGAGAGCAACGGCAAATGCTGCGAACGGTCCGGCAGTCGGCGGAGGCATTGCTTCGGATCATCGACGACATTCTCGATTTCTCGAAGATCGAGGCGGGCCGGATGGATCTGGAACAGGTCCCCGTATCGCTGCAGGGAACCGTCAATGGTGTCGCCGAGACACTCGCGCCGAACATGCGCAAGCAGGGTCGGGACGTCAGCCTGATTACATTCATCGACCCCGGTGTCGCGGACTGGGTCAAGACCGACCCGGTACGCCTGCGCCAGGTTCTGATGAATCTCGCGGGCAATGCCGCGAAGTTTACGGAAGCGGGACAGGTTGTGATCAGCGCCCGCGAGATCGATACACGGGACGGCGGTGTAACGGTTCGGTTCCAGGTCAGCGATACCGGGATCGGTATATCGAGAGAGAACCAGGAAAAATTGTTCGAAGCTTTCACCCAGGCGGAAGGGTCGATTACGCGCCGTTTCGGCGGCACCGGTCTCGGCCTTTCCATCTCCCGGCGTCTTGTCGACCTGATGGGCGGGGAGATTTCCGTCGACAGCGAACTCGGCAAGGGCTCGACATTCAGCTTCGATCTTCCTTTCGAACTCTGCGAACCCGAGGCTGACTCGGTTCGGGAGAAAAGCCCGCCCCGGCTTGGCGGCATCAATGTCCTTGTCTGCGTTCCGGACGCTGAGGAACGGCGAATCATAGAAACCTACCTCGAGCATAATGGTATCCGCTATTCGGCAGCCGAAACCGTCGGCAATATGCTGGAAAGATGCGCCTTGAGCGACGTCGCAATCATCGATGATTGGCCCGGCAGTGGCGGCACCGCGGACGAACTCGCCAGCGCCATCGTCGACGAAATGGCGACGCAGAACCCGCCCGGCATCGTGCGTCTCAAGAATCAGGCGCCGACTTCGGCGAAAGCGAAGAAACGGCCCGGCGTGATCCTGCAACGACCTTACCGCGAACGCACCCTGATCGAAACGATCGGGGTCGCCGCCGGCTGCATCGACCCAGCGCAAATCAGCATCGCCGAAGACGCGGAGAACCGACTTCTAGTTGAGACACCACCTTCGATAGAGGAGGCGCGGGTTGCCGGCCGTCTGATCCTCGCCGTCGAGGATCACCCGGTGAACCGCCAAGTCCTGATGCAGCAATTGCATACCTTGGGATACGCCGTCGAAATGACGGAAAACGGCGCAAAGGCCCTGGAGAAATGGCAGAACGGAAGCTATGCCCTCGTGCTGACAGACTGCCACATGCCGGAAATGGACGGCTTTGAGCTGACAGCGGCGATCCGGGCACAGGAGGAAGCGACAGGCGGACACACACCGATTATCGCGGCAACGGCGAATGCCTTGCAGGGTGAAGCGGAAAACTGTCTCCGGGCCGGCATGGACGGCTACCTCGCCAAGCCCGTCAATCTCGATGCATTGGCAAACGAGATTGCAAAATGGCTGCCCGGCGGCAGCGCCCCGGTGGAAAAAACTCAATCGCAAGCTGCGGCAGGCAAGGGCGATGACGTCATCGACCTCGAGATATTGCGTGCAATCTGCCACGGCGACGAGGGCATGCTGCTGGAAATGCTCGGCGACTTTATAGATATCAATAAGAACGTCATCGATGATCTTCTGCAGGCGATAGAGGCAAAAAAGGGAGACGACATCCGCTCACATGCGCATAAACTGAAAGGGTCCGCCGGCACCGCCGGGGCCAAACGTCTGGCGGAAGCCGCCAAAGCACTCGAAAAGTCATCCTACGACGTCAATGCGGGCGAGATTGCCAACATCGGACATACTCTGAAAATTGAATTCGATGCGGTGCGCGCCAGGATCGAGTCTTTGAAAGAATGACACGCCCATGAGCCCCCGCGTTCTTTACGTCGAAGACGATGCCTTTGTTGCCCGAATGGCGAAACGCCGGCTCGAAAGCGACGGCTTTGACGTGACGCTGTCCGATGACGGCCCGGGCGGCCTCGCATTAGCCCGGTCCGGCGACTTCGACATCATCCTGCTGGACCATATGCTGCCCGGGATGTCCGGTTTGGAGATACTGAAAGAACTGCCCATCGAAGGCACACCGGTCGTCATGGTGTCGGGGTCGTCGGAACTGAGTGTCGTCGTCGAGGCAATGCGCATCGGGGCGGCGGACTACGTCATCAAGGAGACGGACGGCAGCTACCTCGATTTGTTACCGAGAACGGTCAATCGCGTGTTGACGCATATGCGTCTGGTGGAGGCCAAAAGGGAAGCCGATGAGCGTATCGCCAAGCAGGCGGAGATCATTCAGGGTGTTCTGGACAATATGGACCCCGGTATCACGCTTTTCGACCAAGACATGAAACTCGTTTCGTACAATGACCGGTTCATCGAACTGTTCGATTTGCCGGCCGACCTTGTGGCCGAGAACGTGCCTTTAATGGACATTCTCCAACACATGGCGGCACATGGCGAATTCAACGAGGCCAGCGCCGACGAGGAGGTAGCGGGGCATTATGCACTGTTTAGTGCCGGCGAGACGTTTCGCATGGATCACGCACGACCGGGCGGACTAGTCATCGAGATACGCGGCAGTCCGATGCCCGGGGGCGAGTTCATCGCGTCCTATACCGACATCACCGACCGGAAGAAGATGGAGGAAGACCTGCGCCGGTTGGCGACGACCGATCCGCTGACGGGCGTCAACAACAGACGCCGTTACACAGAAATTTCGGAACGTGAACTGACCCGCTGCAAGCGCTATCGCCATCCGCTTTGCGTCCTCATGCTCGATGCCGATCACTTCAAGAACATCAATGATACTTATGGGCACGAAGTCGGCGACCGCGTCCTGAAGGCGCTAGCGGATGCCTGTACGGGGGAACTGAGGGACGTCGACGTGCTGGGCCGGTTCGGCGGTGAAGAGTTTACGGTCACACTGCCCGAGACCCCGCTGGAAACGGCTCTTGAAGCCGCTGAACGCCTGCGTGTGAAACTCGCGGAAACGACGGTGAAACTCGAAGACGGCCAGGACATTTCGTTCACGGTCAGCATCGGAGCGAGCTGTCTGAACGGTCAGGAAGAGGGGCTTGCCGATCTGTTGAACCGCGCCGATGCGGCACTCTACAACGCCAAGGAACAGGGCCGGAATAAGGTCGTGTCCGCGTAAGCCGTTAACAGTCCGTTCACATCTGCCGGGATACGGTAACGTGTTATCCAGAAAGGATACGGAGAACCGGTATGTCCATTTTTCTGGCCATTGTCGCTTTCTTCATGGCCTTCGGCGCGCTCTGGTTTACCAGCGAAATTGCCCGCCGCCTCGATTTAAGAGACCGCTCGGCATTACAACCGCAATTAGCACCATTGCATGACTCCCTGCGCCGGGCGGAACGGCAAATTCGCGACCTGGCGCTGGGTCTTGAAGCGGCCGAGCGTGAAATCCAGGCGATGAATATGCGTCATCGGACCTCCCAGACCGGGTTTTCCGCATCGCTTCACGGCAATATCCCTGCGGAGAGCAATGTGACGTCGCTCGATATCCTGCGTGGCGCGCAACGGTTTTATCCAAGCGAAACCCTCAAAAACTGAATAATCATCGCAGGTTGTACCGACGTGCAATGAACGCAGGTTGTGACCTTTTGTGCATACAACCTGCGTTAACCACGAAAACCGCGGATATATTGACGTTCCGGCGCCTAATAACTACGATATTAACCGTTGTGATGTATGTTCTGCTAAATGTACCCAGCGTACATCTGGCAGGCGATGCATTTGGGTTGGAACAGATGTTGAGGGTTGTGGACTAGATGGCCACCGTACCCAAACCAACGGCTGTCGCGACAGCGGCGCCCGCGCATGCGACGCGGGCGGTCAGCACGCCGACACGCATTGCCGCGATTTCGACATCGCAGGTTGACGCGCTTGAGGCCGGGACCAACATTTCCTTCGATGCTGCTGCATCCGATTCCCATGACAACCGGGAGCGCTCTCAACTCGGTCGCGACGGTGGCCGCCGTCAGCAGTATTCCGATCCCGGGTTCGACCGTCTCTTCACCGCCGACACCAATGTCTTCGCGAAGATTTTCGAAGAGCAGGACAAACAACACACCACGGATAGCCGGGCCGGTGAGGTAACGCGCCCACTGGGTCGTCCGGTCTCGTCCGTCATCAAGACGTACGAGACCAATGCGCTGATCATTTCAGGGCAGCAGCCGGTGAACGGCACTGAATTCAGCTTCAATCTCTGATCCTTGCCTGATGAACGGCGGGGAGGACTGGTGACGGTTGTCACTTCAGTTGCGTCATTGTTTCTGTAGCTTTGACTGCGGAGACGGCGACCATGGCACTTACATCTGTATTAACTTCGGCTGCTTCGGGATTGCGTGCATCCTCGCTTCGCATCAACAGCGCCGCCGACAATATCGTCAACATCAACACGCCAGGATTCGAAGCCGGGACCGTTGTTCAGCGGACGGTTCGTAGCGGCGCCAATCCGGGCGGCGGTTCCGCGGTCCACGCCCAGATCATCGGCAGTGGACTGGCACCGGACCTCGGTCAGGAAATCGCGCGCCTCATCGAGGCGGAGACAGTCTACCGAACCAATGCCGAGGTGTTGTCGACAGCATCCGAATTGTCGCGTACGACATTAGACACGCTCGGCTGAGTGTTCACCCGCGTAAAGATTCAGTTTACCATTCCTGGATAGTCTGAGAGCCGATTTCGAAAGCTTGGAGTTTCATCTTTCAGATGCCCGCAGATGTCAGTAATGCATTCGACGTGTCGTTCTGGTTCGCGGATACGGCCCTGAACGAAAACGAATACCTGCAGCCGCAGAAACTGCAGCGTCTGCTATTCCTCTCCCAAGCGTATTATTGCGTTATTCATCGTGGCCGGAAGTTGATGCCGGCGGTATTTGTCGCCGACGAGATTGGCCCGATCGAACCGAACGTGCACATGGCATTTTCACGCGGCCGTCCGGATATCGATGCGGAACTCTTTTTGCCGTTCGAGGTAGAGGAATTTCTTTCCGGTATCTGGCGCCGTTTCGGACACATGTCGATGGAACGCCTGGACAAGATTACCAAGGACAGCAGCGCGTACAGGAACGCGATCAAACGCGGGCCCCGTGCGGAAATCACCTTAAAGGAAATGGGCGTTGCGTTCGTCGAGAACAGCGAAGCACCGGCACCGACGCAGGTCGCAAAGAAGAAAATTTTCAGGACGCAATCCGGACGTCCTGTCGAAGTCAAAGCGTGGGTGCCAGGAAGCAAGTAAAAGTATAGTTTCAATCGGGTGAACGAATCGATAATTGGAAACGTGTCAAAAGATCGATTGGTGATTTGTAAACAGTGGTGTGCTTTCACAAGCATCGTGAATTATTTTTTCGGTAAAGAGAGCGTTCGAGCAAGGGAAAACAAAGTTTTAGCGAACACGACGTGAAAAAATCCCTAGGAAATTCGTTCAAGGTGTGATGCGTTACACTTCCGATGTTATCCACAAGCTGTTATAGGTTTCGTACTTTTTATTGACGGGAGGTTTTATTTTTATGGCGAAAGCAGTGAAGAAGGCAGCGGCCAAGAAGCCGACTGCGAAGAAGAAGGCCCCGGCGAAGAAGGCAACTGCCAAGAAGTCGACGGCCAAGAAAGCTCCAGCGAAAAAGAAAGTCGCCGCGAAGAAGAAGGTGGCGAAAAAGGTGACAGCCAAGAAATCCGCAGCGAAGAAGAAGGCACCCGCCCGTAAAAAGGCGGCGGCCAAGAAGCCCGCTGCGAAGAAGAAAGCCGCAGCGAAGAAGAAGGCACCCGCCCGTAAAAAGGCGGCGGCCAAGAAGCCCGCTGCGAAGAAAAAAGCCGTAGCGAAGAAGAAGGCGCCTGCCCGTAAAAAGGCGGCGGCCAAGAAGCCTGCTGCGAAGAAGAAAGCCGCAGCGAAGAAGAAGGCGCCTGCCCGTAAAAAGGCGGCAGCCAAGAAGCCCGCTGCGAAGAAGAAAGCCGTAGCGAAGAAAAAAGCACCTGCTCGTAAAAAGACGGCGGCCAAGAAGAAGTAAGTTTAGCCCCGCGCTTCATACTTCGGCACGGCTCAAATCGAACCGGAATCAGCGCTGCCCTTTGTGGCAGCGCTTTTCTTTATGGCTTACGCAGAAAATCGAAGTCGCAACCGTCTTCGGCCTGCAACACGGTATCGACGTAAAGCTTCATATAACCGCGGTCGGATCCTTCATGAGGCGGCTGCGGTTGATGACGTGCACGGCGCGCCTCCATCTCATTCTCATCCACAAGCAGGTCGAGCGTGCGCGCTTCGGCATCGAGCCGTATCCGGTCGCCGTTTTCGACAAGCGCCAACGGTCCGCCGACGGCGCTTTCCGGTGAGACATGAAGCACGATCGTGCCGAATGCGGTGCCGCTCATGCGTGCGTCGGAAATACGCAGCATATCCTTTACACCCTGGCGTGCGAGTTTCATCGGGATTGGAATATAACCTGCTTCGGGCATTCCCGGTGCACCTTTCGGCCCTGCATTCTTCAGAACGATCACGTCGTCCGAAGTGACGTCCAGGTCGTCGCTGTCGATCCGGTTGGAAAGGTCTTCCAGATCCTCGAACACGACGGCTCGCCCCTCGAATTTCAAGAGTGCAGCCGACGCCGCCGCTTTCTTGAGGACCGCGCCGTTCGGCGCCAGCGATCCCGAAAGGGCGATCATCCCTTCGTTCTTGGCAAGCGGCGCCTGACGCGTTTTGACGATGTGCTGTTCGAACGGCGGCTCGGCCGCATCCAGATTCTCGCCGAGCGTTTTGCCGCTAACTGTCATGGCGTCCAAATGCAGGAGGTCCTCGATCTGTCGCAAGATCGGCGCCAGACCGCCGGCCTTGTAAAGATCCTCCATGTAATTCGAACCGGCCGGTTTCAGGTCGACGAGCACGGGGGTTTTGCGTCCGATCTCGTCCAACCTGTCGAGCGATGCATCGAGACCGAGACGGCCCGCGATGGCGGCGACGTGGACGATACCGTTTGTCGACCCGCCGACCGCCTGCAGAACCGTAAGCGCATTGTCGATATGCTTTTGCGTAATCAGTTGACTGGGCGCGGTCTCTTCCGCCGCCATCTGCACGGCGCGCGCACCGGTATCCTCGGCGTGACGCATGCGGTCGCTCATGACGGCGGGGATCGCGGCCCCGCCAGGCAGCATGACACCCATCGCTTCCGACATCAGCGCCATTGTCGATGCCGTTCCCATCACGCCGCAGGTGCCGGCCGACGGCACAAGCCGCTCGGATGCGGCTTCGATCCCCGCGGTATCGATCTCGCCGGCCCGATGCATGCCCCAAAGACGGCGGCAGTCGGTGCACGCCCCCAGGCGTTCGCCACGCAGATTCCCCACCATCATGGGCCCGGTCACTTCGAGGATCGCGGGCCGGTCGGCGGAGAAGGCCCCCATCAGCAGCGCCGGCACCGTTTTGTCGCAACCGCCGATCAGCACGACACAATCCATCGGCTGCGCCTTGATCATTTCCTCGGCATCCATCGACATAAGATTCCGAAGAAACATCGAGGTCGGATAGGCAAAGCTTTCATGCAGCGAAATAACCGGAAAAGTCACCGGCAGACCACCCGCGAGCATCACGCCACGCTTCACCGCCTCGATGATCTGCGGCACGTTGGCATGGCATGCGTTATAGCCCGAATACGTATCGACGATGCCGATGATCGGTTTGGAAAGAGAGTTTTCCGTATATCCCATGGCCTTGATGAAAGCCTTGCGGATAAACAACGAAAACGCCGTATCCCCGTAGCGCGTCAGCCCGCGCTTCATTCCCTTTTGATTGTTTTCGTCGTCGTTTTGCGGCATGCAGTTTCTCCCCGTTTGAATTATCTTTACCCTTACAGGCCAAGCCTGTCACGGCACCGTTTCCGGGAGAAAATTTTATGAGTTCGAATACATTCAAGGTCGCCGTCATGCCCGGCGATGGCATCGGTATCGAGGTGATGGACGCCTGCATTGCCGTCATGACCGCCGTGACTGAAAAAATCGGCGGACCGGGTCTCGACCTTCAACACGTACCGGGCGGTGCGGCATATTACCGCGATCACGGTACCGATCTGCCGGAAGAAAGCTTTGAGACTGCACAAAATGCGGATGCCATCCTGTTCGGTGCCATGGGCCTGCCCGATGTGCGCAAGACCGACGGCACCGAGATCAATCCACAACTCGATCTCAGGTTCGGACTGGAACTCTATGCCGGCGTCCGGCCGGTGCGTGTGCTGCCCGGTGCGCCGACGCCACTCGGCGATCCGCGTGCGCAAGAGATCGACCTGGTGCTGATCCGCGAAAATACCGAAGGCCTGTTCGCGGATATCCGTAAACCGCGCGTCGACAACACCTTGCAGGCTGAGGACAGGTGTCTAATCACACGGAAAGGTGCGGAGCGGGTCATCGATTACGCGTTCAGGCTTGCCGCGATCCGCCCCAGAATACGTACGGACGCGCGTCGCGTGACCTGTGTCGACAAGGCCAACGTGCTGCATTCCATGGCGTTCTTCCGTACCATCTTCGACGAGGTGAAAGCCCGCCACCCGGACATCGAAGCGGACTATGGCTACGTCGACGCAATGGCGCTCAATCTGGTCAAGCGGCCATGGGATTACGACGTCATGGTGATGGAAAACCTGCTGGGGGATATCCTTTCCGACCTGACCGCGGGAATCGTCGGCGGTCTCGGCATGGCACCGTCGGGCGATATCGGCGACGAACATGGCCTTTTCCAGCCGTCGCACGGCAGCGCCCCCGACATTGCCGGAAAGGGACTGGCGAACCCCGTCGCCATGTTCCTGTCGGCCTCAATGATGTTGACATGGCTCGGCACCCGGCACGGCGAGGAACAATGCCTGGAAGCCGGCGCGATGATCGAAAAGGCCGTTGCCGAAGCGTTCGCGACAGGGACGCTCGAACCCGCGGAGTTCGGCGGCCCACACGGTACCGACGACATCACCAAAGCCGTGTTGAGCCAAATTTAGAACGCTCTCGACGAGATGCCGACATCGCCCTGGCTGACCGGTAAAGTTTTCTAGATCAGAATCACGAGCAGGAACAGGAACAGGATGCTGGCCACGATCAGCGCCATTGTCCCTGCCTGCATGGTCTGCGAGATCGGTGCGCGGTCACCGCTCTGACGCTCGATGATGCCGACAATATCGCGCAGCACGACCAGCGATTCTTCGCGGATTATCCGGTCAGCCTTGCCGATGACGCCGCCGACCCATCCGAGCACGCACGGCAACAGCCTGCGATAAAACCAGTCGGTATCGAGATTGGTCGATTTAAGCTCGGGTGGATAAATCTTATAGAGCATCAACACCGTGAACGCGAGCGCCGAGAACATTAGCAACTGCAGCTGCGTGATCACGTGCGCCGTTGTGTATGGGACGTAATCCACCGGGAACGGCAGGATGTTATAAAGCGCCGTCGGATAAACCCCGATGAATATACATAGGAACGCCGTCAGGCCCATCGCCAACAGCATGTTCCATGGCGCTTCCTTGACGCGCCGTCCGCTGTCATGCGCGAAGAACGCGAAGTAGGGGATCTTGATGCCCGAGTGATGGAACACGCCGGCGGAAGCAAACAACAATACGGCCCAGACGAACCAGCGGTGATCCGCTGCCGCCGCGGTCATGATCATCGATTTGGAGACAAAACCCGAGAACAGCGGGAACGCCGAGATCGAGGCCGCGCCGACAATACAGAAACCGGTCGTCCACGGCATGGATTTATAGAGGCCGCCCAGTTCCGAGCCCTTGCAGGTGCCAGTGCGGTACAGGACCGCGCCCATCGACATGAACAACAACGCCTTGTAAAGGATGTGACTGAACGCGTGCGACGCCGTGCCGTTCAGTGACAGTTCCGTGCCGATGCCGATGCCCACGACCATGAAACCCAACTGGTTGTTGAGCGAATAGGCGAGAACGCGACGGAGGTCGTTTTCGATCACCGCGTAGAAGATTGGGAACGCCGTCATCGTCGCGCCGACGTAGATCAGGATCTCGGTGCCGGCAAAGCCGCGCGCCAGCGCATAGACCGCCAGTTTGGTCGTGAACGCACTGAGGACGACGGTGCCGGTCACCGTGGCCTCGGGGTAGGCGTCCTGCAGCCAGTTATGCAGCAGCGGGAACGCGCACTTGATGCCGAAAGCGATGAAGATCAGGTTGCCGGCCAGCGTGCCGATACCGATTTCGCCGAATTCGATGGAGCCGGTCTGGGCATACCATACGAGCACGCCCGCCAGCAGGATCACGCCCGAACCGACCTGAATGATCAGGTAGCGCATCCCGGTCTTGTAAGCGCGTTCGGTACGCGATGCCCAGATCAGGAACACGGACGAGATCGCCGTCAGCTCCCAATAGACGAACAACGTCACCAGGTCGCCGGCGAAAACCGCGCCAATGGCGGCGCCGGCATATATCGGTGCCGACACCTGCTGCATGGTGTCCTTGTCATGCCAGGCGAACAGCATGGAAAGGAACGCAGCGATATTGAAAATGTAGCCCCAGACCCGCGACAGGCCGTCGACGCGCAACACCTCGAGCGTCATGCCGAGCGCATCCATGGTGACGGACGTGCCGTCAGCGAGCGTGTGCACCTGTACGAAGCCGATCACCGGCAATGCCAGCAGGTACCAGCGGCGCAGCGACTGCGGCAGCAGCGGGACCAGAACCGCGCCGATAACCAGAATCAGTCCGGGGTTGAGGCTACTCATTTTTGTCGTAGTACTCCTCGTCCCGAATCAGGAAGACGCGCATCAGCTTGGCCGCCAGCACGAGACCGACACACATAACGAAACCGTATATCGCGTAGAAACCGAACCACTCCTCGGCCTCGAAATGCGGATGCTTGTGATAGAACGCGTCGGCGATGAACAGACCAGCGCATACCACGAAAAGCGCGATAATGACCTTGCGCACATTCCGTGGGTCATCCAGCCAGTATTTCTTCGGGTCGTGAACGTTTGGTTCCCGCTCGCTCATGTCAGCCTCCGAAAACCGGTTCAAGGAAATGGCGGATGTCGTCCGCATAGAAGAACAACAGAAAACAGCCGACGGTCGTCAGCACGATCGGCGCGAGACACATCACCGGGGCCTCGGCGATGCCCGGCCGGCCGAACGTCAGGTGCCGCAGCATCGGGTGATCGGGTGGTGCGTGATGGCCGTGATCGTCGTGCCCATGCGCGTCGCCGTGCGCTTGCGGTTTCTCTTTGCCGAAATAGCCGTACAGCACGACCGGCATCAGATAGGCGATGTTCAGCAGCGACGAAATCATCAGCACGGCGATAAAGATCACCTGATCGGTTTCGGCAGCGGCAAGCGCCAGATACCATTTCGACCACGTCCCGCCCAGCGGCGGCAGGCCAATGATCGAGAGCGCGGCGATAAAGAAACAGAAGAAGGTTACCGGCATCTTGCGACCGAGCCCGTGCATGTCGGAAATCTCTGTCTTGTGCGCGAAGACGATGATCGCACCGGCACAAAAGAACAGCGTGATCTTGCCGAATGCGTGCATGACGATGTGGAGTGTCGAACCGAGCGCGCCGATGTTCGTCGCGAGCATGGCGCCCAGCACCACGTAGCTGAGTTGCGAGATCGTCGAATAGGCGAGCCGCGCCTTGAGATTATCCTTCTGCATGGCGACCAGCGACGATAGCAGGATCGTGGCGGCGGCAACGTAGGCGAGCCAGGTGGATGCGCCGGTGCTCTGCAGCGTGTCGAGACCGAAAATAAACACGCTCACCTTGACCACCGAGAAGACCCCCGCCTTGACGACCGCAACCGCGTGCAGCAATGCCGAGACCGGCGTCGGCGCGACCATGGCGGCGGGCAGCCAACGGTGGAACGGCATCAGCGCCGCTTTGCCGATACCATAGATGTAAAGACCGAACAGGACGGCGATGATGCCCTCAGGCGCGTTTCCGGCAAGGATGCCGCCTTGGCGGAAGTCCAACGTGCCTACTTCGACATAGGTCCAGATCGTCGCCGTCAGCAGGAAAGTAATCGAGGTCCCGATCAGGATCCCTAGATAGACCCGACCGGCGCGGCGCGCTTCGTCGGTACCGGAATGAGCGACCAGTGGGAACGTCGAGATCGTCAGGATCTCGTAGAATACGAACAGCGTCAGCATGTTGCCGGAAAAGGCGATACCGATGGCCGACATGATGGCGATGGCGAAACAGAAGAAGAAACGTGTCTGGCTACGTTCGTGATGACCGCGCATGTAGCCGAAGCCATAGAAAGACGTCACGATCCACAGGAAACTTGCGATCCCGGCGAAGATCATGCCAAGCGGTTCCAGCGTGAACGTGATAGAGAGGCCGGGCAGCATTTCGAGGAGCGTAACGCTCGGACGCGCGCCGGAATCCACGACCTGGATCAGATGCCAGACGATCCCGAACAGCACGATCGCCGTGACAACCGTCAGGCCATCACGGACGTTCGCCGACGCCGGGCCGGCGAACAGAATCAGCAACGACCCGATGAACGGGACGGCGAGCGACATCAGGACGAGTGTCTCGGGGCTCATTTCGATCCTCCGAGCAGTGTCTGCGCCGCACTCATCGCGACGTCACCTGTATAGGTCGCATCGATCCCGAACCAGAAAGCGGCGCCCAGCAGGATATAAGTCGGCACCAAAAGGCTCATCGGTGCTTCCGTAGGCGCCTCGTTACCGATGGCCGGACTGCGGAAATACATGACCTCGACGACACGCCAGACGTAGATCACCGCCAGCAGGCTGGACAACATGATCAACAGCGCGACCGGCCACATACCGGCCTGCAACGCACCTTCGACGAGGTAAAATTTGGAAATGAAGCCAACGGTCAACGGCACACCGATCAGCGAGAACCCGCCAGCGACGATGGCCGCCGCCGTTACCGGCATGCGTTTGCCGAGCCCGGCCATGTCCTCGAGCTTGACCGAACCGATCACGTAGAAGACGCAACCGAGTGCCATGAACAGACCGCCCTTCATCAGCGCGTGGTTGAACATGTGCACGATACCGCCCGCCATCGCCGGTGCGTTGCCGATGGAAATACCGAGGATCATGTAGCCGACCTGCGCGACGCTCGAATAGGCGAGCAGGCGTTTGACGTTGGATTGATAAATCGCGATGAGCGACCCCGCGAACATGCCGGCGATGGCCAGCACCATCACCGCCGGTCGCACGCCGTAGCTTTCCAGCGGATCGACTTCGCCGAAAACGGTGAAGATCAAGCGGATCAACGCATAGACCGCGACTTTGGTCGCGGTCGCGGCGAGAAATGCCGTGACGGCCGAAGGCGCGAAGGTGTACGCGTTCGGCAGCCAGACGTGCAGCGGAAATAGCGCCAGCTTGAGACCGGAACCGACGACGATGAAGGCCAGCGCGACGTGGATGGTGCCGGTATTTTGAACCGCCGGCAGCAGGGTCGCGATGTCGGTCATGTTGAGCGACCCGGTCATCATGTAGATCATGCCGAGACCGATCACGTAGAACGTGGCGCCGACGGTGCCAAGGATCAGGTAACGCAACGCGGCGCTCAAGGCGCGCCGATCACTGCCGAGCGCGATCAGGACGTATGTCGCCAGCGACGACACCTCGAGGAAGACGAACAGGTTGAAGGCGTCGCCGGTGACCGCCATGCCGATCAGACCGGCGATGCAGAGCAGCATCATGCAGTAAGCGAGGTAGTGACGTTCCTTCGGGATTTCCCGCTCGATGCTCTCCTTGGCGTAAGGCATCGCGATAGCGGCGATGGCCGTGATGATAAGCACGACGAGCGCGCCGACCTCGTCGACCCGGTAGACGATGCCCCAGGGCCCTTCCCAGTCTCCGAGCGCGTACTCGATGGTGCCGTTGGCCATAACGTGCTGGATCAGCACGATCGAGAACAGGAAATTGACGATCGAAACCGCCGTCGCCCAGCCCCATGACACCGCGCCATGGCGAACAAGGACGCATAGCGGCGCGGCCATCAGTGGCACGATCACCACCAGGACCGAAATATGTTCAACGAGGAACGTCATCCGTCGCGCTCCTCTTGCTCACGAACCTCGTCGTCCTCGATGGTGCCGAAGCTTTCCTGAATACGAACCACCAGCGCGAGGCCGAGCGCGGTCGTCGCGACACCGACGACAATCGCGGTCAGGATCAGTACATGGGGCAGGGGATTCGAAAAAACCTCGATCCCGTCCGCCAGAATCGGCGCCGTACCGCCCTTGACCTTGGCCATGGAGATGTAAAAGACGAACACCGAAACCTGAAATACATTCAGGCCGACGATCTTTTTGATCAGGTTCTCATGCGCGATGACGATATAAAGGCCGATCATCATCAACAGGAAAACGATCCAATAATTCAGAAGCCCGGGGAATTCGTACTCAATCATCGCCGCCCCCCGTCGTCTGATTATCGGCGACCGGATTGACGTCCGCCGCGGCGCGGCCGGCAAATGCGCAGAAAATCGTAATGATTCCGGCAAACACCGTCATGCCGACACCGAACTCGACGAGGAGAATGCCATAGTGCTGTCCATGCAGCGGATCGTGCGCGAGGACGTCGTAGTCGAGGTAGTTGCTGCCCAGCAGCATGCACAGCACGCCAACGCCGGAGTAAAGAAGCACGCCCAATGTCAGCACCAGGCGGGTGACCCATGACGGCATGGCGGCGCGCAGAGTGCCAAGCCCGAATATCAACGCATACAGCACGAAGGCCGAGGCGAAGATGACGCCAGCCTGGAAGCCGCCGCCCGGACCGAAGTCTCCGTGCCACTGCACATAAAGCGCGAACAGCAGGATGAAGGGGATCAGAAGCTTCGAGACGACCCGAAGCACCATCGTACGGCGCATCATGGCTTGGTCTCCCCGTCATCGCCGTTCTTGTTACGCCGGCGTGCGCGGCCGATCAGCGTAAGGACACCGACGGCGGCGGTGAAGATCACGAAGGTTTCACCCATGGTATCGTAACCGCGATAACTGGCCAGGACCGAGGTCACCACGTTGGGCAAGCCGATTTCACCCATCGACTCGCCCAAATAGCGTGGCGCGACATGATTGTGGATCGGCGCCGCCGGATCGCCGTAAAGCGGCATGTCGATGCTGCCGTATATAAGCGCCGCGAAGATCAGCGTGCACACGAACAGGCCCTTTATGCTCCGTGTGCTGGGAGTCGCGTTCTCCCGGTCGGACGTCAACGCCAGCGTGCCGATCATCAGAACCGTGGACGCACCGGCGCCGACGGCGGCTTCTGTGAACGCCACGTCGACCGCGTCGAGGATGACATAAAGGGTCGCGCCCATCAGCGAGTAGATACCGCTCAGCATGACGACCGCGAACAGATTGCGAATGCGGGCGATGGCAAGCCCAGTGATCCCCATGATGACCAGGGTCGCGACGTTCAGAAGGTCGGACGAGAGGATTTCCAGGTTCACCGCGCCTCCTCCTTGCCGGTCTGCGTGTCGCGGGCCAGTTTGCGTTCCTCGTCCGTGTCCACTTCCGGCAGAACGTCATGGTTGATCGCGGCACGGGCGAGCGCATGGGTCGCCGTGGGGCTGGTGAAAAAGATGAATGCGAGAATCAGGATCAGTTTTGCCGTAACCAGTGTGAATCCCGCCTGGAACATCAATCCGATCAGGATCAGGCCGACACCGAGTGTATCGATCAACGATGCCGCATGCAGGCGCGCATAGACATCCTTGAGTTTAAGCAAGCCGTATCCGCCGATCAGGCAGAATACGACACCGCCGACGATGAGTATCCAACTCACGATATCTAATGCCGCCGCCATCAGATATCCCCCGCCGGATCGCCGTCGTCGCCGTGCCCCATATCCTTGAAGGTCACGTATTTGGTGACGGCAATCGTGCCGATGAAATTGATCAACGCATAGACCATGGCAAGGTCGAGAAACTCTGGACGGCCGTCGATAAAGCCGTAAACCGCGATCAGCATCACGGAAAGCGTGCCGAAGACGTTCACCGCAAGGATACGGTTATAAATGTTCGGCCCGATCAACGCGCGCGCGAGTGCGAGAAGCATGGTCACGACAACCCCGGCGGCGGCAACGGCATACATCATGTATTCGCGCTCCCGCCTTGCGGGGGGGCATCGCCCATCAGTTTGCAGACCCGTTGGTTCATCTCGTCGGTCCGGAGACCGTCGGCGGTATCGTCCATGATGGCATGGACGGTGATATGATCGTCCGCCACGGCAATAGAGACGGTTCCGGGCGTCAGCGTGATGGAGTTGGCATAAACCGTCTGTCCGAGTTCATCGGACTGACTCGCCTTGACCCGCAATACCTGCGGACGCACGCCGCCGAAGAGGATCGCCTTGGCGACGGTGATATTGGAAACGACGATTTCCTTGAAGAGCCAGGGGAAGTAGGTAAGACCCGGGATCGTCAGATGAACCGGGTGTCCCTCATGGTCGGCGATTTCCAGCCGCTTGGCGATAATCACGCACAGCAGAATGGACGCGATTCCGAATATAATGATCAGGGTGAGCCAGTACCCCGAAAGAAGTGCCCAAAAACCCGCTAAAGCAGCAGTCAGTGCAATGGCCTGAGTCACGCCTGCTCCCCACAATGCCGTCCCCGAAGCGCGCTCGGCAAAAGCCGAATTATCTTGTACCCATACGGGTTTAGCGCTTTCCTTTAAGTGCAATTTAAGGGGCGATTCTACACGTGGCCAGCAGATTTTTCCGAACATTACGACATATTAATGCAATTAGCTTCGTGACGGCCCTTGTACTGGGCGTCACGGCCGTTGCCGTTCCGGTCGCACGAGCCGACGAATTCAATGTAATTGTCGAAACGGATGCATCGGCATATCCGTTCACGGTCGAGGTGATGCGGAAGCCCGAGGATCGGGCGCGCGGCCTCATGCACCGGGAACAACTCGCCGAATCGCAAGGGATGCTGTTCGATTTCGGCCGGAACGTCATCGCCAGAATGTGGATGAAAAACACCCTTATCCCCCTTGATATGCTTTTCATACGAACCGACGGGACGATCGCGAATATCGCGCGCGACACCGTGCCGCACTCGACGGAAGTTCTCCGTTCCGTCGATAAGGTCCGTTACGTGCTCGAGATCAACGCCGGATTGTCCATGCGGCTCGGCATCATGGCGGGGGACAAGGTAATATTGCCACCGGTCACTGAGTAATTCGGGAAACGGCTAAAGCGCGCGAAACGCCGGGAACATCAGACGTATTTCGGTACCGACACCGATTTCACTGGAAATCTCCATCGTGCCGTCGTGCAGTCCCATGAGCGCATTAACGATCGGCAGCCCCAGACCGGTGCCGGGCGCTTCCTTGGTCATCGGATTCTCGATACGACCGAACGGCGCAAGTGCCGTATCTGTCTCATCGAGCCGGAACCCGCAACCGGTGTCTTTGACCGCGATACAGAGCCCCGCGTCTTTATTGCGATAGGCCATGATTTCGATGGCGCCGCCGTCCTCGTTGAACTTTTCAGCGTTGGACAACAGATTGAATAGAATCTGCGCCAGAGCACGGCGGTCCGCGAAAACCTGCTGCGCATCATTGGCGATGCGGACATCGAAGCGGATGCGCCGCTGGGAAAAGCGATGCGAGAAGAGGCGTTCGGACTGTTCCAGCAGGTCTCTGATCTGCTGGACTTCCTCCTCCAGTTCGAACTTGCCCGCCTCGATTTTCGAAAGGTCGAGCAAGTCGTTGATCAGGCTCAGCAGATGCTCGCCACTGCGATGAATGTCCGCGGCATACTCCAGATACGAGTCGCTGCCGATCGGTCCGAATATCTGCTGACGAATGATGTCCGAAAACCCAAGGATCGCGTTCAACGGCGTTCTCAGTTCGTGACTCATGTGCGCCAGGAATTCCGACTTCGCACGGCTGGCCTGTTCGGCACGTTCCTTTTCGTGGCGCAATGCTTCTTCGGTTTCGACTAATCCCGCTATATTTCGTCCACCGCCACGGTAACCGATGAATTCTCCGTCCTCACCGAACACCGGCTTACCACTGATCGCGAGGTGAATTTCCCGGCCGTCGTCTGTCAGGTGCGAGTACCTGACATCGCTGAAGTTCTCCCGGTTTCGAAGTTTTTCCTCGAACGCGCGCAGCTTGTTTTCGCCGAAACGCCTCGGGTGTGTTTCACGGTGCGTGCGGCCGATGCAGTCGGCAGCGCGCAACCCCGTGATTTCGATATCGTCGACGGAAACGTATGTATATTTGAGTTCGGCATTCATCTCCCAGAACCAGTCAGCGGCGGTGCTTGAAAAATCCATAAGCCGCTGGCGGCTCTCGCGGATCGCCTGTTCGGCTTTCTTCTGTTCGCTGATGTCCGTCGACATGGTGATCGTGCTGCCATCGGCGAGGCGCGATTCATGAATAAGGATCGTGTGACCGTCCTGGCGCGATACCTCGAACGGGCCGCTCGGATTCCGGTGACGCTGCATCCGGTCCCGAAACCATTTCTCGGTATCCACATCCGGACCCGTCAGCCCATTGTCGACGACGGCCCGAATATGTTCCTCAAACGTCACGCCAAGCTGGCATTTCTCGGGAATATATTTATTCAGCTCCAGAAAATGGTCATTGTGGAACGTAAGCCGGTCTTCGCTGTCCCAGATCGTGAATATACACTCCAAGGCATTGATCGCGACCATCAGGATATCCTGGGCGGATTTGGCCTTGGCTTCCGTTTCGAGACGCTTGGTGATATCCGCGGCAACGCCGATATAGCCGTGGAATTCTCCCTGCTCGTCGAAAACCGGGCGGCCGGTCGCGGAAATTTCGCGAATTTGCCCGTCGGAACGGCGCCGTGAATAATGAAAATTCTTGAATGGCCGGTGTGCCGCGAGATCGCCCAGATGCCGCTTCCAGTGCGGT
This sequence comes from Rhodospirillales bacterium, assembly GCA_965229805.1. Lineage (GTDB taxonomy): Bacteria > Pseudomonadota > Alphaproteobacteria > Rhodospirillales > Casp-alpha2 > UBA4479. The sequence goes on along the minus strand of CBDDJO010000001.1, from coordinate 2,099,903 downwards.
GAACCGAGATCATCTCCCGAGAGTTCTGCACGCGTCTGGCCGAGTTGCTTTAACATCTCCATATCGGCAACTTCGACGACGGCCGGCGACATGTAGGTAAACCGGTGCTCGGCGTCTGTGCGCCAGAACATTTCCGACGCCATCAAACCGATCACCTCGTAAAAGCGCTCGCTTTCCGCAGCAGCGGCGCGCAATTCGGCATTTTCCTTGCGGAGCGTTTCGAGCTCTTCAAGCAACGCTTTCTTGGTCTTCGGTGAATTGCCTTCCGGCATGCCTTTCCCCGACCCGTCCCCAATCGGATCCCCGCGATGATGTTACGATGATCGCTGCAAAAATCCTAGATCAGGCGTTCTTCTGGATTTTCGCCCAGGTGTCGCGGAGCGTCATCGTTCTGTTGAAGACGGACGCGCTTTCGGTACTGTCCGGGTCCTTGGCAAAATACCCCATGCGCTCGAACTGCATGGCGTCGCCAACCCCAAACGCGAGCAGCGACGGTTCGAGCTTGCAGCCCGTCAGCACTTCCAGGCTCTCCGGGTTGAGGGTGGCGACAAAGTCCTCCTGCCGGCCCGGCGCGGGGTCGGTGAAAAGATGATCGTATAGCCGCACCTCCGCATCGACCGCATCCGTGGCGGATACCCAGTGCAGCGTGCCTTTGACCTTGCGGCCGTCGGGCGCATCGCCGCCCTTGGTGGCCGGGTCGTAGGTACAGCGAAGCTCGACGATCTCGCCGGCATCGTCCTTGATGACATCGGTGCAGGTGATGAAGTAGGCCCAGCGCAGGCGAACCTCGCGGCCCGGTGCGAGCCGGAAGAACTTCTTCGGCGCGTCTTCCATGAAGTCGTCGCGCTCGATGTAAATTTCCCGTCCGAAACGGACCATCCGCTTGCCGGCGCCGTCGTCCTCGGGATTGTTGACGGCTTCCAGTTCCTCGGTCCCGTCCTCGGGATAGTTTTCGATCACGACCTTTAAGGGTCGCAATACCGCCATGCGGCGTTCCGCGACCTTGTTCAGGTATTCGCGGACACAGTGATCGAGCAGTGCCGGTTCAACGGTGCTGTCGGACTTGGTGACACCGAGGCGCGAGATGAAATCGCGGATCGCGACGGCGGGAATACCACGCCGACGAAGCCCCGATATGGTCGGCATCCTGGGGTCGTTCCAAGCCGCCACGTGGCCGTCACGAACGAGTTGCGTCAGCCGGCGCTTGGAAAGCACCGTGTAGGTCAGGTTGAGACGCGCGAACTCGTACTGGCGCGGCCGGGCAGGGACGGGAAGGTTGTCGACGAGCCAATCGTAGAGCGGCCGATGATCCTCGAATTCCAGAGTACAGAGCGAATGGGTCACGCCCTCGATCGCATCCGACTGACCGTGCGCGAAATCGTAGGTCGGATAGATGCACCACGTGTCGCCGGTGCGCGGATGCACCTTGTGCACGATGCGGTAGATGACCGGATCGCGCATGTTGATGTTGCCGGAGGCCATGTCGATCTTGGCGCGCAACACCTTGGCACCGTCCGCGAACTCGCCGGCCTTCATGCGCGTGAACAGATCGAGATTCTCTTCGATGCTGCGGGTGCGGTAGGGACTTTCCCGGCCCGGTTCCGTGAGCGTGCCGCGATGCTCGCGGATTTCATCGGCGTTGAGGTCGTCGACGTAGGCTTTGCCGTTTTCGATCAGATGCACCGCCCATTCATAGAGCGTGTCGAAATAGTCCGACGCGTGACGCGGGGTGCCGTCCCAATCGAATCCCAGCCAGCGCACATCCTTTTCGATCGCGTCGATGAACTCCTGTTCTTCCTTGGCGGGATTGGTATCGTCGAAGCGGAGCCGGCACAGGCCGCCGAACTCTGCCGCGACACCGAAGTTAAGACAGATCGACTTGGCGTGACCGATATGCAGGTAGCCGTTGGGTTCCGGCGGGAAGCGGGTGACAAGTGTTTCCGTCGTGCCGTCGGCGAGATCGCCGCGGATGCGTTCGCGGATGAAATCCCGAGTTTCCGGTGGCGTTTCTGACTGGTTTTCCGTTTCGTTCATGAATCTTCCGGCCGGTTTGAATTGGCGTGCGCTGCCGGGTCGGGGACAGCATCGGCGCTTGGGCCGTATGTGTGCCAAAAAAGCGGGGAAAGTGAAAGCAAAAGAGAGGAGGGGGCGAGGGGTGGGAATCAAAAACCCCGGCCTGTCAGGACCGGGGTTTCATGAACGGACAATCATGAGATTTCCTTCAGATCAGGTGCACCACAACAGCAAGAATGGCGATGGCACCGACGAACGAACCCATGACGGTGTTGAAGACTTGGTGATCCATATCACGCACTCCAAATGAGAGTTGAACAATGCTAACGAGAGGTTCTCTACGCCCCATTTCGCACATGCACCATCGTTGGTTTTACCAGCCAGCCATGCGCAAAACGCATGACTTGACTGGCATAGAAATGCGCCGCGGACAACGCTCTTCGCTTGCTATTGGAAGCCAAAAACCATAGGTTTCGCGCGCGTCGGGGAGTAGCGCAGCCTGGTAGCGCATCTGCTTTGGGAGCAGAGGGTCGCAGGTTCGAATCCTGTCTCCCCGACCAGCCTTCCGGAGATCACCCACCCACGTCAATCAGACACACGCCGGCGACAGCATCTGCCTCAATGGCTTCGTGCGCGGCGGCGACGCCGTCGAGCGTGAACGGGTGGTGCTGGTCGACGCGATGTTTCAGCTGGCCCTTTTTGAGCATACCGTTGACCGCGTCGAAGATGTCGCGCTTGGTCTGCTCTGGCAGTTGATAGATCGTGAACGGTCGCATCGTGATGTTCTTGAACATCAACTGCAGGAACGGCAGCACCGGGCTCTCGACCGCGTCCGAACTGTAGGCCGTGACGACGCCGTTCGGCACGACGACCTGATGGAACAGGTCGACATTGGCACCGAAGGCGACCTCGGAAACCCTGTCGACGCCGCGCCCGCCGGTGAGCGCAAGCACCTTCGCCGCGACGTCGTCGTTCCTGTAGTTGACCACATGGTCGGCGCCGAGTTCCTTCACGTACGTCTCGTTCTCCGGCTTGCCGACCATGGCGATGACGGTGGCGCCGCCGAGCTTGGCCATCTGTACCGCATAGGCACCGACACGCCCGCCGCCGCCGGACACCAGCACCGTCTGTCCCTCGACAGGCCCGTCCGAGAAAATGCTGTGATATGCCGTCACCGCAGGCACGCCCAGGCACGCACCGTCCTCAAGCGAGGCTTCGTCCGGCAGCACCGGCGCCATCCAGGCCGGGAGCGTGCAGAATTCCGCCGCCGTGCCCATGGGACGGTAGGCCTGCGCCCCAAAAATCCAGGCGTTTTTACCGACCAAGCCCGGATCGACGTTAGTGCCCACGGCCTCGATCACACCCGAACCGTCGTTGCCGGAAACGATGGGCGAGAAATTCGGCAGTTCGCGGCCGCTGGCGCGGCGCTTCACGTCCGTTGGATTGACGGCGGCATAGGCCATCTTGACCCGCACCTCGCCGGGTTCCGGCGCGATGGGCTCCATGTCGACCATCTCGAGGACATCCTTGGCCGCGCCCGCTTTGCTGAACTGAACCGCTTTCATTCCTTCTCCCCCTTTAAGCAACCGGCACGGATTTTCCGTGCCCAAAAACCATTGTCTTCGGCGATTTCTCGCGTATCTTCAGGGGAATATATTGGTTCTAGCGGAGTGAATTTCCATGCCCGATGTGCGCATTTACCAGCCGACCAAGACCGCCATGCAATCGGGGCGCGCCAACGTCAAGAAATGGGTGCTCGAATTCGAACCCGGCTCGCGCAAGGAAACCGATACGCTGATGGGCTGGACCGGATCCCGGGACACGCGTGGACAGGTCAAAATGCGCTTCGACAGCAAGGAAGACGCCGTCTCCTTCGCGCAGAAGAACAAGCTCAGTTACTACGTCTCCGAACCCAAGAAGCGACGTATCAAGCCCAAGAACTACGCCGACAACTTCTCGTTCCACCGCAAGACGCTTTGGACGCACTGATGCGCCGGGCGGCCGCCATGACGGCGCTCGCCGGTGCGTTGCTTTTTGCCGGCACCGCCGCCGACGCGAGCTTTCTCGACAAACTGAAGGGCGCCGTCGATCAGGTCACCGGATCGGGAGGCGCTTCCGGCGCCACCGGCGGCAGCGGACTCGCCACGGAACAAATCGTCGCCGGCCTCAAGGAAGCGCTCCGCGTTGGCGCCGAGCGGGTGGTGACGCAGGTCGGCACCGTCGACGGCTTCAACGCCGACCCGGCCATACACATCCCGCTGCCGGAGGAGCTCGCCAAAACCCAGGACGTCCTCCGCAAGTTCGGACTGTCGCAGCTCGCCGATGACGTCGAGCTGAAGCTCAACCGCGCCGCCGAGGAAGCCGCGCCCAAGACCAAGGAACTGATCTGGAAAGCGGTCAACGGGATGACGCTCGACGACGCCAAGAAAATCTACAACGGCCCCGAGGACGCGGCGACACAGTACTTCAAGCGGGTCGCAACACCGGATCTGAAAGCGACCGTCGAGCCCGTCGTCGACAACGCGCTCAACCAGGTCGGTGCGATCACGGCGTACGACACCTTAATCAGCAAATACAAGGGATTGCCGCTTGTCCCTGACGTGAAAGCCGATCTTCAGGCCCATGCAACGCAAATGACCCTGGACGGCATCTTTCACTACCTCGCCAAAGAGGAAGCGGCGATCCGCGCCGACCCGGCTGCGCGTACCACGGATCTGCTGAAAAAGGTCTTCGGTGGCGGCTGAGCGCGGCCGGCACACGTCTTCATTGCGCCTTAGCCCGGTGCGCTTTATTAAGGCGCGACTTCATCGAGGTCCAAAGTGCGGCCTTGAGGCGCCCGTAGCTCAACTGGATAGAGCATCCGCCTTCTAAGCGGACGGTTGCAGGTTCGAGTCCTGCCGGGCGCGCCATGGCGCCGACGATTGGCCATGCCCTTTTATAATAAATAACCGATCCAAAATTTAAATGTGACCAATTCGGGCGTCATCCCTGGAAATTGATACGAGAGCCTCTTGCCAATGCACGGGCGGTACGGCAATGTTCTTGTTATGTTCCAGCTCTTAAATAAGCCCCGGACAATCACAACAAGCACGAAACGCCAGCTCGACATACCGCTGTATCTGAGCCGTGTCGCTGCCGGTTTCCCCAGTCCGGGCGATGACTTCGCCGACGGTACGCTGGACCTGAACGATCTGATCAAGCATCCGTCGGCAACATTTTTGGTTCGCGTCACCGGAGACTCGATGACCGGAGCGGGCATCGACGACGGCGATCTCCTGATCGTTGACCGCTCGCGTGACCCCAAACACGGCCACATCGTCATCGCCGTTACCCATGGTGAAATGACGGTGAAACGACTGGAGAGGCGTGGCCAACGCTGGTGGCTAATCCCGGCGAATGAGGCATTTCCTCCTATAGCACTGCCCGAGGACGGTGAGATCTGGGGGGTCGTCGCCCACACCATCAAGAGTTACATATGAGCCAGACCACGAAGCCCCAAAAAATAATCGCACTCGCTGACGGGAATAACTTCTTTGTTTCCTGCGAACGGGTATTCCAACCGGAACTTCGAAACAAACCAACTGTCGTTCTGTCGAACAATGACGGCTGCGTTATTTCACGCTCCGCTGAAGCCAAGGCACTCGGTATCGGCATGGGCGAACCGTATTTCAAGATAAGAGAAACCCCAGTATGGCGAGATGTTTTAGTACGGAGTTCCAACTACACTCTCTACGGAGACATGAGTGCGCGAATGATGGACGTGTTCTCGCAGTTCACACCGGATATCGAGATATACTCCATCGATGAATGCTTTCTCGACCTCACGCACACGGTCACTACGGACACAATGGCTTATGCGCGTGACATCCAACGCATGGTACTGAAATGGACCGGCTTGCCGGTCAGCATTGGTATTGCTCCCACCAAGACATTGGCCAAAATCGCTAACCGCCAGAGTAAGAAGGCAGGCGGGGTATGCATGCTGCTGTCTCCTGAAAGTTGCACCATGGCATTGGCGAAAACCCCGATCCATGATGTCTGGGGGATCGGTCGAAATTGGGCTCGAATGTTGCAGGGCCACGGCATTTATTCGGCGCTTGATCTCAAACGTGTCGATCGCGTTTGGGCACGCCAGTGCATGGGCGTGGTTGGTCAACGCACCGTCGACGAGTTGAACGGCATCTCCTGCATTGCTCTTGAGGACTGTCCTCCCGAAAAACAGACAACGGCCGTTACACGCAGCTTCGGCAAGATGATGACGACCCACGAAGAGTTGGATGAAGTTATCAAAGCACTGGCATCAAGGGCTGCGGAGAAACTACGTCAGGGCAATTTGGTTGCCGGGATTGTTAATGTTTTTGTGCGCGGCAATCCATTCCGCCCGGACCTGCCTCAGTTCACCGGTTCCACTTCCGTCAGGCTGACGCAAACCAGCAATAACACCGGTGACATCGTCAAAGCCGCGCTAACGGCCCTCAGGCAAGCCTACCGCCCCGGTATTCCCTATAAAAAAGCGGGAGTCATGATGTTAAATCTTCATCGTACCGATACAGCACCCATGACGTTGTTTGATACCCCGCAACCATCCGCCGCCAATAACCTAATGCAGGCCTTTGACGCAATTAATAACCGCTTCGGTGCTGGCAGTATCAATTACGGGCAGGTGTACCGACCGCGTTATTGGTTTATGAATCAGAAACATCGTAGCCACCGCTACACGACGCGTTGGGGTGAGCTACCGGTCGTGCGCTAAGCGCGGCCGACGTGCTTTTCATTACTGCACGACGACTGGCGCAGGTGTAGAAACTCGTTAACCGCGCCGGGCCGCCTCGATTGCAGCGACATCTATCTTCGTCATGCCCATCATCGCTTCAAAAGCGCGTTTTGCTTCGTCGCCGCCGACAGCCATTGCCTCCGTCAAAACACGCGGTGTGATTTGCCAGGAGATTCCCCATTTGTCCCTGCACCAACCACACGCACTTGCCTGACCGCCGTTACCGACGATGGCATTCCAGTAGCGATCAGTCTCTTCCTGATCATCGGTGGCGATCTGGAAAGAGAACGCTTCCGTATGCTGGAACGCGGGCCCGCCGTTGAGCCCGAGGCAGGGGATTCCGACAACCGTGAAATTGACGGTTAACACATCACCCGCCTTACCGGACGGGAAGTCACTGGGCGCATGGTGGATCGAATCTACGGAACTATCGGGGAAAGTCTCGGCATAGAAACAAGCCGCTTCCTCGGCATCCTTGTCGTACCATACGCAGATTGTATTCTTTGCAATTACCATTATTCGTCTCTTCTCTTTTTCTGACGGTATCACGGACACGGAGAGCGTTTCGCTATTGTCAGGACATGCATCGAAACCTATTCAGCAAAGCGCGACAACCGGCTATCGCGCCATACGAACCGGGATAGGATAGCCCAGAAGCACCGTCAATAGGCACCTGGGACAAGCTTTGGTACGCTACCGGACGGCGCATTAACCCCTCACTTCCAATTGACGCCGAAAAGGCTATAATGTCCTCATGATGAAGCAGAAAGCTCTCGTATCGACCAGAACATGGGTCACTGCCGCGCTCGCGATCTTCGCGCTGTGCGCTGTCGACGCTTCGGCCGCCGAACGCGTCAAAGGACAATACGCCACCTCGAACGCACGCCTGAGCCAGGTCGGAGATCTGAACGCGAAACTGTCGCGTCTCTGCCGCAAGGGGCTGTTCAAGCAACGCAAGGTGCTACGTCTTTCGATCGGTTACGTCGGCGAGGACGGCCGCGGCATCACCGGCATCGCCAAGCCGGGCTGGAATCTCTACGACCCGACCGGCGTCGGCGACCCGGATTACACCTACCATTTCCAGAATCAGGGATATTCAAACTGCCGCGTCTATGAGGCCCGGACGCCGCGCCCGAACCGGTAAGCGGCGGGTTTTATGATGGAATTCCTCGACCTGTTTCCGACCAAGCTGGTGCGCCGGCAATTGCCGGACTTCCAAGAGCCGACCCGTGACCTGGTCAAGCTGGTTCGCGAGATGGAAAAGGGCAACAAGGCCCTCACCACGGATTACCGGGAAAACAACCCGCTCGAATACGACCGCGAAGGGCCGAACTGGCTCCGGGGCGAGATCAATCAGACGGTGATCGGCTATCTACGGGAGATCGGCATCGATTACCCGGTCAATTGGCAGATTCACGCCTGGGCCAACATCAACCGCCAGGGCGACTATCACGATCCGCACAATCATCCGCATTCGTACCTGAGCGGCACGTACTACCTAAAAATGCCGGGCGAGGGCGCGAAGAAGAAGCAGCGCAGCGACGTCCGTCCGAGCTGCATCACGTTCTATGACCCGCGTACCGGTTTCAACATGTCGTCGATCCGCAACGATCCCTACGTCGACCCGGAATTCACCGTATTGCCGGAACCGGGGCTTTTGATGATGTGGCCGGCGTCTCTAATGCATTTCGTGCATCCGAACCTCGCCGACGAAACGCGCATATCGCTCAGCTTCAACATCGTCCTCAAGTGGTCCGACGACTACCTGCCACAGCAGTAACCGCGGCTCTCTCTTTTCCAAAATCCCAACCGCCCCTAACGCCTTATTAAGGATTGGCGGCGCATAGTCGTGACTGGGTTGGGGCTGGGATCGGCACAGAAGGTGATAGAGGAATCCCTTGGTCCATGGGGCTTATCGAGGAAATACGCAGGCGTGCGAAGCATGTCGTCGGTCCGTTGTTCGGGATCGTCGCCGTTGCTTACTTTGCCTATCACACCGTGCACGGCGACCGTGGCGCGCTTGCGCTCCTGCAAATGCAGGAACGGGTCGCCGAGGCCGAGCATCGGCTGGCGGCGTTGGAAAAGGAAAAACGCCACTGGGAAAGCCGGGTCAAGCTGCTGCACCCCGGCAGCATCGATCGCGACATGCTCGATGAACGGGTCCGCATCATGCTGGGCTACGCCCGCGCGGACGATTTCGTCGTTCTTATGAATCCGGAGAGTAGGAAAGGAGAAACCGATGACCTTACTCGCTGATAAACTGGTCCCGCCGTACTACGCGGCGATCATCGAGAACAAACCGCACGTGTCATCCGACGAACCGGTCAGCATTGCCGACCACATGGTCAGCACGGCGCTGCGCCGGCCGGGCTTCCTCGGTCTTGAAACCGGACGTTCCGGCGATGGACGTCCGGTCACGGTCGCTTATTGGCGCGATCTCGCGGACGTGGAGGGCTGGCAGTCGGAAAGCGGTACCGTGGGCGATAAATCCTATCCGCTCGAGGTCTGCCGCGTCGCGAGTTCGAACGATAATGCCGTCCGTTCGTTCCTGTATGAAGGCAACGGCAATCCGGCTGTCCCGCGCCATATCTGAGGAGGGCATTGACATGTCCAAGTTCGATCCGCGCCGCGATCCGCCGTATTTCGCCGTCATCAACCGCACGCCGCCGGCCGGTCTGGATGCCGGACAGTTCCTGGATGCCGGGGAGAAGATGATCGGTCTTGCCGCTGCCGAGCCCGGTTTCCTAGGCATCGAGGACATCATCGACGAAACCGGTAATGCCTACACTGTCTGCTACTGGGATCGCGTCCAGTCGCTCCAACGCTGGCGGGGCGACCTGGTCAATCACATCCCGCCCAAGATCGATGCGGCGCGGGTGGTCTGCTACGAAGGTTGCTACTGGCACTGGCTCAGGGATGTTTTCGACGCCATTTCCAGAATTGACCGCAGCAACGTCGTCGAGGTCGCCTTCGGCGAGGTGGCAGCTTAACGTATTTCAAGTTTACTAAACGATACATAGTGTGAACAAAACGCTATATAGTGCTGCTTTACTTGAATACGATGCAAAGATCGCCTAGCATCCCGCAATAGAGCGGTGGCCAGCCGCCGCAACAAACCCATGCGGGAGGGAGACTATGGCGAGAGCCCCCAAATCCGGCGCTAAATCGAAAAGCGCCGCAAAATCCGCGCCGCGCAGCAAGAGCAAAACGGCGGCTAAAAACAAAAAGCAGCCTGACGTATCGGGCGAACAGCTCTTAACCTACTACCGTGACATGCTGATGATCCGCCGTTTCGAAGAAAAGGCGGGTCAATTGTATGGGATGGGCCTGATCGGCGGTTTCTGCCATCTCTATATCGGTCAGGAAGCCGTTGTTGTCGGCATGACCGCCGCCGGCACCGCCGACGATTCCGTTATCACCACCTACCGCGATCACGGACACATGCTGGCCTGCGGCATGGCCCCCAAGGGCGTGATGGCCGAGTTGACCGGCCGCCGCGGCGGCTATTCGAAGGGCAAGGGCGGCTCGATGCACATGTTTTCGCGCGACAAGAACTTCTTCGGCGGCCACGGCATCGTCGGCGCCAACGTCCCGCTCGGCACCGGTCTCGCCTTCGCCCACAAGTACACCGAGGACGGCGGCGTCTGCCACACGTACTTCGGTGACGGCGCAGTCAATCAGGGCCAGGTCTACGAGAGCTTCAACATGGCCGCACTCTGGAAGCTACCGGTCGTTTACGTCATCGAGAACAACAAGTACGGCATGGGCACGTCCGTCGACCGGGCGTCGTCCAACGTCGACCTGTCGCAGCGCGGCGCCGCACACGGCATCCCGGGTGAACAGGTAAACGGCATGGACGTCCTCGATGTGCTGGCCAAGGGCGGCAAGGCGCTGGAAAACGCCCGCAACGGCAAAGGGCCGTCCATTCTCGAAATGAAAACCTACCGCTACCGTGGCCACTCCATGTCCGACCCGGCGAAATACCGCTCCAAGGAAGAAGTGCAGAAGATGCGCAAGGAAAGCGATCCGATCGACAATCTCCGTCACACGATCCTCGAGGCCGGTCATTCCAACGAAGACGAGATGAAGGACATGGACAAGGAGATCAAATCCATTGTCACCGCCGCCGCTGAGTTCGCGCAGCAGAGCCCGGAACCTGATGAGTCCGAACTCTACACGGACGTGTTCCGCGAAGCTTCCGCATAAGATTACCTGAATAAAGGTTAAGAATATGGCCACACAAGTTCTGATGCCGGCTCTATCGCCGACCATGACCGAGGGCAAGATCGCCAAATGGATGAAATCCGAAGGCGATAGCGTGGAAAGCGGCGACATACTGTGCGAAATCGAAACCGACAAGGCGACCATGGAAGTGGAAGCCGTCGACGAGGGCACGCTCGGTAAAATTCTCGTCGACGAAGGCACCGAGGGCGTCGCCGTGAACACACCGATCGCGGTTCTCGTCGAGGAAGGCGAGAGCGCCGACGACGTCGCCGACGCGCCGGCAACTGCCAAGGCGCAATCCGCACCGGCCGAGGAGGCGGAGGAAAAGGACGAGACGTCGAAAGAAGAAAGCACGGGTGCCCCAGCCGCGCCGAAATCGACCCCGGCGCCGGAGCCCGAGTACGATGGGCCGATGAAAACCCAGACCGTGCGCGAAGCACTGCGTGACGCCATGGCCGAGGAAATGCGCCGCGAGGAGAAAGTCTTCCTGATGGGCGAGGAAGTCGCGGAGTATCAAGGCGCCTACAAGATTTCGCAGGGGTTGCTGGACGAGTTCGGCGCCAAGCGCGTGATCGATACCCCGATCACCGAACAAGGCTTTGCCGGCCTCGGCGTCGGCGCGGCGTTTCACGGTCTCAAACCGGTCGTCGAATTCATGACCTTCAACTTCGCCATGCAGGCCATCGACCAGATCATCAACTCGGCGGCGAAAACGCTTTACATGTCCGGCGGACAGATGGGCTGCCCGATCGTGTTCCGCGGTCCAAATGGCGCGGCGGCCCGAGTAGGGGCGCAGCACTCGCAGTGCTATGCGTCCTGGTACGCGAACTGCCCGGGCATCAAGGTCGTCGCGCCCTGGTCCGCGTCCGACGCCAAGGGCCTGCTGAAAAGCGCGATCCGCGATCCGAACCCCGTGATCTTTCTGGAAAACGAAATCCTCTACGGCCAGAGCTTCGAACTGCCGGATGACGACGAGTTCACGCTGCCGATCGGCAAGGCCAAGATCGAACGCGAGGGCACCGATGTCACCATCGTCGCCTATTCCATCGCCGTCGGTCTGGCCATGGAGGCCGCTGAAAAATTGGCAGAAGAGGGCATCGACGCCGAGGTGATCAACCTCCGCACCGTCCGTCCGATGGACACCGACACGATCATCCAGTCGGTCAAAAAGACCAACCGTCTGGTCAGCGTCGGCGAAGGCTGGCCGACCTGCGGCATCGGTGCCGAGATCTCGTCGGTGGCGATGGAGCAGGCGTTCGATTATCTCGACGCGCCGCCGGTCCGGGTCGCCGGCGTCGACGTGCCCATGCCGTATGCCGCCAACCTCGAGAAACTGGCGCTGCCCAAGGCACCGCAGGTGATCGAGGCGGCCAAGTCCGTCTGTTACGTCTGAGGGAGGCCGCACAATGCCCACCAAAGTACTGATGCCGGCGCTGTCGCCGACGATGACGGAAGGCAAGCTGGCGAAATGGCTGGTCAAGGAAGGCGACACCATCGAAAGCGGTGACGTCATGGCCGAGATCGAAACCGACAAGGCGACCATGGAAGTGGAAGCCGTCGACGAAGGCACACTCGGCAAGATTCTCGTTGACGAAGGGACCGACGGCGTCGCCGTCAATGCCGTCATTGCCCTGTTACTGAGCGACGATGAGGACGAAAGCGCGTTGAAGGACGCGGACACCTCCGCCGCCGCGCCACCCCCCGCTGCCGAAGAGCCGAAAGAGGAAGCGCCTGTGGCTGAAGAAAAAGCCAAGCCGGCACCGGCATCGCCGCCAGCTGCCGAAAAACCGGCTGCCGTGGATGCCGCTAAGCACGACGGCACCGAAGCCGGTCCGGCGCCCAAAACCGACAGCGGCGAACGCATTTTCGCAAGCCCGCTGGCACGGCGCATCGCCAAGATGGAAGGGCTTGATCTGGCCCAGGTATCCGGCTCCGGCCCGCATGGCCGCATCGTCAAAAAGGATATCGAAGAAGCCATCGCGAGCGGCACCGGCAAGGCCGCGGCTGCCCCCGCCGGCGCACCGGTGACGGCGGGCGAAGCTGCCGCCGTACCGCCGGCCGGCATTGACGAAGCGATGCTGGGGTTGTTGCCCGAGTACGAAGCCGTACCGAACTCCGGCATGCGCAAGACTATCGCCAAGCGCTTAACCGCCGCGGCACGCGACATCCCGCACTTCAACGTGTCCGCCGATATCGATATCGATACGCTGCTGAAACTGCGCAAGGATCTCAACGGCCGCGAAGGGGCGGATTACAAGATTTCCGTCAACGACTTCGTCATCAAGGCGGTGGCGCTGACGCTTAAGCGTCAACCGGACTGCAATGTCGCCTATACAGACGATGCGATCCTCAAGTTCAAACGCGCCGACATCTCGATGGCGGTCGCGGTCGAGGGCGGGCTGATCACGCCGATCATCAAGGATGCTGGTTCGAAAGGCCTCGCCAAAATCTCCGAGGAAGCCAAGGAACTCGCTGGCAAGGCCAGGGACGGTAAACTACAGCCGCAGGAATACCAGGGCGGCACGTTCTCGATCTCGAACCTCGGCATGTTCGGCGTTTCGTCGTTCAACTCGATCATCAACGCGCCGCAGGGCGGCATTCTGTCGATCGGCGCCGGCGAGCAACGCGCGGTCGTCAAGGAAGGGGCACTTGCTGTCGCCACCATGATGACCGTAACGCTGGCGGTCGATCACCGCTGCATCGACGGTGCCACGGCTGCCGCGTTCGTGCAGGAGTTCAAGGGTATCCTCGAAGATCCGCTGCAACTGATGCTGTGAGCGTGACCGATGCAAAAGGTCAATTTCGCCGAGAAGTTCGCCGAGTTCGATGAGCACTGGCGCCCGAAGATCGTCGGCAGCTTCGACGATTACGACATCAAGCTTGTGAAAGTCGAAGGTGATTTCGTCTGGCACAAGCACGACGACGTGGACGAGGTCTTCATCGTCATGGACGGCCAACTGGATATCGATTTCCGCGACGGCCGCCAGACATTGAACACCGGCGAGATGATCGTGGTGCCGCGCGGTATCGAACACAAACCCCATGCATCCGGTGAGTGCCGGATCATGCTGCTTGAAAGACAGGGCGTTGTGAACACCGGCGACGCCGAAGAAGGCGATCTGACGGCGCCCCAGGAAGTGAGACTCTGACATGGCTGACAGCAAATTCGACGTCATCATCATCGGCGGCGGTCCGGGCGGATACGTCACCGCGATCCGTTCCGCGCAACTCGGCTTCAAGACCTGCGTGGTCGAAAAAGAACACATGGGCGGCATCTGCCTGAACTGGGGCTGTATCCCGACCAAGGCGCTGCTGCGCTCAGCCGAGGTCTATCACAACATGCAGCATGCCGAGGACTTCGGTCTCTCGGCGGACAACGTCACGTTCTCCCTGAAAGCCGTCGTCGAACGCTCCCGCAAGGTTTCGGGACGGCTGTCGGGCGGTGTCGAACATCTGATGAAGAAGAACAAGGTCACCGTCGTCGATGGCAAGGCTGCCCTCGACGGTCCCGGCAAGGTCAAGGTCACGGACAAGGACGGCAAGGACGCCGGCGCGCTGACGGCGTCGCACATCATCGTCGCCACGGGTGCGCGGCCGCGCGCCCTGCCGGGAATCGAACCCGACAAGAAGCTGATCTGGACTTACTTCGAAGCCATGGTGCCGGAAAAAACGCCCAAGAGCCTCCTGGTCATCGGGTCCGGCGCCATCGGCATCGAGTTCGCCAGTTTCTACAACACCATGGGCGTCGACGTGACCGTGGTCGAGGTGATGAAACAGATCATGCCGGTCGAGGACGAGGAAGTCTCAAAGCTCGCCCGCAAGCAGATGGAAAAAGCCGGCATGAAGATCATGACCGAAGCCAAGGTCACGGGCGTCAAGAAAGGCAAGGATAACGTTACCTGCACGGTCGAGGACGCCAAGGGCAAGACCCAGGAGATCACCGTAGACCGGGTGATCTCCGCCGTCGGTGTCCAGGGCAATATCGAGGATATCGGCCTTGAGACCACCAAGGTCAAAACCGACAGGGGCTGCATTGTCGCCGACGGCTACGGCCGTACGGACGAGAAGGGGATTTACGCGATCGGCGACGTCGCCGGCCCGCCGATGCTGGCGCATAAGGCCGAGCACGAGGGCGTCATCTGCATCGAGAAGATTGCCGGCGTTGAGGGCGTGCACCCGATGGACAAGAACAAGATTCCGGGCTGCACCTACTGCCATCCGCAGGTGGCCTCGGTGGGCCTGACAGAGGCCGCGGCGAAAGCCGAGGGCTACGAGGTCAAGGTCGGCCGCTTCCCGTTCATGGGTAACGGCAAGGCGATCGCGCTCGGCGAGGATCAGGGCTTGGTCAAGACCGTGTTCGACAAGAAGACCGGGCAGTTGTTGGGCGCGCATATGGTCGGCGCCGAGGTGACCGAGCTGATCCAGGGCTACGTCGTCGCCATGAACCTGGAGACGACCGAGGAAGACTTGATGCACACGGTTTTCCCGCATCCAACGCTCTCGGAAATGATGCACGAAAGCGTGCTCGATGCGTACGACCGCGTCATCCATATGTGATGGCGTTTTGACAATCTACCGTAACGGGACCACATAAAGTGTCAGACACTGCCGTCCCGAGCGAGGCTTTATGAGCAACGTCGAGAACCTGAACAGGGTCCGCCATCCGGAGAAGGCGAAAAAGCCCGAACACGAACCGCTCAGGAAGCCTTCGTGGATCCGGGTCAAGGCGCCGACGTCGGATGGCTATCATCAGACCCGCAAGCTGATGCGCGAACGCAGCCTGCATACGGTATGCGAAGAAGCGGCGTGCCCGAACATCGGCGAATGCTGGGCCAAGAAGCACGCGACGGTAATGATCCTGGGCGACGTCTGCACGCGCGCCTGCGCGTTCTGCAACGTGGCCACCGGCAAACCCGGTGCCGTCGATCCGATGGAACCCGATAATCTGGCGATCTCGGTCGCCGAGTTGGGGATGAAGCATCTCGTGATCACGTCGGTCGATCGGGACGACCTTTCTGACGGCGGCGCGGACCAGTTCGTGAAATCAATCGCGCGCATCCGCGAGACGACGCCGGAAACGACCATCGAAATCCTGACGCCGGATTTTCGCGACAAGCCGGGGGCGCTTGAAAAGGTCATTGCCGCCAAGCCGGACGTCTTCAACCACAATCTGGAAACCGTGCCGCGCCTATATCCGACGATCCGGCCGGGCGCGCGGTATTTTCATTCCTTGAAACTGCTCGACACCGTGAAGCGGGAAGATCCCTCGATCTTTACCAAATCCGGAATCATGGTCGGACTCGGTGAGAGCCGCGCCGAGGTCATGCAGGTAATGGACGACATGCGCGCGGCGGACGTGGATTTCCTGACCATCGGCCAGTACCTGGCGCCGACCAAGCGACACGCGCCGATTGAACGGTTCGTGACGCCGGACGAATTCGCGGACTACAAGAAAATCGCGGAATCCAAGGGGTTCCTGATGGTGTCTTCGTCGCCGCTGACGCGTTCCAGCTATCACGCCGACAGCGATTTCGCCGAGTTGAGAAAAAACCGCGACGCCAAACTCGCCGCCGGCCAGTAACCGCGTCTTAATCTTTTCACCAAATGCCGACACATGCCGAAAAACGGGTTCTGCCTTACACGAAAGAGCAGCTGTTCGACCTTGTTATCGACGTCGAGAAATATCCGCAATTCCTGCCCTGGTGCCTTGGTTGCCGCGTCCGCAAACGGGAGGAACACCTCGTCGTCGCCGACATGATCATCGGCTTCAAGGTATTCCGTGAGAGCTTTACATCCCGGGTTAGCCACAACCGTCCCGACCGCATCGACGTGGCGTACACGGACGGGCCGTTCAAGTACCTGAACAATCACTGGATCTTCAACGATATGGGGAATGGCTCAACCCAGATCGATTTCTACGTCGATTTCGAATTCCGTTCGCGCATCCTGCAGGCCGCCATCGGCGCGGTCTTCAATGAAGCGGTCAAGAAAATGATTGCCGCGTTCGAGAGCAGGGCGAAGGATCTGCACGGGTAAGAAGTGATCCGTCGCCCTGAACTCGATCAGGGCCCATGCTTTCTTGCAATAACGTTACGGCCCATGGATCCTGAATCAAGTTCAGGATGACGGTCGTGTCGGTTTCATTCAGCCAATGTCCGCATCATCTCCAGTGCTTTGAGTGCCGACGCTAATCTGACCGCGTGCCGGTCTCCGTCGAACTGGCAGCGCTCGTGGATTGTCTTGTCGGGCGAAACTGCCGCGATGTGAACCAGCCCGACCGGCTTTTCATTCGAGCCGCCGCCCGGGCCGGCAACACCGGTGATCCCGCAGGCAAGCTCGACATCTGCCGTCTTCATCGCACCTTCGGCCATGGCGCGGGCGACGTCTTCGGATACCGCGCCGACGGTTTCGAACAAATCCATCGGCACACCGATCATCTCGTGCTTGGCCTCGTTGGTATAGGTGACGAAACCTCGGTCCATCACATCCGACGAACCCGCGATTGCCGTCAGTGCCGCCGCGACCATGCCGCCAGTGCACGATTCCGCCGTCGCCACGGTCCAGCCGCGCGATCGGCAGGTCTTCAGCAGCGCGTCCGCGGCGTCGATAAGTTTTTGTTCCATCTTGTCACCCTAATCCCAATAACGGGGGGGCCGCCACCGACAAACCGTACAGGCACGCAGCGGCTGCGATCCCGGCCAGGATATCATCCGCCATCACGCCGAATCCGCCGCCGATCGCCCGGTCTGCCCACGAGATCGGCCAAGGCTTCCAGATATCGAACAAACGGAACAGCAGGAATGCCGCAAGAACGCCTTGCCATGTCAGCATTGCCGCCAACGGCAACATGGCGAGCCACTGTCCCGCCACTTCATCGATGACAACGGGACCCGGGTCGTGTTCTTCGGCCTGCGCCATATAGGCATTGGCGGTCCAGATGCCGGCGAAAGCAATCAGGATCGTGGCGAGTATCAACCACAAGGCGCCACCGAATTCCGCAATCAACCACCCGACGGGCAGTGCGAACAGCGACCCGACTGTTCCGGGTGCCGCCGGCGCATAGCCGGAACCGAACCAGGTCGCGATGAGAATCCTGATGTCCGAAAGAGGCGGGCGGTGCATCTTGTGGCTTCCTGAAAACGCATATCCGTCACAAGGAGTAGCCGAGCTCTCATGGTCTGTCGACCGTGATCGTCGCAAAACACCGGATTCCCAAGGGTTTTCTGCTCCGATAGCATCGCCCTGCGGCATTAATCTCTTGCATGAAAATAGGCAAATGGATACGGTTTGAAAACGGCTCAATGACGCGAATTCGCGACCAATTCGCTTCCGTCAGACCGCCGTCCACAACCGGGTTATCGAATCATCCCGGAAAAAATAAGAATTTGCTCATTCGGTTATAACCGAAGTCTCAAATCGGGTGCGTCAAGGGGGTGCGTGAGTATGCGAGATCGGGGTGAAAAGGGGACTTTTCGGGACAAGCAGAAGCGGTTTGTCGACCACGCCTTCCCGGAACGTCAAATCCACCTTCGGACTCGCGGCCGTATTCGTTTCTTCAAGATTCCCCAATGGCTACAGGTGTCGACGGCCGTATTCGCGGTGCTGTTCACCGGTTGGGTCGGTTACTCCACATTCAGCTATATCCAGCACGACGAAATCGTCGGCGCCAAGAACACGCAAATTGCCGACGCCCGCAAGGCATATGACGATCTGCTCTCGGACGTCACGGCGTATCAGCGCCGGTTCGCGGAACTGACCCGCGAGCTTGAGGACAACCACAATCTGATGCTGAGCCTCGTCGAGCGTAACGCGACCTTACAACGCAATCTGTCGACGGTAGAAAAACGTCTCGAAAACACCGAGTCGGAACGCGAGAACGTCGCCGGCGCACGCGAAGTCCTGCGCGACAAGCTCTCCAGACTCGAAGGCGACATGCGTTCGCTGTCGACAAAGAACTTCTCGCTCCGCGACAATCTGATGTCGGTCGAGACCGACCTCCAGTCTGTGGTTCGTGAGCGTGATGACGCGCATCGCCGCAACGCCGGCCTGCAATCCCAGGTCGCACAACTTGAGGACCGTCTGAACAATCTCCAAGTGGCCCAGGACGTCGCCGTTGAAAAGATGACCGAACGCACGATGGCTTATATCGGCTCGCTTGAAAAACTCGTCGAGATCGCCGGTATCGAGGTCGACAGCCTGTTGGCGTCATCGGACGGGATCGTCGGCAAGGTTGCCCAGGGCGGTCCGTTTATTCCCATCAAGCCGGAAGAGGCGGGTGGTCAGTTGATGAAGAAGTTGACGCGGCTCGACGATCATCTGGGGCAATGGGAAACGCTCCAAGCCGTCATGGCGCGCCTGCCGTTGGCGGCGCCGCTTAATACATATTACGTGACCAGCTCGTTCGGGAAACGCCGGGATCCGATGAATAAGCGCTGGTCGGCCCATTACGGCGTGGATTTCGGCGGGCCCATGCGCTCGACCGTTTATGCGCCGGCATCGGGCGTGGTGACAAAGGCGGGCACGAAAGGCCGGTACGGGCGTTTCATTGAAATCAATCACGGTTCAGGTATTGTGACGCGCTATGGGCATCTGCATAAAATCCTGGTGAAACGCGGCGACAAGATCGAATTCCGGCAGAAAATTGCGCAACTCGGCAATTCCGGCCGCAGCACCGGTCCGCATCTGCACTACGAGATCGTATTCAACGGCAAACCGAAGGACCCGATGAGGTTCATCAAGGCGGGACGGCATGTTTTCCAAAAACAATAAAAAAACACCTGTCGAGAACAAGCCCGTAGAACCGCCTGCGCCGCCGTCGATCATCAGCCACGATCTCAGCATCGTCGGTGACCTGCACAGTGACGGCGAGATTCAGATCGACGGCAAGGTCAACGGCGATATCCGCACCCGCATCCTGATCGTTGGCGAAAGCGCCAAGGTGAAGGGCGAAATCGTTGCCGAGACGTGTCATGTACTCGGTCGTGTCGACGGGCAGATCAAGGCCAAGGTGGTCAAGCTGGCGGAAACGGCGCATGTGGTCGGCGATATCCTTCACGAGGACCTGTCAATTGAAACGGGCGCCTTCCTCGAGGGCCACTGTAAACGGATGGTGATTCCGGAAGACGTTCATAAGGCTGAAAAAGAAGCCGCCGTCGAAGCACCGAAACAAAAACTGCAACAGACCGCGGCCAAGCCGGCACCGGCGACCGCAAAGTAACACCGAAAACGCCCTGATTTGCTGCTGAACGGTATACCGTCGCATTGACGAAACCGCGGCGATAACTACTATATCTCGTGATTTCAATACACACGGGCCACAAGAGGTGTGCCATGAGTAAACACGTCGATCCCGAGGAAATTCGCGAAACGCGGCTCGCGGACGCGCTTTCGGAGCGCTACCTCTCATACGCGCTGTCGACGATCATGTCGCGTTCGCTGCCGGATGTCCGGGACGGCCTGAAACCGGTGCACCGGCGCCTGCTTTACGCGATGCGCCAGCTCAAACTGGACCCGGCTTCGGGATACAAGAAATGCGCGCGCGTGGTCGGCGACGTCATGGGTAAGTACCATCCACACGGCGATCAGTCGATCTACGACGCCATGGTGCGTCTGGCCCAGCAGTTCGCACAGCGCTATCCGCTGGTCGACGGCCAGGGGAATTTCGGCAACATCGACGGCGATAATGCCGCGGCCATGCGTTACACCGAGGCCCGCCTGACCGAGGTCGCGACGCTTCTGCTTCAGGGTATCGACGAAGACGCCATCGATTTCCGCGACACCTATGACGGAGAGGAGCGGGAGCCCGTCGTCCTTCCGGCCGCGTTCCCGAATCTGCTGGCGAACGGCGCCGCCGGAATCGCCGTCGGCATGGCGACGAATATCCCGCCACACAACGTCGGTGAACTTTGCGACGCGATGCTCCACATTATCAAAACGGCGAAGCACACCACGGACGGTGTCACCGGATCCCGTGTGACGTTCGACAAACTGGCCGAACTGATTCCGGGCCCGGACTTCCCGACCGGCGGCGAACTTGTGGAATCCCGTGAAAACGTCATCGAGGCCTACAAGACCGGCCGCGGCAGTTTCCGCCTGCGCGCAAAGTGGGAATTAGAGAAGCTGGGGCAGGGACTTTATCAGATCGTCGTGACCGACATTCCCTATCAGATTCAGAAATCCCGGCTAATTGAAAAAACGGCGGAGCTCCTTCTGGCGCGCAAGTTGCCGATGCTGGCGGACATCCGTGACGAGTCCGCGGAGGACGTACGTATCGTCCTCGAGCCCAAGTCCCGCAACGTCGAACCGGACATGCTGATGGAGCACCTGTTCCGGGAAACCGACATGGAGACCAGGGTTGGCCTGAACCTGAACGTGCTCAATCGCGACAACGTGCCGGGCGTGATGAACCTGCGTGAAGCGCTGGTGGCGTTCCTTGAGCATCGGGAAGACGTTCTCGTCCGCACCACCAAGCACCGCCTTGAGAAGATCGAACGCCGACTCGAAATTCTTGCCGGCCTTTTGATCGCATATCTCAACCTTGACGAGGTCATCCGCATCATCCGCGAGGAGGACGACGCCAAGGCAGTCCTGATGAAAACCTTCGATCTCAGCGACGTGCAGGTCGAGGCCATCCTCAACATGCGCCTGCGCCAATTGCGGAAGCTGGAGGAAATGGAGATCCGCAAGGAGGACAAGGATCTCAAGGCGGAACGCAAGGAACTCAAGGATTTGCTCAAGACCGAAACAAAACGCTGGAAATCGGTCGAAGCGGAAATCAAGACGTTGAAGCAGACGTTCGGGCCGAAAACCGACCTTGGCCGGCGCCGAACGAAGATCGGCACGCCGCCGACCACCGTCATCGTGCCGATCGAGGCGATGATAGAAAAGGAACCGGTCACCGTCGTCTATTCCGAGAAAGGCTGGATCCGTGCCGCCAAGGGGCATCTGGAAGATGTGTCAGGCCTCAAGTTCAAGGAAGGTGACAAGCTGAAATTCTGGCTGCATGCGGAGACGACGGACAAGATACTGGTCTTCGCCACCAACGGCCGGTTCTACACGGTCGGTGTCGACAAACTGCCGGGCGGACGCGGCCATGGCGAGCCGATCCGCCTGATGGTCGACATTCCAAACGGTCACGATGTGGTCAGGATGATGAAGTACGAGGGCGGCCGCAGGTTTCTTGTCGCATCCGACGCAGGCCGCGGCTTCATCGTTCCGGAAGACGAGGTATCGGCGCAAACCAAGAACGGCAAACAGGTTCTCAACGTCGGCTCGAACGACGAGGCGACGGCACTTTCCGTGGTGCCGGACAATGCGGATCATGTCGCCGTCATCGGCACCAACCGCAAACTGGTCGTTTTCCCCATCGAGGAACTACCGGAAATGGCACGCGGCAAGGGCGTCATCCTGCAGCGCTACAAGGACGGCGTTCTCTCGGACGTTCAAGCCTTCAATCTGAAAGAAGGCGTGAGTTGGCAAACCGGTTCCGGTATCCGCTCTGAGACCAACCTCAAGTCATGGATCGGCAAACGTGCCGGTGCCGGCCTCATCAAGCCCAAGGGATTCCCGACCAACAACCGGTTTACTTAAAACGGGTATCCATGCGCAGTGACATATAGACACATGGAACGCGCGCTCGGGTTTGTCATCGGCGGTATCGTCGCAGGTCTTGTCCTGCTGGCGATCGGGCTCATTTTCGGTGGTGCGCTGATCGGCGTGCTATCCGCCTTGATCGCCTTTCCCGTCGCCGCGCCAATGACAACGGCGGGTCTGTTCGCGGCGCTGTTGATCGGTTATATCGCGTACCGCCGTAAAAAGCGCCGGGATCAGGATCGTCCTTGATTTTCCGAGCTTTGTAGGAGAGTTTCAGGAAACGTCCTTTACTTGGGGAGATGATCGAAATGGCCCAGCCAACGCACTTCAACACCCTTGCGGATACTCTTTGGCCGGCGAACGCCGATCCGCATAGCTGGCTCAGGAATCTCATGCTGGCATTCGCCGGAAGCGTGTTGCTGGCGATCTCCGCCAAGATCAACATTCCATTCTATCCGGTGCCGATGACCATGCAGACGTTCATGGTGCTCTGCATTGGCATGGCGTTCGGCTGGCGTCTCGGCGGCGCGACGTTGCTCCTGTACCTGGGCGAAGGGGCTGTCGGTCTTCCCGTGTTCGCCGGCACGCCGGAGAAGGGCATCGGGCTCGCATACATGGCCGGTCCCACCGGCGGTTACTTGCTCGGTTTCCTGGGTGCGGCCGTCACCGTCGGCTGGCTCGCCTCCAAGGGTTGGGACCGGAACATGTGGACGACACTCGCGGCCATGCTCATCGGTACGTCGATCATTTTCATCCCGGGGATCATATGGCTCGGTATGTTGTTCGGCTGGGACAAACCGATCCTCGAATGGGGCCTTTGGCCGTTCCTGCCGGGTGCCGGGTTCAAGATCGGGCTGGCCGCGGCCGTGCTGCCATTGACGTGGAAGTATCTGGTCCACAAGGACGCGCGCGAGGACTAAGCCAGATACCTGCGGACGGGACGGGTAACCCCGTTATCCGCCCATCCGTTCCCATCCCCCGGGCGTGATCCGCTCCAGCGGTTTGAAGCGTGCCTTGTAGGACATGTTCGAGCAACCGTCGATCCAGAAACCCAGGTACATGTATGGCAATTCCTGGCCATACGCCTCGCCGATCAGCCAGAGGATCATATAGGTGCCGAGGCTGCGGTCGGCCTCGGCTTCATCGAAAAAACTGTAGACGGCTGAAAGCCCGTCACCCAGTCGGTCGACAAGACAGGCCGCGGCCAGAGCCCCGGACGGCTTGCGAAACTCGACAACGAACGTGTTGACGGGCGTATCCTCGATGAGGGCCTGGTAATCCAGGAAATCCATTTTCGACATATCACCGCCCTGGTGACGGGCACGTTGATAGTCACTGAACAACGCGAACTGCTCGTGCGTGGCGACCGGCTCGACAATCTCAGCCGTCAGATCGGCGTTGCGTTTCAGGATGCGTTTGAACGACTTCCCGGGTTGGAATTCATCGACAACCACGCGCACGGCAACGCAGGCATCGCAACTCGGGCAGGCGGGCACATAGCAGATGCCGTGCGAGCGCCGGAATCCGGCCATCGACAACTGGTCGTGCAGGGCATTGGCGTCACGCCCAACGAGTTCCGTCACGACGCGGCGTTCGACCCGCCCGGCGATATACGGGCAGGGTAGAGGCGCCGTCGAGAAAAAGAACCGTGTGTCGGGTAACGCCTGATGACGCATGAAGCTGCAATACTCCTGATCTCGCTCACGAAACCGTACGGCATTTGCGGGGTGCCGTGCAACAAGGCTAGAAAGAGAATCTCTTCACGTTTAACGAGAGAGATTCTGATCCAGCTCGAGTCCCAGACTCGGGACCGCACTGCCACCGGACTGGGGTTGCTGAACTGGAGCAGGCGCCGTACCGACCGGGTTTCCGGGATTCGTAGCCTGCTCGTTCCGAATTTTATTGAGGCCGGGCAGTGCCTCCTGCTCCTCGGCCTTCTGCGTGGCACCGGTTGCCGGATTGTCCTTGCCAGTCCCGCGCAGCATGATCACGGAAAGCCGCCGGTTCGACGGATGAGCCGGATTGTCCGGAACCAGAGGCTCTGTCGCGGCCTTGCCGACAACCCGGTCGAAGCGGTCCTCGGTAATGCCGATCTGCATCAACCAGCGGCGTGCCGAATTGGCACGATCGGCAGACAGTTCCCAGTTCGAATAATCGCTGCCGCCGCCGAAGCGGGTCGAATCCGTATGCCCGGAAATGGAAATATTCTGCGGCAGCGTCTTGATGATCTCGGCGGCGACCTCGAGCAGGCGTTTCGTATGCAGGAACAGTTCCGCGGAGCCGCTCTGGAACATCGACAGCCCGTCCTTATCGACAAGCTGGATACGCAAACCGTCGGGCGAGTTGTCAATCAGCAGGCTGTCCTTCATGGACTTGAGTTGCGGGATGCTGTTGATCGTCGCCTCGAGCTGTTCTTTCGCATCCGTGAACTGCTCTTGTTCCCGTTGTCTCAGAACCTCAGCAGCGGATTCTTCGTCGGGCGCGCTGCCGTCCTGTGTCTCGGCGTTGTCCTCGCCGCCGGTTCCGGCCTTCGGCGGCGGCAGATCGACGGTCACGCTGTCGCGCGAGGTGGTGTTCTGGGCCGCCCCTTCCTCGGTGATGGTTTGCCCACCGAGAATGTCGCCGGAACCGCTTGTCGACTGCGATGCCGTGACGGGCGCGAAATAGTTGGAAATCCCTTCGAGCTGTTCCTGCGTTACCGAGTTCAACAGCCACAGCAACAGGAAGAACGCCATCATCGCCGTCACGAAGTCGGCATAGGCGATCTTCCACGCACCGCCATGGTGGCCGTGCGCGCCCTTGTTCACCTTCTTGATGATGATCGGGTTCTTTGTTGCGCTTTCCTCGGCCAATCGGGGCCTCCGTTAGCTCGGTGCCGGCAGGTTCTGCGTGATCTCTTCGAGTTCCGCGAATGTCGGGCGATATTCGTCCGGCAGCACCTTGCGCGCGAACTCCACTGATACCTGCGGGGCGTATCCCTGCATGTGCCCCATTAGACCAGCCTTCATACAGGTGAAATAGTGGTGTTCCGCGTTATAGGCGGCTTCCAGATTCGATGCCATCGGCAGCACGAAACCATAGGCCACGAAAATCCCCGAGAACGTACCGACCAGCGCCGCGCCGATCAGACCGCCAAGCACTTCCGGGGGCTCTGTAATCGAGCTCATGGTCACGATAACACCGAGAACGGCGGCGACAATGCCAAGCGCCGGAATCGCTTCGCCGATCGTCCGCATGGCGTTCGAGACCATCAGCTTCTCGTGATGATGGACATCCAGTTCCTGGTCCATGATCGCCTCGATCTCGTGCGCGTTGCTGGCGCCGAGCGTCAGAAGACGAAGGTAATCGCAGAAAAAGGCGACCGCGTGATGGTCGTGCTGAAATTTAGGATACGTTGCGAAAAGCGAACTTTCATGAGGGTTTTCAACGTGTTGCTCAAGAGCAAGGTCGCCCTTTGACTTGGCCAGACGAAACACGCTGTAGATACAACTCAGTAGCTCGACATATGCGTCTTTCTTGTATTTTGGGCCCTTGACCATCGTCCCGAAGGACTTGAAGGCACCTATTACCACCGCCTTCGGGTTCCCGGCCAGGAACGCGCCCAAGGCGCCACCAAGAATGATCACGTATTCAATGGGCTGCCACAGAATACGTAGATCGCCATGCACCGAATAGCCGCCGAAAACGCAGCCGATGACAAGAACGATACCGACGATGAAGAACATCTAGCAGGCTCTCAAACGTGTTAATTCCAGCGCCCGCTTAACTGCGTGGACGGGCAGAGTGACCCCTGTGACCGCTATAGAGGGATTTTGGTTGAAACTCAAGTGTTTGGCTCTCAATCGGTTGAAAAACTGATCCGGTCTCGGTCGTTTCATTTCAGGGCTGCGGCATGCTAAATAATGTGTATGACCGTCGAACCCGTGCAGTTCCGTCAAGCGCTCTCCAAGTTTGCCAGCGGCGTCACCGTCATCAGCACGGTAACCCCGGAAGGCCTACCGATCGGCGTGACCGTGAGTGCCTTCAGCTCCGTATCGCTGGCGCCACCGTTGGTCCTTATATGCCTGGACCGCGCCACATCTCAATTAAGGGCTTATACGGAGGGACCTCATTTCTGCGTCAATATTCTTGCCGCCGGACAGCAGGAAATCTCCAATATCTTTGCCTTTCCGGGCCCCCGGCCACCCTTCGACGCCGTCGACCATGAAACCGGCGTACTCGGTGTGCCGGTAATCAAAAACACACTCGCCAGCTTGGAGTGCCGTGTCGAAGCGGTCTATCCGGGCGGCGACCATGAAATCGTCGTCGGTGCGGTCACGCACGCGACATGGAACAACGACCTTGAGCCGCTGATCTACGCGGTGGGCAGCTACCGGACACTCGCGGAACCGGAAAAGATATCGTGATGCGTGAAGCGGGCTGGCCGATTCCTCGCACGCTCGCGTCCTCCATTGTTGCCGCGGGCGCCGCGCTCGCCATATGGAGCTTCGCACCGGACACGTTCCCGCGTTCGCACACCTCGATTCTCGGCCTCGCGTTCTTCGCCGGTATTATTGCCGTGGTTGCCGGCCGGATCATGCGGCTTGGCAAAGCCTGGCTTGTATTGACGGCCATTGCCACGCCGGCGCTCGTTCTGGTCCCGGTCTACCGGCCGCCGACCTGGGTGTTTCCGCTGATCGCCCTCGTACTTGCCGGATTCTATATCAACGGAGTCCGGGAAAAGGTACCGCTCTATCTCTCCAATTCGATGACTGAGCAGACGCTGGCCGATCTGTTTCGCAAGATGGGCGGCGGTACGTTCATCGATCTGGGCTGCGGCCTCGGCGGTGTCGTCGACCGGATCGCGCGCGAGGTAACGGATGCTCACGTGACCGGCGTCGAGACGGCACCGCTTTCATACCTGGCCGCCTGGCTCAGGATTACCGGGCTCGGTCGCCGCAATGCCGAAATTCGCTATCAGAGCATATGGGACGCCGATGTGAGTGATGCGGATATCGTCTACGCCTTTCTGTCACCGGCACCGATGGCGCGGCTCTACGAAAAACTCAGTACCGAAATGAAACCGGGGGCGCTTTTTATATCCAATAGCTTCGCGGTCCCGGACCGGGAACCGGACTCGGTGATCCAGGTGGACGACACCCGCCAAACCCGATTGCTCGTCTGGCGGATGTAATGGCAATTTTCCTGAAACGACTACGTCAGCGACGTATCCGACAGCAGCCGGGTGCCGAAGCCCTCGGCCTCCAGCGCTTCCATGATTTCGCGAATGTGATCGGCGTCAATGGTCTCGATGGCGATGTCGACGTCGGCCTCCTTGACCGGCACGTCACGGAACATGCGCTGGTGCAGCACATCGACGATGTTGCCGCCCTTGTCGCCGATGATCCCGGCGACCGCTGCAAGCGCCCCCGGCATGTCGATCAGGGAAATGCGCAGTTTCGCGAGCCGCCCATCGCGGATCAGCCCGCGCATCAGCACAGACGACAGCAGCCGAGAATCGATATTGCCGCCGGACACCATCAATCCGACCTTGCGGCCCTTAAAGCGATCCGGGTCCGCCAGCAACACCGCCAGCGGCACGGCGCCGGAACCTTCGACGATCAGGCGCTGCACGTCGACCATGACCTGCACAGCGTGTTCGATGCCGGCTTCGTTGACGACGGCGACATCCTTCATGTGCGCTTTTAAAATCGGCGTGGTGAGTTCGCCCGGTTCCTTGACGGCGATGCCGTCGGCGATGGTCGCCCCCTTGCCGTGAGGCGGTTCGCCCTTGAACGCTTGATACATGGACGGATAGGCGTCGGCCTGCGCGCCGACGATCTCCAGAGACGGGTTGTGGTCCGCTGCCGCGATGCAGCAGCCCGCGGCCAGACCGCCACCGCCGATCGGTACCACGATCGCGTCCAGGTCCGGCACATCGTCCAGAAACTCGACGGTCGCCGTGCCCTGGCCGGCGATCACGTGCGGATCGTCATAGGGATGGACGAAAACCTTGCCTTCGGCATCGGCGGCCTGCATCGCCAGAATCCGGCTTTCCGCGACACTTTCGCCCTCGAGGATTACGGTGGCGCCCAATGCCTCGGTGCGCGCGACCTTGGTGAACGGGGTATTGGCAGGCATGTATATCGCGGCGGGAATGCCGAGCCGCTCGGCGTGGTAGCCGACGCCCTGTGCGTGGTTCCCCGCGGAGGCGGCGATAACCCCGGCCTTGCGCTCCGCATCCGTCAGCGCCGCCATGCGCACATAGGAACCGCGCACCTTGAACGAACCCGTGACCTGCTGGTTCTCGAGTTTCAGATAGACGTCGGCGCCAGTCAGCTTCGAAAGGCCGGGCGAGGGAATCGCCGGCGTCCTGAGCACCTGGCCCGCCAGAAGTTTCTGTGCCTTCCTGATGTCCGAGATATCGGTCACGTCAATCTCCGTCCTGAGGCGCGCGTCTTACACCCCGAAAGCCGGACTGTCACCGTTTTTGCGTGATTTTACGTGGAGAGCGCGCGGCTCAGCATCTCCGGGTCCGCGTTACCTCCGGAGCAGACGACGACCACGGTCTTGCCCTTGAGTTCGACTTTTTGTGTGAGCGCTGCGGCAAGCGCTACGGCGCCGCCCGGCTCGACGACAATCTTGAGCGACAGCATGGCCGTTCTCATGGCCCGCAAGGCCTCGTCGTCCGAGACACTGAGCCCGCCCGCAAGGAGCCGACTGTTGAGCGAAAACGTCAGTTCGCCAGGGATTGGGGCGAGCAACGCATCGCAGATCGACACCGCGCCGTCCGGCACAGGCTGGCGCGAGCCTGCTTCCAGCGAGCGTTTGTGATCGTCGTAGGTATCCGGTTCGGCGCTATAGACCGGGCAGGCGAGGGTTTCCGAAATCGCCAGAGCGGTGCCAGAGATCAGACCGCCGCCGCCGGCGGGCACGATCACTGTATCCGGTTTGGCGTCAATCTCCGCGACCTGCTCGGATATTTCCAATCCGATGGTACCCTGACCGGCGATGATCAGCGGCTCGTCGTAGGGTTTGACGAGGATCGCGCCTTGTTCCTTTTGCATACGCTCGCCGATTTCCTCGCGGTTTTCGGTCAACCGGTCGTAGAGCACGACCGTGCCACCGAGCGCGCGGGTGTTGTCGATTTTCGCCTTGGGCGCGTCCTTTGGCATGATGATGGTGGATTTCATCCCCATCAGGGTCGCGGCCGCGGCGACGCCCTGCGCATGATTGCCGGACGAAAAGGCAACGACACCGGCCTCGCGCATATTCTCGGGAATGCGGGAGATTTTATTGAACGCTCCGCGGAACTTGAACGAGCCCGTACGCTGCAGACATTCGGGTTTTACGATCAGCCGGAAACCGAGTTGCTCATTAAGGATCGTGTTCTCCAGCAGCGGCGTTCGCCGCGCCCAACCGCTGAGTTGGCGGGCCGCGTCCTTGATATCGGCAAAGACCGGTGGTTCAGAACTGTTCAAGGAATCCATTAATAGCCTCCATACTCGCCGGTTCGGCGAGGCTCGGTGCGTGCCCGATCCCGGGCACCACGACCGATGTCATTTTCTCGTGTTGGGCCGACATATCGGCCAATTGGGGTTCGTCCAGGATTGTCGACTTGGCGCCGCGCACGGTCAAGACGGGGATGCGCCGTGTCGCCTTGAAAAGATGCCAGAGATCGTGGACCTTGGTGTCGTCGGCGAGGATCGGCTTCAGGATGTTGCCGTCCCAGTCGAAGGTGATGGTCCCGTCAGACTTCTCGACATAACTGTTCTTCGCCGCCCGCACCCAATTGTCGTCGCCGCTGATCGGATATTCGCTCTCGAACGCATCGCGCAGATGCTGACCGGCGGCGTCCCAGCCGGAAAGGCGTGGCGGCGATTTCATGTATTCAATAACCGTGTCGAGGCTATCGACCCGGACCGTCGGCCCGACATCGTTCAACACCAGTCCCTTCAGTACCATAGGCATCGCCGCCGCCATGGCCATCCCCATGATGCCGCCCATCGACGTGCCGATGATGACGACCTCGTGAATACCAAGCGCACACAGGATATG
Organism: Rhodospirillales bacterium; assembly: GCA_965229805.1. Lineage (GTDB taxonomy): Bacteria > Pseudomonadota > Alphaproteobacteria > Rhodospirillales > Casp-alpha2 > UBA4479. The sequence goes on along the minus strand of CBDDJO010000001.1, from coordinate 2,069,263 downwards.
CCGAACATCGTTCACGTAGGTCGCCGGGTGGTAGTTGCGCCAATCCGGGTCGTAATCGGAATGGCCGCGCCCGCGCGTTTCGGGGCAAATGACCCGGCGTTCACGGCAATGGTATTTGGCGACGCCGGCGAAGTCCTTGGAATTGCGGGTTAGGCCGCCGAGGCAGAGAAGGGGCGTGTGCTTGCGGTCACCTGGTCCCGGGTAGTCGCGCACATAAAGCGACAGGCCATCCTGGCTGGTGATCCGGCGTTCAAGATAGTCCTTCGGCATACGCGTTTGTGTCTCAGAGCCCCAGTAACGGCGGCAATCCGTTCAGGTCGCTGATCATATCGCGGATCTCGCCGGGCAGGCGTTCCGGTGGTTGGCCGAAACGGTTGACCCACACCACCTGGAATCCGAAGTTCGCCGCCGCCCAGGCATCCCATGCATTTGATGACATGAAGCAGATGCGCCCTTTTTCGACGTCCAACTGATCGACGGCGAGTTGATAGATGCGCGGGTCGGGCTTGAAGATACCGACCTCGTCGACGGAAATCACACCGTCCAGGTCGATCTTGGCGTTGTCGACGGCGGCCTGCAGCATGTCGGGCGAACCGTTGGAAAGGGTCGCGACCTTCTGGCCGCCGGCCTTGAGTGTCTTGAGAACCGCCGGCACCTCGGGGTAGGCATCCAGTTCGAAATAGATATCGAGGAGTTTCTGGCGCAGTTCGGCGTTGTCCACGCCCTGTGTCGCCATGGCGTAGTCAAGCGCGTCCTGCGTCACCTGCCAGAACGGCACGTATTCGTGCATCAAGCTCCTGAGCCACGAATATTGCAACTGCTTGTCGCGCCATACCTGCGCCAACGGCGCCCATTTATCGCCCAGTTCCTCTTGGCAATGCTGGGCGGCGGAATTTACGTCGAACAGTGTGCCGTAGGCGTCGAACACACAGGCGCCGATGTTATCGATGGTAGCCATGGCTAAATGCTCCCCGGTATCCTGATTTATACTTGGCGTTCGGTCGCAGGGCGGTCAATAGGACGCAGACGACCCACCGCACGCACGGATATATATCATTGTCTACCGAACCGTTCTCCCGGAACTCCGAAACACCTGCTCCGGAGCCCTGATTTTGTTCCGGAAACGTGATTTCGGCCGGATCAACCTTTTTCGCGAAGCAGTCGACCTTTCTGACGGTTCCAGTCGCGCTGCTTGACGGTCTCGCGCTTGTCGAAGGAACGTTTGCCTTCGCCGAGCGCCAGTTCCAGCTTGGCGATGCCGCGGCCATTGAAGTAGATCTTAAGCGGTACCAGCGCCATGCCTTTCTGCTTCTGCGCGCCGATCAGATGCGCCATCTGTTTCTTGTGCAGCAGCAGCTTGCGGTCTCGGACCGGTTCATGATTGAAGATACGCGCGGCGCCCTCGTAAACCGGAATATGCGCGTTGAAGAGGTACATCTCGCCGTGCTTCTCGCCGGCGAAAGCCTCGTTCAGGCTGGCGCGCCCGGCACGAAGGGATTTCACCTCCGTGCCGCTCAGCTCCAGCCCGGCTTCAAGCGTTTCGACAATACTGTAGTCTCTGCGTGCGCGCCGGTTTTGCGCGACGACATTGCCGCTGGTCTTTTTCTTTTTATTCTTGCCGGCCATGACATCACCTAGGAAGCCCTCAGTTGAGAAGCCCCGCCGACTGCATAGCGTCCTTGACCTGCGCCTTCGAACTGTCTGCGATCTCGCAGAGCGGCAGGCGGGTATCAGGCTCGCACTTGCCAAGCAGGCTCGCGGCGTACTTGACCGGTCCGGGGCTCGATTCACAGAACAGCGCCACATGCAGCGGCATCAAGCGCTTCTGGATATCGAGGACCGTATCCAGGTCACGGGCCTGCCAGGCGTCATGCAGTTCCGCGCAGGCACGCGGCGCAACGTTGGCCGTCACCGAGATACAGCCGTCGCCGCCACCTGACAGGAACGGAACAATGGTGCCGTCCTCGCCGGAAAGCTGGCAAAACTCGGGACCGACCTCCATGGCCGTCTTCATCGGCCGCATGGCGTCGTTCGACGCGTCTTTGACGCCGACGATATTCGGAATTTCCGAAAGCCTGGCCATGGTGTCGACGGACATGTCGACGACACTGCGACCCGGAATGTTGTAGATGACGATCGGAATGTCGACCGCATCGGCAATCGCCGCATAGTGGCGGTATAACCCTTCCTGCGTCGGCTTGTTGTAGTAGGGCGTGACGATCAATGCCGCATCGGCACCCGCCTGCTTGGCGTGCTTGGTCAACCTGATCGCTTCCGCGGTCGAGTTCGACCCGGTGCCCGCGACAACAGGCACGCGGCCGTTATTGGCCTCGATGCACAGTTCGATCACCTCGTCGTGTTCGTCGTGGCTGAGCGTCGGGGACTCGCCCGTGGTCCCAACGGGAACGAGACCGTCGGTCCCTTCGGCAATCTGCCAGTCGACGAAGGATTTGAACGCCGCTTTATCCACCGCGCCATTCTTGAATGGGGTGATCAAAGCGACGAATGAACCCTTAAACATCGTTCCCTCCTTGGGGCTAGAGATTAAAACAGCCCCGGACCATATATCCGCCCGCCGTTCGGGGCAAGGCCGCTGGAAATCATTGGATTTCCGCGGCCCGGCGGAAATTGCGGGCAGCGCCCTGATCTTAACAAGTTCGTGACATTTACCCGGCCATATTGTCGGGGTAATGCTGAACGCTGTATGATGAGGCGGGTCGTAACGGCTGGCGCTGTTGATTGGGCATGAGCGGAAGTTTGCGGTCTCTTGTTTCCATCCTTGTAATCTGTGTGCTGTGGCAAGGTGCCACGGTGCTGCAAGCTCGCGCAGATACTGCCGATACTTTATCCGCGGCGGAATCACGGGAATTCTCCGCCGCGCTCAGATATGTCGAGCGCAACGACAAGAAACGTCTCGATTTCCATGCCCGGCGTCTCAAGAACCCGCTCGCCCGCAAGATCGTCTCCTGGTACGTGCTGTTCCAGGGCGGCTTCGGCACCGATTTCGAGGCCATAGACGCCTTTATCAACCAGAACCCGCACTGGCCGCGCAGTCAGCGGCTACTGGCCCGCGCCGAGGAGGCGCTGGACGGAAACGCGGACCCTTCGTTCATCATCGAATGGTTCGGCGACCGTCGGCCCGCCTCGACCATCGGCCGCGAAAAACTCGCCGGCGCCCTGATCCGCTCCGGCGACGTGAAACGCGGCGTCGCCATGGTCAAGGATATCTGGCTTCACGAGAACTTCGTCAAATCGCACGAAAAAGCGTTCTACAGGAAGTTCCGCAAGTACCTGACACTTGGCGACAACCGGGCACGTGCGGACCGTCTGATGTGGGACGGGCGCTACTGGCCCGCGCGGCGCATGATCTATCGGGTCGACGCGCAGTACCGGAAGTTGATCCAGGCGCGCACCTCGCTCCGGCGGATGCGCGGCAATGTCGATTACCTGGTCGCGCAGGTCCCGGAGAAACTCAAGAACGATGCCGGGCTGATCTATGAACGCCTGCGCTGGCGCCGGAAAAAAGGCCTCGACACCGCTTACGACCTGCTGAAGGACCTGCCGCCCGGCGTGCCGCATCCGCACCGTTGGTGGGATGAACGCTCGATCATGGCCCGCAAGCTGCTGGAGAAGGGGCATGTGTCAGAAGCTTATCGCCTCGCGGCCCAACACGGTTTAACGGTGGCGCATCCCGCCGACCATGCCGAGGCCGAGTTCATGGCCGGCTGGATCGCGCTCCGGTTCCTGAACGAACCGAAGCAGGCGAGCACACATTTCCAGCGCCTCTATGAAAACGTCAACTATCCGGTCAGCCTGTCGCGCGGCGCCTACTGGATGGCGCGCGCCGCCGAGCAGTCCGGCGACAAAAAGGACGCCACGCGATGGTATTCGGTGGCGGCGCAATATCCCACCGCCTATTACGGCCAATTGGCGACCGCCAAGGCCGAGCCGGGGAAGGGGCTGCGGTTGCCGCCGGACCCGACGGTCGATGCGGATGTGCGTAACCGTTTTGACAACAACGAACTTGTGCGCGCCGTCCGCATGCTCGCCGCCGCCGGCGAGGAAGAGCGGCTTTATTCGCTGATCCTGCATATCGCATCGCTGGAAAACAAACCCGGCTGGCATATCCTGACCGCGCGCCTGGCGCGGCTCAGCGGCCGTCCCGATCTGGCGATCCGCGTCACCAAGAAAACCCTGCAGGATCATGGCCACTTCGTCGCCGGCGGATATCCAACGCTTGTACCGCCGAAGTTGCCGAAACGGGTCAAGGCGGATGCGCCGGAGACATCCCTGGTGCTCGCCATTGTCCGCCAGGAAAGCGAATACGATACCGAGGCGATCAGCCATGCCGGCGCGCGCGGCCTGATGCAACTTATGCCGGCGACGGCCAGAACCATCGCGAAACAGAACGGCCTCAGATACTCGAAAGTCAAACTAACCGCCGATCCGGATTACAACCTGACTCTCGGCCAATCGTACATTGCCGAACTGATCGACGACTACGGTGGCTATCTGCCGATGGCCATCGCGTCCTACAACGCGGGGCCGCACCGAGTCAGGCAATGGGTAAGACAGAACGGCGACCCGCGCGATCCCGACGTGGATGCCATCGACTGGATCGAACTGATCCCGTTCAAGGAAACGCGTAACTACGTGCAACGCGTGCTCGAAAACGTGCAGGTCTACCGCCTTCAGCTGGCCGGTACCGAAGTGGCGCTGAGCCTCGAAGAAGATCTTCGCAAATGAGCGATGACGACCGGTATTCGGAGTTGTTCGCCGGCAGGCCGGGCTCCGTACTGGCTGAATTCAAAGACAGTCCGGATATTTCCCGACAAGAATTCGTTGAAACCAAAAAGAAGGCTGTGCGTGAGCGCCGGGAACCGCCGCGCCGTGCCCGCGGCCCCCGCGTGCCGCCGGGCCAGGAGGTTGCAGGCAAGTGGCCCGTGCTGGACCTGGGTCATCAACCCCTGATTCCGCTCGATCAATGGTCGCTCGACATCAAGGGCGCTGTGGAACGGCCGCTGTCGCTCGACTGGCATGCCTTCAAATCGCTGCCGCAGACAATCATCGGCGCGGATATCCATTGCGTCACCGCATGGTCGTTGCTGGACAACCGTTGGGAAGGCGTCACGGCGCGGCATCTGATCGAGTTGGTGCGGCCGAAACCGACGGCGAAGCACATCATCTTCCACGCCCACGACGGGTATCGGACCAACGTGACGCTGGAGCGGTTTCAGGCTGGAGATACGCTTTTGGCGCATGTCCGCAATGGCGAGGAGATATCGCGCGAACACGGTGGTCCGGTGCGGGTCGTCATTCCGTCTCTCTATTTCTGGAAAAGCGCGAAATGGGTGCGCCAGATCACGTTCCTGGAACACGACGTGAAGGGTTACTGGGAGGCCCTCGGCTATCACAACGAGGGGGACCCATGGCGGGAACAGCGATACGCGTGACGGTGCTGCATTCCGTCAACAACGATGACGGCGGCTTGTGTGTCGACGTTTTCCGGCGCCCGGACGGCTCCATCGGATTCGAGGAATATCGCCGCGACGTCGAGGACCCGTCCGGCTGGTTCGCGGTCGGCGGATATGTCGAGGCGCGCTATGCAAGCGCCGAGGACGCGATTGAAGACGCCGTCAAATCCGTGGTGTGGTTCGAGGGAATTTGAAATCCGGCACAAGCCGGACCACGTACTAGAGTTATGATGATCAAACGTTCTGCCATAGTCCTATTCATTGTCGGATTGCTGCTGCCACAGACCCTGAAAGCCAGTCCCATGTCATTTCACGATTTCGAATTCATCGCGATAGAGGGCACTCCACTGCCGGCTAAATCCTTCGCCGGCAAGGCGGTATTGGTGGTCAACACCGCTTCCGAGTGCGGTTTTACGAAGCAATACGCGGGCCTTCAGACGCTGTACGACAAGTACAAGGCGCGCGGTCTCGTCATACTCGGCGTGCCGTCGAACGATTTCGGCGGTCAGGAGCCCGGCACGGAAGGCGAAATCAAGGAATTCTGCGAAACCAATTTCGCCATCGATTTCCCGATGACCACGAAGCAGAAGGTGAAAGGCCAAGACGCGCATCCGTTCTATCGGTGGGCATCGGATCAGGTCGGCATGATCGGCTCGCCGAAATGGAACTTCCACAAGTACCTGATCGCGCCGGACGGATCCCTCAAGGACTGGTTCTCGACGACGACGGCTCCGGATGCCGGTAAGCTGGTCAAGGCGGTGGAATCCGTACTTCCGGAATGATCCTCCTTGAAGGGGGAGAAGTTAGGTGAGGGGGAATTCATCCACACTTGCCCGGTGACGAAAAGAATCTCTAGTATCGCATCGGGAGAACATGCATGAGCCTTGAAATAGAACCCTTCGAACGCGGTTTCGGCGCCTATATCCGTGGCATCGATTTTTCAAAACCGGTCACCGACGGCCTTCGCGGCCACCTGATTGACGCCTTCGCCGATCACCACATCCTGTCCTTTCCGGATCAGCACGATCTGGATACCGGCGACGTGGTGGCGGCCAGCCGCGCTTTTGGCCCGGACATGGAGCCGCATGTCTTCAAGCAGTACCATCATCCGGATGAACCGCTGATCATGGTGCTCAGCAACCGGCTCAAGAAAGACAAACCCACGGGGCTTAAGGACGCGGGCACGTTCTGGCACTCCGACGTCGCCTACAAACCGGAACCGGCCAAGGCGACCATGCTTTATGCTCTGGAAGTCCCCGAAGAAGGCGGCGATACGCTGTTTTGCGACCTGACCGCCGCATACGAGGATTTGTCGGACGATATGAAGGAACGTCTGGACGGCCTGAAGGCCTGGCATTTCTATGCGCACCAGAAACGAGATCTATTCGAAAACGGACAGATACAATCCCCGCCCGAGTGCCTGCATCCGGTCGTCCGCACCAATCCGATTTCCGGGCGCAAGGCGATCTACATCACGCCGTCCTACACGGTGCGGATCGACGGTCTGCCGGAAGACGAGAGCCGCGCCCTGATGCAGGAAATCTTCGATCATTGCCTGCAGGAGAAATACCGTATGGACTACCATTGGCATGCGGGAGACGTACTGGTCTGGGACAACGCCGCGGTGATGCATTCGGCGACCACCAAGAATCTGGACCCCGCCAAACACCGCACACTTTGGCGGACGATCATCTCGGGCGGACCGACGTTCTAGCGGTCTGCAATTGTTAGCGGCGTGCCGCTTCGTTATGTTGCCGCAGACACCATGACCGAGCCCACCAAAGGACATGCGACATGAGCGACAAACCTCTCCTGCATCTCGTCTTCGGCGGTGAAGTCGCCGACCCGTCCGGTACCGATTTCGTGGATACCGATAACCTGGACATCGTCGGGATTTACCCGAACTACGCCACAGCGTTGACGGCATGGCGCGGTGCCAGCCAGAAGCACGTCGACGACGCCAACACGAAATACGTGATCGTTCACATGCACCGGCTGCTCGACCCCGAGGAGGGCAGTCAGAACTAAACTCTAGAGCTGCACAGACGCTCCGGTCAGGCAGGCGTACCCCTGTCGTCATCACCGGAAGAATCCGGCAGCTTCTTGCCGGCAAGCAGGCGTTCCGATTTTTCCTTATCCTTGGCATCAGCCAATTTGGCAGCTTTGGTACGGCCATGCTTCGCGCGATTTTTGGCTGCACTATCGCGCTTTTCGTCTTTCCGTTTCGCTTTGCGGTACTGATTCAGATTGATGATGTCAGCGCTCACACTAACCCCCGTCAAAGATAACGTTTGATGAAAGAATAACGCTTTCGGTGATTAACGAAAAGAGGGAGCTCCGGGTCAACCGTCCAAATACTCGCGGATTTGAGCGAACACGTCGGAAAACATCCGCTCCGTGAGGCGGCCCGTGTTCGTGTTGTATCGCGAGCAGTGATAGCTGTCGAAGAGGGCAATGCCGCCATCCGTCATATGACAGGCCATATGCGCGAACTTGAACGCGGATTTCTTGTGTCCGAGCGCCGACAGCACCGCGCCGTGCGACAGCGTCCCGAGGGCGAGGATCGCCTGCAGGTTCGGCATGCCCGCGATTTCGTCCGCCAGGAACGCATTGCACGTCGCCGTTTCGGCGCCGACCGGCTTGTTCTGAGGTGGCACGCAACGAACGGCGTTGGTAATCCGGCAATCGACGAGTTGAAGACCGTCGCCTTTGTGTTTCGCGTACTCACCGCTGGCAAAATCGTGCTCACGCAAGGTGGCGTACAGCAGGTCGCCGGCATAATCGCCGGTGAAGGGACGGCCGGTCAGGTTCGCGCCCTTGATGCCAGGCGCAAGTCCCACGATCAGCAGGCGCGCGTCCATACCCCCGAATGCCGGAACGGGGCCGTTGTACCAGTCAGGATGAGCCTCGTTGTTGGCGTCGCGAAACGCTTTGAGACGTGGGCACAAACCGCACGTGTACGCCGGTTCCGCGAACATCAGGCGAGGTGTGGTTCGTCTTCATAGTCGAGACTGTCGTCGACGAAATCCCCCTGCGGTACCTTGCGTGGCGCACCGGCGCGCTGAATGTCCGACTGGATGTCGGAAAGCTCGATGAAATTATCCGCCTGGCGGCGCAATTCATCGGCGATCATCGGCGGGCTGGAATTGATCGTCGACACCACGCTCACACGTACGCCCTTGCGCTGCACCGCCTCGACCAGGCGGCGGAAATCCCCATCGCCGGAAAACAGCACGATATGGTCCAGATGCGGCGCCATTTCCATGACATCGATGGCCAACTCGATGTCCATGTTGCCCTTGATCTTGCGACGGCCGGCAGCATCGGTGAATTCCTTGGTCGGTTTGGTGACCATGGTGTATCCGTTGTAGTCCAGCCAGTCGACCAGCGGACGAATGGGAGAGTACTCCTGATCTTCCATCAGGGCGGTGTAGTAGAAAGCACGGATAAGTCGACCATCTTTCTGAAAAACGTCCAATAAGCGCTTGTAATCAATATCGAAACCCAAAGCACGGGCGGCAGCATAAAGGTTCGATCCATCGATGAAGAGCGCAACGCGCTCGTGCATATTAATCTGCATCACAAACCTCTTGAATATACGGGTCTGCGGCATGCCGCATGACGAAAACAAAACCCCATGCGTCGTAAAAACGCTCGACGCAGGCCATCTCAATTATTTAGGTAAGGAACAATCGCCGTTCTCACAAGGGAATCTCAAAAAGTGATCTTTATCGGTCTCGGCGGCAATCTGACCTGCCCGACATTCGGCCCGCCGCGTGCCACTTGCGGTGCCGCGCTGCAAATCATGGAGCAACGTGATATCAAGGTGGCGGCGCGGTCACGCTGGTACGAGAGCGCACCGGTCCCGGTCAGCAGCCAACCCTGGTACGTTAACGGCGTGGTAAGCGTTGAAACGGCCCTGGATGCCCCGGACCTGGTACAGGCGGTGCTGGAAATAGAGGCCGAACTCGGGCGCCGTCGCACGATCCCGAATGCCCCAAGGACCATCGACCTCGACGTGATTGCGCACGGAGAAACAGTGCTGGAAAGCAACGATCGCCATCACGTCTCGATCCCGCACCCACGCATGCATGAACGGGCCTTCGTACTGCTGCCGATGCGGGAAATCGCCCCGGATTGGCGTCATCCGGTGAGCGGACGATCATTGCACGATCTGATCGCCGAATTATCCGCCGAGCAGGAATGCCGGCCCATGCCGGACGGTCCCGGCCTGTTCGGCACGGAATGGGACGGTTGAGGGCCTATTTCCCTTGCATCGCAAGGCCTGAAACCCTATAAACCGCGCAACTTTCCCCGATATTGAACTGGAGAACGCCCCATGGCTCGCGTCACAGTCGAAGATTGTGTTGAAAAGGTTCCGAACCGCTTTGAGCTGGTTGCTCTGGCGGCGCAGCGCGCCCGTCATATTTCCGCCGGTGCGGCGCTGACAGTCGACCGCGATGACGACAAGAACCCGGTCGTCTCGCTCCGCGAAATTGCAGATGAGACCGTCCAGCTGGACGAACTCAAGGAAGATCTGATCAAAAGCCTGCAGCGTCACGTCGAACAGGACGAACCGGAAGATGATCTGGTCGACGACATGGCGATCCGTCAGGAACTGGCAGGCGAGGGCGGCGCCGGCGACGACGAGATCGAAGCGCTGACCAAGACCATGTCGATCGACGACGGAGCGTCGGATTCCGACAGCGCCGGCGAGGTCATGTTCGAAGACGTCGAAGAGGACGTTGAAGACTGATCTCCGCAAGCATATCTGATGAAAACGGGGGCTGGTGGCCCCCGTTTTTTATTGCGCCGCAACAATACCTTGGGCGACAAGATAGAAGCATGCTAAGTTAAATCGTCATGATGCGGCAGTTTGAACTGGTCGAGAAGGTCAAGTCCTACGATCCGGGTGCGGATGAGGATGCGATCAACCGCGCCTATGTTTTCGCAATGAAAGCGCACGGGGCGCAGAAACGGGCTTCCGGCGATCCCTATTTCTCGCACCCGATCGAAGTTGCCGGGATTCTGACCCAATACAAAGTCGACACCGCGACCATCGTTACGGCGCTGTTGCACGACACCATCGAGGATACGGAAGTCACACACGCCGACATCGAACAGATGTTCGGCGAGGAAACGGCCCGGCTGGTGGATGGTGTCACCAAGCTGACCCGGATCAATTTCGTCTCCGACAAGGCCAAGCAGGCGGAGAATTTCCGCAAGTTCCTGCTCGCCATGTCCGAAGACATCCGCGTGCTGCTCGTCAAGCTTGCGGACCGCCTCCACAACATGCGCACCCTGCAATACGTCAAGAAACCGGAAAGCCGCCAGCGCATCGCCATGGAGACCATGGATATCTATGCGCCACTCGCCGAACGCATCGGCATGGGCGAGATCAAAACGGAACTCGAAGACCTGGCGTTCGCCGAATTGAACCCGGATGCCCGGAAATCCGTGGTCCGCCGGCTCGAATTCCTGCGCAATCAGGGCGGCGACCTCGTCGACCGCATCATCAAGGAACTCAAGCGCCTGATGGAAGAGCAGGGCATCACCACCAACATCCAGGGCCGCGAGAAATCGCCGTATTCGATCTGGTGCAAGATGCAGCAGCACGATGTCGGTTTCGAGCAACTATCCGACATCATGGCGTTCCGGGTCATCGTCGACAGCATCGAGGATTGCTATCGCGCCCTCGGCGTCGTTCACGGTGCCTACCGAACCGTGCCCGGCCGCTTCAAGGACTACATCTCCACGCCGAAACCCAACGGTTACCGGTCTTTGCATACCGGTGTCTTCGGTCCAGAGAACCACCGCATCGAATTGCAGATTCGCACCCACATCATGCACGAGATCGCCGAAAGCGGTGTCGCCGCGCATTGGAACTATAAGGAAGGCGGCACCATCGATGCCGCCCGACGCGACGGACCGCAGTATCGGTGGCTGCGCGAATTGCTGGAAATCCTTGAGCATGCGTCGAACCCGGAGGAATTCCTTGAGCATACCAAGCTCGAGATGTTCAAAGATCAGGTCTTCGCCTTCACACCGCGCGGCGAATTAATCAGTCTCCCGGCGGGCGCGACGCCCGTAGACTTCGCCTACGCCGTACACTCCGAGATCGGCGACCGCTGCGTCGGCGCCAAGATCAACGGCCGCATGATGCCGCTGCGCACCACGCTCAGGAACGGCGATCAGGTTGAAATCGTGACGTCGAAGGCGCAGACGCCGTCACCGACATGGGAACGGTTCGTTGTCTCCGGGAAGGCCCGGGCGCGCATTCGCCGTTTCGTCCGCTCGCAAGAGCGCGATCAATACCAGGCGCTGGGTCGCTCGATCCTGCAACGCGCCTTCAAGGAATCCGGCAACGACATGACCGAGAAGGGGCTGCAAGGCATCCTCAAGTCGTTCTCGCAGCCAACGGTGGAGGATCTTTGCGCGCAGGTCGGGGCAGGGCATATCACCGCCCGCGCCGTCGTCGAGGCAGTCTATCCGCGGCTCAAGTCCAACGATAAATCCGACAAGATCGTGCCGATCTCGCGTTCGCAGGCCAATAAAAATCACCATGACGCCGTCCCGATCACCGGGCTCATTCCGGGTATGGCGATGCACTATGCCCGCTGCTGCCACCCGCTGCCGGGCGATCGCATCGTCGGCATCGTCACCACCGGCAAGGGCGTCACAATCCACACCATCGACTGCGAAAAACTGGCTCAATACCAGGAAGAACCCGAACGCTGGCTCGACGTCGCCTGGGACACGAACGGCGCCGAGCAGGCCCATGTCGCGCGCGTCAATGTCACGGTAGTCAACTCGCCGGGCGCACTCGGCGACCTCTCAACCCTGATCGCCAAGAACGGCGGCAATATCTCCAACCTGAAAATCGTCGACCGGCAAATCGACTTCTTTGACATGCTGATCGATATCGAGGTCAAGGACGTCAAGCACCTGGCCGACATCATTGCCGCGATGCGGGCCTCCACCGCCGTCAATACGGTCGATCGCGCGCGCGGCTGAATACCCGTTAACCACATATTTCAAGAAAATCTTAATGCCCTGCAGCGTACGGTCGCGTCAGTCAAATGACGCACCGGAGGGCAGAATGTCCGCACTTCAAATCTGGCCCGATCAGCAAACATCCGATGTCGGTACCCAGGCGGGATACCGCAATCGAACGGCAACCCGTGTCAACAACCCGAAACTCTGTATCGGCATTCGCGGCAGACTCTATCAGACGATCAACTGGAGCCTGAGCGGTCTGCTGGTCGGCGATTACGATGGCGTTCTCGTACCGGGCGACGATTTCGAGATCGACAGCATCGGCCGCGCCGGCAAGAAAATGTGGCCCGTGATGTTGAACGCACGTGTCATCCGCACGGGCGGCGAGAGCGGCATGGACCTTGCGGCCCAGTTCATCACCATCAGTGCCCCTGCATTCGACATTCTCGAGGGCATTCTATTACGTAAACCCGCGTACCGCGCCACGCCGTAGCCCCTTTTAACATTCACAATTCGATCTAAATCGAAGTTATATTTCTGAAACGGCGGCTATACTCCGTAATCGTTTCCGCTGATGGTTTCACATGGTCGCCAGACAACCCCACCCAAGCGTCGAATACGCGTTGCTGCTGCTTCTCGCATTGTTGTGGGGATCGTCCTACATGTTTGTCAAAATCGGGGTGGAGACGATCCCGCCGTTCACGCTGATCACCCTCCGGGTTGGTATCGCGGCCATCATGCTTGTCGGCATCGTCATTTGGCGGAAGGAAAAGGTGCCGACAGACCCAGCGACATTGCTGCAATTGCTTTTACAGGCGTTCCTGAACAGTTTCGGTGCCTGGACAATCGTCGCCTGGGGTCAGCAGTATGTGGAAAGCAGTCTCGCCACAGTCCTCAACTCCACGTCGCCCCTGTTCGTATTCCTCATCACGTTCTTTTTCACGCGCCATGAATCGACGAATGTCCTCAAGCTCATCGGCGCGGGACTGGGGATCACCGGCGTTGTCCTGATCGTCGGCACCGATGCTTTGCAGGGGTTGGGCCAACAGGTCGGCGCACAACTCGCCATTCTTTTTGCCGCTTTCATGTACGGTTGCGCGGCTATCTACGGAAAAAGGTTTTCGCATCTAAGCCCGACGGTCATTGCCGCGACGGCGATGGTACTCGCGACATGCGCCATGGTCCCGCTTAGCCTTGCCTTCGACCGCCCCTGGACGATTGTCCCGTCCGCCAAATCGGTGATGGCAGCAGTTGCGCTCGGCATACTGTGCACCGGCGTGGCGCTGATGCTCTATTTCCGTCTGCTGCGCACACTCGGATCCATGGGCGTCGCCAGCCAGGGCTATCTGCGGGTAGGGGTCGGGGTTCTGCTCGGTATCTTCATCCTGGACGAGACCATCACCCCTGTGATCGCCGCCGGCATCGCTGCCGCGGTCATAGGCGTCATCCTGATAAACTTGCCGGCCAGACGGACGTCCAATTCCTAATACTCAGGAATAAAGTTCACCCGGATCTTTTTCGACCTCGGCAATGACGGTCACCTCGCCGCCACGCATCGCTTTGAAGAAACAGCTCCGTCGACCGGTATGACAGGCGACCCCGGTCTGCTCCACCTGCAGCAACACCGTGTCGCTGTCGCAATCCCAACGGAACTCGCACAGCTCCTGTATTTGTCCCGACGTCTCGCCCTTCCGCCAGAGTGCACCGCGCGAGCGCGACCAATAGCAGACACGTCCCGTCACCAAGGTTTCACGTACCGCATCCGCATTCATCCAGGCCATCATCAGCACTTCGCCGGTATCCGCCTGCTGTGCGATCGCGGGGATCAGACCGTTGTCATCGAAAGCCAACTCGCTGACAATTTTTTCGGTTATATCGTTACTCATCACTTTCGCGCCGCATTGAACCGCTCGAAGCCGGCCGTCAGATCGTCGATCAGGTCTGCCGGATCCTCCAGGCCGATATGATAACGCACGACCGGACCGTTTCCGGGCCACGGATTGGCGGTTCTGATCTTCGCCGGATACCCCGGGATCACCAGGCTTTCATACCCCCCCCAACTTGCACCGATACCGAACAGGGCATAGTCGTCAAGCATGGCCGCCACCGCCGCCTTGGGCGCATCGACGAGTTCCACGCTGAAAAGGCCGCTCGCCCCCGTGAAATCGCGCTTCCAGATCGCATGACCAAGATCGTCGGGCAGGGCCGGGTACATGACCCGCTGCACCTCGTCGCGGTCTTGTAGCCAGGTCGCCACCTCCAGTGCGTTCTTGAAGTGCCGCTCCAGGCGCACACCAATGGTACGGAGGCCGCGCTGTCCCAGATAACAGTCGTCGGGCGCGGCGTGATAGCCAAAGCTGTTCGCCATGCCTTTGATCTGCTGGTAGTGTTCTTCCGTCGCAACAGTGACGGTGCCCAGCATCGCATCGGAATGCCCGACGGTGTATTTCGTCGCGGCTTCGATGACGACATCGACACCGAACGCAAGCGGTTTGAAAAAATATCCAGACGCCCAGGTGTTATCGATCGCCGTGACGACACCGGTGCCCTCAAGCGCATCGACGATGGCCGGCACGTCCTGCATCTCGAACGTCATTGATCCCGGACTTTCCAAATAGACGAGGACCGTGTTCTCGCGCACGAGGTCCTTGATGCCGGCACCGATCAACGGGTCGTAGAATTCGACGTCGACACCGGCACGGCCGAGGATCGTGCCGCTCACCCGGGAACGCGTTGGCGCATAGACCGTGTCGGCGACCAGGACATGGTCGCCGTTCTTGACGAACGTGTTGACGGCACCGGCGATAGCCGCAAGGCCCGAGGGGTAGGCAACCGTCTTGTGACCACCATGCAGTGCCGTCGTCGCCGCCTCGAACGCGAACTGCGTCGGGGTGCCCGAGCGGCCGTACTGAGGGCCGCTGTAGGGCGGGCGGTCACGGGTTTCGAATTGTTCGAGAGTCGGAAACGTTATGGTCGAGGCATGATAAACCGGCGGATTGACAATACCCTGGTTTTCTTCCGGTTTCAGCCCGGCATGCGCCAGGATCGTGTTTTGACGGTATCCGCTCGCGTTCTCGTCACTCATGATGTCCCTCGAAAAATTCTCTCACTTGAAAATCAGAGCGGTGACATTAACCGAGCGCAAACCGCTTGGCGATAGCCGCTTTCCAACGCCTTCCGCGGAACGGTGTGCGTTTCGCAATACGCTAGTGCCTTGTGATCCATCATGGAATGTTATGGTAACATTGCGTTTCGTCTTGAGAGGGGTTCGTGAATCGTGGTACGGATTCAGGTCTGCTGGGGGACAGACTTGTTTTTCCGGTCAGGCAAATACGTAAAATGAAGTCTTCAGGGAGCTTAATCACTATGAAGAAAACTGCATTTATTTCGGCTGCTGCCGCAGCAGTCATGGCACTCGGCGCAACCGCCGCCAATGCCGCAACGCTGGAGGATGTGCGCAATCGCGGTGAGCTGCGTTGCGTGGTTTCGACCGGCCTTGCCGGCTTTGCATACACGGACTCCGCGGGCGTGTATCAGGGTTTCGATGCCGATTTTTGCCGCGCCACTGCTGCCGCGGTTCTCGGCGATGCCAGCAAAGTCAAATTCGTCCCGTCGACGGGTAAAACCCGTTTCACCGTTCTGAACTCCGGTGAAGGCGACGTTCTTTGGCGTAACACCACGTGGACCTACGTGCGTGACAACGATGTCAAACTGCTGTTCGTGGGCGTCAACTACTACGACGGTCAGGGCTTTATGGTTCCGAAGTCACTTGGCGTTAAGTCCGCCAAAGACCTCGACGGCGCCACGGTCTGCATTCAGACCGGCACGACCACCGAGTTGAACCTCGCCGACTTCTTCCGCACCAACAAGATCAAGTACGAGCCGGTTCCGATCGAAACCAACGACGAATCGCGTACCAACTATCTTGCCGGCCGTTGCGATGTGTACACCACGGATGCTTCCGGTCTTGCAGCCACGCGTTCAACGTTCCCGAACCCCAAGGATCACGTGATCCTTCCGGAAATCATTTCCAAAGAACCGCTCGGCCCGGCTGTCCGCCAGGGCGACGACACCTGGGGTGACATCGTCCGCTGGGTGCTGAACGCAACCGTCGCGGCTGAAGAACTGGGTATCACGAAAGCGAACGTTGCTGAACTCGCCAAAGGCACCAACAACCCGGAAATCAACCGGATGCTCGGTACCGAAGGTGACCTCGGCGCGATGCTCGGTCTCGAAAAGGACTGGGTCGTGAAGGTGATCTCCGCTGTCGGTAACTATAACGAGATTTTCGAGCGCCATATCGGCCCGAACACCGATATCGGACTGGAGCGTGGTCTCAACGCGCTTTGGACGGACGGTGGTCTTCAATACTCGCCGCCGTTCCGTTAAGTCGGAATGTCCCGTCGGCGCAAGCCGACGACTTGAGCTTTGCGGGTGGGTTCGGACCATCCGGCCCACCCGCTAAAGTTCGCGCTCCTAACACCTGAACGCCGGTTGCCGGCAAAAACAACTGGTGAAGGAGCAGGGAGGTGACTCGTAGGGGACGGCCGCAATCGGACGCCCTTGCTGTGTGTACAACCGGGGGACGGACGGCCAATGAACACGACCACCGCGGACCACGATATGGAAGGGCGCTCCGCGCTCAGTAAACTGTGGACGAACCGCGAAGCTCGATCGGTCATTCTTCAAATTCTGACGATGGCGTGCCTGATCGGCTTCTTTGCCTTTATCCTTACAAACGCAGTCGCCAACCTCGCGGCTGTCGGCAAAACTTTCAGCTACGATTTTCTTTCGGAGCCTGCCAGCTACGATATTAATCAGTCACTGATCGACTACACCTCACGCGACACACATTTTCGCGCCGGCGTTGTCGGTCTTATCAATACGGCGCTGGTGGCTTTCTGTGGCATTCTTCTGGCGACCATCGTCGGCTTTATTCTTGGTGTCCTCCGCCTGTCGCCGAACTTCCTGCTGAACCGGATCAGCTACTGCTTTATCGAGTTCACGCGGAACGTGCCGGTGCTGCTGCATATCCTGCTGATCCACGGCATTCTCGTCCACTCCCTGCCGCACCCAAGAGTGGCGAGCACGGACTACAACATCGCCAATCTTTTCTTCCTGTCGAACCGTGGCGTATTTGCACCAAGACCGATCATGGAACCGCTGCTCTGGGCGACGATCATCGCTTTCGCCGCCGGGATCGGGTTCACCTGGTGGTTTCGCAGATACGCGAAAAACGTCCAGGATGCGACCGGGAAGATCTATCCGGTATTCTGGATATCGCTCGGCGCGATCATCGGCTTTCCGGTTCTCGTGTTCGCCGTAACAGGTGCACCCATCACCTGGGATGTGCCGGAGTTCCAGCGTTTTAATTTCAACGGCGGCATGGTCCTCTTGCCCGAGTTCATGGCGCTTTGGCTGGCGCTGTCGTTGTACACATCTGCTTTTATCGGCGAGATCGTGCGCTCCGGCATCCTGTCTGTAAGTCACGGTCAATGGGAAGCCGCCGGCGCACTCGGCATCAAACGCGGCCGTATCCTCAACCTGGTCATTATTCCCCAGGCGCTTCGGGTGATCGTCCCGCCGCTGACCAGCCAGTATCTGAACCTGACCAAGAACTCCTCGTTGGCGATTGCCATCGGCTACATGGATGTCGTCGCCACGATCGGCGGCATCTCGCTGATGCAGACTGGCAAGGAAATGGAAACGATGATCATCGTGATCGCGATCTATCTGGTGATCTCGTTGCTCATATCGGCGTTCATGAACTGGTACAACAAACGTATCAAACTGGTAGAGCGGTGAGGGAGGTCGATCATGAGTGAAGTCGCACAACACTATCCTCCCGGCCAGCATCCGGATATGCCGCCCCCGCCGGGGCAACGCGGTATCGTGCTTTGGCTGCGAACCAACCTGTTTTCGTCGTGGATCAATTCCCTGGCGACACTGCTAGCGCTATACATCCTTTATAAAATTATCCCGCCGCTCGCGAACTGGGTAATTTTCGATTCCGTCCTCGAAGCCGCAAACCGTAACGAATGCCGGGAAATCGGCGACGGCGCCTGCTGGGCCTTTATCAAGGACCGTTTCAGCATCCTGGTCTACGGGTTCTATCCCGAGGCGTTGCGTTGGCGGGTCGATCTGTCGTTTATCCTGCTGTGCCTGGCACTGGTCCCGGTCCTGTTCGACAACGTGCCATTCCGTAAATCGGGTCTGATATTCTCGGTTGCCTATCCGTTCATAGCCGGCTGGCTGTTACTGGGCGGCATGGGCCTCGAGCCCGTCGGCACCGACGAATTCGGCGGCATGATGCTTAATACCGTGGTCGGTGTAACGGGGATCGCGTTCTCGCTGCCGCTTGGCATATTACTCGCGCTCGGCAGGCAATCGCACCTACCGATCGTGAAATCGATCTCGGTTTGTTTCATTGAGTTCATTCGCGGCGTGCCGTTGATTACGCTGCTGTTCGTCGCCTCGACCATGCTCAACTATTTCCTGCCGCCGGGGACGACGTTCGATCTGTTGCTCCGGGTGTTGATCATGGTGACGCTGTTCGCGTCGGCCTACATCGCCGAGGTTGTCCGGGGCGGCCTTCAGGCCATTCCGAAAGGACAGTACGAAGCTGCCGACAGCATGGGGCTGAAATACTGGCAATCGATGCGTCTGATCGTTCTGCCGCAAGCGCTGAAGATTTCCATTCCCGGCATCGTCAACACCTTCATCGGTCTGTTCAAGGATACGACGCTGGTGCTGATCATCGGTCTGCTCGACGTTTTGGGCATCGGCCGGTCGTCAATGGCGGATGCACAGTGGAACGGTCTGTCGAACGAAGTCTATATCGCGATTGCCGTCTTCTTCTTCATCGCGTGTTTCGGTATGTCGCGCTACTCGATCTACCTCGAGAAGAAGCTCGACAAGGGACACAAGCGATAAAAAGCGCCAGTTATTCGAGCGCCGCGAGGCGCTACAGGGAAAGGACTAACAGTCATGGGTGAAGTCAACGCAGCCGAAACCAAAACACCCGTCGCGTCGGCGGCAAGCCAAGAAGATCTGATCGAGATCATCGGCATGCACAAGTGGTACGGGGACTTTCATGTCCTCAAGGACATTAACCTGCACGTCAAGAAGGGCGAACGGATCGTCATCTGCGGCCCGTCGGGTTCCGGAAAATCGACCATGATCCGCTGCATTAACCGTCTGGAGGAACACCAGAGGGGACAGATCATCGTCGACGGCATCGAACTGACCAACGATCTTAAACAGATCGATGCCATCCGCCGCGAGGTCGGCATGGTGTTCCAGCACTTCAATCTGTTCCCGCATTTGACGGTTCTGGAGAACTGCACGCTGGGGCCGATCTGGGTGCGTCAGACGCCAAAGGCCGACGCCGAGGAAGAAGCGATGAACTACCTCAGCAAGGTCAAGATTCCGGAACAGGCCCACAAGTATCCGGGTCAGCTCTCGGGGGGGCAGCAGCAGCGTGTCGCGATCGCGCGGTCACTCTGCATGAACCCGCGCATCATGCTGTTCGACGAACCGACGTCGGCACTCGACCCGGAAATGATCAAGGAAGTGCTAGACACCATGATCGAGCTTGCCGAAACCGGCATGACCATGCTGTGTGTCACACATGAGATGGGATTCGCCCGCACGGTGGCCGATCGCGTCATCTTCATGGACGGTGGCGAGATCATAGAGGAAAACGACCCAGAGAACTTCTTCAATAATCCGCGGCACGAACGTACGAAGCTGTTCCTGAGCCAGATTCTCGGTCACTAGACTCTTTAAGGAATATCCCAGAGGGGGGATGGTGAGACGGTCCGCTATTCGGTAACGAGGCGGGCCGTCTCTCATATCCGGCGGGGTCAGTCGAACAGTCCCAGTTCGCGCGGGTCGCGGATGATCTGCGTTTCCTGATCATAGACCTCAAAACCGCAACGCTGGTACACCTGCAGCGCATTCGGATGGTCCAGGTTGCAGGTATGCACCGTCACCCGTTCGGGGCCACGCGACCACGCCTCGTCGACGGCGGTGCGCAAGAGGTAGGCGCCGTACCCCTGGCCGATGAATTCCGGAATAAGCCCGAAATACGCGAGCTCGATCCGGGCACCGTCCTCCTCCAGCTCCGCGAGTTCAAAATACCCCGCGGGCACCCCCGCGACGTAAAGCACGAACAGGTCCACGTTTTCGGCCTGGATGGCGGCGCGCAATTCGTCGTCCGGCGTCAGACGACGCTCCCACCAAAGATTGTCCGCACCGACCGTGTTGTAGAGATAGCGATAGAAGGAAACAGTCGGCTGTTCCGCCAGCATGATCGCGAGCGGGCCTGCCGGCGGAGGCGGCGGGACCGTGGTTGGCGCCGCCGTCATTTCCAGGTAGGTGATGATCGTTTCGATTTCGGCGGCGGTGTCCGCCATGAATCTACTCCGAATCGATAGGGGTGTCGTGACGGCTGCCCCATTCGGACCAGGACCCGTCATAGACCGCGATCTCGTCCTTACCGATCAGGTATCCCGCAAACGCGATGACACAAGCCGTCACGCCCGACCCGCAGCTGGCAACGACCGGCGACTTGAAGTCGATGCCGGCGTCTTCGAAACACTTGCGGATATCGTCGGCCGGCCGCATGGCGAAGTTGGCGTCCTTATCCATCAACCGGTTGAACGGCAGGTTGACGCTCTTGGGAATGTGTCCCTTGCGAAGGCCGGCCCGGGGCTCGTCCGCGGTGCCGGCGAACCTTTCCGCGCCGCGCGCATCGACAACCAGTTCGCGGCCCGAGTTACAGTTTTCAATAAGCTGGTCGACGGTACGGACCAGAAAGTTGTTCATGCGCGGCGTGAAATGCCGCTCCTTCGGCACCGGCGGCAGGTCGTCGGTCGGGCGCCCCTCGGCCAACCACTTCGGCAGACCGCCATCCAGCACGGAAACGTCCTCGTGACCGTAAAGACGAAACATCCACCATACCCGGCACGCCGCCATCGCGCCGCCGTTGGCATCATAGACGACGATCCGGTTGCCGTCGCCGAGCCCCAGCTTGCGCACCCGGCTGGAAAACTTCTCCGGCGGCGGAATCATGTGCGGCAGGTCGTTGGCATCATCGGCGACATCGTCGATATCGAAGAAAACCGCGCCGGGAATATGACATTCCCGGTATTCCGCCTTCGCGTTTCGATCAACGCCCGGCAGGTAGTAGCTGGCATCGACAATGCGCACGTCCGGCGCGTTCAGGTGTTCTGCCAGCCACTCCGTCGAAACGAGGGCCTCCGGATTGACGTACGACATCTGATTACTCCAACCACTCGGGTACCGGCAGGTTCTTGCTTTTCAAGAACGCCGGATTAAACAATTTCGTCTGATAGCGGGTACCCGGGTCGCACAGGATTGTGACGATGGTATGACCCGGCCCCAAATCCTTGGCGAGGCGAACCGCGCCCGCGATATTGATCGCCGTGGAGCCGCCCAGGCACAGGCCTTCGTGCTTCAGCAGATCGAACACCCAGGGGAGTGCCTCTTCATCGGGGATCATGTACGGGTATTCGACGGTAATGTCCTCGATGATCTGCGTCACCCGGCCAAGACCGATACCTTCGGAGATCGAACCACCCTCCGATGCCTTGGCCTCACCGTTCTTGAACAGGTTGTACATCGCCGCCCCCAGCGGGTCGGCGCACCCGATCGCGATTTTAGGATTTTTCTCCCGCAAATACGTCGAGGTTCCGGCCAGCGTACCGCCGGTGCCGACAGCGCAAATGAACCCGTCGACCTTACCGTCGAGCTGATCCCAGATCTCCGGGCCCGTCGACAGATAATGCGCCTTGCGGTTGGACAGGTTATTCCACTGATCGGCGAACAGGCAGCCGCCCTTGGAATTCTCGGCAGTTTCCTCCGCCAGGCGACGGGCGATATGCTGGTAGTTATTGGGATCGGAGTAGGGGAGTGCCGGGACTTCCAGAAGTTCCGCGCCGCACAGGCGCAGCATGTCCTTCTTTTCCTGGCTCTGCGTCTCCGGAATGACGATCTTGCATTTGTAACCGCGTGTGTTGGCCATCAGGGCAAGGCCGATACCGGTATTGCCCGCCGTGCCTTCGACGATCGTGCCGCCCTCTTTCAGGATGCCTGCTTCCTCCGCGTCGAGAACCATCTGACGCGCCGGGCGGTCCTTGACCGACGACCCCGGGTTGAGAAATTCCGCCTTGCCGTAAATCTCGCAACCTGTCGCTTCCGATGCGCCGGCGAGCCTGATCAGCGGCGTGTTGCCAACGGCATCCTCAAAACCTCTTTTGATATCCATCAATGATTTCCCCGGTCGGACAGATTATTCTTGCTTCGCTTTGCTGCTTCGAGAGTATCGGCGGCGCTGGAACCGATCAAGCACCGGTCATGCGACGCCCCATCAAGTCCATTTGGCGAGCATCTTGTCCTTGTTCAACACCATCCATTGAAGTGCGACGATCGTCATCGCGTTATTGACCAGGCCATCTTCGATGGCGTTGTAGGCCTCCGCCAGCGGCACGGTGAAGGGGCGTATGTCCTCGCCCTCATGAGGTATGCCGTGCAATCCATTGACGTTCGACAGATCGGCCCGTCCGACATAAACGAACACCGACTCCGTCGTGCCGCCGGGACTAACCAGGTAATGGCTGACCAGCATCAGGTCCGAAAGCTCGGTGCCTGTTTCCTCGACCGCTTCACGGTATGCGACATCCTCGGGCTGCTCCCCCGGTTCGATGATTCCGGCAACCCCTTCGTAAAGCCAGGGCGAAGTATCGCCGCTGAACCAAGAGGAACTCATGGAAAAATAGGCGCCCGGCCGGAATTGCTCGATCAGCAATACCTTGTCGAGCGACGGGTCGTATGGCACGACTGCAACGGCGTGTCCGCGTTCGAACACTTCCCGTGTTATCTCATGTGTCCAATCACCGGCGAATTTCCGATGACGGAGGGTATAGATGTTGAGGTCGAAGAAACCGCTGTAACCGGGCTCTTTTCTCACGACTTCGACATCCTGTTTCGTGAAAGCTGGTTTTTTCATGTGCTTAATAATCGGGACCACTTCTCGTTTGTCCAGACGTGAACGGGAAATTACATACAATCTTCTCTGCTTAAGCTACGGGAGTGACCAATGCCGGAAGACCAGTCAAGCGTACTTTGCGAAATCGACCATCGCGGCGTCGCGACCGTGACGCTCAACCGCCCGAATGTGAACAATGCATATGACGGGGAGATGGTAACGCGGCTACTCGACGGTGTACGCGAATTGGCTGGCAACGATTCCGTTCGCATGATCCTGCTGAAGGGCAACGGCAAGCATTTTCAGGCCGGCGCCGACCTGGCGTGGCTGACGGAAGTGCGCAACGCCTCGCCGGAGGAGAACCTCGAGGTATCCAGGCGGACGACGGATGCGGTGCGGGAACTGGACCGATGCATGAAGCCGACCGTGGCTCTTGTCCACGGCGCATGTTTCGGCGGCGGAACCGGCATCATCGCCGCCTGTGATGTCGTGATCGCATCGGACGACGCCGTATTCTCCATCGCCGAGGTGAGGTGGGGCCTGCACGCCGGTCCGATCATCCCGCAGCTGGCTGCCGCCATCGGCCCAAGGCAGGTGCGCCGGTACGCGATTACGGCGGAAAGGTTCGACGCCGCGACCGCCGAGGCACTGGGGCTCGTCCACGCCGTATGCGAACGCGACGACCTTGAGGCCACGGGCGCCAGGATCGTCGACGCGATCCTGATGAACGGACCGGGGGCCGTCGCCGAAAGCAAACGAATCCTGTTCGAAACGTCCGGGCTCTATATCGATGATGAATTGGCGGAGAAACTAGCCGGCGGACACTCCCGGCAACGGCAAACCGACGAAGCTTCCGAGGGGCTGCAAAGCTTTGCAGAAAAGCGAAACGCATCCTGGTACATCGACTGAATGCAACTATTTCGCGCCTGAAACGAGAGGATCGTGTTAATCTGAGATGGTATGACGGAAACCACAGTTATCGAAATAAATGCGGATACGACGCTGCCGGTAAATTTTCAGGCCGTCTTCGACATGTGGGCCGAATTGCCGAAATCTCCGGAACTGCCGCTGGCATCGGGATTCTCGCTCGAATTCGTGCCGCCGAAACTTTTGCCATGGTCCGTACTCGTCGATGTCGAAATCGACCCGCTCGATTTCCGTTTTCGGTTCTGGGGTACCGAACGCACAAATCTGATCGGTGCGGAAATGACCGGAAAACTGATATCGGATATCGCTCATGAATCGATGCGCGAGGGCAATCGCAAAGAATATCAGAACGTCTATCGGCATGGCCAAGCCGTGCTATGCCGCACGCCAATCGTCATGCGTAGCGGGCTGGAATCGTTCCGCACGTCGATCCGGCTACCGCTCAGCGACAACGGAGTAGAGGTATCGCGGATTTTCTCCGCCATCGACCCAGATACCATCGACGAAAAGCACTACGAATATTTCGGTACGACACCGAGACGGGGTACTTCATCATGACGAGCAGTGAAAAGATAACTTTCGACAGCACACTCGGCGACGAACTGGCGGCCCGGCTTGATCTGCCGGAAGGCGAAATCCGGGCTTATGCGCTCTTTGCCCATTGCTTCACTTGCACCAAGGATATTTTCGCCGC
Source organism: Rhodospirillales bacterium (assembly GCA_965229805.1). Classification (GTDB taxonomy): domain Bacteria; phylum Pseudomonadota; class Alphaproteobacteria; order Rhodospirillales; family Casp-alpha2; genus UBA4479. The sequence goes on along the minus strand of CBDDJO010000001.1, from coordinate 2,044,161 downwards.
CGGCCGGATCGCCGAGAGTCTGACGGCGCATGGCATCGCCGTCCTCCGATTCGATTTTACCGGCCTCGGCGCGAGCGAGGGAGAATTCGCGAACACCAACTTTACCTCCAATGTAGACGATCTTGTCGCCGCCGCCGATTACATGCGCAAGCATCTGGCGGCACCGAAGATTTTGATCGGACATTCTCTCGGCGGTGCCGCGGTGCTTGCCGCGGCACCGAAAATCAACGAGGTCGAAGCGGTCTGCACGATCGGGGCACCGGCGGACCCGGGCCATGTCGCCAACAATTTCAACGACGACGTCAGGCGCATCGAAACCGAGGGAGAGGCGGAAATCACACTGGTCGGGCGCCCGTTCCGCATCAAGAAACAGTTCCTTGACGATATCCGGGCACAGAAGCTGACCGCTACGATTGCCCGTCTCGACCGGGCGTTGCTGATTTTCCATTCGCCCATCGACAACATTGTCGGCATCGACAATGCGCAGGAAATCTATGTTGCCGCGAAACACCCGAAGAGTTTCGTATCGCTCGACGACGCGGACCACCTGCTATCCAAGCGCGCCGACGCCGTCTATTGCGCCAACGTGATTGCCGCCTGGGCGGAGCGTTATCTCTCCGCCGGCCCCGAGGCCGGGAAGGGAGACGACGTACCTTCCATCGAGGACGGCATCGTGGTTCAGGAAACCGGTCGGGGCCGGTACTCGAACGCGGTGTCGGTCCACGGCAGGCATCTCCTCAGGGCCGATGAACCGCTCAGTGTCGGCGGCACGGACAGCGGCCCGACGCCGTACGATTTCCTGCTGGCGGCGCTCGGCGCGTGCAAATCCATGACCATGCGCATGTATGCGGAGCGAAAGGGATGGCCACTCGAGCAGGCGCGGGTAATCCTGCGGCACGACAAAATACACGCCGAGGATTGCGAAAATTGCGAGACCGAAACAGGGAAAGTGGACCGTATCGAGACGGAAATCTCGTTAAGCGGAGATCTGAGCGGTGAACAACGCCAAAGAATTTTCGAGATCGCGGAACGCTGCCCCGTGCATCAGACCCTGACGCACGAAGTCAAACTGACGGCGAAGCTGGTCGAATAAGCAGCGCTACGCCCAGAGCCGCCCGCTGGCACCCAACACCACGGTTATCAAACCGATGATCAGGTTGGTGCCGACGATCAACCGGATACGCTCGAGGCTCCGCCGCGCATTGTCCCAATCCTCGTTAGCCACCGCTTCCTTGAAACGGGTATAAGGCCGGAAATACAGATACACGAACAGGGCGACCATGACCCACCCGGTACCGTGCATCCAGTGAATGTGCAATCCGGCGCCGCCGAAGCCGCCGAAGTCAATCATCACCTGCCAGTATCCGGTGAATACCAGTGTGATTACGGAAACCCATACCCATGAAAAGAATCTCGCGAACACGCGGTTCCAGAGTTTAAGCCGTTCCGGCGGCGGCTCGATCGCCGGGACACTCGGCCGAAGCACCTGATAGGCGAAAAACATGCCGCCGACCCAGACGACGGCAAACAGCGCATGTAGTCCGAGCATAAAAGGGGATAGTGCGGTCATTTCGCGGTTTCCTCCAGTTCATGGGCGAGGGCCTTGATTTCATCCGCCGCCTGTGATGACGGCTCGCTCTCCGTCACGCCGAGACCTTCCATCATCGACGCTGCGAACGCCACCCGGTTACCGAGCGCCGTCGACGTCAGCCGCAGATCGTCGTTGCCGAGCATGTTCTGGACGGCCTCAACCAGCCGCGAACGCGGTGGCACCCGGTTTAGAACCAAACGCACGTCCGTACCTTGATCCTTTGCGAAAGTCGCCGTCGGCGTCGTTGCCCAGACATCCATCGGCGATGGCTGCACGGGTATGACAACCAGATCGGCGGCACGCATGGCGTTCTTGGTTTCCGTTTCGGCGTGCGGCGGGCAGTCGATCAAGACGACATCGAAGTCGTTCCGGAGACGATCGAGTTCTGTGCCGACGCGCCACCCGGAAACGTCGCTCAAATGGATCTGCGCGAGGTTTTTCCTGCTTTCAGCACGCAATCCATGCCATGCCGTCAAACTCGATTGCGGGTCGATATCCATCAAGGCGACGCGGCGCCCCGCGGCCCAAGCCACGGCAAGTTGCGCCGCGAGCGTGGTCTTGCCGGCACCACCTTTCTGCTGTGCCGCGGCGATGATGCGTGCGGGCATTCATATCTCCATGTCATAACCGGCAACGGGATGCCGGAATGCCTTCGGATTGATTGGGCGAAGCATAGAATGGGCGCGCTTTTCCCTCAATGCCCGTCACTCAGCGCAATAGGGAAGCACGAGAAATTAATCCGCCGCACCGGATATCTTTAGCAACGGACCGAAGCCGTGTACGATTCTCGGATGCACGGAACCGAACTCCTTACCGTCAAACAGATGAGCGCCGCCGACAAGGCAGCGATGGCCGGCGGCACGCCGGGTCTTTCTCTTATGGAACGGGCCGGGCGGGCCGTCGCCGAACGTACCGCGAGACTGGCGGGCAATCGGCCGGTCGTCGTGCTGTGCGGTCCCGGCAACAATGGCGGCGACGGTTACGTCGCGGCACGTTACCTAAAAAACCGGGGACATCGGGTCCGGATTGCCTGTCTCGGCGACCCGAACACCCTCAAGGGCGACGCGATGACCAATTTCAAGCGATGGCAAGGCACGGTGGAACCGCTGGCGCCGATGGTACTCGAAGAAAACTGCGTGCTGGTCGACGCACTGTTCGGCGCCGGATTGGCGCGTGATATAGAAGGAGTCTGCTCGCACGTCATCAACGCGGCGACAGCCCTCGAACTCGACACGATTGCCGTCGACTTGCCGAGCGGGATCAGTGGCGATACCGGCGCCGTCCTTGGCTGTGCGATACCAGCCGTGGAAACCGTGACGTTCTGCCGCAGGAAGCCGGGGCATCTGCTATACCCGGGGCGCGGCTACTGTGGCGACACTCATGTCGTCGATATCGGGATTCCGCCGCACGTGGTCGCCGATGTAGGGGCCGAGGCCTTCGAAAACACACCGTCGCTTTGGCATGCCCGGGTCTTCGCCAATCGCTGGCCAACGGATCACAAGTACGACCGAGGTCATGCGGTCATGGCCGGCGGTGCCGCAATGGCCGGCGCGGCGCGTCTGGCTGCACGGGGGGCACGCCGGGCAGGCGCCGGATTGGTGACGCTCGCGGTACCGGCGGAAGCGCAGGCAACCTATCTGAGCGGTGATCCTGGCAACCTTGTCGAAGTTCGCCGCGATTTTTCAGACACGCTTGCCGATTCCCGCCGGAACGCAGTGCTCGTTGGGCCCGGTATCGGTGTTGGCGAGGCAACGCGGGATTTGGTCCTGACCGCCCTTGAAAACGGTGCACGGTCTGTCGTGCTGGACGCCGATGCGCTCACGTCTTTCGCCGACGACCCCGAGGTCCTGTTCAATGCCATCAAGGGCCCATGCGTGCTGACGCCCCATGAAGGTGAATTCCGGCGACTGTTCGACATAAGAGGGGATAAATTGTCCCGGGCCAGAACCGCCGCGGAAAAAACCGGCGCCATCATCGTCTTGAAGGGCGCCGACACCGTGATCGCCGCCCCCGACGGTCGCGCCGCGATCAATGCCAACGCACCGCCGTGGCTGGGGACGGCCGGTTCAGGGGACGTCCTCGCCGGAATCGTTCTAGGATTTCTAGCCCAGGGCCTACCGGCGTTCGAAGCGACGGCTGCGGCAGTCTGGTGCCATGGCCAGACCGCCCGGATCATCGGCCCAGGGCTGATCGCCGAGGACATTTCCGAAGCACTGCCGGCGGTGCTCACCCAGCTTTCCCAAGATATCTCAATAGCGGCAAGGCCTTATGATCAGCGCCTTGAAATCGCCAAATATTAGGGGCACTTTAGCGGCCATGGATGGAGAACCGACAAGCTTCCTGGATCGCACGATCAGCAACCTGCGCGATGGTTGGCGGGCGATTGCGGGCTCCGGCTATGACATCTCGACCGCCATGGCGCGGCCGGACCTGCCGGATTCGGACCTGGCGACCCTGCGCAAGCAGATGCTGGCGTGTCTCAACAACAAAGGCGGCGAGGTTTCCGCGCGCGCCGAAGCGGCAAAACTCGGCCAAGTCTACCTGGCGTTGGACGAAAAGGGCCGCAAACGATTCCTGAGCGTACTGGCCCGCGAATTCGACACCGACCCCGGACAGGTCGACGCGGCCATGGACGCCGTGCAGCTCGCCGATGACGAGAACGACCGCCGCGATGCCGAGCATCTGCTGAAAAAGGCGCTCGAGGCACCCAGAACCCGTCTCCTGACGCAGTTCAATGCGTTGCCGGACGGGGTTAAATTCCTGGTCGACATGCGTGCCGAGTTGCTGCGGTTCTCCAAGGAAGACCAGGCACTGAAGGCGCTCGAGCGCGATCTGCGCGGTATTCTGATCTCCTGGTTCGATGTCGATTTCCTGGAACTCCGACAAATTTCCTGGGACCGGACACCGGCGACCATCCTCGAGAAACTAATTGCCTACGAGGCCGTGCACGCGATCAAGAGCTGGGACGATCTGAAGAACAGGCTCGACTCCGACCGCCGCTGTTTCGCGTTCTTTCATCCGCGCATGCCGAATGAACCGCTGATCTTCGTCGAGGTCGCGCTGGTCAATGGGATCGCCGGAAACGTCCAGGAACTTCTGGACGAGAACGCACCGCTCGTCAGCACGGACGAGGCGGACACCGCCATTTTCTATTCGATTTCCAACGCCCAGCAAGGTCTGGCCGGCATCAGCTTCGGCAACTTCCTGATCAAACGTGTTGTCGCCGAACTGCGCGAGGATTTCGACAACCTCAAGGCGTTCTCGACCCTGTCGCCGATCCCGGGGTTCCGGAAGTGGCTGGACGGCCTGTTTGCGGCGGGCGATCCGAAGATCCTGCTGCCGGCGGAACGCAAAGCCCTGAAAGCCGCGACCGACAAGGTCACGGGGCTCAAGGGTGCGGTCAAGGACATCCTGAACGATCCCGACTGGTACCGGAACGAGCAGGTTGCCGAGGCGTTGAAGGCGCCGCTGATGCGGCTCTGCGCACGCTATCTAATCGAGGAAAAGCGGCGCGAAGGCCGGGCCGCCGACCCGGTGGCGCATTTCCACCTGTCGAACGGCGCCACGGTGGAGCGAATCAACTGGCTCGGCGATACATCCTCGAACGGTATCCGCCAGTCGGCGGGCATGATGGTCAACTACCTGTACCATCTCGGCAAGATCGAGGATAACCACGAAGCCTACAGCGCGCGCGGCAAGGTTTCGACGTCAAGCGGCGTCAAGGCGCTCGTAAAAGGCTGACCGGCGGTGCCGGAAACCCGCGCATTCACGCCGTTTCCTTGCGATTGACAGTGTAGGCTAAATAAGTAGAGTGTCGCACCGCTTCGGGGCGGGGTGCCGCGGGCAGCAATGTTCGGGGTGCGCAGGGTGCGCAGGCCCTCTGCTTTCTCGGGCGGGCGTGGTGAAATTGGTAGACACGCAGGTTTTAGGTACCTGTGACGCAAGTCGTGGGGGTTCAAGTCCCTCCGCCCGCACCAATTTTATCGACGGGCCGACTCCCCGAAGCCGGGCGGAAAAGCTCCGCAAACTGGCGTAAACGATTGAATGTCTGGAATTCCGATGCAGGTTACTGAAATCAAATCCGAAGGTCTGAGCCGCGAATACAAGGTCGCGCTCCCGGCGAGCGAAATCGAGGAAAAGGTCAACAACCGTCTCTCGGAAATCGCCAAAACCGCGTCTCTGCCGGGCTTCCGTCCGGGCAAGGTGCCTGTGTCGCTACTGCGCAAACGTTTTGGCCAGTCGGTCATGGGCGAGGTGCTGGAAAGCGCCGTATCCACGTCGGCCGAACAGGCAATCGCCGAAAAGGGCGTGCGCCCGGTCAGCCAGCCGCAGTTCGACGTCTCGTCGTTCGAGGACGGCAAGGACCTTGAATACACCATGTCCTTCGACATCCTGCCGGATATCAAACTGCCGGACTTCGCGAAAATCAGTATTGAAAGGCTGGTGCCCGAGGTCGAGGAAAAGAACGTCGAGGAAACGCTCGAGCGCATCGCCGAGGCCAACAAGACGTCCGATCCGATTTCCGGTAACCGCAAATCCAAGTCGGGCGACATCGTCGTCATCGACTTTGTCGGCAAAGTCGACGGCGAGGCGTTCGCCGGCGGTTCCGCCGAGGGGTATAACCTGGAACTCGGCTCCGGCAACTTCATCCCGGGTTTTGAGGATCAGTTGATCGGCGTGAACGCCGGCAGCGATGTCGAGGTCAAGGTGACGTTCCCCGAGGAATACGGCGCCGAGACGCTCGCCGGCAAGGAAGCCGTGTTCGAGGTCAAGGTTACCGAAATCCGCGAAGCCAAGCCGTCGCCGATCGACGACGATCTGGCCAAGATGGCGGGCGCCGAGAACCTTGAAAAGCTGCGCGAAATGATCCGCGAGGAGCAGGGCCGCGAATTCAAGGATTACGGCCGCATGCTGGTCAAGCGCCGCCTGATGGACAAACTCGCCGACATGGTTGACTTCGAGGTGCCGCCGCGCCTGGCCGAACAGGAATACAATTCCATCGTGCACCAGTGGCAACACGAGCAGCACGGCTCCGATGCCGCTCATGCCGACGGCAAAGACCACGAAGAAGCGCACGCGATCGAACCCGGCAAGGAAGACGCAGCCGAATTCCAGGAAATCGCCGATCGCCGCGTCCGGCTCGGCCTTCTGCTCAACGAAATCGGCCGCACCAACAACATCCAGATCGGCCAGGAAGACATGAACAAGGCCATGATGCAGGAAGCGCGGAAATATCCGGGTCAGGAACAGCAGGTCATGGAGTTCTTCAAGAACAATCCGCAGGCTCTCGAACAGGCCGCGGCGCCGATCTACGAGGACAAGATCATCGATTTCATTCTTGAAATGGTGACGGTCACCGAAAAGACCGCGACCATGGAAGACCTGGTCAAGGAAATCGAGGCCGAGAACGAAGAGCAGGACAACAAGTCCAAAAAGGCGGCCCCGAAGAAGAAAGCGGCAGCCAAGAAGGACGATAGCGACGACAAGCCGAAGAAGAAAGCCGCTCCCAAGAAAAAGGCGGCGGCCAAAAAAGACGAAGGCTGACTGTCCGCATCACCAAATTCGCGGCCGCCGGGAACGCCCTCGGCGGCCGCGTGCCTGTCCGTACGGCAATCCGCAACTGAGTCCTTGCATGGCGGGCCTTCGCGGATTATTTCGGACTGACACGATACACAAGGGAGACACCCGGAATGTCTGACGCTCTGGACACCTACATGAACACGCTGGTGCCGATGGTGGTCGAAACCACCAATCGCGGCGAGCGCGCATACGACATTTATTCCCGTCTCCTGAAGGAACGGATCGTCTTCCTGACAGGGCCCGTGCATGACGAAGTGGCCAGTCTTGTTTGCGCGCAGTTTCTGTTCCTGGAATCCGAAAATCCGGACAAGGACATTTCGTTTTATATCAATTCACCGGGTGGCGTCGTGACGTCGGGCCTCGCGATCTATGACACCATGCGCTATATCCGTCCGGACGTGTCGACCGTGTGCATCGGTCAGGCCGCGTCCATGGGATCGCTCCTGTTGTGCGCCGGTGCCAAGGGTAAGCGCTTCGCGCTACCGAATTCGCGGGTAATGATTCACCAGCCGTCGGGCGGTGCGCAGGGGCAGGCCGCAGATATCGAAATTCAGGCGCGCGAGATTCTCAAGCTTCGCGAGCGTCTCAATAATATGTACGTCGAGCACACCGGCAACGATCTCGATAAGATCGAAAAGGCCGTCGATCGCGATACCTTCATGAGCGCCGATGAGGCCAAGGATTTCGGTCTCGTCGACGATGTCGTCATCGAACGCCCGCGTCCGGACGACGAAAGCTAATCCGCCGCATTGATCCGGGCGCCTAAAGCGCACGGCTGCGCGATTAGCGTAAGTACAAGCCGCAACCAGATTGGGGATTGTATGGCCCCTCTCGCGGCGGGTAACATGATGATTCTAGAGAAAGTACGGATCGAGGAGTCCCAATGAGCAGCAAGTCCGGCAGCAGTGGCGACGCCAAGAACACGCTTTATTGCTCGTTCTGCGGCAAGAGCCAGCACGAAGTCCGAAAGCTCATCGCCGGCCCGACCGTGTTCATCTGCGATGAATGCGTCGAGCTTTGCATGGACATTATCCGCGAGGAACACAAAACCAACCTGGTGAAATCGGGCGAGGGTGTTCCCACACCGATGGATATCTGCCAGGTTCTGGACGATTACGTCATCGGCCAGTCCCGCGCCAAGCGCGTGCTGTCGGTCGCCGTGCATAACCACTACAAACGGCTCGGCCACGGCTCGAAGTCGAATGACGTCGAACTCGCCAAGTCCAACATCCTGCTGATCGGCCCGACCGGTTGCGGCAAGACGCTGCTGGCGCAGACGCTGGCGCGCATCCTCGACGTGCCGTTCACCATGGCCGACGCGACAACGCTGACCGAGGCCGGCTACGTCGGCGAGGATGTCGAAAACATTATTCTGAAACTGCTGCAGTCTGCGGATTACAACGTCGAGCGCGCGCAGCGCGGCATCGTCTACATCGACGAAGTCGATAAGATCAGCCGCAAGTCCGATAACCCGTCGATCACCCGCGACGTGTCGGGCGAGGGTGTGCAGCAGGCACTCCTGAAGATCATGGAAGGCACTGTCGCGTCGGTGCCGCCGCAAGGCGGACGCAAACATCCGCAGCAGGAATTCCTGCAGGTCGACACGACGAACATCCTGTTTATCTGCGGTGGCGCGTTCGCCGGCCTCGACAAGATCATCGCCGGCCGCGGCCGCGGCACGAACATAGGTTTCGGCGCCGACGTGCGCGGTCCGGACGACCGTCAGACCGGTGAAATCCTGGCCGAAGTGGAGCCCGAGGATCTCTTGAAGTTCGGACTGATCCCCGAGTTCGTTGGCCGGCTGCCGGTCCTCGCGACGCTTGAGGATCTGGATGAGGCGGCGCTGATCGAAATCCTGACGAAGCCGAAGAACGCGCTGGTCAAGCAGTATCAGCGACTCTTCGAGATGGAGGATGTCGGTCTTACATTCCGTGATGAAGCTCTCGAATCGGTCGCCAAGAAGGCGGTGGAACGCAAGACCGGGGCGCGCGGATTGCGCTCGATCATGGAGAATATCCTGCTCGATACCATGTTCGACCTGCCGGGACTGGACGGTGTCGAGGAAATCGTCATCAACGAGGATACGGTCGACGAAGGTGCGGCACCGCTGTTCATCTACGCCGATCGGAAGGGCGATGTGGAATCGTCCGCTTCGTGAATAGCGGCCCGATTTCAAGGCTTTAATCGTAAACACCTGCTTGATCCGTTACCGAATGGCAACGTAAGCAATGGATATTCCTGGCCCGGAATGTAAAGAATCGCGGAACCTGAACGGTTTCACGATGTGGGTGCGGTGCTACCCCTGATCTGGACCGTTAACCCTTGCAGAACGTACCGAAACGGCCCACTTTCTAGGTAACAGAGCATACCTTCGGAAACCGTGGAGAGCGGGGGATTTAGCGGCTTCCGGCCACAATGGAGCGAACGAATGACCTCAAGCGAAGACAAAAATCAAAAAGAAGATTTTCCGGTTCTGCCGCTGCGCGACATCGTCGTGTTCCCGCACATGATCGTGCCGCTGTTCGTTGGCCGCGAAAAATCGGTGCGCGCCCTCGAAGACGTCATGAAGGATGACAAGCAGATTCTGCTCGTCGCCCAAAAAAATGCCGCCGATGACGATCCCGGCAAGGACGACATCTATCAGATTGGCACCGTGTCGACGGTGCTGCAGTTGCTGAAGCTTCCGGACGGTACCGTCAAGGTGCTGGTCGAGGGTATCCAGCGCGCGCGCATCGAGGATTTCACCGAAACCGACAAGTTCTTCCAGGTCGACGCAATGCGTCTGACGGAACAGATGGGCGACGACCGCGAGCTGGAAGCGGTTTCACGTTCGGTCGTCAATCAGTTCGAAAGCTACATCAAGCTGAATAAGAAAATCCCGCCGGAAGTGCTGGTATCGCTCAACCAGATCGAGGATCCCTCGAAGCTGGCCGATACCGTGGCGTCTCATCTCGCCATAAAGATTTCCGAGAAGCAGGAGCTTCTGGAAGTCGAAAGCGTGATCGAGCGGCTTGAGCGCGTACTCGGTTTCATGGAAGCCGAAATCGGCGTCCTGCAGGTCGAGAAGAAGATCCGCAACCGCGTCAAGCGGCAGATGGAGAAGACACAGCGCGAGTACTACCTGAACGAACAGCTTAAGGCGATTCAGAAAGAGCTCGGCGAGTCCGACGACGGCCGTGACGAGACCGCCGAACTTGAGGAAAAGATCGAAAAGACCAAGCTTTCCAAGGAAGCCAGGGAAAAAGCCCTCGCGGAACTGAAGAAGCTGAAAAACATGTCACCGATGTCGGCTGAAGCGACCGTGGTGCGCAACTACCTCGACTGGATGCTCGGCATTCCGTGGAAAAAGCGTACACGTGTGAAAAAAGACATCAAGAAGGCCCAGGAAATCCTCGATGCCGATCACTATGGGCTCGAGAAGGTCAAGGAACGGATCGTCGAGTACCTTGCCGTGCAGCAGCGCACGAACAAGGTAACCGGCCCGATCCTGTGCCTTGTCGGGCCGCCGGGTGTCGGTAAGACGTCTCTCGGCCAGTCGATCGCGACCTCGACCGGACGTAACTTCGTCCGCATGTCGCTGGGCGGCGTTCGCGACGAATCCGAAATCCGCGGTCATCGCCGGACCTACATCGGCTCGATGCCCGGCAAGATCATCCAGTCGATGAAGAAGGCGAAGTCGTCGAACCCGCTGTTCCTCCTGGACGAAGTTGACAAGATGGGCCACGACTGGCGCGGCGACCCGGCTTCGGCGCTGCTTGAGGTGCTGGACCCAGAGCAGAATGCCAATTTCAACGACCACTACCTGGAAGTCGACTACGACCTGTCGGATGTGATGTTCGTGACCACCGCCAATACGCTGAACATGCCGAGCCCGCTGCTGGACCGGATGGAAATCATCCGCCTGTCCGGCTACACCGAGCATGAGAAGGTCGAAATCGCCAAGCGCCACCTGATCCCGAAGCAAATGGAAAAGCACGGTATCAAGGACGGTGAATGGTCGATTTCGGACAACGCGCTGTTGGATCTGATCCGGTATTACACCCGCGAAAGCGGCGTGCGTAACCTGGAACGCGAAATCTCCAATCTGGTCCGCAAGGCCCTCAAGGACATCCTTATGGGCGAGACCAAGGACGTGAAGGTTTCGGTCCAGAACCTGTCGAAGTATGCCGGCATCAAGAAATACCGCTTCGGCGAAATCGAAGCCGAGGATCTGGTCGGCGTGGTCACCGGACTTGCCTGGACGGAAGTGGGCGGCGAGTTGCTCTCGATCGAATCCATCATGGTGCCCGGCAAGGGCAAAATGACCATCACCGGGAAACTGGGCGACGTGATGCAGGAAAGCATCCAGGCCGCCAAATCCTATGTGCAGTCGCGGGCGCACACGTTCGGTATCCGTCCGACGCTGTTCAACCAGCGTGATATCCACGTGCACGTACCGGAAGGCGCAACGCCCAAGGACGGTCCGTCTGCAGGGGTCGGCATGACGACCTCGATCGTTTCCGTGCTCACCGGCATCCCGGTGCGTAAGGAAGTGGCGATGACCGGCGAGGTTACGCTGCGCGGCCGGGTGCTCGCCATCGGCGGCCTCAAGGAAAAGCTCTTGGCGGCACTGCGTGGCGGCATCAAGACCGTCCTTATCCCGCAGGAAAACGAGAAGGACCTTGCGGAGATTCCGGACGTGGTGAAGAAGGGGCTTGAAATCGTGCCGGTTTCGACCGTCGACGAGGTGCTCGAGCGCGCCCTATCGAAGCCGCTGACACCGATCGAATGGTCGGCGGAGGACGAGGCTGAAGCCGCCGCACTTGCCGCACAGAGCGCAGATGACACGGGCAAGGTCGGAGATCTGACCAAGCATTGATCCCGGCCACCGCCGAAGTAAAACAAGGGCGCGTTCTCCGGAACGCGCCCTTTCCGTCTGTACCCAGCCAATGCCTAAAATTGCATGAAACCGAATCGGCCCCACGGATTCACGTGTTTTCCGCAGAAATCCGGGCTTTGCAGGCCTTTTCCCGGAAAATCGCCAAAAATGGCGTTAATAAACCGCCGGAAATAATGCTTTGTTTACTGTAGGTTACAGGCATTCGCCTAAAAAACCGCAGAATTCTGCGGCTTTCGCGGGGTGTTGAATTGACGATTTTAAAGCCCGCGCACTAGATTCATGGCGAGCGCCGCGCTCCGGAAATCCAACGAATTTCGTTCGGAGGGCGGATGTAAGTTTTAATCCTCAAACCTTGTAAAAAGGGGGCATGAGCCGTGAATAAAAATGATCTCGTCGCCGCTGTCTCGGATTCTGCAGGCCTTACCAAAGCCGACGCAGCCAAAGCCGTGGACGCGGTATTTGATAACATCAGCAGCGCCCTGAAGGGCGGCAGTGAAGTCCGTCTTGTTGGTTTCGGCACCTTCTCGGTCGTCAACCGTAAGGCGACCACCGGCCGTAACCCGCGTACGGGCGAAACCATTCAAATTCCGGCCTCGAAACAACCCAAGTTCAAAGCCGGTAAAGGTCTTAAAGACGCCGTCAACTGATCGCCGTCAAAAATTCCTTTCGAAGACGCCGGCCCATGTGGTCGGCGTTTTCTTTATAAGCATCGTCCGAGGGCTTGCCGATCCACGAGGGAGGCAGTATTAGAGGCGAACCCAAGGGCGGTTAGCTCAGCTGGCAGAGCATCTCGTTTACACCGAGAGGGTCGGCGGTTCGATCCCGTCACCGCCCACCATCCATCAGCAAAAATTAGACCTGGATGTCCCCGATGGTAAAATAAACCATTCCGGCGGCCGCATTGCCGGAGGACATCGATATCGAACAACGGAATTCCCCGATGCAACAAGGCACACTGCCGCCGTACGAATCCGGCACCATGGACGACTGCTGCTTGCCGGCGACCGTTGCCGTCCGGGTATATTGGCAATCGCGATTTGCCGAGGCGGGCGGCGTGCCCAGATATTGCGATGTCGATCTGATGGACCTGTACAAGGTCGCGCATCTGCTGACGATCAAGGACGTCGTCGACGCCGGCGACGATTTCCTGATCCGGTATTGGGGCTCCGAATTAAGCCGGGCACTGGGTTTCGAAGGTACGGGCATGCGCATCGGCGAGTTGGAGCCGGAACCGATGCGGAAGAATCTGATCGAACGCTACCGGCGCATTTGCGCAACAAAGGCTCCGGAATCCCGGCGCGCGAAAATCGAGCACCTGGCGCACAGGAAATTCGCCACGTACGAAGTTCTGCATGTGCCGTGGCTGAATGAGCAGCGCGACGGCGTTAGTCAGATCATGACCGTTTACGAGTTCAATATAGATCTCGAATAACAGGCTTCGTACCTCCCTGTCAGAATGTTTCAATTTGCCGGATGTGATTGCTTGACACCCAGATAGGTGTGCTTTAGATGATCGCTTCCGTCGACGGCTCATGGCCTCGACGGCCCCTGAAAAAGGGGGTGTAGCTCAGTTGGTTAGAGCGCCGGCCTGTCACGCCGGAGGCCGCGGGTTCGAGTCCCGTCACTCCCGCCACTTTCCTCCCGATTTTCCGGCTTTTCGACGCCCGCTCCAGGCGCAATTCAAGGCCGCCCGATACGAACGTTCAGCGGTCAACCGGAGTCTATTTGCAACTGCGAAAAAAACCTGTTCCAAAGGGTTTGAAGGCATTGATAATTCTGACCTTGTGAGGCATACCTTAAATGCCTACCGTTGAGTCAAATCGTGGCGTTTAGGTGATACGACCACGAGGATTTGACCGGAATAAAAAACCGGGGAGAGTAAAGCTTTGGAAGGCTTATTGAGCGAGTATCTTCCGATCCTGGTGTTTTTGGGGATCGCAACCGGTATCGCCTGTATCGCGGTGCTGGGATCGTTCATCGTCGCCCCGCAACGCCCCGATGCCGAGAAGACGTCCGCGTACGAGTGTGGCTTCGATGCGTTTGAGGATGCGCGTCACAAGTTCGACGTCCGTTTTTATCTGGTCGCCATCCTGTTCATTATCTTCGACTTGGAAGTGGCGTTCCTGTTCCCGTGGGCGATTTCTCTCGGCAACATCGGCATGTTCGGGTTCTGGTCGATGATGGTCTTCCTCGGCATTCTGACCGTCGGATTCGTATATGAATGGCGAAAAGGAGCGCTGGAATGGGAGTGACGAACACAATCCAGACTGAGCCGGCGCCGTTGCCGCCGGGTAACGAACAGGACGAGATCCTGCGCCAGGTTACCGGAGAGTTGCAGGACAAGGGTTTCGTAATCGCGTCCGTGGATAAACTCGTCAACTGGGCGCGGACCGGTTCGCTTTGGCCGATGACCTTCGGCCTTGCGTGCTGCGCCATCGAAATGATGCACGCCTATGTCGCCCGTTACGATCTCGACCGCTTCGGCGTCGTGCCGCGGCCTAGCCCCAGGCAGTCGGACGTGATCATCGTTGCCGGCACGCTCACCAACAAAATGGCGCCGGCGTTCCGCAAGGTCTACGACCAGATGGCAGAGCCGCGCTACGTGATCTCCATGGGATCGTGTGCCAATGGCGGCGGCTATTATCACTATTCCTATTCCGTGGTTCGCGGCTGCGATCGGGTAGTGCCGGTCGATGTCTACGTCCCTGGTTGTCCGCCGACGGCCGAGGCCCTGGTCTATGGCGTGCTGCAACTGCAGAAGAAGATCAAACGCACCGGAACGCTGTTCCGTTGATGGCTCACAGTTAACGACGACGCACGGATCGACATGGATCAAGCTCTGAAGGAATTGGGCGGTTACATCCGGGACACCCTCGGGGACGCGGTCGAGGGTGTAACGGTGCGCCTTGGCGAATTGACGGTCGTCATTCGTCGTGACGACGTGCTCAAGGTCATGAAATTCCTGAAAGACGATGCCAACTGTCAGTTCCTGACGTTATTAGACGTCTGCGGCGTCGACTACCCGGACGACGATGAACGCTTCGAGATCGTCTATCACCTGCTTTCCCTGACCCATAATAATCGGGTACGGGTCAAACTGAGGACGGATGAGGACACCCCGGTCGCCAGCGTGACCAGCCTGTTCAACGCCGCCAACTGGTGGGAGCGAGAGGTCTGGGACATGTTCGGCGTCGCGTTTTCCGATCATCCGGACCTGCGCCGTATTCTTTCCGATTACGGTTTCGAGGGGCACCCGCTGCGCAAGGACTTCCCGCTGACCGGCTATGTCGAACTTCGTTACGACGACGAGCAGAAACGCGTCGTTTACGAACCGGTGAAACTCACCCAGGAATTCCGCACCTTCGACTTCCTGAGCCCTTGGGAAGGCGTGCAGCGCATGCTGCCGGGCGATGAAAAGGCCGAGGACGCCGCCGAAGAGGAGGCGAAGTAATGGCCGAAAGCCAGATCAAGAACTTCAACATCAACTTCGGTCCGCAGCACCCGGCGGCGCACGGTGTGCTCCGTCTCGTCCTGGAAATGGACGGCGAGGTGGTGGAGCGCGCCGACCCGCATATCGGCCTGTTGCACCGGGGCACGGAAAAACTGATCGAGCACAAGACCTACGTGCAGGCGGTCGGTTACTTCGACCGTCTGGATTATTCGTCGCCGCAAAACCAGGAACACGCGTTCGCATTGGCGACGGAGAAGCTTCTGGGCATCCAGCCGCCGGCGCGCGGGCAGGCGATCCGCGTGCTGTATGCCGAAATCGGCAGGCTGCTGAACCATCTGATGAACATCTGTGCTTTCGCCATGGACGTCGGCGCCATGACGCCAATGCTGTGGGGCTTTGAGCACCGCGAAAAACTCATGGAATTCTGCGAGCGGGCCTGCGGCGCACGTATGCACATGCACTATTTCCGTCCGGGCGGGGTCGCGTTCGACGTGCCGCAGCAATTACTGGACGACATTTATGAATGGTGCCCGAGCTTCCTCGACATATGCGACGACATGGAAAGCCTGCTGACGGAGAACCGGATCTTCAAGCAGCGCACCGTCGACATCGGCGTCATTAATGCCGAGCAGTGCCAGGACTGGGGCTTCACCGGCGCCAACCTGCGCGCGTCAGGCGTTGCCTGGGACCTACGCAAGGCCCAGCCCTACGACGGCTACGAACAGTACGAGTTCCAGATTCCCGTCGGCACCAACGGTGATTGCTATGACCGCTACCTGATCCGCATGATGGAGATGCGTGAAAGCATCAAGATCATGCGGCAAGTCATCGAAAACATGCCGATCGGGCCGGCGAAATCCATCGACCACAAGGTCACGCCGCCGTCGCGTGCCGACATGAAGCATTCGATGGAAGCGCTGATCCATCATTTCAAGCTCTATACCGAGGGCTTCAAGGTGCCGGCCGGCGAAGCCTACGCCGCCGTCGAGGCGCCAAAAGGTGAATTTGCCGTCTATCTGGTGTCCGACGGCACCAACAAACCTTACCGCTGCAAGATCCGCGCGCCGGGGTTCGCGTCGCTTCAAGCGACGGAATTCCTGTCCAAGGGCCACATGCTTGCCGACGTAGTCGCCAACATCGGCTCCGTCGACGTGGTGTTCGGGGAGATCGACCGATGAGCGATGCACCTGAGACTTTTGAATTCACGGCCGAGAGCAAAACCAGGGCGGACGCCGAAATCGCCAAGTACCCCGAGGGACGGCACCGTTCAGCGGTGATGCCGCTGCTCGATATCGCGCAGCGTCAGTGCGGCGGCTGGCTACCGATGCCGGCGATTGAGTATGTCGCCGACTATCTCGACATGCCTGCGATCAGGGTTCTTGAGGTTGCGACGTTCTATACGATGTACAACCTCAAGCCGGTCGGGAAACACTTCGTTCAGGTCTGCACGAACCTTCCGTGCTGGCTCAACGGCTCCGACAACATCATGCGGGCATGCCACGAAAAACTCGGGATCCGCGCCGGCGAAACCACCGAGGACGGTGAATTTTCACTGCTCGAAGTCGAATGCCTCGGCGCCTGCGTCAACGCACCGATGATGCAGATCAACGACGACTATTACGAAGACCTGGACAGCGAGGCGACGGAACGGATCATCGACGATCTGCGCGCCGGCAGGCAGCCCAAGCCCGGCTCGCGGCTTGAGCGTTATACCTGCGAGCCGCTCGGCGGCCTGACCAGCCTCACGCACCAGGAAGAGCTTCGTGCACAGAAAGTCTCCGAGAAGGGGGATAACTGATGCTGAAAGATCAAGACCGCATCTTCTCCAATATCTACGGTCTCGAGGACCCGGGTCTCACCGGCGCGCGCAAGCGCGGCAACTGGGACAATACCAAGAAGCTGATCGAACTCGGCCGTGAGAAGATCATCGAGCAAGTCAAGGAATCCGGCTTGCGCGGCCGTGGCGGCGCCGGTTTCTCAACCGGCATGAAGTGGTCGTTCATGCCCAAGGAAGTGGGCGAGCGGCCACATTTCCTGGTCATCAACGCGGACGAAGGCGAACCCGGGACCTGCAAGGACCGCGAGATCATGCGCAACGATCCGCATACGCTGATCGAAGGGGCGCTGATCGCGTGCTTCGCCATGCAGGCAAACGCCGCGTACTGCTACGTGCGGGGCGAATTCTACCGCGAAACAGAGGCGCTGCAGCGCGCCGTCGACGAAGCCTATGAAAACGGTCTGATCGGCGAAAATGCCTGCGGCACCGGCTGGAAATTCGATTTCTACATTCACCGCGGCATGGGTGCCTATATCTGCGGCGAGGAATCGGCATTAATTGAAAGCCTCGAGGGCAAGAAGGGCCAACCACGCCTGAAGCCACCGTTCCCGGCCAACGTCGGTGTCTGGGGTTGCCCAACCACCGTCAACAACGTCGAAAGCATCGCCGTGGTACCGGAAATCCTGCGCCGGGGCGCGGAATGGTTCGCCGGGCTCGGCCGCGAGAACAACACCGGCACCAAGCTCTTCAATATCTCCGGTCACATCAACAAACCGTGCACCGTCGAGGAAGAGATGGGCATTCCGCTCAAGGAACTGATCGAGAAGCACGCCGGCGGCGTGCGCGGCGGCTGGGACAACCTGCTCGCGGTCATTCCGGGTGGCGCTTCGGTGCCCCTGATTACCCAGGAGACCTGCTCGACGGTGCTGATGGATTTCGACTCCCTCAAAGAGCAGAAATCCGGTCTCGGCACGGCCGCCGTCATGGTCATGGATAAGTCGACGGATATAATCCGCGCCATCACCCGTCTGTCGCGCTTTTACATGCATGAAAGCTGCGGCCAGTGCACGCCGTGCCGCGAAGGTTCCGGCTGGATGTGGCGCATGATGGAACGCATCTGTGCGGGCGACGCGACGCCGGCGGAGATCGATCTTCTGGAGGAAGTCACGAAACAGGTGGAAGGCCACACGATCTGCGCGCTGGGCGATGCGGCGGCGTGGCCGATCCAGGGGCTCATTCGCCACTTCCGCCCCTTGATGGAACAGCGGGGCGCCGGCGGACAGCCGGTCGCCGCCGAGTGACGCAGGAAGGTAAGGACAGCCGATGCCGAAACTGACAATCGACGGCAAGGAAGTCGAAGTCGACGCCGGATTGACGGTCTTGCAGGCCTGCGAACAGGTCGGGATCGAAATTCCGCGCTTCTGTTACCACGAACGGCTATCGATCGCCGGCAACTGCCGCATGTGCCTCGTTGCGCTGGAGCGCGCGCCGAAACCCGTGGCGTCGTGCGCAATGCCGGTCGCCGAAGGCATGGTGGTGCACACCGACACGCCGGAAGTGCACAAGATGCGCAAGGGGGTGATGGAGTTCCTGTTGATCAACCACCCGCTGGACTGCCCGATCTGCGATCAGGGCGGGGAATGCGACCTGCAGGACCAGGCCATGGGCTACGGTCTCGACCACTCGCGCTACAAGGAGAACAAGCGCGCCGTCGAGGACAAGGAAATGGGGCCGTTGATCAAAACGATCATGACGCGCTGCATTCACTGTACCCGCTGCGTCCGCTTCACAACCGAGGTCGCCGGCATCACCGACATGGGGATGTTGTACCGGGGCGAACATGCCGAGATCACGTCGTACCTGGAAAAAGCCGTGGATTCCGAGCTTTCCGGCAACGTCATCGACCTCTGTCCGGTCGGCGCGTTAACCTCCAAACCGTACGCCTTCGTCGCTAGGCCGTGGGAACTCAAGAAGACCGAAACCATCGATGTCATGGACGCTCTCGGCTCCAACATTCGTGTCGATGCGCGCAGCTCCGAGGTGATGCGGGTGCTGCCGCGCCTCAACGAGGACGTGAACGAAGAATGGATTTCCGACAAGACGCGTTTCGCTTGCGACGGTCTGCGCCGCCAGCGCCTCGATCGCCCTTACGTTCGGAAAGGCGGGAAACTGCAGCCGGCGTCGTGGGACGAGGCATTCGCCGCCATCAAGGCCAAGGTCGATGGTCTTGAGGGGAGCAAAATTGCCGCCATTGCCGGCGATCAGGCCGATTGCGAGGCGATGGTGTCCTTGAAAGCGCTGATGAGCAATCTCGGCACCGTCAACATCGATTGCCGCCAGGACGGTTCCAGGATCGATCCCTCGGTGCGCGCCGGCTACATCTTCAACTCGACCATCGCCGGGATCGAGAACGCCGATGCGCTGCTTCTGGTCGGTACCAATCCGCGTGTCGAAGCGGCGGTACTGAACGCACGGATCCGCAAACGCTACCTGATGGGTAAGTTCCCGATCGGCGTGATCGGCGAGGCGGCGGACCTGCGCTACGAATACGAACACCTCGGCACCGGACCAGAAGACCTGAAGGCGGTGCTCGACCCGAAATCCAACTTCGGCAAGGTGCTGAAGGAAGCCAACCGGCCGATGATCATCGTCGGGCAGGGCGCGCTCGACCGTGAAGACGGCGCCGCCGTGCATGCGCTGACCCGCGACATCGCCGAAACATACGACATGATCGACAAGTCGTCCGGCTGGAACGGCTACAACGTCCTGCACACCGCGGCATCACGCGTCGGCGGTCTCGATCTCGGCTTCGTGCCGGGCGAGGGCGGTCTTGCCACCGACGACATCGTTACAGCCTGCGGCAAGGGCGATATCGAGGTTCTTTATCTGCTGGGCGCCGACGAGATCGATATGAACGCACTCGGCGAGGCGTTCGTTATCTATCAGGGCCACCACGGCGATGCCGGTGCGCATCGCGCCGATGTGATTCTGCCGGGCGCCGCCTATACCGAAAAGAATGCGACCTGGGTCAATACCGAAGGCCGCGCACAATTGGGCCGTCTGGCCGCGTTCCCGCCGGGCGACGCGCGCGAGGACTGGACCATCATCCGCGCGCTGTCGGACGTGCTCGGCAAATCGATCGAGGTCGGCGACCTCAGGGCCGTGCGCAGCAAACTTGTCGACGCCAATCCCAACTTCCTCGGGATCGACAGCGTCTCCGCGGCGCCTTGGGGCGAATTCGGCACCGCCGGTGCGGTGATTTCGGCCCCGTTCACGTCGCCGATCGAGAATTTCTATATGACCGATCCGATCAGCCGGGCTTCGGAAACGATGGCCAAGTGCACCGAAACGTTCCTCGGCGGCCAGGAAAAGATGACCGGTACCGATGGCTGAACTGCTCGATACCTATATCATCCCGACCATCTGGCTGCTGGCCAAGATCGTCGCCATCGTGGTGCCGGTGATGCTCTCGGTTGCCTACCTGACGCTGGCCGAGCGCAAGGTCATTGGCGCCATGCAGCTCCGCAAGGGACCGAACGTGGTCGGCCCGTTCGGCCTGCTGCAACCCATCGCCGACGGGGTGAAGCTGTTCCTCAAGGAAACCGTTATTCCGACGGGCGCCAACCGGGGCGTGTTCGTCGCCGCGCCGATGATCACCTTCATCCTGGCGCTGGTCGCGTGGGCCGTGATCCCGTTCGACGCCGGCATGGTGCTGGCCGACATCAATGTCGGCATCCTTTATCTGTTCGCGATTTCGTCGCTCGGCGTCTACGGCATCCTGATGGCGGGCTGGGCATCGAACTCCAAGTACGCGTTCCTGGGCGCCATGCGCTCCGCCGCGCAGATGGTCTCCTACGAAGTTTCCATGGGCCTGATCATCATCACGGTCCTGATGTGCGCAGGTTCGCTGAACCTGTCCGAGATCGTCGAAGCGCAGCGCGGCCTCTGGTACGTCATTCCGCTATTCCCGATGGCGGTGATTTTCTTCGTATCGACCCTGGCCGAAACCAACCGTCACCCGTTCGACCTGCCTGAAGCGGAAGCCGAACTGGTCGCCGGCTACAACGTCGAATACTCGGCGATGACCTTCGCGCTGTTCTTCCTCGGCGAGTACGCGAACATGATCCTGATGTCGGCGATGACGTCGGTGCTGTTCCTGGGCGGCTGGCTGCCGCCGTTCGATATCGCGCCGTTCAACTGGATTCCGGGGCCGATCTGGCTGGCGCTCAAGATCGCGTTCTGCCTGTTTATCTTTGTCTGGGTGCGCGCCACGTTCCCGCGCTATCGCTACGACCAGTTGATGCGGCTGGGCTGGAAAGTGTTCCTGCCGATCTCGCTGGCTGCCGTCGCCATCGTCGCCGGTTACCTTGTCGCGTTCGACAAGGCCCCGGTGCTGTAAAGGGAAGAGAGGACCGTCATGAGCTTCATAGGACGCGGCGCACGCACGATCTTCCTTTCGGAACTGGTTTCCGGGATGTCGCTGACGTTGCGCTACTTCTTCCGCAAGAAAGTCACCGTGAACTATCCGTACGAGAAAGGCCCGCTGTCGTCGCGGTTCCGCGGCGAACATGCGCTGCGCCGCTATCCGAACGGCGAGGAGCGCTGCATCGCGTGTAAACTGTGCGAGGCGATCTGCCCGGCACAGGCCATCACCATCGAGGCCGAACCGCGCGCCGACGGCTCGCGCCGCACCACGCGCTACGACATCGACATGGTGAAGTGCATCTACTGCGGTCTCTGTCAGGAAGCGTGCCCGGTCGATGCCATCGTCGAGGGGCCGAACTTTGAATTCGCGACGGAGACCCGCGAGGAACTGCTTTACGACAAGGACAAGCTGCTGGCCAACGGCGACCGCTGGGAAACCGAGCTGGCTGAACGGTTGAGGATCGACGCGCCCTACCGTTAAGGGGACGGGGTGTCTTTGGGGGTTATATGATACAGGCGTTTGCATTCTACATGTTTGCGGTGGTCGCCGTCGCTTCGGGCGTGCTGGTGATCTCTGCCCGCAACCCTGTGCATTCGGTACTGTTCCTGATTCTTGCGTTCTTCAACGCGGCCGGGCTGTTCGTCCTGATGGGGGCGGAATTCCTGGCGATGATCCTGGTCGTCGTCTACGTCGGCGCCGTCGCCGTCCTGTTTATGTTCGTGGTCATGATGCTCGACATCAATTTCGTCGAGATGCGTCAGGGTTTCCTGCAATACCTGCCGGTCGGCGCGCTGATCGGCCTGGTCTTGTTCGTAGAACTGGTGCTCGCCGTCGGCGGTTGGGCTTATGCGCCGGAAGCTGTCGGGCTGGCCGCCGCGCCGACACCGACGCCTGACCAAATCACCAACACACATGCCATCGGCCAGATCATGTACACCAAGTACATCTACCTGTTCCAGGCGGCGGGCATGGTTCTGCTGGTCGCGATGATCGGCGCCATCGTGCTGACGCACCGGCGCCGTCCGGGCGTGCGTAAGCAGCGCATCCACGATCAGGTCATGCGCGATCCGAAGGAATCGGTGAAGTTGCGCGACGTCGAGATCGGGAAGGGTATCTGATGCTGGAAATCGGTCTTGGACACTATCTGACGGTTGCCGCGATCCTGTTCGTGCTGGGGATTTTCGGCATCTTTCTAAATCGCAAGAACGTCATCATCATCCTGATGTCGGTCGAACTGATGTTGCTTGCGGTCAATATCAACCTCGTCGCGTTCTCGACGCATCTGGGCGATCTCATGGGGCAGATCTTCGCCATGCTGGTGCTGACCGTCGCCGCCGCGGAGGCCGCCATCGGTCTTGCCATTCTCGTGGTCTTTTTCCGTAATCGCGGCTCCATCGCCGTCGAAGACGTCAATATGATGAAGGGCTGAGCCGCATGATCGAGACAATCCTCGTATTTCTGCCGCTCGTCGGCTCGATCCTCGCCGGCCTCATGGTGTTCGCCGGCATCGGCGCCGACAAGCACCGCAAGCATACGCTCGATCTCGCCTCGCAGATCGTCACCTGCGGCATGCTCATCGTTTCGGCACTTTTGGCGGTTGTGATCTTCTTCGACGTCGGTCTGAACGGCAACGCGCGGACAACCGAGCTCTTTACCTGGATCGCATCCGGTTCGTTCGAACTTTCGTGGGCGCTCAAGGTCGACACGCTGACGTCGGTAATGATGATCGTTGTCTGCGTCGTCTCGGCGATGGTGCACGTCTATTCGGTCGGCTATATGCATCACGACCCGTCGGTGCCCCGGTTCATGTGCTACCTGAGCCTGTTCACCTTCATGATGCTGATGCTGATTACCGCCGACAACCTAGTGCAGATGTTCTTCGGGTGGGAAGGGGTCGGCCTCGCCAGTTATCTGCTGATCGGCTTCTGGTACAAGCGGCCGAGCGCCAACGCCGCCGCGATCAAGGCGTTCGTCGTCAACCGTGTCGGCGACTTCGGCTTCGCGCTGGGTATCTTCGCCACGTTCATGCTGTTCGACAGCATCCATCTGGACACGATCTTCGCCGCCGTACCGGGGCAGCAGGACGCGATCCTCAATGTCTTCGGCGCCGACTTCCACGCCATGACGATCATCTGCATTCTTTTGTTCATCGGCGCCATGGGCAAATCGGCGCAGCTTGGGCTGCACACCTGGCTGCCGGACGCGATGGAGGGGCCGACCCCAGTCTCCGCCCTGATCCACGCGGCGACCATGGTCACCGCCGGCATCTTCATGGTGGCGCGGCTGTCGCCTATGTTCGAGTATTCGCAGACGGCGCTCGACGTCGTCACCGTGGTCGGCGCCTCGACGGCGATCTTCGCGGCGACCATCGGCTGCGTGCAGAACGACATCAAGCGCGTGATCGCGTACTCGACCTGCTCGCAGCTTGGCTACATGTTCTTTGCCTGCGGCGTCTCGGCCTATTCGGCCGGCATCTTCCACCTGATGACGCACGGTTTCTTCAAGGCGCTGCTGTTCCTGGGCGCAGGGTCGGTTATCCACGCCATGTCGGACGAGCAGGACATGCGCAAGATGGGCGGCATCTGGAAGATGATCCCGGTGACCTACGTGCTGATGTGGATCGGTTCGCTAGCGCTCGCCGGCGTGCCGCCGTTCGCCGGCTTCTTCTCCAAGGACATCGTGCTCGAAGCGGCCTATGCGGCGGACTCGGGCGTCGGCCAGTACGCCTTCGCCATGGGCATCCTGGCAGCGCTGCTGACGGCGTTCTATTCGTGGCGGCTGCTGTTCATGACGTTCCACGGCACGTCCCGGGCCGATGAGAAGACACTGGCGCACGTGCACGAGAGCCCGAAGGTCATGATCATTCCGCTGATGGTGCTGGCGCTCGGCGCCGTCGCCGCCGGGTACGTACCCTACAGCCTGTTCGTCGGCGACGGCATGGGCGACTTCTGGGGCGATGCGATCCTGATGCTGCCGCATCACACGGCACTGGTCGACGCGCACCACGTGCCAGCGCTGGTCAAGTACTCCCCGCTGATCGTCGGCGCCATCGGCATCGGCACGGCCTGGTTCCTGTACATCAAGCGGCCGGATATCCCGCCGATGCTCGCCGCCAGATTCCAGGGTGTCTATCAGTTCCTGCTTAATAAGTGGTACTTCGACGAACTCTACGACAAGATCTTCATCCGCCCGGCATTCGCCATCGGCCGCGGCCTTTGGAAAGGCGGCGACGGCGCGCTGATCGACGGTTGCGGTCCGGACGGCATCTCCAACGCGGTGCGTGTCATGGCGCGCCGGGTGTCGGCGCTGCAGACCGGTTATCTCTATCACTACGCCTTTGCCATGCTGATCGGCATCGCCGCGCTGGTGAGCTGGTACATGTTCACGAAAGGGTCCTGAGGACAGCATGCTCGATATACCGCTTCTCACGATCCTGACCTTTGCGCCGCTCGTCGGCGTACTGGCGATCCTGATCATTCGTCACGACGATCCGGAGGTGGTGGCGACGAACGCGCGCAACGTGGCGCTGTTCGTGTCCTCCGGCGTGTTCCTCCTGTCGCTGCTTCTCTGGTTCACGTTCGACCGCACAACGGCCGATTTCCAGTGGGTCGAGAAAGTCGCCTGGATGGACGACTTCGGCATTTCCTATCACATGGGGGTCGACGGCATCTCGGTTCTGTTCGTGATGCTGACGACGCTGTTGACGCCGATTTGCGTGCTTGCAAGCTGGACCTCGATCAAGGACCGGGTGAAGGAATACATGATCTCCTTCCTGATCCTGGAAACCTTCATGATCGGGATGTTCTGCGCCCTCGACCTGTTCCTGTTCTATATCTTCTTCGAAGCCGTGCTGATCCCGATGTTCATTATCATCGGCGTGTGGGGCGGTGCCCGGCGGGTCTACGCGGCGTTCAAGCTGTTCCTGTACACGCTATTGGGTTCGGTGCTGATGCTGGTCGCCATGCTGACCATGTACTACTACGCCGGCACAACGGATGTCGTCGAGTTGATGGCCTACGATTTCCCGATCGACGTTCAGAAATGGATGTGGCTGGCGTTCTTCGCCTCGTTCGCAGTCAAGGTGCCGATGTGGCCGGTGCATACCTGGCTGCCGGACGCCCACGTCGAGGCGCCGACCGCGGGCTCGGTGATCCTGGCCGGCGTGCTGTTGAAATTCGGCGGCTACGGGTTCCTCCGGTTCTCGCTGCCGATGATGCCGGAAGCGAGCGTGTTCTTCACGCCGCTGATCTACACACTTTCCATCGTCGCCGTGATCTACACTTCGCTGGTGGCGCTGGCACAGGAAGACATGAAGAAGCTGATCGCGTATTCGTCGATCGCGCACATGGGCTTCGTCACCATTGGCACCTTCACGCTCACGACGCAGGGGATTGAGGGCGCCATCTACCAGATGCTGTCTCACGGCGTCGTTTCGGCCGCTCTGTTCCTCGTCGTCGGGGTCGTCTATGACCGCATCCACACGCGCGAGATCGACGCCTACGGCGGTCTCGTAAACCGGATGCCGGCCTATGCGCTGACGTTCATGGTGTTCGCCATGGCATCCGTGGGCCTGCCGGGCACAGGCGGGTTCGTCGGCGAGGTTCTGGTCCTGGTCGGCGCGTTCAAGGCCAACACCTGGGTCGCCGCGCTTGCCGCGACCGGCGTGATCCTGGGTGCCGCCTATACGCTTTACCTCTACCGCCGCATCATCTTCGGCGAACTGACAAAAGAAAACCTGATGAAAATCACGGACATGAACCGCCGCGAGATGGCTATTTTCGCCCCCTTGCTGTTCATCACGATCTGGATGGGTATATATCCACCGGCCTTCCTTGATTTCATGCACGTATCCGTCGAGCACCTGATCAACCAGGTGGAAACCTCACTCGCTCAGAGCGGCATGCTCGAGCTTGCAGGCCGATAGGGGGAAGAGCCGATGCCGATGGCCGAAATGCCCAATATCGTCCCCGCGCTGCCGGAATTGTTCCTGGCCGGTGTGATCATGCTGCTGCTGATGTTCGGGGTGTTCCAAAAAGGCGGTCTCAGCGACAATGACGAGGCGACGTTCCGCATTGTCTCCATGCTGTCCATCGTGACCCTGATCCTGGCGGTGTTCCTTCTGGTGCCAGTCGCCGGCGCTCGCGCCGTGACGTTCTCCGGCATGTTCGTGACCGATCAGTTCGCGGTATTCTGCAAGGCGTTGGTACTGATCGCCGCCGCACTCGGCATCATCGTGTCACGCGATTTCATGGAACGCCATAATGTCGCGCGTTTCGAGTTCCCGATCCTGATCGTGTTCGCCGCGCTCGGCATGCTGCTGATGATCTCGGCAAACGATCTGGTGAGCCTCTATGTCGGCCTCGAGATGCAATCGCTGTCTCTCTACGTGATGGCGGCCGTGCAGCGTGACGACAACCGCGCGACGGAGGCCGGTCTCAAATATTTCGTTCTAGGCGCCGTCGCATCGGGCCTGCTGCTCTATGGTGCGTCACTGGTTTACGGCTTCGCCGGCACCACCAATTTCGATGCGCTGGCGACATTGTTCGCGGGCGGGGGCGAGGTTTCCACCGGCCTCGTGATCGGCATCGTGTTTATCCTTGCCGGCCTGTCGTTCAAGGTGTCCGCGGTGCCGTTCCACATGTGGACCCCGGACGTTTACGAAGGCGCGCCGACGCCCGTTACCGCATTTTTCGCCGTTGCCCCCAAGATTGCCGCGCTGGCCCTGTTCCTGCGCGTGATGATCGGTCCGTTTGGCGACCTGCTGGTGCATTGGCAACAGATCATCATCGTCGTTTCCGTGCTGTCGATGGCGCTGGGGGCACTGGCCGCCATCAACCAGCGCAATATCAAGCGGCTGATGGCCTACAGTTCCATCGGCCATGTCGGGTACGCGCTGGTCGGCCTCGCCGCCGGCACCGAGGAAGGCGTGCGCGGCGTGCTGATCTACCTCGCCATCTATCTGGTCATGAACGTCGGCACCTTCGCCTGTATCCTCTGCATGCGACGGGGTGGCCGCATGGTCGAAGGCATCGACGACCTGGCCGGGCTCGGCAAGACACAACCATTGCTGGCGGCGACTCTGGTCGTGTTTATGTTCTCGCTCGCCGGCATTCCGCCGCTGGCCGGTTTCTTCGGCAAGCTCTACGTATTCCTGGCGGCGATCGAAGCGCAGCTATACGCGCTTGCCATTATCGGCGTTGTCGCCAGCGTGATCGGCGCGTTCTATTACCTGCGAATCATCAAGATCATGTACTTCGACGAACCGCTGGATCATTTCGATACGCCGATCGGCCGTGAAATGACTTTCGTCATCGGCGTTACCTCGGTGATCGTGGTGCTGTTCTTCGTCTATCCGGCACCCATCCTTTCGAGTGCGTCTGCCGCGGCCGCCGCGCTGTTCGCGGGATGAGCGAGGAGCTGCCGCTCCCCCGGCTGCCTGCGGTCTACAACCTCATCGCCCTTGAGACCGTCGAGAGCACCATGGCCGAAGCGCGTGCACTCGCCGAGCAGGGCGAAGAGGCGGCACCCGATGGCACCCTGATCTGGGCCCGCGAACAGACAAAGGGCAGGGGGCGGCGCGGCAATACCTGGGACAGCCCCAAGGGCAACTTCTATTCGTCGCTGATCGTGCGCCCAGACGTGCCCGCCTCGCGGGCGGCGGAACTCAGCTTCGTCACCGGTTGCGCCATATTCGACACCGTCGGCGAGGTCTGCGAACCAGGCTTCGAATGCCGCCTCAAATGGCCCAACGATATTCTCATAAACGACGCCAAGATCGGCGGGCTGTTGCTTGAGACCAAGGCAGAGGCAGGCCAGCCGGTCGATTACGTAATTATCGGCTTCGGCATGAACTTGAAGTCGCATCCCGAAAACACGGCGTTTCCGGCGACGGATTTCGTAGAGCAGGGCCAGGCGATCCCGGATACGGTGTTTCTCGAGGCCTATGCCCGTCATTTCATGGAGTGGGCGGCACGCTGGGTCGAGGACGGGTTCGAGCCGATCCGCCACCAATGGAAATGGCGTGCCGAGGGGATCGGCAAAAAAATCGTCGTACGACTCAGCAACGAGAATCTGGAAGGTATCTTCGAGGATATCGCCGAGGACGGCTCGCTGATGCTGAAGCAGGATGGCAAGGTCCGCAAAATCGCCGCGGGTGACGTATACTTCACGCCGGCGAAGGAGGCATGACGATGCTGCTTGCCATCGACAGCGGCAACACCAACACCGTATTCGCCGTCTTCAACGACGCGGGCGAGATCGCCGGGCAGTGGCGCGCCGCCGCCAAGACGGCAAAAACCGCCGACGAACTCGCAGTCTGGTTGCCTCAGTTAATGGCGCTCGAAAACCTCGATCGCGACGACATCGATGAAGTGATCATCGCCACCGTGGTGCCGGAAAATCTGTTCGACCTCCGGACCCTCAGCAAAAAGTACTTTGGTTGCGACGCACTGGTCGTTGGCGACGAAGGTGTGCAACTCGGCGTCGAGGTTCACGTTGATCGTCCGGACGAGGTCGGCGCCGATCGTCTTGTCAACACGGTCTCTGCACACCAAACCTATGGCGGTCCGTTGATCGTGGTCGACTTCGGCACCGCAACAACCTTCGATGTCGTCTCAGAAGATGGCGCCTATGAGGGCGGTGTCATCGCGCCCGGCGTCAACTTGTCATTGGAGGCGCTGCAACTTGCCGCCGCCAAACTGCCCCGGATCGACATCGATAAGCCTGCCAACGTCATCGGCACGAATACCATCAGCGCCATGCAGTCCGGTATCTATCACGGCTATGCGTCGATGATCGAGGGGGTGATCGCGCGCATTCGCGAAGAGTTGAACGTTTCCGACCTGCCTGTCATCGCCACCGGCGGTCTGGCCAAACTTTATTCCGCGGCATGCCCGTCGATCCGCGACACCGACAACGATCTGACATTGCGCGGCCTGTTCGCCATCAACAAGCTCAACCGCAGATGAGCGACGAACTGCTTTTTCTGCCGCTCGGCGGCGCCGGCGAGATCGGGATGAACCTGAACCTTTACGGGCTCGGCGATCCCGACGACCCGACATGGCTGATGATCGATCTCGGCGTCACGTTCGGCGACGGCAGCCCGCCGGGGATCGACCTGATCACGCCGGACCCGGCATTCATCGTCGAACGCCGCGACAAACTGACGGGACTGGTGTTGACCCATGCGCACGAGGATCACCTCGGCGCCGTGCCGTATCTCTGGGATCGGCTTCGTTGCCCGATCTACGCAACGCCGTTCACCATGGAGATCCTCAAGCGCAAACTATCGGAGACCGATTTCGCGGATGAGGTCGAGTTGCACGAAGTGCCGATGAACGGCGCCTTCAAGGTGGGGCCGTTCGAACTCGACCTGATCACGCTGACCCATTCCATTCCCGAACCGAACGGCATCGCGATCAGGACGCCTCTTGGCACGGTCCTGCACACGGGAGACTGGAAGTTCGATCCGGATCCTGTCATCGGCGAGGTTTCGGACGAAGCGGCGTTGAACCGCTTGGGCGACGACGGGGTCCTGGCCATTGTCTGCGACAGCACCAATGTTTTTTCGCCCGGACATTCGGGATCGGAAGCGGATCTGGCACGGTCACTGACGGAAATCATCGGCGAATGTAAAGGCAAGGTTGCCGTCGCCTGCTTCGCGACCAACGTTGCCCGGCTGCATACCGTCGCCAAGGCGGCGGAGGCATGCGGGCGTGACGTGATCCTCGCCGGGCGCTCTCTGCAGCGTGTGACCACGGCGGCCAGAAACTGCGGCTACCTGGACGACGTCGCGCCGATGCTGGACGAGGAAGCCTCCGGTTTCATCCCCGACGACAAACAGGTGATCATCTGCACCGGCTCACAAGGCGAACCCCGGGCAGCACTGGCGCGGATCGCCACCGACAGTCATCCGCGCATTGCCATGGGAAAGGGCGATACGGTGATTTTCTCGAGCCGGGTGATCCCCGGCAACGAAGTCGGGATCGGCAACATGAAAAACAACCTGGCACGCCTCGGCGTCCGCATCATCGAGGATACGGACGCCCACATCCACGTTTCCGGCCACCCCAACCGGGAAGAACTGGTCGAGATGTATCAGCATGTGCGGCCACAGATATCTATCCCCGTGCACGGTGAGCGCCGGCACCTGGAAAAACATGCGGCATTGGCTCGCGAATGCCAGGTCACGCACGCCCTCGTCAACGAAAACGGCGGTCTGGTCCGGCTCGCCCCCGGCACACCGGAGGTCGTCGATCATGTTCCGGCAGGGCGTTTGGTCTACGACGGCAACCGGATGATCCCGATGGTTGGAGAAGCCGTACGCAGCCGCATTCAGAGCCTCTGGAACGGCACCGCGGTCGTGACTATCTGTATCGACAAGGACGGCAAGCCAGTCGGTGACACGATGATCACCACGACGGGCATACTGGAACCGGACGAAGAAGACACCATTCTCGACCAAGTGGCAGACGACGTCTACGATGCAGTGGAAAGGTTATCGAAACGCAGCTTGAAAGACGACGAGGAAGTATCCGAGGCGGTGAGACTGGCCGCACGCCGCGCGTTTCGGCGTTTGCTTGACAAGAAGCCGATCACCGATGTTCATCTGATCAGAATATAGAGCCCGTTTAAATAAACCCCGGTCGTTCCGACGTGGCGATTTCGGTTCGGCTCCAGAAGCGAGGACGAAGGACATGCATGCGCATATTCGAGGACGAGCGACGCAGAGACGGACCGAAATCGCCCGTCCCATGCGGGTTTCGCCCTGGCGGGCGCCCGCGGCGTCGGGACGCTTGCCCGATACGTGGGTATCGCGCTGCGCGCCCCTTCTGGCGGCTCGCCCAGCCAGGGCCGAAACGGAACCGGCCGGGGTTTATTTAAACGGGCTCTGGCGCTTGAAAGAGGGGAACAGATGATTGGAAGACTGAATCACGTCGCCATCGCGGTCCCGGACCTGGATCAGGCTGCCGGCGTCTACCGCGGCGCCCTCGGCGCCAAGGTATCGGACCCGATCGACGAACCGGACCACGGAGTCACCGTGGTCTTCGTCGAACTGCCCAACACCAAGATCGAATTGCTGCATCCGCTGGGTGACAATTCACCGATCCAGGCGTTTCTGGACAAGAACCCGTCGGGCGGCATGCACCACGTATGCTACGAGGTCGAGGACATCATCGAGGCCCGCGACCGCATGAAATCGGAAGGGGCGCGCGTGCTGGGCGACGGCGAACCCAAGATCGGCGCGCACGGAAAGCCGGTTCTGTTTCTGCATCCCAAGGATTTCTGCGGCACGCTGGTGGAACTGGAACAGGCCTGACATGGACAACTGGATTACCGGAACGGCTGTCTACGTGGTCATCTGGTGGCTCGTCCTGTTTATGACACTACCGTTCGGCGTGCGCCGCCCCGAAGAGCACGAGCTGGAGCCGGGGCAAGAGCCGGGCGCCCCCGTAAAACCGATGATGTGGCGCAAGATGGCGGTCTGCACCGTGGTCACCGCCGTCATCTGGGTGATCTTGTACTATGTCGGAGAGGCCGGCCTGATATCGTTCCGTCCGGATTGAACCCGTAAAACCCGGGTCTTAAAAACAAAAAGCAAGGCCTTCAGGCCTTGCGATTTTTTGTTTAGGTTTCCCCCCGCACTCGGGCCGATAACGGAACGATCCGTTCCCGAAAGCGTTCGTTTTTATAGTCGTTCTGCGCGTCTGTGTCATTAAAAAAGACACAAAATTACGGAAACTCACGCAGAAATATCACGATCTTAAATCAGCGCAAATTTGAGGATGAACGCCGCCGCAATCACATAGACCGCGACGGGTACATCCTTGCCCCGCCCGGCAAGCAGTTTGATGGCCGCAAAACTGATGAAACCAAGGCCTATCCCGGTTGCGATCGAGAACGTCAAAGGCATGCTGATCGCCGTTATCACGGCCGGCACGACTTCCGTCACGTCTTCCCAGTCGATCTCGACCAGGCCGTAGGTCATGATGCAGGCGACAAAGAGCAACGCGGGCGCGGTCGCATATGCCGGGATCGTCCCCGCGAGCGGCGACAGGAACAGCGACAGCAGGAACAATACGGCGACGGTGACGGCGGTCAGGCCTGTCCGCCCACCTGCGTTGATCCCGGCCGCGCTCTCGATATAGCTGGTGGTCGTGGACGTCCCGAGCGCGGCGCCGGCGATGGTTGCCGTGGAATCCGCTACCAGCGTACGCCGGAGCCGGGGCAGTCTGCCGGCCGCATCCAGAAGCTTACCCCGGTGCGCAAGGCCAACGAGTGTGCCGGCCGTGTCGAACAGGTCGACGAACAGGAAGGCGAAAATGATCGATATGAGACCGACGTTGAGCGCGCCGGCGATGTCCATCTGCATGAATGTCGGCCCGAGCGACGGCGGCATGGAGACGACTCCGCCCGCCGGTGAGACCCCGAGCGCGATCCCCGCGCCCGTCACGGCAAGTATGGCGATAATGATGGCGCCAGGAATCTTGCGCGCGAAAAGCACCGCGATCATGATGAACCCCGCCGCCGACAGCAGCGCCGGCGGCGCCCCAACATCGCCGAGCGTCACCAGAGTCGCCGGGTGATCCACCACCCAGCCTGCGTTCTTGAGGGCGATGATCGCCAGGAACAAACCGATGCCCGCCGATATCGCACGTTTCATTCCATCCGGGATCGCGTTGATGATCCACGCCCGGACCGGCAGAATACTCAGGATCAGAAAGATCACGCCGGAAATAAACACGGCACCAAGGCCGACCTGCCATGTATACCCCATGCCGAGCACGACACCGAAGGCGAAGTAGGCATTGAGGCCCATGCCGGGGGCAAGCGCGATGGGATAATTGGCGACCAGCCCCATGATCAGGGTGCCGACCACCGCTGCAAGGCATGTCGCGACGAATACTGCGCCGTGATCCATACCGGTTTCCGCCAGGATCGACGGGTTCACGAACATGATATACGCGAGCGTCAGGAACGTGGTGACGCCAGCGACGATTTCGGTGCGCACGGATGTGCCGTGCTCGGAAAGTTTGAAATAGGAATCGAGCATTTTACCCCCCTCGCTACGCGGTAAGGATCATCCAACAGGATGGCAAAGCTGACAAGCGTTTGCGGCGGAAAGCATTGGATTTCCCAATGATCCCGGATACGTTTGAACGTCGTTCAGGGGGAT
The DNA here is from genome assembly GCA_965229805.1 of Rhodospirillales bacterium. Taxonomy (GTDB): domain Bacteria; phylum Pseudomonadota; class Alphaproteobacteria; order Rhodospirillales; family Casp-alpha2; genus UBA4479. Next base: position 2,010,282 of record CBDDJO010000001.1, on the reverse strand, counting down.
TGGTTTTGGGCATCACACATACGCCGCCGCGCGGTTTTCCCGTATCGGAGTTCGAGACCCGCACCGCCCGTGCCCAGTCGTTGATGGCGGCGGCCGGGCTCGATGCGCTATTGGTGCTGACGGAACCAGAAGTTCGCTATTTCACGGGCTTCCTGACGCCGTTCTGGCATAGCCCGACACGGCCATGGTTCGTCGTCGTGCCCCGGAACGGGAAACCGGTCGCCGTGATCCCCACCATCGGCGCCGAATGCATGGCGCGTACGTGGGTCGAAGATATCCGTACCTGGCCGGCGCCGACCCCGGAAGACGAAGGCGTCAGCCTGCTGGCGGAAGCGCTCAGGGAGGTCACCGGCGGCAACGGCTCGGTCGGTGTGCCGATGGGACCGGAAACGTCGCTGCGCATGTCGCTGAATGATTTCAACAGATTGACGAAAGAGATCGCACCGATACGATTCCAGGATGCATCGCCAATTATTCAGTCGCTTCGGATGGTCAAGTCCGAGCCGGAGATCGACAAGATCCGACATATCTGCGGCATTCTCTCGGATGTGTTCGAGGCGTTGCCGGACCATCTCGCGATGGGCATGAGCGAGATTCAGATCTTTCGCACCTTCAGGAAACGCGCACTCGACGCCGGCGCCGACGAGGTGCCGTTCCTGGTCGGTGGTCTGGGCGAGGGTGGATACGCGGACATCATCTCGCCGCCGGGTGATCGTCAAAGCGCGCCGGGCGACGTTCTCATCCTCGATACCGGTGCCGTCTTCGACGGGTATTTCTGCGACTTTGACCGTAATTACGCTTTCGGCGATGTGTCAGACACCGCCAAGCGGGCGCACGACGTCGTCTACCGGGCGACTGAAGCCGGGCTTGCCGCCGCACGCCCCGGTGCGACATGTGCCGATCTGTTTCGTGCCATGCAACGGGTAATGGACGACGGTGGCGCGATGGGTAACGATGTCGGCCGGCTCGGACATGGGCTCGGCATGCAGTTGACGGAATGGCCCTCGAACACGCCATCCGACGATACCGTGCTGATGCCGGGCATGATCATCACGCTAGAGCCCGGTATGACGTTCGCCGAGGACAAGGTCATGGTCCACGAGGAAAACATTGTCATCCGTGACGGCGAGCCGGAACTCCTGAGCCGGCGCGCACCGGCCGAAATGCCGGTTATCGGGTAACGCCGCCATGCCGCTCGCATATGACCTGCAGACCGACCGTGGGCTGGCGATGGGTCTGATCCTGCTGCAGACCGACGAATTGATCGAGGTCGAACTCGGCAAACTGTTCCTGGGCCTTGGCGTCCGGCTCTATCAGAACCGTATCGCCTGCATGCCCGAGGTTCGCCCGGAAACGCTCGTACTGATGGCGGAAACCATGACCGATTGCGCCGCCATGCTGCCGAAAGAAGCCGGGATAAGAAGTATCGCCTACGGTTGCACATCCGGCACGACGATCCTTGGCGAGGCGCGCGTCACTGAACTGATCCAGGCGGCGCATCCTGGTGTATCTGTGACGAATCCTTTAAGTGCGCTGAAGGCGGCGTGCCGGGTACTTGGGATCCGCAAGCTCGGCCTTGTCAGCCCGTACATCGCGGAAGTTTCTGGCGCACTTAACGAAACCATCGAAGGCAGCGGCGTCGAAGTCTCCGCATACGGTTCATTCGAACAAGCGGAAGATCATACCGTCGCCATGATCTCACCAACGTCGATCCTTGATGCCATCGTCGAGATCGGCGGCAGCGATTGCGACGCAGTTTTCGCGTCATGCACGGCACTTCGTGCCATGCAGACTATTCCGGAGGCCGAATCCAAACTCGGCAAGCCGGTACTTTGCAGCAATCAAGTGATGGGTTGGCACATGCTGCGCATGGCCGGAATCAACGCACCGGTCACCGGCGGCGGCCGTTTGTTCGACCATGGGCTCGGCGGTTGAAGGCCTCGACGCCATCCAGTACAAGAGGCGATCCGGTTACCCGAGCGCGCGATCAGGATAACCGTTCTCTGTTTTCGATAGCATCACCGAACGTTTCTGGGAGTTGACCGCAACCGATGTTTTCCGCATTCGAATGGATGATGGCGATGCGCTACCTGCGCGCACGGCGCCAGGAGGGCTTCATTTCGGTGATCGCCTGGTTCTCGCTCGTAGGTATCGCGCTCGGCGTGGCAACATTGATCATCGTCATGTCGGTGATGAACGGCTTCCGTCAGGAACTGCTGGAGCGCATTCTCGGCATCAACGGACACCTCAGTGTCTACGGCGCGGTTTCGGGGAAAATGACCGACTACGAACCACTGATCGAGCAGATAAATGGCGTCGACGGTGTCGTTTCCGTCAATGCTTTGATCGAGGGGCAGGTGATGGCGTCGGCCAAGGGAGTCGCCAAGGGGGCGATCGTCCGCGGCATACGCCCCGGCGATCTGGCGAAGCGGGATATCGTCGCCGACAACATCAAGCAGGGCGCGCTTGAGAACTTCAAAGGCGACAACGTCGTCCTCATCGGTGCGCGGCTGGCGCAAAGAATGGGCGTCGGGGTCGGCGACGACATCACACTGATTTCACCCAAGGGCAACGTGACCGCCTTCGGGACGGTCCCGCGCATGCGCGCCTTCAAGGTCGTCGGCACGTTCGAAATCGGTATGTTCGAATACGACTCGGGTTTCGTGTTCATGCCGTTGGAAGCGGCGCAGATTTACTTCAAGCTGCCGGACGCGATCTCCAACCTCGAGGTCTTTATTGCAAACCCGGACAATGCACCGGGGATCGGCCTCGATATTCAACGGGCGCTCAAGGGGCAGGGAACGGTTCACGACTGGCAGCGCGCCAATTCAAGCTTCTTCAACGCCATCCAGGTCGAGCGGAACGTGATGTTCCTGATCCTGACACTGATCATCCTGGTCGCCGCGTTCAACATTATCTCGTCACTGATCATGCTGGTGAAGGACAAGGGGAAAGACATCGCGATCCTGCGCACCATGGGCGCGACGCGCGGTATGATCATGCGGATTTTCCTTATTGCCGGGGCCAGTGTCGGCATTATCGGCACGACCCTCGGTTTCGGGCTGGGATTATCCTTCGCCGCCAACATCGAGAGTATTCGCCGCTGGATCGAGGGCTTCACCGGCTCAGACCTGTTTGCGGCCGAGATTTATTTCCTCTCGCAACTGCCGGCCGTGGTCGATCCGACGGAAGTCACGGCTGTCGTCCTGATGGGACTGGGGTTGTCGTTCCTGGCGACCATCTATCCGAGCTGGCGGGCGGCACGCATCGATCCGGCGGAGGCACTGCGCTATGAGTGATACGGCGGGAAACGAGCCGGTCCTCGAACTCGACGGTATCACACGCACCTTCAAACAGGGGAAGCGGGTGCTGGAAGTGCTCAGGGGCGCGGACCTCCGTGTCGGCGCCGGTGAAGTCGTGGCGCTGGTCGGACCGTCAGGCGCCGGCAAATCGACGCTGCTGCACATCGCCGGCCTTCTGGAACAGCCGACGGCGGGGGACATCCGCATCGACGGCCAGTCCTGCGTCGGCCTCGGCGACGACGACCGCACGAAAGTCCGCCGCTACAACATCGGTTTCGTCTACCAGTACCACCACCTGCTGCCCGAGTTCTCGGCTTTGGAGAACATCACCATCCCGCAGATCATCGCCGGAATCGATAAATCCACGGCCCGCAGCCGGGCCCGGGAACTGCTGGAATGGATGGGCCTTGCCGATCGCGGCAATCACCGGCCGGGACAGCTCTCCGGCGGCGAGCAGCAACGGGTCGCCATTGCCCGGGCACTCGCCGCGTCGCCGCGCGTGCTGCTGGCGGACGAGCCAACCGGCAACCTCGATCCTGACACCGCGGACGAAGTGTTCCAGGTCCTGATGCAACTTGCCCGTGGCGCCGGACTGGCGGCGCTGGTGGCGACCCATAATCCGGACCTCGCACGACGCATGGACCGGATCGTCCGTGTCGAAAACGGGGTACTGGTTGCTGGTTAACGCAACCTGACTTGGCACGTCACCCCCGGCAAAAGCCGGATCCAGACCATCATGTATGGATATATGGGTCGATGGGTCCTCGGCATGGGCCAAGTGACGCATTATAATAACGCATCAATTTCCTGTGGATAAATCTGTGTACAGGCGCAACATCTGGTGACTTTGATCTCAGGATGTGGAATCCTGATTCCATCATGTCGCACGCTGATTTCGTTCATCTCCGGACCCACAGCGCCTATTCGCTCTGCGAAGGGGCGGTACCAGCCAAGAACCTGGTCAAACTTGCTGCCGAGCACGAGATGCCGGCGCTCGGCCTGACCGATACCGACAACCTGTTCGGGGCGCTCGAGTTTTCGGGCGCAGCCCTCGACGCCGGCGTACAGCCGATCATCGGCTGCCAGCTTTCGATCAAACTGCAGGAGGATGCGCAACCCGGCGCGAAACAACAATTCGAGGACGGCGCGGTGGTTCTGCTGGCACAGACGGACGCCGGTTACCGTAACCTCCTGACGCTGCTCAAGACCGCCTATATGGACAGCGAGGACGCACACCGCCCGGGCGTCGCGACGGATGCACTCCTGAAACATACTGACGGCCTGATTCTGCTGACAGGCGGAGCCGACGGCGCGCTTGGCCGGCTGATCCGTATGGGCAAGACAAGCGAGGCGGATGCGCTTCTGAAACAACTACAGCAAGCCTTTGACGGCCGGATTTATGTCGAAATCCAGCGTCACGGCATGCCCGAGGAAAAATTAACTGAACCCCAGTTTATAGATTGGGCATATGCCCGCGATATTCCACTGGTCGCCACCAACGAACCGTATTTCAAGGACGAAAGCTTTCATCGCGCGCACGACGCCCTGCTTTGCATTCAGCAGGGCGCGGTACTGTCATACGGCGACCGCCGCAAGGTCACCTCCGATCATTATTTCAAATCCGCCGCCGAGATGCGGGCGCTGTTCGCCGACCTGCCGGAAGCGATCGAGAACACCCTCATCATCGCCCGGCGCTGTGCCATTACCGTCGAGAAGATCGCGCCGATCCTGCCACCCTATGACTGCGGCGAGGGCCTGACCGAGGCCGACGAACTCAAGCGCCAGGCGCACGAAGGTCTGAGCGAGCGTCTTAAAGCGCATGTCTTCACGGAAGACATGGACGATGCGGCGCGAATGAAAGCGGAAGTGCCGTACCGCGAACGTCTCGACTACGAACTCGATGTCATCAATCAAATGGGCTTTCCGGGTTATTTCCTGATCGTTGCCGACTTCATTAAGTGGGCCAAGGAGCAGGACATTCCGGTCGGGCCGGGGCGTGGCTCCGGCGCCGGCTCCGTGGTCGCGTGGTCGCTGACCATCACCGACCTCGACCCGCTGCGCTGGGACCTGCTGTTCGAGCGGTTCCTGAACCCGGAACGGGTGTCGATGCCGGACTTCGATATCGACTTCTGCCAGGAGCGGCGCGACGAGGTGATCCGCTACGTGCAGGGCAAGTACGGGCGTGACCATGTGGCGCAGATCATCACGTTCGGAAAACTGCAAGCCCGCGCCGTGCTCCGGCACGTTGGCCGCGTGCTGGAGATGCCCTACGGCTTCGTCGACAAGATCTGCAAGATGGTGCCCAACAATCCGGCCAACCCGGTGACTTTGGACGAGGCGATCAAGGGCGAGGAACAGCTCCGCAACCTGATCGCCAACGAACCGGACGTGCGCGAGTTGGTGGAGATCGCGCGCAAGCTGGAAGGGCTCTATCACCACGCCTCGACCCACGCCGCCGGCGTCGTCATCGGCGACCGCCCGCTTGAGGAACTGATCCCGCTCTATCGCGATCCGCGTTCCGACATGCCGGTGACGGGCTTCAACATGAAATTCGTCGAGGACGCGGGCCTCGTGAAGTTCGATTTCCTCGGCCTCAAGACCCTCTCGGTGCTGACCAAGGCCGAGAATTTTGTCAACGCCAAGCGCGGGCAGGGCGGAGAAAAGCTCGATCTCGTGACGATCCCGCTCGACGACAGAAAAACCTACGAGATGATCAGCCGCGGCGACACGACCGGCGTGTTCCAGTTGGAAAGCGCCGGCATGCGCGATGTGCTCCGGGGGCTCAAGCCTGACACCTTCGAGGATATCATCGCTGTCGTCGCGCTCTACCGCCCGGGCCCGATGGACAACATCCCGAGCTACATCAGCCGCAAGCACGGCGAGGAAGAGCCCGACTACCTGCACCCGACGCTGGAGCCGGTGCTGAAGGAAACGTTCGGCATCCCGATCTACCAGGAGCAGGTGATGCAGATCGCGCAGGTGCTGTCCGGCTACACACTCGGCAACGCCGACCTCTTGCGCCGCGCCATGGGCAAGAAGATCCAAGCCGAGATGGACATGCAGCGCGAGGCGTTCGTCGACGGCGCCGTCGCCAAGAACGTGGCCAAGAACCAGGCCAACGAAATCTTCAATATCGTCGATAAGTTCGCGGGGTACGGCTTCAACAAGTCGCACGCCGCCGCCTATGCGCTGGTCGCCTATCAGACGGCCTACATGAAGGCCAATCATCCGGTCGAATTCATGGCCGCGTCGATGGCCTTCGACATGGGGAACACGGACAAGCTCAACGTATTCCGCCAAGAGCTGGACAGGTTGCAAATTCCACTACTGCCGCCGGATATCAACGCCTCCGCAGCCTCGTTCGCGGTCGAAACCGTCTCGACGCCGGAGGGCGAGAAGGACGGTGTCCGCTACGCACTGGCCGCGGTCAAGAACGTCGGCGCCGCCGCCATGGAGGCGCTGGTCCGGGACAGGCACGAGAACGGCCCGTTCGAAACCCTGAGCGACTTCGCGAACCGCATTGACCCGCACCTGATCAACAAGCGCCAGCTTGAGAACCTTGTTCGCGCCGGCGCCTTCGATCGGCTCAATAACAACCGCCGGCGCGTACACCGGGGCATCGAGAACATCGTCGCCGTCGCCGGCATGGCCGCCAACGAGCGAAATTCCAATCAGATGGGCCTTTTCGGGGGCGAGGACGCCCAACCGGAGGAAGTCCGGCTGCCGGACATCGAGGACTGGCAGTCCATGGACCGTCTCAAGGAAGAGTTCGATGCCGTTGGATTCTATCTCTCGGCGCACCCGCTCGATGCCTACGAACGGGTCCTGGCGCGCAAACGCGTGCGTTCGTCGGCGGAAGTCATCGCGGCGCGCGAAACGGGTGCGGTACGGCTTGCGGGAACATTCGTTTCCAAAAAGGAAATGACGTCGAAGACCGGCAAGCGGTTCGCTTTCGTCTCGTTCTCGGACGCATCGGGCGTGTTCGAGGCGACGGCGTTTTCCGAAGTGCTGGCGCAATACGCGGAACTGCTGAGCGCCGGAAACTCGATGATCATCGACTGCGCGATCTCGTTCGATGGCGACCAGCCGCGCCTGACCATCCAGCGCATGGAAAACATCGACACCGCCGCCAGCGAGGCCGCCAATGCGGCGCGCGAGATGCACCTGATCGTCGACAGCACCGATCCGCTGACCGCTTTGAGCGAAGTGCTAGGACGCGACCGGGACACCAACGGCAACGGCGGTGCCCGCCGCAAGAAGGGCAAGGTGCTGGTGACGGCGAAAATCCGCGACCGGGACGAAGAAGTGCTGATCAATCTCGGCGACGACTACGCGCTGTCGCACGAACTATCGCTCGCGGTCCGCTCGCTGCCCGGTATTCTCGACGTGCGGGAACTGTAGCTTACCGTCCCAGCGCTTTCGCTGTCAGGTCCGACAGAGCCTGTTTCTGTTTGCCGTCATCGTCGAAGTTGGCCGGATCGAGCCAGGTCTCGAACGCGTCCTTCAGCGCCGGCCATTCGGTATCGATAATCGAAAACCACGCCGTATCCCGGTTGCGGCCCTTGTAAATGGTGCACTGTCTGAACACGCCCTCGAACGTGAAGCCGAGGCGCGCGGCGGCGGCCCGCGACTTGGCGTTGGCGTTATCGCACTTCCATTCGTAGCGGCGGTAACCAAGCTCGTCGAAGACCCGCGCCATCATCAGGTACATGGCTTCCGTCGCGGCGACCGTCCGCTGCAGAAGCGGAGAATAGTTGATATGCCCAACCTCGATCGAACCGACCTTGGGCTCGATCCGGAGATAACTGGCGACTCCCACGGCTTTCTCGGTCGCGAGATCGATAATGGCGTGAAATAGCGGATCGTCGCCGGACGCATCGTCGACGACCCACTCCCGGTAGGCATCCTCCGTCGCGAACGGTCCATAGCCCATGTAGGTCCAGATCCGGCCCTCCGTGTCGGTGATGTTGGCGGCGTGAAGGTCCGCAGCGTGCTTTCCCGCATCCAGGGGCTCGAGACGGCAGGTCCGGCCCTGCATCTGCGTCCTGGGTGGCGGCGCGCACGGCTTCCAGCCGGGCAGGGGAAAGCCGATCGGCTGGCCGAGATCGTTGGTATGGGTCATCGATATCTCCACAATTCAATTGGCCTGAAAATTATCTCAAAAAGAGGATTTCAAAAGGGCCATTTGAGAAATTTGCTGGAATTCATTGGCCCGGCGACACAATTCGTAACCAACGAGACTGTTCTCCGGCGTCCTACGCTCGGCTAGACTGTCTTGTCGAGGAGAAGCTCATGAGCCCGGACACCGCGGACATCCTGAGATTTCTGGCTTTCGGCCTGGTCTGGCTGTTCCCGGTCGCCCTAATCGCGGCAGTGCTTGGCTTCTCCAATGCCGACGCGAAAGCGAGACGTGAGGACCCGGGTCCGAACGTTATCGCTTTCCCGGCACGGAAACCCGTACCTCCCGCTCCACGGCCGAATTGGCTATCTCGCGTAAAGCGGCTTGCATTCCCGCGCCGCAGCGGTTAAACCACGCGCGATTTCACACGCAGGTTTTGCGGTCGTTCATGCAAATTCATGAACATTGTCGTTCCGGTGCCGGGTATCCGGCCACACCTGCGGAGGCTTAACCGGAGAAGGAAAAAGGCTTATGGCGCTTCCCGATTTCACGATGCGTCAGCTTCTTGAAGCTGGCGTGCACTTTGGTCACAACACCCGCCGCTGGAACCCCAAGATGTCACCGTACATCTTCGGCGACCGGAACGGCATCCACATCATCGATCTGCAACAGACGGTGCCGCTGCTTCATCAGGCGATGGTCGCCGTCCGCGACGTCACCAAGTCGGGTGGACGTGTGCTGTTCGTCGGCACCAAGCGGCAGGCGCAAAAACGCGTCGCCGACGCGGCCAAGCGCTGCGGCCAGTATTACGTCAACCACCGCTGGCTTGGCGGCATGCTGACCAACTGGCGGACGATTTCGAACTCGATCAAGCGCCTCAAGGATCTTGAGGAAATGCTTGCGAACGAGAGCGAGATGCAGGGCCTGACCAAAAAAGAACAGCTCATGCTGACCCGCGAGCAGGAAAAGCTGGAACGCGCGCTTGGCGGCATCAAGGACATGGGCGGTCTGCCGGACATTCTAGTCATTATCGACACGACCAAGGAAGACATCGCCATCAACGAGGCCAACAAGCTGGGTATCCCGGTTGTCGGCATCATCGATTCCAACGCCGATCCGGAAGGCATTACGCATCCGGTTCCCGGCAACGATGACGCGATCCGCGCCATCGGCCTCTACTGCGATCTGATGGTCGGTTCCGTTCTCGACGGCATTCAGGCTGAAATCGGCGTCACCGGCGGCGACATCGGCGAGCGCGAAGAGCCTGCCGAGGAACTGCCCGCCGAACCGGAAGCTGCGGTCGTTGCCGAAGCCACGCCGGAATCCACACCGGAAGCGACGGTCGAACCGGCCACCGAGGAAACCGCTGAAGCGGAAACGCCTGCTGCCGAGGCACCGGCCGAGGAAGAAGCAGCCAAGAGCTGATCGAACGTAAACGGGGCGGGGCCGTATTTCGGTTCCCGCATACCGCTGAGACGATAACTAATTCGGACTGACAAGGAAGAACGATGGCTGAGATCACTGCAGCATTGGTTAAGGAACTGCGCGAGAAGAGCGGCGCAGGCATGATGGATTGCAAGAAGGCGCTCGCCGAAAACGACGGCGATCTCGAAGCCGCCGTCGACTGGCTCCGCACCAAGGGTCTCTCGGCCGCCGCCAAGAAGGCCGGCCGTGTCGCCGCCGAAGGCCTTGTTGCCGTGCATGTCGACGGCACCAAGGGAGCGGTCTGCGAAGTCAATGCGGAAACGGACTTCGTTGCCCGTAACGACGCATTCCAGGCGCTTGTCGGCAACATCGCCAAACTCGCGATCGAGGCGGGCGACGACTTGGACGCGCTGAACGCCATGGATTATCCGGGCACCGGGCGCACCGTCGCGGAAGAAGTGACGCACAACGTCGCCACCATTGGCGAAAACATGAACATCCGCCGCATCGCTTCGCTTACCGTTGAAAAAGGTGCGCTCGCGAGCTACGTGCACAACCAGCTCGTGCCGGGGCTCGGCAAGATCGCTGTGCTCGTGGCGCTGGAAAGCGACGGCGGCACCGACGGTCTGGAAGACATCGGCAAGCAGATTGCCATGCACATCGCAGCGGCGCGGCCGCAGGCCATCGGCCGCGATGACCTTGACCAGGAAGCGGTCGACCGCGAACGCCAAATACTCGTCGATCAGGCGCGAGAGTCGGGCCGCCCTGACGATATCATCGAGAAGATGGTAGAAGGCCGTCTGCGCAAGTTCTACGAGGAAGTCTGTCTGCTGGAACAGACGTTCGTGATCGACGGTGAAAGCAGGGTCGAGAAGATCGTCGAGGATGCTGGCAAGGCAGCGGGCGGCACCGTCAAAGTCACCGGATTCAAGCTTTTCGTGCTGGGTGAGGGCATCGAAAAGAAAGAAGAAGACTTTGCCGCCGAAGTCGCCGCGGCCGCCGGCGGCAATTAAAACCGGGGACGGTGCGGCTCGAACCGGGTGCCGCACCGATTTCCGGTCGTGATGGCCGGGAACCCTGTTATATTGGGAGGTGGGCCGGGATTCGGCCTTTTCTTTTACACGTCCACGACGTGTTGGTTATGATCTGGGCAGGGAGCGGGAATGAGTACACCCAAACAATACAAGCGTGTACTGCTAAAACTGTCTGGAGAGGCCCTGATGGGGGATCAGGGATTCGGGCTCGATTCCGATACCGTCGATCGCATCGCCGAAGAAATCAAATCCGTCCACCAAACCGGCGTTGAGGTTTGCCTCGTCATCGGCGCCGGTAATATCTTCCGCGGCGTCTCGTTGGCGGCTGCCAACGTCGAACGTACCACCGGGGACTACATGGGTATGCTGGCGACGGTGCTGAACGCGCTGGCCATGCAGAGCATGCTCGAAAGCAAGGGCGTGACCACCCGCGTACTCTCTGCCATTCCGATGTCGGCAGTATGCGAACCCTATATCCGCCGCCGCGCCGTCCGGCACATGGAAAAAGGACGGGTGGTGATTTTCGCGGCCGGCACCGGCAATCCGTTCTTCACCACCGACACGGCGGCGGCCCTGCGTGCCGTCGAAATGAACTGCGATGCCCTTCTCAAGGGAACACAGGTCGACGGCGTCTATTCATCGGACCCGAAAACCGACGAAAACGCGGAACGGTACGATCAGCTGAGCTATCAGGAGGTGCTGACCAAGAACCTCCGGGTCATGGATACTTCGGCCATCGCGCTGGCGCGTGAAAACTCGGTTCCCATTCTGGTCTTTTCCATTCACAATCCGGGCGCGTTTGCAGACGTCGTCAACGGCAAGGGTACGTTTACGACAATCTCGGATAACAAAAGCTAAGGGAGGCGTTGATGAGCGACATCAACGGCGCAAGGAAAGATATCAATCACCGGATGGCACGGGCCGTGGAGGTCTTGCACGAGGAATTCGGCGGCCTCAGGACCGGTCGTGCATCCACCAGCCTGCTGGATCCGATCCAGGTCAATGCCTACGGCTCGATGATGCCGCTCAATCAGGTCGGTAGCGTCTCCGTGCCGGAAGCGCGGATGCTCTCGGTGCAGGTCTGGGACAAATCCAACGTCAAGGCCGTCGAAAAGGCGATCGTGGAGTCGGGTCTCGGCCTCAATCCGGCGGTGGACGGGACTTTAATACGTATTCCGATTCCACCGCTCAGCGAAGAACGACGTCAGGAACTGGTGAAGGTCGCCGGAAAATATGCCGAAGAGGCCAAGATCGCCGTTCGAAACGTCCGCCGCGGTGCGCTGGACGACCTTAAAAAAGCCGAAAAGGACGGCGACATTCCGCAAGACGCACTACACGACTACTCGGACGAAGTGCAGGAACTGACAGACAAACACATCGCCGACATCGACGAGGCGCTCGCGAACAAAGAGCAGGAGATCATGCAGGTCTGATCATGAGCATTGCGCCGCTCACCACATCGGAAGGATCTTCCGTTCCGGCTCACGTTGCGATCATCATGGACGGGAATGGTCGTTGGGCAAACGCGCGCGGCAAACCGCGCTCGATGGGGCATAAAGCCGGCGCCGAGGCCGTTCGCAGCACCTTGGAAGCCGCTGTAAATAATGGTGTTAAATATCTGACATTATTCAGCTTTTCCTCAGAAAACTGGAAGAGGCCCGCAAACGAGGTCGCGGATCTGATGGGCCTGCTGAGGCTCTATCTAAAAAAAGAACTGGATTCTCTCTGCGAAAAAGGCGTGCGTCTTCGCGTGATCGGCGACAGAACCCGTCTGGCAGAAGATATCGTCGCCGCGATCGAGGACGCGGAACACCGTACCTCCAACAACACACGGTTGACGCTGATCCTCGCTCTCAGCTACGGGTCCCGGGATGAATTGACGATGGTCGCCAGAAAGCTGGCGGAACGCGTCGAAAAAGGCGAGATGTCGGCAACGGATATCGATGAGAGTGCGTTCGAAGCCGCGCTCTACACCCGCGGTATTCCGGATCCGGATCTGCTGATCAGGACGAGCGGCGAAAAACGGATCAGCAATTTCCTTTTGTGGCAACTCGCCTATGCCGAGTTCGTTTTCATCGACAAGCACTGGCCGGATTTCAACGCTGACGATCTGGCCGATGCGATCAAGGAGTACGGGCGACGTGAACGCCGCTTCGGCACCAGTCACACCTGAACAACGGCTGTCGGGCACCAGTCTCCGGGCCATTTCGGCGCTGGTGCTGGCTTTACCGACACTGCTTGCCGTCTATTTCGGGCCGCCTTGGTTCACTGCGATGGTATTGATTGCCGCCGCCGCGATGGGGTGGGAGTGGGCCAGGATGTGCGGTGGCGATGCGAAGTGGTTGATCGCCGGCGCGCTCTATATCGCTATTCCGTCCGGCGCTTTGATATGGCTGCGTGGCGAGTCAACACCGGGAATGATCACCATTTTCTGGCTGTTCGCCGTCGTCTGGAGCGCCGATATCGCCGCGTATCTGTCCGGCCGGAGCATCGGCGGCCCCAAGCTTGCACCCAGTATCAGCCCCAAGAAAACGTGGGCCGGTTTCATCGGCGGCGTTACCTGTGCAACCGTCGTCGCGGGTGCCTTTGCCCTTTATTGGGACGAATCGCCGCTGTCGCTGGCCCTCTGGGGCGCGGTCGTGGCAATCGCCAGTCAGGCCGGCGATCTGCTCGAAAGTGGTGTTAAACGCCGTTTCGGGGTCAAGGACAGCTCGGCGCTGATTCCCGGTCACGGCGGTGTTCTGGATCGTGTCGACGCACTTGTCGCGGGCGCTGTCGCGATGGCGCTCCTTAAATACACACTGGGGCGGAGCGTCATGCCATGGCTGTAGTCAGCCCCGTCCCCGCAGACGACAAGGCACCGCGCACGGTGACGGTCCTTGGATCGACCGGATCGGTCGGCTGCAATACGATAGACCTGATCCGTCGCTCGCCCGACCGATTCCGGGTCGATACGCTGAGCGGCAACAGCAACGTCACGCTCCTTGCCCAACAGGCCGTCGAAGTCGGCGCGAATATGGCGGTCGTGGCCGACGGCAGACTCTACAATGATCTGAAATCGGCTCTTTCCGGCAGTGGCATCGAAGTCGCCGCCGGACGAAACGCCTTGATCGAAGCGGCAATGCGACCGACGGACTGGGTGATGGCGGCGATTGTCGGCGCGGCGGGGCTGGCTCCGACACTCGAAGCGGTTCGGCGCGGCGCGATTGTCGGTCTCGCCAACAAGGAGTGCCTGGTCTCCGCCGGTGAGTTCTTCTGCCGCGAGGTCGCCAGTGCTAATGCACGGCTGATTCCGGTCGATTCCGAGCATAGCGCGATCTATCAGGTCTTCGACTTTGAACGTCCGGAACGCGTCGAGAAAATCGTACTGACCGCCTCGGGCGGGCCGTTCCGCGAACGCGCGCTGGACTCCTTGACCGAAGTCACGCCGGCGGAAGCGGTGGCGCATCCAAATTGGTCCATGGGTGCCAAGATATCGGTCGATTCCGCGACCATGATGAACAAGGGCCTTGAACTCATCGAGGCTTATCATCTGTTTCCCGTGTCGGCCGATCAGATCGATATTCTGGTACATCCACAGTCCGTCATTCACAGCATGGTCGAATACGTCGACGCCTCGGTGCTGGCACAACTCGGGACACCGGATATGCGGACACCGATTGCCTTTGCGCTGGCATGGCCGGACCGTATGGATGCACCGTCACCCAGACTCCGGCTTGAAGACATCCAGACGCTGACATTCGAGGCACCGGATTCGAAGCGGTTTCCGGCACTGAGACTGGCGCGCGAAGCACTGAATATCGGCGGCTCCGCACCGACCGTGCTCAACGCCGCCAACGAGGTCGCCGTTAATGCGTTCCTGCAGGGGAAACTGGGATTCCTGGAGATCGCCGAGGTCGTCGAACGCACGATGGAACGCATACCGAGACAACACCTGACATCGCTCGACGACGTCATTGCCATCGACGAAGAGGCACGCCACTTCGCGACCGGCGGTTAAACGAAAAGGATTTCATCGCCCCGTATGTTGACGGATACCCTCCGCACACGCATATCTGGTGCAGAAAAATCAATGATTAAAGGCCCGTAATGGAATTCGATACCCTCAATACCGTGCTCTGGTTTCTGGTTGTCCTCTCGATCATCGTGTTCGTCCACGAATGGGGACACTACTGGGTCGCACGGCGCAACGGCGTTCGCGTCGAAGTGTTTTCCATCGGCTTCGGGCCAGAGATTTTCGGGTGGTACGACAAGGCCGGCACGCGCTGGCGGGTTAGCGCGGTGCCGCTCGGCGGCTACGTCAAGATGTTTGGCATGGCCGAAGAAGGCGAAGCCGACAGCGCTCAGTCGTTTCTTGAGAAAGGCGCCGGCGATGATGCCGGCGGGTCGAACGAGCTGACGGACGAGGAGCGAGACGTCTCGTTCGCGCACAAGACCGTCGGACAACGCGCCGCCATCGTGTTCGCCGGCCCCGCGATCAATTTCATTTTCGCGATGCTGGTCCTGGCCGCGATCGCAATGACCGTCGGCGTGCCGCAGGTAAAGGTCTCGGTCGGTGAGGTGGTTGCCGATTCAGCCGCGGCGGCTGCAGGCATTCAGGCCGAGGACGTGCTCGTCCGTCTTAACGACAAGAAGATTGAAAATCCGGCGGTTGTGCAGGAAGTCGTTTCCGGGAACGCCGGACAGACGATGCCGCTGGTGGTCATGCGCGACGGCCGGGAAGTTGAATTGAGCGTCACGCCGGATACGGTCGACCAGGACGGCAAAGAAGTCGGCCGGCTCGGTATCCGGATGCAGGGCATCATCGGTGAGCATCAGCGGCTCAATCCGTTGACCGCAGCCTGGTTCGGGGTTGAAAAAACCGTGACGATTACCGGACAGGCGCTCAACAACATCGGCAAGCTGCTGGTCGGTCAGGGCAACTTCAAGGACTTGGGCGGTCCGATCGCGATCGCGCAAATGTCGGGGCAGGCTGCGGAACAAGGGGCGCTGCAACTGTTCTTCTTCATGGCCGTACTGTCGATTAATCTCGGCCTGATCAATCTTTTTCCGATCCCGATCCTCGACGGCGGACATCTGCTGTTCATGGGAATCGAAGCCGTCCGGGGCCGGCCGCTAGGCGAACGCGCTCAAGAATACGGTTTCCGAATTGGGCTGGCCTTGGTATTGATTCTCATGGTATCTGTGACTTGGAATGATATCGTTCGGGTGCTAGGACTATAGTACGCGTAAGGCGTTGAATCCGAATGTTTTAACGCCTCGGGGCCTGCGGGCACGGCGAATGGGGAGAGAAGCGTGACGGGATTGGCCCGGCTTACGGCGGTTGCTTTGATGACAGCGGCCATGGGGCCGCTTTCTTCATTAACCATACACGCATCCGCCGCCGAACCGGTTGAGCTTGCACAAGCGGATGCCATCCGTTCCATCGAGGTTCGTGGTGCACAACGTGTAGATCCCGGCACCGTACGCTCGTACATGGTGATCCAGGAAGGCGATCCGTTCGATCCCCGTCGTATCGACCGGTCCCTGAAGAGCTTGTTCGCGACCGGGTTGTTTGCCGATATCTCGCTGCGGCGCGAGGGCAATACACTCGTCGTCAACGTGGTTGAAAATCCGATCATCAACCGTATTGCGTTCGAGGGGAATGACGAATTCGGCGATGAAACGCTCGAGGCCGAGATTTCTCTTAGGCCGCGCGTGATCTATACCCGCACGAAGGTCCAGGACGACGTGAAGCGGATTCTGACGCTTTACCGGCAAAACGGCCTGTTCGCCGTCACGATCGAGCCGAAGATTATCCAACTCGAGCAGAATCGTGTCGACCTCGTGTTCGAGGTGGCGGAAGGCGAGGAGACCGAAATCGGTTCGATCCGTTTTATCGGCAACCGGGAGTTCAGCGACGGCCGCTTGCGCGAGGTAATTCAAACCCGCGAAACCGCTTGGTGGCGGTTTTTCTCGACCGACGACGTCTATGATCCGGACCGGATCAACCTCGACCGTGAACTGCTTCGCCGTTTCTATCTTTCGAACGGCTATGCCGACTTCAAGGTGAATTCGGCGGTTGCCGAACTGACGCCGGACAAGCGCGCGTTTTTCCTGACGTTCGCCGTCGAGGAAGGCGAGCGCTATCAGTTCGGCGACATCGAGATCGACGCCCGCCTCAAGGATCTCAAGGCTGAAGAACTGCAATCAGCTCTCGAAGTCGAGGCCGGCGACTGGTACAGCGCCGAGGAGGTGGACAACACCATCGACCGGCTGACCGAGCAGGTCGGCACACTTGGATACGCGTTCGTCGAGGTTCGGCCTCGCGTGAACCGGGATCGCGAGAAGAAATCAATCAACGTCAAATACGTCATCAACGAAGGGCCGCGCGTATTCGTCGAGCGAATCAATATCGCCGGCAACGTCCGTACCCTGGACAAGGTCGTTCGCCGCGAGTTTCAGCTTGTCGAAGGCGACGCCTTCAATGCCTCGAAACTGCGCCGCTCCAAGACTCGGATTCAAAACCTAGGGTTCTTCGAAAAAGTCGATATCGAACAGGTTCCCGGTTCCGCACCGGACAAAACGATCATCAACGTCAATCTTGAGGAACAGCCGACCGGTCAGATCACGCTCGGCGCCGGCTTCTCGTCAACGGTCGGTGTGCTCGGCGATATTCGTCTGCAGGAACGCAACTTCCTGGGTCGTGGTCAGAATCTCAGCTTGCAACTTCAAATTGCCGCCGAAGCCTCGCAGGTCGACCTGAGCTTCACCGAACCGTATTTCCTGGGACGTGAAATCAGTGCCGGCTTCGATGTGTTCCGTACCACCCGAGACCTGCAGGACACCAGTTCGTTCGACCTGGAACGCACGGGTGGCCGTTTGCGTGCGGGGTACAGGATTTCGGAGTACCTGAGCGAAAGCTGGCGTTACACGTTCCGCGTCTCCGATATCTCGGATGTCGACAGCGGTGCATCGTCGCTGATCCGTGACCAGGAGGGCGAGGAGACTCTTTCCGAAGTGGGGCACACGATCGCCTACGATCGCCGTGACAGCATCATCAAGCCGACCGACGGCTACCTCCTGAAACTGGACACCGATATGGCCGGCTTGGGGGGCTCGCTGTACCATGTGCGCAATACCGCAACCGCGAATTATTTCTATCCTCTGGCCGACCAATGGGTCATTCAGTCAAGAGGTAAATTCGGCTACATCGTCGGTTTGGGAGAGGATGTCGCCTTGTCCGAACGTTTCTTCCTCGGGGGTGAGGACGTTCGCGGTTTCGAAACATCCGGCCTCGGTCCGCGCGACACGGCGACGGACGATGCGCTGGGCGGCGAATGGATGTACGCCGCAACCCTCGCGTTGACGTTCCCGACCGGGCTACCGGAGGAATTGGGGATCGGCGCCAGGATGTTTACGGATATCGGCTCTTCCGGATCTCTGTCGCCGACAAATTCGACGACGGTGGACGAGGATTCATTGCGTATGGGTGTCGGGGCAGGCATAACTTGGGAGTCGCCTTTCGGGCCGCTGGGTATCGACCTGGCATATCCGGTCCTGAAAGAAGATTTCGACAAAACGGAATATGTGCGGGTTAATTTCGGCACACGGTTTTAGGAGGCCCCCTTGTTAGCTAGAATTATTACGGTTTCGTTGGTTTTGGCCGTCACCGCCGCCACGATTCCGGTAAAAAACGTGTCCGCGCAAGCTCCGACCGGTATCGAAGCACCGGTCGTCACGGTTCTGGATATCGGTAAAATTCGCCGGGATGCCGCATCGGTAAAATCGATCCGCGAACAGATCGTGACATACCAAAACAAGGTTCAGGGCGAAATCCAGAAAGAGCAGGAAGCGCTTAGAACGGCGCAGCAGGAACTCGCCAAAAAGCAGTCTCTTCTGGCTCCGGAAGCGTTCGCCGAGGAACGGCGCAAATTCGAACAGCGCGTGGTCGGTGTCCAGAAAATGGTACAGGAACGCCGTCGTTCTCTTGAAGAGAGCCAGAACAAGGCAATGGTTCAGGTCGAACGGGCACTGAATGAAATCGTCGCCTCGGTCGCCGAGAAGAACGGCTACGACGTCATCCTGCGCCTGGGCCAGATCGTATACGTAAAAACGGACTTGGATATCACCGGCATCGTGCTTCAGGAACTCGATAAGAAGCTGCCGAGTGTTCAGGTCGACCTCCCGAACAACTAGAGAAAATGGCTGACCCCCGGTTCTTTTCCAACGCCGGGCCGTACAGTCTGGCGCGCATCGCCGAGACGGCGGAGGCGGAGATCGTCGGCACGGACGACACGGATCGTCTGTTCCTGGACGTGATGCCAATCGACCAGGCCGGTGGTGAACACGTGAGCTTTCTGGACAATCGGAAATACACGGACCAATTCCGCACATCCGCCGCCGGCGCCTGCATCGTCGGGCCGGACGTGGTCGAGCTTGCGCCGGCCGGCATGTGCCTGTTGGTGACCGCCGAGCCATATCACGCCTACGCACGGGTGGCGGCACTGTTCTATCCAAACCCCGCGTCCACGGGCGAAATCCATCCCTCGGCGGTTGTCGCCGACGACGCGAACATCGGCGACGATGTCGAGATCGGTCCGTGTGCCGTTATCGGCAATGGTGCGATGATCGGCCGCGGCTGTATCATCGAGGCGGGCGCGGTCATCGGTAACGGCGTCGAGATTGGCGAGAATACGAGGATCGGCGCCAACACGACCATCACCAATGCCTGCATTGGGGCCGATACAATCATTCATGGCGGTGTGCGGATCGGCCAGGACGGTTTCGGCTTCGCCATGGGGCCGGGGGGGCATGTCAAAGTGCCGCAACTCGGCCGCGTCATGGTCGGTGACAACGTCGAAATTGGTGCCAATACGACGATCGATCGCGGCACCGGACCGGACACGGTCATCGGCAATGGCACCAAGATCGACAATCTCGTGCAGATTGCCCACAACGTTCAGATCGGACAGAATTGCGTTATCGTCAGCCAGGTCGGGATCTCCGGCAGTACCGAGCTGGGCGATTTCGTCGTGGTGGCCGGACAGGTTGGCCTTACGGGGCATTTGAAGATCGGCAGCGGTTCAAGAATCGCGGCGCAAAGCGGTGTCATGCGCGATGTCGAGCCAGGCCAGGAAGTGGGCGGCAGCCCGGCGAAACCGGTACGTGCCTGGCTGAAGGAAGTGGCGATGATCGAACGTATGGCCAGGAAGAGGGGGGAATAGGGATGGACGCGGAAACCAGCACCGGTCACGAGGTCGACGTAACCGGCATCATGGAGCGGATACCGCACCGGTACCCGTTTCTTCTAATCGACAAGGTTATCGATATCCAGCCGGGTGAGAGCGCCATCGGTATCAAGAACGTGAGTGTCAACGAACCGTTTTTCCAGGGGCATTTCCCGGGCCACCCGATCATGCCGGGTGTACTAATCGTCGAGGCAATGGCGCAGACCGCTGCCATCGTCGTCATCGAGACGCTGGAAGACACCGCCTCCGATAAACTGGTCTACTTCATGTCGATCGACAACGCCCGTTTCCGTAAACCGGTTCTGCCTGGACATACGTTGAAACTTGAAGTCGTGAAAGAACATGGCCGCGGCAAGGTATGGCGCTTCAAGGGCACGGCCAAGTCTGACGGTATGGTCATGGCGGAAGCCGTTTTCACGGCGATGATCGTCGACCAGGCGGATTAGGACTCAATATGACAGGCATTCACCCCACGGCGATTATCGACCCGGCGGCGAAGATTGGCGAAGATGTCAGTATCGGTCCGTATTCCGTGATCGGCCCCGGCGTTACGCTGGGCAACGGTGTCGAACTTATGTCGCATGTCGTTGTCGCCGGCGACACGTCGGTCGGTGCCGAAACGCGGATTTTTCCGTTTTCGTCGATCGGTCATCAACCACAAGATCTAAAATACAAAGGTGAGGTATCATCGCTTCGGATCGGCGAACGCAACGTCGTTCGCGAGCATGTCACGATGAACCCAGGCACCGAAGGCGGCGGCCTTCTGACCACGATCGGTGATGACTGCCTGTTCATGGTGGGTGCGCACGTCGCACACGATTGCCAGCTCGGCAACAACGTGATCCTCGTGAACAACGCAACCCTGGCCGGGCACGTTATCGTTGAGGACTGGGCCATCATCGGCGGGCTGTCGGCGGTGCACCAGTTCGCCCGGGTCGGCAAACACGCCATGATCGGCGGGATGAGCGGTGTCGAGCACGACGTCATTCCATACGGCACGGTGACCGGCAACCGGGCAAGGCTCGAAGGTCTCAACATCGTCGGCCTGAAGCGCCGCGGTTTTTCGCGCGACATGATCCACGAGATCCGCAAGGCCTACCGCATGATCTTCGCCGAGGAAGGCACCATGGCAGAACGCCTTCAGGACGTGATCGAGGATTTCTCCGACAACGAACCGGTGATGGAAATCGTCAACTTCATCCAAAGCGACTCGTCGCGCCGAATCTGCCAGCCGCACATGGAAGATGCCGCATAACAGGATCGGCATACTGGCCGGCGGCGGCAGGTTGCCGGTTCTCGTCCGTGACGCCTGCCGCCGACAGAACCAAGCCTACCATGTGATCGTTTTCGACGGACAGGGCAGCCCTGGCACATTCAGCGACGACAGCCATGCCGTCATCCGCCTCGGCGCGGGCGGCGCGGCCATCAAGAATCTCAAAAGCGAAGGCTGCGACACCCTGGTAATGGCGGGCACGATCCGCCGCCCGGGGATGAAGGAACTGCGTCCCGACTGGTGGGGCGTGAAGTTCTTCGCGACCAGCGGCGCCCAGGCACTTGGCGACGACGGTCTTTTATCGGCGCTGGTCAAGGCATTGGAAGGAGAGGGATTCAACGTCGTCGGTGCTGACGAGTTGTTACCCGACTTCCTGATGCCGCGCGGCCTGATCGGCGCCGTTTCACCGGATGAGCAACAAATACCCGATGTCACGGCGGCGCTCCGGGCGGCAAAAGCGCTGGGCGCGCGCGATGTCGGCCAGGCGGCGGTGGTGCGTGGCGGGGAGGTCATCGTCGAGGAAGATACCGACGGCACGGACGCAATGCTGAAACGCCTTGCCGCGGAAGATAACGCCGGCGGCGTGCTCGCCAAGACCTTGAAGCCCGGTCAGGAACGCCGGGTCGACCTGCCGACGGTTGGACCGGAGACCATCATGAACGCCTGCGCGGCTGGACTCGACGGGGTCGTGATCGAGGCCGGCAACGCGTTTCTGCTCGATCCGGAAGGCACCAAGGAAGCCGCCGACGAGACCGGCCTGTTTCTGATTGGCGCCGATACCGACGGGAACTGGCAATGAGCGGCGCCATGCACGTTTACTTGATCGCGGGCGAGCCATCGGGCGACGTGCTCGGCATGCGCCTGATGGAAGGAATCAAGAACCTCGCCGGCGACCGCGAGGTCGTCTTCTCCGGCATCGGCGGCCCGCTGATGACCGGCAGCGGGCTGGAAAGCCTGTTCCCGATGGATGAACTGACCGTAATGGGACTGGCCGAAGTACTGCCGCGCATTCCGAACATCCTTGGCCGCATCCGCGAGACGGCGGACGACATACGGGACAAAAAACCAGACGTGGTCGTCACCATCGATGCGCCGGACTTTTGCTTCCGCGTCGCCAAGCGGCTCCGGGGAACGGACGTGAAGATCGCGCATTACGTGGCGCCGTCGGTCTGGGCATGGCGTCCGGGTCGAGCCAACAAGGTCGCGCACCTCGTCGATCACGTGATGTGTCTACTGCCGTTCGAGCCGCCGTATTTCGAACGCGCCGGTGTCAAAGCAACCTTCGTCGGACATTCGATTCTGGAAAGCGGCGCCGGCAGGGGCAACGGCGCGGCTTTCCGCGAACGTTACGGGATCAATACCGACGAAAAGGTTCTACTGGCGCTACCCGGCAGCCGCATGAGCGAGATTTCGCGGCTTATCGACGTCTTCGGTGAGACCATACGCCGCACCACCGCCATCGTCGGCCCGTGCCGCGTGGTGGTACCGACCCTGGACAGCATCGCGAACCAGGTCCGGGTTCGCACATCGGACTGGGATAACACGCTGATCGTCGACGACGTGGCGCAGAAATACGATGCCTTCGCCGCGGCCGACGCGGCAATCGCTGCAAGCGGTACCGTTTCGCTGGAACTCGCCATGGCAGGCGTGCCCATGCTGATTGGATACCGCTTGTCGCCACTGACCGCCTTCTTTGCGAAGCGCCTTATCCGCGTGAAATATGCTTCTATTGTGAATCTGATCCTCGACCGGCCGGCAATTCCCGAATTCCTGCAGGAAAATTGCGCACCGGCGGCCATGACCCCGGTGCTTGCCGGTTTGTTGCGCTCATCGGACGACCGGCGGGAACAGATGACAGAGATCAGGACGGCACTGGATGCTCTGAAGCCAAATGACGAGCCTCCATCGGTGACCGCCGCACGGGTCGTCATCTCCGCCGCAGGGCAATAAAAACGGCGCGGGATTGCTCCCGCGCCGCCGAAGAGTGACCTTGCTGCGCTGTCAGCGCTTTTTGACGTCGACGTAATCGCGCTGCTCGGACCCGGTGAAAAGCTGACGCGGACGACCGATCTTCTGGCTCGGATCCTCGATCATCTCGTTCCACTGGGCGATCCAGCCAACGGTCCGCGCGACGGCGAACAGCGCTGTGAACATGGTCGTCGGAATGCCCATCGCCTTGAAAATGATGCCCGAATAGAAGTCGACGTTTGGGTACAGCTTTTTCTCGATGAAATATTCGTCCTCAAGCGCGATTTTCTCGAGTTCGAGCGCAATTTCGAGAAGCGGCTCGTCGTGCACACCAAGCGCGTCGAGCACCTTGTGGCACTGCGTCCGCATGACGCGCGAACGCGGGTCGAAGTTTTTGTAGACCCGGTGACCGAAGCCCATCAGACGGAACGAATCTTCCTTGTCCTTGGCTTTTTCGACAAATTTGCCGACATTCGATTTGTCGCCGATTTCCTCAAGCATGTTCAGCACCGCCTCGTTGGCACCACCGTGTGCCGGCCCCCAGAGAGACGCGATCCCGGCGGAAATACAGGCGAACGGATTGGCGCCGGACGACCCCGCGAGACGGACCGTCGACGTCGAGGCGTTCTGTTCATGGTCCGCGTGCAGAATGAGGATAACGTCCATGGCGCGCGCCAGAACCGGATCGATCTCGTATTCCTCGCACGGGTTGGAGAACATCATGTGCAGGAAGTTTTCGGCGTAGCGCAGCTTGTTCTTCGGATAGATGTAGGGCTGACCGAGATTATATTTGTAGGCCAGCGCCGCGATCGTCGGCATCTTGGCGATCATGCGATACGACGACACCATCCGATGCTTGGGATCGTTGATGTCGGTCGAGTCGTGATAGAAGGCCGACAGTGCGCCGACCATGCCGCACATCACCGCCATCGGGTGCGCATCGCGCCGGAACCCGCGCAGGAACGTGTTCATCTGCTCGTGGATCATGGTGTGATAGGTGATGTCGTGCTCGAACTTCTCTTTTTGCCCGGCGGTCGGGAGTTCCCCATAGAGAAGCAGATAGCAGACTTCCATGAAGTCCGACTTTTCCGCCAGTTGTTCGATGGGGTAGCCGCGGTAAAGGAGTACACCGTTGTCGCCGTCGATATAGGTGATTTTCGATTCACAGCTACCGGTCGAGGTGAACCCCGGATCGTAGGTAAAGCAACCGGTTTGCGCATAAAGCTTGCGGACGTCAATCACGTCCGGGCCAAGCGTCCCGTGCATCACCGGCAAGTCCCAGCTCTCGCCACTCGCATTGTCGGTGAGGGTAAAGCTATTTTCGTTACTCATTCAGGTCTCTCCTCTGTTGGGCGCGGCCCAAAAAATCGGACCGCGGGCACGCCCGCCGCAGCGGACGCGTCGTTGTTGGTGCCGGTGCCGTGTTAGGTCACGTCATCCAGCCGGGCGAGGGTTTCTTCGCGACCGAGAACGGCCATCACCTCGAATATACCGGGCGAAACGGTTGTGCCCGTAAGCGCTGCACGGAGTGGCTGTGCCACCTTGCCAAGTTTCAACTCATGGGTTTCGGCATATGCCTTGGCGGCGGTTTGAATGTTTTCTTCCGTCCACTCGTCGATTTCAGCCGCGTCGGCGCGAAAAGCGGTCAGCGTCTGTTTCGCCTCGTCGGTCAGGATTTGCGAGGCTTTCTCGTCCAGTTCGAGCGGACGTAAAATTGCATAAAATATAGCGTTTTCAGCGAGTTCTTTTGTATTCTTAGCGCGATCTTTCAACCCATCCATACCCATTTTTACCCGAGCGGCGGCCCCTTCGGCAAGCTTTCCATCAAGAGTATTTTCAAGCCTTTCCATGACCAATTCGGTCAACCGTTCGTTATCGGTCTGACGGATATAGTGACCGTTCAACGATTCCAGTTTCTGAAAGTCGAAGCGCGCCGAACCGCGGCCGACTGCCTCCAGACCAAACCATTCGACGGCCTGTTCGGTGGAGATAATTTCCTCGTCGCCGTGCGACCACGAAAGCCGCATTAGGTAGTTCCTGAGCGCCTCGGGCAGGTAGCCCATGTCCCGGTAGGCATCAACGCCGAGTGCGCCGTGCCGCTTGGACAGCTTGGCCCCGTCGGGCCCGTGAATCAGCGGAATGTGCGCGAACTCGGGCAACGGCCAGCCCATGGCCTTGAACAATTGCACCTGCCGGAACGCGTTAACGAGATGGTCGTCGCCTCGGATCACATGCGTGATCCCCATGTCATGGTCGTCAACGACGACCGCCAGCATGTAGGTCGGCGTCCCGTCGGCACGCATCAGCACCATATCGTCGAGTTGCTCGTTGGCGACCTCGACCCGGCCCTGCACCAGATCCTCGATCACGGTTTCGCCTTCCTGCGGGGCGCGCAGCCGGATTGCCGGATCGATGCCTTCCGGTGCTTCCGACGGATCGCGGTCGCGCCAAGTGCCGTCGTACATGCGTTTCCAGCCCTCGGCGCGGGCTTTTTCCCGCATTTCCGCCAATTCCTCGGTGGAGCAGTAGCACTTGTAAGCCATACCCTTGTCGAGGAGTTGCTGCACAACCTCCTGATGGCGTTCGCGGCGCCCGAACTGGGAGACGGCGTCACCGTCCCAATCCAGGCCGAGCCATGTCAGACCGTCGTAGATCGCTTCGACCGCTTCATCCGTCGAACGTGCCCGATCCGTATCCTCGATCCTGAGCAGGAACCTGCCGCCATCGCCGTATTTCTCGTGATGTTTGGCGAACAGCCAGTTGAACAGCGCCGTGCGGGCGCCGCCAATATGCAGAAATCCGGTCGGCGAGGGGGCAAAACGGGTAACGACGGGCATGAAATCTCCTTGAAAACCACGCCCGGGAACCGGGGCGCGGAGAGTATCTATCACAAATATCTCGCGCGTGCAGCATAAACGAGCAGGGCGCGGAAACTGACGCCAGCCCTGACATACAGGGAATATGGGGATCACGCGTGCGTTTGAAAATGCCGAGGCGGCCTGGCTGGCCGAGCGGCCTCAATGGGCGCTCTGGCTGCCGGTGGGGCTGGGCACCGGTATCGCCGTCTATTTCGCCATACCGTTCGAGCCGTCGGCATTCATGGGCATCGCGGTGTCCGTTGCCGGATTTTTCGCCTTTCTTTTCACCAATTCTGATATCGGCCGTGTCGCCGCGGCTTCTTTGACCGCGCTTGCCGTCGGCTTCACATCCGCCCAATGGCGGACGATATACGTCGCTGGACCAATCATCGAGAAGCGGACCGGTCCCATGCAGTTGATAGGGACCGTCGAACGGGTCGACCTGACCGAAAACGGTGCGCGTATCCTGGTTTCCGAGGCACGCTTCCGGCGCTCGGATTTCGGCGCGCCACCACGAATAGTCCAATTGAGCATCAGGAGTGAGCCAGCGCAGGCTCAACACCTGCTCCCCGGAGACCGTATCCGGATGACGACGATCCTGCGCCCGCCACCGCCACCGACCATGCCGGGCGCATTCGATTTCCAGCGCCGCGCCTACTTCCTCGGAATCGGCGCGTACGGGTTCGTTCTCGGCGATGTGACAGTTCTACCATCCACCGCCCGTGCGCCACCGCTAAGCACGACCCTACGCCGAGCCGTCGAAACGGTCAGGCTTGGAATCACCCACCGCGTTCGCAGTCTGCGAGACGACGAGAGCGGCGCCGTCGCCGCCGCTCTGCTTACCGGGCAACGCGGCTATATCCCCGAAGCCGTCCTGCAGAACATGCGCGACGCCGGCATTGCGCACCTGCTGGCGATCTCGGGGCTGCATATCGGGCTGGTCGCCGGAATCGTGTTTGCCGGCGTGCGGCTTGCCTGCGTCGCCGTTCCGGCTGTCGGATTACGTCTAAACGGTAAGAAAGCCGCCGCGTTACTGGCGATCCCGGCGGCGTTCGCGTACGCCGTGCTGGCGGGCTTCACGGTCCCGACGGAGCGCGCATTCCTGATGACCGGACTGATGCTACTGGGCATCCTCATGGACCGGCGCGCGCTCGGCATGCGAAGCGTCGCCTGGGCCGCTGCGGCAGTCCTAATACTCCGACCGGAAAGCCTGGTCGGCCCGGGATTCCAGATGTCGTTTGCCGCCGTTACAGCGCTCATCGCCGCCTATACGGTCCTGAGCCGGCGAAACAGAAGCAGCCACAATCCCGGCCCGGCTGGCCATGCCTTGCGTTATTTTGGCGGCGTCCTGATCACCACGGTGATCGCCAGCGCAGCAACCGCACCGTTCGCCATTTATCATTTTCAGCATGCCGCCGCCTTTGGTCTTCTGGCAAACGCGGTGGCCGTCCCGCTGGCCGCATTCTGGGTCATGCCGACAGGGATCGCGACATTGGCCGCCATGCCGTTCTCACTGGATACGTTGCCTCTACAGGCGATGTGCGCTGGCGTCGAACTGATCCTCGCTAGCGCGGGATATCTCGCCGCGCTTCCGGGCGCTGCCGTCGATATCGCCGCGCCGCCGGGCTGGAGCATCGGCCTGGTCACGCTTGCCGGACTGTGGCTGGCCTTGTGGCAGGGCAGGTGGCGGCTGCTGGGGGTGCCGTTTCTTGCCGTCGGATTAATGGGGCCACTATTCGCGACACCGCCCGACATCATCATCGACGGCGATGCACGGCTTGTCGCAGTCCTGCACCGGGACGCGGCGTATTTAACATCGAACAACCGTTCGGCCCGGTTTGAGACCAGAGACTGGCGTCAGCGGATGGGGCATGCCGCCAGGCCCGCAGCCTGGCAAAACAGCGCGGAAACGGCGCAGGGACGGCTACGGTGCGATACTCTGGGCTGCACCGTTACCCTTGGTCGAGGGCTGGTGGCGATTTCGACAAATCCGGCAACCCTCGCCGACGACTGCCGTCGAAGCTCGATGATCGTGGCGACGGTGCCGGTGCGACGATCGTGCATGCCGCCGTGGGGGATCATCGACCGTTTCGATCTCTGGCGTTACGGCACACACGCGGTCACGTTCACGGACAAAGGGCCCCTCATCAGAACAGTCAACGGAGCACGGGGGCGGCGCCCCTGGGTGCGCTGGCCGGATCAGTAGTAGCGGTAAAGTGCCCGAAGCACACCCTGCACCTTGACCTGATCAGGCCCGAAGATACGGGTCTCGTAGGCCGCATTGGCGGGTTCAAGCGCGATAGAGGCGCCTTTGCGGCGCAAACGCTTGAGCGTCACTTCACCGTCGTCGACCAACGCCACGACAATGGCGCCGTTCTCGGCGGTGTCGGTCTGTTGAACGATCACCGTGTCGCCGTCGAGAATCCCGGCCTCGATCATGGAATCGCCATCGACCTCGAGTGCGTAATGATCACCCTTGGATAGCAGGCTGGCCGGCACGTCGATGAATTCGTTGGGGTTGCGCAACGCCTCGATCGGGGTGCCGGCGGCGATCCGACCGTAGAGCGGCAACTGCACGGATTCCGCCGCTTCCGCCATGTGCGCGCCGGCAATCGAGAACTCACCCTCGATGACCTTCGGCTTGAACCGCGGCGCGGACTCGTCAGCGGTCGATTTCGACACCGGTTTCGCATTATCCGGCAGTTTCAGGACCTCAAGCGCGCGGGCGCGGTGGGCAAGGCGACGAATGAAACCGCGTTCCTCCAGCCCCGTGATCAGACGGTGAATTCCCGATTTCGATTTCAGGCCAAGTGCCGCTTTCATTTCGTCGAACGACGGCGAGACACCGTTCTCGCGAAGGGACTCGTCGATGAACATCAGGAGTTCATACTGTTTACGGGTGAGCATTTTGAGGCTCCTGCCTACGCGGAACCCAAGATGTAGGGGATCATC
This sequence comes from Rhodospirillales bacterium, assembly GCA_965229805.1. Lineage (GTDB taxonomy): Bacteria > Pseudomonadota > Alphaproteobacteria > Rhodospirillales > Casp-alpha2 > UBA4479. Next base: position 1,981,121 of record CBDDJO010000001.1, on the reverse strand, counting down.
TCAGGATCAGAAGTGGAACAAATAACAAACAAACCCAAGTTGTTCTACTTAAGTTCTCATTTTCTGTCAACGGGCAATATCATCTCGATAGGCGGGGCACCTAAAACCTGGAGAGGCTAAATCCCAGAGGTACTATTTTTACGATATCCCCGGTTTTGGCCGCCGGGGCACCGATCTCGCGCATGACAAGGCAACCGGCATCGGCAAAAAGCGCCATCATGGAACTGTCCTGGCGTTCGAACGGTGTCGCGGTGGGGAGTTCGCTGTCGTTGGCCTCCAGCCTGGCCCGCATGAAATCGAGACGTTTGCCGTTCGGTTTTAGGTCGCGGCCGAGACGCGCCGCCTGGTAAAGCGGTCCGGGCTCAATCCCGAGCATCCGCTCGACGGCGGCTTTCAGGAACAATGCCGACGTGACACCGGTGGAGACCGGATTGCCAGGCAACCCCAGCAGATAGGTATCGCCGATGGTGCCGAAGATCAGGGGTTTTCCCGGGCGCATCGCGATCTTGTAGAAGCCGAGTTCCAGTCCCTCGTCACCGAACACCGACTGCACGAGGTCATGATCGCCGACACTGGCACCGCCCGACGTTACCAGAATATCGTAACCGGCTGCGTCCTTGAGGCGTTCGCGCAGACTTTCCGGCCGGTCCTCGGCGACCCCGATCGACGTTCCCTCGGCGCCCAGAACCTGGGCGTAGGCGACTAGCGCCACGGAATTGGAACTGACGATCTGGTCCGGGCGCATCGGCGCGCCTGGCATGACGATTTCGTCTCCTGTCGACAGGATGGCGATGCGCGGCTTGCGGCGCACACGGACCCACGTCGCCCCGGCCGCCGCGGCAAGACCGACGTCCCGCGCCGTCATCACCCGTCCGGCCTGCAACAAGACCCTGCCGGCAGCGAAATCGAGGCCTTCGGCACGCACCCATGCACCGGGCGAGGCCGCTTCCTTGATCGTGATCCGGTCGCCATCGACGTCGGTGTCTTCCTGAATGACGATGCAGTCGGCACCACGGGGCAGGGCGCCGCCGGTAAAGATGCGCGTGCACTCGCCAGGGCCAACCTCACCCGCGAACTCGTGACCCGCCGCGGCCTCGCCGATCCGCGTCAACGTCGCCGGTACCTTGGCTACGTCCTCGGCACGGACCGCATAACCATCCATGGCCGAGACCGCCTGCGGCGGATGGCTGAGGGTGGCAATCACGTCCTCGGCCAGTACCCGGCCGAGGGCGTCGGCGACGAAGATCTCTTCGGTCGCGAGCGGCGCGATACCGCTTCTGATCTTGTCCAGGGCCTCCTCGATGCTCAGCATCTATTCGGCCTCGTAAGTGCCGGACTTGCCGCCCGCCTTGTGGGTCAAACGGATGTCGGAAATACGCATGCCGCGGTCGACGGCCTTGCACATGTCATAGACCGTGAGCGCGGCGACGGAGCACGCGGTTAGCGCCTCCATCTCGACGCCTGTCTGGCCCTTGAGCTTGCAGGTTGCCTCGATATCGACGGCATTCCGATCCGGGTCGGTCGTCAAATTGACCTTGACCGATGTCAGCGCTAGCGGATGGCAGAGCGGGATCAAGTCCGGAGTCTTCTTGGCGCCCATGATCCCGGCCAGTTGCGCGACCGAGAGAACATCGCCTTTCTTGACGCCGCCTTCCATGATCCTGGCCAGGGTTTCCGGCTGCATGTAGACGCTGCCCCTGGCGGTGGCGGTGCGCTCGGTGCCGGCCTTCGCGGACACATCGACCATGACCGCGTTGCCGTCGTCATCGATGTGGGTGAAGTCCGCCATTCGTCAGGCCGCCATGTCCGGGTCGAGCAAGGCGCGTGTCGCCGCCGCAACATCGTTTTCGCGCATCAAACTCTCGCCAATCAGGAAGCACTGCGCGCCGGTGCGCGCCATGCGGTCGAGGTCGGCGCGGGTAAAGAGCCCGCTTTCGCAGACCATGATGCGGTCATCCGGTACGTTCTCGGAAAGCGCCTCCGTGGTCGCGATATCGACCTCGAGCGTCTTTAGATTGCGGTTGTTGATGCCAAGCAGTGCCGATTTGAGCTGCAGTGCGCGATCCAATTCCTCGGCATCGTGCACCTCGATCAGCACGCCCATGCCGAAACCGGCGGCGGCATCTTCCAGTTCCGCCGCCTGACCATCTGAAAGCGCCGCCATGATCAACAGGATACAGTCAGCGCCGAGCGCCCGGGATTCCGCGATCTGGTAGGGATCGACCATGAAATCCTTGCGCAGCACCGGCAGCGATACAGCTTCCCGTGCGGCGATCAGGTACGCATCCTCGCCCTGGAAATAGGGTTTGTCGGTGAGCACGCTCAGGCACGCCGCCCCCCCCGTTTCGTATGCCTTGGCCAGGGAAGGGGGATCAAAATCCTCGCGGATCAGGCCCTTCGACGGGGATGCCTTTTTGAGTTCCGCGATCAGACCGTAACCGCCCGCCGCGACCTTCAATTTAAGCGCACCGGCGAAGTCACGGCAGGGGGCCAGATTGCGGGCTTCGGCCTCAACGACCGCATAGCCCTTTGCCGCCTTGGAAGCCGCCACGTGTTCGCGCTTTTCCGCGCAGATTTTCGCCAGTACGTCGCTCATGTTCCGTCCCGAAACCGGTGTTCAGGTATTGCTGATCGCGACAAGCTTGTCGAGTGCCGCACGCGCCGCACCGTCGTCGATGGACTTCGCCGCCAGCGCCGCGCCTTCTTTCAGGTCTCCGGCCTTGCCCGCAACGATCAGGGACGCCGCCGCGTTCAATACCACGATGTCGCGGTAGGGGCCGGGCATGCCCGCCAGCAACTCACGGATCGCTTCGGCATTGGCGTCCGGGTCGCCGCCCTTGAGTTCGTCCGCCGTCGCCATCGGCAGGCCCGCGGCCTCGGGCATGACCTCGAATTCGGTGATCTTGCCATCGGCGAGTTGACAGACATGGCTCGGCCCGGTCGTCGTTAGCTCGTCCAGGCCATCGGAGCCATGCACCACCCAGGCCGCCTCGCAGCCCAGATTGGCCAGCGTTTCCGCCATCGGGCGCAGCCACTCCTTCGAGAAAACCCCGGTAAACTGACGCTTCACGCCGGCCGGGTTCGACAGCGGGCCAAGGATATTGAAGATCGTGCGCACGCCCATCTCGACCCGCACCGGGCCAACAAAGCGCATCGCGCTATGGTGGCGGGGCGCCATCAGGAAGCCGATGCCGGCTTCGGCCATGGCTTTCTCGATAATCGGAAATTCCGCGTCTAGGTTGACGCCCAACGACGATAGCACGTCCGCCGCACCGGATTTCGACGACAACGCCCGGTTGCCGTGCTTGGCGACCGGCACGCCCGCACCGGCGACCACGAATGCGGCGCCGGTCGAGATGTTGAAGGTACCGGAACCATCGCCGCCGGTCCCGACCACGTCGATCGCGTCTTCGGGCGCCACGATCTTGTCCATCTTGGCGCGCATGGTACGGACAGCGCCAGTGATTTCGTCGACGGTCTCGCCGCGCACGCGAAGCGCCATCAGAAAACCCGCGATCTGCGCCGGTGTCGCTTCGCCCGACATGATGATGCCGAACGCGGCCTCGGCCTCGTCGGCGTTCAGGCTCTCGCCGGCGGCGACCTTGTTCAGGACCGGTTTCATGTCGTCGCTCATCAGGCCGCCTCCTTGCCACGCGTCATGTCGATAAAATTCCTGAGGATATCGTGACCGTGTTCGGAGGCGATACTTTCCGGATGGAACTGCACGCCATGGATCGGCAACGCCGCGTGGCGCAGCCCCTGAATCGCGCCGTCGTCGGAATGCGCTATGGCAATCAGGCTGTTGGGCATGCTCTCGGGCTCGATGGCCAACGAATGATAGCGTGTCGCCTTGATCGGCGAGGGCAGGCCTCGGAACACGCCGGAGCCGTCATGCGTGATCTGCGACATCTTGCCGTGCATCGGCGCCGGGGCACGAACGATCTTGCCGCCAAACGCCTGCCCGATGGCCTGGAAGCCTAGGCACACGCCGAATACGGGCACATGGCGGTCAGCCGCGGCTGCCACGAGGTCGAGGCAAATACCGGCCCTGTCCGGATCGCACGGCCCAGGCGAGATCACGATCCCCTCGGCCCCCATGGACATCGCGTCGTCGACCGAAATCTCGTCGTTCCGGCGCACCACGACCTCGGCGCCCAGTTCGCCCAGGTAGTGCAGCAGGTTGTAGGTAAAACTGTCGTAATTATCGATCAGCAGAAACATGGTCCGGCCCCGCGCTCAAACGTCGCCGAACAATGCCTCGCGGACCCGAAAGGGTCAAGCCAACTCAAGGATTAGAGTGCACTGGAAACGGCGCTCAGACGGCGCTGCGGCGGTCCACGTGATTGAAGTTGCTGGAGGCGCGGCGGCGGCGGTCCGGACCGAAGAAGTCACCGACCCGGATGAACGGACGCGGATTCTCGATCACGCTGCACAGACGCGAATAAATCGTCTTCGCGGACACCGGCTTGGCCAGGAACTCGGTCATGCCGTTATCGCGGGCGAAACAGACATGGCGCAGTTCCGTGTTCGCGGTGACCACGACCACCGGGACGTATGGGTTCGGTGTGTCCAGCGCCTGGCGAATCTGCCTCACGAACGCCATGCCGTCCAGATCCGGCGTCCAGTCGCAAAGCACGATATCGACGTCACTGTCGCGGAAGTACTCGTAGGCCGCCTTCGGATCAGGGGTCGAAAAGACTGTCGCAACGCCGAACTCGGAAAAGACGTCGGTCAGCAGCTTCCGCACGAGAATATGCTTCTCAAGCACCAGAATATTCAGCTGACTCAGATCGTACGCCTTCATGCACTCCCCCTGTAACCACTCTCTCCGAGCTTTGTTGCGCGGACGTTAACCATGCGGGCTGACCGCAACCTGACAGAGTCGTTAATTTCCACAGGGTTAGCATTGATTCCTGATTATTCAGGCAATTGACCGTCCGGCGCGGTTGCTATACGCAAACGACGATCTTTACCAACCGAGCGGAACTTCCGACGTGGCCTCTGACCCGGCTGACAACTCCTCTTCCGGACGCGGTAAACTGTCTGGCTGGCCACGTCCACGCGGCAACATCGCCAGGAGCATGGGGCTCAACCCGGCGCGCATCGCACTGCTGATCGTGATGGCGCTCGCCGGTGTATTCGGTGGTTACTTCCTCGGCAAGGAGGTCGTGCCGGCCCCTGACCCCGGGCCCAAAACATCAGCTAAAGCGAAGATCAGCCAGGAACCGCTGAACGGCACCTACGAAGAATCCCTGCCACGCGATATCATCATCGAAAGCGGCGGCGTTCTGAAGCGGATCGCGCTTCCGGAACCGGACGCGGAGATCGACCTCGGCAACGGTTCCTTTGCAACGGCGCAATCCGCTCCTCCCGAGTCGCCAGAGACGCCCGAAACGCCCAAAGCGGCAGAGCCGAAGCTCACTGAACCCGTGGAAGCGTCGAAGCCGGAGGAAATCGCCCCAAAAACACCCAAGCCGGTGGAAACCGCGCGCCTGCCGGCCACGGAACCGCCGACGGGCGCCTTACCCACCGATATCGCCGATTTGCAGCGCGCCAAGGGCGATACGTTGCCGCCGTGGCAGCGCTTCGCGCTGCCGGTCGCTCTTAACGGCAAGCCACGGATCGTCGTCGTGATAGATGACGTCGGTCTCGACCGGCGCCGGGCACGCGAAACGGTCAAGCTGCCGGGGCCTCTGACGCTTTCCTTCATGGCCTATGCCGAGAATCTCAAGAAACAGGCGGCAAGCGCCCGCAAGGCCGGGCACGAACTGATGCTGCACGTGCCCATGGAACCGAGCTCGGCATCGATAAATCCCGGCCCCAATGTGCTTCTCAGCGGCATGCCGAAGGAAGAACTTCTGAAGAATGTCGAATGGAACCTCGGCCAGATGGACGGTTACGTGGGTATCAACAACCACATGGGAAGCCGCTTCACCGCCGATGCCGAGAGCATGAAGATCGTCGTCGCGACGCTGAAGGAACGCGGCTATCTGTTTTTGGACTCGGTCACATCGGGCCGGTCCGTTGCTCACGAAACGGCGCGTGACGGCGGTATTCCCTATGCCGTCCGCAACGTATTCCTCGATCACGAAGACGAACTGACGGCGATCCGCCGGCAACTCCGTCATACCGAGCTCATCGCTCGCAAGACCGGGCTCGCCATCGCCATCGGTCATCCGCGCGACAAGACCATCGAGGCACTCAGGGAGTGGCTCCCGAAACTGGACGAGAAGGGGTTTCAGTTGGTGCCAATCTCGGTGGCGGTACGGCAGGGTTCGTGATCAGCCCGCGAACTTGACCGCATCCTCGGCGGCACGGATCAGGGCACGCGATTTGTTGACCGATTCCTGGTACTCGAACTCCGGCTCGCTGTCGGCAACGACGCCGCCGCCGGCCTGCACATAGAGCGTCCCGTCCTTGATGACCCCGGTCCTGAGCGCGATCGCCGAGTCCATATCGCCGTTGGCGCCGAAATAGCCGATGCATCCGGAATAGACGCCACGCCGGGTCGGCTCGACCTCGTCGATGATCTCCATGGCGCGGATCTTCGGCGCGCCGGACACTGTACCGGCCGGGAACCCGGCGAACAGCGCATCCAGCGCGTCCTTGTCGTCGGCCAGCTCACCCTCGACATTCGACGAGATATGCATCACGTGCGAATAGTATTCGATGGTGAATTTCTCGGTCGGACGCACCGTGCCGACCTTGGCGACGCGGCCGACGTCATTGCGGCCGAGATCGAGCAGCATCAGGTGTTCAGCCAGTTCTTTCGGATCGCTCAGCAGGTCTTCAGCCAACGCCTGGTCCTCTTCCACCGTGGCACCGCGCTTGCGGGTACCGGCCAGCGGTCTGAGCGTGATTTTCCCGTCGCGGACACGGACCAGGATTTCCGGGCTCGAACCCACGACCTGAAATGCACCGAAATTCAGGAAGAACAGGTAAGGTGACGGATTCAATCGCCGGAGCGAACGATAGAACGCAAACGGCGGCATTTTGAAGGGCACGCTGAAACGCTGCGACGGCACGATCTGGAAGGCATCGCCGGCGTGGATGTAATCAACGCACGTGCGGACCGCTTCATGGAATTCCTCGCGTGTCATGTTCGACGCCGGTTCGAGCGCCACGATTTCGGCATCGTTGTCGGCGCGCGGCAAGGGCACGTCCTTCGCGAGTTCGCTGACCGTCGCCGAAATCCGCTGTTCGGCCGCCGCATACGCAGCGTCGGCGTCGACGCCGTCCGCAGGCCAGACCGGCGAAATCACGAACACGGAATCCTTCAGCGCGTCGAAAATCGCCATCACCGTCGGGCGAAGGAAAATGCTGTCCGGCACGCCGATGGTGTCCGGATTTGCATCAGGCAACCGCTCGGCCAGCCGCACCATGTCATAGGCCATGTAGCCCACCAACCCCGATGCCATCGGCGGCAAGTGGTCCGGCACGTCGAACCGGCATTCATTGACCAGCGAACGCAGCGACGCCAATCCGCCTTCCTTCTCGGCGGCGGGGCAGGGAACGAAGGCATCCGGGTCCGTCAGCACGTTGCGGTTGATCTCGGCCTTGCCGCCCGGAAAGCAGCGCCAGACCAAATCGGGATCGAAACCGATGATCGAATAACGGCCGCGGGTCGCGCCGCCCTCGACGGATTCCAGCAGAAAGCTGTTGGGCCGGTCCGCCGCCAGCTTGAGCATGGCCGACACCGGCGTATCCAGATCGGCGACGATCTCGGTCCACAGAACCTGTGTCCTGCCGTCATCATACGTCAGGCGGAAACCATCGGCGTCAGGCTGGATTTTCATCGCTGAACCCCGGTCAGAGAGGCTGGCGCGGGTCGAATGGGCCCGGTGCGATGACGGCGTCATAGACCCGGCGATTCACCTTCACGCCAAGCTCCTTGCGCATCGCGTCGATCAGTTGCGCCGAGAGATCCTGGCCGACGGTCTGATCGAGCTGGTCGTCCAGTTCGGCCATCGTCTTGCCGTCCTCGGCGGCCACCGGCGGCGTCACGTCGCGTACATGCACGACCTTGAAATCATTGCCGATGCGCGCGATCCCGGCCCTGTTGTTATCCTGCTCGAACATCGTCGCGATGACGGACTTGGAAGCACTATTGCGATCGTTCCGGGAAATCGGGCCGACCGTCTCGATCGATGCCGGCACGGTCTCGGCCAGCGACGCCAACGTGACGCCTTCGTTGATCTTGCCGGCGAATTCCTTGGCTTTCTCCTGGGCGGCGTTCGTCCGCTCTTCATCCTTCCAGGCGGCGATCACGTCGTCGCGCACCTGGTCCAGCGGGCGCAGCGCCGGCTCGATCACCTTGTCGACGCGCACCATGAAGAAGCCCTTGTCGCCAGCCTCGGTCAGTTCGCTTTCGATGCCCTGTTCGGCGGCGAAAGCAACAGGCAGCAGGCTCGCAAGATCCGGCAGACCCGCGGCTTTTTTCTCGGACGGCGTCAAGCCCTCGCGGTCGACGGCCTCGATGGTGACGGGCTCGGCACCGACGCTGCGGCCCGCTTCCTCAAGCGTCGCGCCGCCGCCGATCTGATCCTCGAAGCGTGCCGACAGATCGTAAAGCGCATCGATCGCACGCTCGCGCTTGACGATCTCGGCAACCTCGTCACGCACCTCATCCAGGGGTTTCTTGAAGCCGGGATCGACCTCGGTCGCCTTCAGAATGTGCCAACCGAGCGGCGTCTTCACCGGCCCGACGACCTCGTCCTTGTCGGCCGCGAACACGGCATCCGCCAGATCCGGTAACAACCCTTCACGGGTCACGGACCCGAGGTTGACGGCGGCTTCCTCCATTTCCGCAAAATCGGTGGCCACGTCCAAGAAATCGCGGCCTTCGGCCAACATCTTCGCGGCTTCCTTGGCCTTTTCCTCGTCCGTCATGACGATCATCTGCACTTCGCGCTGCTCGGCCTTGACGTAGTTCTGCGCATTGGCGTCATAAGCAGCCTGCAAATCTTCCTCGTTGACGGCGATGCCTTCCATCAGGTTCGCGGGGTCGAGGTAGACATAAGTGATCTTGCGGTATTCCGGCGCCGTGAAACGCTCCGGCTGATCCTCGTAGACCTTCTTGATCTGCGCCTCCGTCGGCGCACCGGGATCGGGTTGGTCGTCGGCTCTGATCCAGAGCGTATCGGCGGTCCGCTCCTCGAACCGGTAGGCGCGCAGAATCTCCGTCAATTTTTTCGGTGCGGCGGGCGCGTTATTGACCGCACCCAACATCTGGCGGAGCGCGATATCGGACCGCACGCGCTCGATATAGACGTTCTCCGGAAACCCGTTGGCGCGCATCACCTCGTTGAAGCGCTGACGGCTGAACTTGCCGTCGAATCCCTGGAACGCCTCGTCCGCGTGAATCGCTTTGGTCACCTGGTCGTCGGAGACCATAAGCCCGAGTGTGGAGGCCTTGGCCGCCAGAGCGGCATCGTTGATCATCCGTTGCAGGACCGCGTTGCCGATGCCGAGATTGTTGATCTGCTCCTCCGTCAACTGACCGCCGAAGGCCTGGCGCAGGCGCTGCGTCTCGCGGCTGAGTTCGTAGTCGAACTCGCGCGGGTCGATGTCGGTGTCGCCGACGGTGGCCACCGTCAGTTCGGACGCCGACGTGCCGATGATGTCCTGAATGCCCCAGGCGGCGAAACTGATGATCAGGAGGCCGGCCAGTAACTTGACGACGAGGGACGCCGTTTTGCTGCGGATCGCTTGGAGCATTGCAAATTTCCCAGTGTTTTCCGTTTCTTGCCCGGGACCGCGCGCATCGCGGCACACCGGCCATCAGGCGGCGGCATATTAGGGAACGGGGAAGGGGGCGGCAATACCGTGTTGGCGAATTGAAGCCTCCGGAACCGCATGGTAATTACCATCCGCTCCGCATCACATGAGGGAACCACGGAAATGGCTGAACGCACCACCTTGATCGCCGGCAATTGGAAGATGAACACCAGCGGCGAAATGGCGGAAACGCTGACCGATGGACTAACCGCCTGGCCGGGCAAGCCGGGCGTCGAAATGCTTGTGTGCCCGCCGTTTCCATACCTGGGGCCCGTCGGCGCGATGATCTGGGAAAGCGACATCAAGCTGGGCGCACAAACCTGCCATCCGAACGCATCGGGCGCGCACACCGGCGACGTCGCGGCGGAGATGCTGGCCGACCTCGGCTGCAGCTACGTCATCGTTGGCCACTCCGAGCGCCGCGCCGATCATGGCGAAACCGACGCCGACATTCGCGCCCAAGCCGAAGCGGCGCACCGCGCCGGGCTGTCGGCCATCGTCTGTGTCGGCGAGACGGAGGCCGAGAAAGATGCGGGTAAGACTGTCGACATCGTCGGCACCCAGGTCGCCGGCTCGATCCCCGACGGTGCGACGGCCGACAACCTCGTCGTCGCCTACGAGCCAGTCTGGGCCATCGGCACCGGTCGCACCCCGACGGCCGACGAAGTGCAGGCGGTCCATGCCACGATCCGCGCCGGTCTCGCAGCCCGCTTCGGCGACAAGACCGCATCCGGCGTGCGCCTTCTTTATGGCGGTTCCATGAAGCCTTCCAACGCCGCCGAGCTTCTGGCGCTCGCCGATGTCGACGGCGGGCTCATCGGCGGTGCCAGCCTCAAGGCCGAGGACTTCACCGCCATTGCCGACGCCGCCTCGTAACACTATCTGTTGCAAATGAAATCCGGGCTGGCCAAAAGCCCGGGAAGCCGTTAGAACACGCCCCGTTCTAAGGTCAGGAGACGAACACGCTATGGAAACGGTTGTTCTCGTCATTCATCTGCTGCTCGCCATCGCCCTCGTGGCGGTGATCCTCATGCAGCGCTCCGAAGGCGGCGCGCTCGGCATGGGTGGCGGCGGCGGTGGCGGAGGCGGCGGCGGCTTCATGACCGGCCGCGCGGCGGCCGACGTACTGACCCGGACCACGGCGATCCTGGCGACGTGTTTCATCGCCACCAGCATCATTCTTGCCATCATGGCCAGCCAGGGCCGCGAATCGGGTTCGATTCTGGATCAGACACCGGCTCAATCCGCAGCACCGGCAGCGCCGTCGACAACCCCGACGGTTCCGCAACCGACCGAACCCGAACCTCAAAACTAATGAAGAATCAACGCCTCAGACGCTCCGGTGAGACTTCACCGGAAGTGCCTCCGCGTGTGTCCGATTTGGGCGGTTGGCAGACCCGGTTTTCGATGTATGGTGTCCGCCCATGACGCGATTCATTTTTATCACAGGCGGCGTGGTCTCCTCTCTCGGTAAAGGTCTTGCCTCCGCATCTCTTGGTGCGCTTCTCCAAGCGCGTGGTTTCAAAGTCAGGCTCCGTAAGCTGGACCCGTATATCAACGTCGATCCGGGCACGATGAGCCCCTATCAGCACGGCGAGGTATACGTGACCGACGACGGGGCGGAAACCGACCTCGACCTCGGCCACTACGAACGCTTCACCGGAGTCGGCGCGAAGAAGTCCGACAACGTGACGACGGGACGCATCTATTCCGATGTCATCGCCAAGGAACGGCGCGGTGATTACCTGGGCGCGACGATCCAGGTCATCCCGCACATCACCGACGCCATCAAGGAATTCGTCGTTTCCGATCTAGAGGACGAGGATTTCATCCTCTGCGAAATCGGCGGCACGGTCGGCGATATCGAGGGACTGCCGTTCCTGGAAGCAATTCGCCAGCTCGGCAACGATCTCGGCCGGGAACGGGCGATGTACATGCATCTGACCCTGATCCCCTATATCGCCGCGGCGGGCGAGCTGAAGACCAAGCCGACACAGCACTCGGTCAAGGAACTGCTGTCGCTGGGGATCCAGCCGGATATGCTGGTGTGCCGCTCGGAACATCAACTCCCGGAAGGTGAGCGCCGCAAGATCGCACTGTTCTGCAATGTCCGCGAAGACGCCGTGATTCCGGCGCTCGATGCCGCAAGCATCTACGAGGTGCCGATCCGCTATCACGAGCAGGGCATGGACGACGTGGTCTGCCGCCACTTCGGGATCAAGGCGCCAGGCCCCGATCTGACCACGTGGAAGGACATCCACGTCCGCAAGACCAAACCGGAAGGCGAGGTCTCGATCGCCGTCGTCGGCAAATACACGGGCCTGCTGGATGCCTACAAGTCGCTCTCGGAAGCACTCGATCACGGCGGCATCGCCAACAACGTACGTGTCCGGCTGAACTGGATCGACAGCCAGATATTCGAAGGCGACACGCCGCTTGAATCGCTGGAAGACACGCACGGCATTCTGGTGCCGGGCGGCTTCGGCGAACGCGGTGCCGAGGGCAAGATCCTTGCCGCCAAGTTCGCCCGCGAACGGGGTATTCCGTATTTCGGGATCTGCTTTGGCATGCAGATGGCGGTGATCGAAGCGGCCCGGAATCTGGCGGGAATCGGGGATGCGAGCTCGACCGAGTTCGGCGCAACCAACGAGCCCGTGGTCGGCCTGATGACCGAATGGCTGAAAGGCAACGCCCTCGAAAAACGGCAATCGGACGGCGACATGGGCGGCACCATGCGGCTTGGCGCCTATCCCTGCGATCTGGCGGAGAACAGCCGCGTCCAGAGCATCTACGGTCACGGCTCGATTTCCGAGCGGCACCGGCACCGCTACGAAGTGAACACCGATTACAAGGCGCGGCTGGAGGATGCCGGACTCAGGTTTTCGGGTATGTCGCCGGACGGCATCTTGCCCGAGATCGTCGAATACCCGGATCATCCGTGGTTCATCGGTGTACAATTCCACCCGGAGCTGAAGTCGAAACCGTTCGATGCCCACCCGCTGTTCACGTCGTTTATCCGCGCGTCCGTCAACCAGTCGCGGCTGGTTTGATTCATTAAATCCACTAAACCGTCATCCCAAACTTGAATTTGGGATCCATGAAACCCGGCACGGTTTTTCGAGATGAAGCATGGGCCGTGAATCAAGTTCAGGGTGACGATTGGGCGAATTGGCAGCAAAATCCTTTCCCCAAGAGACACTAGGGGTTATCTGATGCTCATGACCAACCAGCGCACCGTCGACGTCGGGCCCGTCAGCCTTTGCAACCGGAAGCCGCTCGGCATCATCGCCGGACCATGCCAGTTGGAAACGCGCGAGCACGCGCTGGAAATGTCGGCGAAACTCAAGGCGTTGGGCGACAAGCTCGGCATCGGGATCATCTACAAGACATCCTACGACAAGGCCAACCGCACCAGTCTCAAGGGCAAGCGCGGCATCGGGCTCGAGGACGCCTTGCCGATCTTCAGGGAAATCCGCGAAACATCGGGGCTGCCGGTGCTGACCGACGTGCATGAACCGGCGCATTGCGCCGCCGTCGCGGACGCCGTCGACATCCTGCAGATTCCCGCGTTTTTATGCAGGCAGACCGACCTGCTACTGGCCGCCGGCAACACGAACAAGCCGATCAACATCAAAAAAGGCCAGTTTCTTGCGCCCTGGGACATGAAGAACGTCGTCGACAAGGTGTTCTCAACCGGAAACGAACAGGTCACCGTGACAGAACGCGGCGCCAGCTTCGGCTACAACACGCTCGTCACCGACTTCAGAGGGCTGCCGACCATGAAATCCGACACCGGGTGCCCGCTCGTCTTCGACGCCACCCATTCGGTGCAGCAGCCGGGCGGACAGGGTGGTTCCTCGGGGGGGCAGCGCGAATTCGCCCCGGTGCTGGCACGTGCCGCAGTGTCGCTCGGCATCGCCGCAGTGTTCATGGAGACCCACCAGGACCCTGACAACGCCCCCTCGGACGGTCCCAACATGATCCCGGTCGACAAGCTTGAGGGCGTCCTTAAGGATTTGATGGCGTTCGACCAATTGGCGAAGTCTCAACCTTCACCGGAGACACTTGCTACCGGCGGGTGAATAGCGTCACGGTTGCTGTTTGCAACAATTTCTACCTAAAACGTCAATCATTGGACCTAATTTAATTTCGAGTCCGTAGCGCTATCGGATTAGAGTTCCAAATAATCACTATTAATCAGGGTTCTTCCGCGATCCTTGTGATGACAACGGTCGTGCCATGTCCAACCGTGGCATTGGGGGGTCGGCTTACGCGCGGGAAGTGCGATTTGAATAAAAAGACACGACTCATCCGACACATACAATTAATGGTAGAAAAATGTCGAAACCCTGCCTGCTGATCGTCGATGACGAGCCCGACATGATCGAATTCGTCAGCGATGTCGCAGAGGAAATGGGCTTCAGTTGCGTCTCCGCCGGTAGCGCCATGGAATGCCTGTCGCTATTTCATTCCGTCCGTCCAGCGGCAATTATCCTTGATGTCATCATGCCGGACATGGACGGCATCGAACTCATTCGCGAACTCGCGAAACTGGATTGCACGGCGCCGATCATCGCCATGAGCGGCTATCAGAAAATATACTTGGACCTTCTCGAATCGCTCGCCAGCCAACAAAATACGTTCATCCTCGGTAAATTGAGCAAACCTTTTCAGGTGGCGCAGCTCCAGGGCCTGCTGGATCAAGTCATGGCCAAACTGGATTGAAGGCCGCCGGAACGTGGACAGAACCGCACACGCACACTCCGCTCTCAGACGCTTCCCGGTCATCGCCAAGCTGATCGCCACGCTGATCGTCCTGGTCATTGCCGCCGGCGCCATTACGACCGGCATTCTCCATGACGCCGGGCTCAAAGAAAGAAAACAGAGCCTGATCGCGATCGCCGCCAGCGCGGCCGCACTGATCGATACCGCGATCAGCAACGACTCCGGGGATGGTCTTTCCGCTGCGACACCGCCATCGGTCGAGATTGTCTCGGCCAGGATCGCCCGGACCGCCTTCGCCCATCTGAGCGACATCGGAGAAGCTGGCACTGTCCTGGTCGCGCAACGCCATGGAGATCGAATTCTGGTGCTGTTTCAGGACGATTTCGGTCACGACGGCGCCAACGACAAACGAGCCGTTGTCGCAGGCTCCCCGGTTCCGGTGGACGGCGAATTCGCCGAACCTGTCATGGCGGCGCTTGACGGCAATACCGGCGCCATGGTGACAGAAGGGGTCGACGGCAGATCCGAGATTACAACCTTCGCACCGATCCGGACGCACGAGCTTGCGTTCGTCGCCGAAGTGCACAGCGACGCGTTCGACGCCACGTTCTACAAGGCGATCCTGCAAACCTCCGTGATCGGTATCGTGCTCGCCCTTGTCGGCGCGTTCGCTATTTACTGGCAGACGGTTCCGGTGGTCGCCCGCGCGCGGGAGAGCGAGGCGCGCTTTCATGGTTTCGCCGACACCGCGACGGAGTGGTATTGGGAAACGGACGCCAATCACCGTTTCAGGGTCATGGGCAAGGGTGGCCGTTTGGATGGCCGCGTAGACCGCGACGCTTATCTTGGGCGGACACGTCACGATCTCACTGCCGAGGATACGAACTCGGAAAAATGGCGGAATCATCTGGACGATCTGTTAAATCACCGTCCATTTGACGACTTCCATTACGACGCTGACTTGTCGGGCGTTTTCAGAACTCTCTCGGTAACCGGCCGTCCCATGTTCGACAACGCCGGCAGATTCAGGGGGTATCAGGGCACCGGGCGGGATATAACCGACCTGATCGAAAGTAAGCGCAATGTCGAGGAAGCGGAAGAACGCCTGCGCCGCGCCTTCGAATCGATCACAATGGCGGTGATCGTGATCGACGCTCACGGTCGCATCGAATCGTTCAACCCACACGCCGAGAAAGTCTTCGGATACGAGGCATCGGAGGTAATCGGCCGGAACGTGTCGGTGCTGATGCCTGAACCGGACCGTGGTTCGCACGACAACTATATCCAACAATATATCGACGGCAGCGCACCGAAAGTGATCGGTATCGGCCGAGAAGTGACAGGCCTGCGCAAGAATGGCGAGGAATTCTCCATGCACCTAGGTGTCGGCGAAATGATGTTGCGCGGCGAACGCCACTTCGTCGGCTCGATCGCCGATCTGACGACCGAGAAAGTGCTCGAGCAGCAATTGCGCCGGTCGCAGAAGATGGAGGCGATCGGCCAGCTCACCGGTGGCATCGCACACGACTTCAACAATCTGCTCGGCATCATCATCGGCAATCTCGATTTGGTGCAAAGCAAGCTCGACGAAGACGACAAGAATTACCAGCGCCTGGAACGCTCGATAAAAGCGGCGGAACGTGGCGCGGCACTTACCGGCCGGCTGCTTAATTTTTCCCGTCAAGCACCGGAATCCAACGAGCTCGCCAATATCAACCAGATCCTGCTAGACCTTCGCGATCTCCTTGAGCGTTCGATTACGGCGGAAATCGAAATCGAACTGCTGCTCGCGGAGGATCTCAAACCGGTCGCCGTCAACAAGAGCGACTTCGAGGACGCGATCATCAATCTCGCCGTCAATGCCCGCGACGCGATGCAGGACGGTGGCGTACTGACGATCGAAACCAAGTATTCGAGGATCGATGAATACTCAAGCCCCACGGCACAGCAGGTGCCGACCGGCGACTACCTGGAAATAGCGGTTTCCGACAATGGTTGCGGCATGCCGTCGAACGTGACCAACCGTATCTTTGAACCGTTCTTCACCACCAAGATGGAAGGTAAGGGAACCGGCCTTGGCATGTCGATGGTGTACGGTTTCGTCAAGCGCTCGCGCGGCGCCATCTCGATTTATTCGGAGGAGGGGATCGGCACGACAATCAAGATTTACCTGCCGTTGCTGCCAGGCGACAGCGTTACCGCCATCAGAAACCACAACTCCCGCCCGGAAGATGTAAGCGGCGGCGGCGAAACCATCCTGATCGTCGATGACGAGGTCGATCTCGCGGAAATCGCCGCGACGATCCTTGGTGATCTCGGGTACGAGACGATCACAGTGCACGACGGCGACGCGGCCTTGGCGTTGATCAACGGTGGCAAGAAAATCGACCTGTTACTCTCGGACGTTATCATGCCGGGGATGAACGGATTCGAACTGGCCGAACAAGCCACCCAGGCCGTGCCGGACCTCAAGGTCCTGATGACATCCGGCTATACCGGCAACACGTCGATGAAAAAACTCGGAAACCGGCGCAAGTATCCGCTGCTCCGCAAACCGTACAGCAACCGTGACGTAGCGATTGAGGTCAGACGCGTGCTGGATGCGCCGACAAACGCGAATTCCTGATTTGCGCGTTACCCTGAACCTTCACCAATGATTGATTGATCCCCACCGGGGGGGTTGGTATCAGATAGATGCCATGAGCGGGCCGCCACTGCATCGCCCGCCGATTTCAAAGCCTTACCGCCACCTGCAAAAGGTTCCGACGACATGACTGCGATCATCGATATTACCGGCCGTGAAATTCTCGATTCCCGGGGCAACCCGACCGTCGAGGTCGACGTCCTGCTGGAAACCGGCGTCCTGGGTCGTGCTGCCGTCCCATCAGGCGCGTCGACCGGCAAACACGAAGCCGTCGAGCTTCGCGACGGCGACAAGAAGCGCTACGGCGGCAAGGGCGTGTTGAAGGCCGTCGCCGCCGTCAACAACGACATCTTCGAAGCCCTGGTGGGCGTCGATGTCGAGGAACAGGTATTCATCGACAACGTGATGATCGAACTGGACGGCACGCCGAACAAGAAGAACCTCGGCGCCAACGCCATGCTCGGCGTCTCGCTCGCCTGCGCCAAGGCGGCGGCGGAGGAAGCCGGGTTACCGCTCTATCGTGGTATCGGCGGGGTCTACGCGCACATGTTGCCGGTGCCGATGATGAACATCGTCAATGGCGGCGCACACGCCGATAACCCGATCGACATTCAGGAATTCATGATCATGCCGGTCGGCGCCGACACCTGCGCCGACGCCATCCGCATGGGCGCGGAGATCTTCCAGCGCCTCAAGAAGGATCTGGCCGACGCCGGACACAACACCAACGTCGGTGACGAGGGTGGGTTCGCGCCGGCGCTGAAGTCGACGACCGAAGCCCTCGATTTCGTCATGAAGGCGATCAAGGGCGCCAAGTACAAGCCGGGCGACGACGTCGTGCTGGCCATCGATGCGGCCTCGACCGAGTTCTACAAGAAGGGCAAGTACGTGCTGGAGGGCGAGGGCAAGACCTTGGACGCCGCCGGCATGGTGAAATACTGGGCCGACCTGGTGAAGAAGTATCCAATCTCCTCCATCGAGGACCCGATGTCTGAGGACGACTGGAAGGGCTGGAAGCTGCTGACCGACGAACTCGGTTCGAAAGTGCAGCTTGTCGGCGACGATCTGTTCGTCACCAATCCGTCGCGCCTCGCTGACGGCATCGACAAGGGTGTCGCCAATTCGATCCTGATCAAGGTCAACCAGATCGGCACGCTGACGGAAACCCTGGAAGCCGTGCAGATGGCACACCGCGCCGGTTACACGACGGTGATCTCGCATCGCTCGGGCGAGACCGAGGACGCGACCATCGCCGACATCGCCGTCGCCACCAACGCCGGACAGATCAAAACGGGCTCGCTGTCGCGCTCCGACCGGCTCGCCAAGTACAACCAGCTCATCCGCATCGAGGAGGAACTGGGCCCGGTCTCGGTCTATCCGGGCATGGGCGCGTTCAATATCTGAAAACTTCAGGAAGCCGTTACCTCACAACGAAAAAGGCCCGCCATGACAGCGGGCCTCTTCCATCTGGTTCTTTTGCGCCGGTGCTTAAGCCGCGGCTTCCTTGGCCAGCGCCTGCTTGATGCGGCGCTTCACACGGATGGCGTTCGTGCTCAGCTTTTCGTCGCGGGTCTTGAGCAGGTAGGCGTCGAGACCGCCGTTGTGCTCGACGGTGCGGATACCGTAGGTGGCGACACGCAGGCGAACGTTTTCGCTCAGCGCTTCCGACCACAGCGACGTTACCTGCAGGTTCGGCAGAAAACGGCGGCGCGTCTTGTTCATCGCGTGGCTGACATTGTTGCCGGTTTGCACGGTCCGCCCGGTCAGTTCGCAGCGTTTGGACATGGTCTCGGTCCTCAGTCTCGGGCGCGATCAACCGCGCCATAACAGTACAAAAATTTGGGATAGTGCCCAGACTCACGGTTGCGGCACGATCCGTTGGACGGTCTTTTAGGGGCTTGTGGGTGACCCGTCAAGCATTCCGTGCAGCTTTTGCGAGGCGGATTTCAGGGATTTTCGGCGACCGGCCTCATTCCATGATACGCCACGCGCCCTGCCATTCGTGCGGCGGCAGCCAGGTATCGCCGGAAAGGCGGGTCGCCAGCGCATCCGCCGTTTCCGGCGTGACCTCTTCCGGCACCCGTTCGCGCAAGTGCGACACCGCTTTCTGCCAGAACGAATTGATGTCCTCGATCCGCTTGATCAGGGTTTCCGCCGCTGGATCCGGGTCCTCCTCCGCTTCCGTCAGCGCCGCGCGCGCCGACAGCAGCTCGCTCCGAGCCACCCCCCAGTCACCGTCCAAATAGGCGTTCACACCCTTTTCGAAGGCCAGCAGAAAACCGACCGGCGGCTGACGGATATCGATGGTATAGAGATCGACCGGTTCGTCGCGGCCCGGGAACAATACCCGGTCGACGCGCCGGCACAGCACACGGCGGTCGGCACTGAGGCATCCGTAAAAATCCGTGCTCAGGAGAATCTGCGAGCCATAAATCTCGTTCAGGCTTTCCAGCCGGGACGCCAGCGTCACGTTGTCGCCGATCAGGGTCGAATCGGCACGATCGTCGTCGCCGACCGGTCCCGCCACGACCAGCCCCCAATGCAGCCCGAAGCGGGTGTTGAAGTGGCGCTCATCCTCCCAGCCTTCCTTGCCCTTGAAGAACTCCTCCCAGACGCCGCCCGCGACCTCGAGGGCTTCGGAGAGCTTGTGCATCTCGACCGCCGCGTCGAAAGCGGCATTGGCGCTGGTACGCGGGTCCTCGTTATTATGGAAGTATGCGAAAATGCCTTCGCCCAGGAACTTGTCGATGTCCCCGCCGTGCCGGGTCACGCCGCGGTTCATCTCACCCAGGTATGTTTTTAGGACCGGCAGGATGTCCTTCTCCAGTTCGTGCGTCATGGCCTGGAAGCCGGCCACATCGGTGAACATCAACGCCACCGGCGAGCGGGTCGGGATCACACGTTCGCCCTTGGCCTCCAGGAACGCGCGGCGGCTGATGAAGCGGCGCAGATTGGAAATGATCATGCTGATCGCCTCGATCAGCGTATCGATTTCGTTCAGTTGCCGGCCTTCGTTCTCAGCTTCCTCGGCACGGCGCTGAATGATCGTATCGGCGTCCTCAAGTCCGGGAATTTCGCGCATCTTGGCGAGGATCACCTGGTTCGCTTCGTGCAGACGGTCCATGAACACTTTGCCGACGCGTCCGACATTGCGCTCGGCTTTCCATTTCACGGCATAGACCATCGCCGCATAGATGATGATCTCGAGGATCGGGTCGCTGAAGTGCTGGTAGCTGCCGATCGAGAAATCGCCAAGCATGCTGATCAGGAGCAGGATGCCGACTGCGTACCACGCATCGTCGCGGCCCATGGATGCGAGCATTTCGGCGCCGAGCACGGTTTCCCGGGTACCGACCTTCTGCACCAGACCGACCTTGGCGACGGCACGCACGGTTCGGAGAATCCGCAGCACCCGCGGGTTGGCGATGCCGGTGTCGGTCGCCAGGAACGAGGCGCCAGTCGCGCCGACGGCCAGAATGTTGATCCACGCCGCAGGCGTCTTGAAGTACTTGAGACCGTACGCCAGCGCGCCGACGCAGATATCGAACATGAAGAAGATGCCCATCAGGGCCTCGACCCAGCGCGCCGCCTCAACCGACCAGGAAAGATCGGCCGGGTTCGCCAGCATCTCCAGGAACGCCGCGATCGGTGCGAAGAACACGGCGAGATACGTCGCCGCGAGGTTCAGGCGTTCATAACTCTCGTTCTCGGCGAGGCTGAGCCAGAAACCCTTTTCCGGTTCGTCGGGCTTGGTGGGCGTCGGCAGATCCGGGCTCAGCGCGATGCGGCCGAACAACGCCTCGTAGCGGTCGGCGCCGGTCTCTTCCGCCGGGTCGTTCGCGTTGGTGCGTTGCTCCGCCATCGGTTCCCCCGAATACCCCGAAAAGAGGGATCCGGACCTTGCCGGAACACCCCGATCCCGGTGAAATCCTAGACGCCGCGAGCGGTCCTGTCACGGCAGCAAAATCGTTTCTGTCAAGCTTGTATCTTCCATCGAAACACGCACATTATCGGCCATGGCCAGACGCAAACACATGCATCCATCCCTCGATATGCGCGACGACGTTGCGGAGGATATCCGTCTGTGTGACTGGCCGGACTGCCAGATGAAAGCGGAACACAGGGCACCGCGCTCGCGCGAGCAGTTGCGCGAATACCGCTGGTTTTGTCTCGAACATATCCGCCAGTACAACAGCCACTGGAACTACTTCGAGGGCATGAGCGACGACGAGGTCGAAGCCTCGCTACGCCATGACACTGTCTGGAACCGGCCGACGTGGCCGATCGGCGACCGCGAAATACCGCCGGGCCGGGGGCCGAAGCCCGGTACCGGGCCGTTTGGTTTCGATCCCAACTATTTCATCGACGATTTCGGACTGTTCGATGAAAAGACCGCGACGTCGGCGCAGCCGCAGGCCGATGCACCGACCCGTGCCGCGCTCGCCGTATTCGGTTTGCAACTGCCGGTCAGCGCCGATGACCTCAAGACCAAGTACAAGGAACTGGTCAAGAAGCATCACCCGGATGCCAACGGCGGCACGAAGGTGGCGGAGGAAAAATTCAAGGAAATCCGTCAAGCCTACGACACGCTCCGGCATTTCCTGGTGGTGTGACCCGGTTCGTCGCCGCAATTGTCCCAGTAACAACAAAACCCGCCCAAAATCGCCGGAAAACGGCACAAATCCTTGACGCATCAGGGGAATGCCCCTAACACCAACCGAACAGAATCCCTATATGGATGACGAGACAGTAACGCCGGTTCGCTTCGAACGGCCGGTCACAAGAACGGGAATGCGCGTATGACCTCAACCCATCAATCCCAGCCGCTCCTGATGCAGGAACCGGACATCAAACTTTCGGTGCGCCAGGTGTTCGGCATCGACAGCGACATGGAAGTGCCGGCCTTTTCCGAGGCCGACCCGCACGTGCCGGACGTCGACGACGCATACCGTTTCGACCACGAGACGACGATGGCGATCCTGGCCGGCTTCGCCTACAACCGCCGCGTCATGATCCAAGGCTACCACGGCACCGGTAAATCGACGCACATCGAACAGGTAGCGGCGCGCCTCAACTGGCCGTGCATCCGCATCAACCTGGACAGCCACATTTCCCGTATCGATCTCGTCGGCAAGGATGCGATCGTCCTCAAGGACGGCAAGCAGGTCACGGAATTCCGCGAAGGTATCCTGCCATGGGCGTTGCAGAACCCGACGGCGGTGGTGTTCGACGAATACGACGCCGGACGGCCGGACGTGATGTTCGTGATCCAGCGGGTGCTGGAGGTCGAAGGCAAGCTGACGCTTCTCGACCAGAACCGCGTCATGCGCCCGCACAAGCATTTCCGCCTGTTCTCTACGACCAACACCATCGGTCTCGGCGATACGACGGGCCTTTATCACGGTACGCAGCAGATCAACCAGGGCCAGATGGACCGCTGGAACATCGTCGCCACGCTGAACTACCTGCCGCACGATGCCGAGGTGGAAATCGCGCTCGCCAAGTGCGAGTCGTACAGCACCAAGGAAGGCAAGGAGCAGCTCGCCGCCATGGTCGAACTGGCCGACATGACCCGCGCCGGCTTCATGAACGGCGACATATCGACCGTCATGTCGCCCAGAACCGTGATCACGTGGGCGCAAAACGCCGAGATCTTCAAGGATCTGGGCTACGCCTTCCGCGTCACGTTCCTGAACAAGTGCGATGAACTGGAACGCCCGGTGGTGGCCGAATACTACCAGCGCGCCATGGGCGAGGAACTGCCGGAATCCGCGGCCAACGCGGTCCTGCAATAAAGTCTCATCGAAGGACTGACTTTGGGTAACGAACACCCGACAGAGCTCTGGAAACGCGTGACCGCCTCGACGCTGCGCGCGATCGGGCACGCCAAGGATCTTGAGGTTCAGTACGGCCAGAGCTCGCCCGGTCTCACCGCCGAAACCGCGCATCTGCCGACGCCGCAAGCCAACATGAGCCCGGAGTCCGTATCGCGCTTCCGGGGCATGTCGGACGCACTGTCGCTCAGGCTGCGTCACCATGACGCCGACACCCACCGTGCCAATATGCCCGACGGTGCCGATGCCCGGCGCGTCTACGAAGCCGTCGAGCAGGTGCGTTGCGAAGCACTCGGCACCCAGCGCCTGGCCGGCGCCGGCGACAATCTGCACGCACTGCTCGAGGAACGCTGCCGCGCCAAGGGCTACGCCGGCGTCAAGGAACGCGACGACGCGCTGTTGCCCGAAGTCGTCGGCCTGATGGTGCGCGAGCATCTTTCCGGCCGCGAGCTGCCGGAATCGGCAAAGGATTTCGTCAACCTTTACCGCAAGGACATCGAGAAGAAGATTTCCGGCAACCTCGACGAACTGGTGAAGTCCGCCGGCGACCAGGAAAAATTCTCCAAGGCCGTAAACCAGATGCTGAAGTCGCTCGATCTTTTGCGCGACGAACCGCCCGAAGATACGCCCGAAGAAGAAGAGCAATCCGAATCCGACGACAACGAACAGGGAAACCAGGACGCCGAGCAGTCCGACGCGGACATGGACGCCGACGGTTCCATGGCCGGCGAGTCGGAGGATACCGATTCCGCCGACGGCATGGACTTCGACCCGGAATACATGGAAGACGACATGAATCCGGGAGAGGGCGAGGAAGAGCCCGCCGGCCCGAGCGAGTACGATCCGGACTGGCGCCGCAACGACAGTGGCGACAATCAACCCTACAAGGCCTATACCACCGAATTCGACGAAGTCACCGACGCGAACGAGCTTTGCGATGCCGAGGAACTGACCCGGCTGCGCCACCAGCTCGACCAACAGCTTTCGAACCTGCAGGGCGTCGTCGGCAAGCTTGCCAACCGGCTGCAGCGTCGTCTGCTGGCGCAGCAGACCCGATCGTGGGAATTCGATCTCGAGGAAGGTATGCTCGACGCGGGGCGGCTGTCGCGTGTCGTCGTCGATCCGGTCGCGCCGCTGTCGTTCAAGATGGAGTCCGATACCGAATTCCGCGACACCGTCGTGACGCTGCTGATCGATAATTCGGGTTCGATGCGCGGACGTCCGATCACCGTCGCCGCCATGAGCGCCGACATCCTCGCCCGCACGCTGGAGCGCTGCGGCGTGAAGGTGGAAATCCTCGGCTTCACGACACGGTCGTGGAAGGGCGGCACGTCGCGCGAAAAATGGGTCGAGCAGGGCAAGCCCAAGACCCCGGGACGTCTCAACGATCTCCGGCACATCGTCTACAAGGCCGCCGACATGCCGTGGCGCCGGGCGCGACCGAGCCTCGGCCTGATGCTTCGCGAGGGGCTGTTGAAGGAAAACATCGACGGCGAGGCGCTTCTGTGGGCGCACAACCGTCTGCTGGGGCGGCCCGAACAGCGCCGTATCCTGATGGTGATCTCCGACGGTGCGCCGGTCGACGACGCGACGCTCTCGGCGAACCCGGGTAATTACCTGGAGAAGCACCTGCGGGAAGTGATCCACTACATCGAAACCCGCTCGGACGTGGAACTGACCGCCATCGGCATCGGTCACGACGTGACGCGGTATTATCGTCGCGCCGTCACCATCGTCGATGCCGAGGAACTGGGCGGCACCATGATGGCACGGCTTGCCGAGCTGTTCGACGAGGATACAGGCAACGACCTGCGCCAGGCCGCGCGCCGCGCGGTGCGCTAAGCCAAGTACCGATTCAGCTATCCGTCGCTATGCAATTCCGTGTTCGGCGAACACGTTCTCCAGCCGCGCCAGCAGGGATTTGATCCGCTCGTACATTTCAGGCGTGTTATTCGGACGCGAGAATTCATTGCCGGCCTGGAACTGATCGATCGCGTCACGGTACGAGAACCCGTCCTCCGCGAAAATGTTCCGCCAGCCCGGCTCTCCCGGTTCGGTGCGGGTCACGTTCCCGTTGTCGTCGACATGAAAATTGGCGAGCGTGAACATCGTCATGAACTTGCCCGACATCAGAAAAATATCGGACTCGCTCATGCCGTCGGTCACATCGTCCCAGGCGTCCTTGACGGACTGGGGCGCATTCGGCGGCGGGAACATGAAACCCTTGCCGCCGCTGGCGGATGCGACGAGTCCGTCATTGTCGAGGTCGACCTTTTCACTTTGCGGCAGTATGAAGTTGAGCGCTTCTTCCTTATCGAGACCGGAAACATCGATCTGTTTGCCCGCCGGGATCGACTGCGCCTGCTTCAACAGTTCGATGCCGTCGCTGCTCAGGTTTCGCAAAAACACCACCGGGTCGTCCCGGTTCGCCGGATCGCCGTGAAACTGTTCGAGAATACCCGTGTAGGCCTCGATCTTGTCGTTCTTCACGCCACGCAGGATCAGCAATCTGATATCACCGTCCGCCAACAATTGGGATGCGGGCATCGGCGGCGGGGCGCTCTCGGTCGCTTCGTCTTCGGATGATTTCCGGGCAGTCTCGCCGGCGCCATCCTTGGCCGTAGAAATCTGCGTGATGTAAGACGGCGTGAAGTACTGAGCCTGATCGATGGAAAGTGACATGGTTGACGGTCCCCCGATAGCGGTTTCGTTTATTTTCAACCATTGATTAAGCAAAACCGATGCCAATGCCGATTTCATTTGTTTATAAAGGTTTAACGTATCGGCAGAGCGCCGCACCGGGCAAAAACCGCGTGCCATACACGACATACGTGCAAAAACTGCCGGGTGCGGCATCACAGTATTTACCCGCTGTCATCCCGAAGGAGACATGACGTGTCATCTCGAAGGATGGGGTCTGGATCAAAACCCGGATTCAATCCGGGGCGCGTTCACGACGAAATTATTTGTAGATCAATAGAGCCGTGCCGAGCGCATCTTCCGGCATGATCATCAATGCTTCCCCGGTATCGATAAGCATGACACCGACATCCAGAAAATACGCCTGCGTCTTTTCAATGTCGCCCGATTTGAAGCCGATCGCCGCCGTATAGGGCAGGGATGGCGGCTCGACGCCCGGCACGATGTCGTTGAGCCTTTCCGGTGTCACGAACCGGAGCCCGCCGCGATCCGTCGCCACCAGCGCCTCTTCGTCGTCAACGATCTCGGCATGCTTGCCGAGGAACGTCGCCATGCGCGCAGCGGACGCTGCGGGCGCCTGGACGCAGATCACCGCATCGACCATCGCCGTCAGGCCGTTGACGCGAGCGAGATAGCGGTCCTGCCACATCAGCTCCGGCGTGTGATGCGTCAGTACCTGAAGCCGACCCTCCGGGATTTCGTCGAAGACGGCGCGGATGACGCTGAACTGCACCTCGGCATCCGAGCCGTCGGCGGCCTCGACGTCGCGCCTGAGATGCACCATCGGCTGCAGGCGAAAACCATCGCCTGCGATCCGTTCATACGATGCGTCGGCGTCGGCATGAGAGAACGCCAGCAAATGCACCCCCATGTAGCGACCGAGACGCGCGCGCAGATCGTCAACCACCGGCGCTTCGACATTCCCGGCTTCGCATAAAAGCTCGATGTAGCCGGTTTCCAGCATGGCAAGGCGGTTGGCGGTGCCCTGCGGGATACGCTTGCCGGTTTCCGGATCGCGGTTACCGTGCACGGAATAATCGGTCAGCACGAAGCCGAGCTTTTCGAAGACCGCCGAGGCGGCATCCATATCCGGCACCATCCACGCCACGTGATCGAAGAAAACCTCGTCGCCAGCGGGGTTCTGGCGTTCATGAAAGGGGTAGGGGTGTATCATCGTCCGAGTTTATCCTTATCAGTCCGGCACGTCGATCCGCATCAACGGCACATGCTGCTGCGCGCCGTAGACATCGGTGTCGCCCGGCGAGCCGGAACGGATCCGGCGCGGCACCGTGATCTTGATGGCCCTGGCGACGTCGAAGGGGATCACCGCGACCTCGTTGTCTGTGACGCCGTACAAGGGCGCGATGGCGCGCGGCGACAACGCGCCGGAATCACGTACCCGGCGATAGGTATCCTCGTCCTCGAACATCACATCGAGGGTCAGTTGCAATGCGCCCGCGTTCTTGCCGCGGACCACGCGCGCGATCTCCATCAGTTTCGCCATCGGCGGACCTCCTCCGGCTCAAGCCATTCCATGCGCACGCACTCCATCGGATCATCGCATTCCATGATGTGCCAGACGTTGAATTCATAAACCGGTCCGACATGCATGTCGGACGGCGAGAACGGGATCGCCAGATTGCCGGAGATGCACATTCGGTCCGGGAAATCCGTGTGCAGGAACGCATAGCGCGATTTCGCCAGTACGGCGCGGCTGATGTCCTCGGTTCGGCCCAGCACATCGAGCAGCAAACCCAGCTCGTGCACCGGTCCGTCCGCTTCCGGCTCCAGTTCGCCCATTACCGCATTCTTGCCGTAAAGATGCACGGAGAGGGTGAAGTCAGACGCCTCGATGCCAAGTGCGCCGACGTCCCGTTCGATCCGTTCGCGGCATGATCGGACGAAATCATCGATGCCGGTGATCAGGATCGGGTCGCGGATGCCCGCGATGAACACGGTACGGAAGCCGACCGGGCGCGCACCTTCGAGTTTCACCGTGTATGTGTCGGCGGGCTCGTAACGACTGCCGGACACCTTGACCACGCGCTCTTCCAATTGCTCGAAGTTGCACCGGTCCGTCACCAGCGTCCCGTCGGGCTCTTTCAGCCGGTAGGGCTCGGGGTTCTCGTAGAGCGTGTGCGCGGAAACCCTCGTCACCGTGCAGCGCCGGTCCGGATGGCCCGGCTCGACGGTGAAGTGGTCGTCGTAGATCGTGCCGATGACGCAGTCCTGGCCCTCGCGCGGCTCGACTACCTGCGCGCCGCACTCGATGATCTTGGCGAGATGCCAGGCGAGCCCCGGATCGGCTCCCCGCATCAGGGGCAGGGCGGCGAACAGCGCCGCATCCGTGCCGCGCCCGGCGATCACCACGTCGGCGCCGTCGGTCAATGCCTGCTGATAGGCTTCCGGTCCCATCATGGCAACAACGCGGGCTGTTTCGTCGATATCGGTGGCAGTCAGATCACCGATCGGGCCAAGCGGCGCGATCTTGCCGGCGGCAAGTTTCCTGTGCAGATGGTCCTTCGACTGCTCGGTCCTGATCACCGCGACCTTCGGCGCGAGATCGTTCTCGGCGCAAATCTCGCGGAGGATATCCAGCGTCCAGTCGACCTGCGCGTCCGAGCCGCTGCCACCGGCGGAACCGATCATCACCGGGATGCCGTGTTCCATGCCGGCCGTAACCATCATACCCAGGTCTCGCTTCGCCGCGGCACGGGACACGAAGGCCGTGCCGCTACCGAGGTAATGCGGTCCCGGATCGGTCGACCCGGCATCGCAGGCGATCAGATCCGGTTTCATGGCAACGCCGGCGCGGAACGCTTCCTCGGTAAAGCCGTAACCGAGGATGCCCGTCGTCGCCATCAGTCTGATGGGTGGCATGTGTCTTCCCTTGTGTTCTTGTCCGGCATGGCGCCGTTTCCCCGATCCTGAGACGGATACGGGCGGATGACAAGAACGAGAGGCGTTTAAATCAATTGCCGCCGAAAACGCCGCCGAACGGTTTCACCTTCCACATCAGGTGTTCCGGCACCAGCGCCTGTTCGTCCTTGGAAAGCTCACGGCAGGTCGCGCTCTTGATTTCGCCGTCCGCCTGGCTGCCGTCGGCAAGGCGCTGCGTGAACGGCTTTTCGGAAAACTTCTCGATGGCGAAGGTGCAGTAGCTTTCCTTGGAAAACCACATCCGAAATTCCACATCGCCGGTCGTCAGTGGCATCGCAAGTACAATAGTCAGTAACCACCCCATGATGAAACAACCCAGCCGTTGCAACTATGTCCGGCTAGCACATCCGCGCATGACGTTGTCGTTAAGGTTTGGTGACGGGGGCGTCAGTCGACGGCGGGACGCCCCGCCTCACGGTCGTAGGCGAACTCCGCCGCTTCCTCCAGGTAGGAAACGTCGTGGATGGCCACGTGGTCATCCTCGATCAGCACCACGGCGTAGGCCGGCATTTCGCGGCTCGACGTCAGGGAAGATTCGATATCGATAATCGGCGCGACCTGGTGCGCCGTCGCCTTGACGGTCGAAAACGGAATGCCGCGCCACGACCCGTGAAAAGCGCGGTGCATATGCCCGAAGAACAGATGCCGCACCGTGCCGGGATGGGCCGCAAGAATGGCGGCGAACTGGTCCGGGTTCAGGAGCGGGATACGGTCGAGACCGGCAATGCCGGATTTCATCGGCGGATGGTGCATGAACAGGAACACGCCATCGTTGACGGCCAGTTCGTCGTCGAGCCAATCGAGTTGTCGTTCGTCGACACGGCCCGCGTGGGTACCTTCGGTCAGCGTGTCGAGGGCGAGGAAGGGGCCCGCGGCAGTGTCGAGCCGGAAACACGCCCGTCCCGCGTCGTCCCTGATGGCGTTCGGCAACCCGGCAAAGAACGCGTCCGGCACATCGTGGTTGCCCATCAGCGGGTACCAGGGCATGGCGAGCGCGCCGAGGGCATTCCTGGCGCGTGTATAGGCTTCCGGCTCGCCCCAGTGCGCGATATCACCTGTCACCATCACCAGTTCCGCATCGGCGTGGCGGCGGTTGATCGACGCCACGGCGTCCCGCAGACGGGCATCGACGTCGATCTCGAACAAATCGCCGGAGGCGGTCAGGTGCGGGTCGGTCAGGTGGATGAACTTCATGGCGGCGATGTTATCGGAAAATCGGCTCACGTCACGCCCCGCCACGAAAAATTCATAGGGTTGGGATTACTTTCTGGCGTCATGCGGGCGTGTTACAAACGGTTCATGAGAACGCTGCTCCGTTCAGTCACGGTTGCCGGGTTGCTGGCCCTCTTGCCGGTGATGGGTCATGGCGAACCGGTCGAGGTGGACGTTACACCGATCCTGCTGGTCAACGGAAAACCGGACGAACGCACGGTCGGCGATCTGACCTATCGTGGCGGCCTGCATCTGGTCAGCCGCGACCAGCGCTTCGGCGGATTCTCGGCCCTCGGGCTCAGCGCCGACGGCCGACGCATGATCAGCATTTCCGACGCCGCCGTTTCGTTCGCCGCCGAACTCGAACATGACGAAAACGGAAACCTCTCGGGACTCCGGAACGCGGACCTCAACGTGCTCGCCGACCGGGACGGCTCGGCGCTGCGCGGCAAGTACTGGACCGACGCCGAAGCCATGAGCCCCGGCGTCGAGGGTGAGATCATCGTCGCCTTCGAACGCGATCATCGGCTGTGGCGCTACGATCCGGGTTCGACGGTGCCGCGCGTGTTGCGGCCGCCGGACGAACTGTCGGCGATGGGCGACAACGACGGCATCGAGGCGCTAACGCTGCTGCACGACGGTCGCCTGCTGGCGATCTCGGAAGGCTCCCCCGACGAGCCGGTGCGCGTCGGCTGGGTGTCGGGCAGGAACGGCTGGGAAGTGCTGACCTACGCCGCATCCGACGGCTTCCGGCCGACCGGCGCGGCGACGCTGCCGTCCGGCGACGTCGTGGTGCTGGAACGATTCTATACGCCGCGCGCCGGCGTGCGTATCCGTATCATGCGGGTCAGGGCTCGTGACATCTCTGCGGGCGCGAAGGTCGAGGGCACGCTGCTGGCGCATTTCGCCCCCCCTATGAATATCGATAACTTCGAGGGGATCGAGGCCATTCCGGGCCCCGGCGGCAAGACATATCTCTACATCATTTCGGACGACAACTTTAACCGGCGCGAACAGCGCACGCTGCTGATGAAGTTCGAACTGACGGGCGGCTGATATCGATGCGGGCCAGATTGACCATCCTGTTCGCCGCCGCCATGCTCACGCTACCGGCGCTAACGACCTGGGCAAACGACGACGGCGTCATCGAATTCACGCACAAGGGTGTGCGGATTGCCGGCAAACCGGCACCCAAAGGTGAATATTTCGACATCGAACTCGTTGATCCGGCGGCGGGCGCGGAGACGGTCAAGAAGGCACTCGATATCCTCTACGAGGGTTCCGCCTACAACGCCCAGGCCATCGAAAAACTCAAGGCGGCGGGCAACGTCGTCATCGTCTACGATCCGGCATTC
The DNA here is from genome assembly GCA_965229805.1 of Rhodospirillales bacterium. Classification (GTDB taxonomy): domain Bacteria; phylum Pseudomonadota; class Alphaproteobacteria; order Rhodospirillales; family Casp-alpha2; genus UBA4479. The sequence goes on along the minus strand of CBDDJO010000001.1, from coordinate 1,949,934 downwards.
CCCAAGCGCGAGTTGACCAAGGTCACCATCGCCGCGTTTTTGCCGGACTTCTATCAGGTCGACGGCCGCACCAAGGACTTCCTGACCGTCGTCGGGCGCTTCGGCGGCAAGTGGTCGCCGCGCGAGCTGGCGCCGGTGCTGGCGCACGAACTAACCGGGCACGGCATGCAGCATTTGCGCGGCCGCCTCGAAAACGTCCGCGAGGTCGACCTGGAATGCGAGGCATATCTCTATCAGGAAAAGGCCTATCAGGACCTCGGCTTCGACAAGGGCGTGCGCGAGATGGTGCAGTTCCGCAAGACCCTGGAAGGACACTGGTGCGCCGACTTCAAGACATGGCAGCGCGAGAACAGCCGCGCCGCACTAAAATCCTGGGACAGGCTACACCCGGACGTGCCGGCGATCCTCGACGACTATCTGGTCTATATCGATGCGTTGCGCAAATCCGGGGTCGCGGGCAGCGCCGTCGCCAAGGCCAAGCAGCAACAGGCGCGCATGACCCGCCAGCGCCTCGACGAACTCTCCGCAAGCAGCGCGCCGGAGGATCAGTTCCAGCTTGGCCTGATCTATGCCCGCGGCATCGGCGTCGACGCCAACCCGGCGGCCGCACGTACCTGGTTCGAAAAGGCCGCGGAGGCGGGGCACGGTCCGGCACAATACGAACTTTCACGCATCTACTGGCGAGGTGACGGGGTCGCCGCCGATAAGGCCATCGCCGCGCAATGGGCCAAGGCCTCGGCCGAGAACGGCGTGCCCGAAGCCGCGTATATCTACGGCGTCATGCTGCTCAACGGCGACGGTGTCGCGCGCGACCGCGCCAGGGGCACCGCCTGGATGGTAAAAGCCGCGGACGCCGGGATCGACCAGGCGGCCGACGTTCTGAAGCAACTCGGAGTAAACCGGCAATGAACACACGTGTTCTCGTGCTGTTGATCGGCTGCGTCGGCGTTGCGGTGTTGATCTGGTTCCTCGCCGACATGTTTCCGGGCTCTCTGGAGAGCGACATCGATCAGGCCAACCTGGTCCGTGCTTTCGGTCTCATGGTGCTCATCGGCGCCGGACTGATGCTGTCGCCGCGCCTCAATCTGAAGGGCGCGTTCAAGGCCGCGTTCATTTGGATCATGATCGGGCTGGTGCTGGTTACGGGCTACACCCTCAAGGACGAGTTCACGGCGATCGGATCGCGCGTCACCGGTGCACTGGTGCCGTCCCGCGCCATCGAGACCGGGTCCGGAGAAATCACGCTCAACCGCCGCAGCGACGGGCACTTTCATGTTGCCGCCGAGGTCAACGGCGAGCGCGTGCAGTTCCTGATCGATACCGGCGCCAGCGTCGTCACGCTAACCCGCGACGACGCCGAACGCGCCGGACTGCGCCCGGATGAACTCAAGTATTCGCAGCGTTTCAGCACCGCCAACGGTACCGCCTTCGGCGCGCCGGTGCGGCTCAACAGCGTTTCCATAGGCAACATTACCGTTACCGAAGTGCGCGGCGTGGTGATGGAGCAGGGGCTCGGCCGCTCGCTTCTGGGTATGAGTTTTCTCGAACGCGTGTCGTCGTTCTCGGTCGAGGGCGATACGCTGACGCTGCGGCGGTAAACCGACGCACCCATCACAAAAACGTCCTCTTTCCAAGGCGCCCGTCAATCGCTACGTTTCGGGTATGTTCAGACGCCGCGATCCCGTCCCCGTATACCGCAAGGCCATCGCCAGCCTATGGCCGAAAACGGGCTGGCGCCGTGCCACACGCTACCTGCTTTACCGCATGGGCCGCCTGCCGGGCACGGGCTACGCCGTCGCCGGCGGTTTCGCCTGGGGCGCGGCGATGTCGTTTACGCCGTTCATCGGCCTACACATCCTGTTCTCGATCCTGGGGGCCTGGCTTTCCAGGTGCAGTGTCGTCGCCGCCATTATCGGCACGGTGGTCGGCAATCCGTGGACGTTCCCGTTCATCTGGATCTGGCTCTACAACTCCGGCGTCGCCATGGGCTTCGGCCAGGCTGCGGTCGACGCCGAGGCAATGGACTTCACCGCGTTGTTCGGCGCCGTCACCGAAGCGACGCTGCGCGGTGACTGGGCTTTTATCGGCGAGTACGCCTTGCCGGTTCTGATGCCGATGATGGTGGCCGCCATCCCGACCACCGTAATTGTGTGGGTAACTTTTTTCCTTTTGCTGAAACCGGTGATCGAACGCTACAAAATAGCCGCGTACAAGCGCCGTCAGGCGCGTGCCGCCGAACTGGTCGACGGCATCCCCGCCGAGCAAACGGGAGAGGCGGCATGAGCGAGAAACTTCGTCTTGGCGTCAATATCGATCACGTAGCGACCATTCGGAACGCCCGCGGCGGCGTTCACCCGGACCCGATCCATGCCGCCAAGCTGGCGGAAAAGGCGGGCGCCGACGGTATCACCGCGCACCTGCGCGAAGACCGACGGCATATTTCCGACGGCGATATCGAACGCCTGATGGATGCCATCGTCCTGCCGCTCAACCTGGAGATGGCGGCGACCGACGAGATGCTGGCGATCGCGCTGCGCCATAAACCGCATGCGGCGTGCATCGTGCCGGAAAAACGTGAAGAGCGAACCACCGAGGGCGGTCTTGACGTCGCCGGCGGTTTCAAGACGCTCGAACCCGTTATCGGCGCGCTCAAGGACAAGGGCATTCGCGTCTCGCTGTTCGTGGAGCCCGATCCCAAACAGCTCGAAGCGTCCTCGAAACTCGGCGCCGATATCGTCGAACTGCATACTGGCAGATACTGCGACCTCAGCGGCGACGCACAAGCCGCCGAACTCAAACGCATCGTCGAGGCCGCGTCGGCAACGGTCGATCTCCGCCTCGAATGTCACGCCGGTCACGGGCTGACATTCGACACCGTCGGCCCGGTGGCGGCGATCCCCAACGTGGTCGAGCTGAACATCGGTCACTTCCTGATCGGCGAGGCGATCTTCTCCGGCCTCGACAGCGCCATCCGCCGCATGCGTTCGCTGATGGACAAGGCGCGTTCCGACGCACACGGCGAACGCTCGGCGTGATCATCGGTATCGGCACCGATCTCTGCGACATTCGGCGGATCGAACAAACGCTGGAACGGTTCGGCGAACGGTTCATTAGCCGCCTCTACGATGATTACGAGATCAAGAAGGCGATGCGCCGCCAGAACCCGGCGGCCAGTTTCGCGCAGAGCTTCGCCGCGAAGGAAGCCTGCGCCAAGGCACTCGGCACCGGCTTCCGCCAGGGTGTGTTCTGGCGCGATATGGTAGTTCAGAACCTGCCAACCGGCCAGCCGGTGATGCTGCTAAAGGGCGGGGCCAAGACGCGCCTCGATAAACTCACGCCCGACGGCATGACAGCCAAAGTCGACGTTTCACAGACCGATGAATACCCATTGGCCCACGCCATGGTGATCATTTCGGCGGAGCCCACATCGTGACGGATGCATCGGGCTTCGGCGCATTTCCCAAGGAACACCGCGAATTCCTCGACGCGCTGGCCGAGGATGGTTGGGAACCCGTCGACGGTTTTGACGGGATCGAGACCAAGGTGCTTTCGGGCCGCTTCGACCATGCCGCCGCCGCCGGCGCCGTCACACGGATGTCCCGCTGGGCACCCGGCACGGTATCGCCAGAACCGTCGGTTCACGACTGGTGCGAGGAAGTCTTCATCGTTTCCGGCACGCTGACGATCGGCACGCTGGAGAACGAGGAAAAAGTACTCACTCCCGGGACCTACGCCGTCCGCCCGCCGCATGTGCCGCACGGCCCGTTCTTCACACGGGACGGCTGCACTATGATAGAGTTCCTGTACTACCCACCGAAATAATTACTGCCCCAGCGCCTGTTCCAGGTCGGCGATCAGGTCGTCGGCATTCTCGAGCCCGACCGAAAGCCGCAACAGATCGTGAGGTGTCGGACTTTCAGGTCCCTCGACCGGGCCGCGATGTTCTATCAGGCTTTCCGTTCCGCCGAGCGACGTCGCGTTCCGGAACAACCTGGTCCGCGTGACGGCGCGCGCCGCCGCGTCCGCACCGCCCGCAAGCCGGATTGACATCATGCCGCCGAAGCTTTTCATCTGCTTCGCCGCCACATCATGGCCGGGGTGATCCGGAAGGCCGGGATAAAGCACGTGCGAGACGGCAGGATTGCCCAGCATCGCTTCGGCAACGCGGATCGCATTTTCGGAATGACGCTGCATCCTGACGTCGAGGGTGCGCATCCCGCGCAACAGCAGCCATGCCTCGAACGCGCCCAGGGTAGAGCCCAGGCTGGCACGGGCGTAATGCACCTTTTCCCAGAGCGCATCCTGTTGCTTGGTGACCAATACACCCGCCAGCACGTCGGAATGGCCGTTCAGGAACTTGGTCGCCGAATGCATGACCACATCGGCGCCCAACGCCAGAGGTCGCGTGACGACGGGCGGCGCGACCGTGGAATCGATAAACAGCCGCGCGCCCGCGTCATGGGCGATGTCCGCCGCGGCGGCGATATCGGTGATCGACCAGTCCGGGTTGGCCGGCGTCTCGGCCCAGACGGCCTTGGTTTCACCGGGTTTAATCGCCGCCTTCATGGCATCGAGATCGCCGTTCGGATAAAGCGACACACTGATCCCGAACGCCGGCGCTTCCTTGACCAGCCAGTTGCGCAGGAACCAGTACATGGTCTCTGGCGCGATCACGTGCGCGCCCTGTCCCAGCGACAGTAGCAACGCCGTCGCCGCCGCCATGCCGGACGAAAAGACCATCGCAGCGACACCGCCCTCGAGCCGGCGCAGGACTTCCTCGGTGTCCATCAAACCGGGGCCGTCGTCGCGGTAATAAACGTAACCTTGTCCGTATTTATAAGTCGTCGCCGGTTTGACCTGCGGTGCCACGTCGCCGGTCTCGGCATCGGTAATCCCGATCATCGAGGCGGCGACGGTCGCGGGGTCGTTAAAATCTTGGTCGTTCATGCGTGTTTCCTCCGCGCTCATGCTGTGTCGAGCACGCGGTGGCTGCAACGGTTAAATTGTCGAGGTCACAAACCGACGAGCAATGGGTATCGTCATCCACCCAGCCACATCATAAACTTCGCCCATGGACTGGCAGGACGACGGCATCATCCTCAGCGCGCGCAAGCACGGCGAGACATCGGCGATCATCAATGTGCTGACGCGCGACCACGGCCGTCACGCCGGCCTCGTTCGGGGCGGCGGCGGCAAACGCATGAGCGGCATTCTGCAGCCCGGCAACAAGGTACAGGCGCGCTGGCACGCGCGGCTCGCCGAGCATCTCGGCACCTATACGGTCGAACCGGTCACCGCATATGCGGCGGCAGCACTTTCGGATGCCCGAAAACTGGCCGCGCTGACCTCCGCCTGTTCGCTGACCGAGGCGGCATTGCCGGAACGCGAACCGCACCCGGCAATCCTCGACGGGCTCGAGGTGCTGCTGACGTCGCTCGACGACAATACGGTCTGGCCTGTGATCTACGTGAAATGGGAGATCGGACTGCTGGCGGAACTGGGTTTCGGTCTCGATCTCGGACATTGCGCGGCGACCGGCACGGCCGAGGATTTGACCTACGTCTCGCCGCGAACAGGCCGGGCGGTATCGACCGCCGCGGCACAACCCTATAAGGAACGCCTTCTACCGTTACCGGCGTTCCTGCTCGACAGCGATGCCGATGCCGACATTTCCGGGGGCCTGCAACTCACAGGTTACTTCCTCGAAAACCACGTTTTCCAGCACCGCGACACCGAAATGCCGGCGGCCCGGCGCCGACTTGCGGAGCGATTTCGGACATAGCTTGATATGCCCGGAGTCTTGATCACCGGACACTGCATGCTAAGAACGGAGCCGAAAATATAAAACACTAGGGGAGAAACCATAAATGCCCGGTCCGTTGGAAGGTATCCGCGTTTTTGACCTGACCCGCATTCTCGCGGGTCCGAGCTGCACGCAAATTCTCGGCGACCTCGGCGCCGATGTCATCAAGATAGAACGCGCCGGCGCCGGCGACGACACCCGTAACTTCGCGCCGCCCTACATCAAGGGCGAGGAAGGCGAAGACACGTCCGAAGCCGCTTATTTCTGCGCTGCCAACCGCAACAAGCGCTCGATCACGCTCGACATCTCCAAGCCCGAGGGCCAGGCGCTGGCGAAGAAGCTGATCGGCACCTCCCAGGTCCTGGTGGAGAACTTCAAGACCGGCGGCCTTTCCAAGTACGGCCTCGGCTACGACGACCTGAAGGACGAGTTCCCGGGTCTGATCTACTGCTCAATCACCGGGTTCGGCCAGACCGGCCCCTACGCCAAGCGGCCCGGATACGACGTGCTGATCCAGGGCATGAGCGGTTTCATGAGCCTCAACGGCGAGCCCGAAGGCGAACCGATGAAGGCCGCCGTGCCGGTCGCCGATCTGATGGCCGGGATGTACGCCACCGTCTCCATCAACGCGGCGCTTCGCCACCGCGAGGTGACGGGTGAGGGACAGCACATCGACGTCGGCATGCTCGACGTCATGGTCGCGTTCTCGACCATCATGGGCATGAATTACCTGGCGACCGAAAAGGTGCCGCCGCGTCTCGGCAACGCGCACCCGAACATCGTGCCGTATCAGGCCTTCGAAACATCGGACGGCGCGATCATCCTGGCGGTCGGCAACGACGGCCAGTTCCAGCGTTTCTGCCAGGTCGCGGGCTGCGAGGCGTTGGCCTCCGATCCCGAGTACGCGACCAACGGCCAGCGCCTCAAGAACCGCGACAAGCTGATCCCGCAACTCCGCGACATCATCAAACAGAAGCCGATGGATTTCTGGCTCAAGGAACTGGAGGCCAATTCCGTGAGCTGCGGGCCGATCTGGAACCTGGATCAGGTCTTCAACAACGAACATGTGCTGGCCAGGAATATGCGGATCGAGATGGACCAGCCCGCCACCGGTGCCAAGGTGCCGTTGATCAACAGCCCGATCAAGATGTCCGGCACACCGGTCAGTGCACGCCTCGCACCGCCGACGATCGGCGAACATACCGACGGCGTGCTAAGCGAACTCCTCGACATGAATGCCGACGAAATCGCCAAGCTCCGCGAACAGGGGATCGTCTGACATGATCCCGATTCCGCCCCGCGCCGGCAGTTTCCTCTCGCTCGGTCCGGGCGGGTTCCACCGCGTCTCGTTCACGGACTGGGGCGAACGGTCGGGCAGGAAAGCGACCGTCTGCGTGCACGGCCTGACACGCTCCAGCCGCGACTTCGACGTCATCGCCGATACACTCGCTGCGGACGGCCGTGTCGTTTGCGCCGATGTCGCCGGACGCGGCGCCAGCGACTGGCTGAACGATCCGGCGCACTACACATATTCGAACTATCTGAACGACATGTCAGGCCTGATGGCGCACATCGGTGCCGAGCGGATCGACTGGATCGGCACGTCGATGGGCGGCATTATAGGCATGCTCTTGGCGGCGACACCGGGCACGCCGATCCGCAAGCTGGTCGTCAATGACATCGGCCCGCTGATCGCCAAGGAAGCGCTGGTCCGCATCTGCCATTACGTCGGCGCGGCGCCGTCGTTCCAGGACGTGGACGCGGTCGAGGCCTACCTGCGTGAGGTACATGCACCGTTCGGCGATCTCACCGACGAACAATGGCGGCATCTGGCGGTGACGTCGGCGGTACCGGACGGGGAAGGGGGCTGCCGCCTGCATTACGACCCGAACATCGCCAGTGTGTTCTGCTCCGGCCCCATCGAGGACGTTGATTTGTGGCCGGTCTGGGACAAGATCGAATGCCCTGTGCTGGTACTCCGAGGCGAAAACTCTGACCTGCTGAGCGTCGAGACGGCGGAACAGATGACCAAACGCGGCCCCAAGGCCGACCTCGTCACCATCCCAAACTGCGGTCACGCCCCGGCGCTGATGGATCCGGAGCAGATCAGAGTCGTCCGGGACTGGCTGAACGGATAGGCCCGGATAACAGCGTCCGGAAATCGTCTCGAATTTAACACGCCATGGGACCGCTTTTGACCCATTGCGTCCATATCCTCCGGGTGTTCGACAACACCAACTCAAGCACATGGAGGATATACCATGCCGATTACCGAACGCGTCGCCGCCAATCTGCCGGTGACGATCAAGACGGCGAGCTACACCCTGCTGCCGGGTGACTGGGGCCGGGAAATCCAGTTCCAGAATGCGTCCGCGGTATCCGCAAACCTGCCGACAGTCGCCGACGCCGGCAACGGCTACAATGTCATCATCCGAAACATCGGCACGGGCACGCTGACCATCGATCCGGCCGGCTCGGAGCAGATCGACGGCGGCAGCACCGCCTCGCTCAGCACGGGTGGCTCGCTCTGGATCCGCTCCGACGGCACCGAATGGAAATCCGTGGCTTCCAACGGCAGCGGCGGTGGGGGCAGCAGTTCCGGCGGCCTTCAGTCAATGCAGGTCTTCACGGCGAGCGGCACCTGGAACAAGCCGGTGGGGATCACCAAGGTTAAGGCCACCGTTATCGGCGGCGGCGGCGGCGGCGGCGGCGCCGGCAATACCTATGACGTGGGCTCAACCGGTGGCGGAGGTGGCGGTGCCGCCATCAAGATTATTGATGTCAGCGCCATTTCAAGTGTCACAGTCACGATTGGCGCCGGCGGTTCCGGCGGTGCGGCAGGCGACAACGATGGTGCAAGCGGCGGGACATCCAGCTTCGGATCTCACTGTTCCGCTACCGGCGGAGACGCAGGCAAGTATGCCCGTCTGTCGCCCGATCTTTCTATCAATGGAGGTATCGGCAGCAACGGGGATCTGAATATCCAGGGTGGCGGCGCCGGTGGTTTTAGCTATTCAAGCGCAGGAGGTGCGAGGTTTTCCGGCGGCATCGGCGGTTCCACGATCCTCGGCGGTGGCGGCGGAGCCGCCATTGGTGATGGTGTGAGCGGCGCCGACGGTGGCGACTATGGCGGTGGCGGTGCAGGCGGCATGTCGGATGTCAGCGGCACCACTGCAGCTGGCGGCGACGGCGCCGACGGCATCGTGATCGTCGAGGAATACGCGTAATTCTGCTTCTCTTATTCCTCAAATGGTGAGGGAGATGTTTCCCGGCCAGCGGGCGCATTGCGAACGCTGCGCCGGGGGCCATTTCCGATCACGCCCGGCTTATCCATCGGTCCCAGATCGCGCCTGCGGCCCGTCCGGGAAACACATTTTAATAGTTCAGAATCCGCGCTGCGTCGATGGCGTGATAGGTGAGCACGCCGTCGGCACCGGCGCGTTTGAAGCCCGTCAGCATTTCCATCATCACGGTGTCATAGTCGAGCCAGCCCGCTTCGCCGGCGCCGCGCAGCATCGCGTATTCGCCCGAGACGTTGTAGGCGAAGGTCGGCATGCCGAACGTATCCTTCACGCGTCGCACCACGTCGAGATAGGGGAGCCCCGGCTTGACCATCACCATGTCGGCACCCTCGTCGATGTCCATCTCCACTTCACGCAGCGCCTCGTCGGTGTTGCCCGGGTCCATCTGGTAGGTCTTCTTGTCACCCTTGAGGGCGCCGCCGGAGCCGACGGCGTCGCGGAACGGTCCGTAGAAGCCCGATGCATATTTCGCCGCATAGGACATGATCGCCACGTCTTGCAGGTTGTTTTCATCCAATCCGGCGCGGATCGCGGCGACACGTCCATCCATCATGTCAGAGGGCGCGATGACGTCGCAGCCGGCCTCGGCCTGGCACAGCGACTGCCTGACCAGACATTCGATCGTTTCGTCGTTGAGGATCACGTCACCCTCGAGGATACCGTCATGGCCGTCCGCATTGAACGGGTCGAGGGCCACGTCGCACATGACACCGATATTCGGCACCGCGTCCTTGATCGCCTTGACCGCGCGGCAGACGAGGTTGTTCGGGTTCCAGGCCTCCTTGGCGTCCGGCGTCTTGAGCATCGGGTCGACGAACGGGAAAATCGCGATCATCGGAATGCCGAGACCACGCGCGTCCCTGGCCGCCGTGGCCAGAAGATCGCAGGTCAGGCGTTCGACGCCGGGCATGGACGCGACCGGCTCGCGCTCATTCTTTCCCTCGATCACGAATACCGGCCAGATCAGGTCGGCCGGCGTCAGCACGTTCTCGCGCACCAGTTCGCGCAGCCAGGGCGTGCGGCGGTTGCGGCGCATGCGTGTCGCGGGAAAACGCGGGTTCGGCATCGGCGAATTCACTCCCAGGGTGGCAATCGGGCGTAGTTTCCAGATCAGAGCCCCCGAGGGCAAGGGTTTCATGCGCGCCGCATGATGCCTATGTTGGGTGAAAGGAGGTTCGATATGGACCGAAAATTGCTCTATTTCGCCGATCCCATGTGCTCGTGGTGCTGGGGTTTTTCACCTGTCATGGACAAGCTGACCGACAAGGTCGGCGATCGCGCCGACCTGCAGATCTTCGTGGGCGGTCTTCGACCGTTCACCGATCACGCCATGACCGAACAGGACAAGTCCTACGTGCGCAATCACTGGGACCACGTGGCCGAGGCATCCGGCCAGCCATTCGACTACGATTTTTTCGAACGCGCTGATTTCACCTACGACACCGAACCCGCCTGCCGGGCCGTGGTCGCCGTCAGGCGCATCGCCCCGGAACTGGCGCCGGCAATGCTGGCGCGCCTGCACAAGGCGTTCTATGCGGAAAACAAGGATACCACCGACCCGGAGGTGCTGGCAGAACTCGCGAACGAGGTCGGCGTGCCGATGGGTGACTTCGAAATCGCCTTCGCGGACGAAGACACCAAGCAGGAAACCCTCGCCGATTTTCATTACGCGCAACGCTCGCAGATCACCGGCTTCCCGACGCTGGTCGGCGTCGCCAAGGGCGAAACCCCGGTCGCACTGACCATCGGCTTTCGTCCGTGGGAAAACCTGGAACCTGCCGTCGACCAGTGGCTAGCTGAGTAAAACGCCCAAAACCCGCTCTCTCCCTTGACAGCCGGGGGTTCGGCTGGCCATATCGCGGCGCTGTAACGGTCCGGCCGCCCAGGCCTGTTCCTGGCCGCCAACCCTTGGGGAGCGACGAATGAAAGAGACCCTTCGGACGGTCATCTATGCGGTGTTGATCGCGCTCGCCATCAGGGTGACCGCGTTCGAACCGTTCTCCATTCCGTCGGGCTCCATGGTGCCGACACTATTGGTCGGCGATTACCTGTTCGTTTCCAAGTATGCCTACGGCTACAGCCGCTATTCGCTGCCGTTCGGCCTGCCGCTGATCCCGTCCGACCGCGTCCTGTTCACCGAACCTGAGCGCGGCGACGTCGCGGTGTTCAAGCTACCGCGCGACAACTCGACCGACTTCATCAAACGCGTCATCGGGCTGCCCGGCGACCGCATCCAGGTCCAGAACGGCATCCTTCATATCAACGGCCAGCCGGCGGAACGCAAAAAGATCGAGGATCATATCTTCGAGGCCGCGCCCGGCCAGTTCTCGCGCATCTCGCAGTATGTCGAGACGCTACCCAACGGCAGCGAACACCTGATCGTCGAGAAAAGCGATAACAACGGCGGCAGCGACAACACCGGGGTCTTCACCGTTCCGGACGGTCACTACTTCATGATGGGAGACAACCGGGATAATTCGAACGACTCCCGATTCCCGGGCGTCGGCTTCGTGCCCAAGGAAAATCTCGTCGGCCGGGCCGAGTTCATCTTCTTCTCCATCGACGGATCGGCATGGAAGATATGGACCTGGCTTGACGAACTGCGTCCGGCGCGCTTCTTCACGGGTATCGAATGAGCGGCGGCCTCGACACGCTGCAAGCCGCGATCGGCTACACCTTCAAGGACACCGGCCTATTGCGCCACGCACTGGTTCATTCCAGCGCCACCGCGGTGCGTCTGAAATCGAACGAGCGCATGGAATTCCTGGGCGACCGGGTGCTCGGGCTCGTGCTCGCGGAAATGCTGCTGGAGGCCTATCCCGACGAGGAGGAGGGCGAGATCAGCTACCGCTTCACGGCGCTGGCGCAACGCGACGCACTGGCGAACGTGGCGGAGGCCATCGGCGTCGCCGACCACCTGTCGCTGTCCAACGGCGAGCACCTGACCGGTGGACGCGAGAACCCGGGTGTGTTGGCCGACGCGACCGAGGCGATCATCTGCGCCATCTACCGTGACGGCGGGCTGGACGCCGCGCGCGATTTCATCCACGCGCACTGGACCAAGATGATGCGCGAAAAACGCCGTCCGCCGAAGGACCCCAAGACGACGTTGCAGGAATGGGCACAGGGTCTGGGCCTGGGCCTGCCGAATTATCGTGTCACCGGACAGGACGGTCCGGACCACCAACCGTTGTTCCAAGTCGAGGTAAAGGTTCAGGGGCAGGGCAGTGCGGCCGGCGAAGGTTCGAACAAGCGTGCCGCCGAGCAGGCCGCCGCCGAAGCCATGCTGGCGACGATCGAGAAGAACGACGAATGAGCGACACCCAAACCAGCGCCGGGTTCGTCGCCGTGCTGGGCGCGCCCAACGCCGGTAAATCGACGTTCGTCAACCGCGCCGTCGGCGCCAAGGTTTCCATCGTCTCGCCCAAGGTGCAGACGACCCGCACCCGGGTTCTCGGCATTCTCATCCGCGATGGCGCGCAAATCCTGTTCGTCGACACACCCGGAATTTTCGAACCGCGGCGCCGCCTCGACCGGGCCATGGTCGCCAGCGCCTGGGGGTCGGCCGGCGACGCCGACGTCATCGTACTGATGATCGACGCGGCACGCGGGCTCGACGGCAACACCCGGTCGATCGTCGACGGGTTGTTGCAGCGGAAGGAAGAAAAGCCGGGCGCAACGGCCCCGGTGCTGGTGCTCAACAAGGTCGACGCGGCGGAGAAAGGGAAGCTGCTGGCGCTGGCGCAGGAATTGAACGATCTCGATCTATTTTCCGACACCTTCATGATTTCAGCGCTGACCGGTGACGGCGTCGACGACCTGGTGACATTCTGCGCCGAACGCATGACGCCGGGCCCGTGGCTTTACCCGGAAGACCAGATTTCCGACATGCCGGCCCGGCTGCTGGCCGCCGAGGTGACGCGCGAAAAGCTTTACCTGCAATTGCAACAGGAACTGCCGTATGCCGCCACCGTCGAGACGGAAAACTGGACCAACCAGGACAACGGCGCGATCCGTATCGAGCAGGTGATCTTCGTCGAGCGCGACAGCCAGAAAGCCATCGTGCTGGGCAAGCGCGGCGCCCGTATCAAGCAGATCGGCGCCGCCGCCCGGAAGGAGCTCGAGGACATGTTCGAGACCCGCGTACACCTGTTCCTGTTCGTCAAGGTGCGCGAAAAATGGGGCGACGATCCCGAGCGCTACCGCGACTGGGGTCTCGACTTCAACGCGTGAACCTGACCATTACCGCTGGATACCGTAGCGCTCGCAGGCCGCACCGAGAATACGGCCCAAAAGCTGCGAATAGTTCTGCCCCTCGAACCCGGCCATCAGATTGAACTTGCCGTCCCAGCACCAGCCCGGGTTGGGGTTGGCTTCCAGCAACTTGATCGTGCCGTCGGCGGCGGCGCGGAAGTCGAAACGCCCGTAGTCGCGGCAGCCGAGCCGCTCGAACAGCTTGTACGCATAACCGACGATTTCCTGCTCGCGCGCCTCGTCCAATTCCGCCGGTTTGTACTGGATCTGCGTCCAGTAGGGGCTGTCCGGCAGCCACTTGGACTCGTAGCCGAGGATTTTCGGCAGTTTCGGGTCGAGGTTCGAATAGTCGACCTCCAGCACCGGCAGCGAGCGAAAGCCATGCTTGGGGTTACCGATCACGCCAACGGTGTATTCGTTACCCGTCAGGTATTCCTGCACCAGAAGCGGCATATCGGCGAAGTCCGCCTGCAGCTTTTCCAGATAATCGAACAGCGCCATCTTGTCGTGGACCACGGCGTCCGCCGTGATACCGACGCTTGAGTCGCCGAAATTCGGTTTCAGCATGGCCGGGAACACGGCCGGCAGCGTCGCCGACTGATCGCCGGCGCGGACAAACGTTTCCAGCGGCACCGGAATGTCGATGGACTGCGCGACGGCGCGCACCAGCGCCTTGTCGTAACACATCGCAAGACACCCTGGCCCGGCGCCGGTGTATGGCAGGTCGTACAGTTCCAGCAACGCCGGCACATGCAGCTCCTTGAACGCGTCGTTGCGGTACCCTTCATCACAGAGGTTCAGGATCAACTGGCTTTCGCAGGTTTCAAGGTCGCGTTCGAGAGACGTATGGTTGTTCAGATATGAGAAACGATACCCCTCGATATCGCTGAGCGCATCCTTCAACTCGTCGATGGTATCGAAGTCTTCCTGGTTGAACTTGCCGTCCCGCTTGACCGTGTCGGGAAGCCGCGGATCGCCCATGACGACCGTCACGTCGACGGTCTTCTGGCCGCGCTTGACCGGGCGTTCGCGCCGGGGTGCCTCGGCGGTCAGCAGCATGCGGTGCGCCATCATGCCCAGGTCCTGATTACGCGCCGACTTCGCTTCCACGGTTTCGTGCCGCGCCACGTCGCGGAACCCGGCATCCCGTAGAAGTTTGGAGAGCCTTTCGAAGCTATAAAGCCGTTCGGCGTAAAACTGATCGACGATGACGCCTTTTTCGTCGTGGCAGATCACCTCGCGCGAGATCAGCCGATCACCGTCCGACGAGAGCGCGCGTTCGCGGCAGACGAAGTGGTGCTTGTCGATCCATTCCCAGGAGCGCGCCTCGAAATTGCCGCGCAACCAATCGCCGTCGGTGATGTCGAGCACCAGCGTCCCGCCCGAGCGGAGTACGCGCGCGCAGGATTCCAGCACGCGCTGGTCTTCGGCCTCGCTGGAGAAATAGCCGAAGGCGTTGCCGAGAATCAGGACCGCATCCTGGCTCGCGTCGGCAAGCCGGGGCGAGCGGGCGTCGCCCTCGCGGAGCGCGACCTTGCCGGCGACGCCGGCGTCTTGCGCGCGCTTCCTGGCGACACGGATCAGGTAGCGCGAGCGGTCGATCCCGGTGAGGTTGTCGAACCCCCGGTTCGCCAGTTCGATCAGATGACGACCCTGACCGCAGCAGAGGTCGGTGACCGTGTCACCCGGACGCAACCCGGCCGCGGCAATAATCGCGTCGATGTCCGTGCGCGTATTCTCGGCGTTCTCGAAAACGTCACCGTCGGTCAGCAAATAGAGTTTGTCGAAAAGCGTACTCCACCAGTCTTCCGGCAGATGAGATTCAAGGTCGGAAATGGGGCCCAGATGCGCGCCCGTCTGGGCGCGTTTGCTGCGCGGGGATTGCGTCGTGCTCATTCGGTTTTCCAGTAAAGGTATCAAGGGCTTCACCCGGTTTCGCGGTAGCCTCTTGAAATGCGCTAATGCGCTCATTCGCAAAAAAAATCAATTGAATTTTTTTGCATGGGTGAGGTGTGGATTCTGCACCTCCGGCCTTGTTGTGTTGGAGAGATATCAGCCCACCCGTCACCCCGGCGAAAACCATAGACCACGATACCTTTGACCTGAAACCCGCCCGATGATAAGTTTACGTTAACGTAAAGGGAAGGTTTGGCAAGTGCGGCACATCTCGAACCGCGGGCCGCTTTCCGTTACAATTCGACGGCATCTTCTTGGGAGAGAACGCCATGCCAGACGACGGCAAACAAACGGCCGAGCGCAAATCGCAATCGACCAAAGCGGCAAAGAGCTACATGCCAAAAAACCCGGTCCGCTTCGTGACCGCGGCAAGTCTGTTCGACGGGCACGATGCGTCGATCAACATCATGCGCCGTATCCTGCAGTCGGGCGGCGCCGAGGTCATTCACCTGGGTCACAACCGTTCCGTCGCCGAAGTCGTCGACGCCGCGATCCAGGAAGACGCCCAGGGCATCGCGATCTCGTCCTACCAGGGCGGGCACGTGGAATACTTCAAGTACATGGTCGACCTGCTCAAGGAATCGGGGCGGCCGGACATCAAGGTGTTCGGCGGCGGCGGCGGGGTCATTGTCCCGGCCGAGATCAGGGACCTGCACGATTACGGCGTGACCCGCATCTTCTCGCCCGAGGACGGTCACCAGATGGGTCTGCAGGGCATGATCCAGCATATGATCGAGGTCTGCGATTTCGACCCGACTGACGACCTGCCGAAAGGGCTCGGCAAGCTGGCCGATGCCGAGCACAAGGATCTGGCGCGCGTCGTATCCGCCATCGAAAAGGGTAAACTGCCGGACGCCGACCTCGACAAGCTCCGCGAGCTGGCTGCCAAGCACGACAAGACCCCGGTGCTGGGCATCACCGGCACCGGCGGGGCCGGCAAGTCGTCGCTGACCGACGAGCTGATCCGCCGCTTCCGGCTCTATTCCGAGGAGCCGAAGATCGCCGTCATCGCCATCGACCCAACGCGCCGCAAGACCAAGGGCGCGCTGCTGGGCGACCGCATCCGCATGAACGCCATCGATGCGCCCAACGTCTATTTCCGTTCCGTCGCCACGCGCGGCTCGAAAACGGAAGTGCCGGAATACCTGCCGGACATCATCGCCGCCGCCAAGGCCGCGGGCTTCGACATGGTCATCGTCGAAACCCCGGGCATCGGCCAGGGTGACGCCGCCATCGTCGACCTGGTCGACGTGTCGCTTTACGTCATGACGCCGGAATTCGGCGCCCAGAGCCAATTGGAGAAGATCGACATGCTCGACTTCGCCGACGCCATCGCCATCAACAAGATGGACCGCAAGGGCGCGCTTGACGCCGTCCGCGACGTCCGGAAACAGGTGCAGCGCAACCGCGAAGCCTTCGGCACATCACCGGAGGACATGCCTGTGTTCGGCTGCATGGCGTCGAAATTCGCCGACCCGGGCGTGACCGCGCTTTATCAGGAACTGCTGACGGTGTTCGCCGACAAGGACTTCAACGCGCCCCAGTGCGTCATCGAACCGGTGACGACCAGGGTCTCCGAACCGGGCCAGACCATCGTCCCGCCGGAGCGCGCGCGGTATCTTGCGGAAATCTCCGAGACCGTCCGCGGCTACCACGAAACCATCGCCGCGCAATCCAAGATCGCGCGCGAACGCCAGCAACTCCGCGAGACCAAGCGCATGCTGGAAGAGGCCGGCGGACGGACCAGCGACGACCTGGACAAGCTTTTGGCCGAACGCGACAGCGCCATGGACCCACGGGCCCGGAAGCTGATCGAGATATGGCCGACCGTGGTCGAGAGCTATTCCGGCGACGAGTACGTGGTGAAAATCCGCGACAAGGAAGTGCGCTACAATCTGCAGCGCCAGACGCTCAGCGGCAATCGCATCTCGCGCGTCGCCCTGCCCAAGTACGAGGACGAGGGCGAATTGCTGAAGTTCCTCCTCAAGGACAACCTGCCGGGCAGCTTCCCCTACACCGGCGGCGTGTTCGCCTTCAAACGCGAGGGCGAGGACCCGACCCGCATGTTCGCGGGCGAGGGCGACCCGTTCCGCACCAACGCGCGGTTCAAGTTCCTGTCGAAGGATTCCGAAGCCAAGCGTCTGTCGACCGCGTTCGACTCGGTTACATTGTATGGCTTCGACCCCGCCGAGCGGCCCGACATCTACGGCAAGGTCGGCAACTCGGGCGTCTCCATCGCGACGCTCGACGACATGAAGGCGCTTTACGACGGCTTCGACCTGTGTGCGCCCAATACGTCGGTGTCGATGACCATCAATGGCCCGGCGCCGACGATCCTGGCAATGTACATGAACACCGCCATCGATCAGCAGGTCGCCAAGTTCGCCGAAGACAACGGCCGCGCGCCGACCGACGAGGAAATCGAGAAGATCCGCGACTGGACGCTGTCGACCGTGCGCGGCACCGTGCAGGCGGATATCCTGAAGGAAGACCAGGGCCAGAATACCTGCATCTTCTCCACCGAATTCGCCTTGAAAATGATGGCCGATATCCAATCCTATTTCGTGCACCACAAGGTGCGGAATTTCTATTCGGTCTCGATCTCCGGCTATCACATCGCCGAAGCGGGCGCGAACCCGATCAGCCAGCTCGCCTTCACGCTCGCCAACGGCTTCACGTTCGTCGAGGCGTACCTGGCGCGCGGCATGGACATCGACGACTTCGCGCCGAACCTGTCGTTCTTTTTCTCCAACGGCATGGACCCGGAATACTCCGTCATGGGTCGCGTCGCGCGCCGCATCTGGGCGACCGCGATGCGTTTCAAGTACGGTGCCAACGAACGCGCGCAGAAGCTCAAGTACCATATCCAGACGTCGGGCCGCTCGCTGCACGCGCAGGAAATGGACTTCAACGATATCAGGACGACGTTGCAGGCGCTGATCGCCGTCTACGACAACTGTAACTCGCTGCACACCAACGCCTACGACGAGGCGATCACGACGCCGACCGAGGAAAGCCTGCGCCGCGCCATCGCCATCCAGATGATCATCAACAAGGAATGGGGGCTCGCCAAGAACGAGAACCCGAACCAGGGCTCGTTCGTCATTGACGAGCTGACCGACCTGGTCGAGGAAGCGGTGCTGATGGAGTTTGATAGAATCACTGAGCGCGGTGGCGTGCTGGGCGCCATGGAAACCGGCTACCAGCGCGGCAAGATCCAGGAAGAAAGCATTCACTACGAGACGCTCAAGCATACCGGTGAGTTGCCGATCATCGGCGTGAACACGTATCGCAATCCGAACCCGCCGGAGGATCAGGAGATCGAACTGCGGCGCTCGACCGAAGAAGAGAAACAGAGCCAGATCACGCGGCTCCGCGACTTCCAGAGCCGGAACGAGACGACGTGCGCCGACATGATCAAGCGCCTCCAGCACGCGGCGACCAACGACGAGAACGTGTTCGCGGTGCTGATGGATGCGGTCCGTGTCTGCTCGCTCGGCCAGATCACCGACGCGCTATTCGAAGCCGGCGGCAAGTACCGCCGGAATATGTGACGGGGCTTGTCGCGTCATCCTGAACTTGATTCAGGGCCCATATCTTCACGCAGCCAAACTGCCGTGTTTTCATGGGCCCTGAATCAAGTTCAGGGCGACGAATGCCTATATATTCCCAACGCATCATCAAACGAATGCGGTTTAGCTTTCGAAAAATCCCCATATACTTGGGCGCATGAAGCCCGAAGACGTCTATCTGCGCGAGGTGCTGTTCGAACTCCACCGGGTCGGGAGCTTTGTCCGGGTGGTCGCTATCGACCCCCGCACCAACACGGAAATCACCATGGTCGGCGACCCGACCGTCGGCGACCGGGCCCTCAAACTGGCCGCCATGCGTAAGCTCAAGTACGTCATCGCCAAGAACCACAACAAACGGGGCGACGGTTCCATCGTCGTCTGAGCCCCGTTGAAAATCGAAGAAAAGAAAGGGAAGAAGCCAATGAAAATGCGCGGCGCCGTGCTCTATGAACAGGGACTGCCCAGGCCCTACACGGATTCCAACCCGCTGGTCATCGAAACTCTCGACCTGGAGGGGCCGAAACAGCACGAGGTGCTGGTCGAGATCCGCGCCGCGGGTCTCTGCCACTCCGACATGTCGACCATCGAGGGCATACGCCCCCGGCCCATTCCGGCCGTGCTCGGCCACGAGGCGGCGGGCATCGTCCGCGAGATCGGTCCCGGCGTCACCGACCTGAAGGAAGGTGACCACGTGGTCTGCGTCTTCGTGATGAGCTGCGGCGAATGCTACGAGTGCACCACTGGCCGGCCGCATCTCTGCGGTGCCAGCTTCGACAGCAAAATGAAGGGTGAACTGGTCGGCGGCGGCAAGCGCCTGAGCGTCGACGGCAAGCCCGTCAACCATGCCGCCGGCATCTCGTGCTTCGCGGAATATGCGGTCCTCGACCGTTCGTCCCTGGTGAAATTGCCCGAAGACATCACGTTCGAGGACGCGGCGCTGTTCGGCTGCGCGGTCATCACCGGTGTCGGCGCGGTTACCCACACCGCCAAGGCGCAGCCGGGCCAGCCGGTCGCCGTGTTCGGCCTGGGCGGTGTCGGCCTCTCCGCCGTCATGGGCGCGGCGCTGGCGGGTGCGGAACCGATCGTCGCCGTCGACCTCAACGAGGAAAAGATGGCGCTCGCCAAAACGCTGGGCGCACATTTCGCCGTCAACGCGTCGGAAGGAACGGCGCGCACCGCCGAGAAAATCAAGGACGTCACCGGTGGTGGCGTTATGCACGCGATCGAGCTGTCCGGCACCGTCAAGGGGATGGAGGCGGCGTACGCGTCGCTCAGGTCCGGCGGCACCGTCACGGTCGCGGGGCTGACGCCGGCCGACGCGGTGTTCGAACTCAAACCCTACATGCTGACGGCCAAGGAATTCAGGATACAGGGTTGCTACATGGGCTCATGCTCGCCGCCCGAGGACATGCCGCGCTTCGTCGATTACTACCGCGACGGCAAGCTGCCTGTCGACCGGCTGCGCACCGGCGAACTGGGACTGGACGGAATCAACGAAGGCTTCGAGAACCTCGCGGCCGGTACCGCGATCCGGCAGATCCTGAAACCGCACGGGTAGGGCGGCCTATTAGAAACGTCATCCCAAACCCGATTTGGGATCCATGGGCGACAGCCGACCTTATCGAATGGAAATCATGGATCCTGAATCAAGTTCAGGACGACGACTGGCGATAAAATGGAGATTCACTCGCAGCCAGCAACCGGCAGTATTTCCACTTGGTTGGGCATGAGATCGAGCGAGAAGTCGCCAAAATCCTGGATCATGCGCTCGGCGATGCCATCGGTGCGGTAATCGACCTCGATCTCGAATTCCGGCATCGTCGAGACGGCGAACACTGGAAAATACGCCATGCGGATGCGGTATGTCCGGGTGTCTTCTGACGCGGCGCCGGCCCCCACCAGGACTGGCTTTCCTCGGCTTTCCAGAGGCCGGGCCACCACGTTCCGTGTCTCGACGGGCCCGACCACATAGGCATTAACTTCATACGGGTTATCCGTGCTGGCACCGTCGAACACGACCCGCTTGAACACCCCGTTGCGGTGCTTCGCATGGTCCAGCATGCGCTGCAGGTGTTCCGCCGGGAACAGGGTGCCGGACGGCAGGTCGACGGACGTCATGACATCGTCGTCGAAGGACGCTCCGCCGCCGGAAACGTCCTTGCCGGCCTCACCTGCAAAGGCTTCCTGCAGCATGCCGTTGCGCTTGTGATCGACGGCATAGGTGAGGTGCGAACCGTCGTAGCTCTCGAAACTGGTGAACGTCCACGTGGTCTCGACGACCTCCGTCGCGCCGACGCTGCCGTAGTTGAGGCGGAGCGCGACACGGGACTCGACCTCCCAGCCTTCGCAGAGCGCCTCGAACCGGTAGTACATAGTCCCGCTGGCATCGGTGACGCTGGAGCCAGGCTCGGCCGTTCGCAATGTCATGTCGTAAAGCGCGCGGTGCGGGGTGAAGGTGCCGTCCGCTCCTCGGGCTGTCGTCGCATTCGTCGGCGACGCCAGCGCGAGCACCAGCGCGGCGCTGAACAGCGTTTCCCAGGTTCGGCGGATCGCCTTTTTATCGCCCATGTGACGGCCTCCCGGGCCGGGCGCGGCCAAGGCCGCGCGTTGGCCGGAATCCTAGCGTGCTTTGCCGAGTCCTGTCCAACGGCAGTTGGATCAATGTCCGGCTTTATTCCGGCAACCGCTGCCGACCCGGCAAGATTTGCCGAGTTAAAAACACTCAGGAAACCCGTTAACGATTGATAAACCATTGATTTCGAACGCACTACCCATTGGCACGGCGATTGCTCCTACTTTTCTGTAAAAAGGAGCCTCACCACATGCGGATTGATCAACCGCTCACACCGCTGGATATCAACCGGCTCGACGTCGGCCCGCCGTTACGTGACAACGGCGGCGCGAATGCGCCTGCACGACGTGAAAGCCGGGCCCTGGTCGCCTACCGAGAGGGCACAGGACAGGACATCGCGGCCCCGCCCCGGAGCGAGAGCGTTCATGACGTTCTCGTCGCCCGCAAGGCCGGAGAGTTGCCGCCGCCCTCGGATGGCGCGCGCGTGCCGGACGTACACCACATGACGCCACGGGAAATGCAGGATTACAGCCAGAACCTCTACGCGGGCGGCGTTATCTCGTTCGAGGACTATGAAGCGCTTGCCTTCCAGCCCGACCTGCACCCGGACTTTGAACGCACCATCGGCGCGCTCACCGGTGAAAAGCCGCAGCCGGACCGGCCCCGCGACTATGTCCGGCAATGGTCGGACCGGGTCGATTATACGCAGCGCTACTACCCGCAAAGCTCGAACGAGGTGCGCCAGGCGCACCGTATCCTCGAAGCCTTGAAGGCGTTTCCGCGCCGCACCGACATCTTCGTCTGACCGGTCTTCAAAAAACCCCATACCGAAACGTGGCAGCCTGTTGGCACGCGCGCGCTAGATATGGTATGAACCGCTATCTTCTCATGGACGTCCGGTAGGATGTTTTGGGGTGGGCGTTCTTCTGTAAACCGGGACAAGCACAAAGATGGCTGGACAAACCGTGGCAATTGCCTGCGATCATGCTGGTTTCAACCTGAAATCCCTGCTCAAGGCAGATCTTGAGGCTGCGGGGTACAAGGTACTCGATCTCGGCACCGACGGCACCGGCAGCGTCGACTATCCCGACTTCGGTTACGCGCTGGCCGACGCCATCGCCGACGGCAGGGCGGAGAAGGGGGTTCTGGTCTGCGGTTCGGGGATCGGCATTTCCATCGCCGCCAACCGCAACCCAGCGGTGCGCGCCGCCGTCGTCACCGACAGCCTGTCGGCGCGGCTGACGCGGCAGCACAACGACGCCAACGTGGTCTGTTTCGGAGAACGATTGGTCGGTTCCGAAATCGCGCGCGACGCCATGAAAGTCTTTCTTGAAACCGAATTCGAAGGCGGACGTCACGCCAAGCGTGTCGACAAGCTTTCCCACCCGCAAACCTGATTTTTCCAAGGAACCGAGACTGTTATGTCCAGCAATGCCGCCGTCGCGTATCCCAACGATTACCACCGGGACTTTTTCAACCAGCCGCTCACCGATCGCGACCCCGAGCTTTTCGGGTCGATCACCGACGAGCTTGCGCGCCAGCAGGACCAGATCGAACTGATCGCGTCCGAGAACATCGTGTCGCGCGCCGTCATGGAAGCGCAGGGCGGCATCATGACCAACAAGTACGCCGAGGGCTATCCGGGCCGGCGCTACTATGGCGGCTGCGAATTCGTCGACGTCGCCGAAACGCTCGCCATCGAACGCGCCAAAAAGCTTTTCGACTGTTCGTTCGTCAACGTGCAGCCGCATTCCGGCGCGCAGGCCAACGGTGCCGTGTTCATGGCGCTGCTGCAGCCCGGCGACACCATTCTGGGTATGTCGCTGGCGGCCGGCGGTCACCTGACGCACGGCGCGCCGCCGGCGCAGTCGGGCAAGTGGTTCAACGCGATCCAGTACGGCGTCCGCGAGGACGATCACCTGGTCGACTTCGACCAGGTCGAGAAACTGGCCAAGGAACACAAGCCGAAGCTCATCGTCTGTGGCGGCTCGGCCTACCCGCGGACCCTCGATTTCCAGCGTTTTCGCGAGATCTGCGACAGCGTCGGCGCCTATCTGATGGTCGACATGGCGCATTTCGCGGGCCTCGTCGCCACCGGTGTGCACCCGTCGCCGCTGCCGATCGCCGATATCGTGACCACCACCACGCACAAGACGTTGCGGGGCCCGCGCGGCGGTATGATCCTCAGCAACAACGAGGACATCGGCAAGAAGATCAATTCCGCCGTGTTCCCTGGCCTGCAGGGCGGGCCGCTGATGCACGTCATCGCCGCCAAGGCGGTCGCCTTCGGCGAGGCCCTGACGCCCGAGTTCGTGGAATATTCCAAGGCCGTGGCCGAGAACGCCCGGGTCCTCGCCGCCACGCTCAAGGAACGCGGCTTCGATATCGTTTCCGGCGGCACCGACACGCACTTGATGCTGGTCGACCTCAGACCCAAGGAGGTCAAGGGCAACGCCGCCGAGGTGAGCCTCGAACACGCCGGCATGACCTGCAACAAGAACGGCATTCCGTTTGACCCGGAAAAACCGATGGTCACGTCGGGCATCCGGCTCGGCACGCCGGCGGCGACGACGCGCGGCTTCGGGCCCGAGGAGTTCCGCAAGGTCGGCAACATGATCAGCGACGTGCTCGAAGCGCTCGCGATGTCGAATGGTGACAATTCCGCCGCCGAAAAAGCGGCTCGTGAGGAAGTGCGGGCGCTGTGTGCACGCTTTCCGATTTATCCGGACGCCTGAGGGGCGGCCATAGAGGGGGATTAAAACGATGCGGTGCCCGTTTTGTGGAAATGAGGACTCCCAGGTCAAGGACTCGCGACCGACCGACGACAATGCGGCAATCCGCCGCAGGCGCTTCTGTCCGGCCTGCGGCGCGCGCTGGACGACCTTCGAGCGGGTGCAGCTCCGCGAACTGGTGGTCGTCAAGAAGGACGGCGAGAAGTCGCCGTTCGACCGCGACAAGCTGGCGCGCTCGCTGTCGATCGCACTTCGCAAACGTCCGGTGCCGGAGGATCGCGTCGACCGCATCGTCAATTCCATTCAGCGTCGGCTGGAGACCTTGGGCGAGTCCGAAATTCCCACCAAGGTGGTCGGCGAAATGGTCATGGAAAACCTGCGCGAGCTAGATCAGGTGGCTTACGTCCGCTTTGCTTCCGTTTACAAAAACTTCCGCGAAGCCAAGGATTTCGAGGAATTTGTTGAACAAATAGGTGACGGAAACGCCGATTAAATTCTCCGCCGCTGACCGGGCACACATGCGGGCCGCACTGGGGCTCGCACGGCGCGGTCTGGGGCGTGTCGCACCGAATCCGGCCGTCGGCTGCATTCTGGTCAGGCCGGACCTCGGATCATCCCCATTCGGACGCATCGTCGGCACCGGCTGGACCCAGCCCGGCGGGCGCCCGCACGCGGAAACAGAGGCGCTCGCGCAGGCCGGGGGCCTCGCGAACGGCGCGCACGCCTATGTGACGCTGGAGCCCTGCAATCACCAGGGCAAAACCGGCCCCTGCACCGAGGCCCTGATCGCGGCAGGCGTGAAGACCGTGACGGCGGCCGTCGAGGATCCGGACCCGCGCGTCTCCGGCAGCGGTCTTAAACGTCTCGAAGACGCCGGGATCAAGGTCCGTGTCGGGCTTCTGGCCGAGAACGCCGGCCTCCTGAACGGCGGGTTCTTCTCGGTCGTGCGGCACGGCCGGCCCTGGGTAACCATGAAAACAGCCACCACCATGGACGGCGCCATTGCGTCCAGGAACGGCAAAAGCCAATGGATCACCGGCCCCGAGGCACGCGCCCGCGGGCACTTGCTGAGGGCCGAGAACGACGCGATCCTGACCGGCATCGGCACGGTGCGCGAGGACGACCCGGAGATGACCTGCCGCCTGCCGGGCATGCTGACGCGCTTGCCGATCCGCGTCGTCGTCGACCCGCGTCTCGAAATCGATATCGCCGCCAAACTGTTCGATACTCTGGAGACCGCGCCGCTGTGGCTGATGGCGGGCGACCGCGCCGATGCGGACCGAGCCGCGCTGATGAAGGGCGCCGGCGCCACGGTGATTGACCTGCCGCCAGTCGCCGGCGGACGCATCTCACCCGACATGATCCTGGCCGCCCTCGCCGAACGCGGCATTACGCGGGTCTTGCTGGAGGCCGGCAGCGCGTTGACGGCCTCCTTCATGGATGCCGGGCTGATCGACGAGATCGCCTGGTTCCGCGCCGCCGCCGTCATGGGCGGCGACGGCATGCCGGCGATCGCCCCGATGGCCGTCAACAGCCCGGAAAACGCACCGAAATTCCGCCGCATCGATACAATAGACCTTGATGGGGACGTGCTGGAGCGCTACTTCCGCCTTGGTAACGAGGAATAAAGCTTCATGTTCACCGGCATCATCACCGATATCGGCACGGTCGAGGCCGTGGCGAAAAGCGGCGACACGCGGTTCGATATCGCCACGAAGTACGACATGGCGACGACTGAGATCGGTGCCTCCATCGCGTGCTCCGGTGCCTGCCTGACGATAATCGAAAAGGGCGACGGCCGGTTCGCGGTCGAAGCGTCGGCCGAGACCTTGTCGAAAACCACCGCCGGGAACTGGCGGGAAGGCACGCCGCTCAACCTCGAACGGGCGCTGAAAGTCGGCGACGAGCTCGGCGGGCACATCGTCACCGGCCATGTTGACGGCGTCGGTGAGGTGGTCTCCGTGGCACCGGTCGGCGGCTCGCTCAAGATCGATTTCAACGCCCCCGACAGCCTCGCCAAGTTCATCGCCGCCAAGGGCTCGATTACGGTCGACGGTGTCTCGCTGACGGTCAACGAGGTCTCGGCAGCCCGGTTCTCCGTCAACATCATTCCGCACACGCAGAGCGAAACGACGCTCGGCAAGCTGCGCGCCGGAGATCCCGTAAATCTGGAAATAGACGTACTCGCGCGCTATGTTGCCCGCCTCAAGGACGTAGAGGGATAACCCCGTGTCAACCAATAGAAATCCATCGGTCGTTTCGAAACAGCAAGTGGCTCGCGCCACCGATGATCCGGACAATTTCCTATCGCCGATCGAAGACATCATCGAGGACGCGCGCAACGGGCGCATGTTCATCATGGTCGACGACGAGGAACGCGAGAACGAGGGCGATCTGATGATCCCGGCGCAAATGGCGACGCCGGACGTGATTAATTTCATGGCCAAGTTCGGCCGTGGGCTGATTTGCCTGGCGCTGACGTCGGAACGGGTCCGCGAACTGGAACTGCCGGCCATGTCGCGGCGCAACGGCTCGCGCCATCAGACCGCGTTCACGGTCTCGATCGAGGCGCGCGAAGGCGTTACCACGGGGATTTCCGCGTCCGACCGGGCGCGTACCATCGCCGTCGCCATCGACCCGACCAAGAGTGCCGGGGACATCGCGTCGCCAGGGCACGTGTTTCCGCTGGAGGCACGCGACGGCGGCTCTTTGATCCGCGCCGGACATACCGAGGCCGCTGTTGATCTCTCGCGTCTGGCCGGGCTCAACCCATCCGGGGTGATCTGCGAAATCATGAACGAGGACGGCACCATGTCCAGGTTGCCCGACCTTGTCACCTTTGCGCAGTACCACGGCCTCAAAATCGGCACCATCGCCGATCTGATCGCGTATCGGCTCAGGAACGACCGCGTCGTGGAAAAGACCGCGGAGATGGACTTCACGAGCCGCTTTGGCGGTGACTGGAAGATGTGTGTCTACGTCAACAAGGTTGCCTACGCGGAACATATCGCGCTGGTTAAAGGCGATCTTTCGGGTAATGCACCGGTGATGGTGCGGATGCATGCCCTGAACGTGCTCGACGACGTGCTCGGCGATACCCAAAGCGGTAAGAGCGGCGAGTTGCAGCAGGCCATGCGCATGATCGAAGAAGAAGGCAGGGGGGCCGTCGTGCTGATCCGGGAACCCTACGCACGCGCGCTTTCGGACCGCGTGCGGGAACGAGTGGGCGAACCGGCTGAAGGACAGAAAGAGCTCCGCGACTATGGTGTCGGTGCACAGATCCTGCTCGATCTCGGGCTCCACGATCTGATCTTGCTGTCGAACACCAAGCGCACCATCGTCGGGATCGACGGCTACGACCTCAACGTCGTCGAGCAGAGGCCGATCCCGCCTGCCGGGGAATAAATTCATGCCCACACAACATGCGAACGCCAAAACGATCCTCGTGATCGAAGCCCGATACTACGAAAAAATCGCCGACGACATGGTTCGGGGCGCCGAGCCTGTATTTGCCGAATCAGGGTACGAGATCGAGCGGTTGCCTGTGACCGGCGTGTTCGAGGTGCCGGCAGCGGTCGAGATGGCGATCCAGGCAGGGCTCCGGGACCCACACCTGAAATACGCCGGGATCATGGCGATGGGCTGCGTCATTCGCGGCGAGACGGATCATTACGATCACATCTGCCGCGAGGCCAGCCGCGCGCTCATGGACATCACCACCAACCATCTGTTCCCTGTCGGCTTCGCGATCCTGACCTGCGAGAACATGAAGCAGGCCGAGGTCCGAGCCGACCCGGAAAAGAAGAACAAGGGCGCCGAAGCGGCACACGCCGTCTTGCGCATGATCGAACTCCGACGCCACTTCCGGGGGCGCGAGGATGGCTAAGGACTATGACCCGCGACTGGCGGCGACACGGCTGGCGGCGGTCCAGGCGGTGTACGAACTCGATATGATCAAGGCGCCGGTCGACGACGTCCTCGCGTCGTTCACCGCCGACCGCTGGAAGGCAGCGGATGACGATGTCAGCGCGGAAATGGCCCGCCCCAAGCCGGAACTACTCAAGGAACTGGTCAGCGGCACCGCGGCGCGCCACGCCGATATCAACGCCGCCCTAAAGCCCGCCATGCGCGGTGAACGGGACGTGGACGACATGGAACAGGTCATGCAGGCGATCTTGCGCACCGCAACGTATGAACTTCTGGCACGCCGGAATGTGACAGCGAAGACCGTGATCAGCGCCTATACCTCGGTCGCGGATGCTTTCTTCGACGAGGACGGCCAGCAGGTGAAGTTGATCGCCGGGATTCTCAACGCCGTCGCCCGGCAGCTCCGTGCCGACGAGTTCGCGCATTCGGGCGAGACGGCCTGAATTCACGCTCCATTTCCATTACCCCTGTTCCCGCATTTGCCGGAACAGGCTCCAGCCAAGGAGCGGCAGCATCGACTGAACACTGGATTCCGGCCTGCGCCGGAATGACAATATGAGCTGCATAGGTGAGGGAACTGAACGAACCGATATGGCCGACGAATTTGACATCATTCACCGGTACTTCGCACCGCTGACGCGCGGCAACACCGCCTCTCTCGGTCTCGAGGACGATGCCGCCGTGCTGTCGAATCGTGACGGGTACGACCGTGTCGTCACCACCGACGCCATCGTCCAGGGCGTGCACTTCCTGGAAGACGAGGCACCCGAAAACGTCGCGCATCGGCTCTGCGCCAGTAATCTCTCCGACCTTGCCGCCATGGGCGCGGCACCAGTCGGGTTCACCCTGGCGGCGGCGTGGCAAAAAGATACCGCCCCCGAATTCATCGAACGCTTCGCCACGGGCCTCGGCGCCTGGATCGACGGTTACGCATTTCCGTTGCTGGGCGGTGATACCGTGACGACGCCGGGACCGATGATGTTTTCCCTGACCGCTATCGGCGAGGTCGAAGCGGGCTGCCGGCTCACCCGCGCCGGCGCCCGTCCCGGCGACACGGTTTATGTCTCGGGCACCATCGGCGACGGCGCCCTTGGCCTTGCCGCCGCCAAAAGCAAACTGCCCAACCTCGCGGCCGCGCATGGCGATTATCTGATGGAACGGTTCCGCCGGCCGTCGCCGCGCATCTCGACGGGCCGCGCGCTTGTCGGCCATGCCAGCGCCTGTATCGACATCTCCGACGGCCTCGTCCAGGATCTCGGCCACATATCCGAGGTTTCCGATGTCGCGATCCACATCGACGCCGGCCGCGTGCCGTTGTCGGATGCCGGACACGCCGCGCTCGCCGCGGACCCGGACCTGCTGGCAACGATTCTCACCGGCGGCGACGACTACGAATTGGCGTTCACCGCCGGAACCGCGCCACCAGCGGGCGACGTGCCGCTGACGGCCATCGGCGAGATCGCGGCGGGAAGCGGCGTGACCGTGACGGACAGCGGTGGTGTGCCGATCACACTCGCACACGACGGATACAATCATTTCGCCGGGACTTGATGCTGCGCCGAAAGGCTCTGTACATTGGTGCGAATCCCCGGTGGGGGCATTCGCCGATAACGCCATCATTCGGGATATCCAGGCATGAAACGACTTTTCCTGATCTTCGCACTCGTGCTGCTCGTCGCCGGTGCGACCATCGGCGCGATGAAGTGGTTCGGCCTGGGCCCCTTCGAGAAACCCGAAATCGCCGAAGATATACAGACGCCCAAAAAGATCACGGCACCCCAAGCGCTGTTCGTCGACATGGAACCCCTGCTGGTCAATGTCGTGCAGGGCGGCACCATCGCCACCACCATCCAGCTTGAGGTCAAGATCGAGACCGCCGGCAATGAAAACATTATTCAAATCAAGAGGATGCTGCCTCAATACAAGGATGCGTTCCTGAAGGATCTGCACGCCTTTATCCCGCGCATGCTGAACGAACTGGGCCGCATCGACCTACCCACATTGAAGCAACGTCTGCAGCTTGTGGCCGACCGCGTCGCCGGCGAAAAGGGCATCGTCAAAGGTGTGCTGATCCAGTCTCTGCTGGATACGCCGCAGTAATAGCAGGGCAATACCCGACCGGTTTAGGCGTCCGGAAAACCGTGACGTTCCGGACGTTTTGCGCTGCGAAAACCGCTTGTTGCTTTATCCCGGACGTTCTGGCATTTTCCCCGCGCTTTTTGCACCGGTGACTTATTCACATAGCTTGAGCCGGTTGTACGGCGGGCTCCCGGCGTGGTGTCGGTACGCCCACAACCGGTGCGTTTTAACGAGGGGGAGAGGATGTCTTCCATTTACGTTTTGGTTCTCGCTTGCGGCGTGTTGGCCCTTTTATACGGTGCCTACGCAGTCCGTTCGGTTCTCTCGGCGCCTGCCGGGAATGAGCGCATGCAGGAAATTGCCGGCGCCATTCAGGAAGGTGCGGCCGCCTATCTGAACCGTCAGTATATAACCATCGCTGGCGTCGGCGTCGTGGTCGGTGTCGTGCTCGGCGCGTTTCTCGGGGTGCCGGTGGCTATTGGATTTTTCATCGGCGCAATCCTGTCCGGCGTCGCGGGCTACATCGGCATGAACGTGTCCGTCCGCGCCAACGTCCGTACCACGGAAGCAGCCCGCGCCAAGGGTCTCGAAGGGGGCCTCGACATCGCATTCAAATCCGGTGCCATCACCGGTATGTTGGTGGTCGGCCTCGCGCTGCTGGGCGTCGCCGGTTACTACGTGGCGCTGCGCGGCATGTACGACACGACCAACCCGGCGGAAATGCGCCATATCCTCGAAGCGCTGATCGCGCTCGGGTTCGGCGCCTCGCTGATCTCGATTTTCGCACGTCTCGGCGGAGGCATCTTCACCAAGGGTGCGGACGTCGGTTCCGACCTGGTCGGCAAGATCGAAGCCGGCATCCCGGAAGACGATCCGCGTAATGCAGGCGTGATCGCCGATAACGTCGGCGACAACGTCGGCGATTGTGCCGGCATGGCCGCCGACCTGTTCGAGACCTACGCGGTCACGGTCGTCGCCACGATGCTGCTGGGCGCGATTTTCTTCGTCGATGCCGTGCAGGAGCAGATGATGCTGTTCCCGCTGGTCATCGGCGCCGTCTGCATTATCGGTTCGGTTGCCGCCACGTGGTTCGTCAAGCTCGGCGCCAACAAGTCGATCATGGGCGCGCTCTACAAGGGCTTCATCGCGTCAGCAGTGATCTCGGCGATCCTGATCGGCGGTACGGTCTCGTATCTGCTGGGTTGGGGCAACGAGTTCGCCATGAGCAACGGCGTCGTCGTTACCGGCACGGACCTCTTTATCTGTGCCATCGTCGGCCTCGTCGTCACCGGCCTGATCGTGTGGATCACCGAATACTACACCGGCACCGAATACCGTCCGGTGAAGTCGGTGGCCTCAGCCTCCGAAACCGGCCACGCCACGAACATCATCCAGGGTATCGCCGTTTCCATGGAAGCGACGGCGCTGCCGGTGATCGTGATTTCCGCCGGTATTATCGTATCGTATCTGTATGCGGGTCTGTTCGGCATCTCGATCGCCGCAACCACGATGCTGGCGCTGGCCGGTATGGTCGTCGCGCTCGACGCCTTCGGCCCGGTGACGGATAACGCCGGCGGTATTGCCGAAATGGCCGACCTGCCGGAAGACGTGCGTAACACCACCGACGCGCTCGACGCCGTCGGCAACACGACAAAGGCCGTCACCAAAGGCTACGCCATCGGTTCCGCCGGTCTTGCAGCGCTGGTGCTGTTCGCGGCGTTCACCTACGACCTGAAGTACTACTTCCCGGATGTCGACGTGACGTTCCGCCTGCAGGATCCGTACGTCGTCATCGGCCTGTTCCTGGGCGGTATGCTGCCGTACCTGTTCGGGGCCATGGGCATGATGGCCGTCGGCCGCGCCGGTGCCGCCGTCGTCGTCGAGGTGCGCCGTCAGTTCAAGGAACTGCCGGGGATCATGGAAGGTACGACCAAGCCGGAATACGGCAAATGCGTCGACCTGCTGACGAAAGCCGCGATCAAGGAAATGATTCTGCCGTCGCTGCTGCCGTTGCTGGCTCCGTTCGTCATGTACTTCGTGATCAATGCTGTCGCCGATCAGGCCTCGGCCTTCTCGGCACTGGGCGCGATGCTACTTGGCACCATCGTCACCGGCCTGTTCGTGGCACTGTCCATGACCGCCGGTGGTGGCGCCTGGGACAATGCCAAGAAGTACATCGAAGACGGTAATCACGGCGGCAAGGGCTCCGACGCCCACCATGCCGCGGTGACCGGCGACACGGTCGGCGATCCGTACAAGGATACCGCCGGTCCGGCCGTCAACCCGATGATCAAGATCATCAACATCGTCGCGATCCTGCTGCTGGCGATCCTCGCCTAAGGCGCTCGCGACCGAAACGACGAAGGCCCCGGGGCGACCCGGGGCCTTTTTCTATTGCCCAAACCGTGCCGCACGGACAACAGCCTATTTGTTCTTACCGAAGTTCCGGAAGCGGTTGACGTTGCCCATCATCTGCTCGATCACCGTCATGTCCTTGCCGACGGTGGGTGTTTCGCGTTCGACCGGCTCGATGTTACGGGCAGCGTCGAGGCCGTGCTGCAGGACGTCTTTGACCACACCGTCATCCCGGAAACTGACCAGAAGAACGCTGCGCTCGTTGACGTCGCGCTCGAAGAACGCGATCGTCTCCGTCGTCTCACCGACGTACATCCAGGTTTCCTCGCCATACATGTTGATGCTCGACGGCGAGCCGAGGCTGCGTTCGACCTCCGACTTGGTCGTCTTGTTCGGCACAATGGCGGCAATGGCATCGATGTCCGGCATGGCGCCGCGCTGAGCGACACGGGGCGAGCAGGCGCTCAGCCCGGCAATGCCGACGATGGCAACCGCCGCAATAAAAGACCTTGTTCTGAAGGGGCTTCGCATTCTACACCATGCTCCCTTGGGCGGCGCCGAAATCGCCTGGCGAGACCGTGCACCGAATGACGCCGACATTGCCGCCCGGACCCGGAATTGTCAACGGACCGAAGGATCGTCGCTGCCGTGTTTTCTCTTAAGTCACTGTTCGGACAACCACCGGAAACGGAGGCCGCGCGCGCGCTCTACGCGGCAACGGTTCACGCTGCCCGACGGCCCGAGATATTCACGGAAATGGCGCTGCCGGACACACCGGAAGGACGCTTCGAGGCACTTGCACTGATGGCGTTCCTGGTGCTGAAACGCCTCAAGAGCGAACCGACGGCCAAGCGCATCTCTCAAGTCTATTTCGACATCATGTTCGACGACATCGATTCCAACCTTCGCGAACTCGGCGTCGGCGACATGAGCGTCGGCAAAAAAGTCAAAAAACTGGCCGAGAGCTTTTATGGTCGAATCAGGACCTACGACGCGGCGCTGGCGGCACCGGACGACGGCTTGTTGATCGAGGCGCTCAGGCGCTATCCGTATCGCGGCACCGAACCGCCCTCGGACCACGTCCAGCGTCTGGCGCGTCAGATGCGGCACGACGAC
This sequence comes from Rhodospirillales bacterium, assembly GCA_965229805.1. Taxonomy (GTDB): domain Bacteria; phylum Pseudomonadota; class Alphaproteobacteria; order Rhodospirillales; family Casp-alpha2; genus UBA4479. The sequence continues at coordinate 1,916,266 of CBDDJO010000001.1, read as the reverse complement.
GCGGTACTGGCCACCCAGACCGCGGATAAGCTGCTTGCCGGGAGCATCGCATTCGCCGCCATCGACACGGCGGAGGAGGGGATACGGTGACGGATACCCCGGAGTTCAGCCGTCCCTACAAGGTCGACGCGCTACCGCCAAAGGGCCGTACGGTCGATCTCGATCCGGGCGCAGACGAGTTGGCAGCGATCGCCGAGAGGCTGGATCTCATTGCGCTCAACAGTCTCGATGGTGAATTGAAGCTGCGCCCGGAGATGGGCCGGCAGGTATCCCTCAGCGGCTCGATTCGCGCCGAAATCGTACAGACATGCGTCGTCAGCGGCGAACCACTGACGACGACGATCGCATTCGATGTTGAGCGGACGTTCGCCGAGGATGCCGACCCGCTGGCCGGGCTCAACACCTCGGACGAGGACGAGCTGACCGACCCGGACCTCGAGGAGCCGGACCCGATCGTCGACGGCCGGATCGACATCGGCGAGCACACGGTCGAGGAACTCGCGCTCAATATTCCGCCGTATCCTCGGGTGCCCGGCGCGGTTTTCGAGGGTGCCGACACGGATGACGGCGAAGATAATCGCGGCGAGAATCCCTTCGCCGCCCTGGCTGGTCTAAAAGACAAAATAAAATCAAAGGATTAAGAGAGAAATCCTTGGAATCGCGAGAACGCAGAATATTGCGTCTCACGTCTTGCAGCAGCGCGCCAAATCCTCTATGAAGGCGCGCTCGTTTGGAAACGAGCAGATACAAAGGATTAGAGAGATGGCCGTTCCAAAGAAGAAGGTTTCGAAATCGAAGCGCAACATGCGCCGCGCGCATCATGCACTTGATACGTCCAACCTCGTCGAATGCGCCAACTGCGGCGAGCACATGCGCCCGCACCACGTTTGCCAGTCTTGCGGCTCGTACAACGGCCGCGAAGTTGCCGACGTCGAAGAGCTGGCCTAACTCCCTTTTAAGCGGGCCTCATGGCCCGTATGATGCGGAGCGGAAACGATATTCTGACTTCGCGACCGGGATGAGGCATTGACCACAAGCTTGACCTTATCAATCGATGCCATGGGCGGCGACAACGCCCCCGAGATGGTTATCGACGGCGTAGAGACTGCCGCGCGGCAGAACCCCAATCTGAGGTTCCTGCTGTACGGGGACGAGGCGCGTCTGCAGGAAATGCTGCAAGGCCATCCGGCGGCGCTCGCGGCCTCCGAGGTGCGGCACGCGCCGGACGTCATCGGCAGCGGCGACAAACCGGCGACGGCGCTGCGCGCCGGCCGCCAATCCAGCATGCGGCTTGCCATCAACGCGGTCGGCGAGGGCGAAGCCGATGCCGTGATCTCCGCCGGCAACACCGGCGCTCTGATGGCCATGGCGAAATTCGTCCTGAAGACCCTGCCGGGCATCGATCGCCCGGCGATCGCGACCTACTTCCCGACCATGCGCCGCGAAACGGTAATGCTGGATCTCGGCGCCAACATCGAATGCGACGCCGACAACCTGTTGCAGTTCGCCGTCATGGGCGAGGTCTTCGCCCGTAACGTGCTCGGCTGCGAGCATCCATCGGTGGGGCTCCTCAACGTCGGCGCCGAGGACATGAAGGGCAACCAGGAAGTCCGCGGCGCGGCGGAGTTGCTGCAGCAGACCAACCTGCCGATCCAGTTTCACGGATTCGTCGAGGGCGACGATATCGCCAAGGGAACCGTCGACGTGATCGTGACCGACGGTTTTACCGGCAACGTCGCGCTGAAGACGGCCGAGGGAATGGCGTCGATGTTCGGACATTTCCTGAAGAGTGCACTGACATCCTCGATGCTGGGCAAGCTCGGCGCGCTGATTGCCCGGCCGGCACTGCTTCAGTTCAAGAAGAAATTCGACCCAAGGCTCTACAACGGCGCGATGTTCGTGGGGCTCAACGGCATTTGCGTCAAGAGCCACGGCGGCACCGACGGGATCGGTTTCGCCAACGCCATCGGCGTTGCCATCAATCTGGTCCGCAACAATTTCAACGAAGGCATCAAGGAAGACTGTGCGCAGCTTCTGAAAGACCGTGACAACGCCGTGATCAGCGGCGATACGGACGATGTCGAAAAGCCCGAGGCTGCTGCAAGTTAACATGCCAATACGTTCGGAAATTCTCGGCTGCGGCTCTTATCTGCCGGAACGCTGCATCACCAACGATGAACTCGCCAAAACCGTGGATACCTCCGACGAATGGATCCGGTCCAGGAGCGGCATCGGTCAGCGTTACGTCGCGGCGGAAGGAGAATACACCTCCGACCTCGCGCTGCACGCCGCCAACCGGGCACTGGAACACGCCAACGTCGATGCCGCCGAACTGGATCTCGTGATCTGCGCGACGACGACACCGGATAATACGTTCCCGTCGACAGCGGCCAAGGTCCAGCACCGGCTCGGCATGGTCAACGGCGCCGCGTTCGACGTACAGGCGGTCTGCTCGGGCTTCGTTTACGGGCTCGCGGTGGCCGACAATTTCATCAAGTGCGGTCAGGCCAAGACGGTGCTGCTGATCGGCGCCGAGACGTTTTCACGTATACTCGACTGGAACGACCGTTCGACCTGCGTGCTGTTCGGCGACGGCGCCGGCGCGGTCGTGATGCGGGCCGGCAATGACGAATCCGAAGGCGCCGGCGGCAACGGCAAGGGCCACAATTCCGGCCGCGGCGTGCTGTCGACGCACATACATTCAGACGGCGCGAACTACGACATTCTCTATGTCGACGGCGGTCCGTCGACCACGCAGACCGTGGGTCACGTCCGGATGAACGGCCGCGAAGTGTTCCGCCACGCCGTCACCAACCTGGCATCCATCGTCGACGAAGCACTGGAGGCCAATGGCCTTGAGCGCAGCGATATCGACTGGCTGGTGCCGCATCAGGCCAACAAACGGATCATCGATTCGACCGCCAAAAAGCTTGGCATGAACTCGGATCATGTCGTGCTCACGGTGGAAAAGCATGCCAACACGTCGGCGGCGTCGATCCCGCTGGCCCTCGATACCGCCGTCAAGGACGGCCGCATCAAGGGTGGCGACCTTGTTCTGCTGGAAGCGATGGGCGGCGGACTGACCTGGGGCGCCGGCCTGGTGCGCTGGTAAACCAGCCGAGCGGGAATTTTTTTATTCACCGCTGCTGGGATGAGGCATCCCACGCTAATTATTGTGTCTCTCGGTGCCCCGCACCACTATTGTGCGAAATCGGCCATCCCTTTGATATTGACGGATTTCCCGGTCAAGGATACCCTTTTGAGAACGACAACAAGGGGGAGGCTGCGTTGCCATGGCGGGCAAGACCGTAACGCGAGCTGATCTAGGCGAAGCCGTCTATCAAGAAATCGGGTTATCCCGCAACGAATCTGCCGACCTTCTGGAAAGTGTTCTGGAATACATGGCCGAGGCGCTGGTCAAGGGCGAGACCGTGAAGGTTTCGTCATTTGGCAGTTTCTCGGTCCGTGAAAAGGGTCAGCGGATCGGCCGCAATCCGAAGACCGGCGAAGAGGTGCCGATCCTGCCCCGCAAGGTGCTGGTATTCCGGCCGTCGCAGGTCCTGAAAAGCCGCATCAATGAAATCCGTAAGCCAAGCGAAGCTGCTGAACTTTAAGAAGACTGCCGATGAGCGACAGCTCACCTGACGACCGCACGGCGGACAAATCGGAAAAATCGGCAAGCGCCTTCCGCACCATCAGCGAGGTGGCGGCGGAGCTTGATCTGCCGCAGCACGTGCTGCGCTTCTGGGAAACCAAGTTTCCGCAGGTCCGGCCGATGAAGCGCGGCGGCGGACGGCGTTATTACCGGCCCGACGATCTACAACTTCTGCGCCGCATCCGCGATCTGCTCTACGTCGACGGCTACACCATCAAGGGCGTGCAGAAGCTGTTGCGCCAGAGCGGCAGCGTGCGCAACTTCGTGGCCGAGAACGAGCCGCGGATTCCGCTCGGCGGCCCCACGCCGGAGCCGGGATCGGACACGGCACCGCCGGCGCGGGCCAGCGACGACGGCGCGGCCACCATCGAAGACGGTGTCCAGCGGGAATTACGGGAAATCGTCAGCGAACTCAGGGGCCTGCACGAACAGCTCCTGCAAAGCGCGGGCTAGGGTCAGGACCCGCCGGCAGTCGCCGTAAATCCATCTCTTTTTGTTGTGTGCCGGGGACACGGCGACTATAGTCCGCCCGCGCCGCGCCCCCTGACTGACGGCGGCGCAATTCGGTCGGGAAGTAGCTCAGCCTGGTAGAGCACTGTGCTGGGGGCGCAGGGGTCGCAGGTTCGAATCCTGTCTTCCCGACCATTCCGCCTCAGCAGTCGGTACTTTCCATCTCGCGCCTGTCGGCACGGACCCAGGACAAGTAATACCGGTTCAGGAACTGTTTCACGTCATCGATCGATAGCACCGTATTGACCGTGCCCGTTTCGTCGGCGAACGGCAGCCGCACCTTGTCCACCTTCGTGCTGGAGCCATCCGACAGCAGCACCTCGGCACTCGATTTCACCGGCTTCGCCAAAGCCAATACCTCGTTGAGTTCGCTGCGGACGAGATCCGCATAAACAGTGGGCTGGAGCGCTTTCAAAGGCTGCGACGTGTAATCGAACTTCATCATGTCCGTGCGGCCGCTGCCCCAGAACAGGAAACGGTAATCGCCGGCTTTGGGCTCCCAGCGGGTAACGTTGGCGTAAGGCACCAACCGCGCCGGGAACAAAAGCAGATGGTCGACCTTCCAGACCGGGACGTCAGTGCCGTTGCATAGATCTTCCCAGATTTCGACCGATTTGCGGAACACGCCGGTAATAGACGTCCGAGGCGTTATGACCTCGCAGTTCTTGCTGGCGTTCAGAATCTTCATCTTGTTTGCCGCGCCGTTCCCCCTTACTGCCGACGCGTTCGGCAGGCCGAACGAATCGCGTATCGCAGAATCATGCCGGCAAGCTATTAAGAAAAGCTGACTTCGAACCAGTTAATAAAGGACGGAACCCGACCGGTGGCGGACCGCAAAGAGAATGGCCGGACCTGACGGCCCGGCCAAAGTTTGTGCTCTTGAGGGAAGGGAGGATTCTGTGAAGAAATCCATCCTTACGAGACGAACTATGACAGCCGGTTTGGGCACCGCATGTGACATACGTCACAGTGCGGTCGAATTTCCTAAAGTTTTCCTCAAATTTTAGGAACCGAGCAGGTGCAGGGGCAGTTCCGCTTCCTCATCGCGAACGCCGCATGCATGCTCTAGTTCATCGAGAATCCCGGAAATATCGTCCATTGAAGTCCCGAGGTAGAAGCGTCCGCCCGGCGCGAACCGCAGAGACGGCCCCTTGGTGCACTGGCCGAGACACTTAATCCGCTCGACCCGGACATCGATACGGCGCTCCCGAACGCCGGCCTCGATCGCGTCCGCCAACGCTTCCGAGCCACGCTGGGCACACGACGGCTGATCACCGTGAAAACGCCGGTTGATACAGATCAGCACCGATTGAATCCGGTTCTCCGCCGTGTCGCTGTCGTTCATATCGATCTGGATCGCGCCGGTTCAATCATCATCGGCCAGCAACGGCGCGTCTTCGGCGATGCCGCGGCCGCTTTCCGTCAGGCGGCAGACCAGCCAGTCCGGCTTGATCGGATTGTTGAACCAGGGCTCGGCCCAGCCGTGCCGGATGCAACTGCGCACCGTCTGTTCGCTGACCTTTTGGCCGACACGGTCGAAAAGCGGAAGCTTGCCGCCCGGCTGATCGAGACCGCGCTGCAACCAGCGGAGTTGCGTGTTGTTGGGTTGCGGCGCCCGCTTACCATCGCCTGTCGGCGCACTGGCCGACGGCGCCGCGCCACCGTCCGCGTTGCTCATTCTCCACCTCCCGCCAAGTGCGGCGTATTCGGTTCGCCGTCGTTACTTGGTCAGACGTGTATGGTACGTTACTTTTCGCCAGCGTCAAAGGTGGAGATGTCCCGAGGAGAGTGTCATGACGGACCCGGTAATTTTGTACATAACGGTCCAGAATCGTGAGGAAGGTATCAAGATCGGCCGCACGCTGGTCGACGAAAACCTCGCCGCCTGCGCCAACGTATTCGACGGCCTGACGTCGATCTTCCGCTGGGAAGGCGCGGTGCAGGAAGATGGCGAGGCGCTGCTGGTGGCAAAGACCGACCGCACACTGGTCGACGCGGCGACCGACCTCGTGAAGCTGGAGCATTCCTACGATTGCCCGTGCGTCGTGGCGATTCCGATCGTCGGCGGCAACCAGCAGTTCATCGACTGGATCGGCGAAGAGACGGCGGGCGCGAACGCCGATTGAATGGCGTTACTTGACGCCGATCCGCTGCACGATCTGACGCGCCGCGTCGGCGGAATTGATGCCGCCTGCGAAGCCGGCCTGGATGGCCTGGGAGAGGGGTTTCAGCAGTTTCACCTGGGTCTGGTCCGGCGCCTCGCTGGCATTGTCGCAGAGCCGCTGCGAAACGGTGATCATCGCCTTGCACAATTCCGAGACATGATCGTACTTGGTGCCGGCGAGGCTGCGGATCAGGCCGCTGTTCAGATCGATCAACATGTGCAGGCCACCGAGCGCGGTTTGCGAAACCTGTGGCTTGTTATCAAGCATCGGCACGATGCGCCCGACCAGCGCCGCGATCTCGGGGCCGGTGTTCTCCAGCTTGCGGTTGCGGACCTCCATCAGGGCGTTGTCGATGGCGCGCTCGATTTCATGAAAATTGACTTGGCCACCGGTCGCCTTGGCATGCAGCGGGTTGGGCGGGTCGATGGCCTTGGTCACGTCGTCGCCCTTGCGAGCCGGGCCCAGGTATTCCTCCTGCACGATGAATGGCTTGCGCTTGTGGATCTGCGTATGGATGCGGTCGAGCAGCGCCTTCGTCGACACCGGCTTCATGACCACGTCGTCAGCGCCGGAGGTGATGATCTGGCTGACCAGATCCGGCGTTGGTTCAGACAACAGGATGATGATCGGCATGAACGGGTTATTACCGATCCGATTCTGGCGAATGTCGCGGATCATGTCGGTGACCTTGCCGTCCGGAAATTCTGTGCCGCACAACAGCAGATCGGGCATACGCGAATTGACCGCTTCGCGGACCTTGGCAAGGTCGGTGCCCAGCGTCACCCCGGAAAAACCGTTGTTGGAGAGGATCGTACGCACACCCTGACGCGCGTTAAGATCGGTGTCGATCAGCAACACATCCACTTCACCGAAGGTATTTTTTTGAATCATGCGACGCGCGTTCCCCAGGGCGCCGTTGGCCGCCCGGACGTTTCCCACCCCTTAAACTTAAAAATGTAACCAATCGTGCGGTCGGGTCAACGGAGCAGAAAAATCAATTTCCCGACATCAACAGCACGGACGCCTGCGCGGCGATGCCTTCGCCGCGCCCGGTAAACCCAAGTTGCTCGGTCGTCGTCGCCTTGACCGAGACACGTGAAAGTTCGAGACCTGCTATATCTGCTACCCGTGCGCGCATGGCGTCCCGGTGCGGTCCGATCTTCGGCCGTTCGCAGATGATCGTGACGTCGACGTTGGCGAGTTCGTATCCGCGGCGGCGCATCCGTTCGACGGCATAGGCAAGAAACCGGTCCGAGGACGCACCGCGCCACTGTTCGTCGGTGGGCGGGAAGTGGCTGCCGATATCGCCGTCGCCGAGCGCACCGAAGATCGCATCGCACAGCGCGTGCAATCCCACGTCGGCGTCGGAATGACCGATCAGCCCCCGGTCGTGTTCGATCTCGATACCGCAGAGCGTAACATGATCGCCGGGGCCGAACTTGTGCACGTCGAAACCGCTGCCGATCCGGAAACCGGGACCGGCGCCGCCGGCGTTCGCTGCATCGTCGGCCATGATCCTCTCCATTCGTTCGAGATCTTCCGGTGTCGTCACTTTCAGGTTCGCATCGTCGCCCGGCACCACGGCGACCGCATGTCCCGCAACTTCCATGACCGCGGCGTCGTCGGTCAGCGTCTGTCCCACCGCGGCCCGGTGCGCCGCCAGCAATTCGTTGTAACGAAAGCCCTGCGGGGTCTGGGCGCGCCACAGGCCATCGCGGGACACCGTGGCGGTGACCCTATTGTCTTCATCAGTGCGCTTGAGGGTATCGACCACCTGCAGGGCAGGGACCGCGCCCGGCTGTGTCTCAAGCGCCGCCAGCACCCGGTCGATCACGGCGTGCGGAATCATCGGCCGCGCCGCATCGTGTACCAGAACCAGATCCGGTGACATGCCGGAAAGCGCCTCGAGACCATTGCGGACGGAATCTTGCCTGGCCGCGCCGCCCGCGACCGGCACCAGATAGTCGAGACCGTCGAGTGCGTCGGCGACGATCGCCGCATCGTCCGGATGAATGACCGGCAGCACGGCATCGACGGCCGGATGCGATGCGAACGCACGAACCGCGTGGCGGATAAGCGGTTCGTCCCGGACGTACCGGAACTGCTTCGGCATTTCAGCGCCGAACCTGTGGCCGCGTCCAGCCGCCACGATGATGACCGCGATCCCCGGCATCGGGTGCTCTCCCGGTGTTAACGATCCGAAATCAGGGTCAAGAGCATTACCTGCCGCCGACAGCGTTGCCAAGCACACTGTTCCCTTGCCAAGACGCAGGTTGAGCGCAATGGTGAGGTATGCAGACAGGGTTACTGTTCGGCCTTACCGCGATTGCCTCGCTCGTGCCCGCCATCGCTTTGACATGGCGGCGCCAATTCCCGCGCAACGCCGCGTTCTGGGCGGTTTCGGCGCTCGCCTGCGTCGGCCCGGCCAGCGCCGTCGCGGTACGCTCCCAAAATGCCTGGCAGGCCGACTTCTCAACCTCGATCTGGGTCACTATTGCCGCCACCATGGCGTTGTTCCTGGTGTTTTCGGCGCTGGTTCGCAGCGTCTGGCGGTTGGCGCCGCTGCTTTCCGGCTACATGCTGGTACTGGCGCTCATGGGGTTTGCCTGGCAGCACGCGCCGACGGATCCGGTCGCCGGCATCAGGACGACCGGTCTCTTGGTCCTGCACATCGCTTTCGCCATCATCACATACGGCTTGGCGACGCTCGCCGCCGTCGCCGCGTGGGCGGCGTTCTGGCAGGAACGCGCGCTGAAACGCAAAGACCACCCGCCACTCGGCGGCATGCTGCCGTCGATCACCGACTGCGACCGGCTGGTGACGCAATTCCTGGTGATCGGCGAGACGGTGCTCGGCCTCGGTCTCGTCACCGGCGTGGTGCTGAACGCCATCGCCGGCGGCGCGCTCCTGACCCTCGATCACAAGACGGTGTTCACCCTGGCGGCATTCGCGATTATCGGTCTGCTGCTGATTGCCCAAGCAGGACACGGACTTAGAGGCCGCAAGGCAGCGCGCGTCGTGCTTTTGGCCTATTTGCTGCTCACCCTCGGCTACCCCGGCGTAAAATTCGTCACGGACGTGGTTTTAGGCTGACATAAACTCTTAAAAATCATTGCATTTTCGCCCGATTTGCCTAATTTGTGTGCAACTCTTGGAGGGGGTGCCCGTTGTCGAATTTTAATCCGATCCGCATCGGTCCGGTGGAACTGGACGGACAGGTCGTTCTGGCGCCCATGTCGGGCGTCACCGACATGCCGTTCCGCCGCCTCGTGAAGCGCTGGGGCGTAGGCCTCGTGGTCTCGGAGATGATCGCCTCCAAGGCCATGATCCATGCCGCCAAAAAGACCATGAAAATGGCTACCCACTGTGCCGAGGAGCACCCAATGTCGGTACAGCTCGCCGGCTGCGAACCCGATGTCATGGCGGAAGCCGCGCGTCTCAACGAGGACCGCGGCGCATCAATCATCGACATCAACATGGGCTGCCCGGTCAAGAAAGTCACCAACGGCGACGCCGGCTCGGCGCTGATGCGGGATTTGGTGCACGCGGGCAAGCTGCTCGAGGCCACCGTCAAGGCGGTCAGCATCCCGGTCACGCTGAAGATGCGCACGGGCTGGGACGACAATTCCCGGAACGCGCCGGAACTGGCGCGGATCGCCGAAGAGAGCGGTATCCGTGCGCTGGCCGTACATGGCCGCACGCGCTGTCAGTTCTACAAGGGGCATGCCGACTGGCGCTACATCCGCAACGTCAAGGACGCGGTCGGGCTACCGGTATTCGCCAACGGCGACATTAACGCCCTCGAGGATGCCCGGGAAGCGCTCGCCCAGTCCGGTGCCGACGGCGTGCTGATCGGCCGCGGTACATACGGACGGCCTTGGTTTCCGGCCCAGGTTCAGCATTTTCTGACGGAAGGCGGCGAGGTTCCGGACCCGTCGCTGGAAGACCAGCTGGAGACCGTGCTGACCCACTACGAGGACATCCTGGAACACTACGGCACTAACGCCGGCGTCCGCATCGCCAGAAAGCATATTGGATGGTACTCCAAGGGATTACGCGACTCGGCTGATTTCCGATCTCAAATAAACCAGATGAGCGAACCTGATGCCGTAAAGGCGCTGATCCGCGATTTCTACAATTCCAATCTCGATCAGCTCGCGGCTTGATATGGCCGAAAATTCCGTAGCGCTGGCCGACAAATCGTCCCGCAGCACAATCGATGCGGAAGCAGTTCTAAACTCACTGGCCAGCACCGTCGTCGTCGTCGACGCCGACAATATCATCTGCCGTATCAATCAGGCCGCCGAGCAGCTGTTCCGCGGCAGCGCCACCTATTTGCAGGGCCAGTCGCTCGATGCGCTGATGCCGGGCGACAGCCCGATCCTGGCGCTGGTCAATCAGGCGCGCCGCTTCCGCAGCGTCGTCGCCGAATACGACGTAACGCTGGAAAGCCCGCGCATCGGCTCGCATGCGGTCGATGTGCAGGTCTCATGCATCCCAGAGGACCCCGGGGCGGTGGCGATCGTCATCCAGCTCCGCTCCATCGCCGAGAAGATCAATCACCAGCTCAACCACATGGGTGCGGCACGCTCCGTCACCGCCATGGCGGCGATGCTGGCGCACGAGGTCAAGAACCCGCTTTCCGGCATCCGCGGCGCAGCGCAGCTGCTCGAACAGGGCATGGACGAGGAAGACAAGAAGTTGACCACGCTCATCTGCGACGAGGCCGACCGCATCGTCGGGCTGGTCGACCGGATGGAAGTGTTCTCCGACCGGGTGCCGCTGCAGCGGGAAGCCGTCAACATCCACAAGGTACTGGACCGGGTGCAACGCCTGGCGGAAACCGGCTTCGGCTCGCACGTGCGCTTCCACAACCAGTTCGACCCATCGCTGCCGCCGGTCTGGGGTAATCACGACCAGCTCGTGCAGGTGTTCCTCAATCTTGTCAAGAACGCGTCCGAGGCGGTCGGCGCCGTCGGTGGCGAAATCACGCTCGGCTCGGCCTACAGCCAGGGCGTCAGGTTCGCGCTGCCGGGCCTCGAGAACCGGGTGCACCTGCCGCTCACCGTCTGGGTCCGCGACAACGGCCCGGGCATTCCCGACGACATGAAACGCTATCTGTTCGACGCCTTCGTCACCTCGAAGCCGAAGGGCAGCGGTCTCGGTCTCGCGCTGGTCGCCAAGATCGTCGGCGACCATGGCGGCGTCATCGAGTTCGACAGCATTCCGGGACGCACCGTATTCCGGGTCATGCTCCCGATGTTTAAAGCAGAGGAAGAAGATGGCTGAAACCGCGACCATTCTTGTCGCCGATGACGACGACAGTATCCGCACCGTGGTGACGCAGGCATTGTCGCGCGCCGGCTACGAGGTGCGCTCGACGGGGAACGCGTCGACGCTGTGGCAGTGGGTCGAGAACGGCGACGGCGATCTGGTGATTACCGACGTCGTCATGCCCGACGAGAACGGTCTCGATCTGGTACCGAAGATTCGCCGCATCCGGCCCAACCTGCGGATCGTTGTGATGAGCGCGCAGAACACACTGCTGACGGCGGTCAAAGCGACCGAGCGCGGCGCATTCGAATACCTGCCGAAGCCGTTCGACCTCGCCGAACTTGTCTCGGTGGTCAAGCGCGGGCTCGAGGCACGCACCAAGGACCCGGCGCTGGACAGTGGCCGGACAGCCGACGACGGTATGGAGGAGAACCTGCCGCTGATTGGCCGCTCGCCGGCAATGCAGGAAATCTACCGCACGCTGGCCCGGCTGATGCCGACGGACCTGACCGTGATGATTACCGGCGAAAGCGGCACCGGCAAGGAACTGGTGGCCCGCGCGCTGCACGATTACGGCAAGCGCAAGGGCAAGTCGTTCGTCGCCGTCAACGTCGCCGCGATCCCGCGTGATCTGATCGAAAGCGAACTGTTCGGCCACGAGAAGGGCTCGTTCACCGGCGCCGTCAGCCGTTCCACAGGGCGTTTCGAGCAGGCCAACGGCGGCACGCTGTTCCTGGACGAGATCGGCGACATGCCGATGGAGGCGCAGACCCGGCTTTTGCGTGTCCTGCAGGAAGGCGAATACACCACCGTCGGCGGCCGTGACGCGATCCGCGCCAACGTCCGCGTCATCGCCGCCACGCACCACGACCTGAAACGCCTGATCCGGCGCGGGTTATTCCGCGAAGATCTCTATTTCCGGCTCAACGTGGTGCCGATCCGGCTCCCTCCATTGCGCGAACGGACCGAGGATATTCCCGAACTGGTGCGCCACTTCCTCGGCCGCGCCGCCAACGAGGGACTACCGTGGAAGATCATCGAGCCCGATGCCCTGGAACTGCTGCAGCAGCACGACTGGCCGGGTAATGTCCGCGAACTGGAGAACATGATGCAGCGCCTCGCCGCGCTCTACTCGGAGGAGGTCATCGACGCCGAGATCATCTCGACCGAACTCAACGACGGGCGCGGGCAGGGCGAACAGCCGGTCACCCAGACCAGCGGTCTCGCCGATGCCGTCGACGCACACATGAAGAACTACTTCAGCGCCCATGACGGCGCGCTGCCGGCGGCCGGCCTTTACGGCCGCGTCCTCAAGGAGGTCGAACGGCCGCTGATCATGCAGACTCTGCAGGTGACGCGCGGCAACCAGGTCAAGGCCTCCGAAGTCCTCGGCCTCAACAGGAATACACTACGCAAGAAAATCCGCGAGCTCGGCATTCCAATCATCAAGGGCTCCGAATGACCACCCGACCGGTATCCACGGTCCGCGAATGGCTCTCCAACAGCAGCCTGCAACGCCGCTTCGCTTTTCTGCTGGCGCTCGCCGCCGTCGCATCGGGTATCGCCACTGTCTCGCTGATGACCGACACCGCCGCCGTGCGCGAACGCGTCGAGGAACTGAAGTGGCTTCTGGCCATCGACAGCATCCTGCTATTGGCGCTGAGCATCGTCGTCGCCCGGCGCGTCATCTCGCTCTGGACCGGGCGTAACCGCGGCCACGCCGGCACCGGTCTGCAAGGCAGGCTGGTGATGTTGTTTGCGCTGATCGCCGTGACGCCGGCGCTTCTGGTCGCCGTGTTCTCGTACCTGTCGCTGAACTTCGGGCTCGAGGCCTGGTTCAACAACCGGGTTTCCGGCGCGCTTCGTGAATCGGTCGGTGTGACCGAGGCGTATCTCAAGGAACACCGCGAAAATATCGCCAACCAGACCTACAGCGTTGCCTACGTGCTCAACCAGAACGCACCGACGCTGATCCGCAATCCGTGGGAATTCAACCGCGTCCTGACTGCCAACGCGACACTCCGGGAACTGCCCGAGGCCGTGGTCATCGACAGTCTCGGCAACACGCTGGCACGGTCCGAGTTCGCGCTCTCCACGGTGATCGAGGAAATTCCGAGATCCGCCTTCGAAAAGGCCGACAAGGGTGAGGTAACGCTGCTGGGGTCCGAATCCGAGGACAAGGTCCGCGCACTGGTCAAGCTCAATCGTTTCGTCGATGCCTATCTGCTGGTCGAGCGTTTCGTCGATCCGCGCGTCCTGCAGCATATCGCGGGAATCCGGGCCGCGTTCGAGGAATATAACCAGCTCGAAGCGACACGCAGCGGCGTGCAGATCAGTTTCGTACTGATTTATGCCATTGTCGTGTTCATCCTCATCCTCGCCGCGATCTGGATCGGCATGACGGTGTCGGCACAGCTCGCCGAACCGGTCACCAGACTGATCGACGCCGCCGACAAGGTCTCGAAAGGTGATCTGTCGGCGCGCGTCGACGCCAACGAGGCCAAGGACGAAATCGCGCTGCTGAGCCACGCCTTCAACAACATGACGGAGCGTATCTATTCGCAGCAGCAAGGCCTGGTCGCCGCCAACGTCGAACTGGACGAGCGCCGGCACTTTACCGAAGCCGTGCTGGCGGGCGTGTCCGCGGGCGTCGTCGGACTCGATGCGGATGGACGCATCAATCTGCCGAACCGTTCTGCATCGCACCTGCTGGGCATGAACCTGGATGAACATGTCGGCGAAAAGATGGTCGACGTGGTACCTGAACTGGGCGGCATGATCGACCAGTCGCGGACACGCCCCGAACGGCTGCAGCAGGCCGAGGTCACGATCCACCAGAAAGACGGCCAGAAAACGTTCCTGGTCCGCGTCGCCGCCGAACGGGTCGACGGCTCCATCGCCGGGTTCGTGGTCACGTTCGACGACGTGACCGAGCTTCTGTCGGCGCAGCGCAAGGCGGCCTGGGCCGACGTCGCACGGCGCATCGCACACGAGATCAAGAATCCGCTGACACCGATCCAGCTTTCGGCGGAACGCCTGAACCGCAAGTATTTGAAGGAAATCTCCAGCGATCAGGAGACTTTCGGCAAGCTGACCGACACGATCATCCGCCAGGTCGGTGATATCGGCCGCATGGTCGACGAGTTTTCCTCGTTCGCGCGCATGCCGCAACCCAGCATCAGGATGGAAAACCTTTCCGAACTGTGCCGCCAGGCCGTATTCCTGGAACGCAACCGGGGCGGCGACATCGACTACGAGCTGGACCTGCCCGATGACGACGTCACTGTGCCCTGCGATTCCCGTCAGGTGTCGCGGGTGCTGACCAACGTCCTCAAGAACGGGGCCGAATCCATCGAGGGCGCGCGCGAGGATGGTGTCGACGGGGTCGAAGGCAAGGTAACGCTCGGCATCAACACCGCGGCGGGCGACGATACCGTCGCCGTCGTCATAAGCGATGACGGCCGCGGCCTTCCGGCGGAGGACCTGAGCCGGTTGACCGAACCCTATGTCACGACGCGCGAGAAGGGGACTGGACTTGGCCTCGCCATCGTGAAAAAGATCATGGAAGAGCACGGTGGTTCGTTAAGCCTGACGGACCGCTCGCCTCGCGGGGCAAACGTCACGTTACGCTTTCCCGGCAAGGAATCCGGGAGAAGCGCCGAAACGACCGACGCAGGCGCCGTCTCTTCTGCAACGACAAACTGACAAAAACAATAAAGCGGCAGTAACGAAGTCCGATGGCCAAAGACATCCTGATTGTTGACGACGAGCAAGATATCCGTTCACTGACGTCCGAAATTCTCCAGGACGAGGGCTTCGAAACGCGTGAGGCGCGGGATTCCCGGTCCGCGCTGGACTCCGTCGAACGCCGCGAACCGAGCCTGGTGCTCCTCGATATCTGGCTCCAAGGCAGCGAATTGGACGGCATCGGCATCCTCAAGGAAATCAAGGCGCATCATCCGGACGTACCTGTCCTGATGATGAGCGGTCACGGCACCGTCGAAACCGCCGTCCAGGCAATCAAGTTCGGCGCCTACGACTTCATTGAAAAACCATTTACCGCGGATCGGCTGCTTTTGCTCATCGAACGCGCCGTCGAGGCCCAGCAGCTGCGCCGCGAAAACGCGGAACTGCGGATACGTGCCGGTACGTCGCTCGATCTTCTCGGTAGTTCCGGCTCCATCAAGGAGGTCCGTCAGGCCGTCGATCGTGCCGCACCGACAAACTCGCGGATCATCATTTCCGGACCGCCGGGCGCCGGCAAGGAAGTCATCGCCAGACTGATACACGCCCAATCGAGACGCGCCGAAGGGCCATTCTGCGTCGTTAATTGCGCGGCCATGCACCCGGATCGCATGGAAACCGAGCTATTCGGCACCGAGGGCGGCGGGGATGCCGCCCGCAAGGTCGGCATGTTCGAACGCGCGCATCAGGGCACCTTATTGCTGGACGAAATCGGCGACATGCCGCTGGAAACCCAGGGCAAAATCGTACGCGTCCTGCAGGAGCAGATATTCGAGCGCGTCGGCGGCAATGCGCAGGTGCAGGTCGACGTCCGCGTCATCGCGTCGACAACCAAGGATCTGACGGCGGAAATCAACGCCGGCAACCTGCGCGAAGATCTCTATTACCGCCTTAACGTGGTGCCGATCCACATTCCGGCGCTGGTCGAGCGCCGCGACGACATTCCGGTACTGGCGCAGCATTTCATGGCCAACGCCGCGGCCGCTTCGGGGCAGCCGTCGCGCGTGTTCGCCGACGATGCGCTGGCGGCGTTACAAACCTACGGTTGGCCGGGCAACGTGCGCGAACTCAGGAACGTCATCGAACGGCTTCTGATCATGGCACCCGGCGATTCGTCGCAGCCGATATCTGGCAATATGCTGCCGCCGGAGATCATGGGCAACGCGCCTTCGGTCGACGTCGAGCGTAACGCCGAGATCATGTCGCTGCCTTTACGCGACGCCCGTGAAATGTTCGAACGCGAGTATCTGCTTGCCCAGGTGGAGCGTTTCGGGGGTAACATCTCGCAGACCGCGCAATTCGTCGGCATGGAACGATCGGCATTGCACCGAAAGCTGAAATCCCTCGGTGTCCGCGGCCAGGACAAACAGTAGCTCGGACAGTAAGCAACGACAGGCACGGGGTCGGGCATGAAAATCATTGTATGCGGCGCAGGCAAGGTGGGCTCCAACATCGCCCGCCATCTGGCGCTGGAAAACCACGACGTGACGATTGTCGACCAGTCGGAGACCCTGGTGCGCCAGATTTCCGACGCGCACGACGTCAATGGTATCGTCGGCCACGGTTCACACCCGGACGTGCTGGAGCGCGCCAGCATCGGCGACGCCGATCTGATCATCGCCGTCACGCTCGCGGACGAAACCAACATGGTCGCCTGTCAGGTCGCGCATTCGCTGTTCGGGGTACCGACCAAGATCGCGCGCATCCGACACCAGAGCTACCTGCAACCGATGTGGGCGAACATGTTCTCGCGCGATCACATGCCGATCGATGTCATCATCTCGCCGGAGATCGAGGTCGCCCGCGCCGTGACCCGGCGCCTGGAGGTCCCCGGCGCGTTCGAAATGATTCCGCTGGTCGACAACAAGGTGAAACTGCTGGGCGTGCGCTGCAAGGAGGACTGCCCACTGGTCAATACGCCGCTGCGGCAGTTGTCGCAGCTTTTCCCGGACCTCAACATCGTCATCGTTGGCTTGATCCGCGAAGGTAAACCGGTCGTGCCCAGGGGCGAGGATCAGATGCTCGCCGGCGACGAGGTTTATTTCGTCGTCGACAGCGATCAGATCGACCGCGCCATGGTCGCCTTCGGCCACGAGGAGCGCGAGGCCCGCAACCTGCTGATCTTCGGCGGCGGCAATATCGGCATGTTCCTGGCCAAGGAACTGGAGGAAAACCACGACTGGGTGCGCGCCAAGATCATCGAATACGACAAGGAACGCGCCGAGGCGATCGCCGGCGAACTGGACAAGACCATCGTTATCAACGGCAGCGTCATCGACCAGGACATCCTGGAGGAAGCCAACGTCGCCGGCACGGAAACGGTGGTCGCGGTCACCAACGACGACGAGACCAACATCCTCTCCAGCCTGCTGGCCAAGAAGTACGGTTGTTCGCGAGTCGTCACGCTGGTCAACAACGCCAGCTACGAGGATCTTGTCGGCTCCATCGGCATCGACGTCACCGTCAGCCCGCGCAACATCACGGTTTCCAAGATTCTGCAGCACGTCCGGCGCGGGCGCATCCACTCGGTGCATACGTTGCGCGAGGATTTCGGCGAACTGATCGAGGCCGAGGCGTTGCAGACGTCGGAACTGGTGGGCACGCCGCTCAGGGAAGCCAAGCTGCCGCAGGGCGTGCTGATCGGCGCCATTGTCCGCGACGGGGTGACGATCTATCCAAGCGGCGGCACGGTGATCGAAGCCGGCGACCGGGTCGTGCTGTTTGCCGCCGCCGACGTCATCCGCAAGGTCGAGAAGATGTTCTCCGTGCAGTTGGAGTATTTCTAAGCCGATGGGATTGAAAGTGATCTGTATTCCGGCCTGCGCCGGAATGACGGGACTTGTCGATTGGATCGTCACCCCGGCGTAGTGGGTCCAGGGGCGGGAATAACGAGGTAGAATTAAATAGCGACGATGACCGAACTTTCGAAACCCAAAGCCCTCATCTTCGACTGGGACAACACGCTGGTCGACAGTTGGCCCGTGATCCACGATGCACTCAACACCACCTATCGCGCCTACGGAATGCGAGAGTGGACGCTCGACGAGACCCGCGCCAACGTCCGGGAATCCGTACGCGACAGGTTTCCAAAGATCTTCGGCGACGAATGGGAGGCGGCGGCAGACGTCTTCTACAAACGTTACGCCGAAATCCATGCCGAAGCCATCAAACCGGCCGACGGCGCGGACGAAATGCTGGAAAAACTGGCCGGCGAGGGGCTCTACTTGAGTATCGTTTCGAATAAGCGCGGCGACTATCTGCGCAAGGAAGCCAAGCAGCTCGGCTGGCACCGGCATTTCTCGGCCATGATCGGCGCACTCGACGCGGACCGCGACAAACCGGACCCGGCGCCGGTGCTGATGGCCCTTGAGCCCGGGGACCACAAACCGGGGACGAATGTGTGGTTCGTCGGCGACGCGGACATCGACCTGACCTGCGCGGCGAATACCGGATGCGTGCCCGTGTTGGTGCGGCCCGAGGCGCCCGGTGACGGCGAATTCGCCGAACACCCGCCAGTCCACTATTTCGTGAACTGTCAATCGCTTTGCAATTTTCTACAGACCATGTAATCTCCATCGCCTGAATGAAAAAATCCGCGCCCATAGGGCGGAAAAACCGAAAACCCGCCGTAAAAACGCGGTGGCAATAAGCAGGGGGAATAAAGAATGTCCGCGGATAAACCCCAAAACGTGCAGGACGTTTTTCTCAATTACATTCGCAAGAACAAGACGCCGGTTACCGTGTTTCTGGTCAACGGCGTCAAGCTTCAGGGCATCGTGACCTGGTTCGACAACTTCTCGGTATTGCTGAGAAGGGACGGGCACACCCAGCTTGTCTACAAGCATGCGATCTCGACGATCATGCCGTCGGCACCCGTTCAGCTGTTCGAGCCGGAAAAGGACGACTCGACCGAGGATGCGTGAGTAGGGGCGAGCGCGCCGGCGGCGGGATTGATCGGCGTCCGCAGCGCGAACGCTGCGTTGTCGTGCATCCCGAGATCGGTGCCGAGACGCTCGACGGGCGTGCCCGCGAGGCGCGGCTGGAGGAGGCCGTCGGTCTCGCCATGGCCATCGACCTCGACATTGCCCACGCCGAAGCCTTCACCGTCAAGAAACCCAAACCGGCGACCCTGATCGGTGGCGGCGTGGTCGATCATATCGCCGAGGTGCTGGAACACCTGCGATTGAGCGACGAGGACGCACCGAAACCGGTGATCATCGTCGACGCGCAACTGACGCCGGTACAGCAGCGTAACCTGGAGCGCGCCTGGGACGCCAAGGTGCTCGACCGCACCGGGCTGATCCTGGAAATTTTCGGCGCCCGCGCACGCACGCGGGAAGGGCGGCTGCAGGTCGACCTGGCGCAACTCACCTATCAACTCGGCCGATTGGTTAGGTCGTGGACGCACCTCGAACGTCAGCGCGGCGGCGTCGGTTTCATGGGCGGTCCTGGCGAAACACAGATCGAGACCGACCGGCGCCTGATCCGCCAGCGTATCGACAAGCTCAAGAAAGACCTGGCCGACGTCTCGCGGACCCGCGAACTGCACCGTTCGGCGCGGCGCCGGGTGCCGCATCCGGTGATCGCGCTGGTGGGGTATACCAACGCCGGAAAATCCACGCTTTTCAACAGGCTGACCGAAGCCGGCGTGACCGCCGAGGACCAGCTTTTTGCGACCCTGGACCCGACCATGCGCGGGCTCAAGCTGCCGAGCGGGCGCGACGCGATACTTTCCGACACCGTCGGTTTCGTCTCCAACCTGCCGCATGAACTGGTGCAGGCGTTCCATGCCACGCTGGAGGAGGTGATCGAGGCCGACGTCATCGTGCATGTGCGCGACGTCGCGCACCCGGACACGGAGGAACAGAAGGCCGACGTCCTCAAGGTCATGGCGGAACTGAACGTGGTGCCGGCGGAGGGCGCGGCGAACGATGATGACGATACCGCCGCCAAACCGGTCGTCGAGGCCTTGAACAAGGTCGATCTTCTGGCGCACGAAGAACGCGAGTACGTCGCCAACCGGGCGCGCTTCGGCAATCAGGCAGCGGTGCCCATCTCGGCCATGACCGGGGCTGGTTGTGCCGGACTGCTGGACGTGGTCGACGACATCCTCACCAGCCATTACCTCAACCGGGCCATAAACCTGCCGTTCGAGGCGGGCGCGGCGCTCGCGTGGCTCTACGAACGCGCCGAGGTGCTGTCGCGCGAGGACGGCGAGAGCGGCGTGCACCTGGACTTAAGAATCGCCCCCGACGTCGCCGCCCGCTTCGAGCAGAAGTTCGAGACGCCGCTGGTGCCGAGGTGAGGATCAGGAAATAAAACAGGTTATTGCCTACGCGCCGCTAACACGCTACCCATCGCATTATACTGTCTACTAGTAGAGGAGCATTCGATGGCCACCCGCGAAGCCCAGCACAAGTGGCGGTTGACCAATCGCTACGTGAAGCGCCAGTTGAACGTCATGGCGCGCGAGCACACGCACCGCAAGCTCGACGAATTCGCCGCTGAATTCGAGCTGCGCGGCAAGGGCGAAGCGGTGACGTTCTGCGCTTTCGTGACGCAGGCACTGATGCAGCGCGCAGAATTCTCCGACGAGGCCAAGAAAATCCTCGCCGACGCCAAGGACGCCTATCACCGCGATCGGGACCTCTACATCAACTGATGCCGGACATACTCGATAATCCGATGCAGGTGCTCGACATCATGCGCGAGGTCGCGGATACGGAGATTCTGCCGCGCTTCAACAAGCTTGCCCATCACGAGATCAGCGAGAAGAAGCCGGGCGACCTGGTGACCATCGCCGACAAGGACTCCGAGGCCGCGCTTCGCCGCCGCCTGACGGCACTACTGCCGAAAAGCCGTTTCGTCGGCGAGGAGGGCTACGAGAGCGATCACGGCATGCTCCGGGTGCTCGGCGAGCCCGGTCCGGTGTGGATCGTCGATCCGGTCGACGGCACCCATAACTTCGCGCACGGCAAAAGCCCGTTCACGGTGATCGTCGCGCTGGCCATCGACCAGGTCATCGAGGCTGGCTGGATCATCGACCCGGTCGCCGGCGACGCCGCCTGGGCGGTACGCGGCGCGGGCACGAGCTACATGGATGCATCGGGGCCTGTTTCACAACCGCGGCATCCAACAAAATCGTTCGAGGAAGGCACCATGACCGCAGGCCCCAAGCTGCAAAGCCGGATCGCGCGGGCAGCAAAAGAGCTTGGCATGACAAAACCGAAGCTGACGGCGCGTTACCGCTGCGTCGGGCGGGAATACATGGATGTTGCGCTCGGAGCGCTCGACTACGCCCGCTACGGCGGATTGCTGAAGCCGTGGGATCACGCGGCGGGGACACTGATCGTCGAGGAAGCGGGCGGGCGAGCCCGGCGCATCGACGCCGATACGCCTTATACACTCACGGCATCGCTCAAGACGCAGTCTCTGGGTGTGGTGGGCGCGACCCGGCACTGGGCCACATTCGAGACGCTGGCACGACGCGCCGACGAACTCGCCGCGTGATCGGTCAATATCCGACCAAGCGGCCGATCAATCGATATTGACGGTGTCCTTGACGATATACATCGGCCGGCCACGGGTGTCGCGGTAGATGCGCGCGATATAGAGCCCGACAATGCCGATCCCGATCATCACGCCACCCCAGAGCCCGAGGATGAAGAACACCCACCCAGCTGTTGCGCAGCCCCAGCCGAGCAGCGCGGCGAGCGCAGTCAGAACCAGCCCGCCTGCACCCAACGCAGCCCCCGACAGTCCGGCATAAAGCACCAGGTGCAGCGGGAACATGGAGAACGACGTCAGGCCGTCGACGAAGGTCTTCACCGGTCCCTTGGAGAACACGCCCGGGAAATGAGTCTCACCGGCGGCGCGCGGCTGGCGGCGATAGGGCACCTCGGCGCGCTCGAAGCCGATCCACTGGGTCAAACCGCGCAGGTAAGGCTGCGCCTCGTTCAACTTTAGCAACTCGTCAACGGCACGCCTGGACAGCAGCCGGAAATCGCCGGCCTCGATCGGCAGATCGATCTCGGATTTCAGGTTGATGACGCGATAGGCCAGCTTTGTCGCCCACAGCCGAAACGCGGTTTCGCCCTCGCGGCTGAGGCGCCGGGTGTAGACCAGATCGGCGCCTTCGCGCCATTTCCCGATCAGCTCGGGCACGACCTCGGGCGGATCCTGCAGGTCGGTATCCATGTAGATGACGGCCGCGCCTTTCGCGTACGTCATGCCGGCGATCACACATTCGCTGACGCCGAAGTTACGGGCCATGTTGACGATCTTGATCGCCTTGTTGCCGGCGGCATGACGCTCGAGGATTTCAAGCGAAGCGTCGGTGGAGAGGTCGTTGACGAAAATGACCTCGTAGGGGCAGCCGACGCCGTCGAACATCGCCGTCACACGGCCGATCAGTTCGTCCAACACGTCGGCTTCGTTTCGGAACGAAAAGATCAAGGATATCAGGCTGTTGTTATCGCGCGCTTCGCTCAAGTCGGGTCCCCCGGAAAACCAATGGCGTCAATATCCGCGCCGTCGCAAAAGTGTCAAGGATTGCCGCGTCAGGCGTACTCGAGCCCGTCCGGCTCGTAAACGACGATCTTGGAACCGACATTGTCGATTGCGATCTTGACCGACACCAGATCCTTGAGGGCATCGCGGACCCTGGCCTGTTTGCCGGGTTCGACGATGAACAGCATGAAACCGCCACCGCCGGCACCCAGGAGCTTGCCACCGGTCGCACCCGCCGTCATCGCCGCATCGTAGATCTCGTCCACCAGCGGCGTAGTGACACCTTCGGCCAGTTCGCGCTTCAACTGCCAGGACTGATGCAACAGCTTGCCGAGATCGGTAATCGGGCGGCTTGCGTCGACAAGGACGGTCTGCGCCTCGTCGACCATCGCCAGCATTTCCAGAAGCTGCTTTTCGCGCGCATCGATGTTCTCAATCTGCTTTTCCGCCATCACCGGCGCCAACCGCGACAGGCCGGTGAACACCAGCAGCAGATGATCCTGCAGGTCCTCGCGGCGCTCGCGGCCGACCATCACCGGCTGCACATCGAAATCGCCGGTCTTGAGGAAATCGATGCGGTTGAGCCCGCCGAACGTGGCCCAGATCTGATCCTGACAGCCGACTTTCTCGTTAATAACCTCGTGCTCGATCCGTATCGCTTCGCGCGCCAGATCACGTTTGGAGATCATGCGTCCTCGGAACGCCGCCAAAGAGTTGGTCAGGCCCACGGTAAACGACGAACTCGACCCGAGACCGGAGCGTGCCGGCAGGTCGCCGTCATGATGGATTTCGATGCCTTCCTGAGGCGGATACTCGGACAATATACCTTTGACCGCGGGGTGCTTGATCTCGTCGATCGATTTCACATTCTCGACCATCGAATAGACGATACGGTGCTTGTGCTCGAAGAACGGCGGCAGGCGTCGGACCGAGATGTAGCAGTACTTATCGATGGCGAAGCCGAGCACGGCGCCGCCGTGCCGTTCGTACCATTTCGGATAGTCCGTACCGCCGCCGAAAAGCGACACGCGAAACGGTGTCCGACTGATGATCATGCATCCCCCTCGTGACCAGCGGCCTTGCCGATGACCTCGACAGCGCGGGCCAGACTTTCCGGCGTGCCGATGTCGATGAAAGGTACGTTACCGGCATCGTAAGCGGCAAGGGAGGAGGGGGCGAGCGCCTGGAAAACGTCCCGCTCCAAGGACGGCCCCGGCGTGTTGTCGAGGGTTTTCCAGGCCTCCGGCCCAAACGCGTAAATCCCGGCGTTAATCAGTCCCGCCCCGGCGCTGGGATCTTTCTCGCGAAAAGCGCGAATCCGGCCATGGTCGTCGGCCTCGATCTGTCCAAAGCGCCCAGCGTCGTCAACGCGTACGCAAAGCAGCGTCGCTGGCGCACCGCTCGTCGCATGGGTCAACAATAACGCCCCGAGGTCGGCACCGGTCCAACTGTCGCCGTTCATAACCAGCGCGGTTTCCGACGTGACATGCATACGCACGTGCCGGAGCGCACCAGCGGTGCCGAGCGGCATTTCCTCGATGACAGGGATGATCTCGAGGTCGTCGCGCGGCTGGGTAGTCACGTAGTCGACGATGCGCGTCGCTTGATGGCCGAGGCTGAGGATCACGCGCGACGCGCCGAAACTCTGCAGCCAGTCGAGCAGGTAATCCAAGTAGGTGCGCTCGCCGATCGGCGCCAGCAGCTTCGGCACGTCGCCCAGTACTGGCTGAATACGGGTACCCTTGCCGCCGGCGAGGACGACGATATCGATGTTGGAGAGTGCGTTACCCGACATAAAAAAACACTATCATCCCCGCGAAAGCGGGGACCGAGTCCTGATGTCCTGGAATTTTCTGGGTTCCCGCATTCGCGGGAATGACGAGCGGGGACACGCGGGCGAATGAGGCGAATGCCTCACTCCGCGGCCTCCAGTTCCTCGACGATATGGCGGCGCAAGCGATGTTCGGCCATCTCCTCGATGTGCCTGCGGGTGTCCCAGCCGAACCGCTGCGTCACCATGTCGAGATAGCGCTTCCCCTCGAAATAGGTGTGGAAAGCCTGATCGCGGAAGCGCAACACCTCGGCCGCCGAGACCTTTTCCGTCGGCAGCGGACGGCAGTCGTAGCTGTGCTGCGAATAACCGGCCCAGCCTTCCGGCAGCGGCCAGCCGTTGGTAATCGCCATCGCGTAGAGCGGCGACCCCGGATAGGCCATTGCAGAATAAAAATTGGCGTACTCGCAGTTGAGTTCCAGCGCCAGATCGAGCGTCGCCTGCATGCTTTCCAGGTCGTCGTCCGGCAGGCCGAAGATGAAGTTGCCGGCGACCTTGATTCCGGCCTCCTGGATCATGCGCACGATACCCTTGATCTCATCCTGATCGAACGCCTTGTCGGCACCGTCGCGGACGTGATCGGAGCCAGACTCGATGCCCAGCGCCAGCCACTGGAACCCGGCCTTGCGGAGTTTTTCCAGCATGTGCGGCTTGACGGTATCGACGCGGGCATAGGCCCAGATGTTCAGATCATCGATGCCGCGCTCTATGATGCCGTCACAGACCGCCGTCACATGGCGTTCGTTGAGGACGAACATCTCGTCGATGATCTTGAAGGTCTTAACCCCGTATGTCTCGCGCAGCATGGCGATTTCCTCGACCACCTTCTCAGGCCGCCGCATGCGGTATCGGTTGATATCGAACGGCGCGTTGATACAGCAGAACACGCATTTAAACGGGCAGCCGAGTGAGGTGTAGATCGACGCGTAGGGCATGCGGTTCTCGAGCTCGCCGAAGCACTGCCAGTTATGCGCGCGGTACTTTTCCATCGGCAGAAGGTCCCACACGTCGCCATGCAATTCGGCGTCGAGGTCCTTGATCAGCGGTGCCGCCGGATTGATCGTGAACTGGCTGTCCTTCATCCAGACGAGACCCGGCACCTGCGATAACGCCTCCGTCGTCGACCCGGCATCGATGGCGTCAAGTAGCCCGGTCACCGTTTCCGGGCCTTCGCCCTTGCAGGCGTACTCGGCCGCTTCCTCGCCAAGCGTCTGTTCCGGCAGCGCCGAAACATGCCCACCAACGAAGATTACCGGGATTTCCGGAACGGCGTCCTTGATGACGCGCGTGGTCTCGCCGGCGGCGACCATCTGCTGCGTCGACGCCGATGGCTGGTGGCCGAAGACGACCATCGCAATCAGTTTCGGGTTCAGGTCACGGATGCGTTCTGCGACGGTTTCCGGGCCCATGTTTTCGGCCTCTGAATCCAGAATCACGATCTCGCGGCCATGGTCGCGCACGTAACCGCCGATCAGCCGGCACCACAGCGGCGGCTCGATCGCCGTGAGCTCGTTACCGAGCTGCTGGTAGATGCGTTCACGCCCGCCGGGGTTGACGAGCACTAGATCGGGTCGGGTCGAGGTCATGCAGGTTCCGTATAATCAAGTGATTGTGCGATCTTATAACGTTTTCGGGCCGTACCGTCATCCTTCGAGACGCGCTTCGCGCTCTTCAGGATGAGGGAAATCAATTCTTCAGGATGAGGAGACCACAGCCTGTCTCAAAACATGAAGAATGCCGTTACACATTTCCGTACTGGCCGTTGCGGATCATGCGATAGCCCTTGATCAGCTCGCGGATACCATCGTCGAGCGAATGGGCGGGCTTAAAGCCCGTGGCCTCGATCTTCTCGTTGGAGACGATGTAATCGCGTTTGTCCGGATCCTCGCCGATGGGCGCCTCCATAAAGACGAAATTCGGTAGGTGTTCACGAATTTTTTCGCAAAGTTCACGCTTCGACAGGTTGGCATCGGAAAGCCCGACGTTATAGGGCTCGTCCTTCATGGTCTCGAAGTTTTCGAGCCCATGGATGAAGGCACGCGCCACGTCGCGGATGTGGATGTAGTTACGCTTGAAGTCGGCCTCGAACAGCACCACGGCGCGGTCATGGACGGCGCGGTAGACGAAGTCGTTGACCAGCAGGTCGAGCCGGAAGCGCGGCGCCATGCCGAACACTGTGGCGAGCCGGAAGCTGATGGCGTTGCCGCGTTCCAGGGCCGCTGCCTCGGCCTCGACCTTGGTGGTGCCGTAAAGGGATATCGGCCGAAGCGGGGTTTCCTCGGTGCAGTACTTGCCTTTCTCGCCGATCCCGTAGCCGGAATTGGTGATCGGCATCAGGATCCGCTGGTCCTTCGATAGCACCTTGGTCAGCATCACTACCGCATCGCGGTTGATGGTCATCGTACCGACCTGATCGTTGTTGCAGAGCGGCGCGCCGACCAGTGCCGCCAGCGGAATCACCACGTCGGCATTCCTGGTCAGGTCCTTGATCAATGCCTCGTCACGGGCGTCGCCGCGCACCACATCGAAGTCCGGATTGGCGCAGACATGGGCGAGGGGATTCTGCTTGAACATAAAGTTGTCGAGCACGGTGACCCTGTGACCCGCGTCGAGGAACGCCGGGACCAGGATGGAACCCAGATATCCGGCACCGCCGGTGACCAGAATGTTCAGTTTGTCGCTCATGTCTTCGCTTCCTCTTACCTGTCATCCCCGCGCAAGCAGGGACCCAGATATCTTGCTTCGTGGCCCTGGGTTCCCGCTTGCGCGGGAATGACGACAGAGCAAAATCAGGCCGGCACCGCCGCTTCGTCCAGCACCTCGTAAAGCTTTCTGATCTGCGGTGCTAGGTCGTATGGATGGTTGCCGCAGAAAAAACCGTTGTCGTGCACGATGTTGGCGTTGGCGATTTCGCCCACGGTCTCGTAGTCATAGAACTTCATCACGTCGTGACGCAGGATGCAGCCGCCGGTGATGATCCGGTAGCCGATATCCGCCGCCACCAGCGCGTCGAATACCCGTTTGCGGTCGATATTCATCGCCGGATTGAGGATGATCGGGAAGCAGAAGCTGGAGTGCGTGCCGTTTTCGCGCTGGATGATGAAGCGCTCGTCCGGACCCAGCAGTTCGTTGAAAAGCTTGAGATTCTTGCGGCGCTGCGCCGTGAAGCCCGGCAGCTTCCTCAACTGTTCGCGGCCGATGGCGCCCGACATTTCCGTCGGGCGCACGTTGTAGCCCGGCAGGATGAAGCGATAGGCCTCGAAGAAATCCTCATCGCGGCCTTCGAATACGGGGGAGTTCTCTGGCAGGTCGCGCGTCCAGCCGTGCGCCCGGAGACAGCGCATCAGATGATACGTCTCCAGGTCATCGGTCAGAATCATACCGCCTTCCATGGTCGCTATGTGGTGCGAGAAAAAGAACGAGAAGGTGTTCACGTCGCCGAAGGTACCAGCTTTCTTGCCGTTCAGCTCGGCGTCCAGGCTCTCGCAGTTATCCTCCATGAAAACGAGGCCGTGCTTGTCGCAGAACTCGCGCATCACATCCAGATCGCACGGATTGCCGAGAATCGAGACGGCCAGCAGCATCTTGGTGTCCGGCGTGAGCGCGTCTTCGAGCTGCGAGACATCCATGTTCAGCGTGTCGAGCTCGACGTCGACGATCTTCATCTTGAGACCGTACTGCTGCAGCGGATGATACGTCGTGGCCCAGGAGACCGCCGGCACGATCACTTCATCTCCGCGCTTCATCGGATTGTTTTTCTTGAAGAATTGTGCGGCGACGGCGAGCAGGTTGGCGCTCGACCCCGAGTTCACCATGACGCCGTATTTCTTGCCGTGGTAGGCGGCGAACTCTTCCTCAAAGGCGGCGACATTTTCACCCATGGTGTACATGTCGCTGTCGATCACGCGGCCGATGGCGGCAATTTCCTGATCGGCCCAGCTTGAAGCGGCGAGGGGATAAAACAACGCATGGCCTCCTGTCAGAACGGGCCGCGGAACTGCGCCTGATAGGCCAATTCGACTTTTTCCGGCGCGATCTCCAGCGCCACCTTGCCCGGGTGCACGAGTTTG
Source organism: Rhodospirillales bacterium (assembly GCA_965229805.1). Lineage (GTDB taxonomy): Bacteria > Pseudomonadota > Alphaproteobacteria > Rhodospirillales > Casp-alpha2 > UBA4479. The sequence goes on along the minus strand of CBDDJO010000001.1, from coordinate 1,887,508 downwards.
TAGGCGGCCTCGGCGATGGTTTTCGGATTCGGGTAGAACTCTTGCTCTAACCATGGCGTGGTTGGGCACGTGGTCGGGGCGTACCCCATGCGGCGCACCTGAACGCCGACGAGATCGTCGGTTTCGGCGATGCGCGCGGCAATCTCGGCCGATGTGCCGAAATCGACCCAGGCGTTGTCAACGATGACGACACGCCCGGTCCGCTTGGCCGAGATGGCAATGGTCTCGAAATCCAACGGCCGGATCGTCACCGGGTCAACGACATCGGCGTTCACGCCGGCATCGGACAGGATTTCCCGCGCCCGCAGGCATTCCATCACCATGTTGGACACGCCAACCAGTGTCACGTCAGCACTGTCGCCGTCCGTATGCATACGGGCCTTGCCGAACGGGACGGAATAGCTTTCCGCGGGTACGAAGGCGTCAGTGAAGTAGAGCAAGCGGTGCTCCATGAACACCACCGGGTTGTTATCGCGGATCGCCTCAATCAAGCAGCCCTTGACGTCGTAGGCATTCGACGGCGCGACGACCTTAAGACCCGGCACGTGCGCGAACATGGCGTGCAGCCCCTGCGAATGCTGCGCGCCCTGGCCCCACGACTTGCCGATCATCGAGCGCACCACCATCGGTACCTGGAACGCACCACCGTACATGTAATGAGTCTTGGCCGCCATGTTCACGAGCTGATTCATAGCCAGCATCATGAAATCCATGCGGATATGCACGTGAATCGGGCGCATGCCGGTCATCGCCGCGCCGATGGCGGCTCCGGTCATCGCATCCTCGGAAAGCGGCGTAGTAAAGACTCGGTCTGGACCAAATTGATCGACAAGACCCATGGTCGAGCCCTGGATACCCTTGTGGTCGTCGACGTCGAGCCCGAACAGAAATACCGAAGGGTCGGCGGCCATCTCCTGCGCCAGCGCCTCACGGATGGCGTCGACGTAGGTCAGCACACGGCTGCTGGCGTCAGTCTGCGTAGACATGACGGTAAAGCTCTTCGAGGGCGGGAATCTGGCTGTTCTCGGCGAAGTCGACGGCAGCTTTGATTTCGGCCTCGATTTCGGCGTCGATCTGCCTGCGTGCATCGGCGTCAATCATATCGGCCAGACGGGTCACTTGGTCGCGACCACGCCAGGGGGTCGCCTCGTCCTCGGGGCGGTAGCCCTGGTTAAAATCCTCGTTCGGTCCGACGTGCTCGCGCAGCCGATAGGCGTGGTATTCGATAAAGGCGGGACCGTTTCCGGCGCGGATGCTGTTGACCGCGTCCCGCGCCACTTCGTGCATTTTCAAAACATCATCGTCGTCGATCAACGTCGCCGGCATGCCGTAGGTCCGGACTCGCTCACAGAGACGGTTGGTAGCCCAGCGCGCCGTCAGCGGCTCGTGGATGGCGTAGAAGTTGTTCTCGCACACAAACAAAACCGGCAGCTTCTTGAGCGCCGCAAAGTTTAGACTTTCGGCAAACGCGCCTTCCTCGGTCGCGCCATCGCCGAAGAAGCATGCGACGACTTTGCCGTTCCCCTGCATTTTCATGCTGAGCGCCGCGCCGACGGCGATCGGGATGTTGGTACCAACCACTGCCGATGCCCCTAAAACGTGTGCGTCGCGGCTGCAAAGGTGCATAGAGCCGCCCTTACCGCGTGCGGCGCCATCCGATTTGCCGTACATTTCCGCCAGCATGCCCTCAAGCGAACCACCCTTGGCGAGATAGAGCGCGTGGCCGCGGTAGGTACCGCTGACGTAGTCGTGCTTCTCGAGCACATCGCAGACGGCGACGCTTGCCGCTTCTTGACCGATCGAGAGGTGCACCGGACTCTTGATCTTGTCCGAAGGATAAATTTCCGCGACACGCTCCTCGACACGGCGCACGTATTTCAGCCCCCGGTAAAGGCGCGTGATATTGACGTTCTCAGCTGGCAATGCGATCCCCTTCAGATTGCCGGGCGTATACAACATTCACCCCTTGCGGCCAAGGTCTAATCGCCCGGTAAGGCGCGGATATGAAAGGTTTATCGGATATCAGGGCCGTTTGCGCGCAGCCACGATCCGCATGCCGCCGAACGGATACCGGATACCCGATTTGATCGTCCCAAGTTCACCCAGAAGAACACCGCGAAATACGGCGTTCAAGGGACCGGGCAGGGCGTGTTCGGAATCCGCGTCACTGTCCTCACTTTGGTTCATGAAACGCCTCGAAATCCACTGAGGGACGAACAAAGATGCCATGAAACCCGTATCCAGCAAGACATCGAATCCTGCCTGACGAACCTTGCGCGCCAGTTCGTCGCCGACATAGCGACGCTTGTGCCCGGTCTTGTCGTCCAGGACCGACCACAGCGACATGTGCTGCGGCACGGTCAGCATGATGCCGCCACCGTCACGAAGGGCGAGGCGGAACTGCTCGATCACGCCGACGTCATCGTCGATATGTTCGACCACATCGAATGAACCGATCAGATCGAAATGCCCCTCGAACGGCAGATGATCGGCGTCGGTATGGAATATCTGCGCTCGGTCACCGAGGCGGCGCTTCATGTTGTGCAGCGATTCGACGGCAAGGTCACTGCCGAAAAGTTCGATTTCAGGATGCCGTTTGGCCAACGCTTCCAGCCAGAATCCGGTACCGCCGCCGAAGTCCAGAAACCGCTTGGTGTCCGGGAAGAACTTTCGGAAGCACCAATACATCAAGTCGAACCGCGACGTAATGTAGAAACTGGTGTCCTCATAGGCCGTCATGCGGCGGTAGGTTTCCTCGTCGAACTCGCGCGGCTGCTCGACGCCCGCATCGGCAACAAAAGTCGGGAAACCGGCGATGTCGCCCGGACCCTTGACACATACCGGGCAGATCCAGGTTTCCTGTCCGTAGCATTCACCGCAGGCGTTGCACTTATGCATTCAAATCCCTTTGCCGACCCAATTCCGGCCACTTCTCAAAAAACGCGCCGGAACATGGCGCAATGCCGCCGGAATGTCGAGTAACTTGAGAAAACGCATCACCGGTGCTATCTGGCAGGTAACACGAGCAACTATGGAATGCGTCTCAGGCGCCGCATTGAGAGAACATGAGCGTTCTGCAAGCTGCCATGACTAGTTTTTCGGAGCACGTCCAGCTTCGTCGCCAAGGCCTAATCAACTTCATCGCGATTCTATTGGGATCGGCGGCCGCCGGTACGGCGCTGCCGTGGCTGATGTTCTTCGCCGGTCCATACGTCGACGCATTACAGCCGATATACGCGTTCCTCGGCATTAAGGCGCCGGGCCTTTATGTACTGCTGTTCCCGGCGGCGATGATCGGTGTCGCGGTGATCTGCCTGATCGCCGAAGCCGTCGGTATCGGATACCGCGATTCGACTCTTTTCCAGGTGATCGAGGGGCAGAACCGGTCGGTCAGCAACGACCTGTTCTACATGTTCCTGCGCGTCAGCGGCATCGCCACACTGCTGACCTTCATCATGACGCTCGGCGCGGCGCTACACATCGACGCTATGACGGCATTGGGACTGGATTACCGGCTGATCGCGGACACCAATCCGGTGATCCAGTTTATGGCGCTCGTCCTGGCCATCACGTTCTGCAACTACTGGACGCACCGGCTTCTGCACTCGAAGTATTTCTTCGAAATCCACAAGGTTCATCATTCGGCAGAACATTACGGCGTGTTGCTGCCGTTCCGGGCACATCCGCTCGATCACTATCTAGCGCGCGTCTATACGACTGCGTCGTTGGCGTTGCTGGGAATCGACATCAAGGTGCTGATCGCGTGGATGGGTATCAACGCGTTCTATCAGTCGATGGTGCATTCGAAACTGGACTGGCCGGCCTGGACCGGATACCTGGTGATAACGCCGGCGATGCACCGCATCCATCACTCGACCGACCCCCGGCATTTCAATAAGAACCTGTCGATCCTGACGGTCTGGGACAAGCTATTCGGGACCTATCATCCGCCAGAAGACGTTCCCGGATACGGGCTCGATGGCGTCGACCGGGAAAACTACAACACCGGCAACTACGTCAGCGAGGTGTTTCTGTGCTTCGCACGCTGGATCGGTCTAAGACGCACCGGCTAGCCTTTGCGACACACCCAAAGGTCGAAATAAACGGAAGATTCCGATTTGGCAAAAGCTTCGAAAAAAGCATCTCGAAACGAATCGTCGACGACCTTATTGCCGTAATACCCCACGATCGCCAGCGGGCGCTCGCCCTTGGGCACCAGCCAGATATCCGTTGTGCATCCCGCGATGTTTTCAACAAGGGCGTCGGGAAGCCTGATACCGAGGTAACTTGTTTCGGCCATGACACCGAAATCGACGGTATAGGGGTTCCCGCTATATACGAGCTCGGTCTTCTGTAGCGTGTCATGATAACCGGCAATGGAATCGCCCACCGCCATCTGGATCTTTCGGTCGGGATAGCGTGACATGATGCTATACAGATCGTTCTCAATCGCTTGTGTCCGGTCCCACTCCAAAGCACGGAAAATGCGTTTCTGGACAGGCACGGCAGTAACCAGCATCACTACCGTCAGTATCCCGATGAAAATTGCTGCGGGCCTCAAAAACTTGCGCGGCACGACGTTCATGAAGCGCACTGCCATGTCGATCGAGAGCGGAGCGAACGGCAGTAGGTAATACATACCCGCGCCGGGCTTAGAAGCAGCGTAACCGCAAATAAGCATGCCGACCACCGCAGCACCGGCATAGGCGGTGTCCGGCTCCCGTAAAGCCGCGGCAGGCCCGTTCGCTGCAGCGAACCGCCCGACGAGCAAGGCCAGTGCGGGCAAGAAGAAGAAGGCCCCGTAACGCAGCGCCTTGAATACCATTTCGCCGTCCGTCGGTTTCTGAGCGACGATTCCAAACCACTCAAGATAGTTTTCCAGCGGAAAGACCGGCAGCGCAAAAGGGAGCAATATCGCGACGATGCCCGCCGCGCTCATAATGAACAGCGACAGAATGCTCCTGTCGCGCAGTGCAACGTAGAACCCGACCGGCGCGACAAACAATGGCCCGTACAGTTTCATGCCGCATGCAATCCCGCCAAGCACGCCGACGAGAAGCCAAACAACCCAACGCGTCCTCGGAAACGACCACTGCGATGCAAGTACTGCAAGCGCCGCAACGGCAAGCAGAAATGGGTCCGGCCGATTCCATATGGAATACGGCACCATCAGCACTGCAAAACCGGAAATCAGCAATAAGGCGGTGGCAAGCGTCCGCAGGCCGTTTTCCCGATAGGTTCCCCAAACAGTAAGAACGGCGGTCAGCAAGGCAAGCAATCCGGCCAGTTTGCCAGTCAGAGAACCACCACCGAATACGGCCATGCCCAAACCGTTCGCCAGGTACGAATATGGACCATAAATGTTGCTGGTGAAGTTCGGGCCGTCAAATGGCGGGTATACCATGGCACCATCCAGCATCCGGTATGCCGCCGCTGCGACGATCGGTTCGCCATGGTCAAGATAGCCTGGGTATATGCCATATACAGCCACCATCGCGACGACATAGAGCACCGCTGCACAGGCCAGCGTCATCAGCAACCGATCAACTACAGAACCCGAAGAGCTGTCATGCATGATTCATGATTCCAGGGCGATGAACCCATCCGCTTTCAGATCGCCAAGCCGATCCGCATGGCAGGCGAAGACGTTCATCTGCTGCGCCAGCATGAAGCGCTGATCGCTCCTGAACGGCACGATCGCGGCGCGGCATGCGCCACCGGGCGCGCGACCGCCGATGTCCGGAAACACCACCGGGCCTTCGTCGGTGGCAAGGCACCAAACGGGCTGATAAAGCTGGTAACCGGCGTCTTCCAGCAGCGTCAGCGCACGCAGGGTGCGCACCGGCTTGTCCGGCGTCAGCCAGCTTTCGACGATGATGAACGGCTTTTGTTCCGAAAGCACGCCGGCGGCGCCGGATAGCGCCTCGAACTCGTGATCCTCGACATCCATCTTGATCACGTCGGGCCGCACGTCCAGGCCGTCCAGGCGCCGCACCGGCACCTCGACGCGACCGGCCCCCTCGCGGCCGACGCCGCTGCCGGTAATCCGGTTGAGCCCGGTTTCCTTGTCGTGGATCGCCATTGTCGCAGTGCCGGGCCGGGCGGAGAGCGCAACGCCGTGCACCGTGATCCGATCGTGAAGGTCGAAGCCGTCGATCAGGCTTTCCAGATCGGTGCGCGTCGCCGGCGCCGGTTCGAAACTGTGGATCGGCCCGTCGAAATCCTCGAGCGCGGCGGCATAGAACGTGAAGTAGCCCCAGTTGGCGCCGATATCGAAGAACGTCCGCTTTCCGGTCAGGAGCGAGGCGAGCAGCGCCGAAACGTCCGGTTCATACCCGGCGGCATCATGACCGAAATAGAGGCTGCCGAAATGCGGATGCCGGGCATCGAACGCCGCCGTACGCGGGCCGTCCGGCAAGGCCAGGGTCACACGGCCGTAGCCACCCAGCTTGAGCACATCCCGCGCCACGTCGTAGGCCAGCCTGACCGGCTTCTTAGCCAGCCGTTTCGTCCAGCGCTTTGCGTACTTGTGGTGCGCGGCGCGCGCCAGTTTCGCAATCGGCGGCAAGTCCGACGCCGTGAACGGCCGAGCGGGCAGGGCGGGTGCAACGAGGGTTTCGGCGGTCATACGAGTTTGTCCACCATCGCCGATGCGCAATCAAGCTTTATGGGCGCGGCAGAGCGGCACGGGCTTTCCTGTTTTCAGCGGGTGTGGTTCACTCATGCGTCAAATGCCGCGTCTCGATTTCTCACCGGGGCGCCACCGGAGCCCGTTGCATGTCGGTATTCTACGAAACCTACGGCGCGTCGAAGCAATACACGACGCCTGACCTGACGCCGAAACACATCCGGCGATTCGACCGCGAGATATGGCAACCGGCAGGGCTTGCGACGAACATGCATTGCCTGGAAATCGGCTGCGGCACCGGCCAGTTCCTGCTTTATCTCCACGAAAAAGGTATTACCAATCTCAAGGCCGTCGATCACGACGCATCGCTGGAACCGGTCATTCCCGCCGCCGTTCGCGACCGGTTCGAGGCCGCCGACGTGTGGGCCTTCCTGGAAAACGCCGGCGACGCACCCACCTACGACCGCATCTTCATGTTCGACGTGTTCGAGCACTTCGTGCCCGAAGACGGTCTGAAACTGCTGAACGGACTCAAGGCGCGTCTCAATCCTGGCGGCGCGATCATTCTCAAGATGCCCAACGCGTCATCGCCCTGGGGCATGCAGTTCCAATACGGCGACCTGACCCATCTTGCCGCATATACCCCGGACAGCATCCGCCAGATGGCAGTCGCGGCGGGGATGCACTGCACGTCCTGCTGGCCGCACCTGCTGGGCAGCCGCAGCCGCCGACGCCTCGACAAACTCCTACAGGCCGTCCTCGACCGCATCGTCGCGACACCGCCCGAAATCTGGGAAGGCAATTTCTACGCCCGCATCGACAAGCCCGCCTGAGCAGGGGGCCCTTGACGGGCTAGGGGTTGGCAGGGCGCGGGGGCAGTCCCTATATTGCCTTTATCCAGTCAATTAATCCGTTTTCACCAACTTCCCTGGGGGATATTTCAACATGGCAAAAGCAGCATTCATCGGTCTCGGCGTCATGGGGTACCCGATGGCCGGTCACCTGCAGAAAAACGGCCACGACGTCACCGTCTTCAACCGCACCGCCGCCAAGGCCAAGAAATGGGCCAAGGAATTCGGTGGCAAGCACGCCAAGACCCCGGCCGAAGCCGCCAAGGGTGCCGATTTCGTGTTTTCGTGCGTCGGCAACGACGACGACCTGCGGTCCGTCGTCTACGGCAAGGACGGTATCCTCGCTGGCATGAAGAAGGGCGCGACCTACTGCGACCACACGACGGCATCGGCCATCGTCGCCCGTGAGATCGACGCCGAATGCAAGAAGAAGGGCATCGAGTTTCTCGACGGCCCCGTCTCCGGCGGTCAGGCCGGTGCCGAGAACGGCAAGCTGACCGTCATGGTCGGTGGCAAGAAGAAAACCTTCACCGCCGCCAAGCCGGTCATCGACAGCTACGCCGTCGCCGTCACCCTGATGGGCAAGGCGGGTGCCGGCCAGCATACCAAGATGGTCAACCAGATCTGCATCGCCGGTCTTCTGCAGGGCCTGTCCGAAGGCTTGGCCTTCGCCGCCAAGTCGGGTCTCGATCCGAAACTGGTCGTCGAATGCATCTCCAAGGGCGCCGCCGGGTCGTGGCAGATGGAAAACCGCGGCAACACCATGGCCGACGACAAGTTCGACTTCGGCTTCGCCGTCGAGTGGATGCGCAAGGATCTCGGCATCGCGCTGGAGGAATCCAAGATCAACGGCGCGCAGTTGCCGGTGACGGCGCTGGTCGATCAGTTCTACGGCGAAGTCGTCGCCATGGGCGGCAAGCGCTGGGATACGTCGAGCCTGATCCGCCGTCTCACGCGCACCTAAAATCGGTTTGATTTTTCCGAAAGGGCGGCCTCTCCGAACGGAGGGGCCGTTTTTTTTATCTATGACTGCGGCGCGTGAATCTGCAGTTTGAGCACTGGCGTCGGCGCCAGCATATTGGGAAGCTTCCATGTATAGAGTTTGTAGTTCGGACCCTTTGAATTGAACGGCTTGACCGTCGTCGCGTTGTGGCTGACGACGCGGCCGTCGGTGAACACCCGAAGCTCACCCGAGCTATCCAACCCGGCGGCCCGGAGCCGGTCCTTGATGTCGCGCTTCAGAGACTTGCCGAGCATGGTAATCTGGCCAGTGTTCTTGTTGTAGGCGAGGCCCAGCATGTACTCATTGCGGCGGTAGAACGTCATCGTCTTGGTCTTCAGCAGATCGCCCGACCGCTTGTAGTTGATGTGGAAGTGGCCCTTTTCGTAATACTTGAACTCGGAGGCCGCCGGATCGCGGGCGAAATCGTCCTTGATGAGCTGGACCTGTTCGGCTTCCTCGTCGCGATCAATCTTGTTGTCCTTCAGGTCCTGGTAAAGCTGCACCTTGGCGAGATAACCGTCGAAGTAGAAGTCGTAATAGCCGGTGCGGCTGAGATCGATCTCGGCATCATAGCGCACCGGCAGATAGCAGCTCGACAGCACAAGCACGAGCGCCAGCGCGGCGAGGGCTTTGAACGGGCGAAAAGAGCCGTTTCTCACGAATGCGAACATGCGGGGATGATAGTTGTGCATCCCCATTTCGTCACCCCAAACTTGATTTGGGGTCCATCAAAATACGAACTACCGGCGTCCCGGCGCTCATGGGTCCTGAATCGAGTTCAGGACGATGACCGCCCCAGACTACCCAACCGAAATCCACGTCCCCATGCCGGCCATGTGATGCTCCAGCATGTGGCAGTGGAACAGCCATTTGCCCGGATTGTCGGCAACGAATGCGACGCGGACGGTTTCGCCGACATCGACCAGTTCGGTATCGCGCCACGGCGCGCCCGTGACTTTTTCGCCGTTGCGTTCGACGACGCGGAAGTGGTGGCCGTGCATGTGCATGGCGTGCGGCCAGCGCGTGTCGTTGATCATGTTGACCGTCAGCGTGCGGCCCAGCGGCACGTTCGCGAGCGGAGTTCCGGTGCGGCCGGCGACACCGTTCAGGGACCAGGCCTGACCCTTTTCCATGACCAGTTCCCGCATGTCGAACATGCGGCCCATGTGCATGGCGCCACGCATCCGCCCCATAGCGCCGCCCTCCATCCGGAGATCGACGTGCTGCGCGCCCGCCAGATCCAGCGGCAGGCCGGAGAGGGCGCTTGGCGGCAGCACCAGCGGTTCTTCGGGCGGCGCCGTGCGCACGGGCTCGCCCTCAGCGACAATGACAGCGGCGCCGATCGGCGGCTCCAGCGACACTTCCTTGACCTCGAACGTCGCGCCCGGCGTCGCCGGAATATCGACGATCAGATCGGCACGCTGCGCCGGCGCCAGCAAAAGCGCATCGCCGAGCGGTTTCGGCGTTTGCAGCGGTTGACCGTCGATGGCCGCCACCGTCGCCGTCAGGCCCGGAAACGCGAACGCCATGATGCGCGCATTGGCCGCCGAGATGCAGCGCAGCCGGACCCGGGCGCCGGGCCGGACCTTGTACGTCGGCTTGGTGTCGCCGTTGACCGTCAACCAGTTGCCCATGCGCCCGCCGTGCGACGCGTCGTGAATGTCCCCGAAACCGCCGGCGATTTGTCCGTCATCGCCCAGGAGCCAGTCGTCGGCCATGAACAATAGGTCGTGATCGACGGCCACCGGCGCGTCCTCCTCGACGATCAGCGGCCCGTAGAGCCCGCGCGCCACCTGTTCCCACGAGCGGTGGTGCGAGTGATACCAGTAGGTCCCGGCGTCGGGCGCGGTGAAACGGTATTCGAAACTCTCACCGGGTTCGATCGCCGCCTGGGTGAAACCGCTGACGCCGTCCATGGCGTTTTCTATACGGATGCCGTGCCAGTGCACCGACGTCGGTTCCGACAGCCCGTTGTCGACACGCACATGCACCGGTTTGCCGCGCGGAATGCGTAGCACGGGGCCGGGGCTCTTGCCGCCGAACACCCAGGCCGGCGTCTTGGGCTTCCCAGCGCCCATCAGGCTGACGTCGCCGGAACCAGCGCGGAGCAGGTGATCGGGAGTCGTCCCGGCGCACAGGCCACGGGGCAGCAGGGACGTCAGCGCGGCACCGCCGCCCATGCCGAGGAATTCGCGTCTACGCATGCTTTTCTCGTCGAAAGTGGCAATCGCGCATGTGATAGGGGTTCCCGTAACGGGAAGGTCAAGAATTACCGTAGTGCCGGCACCGCGCGCTGCTCAAGCTGGTCGAGGTAGGCGGCGATTCGGGCGTCCACATCGGTTTCGAACAACCGCATCCGGCCAGTCTGTTTCAACAGCAGCAGCCCCGCGACGTGCGCAAAGAAGGCCGCCGTCTCGGCGTCGGCCTCGACCTCCGAGTAGCCGGCATCGATCAGCGCCGCCTTGAACGGCGCCAGCGCGTCGAGAAACTTGGCATTGAGCGCCCGGTCGCGCTCACGCCCCAGACCATGCGGCTTCATGCCGCCCCGGAACAGATAGAACCCGAGATCCAGTTCGCCCGGATTGTCGGCGTAAAAGTCAAAGATGCGGCGGCCGGCGATACGCATCCGCTCCAGCGGCGGGCGGTTTGCGGGGAAATCGTCATGGGCATGCGCCACCACGGTGTCGAGCGACTGGTCGAGGAGCGCGGCGTAGATATCCTCCTTGGAGGCGAAATGGAAATAGATCGCCCCCGGCGTATAGCCAGCGCGTTTGGCGATGGCGCGGATCGACGCGCCCTCGATCCCGTCGGCCTCGAAAATGGCGCGCGCCGCGTCGAGGATCAGCGACCGCTTCATGTTCGAGACGGCGGCTTGCCTGGCATCCTGTCTGTTTTCCGTGCCGGACTTGCTCATATGGGTCTCCGGGCTCAAAATCGGGATCAGTCTCGCCCGGTTTCATCATATTTTCAACATTGATTTATTTTTTGAACAGTGTTTGAATTGAGGCATACAGGCGGACAAAAATACACATATACCGCTTGGGGAGAGCATCCGGTTTCATGACGACAGAACGAAAACCACTCGACGGCGTCCGCGTCCTCGATATCGCCAGTTTCATTGCCGCGCCGTTCGCCGCCACCATCATGAGCGAATTCGGCGCCGAGGTGATCAAGATCGAGCAACCGGGCGGCGGCGATCCATGGCGCCGTTACGGCACCAAGACACCGCTCGACGACTGCTCGCTGGCATGGCTGACCGAGGCCCGCAACAAGCGCTCGATTACCCTCAACCTGCGCGAAGCGAAAGGGGCGGCGCTATTGAAGCAGCTCGTCAGGGACGCCGACGTCGTCTGCGAGAACTTCCGCCCCGGCACGCTGGAGAAATGGGGGCTGGGATGGGATGTTCTGAAAGAGATCAATCCGGGCCTGGTCCTGCTCCGCGTGTCCGGCTACGGCCAGACCGGGCCTTACAAGGACCGGCCCGGTTTCGCGCGCATCGCGCACGCCTACGGCGGGCTGACGTATCTGTCTGGCAGACCCGGCGAGATCCCGGTAACGCCGGGCTCCACGTCGCTGGGCGATTACATGACCGGCATGTACGGCTGCATCGGCATCATGATGGCGCTCAGACACCGCGACGCGACGGGCGAGGGACAGGTCATCGACTGCGCGCTCTATGAAAGCGTCTTTCGCGTGCTGGACGAGATCGCGCCCAGGCATGCCCTGGACGGCTTCGTCCGCGAACCGGAAGGGACGGGGACCGTGAACGCTTGCCCGCACGGGCATTTCCCGGCCGGTGATGGCAAGTTCCTGTCCATCGCGTGCACCACCGACAAGATGTTCGAACGCCTGATCGTCGCCATGGAACGTCCGGACCTGCACGACAAATACGGCGATCAGGCCGAGCGACTCGCGAACCGGGAGATCGTATTGAAGGAAGTGGAAGCCTGGACCACGTCGATGCCGCGCGACGCGGTGATTGAGGTCTGCACGGCGAACCACGTGCCCTGCGGCGCCATCAATTCCATCGCCGACATCTTCGCCGATCCGCATTTCCAGGCGCGCGGCACCATGCAGAGCGTCGACGTTCCCGGCGTCGGTCCGGTCGTCGTGCCGACGTCGCTACCCCGGCTTTCCGAAACCCCCGGCGAGATCGCGACACTCGGCCCGACGCTGGGCGAGGCCAACGATATGGTCTACGGCGAGTGGCTGGGCCTCAGCGACGCCGAGATCGACCAACTGACGAAGGACGGCGTCATATGAGAGAGCACGCGCACCGCACCTATCTGTTCACGCCCGGCAACCACCCGAGGCGCGTCGAAAAGGCGCTGACCCTCGATACCGACGCGGTGATCCTCGATCTCGAGGACGCGGTCGCCATCGCCGAGAAGGTCAAGACTCGCGCCGTCGTCCGCGACACGCTGAAGTTGCCGCGCGACGCCGCCGCCTTCGTCCGCGTCAACGCCTACGACACGCCGTATTGCTACGGCGATATCTGCGCCGTGGTGTGCCCGGACCTGGACGGCGTCATGCTGCCCAAGCTGGAAAGCGTCGAAGACCTGAAATCCGTCGAGTGGCTGATTACCAACCTGGAACGTGACCAGAACATGGAACCCGGCAGCGTCGACCTGCTGCCGATCATCGAAACCGCCAAGGGCGCGGCCAATCTGCGCGACATGGTGCAGGCCGGCACGCGCGTGAAGCGGTTCGCCTTCGGCGCCGGGGACTATACCCGCGATCTCGGCATGGACTGGACGATGGAAGAGGCGGAACTGCTGCCGATCAGGTCCGAAATGGTGCTGGCCTCGAGACTCGGAGGGCTCGAGCCGCCGATCGACACGGTCTACATCCACATCAAGGAACACGCGCTGTTCGCCAAGTCCTGCGAGACCGTCCGCGCGCTGGGTTTTCAGGGCAAGATGTGCATCCACCCGGACCAGATCGGCCCGGCCAACACGGCCTTCACACCGACGGCCGAGAGCATTGCCTGGTCGGAGAAGATCGTCGCCGCGTTCGACGAAGCGGAGGCGGCGGGCGTCGCCTCGATCCAGGTCGACGGCTATTTCGTCGACTATCCGATCGTCGCGCAGGCGCAGCGCACCGTGGATATGGCGAACGTGCTGAAAAAATTTGGAAAGATTTGAATTTCAATGGGATAGGGGAGACTGTTCCATGATTGCCTCACTTGCCGAATACCGTGACAGCCTGCGCGGGTTCAGCCCGCGCGTGTTCATCGACGGCGAACGCATCGACAGCGTCGCCGACGAGCCGCGCCTGCAGCCCGGCATCAACGCCATCGGCGTCACCTACGATATGGCGTCCGATCCGGAACTGGCACCGCTGATGAAGGCGGTCGAGCAGGAAACCGGCAAGACCGTCGACCGCATGACACAGATCGACCGCACGTCGGACGACCTTCTGCGCAAACTGGAAGCCGTCCGCATAATGTGCCGCGAATCGGGCTGTTCGCAGCGCTACCTGGTACACGACGCCTTCAACGGACTCTATCAGGCCACGAAAAAGTGCGACGCGGAGGAGGGGACGGCCTATTTCCAGCGGTTTCTCGATTTCATGATCGAGACCCAGGAAAACGGCTACAACTACGCCATCGCGATGACCGACGCCAAGGGCGACCGGTCCAAGAAGCCGCATCAGCAGTCAAACGCGGACACGTACGTCCACGTGGTCGAGGAACGCGCCGACGGCATCGTCATTTCCGGCACCAAGGCCATCGTCACGTCCGCGCCCTACGTGCACGGTTTTCTGGTGATGCCGTGCCGCGCCATGGGCCCGGACGACAGGAAGTTCGCCGTCTGCGGCGTCGTGCCGGTCGATGCCGAGGGCGTCACCATCGTCTGCCGGCCGTCGGGCCGGCCGGGCGAGGACGCGGCGGTGTTCTCCAAGCGCTACGGCCAGACCACCGGCGTCGTCATCTTCGACAACGTGTTCATTCCGCACGAGCGCGTGTTCCTGAACGGCGAGACGGCGCAGTCCGAGGCCATCACCTACAATTACGCGACGCACCACCGTCAGTCCTGCATCGCGGCACGGGCCGGGTTCGGCGACCTGCTGATCGGCGCCGGCGCGCTGATGATCGAGGCCAACGGCCTCGATTGCGGCCGCCACGCGCATTTGCGCGACGACATGGTCGAGCTGATCAAAATCGTCGAGGGGTTCTTCGCCACCGGTGTCGCGGCCTCGATCTACGGTCAGAAGGACGGCTCCGGCAACATCATGCCGGAACCGGTCTTTTCCAACATCGGCAAGCTGTTGATGGCGACGCAGATCTACGACATGCACCGGCTGGCGCACACGGTCTCGGGCGGGCTCATCGTCGCGCTGCCGGGCCCGGACGAGGACCACAACCCGGAGACCGCCGGCACGCTTTCCGAGGTCTTGCGGGGCCGCGACGACATTCCGGCCAGCCAGCGCCTGCAGACGGCACGCCTGATCGAAGACCTGACCGCGTCCCACCAGGGCGGCTGGTATTCGGTGATCTCGCTGCACGGCGGCGGCTCGCCGGAGGCCATGAAGCGCGAGATCTGGCGCAACTATCCGATCGGCGAAAAGAAGGAAATCGCCCAGCAGCTCATGGACCGCGACCTCGCGGAACGCGTCGACGGCAAGAACCCGGACCGTCAACCCGGCCGCTGCTGCACCGTCGGTTGCCGCGTCCCGGACTTTTTGCTGGAAGGGGATTTCTCCAAGAAATCCGCGGCGGAATAGGGAAAAACGCAAGCACAGCTTTAATCAAAGTCATAATCCCAACGTCATCCCGGACGTTAGTCGAGCCAAAAGCCGCAGGTTTTTGCAAGCGAGACTTGCGATCCGGGACCTATTCCGGACCAAACCCGACTGTTGCCGTGCAAAATAGGTCCCGGCTCGACGCTCGCCTTCAGTGTCGCGCCGTCAGCAGCCACACCACTTCGTTGGCTTTCACGAGGCCCTTGAGACCCTGAGGGATGTCCTTGCGGCGCACCAGTTCGATCTCGAAGGCATCGCCGTAGAGAGCCCGCACTTCGTCCTCGCTGACATGAAACGGCGGACCGTCCATCTCCGTCTGATCGTATTCGAAGGTCAGCAGCATCTGTTCCGCTTGGTTCGTGATCTTCACCATGTGCGTTGCGTAACGTTCCCGCATGTCGGCGGGCAGGGCGACCAGCGCGGCACGGTCGTAAACCGCGTCGACAGGGCCGAGGATATCAGCGGTCAACGCGAACACATCGCCGACGAAAATCTCGATATTCGTGGCCGTATAGCGTTTGAACGGGCCGGCGTCGGTTACATCCGGCGCGACTCCCAACTCCTCGAACAACTGCCGGATCGCGTCCTCGACCAGTTCCACCCCGACGACGCGGTAGCCCTTGATCAGGAGTTGCGTGATGTCACCGGTCTTGCCGCAGAGGGGCAGGAAGTAGCGCGATCCCTTCGGCAGTTCGATGGCGTCGAAGTGGCGCAGGAGCAGCTTGTTGCCGTCCTTTTCGTGAAAGGCGATCTGATTGGCGGCCCAGCGTTCGTGCCAGAAATCGTGCTTCATGGGAAATCCTCCGAACGTTGTATTAGGTTGCGATTTCCGGCACGATACAAGTTCAAGTCAACTTTAGGTCAAGAGGCGAATTTCGGGAGTAACCATATGTCCGTCGGCACCATCGATATCGGGGAGGTTTCGCGGCAGTCCGGCCTGCCGGCCTCGACGTTGCGGTACTACGAGGAAAGGGGCCTCATTCGCTCCGTCGGCCGCAACGGCCTCAGACGCCTGTTCGACGGGAACGTAATCGAGCGCCTGGCACTGATCTCGCTCGGCCAGCATGCGGGCTTCACGCTCGACGCCATCGGCGCCATGTTCGCGGACAATGGACGGCCGCGGATCGACCGCGCCGAACTGGACCGCAAGGCCGACGAGTTGGACCGGACAATCACAAAGCTCTCGGCCATGCGCGACGGCCTGCGCCACGCCGCCAAATGCCCGGCGCCGAGCCACATAGAATGCTCGACATTCCGCCGGTTGGTCAACGTGGCCGGAAAGCGGCCTCCAAAGCGCCGCTAGCCTGGGGATCTACTACCTGACGCTCTACTAGTAGAATACTCGGTGATGATATACTTAAGTGAACACTGGATTCTAGAGCATTTAAGCTCAATTTGAGTGTACGCAAAATGGGTCACTGTGGTAAGTTTAGCTTACGGTTAGTTCTGGGGGCGCTCGCCCCAAGAGCGTTGACGAGAGACACTCAAGGGGCTTCCGGGTGCGCCAGCCCAACTAGTCCGGACGGTGGATTTTCGACCAAGGGCCCCGGTACCAGCGGGGCCCTCCTCGTCTTGGGCACTAACAGTATAGGGCGGCTGATGTACGAGTGGAGTCGTTTTCACACCGAGGTTTCCCCGATTCCCCGGTTTTAATCCACAGGTATCCACAATGGCCGAAAAGCCGAAAACCGACGACGAGAAACGCGACGAGGTACTAAAGCGGATGCTGAACACGCCGCCGAAGCCTCATAAGGAGAAGCCTAAAAGCAAGAAGGATCAGGGCTCTACTTAATAGAGTCTCTTGCTAAGTACGGGGATATGGTACTATCTAATACGCATTAAGCACTTGTTAATAAAGTGTAGAGGGTTCGTTAATCGCTACCCTCATAAAATATTGGGAGAAAGTTGGGGGTCAGGACGGGGCGTTCTATCCTCAGCACAACAGGGTGAAGGTCCATATTCATGCAAACGAACACCGACTATGCTCGGACTGTCGATGTAACCATCGAACAGACGGCCTCTGGGCTTTTCGTCGCGCATAGCCAGTCACTGCCGGGGCTCAGCATCGCTAGCCGCGATTTGGAGGCAATTAAGGACGATGTGCCCAATGTGATTCGCGCGCTTTACGAGCACCAGGGCCTTGAAGTCTTCGTGCTGCCACTAGATGGTGGGGCGAGTGACGAAGAATTTCCCAAGACTTGGGTTGCAACACCAGCATACCTTGCACAAGAAGCTATGAGAGCTTAGTCTACCGCCTCCCAATATGTGGGGGGGCTCAGTGACAGAAGAACAGTATTATGCGGCTGTGCAGGGGTTTGGCTTGAGCCCGACATCCATAACCACGAATCTGACCGAAAAGTGGACGTGGCCCGATGGTAGTCCTGTGATGATTACGAAGGCATCAACGCTCTCGCCCGAGGATCGGGCGGAGTCGATCGATTGGCTACGTAAACAACTTGGCTTAGACCCTAATTTCCCACTCGCACAGCTTTAAGCATCTTGCGGAAATTTTGACGGGACAATTTAGGCTTAGAAGTTCGCCCCGTCACCAATCCGCCGATAGGTCAGGCGCTTGCCTTCTGCGCCCTTGAGGGCCAGTTCAGCGCGTTCCGCATCACTGATCTTGCGGGTGTTGTAGCGGAAATCGAATTCGTTCAAGTAGGCTTGCAGGTGCTTTTCAGCGCAGTGCTGATAGACGCCTTTCATGCCACGCTTGAAGATACCGAAATAGCCTTCGATTGAGTTGGAGTGCGCGCCCGTCTGCGGGTGAACGTACTGGTATTCAGAGTGCGTGACGGTCCAGTGACCGGCGTATTCTTGGCCAACGGTGGTGTAGAGCGGGCTTTCGTCGGAGTTGAGTTCGCTATCGCGCTTGACGTTCTGAACCAGAATGTCACGGACCATGCCGGCGTGCGGGTGAGCATCGACCTTGAAGGCACGGGAGCGGCCACCGCGCTCAACGAGGGCGACAACGGACATTTTGGTGCCTGCACCTTTCTGTTTTGAACCGCGATACCCGGCTTTGCGGCCAAAGTAGGTTTCATCGGCTTCTACAACGGAGCCGCCACCGCCCATGGGCTGCGGATCGTCGTCACGCATAGACTCGCGGATACGATGCACCATGAACCAGGCGGACTTGTAGGTGATGCCGAGCATGCGGTGCAGTTGATGGGCGCTCATGCCTTTCTTAGAGGCGCAAAGCAGGTGCGTAGCGAGAACCCACTTGTGAAGCGGGATCTTCGAACGCTCATAGACCGTACCGACGCGGACAGTGAATTTCTTACGGCATGAGCCGCAGTGATACCAACCTGGCCCCATGGACTCACCGCCAAGGGCTTTAACGTGGTTCTGGGTGTCACAGAACGGGCAAACAGCACCATCGGGCCAGCGGATCGCCTCAAGGTGCTTGCGGGCTTCTTCTTCGTTCTGGAAAATGGGGTTGGTTAAGTCACACATTGCTTATCTCCTATGGCTGTAATCATAGGAAATCAGCGGCGTTCAGTCAAGTATATAATCACCGAATACTCAATCCATCGGCCTGGGCGTGAACTCGGGGGCCAACTGATCGCCGATGGGCAGATAGTCATACGCGCCCGGCCCCTGGATATTGAGAAACCGGATCGTGTCGCCGGTCGGGTTGTGCACCAGGTGCGCGCGGCGGGCAGGGACCGTGTACGTGTCGCCGGTGCCAATCCGCGTCACCGTTTCCGGCGTCTTCTCGTGAATGTCGATGGTGCCCGCGATGGGATAGAAAATGTCGGCGTTTTCCGGGTGCGCGTGCCAGGGTACGCATTCGCCGGGTTTCAGGGTCAGCTCGATGATACGCAATTCATGGGTCTCGGCGATCACGTCGACATTCTCGACCTCGAACTGGTTGTCCCAGGGGCGGATATCGGCGGCTTTGTCGGGGTCGGTCATGGGCTGTGTTCCTGTGGCTTTATCCGTCGCA
Source organism: Rhodospirillales bacterium (assembly GCA_965229805.1). GTDB lineage: Bacteria > Pseudomonadota > Alphaproteobacteria > Rhodospirillales > Casp-alpha2 > UBA4479. The sequence continues at coordinate 1,868,333 of CBDDJO010000001.1, read as the reverse complement.
AGACTATCACCGGACCCGGCACGACAACCAGTCGTCATTCCTGCGCAGGCGGGAACCGAAATGTTGCAGACCACGGCAAACGCGGCCGCCGTTTGGATTCTCTATATCTACTAGTAGAAAGCAAAAAATCAAATCAGGAAGAGGGGTCCGCCGCCTTGGCCTTGACCCACATCGCCTCGAGGCCGTCGATGTCCATCTCCTTGAGGGTTTTGCCGTCCTTCGCCGCCATGTCCTCGACCGCGCGGAAGCGGCGTTCGAACTTGGCGATGGTGCCCCTGAGCGCGGTTTCCGGGTCGGTGCCCAGCTTGCGCGCCAGGTTGACGCAGGTGAACAGCAGGTCGCCCAGTTCGTCCTCAAGCCGCGCCGGATCGGCGCCGTCGTCGATGACGTCATGCACCTCGTCCAGTTCCTCGCGCACCTTGTCGAATACGGGCGCCGCGTCGGGCCAATCGAAGCCGACGCGCGCCGCGCGCTTCTGCAATTTCTCGGCGCGCATCAGGGCAGGGAGGCCGCGCGCCACGTCGTCCAGCACCGAAGGGGTGCGTCCGGCAGCCGCGGCCTTTTCAGCACGCTCGGCAGCTTTCTGATCCTCCCACGCTTTTGTCTGCGCATCCGCGTCCGCAACGGAACCGTCACCGAATACGTGCGGGTGCCGCACCACCATCTTTTCGGCAATACCGTGCACCACATCCGCATAGTCGAAATGGCCGGCTTCGCGCGCCATCTGTGCATGGAACACGACCTGCAGAAGAAGATCGCCGAGTTCGCCCTTAAGGCCGTCCATGTCGCCTTGCTCGATGGCGTCGGCGACCTCGTAGGCTTCCTCGATGGTGTAGGGCGCAATGGACGAGAAGTTCTGTTCGACGTCCCACGGGCAGCCACCGCCGGGGTCGCGCAGCCTGGCCATGATCCTGAGCAGATCTTCGGTGGTTTCGGTGGGCCAAGTGTCAGCCACGATGTTTCTAGTGTCGTCGTCCATGATGGCTCCGTTTCCAACTCACGTCTGAATACACCAAATCACCGACATGATCACGCGGCGGAAAACACGGCCTGGCATATATCAAGGGCGACCGTCTGGACCGTCTATCCGTCGCGTTAGTTTCTCGTGTTTTTCGGGGGATGATTGTAAACAGACACATAGCCTGAAGCGGGCCTAATACGCCGCCCATTGAAAATTCATCACTTTCTCAAACTATGTGTTTTGGCTCCGGACACAAAGTTTGAAGCAAATGGGTCTGTTAGACACATAAATTGAAGCGGTCGACTATATTGCAGATAATTTGATAAAACAGACCTAAGAGCTTGATATAATACAAAATTCATAGCAGTATTTTTGCTATGAAGGTCGCTCTGACCCTGTTTGCCCGAATATCACACCCCTGCTGAACTTTTGCAGCGGGGGTGTAGCTCAATGGTTAGAGCAGGCACCTTATAAGTGTCAGATCCCGGTTCAATTCCAGGCATCCCTACCACTCTTGGCATACCAACTGATATCAATTGCCGTGAATTTCCGGTAATCATCGTATTCTTACGTTATTTCTCCAAGCTTTTGACAGCACACGATGAGCGCAAAATTACCCAACCAAATTGGATTAAGCCTCTCGGGTGGCGGCTCGCGCGCTGTAGCCTTTCATTTGGGTTGCCTCCGTGCTCTCGACGAACTTGGTCTGCTCGATCGCGTCAAAGTTATGTCCACAGTATCCGGTGGGAGTGTAATTGGTGCGTTATATGCCGTCCGCGATCAGTCATTCGATGAATTCGAGGCAGAGGTTCGGACTTTTCTGAAGACGGGATTGGTCTTCCCAAGTCTACGGACCGCCGTCACAACTTGGGCTGGTTTGAAGGCGCTTTTCTGCTGGGCAGTAGTCGGCGTCGCCGCGCTAATCCGATTTCTCTTCAAGCGTCTGTTTTCCTTGGTCGGTGCCCGCAGGCTTGCGTCACGCATCGACGCCATACCGACGATGCGTAGATGGGCAAGTCGCACGACCATTATGCTAGAGACCATCGAGCGCGGATATTTTCGCGGCATCAGACTTGCCGATCTACCAGAAACGCGACCACTCCTGATAGTCAACGCGACGGAGTTGCAGACGGGGTCTGCATTTTACTTCTCGGGTAACGAGTCCGGGTCATGGCGGCTTGGCAGCATCGATGGCCGGAATTTTCCTCTATCATTCGCGGTTACGGCGTCTGCGGCCTATCCGGTATTCCTTCCAGCGCTCGACGTTATGTTCGCGTTCACGAAGAAGGACGGAACGCAAATCCGAGATCGCGCAATGCTTACCGACGGTGGGGTCTACGACAATCTGGGTTTGAATACGTTGTGGCCGGATCGAGATCAGGCGGTGAGCCTGAACGTTGACTCTGCCATGGTCGACACGATTATTTGCTGCCGGGCCGGTTACGGCCAAGGTCGTGCGCGCCCCGGCAGATTCGTTGGCGGGCGTATGACAGCCGCATTTGAAACGACACATGAACGCTCCCAGAACGCGGCCGTGAAGCGATTGTTTGACCTGAAGAACGCTGGGAAGCTTCGTGACATCGTGTTGCCGTACCTCGGGCAAAACGATGAGCTCCTCGAATGTAGTCCGGACGACCTAGTTACACGAGCTGATGTCGAGAATTATCCGACCGACTTCTCTGCGATGTCCGATGAGTGGATCGACAAATTAAGTAAGCGTGGAGAACAACTTACAAAGGCGATCATAGCCCAGCACTCACCACATCTTGTGGATAACTCACGAAAATCGTAGTTATCTTGTGTGCTGCCACTTGCAGTGGCTTCAATCCGGGTTATTTCAATGGGTACCCCAACAAGCCTGTAGAACGGGAGGCGTGCTCTTATGCCTACACTGACGTTCTTTAACCTCGGCAATGCCGATACCTGCCGCATGGATCTGGCGGACGGCCGGAAAATGCTGGTGGACTATGCCGCCACGCGTAGCGACGACGACGGCGACAAAAGGTGCGATCTCCCGAACCTTCTTAGGGATGATCTGGAAGATGCCGATCGTAGTCATTTTGACATCGTCGCTTTTACTCACCTCGACAAGGATCACATCCAGGGCTCAACGGAGTTTTTCTGGCTCCGATATGCCAAGAAGTATCAATCCGACGAACGCATCAGGATCAATGAGCTCTGGGTCCCGGCCGCGCTTATTACGGAAGAAGCGCTCGAATATGAGGAAGCGGGGATTCTGCAGCAGGAGGCTAGGCACCGCCTCAAGGAAGGAAAGGGCATCCGCGTCTTTTCTCGCCCCGAGCGTCTGAAAGACTGGCTGAGCAAGCAGGGCATCAAGCTTGAGGATCGTACACATCTGATCACGGACGCCGGACGTCTGGTGCCTGGGTTCAGCAAGACGGGCCCGGAAGGCGTGGAGTTCTTCATTCATTCACCGCACGCGAAGCGCCTGGACGACAATACGGTTGAGGATCGGAACGGCGACTGCCTGGTCTTCCAGGCGCGGTTCCAGGTCGGCGGTTATGATACAGACGTACTGATGACCGGCGACGCCAAACACGAGACGTGGACAGATGTGGTCGAAATCACCCGGTACCACAAGAACGATGACCGCCTGCGCTGGGACGTGTATAAGCTCCCGCACCACTGCAGTTACACTGCCATCGGGCCGGATAAGTCGACGCCAAAAAGTCCGGATAAGACGCCGCCGACAGAGCAAGTGAAGTGGCTTTGCGAAACACAGGGGGAAGATCGCTGCATCATCGTTTCGCCCAGCTACCCAATCCCTGACAAGGGCTCCGCGGAAGACAAGGATATTCAGCCGCCGCACCGTGAAGCCGCCAACTACTACAAAGATGACGTCGTCGGAGCAAAAGACGGGCAGTTCCTCGTAAGCATGTCAGAGCCGAACGAATTGAAACCCAAGCCGATCGTCATCGAGATCGGACCGAATGGAGCAATCAAAAAGCTCGTCGGGGCGGGTGGTTTCGGGGTCATTACGGGCAGCACATCACCACGGGCGGGCCGTTGATCGATCCTCAGGAGTGGCTGGCCAGCAAGTTTCCAGAAGAGGTCGGCCCGGATGACCTCCAGCTTGAAACGGCTCGAAACATTGTCCGGCTCGTAGTCTCTGACGAATACGATGGGGCCGTCCTCTGCGGGGTGCGTCGTTCAGAAGCTGGGCGAGAAGCGATAGTCCTCGATATCAGTGTGGCACTCGGTCAACGGCCAACAGAGAACGATGTGCGCTCGAAGGAAAAGGTGATCGTAGAGTGTCTCCGTCACGCAATCCCAGTTGTTCGACCTTTTCGTAACGATTTCCCTGATGTGCCCCACCTGAACGTCACGGATATCCCGACGCCAACGTCCTTGTGCCTATACGAACAGCCTGAAGAAGAGGTGATTCAGTCGTGGACTGCTCTTGGCTTCATTGAGCGTATCCGCTGGTGGTTTGAAAAAACTGCATACGGGGAACTTCACGGAGACGCCCAGCCGCTTGATCCCATCTTATTTATGGGGGCGGCCTTCACCCTGATCCTCGACGAGGCCGTTCTAGCTGATGAGCAACCAGAAAATCTGTTTCTTAAGGTGTTAGACCCCGGTGGCACAGGTCTAGATGTGCTTCATCTGGGAACTCGCCCAGACACTGATTTTGGCAAGCCGGTCAACGTAGCTGCAATCGTTGTCGTTTCTCCACCGCAAGTTCACGGAAGGTTACGCTATGCGCCAGGAAACCTCACCGAACTGAAGGCCTTCGATGACGAATTCAATGCGGGTATTTTTGACAAACTCGAGAAGATGATTCTTCAGTGGTGCTCCAACAAACCGGAGGAGATGGATAAGCAACTCGTACTGCTATTTGCCATCCCGATTGAACGCCAAGAAGGCCAAGGCACCGAGATAACATCGCTTCGTGCGTTTTGGTCCATGGACACCGTCGGTGATATCGGCAAGGCACTCGGCCTTCTCGATAAAACGCCAGGAGGTGGCGGGTGGGTTAGACTCATCCCGCGTTCGGAAGATGTCGACACAGACCGCATGAGAATTCACATGGGGGATGTTCGACCTGAGTTCTCGGTCGAAATGGCCACTTCTGCTTCCGGCGCGAAACCAAGTGAGACAAAGATCGTTCAGATAGGTGTCGGTTCGCTCGGCTCGCAGGTCGCGTTGGCCTTGTCGCAGCAAGGCTACGGACGCTGGACGTTCGTCGACAATGATCGACTTCTGCCACACAACCTGGCGCGGCATCCATTGCCGTATGTTTTCATTGGGCGACCAAAAGCGAACTCTTTAGCTGTTTACGTCAACAACCTGCTCCGCAATGGAGAGTTCGCGACAGCAATCGCATGCAACGCTATTCAGCCAGGTCATAACAAGGCTGCGTTCGACGCAGCCATTGCAGACACCGGGATAATTCTCGACACCTCCGCGTCCATTCCGGTCGCGCGTCATCTTGCAATTGATTCCGGAACAACAGCCCCAATCATGTCTGCATTCTTCAATCCAACGGCAACTGATCTCGTCGTCATTTGGGAAGGGGCCGAGAGGTGTGTTCGTCTAGATGATTGCGAAATGACGTATTACACCTCCCTGGTCGCTATCGAGGCATTAGCGGGACACCTCTCCATGCCCAATGACATGGTCGTTCATGGGACCGCTTGTCGGGAGCCCAGTGCGAGGATGCCCCAAAGCCGGATTATCAGGCTGGCTGGCATGGCGGCAGACACTCTGCGAAAGGTCGAAGACCAGAAGGCGCCGCGTATTTCAATTTGGCGAGATCAAGATGATAGCCTTATCAAGGTATTCGAGGTTGAGCCGCCGCCTTTTAAGTCCACTGCAGTTCGTGGCTGGGAGGTCCGCTACAGCCGAGGAGTCATCTATAAGCTTCAGGCGATGCGCGCAGAAGCAGGAGATATCGAGACAGGTGGAGTTCTCGTCGGTTCTTGGGACCGGCGAAGAAAGATTGTCTACGTGGCTGAACTCACGGGGCCGCCACCAGATAGCAAGCAAGATGCGACAGGGTTCGTTCGAGGTATTCGGGGCCTACGTGCGATTATGCAGAAAGTTCGGTCCAGCACTCTCGGCCATCTCGGCTATGTTGGCGAATGGCATTCTCATCCGAAGCACCATGCGGCAAACCTTAGCGCCGACGACAGGGTGTTCTTACGCGAGATGAAAGAGCGTACGCTGCTTGAGGATGCCCCAGCGCTAATGTTGGTCGCCGGGGAAGACGGCGTAAGGTGCGCCGTCATGCATCCAGGTGAAGATAAAGAGGAAAGCGCGTTGCTCGCCTAAATTCTCGTAGACGACCTGACTCGGAATGTCGTCGCCCCCGCCAAAAGGCCAGTAGAACGCCGAAAGGGGTACCTCAAGGCACCCCTTTCTCAACTTTGCGAGTGCAACTCCCGGTTTTATTGACATCCAGATTCTAAGGAAGCGAATGCGTTGGGTGCCCGCAGGCTTATTTTCATTTATACTTGCCGGTGCGGATGAAGAAAGAGTGGCCATTCCAAATAGAAGGGGCCCGTCTCCGGGCCCCCTGAGCGCTCCCTCTTTCGAGGTGCATTTTTCAGATGTCCACCTAAGTGAGCATCTTTAGGTGCTAAATATAGCGATTCTACCGTCGAGAATCCAGGGAAAATTCAAAACCCTAGCTTTCTCTGATATTTGGCAGGTGTGCGTATACCAATCTAATGATTTCGTTAAATTCGTCGGCGGGTATTTTAGGATTATAAAGCACGCCTGTAGATTTATTGTGAAAACGAAGAAGCCGGTGGTGACTAATGGTATACAAATGGCTTGTTATTACCCATGACGGTTGAGAAGCTCTGTTTACATTCGGGTTAGTTTTTAACTGAAAAGCAGACTGATCGTCTTCATCCGGTTCCCGGGATGTAATCGGCAATACAGTGCAATGTCTCTCTTTTTTTCTTTGTAAAATGACAAGAACTGGCCGCTGTTTGCCAAACTCAGGGTATATTGCATCGTTGAATTGACACCAATAAACCTCGGTGATTTTGGGTTGTGAGACTTTTGGGGGTTCTGCTGGGACAAATGAACTGTGACTATCGTAAGCTCCAGCTAGGTCCAAAATATCTTGAATTGGTTGGAATTGAGTATTGTTTTCAGCCTGATCTTCTAACCTCCCACCAGCGGCATTTATCGTCACGGCAGCACTTTCCGCTTCACGTTTTTCAATCGTGCGCCGCGCTTGCGCCTCATTTTCAGCGGAGAGGGATAGTCTAGGTTTCTTCAATCCGATTGGGCCTTTTCCAAAATATGATCGGCTAAACGACGAAAGAGATAAAAATAGTATAACTTTCTACCTTTTTTAAAGGTCGTATCTCCCAATCGTATGATACAGCGTGTCCATCCGGTGAAGGGCGTTGATCAGACGGGATGAAGGAACGCGGCGGTTTCAATGGCGTTGAGGATGGCTTCGAGAGACAGGCCTTGATGGACGCCGAACCATTGGCCGGTATGGCGGTACCATTGGACATCGAAACGGTCGCGGCCGATCCCATCGATACGGGCGATGGGAGCGTCGAATTCCTCGCCGAGGTTATCGGCGAAGCCAAAGCGGTAGCGTTGCAGGAACCGGTACTTGCTTCCATGCCATTTGCCCCGGATTTCGATCGGGTAATTGAATTGGGTCGGGGTGACGACCGGCAGGAACCTGGGTTTCAGAACGGAGTCGATGAACGTCTGGCACGCGGCCGTGATGGCGGCCTTATCGGCTGCGGGTAGCGTCGGGCCTATCATCCGGCAACAACCTCCACCGGCAAAAACGATGGCGCGCCCTCGCTCTTCGGCGTAAAACGCGGATCGCGCAGCCACTTGAAGACCAAATTGGCATTCATCGAATAGCGCCTGGCAACCTGCGCCACCGGATACCCCCGGTGCCTGCGTCTGAGCACAGATCGAACGCTTCTCATCCGCCAACCAACGACGACGCTTCCGGAGATTCATCACCACCTCGTAGTGTCCACTTAATCCTTGGTGCACACTATCGACGAAAACCCACCCTTCGTCAGAGCGGGTTAACCGGACGGATACTCACTAAAGGACTCTGCAGATAAAAATTATGTGGTCAGCCCACTTTTTTAAAAGCCAACCCCGGGAACAACATTACTCTCACTAGAGATGCAATGCATCTTATCTACCAATAAGGGAATAAAACATTGACGACCTCCTCCGGTATATTTTCAAATTAGCGAGCATTCGAAACAACCCTATCCGGGAGCCTCATAAATGGCATTGCTAGCAGCAATCGTAACCATTGTCGGCTTAGGTCTTTTTATTTTTTCAATACGCGGACTTTTCAAATGGAAGGGGCGACGAAAACGGGCCTTGTTATTATTAGCAGGGACCATTGTAATTACGCCGCTCGCTGTGGGAACCCTCGCACTAATCGATGACTTCCAAGAACAGGCGGCCTTCGAAAAATCAGGATTTAGTTCGAAGGCCGAGTTTCAAGTGGCCTCTGACGCCGGTTATCAGACTAAATCTGGATATGACGCGTACCTCGCTCAACAGGAAGAGAAGCGAAAACAAGCCGAGGCTGAACGCGTGGCCCAAGAGGCGGAAGCGAGGCGAATAGAAGAGGAAAAACGGAAAGCGGCAGCCGAGAAAGAAGCGCAGTGCAAAAAGAACCTGCAGTGCTGGGGTGACAAGAACCTATTTGCCGCGGCTGTTGCATGCGACGATGTTATTGAAAGGCACGCAAAGTATTCGCACGAATGGACTGATGGCATGCTTGAGCCCAAGTTCTCGCATCTTAGGTGGAAAAACCGCGACAAAGGGATTGTTACTTTTATCGGTGACAAAATTCGTTTTCAAAATGGTTTCGGCGCATGGTCAAATATGGTCTACGAATGCGATTTCGAACCCGTTTCCAGCATAGTCATCGACGTTCGAGTTCAGCAGGGACGGTTATGAGACAACTACCTGAGTTCCAGCTGCTCTTTAGGGATCGCATAGGGCACCCCCTCAATCCGCTTCTCCACAACGTAACGTTCGTAAACCGTGGCGACGGCATCGGCCGCGTTTCCCCGGGACCGTTCAATTAAAATATCCTGACCGAACAACGCCAAGTTCCGATGGCGGAGATGCGATAGATGGCGTCCGGTTCGGGGTTGAAGTCCTTTCAAGAGGGCGCGAACGCCTCGGCGCCCGTTAGACAATACAGATACCCCGATCGCGATGCGATCAACTCGTCCCGACGGATCGTAGGCAAGGTCAGTATCTTCTGCAGCATAATAGCCAATCTTCTGTGCAAGAATGAGAAGGTCTGTCTCACTAGCTGCCTTCAGCCACTTCAAGGGGGTATTCTCAACGCCATCCTTAATGATAGATGCAATCGATTTCGATAGTCTCAAACTCTTCTCGCTGTCCGATGTCGACCACGCTTCCGTCACGGGCGTCTCGCATTTCGAGCACCGGGTAAGATCAAGGTTTTTAGAGATTGGGTGTCCGCAGTTCCGGCATCCCTCAATCAGAATGTAACCGTGAACAGGACAACAACGAACATGCGCAACCAGGTTGGCGATGTGATGAAAATTACGCTCGACAATGCAAATGGGGCAGATTCCCAACTTGTTCCGACGAAAATCAGCGGGCGAAAATCTCCCCTTTCCTAATTGGATAAACTTTGACGCGTTCGGGGGCAGGGGAGTGGAAGATAAGAGCGCTCCGTTATCGCACCCAAGTGCGTTCTCGATTTGATGAATGGCTCGACCGCGCGCCAGAAACGATAGAGGCCCTCCGGGCAGCGGGGAATACAGTTCTTCGAACCAATCGAGTTTAGTCACGTAATTTTTTTGTAGAGAACGGCGGAGAAATCCGTCCAAAGACTCGTCGTTCATTCGCTCACAGGTAATGGCAAGTTGTCGTGTCATGGCTCGGCCTTTCGCCCAGCCTGCACGACTGGGTCTCTAACGGTTTATGTGGATGGGTAGTAAGATTATTCCGATGGATATCAGCATGATTTCGTCCTGTGCGTTCGTTGCATTGCTCCAGAGTCAGGCTGCCTTGGAAGTAGCTCGCTTCCGGGGACGGAAAGGGTTAGTGGTTCCCCAGCCTTGTCCGAGGTTCACACTATCATACGCCTTCTCCAAATGGCTTAGTTCGACGCATTTCGCTTTTTGATTCGCGGCCGCGAAATAGACCGCCCGCTGAACGAGCGTACTTAATCTGCCAAGGTACCCCGAGGACGCACTCGTCAAACGATCTGCAAAATCGATCAAATTCGATGGTTTAGGGAATCCATATTCGGGATCGACAAGAATGGCGTCATACTCCGTCAGCAGTTTCCGAAGAAAGTCACGACCAAGTTTGCTCTCAAACTCGCTGGTTTTCATCTGAGCGTGGCCGATCAGTCTGTTCTGAAGTTGGGGATTTCCGGTAACGATCTCCTGCACATACGGCAGCCCGACAAGAACCAAAAACACGCCCTTGTTCATCAGGGATTTCAACCACTCAGCAGCTTCCCAAACGATTCGGTTCTTCCCCATAGGAGCAATATGATGGGCTTCGTCCAGAACGATGAACGCGTAGCCCTTATCCTTGAACAGGTTCGCTACTCGGTCGGTAATTTGCGAAGTGTTTACCCGGGTTTTATGGGCAAATGGATCATTCATTTCATTTAGGATTTCCGTCGCCACAGCTTTAAGCGATGGGTTTGACGGAACCCGGACGTAGAGAATTTCTGGCCGCCCCTTGTCTTCAAACATCTCAATAACACTACGTGACCATTTAGTCTTACCCGTACGACTGTGCCCGGTCACGGCGATCGCCCGTCCGTTGTCGGAATCCGCCAAGCGGAACTGATAGAGACCCTCAAGTTCATTGAGAGCCTCCAGATACGACGTTGTCCTGATTAGGACATCGTCGATTTTTCGAGTGAGAGTAGGGGTATCAACCATTGTAACCTCCTATGGCCAGTTGGTGTGGAATGGCGCCTAGTTGCTCACGAGGGAGCTCAAGCCTTGGAGAAGCTCCTCATAGTGAGTTTCGTCGGCTTCGACTGTCGCGTCAGTGTCATCGATATCGTCAAACTCATGAGCCTCTTGGACGTCGCGGACGTCCCAATCCGGGTCGTGCAAAAGAGTAACGTCGCGTTGAACCGGAGCATCATTCGTCTTCTTGCGCGGCTTCTTGGGTCGTTGACCAAATCCTTTTGATGCCGCCAGATACAGGTCACCGGCATCCGCCAGTTGATGAAAGCGAATAACCTTTTCGTCATGTGTCTCCGCTAGTTGGGCCATCCTGATCGCCCGGACAGTGTTCAACGTGAAGCCATCACGCTGAATGATCTCGGCCTCGACATTGGGAACTTTCAGGTTTTCACCGGTATCCTGATCGATAACGTAGGCGAAGGTTAGGTTCCGAGGGTCTAGCCGAATTTCCACCTTCTTCTTCTTTGCTCGGGTCCCGTCCCGCATGAGCGCGTTTAGTTCGTCGGAGTTAAACCACATGCCCTCAACATTCACGCCAGTCCGGTGAATTTCTTGACCCAAGTATCGATATCCCATCAATCTGAAGATATCGTCCTGTGAATGGATGATTGGGATCGGGAAAGCCTCTACGCCTTCAGTCCACTTCTCCTGTGGCGTTTTGTAACCGAGAGCTTTCTGCTTTCTCTGGTGATAGACGTCGACGATGAGCTTAACCAGGAGTGCTTCTAGAATATCGATCCCGAAGCAGGCTCGCTTGGCTGAGTCATAGTCCCCACGATCGACCGAATTCGAGAATGTCGCACCAGGAAGTGAAGCGAGACCAAATTGGTTAAGCGTACGGAACATCCGTTCAATGCCGCCGTTCGACTTCGGGTTTGCTACTTTAGTTAGGTCGGGAGAGATACCAACGCTGCGGAGCGACTGAGTGAAATCATTGGACTTATGCGCCGATCCATTGTCTGCGAATAAGCGCGTCGGCTTACCATACATAGGCCAGCAATTTCTGGGTCTGAGTTCTTTGACGGGATGATCTTTAAACGAGTCCATGTATTCATCTTTGGTCATGACGGCATGGCGCACGGCCTCAAGTGCGGTGGCCGACGACTCTTTCGCGTAGCTGAGATGAATTCCAAGGACCGCGTTCGAAAACCGGTCGATAACCATGGAGAAGGTGCACCGTTCAGGGACGATGGTGGCAATCTCGGCGTACTCGTTTCCCGACATGTTCTCCTCAAGAAAGGTATGCACAGGCGTATGATCGAGCCTCACGTCTTCCAAAGGCATTGTCGGACGCGGCTTTCTATGGACCCTTGCATACTCTTGGTTCGCAGCTTTGCTACCGTAGCGTCGCCGCTTCACCTCACGTGCGTCCATTTGGTCCAGACGTCTGGAAACCATCTTGGATGAGGGAATGACGTCTGGAACGGCTGCAACTTTCCGTTTCATACTTCCGATCATCACTGAGCGAGCCTGAACGAGCGACGGCCGTTCACGGCTCAAGGAGTACTGGACGGCATCGTCCCTCGCTTCGTAAACGTATGATGGGTGACGAGGCGTGCGGTTCCCACATTTTTGGAAATCTGGCGCAATGGCACTTGCGCCAGTCTGTGACGACAGTTCGTACTTCTTCAACGCTCGATAGATCGTCGAGATACTGGGCTTGTCAACGCCATCAGGCAGGTCAACTTCCACGCTATCTCTAAGTTCCTCAAGTGTCTCTTTCGAATATGACGTCAGACCGCGCTCAACGTAGGCCATGACGAACGGCCAAACTCTATCTACTCGAGCCTGCTGCTTCTCGCTAAGTTCCGGTGTTCGGATTTCTCCCGAACGAGAAGAAGAGTGCAGGCGCCCCAAAACCTCTGCTTCGCCATTCTGGATCTTTTCCAGAAGCGCAACTTCAGTAAATTCCAAAGGTCGTTGGAAGCGGTCCTTCAAGATTAGATGGCCCGTTCCCGTGATTTGGTCGACGGTCATCTCAACGCCATTAATGCTAAGTTTCTCGTTGATGCCTAGGTCAAGCATGGCCGAACTCCTTCTTCACTAACGAAAAGGGAGTATCCGCCTCTAGCGGTTCATTGATATCAAAATGCAGAAGTCCTGAAGCGACGCCGGTACAGATCGTTGAGCTTCCCGCGAGCCTTTCACCCAAGGCCCGCTCGAGGAGAAAGAGGGGCATTGAAGTCAGGTTGCCGAATGCCTCCCAAATCTCATCGAGCATGTCAGCCGTCAGCCTGGTACGGCGATATCGGTCGATGAGATTTGCATTGTCGAGCGCTGGCGACTCAGTGACCGATTTATTTGTAACGCTCTCGATATCAAATTGCCTCTTACGGAGGATTGCATCGACAGAGCGCTTAACAGCAGGGTCGAAGTTGACTGCGAGAGCAGCATTTCCGCAGAACAGCATTCCCCGTCTTCCATCGGCCTTCACCAAAGTGAGGAATGGCTCAAACTCGAACCGGTCACCGTTCTCGTTGATCACGGCGAAACATTCATCGCAGCGTTCGAAATGTGCGACGGTCGAGTCCACTTCGGCGATGAGGAGAGCGGCACGATCCAATTCGCACCAATAAGGAAAAAGTGTCCCCGTCTTCGTGGACGGAAAGTGTCCGCGAGGGTCTCGATCCCGATTGGGAACACGCTTGTACATCGCCGGTTTTGGCGACTGTCCTACTCTAATTTTCATTGGGAAGCCCCAGGTTGCAGTTACGCGAGCGGCTACGCCGCCAAACCCATTACGTGAGGCTTACGATATGATGTGGCGCTCCAGATCGAGCGACGTCGACACGCCAAAAATGAAATCCAAAATCATCATAGTAGCGGCCTTATACCACAACTTTGTGCGGAAATCAAAAATCAAGATTTTTTGGGCGCGACCATCGGTCTGGTTATATCGCCAATAGCAGTCAATACTGAGGTTGCAGGCGAGCACACTTGTTTCTCTCTAATCAGATGTTGAGATCACCCACTCGCCATCTTTCGGATTGAACAACCCCGGAAGGGGAAAATGCTTATGGACGGCCTGGTAGTCCTTAACGTTAAAAGTCACGACCGCACCGTCGAACACGATTGCGGTCGCTGCGACAATTAGATCGATACCGAACTTAGGCTTGGTCGAGTTAGGTGATGGCCAAAGGAAATTCTTTAACCTTGGTGTTGAGAACATTCGTGCCTGCAGTCGCGCAACATCGATGTTGGGTGCAATCACGTGCTCACCGTAAAGCTTCAATAGGCGCCCCAGCCAAGCGTCAATTTCATCCGCTTTTTCTACACGACCATTCGTACGAAGTCCCTCGATCCCATTCTGAATCTCGAATATCACAGACAAAGGGATTCCGACCTGCTGCGGTTCTATTTGTTTCAACCAGTCCAGCAGGTGGGGGTGGGGGGAACGCTTTCTGAGTTCACTTACGACGTCGGTGTCGATGATAAAAAGCGTCATTCACTTTTCGGTACCGGATCGTCCGAACAAATCAATCCCGGACGCACGGTTACGAGCGATAATATCTTCGAGTTCGTTGTCATCATCACAAGGACCTCCAGCCAAAAAGAAATCTCTGATGGTCGGTCGCAGTGCGTCAAAATCCTTACGCGAAATAACTACAACTTCGTCTCCGTTTCTGTGCCTTACGAATTGTGGATCTCCAGACAGTGCGAGCCTCATTAATTCCGGAAAATTATTACGCGCTTCGGATGCCTGCCACGTTTGACCGGCCATTATCAGTCTCCAAGATTTCAAGGTTATGTTGTACAGCTCATTATGAGAGTGTCAACTAGATTGTACGTTTAAAGTGTACGTAATATTACAACATAATTGTACAATGTAAACTGCATATATGCTTTCTTATCGCCATCTGTTTTTTCTCATGCACCGCAAAGGGCACGAGCAATGCAGCGATCTCCTCACCAACGTCGCCACCTATGCTTTGCCTGATATGCAAATAACCGGCAGCCGCCCTGAACTGTAGAACGGACCGTCGAGACATCACTTCATCCCGACGGTCGCTCCACAAGTCGCGCTTTATGATGCGCATCTGCCCTAGCAGGCTTTAGATAGACCGCCAGCATGCAAGAATAAAAGATGAGTAGAAGGGACGGGCGCAGAGTACCTTAAACAGATATTGGTTCAGCCCCCCATCCCAGCTGTTGCCGAAGAACAATTCGACCAGCCCGTGCTGAATCGGTGTTCAAAGTACCAAGCAATGCAAACAATTTCGGAAAAAATGACAAGCGACCATAAGTTTTGATAAACTTATACGTGCAGAACTCTTACTGGAGGCGCAGAGGGATTGTGCTGATCTATCGGTAGCGGAGATGGGATGTCCAATAAACTTGCTCGCACGATGTTTAGTATCTGGATACTCTTCTCAATCCTCGGCTGCGTAACAATTGAGAATCGCAGTGATGCCAATAGAAAGATTCCGGAATATTTCTCGAACAGGGATTATATTTCGAGAGGAGTAGCTGCATCTGGGACCGAGATACACCAGTGGGCGGGGCGCATTGGCTTCAGCACGAACGACACCAAATATAAGTTTCTTAATATCCCGCTTATCAAGAATGGAGAGACTGTCACCGTTAAAGCAGTCGCGAGCGCGTACTTTTTCACTACCGCGACCGATAAGAATTATACCGTCGACGCATCGTTTCCTTTCATTAGCGCTGACTCGACCGGAAAAGTTTCTTACGAGTATGAAATCCGCGATGTCGCTAGTGTTGTCGTTCCTATCAACGGGGAGCCGACCCGGAAAGAAGTTCAAGCTGCAGCAGAAAGTGCTGGCGCCCCTGAAGGTGCAGCAATTTGGTGGGTCAAATCCGTTGCTTTAACGCACATACGCGAAAAATCCGTAGCAAACGCCGGAAGTAGCTCTAAGGTATCTGGGACGGCATTTAGCATTAATGGAACGGTTTACGCCGGTGAAACCCAGGCATCCTGGACTCCCTTGGTTTCGATTTATGTCAAACCCATGAATGCCGCTGCGGATGCTATTGAAGATGCAAAAATTGACACACCAGACGAACAAGCTGCTGGAGCGATGGCGGGGATATTAGCTGCAGTGATGGCAAGCGCAGGAGATATCGACAAGTACTCTGGTATGATTGCGGGCGCCGCAGGTATATCCACGAGTGAGAGATTTTCGCCGATGCCATCCCGACTTGCAAAAGGTAAGGATGGGCTGGTTCCCCTCGCTGATTAGAAATGCCCTATTTAATTATGATGCATTACACGCCCTCAGTCATCTCGGCAGCGCAATAAACGTCCCATCGTTCCGACGAGTTACTTCGCGCATTAGCGTTGCAAAGCGTCCCGTCGAATAGTTGGAGATAAAGCCAACTGCGTGAACCCGGGCCATTCGACCGCCAGAGACACGATTGGTATTCAAGTTTACCAGTGCATTGATTACGGGATCGTATGAGGACCCGCTGTACTCATCACCGAATATGTAAATCGACACTTTCGTATTCGGGTTCACGTACTTCTTAAGGGCAACCTCGAGCCCCTCCACGGGGCTGCTGTTTGACGCGCTCGTCCAAATTTTAAAGAAATTGATGGCGCTCTCCCGGCGTCCGGGGGTGTCCGGAATCCACCGGCCCTCATACCCGGCGATCATATGAGCACCATTGTCGTTCAGAACCTGGAAGCCTTTGATCTTTGGATGGATGCGGATCACGTTCTCGACCTCCCGCGTGACACGGCTCCAAATCTCTTTCATTGAACCAGATGTATCGACAATGAAAATCACGTAGTCACTATCGACTGGAATTCCTCCAACTTCTTCATCACGTTTTGTCGTTTGCGGCTTACTAACTGCAGCTCGTTTCATCCGCTTCAAAGAGCTCTGAACCGTTGCCAAGCCAGAGAGGTCGGCTTGTAGGCTTTCCAGTGCATCCGCCGTTGACTGAAGGTTCTTTGCCGTTGAACTCGACATACTGGAAAGACGATCCAAAAGGACGGTTTTTGAAGTGATTGCCTCTTGGTTTGCTGCCAGCTTCTCACGAAGAGCAGCGTTTTCTTCCTCGGCCCCTAGGACCTTCTCCAACAAAGCCCGAGCCTCATCTTCAATCGACTTGATCGGCGTTTGAGCGTTGTTGGAGATCAGAACTAGCAGGACGACCGCGCCAAACCCGCACGATATGACGTCCAAAAAAGAGAGACTAAAGATGTCGAACTCACGGTTTTTCTTCTTCATGGCCACCCCGCTGCCGGGCTAATCAGCAGTCCCTTGGTTGCTGACGTCCACAGCCAGAACTGATTCGCCGCTTCTGGGTCACCTTCGATTGGGAGAAGAATAGTGTTCACGATCGCGCCGCCTAAACTGACGTTCGTTACTGTATGTCGGAAGAGTCTGGACCTGCATTCACCTGAGATTGTCGACGAAGCGCCCCACAGGGCAGAGCAACTGGCGAACGGGTTGAGGCTCTTGTAGCTGGAGTCACCTAACGTCGGCAGGCCGTCAGTAATCAGATAGATGTTTGAAACGCCTAACTTGGCCATCCCTTCTAGTCCGGCCTGAAGGTTGGTGGCGCCGTTCGGCACGACCTGCTCCAATTGAGAGACAATCGAACTGATACCTTTGGTGTCACCGCCCGATACTAAAGTCCCAGAGCCAAGTGTTGTAGCAGCGCTATTGAATGCTACGACCGCGACCTGGGAGGTCGGGGGTACCCTGGCGAGCAGCCATTTTACGATGTCTTTCGTCCGAAGCCATTTTGGTCCTGCTTTTTTCGAAGCGTCACTGCCATTCTTCCGCCTGATGATTTCGATCAGACGTTGATCTGTCATGGACGAGCTACTGTCCACGAGGATGCCAATCCTTGCCCCCTCCACACGAAGGCCGATCAGGTACTCCTGCTCACCTTCTTTTGGGATCTCGACCACGTCGGGTGTTTTCGGAATTTCGATCTTTTTAATCTGCTCCTCAAGCTGAGCTTTCTTTGACTTTTCCTGCGCGGCTTGCCGCTTCAGCTCTTCCAAGCTCGCCCGCACTTGTTCGATGTCATTCGAAACCGCTGCAATCTGTTTCTCTATTGAAGTCTTCCGATCTTCGGTGGTCTCGATTTCGCTCCTCAATTCTTCCTGCTGCGCGAGAAGTCTCTCAAGGTCAGCGGTCAACAGTTCAGTTTCCAATACCGAGTTGTCGACGTTGTGCTTCACAAGCATGAAGACGAGGATGATCGCACCAAGCCCACAGGACATGATGTCCAAAAACGCCAGATTAAAACGCTCAGTCTTCCGGTGTCGTCTCATGACTAACTGGGGCACTGACACGGTTTATGAGGAACGACTCGCAATAGTCCTGAGTATCAACGATCAGGCCGTCCTGAAGGCGCTGGAGTTGATGTAGCAGGAACATGAGCGCGATGCTGATCAGCAAGGCGACAAGTGTCGAATTAAACGCAACACCTAGGCTATCTGTCATACCGGCGATGTCACCAGCCAAGGCCTGGTCAGCCTGAGAGAGGGCCTGGCCGATACCGCGAACCGTTCCAATGAAGCCAATAGATGGAATGGCCCATATGAGGTATCGGATCATGGAGTTCTCAGCTTCCTGTTTTACGGCCAGGGCTTCGATCCCAGACTCGATGGCGTCCGAAGTGTCTTGAACATGTTCTGTGATCAGGTATCGCCTCAGGCTAGACATCAGCGTTCGGACCAGGGGCGTCGATCGAATATCCTCTGGCAACTCTTCCAAAGTTTTTAAGGCTGAAGGGAGTTCCAGCTTCTCACCTGCGGTATGTTCAATCAGATCTAGGTGAAACAGATACCGATGTTTGAGAATCGCATAACACTTCCCGATGATCAGGAACACACCCCACAACATCAGGATCAGGCAAATCTCTTGCTCGTAGTCTTTTAGGATCACAACCAAATCACGCGGGGCAGACTGCCCGGCTGCTCTGGCGGCTTCGAGTGCAAGGGTCGCCTCCGGCCTTATGTAGCCGATATATACCGAGTGGACGACGATGATCGAAACCACCAGGGCCCCAAGGCTTTTTATCATTGGGCCCATGATCAAATGTCCACAGGGAAAGAGGCTGGCGAATTGAGGTTAAAGGCGCTTGAGCCTGATTGCGCGTATGCGATTGTTAGGGCTCCCCCAAGCATTAGGAGCACCGCGGCAGCGATAATCAGCATGCGCTTCTTGATTTTACTCTGCGCCATATAAATACCTCCCAATTCTGAACCCAACATCGTCTCTCATATTCGATAGTCCATCTCGGTACGCTGCTCGTAACAATGTTCGCGTCCCGGAGCGCCAGCTCGAACCTTTGACGACATGTGTGTCGCCTGAACGGGGACCCAACGGATCAATAAACGTTTCTTCAGGTTCCGGCGGCTGCAATGAATAGAAATCGTGCACGAACTCCGAGACATTTCCGGTCAAATCAAACAGACCTGAAGGTTCCGGCGGGAAGCTTCCCACCGGCGCCGCTTCAGCGTATCCGTCCGTGTAGTTTGGCACGTAGTAGTCGGTCAGGCCATTTGCGGCCTCATCCGCAATGTTACCGGCGCTCTTCGGAACGACAGACTTATCTCCCCAAGGGAAGATCGATTGCTCTCGCTTCCCGGCCTTTCTAGCGAGCCACTCCCATTCCGCCTCGCTCAAGAGCCGGTATCCATCTGCCGTTGGATTGAAGACGGCTCTTCCTCCAGCCCCGAACAAATAGAACGGAGACAAACCTTCTTTGGAACTCAGCCAATTGCAAAAGGCCGCAGCTTCAATCCATCGAATTGATGAAACGGGCTCGTTCGCTGAACCAGAATGGTCCTTCTTAAATAGCCGGTACTGGCTGTTCGTGACTTCGTGTTTACCGGCGTAAAAGGCCTTCTTGAGCCCCACCGTCTTCTGAAACTCATTGGCGCGCTGACCCAACTGATGTCTAGGCGCACCCATTTCAAAGCTTGTCGGCTTGAAAAGCTTTAGCTCAATGCCCGCTGAGTTAGTGTATTCATCCGGCGATTCCTTGAGCCTGGCGGCCAGCTCTGGGACAAGCTGTTCACGAATAGAAATGGCTTTTCGGCTAGACGGCCGAATCTTCTTGGTGACGGATCGGTACCCATCCCGCCGAAGTTCTACAGTCAACGGGACCGCAGGTAGAGGAAACTTTCCTGGAGACGTTCCGACCTTCTTCCCGTCAACGAACACCTCTGCCTTGGGCGAAGACCATATCTCCACGTCTCCAACTTCTCGTTCCAGTTTGATGGAGAGGGTTCTCTCCTCACCAGGCGTTAGCGTAATGACCCTTTTGGCACCTAAGAATCCACTCTTAAAGTACGTGACTGTATGCTTGGTATTGGCGTCCACCGAGATCGCGCTTCCAGGTGAAATCTTGCGGCCACCCAACAACAGCTCCCCATCGGTAGGATTTACTGCGAGCTTTAGAGTGGCTTGAAGTGGTTTCAAAATAAACTTCCGCGCCACTGAACGCTCTGTGTTCGTAATCTCGATCTCCGTTGCTATTGGTGTATAGCCGTCTTTCTCCACTGTAATCGTATAACGTCCGCCCTCTACCTCAACTTCGAGCGGCGTCGTTCCGTTTGGTCGCTCATTAATTTGGACGTTGCTCTCGGTTG
Source organism: Rhodospirillales bacterium (assembly GCA_965229805.1). GTDB lineage: Bacteria > Pseudomonadota > Alphaproteobacteria > Rhodospirillales > Casp-alpha2 > UBA4479. The sequence continues at coordinate 1,847,836 of CBDDJO010000001.1, read as the reverse complement.
GTTCAGTTTCGATCTCAATCTTTCCAGTTACAGGTTCGATCGGGATCTCCAGATTGATGGCTACGCCACGGCCAACTTCTAATTGTTTCTCGACTTTCTCAAAATAAGGATTGTCCAGTGCAATTTGATGCTTTCCAGCGGGGACCTCTGCTTCCAAGCTTGAGCCAACTGACTGCAGCTCTCCATTCAATAGCCAGCGGTTAGAATCACTATTCGGCGTACTTGTAGCCAAGATATTTCCAGGAAGTTCAGCAAGTGTAATCGCAACAGGCTTGCCTTTCTCATGCGGCTCAATCGTTCTGGCCAATTCCTGGAAGCCACTTGCAGCGACAGCGATTTGGAATGAGTCCGAAAGGCTGTAAACGACGTCCCCGGCAACAACTGCAACTCCATTTTCTACGCTGATCTTTGCAGTGGGTTGGGCATCATCAGGCGATACTTCGATCGGCGTACCGCCGACAAAGGCAAAAGCAACCGCTAGAACGACTCCAGCAGCAACCAGTGCCCCAACTCCAAATACGTAGATTCTACGCTGCTTCGCGCGAGCCTTTCTTATGCCAAGCTCAAATTCGCTCATCGCAGACCACCTTGACTGACAAACTGTCCGCGCCAGGCGGCACCTCTAATTCCACGATCTTCGATTGATAACCAGGGCGAGCGCCTTCGAACTTGTACTTTCCTGGTTTGAGTTGGATGACCTTCACTTTTATGTTCCCAACAATTCCGACACCACGAACTGTCACCTTGGTCTCGCCATCAGAAAGAACGGTAATATCTACAGGTGAGGCGTATGCGGTCTGCAGTTCCTTTAGCGCCGCAGTTTGTTTGGCCAGTGTCGGGCTGAATGCACTATACACCCCGGCATTCGCTATCAGATTAGATACGATTTCGGAGACATTGCTGGATGCTAGGCGGTGAGGAGACTGCAGGTGCTGAGTCAGTTCTATGCGGTACTCGTTGATCGTGCTGGCAAGCAGCGCTCCATCGGTCGCGTCTTTGTTATTCGGAAGAACCTTGCCAGCTTCTTTGAACAACTTCTCAGCTGAAATCCAATCATCCTTCTGCGATGCTGCGACTGCCTGGGAAATCAACTGCTCAGCGTGCAATTCCTTCCGAAGAGTTTCCGCCCGGTTGGCCAAAAGATCTAACTCTGACTTATCCGGGAAGATGGATCGTGCTTTCTTTAGGTTTGCCTGCGCTCCCTTTAGATCTCGTTTCTCAACGCTAATGAGCCCGAGGTCTATAAAAGTTGCAAATTTCTCTTCTTTGATCTGACGACCGATCTCGGCATGGCGTTCAGTAATTCCAGGCCGATCAGGGTCGAGCGACATGACAGCAGCAAGGTGCTCAAGCTCCAACTCGAGATTGTTTTCAGTCCTGGCAACGGCAGCTCTCTCTACCGCTGCTAAAACCTCAGGTAGACGGTCAATCTCAGACTTAAGGCGCGCCGCTTCCTTAGACGACGGCTTTAGTCGAAGGGCTTTGGTGATCTCTATAGTGCCTTGTTCGAAATTGTCCGTATCCAGACTATCCTTGGCAGCGGAGAGCGCCGCCTCGAACTCTGAATTACGCTGGGCGATGAGTTCTTCTGCCTGGTTCGTAGCAGCTTCGATTTTCCTCAACGCAGGTTCGTAACTTGCAGAGCTGAACGCTGAGATCGCACCGTCTTTATTGGATTGGATTTCGTTGAAGCCTCCAGCGTTCCAGTCCCGGAACTCCGGCGTGTCGATGATTGGAGCTATTTCTTCCTCAAATCTGCCTAGATCAGCCTTAAAACGTTCCCTGAGCTCTTCCACGTTTACGGTAGGAACTGGTGCTTCTTCCGGCCCGATACGTTGTGGCGGAGCGGGTGTCGGCTCAAGTGACTTGGCGCCGCCGTTTGTTGACTCCACTTCAGTGGGTGAGGACAGGACAGGGTCATCTCCCCCTGATTGGATAGCCGATGAATCAGTTGGGGGCTTAGCGGGCGCGACAACCTTATTCGGCTTCGGATCATCGCCAAAAATAGAGAAATCGAGCCTAATTACACCGCCAAGAAACAGTCCGACAAACACTGCCGCTCCAAGTATGGCGATGAAGGCCTGTACCCGCCGACGCTGAGCCGTTCTGCTGGCTTCTTCAAGTTTTTGCTGAAGCATCGCTCACCCCGAGGCTTACAGCTGCTTTTCCGGCGTCCTTTCTTGGGCATATATCTTCTTCAGAAACTCACGCCACTGCTGAAACTGCTCTTTTGCGTCGCCGGTAAGTTCAACCGTCCGCTCTTCGAAAGAGACAACGCGAGGCCCGAGATCGACGTCTATGGATTCTCCAAGTTCGTTCAGGGCATCACGGTGGACCTTAGACTGTTCGCTGGTTTCGAAGCTCTTTGCGACAAGCATGCCACCACCAACTGCTGCGGCTGCGCCAGCAGTAACACCCAGTGATTGATTGTTATAATTACCGGATCTCGCTCCCGCCGCTGCTGCAAGAACACCCAGTGTGATCAGTGCGATTCCGCCAATGGCTTCCGCTGCAGCCTTGCGGTCAGCTTCCCGTTCGGCTTCAAGCTCCAGCAAGCTTTGCTTCTGCCAGATCAGATAACTGGGAGCCATCTTGTCGCTGAATCCCTGATATTGTTCCTGCAAAGAGTCCACGAACAATTGGTCTCGAACCCGGATCGCCTGGGTCCGACGGAGCATCGGATCATCCTCACTCGGATAGGCGGCCAGGTGAACGCTACCCTGATCTACGGTCATGTAGTCTGAGAAGGCCTCCTCGGAGAGATGCGCGCCAAAGCGCAAGTCGGTAACCCGCTTGATGTCCTTCAACTGGGCTTCTTGGTAGTCCTCAAGCTCGATCGCTATGCGGTTGGCCGCCTTTTCGAAAGCGGGTTCATAGGGATCCTGGCCCTCGTTGCGAACGTTTTTGTGGAACCCAACATCGACCTCGTGATCGAAACTGCGGGTGAACCAATGGTTCCCAGAGATGTCGACAACGTCGATAGTGAACTCGACATCCTCTCCGTTCGATTCATCGATCTTGCCAACGACATAAAGATCGCCTGTGGCGGTTGCATCGGGCGTCACACGAACGGCTCCAAAAGCACCGGTCTCATCCATCGCCTGTTTGAGTTTGTAAGCAAACCGGTTCGCTTCTGCACGGCGCAATTCCGGCCATACACCTTCTTCATTGTAATCCTTAGCTTCCTCTGAAAGGCCGGGGTCGAATACCGGGATAATCACATCCAGTTTGGTCTTTTCAGGATCAATGTGCGCGGCTCTCTTCGGGTCGAATATTGAGGAGAGTTGTGGGCCGATGATTGACTCAGCGTTCAGGTTAGCTGTTCCACCGGTCGTTTGGCACCCAGATAAAAGATACGCAAAACAGAGCACATACGTGCTAATCCGCTTCAACATGGTCTTCGCCTCTCTGTCCCGGTCTGTCAGTTTTTCTGCGGCAGACCTTTATATTTTCGATATTCGTTCCACAGTTTCTCACGTACGGCAGGATCCTTCTCGTTCATTGCAGCCTGTCGTATTTGCGATTCCAAAATGCCATCATTATCCGCAGGTGGGATATCATCCGGAACCTTTCCGTTCGATATACTGCCCACTTGGTTGTCAGCATCCTCTGCTGGCACATCTTCCACTGGAACGGCATTTCCAGTACTTGCGACGGCCCCCCATGAGGAAGAGGCTCCGTCACTCTGTTGAGGATCGGACGTGGCGTCGGTTCCGCTCATATCAGAGGAGGCCACAGAAGCTCCTCCACCTGAGGCACTCCCCTCGGCCCCACCACCGCCCGCTGAGCCCTGAGCCTGTGAGTTATCCTCCGATTGGCATGCATCGAACCGGTTCAGAGAACTCATCAGCGCAGCATCCATCCGCGCTATTTGTTCAGCTTTCGTGAGAGTGGGGTCTTCGTTGTAATCCACTGAGACATCAGTGCAGTCCACAAATCCTGGCGATTGCTGACCATTGCCATTTTCCGAAATGGTTTGGGCCGTTGCTGGAAAAACGGTTCCAACGGCTATTGCCAAACCTAATTGCCATTTCCTGCTCGGAGCCAAAATTTCCACCTAAACGTGCTATAAAGTTCTGCCACTATAGTACTTGAAACGGCACTTCTGCGCCACAGTTTGCTATACGCTTGATTCCACGCCGTACAAAATAACGATCCACTTTATCCATATTCTACCTATAAGAAAATTCCATTGTGATCGTCAGTCAACTCTATGGATTAAATTGCCTATGGCAGGATCAGAGCCATTCTTTCACATTGGGTGACCCGGCTCGATATAATGACATCATATTTCTGCAAACTCAGTCAGCTTTGTCCTAGCGAAAATTCCGCCCATCCGGAATGGCGAGGGAGGGATCGGACAAGGTCAGGCAATCAGTTGCTGACATATCCGCCGACTCGTTCAATGCCCGCAAATGATCCGTCAGGTCCAGCAGATGCCGGGCGATCACATGAATGACGATGCCTTCCTTCTGAAGTGTACCGGCGACCCTAAGCAGACGGCTTTCGAGAAGCGGCCTGCGGTAACGTTCGAACACGGTCGGCCAGACGATGACATTGGCGACGCCGGTCTCGTCCTCCAGCGTCGCGAAGATCACACCGCTTGCCGTGCTGGGCCGTTGGCGGGCGATCACGAGGCCAGAAACCGCGACCCACGCGCCGTCCTTCATGTTCATTAATGACGCATTCGTCACGATCCCGTCGGCGTCAAGGTTGTCCCTGACCAGCGCGCAGGGATGTTTGCGAAGCGACATTCGGAGATGCCGGTAATCGCTCATCACGTGTTCGCCGAGTCCGAGGGTTGGCAGGGTCACATCGGGTTCAAGACCCACCTCGGGCGGCGGTGCGTTAGATGCCGGTGGTATATGTTCTTCGGCGAAGGCGAACAACGGCAACGGCGCGTCTCCAAGCCCCCTGATCTGCCAAATCGCCGCACGGCGGTCCAGGCCGATGGAGCCCCAGGCATCCGCCTTGGCCATGTTCTCAAGGGCGCGGCGATCAAGGCTCGCCCGACGCCAGGCTTCCCGCACCGTCGCATAACCGTCGCCCCGCGCTGCCAGCAGCCGTGCCACATCGGCTTCACGCATCCCCTTGGCTTGTCGAAAGCCGAGCCGGAGCGATGGGCCGCCCGGCTTATCTTCCAGCACGCAATCCCATTCACTGTGGTTCACGTCGACCGATAGGACCTCGACGCGGTGTTCGCGCGCATCACGGACCAATTGCGCAGGTGCATAGAATCCCATCGGTTGGGAATTCATCAATGCACAGGTGAACGCCGCGGGGTAATGCCGTTTAAGCCATGCTGATACATAAACCAGCAACGCGAACGATGCCGCGTGGGATTCCGGAAAACCGTATTCGCCAAACCCTTCGATCTGCTTGAAGCAGCGTTCGGCGAACGCTTCGTCGTAGCCGTTGGCGACCATGCCCCGGATCATCTTCTCATGGAAATTCTGTATTGTGCCGGTACGGCGAAACGTCGCCATGGCGCGGCGCAGTTGGTCCGCTTCACCGGGGGTGAAACCGGCGGCGACAATGGCGATGCGCATGGCCTGTTCCTGAAACAGCGGCACACCCAAAGTCTTGCCGAGCACGTCCTTCAATGCCTTGGATGGATACGCGACGTTCTCCTCGCCGTTCCGCCGTCGTAAATACGGATGCACCATGTCGCCTTGAATCGGACCAGGCCGGACAATGGCGACTTCGATCACCAGATCATAAAATGTCCGGGGCTTGAGGCGCGGCAGCATGGTCATCTGCGCCCGGCTTTCAACCTGGAACACACCGACGCTATCCGCTTTGCACAGCATGTCGTAAACGGCAGGATCGTCCTGCGGCACCGTCGCGAGATCGAGGGATTTGCCGTGATGCCGGTCGATCAGGTCGAACGCTTTACGGATACAGGTCAGCATGCCGAGGCCGAGCACATCGATCTTGAGAATGCCAAGCGCGTCCAGATCGTCCTTATCCCATTCGATCACGGTTCGGTCCGCCATACGGGCATTCTCGATGGGGACGATGTCATGCAACGGCTGTTCCGAAATCACGAAACCGCCGACGTGCTGCGACAGATGCCGCGGGAAGCCTGAAAGCTGTTGGCTGAGAATGAGCACTTGGCGCAATGTTCGGTCCGAGGGATCGAGGCCCGTTTCACGGATACGGTCTTCGTTGAGGCCGTCGCGGCCCCATCGCGTCGAACGCGCCAGCACATCGACCGTATCCAATGACAGCCCCATCGCCTTACCGACGTCGCGCACAGCGCTTCGAGAGCGGTAGCGGATCACTTCGGCGGTGAGTGCCGCCCGGTCGCGGCCGTATTTGCCATATATGTACTGGATGACTTCTTCGCGCCGTTCGTGCTCGAAATCCACATCGATATCCGGCGGCTCATTGCGGGCGGCAGAGACGAACCGTTCGAACAGCAGATCGAGCGCGCCCGGATCGACGGACGTGATGCCAAGACAATAACAGACGGCTGAGTTCGCCGCCGACCCGCGACCTTGGCATAGAATGTCACGGCTGCGGGCGAAGCGGACGATATCGTCCACGGTCAGAAAATACGGCGCGTAGTTCAGTTCGCCGATCAGTTTCAGTTCGTGCTCCAGTGTGCGCCGAACCTTTTCGGGGATGCCGCCCGGGTAGCGGTTTGTGGCACCAATCCACGTCAGGCGCACCAGTTCCTCCTGCGCCGCGGAACCGTTCGGGACTGGCTCACTTGGATATTCATAATCCAGTTCGTCGAGCGAGAAGGTAACGCTCTCGAGGATGTTGGCGATATTGACGATGGCGTCGGGGCGATCACGGAACAGCCTCGTCATTTCGGTAGGCGGCTTCAGATGCCGTTCCGCGTTAGCGAGCAAACGTCCCCCAGCCTGATGGATGGTGCAGCCTTCGCGTATGCACGTCATCACATCCTGCAGAGGCCGCCGCTCGGGCGCGTGATACAATACATCGTTTGTGACGATGAGCGGCATGCCGAGACCGTCGGCCATGCGGCCCAGTATTTTAATCCGCGCCCGGTCGTTGCTCCGATATAGATGCTGTGCGGCGAGATATACCTGGCCGCTTAGCCGGGACTGAAGACGCAGCAGATGATCTTTGAACTCAGCGCACGGTCGATCCGGCGACAACGCGATGACGACTTGCCCATACGCGTAGTCGATCAAGTCTTGGAGATAGAGGAGGCATTGCCCCTTTCCCGTCCGCCGCTTGCCCAGCGTTAGCATATGCGACAGACGACCATAGGCTTCATGGTCCTTGGGGAAACACAGCACGCTTGGGGCATCGACAAAATCCAGACGCGCGCCGACAAGAAGTTTCAAACCGACTTCCTTAGCCGCGGCATGGAACCGAACGACACCAGCCAACGTGTTACGATCAGTCACAGCAATCGCGTTGTGACTCAACGCCTTGGCGGTTTCGACCAGCTCTTCCGGGTGCGATGCGCCGCGCAGGAACGAAAAATTACTGGTGACCTGGAGCTCCGCATATCTCATGCGAAAAGCCCATGTATGTACCAGCGCGCGGACGTATCGGTCTCGCAGGCCCCATCACGGAAAACCCAGAAGCGCCGACCGTCCTGGTCTTCCAGCCGGTAGTAATCCCGGAAGCGCCTGGGGCCGTCGCGACGCCACCACTCGGGGGCGATCCGTTCCGGTCCATCAGCCCGCATTACACGGTGCCCACGCCGTCGCCACGTGAAATGGACCGGTGGATCGTTCGGGACCGGCGCAGTCGCCTCGATCGGTTCCGGGCAGGCGAGGAGACGGATCGGGCGCACCTGATCGGCGATCCAACCGTCACAATTCAAATCGTTCGTCGCTGGGCGAATGGTGACCGCACGCTCGGGAATATGGCTCGCGACCGGCGCGATGCGATAAATGCCGTTATCACCCAGACGATTTCTCAGCCGGTCGATCAACGGAGCCAGGTCATCGTCGCCCTTGTTCCGTTGTCCGGCGAGGGCAAGTTGATCCGCGGTTAATGGATTGGTTGCCGTGGCTTCCAAACTCATCGCCTCAATGCCGAAGCCCGCGTCCGCCTGATCCAACTTTTCGGCAAACAGGCGGAACAGATGCCGGGAATCCCGATTGGCGCGCCCCGTGCCGATGGCGAGCCGTTGCGTCGTACAGTCGACCCGATAAAGCGCCAGTTCCAGCCGCCGCACGCCCCGGCCTTTGCTTTCAAGGAGAGTGCAAAGCTGATCCAGCAGGCGCCGTGTCGCTTCCGCAATGTCTTCAGCCCGGCCTATCGGTTCCGGAAAGGCCATGCGGCTGCGCCATTCAGGCGCCGGACGCACTGGCGAGATCGGTTCCGTCACATTGCCAAGCATCCGATCCAAACGTTCCAGAACCTGTATACCGCAGCGCTTGGCGAGTGGCCCACGCGGTAAAGGATACAGATCGCCGATACGGCGAAGGCCCAGTTCCTGCAACTGCTCAACGGTCTTCGCAGGCAGGCGCAACGCCGCCACCGGCAACGGCGCACACCATTCCCGCGCCTTGTCCGTTGCCAAGACCATACCCTTGCCATACCGCGCCCAAGCCCAGGCCGCCCCCGGCGTATCTGCGACAGCAATGCCAGTGGTCAAGTCCATGCGGTGCAATCGGGAACACAGATCTTCAAGAAGTCTGTCCTCGCCGCCGAATAGGTGCGCACACCCCGTGATATCCAGAATCATACCGTCCGGGCCGTCGCTCGACGTAAACGGCGTATAACGCCCGCACCAGTCGACCAGGCCTGCCAAGGCTCTGGCATCGCCGTCCGGATCCGCATCGGCAACCGCAAGGCTCGGCAGCAACGCCCGCGCATCGGCCAACGCCATGCCCGGCACGATACCCTCGGATGCGGCCAGTCCGTCGACGGCGGTAATGCGAACGCCTCCCGAAACCGGGGCGACCAGCGCCAGCGGCTTCGATGCCCGTTCGCGGTCAGCCCGCCGCCGTCTGTCGGTCGGCCAATGCTTCAGCCAGACGGAAACAAAGCGTCTGTTCATCCCATTCAACGATCCAATCCTTGGGCGCGCCACCCCGGCAGCGTACGAGTTTGATCTGCCAGCACATCGCCGCCCCATCATCGGTGCTCGGCAGGGCATGGACGCGCCAACGTGTCAGCGCGGCGGACAGGGGGACGGCCTTCGATGTGCTAGAGAACGGTGGCAACAGAAACGCGGGCATGCCGGATGCCTCCGCTGCCAATTGCAGCCGCCGCGTCGCAGTGAAATCGGGCTGAATACCATCACCGACCACAGCGGAAAGACAACCCGACCGCAATCCTTCCTCCATCGCCCACAGCACGTCGGCGGGTTTGCGGGCGCGGACGAAAAGCAACTGCTCAGGGGCCAGCCCGAACCGAGATAAACCGGGGCCATATGGCAGGCCCACTTCGCGCTCCATGACCGTATGGCGGCACCAGAGAATACGGCCCGCTTCTTCGGTAGAGCGCCGCAACACCCCGACATTGAACCCGGCCCCTGCGGTCCCGTCGCCGCCGATTTCATGCAACCCCGCGCGCGCCAATCCGCCCCAGGGCAGGGCAGCATCTATAACCGCTTCCCCTAAGGATATAGCGGGTTTCCCGGCGTCACCGGAGCAACCTTGCTCCATACTCCGGATAACCTGGCGAAGGGCGGCCAAGCTCTCAGATTCCACGTTCGGCATCTCTTCATCCCTTTAAATGTTCTATTTTTGTTCTCATTTTAGATGAAGAGTCAAGGAGAGGAGAATCGCTGGCCGACCTCCGTTACTCTTTATCGACCCTACGGGATGGAACGATGGCCACCGGACTGGAAGTCCCCGCATATCTGACGTCACCAACCATGGACGCAATGAGAGGGTTTCATAAGCAGGAAGTAGAGACCGGGCCGACATTGACTCGGCACAATAGCTTACGCGAAGGTGAATGCTGTAAAGGCAAGGGCCGTTCATCATGACGCTCGACGAGGAACAGCGACGGGTCATGCGGAATATGCTGGCGGCGTTTGCGCTTAGCATAGCCGCGCTTGGGTGGGCTGCGGTCACTGGTCCCGCATTCCTACTGCCGCCTGCAGATGCCGTGTCGCCGCTCATCTGGGCGTTGACGTGGGACGCTGGGGTACTCGTGTGCCTGATCATCGCCATTGGTAACATGGCCCGGCATCGCTTCTTCACGCCCGTCGACATCGACGGCAGTGGACTTACCAGCGGGACGGAACGTGCGCAGGTCCTGCAGGCCATGCTGCAGAACACACTCGAGCAGACGGTCATCGCCGTCATTGCACATCTGTTCTGGGCGGCCGTCATGCCGTTCGGCGCGCAGGCCGCACTTCCGGTGGCGGTATTACTGTTCGTCATTGGCCGCATTTTTTTCGCGAAAGGATACGTGGGTGGCGCTGGAGCGCGCGCTTTCGGGTTCGCACTTACCTTTTATCCGACGGTTATCCTGACCATCACGGCATTCGTCTGGCTGATCTGGCAGGCCTTCTGAACGCGGGTGAGAGGAGCAACCGATCATGACGACAAGTACCGACCGGGAAAGCTGGCCCAATGGCATGAACATCGTCAACGGGCATCTGGCCGAAAGTATCCGCGCACAGAGAATGATTCAGCCACCAAACACGTTCGGTTATATTCACCTCGCCGCCGAGGTGGAGCGGCCGCATCCGCTGAAGCCCAACAGTATGCACAAGAAGGCGCTTCTGGCCTCGCTTCGGAACGCCGCCGACGACCTGCGAAAAACTTATCCGGATCTGATTCAGCGTGCCGACCTATTCGACGCGTTCGTCATTCCACCAGGCTCAGCGGAGGGACGCACAGTAATCGAGAAAAGCGGCTACGACGTGCACGTCGCGGCGTTCGACGTGGTGCTGCTGCTCGAGTGCGCCAATCCGGACGTGGCGCAGGCGGTGCGCGGAAGCCCCGAGTTCGGTGCCATCAAGGAGATGCTGCGGGACGCGTCAGCGCACACCCACTGCTTCGCAGGGAAGAACGCCAAGCGCATCGCTGAGGTTGATCGCGATCGCGACGGCATCTTTCTGTTCAACTACTTCTACGCCGCGGACATCGATGCCAAAGAGACGAAGGGCCTCGAAATCCTGCTCGCGGTCTGGGAATACACGGCTGGCTGGTGGACGAAAAAGGCCAACCTGGACAACTCAACACCGTTGCAGCCGCTCGACGGGGAAGCGTCGGACTACAGTCTCATCAATCACTGCCGCTGGGATCGGCTGATCGATATCCTGCCGCACCTGATCTTCCGCCCGACCCTGAAGAAATTCGTGCTCGCCAACTTCACCGCCAACGATATTGTGGCGATGCCGATCCTCTACCGGCTGGCGAAGGCGCGTTAGTTAGTGCGGGATGCTCGCGTCACACCGGGGATCGCGACTGCACGACACCCGCAGTGGCGATTGGCCGTTTGTCGTGACTGTGATTTCTCCACTGACTGAAGTGACGTACTCCGCCTTGTTTGAAGGCACGGGGTTCAGGTTATTGTCGTCGTTATTCTCGCCACAACGTACATCGTGAGTCGGCACATCAGCGAGATAGTCCTTGTACCTCTCGGTAGCTTTACACCTGGGATGTCCGTTCAGTTTTCCCGAGCTATGGATAACGACTTGCGGTGAAACCGCATCGACCCACGCCGGGTGATTGCTGCCGTGCGTACTCGTGCCGTGATGTGAGGACGAGAGGACGGAAGCTTTTACGCCGCCCGGGAAATTTCTCATTGCCTGTGCTTCCGTCGAATATTCGGCATCGCCAGGAAAAATCACCGCGAACTCTCCGTACTCGACCATCAATACGAGGCTCTCGGCGTTCTTTGAGCCCCCTGATCCAACGGTCAAAACATAGGTAGACGCCAAACCACATGAAAGCGCCTCACCAAGCTGTTCGCCGTCGTTATGCCAGTGGCGCCCCATGCTCGATTGGTCGTACACGGGTACACCTTCCGCCTTTTGCTTTTCGAACCAATCAGGAAAGCCACTCCATTTATAGTCATTAGGATCGCCGCCCATTCGCACTGACGCGACACTTACATTCTTCAGGACGTCCGGAACCCATCCGTAGTGATCGATGTCCGCGTGGCTCAATACGACGTTTACGGGGAGATGATCGTCCCCGAGGATTTTAGAAATCCGAGCAGCAGCCTCATCCGGCTGCAGGTCGTTCGAGTTTCTGCTGCCACCTCTTGAGCCGCAGTCGACAAGCATCGGATGCGCACCTGAGCCGGGACACTTGATCAGGGTGCAGGTTCCGCCTCCAACATTCAGATGGTGAATGGCCATCTCGGCACCTGATGTCGGCGCTCCGATAACAGTGGTCCAGCTCTTGCTTACGTAGCCCTCGCGCCCGTCAGGAAGCCGAACGACGTACCAACGTGGTACGCTGCGAAGGTATGGAAGCGACTCACCTTTCTCCAGCGTTCCGATCTTCTCGCTACCATACTCGGAGCCCGCGCGAACGTTTACGTGATTAACGACGCGTTCTGAAGGCGATACAATCGCATCTGCAATCACGTCCAAGGGCGCGACTACGATGCAGGCAATAGTCAAAATCTGAAGGAGACGCATAGGTTCCTCCCATTGATTGGAGACATTTAGTCCTCAGCCGTTACAGGCGCACCCCGGCGGCTTGCGACACGTATAGTCTCTGCGGATACAGCTATCGCCACAGGCCTTTCCTTTTTTGCATATCTTGCAACATTGCTGCGCCGTCTCAGGCTTCGACTGTCCAGGCGATATTTGGCTGGTGGCCGGTGCTGGCGACTGGATTAGGCGCTCGTCTGCCTCCGCTGGCAATGCCAGGAGCAACCCAATCAAGCAAACCGATACAAAGTACGTACGCATTACAAGGTCTCCTCAGCAAAGTGGAGAACATCATCTATTATTCTACTTTTACGGTATCATGAATCTTGAGGATGGGGTGTCTTTTTTGACAACAGCGTTGGCATTCGCTCATTCATCACTGTTGCTACGTACTCGTTGCCGAGTCGACTGTAGAATCGGTCAACAGTACGGGTATCCATATGTCCAAGCTGCGTTGCCACGACCTTTAGCGGCACACCGGCCATCACTGCATGACTGGCGTAAGTATGGCGTAGCTCGTGGAAACGGAAACTCTCGGAGAGGCCCGCTTTAATGCAAGCCTGCTTAAAGGGGCGCCACTGCGTGCCTTTCCGCCAATGCCTCCCGTTTCGATCTGGAAACATGGCGGCATCTAATGGCCGGTCGGCCGTCAATTGGACGAAAAAATCAAATGCTTCTTGGGCCAAATAGATTTTGCGGATTTGTTTGGTTTTTTGATCATCCACCTGCAGCAATCTTAGATTGGGATCGAAAGCGCTCACATTCATACGGCGCAGTTCTCCGAGCCGACAGCCGGTTAGCACGGCTCCTGAAACAAGCTGTGCCAATCTGGGTGGACATTCTTTGACGAGTGCGGATATCTGCTCCTTCTCCAGGTAATTCACCTGAGCACGACTGACGCCGCGATAGCACCTGACATTGATCCAGGCGGCATCGCTATCAATCATGCCGCGCTCAAGCGCTTGGAAGAGAGCTGCCCTAAGGACGATGAGGCTGCGATTCACCGAAGCCTTACGACGGCGAAGGTAGTCAGGGTCATCTTCTTGCCGGGACGCATACTGTTGTTTGTCGTCACGCCTGCTTCGCAATCTTGGGGGTAAACTAATCTGCTCGAACATCCAGCGACGGATTGCTGTGCTAGTCAGATCATCAAGAGGGATGTTCCAGAAGTAATCGAATAGGGAAGCTCTGGAAGAATAGTATGCGGATGCAAAACCACGACGGTGATCCCGATACCATTCAAGGTAAGCTTTCAATGCATGCCCAACGAAGTAAGGCGGGGCTTCTGGAAGCTCAGGAAACTCAATCCGGTCTTCCCAGGCGAGAACCTTTTCGATCGCAACGTCAGAATTTTCTTCACACCATTCTTCAGCCTCCTTTAGGGCCTGCACGAATGACAGCACGTCTTTGCCGTCGGCGGATTCATCATCGTCGGCAACTCCGATCCTATGCTGTCTGTAGTTTCCATATTTGAGGCGAATGCGTCCGAACCAGACGCCAGCATACTGTCGTCGGAGATACCCGATACTTCGACCGCGTTGAAACCGACACCAGATGATGCGCTTTCGGTCTCGCAGCTTCTCTCGGGCCTGAGGCGTTTTCACTCTGTCGATGGAATAGCTCAAAACCATTTTTCCCTCCCTTAAGGCCCGCCGCCCAGCAGTAAGAGGCGACTTAGGTCAATAATCGAGGCATCCGCGCCTCGACCTCCTTGGCAACGTCCTGGCTGCCGAGTCGGCCATAGGCCTTCTGAACCATTCGCGTATCCGAGTGCCCCAACTGTGCTGCCACTGCTTCGATAGGCACTCTCGCCATGATCGCATGAGCAGCAAATGTGTTGCGGAGGTCTTGAAACCTAAAGTCCGGGGGTAAGTTTGCCCTCGCACAGGCAGCCTTGAATGGCCTGTGATGGCTGTTGCTGCGCCATGCAGTACCATCCTTACGCAAAAGCATCGGCGCTGCAGGATCTCGACATTCTGTGATTTCGTTAAAAAGGGCGAGGGTATCCGAAGCGAGATGTACCGTTCTGGTGCCTTTACCACTTGCTCCGGCAACTCGAAGAGATGCCGCTTTGGGATCAAAATCACCAACGGTCAGATTTGTCAGTTCGCCAATTCGACACCCCGTCGTCACTGCCACGGAAACCAGTCGTGCAAGGCCGGGATCGCAGTGGCGGAGTAACTTCGCAAGCTGGTCTTTTTCGAGGAAGTGATTGTTGGTGCGCGCAGTGCGACGATACGTCCGCACAGATTTCCAGGCTGCATCAGTATCGATCATCCCAAGTTCAAGCCCATGATTAAGTGCGGCGCGCAGGATATGAAGCTTGCGATTGATCGTTGTTCGGCGCCTGCGAATGAAGTCCTTATCTGAGTCACTTTTCGGCAGGAAGGAGCGATGCCCGTTTATGTCGGCACGCAACATCACTGGGCTATTCGACTGCTGAAACATCCATCGGCGCATATCGACGTTTGTAAGGTTATGGAAGGGTTTCGACCAAAAGGCTGGGAACAGTGATGCGCGAGCTGTGTTGTAAGTCTTCCGATAGTCCGCGCGATTATCGCGATACCATTCGAGATATGCTTTCAGCGCGTGCCCAATCAGATATGGCGGGGCAGCAGGAAGATCTGGAAATTCCGGCGTTTGTGATTCGACGTCCCGTTTCGACAGGGTGGAGACCGCTTCCAAACACCAACTTTCAGCACGCTCCAGCGCCTGGGGGAAGGATAGGATAAGGACGCCGTCTGCAATCTCATTGTCGTCCGCGTTTCCAATCCGGCCTCTGACTTCGCGACCGCCTTGTATCGCAAGCTGCGCGTACCAGACGCCATACTTCTGGCGGCGCATGTAACCGATACGTCGACATTTCGAAAACGTACACCAGTATGTACGCGCCATCGGCCAGAGTTCTTCTCGAGTATCTGGTGATACAAGCCAATCCAGCACGTTTCGCTGAGACATGCCTAAACCTCGCCAAGCACCGAAGTTTAGCCGATTATGCCTTTGTGTTCTCTCAAATTTAGGGCGAGCCTACATTCAGTGCAGTAGACGTCTCGGCAGGGCGTATACTGAATGTCCGGGCTGAGAACTCTCCACGATTTGGATGTGAGGCTAGTACGACAGCAGCCGTTTCTGGATTGTCGCAGCACAATGGCGGATATCATATGTCTGATTTGATCAAGAGCGACGGCATTATGACTGACGGAACGCCTCGGGCTCTTGCGTTCTGGGTGCTTGCCACTCCGTTCTTTCTGAACGATTTCGGCTTCATCGCACTGGGCGGAACCAATGGTGTCTACTGTATCGACTATGGAACCCGGGTCTTTGTTCTCTGCTTGTGTTTCGCTTGGCCTTTGACGCGTTCATTGACCCTGGAGCAGCTGACTCCTCGGTCGAGTATCTTGGCAGCTGTCCTGTGCATTTTCTTTCTCCCCGTTATGGGCCGCCTTGCTCATCACTTTCTGGAAGTGCCGTTCGTACAGGTTACCGAACTACAAGGCCTGTTCGTGTTTCACACCCTCTCGAATCCAACGTTCTATTGGCTAGACTTAACCCTTGGGTTATTGCTCGTCGCGATTAGCGAAGAGCTTGTCTTCCGCAAGATCGCGATGAGGTGGCTGGAGAGCGCCGGAAGGTCTCCAATTCAGATTGTGGTGATTTCGGCAACAATCTTCTCTTTGATACACTGGGGGAGTGGGCCAGGACGGTTAATCTATACGTTTGTTAGCGGTCTTTTTTATATGATCGCCTACTTACGACTACGTCGCCTCTGGCCCTTGGTTCTTGCCCACTGGATAGAAAACTTCATGGTTTTCGGGCCGGTAGAATTTTAGCTTAGTACAAGCCACTCAGTTTCTCGTTAACCGTTACACCACGGCCTATAAGCTGAACGACGTCGCATTCATTTATTCATTAATCTTGACCGGCTTTATTGCAACCAAAATTAACGCACGAGATCCGAAGTGTTACGCGGTCTTTAGTAGTTATCCTGTTGTCTCCACCAGTTCGGCCCCGGGGATCGCACGCACGACATCCTCTCGCGCACTATCAATCGCTGCCTGAAAACCGACTGCCTGACGTGAAAAGGTCAGCACAACAACCCCCGGCTCGGAAATCCCGACCAGTGCATCACTGCACCCTGCCTCATAGAGGGCGTCCAAGAATTCAGCGGCCTTATCTGTCTGCTTTGGCAAACTAAACCGCATCGTGAACTCAAAAGTTTCCATCTATACCTTCTGCGTTTTTATTGAAGGTTCTGTGGGAATGACTCAAAGCTCAATAACAAGGCCTGGATCGAATCCCTTAACGCACTCGTTCGGATAGCCGCGTTGATTGGAGATCATCTGGGTTCTTCCAAGCTGAAAATTCCAGCAAGAATGGTTGTGACCGAATACCCACGCCGCGACGCCGGAATTGGTAATCTCATCGTCCAAGTCAGTGACGAACGCAGGGGAGAGAAGATCTCCTTGGAAACGTTTCTCAATGGCATGAGCAGTTGGAACGAAGTGAGTCACGACGACGGTACGTGCTGGATCGCCTTTTTGAATCTCAGCGAACAGATACTCCCGTTCTTTGAGATGCCGGTCACGAACATCGGCGGGATGAAACCGCCGCTTGGTCCTGTCGTGCTGCTCGGTCCAGATCAACCGGAAATCATTGAGCCCCCGCCTTGCACAATCCATCGAAACCGCGCGTTCGTCTTCACCATATAGATCAAAATCCGACCACAGCGTGGCGCCAATGAATCTCCACCCATTGTACTCGGCAATTCCGGGATTCAAGAACTCAATCCCGTACCAGTTTGCCAAATCCTGCATTTCATCAGTGATCTCTTGATGAGATCGGCCATCCGGGCTGTAGAACTCATGGTTCCCCGGAACGTAGACAATTGGAGTTCGTTCGAACTCCTTCGCGGCCCATTCGATGCCGCGAGTCCCGAGATCGATGTCACCAGCTAGGACCACCATGTCAATTTGACCTACCGATAGAGGCGGTGCGAATTCCGCAAATTCGTTGTGCAGGTCACTTAGAACATACAGTCGCATCGGCGACGCCCCTCCATTCTCTTTGTGGTCATGTGAGTGTCGCTCGTCCTGGTGACAGGATCGGTCTCAGGCCTCGGTTTCATGTAGAAAAGTGCCGCCCATTTTCTATGGGACGACAAAGTGGGAAAGGAAAAGCTCCGCTGTCTTAGTTGGCCGATGCGACAGATGCGGTCACAGATCCATCGTCAATTCTAGGAGTTCCACAGATGCGAATCTGACCCCTCTGAAACGCCTTGTCGATCAAGCGTGCCAACTTCGGTCATACAAAAGCATAGTTAGAACATAAATAGAACATCTCTGGTCGACTCTCGCCCGAGGGGTCGGAATCCTTGTCCTACTGAATGGAGGACAAGATGATTCCACTCGACGGCATTCAAGAGTTCATTCGTCGCATTGACGAAAATCCGATCGGCGACCTGATCCGTGCAAATAGGCACCTATTCAGACTTGACCTGATTGATGACGCTCAAACTCGCGAACTCATTGGGCATATCGATTCACCTGGTTCTCCGAAAAGGTTCGTCGATCCATATTGGATCCTTCGAATTTGTGCGTATCCGGACACCTCTCGTGAGCAGATCACTTATCATCTGCTGGGCACTGAGGTCATTACGTCCGATGTCCAGGTTGTCGACAAAGAGAAACACTTGGTCAGGACGATGAACAGTATCTACTCAATCGGCGAAGCAGGCGGCCCCGGTGTCCCGCTCGAAGTAAAATTGCGTGTTTGCGCCGGGCTGCACTGGTGGGGTGTCGGCCCTGTACTCGGGGTGCCGCATGTCTTCTATTGATGATCGTACCGACCTCGTCGGAATTCCGGTAAAGGCATGGCATCTGAGGCTCATTGAGCGATTTCCTTCGGAATTCCGCGCTATTCATTGCGGCGACGTCGCCACGCCACTGGCATATGGGTTCACGGTAGGCGATGGCTGGCAGGCGGTCATTGAGGCCGCCGTGATCGTTCTGAATAAGCAAAACCGCCTGAAGCTGCGCGAAGACCTGAGAATTAATGATATCACGACGCACAAAGGCGAGCTTTCAATTCATGTGTCTATCGCAGACGACCGTGTACGCGGCATGATCGCGGCTGCCAACATCGTCAGCAATCTCGTGTGCGACGTTTGTGGTGCTTCCGGCATTCCAGGATCCGTGGGAGGCCAGACAGCAAAATGTGATGAGCACCGAAATGTGGCAGATGCCGATACCACCCGGGTCTTGACTGTTTTCGATAAGGACGTGCGGGCTGGTGTCGCCGATCCAGCTTTACTGGCAGGCCTAAGAAACTACGAGGACTCAGTTCAGCAATGCGTTATCGCGTTGGGCTACTTTATCGGCAGCACACGAGGGCGCGCGGCAGAGAGTAGGGGAGTCCAACCTCGCCTCGCTGGATTTACTCTCTCCGACGAACGCGTGTTGGAAACGCGCTTTGAGTTTGACCCAGGCGAGCAGATCCGGGGTTTTGTTGAGTTCTGTCGGATGTACATCGTTATTTGCCGAAAGCAAGAAGGGCTCAGCGCTGACAGCGCAAGGGGCACTCATCAGGTTGGCAACTCGGTCGGTCGACTGAAGGTGTGGTTACGAAAGCTTGCGCAACTGCATGGCTAGCTGCTCGGTCAGATTTCAATCAGCATCCGGTAGTGTGTTCAATTCACGCTGCTGCGTTTTCCATGTTTTTTGTCTTAGGGGTGATTGCAGCGGTGTCGAAATTAATGGAGTTCGGCGGTTTGACCTGAGACCCTAATCCTCCTCCATTTTTTGGTAGAGTCCGTCGAACGAAGGAGACGGACGATGAAGCGCAGTAGGTTCACGGAAGAACAGATCATCGGGATGCTGAAGGAACAGGAGGCGGGGATGAAGACCGCTGATGTTTGCCGCAAACACGGGATCTCGGAAGGAACATTTTACAAGTACAAGGCTAAGTTCGGCGGCATGGAGGTTTCCGATGCCCGCCGGTTGCGGGCCTTGGAAGACGAGAACGCGAAGCTGAAGAAGCTGTTGGCGGAGCAGATGCTCGACAACGCCATTCTGAAGGATGTTGCGTCAAAAAAATGGTGACGCCCGATGCCAAGCGGCGTGCTGTGGCTCATGCCTGCGATCGGCAAGGCATCAGTCAGCGTCGGGCGTGCAAAACCCTGGCGGTCGATCGGTCGAGTGTTCGCTACAAGAGCATTCGCCCGGATGACAGCGACCTGCGTGAAGCCATGAAAAAGGTCGCGGCGGAACGCCGGCGTTTCGGCTATCGGCGCATCCATATCATGCTGCAGCGTCAAGATATCGAGATGAACCAAAAGAAGCTCCGCCGACTGTATCGCGAGGAGCGACTGCAGGTCCGGCGCCGTGGCGGCCGCAAGCGGGCGCTCGGCTCCAGAAGGCCAATGATCCTGCCGTCGCGCCCTAACGAACGCTGGAGCCTCGACTTCGTCAGCGATGCCTTCACCGACGGCAGACGGTTCCGGGTGCTGGCCGTGGTCGATGACTTCACCCGCGAATGCCTTGGCCTGGTTGCCGACACCTCACTTTCCGGCACTCGTGTCGTTCGCGAACTGGATGCCATCATGGCCCGTCGCGCCAAACCACAGACCATCGTATCCGATAACGGCACCGAGCTGACCTCAATGGCAGTTCTCAAGTGGTGCCAGGGGACAGGTATCGAATGGCACTATATTGCGCCAGGCAAGCCGACACAGAACGCCTTCGTCGAGAGTTTCAACGGACGGTTCCGCGACGAATGTCTCAATGACACGCTGTTTGCGTCATTGGCCGACGCCCGGATCGAGATCAGTAAATGGAGGAAAGACTACAACCACGAACGACCGCATTCGGCTTTGGGCAATATCCCGCCAGCCGAATTCGCTATGAAACAAGCACTGGACGCGAAGGCCGCATGAGGCCAAAAATCAAACCAAGGACTCTCCACTAAACCGGAGGGAAGTTGGGTCTCAGGTCAGCGTATATGACCTCACGGGGCCTACAGAGAAGAAGATTTACAAACGCCACCTGAGGTATTTGGAGCAAGCCTTCTACACATGGGAGGATCTCAATGGCCATTGGGAATGATCGCGAATTCTTCGAGGCCTGGCGAGACCTAAGGGAGACCTTCGTTCGGAAGCTGGCCCGGAAGTATTACGGTGTCGACATCGGAGAGATGGCAATACGAGCATACGACGTCTCGATGAAGCCTCTGACTGCGGTTCTGGATGAGATCCGGCGCAAGAATATTGTCGAAAGCACGATGTTTCGAGCTGGGCGCCGGATCAGAATCGTGTTGAGGCGGAATCCAACGAAACGTAGCTAGAGGCCAGCCGGTAGATCTCAAAACGACGAAGGGAAGCTCATGGATTACCATATCGACCGGCGTCTGAAATTGGTCACCGAGGTAGAGCATTCCAGCCTCTACAAGTGGTGCATCCAGGAACTGGGAGAAGATGGCGAACTCGTCGGCCGAGATCAGATCCCATGGGCGTGGAGTCACGATTTCTCCGTTCACGATCTCACCTACAGGATGAGTCTCGAGAGCGAACGTGAATCGTTTCATGCCAATCTGAAGTACAAGGAGGGTAATGAAGAAGGTTTTGAAAACCAGGAGCCGAAGGTCCCGGAAGTAAAAGACGCAGAAAACATTGTTGGAACTCTACGTCCGTCTTACAGACCGGACAGGTTTCCGAGCCAGACGCAATATTCCATGTTTGGCACGGATCGGATCATAGACACCTTCACACTGCGGATCATGCCCTCTGATAAGGACGAGGAACTCGCCGCGTGGGGGAGTGTCAGTTTCACCGCAGAAGTCGACTTTCGAGAGGAAATAGAACCGGATTGTGTAGAATTCTACCTGTCCATATCGCAAGAGAGGTTCGACAAACTGGGTGAATTGGTTCGCTCGGGCAAGGTGAACGGCGCGAGTCTCTGCATGTGCTATGTCAGAGGCTTCTACGCAGATTGGTCTCCATCGGCATCGACGAACAAGGTGAAGGTACTCTGCATGGGCAGCGAGCAGGAAGTCGAGATTCCTGAAGGGTGCGCCATAGAACCGCCTCGACTGGGAAAAATCGGGGAGTTTTCCTTCCACCTGCAAAACAAGCTGCAATTCAATGTTCCCGAGGACTTGGATTGGGAAGATGACGAAGAAGATTTCGACGTGCTTAATGCCGAGGATCAGAAAAAAGGAACAGACCCAGCGGTACTTGAACTTGCCGGGCTGCAGACGACGTTGAAGGCGCTGAAACACCCATTGTGGGCGATATTCGCCGCATTACTCCTGATCCTATTTAACCTCGTATGATGGCCAAAGGAGAAGTAAGGCCACGATGCCATTGCTACCGTTGGAATTCTTCGAAAATGCCCTGGAATACACAGCCTGAAAGGCATCTGCTTCGCGATCGTTTCCAGCCAAGGGAAGACCGAAACATACTGGTAGTGGGCTAGGCGGTGGTTCTGGAGAAAACTCCTTCATCGCCGTTGAATAACAAGGACCTCACACCAACAAGTCGGAATTATATGCCGTTGGCACAGAGCAAGGCGAAAGGATCGTTGTGATGGAAGACAAGGACGAACGGCCGGTTTTGGAAGGTGACGCCGCGGTCGCGCTCTGGAAGGAGGGTCGCGACGCCTGGAACGCATGGATCGCCGCGAACCCCGGCGCCAGAATAGACTTCTCCGATGTCGATTTCTCACCGTATAGAGTCGACGGTAAAGACATCTCATTCCATGGCTACAACTTCGGTGACGAGGGCGTATCCTTCATGAATGCGCAGTTTGGCGACGGTGACGTGTCATTCACGGATGCGAACTTCGGAAATGGCTACGTGGTATTCATGGATGCTAAATTCGGAAATGGCAACGTTTCCTTCATGGATGCGCAGTTTGGCGACGGTGACGTGTCATTCATGGATGCGAACTTCGAAAACGGAAATGTATCATTCATGAATGCGAACTTCGGAGATAGCGCCGTGGACTTTAGCCATGCGCGATTCGGAGATGGCGAGGCGGACTTCGCGTGTATGAAGTTCGGCAGTGGCGAGGTGAACTTCAGGCATGCGCAGTTCGGCGAGGGTAGAATTTCCTTTTGGAGTACGCACTTCGGCAATGGCGCTGTGTCCTTCTCGGCCACGCACTTCGGCGACGGTGACGTGGATTTCACGTGTTCGCGGTTCGGAGATGGCACTGTGGCTTTCATGATTGCGAACTTCGGCGACGGTAACGTGCACTTCGAAAGGGCGGTAATAATGGGGAGATTGTTATTTGCGCCCAACAAAATGAGAAGCCAATCTCTTGACTTCTCGTCAATCATAGTAAGAGGCTCGGCCGATTTTCTCCTTCCACCTTCCCCCAATGATTGCCTCAAGAAAATTTCGTTTCGAAGCGGGGTGTTCGAAGGCCCGTTCACGCTGGGCGGGACGCTCCCGGCGCCGCCGGATCTCCGAAGCATCAAGGCGGCGCATCACGTCGACCTATCAGAACTTAGGTCGACCCTCCAACGCAAAGCCCCACGGTTTGCATGGCCGCCGGTGCTATCCCGTGACGTACATGAATCCGATGCGGCGGCGGCCGACGCGGCGAGATTCCGTCGCTTAAAACAGTTCGCGGAAGAGAACCGTGATCATACCGCCGCCTTACGGTTCGCGGCCGACGAGAACCGGGCAAAACGCTGGCACGAAACGGGCTGGTTCGCCTCGGTGCTGGACATGGCATTCAGCGCGTTTAGCGATTACGGACAGAGTATCTGGCGGCCGATGGCGGGGCTTGTCACCCTGACAGTACTCACAGCAGGGTTCTACGGACTTTTTGGCCTTGATGGTACGGCCACGGAAAAAGGAAGTTGGGCAGACGCATTCTCTCTCGCTGTCGGAAACGCAATTGCCTTCGTACCGCAATCCCGGTCCATGCGCGACGATGCGGTTGTCACCTTGTTCGGTGAGGACCCCGGCATTTGGGCCGATCTCGCGATACTAGGGCAGGCGTCACTGAGCTTCGTATTCCTGTTTCTGATCGGTCTTGGTTTGCGGAACAGGTTCAGGCTTTGAGTGGCTCAAAACTCTAGTGAAACGGCCGCCCGAAATAGGTTAGAGCGGCGAGGGCAATCAGGTAGACACTGAGCAACGACTGAAACCCGGAAACAACCCGGGGCCAGCCCAGCGGCCGTAACGTGAATTCGGCGGACTGGATGCGTCCGAGCCAACTTCCGACGTTCAGGTCACGCCAACCTATGTGAAAGGCGGAAAGCAAACTGAACCACGTGGCCCAGCCGATCGCCGCCAGGAAGCCACGACCTGATAGCCGAAGTATCTCGGGTGGCTTTTCCGCATTGTGATCGTTTATCCGCTCGGATCCTGGAGGCCAGAACTTATAGATACCCGTCGAACTCGAGGAGGGGAGTGCCACCGCAGCAAAATATAGGGGGATTAGCGCCACAAACACGATGGCAACGATAATAAGAGGGCGGCCGGGATAGCGGCCGTAGCCACTGGTCCAATCGAACAGGACCGTGTTGAAAACCCGCTCGGGAGTAGGGGCCTGAGCGATGCGGTTGACCATAATGGAATAGGTCAATTCTCGTTCATTCTGACGAAGACCCGCACGAATGAAGCCTTCGCGAACGATTCCGATTCCCTTGGGCGGTGTGGTCCACTTCAACGCAGCAAGTCCCCGCGCATACCGGAGATCGGCGCCAGTCAAATCGGACCCAGACAAATCGACCCCGGCCAGCCAGGCGCCACGCAAGTCGGCACGTTGTAAATCGCGGTAACTCAGATCGTAGCCTTCGAGGTACGCGTTGCAAAGCACGCCTCGCTCGCTCTCCGATGCCTCCTTATCCAAAATCCACGCCTCATGCGCCGCAAGTATCTTCTCAACCTCATCTTCCCGAGGGGTGATCCATGCTGCCGGATCCTTCACGACGTATCTGGACGCCTCGTCAACGTCAGGGTCTGGCATTGGGACCAAGCCCACCATCGACCGCGTTTTCTCATCCCACTTCTGAAAATAACGACCGTCGACACCCGGCATCCAGATTTCCCCAAAAGGGCAGGCTTCCCGCCCCAATACGTATTCACCAATAACGTACCATTCCCCGATAAAGTCACCGTCGTCGTGGCCATCCCCGTCGCCACCATCACCCGGACCGCCACCGGGGCCATTCCCGCCAGGGCTTAAAGCCCAACAGGATAGAGCCGGGTAGGTAACGGCAAACCCCATGACCAACACAAAGAGGAGAAAACGACCGATCATGGCACTCTACCGCCACCTGCAATTAGGCACCCGATAATCGTAGACGAGATCGACGTCCGGGAGCAAACGGACGTGACTTCTGAATAGACTTACGCACCAAAACCATACCGCGAAGCGCATCGAACTCGAAGCTACTACCACAGCTCAGCCGCCGAACTACTAGTAGATATCTGTAAGGCCTTCCGGCATCTAGCCGGATCGGCAACCGATCATCGAACCAACTCGCACGAGAACCAAATCTCGACGCCCACGGGGCACGTCAAGGTGCCACGGCACTGGTCTCGTCGACCGGGGGTTCCTGCAGCGCCCGGTCACTTCCGCCGGAGAAAAATTTTCGAAGGATACCGAAGTGAAGGGGGCCAGTTTCAAACTTTGAGTCCAGCGCTTCAGACTTTGAGTCTGTTTACAATGATGCGAACCAAGGGGCAACAACGTAACCATAAAAGTCGCATAATGTATATTATGGAAAATTTTATATAATTCATTAAAAACAGGCATTTAAGTACTTTATACACAATGTCATATAGATTAGAGAAAAATAAAACCGCGCCCTGGAGTGCGCGTCATTCGGAAATGGAAACCTCACCCCCGCCGGATGCAATCTCCACCGTCATGCCGTCGAATGCCGGCCGGACGTGATTCGGCAAATACGCCTTCAGTTCGTCGTAATCGATGTCCGGCGACATGTGCGTGAGGATCGCCCTTTTCGGTTTCACCCGATCGATCCACTCCAGCGCCAGATCGACATGTGCATGCGTCCAGTGCGTCTCCCATCGAAAGACGCCGATGATCCAGACGTCCAAATTCGCATCCCTGAGATCGTCCAGCACGTCGTCCGTCAGCGTCTTCACGTCCGTCGAATAGACCACGGCGCCGAACCTGAAACCGACCGTCTCTGAAAACCCGTGATCCTGCAGGAACGACCCGACGCTGATCCCGAGCACGTCGAGATCGTCGCCCGGCACGAATTCGGTCATGTCGAGCACGGGACGGATATAAACCCCATTAAAATCGTCCGGCAGCGGTTTCAGCGTATAGCCGAAGCACTGCCGGATATGGTCGTGCGTGGCGCGGTTCGCGAATACCGGCAGCGGTCGCTTGATGGCCTTGTTGACGCCGCGCAGATCGTCGATCCCGTTCATGTGATCCGCATGCGCGTGCGTGAACAGCACCGCGTCCAGTTCCTCGGTATCGGCGCGCAGCAACTGCTGGCGCAGGTCCGGCGATGTATCCACCAGGAACCGCTTGCCGCCGGTTTCCACAAGGATCGACTGCCTGAGGCGGGTATTCTTCGGATTCTGCGGATCGCAGCGGCCCCAGCCGATACCGATACCGGGCACGCCGCTCGACGATCCCGTGCCCAGGAACGTGATTTTCACGCCGTTTTCGGCGTTCATGCGGCGTCCGCGTCGATGGCGGCGCCGGCCTTGGCGAACAGACGCTTGAAATTTGCGGTCGTGACCCGCGCGATCTCGGCAGGCGTCACGCCCCGTTCCTCGGCGATTTTGGCCGCCGTGAAGGCCGTGAACGCGGGCTCGTTGCGCTTGCCGCGCCTCGGCACCGGCGCCAGATAGGGGCTGTCGGTTTCGACGAGAATCCGGTCCTCGGGCAGGATTTTCGCCACTTCGCGCAGTTCGTCCGCCTTCTTGAAGGTGACGATACCGGAAAACGAGATATAGAGCCCGATCGCGACCATCCGTTCGGCCAGTTCCCGGCTCGCCGAGAAACAGTGGATCAGACCCGGAAACGCGCCCTTCCCGTGCTCCTCCTCCATGATCCGAATGGTGTCGGTGTCGGCGTCGCGGGTATGCACGATCAGCGGCAGGCCGGTGCGGCGCGCCGCCTCGATATGGGTGCGGAACTGGCGTTCCTGCACGTCGCGGGGGCTGTGCTCGTAATAGAAATCAAGCCCGGTCTCGCCGATGCCGACCACTTTCGGGTGCTGTGCGAGTTCGAGCAGCTCGTCGGCGCTGACCTCAGCCTCTGTGCCAGCCTCATGCGGATGGATGCCGACCGAGCAAAACACGTTCGGAAAACGTTCGGCCACCGCGCGCACGCCCTCGAAACGGCTCAGATGCGTCGAGATCGTCACCATGTGCGTGATCCCGGCACGCCCGGCACGCGCCACCACGTCGTCGAGCTCGTCACCGAAATCCGGAAAATCCAGATGGCAGTGGCTGTCGATCAACGGCGTATCGAAAACCGGCGGTTCCTTGGCTTGGCTCATGGGGTCTCCTTGAGGCGACATGTTGTCGATCAGCCCCTGAGAGTCAACATTTCAGGGTTTAAATGAACCACAGAGGCGCTGAGGCACTGAGAGCGCCCGCCAAAAAATTCCGTCATTTCCGTGCTTGCGGGAAAACCCAAATACACTATGGAATGGCTGAAGCCCCGCTTTGACCTTTGGTCCGCTACGCGCACGCGGGGATGACAAGGTGTTAACTATTCTTCCTCGACGTAACGTGGGAAGACCCCGGCCGGCTTGGGCAATTCGACACCTGGGGGCAGCACCCCGCCCTCGCCCAGCGCGTCAAAACCGCGCGCATCCTCGGGCACGCCCAGCTGATCCAGCATTTTCGCCATGGCGTCCGGCATCACCGGCTGGCACAGGATCGCAATGTTCCTGATAGCTTCCGCTAGCACATACAGGACAGTCCGCATCCGCTCCGGGTCTTCTTTTTTTAGTTTCCAAGGCGCCTGATGATCCACATAGGCGTTGGCACTTCGAATAATGACCCAAATATCGCTGAGCGCCTGGTGAAACCTTTGAATATCCATCTCGGACCTGACAGCTTCGACTAGTACGCTGCTGTTGTGCAGCAAGCTCTTATCGTCGTCCGTGAGTTCACCCGGCCGCGGCAGCTTGCCATCACAATTCTTGGCGATCATCGACAGCACACGCTGCGCCAGGTTGCCGAAATCGTTGGCCAGTTCGCCGTTCATACGGTTGACCATGGCCTGGTGCGAGAAATCGCCGTCGTTGCCGAACGGCACCTCGCGCAGCAGGAAATAGCGCACCTGATCGAGGCCGTACTTTTCGGAAAGCTCCATCGGATCGATGACATTGCCCAGCGACTTCGAGATCTTCTGACCCTCGTTGGTCCACCAGCCGTGCGCGAACACGCGCTTGGGCGGCTCGAGCCCGGCCGCCATCAGGAACGCCGGCCAGTAGACGGCGTGAAAACGCAGGATGTCCTTGCCGACCATGTGCAGGTCGGCGGGCCAGTATCTGGCATAGCTCTCGCTGTCGGTGTCCGGATAGCCGACGGCGGTGATGTAGTTGGTCAGCGCGTCCAGCCACACATACATGATGTGCGCGTCGTCGCCCGGCACCTTGACGCCCCAGTTGAACGTCGTGCGCGAGATCGAAAGATCGTTGAGGCCGCCCTTCACGAAGCTCACGACCTCGTTCCTGCGGCTTTCCGGCAAGATGAAATCCGGGTTGGCGTCATAGAATTTCAGCAGCCGGTCGCCCCATTCGGAGAGCTTGAAGAAATAGCTCGGCTCCTCGACCCATTCCACCTCGGCGCCCGAGGGCGCGATGCGCTTACCGTCCGCCGTCTTGGTCAGTTCGTCCTCGCCGTAGAACGCCTCGTCGCGGACCGCATACCAACCGCCGTAGTTGTCGAGATAGATGTCCCCCGCCGCCTCTAGCCTCTGCCAAATCGCCTGACAGGCGGTGACGTGGCGATCTTCCGTGGTGCGGATGAAATCGTCGTGGCTGAAGTTCATGAAATCCGCCAGATCGCGGAAATTCTGCGAGACCTTGTCCGTGAAAGCCTGCGGGGCCATCCCCGCCGCCTGCGCCGATTTCTCGACCTTCTGGCCGTGCTCGTCGGTGCCGGTCAGGAACCGGACGTCGAAGCCATCCAGACGCTTGAAGCGCGCCAGCACGTCGCACGCCAGCGTCGTGTACGCATGGCCGATGTGCGGCGCATCGTTGACGTAGTAGATCGGCGTCGTGACGTAATAGGTCGGCTTGTCGGACATCTGATTTCCCGGTGATTTCGTGCGCCCCTAGGTACGGCGCGGGCAGCGGTGGGTCAAGCTTCCGCTAATTTCGTCATCCCGGACGCGACGGCGCGCTCAAAGTAACACGAAATCGCCGTCCCAAACTTGCCCCGGATTAAATCCGGGGCTTGATTTGGGACCCATGAACGGCACGGTCTTGGATCAAACGAAATATCATGGGCCCTGAATCGAGTTCAGGGCGACGGGGTTGTCTTGAAACAACCGTCAAGCCAGCGACAGGAACAGCGACAGGATCACCTGTTTGCGGTCAAGGTTGAGCGGATCGGCGCTGCGGATCAGGCTTTCCGCCTGATCGAGCCGAGCCAGCCAGACCGGCAGAATCGCTGTCGCCGCCGCACGTGCCGCGATCCCCTGCTCTTCCGGGCTCAGGCTGGCATCCGCCTCGGCACCGCGCGACGCCGCCAGCACGACGCGTGAAAGCCACCAGCGGAACAGTTCGACGCCGGAATAATAGGCGTCGTCGGCACCGGCTTTGGAAAGTTTCGCCGCCAGCGCCTGCACCGCGGCCCCGTCCAGATCCGGCAGCGAGGCAAAAATATTAACCACATCTCGGTAAATTTCGAGCCCGCCCCCCGCGGCCAGCGACATCGCGCGGCCGATGCTTCCTTCGGACAGCCGCGCCAGTTCCGCCGCTTCGTCCGCCGCCACCCCGGGCATGTGGCGCGTCATCAGGCTGGTGACCTGCTCCGCCGTCAGCGGCTTCATCGCCAGCGTGCGGCAGCGCGACCGGGTCGTCGGCAGCAGCCGGCCCGGGTTGTGGCTGACCAGGATTATGACGCAGTGTGCAGGGGGTTCTTCCAACATCTTCAGGAACGCGTTCTCGGACGAGCGGTTCATCAACTCCGCACCGTCGACGATGATCACCTTGTAACCGCCCTCGCTTGACGTCATGTGCGCGAAATCGATGGCCTGGCGCACATCCTCGATCCGGATCTGGGTCGAGAGCTTCCCGCGGTCGTTCAAGCGCCGCTCGACCGTCATCAGGTCGCCGTGCCCGCCGGACGCGACGCGGTGAAACACCGGGCGCTCCGGATCGACGTAAAGGCTTTCCGGCACATGGGCCGGAATGTCGTCGGCGGCGAACAATCCACCCGCCGCGCCCCCCTGACCCGGCGCGTGGGTAAACAGGTAACGCGCGAAGCGAAACGCTAGCGTCGTCTTGCCGATACCCTTGGGCCCCGTGAACAGCCATGCGTGCGGCAGACGCCCGCCCGACGCGGCGTTCAATAGCGTTTTCTCGGCGCCGTCGTGGCCGATCAGGTCGGCGGTGTGACGCGGGCCCAGATCGTCGTTATCCAGTACTTCAGCGGCTTCCGCGTTCATGGCAGC
Organism: Rhodospirillales bacterium; assembly: GCA_965229805.1. GTDB lineage: Bacteria > Pseudomonadota > Alphaproteobacteria > Rhodospirillales > Casp-alpha2 > UBA4479. The sequence goes on along the minus strand of CBDDJO010000001.1, from coordinate 1,817,644 downwards.
GATACTCCGAGCACTTCCAAAACGGCCTTGCGGATATCGTCGGCGACCATATCGATATCGCCCGACGCATCGATCACCCGGCAGCGTAGCGGTTCCGCTTTCGCGATTTCAAGAAAGCCGTGCCGGAGCCGTTCGTGAAAATCGCGTTCCATGCGCTCAAAGCGGTCCTCGGTGCTGCTCGCCTCGGCCAGCCGCTTGCCCGCACGAGCGAGGCCCTCCGCCGTCTCGAGGTCGAGGATCAGGGTCAGGTCCGGCTTGAAGTCGCCGAGCGCGGCGTCGTGAATGACCTTGATCCTGGCCGGGTCGACACCGCCGCCGTAACCCTGGTAGGCCATGGTGGAATCGGAAAACCGGTCGGAAATCACCCAGTCGCCGCGTTCAAGCGCCGGGCGGACAGTCTCCCTGACGTGCATTTCCCGGGCCGCGTAGTTCAACAGCGCTTCGGCCATCGGCGACCAACGCTCGACCGCGCCGGAGACCAGCAGTTCGCGAATTTCCTCCGCCGCCGGTGCACCGCCGGGCTCTCGGGTGATAACGACCGTGTGCCCGACATGCCGCAGCGCGTCCGCCAGCATCTTCGCCTGGGTCGATTTGCCGCCGCCTTCCCCCCCTTCGAAGGTAATGAACCTGCCGGGCCCCTGGCCGCTCATGTCAGCGGCGCCTCAACCGCTCTCGCCCCACAGCAGGAATTCCACCGCCGCACCGAGCCTGCCGAACATGCCAAGCTGGCCGATATCGCTGGCCGCCGTCAGCGGCGCCTCGATGGTCTCGAAACCAGGTGCCTCGACGGTCAACGTACCGATCTGCTGGCCGGCCGTGATCGGCGCCGGAATGGGTGACTGGTAATGCACCGTCACCTTCATTTTTCGTCGGGCCTTGCGCGTCATGGTGATGTGGATGTCGCGGTTGATCTTCATCTCAACCGTCGGCAGCGTACCCAGCCACACCGGCGCGATTTCCACCGTATCGCCGGTCTTGAACAGCGCATAGTTGTCGAACTCGCGGAATCCCCAATCGAGTAGCCTGGCCGACTCGGACGCACGGGCCTTTTTGCCCTCGAGCCCGTTGATGACGACGATCAGCCGCCGCTCTCCCTGCGTCGCCGTGCCGGTCAGGCCGTGACCGGCCTCCTCGGTGTGGCCCGTCTTCAAACCGTCGGCCCCGGCGTAGCCGTACAGCAGCGGATTGCGGTTGGACTGGCGGATGCCGTTGTAAGTGAATTCGCGTTCCGCGTAATAATGGAAGTATTCCGGGAAATCGTTGATTGTGCGCTCGGCCAGGATGGCCAGATCGTAGGCCGTGGTGCGGTGATTGGGGTTCGGCCACCCTGTCGAATTCGCGAATGTCGAATTTTGCATCCCGAGTTCGCGGGCCTTGTCGGTCATGCGCCGCGCGAATGCCTGTTCCGACCCGGCAAGGTTCTCGGCGACCACGATGCAGGCGTCGTTACCCGACTGGACGATGATGCCGCGGATCAGGTCCTCGACCTTCGCTTCCGAATTGGGCGGCAGAAACATGGTGGAACTACCGCTCTTGGCACCGCCCGTACGCCAGGCATTCTCCGACACCCGGAACTTGTCGTCGAGCGAGACGCGGCCGTCCTTCAGGCTTTCGAACAGCATATAGATGGTCATCATCTTGCTCATCGACGCCGGCGGCATGCTCTGGTGCCCATTCTTGTCGAGCAGCACGGTGTTGGTCTGCGGATCGAGGAGGATGGCCTCACGCGCCTGGGTCTCGATCGTCTGCGTCTGGGCTGTCAACGGCAGCGCCATGCCCGCGACGGTCAGCGCGAGAGCCGCAAGGGTGGTTCTGGTGATGATTTTAAAGCTCTGCATTATTCCATTCTAGACTGTCAAAGTTGTCTAAATCGTGACGCCTCAGTCGACGATGATCCGAGCATCCGGGAACCCGGTCTCGATGACCTGTGCCAGCACATGATCAGCCTGCCCGACGTCCGTCAACGGCCCGACCCGTACGCGGTACAGGTCCTTGCCGTCAATCAGCACCTGGTCCAAGAACACCTCGCCGAGCGGCGACAGGCGCGCCCGCACCTTGTTGGCGTTCTCGAACACACCGAACGCGCCGGCCTGTACGAAAATCGACGTCGGATGCACCGGCTCCTGGCGCACCGCGGCCTCGGGATTGGTGGTCAGCGCCACGGTCTCGGAGGGTGCCGTGGTGTTCGGGATGGTCCCGGTCGGACTCGATGGCGCCGCCGAGGCGGTTTCGATCGGTGCAGGCGCCCTGGTGACGTCAGGCGATGCCTCGGCGCCCCCCGGCGCCGGCAGTGTCTGGGCGCTCACGCTTGCCTTCGGCAACTTGTCGACGGTGATCGGCGAGCCGACCCGCGCCAGTTCGTCGCGGTTCTGCAACCTGGCCGCCACGGCACGCGACTGATCGGCGAGGATCTGCACCCGGACCCGGGCCGTGCCCTGCTTCTGGAACCCGAGCAACTGCGAACCGCGCCTGGAAATGTCGATGATGCGGCCCTTGGCGAACGGACCGCGGTCATTGACCTTCAAGACCAGCGAACGGCCGTTCTCAAGATTGGTCACGCGCACGAAACTCGGCATCGGCAGCGTCCGGTGCGCCGCCGTCAGCGCATTCATGTCATAGGTCTCACCGTTCGCCGTCAGTTTGCCGTGAAACGCCGCGCCGTACCACGACGCGATCCCGGATTCGTCGTAGGCGTAATCCTCGGCGGGATGATACCAGATGCCCTTGATCTGGTAGGGCTTGCCAACCTTGTAGGTCCCCGCCTGTGGCGTATCGTCGGTGCGTGAAACGCGTTTCGCGGTGTGGATCAGAAACTGGGTTTCGGCGCAACCGGCAAGGATCAGTATGGCCGTGCCCAGCACGCCGAAAATCCGAATTCTCGATGTGCTCATCGACGCACTGTCTCCACGACCGTTTCCCCCATCACTTTGCACCGTATATTGCCACACAGTGAAATGATATCACATCATCTTGTGTCACAAATCCATCCCGACCTCAACGTCCGGTTTCTCCTAGTTTGCAGCCGCACGCAGTCTTTCAAGCAATCCAAAGGTCGGGTGCGCATCCGCCGGCAGATCGACACTTTTCTGGAACGCCCGTATTGCGCTTCGGGTCATCGGCCCGGCACGGCCGTCGATGCCGCCGGTGTCGAAGCCGATCTTCGTCAAAAGCCGCTGCATTTCCTCGATGTCGGCAAAGCGCAGCATCTGCGCGTTCGCCGGTTTCTCGACGCTGAGCCGCGGCAGCCCGATCATACGGTCGGCCAGGTGCCCGACAGCGATCGCATAAAGCTGCGAGGTGTTCCAGCGCATGATGGTACGGTAGTTGTTATAGACGAGAAACACCGGACCCGCCGCCCCCGCCGGCAACAACAGCGACGCATCGATGTCGGCATCCGGCAGTGCGCCGCCGCTGACCTTGCGGACGCCGAGTTTCTGCCATTCCGCCAGCTTTTTCTTTTCGTGCAGGCCGGCCAGTGACAGGTTGAACCCCTTCGGCAATTGCACCTCGCGCCCCCAGGTATAGTCCGGCTGCCAGCCGACGCTTTTCAGGTAGTTCGAGGCGGATGCGAACGCATCCGGCAGACTGTTCCAGAGATCGCGCTTGCCGTCGCCGTCGTGATCCACGGCATAGGCCTCGAACGTCGTCGGGATGAACTGCATGTTACCCATGGCGCCAGCCCAGGACGATTTCACATCGACCGGCACGTCGCCCATGCCGACCAGTTTCACCGCCGACATCAGCTGCGTCTTGAAGAAGTCGGCACGCCTCGCATCGTGGGCCAGGGTAGCGACCGCACTCAGCATGTGAAACGCACCGAAATTACGGCCGAAGTCCGTCTCCACGCCCCAGAACGCGACCAGGAACCGCGGCGGCACGCCGTATTTCTTCTCCACCTCGGCCAGCAGCTTCTCGTGTTTCTTGAGCAGCGCCTTGCCCTGCTCGACGCGCCGGTCCGGGACATAAAGTTCCATGTAGCGCCACAGCGTCAGCATGAATTCCGGTTGCCGCCGGTCCAGTTCCAGCACCCGCGGGATCGGCTGTACCGTGCCCAACGCCCGGTTGAGGGCACTTTCCCCCACCCCGGCCTTGGCGGCATCGGCGCGAAATCCCTTGAGCCATTCTGCGAACGGCTCGGCGGCGGCGGTCGCGGCCCCCGGCCACAACACGCAAGCCACGGCCAACATGGCGAGAAAACGGGGAGTTTTGGTCATTGTACCTCTGCGGCCCTGGGTTTCGGGAAAGCGGCGCTGTTCTTGCCGGTCAGCCAGTAGGCGACCAGACCGATCCATTCGTGCCCGGCATGCGACATGCCGTTCAGGCCCGAGCCGAAATCAAGCGGCGACGGGAACGAGATCGATTGCGCCACCTTGTAGTCGACCGGATACGGGATCATTTCCCAACCGACGCGGCGGAACGCGCCGACGGCGCGCGGCATGTGGAACGCCGACGTCACCAGGATCCATGTCTCGTCCGTGCCCGGCGCCATCTTTTCCATCGTGAACTTGGCGTTCTCCCATGTGTTCCGGGCTTCCCGCTCGAGCGTCAGGCGTTCGCTGGAAATACCGAGCGCCTCGTAAATGTCGGCCACGTAGTCCGCTTCCTTGACGTCTTGGCGGGTCAGCGACCCCGAGCCACCGGTATAGACAAGCTTCGCGTTCGGATTCATGTGCGCCAGCATTGCCGACATAGTAATGCGTTCGACGGCACCGCTGATGACAGTGCGATGGCGCTCGGCCGACATCAGCGGATCGATGACGCCGCCCAGAACGACGATCCCGTCGATCTTGCCGGGCAGGCTTTCAGGCACCGGGAAACGCTCCTCCAGCGTCTTGAGCAGGTACGGCCCGACCGGCACGAACGTCGCGACGAGGGCAAAACAGACCGCAATCGCGATCAGCGATTTGCCCAACCGCCTGAAGCGCGTCGACGTCAGGAACAGCCCGAGCAGCAACGCGATCAGGAACGCATTGCCCGGACTGGCGATAAACCAGAAAATCTTGGATAGATAAAAGAACATCACGCCTACCTGAAAACTGCTTAACCCGCACCGGGTTCGGCGGCAATGATGTCCGGCGCGCCGTCGCGGCGAAGCATCTTGGGGAATACAGCCTCATTGAGGCAACAATATGATTATATTGACTTATTACGAACCGCGCCGATGCCTCGCGGGCACCCGGCCTGCGGGTTGCGCGCACCCCGCTAACACCTCCCGGTCTGCCCCGTTACGGCGGCAACGGCACCGATTCGTCGGAATGGCCGAAGGCGGTTATTGCGGCGTCGTCGCCAGCGCCGGACCGTGCTCGTCCGCGAACGTCGGGAAATCACGGGTGTCCGCCGCGCCGTTGTTCACCTCGAAGACGCGATTCTGCTCATAGGCCTCGCGCTCGGTCACGTACGGATCCATCGCACCCCGCTCCATCGACTGGATATCGTCCTGATGGGTCGAATACGTCACTGCGCCGCCGCCGGCTTGCACGGCCAGCGGCACCGGGCTCGCCAGTCCGATCAGGATGTCCCCCGTGGCATCGCGGAAGTTACTCGGCCCGAGGATCGGCAGTACGATGTGCGGACCGGTATCCATGCCGTTCACCGCCATCGCTTGACCCAGGTCCTCGCGGCGCTGCTCCATGCCCATGTCGGTCGCCGGATCACTTAAACCGGCAAATCCGATGGTGGTGTTGATGAAAAAGCGCCCGGTCGCGTTCCCGGCGTTCTCGGTATCGCCTTGAAGCAGCGAACTAACCGCCGTCACCGGCTCGGTGAGATTGGAGAAGAAGCTGGATACCGAACTCTGCACCGGTTGCAGGGTCACGTACTGATAACCGTCCACCAGCGGGTCGAGGATGGCGCCGCGCACCGCGCGGTTAAAGCCCGAGGTAAAGCGGTTCACCGGCTCCAGGGGATCCTTGTTCGCTTCCGCCTGCACCGGATCGTCCGGCTTGGCGTCATCGGCGAGCGCAGCCTGCCCCGCCATCGTAACAGCAATGCCGCCCGCAAGCGCCAGAACGGCACCATAATTCCACATTAAATCCTTTAAATTCAATGCTTTGTTCATTTTTCTTTTACCCCTGAATTAACCCTCGGCAGGGCCGGACATCGCCAACACCGCATTGTTTATTGTTTGTTGCCGCGAATCTATCATAGGCGCGGGCTCGCCGCAGCAAAAACCGCTATCGCCCGGCGGGCGCGTCACGCCAGCGTCGCACGATCGAACCAGTAATGGCAGACGTCCTTGATCAGCTCGGTCACGTCACGCAGTCCCATCGGCTTGGTGACGAAACTGTTGGCGCCGCCGGCGTAGGAATTCTGGATGTCGCGTGGCTGGTCGGACGTGGTCCAGACGATCACAGGAATATGTTTGGTCGCCGGCGAACTCTTGAACTGTTTCAGAAACGAGAAACCGTCGGCGCCGGGCAGGTTCAGATCCATCAGCACGATCTGTTTCTGGTCGGCATGGCGCACGGGATCGGCATCGAAGTACTGCATCGCCGTTTCCGCCGTTTCGTGATGCACGACGGTAATCGACGGATCGTCCATCTTGTTGATCGCACGGGTCACGACGCGGGCGTCCGCGGCGCTGTCTTCGACCAGGACGATAATTTTCTGTAACATCCGATTCATACCGCTTTCAGGGAAAGTTCAAAGGCCGCCCCGCCGTCCGCGGACGGGCGCAGGTTAACCGTGCCGTTGTAACGCTCGACGATGCGCTTGACGATCGCAAGTCCCATGCCGGTGGAGCGCGTTTCGTCGCCGGCGTGCCCGGGCTCCGCGTTGTTCCGCGGATCCGCCAGGCGCCGGAACATCTTGAAGACGTCCTCCTCCATTCCCCGCGGAATGCCCTGTCCGTTGTCACTGACGACGATGCTGACCGTGCCATCGGCGGCGATGTCCGCCTCGACCCGCACGTGGGGTGTCCGCTTGCCGTGGTGTTTGGCGGCGTTGGATAAGAGATTTTGCATCAACGCCAGCGCATGCGCACGCGCACAGCGCAGGACCGGCAGCTTGCGCGGCACCTCGATCTGCATGCCGGTCTCGCGGATAACCGGCTGCAGGTTGTCGATCACTTCGTTGAGGACGCTGCCAAGGTCGACATCCTCGACAGCTTCATCGGTGTTACCGGCCCGGCTGTAGTCGCGCAGCGAATTGATCAGATCGACTGACCGGTCGGCCAGACGAATAATCGCGCAGATGTCGTTCTTGCCCTGCTCGTTGAGAGCGTCGGCATGATCGTCGGCAACGATCTCGGCGTACTGGCGGATGCCGCGCAGCGGCTCCTTGAGGTCGTGCGACGCGACGTGGACGAACGTCGACAGGTCATCGTTGACCCGCTCCAGATCACGGTAGGCGGCGTTCAGTTCGCGGGTCCGCGCCTCGACCCGGAGCTCCAGTTCGCGGCGCATGTCGCGCAGTTCGTCGAGAGTCGATTCATGCTTGGCGATTTCGTGTTTGAGGTCCGTGTTGACTCTTTCCAGGTCCGCGTTCAACGCCTGCAGCAACGCCGGGCTCGGGATTTTCAAAAGCTTGGGCAGCAGCGGCCAGATGGCGATCGCCACCAGGACCGAGACGATCGCCGTCAGCGCCTTGACCAGGCCCTGCAGACCGTACATGGGCTGCCACAACGTGAGCATCCCCATCAAGTGCGTGAATCCGCAGGCCAGGATGAATGTCGCGAACAGCACCACGGTCGTGCGATGCTCGATTTCCGGGCGCTTGCGGACCAGTACCACCAGCGCCGCCGGGATCGACGCGTAAGCAGCAAAGATCAGGGCATCGGAGACGGCATGCAGGGCGACGAGATCGGGCCGCCACAGCAGACAATAGCCGTGCGGCATGAACGACGCCGCACCAAAAAGATACTCGATTACACTTTGCATCGAATGCTCTCCCCAAGCGTTCGCGGTTCTAGTCTAGAACCGCTGGCATACCAGTTATATGAGGGTTTTCCGATGGGACGCCAGCTTTTGGGAAATGCGATCCGGCAACGCGTTCAGAGTTTCACCCTTGCCCGGCGGCGGGGCCCGGGGCTAAAGTCCGCCGCCCGGGACGCCGCCGCGATGCGGTTTCCGGTCCGATAACCGGTGGGGTGGCAGAGTGGTCGAATGCGGCGGTCTTGAAAACCGTTGAACGTGAGAGCGTTCCGTGGGTTCGAATCCCACCCCCACCGCCACCCTACGCCTCCGGCTTCGGGTGGCAGGCCACCTTAGCCTGTTACCCGAAGCCTTGGCGAAGGCGGGCTGGTGCGGGCGCAAATACGCAGGAGAACCAACTCCATGTGGTACGTCTATTTTCTCCGGCTCAATAATGGAAACGTATATGTCGGTTCCACGAACGACCTTCGCCGTCGGGTCGATTCCCATTCGAAGGGGCGTGTCCCTTCAACGAAAGCGTACCTGCCCATCGAGCTAAAGTCCTATGTCGCAGTGGAAACTGAGTTGAATGCCCGTGAACTAGAAAAGTACTTCAAGTCAGGATCGGGAAAGGCTCTCGCCAGTAAGCGCTTCTGGTAACGAACATCTCCGGCTTCGGGTGGCAGGCTAGTCAGGTCAGCCCCTACCCGCACACTCGGTGATGCAAGTCGTACGCGACATCGACTTCGGGCATTTCCTTACGTTTATCTTCCAAAGAACCGCCGATCGACGTCAGGTGCATTTCCAGGGCGTCGAACAGCAGCTTGGCGACTTCAACCGCACCTTCGTCGCAGGCCTGCTTATGGGCGAGGATGATCTTGTCGCTGAGGCGGCGGTCGTATGGCATGGCGTCGCTCCCGATGGTGCGTTCCTGGCACCACTATAGCCACAGGGCAGTCACCGGGTAAATTGTCCAGACGTTGCGCCGACGTCCAACCTTGGCCCTCCCCCGTCCCGGCGATATTGTATGCGCCGTCAAGACAACGGGGGAGGAACGATCGGGATGACAACAGCCGCCTTCATCGGCCTCGGCGTCATGGGCGCGCCCATGTGCCGCAATCTGACCACGAAACGGGAAGGCGCGGGTCTCGCCGAGATCCGCGCTTTCGACGTCCGCGCCGAGCCGCTGGCCCGCGCCGGCGAGGATGGCGCCTTTATCGCATCCTCCGCCACAGAAGCCGCGACCGGCGCCGACGTGGTCTTGGTGTCACTGCCGGGCGGTGCCGAGGTCGAGGCGATCTTGACCGGCGCCGACGGGCTGTTGGACGTCATGCAGCCGGGCGCGGTGTTCGTCGATCTCTCGACCTCGCCGGTTACGCTTTCACGTGAACTCGCCGAGAAGGCCGCCGCCAAGGGCATTGACTACGCCGACGCGCCCGTGGCCCGCACCCGCCACAGGCTGCGGAACAGGGCACGCTGGCGATCATGGTCGGCGGCACCGAGGACGTCTTCAACCGTATCAAGCCGCTTTTGGATTGCGTTGCGTCGGACGTGCTTCACTGCGGCGGCGTCGGCTGCGGACAGATGGTCAAGATCCTCAACAACATGGTGCTGTTCCAGAATGTGGTCGCGCTCTCCGAGGCGCTGACCGTGGCACGCCACGCCGGCATGGACGGCGAGGTTCTGTTCAACGCCCTGACCCAGGGCTCCGGCGACAGCTTCGCGCTCCGGAACCACGGCATGAAGGCGCTGCTGCCGGGCGACTTCCCCGAACAGGCGTTCTCAACCGTCTATGCGCAGAAGGACCTTTCCTACGCGCTGGAACTCGCCGGCGACATAGGCCGCACGCTCACCGGCGCCGAGAACGTGAAGGCATTGTTCGAAAAGACCGTCGACGTCGGTTTCGGCGACAACTACTGGCCCGCCGTCGTCAACGTCATCGACCGGGCGGAGGACTGATTTCCTAAGCGGCGTTTCCTCCCGTGACCGTCGCGTTATAATCGTCGCACTTCAGGGAAGGACATACGGATGCAACAGAACGCCGAACGGCTCAACGAACCATTCCACCATTTTACCGCGACGCCCTACACCGGCCTTTTCGGGGCCGAGATATCGGATATCGACCTTAGTGCCATCGATGATGCGGCAACCGCCGAGTTGCGCGCCGCGCTTTTGAAATACCACGTTCTGTTTTTCCGCGATCAGGACTTCACGCCGGAGAAGCAGACCGTGTTCGCCCGCCGCTTTGGAACCCTCAACCGCCATCCCTACGTCAAGGGCATGGACGGGCATCCGGATGTCTTTCGCATCGTCAAACAGCCGACCGACACGCACCACTTCGGCGAAGGCTGGCACACCGATCTTTCCTATACCGAAACCCCGGCGATGGGGACGATCCTTTTCGGCATCGATGTGCCGGTCGCCGGTGGCGATACCGCGTTCTGCAGCCAGGCCGCCGCATACGACGCGCTCGGCGACAGTTTCAAGGAGATGCTGGCCGGGCTGAAGGCCGTCTATACCAACGCCAACACCTACGGCAAGGAATCCAACCGCTTCCGGCTCGGCGTCTCGAAGGCGATGGAGGTTCAGACAGCCAACACCAACGAGGTCGAGCACCCGGTCGTCCGCACCCATCCGGAAACCGGCCAGCCATCTCTCTACCTCAGCCCGCTGCACTTCAACCGCTTTGCCGGGATGACGCCGGAACAGTCGAAACCGCTGTTCGACACCCTTGTCCAACATGCAACGCAGCCCGAATTCACCTGCCGGTTTCGCTGGCGGAACGGCTCGGTCGCGTTCTGGGACAACCGTTGCACCATGCACTACGCGATCAACGACCTGACCGGCGTCACACGGATCATGCAACGGGTCACCATCGAAGGCGATCGCCCGTTCTAGATTGCTCACTGTCACCAATCACGGACGTTAGTTAATCATGCTCAACGGCAAAACCGCGCTGATCACCGGCTCCAGTCTCGGCATCGGCTTCGCGGTGGCGGAGAAGCTGGCGTCGCTCGGCTGCAACGTGGTGATGAACGGGATCGAGCCGACCGCCGAGATCGGGCCGAAAGCCGAAACGCTGGCGAACGCAAACGGCATCAAAGCCGTTTACGAAGCCTGCGACGTCGGTGACGGCCCGGCGCTGGATGCCGTGATGGAACGCGCACTCGCGGACTTCGGCGGCATCGACATTGTCGTCAACAACGCGGTGACGCGCGTCTTCGGCAACGTTGAAGACACCGACCCGGCGGATTGGGAAAACGCCATCGACGTCAACCTGAATTCAGCGTTCCGCACCATCCACCATGCCATGCCCGGCATGAAGCGGAACGGCTGGGGACGCATCGTCAACATGTCGTCGATCTACGGGCAGATCGGCGCCGCCGGCCGGGCCAGCTACGTAACATCCAAGACGGCGCTGATCGGCCTCACCCGCGCCGTCGCGCTGGAGGTCGCGGCACACGAGGATATCACCTGCAACGCGGTCTCGCCCGGTACGGTGCGCACCACTTATGCCGACGCGACGATCCGCCGCGCCATGGCACAAGACGGCCTCGACGAAGACGAAGCCGTTCAGCGCTTCCTCGACGGCAAGAGTCCGTCCGGACGCTTCGTCGAAACCGGGAGCGTCGCCGAGCTTGTCGCGTTTCTGTGTGGCTCCGCCGGGCGCGACATCAACGGCGCCGTGCTGCCTGTCGATCATGGCTGGTCGGCGGCGTAAGCAAGTCGGTTGCGGAGACTACGTACAGCGGCAGCCCGAATTTTCGGTCACACTACCGGCAGAACGTCAAGAAGAGCGGTCGAACCGCCGGTCTCTCCTCCCCTGACGACGAACTCTGCGCGGCCTACCCCCCAGGCCGCGTCATTTTCATGACCGCGCCGGTGTCGCCCGCTTCGTCAAGAGACCACACCGCCTCGATCAGTTCCGATGCGCGCGGGCAGTCCGGCGCGTACTCGGCGGCGAGCGTCCGGAACTTGGTCTCGATCTCGGCGTCCGTCAGCGGCCGGGCGTCGGTGCCGCGCGCGCCGTCGATGACGATCTCGTGGGTCGCACCACTCGCGGTTTCGATCACCATGCGCACCCCGGCGACGGCGATGCCGTCCTCGTCTTCCATGCAAACCTTTTCCCGGAACGCCAGATTGCCCGGATCGGCAACGGCGTCGTCGGAGAACTGGGCGAGCCCGGCCTTGCCGGACCGGAGCACCGCGGCGACCGCATGCTGTGCCGAGACCTGGCCTTCGCGGCCCGTCGATACGTGCGGGCGGTCGGCGCGCTGGCGCAACAGCGGATGACCATGGATAGAAACCTTGGCGATGGCGTCGACGTCGACGATGCCGTCCTCCAAGAACTGCAGGCAGGCGTCGATCACCGGAAACAGCACCACGCCGCCCGGATACGGCTTGTGAATGTTCCTGAGCACTTCCCAGCGGCTCCCCAGGTGCCCCGAGACCTCGTCCCAGTCCGGGTCGTCGCCGGTAACCTGCAGGAACCCGCGCGGCCCTTCGAGCGGCCGGGTCGGACCGTCGAGGCCGCGTTCCGCCAGCAGCGCCGCCAGCAGACCGCCGCGCGCGGCGCTGCCGACGCCGATGCTCTTGGCCATGAAGCCGAGGGTTTCTACGAGACCGGACGACTGCGCCGATGCCGCCCCCAAGGCGTTGTTCATTCGCCCGGCGTCGAGGCCCAGAACCTTGCCCGCCGCCAGCGCCGCGCCAAACACGCCGCAGGTCGCAGTGATGTGCCAGCCGCGCGCGTAATGCCCCGGTGATACGGCGTTGCCGATCCGGCACGCGGCCTCGATCCCGAGGGTAAGCGCCAAAAGAAAATCCTTGCCGGTGACTTGCTGGCGTTCCGCGAGCGCGAGAAGCGCCGGCGCCACCGGTGCGGTCGGATGGATCACGGTGCGGATATGGGTATCGTCGAAATCATGCACGTTGCCCGCCGCACCGTTGACGAATGCCGCCGTCATCGGGTCCGTTGTCGCGGCACGGCCGATCAGGGTCGCGCGCCCCGCCCCCTTGAACTCATCGAGAACCGCCGCCGTGTGTTCCAGCGCCACGTCATGCGCGCCGGCGAACGCGGTGCCGAAGAAGTTGAGCAAGGAGCGTTTGGTATTATGCCGCACGCCGTCGGGCAGATCCGCCCACGTGAGACCGGCAGCGAATTCGGCAAGGAATTGCGAGACTGGCGGCGGGGCTTGATCAGCGGGCATGGCGCGGGGCTTGATCAGCGGGCATGGCGCGGGGCTTTCGAACTATGGACGGCGGCCCAAAGCCTATTCACTTCGGTCCGCTTTGCAAACAGCCACCGTCACCCGGAATAGAGATGACCTACTCCGGCACCGGACCGTCGGGAACGACTCCGGTTTCGAGATCGCCCTCCGGCATCGAGAGCCGACCGGTCGGCACCTCGAGCGCCCAGCCGTACGTCACCGGCACGGCCTCGACCCGGTAGCCGCGGGCACGCGACGTCTCGCCGAACACCCTCGCCCCGGCGTGCTTGCGCACCAGCGCCGCGAACGCCTCGGCATCGGCGTCGATATCGGCGTCGGTCCAGATTTCGAGCTTAAAGCCTGAGAGTTTCCGCGACGGTTTCGGCACGGTCCAGTCGACGACGCGCCCGGTCGAATATCTGATTTGCAGGGCGCGCTCCCGCATGCCGGTAAACAGCGCCGCGGACCGCCGCATGCTGTCGAGGTTACCGTCGCCCTGCATGCGCCGGAGATCGATCACCACCTTGGACATCCCGGCCCCCTCCCCTTGCGCCTCCAGAACGGCGTCGGCGATGGCGCGGGCATCGAAGCGCCGAAGCACGACGATCAGCCGCCCGTCGGCGCCGAACGTCGTGAGATGCAGCGCAGGCGGCCGTGTCCAGCCGCTCTTTTTATCCGTATCCGCGTCGGCGGGCACGATCGCCGCGCCGTCGCCGATACGGTCCCTGAGAAACCTGGCAACGCAGAGCGCGTCCCGGTCACAGGCGCGCTCGAGCACGTCCGGCGCCGGCACGTCATGGCCCGCCGCGGCGACGGCGCGGGCGAGATCCGAGATGTCGTCGGCGGCCACACCACTGAAGGTGGCGGCCACGAACACAAATGCGGTGGCGAGCGTCGAGCGCATGGACCCGATCATACCCCGGCGTCCGTTAATTTTGGGTGTTCGCGGCCGCGCATTGCCCGCGACGGCATCGCCGCCCACATTACAATATATATGCGCGACCGGTGATCCGGCCGGCCCGGCCGGACGCATAAGACCGGAACGGCAAGAAAGCGAACGTAATGCCCCCTGCCCCACGAAACCACAAGACCGGGGATACCGTTATCATCCTGGCGGCGCATGGCTCGACCCGGCGCCCGGCGGCCAACGAGACGGTCGAGATGCATGCCGCCCGCATGCGTGCCGGCGGTCCGTTCAAGGATGTGCGCGCGGCTTTCCTGCTGGGCGATACGGCCCCCGCCGACACGGCCCGCGAGATCGACGCCGCGACGGTACTGATCGTACCGTTCATGATGTCGGACGGATACCTCGCCGGCGAGATTTCGAAACGGATCGAGGGCGCGCTCAAAGGGCGCGACGGCGGCACCGAAATTATCGTCACCGACCCTGTCGGCACGCACGAAGGGATCGCCGACATCGCCCGGCAAAAGGGCGACGCCGCGCTCAAACACGCCGGGTTCGATCCGGCGCAGGCAACGCTGGTGCTGGTTGCGCACGGCTCGGGCAACCAGCCGGAATCCAAAGCCTGCGGCGTGGCGCATGCCGAGACAATCGCCAAGACCGGCGGATTCGCAGCCGTCCGGCTGGCCACGCTGGAGGAAGAACCATTGCTGGACGACGTGCTGTCGGAGACCACGGGCCCGACTGCCGTTGTCGGCCTGTTCGCCGCGCCCGGTGGGCATGCCATCGACGACGTCAAGGCGGCCATTGCCCGACGGCAACGCGCCGATATCGTCGACGCCGGGCCGGTCGGCGTCGATCCGGCGATGACGTCGTTGGCCGCGATGCGGGCGCTGAGTGCGTTCGAAGACTGAATTTTGGAAATTATAACCGGAAACGACAAAGGCCCCGACGATGCCGGGGCCCTGTCAAGTGCAGGCATAGCCTAGCTAGATTACGCTGCAGCACCTTCACGCCACGCCGCCGTACCCTTGCAAGACGGGCAGACCCGCTCACCGTAATGGTGAGACTGGAACTTTTCGCTGCACATCAAGCACTTGCGCTTTTTGTGCTGCTCGGGGCGGTCGGACGTCGGTTTCTTGTTATCAGAGCTTCGAGAAGCCATTAGGCAGCCTCCTGGTGGATTAAGTCCTTTCCAACCGTCGCGGAAGCGCGGGCCATAATACGAGAGCTCAGATTGAGGAGTTCTGCAGCTTCATCCAGACAGGCAGAATCGGCAGCACCGCCCTGCATGTTGCGGGCGATCAGTGCGGACGCTTCGTCCGCGAGAAATTTTACCAAGTCCAGGCGTTGCATCGTCATAACTCCTTAAGCGAACCTCACAGTCAAGCCCCGCCTTGTAACCCAATTGCAATCGCGGCGCAACAAAAAATGCTGCACTGCAACAAATTCCCTCAATATGGAATTCAGCTAGCGATTACATAGGTTTAGGCGTTTCAAAGACCTCACTTGATGGTTGGATCCTCAAGATGAGGACATATAATTTCACAAATCCTGAAAAAAGTCCACAATTTCAGGCGAAAATTTGGGCCGGTATTCGTCTGGACCGCCGTAAAGGCCCGGTGAGAGCGGTCAAAATAACGTCACCTGATTAATAAATATGCATTTTTAGCTGCCCACTTTCCTCGCATTTACCGCCGCTAGGTCGGCTAAATCCTTGCGATTCAACGAACAAGTGCGGCACGACAAAACTGGCACGATCCATGCTGTTTACGGGCGACGAGATTACTGATCACATGTCGCCCCGGGCGTTCCGCCCGCCATTGCATGTGACAAAGGGGTGTACGCGTAAATGAAAAAAATCGAAGCGATCATCAAGCCGTTCAAACTCGACGAAGTAAAGGAAGCCCTGCACGAGATCGGCCTGCAGGGCATCACCGTTCTCGAAGCCAAAGGCTTCGGCCGCCAGAAGGGTCATACCGAACTGTACCGCGGCGCCGAGTACGTCGTCGACTTCCTGCCCAAGGTCAAGATCGAGATCGTGGTCGAGGACGGTATGCTCGAACGCGCCGTCGAAGCCATCCAGCAGGCCGCGCAGACCGGCCGCATCGGCGACGGCAAGATATTCATCACGCCCGTCGAGGAAGCCATTCGTGTTCGAACGGGTGAACGCGGCAACGACGCCATCTAATGACACGCGCCGCACGCTCCCCGCTCAACGGATAATCAACCAAACCACACCGAGTTAGGAAGGAAGGACTAGAAATGGGATTGGATCTTAAAACGCCGAGCGATGTTCTCAAATATCTGAAGGACAACGACATCGGTTTTGTCGACCTGCGCTTCACGGACCCGCGCGGCAAGTGGCAGCACCTGACGATGGTCTCCGACTTCATCGAGGACGAGACTTTCGAAGACGGCATCATGTTCGACGGTTCCTCGATCGCCGGCTGGAAGGCCATCAACGAATCCGACATGGCGCTGATCCCGGACGCCGCAACCGCCGTCATGGACCCGTTCTCGGCCCAGCCGATGCTGATCCTCAACTGCGACATCGTCGAGCCGACCAACGGTCAGCCCTACGAACGCGACCCGCGCTCGGTCGCCAAGAAGGCGGAAGCCTATCTCGGCTCCACCGGCGTCGGCGACACGGCGTATTTCGGCGCCGAGCCCGAGTTCTTCGTGTTCGACGACGTCCGCTTCAAGGTCGACATGAACGAGTGCTACTACGGTTTCAACTCCGAAGAAGGCCCGTACGTCTCCGGTACCATCTTCGACGACGGCAACCTGGGCCACCGCCCGGGCGTCAAGGGCGGCTACTTCCCGGTGCCGCCGGTCGACCAGGCACACGACATCCGCGCCGAGATGGTCTCGGTGATGATTGAAATGGGCCTGACCATGGACAAGCACCACCACGAGGTGGCGCCGTCGCAGCACGAGCTGGGCATGGCGTTCTCGACGCTGGTGCGCGCCGCCGACAACGTGCAGATCTACAAGTACTGCACGCAGATGGTCGCCGCCACCTACGGCAAGACGGCGACGTTCATGCCGAAGCCGGTCGCCGGCGACAACGGGTCCGGCATGCACACCCACCAGTCGATCTGGAAAGACGGCAAGCCGACCTTCGCCGGTTCCGGTTACGCCGACCTCTCCGACACGGCGCTCTACTACATCGGCGGGATCATCAAGCACGCCAAGGCCGTCAACGCCTTCACCAACCCGTCGACCAACTCCTACAAGCGCCTGATCCCGGGCTTCGAAGCGCCGGTGCTGCTGGCTTATTCGGCCCGCAACCGCTCAGCGTCGTGCCGCATCCCGTTCGCGGGCTCGCCGAAGGGCAAGCGCGTCGAGGTCCGTTTCCCGGACGCCGTCGCCAACCCGTACCTGGCCTTCTCGGCGATGATGATGGCCGGCCTCGACGGCATCCAGAACAAGATCCATCCGGGCGACGCCATGGACAAGGATCTCTACGATCTGCCGCCGGAAGAACTGGCCGACGTGCCGACGGTGTGCGGCTCGCTGCGCGAAGCCGTCGAAAGCCTCGACGCGGACCGCGAGTTCCTGACCAAGGGCGACGTTTTCACCGACGATCAGATCGACGGCTACATGGATCTGAAGTGGGAGGAAATCTACAACTTCGAACACACACCGCATCCGGTCGAGTTCATGATGTACTACTCTTCCTAACGCGGACCCGGGGCTCGCGCCCCGCCGTGGGGACCCCCGCCAGCGATGGCGGGGGTCTTTTCGTTTGTGGGTGAGTGATTGCCTTATTTGCGTGGTGGCAGCTCGACCGTGACCGTACGCGCGCCCACACCGGTGGTGTTGCAGTACGCCCGCACCGTGACCTCGGTAACGCCGATGGGGATTTCGACCCGGCTCAGGCTGCGCGTGAACGGCTGCTCGTCGACATGCGGATGATAGAGTGTCCGAGTGCCGAGAACCCTGTTGTCCGGACCGCCGATGATTTCCCACTTGTCGGCGTAGTGCGACCAGCCCTCGTCGCGGTGCGTCACCGTAACGTTGAATGCGTACGTACCGTCGACGTTGGCCCCGACCGTAACGTCGAGCACCGCCGGCTCGTCGGCCGCCAGCGCCACCGGCATCAGAACGGCGGCGAAAAGTGCGGCGAGCAGGATATGAGACCGCATTGGACACCCTCCTCAGCTAATGTTCTTCAAAGCGTGAGCAAGGCCGCGTTGGAGATCAAGTATGGATATCGAAATTGCTTGAAATTCCATATTTGTTCCTATAATGTTCTTTTAATGTTCACGTTTTGAGAAGCAAACAAGCCCGCTAATCGGGCATATCGGACGGAGGATGAAATCATGAAAAAGTGGCATAACGCAGGCCGTTTCCTGAGCGAGTTCCTGGCCCTCGGCACGCTGTTCGTTTCCGCCTACATCTCGATGATGCTGATCTAGGGTTTGGCCCTAGGTCTCGTGCGGAAGGGACTCCAGCGGCGGCACCTCGCGCTTGTTCCCGTCGGCGTCGATGGCGACGAACGTGAAAGTCCCTTCCGTCACCTTGATGCGCTGGTCAGTACGGCGCCCCCTGAGCGCCCAGGCCGAGACCAGCACGGTGATCGAGGTGCGGCCGGTCTTGACCACTTCCGAATAACAGCACACCACGTCACCGACGAAGATCGGCCGGTGGAACGTGAAACCGTCGACGGCGACGGTCGCGACCCGGCCGTCGGCCCGGGTCCAAGCGGTGATGCCGCCGGCAATGTCCATCTGCGCCATCACCCAGCCGCCGAAGATGTCGCCGGACGGGTTGGTGTCGGCGGGCATCGCCAGCGTCCTGAGCGCCAGTTCGCCGCGCGGCTGTTCGGGTGGCGGGTTCGGTGCGCCGTCGTCGTTCATAGGGCGTTGTCCTTCGGCCGGAATATCATGTACTTCGGCGATTCAACCAGAACCGCCCGGCGATGCAACGTCAAACGCCGGATGGAACCGGACCTCGCCAGCGGGCACCCCGGCCGTGAACGGCAATGCCATGAAGTAACCGGCTTGCGCCCCCGCGAGCGCCAGGCCGTGCCCGGCGGTAAAACCGAAGCGCCGGTAATAGGCCGGGTCGCCGAACACCACACAGCCCCCGGCGCCGGACGCTCTGAGCCGCTCGAGACCGACGCGAACCAATGCGGCGCCGATTCCCCGCCCCTGCGATACTGGCCGGACGGCGAGCGGCCCGAGGCCGAACCAACTTCCCCGCGCCCCGCCGATGGTCACCGGAGAAAACGCGATATGACCGGCGATTTCCCCTTCTGTCTCGGCGACAATGGAAAGCGTCAGCGCGTCGGCGTCACGCAGGCCGGCAATGATCGCCGGTTCGCAGCCGTCGCTGAAGGCGACCGCGCTGAAAGCATCGGCGACAAGCGCCGCCACCGCCGCCGCGTCGTCCGCGGTCTCGTCCCTGATCCGCATGCTTTTTCCCGCGTTTCGCGCCGTTTCGGAGCGATTACATGGTAAACGGAATATATACAAGATATGGGTGCGTTAATAGCTTCTATATACCTTATCATCCTTGATGCGGGTATGCCGGACGCGTAAAGTGACGGGCGGAATCAAGCGGTTCGGCGCCGCCCGCGGTGTTTTGCCGGACTTATCATGTACTGGGGATCGTGCACATGGAACGTAGTGGTGATATGGGGGACCTGTTCAGCGACGGCGAAACCGAAGGCACGTCCCGCAATGGTGCCGCCAGCAATAAGAAAAAGGCCGCCAAGACCGTGAGCAAAAAAACCGCGAAGACCCCGGCCAAGAAACCCGCCGGCAAATCGTCCGGCGGCGACAATGGCGGCTATTCAGCCAAGGACATCGAGGTCCTGGAAGGGCTGGAACCGGTGCGTCACCGGCCCGGCATGTATATCGGCGGTACCGACGAACGTGCGCTGCATCACCTCGCCGCTGAAATCCTCGACAACTCCATGGACGAAGCGGTCGCCGGCCATGCCAGCCGGATCGAAATCGAACTCGACGCCGAGCACCGGCTTATCGTCCGCGACAACGGCCGCGGTATCCCGGTCGACCCGCATCCCAAGTTCAAGGATAAGTCCGCGCTTGAAGTGATCATGACGACGCTGCATTCGGGCGGCAAATTCGGCGGCGACGCCTACGCGACCTCCGGAGGGCTGCACGGCGTCGGCCTGTCGGTCGTCAACGCACTCTCGGAGGAGCTTTACGTCGAGGTCGCCCGCGACAAGAAACTGTGGACGCAAATCTACGAGCGCGGCAAACCGAAGACCAAGCTGAAAGACGGCGGCGCCGTCTCCAATCGCCGCGGCACGACGATCACGTTCCTGCCCGACCCGCAGATATTCGGCGCCGGCGCCCGGTTCCGGCCGCAGACTCTGTTCCGCATGGCGCGCTCGAAGGCGTATCTGTACCGCGGCGTCGAAATCCGCTGGGCGGTTGAGCCCAAGATCCTCAAGGCGGACGACGACACGCCGGAGAGCGCGACCCTGCACTTCCCGGGCGGGCTTGGCGATTTCCTGGAATCGCGCCTTAAGGGGCGCAAGACCCTGACGCATACGCCGTTCGCCGGCGAGGCCACGTTCGCCGGCGAGGCCGGACGCGTTGAATGGGCTGTCGCCTGGCCGGTCGACGAGGATCCGTTCTTCAATTCCTACTGCAACACCGTGCCGACGCCGCTCGGCGGCACCCACGAACTGGGTCTGAGGGGCGCATTGACCAAGGGGCTCCGTGCCTACGGCGAACTCATCAAAAACAAGCAGGCGGCCAAGCTGCAGGCCGAGGACGTGATCGGCGGCGCCGACATCATGCTGTCGGTGTTCATCCGCGACCCGCAGTTCCAGGGTCAAACCAAGGAAAAACTCTCTACCACCGACGCGCAGAAACTGGTCGAGACGTCGGTTCGCGACCACTTCGACCACTGGCTCTCGGCGTCGCCGGAAATGGCCAAGGTACTGCTGGAGCACGCCATCGAACGCGCCGAAATGCGCCTCAAGAAACGCGACGACAAGCAGACCAAGCGCCAGTCCGCGACACGGCGGCTCAGGCTGCCGGGCAAGCTCGCCGACTGCGCCAACAACACCCGCGAGGGGACCGAGCTTTTCATCGTCGAGGGTGACAGCGCCGGCGGCTCCGCCAAGCAGGCGCGCGACCGCAAATTCCAGGCGATCCTGCCGCTCAGGGGCAAGATCCTCAACGTCGCCAGCGCCACCGCCGACAAGATGCGCGCCAACCAGGAACTGAGCGACATGATCGAGGCGTTGGGCTGCGGTATCGGCGAACGCTTCATGATGGACGACCTGCGCTACGAGAAGATCATCATCATGACCGACGCCGACGTCGACGGCGCGCACATCGCGTCCCTGCTGATGACGTTCTTCTACCAGCAGATGCCGGACCTGATCGAGCAAGGCGCGCTTTACCTGGCGATGCCGCCCTTGTACCGCCTGACGCAAGGCGGCAAGACCATGTACGCGCGCGATGATGTGCACCGCGAAAAATTGCTCGAGACCGAGTTCAAGGGCCGCGGCAAGGTCGAAGTCTCACGCTTCAAGGGCCTCGGCGAAATGCCGCCGGCGCAGCTCAAGGAAACCACCATGGCGCCCGCCAACCGAACCCTGATCCGGGTTACCGTGCCGGGCTCGCACACCGACGACGAAAAGCTGGAGGCGAAGGAGACCGCACGTCTCGTCGAGCAGCTCATGGGCAAGAAGCCGGAACTGCGCTTCAACTACATCCAGGAACACGCGCGCTTCGTCGAGGATATCGATATCTAGGGTTAAAAGCTCCCCTCACCTGTCCTCTCCCCCGCATCGCGGTGGAGAGGAAGTTACGCATCAATGCACATTTCCAATGATCCCTCTCCCTCTTGCAGGGGGAGAGGTTAGGTGAGGGGGAAAGCGACCTCGTTCCTAGCTCCCGGTCCGGGCGAGGTTCTCGGTCCACACGTGTTCGAGATGTTTGAGCGCTTCGCAGACGGTTTCGGTGTCGGTGGAACCGGCGAGCGCGTCCCGGTACTGCCTGGCGTGCACTTCCTCGCCGGCGCGCACCGCGGCGACCGCCTTCTTCGCCTTCTCCGTCGGAATCACGGTCACAGAACGGCGGTCGTGCTTGGTCGGTTTCTGCTTGAGATAACCGAGCTCGGTCAGCTTGCGCAAATTGTAGGAGACATTCGAGCCCAGGTAATAACCGCGCTCGACCAGATCGCGGACGGCAATCTCTGTATCGCCGACGTTGGCCAGCAGCAATGCCTGGACGCCGTTGAGGTCGTGAATATCGGCACGGGTCAGCTCTGCGCGGACCACGTCGAGCAGGCGGCGGTGCAGACGTTCCACCAGATGGGTCAGTTCACGGTATGCAATGCTCAAGGTTGTATCTCCTGATTAATGCGCTTCAAGTACGCCGAAATCCTTGAAACGCCTATGATTTCCATCACATAGGATTTTATTTCCATCGATCCATGGACGCATCCCCCGGCGCGCCCTAAGCTCGCAAAAAACAAAACATCGGAGTGGTGAGACATCATGAAATTCGTTCGTTTCGGCAACCCCGGCGCCGAAAGGCCCGGCATGATCGATGCCGACGGTCATATCCGCGACCTCTCGGACCAGATCGACGACCTCGCCGGCGCGTCCCTCGCCCCGGACCGGCTGGCGAGGCTCGCCAAGCTCGACCCGGAAAGCCTGCCCAAGGTCTCGAACGACGCCCGCATCGGCGCGCCGGTCGGTGACATCCGCCAGGTCGTCTGCATCGGCCTCAACTACACCGACCACGCCGCAGAGTTGAACATGCCGCTGCCGTCGGAGCCCGTGATCTTCCTCAAATCGCCCTACGCCGTCACCGGTCCGTTCGACGACATCGCCATCCCGCCCGGCTCGACCAAGACCGACTGGGAGGTCGAACTGACCATCGTCATCGGCAGGAAAGCCGAAAGCGTCGCCCGCTCCGACGCGACGAAATACATCGCCGGGTTCACCATCATGAACGACGTCTCGGAGCGCGCGTGGCAGTTGGAAGGCACCGGCCAGTGGACCAAGGGCAAAAGCTACCGGGGTTTTGCGCCGCTCGGCCCGTACCTCGTCACGCCCGACGACATCGCCGACGTCCAGAACCTGCACATGTGGCTCGACGTCGACGGCGCGCGCATGCAGGACGGCAACACCAAGACCATGATCTTCGACGTCGGTCACATGGTGGCGTTCGTCTCCGAGCGCATAACCCTGATGCCGGGCGACATCATCGCCACCGGCACACCGCCGGGCGTCGGTTCCGGGCGCACGCCGCAGCGCTTCCTGAAACCGGGCGAAAGCCTTACCTTCGGGATCGAGGAACTGGGCGAGCAGCGGCACTTGATGACGGGTGGCTGACCATGTGGTCAGGCATGACCGGCGGTTAGCTCCCGATCCCGTAACGCGATGCCCACGAAAGGCCCGCCTCGGTACCGTTTTCCGGGGTGTATTCGCAGCCGATGGCGCCGGTGTACCCGATCTCGTCGCAGAGCTCGATGAAGCTACCCATGTCGTAGCGGCCCGGCCCGATGGGCTCGGTGCGTCCCGGATAGCCGGCGATCTGAATGTGGCGGATCAGGTCGAGGTTGGCGCGCAGCCCCTCGGCGGGGTCCTCGCCGTTCATCAATGTGTGATAGGCGTCGTACTGCAACGCCAGGTTCTCCTCGCCGACCATGGCGATAACCGCCCGCGCCTGCGCCGTCCGTTGCAGCAGATACCCCGGCACGTCCCGGCCGTTGATCGGCTCGATGACAATGCCGACTCCCGCCGCTTCCGCCGCGCTGGCGGCGACGCGCAGGTTTTCGGCATAGATGTGCATCGCGAAATCCTGGGCCTCGTCGGGGACCACCCCGGCCATGACGTGGATCAGCGGGCAACCCAATTCGCGCGCGTACGATAACGCCAAAAGAAAGCCGTCTCGGAAGTCTTCTTCGCGGTCGGCGAGTGCGGCGAGCCCCCGCTCGCCCCTGGCCCGGTCGCCCGCCGGCGTGTTGATCAGACGCATGCGCACCCCCGCCTCGTCCATGGCGTGGCGCAGGTCGGAGGCGTCGGCGTCATAGGGAAACTGGTATTCGACCAGTTCGAACCCGGCGCGCCTGGCGGCCGTGAAGCGCTCGAATAGCGGCAGCTCGGTAAACAAGTACATCAGGTTGGCGCAAAGCTCCGGCATCAGATCATCCCGCGTTCACGGATCGCGTCGGCGATCTCTTGCGCTGTATCGAGCGGCGCCGGCGTCCAGTCGAGGTCGACGGCCCCTTCGAACATGCGCGCATGCCCGCCGCTGCAAAGCGCCGCGTGCAGGCGCGCGTGCTTTTCCGATATCAGTCCCGTCGGCGCGGCGATGTAGACCGGCTTGCCGGCCGCCACCGCTTCCGAGCACATGGAGACACTCTCGCCGGTGACGATCACCGCGTCGGCGAGCGCGAGATAACCAGGATATGGGTTCTTCCCGCCCTGGTCCCAGCGATAGAACGCGTGCGGCCCCTTCAGTTCCGACCGGATCGCGTCGACAGCATCCCCGGTGCGGCGGCTGGTGGTGACCATCAGGCTACCGCCGAGCGTCGCTGCCGCGCTGCGTGCCGCCTGCGCGATCTGGCGGCCCATGGCCGGCGTGAAGGCGTGCCGACGGGTCGCGCCGCCGATCAGTAATGCGACCCGGGGCTCCGGTAAATCCGCAACCTCCGCCTGCCACTGCGCCCGCGCTTTGTCGAAAGCGTCCGCATTGAACCTGTGTGGCGCGGCGTCAATGGTCATGACGTTGGCGCCCGCCCGGGCATCGGCGTCGTGCGCCGGGCGGCAGATCAGATCGAACGCCGCATCGCCGCTGCCGGGATCCATGATCTGCACCAGTTTCGCCCTGCCACCGCTCTGTTTTCCGATCCAGCGCGCCACCGGCGCCGTCCGCCGTCCCGCCGCGATCACCAGTTTCGGCCACGGTGCCGCGAGCATTGCCTTCGACGCCGCATCAAGCCCTGCCACCGAAGCCCCCAGCAGCGCGTTCGGCAGCCTAGCCATCGCGGTGTAACGGATATCCACCTCCCGGAACGCCGCATCCAGCCGTTCGGCGACGCCCAGCGCCTGAGCGCGGTTGCCGGCGCGATCGTCCAGCAACACCCAAATGTCGGCCTCAGCCGTCACCCAGAAAATCCTCGTAGTGCCGCCAACGCCCGACGGCGGTCTTGTATATGGGCTTGCGGACCTGCCAGTTGGACGCGGTCAGCACCGTGCTCTTGGCCTCGTGCGGACGCGTCACCGCGTCATCCCAGTCGAGGCCGCAGAAATCCAACAGCTTGCGGGCCTCGGCCTCCGAGTCCGCGACCATGTCCTCGTAGGCAACCTCATGAATGTCCAGAGAAAGCACATCCTTCCAGTGCGCCATGATGCGCGCCTCGGCGGCGGCGTAGCGGCGGATGTCGTCCGGCCGCGTCGTCCAGTCGAGACCGCCCGCCTTGAAGTTCTGGAAATAGTTGGAGAGCAGCACATCGTTCGCATCGCGCCGACAGTGGACGATCCTGGCCTTCGGGAACAGCACCTGCACGAGCCCCAGGAAAAACACGTTCTGTGGCGTCTTGTCGGTGACGCGGAGCCCGTCACGGGGCGGCACCGGCAACCGCGCCAGGTAGGTATCGGCTAAAAGCCGCGCCTTGGCCGCGTCCATTTCCGGCACGTCTTCGGGATAGGCGTCCGGCAGTCCGGACAGGATATCGACCTCGCCGGCGCCGGTAACGGCCGGATGCGCGGCCAACGTCTGCTCGACCAGCGTGGTGCCCGACCGCGGCATACCGCAGATGAAGATTATCTCCGCCTCGGCGTCGCCCAATTCTTCGAGTTTTGAAAGAGATTCTTTCGTTATCATATTGATAACACTATTTATTTGATCGTCGAAGGCATCGCCGTCGAAGCGTGTTTCCGCTGCCTCCGCCTGCTTGCGGCGACGGTCGTTGGCTTTGTTATAGGCATCGATCGCATCGGCGTAATTGCCTTTCGCGTCCTCGGCGGCACCAAGCGCGAACAGAAAGGCGATGCGGTCCTCTTCCGAAAGCCGCGAGTCCCCGGCGCGTTCGCGCAGCACTTTCAAATCCTCGTCGCCCAGGTCCTTGCCTCTGGCGTCGACGATGTTCATCCACGCCTCACCCAGCGACGAGCGGATCTCGACGGCACGGCGGAACCGGCGCTCCGCGTCTTCCAGCCGCCCCTGGGCCAGCAGCACCACGCCAAGCCCGAGCGCGGCTTCGGCGAATTCCGGATGACGTTCCAGCACGTCCTGGTAAGTTTCCGTCGCGCCCTCAACGTCGCCCGCCTTGAATTTGGCGCCGGCCAGATTGGCGCGCGCTTCCGGGTAGACGTCGCGGCGCGCGACCGCGTCCCTGAACGCCTTGATCGCGCCTGGAATATCGCCCAATTGCAGGCGCACGTTGCCGAGCGCGTTGTGCGCCTCGGCATAGGCCTGATCAAGGCCGATCGCTTCCATGCACTGCTGTTCCGCCGCCGCCAGTTCGCCCAGGTGGCGGAGCGCGATCGCCAGATTGGTTTTAGCCATGACATTCTCGGGCCGCGCCTTGACCGCATCGGCGTAGCTTTCCGCCGCCGAGACGTAATCCCCTGCGCGGAACCAGAGGTTACCGAGCGACAACAGCGCGTCGGCATAGCCAGGCCGGAGGTCGACCGCCTTGCTCAGCGCCTCGCGCGCATCGGCGACCTTGCCCTGCGCCTCCAGCGCGACGCCCAGGTTGCAGTAGGCTTCCGGCATGTTCGGGTCGATGTCGAGGACGAACCGCGCCGAGGCCTCAGCCTCCATCGGCCGGCCGTTGAGGTTCATGATCGCCGCGCAATTAGCGTGGATGGTGATGTCATCCTCGTCGATCAGTGACGCCTGCAGGATCGCGTCGCCGGCCTCGGTGATACGACCCGCGTTGAGTTCGATCATCGCCGTCAGGAACCACGCCCGCGCGTTCCGGGGATCGAGGGATTTCGCTTCGTTCAGGGCATCGAGTGCGCCGGCGCTGTCGTTCCCGTCGAGCCGCTTCTCGGCGGCACGGACACGCGCCTTGGCGGCGTTCACGGCCTTGGCGTTCGGCTGCTCGGCGGCTCCGGACCCCAGGCTTTCCTGACGGCGTCGCTCGTGGCGGTTCATGATGATCTCCCCGGGCTTTTACTTGGGATGGCGCGGGCGCGTAGACAAGTCAACGCCAGATTGTCATACGCGCCGGAAGCGCCTAAAAACACTGCACTTGCCACACCATACACGGAACGGGAAAAACATGTCCGACACAATCACTCAACCAACGACACGCGGCATGGAAACGGCGCGGCTTCTGCTCGACATTAAGGCCGTCAACTTCCGCCCCGAAGAGCCCTATATGCTGACCGCCGGCTGGGCCAGCCCGGTCTATATCGACTGCCGCTGGGTGATCTCGTTCCTCGACGCGCGCCGCCGCATCATCGAGATGGGTGCGGAACTGCTGACCGAGAACGTCGACATGAACCATGTCGACATGATGGCCGGCGGCGAGACGGCAGGCATTCCCTATTCGTCGTGGCTCTCGGAGGCCCTATCCAAACCGATGCTGTACGTCCGCAAGCAGCCCAAGGGATTCGGGCGCGGCGCGCAGATCGAAGGCTCGATGCCCGAAGGCGCCAAGGTCGTGCTGGTCGAGGACCTGGCCACCGACGGCGGCTCAAAGGTCAACTTCGTCAACGCGCTCCGCGACGCCGGCGCGACGGTCGAGGATATCTTCGTGGTGTTCTTCTACGGTGCGTTCCCGGGCGCCGAGGAAACGTTCGAGAAAATGGGCGTCAGACTGCACTACCTGGCGACGTGGCAGGACGTGCTGGAGGAAGCAACCCGCGGCGAGGACTTTCCGCAAGCGAGCCTCGACGGCGTGCGCGCCTTCCTCGACGACCCTATCAAGTGGTCCGCCGACCACGGCGGCCGGGACAAGCTCTAAGCCCTCACCCTCCCACGCACTACCGCGCACGGCCCCTCTCTCTCAGGAGAGGGGAGCCCGTCCTACTCCAGCCTCTCGATGAAATCGATGACCGCGCGGCCGGCGCCGAAGTCGAACAGGTCGGTGTGGCCGCCACCGTCGACCCACAGCGCCCGCTTCGGCTCGGCGGCCGCCTCGAACAGTTGGCGGCCGTGCGCCTGGCCGATAACCCGGTCCTCGTCGCCATGAAAAACGAACAGCGGCGCGCCGATACCGGCGATCTTGTCGATGTTCCTGTACTTGTCTCTCACCAGCAGCTTCGCCGGTACATAAAAGTAGCGGTCCTGCGCCGCCGCGCCCATGGACGTGAACGGCGCCTCTAGCACCAGCGCGCGCGCCGACGTGCTGGCGCCGGCCAGTTCAAAGGCCATCTGCGTTGCAACGCCTGAGCCGAGCGACTCGCCATAAAGCACGATGCGGTCCGCCGCGATCCCCTCTCGGCCGAGCGCCGCGACCACCGCTCGTCCGTCGGCGTAAAGTCCCTGCTCCGTCGGGTTCCCGGCGTTGCCGCCGAAACCCCGGTAGCCGGCGAGCCAGACGCCGTAACCGGCATCATGCCAGAGCCGGGCCTTGAAATCCCGGTTGGCGATGGTGCCGGCGTTGCCGTGAAAGAAGACGATGACCGGCTTGCCGTCCTTGGGCGGCAGGTACCAGGAACGGACGTCGATGCCGGGCGCACTCTCGACAAAACGCTCCTCGGCGTCCGGCACCAGCGACTGGGCGACCGGCACCGCCGGACTGCCGCCGTGAT
Source organism: Rhodospirillales bacterium (assembly GCA_965229805.1). Taxonomy (GTDB): domain Bacteria; phylum Pseudomonadota; class Alphaproteobacteria; order Rhodospirillales; family Casp-alpha2; genus UBA4479. The sequence goes on along the minus strand of CBDDJO010000001.1, from coordinate 1,788,967 downwards.
ACATCAGGTTGCGCTGAAACACGAACAGGGCAACCACGATCAGCGCATACACGCCCAGCGCCGTCGCGATCAATTGAAACATCACGCCCCGGATAACGTCGCGTCCCTCAGCGATTCTGCTGGGGACTATTGAAAAGATAGGTCGGGAACGGCTGGCTCTTCGCCGTCGTCGACACGTCACCGGCGCCGATCGCCCCGAACGAACGGCCGAGCCCGGCCGGTTTCGGCGCGTCGAAGCGTGGCGATGCCGGTGCCGTCGTGGCCGGCGCCCCCGCGCCGCCGGCGAACGGCTCGCCGCGATCGACGACCGCGCCGGTGCAAGTGAACTGGGCGGCAGCCGGCGTCGTCAGAGGACAAACGATGAATGACTGCTCATTGAATATCGCGTTCAGGCCGCCGCGGGCGCATTCCTCGTCGGCCAGCGCCCGAATATCGCCCGGTGACGTGTTGGCCTTGGCGTAACACACTGTCACCATCGTCCCTTCCTCGACCGGCGGCCCGACCGGGAAGTCCTCAAGTTCGCGGTTGATTTCATAAGGCTTGTGGACATACGGCGCCCCGCCGGCGCAGCCGGCGACGGCGAGGACCAGCAGACACATGATCGACCGCGTGAATTGCATGTCTCTCTATACCCGACGTACCGGCAACAAACAACAAAAGCGCATGCCACAAAAATGCCGCCGCCCCGCGCCAAAATCGTGCGTTTCCCGTATCTTAGGGTTACAGTCGCGGTCCCGGCTGGAGGATATGAATGCCCGACCCGATCCTGATCGCAATGACCGGCGCCTCCGGCGTCATATACGGTATAGAGACGTTGCGTCTGCTGAAGGCCATCGGCCGGCCGGCGCACCTGATCCTGTCGGAGGTCGCGCGCCGCACCATCGAGATCGAAACCGATGTCTCGGTCGACGAGGTCAAGGCGCTCGCTGACGTGGTGCATTCCAACCGCGATCAGGCGGCGTGCGTCTCCAGCGGATCTTACCGCACCGCCGGCATGCTGATCGCGCCATGCTCGATCAAGACACTATCGGGGATCGCCAATTCGTATGCCGACAACCTGATCATCCGCGCAGCCGACGTCACCCTCAAGGAACGCCGCCGCCTCGTGCTGATGGTGCGCGAAACCCCCTACCACGCCGGGCATATCGAGCTGATGCGCCGCGCCACCGAGGCCGGCGCCATCATCTTTCCGCCGATGCCGGCGTTCTATGCCCGGCCCGCGACCATCGACGAGCTGGTGCGCCAGAGCGTCGGCCGCGCGCTCGACCTGTTCGGCATCGAGCACGAGGAAATCACCCGCTGGATGGGGCCGGGCACTTGATCCCAGGCCGTCATCCCGGACGTTAGCCGAGCACGAACCAGAAGGGTTTCGGGCGCGAGGCTTGCAATCCGGGACCCATGACAGGTCCTGCGACAAAACGATGAATGTGTCCGGCGCCTCGCGGTGCAGGCGCGTCGCGCCCGGGATGGCGATGTGAGATTTGCCGGATCGCCCTACAGTACCGGGCCCGAGTTCACCATGTCGACGAATTCCCGCGCCGTCAGCGGCTCGGCGATCAGGTAACCCTGCACCTCGTCGCAGTCGCGCCAGCGCAGGAACGCGAGCTGCTCTTCGGTCTCGACACCCTCGGCGACGACGTTCATGTCGAGGCAGTGACCGACGGCGATCACCGCCGACGCCAGTCCGCCGCCACCCTCGGCAATGTCGCTGACGAACGTGGTGTCGATCTTGATGCCGTCGAGCGGGAAATTGCGCAGGTAGCTGAGCGACGCGTACCCGGTACCGAAGTCATCCGCGGTCAGGTGCACGCCCAGTTCACGGATCCGGCGCAGCGAGCGGATCACATCCTCGGCCCGTTCCATGATCGCGCTCTCGGTGATCTCGAGCTCGAGTGCGTCCGGCTCGACGCCGGTGTTTTCGAGGATCCGCACGAGGTCGTCGAAGAACGTCTTGCGGGCGATCTCGCGGGCCGACACGTTGACGGCGACGCGCAGGAACGGCATGCCGCTCTTCTGCCAGCCGGCGAGCGTCGTGCACGCCTCGATCAGCACCTTGCGGCCGAGCCGCTCGATCAGGCCCGCGTCCTCGGCGAGCGGAACGAATTCCGCCGGCATCACCAGCCCCGAGTCCGGATCGCGCCAGCGTACCAACGCCTCGGCGGCGACGATCGCGCCCGACGCCAGCGAGACCTTGGGCTGATAGCGCAACTCCATCTGCCCGTCGTCGATGGCGCGGCGGAGCCGGTTGACGAGCGAGCGCCGCTCGCGCACCTCGCCGCCGGTCGCATTGGTATAGAACTGATAGGTGCCGGTGCCGGTCTGCTTGGCAAGGTCGACCGCGGTCTGCGCATGGCCCAGCACCTGCTCGGCGTCCGTCCCGTTCTCGGGTGCCACGGCGATGCCGACACTCCCAGTCAGCATCACCGGGTCGCGTACGCCCTTGACCTGGAACGGCACCGCGACCGCGGCGATCAAACGCTGCGCCACGGCGTTGATCTGTTCGTGGCTGCGCATGTCGGATATGGCCACGACGAACATATCCTCGCGCAGACGCCCGACGATATTGGACGCACGCATGCTGCGGCCGATGCGGTGCGCCGTCTGCACCAGCACCTCGTCACCGACGGCGCGGCCGTGCTCGCGGTTGATGGCGGCAAAACCGTCAAGATCGAGGCACAGCACCGTCACCTGCGTCCCGTCCTTGTGCGTCTGCTGCATGTCGGGCTGGAGCCGGCGCAACACCAGGGTGCGGCCCGGCAAATTAGTCAACGGATCGTAATAGCCGGCGGCAAGCTCGTTCGACGCCTTGCGCATCAGGTCGATCACCTTCGCCACCGCCACCCAGCCGCCGACCCCGCCGGCATCGTCGTAAACTGGGCTAAGCTGCAGCCGAACGGTGCGGCGTTCACCGACATCGATCTTCGCCTCCCACGCGCAGCCGTCAGCGAGGGCGTCCTCGATCTTTTGCCCTGCTCGCTCGAACACGTCCGGCAAGCGGCAACCAACGAGATTGCTTTGGTGCGTCTCGAACAGTTCCTCCATGCCGGCGTTGACGGCATCAATGCGGGCGTCCGCATCCAGGGTCGCGCACGCGTCCTCCATCAAGTGCAGAAGCGCCAAGCGAAAACGGGCGTCCTGGTCAGGGCCGGTCGAAGTCGCGTGATCGGGTGGCGGCATGCGTCGGGGATCCGGCTTCTTATTTTCGTCCAAATAAAGCTTATAGCGGCTAAAATTCGTAAATGCATGCAGCGATATCCGGAACAGGTGCAGGAATATGCAGGTTTATGCCGGTTGCCGCGTCTTGAAGAAGTGCTGCTTCCGTGCCAGCTTTATGCATAGGAGAACATGCCATGACCATCCGCCGACACCACGACATGGGCGGCCTCGATGCGGGGACCGTCGAGGCCAGTGAACATGACTACGCGATGTGGGAAAAACGCGTCGACGCCATCGTCAAGGTGTGCGGCACGCCGGACCGCAAGTTGCTCTCGACGGACGAACTTCGGCGCGGCATTGAGGAACTGGGCCCCGGCGTCTATGACGAGCTAAGCTATTACGAACGCTGGATTTCCTCGGCAACGAACCTGCTGCTCGAGAAAGGCGTGTTCACCGTCGACGAACTCGGGGAAAAGATGGCCGAGGTCGAGGCACGCTGGATCAAGGACCGGGAGGCAGCCGAGTGAGCGGGCGTCGCTACAACCCCGGCGACAAGGTCCGGGTGCGCCGGGCGTTCCCGCCGGGGCACGTGCGCACCCCCTATTTCGTGCGTGGTTGCGACGGCGAAGTACAGGAAATCGCCGGCGATTTTCCCAATCCCGAGGAACTCGCCTACGGCCGCGACGGCAAACCGGAAATTCCGCTTTACCGGGTCTCGTTCCGGCAATCGGATGTCTGGAACGACTATGCCGGTCAGGGCGCGGATACCATCGTCATCGACATCTATGAGCACTGGCTGGAGCCCCGGACATGAGCCACGACCACACCCATGAGCACGATCACGGCGATCATCCCTATCAGCCGGATATCGAGGATTTTCCGTTCACCGAACGCATGGTGATGACGCAAGCGGTCGCCGAACTGATCGTCGAGAAAGGTATCTGCACGGCGGACGAACTGCGCGAACAGATCGAACTGATGGACAGCCGCGAGCCTGGGCTCGGCGCCAAACTGGTGGCCAAGACCTGGGTCGATCCGGACTACAAGGCACTCGTCCTGGAAGACGTTGGCAAGGCCGCCGCCGAGATCGGCATCGACATCGGCGACATCCCGATCAAGGCCATCGAGAACACAGACACTGTGCATAATGTCGTCGTCTGCACGCTGTGTTCGTGCTACCCGCGCCTGCTGATTGGCCTGCCACCGGACTGGTACAAATCCCGCGCCTACCGGAGCCGCACGGTCAAAGAACCACGCAAGGTGCTTGAGGAATTCGGTACGCAGATCCCGGACAGCGTCGAAGTGCGGGTTCACGATTCCACCGCCGATCTCCGCTACATCGTGCTGCCGAAGCGGCCCGACGGGACCGACGGCTGGGACGAGGAAAAACTGGCGGCACTGATTACCCGCGACAGTATGGTCGGCGTCACGCCCGCCAGGCCGCCCGAAACGCTCTGAACGCGCCAAACGCGCACAACCAACAAGAGGAAAGAATGCCCAACAAGCCTGAATTCCAATGGGATGACCCGTTCCTGTTCGACACGCAACTGAGCGAAGAAGAGCGCATGGTGCGTGACACCGCGCGCGATTACGCCCAAGACAAGCTGATGCCACGGGTTCTCGAGGCCTATCGCAACGAACGCTTCGACCGCGAGATTATGAACGAGTTCGGCGAGTTGGGCCTGCTGGGCCCGACCATCCCCGAGGAATACGGCGGCGCCGGCGTCAACAACGTCTGCTACGGGCTGATCGCACGCGAGGTCGAACGCGTCGACAGCGGCTATCGCTCGGCGCTCAGCGTGCAGTCGTCGCTGGTCATGCACCCGATCAACGCCTACGGCACCGAGGAGCAGAGAAAGAAATACCTGCCCAAGCTGGCGACCGGCGAATGGGTCGGCTGTTTCGGCCTGACGGAGCCGGACTTCGGTTCCGATCCCGGCGGCATGAAGACCCGCGCCGAGAAAATCGACGGCGGCTACAAGCTGTCCGGCTCCAAGATGTGGATATCCAACGCGCCGATCGCCGACGTGTTCATCATTTGGGCAAAACTTGACGACAAGGTGCGCGGTTTCGTCCTTGAAAAGGGCACCAAAGGCCTCTCGGCCAACAAGATCGAGGGCAAGCTTTCGCTGCGTGCGTCGGTGACCGGCGATATCTCGCTGGACGGTGTCGAGGTTGGCGAAGACGCCCTGCTGCCCAACGTTTCCGGGCTCGCCGGACCGTTCGGGTGCCTCAACAAGGCGCGCTACGGCATCGCCTGGGGCGCGCTCGGCGCGGCCGAGTTCTGCTGGCACGCGGCACGCGAATACACGCTCGAACGCAAACAGTTCGGCCGGCCGCTGGCCAACAATCAGTTGATCCAGAAGAAGCTCGCCGACATGCAGACCGAAATCACCCTCGGCCTGCAGTCGGTGCTGCGCGTCGGTCGCCTGCTCGACGACGACAACTGCCCGCCGGAGAACATCTCAATGGTCAAGCGCAACTCCACCGGCAAGGCCCTCGACATCGCGCGCATGTCTCGCGACATGCACGGCGGCAACGGCATCGCCGATGAATACCACGTGATGCGTCATATGCTTAACCTGGAAACGGTTATCACCTACGAGGGCACGCACGACATCCATGCACTAATCCTCGGCCGCGCGCAAACCGGGCTGCAGGCCTTTACCGGATAGGTCACGGCTGCCACATTGGGGGCAGAAGGCGTAAGGTGAGCAGATGCAGCTTGACGTCATTTTCGATACGGTCTGCCCTTGGTGTTACATCGGCAAACGCCGGCTGGAACGCGCGCTCGCGCTACGTCCCGGCACACATATCTCGATCAGCTGGCGGCCGTTCATGCTGAACCCGGATATGCCGCCCGACGGCATCGACCGGACCGCCTACCTGATCAAGAAGTTCGGCTCGGAAACCCGCGTCCGGCGCGTCTATGGTGCCATCGGCGAAGCCGGACAGTCCGTCGAAATCGACTTCGCCTTCGACCGCATCCGCCGCACGCCGAATTCGGTCGCATCGCACCGCCTGATCCGGCACGCGGCCCGCAGCATCGACGTGGCGCCGCTGGTCGAACGCCTGTTCGAAGCCTACTTCATCGACGGGGTCGATATCGGTGACACGGACATCCTGAGCGATACCGGTGCCCAATTCGGGCTCGACCGCGATCAGGTCAAACGCTACCTCGACAGCGGCGCCGACGTCGCCGAGATTTACGAGGAGAACGCCCGCGCCCACCGCCTTGGCATCAACGGCGTGCCGGCGTTCGCGTTCGAAGGCAACATGGTGATTTCCGGCGCCCAGGAACCGGAAGTGCTGGTCCGCGTCCTCGACGCCGCCAAAGCCGGTCATACGGTCAATCTTGGCCTGAGCGAGGCCGGCGAATGAGCGCGCTGCACCAACTCACCATGAGCTATGTGCCGGAGGAGGACCGTATACTGTTCCGACTCTCGACCACGGAAAAGAAGGAATACCGACTGCATCTGACGCGCCGTTTTGTCCATGTGCTGTGGGGCGCGCTCAGGCAGACCTTCGCCAGGAACGAGGAACTGGCGCGCATTGTCGACAAGGATGTGCAGGACGCGGTGCTCGGCATGAAGCACCAGGAAGCAGTGCAGAACACCGATTTCGACACGCCCGCCGCAACGGACACCGTCAACACGACGTCGAACTCCGGCCCGCTGCTGGTGATCGGCGGCAAGGTACACCCGGGCGAAAAGGTCACCGGCGTCTCGTTCAAGACCGCCGACGGCTCGGATATCCGCTTCAATCTCAACGAACAGCTCATGCACGCGTTTTGCCATCTGCTCGTGACAACCACGCTCAAAGCGGACTGGAAGCTGGATCTTTCGCTGGGCGACGGCAACGTGGTGGTGCCCGATGGCGAAGCGGTAGTGCATTAACAGGGCGAAGCACGTTCCGAAAGCGTCGCCAGAACCGCCGCCGTCGAGCCATCGATATGCGATTTCAGGAATGCAGCCGCCGCATCCCCATCCCCGGCCACGACCAGATCCAGCAGGGCCCGGTGATCGTCGAACGAGAGCGGCGCATGCGCCCCGTGCTTCCACATGAACCCGAGATAGCGAGAACAGCGGGCTCGCAGCCCACGTACGATGTCGAGCGCGATCGGCGAACGGGCCGCTGCATAGATCGCATCGTGGAAATCGTCGTGCGCCGCCATCAGATCACCGACGTCCGCCGCCTTGCCGATCCGTTCGAGGGTGGCACCGGCGGCAGCCTCATCTTCCGCTGAGAAATTTTCCGCCGACGCGGCGACCAGCGACGCTTCAAGAGCGATCCGCAGCCGGGCCGCTTCCTCCAGTTCCGACACCACAAGCGGTGCCACCCGGACACCCCGGTTCGGATGGTGCACCACCAAGTGCTCACCGATGAGCTGGTTCAGTGCTTCACGCACCGGGGCCTGGCTGACGCCGAAGCGGGACGCGATATGGCTTTGCTTGATCGGCGTATCGGGCAGAAGCTCGGCCGTGACGATTTCGCGCCGGAGCGCATCGGCTATCCGTTCCGGAATCGAAGGTGCTGGTTGAAGGCCGATTTGAGGCCGCGCGGCGGCACTGGGCATGATGCTTGACTCCCGTAAGATAGGATTCAATATTATCGATAATCGATAATTTAGCAAGGAAATATGCCATGCAGCCCGGCGACTACGATGCGATCACCTTCGACGTCTACGGCACCCTGATCGACTGGGAGCCGACGATTCTCGATACGCTTGAGAAGTGGGCCGCACGCAACGACGTGACAACAACACGGGACGCCCTGCTCGACGCCTTCGATCGGGCACGGGCCCATTATCAAACACTGGAACCTTGCCGCGATTATCCGCGCATCCTGCGCTCGGCTTTCGCCTACATCGCCGACGAACACGGCGTCGTCCCAGATCCGGCGGAACAGCAGGCGTTCGCGGCATCTGTCGGCGACTGGCCGCCCTATGAAGACAGCATCGCCGCCCTCGCCCGCCTGAAGGAACGTTTCACCCTGGGCGCATACACCAACATGGACGACGCGTCGTTCGCGAAATCCCACACCTGGCTTGACCATTGCTTCGAGATTGTCGTCACCGCCGAGCGGGCACAGGCCTACAAACCGGCGCTCAGGCATTTCATCCTCGGCCTGACCGATCTGGCGGCCCGGAACATCCCGCCCGGCCGGGTCCTACACGTGGCGCAGAGCCTGCGCGCCGACGTGCGTCCGGCCAACCTGCTAGGTCAGGACGTGATCTGGATCAACCGCACCGGCCGCGGTCTCGGGCATACCGGGTTCGGCGCCGAACTGGCCGACCCCATGGCCTCGTTTACGAACATGAAGGAATTCGTCGACGCGTTCCTCGCGGCTTAAGCGTCGGCGGCGTTCACCTTTGCCAGCTCGCCGGCAAGATACTCCAACCCCTTCATCCGTTCCTTCGGCGTGTCCCAGGAACGAGAAAAGACGAGCTTGTGATCGGGCCGCAGCTTCGCGGTCCCTTTCTGCGCCGTGATCCAGTCGACCATCTTCGCCGGATCGCGAACCTGATCGTTCAGGAACTGCACGACCGCCCCCTTGGGCCCGGCGTCCAGCTTCGAGATACCGGCGCGGCGGCAGAGCTGCTTGATCTTCACGACCTCCAGCAGATTCTCGGCCTCGGACGGAATCGGTCCGAAGCGGTCGATCATCTCGGCCGCCGTCTGCTCGATCTCGTTCGCGTCCTTGAGCCAGGCAATGCGCCGGTAAAGGCCCATGCGTACCGTCAGATCCGGCACGTACCAGTCCGGGATCAAAACCGCCATGCCAAGCGCCACCTGCGGCGACCAGTCTGTTTCCTCGTTTCCGGTAATGCCGCGTGCCTCGGCGACTGCTTCCTCCAGCATCTGCTGATAAAGCTCGATGCCGACCTCGCGGATATGACCCGACTGTTCGTCGCCCAGCAGGTTGCCCGCGCCGCGTATATCCAGGTCGTGGCTCGCCAACGTGAACCCGGCGCCCAGGCTGTCTAGTGTCTGCATGACTTCCAACCGCTTTTCCGCCGCCTTGGTCAGCATCTGTCCCGGTGGGAGAGTCAGATAAGCATAGGCCCGGGTCTTGGAGCGGCCGACCCGGCCCCGCAACTGATAAAGCTGCGCGAGGCCGAACATGTCGGCGCGGTGGATAATGATCGTGTTGACGGCGGGCAGGTCGAGGCCGCTTTCGATGATATTGGTCGACAGCAGCACGTCGAACGCCCCGTCGTAAAAACGTGAAATGATGTCTTCCAGGTTGCTTACCGGCATTTGGCCGTGCGCCATGGCGACCTTGGCCTCGGGCACCAGCTCGCGGAGCCGGTCGGCGACTTTTTCCAGATCGTTGATACGCGGGCAGACATAGAACGTCTGACCACCCCGGTACTGCTCGCGCAGGATCGCCTCGCGGATGATCACCGGGTCGAATGGCAACACGAAAGTGCGCACTGCGAGACGGTCGACGGGCGGTGTCGCGATCAGGCTCATTTCGCGGATGCCGGTCAGCGCCATCTGCAGGGTACGCGGAATCGGCGTCGCCGTGAGCGTCAGCACATGCACGTCGGCGCGGAGTTGTTTCAGCCGTTCCTTGTGGGCGACGCCGAAATGCTGTTCCTCGTCGACGATCAGCAAACCGAGATCGCGGAACGCCACGTCCTTGGCCAACAGCGCATGGGTACCGATAACGATATCGACATCGCCCTTCTTCATGCCTTCCTTGGTCTCCGCCATATCTTTCTGCGACACCATGCGGGAAAGCTGCCGCACCCGCACCGGGAATCCCCGGAAACGCTCGGAAAACGTCATGAAATGCTGGCGCGCCAGCAATGTCGTGGGCACGACGACGGCGACCTGTTTGCCTTCCATGGCGACCGCAAACGCGGCGCGCAATGCCACTTCGGTCTTGCCGAAACCGACGTCGCCGCAGACCAGCCGATCGGTCGGTCGGCCTTTCTGTAGATCGCCGAGCACGTCGGCAATGGCTTCGAGCTGGTCATCGGTCTCGTTGAAGGCGAAGCGGGCGGCGAATTCTTCGTAGGCGCCATCCGGCGCGGCGAAGCGGTCGGCGGTCTTGAGCTCGCGCGTGGCGGCAATCTTGATCAACTCATCCGCCATCTCGCGCACGCGCTCTTTCAGCTTGGCGCGACGGGCCTGCCACGCCGCACCGCCGAGGCGGTCGAGCTGCACGCCCGCATCCTCGGAGCCGTAGCGGGTCAATAGATCCACATTCTCGACCGGCAGGAACAGCTTGCTGTCACCGGCGTAGGCGATCTGCAGGCAATCGTGCGGCGCACCGCCGACCTCGATGGTCTCCAGATCCTGGAACTGGCCGATACCGTGATCGACGTGCACCACCAGATCGCCCGGCGTCAGCGACGACACCTCGGCGATAAAATTCTCCGGACGGATACGGCGGCGGCCGGGTCGCGCCATGCGCTCGCCCAGCATGTCGCTCTCGGTGATGACCGCGAGATCGCCGAGATGAAACCCACGGTCCAGACCAATAACGGCGGCAATCGCCTCGCCCGCCTTGGCATCGTCCGTGTCGGTACCGCGGAGCGCCGGTGCACCATGTTCGCTCAGCAACCCCTTGAGACGCTCCTGCGATCCTTCGGAGAAACACGCAACGACGACGCGCTTGCCGCCGTCCGCAAACTTGCGGATGTCGGCGACCACCGCTTCGTAGACGTTGGCGTTCGGGTCGATGCGCACGTCGCCGTAGTCGCGGGCAACACCGGCATCAATATCAATGCCGCCCGTCTCGTAAGGAGACAGGTCGGCGACCGCGCGGCCTTTGAGCCCGGCATCGAACGCATCCACGTTCACGAACATCAGATCAGGGTTGACCGGCCGGTAGGGCACGCCGCTGTCGGTGTCCGAAATGGTCTGCCGGGCGGTGAAGTACTCGGCGATCAGATCGCGGCGTGCCTGCATCGCCGCATCGGCCTGATGATCGAACAGAACTGTCGCGCCGGGCAGGTAATCGAACACCGTTTCCAGCTTGTCATGGAACAGCGGCAGCCAGTGCTCGAAGCCCTGGTGGCGACGCCCTTCGCTGATCGCTTCGTATAGCGGATCGTCGGACCCCGCGGTCTGGAACATTTCCCGATAGTTGGTGCGAAAACGCGAAATCGCGTCATCATCCAGCGGCGCCTCGCTGACCGGAGCCAGAGTGACGGATGTCATCTCGCTGGTGGATCGCTGGGTCGCCGGGTCAAAGGTACGCAGCGTGTCTAACTCGTCGCCGAAGAAGTCGAGGCGCACCGGCCCGCCCGCACCCGCCGGAAAGACATCGACGATCCCACCCCGGACCGCGTATTCGCCGGGCTCTGTCACGGTTTCGATGCGGTTGAAGCCGAAACGTTCCAAGTCGCGGACAAGTTCATCGGGCTCGATGCGCGTGCCGGGTTTGAGTTCCTTGCCTGCCCCATGCAGGAAGCCCCGGGGCGGGACCCGCTGCAAAACCGCCGATATGGTGGTCAGGATCAGCCGTCCGTTGGAAGACTCTTCCGTCAACCGGCCCAGCGCCGCCAGTCGCCGCCCGACCAGCGCCCGGCGTGGTGAGACCCGGTCGTAGGGCAGACAGTCCCATGCCGGCAGTTCGATAGTCTCCGTTTGCGGCGCGAAGAAACGAGCCGCCTCGGCCCGGCGCGAGAGCCCCGCGTCGTCCCTGAGCACGAACAGCACGTCGCGCCCCTGCCCGGCCAGTGCAGCGGCCAATAAGACATCCGCACCCTCGGGGGCCGCACCGACGTCGCGCCGCCCCGGCGCCAGAATCTGATCGACAGGAATGCTCACAGCGTGCCGTTAAAGTCCTTGATCATCCTGAGCACCGGGCTGTCGACGAAGCCCGGCGTCGGCTCGCGTCCGGTGATCCAGTTATAGAGGTCGTTATCGGAATGGTTCATGAGATTCTCGAACTGATCCGCCTCGTCATCCGTCATATCCGCCAGCTTTACCAGCGCGAACTTCCCCAGGAGAACGTCGTTCTCCTTCATGCCGCAGTGCGTGGCGCGGTATATCAGGCGTTTTCGGCGGTCGTCCACGACCTCTTTCCTTTTCCATGAATGCCAGTGCGCCTAGGATATAGCCCTCGCGGGCCAATTGTCAGGGCATGAAAGCGACCAAATGCGGCCAGAAAACCTGTTTCCCCTGTTCAAATCGGTAACGTCGCTGAAAGGCGTCGGCGCGCGCACGGCGGACCTGATCGAAAAGGTCGCGGGCCCGCACATTGTCGACCTCCTGTGGCACCTGCCGACGGACATCATCGACCGCCGCTATCGCCCCATGGTCGCCGACGCCAAGCCCGACACCGTCGCCACCATCACGCTCCGGATCACCAAGCACTATCCACCCTATAACAAGCGCTCACCCTACAAGGTTGTCGGCATGGATGACACCGGGACGATGAACCTGGTGTTCTTCCGGGCGCGCCCGGATTACCTCAACAAGGTGCTGCCGGAAAACGAGACCCGCGTCGTCTCGGGCAAGGTCGAGAAGTTCGGCGACAGCATGCAGATGACGCATCCGGACCATATCGGCACCGAAGACGAGATCGACGCCATGAGCAAGGTCGAGCCGGTCTATCCGCTGACGGCGGGGCTGTCGCTCAAGGTGCTCGGCAAGGCCATGGCGTCCGCGCTCGAAATCCCCCAACCGCTGCCGGAATGGCTCGATCAAGCGCTGGTGAAACGCGAGGGCTGGCCAGCGTGGCACGACGCCGTGCTCGCGGTACACGCGCCGGAAAACGGAACAGACCTCGAACCGACGACACTGCCCAGGCGCCGCCTCGCCTATGACGAGTTGCTGTCGAACCAGCTCGCTCTGGCATTGGTGCGCGCGCACATGAAACGCAGCAAAGGCCTGCCGCTTGTGGGCGACGGCAGCCTGCGGCAAAAGGTCATCGAAGCGCTGCCCTTCAAACTTACCAATGCGCAAAAATTCGCCATCGACGAGATCGACGCCGACCTCAGCGCCGAACATCGGATGCTGCGTCTGCTGCAGGGCGACGTCGGATCCGGTAAGACGGTGGTGGCACTGATGGCCATGTTGAGCGCCGTCGAGGCCGGTGCCCAGGCGGTCCTGATGGCGCCGACGGAGATCCTCGCCCGCCAGCACTTTGCCACGCTCTCACAAATGGCCGAAACCGCCGGCCTTCAGCCGCTTATGCTGACCGGCCGTGAGCGCGGTAAGAACCGGGAAGCTCTGCTGGAAAAACTGAAGACCGGCGCGGCCCGGCTCGCCGTCGGCACGCACGCGCTGTTCCAGGACGATATCGAGTACAAAGACCTGCGTGTCGCGGTCATCGACGAACAGCACCGCTTCGGCGTACACCAGCGCCTCACTCTCGCCGCCAAGGGCCGCGCCGTCGACGTATTGGTGATGACGGCAACACCGATCCCGCGCACCCTGATGCTGACCGCGTACGGCGACATGGACGTATCACGCCTGACCGAAAAACCGGCCGGCCGCCAGCCGGTGCAGACGGTACTGATCTCCAACGATCGACTCGACGAGGTTGTCGCTGCCGTCAAACGCGCGCTCGGCAGCGGTGCCCGTGTCTACTGGGTGTGCCCGCTGATCGAGGAGAGCGAGACGTTAGACATGGCCGCCGCCGAGGCCCGCTACGACCACCTGAAGTCCGTGTTCGGCGACCGGGTCGGACTGGTGCACGGGCGCCTCAAAGGCACCGAAAAAGACGCCGTCATGGCCGCCTTCAAGGAAGGCGGGGTCGACATCCTCGTCGCCACCACGGTGATCGAGGTCGGCGTCGACGTGCCGGAAGCAACGGTCATGGTGATTGAGCATGCGGAACGCTTCGGCCTCGCGCAACTGCATCAACTTCGCGGCCGCATCGGCCGCGGCGCCGACAAGTCGACGTGCCTTCTGCTGCACGCCGGCCACATCGGCGAAACGGCGAAGGCACGGCTCACCACCATGCGCGAGACCGACGACGGCTTCGTCATCGCCGAGAAAGACCTGGAACTGAGGGGCGCCGGCGAACTTTTGGGCACGCGGCAAAGCGGGTTGCCGGAATTCAGATTGGCGGATATCGCCGCGCAGAGCGACCTGCTGCCTATGGCGCGCGACGATGCTGAACTGGTACTGCGGAACGACCCGGAACTGGAAAGCGAACGCGGCCAAGCACTCCGGCAGCTTTTGTATCTGTTCGAACGTGACGCGGCGATCCGTTACCTGCGATCGGGCTGATCAGCCTTCGCCATCCTTGTCCTTTTCCGCATCAAGACGATCGCGGGGCCGCGAGCCCTTGTCGACAAGAACCGGGGCGCCGTCCCGTTCGCGCATCACGTCCAGATCCTCATAGGTCTGCGCCGCCACGACCGGAGTGTTCCGCTCGTTCTCAGGGCGTTCGTCAGGCGGCGTCACGATACCACCGGAAATGACCATCTTGATGGCCTCCTCGACGGTCATCGAAAGCGTCACCAGATCCTTCTTTGGCACGAACAGCAGGAACCCGGACGTCGGGTTCGGCGTCGTCGGCAGGAACACGTTGATGCACTCCTCCTCGGTCAGGTTCTGTACCTCGCCCTTGGTCTTGCCAGTCAAAAAGCCGATGGCCCAGATACCGCGCCTCGGATACTCGATCAGTACCGCCTCGCGGAATGCATTGGACTGCTGCGCCAGCACCGTCTCAAGGATCTGTTTCACTGCCGAGTAGACGTTGCGGATCACCGGCATCTGGCTGAGCACGCGTTCCGAAATCCTGACCCACAACCTGCCGAAGAAACCGGCAGTGAGAGCGCCGACAAGCATCAGCGCGATGATCAGGACGATCAGACCGAGCCCCGGCACGGCAAACGGCAGATAGGTTTCCGGGTTGTACTTAGCGGGGATGAGCGGGTTGATCTTGCTGTCGACGAAAGTCACGAACAGCCATGCCAGATAGAATGTGATGAAGATTGGCGCCGTGACCAGGATGCCGGCGAAGAGATAGGCACGCAGCCGCTGCGACAGCGACATCCGCGGCCGCGTCGCGCCGGTTTCCTCGCCAGGTGCCTTGTCCGATCCCATTTTAGGCGGCGTCATCGCCGGTCATCCTTTCATACCCAGGAACGCGCGCACCTCGCGCAAGGTCTCGTCCGGCGCCTCCTCGGGCAGAAAGTGCCCACTGGCGACGGCCTTACCGCTCACGGTATGACATTTTTCCCGCCATGTTTCGAGAACATCATACGTTTTGTGCATCAACCCATGTTCGCCCCAAAGCGCCAGTGCCGGGCACATGATCTTGTGATCGATATCGGCCTCGTCGTGTTCCAGGTCGATGCTCGCCGCGGCACGGTAATCCTCACACGACGCATGGATCGTCGCCGGATCGCTAAAGCAACGCAGATACTCGGCCATCGCCGCATCGTCGAAGATCGCGTCCTTGGCGCTCCAGTGTCCCATCTTGGTGGTCAGGAAGTAGTCCGGATCGGCGCCGATCATCCGTTCCGGCAGCGGCGCCGGTTGGGCCAGGAAGAACCAGTGATAATAGCCGACGGCAAACGCCTTGTCCGTGCGGTTGAACAGCGTATGCGTCGGCACGATATCGAGCACGACAAGACCGGTTATCGTATCCGGATGATCCAGCGCCATCCGGTGCGCCACACGACCGCCCCGGTCATGCCCGACTACGGTGAAACGCTCGAAACCGAGTTCCTTCATGACCGCGACCATGTCGGCCGCCATCGCGCGTTTGGAATAATTCGTATGGCCCGGTGCGCCCGAAGGCTTGGAACTGTCCCCGTAACCGCGCAAATCGGCGCAGACCACAGTATGGTCTCGCGCCAGGTTCGGCGCCATTTTGTGCCAGAGCACATGGGTTTGCGGATAGCCGTGCAGCAGCAGTACAGGGTCGCCGGCACCGCCGACCCTGAGGTGGATCGTCACGTCATCGGTTGCGGTTATGTCACGGACTTCGAAACCTTCGAACATCTTGGCGCAGAGCCTGCTACCTTTCGCGCACCGTCTCAACCAAAATCCGCAAGAGTGCGCGGATGAAAGGATCGGTTTTCTTCAGTTTGTCCTGATACATCGTCTTGGTAATGGTCATGACCGTCGCACCGCCCTTGACTCTTGCCGTTGCCATTCGCGGCTTCTCGTCGATCAACGCCATTTCGCCGAACACACCGCCCGGGCCGATCGTCGCAAGTTTTTTCTGCTCGCCGTCGACCATCTTCTCGATGACGACCTCGCCCTGCTGAACGACGAATGCACTGCTGCCCTGCTCACCTTCACGAAAGACTGTGTCGCCGTTCTTTAGCGTACGGCGTTCGAGAATGTCTGTCACACTGACCCCCGGTGTTTGCAATCAGCGTTTTTCAACGCCCGATCTGACTGTATTTTAATCGAATATGATGACAATTGTAATTGAAGAAAGCTTGGTACGCGTATGACGGAGAACACAGGCCGTGAATTTCCGCCACGGCCGATCATCGGAATCGGCGCCGTTATCGTTGGCGAAAAAGGTGTGGTGCTGATCAAGCGCGGCAAGCCGCCACGCCTCGGATCCTGGAGCCTGCCCGGCGGCGCGCAGAAACTGGGCGAAACGGTCCATGAGGCGGCGTTGCGGGAAATCCGCGAGGAAACCGGACTCGATGCCGAAGTCCGAGGTCTTGTGGATGTGGTCGACTCGATCTCGGCGGCGGAGGACGACGGTCGCATCAGGTATCACTACACACTGGTCGACGTCTGGGCTATCGCTCTCACCGATGCCGAACCCCATGCCGGCGGCGATGCCGCCGACGCACGCTGGGTGGCGCTCGCAGACCTCGATGCATTGAATCTCTGGTCTGAAACGCGGCGCGTCATCGATATGGCGCACGCGCTGTGGCGTGGCGATTAACGGTCAGCGTTCGCGGAAGGCGGTCGATACCGAACTGTAGACCGGTTTCAAAAGATATTCGAACAGCGTCTTCTTGCCGGTCTTGATGTCCGCCTGCACCGTCATACCGGGCATGACACGATTCTGCGCCGAGTCACGGCCGACATAATTGCGGTCCATCTCGATGATGCCCTTGTAGTAGGGCTCGCCCTCCTCGTCGAGGAACGTCGACGCGGATACATCCTTGAGCTCGCCGGAAATGCCGCCGAAGCGCGCGAAATCGTATGTCGTCACCTTGATTGTCACGGGCTGTCCGATCCGCACGTGACCGACATCGCGCGGCTTGATCTTGGCCTCGACTACCAGCTCCTTATCGAGCGGCACGATCTCGGTGATGACCTCGCCCGGCGGCACGACACCGCCGACGGTGTGAATGTTCAAGCCCTTGATGATGCCGCGCACCGGCGCCGTGATCTCGAGTCGGCGCACACGGTCCTTGGCCTGCACCAGAGCTTCCTCGACCTGGATCAGTTCGTTGGCGCTCTCGCTCAGTTCAGCCAGCGCCTGTTCACGGAACTCGGTCTCGATCTCGTCGAGACGGCTTTGCGATTCCTTGATGGCTTCCCGAGCACTCGTGCGCTCCGACACCAGGTCCGACAGTTCGCCTCGCGCCGTATTCAACGAACGCTTGGCGTCCAGGTAGGAGATTTTCGACGTCAGCCCTTCCTTGTAGAGCTTTTCTCGGACTTCGAGTTCCTCGGCGAAGATTTCCGCGGTCCGGCTCAGGGTCTGCTCACGCTCGTCGAGAAGTTCGAGATCGGCGCGGCGTTGTTCGATCTGTTTGCGGATCGTTTCCTGACGGCTGAAGAACGCTTCCAGTGATCCTTCGTAGATGCGCTGCTGATCGTTGAGCATATTGGGATAGCGCGTGCCCACCTTGGACCAGTCCGGCACGCCGCCGGTGCCCAGTGCACGCAGCCGCTCGGAGCGGATTTCCAGTCCGGCGCGGCGGGCTTCGAGCTTCTGCAACTCGGTCACGGCCGCGGTCTCGTCGAGAAGGAACAAGACCTGGCCTTGCTCGACCAGTTGTCCTTCCTCGATCAGGATCTGTTTGACGATACCGCCTTCGAGGTGTTGCAGCGCCTGCACCTGCCCGGACGGGATCACTTCGCCGGACGACACCGCGACCTCGTCGACGTTGGTCACCATTGACCAGCCCAGGAACAACACAATGACGACACAGATCGTCAGCATCGCGGCCCGGACCAGGCCGGAGCTGCCACCTTCCTCAAGAATGACCGATTGCGCGAGGAATCGTGTCTGCCGGTCACCGCGGCGCAACTTCTTGCGCCGGTCTTTTTTAGGCACCGGATTGGGACCGTCCGCGTAGGTCGTTTCCGAAATCTGCGATCCGTCAGCCATCACACGAAATCCTTCGGCATCTGCTTGAGCACTTCCTCGGCGCCCCCGAAGGCACGCACATTACCGTATTCGAGCCACAAAATCTTGTCGGCAAGTCGAAGATGGCTCGGACGGTGCGTCACCATCATGATGGTGGTGTCACCGCGCATCCGCTCCACGGTCCGCATAAACGCCTGGTCGCTCGCGAAATCAAGCCCGTTGCCCGGCTCGTCGAACAACATGATTGGTGACTTCTTGAGATAGCCGCGCGCCAGATTGAGACGCTGCAGCAGGCTCGTCGGCATCTGTCCGGAGCTGGAATCTCCGATCCGGACCTCGAAGCCGTCACGTTTCCATTTTCCCGATCCCTGGGTCAGTTCCAGCACATCATCGAGAACCGCGGCCTTCTCGCAGGCTTCGTACAGGTCTTCCTCGGTTGCCGTCGGGTGCGCGAGACGCAGGTTCTGCGCGATCGTGCCGTAAAAGAACTGTACCGTCTGCGGCACATACGCGACGGCGTGCCGAAGTTCGACCGTATCCATCTGACGAATATCCATGTTGTCGATCCGGATCGAGCCCGCCTGTGGCGCGTACATCCCGGCCAGCAGCTTGAGCGCCGTCGATTTCCCGGATCCGTTGCCGCCGACGATACACAGCACCTCGCCCGGCTCCAGATCGAAACTGACACCGACCAGCGCCGGGTCGCTGTCCGGGCTGTAGCGGATCGACACCCGGGCAAAGGTCACGAAACCCTCGATCTGCTTGATCGGGTTGACCAGTGTGTGCTGTTCACGCTCGCCGCGGATGTTCATCAGGTTGTTGATCTGCGAGATCGAGGATTTCACCTGCGTGAGACGCGTCAGCGACACGAACGCCGTCTGTAGCGGCGCCAGCACACGCCACACCAGGATCATCGACGCCACCAGTCCGCCGACCGACATATCGCCGCTCATGACCCGGAACACGCCGAAGATAATTGTGCCAAGGCCGGCGGAGATCATCAGCACATGCGAGATCGTCTGCATCAGCGCGGAAAGCTGCGCGGTATAGAAACTGTTGAGCGAAGCCGCCGCCGAATATTCGCGGAACCGCTCCATCCATTTGTCTTCGGCGCCGCAGTACTTGACCGCGCGCATGCCGCTCAGGGTCTCGACGATCAGTTCCTGCTTCTTCGACGATGCCCGGGCGGCGCGGCCGACGGAATTCCGCAGCAGCGGTGAAATGATTAGGCCGAGAATCAAGAAGCACGCCATCATGATGATGGAAACGAACACCACCGGTCCCGCCAAGGCGGCGATGGTGATGATGAAAATGAAGACGAACGGCAATTCGAACAGCACCAGCGACATCGGTCCGGTGAAGAAGTCGCGGATCGTCTCAAAGTCCTTGATGCGCGCCACCTGCGCGCCGATCGTCGCACGCTCGGTATAGGTCGGCGGCAGGAACAGTATCTTATGAAAAATGGCAATGCCGACGATGTTGTCGAGACGCGCGCCGATGAACGCCATGATCTTCGATCGGATCATCCGCAATATCAGGTCGCAGACGATCGCGACGCCGACCCCGAAGGCGAAGAATGCCAGCGTCGGCAGCGACCCGGTGGCGACAACCTTGTCATACACCGCCATCACGAACAGCGGCGTCACCAGTGCCAGAATATTTAGCACGAACGTGATCCCGAGGGTCTGATAGATAAGCGCCCTGAACCGTTCGGAAACGGCGCGGAACCAACCGACCTTGCTCTGGTTGGCTTGCAGCTCCTCCGTGTCCACCGGACTGAAGAAAAACGCCGTCCCCTTGGTCATGCCGCGCGGAACCACACGTTCCTCGTTACGGCCACCGTCGAAGACACGGATACCCTCGGGTTCGTAGCCCAGCAACACCATCGCGTCGCCGTCATCAGGGACGTAAAGGCACGGGAACAATCGGGCATCGATCCCGCTCAGGCGCAGTTTCACGGGCCGGCTTTGATAGTGCAACGTCGCCATAATGTTCCGAAACGACGTGATATCCAGTTGATTGGTAAAGTGCGGCAACGCTTCCGCAACGTGCCGCTTGTCGCCCCGCCAGTTCAGCGCGCTCAGCAGTTTCATCAGGCAGTTCGAAAGGTCCGTCGCTTCCTTGAGCGACGCCAGTGCCGGTTCATCGTGTGCCGGTGGTTCGGATTCCGGCAGCGGCATTGGCCGCCCGCCGTCGTCTCCGCCGCCGCCCCCTGCTCCGCCGGGCGGGGTCGGTGGTAACGGCGGTGGCGTTCCCGCGCGTTCGGCGACCGCGGGTGGTGCGCTGCCGGGCGCGGAAGCGGGTTCGGACTTTTCGAACCTGGGCAGCGGTTCGAAAATCCCGGGCAATTCCGGCAACGGTGGCGGTGGACGTAACGGCCCACCCGCATCAGCCCGGGGCGCGGATGGTTTCGGAGCTTCGGCGGGCTTCGGCGACTCGGCTTTGGGGGGCACCCTCCGTTCAGGCGGCGGCGTCTTGATCGCCGGAGGCGGCGCTTTGGCCGCAGGCGCATCTGATACCGGCCGTTGTTGCTGCTTTTTCTGCAACTGTTCCGGCATTCCGACGCGGCGCCGGCCAGCCTCATCCGGCTTTGGCTGTGGCGGTGCAGGTGCCTTAGGCGCGGGCCTTGCGGGCCGGTCCGCGCGTGCGGCGGGGGTAGGCACTTTCGGCGGCTGGGCGGGCCGCGGCGGTCGTTGCTTCTCCGTTTCGGCTTGCCCGGCCTGCTCCTGGCGTTTGCGCAATCTGGGTGGCAAGCGGCCGCCTTTGGTCGGCGCGTTCAGCGCGGCGGCCGCCTTGTCGGCGAGCGCCGCCTTATCCTCATCGCCGGGAGGCAGTTTGGCAGCTGCCGACGGC
The DNA here is from genome assembly GCA_965229805.1 of Rhodospirillales bacterium. Taxonomy (GTDB): domain Bacteria; phylum Pseudomonadota; class Alphaproteobacteria; order Rhodospirillales; family Casp-alpha2; genus UBA4479. Next base: position 1,767,745 of record CBDDJO010000001.1, on the reverse strand, counting down.
GGGCTCTGAACCGGTTTTTCCTGCGGCGGCCGGGTACGTTCGACCGGTTTCGCCGCCGGCGCAGCCGGACGCTCGGCCGCGGGCGGCGCTGGCTCTGGCGATTTGGGCGCCGGCTCTCGTTCCGTTCGGACATTGGGACGCGGTCCCCGCTGCGCCTTGGGCGGCTCCGGCTTACGCGGCAACGGACGTTTGCGCTCACCGATCGGCGGCATCGGCACACCGCGTCCGTCAGACGTATCGGCAGTCCGCGGCGGATCGGCTTTTGCTTGTTCCGCGGCGACAGGCGGCTCTTCGCCCTTATCGCCGAAGACCCGATCGACGGCAGCACCGATCGCTTCGGCGCCATCGTCCTCGGCGTCGTCAAGCGCTTCGATCTTTGAGAGAATGCCGCTCATCCGGGTCTGCTACCTTCCGTTCGCTCAGGCGTAGTTGAAACGCCGCCCGGGACCGCTGAGCCAGCCGTCATGCGGCACCGCATGCATCTGCAACTCGGGGCTCGGTTGCGCCGGTTTGCGTACGGGCGCCGACCTCGTATCCATATCGGGCGACATCGCGTAGCCCGGACTGCCGTCCGTGGCTTCGAGCTTCTTGAGCTTCGCAATCATCATCAGTTCCCCTTTCCAGTTGGGCTGCCGAGACGTTCCGTATCGGGCACGCGTTCGACGAGTTGCGCGTCCGTAATATCGAAAATTCGGTCGGCAAGGTTGAGCATAGACGGACGCGGCGTCACCAGCACCATCGTGACCCGTCCCTTGAGGCGTTCGAGTAGGTTGCGGAGCGTGGCGTCGCCAGCGCTGTCCATCGCGGCATTGGCTTCGTCGAATAACAAAACGCGCGGCTTATCGACCAGCGCACGGGCGATGGCGATCCGCTGCTTGATCCCCTTCGGCAGCTTGTCGCCGGCACCGTCGCCAACCTTGGTCTCGTAACCTTGCGGCATGTGCGCGACGACACCGTCGAGCCCCAGCAGCCGGGAGATATCGAGCGCCTCGTCGATCTTCTCCTCGCGGAACATGGTAACGTTCTCAAGAATGGTGCCGTTAAACAACACGCCTTCCTGGGGCAGGTAGGCGATTTGGCGACGTATGCTCGACGGGTCGTACTCGTAAAGGTCCATACCGTCTGCCAGTACCCTGCCAGGGGTCGGTGCGAACACGCCCATCATGATATAAAGAAGCGTCGTTTTGCCGCTTGAACCGGCGCCGGTAATGCCGATCGTCTCCCCTGCCTCGATGGTCAGATCGACATCCTTGAAGATCGGCTGCAATTCCTCGCCGTCCTTGTTCTTGCCGTACGAGAACGTCATGTTGTCGATCTTCAGTTCGCCCCGGATTGCAGGCAGTTCGGGTAGCCCCGAAGGTTTTTCCTCCTCCATCTGGAACAGCTTGCGGACACGGTCGAGCGAAAGCTGGATGGACTGGAAGCGAGTCCAGATACCGACCGCCTTCTGCAGCGGTTGCATGGACCGGCCAGCGAGCATGGTGCACGCGGCGAGGCCACCGACCGTCAGTTGACCGTCGATGACGAAGGTTGCGCCGTACCCAACGACACAGAACAACACGAGTTGAGAGAACAGCGCGCCGGTAGAACTGGCCGACGACGAATGCAGCGCGACGTTGTAGTCGGCGGTCGCGCAGGTTTCCTGCAATCGCTCGTAGCGGCGGATCATCTGTTCTTCCATCGCCAAGCCCTTGACGGTGTGAATACCGCCCAGCACCTCGATGATGAAACTGTAACGCCGGTCGTCCGCCATCATCCGGCTTTCCAGCGCGCCGCGCAGCTTTTTGCCGACAATGACGGCAGCAAGGGCAAAAAAGATGATAAGCGCGATCGGCACCAGCACCAGATGCCCCGCCAAGTAATACATCGCACCCAGAAACAGCACCGCGAACGGCAGGTCGCAAAGCGCAAGAATGGCTTGGCCGGCGTAGAATTCCTTGAGCGGGCCGAGCGCGTTGAAACGCTCCAGATGCACGCCGGAGCCTTGCCGTTCGTAATCGACGATGGCGACGTTGAGCAACCGTTCGACGGCGGCGACACCGGCCAGATGCTCGAACCTGGCGCCCATCCACCCGGAAACGTAGGAACGCCCCTGACGCAGACAGGCTTCCAGCAGGAGTGCCGAGCCGACCCCGACGATTAGCAGGATCAGCGTACCTTCGGCCGAATTCGGGATGATGCGGTCATACACCTGCAGCAGCGTCAGCGGCATCGCCAACGCCAGCAGGTTGATGAACACCGAAGCAAATATGAGATCGAAAATCCCGCCCGGCGTATAGGATATACGGCCGAGTTCACTGCCTTGCTTCGGCTCCGAAGATTTCAGCCTTTCAGCCAAGCCCATACATCTATCCGGCCGCTCGACGCGACCGGTCCTTCCGCTCCCTGGCCCCGCCCGCAAAGACTAGGGTCCGTTTACCGGTTTAGGCCGTTGTTGTTAATAAACCCTTACAAGCCGACCGCCGCTATTGTGGCAAACCGTTGATGACATTGCTTCTTGGCGCTGACAGTATCCTTAACGATGCGGATAATACGTACCCGCGCCGCTCAATCGGAGGACATATAGGCACCGATGACCGGCACCACGGTTTCACGAAACCGGCCCAGGTTCATCCCGGTGTCGATCCGGGGGTCATACACGGTACGGATCAGGATGCGATCCAAAGCAGACAGTTCGGTCAGCATGGAGGTCTCGTTAAAAATCGACGGACGCAGGCGCTCACTGTCATTTGGCAACCCAAGAGATTGGGTTAATTCTTCTAAAAAACAATGATTTATATGATTTTCTTCTAAAAATGAATTAATAACGATTCTGGCTTTTTGGATGCTCCAATCCGGGTTCGGCCAGATCAAGAAGAAGCACCGGCTCGGGCCCATCAACCGCGCCAGCGTTTTTTCCGGCACGCCCGGAAACGGCAATTGCCCCATCGCCGTTCGCGGCACCACGGTAACGACGATGTCGCCGCCGGATCCGATATCACGGGGCATAAGACGGATCGACATGCCGGTCAGTTCCTTCAGGGACGTCACGTGACGGCGCAGCTTCGTATAATGTTGCATCGGCGTTTCCGCCGGGATCGGGATCGTCCTGCCAGTCTCCTCGTCGCGCGGCCCTGGCACCATCGTCTCAAGGCGTACTGTCGGCGCGCGAAGCCACTTGACCAGCCGCCCACCGGACTGCGTGCCGATCACCACATCCTCGGCAAAGCGGCGCACGTCCTGCACGGTCGGCAACGGTTCCGCCGGCGATATCGCAGGAGCCGTCATACCCGCGAACAGCGCGGCGATGACCAGAAAGCGTTTCAACGCGTTAACCGCCCAGATGTTCGAGTATGATCTCGCGGCCGATGCGGAGCGCATCGTTGCGCGGTGTCCCGGCCGGCAGCCGCTTATCGTAAAGGGTTTTCAGCAGAAGAACATCGCTGTCCGCAAGGTCGCGGCGCATTGATTTCTGGTTGAAGATCGACGGGGTGACGATGTCGCTGTCGTTGGGCAGCCCCATCGCCTGAGTCATTTCCTCCAGCAGGCAGGCGTCCATCTCATCCGGCGGCAACTCGTTGTTAACGACGATGAGACTGCGGAACATGGCACCCGTGCTAATCGACTCGGTCAGAAAATAGCAGACACCCGGCCGGCTGAGACGCTTAAGGACCTCGGGATCCACGTCCTGGGCAATGAACGGCTGGCCCATGGCGAGGCGCGGCACGAACTTGATCACGAAATTCGCCGGCTTGTCCTTTTCGGCGTCGCTTTTCTCGTTGTCGGTACCTGTCAGGCTCACCAGCGTCGTCAGGTGTTTGCGGATGATGTCGACGTGCCCCTTGTCGGGTCGCACGAAGCTCAGCTTCAACTCACGCTGACCGTCGCCCTTGTCGATCATCTTGCCCTGCATGGCCGAGATAGAGACCCGGATCGGCGTCATCCATTTCTGCACCTGCGTCGCGGCCTGAGCCCCTTCGATTTCGCTGCCGAAGACGACATTATCGAAATGGCGCATTATGTCATCCACACCCGGCGTGTCAGCGTCGGCGGGAAACCCGCCCAGACAAAGCGGCGCTGCCAGCATCAGTGCGGTCAGCCGCGCTTTCCAGGCGGTCATTGCGGTGAATTGTGTCGACATACCCAAAGCCTAACACGCCGTCGGTCTGGGCCGATACCCGTCAACCGTCAATTTTAAGTGAGTTCAGGATCCGCTCCGCAACAGGCCGATATTCGTCGAAACGGCTCACCGGCGCCGTATAGGACCAGATGTGAGCAATACCCCCGTCCGGGCGGGGCAAGACTAGCGCCCATTTCCGAAATCGTTGCCCATCATGGTCATAGCTGGCGACGAACTGGTGCCCCTGCAGCGTCAAGCCGTGCTTCGCATAAGTCACCGGCTTCTCGCCAACGAACTGCACGGCACGCGCCTGTTGCGACAGATTGGTCTTTAGATTGTCGATGGCGATCCGCGCCACGTCCCCGCCTCCCGACGGTTTCACGTTCTGAAGCGCGACGATAGCATCGTAGGCCGGCGTGCCCTGCGGCCCGCTGATGGCGTTGGTAAAAGCGCTCAGCTTCTCCAACTGCCATTCGGACGGATATTCGACCCGATAACCGTACCCGGCTTCCGAAAACACAATGACGTTCGGCGCGTTGGGCTGTTCGGGCGGCTTGGGACGGCCTGCCGGATTGGCTTCGGGCGCCGTCTCGGCGCGGAGAGGCGGTTCCTTTGCCATCGGTTCCTCTTGCTCCGCCATCTTGACGGGCTCGGCGGGCTTTTCTCCGGGCGCCGGGCGGAAGCTTGCGAGAATCCATTCGAACTCAACCGAGAGCTTTTCGTAATGATTGATCGGCGCGAAGAACATGAAAACGAAATCGGTGTTCTCGCCGCGCGCAATGACGACCTTGGTCCGGGTCGAACCGGCTTCGTAATGGGCGATCCCCGCCGGCAGCCCCGCGATGACCTGATTCTTCTGGCCCGTCTTGCGAGCCCACGGCTTACCCTCACCGAGATACTGAACCTCGAGCTTATGGAACATATCGTCCGTCGACAACGCCGGGTTGGCGTCGCCGGTCTGGACATTCACGGCATAGCCCTTGCGCGACTGGATCGAGAGTTGATCACCGCCCTCACGTTCCTGAAAACGTGCGCCGGGGGGCGCGACGAGCATGAACCCGCGATCCGGATCCTGGTAGGCAATGGGTTTCCCGGCCTTGCCGCTGATCGGCCCCGGCACCGGCGGCAGACCGGTCGGCGACGTCGCCGGCTGCGCCGCGGCAACGCTTGGGTGAATACTGTTTTGCGGCACCATGCCCGGTGCCGTGCCCGAACTGCCGATCGCCCCGGTGCTATCGGCGGCGGCATCATGTATCGCAGCGCCGGAAATCAACGCCGCGGCAATCAAAATTCGTGCGGTTGTGCGCATGACCGCGCTCCCTTCGTCCATCGGCCAATGCGCGTCGAATTGACGATCGCACCGGCGCCCATCGCCGCCGATGAGGATGTCGGCGGCTTATCCCGTCAAAATGATGTCACGACGTGGTTAACAATCGGTGAATCAGCCAGATATCAGATACACAACGGCATCGTCAGGATCGGCGGAATCCTCGCATTTTTGCAAAATTTTCAGCGCTTAGCTCGTCAAAAAGCGCGCGCCGTCTCTCGACGTCGACGCCGGCCGCTTCCAGCGCCGCAGCGCCGAGTCTGAGGCTGGCCTCGACGGTTTCCGGCATGACGTGATCGACGCCCATTTCCGTATAGGTGTCGGCGGCATCCCAGTCGTGCGCGCGAACATGGATCGGCACATGCGGGTAAAGACGCCTCGCCGTGCGCACCATCGCTTCGGCCACTTTCGGATTATCCAATGTGACGACGATCAGACGCGCGTGTTCCGCACCGACCGAGCGCAGCACGTCGGGCCTGCCGGCGCTGCCGAAATACACGTGATAGCCGTGCCGGCGCGCACGCTTGACCCGGTCCGCATCGGCGTCGATGGCGATATACGGCACATCGGCCGCGCTCAGCATGTTGGCGACCGTTTCACCGACGCGGCCAAACCCGGCAATCAACACGGGCCGGGTTTCCTCGGCGACCTCGCCGTGGACTTCGCCGGGGATCACTGAGGCGAAACGTTCGGCAATCTTCCCGCCGACGAAAACCATGACCGGTGTCAGGATCATGCTCAGCACCACGACGGCGATCAGAACATCAAGGTGTCCCTTTGGCAGAATTCCCTCGCCCGCCGCTAAAGAGAACAACACGAACCCGAACTCACCCGCCTGGGACAGCAGAAACCCACTCCGCACTGCAACCGCAATCGGCATTTTCAGCGTCAGCGAGAGGCCGACCGTGATCAACGTCTTCAGGATAAGCAAGGCAGCGGTACCGCCAACCACGACACCCGCATATTGCGTCAACACCCCCGGGTCGAGGCTCATGCCCACGCTCATGAAGAACAGGCCGAGCAACAATCCGCGAAACGGCAGAATATCGGCCTCGATCTGATGGCGATACTCCGATTCCGCCAGCAGCACGCCGGCCATGAACGCGCCCAGCGCCAGCGACAGGCCGACCTGGCTCATGACCCAGGCGAAACCGAGAACGAGTAACAACGCCATTGCGACAAAGGTATCGCTGTTACCGATCTTTGCGATGGCGTGCATGACCGGGCCGATGGCGTAGCGTCCGGCCAGCACAACGACAAGGATGATCCCGGCCGCCTGCACCATGGCCAGCCCCATGGATGCAGTAACGGTGATTTCACCCGCCGCCAGCAACGGCAACAACACGATTAGCGGCACCACCGCCAAGTCCTGGAACAGCAGAATCGCAAAACTGTTACGGCCGTGGTGGCTGGTCAGTTCGTTTTTCTCGGACAGCAACTGCACGCCGAAGGCTGTCGACGACAACGCCAGTCCGAAGCCGATCACCAGCGCAACCTCGAATTCGATAACGAAAACGAAATGCGTGCCGGCGGCAATCGTCGCCCCCGTCAGCAGCACCTGCAGCCCACCGAGCCCGAATACGTGACGGCGCATGATCCAAAGCCGTTGCGGCTTCATCTCGATGCCGATCATAAAGAGCAAAAACACCACACCGAATTCGCCGATGTGCCGCAAGTTCTCGGCATCCGTGATCACTCCGATGCCGTAAGGGCCGATGACTGCCCCGGCCGCGAGATAACCCAACTGCGAACCGAGCCCGAGCCGCGTGGCGATCAGCACGGCAATCACCGCCGCACCCAGCAGACTCAGGATCTCGGCCATACCTACACCGTCCTCGGTTCACGAGCCGTTGACCGGCTCGACGCGCATTTCGTTGGCAGGACCACTGACGCGATAGCGTTTCAAGGTCCGGGACTGTCCGTCCGTCCCCAATCGGCCGATATCCAGGTCGATCGTCCAATTAGCCAGGTCGATTCGTCCCTTGCCGACCAAGCTAAGGTCACTGGACTGCAGTAGCAGGTCGTCACTGGCGGCTATGCCCTGGGCAAACCTGAATGTAGCGTTGAGCGACTTGAAACGAAGACTGCCGCCTGCCTCGGGCGCAAGGCCGCGAACCAGTTCCGCGATCGCCAGGTTGCCGTCTTGCGTCACCACTTCCGCCCTGCCGGTGAGCGCTTCCAGGAGTTCATGTCTCGATCCGCCGACCGAGAACAGATTGAGTGCGATGTTCGACTGGCCGCTGAGCAGTGGATCGGCGGCAACGGCACCGACACGTATCACCGGTCCGATGTCCACGCCGACGGCGCGTCCGTCCACGTTTAGTGCCCGCATCCCCTCGGAAGCATCGAGCGTCAGCGTGCCGCGAAAGGTGCCGCCGTAAACGATCGTGTCTTCCAGCGATACGCTGAGACGTTGCGTTCCCGGCTTTCGTGCGATGACCGCATCCCCGGCGCCTAACTCGAGCCCGCGCCACAGGGCACGCTGCCAGGCGAACTCCACGCGGCCGCTCGGCATTCCGGGAATTATCAAAGGCGCTTCCATGAGAGCCATGGTTTCGCCGGCGGGAGCGGTACCGAGATCGAGGGTCGATGCCTCGACCCGCCCCGAGAGCACGGGCGCACCGGAAGTGGCGCCGTCGATCATCATGTTCGCAGTCAGGGATGTTTCACCGAAGATCAGTTCCATGCGGCGGACATCCATCGTGTCACCGGCGACATCCACGTGCGCCGTCAGCGAGAGACGTCCGCCGTCACGGCCCGGCAGGACCGGCCCGAGCCAGTCGTTGAGGGCTGCGACGTCCGAACTTTCGAACGTAACCTTACCTTCGCCCACGGTGCGTTCGCGAACCGCCATGGATCCCTCGAACTTACCGTTCAGCAGGGCCGTATCGAGGGCAACCTGGAACGGCCAGCGGTTACCGGAAACCAGTAGCTGTGGGTCGGACGTGGTCGCGGAGATCGTGATCTCCTCACCGTTCAGAAGGCCTTTGCCTTTGAAAACCAGGCCGTCCTCGACATGACCCTGGCCGGGTTCGGTGTTAGAGAAGTTGAACTGTTCAAGTGTGATTGCGCGACCGTTCTCCCTGTCGGAAAGTACGAACGTTGCGTTCTCGACAACCAGATCCTTGACCGTCATGTCGCGCCACCAACCCCACGCACGGTCGATCTTCGGTGCTGTGCCGGAACTTTTCGCCAGTGTATCGTGCATTTCGACTCGCACATTCGGATCGCGCAGCATCACCCGATGCAAATCGACACTGCCGGCGAGCGCACCGAGGGCACCGGCTTCCAGTTCGAGATGCGGTAACGCGACTGTCACGGCACTCTGCTCGTCTTTCGACACCACGTTTTCGGCCTCGAGCCGGAGCGACGGCAGAATGCTGAAGGCATGATCTCCCTTGATGCTGACATCGACACCAGCAACCCGACCGATCAGGCTCTCCGCGTATGAAACGGTCACCGACGCCGGCAACACCATCGGCGCCAGCGCAATCGCGGACACGAACAAGAGCATCAGCATGCCGAGCGCGATGCCCAACTTCGCAAGCCAGGGGAACCGATCCGGGATGCCTTCGACCTCGACCGTCCACGAGTCGTCCGTGGCGGCTTGGGTTTCGTCGGGGTCATCGACCAGTTCTGGCGTATTTCTCACGTCGGATTCCAGTCAGCCTCTAAAAACCGGAACAGCCATGCGTGGACACTTACTTCGCCCAGCATAACAGATTCCAGCCTACATTCTGTCCTCTTTGTCTTCGCGCAAACTCGTGCATAAAACGTAAACACCGAAACCGAGACGAACCTCACACCGAATCCCCGTGTGATTCGGGCATCGTCATTGACATTCTCAATAGGCTGCCATAGAAGCCTGATATTATTCGCTAAAAATGACCCTCGCCGTCTGGCGTGACTGCCCGGCCGGAGCCGCCGTTAGATGCAGATTTATTTGCCCATCGCCGAGATGTCGGTGAACATTTTCCTCATTCTGGGGATGGGCGGGGGTGTCGGGTTCCTTTCGGGACTGTTCGGTGTCGGTGGCGGCTTTCTTATGACGCCTCTCTTGATTTTCATCGGTATTCCGCCGGCCGTCGCGGTCGCGACCGAAGCCAATCAGATCGTCGCCAGTTCGGTTTCCGGCGTGCTCGCACATCTCCGGCGCGGCAATGTCGACATCAAGATGGGCATCCTGCTCTTGATCGGCGGTGTCATCGGATCGTCGTTCGGCGTATGGCTGTTCACGTTCCTCAAAGATCTCGGCCAAATCGACCTGGTCATCAAGCTCTCCTACGTCGTGTTCCTCGGCATCATCGGCGGCCTGATGCTAATCGAAAGCATCAACGCGATGCGCGCGAAAAAGCGCAAGACGCGCAAGCGCAGCCACTCGCATAACTGGATGCACGGCCTGCCGTTCAAGATGCGGTTTCGCAAGTCGCGCCTTTATATTAGCGCAATCCTGCCGATCATGATCGGTATCTTCGTCGGCATCCTGTCGGCCATCATGGGCGTCGGTGGCGGTTTCGTGATGGTGCCGGCGATGATCTACCTGCTCGGCATGCCGACCGCCGTCGTCGTCGGTACGTCGCTATTCCAGATCATTTTCGTCACCGCCAACGTCACCGTGCTGCAGGCCGTCTCGAACCAAGCGGTCGACATCGTTCTGGCACTGCTGCTTCTGATCGGCGGAGTCATCGGTGCCCAGTTCGGCGCCCGGTTCGGCGGCCGCATGCAGGGCGAGCAGCTCCGCGGCATGCTGGCGCTGATCGTCATCGCGGTATGCCTCAAACTGACCTTCGATCTGGTCGTGACGCCGGCCGACCCCTATGCCTTCGGCGCGGGAGGACATTGATCGTGATCAAACGCATGCTCAAAATTCTGACCTGTTCCCTGGCGCTGCTGGTTGGCGCATCGAGCCTCCAGGCCAAGGATCTCGTCGTCGACCTGTCGGCACCCATCGTCCAGATCACGGCGGGTTTTTCGGGAACCGAACTCTTGCTGTTCGGCGCCAAGCGCGGCGCCGGCGACGTCATCGTCGTGGTGCGCGGCCCGCTGGAAACGCAGACCGTTCATCTCAAGGAACGCAAGCTGGGCGTTTGGGTGAACACCGAAAACCTGACGTTCGAGGATCTGCCGTCTTATTACTGGGTATCCTCGAACCGTCCGGTGTACGACATCCTGCCGGCGGACACTTTGACCCGGTTGCAGATCGGCCTCGATGAGGTCCAGATCACACCGCTCGAGGAAGACGCCAATTCCGCGGAAAAGATCGCCTTCCGCGCGGCGCTGGTCCGCGACAAAGTCCGCAAGCGGCTTTATTCGGAAGAGGCCTCGCCGCTGCTGTTCCTGAACGACATGTTGTTCCGAACCAAGATCAACTTCCCGGCCAACGTCTCCGTCGGCGAATTCGCCATCGAAACCTATCTGGTCCGCGACGAACAGGTCATCACCAGCGAAACGACGTTGCTCAACGTCCGTAAATTCGGACTGGAGGCTGAAATTTATAACTTTGCCCACCAGCAGTCGCTTCTGTACGGTATTTTTGCGGTTGTCATTGCCTGCGCAGCCGGGTGGCTTGCCAACGCCGCCTTCAGGAGGGGGTAGCCATGAGCGAAGACACAGACGCACCGGAGGAAAAAGAAGGTCGCCAACTCACCGGCCGGACGTTTCTGTGCGTGGTCGACGAAACCGAGGAATTCGCCGCCGCGCTCCAGTTCGCCTGTCAGCGTGCCAAGAACTCTGGCGGCCGCGTCGCGCTGCTGTACGTTATTCAGCCAGCGGAATTTCAGCACTGGATGGCCGTCGGCGAACGCATGCGCGAGGAAGCCCGCGAGGAAGCGGAGGAAATGCTGAATGTCGTCGCGTCGGTAGTGCAGAAACGGCTCGGCCATATGCCGGTGCTCTATATCCGCGAAGGCACGCTGCGCGAAGAAGTCGTTAACCTGATCGAGGAAGAGGAAGGGGTCTCCCTGCTCGTCCTCGGCGCCGCATCGGGCACCGACGGCCCTGGACCGCTCGTCACATATCTGGTCGAGAAGATGGCGGGCAAGCTACGTGTCCCGGTCACTATCGTGCCCGGCAGCCTCACCGAAGAAGATATTTCACTCATCACCTGAGTGATCGGCGGTCTTCCGCCACACGTCGCACCGACTTCCGAGCCGGTACCGCCGAACCGACACGACGGGTCGTTATGGATATTTATCTTCCCATTGCCGAGGTGTCCGTCGACGTATTCCTGCTTCTTGGGATCGGTGGCGGAATCGGCGCGCTTTCCGGCATATTCGGGGTCGGCGGTGGGTTTCTCATGACGCCGCTGCTGATCTTCATCGGCATTCCGCCCGGCGTCGCCGTCGCGACCGGCGCCAATCAGATCGTCGCCGCCTCCATTTCCGGCGTGCTGGCGCACTGGCGGCGCGGCAATGTCGACGTGAAAATCGGTGTCGTCCTTTTGATCGGCGGATTGGCGGGATCCACGGTCGGCGTGTGGCTGTTCTCGTTTCTGAAGTCGATTGGTCAGGTCGATCTGGTCGTTAACCTCTGTTACGTGGTTTTCCTCGGTATCATCGGCGCGCTGATGCTGGTCGAAAGCATCAAGGCAATGATGGCGCAAAAGGCGCAGAAGCGAAAAAAGAGCCACTACCACAACTGGACACACGGCCTGCCGTTCAAAATGAAATTCCGGCGGTCGCGTCTTTACATCAGTGCGTTGCTGCCGCTCGCGGTCGGCGTTTTCGTCGGCCTGCTTTCGGCCATCATGGGCGTCGGCGGCGGTTTCGTGATGGTGCCGGCGATGATCTATCTGCTCGGCATGCCGACCGTCGTCGTCGTCGGGACGTCCTTGTTCCAGATCATCTTCGTCACCGCGAACGTCACCCTGCTGCAGGCCGTCGGCAATCAGACAGTCGATGTCGTGCTGGCATTGCTGCTGATCGTCGGCGGCGTCATCGGTGCGCAATTGGGCGCGCAGATCGGCGCCAAGCTGAAGGGAGAGCAATTGCGCGGCCTGCTGGCGATGATGGTGATTGCTGTGGCGCTGAAACTACTGCTCGATCTGGCGACGCGGCCCGACGACCTCTTTTCGATCCTGCCCACGGGCGGCTGATCAGCCCTTCACGGCGGCCCGCAGATCGCCGATGGTCTTGGCGTAATCGTCGCCTTTGAACACCGCACTACCGGCGACCAGCACGTCGGCGCCGGCCGCCACCACGTCGGCGATGGTATCGGCGTTGACGCCACCGTCGACCTCAAGCTCGATCGGCCGGTCGCCAATCATCTTGCGGATGCGTTCGATCTTCTCAAGCGAGGACGGAATAAAGCTCTGTCCGCCAAAGCCGGGATTGACGCTCATCACCAGGATCAAATCGACCTTGTCCATGACGTATTCGAGCACGGTTTCGGGCGTCGCCGGATTGAGCGATACGCCGGCTTTCTTGCCCAGCGACCGGATCACCTGTAACGACCGATCAAGGTGTTTATCGGCTTCCGCATGCACGGTGATGATATCGGCACCGGCCTTGGCATATGCCTCAAGGTAAGGTTGCGCCGGATCGATCATCAAATGCACGTCGAACGGCTTTTCGGTGTGCGGGCGTAGTTTCTCGATGATCGGCGCACCGAACGTCATGTTGGGCACGAAATGGCCGTCCATGACGTCGACATGGACGTAATCGCACCCGGCGGCGTCAATGGCGCGGATTTCCTCGCCGAAGCGGGCGAAATCAGCGGACAGAATCGAGGGCGCGATTTTGACCATCAGGATTCCGATCAGGCCGCTTTGGAATACGTCCCGGCGCAGGCGCGACTGTTGGCACTGGCGCGTTCCAGGAACGCCTGTTGCGCGGCGGCGCTGTTGGCGTTATCGCCCTTCCAGGCATTGAGTGCGCTTTGCTGCAGGGCACGACCATAGGAAAAGCTGAGCTTCCACGGCAGGTTGGCGTCCGATGCGTTCATCAAGTCGAGGTGCAGGGTCGCCTCCTCTTCCGACTGACCGCCAGACAGGAACATGACCCCCGGCACGGCCGCCGGCACCTTGCGCAGCAGGGTTTCGACGGTCTTCGCGGCGACCTCCTCGGATGAGGCCTGGGACGCGGACTTCTTGCCGGCAATAACCATGTTCGGTTTCAGGATCGTACCTTCCAGATAGACTTCCTGCAGGTGCAGTTCGTTATACACCGCATCCAGGACTTCTTCGGTCACTTCCTGACAGCAATTGATATCGTGACCACCGTCCATCAGGACTTCCGGCTCGACGATCGGACACAGACCGCCCTCCTGGCAGATTTTGGCATAGCGGGCCAGCGCATGCGCATTTGTGTGAATGGCATAGCGGCTCGGGATGCCGTCGGCGATATCGATCACGGCGCGCCACTTGGCAAAACGCGCACCCAGTTCGTAATACTCGGCAACCCGTTTCGGCAGACCGTCCAAACCCTCGGTAATCTTCTCCGCGGCACGGCCCGGCAGTTCCTTGGCACCCGCGTCAACCTTGATGCCCGGGATCACGCCCGCATCTTCAAGGATTTTCACGAGTGTGGTGCCGTCGGCAGCCGACTGGCGGATCGTCTCGTCATAGAGGATGACACCCGAGATGTATTTACCGATCCCGTTCGCGCGGAACATCATTTCCCGGTAATCGCGGCGGTTGTCTTCGACATTCTCGACGCCGATGGAATCCAGGCGCTTACCCATGGTGCCGGTGCTTTCGTCGGCGGCCAACAGCCCTTTGTTATCGGCGACCATAGCGACTGCGGTTTCGAAAAGTTCCTGCTTGTTCATTTCCGTACCCTCCAACGTTTGACCGACCGTGTTGCCGGTCAGGCTAGACCTTCCTTTGCCGCGGCGACAACGGCGTCCGCGGTAATACCAAAATGCTCGAACAGATCGCCGGCCGGGGCAGAAGCCCCGAAACTGTCCATGCCGACGAACCCACCGTCGGGCCCGATGTATTTGTCCCAGCCGTGCCGTACTGCGGCCTCGACGGCGACGCGCACTGTGCCTTCGCCAAGAACGCTGTTACGATAAGCCGCATCCTGCGCATCGAACAGTTCCCAACACGGCATCGAAACGACCGCCGTGCCGATTCCTTCGGCCTCCAGCGTGTCGCGCGCCTGTGTCGCCAAATGTACCTCGGAGCCGGTGGCCAGCAATGTGACCATTCTGTTGGAAGATGCCGCTTCAGCCAGCACATACGCCCCCTTGGCCGAGAGATTCTCGTCCGTATGCTCAGTTCTGAGCGTCGGCACGCCCTGCCGTGAGAGTGCAAAGCCGGACGGTCCGGAGGCGTTCTCAAGTGCGGCCTCCCAGCATTCGACCGCCTCGATCCCGTCGCACGGCCGGAACATCAGGAAGTTCGGCGTCGCACGCAGCATCGACAGCGTTTCCACCGGCTGATGCGTCGGCCCGTCCTCGCCGAGTCCGATACTGTCGTGGGTCAGCACGTAAAGCACCCGTTGGCCCATCAGCGCCGAGAGCCGCATGGCGCCGCGCATGTAATCGGTGAAGACAAGGAACGTGCCGCTGGTCGGGATCAGACCGCCATGCAATGCGATCCCGTTCATGGCGGCAGCCATGCCGTGCTCGCGGACACCGTAGTGGATGTAACGGCCGGAAAAATCCGTCGGCGTGACCGGTCCCGTATCCGGGGTCTTGGTGTTGTTGGACCCCGTCAGGTCCGCAGATCCGGAAACCAGGTCCGTCACGACCGGCACCAGTACGTTCAAAGCCTCGCCCGAAGCGACACGGGTCGCCCATTTCGGTTGTTCTTCCGAGACCCGCTTCTTGTGCGCGATGACGGTCTCGGCAATACCGCCCGGCAGTGTCCCAGCGACGGCGCGCTTGAACTCGTCTGCCTGCGCAGACGATGCAAGACGGCCCTCCCAGGCTTCGCGGTCGGCGCCACCACGGCTCCCTGCCGTGCGCCAATTTTCCAGCACATCCCCCGGCACCTCGAACGGGCCGGCGTCCCAGCCGAGCGCTTCGCGGGCGCCCGCAATCTCCTCGTCGCCCAAGGGCGCACCATGCGTCGACGCCGTGCCGGCCTTGCTCGGCGCGCCGAAACCGATAGTCGTCTTGCAGGCGATCATGGATGGCTTGTCGCTGGCCTGGGCTTTTTCGATGGCCGCCGCAATGGCGGCGTGATCGTGGCCGTCGACCGACTGCACGTGCCAGCCCGACGCCTCGAACCGTGCCTTCTGGTCGTCGGATACGGCAAGTTCGGTACCGCCGTCGATGGAGATCCCATTGTCGTCGAAGAATACGATCAGCTTGGAGAGTTTCAGGTGCCCCGCGAGCGAAATCGCCTCTTGGCTGATACCTTCCATCAGGCAGCCGTCACCGGCGATGGCGTAAGTGTGATGGTCGACGAGATCATCGCCATAGCGGGCATTCATCAGGCGTTCGGCAAATGCCATGCCGACAGCATTGGCGATGCCCTGCCCCAGCGGCCCGGTCGTCGTCTCGATGCCTCTGGCATGGCCGTATTCCGGGTGTCCGGCAGTCTTCGAGCCCAACTGGCGGAAGTTCCTGAGTTCGTCCATGGTCATGTCGTCGTAACCGGTCAGGTGCAGCAGGGAGTAGAGCAGCATCGAGCCGTGCCCCGCCGACAGCACGAAACGGTCACGGTCCGGCCAGCCTGGATTGGCGGCATCGAATTTCAGGTACTTGCTGAATAGCACCGTCGCCACGTCGGCCATGCCCATCGGCATGCCCGGGTGGCCGGATTTCGCCGCTTGCACGGCATCGGCTGCCAAAAAGCGGATGGCGTTCGCCATTCTCATTTCCAGGGATTGTGCATCCGATGACATGAAAAACTCCTCGCTTCGACGGATGCAATGACCCGCCTGTCGTTCCCCGCTCAAAAACCCGGAGGCTCCGTTTCGGGCTACCTCTCTCAGGTCGATTTTTCCCAGGACTTCGCCGACTGCCCCTCACCCAGATGCGGACCGAAACATCCTGTCCGCGCAGAAGCGCCGCCGCCACAGTGAATACCGTTTCACCGGGCATCGGGCAAGAACAAGCGGGGCCATTTCCGGGTTTTTTTGCGGTTATCCCCGGCCCCTCCGTTTCAGTTTCCGCTACATCGCTGAAATACCGTCATACGAGCGATTCGGAAGAGCGCGCGAAAACGCCTGGCACGCCTCCGGTATCGCAACAGGAAGCAGCCGACAGTCAACCTGAACCCGCCGGGGGCCTGTTTCTCCGGAAGGTACCGGAAACCGGCCTGTAACCGGATGCATAACGAATATCACCGACCTCTAATAGCGCCTTCAATCCACAACTATTTCCGGTAAGCACGGCCAGAACGATTGATTCCCGTTCCGCATTCATTGATTGTATCAGGGAGGGTTGTCGCGCATTCAGGAGCCTGCTGTTGACGGAAATCGTCGCCATCGTTGCCGTATTCATTGCGCTCGGTGCGCTCTGGCTGGCGAGCCATGCCAACAAGCATGTGGATTCATCCTTTTCGGAATACGGCAAGCACCTGGCCAAGCAAGTCCGTGAAACTCAGGCGATGTTCGAGCAGAAATCCGACCAGCTCCAGTTGGAGCTCAACAGGATCGAACGCGATATCGCGGCCATCAAGGCGCACGACCAGGAGATGGCGCAGAAGCTTAATACCCTGACCCAGCGTCTCAAGGTGGTCGAGCACGACCTAAAGAACACGACGGATGCACTGCCGCCCCAGCTATTGCAGCGCCTTAATGCGAAGCGTGGCTGAACATACCGTCATCCTTGCGTACCGGCGACCTCGTCCCTACTTCACTGGTTAAGAGATACCGAGTTGAGGAAGCGCCATGACCGTTGCCAAAACGATTGAACACAAAGTCGCCGATGCCGTTACGCCGTTGCACCTTGAGGTTATCAACGAGAGCCACATGCACAACGTACCGCCGGGCTCGGAATCACATTTCAAGCTGGTGATTGTCTCGGACGCCTTCGAGGGCAAACGCCTTGTCGGCCGGCATCAGCTCGTCAACGCCGCCCTCAAGGCCGAACTCGACGGTCCGGTACACGCGCTTTCCATGGAAACTCACACTCCCGCCGAATGGGAAGCCCGCGGCGGTCGCATCATGGACTCTCCGGCCTGCCGCGGCGGATCAAAGCACGATCCTGCGTTCGGCAATTAATAACCGGCTCCTAGACCGGGGTCTTTCTGAACATCAACTCGAAGACCGGACGGGATAGCGGCAGACGCCGCTGGATTTCCAGGTTCGCCTTGACGTGATCCGGCTGTTTCATGCCGACAAGCGCCGTCGTCAGCCCCGACGCCGAACGGGTAAACTGAAGTGCCCGCCGATTATCGTCGGTCAGATCATCACCCAGCCACTTGACCAGAGAGTCGTTCATTTTCGGCGCCTTGCCCTGACCGATACTGCCGCTGGCGCAGACCGCCAGACCCAGAATGCGCGCCGCGGCGACCGCCGGAACGCTTGCATCGCCGACCCATTGCGTCGGCCGCTGTACGGCCTCGGGCATGGTAATGGAGAGCGGCATCTGTACGCACCGGAAACGGTCGGAACGGTCCCCCGCCGCCCGTTTCGCCAATGCCTTGGCGCCGGCGATCGAGATATAGCCCTGTTGCCCCGGCGAGGCCCGAAACGCCCGCCAGGTGGCGAGCCCGTAACACCCGATCCGCCCGGCATCGGCTTCCTGTTCGAGCACCTCGAACGCCGCCTGCAGGCGTTTGTCGAATTCGGGACGGTCGACATGCGCCAGTTGCGCTTCCGGATTATGCACGTAAAACACGTCGATCTTGTCGATACCGAGCGCCTCCAGACTCTTCGCGATGCGGTCGCGGATGTAGGATGGATGGATGCAGTGATTGCCGCCGACAAGATCGCTTTCCCCGATTCCATCCTGGCCGAGATAGGTCTCCTTGAACACATCGGCGGAAGTCGGCAGGTAACCGGCCTTGGTGCAGACGATCAACTCATCACGCGAGACCTCGTCGGCCTCGAAGATTCCGCCGAGCGCCTTGCCGACTGCAATCTCGCCACGGCCACGCCGGTAGTTGGCCGCTGTATCTATGACATTGATGCCGCCGTTGACGGCCGCTCGAACGGCGTTGGTCACCTGTGTATCGGTCTCGTCATCGACGCCACCCAGATAGGTGCCGATCCCGACACTCGACCAGTGCAGATCAAGCACGTCACGGTACTGCCCCGGCTGCGGATCGAACCTGTCGATATATCTGCCGGTGCCGGCGGTCGTCGCCGATACAACCGATCCGTCTGTGTTTTTCGTCACGCAACTCTCCCCGCCGACGTTGTAACATCCCGGCGCCACGGATAGCATCTCAGGCTGGATCAGGAGAGGCAAATGCTCGATTGGGTATTGGGCAGGAAAAAGAGCGCGAAAAAGCGCAAGGGCGGCAAGAAGAAGCCTTCATACGAGGAAGCCAAACGGGTCGCCGCGCAAGGCGACGCCAAGGCGCGTGCCGAACTTGCGGCGCACGAGGATCTCGACCCCGAATTCCTGTATTTCTTCGCCACCGACGAGGATGCCGACGTGCGC
Organism: Rhodospirillales bacterium; assembly: GCA_965229805.1. Lineage (GTDB taxonomy): Bacteria > Pseudomonadota > Alphaproteobacteria > Rhodospirillales > Casp-alpha2 > UBA4479. Next base: position 1,748,816 of record CBDDJO010000001.1, on the reverse strand, counting down.
CGCGCCGTCGCGCAGAACGACGGCACGCCGCTTCAGGCCGACCTTATACTTGCCAAGGACGTCGACACATCGGTCCGCGAGGAACTCGCCTTCAAAATCGGCCGGCTCGTGCCGACCCTGACAGAGGAGGAAAGCGAACAACTCGCGGAGATGACGTTTCAGGTGCTCGAAATCCTCGCCCAGGACCAGGTACCGCAGATCCGCGCCATCATCGCCGACGAGGTCAAGCATCTGCACAACGTGCCGATGCGGATCATCAAACGGCTGGCCGAGGATGCGGAGATCACCGTGGCCGGGCCTATCCTCGAGTATTCACCGCTGCTGACCGACGAGCAGATCCTGCAGATCGTCACCAGCGGCCTGCGCGGCGGCGCACTGGAAGCCGTGGCACGGCGGCGTAATATCTCGAACCAGATTTCCAAGGCCGTCATCGATCAGGATGAAGATCCGGCGATTGCCGAACTGCTCAAGAACCAGACCGCCGAGATCAGCGAGAAGCTGATGGAGGAAATCGCCATGCAGGCCGAGACCCGGCCCGACCTGCACTTGCCGCTGGTCGACCGGCGCAGCCTTTCAAAGACAACGCTCAAGCGGATCGCCACGTTCGTCAGCGCCGCACTCGTCGACCGCATGATCTCGTCCAACAAGATGGAAGAGGATTTGGCGCACGAACTGCGGATGGCCGTCCGCGAACGCATCAACGCCGGCGAGGCCGACGAAGATAAACCAAAAAGCACCATCGACGCGAAACACGCGGACAAGCTTTTCAAGGACGGCAAGCTGGATGAATACGCGGTGCTCGACGCCATCGACGAGGGTAATATCGAATTCCTGCAACGGAGTTACGAACTTCTGACGGGCCTGCCCGCCAACCATGTCGACAAAATGCTGACATCGGCAAGCGCAAAAGGCCTTTGCGCGCTGGCCTGGAAAGCGGGGCACGGCGCCGATATCGCCGTTTCGCTACAGCGGCGGGTCGGCAAGATACCAGCGAAATCCATGATTCACGAAGCCGCCAACGGTTCGTATCAGATGGCGGAAGAGGAACTCGAATGGTACGTCGATTATTTCAAATAGCGGCGTGCCCGATGAGGTTCGTGATCAGAACCGTATTCTCGGCGGCGGTCGTTATGTTGTTGCTTGGCGCATCCGCCCAAGCCCAGGACACGGAAGAGACCTTCTCCATGGAGGAGATCGCCGATGTCGCCGAAGGTTTTTTCGGCAGTACAACGGCGGGCCTTGCCGAAGCCATCGAGAAAATCTTTTCCGATCTCGGCCGACCGACCGCCTACATCGCCGGCGAGGAGATCAGCGGTGCGTTCGTGGTCGGCCTCAGGTACGGCAAGGGCAACCTGAACATCAAGGCTGACGGTGAATCGAAAATCTTCTGGCAGGGGCCGAGCGTCGGGTTCGATTTCGGCGGCAATGCCTCGAAAACGTTCGTGTTGGTGTACGGCCTAACCTCTAAGGATGCCATCTATAAAAGGTTCCCGGGCCTGGAGGGATCTTTTTACTACGTCGCCGGACTCGGGGTGAATTACCAGGGCGACGGCGATATCATGCTTGCACCGATACGTACCGGTGTCGGCCTACGCGCCGGCGCCAATATCGGATACCTCCATTATAATGCGGAACACTCCTGGTTGCCGTTCTAGTTGTAAATTATCGGCAACTATAGATTTCACTGGCACGCCTACCACCCAGTTAAGTTAGACTGTTGCAAAATGTCAGGATCGTGATGCCAGGCAACGACGTCGAATACACCGTTCTCAACATCGAGGAAATTCCGTGCGCGTTCCCCGACGGGAGTCCGCTTGCCGTTACCCTTGATCTCTGGCGTTCGTGGGCCGGCGACACCCCTGCACCGACCTGGAAGGCGGTCGAACTTTACAGGTTGCCGGCAATCGTCCTGCCGCAAACGCTCGTCGTCGACGTCATCGATGGCGGACGGGATTTTCTTTACCGGTTTTGGGGCACCAAATACACGAATCACTACGGTGTCGACGAATCCGGCCTGTTGCTGTCCGAAACCCTCGGGCCGAGCTTTATCGATGCAACCCGGCATCAGTTGAATGCGGTGCTTGAAACGAAGACGCCCCGTGCCTTCGACGTTGCGATCCGGGCGCCACATTCAGGGGTCATCCAGACGAAACTGAATCTGCGATTACCGATCATGGATACACCCGGTGAGGTAACGAAAATCATGACGGCAACGCTGTTCAACGAAACCACGGTCAACCACCTGACCAGACTCCAGGAAGCATTCTACGAGGACATGCAACGACGTAACGACCCCGAGACCCAGAACGGATAAATCCGCGTCTCATCGGTGTAATTGCGATTTTCCGGAAAATGGGGTGGCTGATGGGATTCGAACCCACGACCCTCGGCACCACAAGCCGATGCTCTAACCGACTGAGCTACAGCCACCACATGTATACGGCGCACGGTTCCCCGCCGCCGGGTGGCACTGAATAGACCCTGCCCCGCCCCCCGTCAAGAGAGCGAATCCATATCACCGACGTCAGAAAACGATTTCGATCAGGGACGGCCCTTTGTGGCCAAGCGCGGCGGCGATGGCGGGCGAAAGGTCGGCGGCATCCTCGACCCGCGACGCCTCCACACCCATGCTTCTGGAGAGTCCGACCCAGTCGATATCCGGCTTGTTGAGGCCGAAAAGGCCTTCCGCCACATGGCCCATCTTTTCGACGCCGACGCCCTTCATTTCGCCTTCCAGGATTCGGTAGGCCCGGTTCGAGAAAATAAGCACCGTGACGTCGAGACCCTCTCGCGCCATGGTCCAGAGCGCCTGGTTGCAATACATGCCCGAGCCATCCGACTGCAGCACGACGACGCGCCGGTCCGGGCACGCAATCGCCGCACCCACAGCATACGGCAGACCGACACCGATGGCGCCACCGGTGTTTTGCAGCCAGGAATGCGGCGGTGCTGCACGGCTGTCCGGAAAAAAGGCACGTCCCGTCGTGATGCTTTCGTCAACGACAATGGCGTCTTCCGGCATGTTGGCGCGGAACGCCTGGGAGATGATTTCCGGCGTGATCGGCCCGGAGAGACCACTGACGTCGGGCGCCGGCTCGGCCGCGACCCGTTCCGGTTCAGCGTCCGCCGCACCCACAAGCTCGATCAGCATATCGAGGGCCTGTAACGTGTCCTGGTTCGGTCCGGCGAGATTCAGGATTTCGGCACCGTCCGGCGAAAGACGGCTAGGCTTGTTGGGATAGGCGAAGAAACCGACGGGCTCGCGGGTGCCGAGCAAAATGATGACCTCGTAGTCCTTCAGCATCTCCAACGCGTGGTCGACCGGATACGGCAGCTTGCCCACCGGCACACGCCCGGCACCCCGGTCGATACGACGGTTCGAGGTCTGTGCCAGCAGATCGACGCCGGTCGCAGCCTTGACCTTGCCGGCCTTCTCCAGACCCTCGCCGTAAAGCACCGCACCGGTCATGAACATCACTGCTTTCTTGCCCGATTTCAGCGCTGCGGCCACAGCCGCGGCCTCTTCAGCGATGACGGGATCGGGACCAGCCGGTTCCTGCGGCTTGCCCACTTTTTCGGTCTCGTCCCATGCCGAGTTCGCCGGCAGGATCATGGTGGCGATCTTGCCGGGCCATGACCGGGCGGCGGCAACAGTCGCCGCGGTATCGTTACCGACATCGTCGGGTGAATTGCTCGTCACCACATAATCCGAGACCGGTCGGACGATCCCCTGAATATCGGACGTCAGCGGCGCATCGTATTCGATGTGATAGGTCGCATGCTCGCCGACGACGTTGACCATGGGCACCCGCGCCTTTTTGGCGTTGTGCACGTTCGCAAGCCCGTTGCCGAAACCGGGGCCGAGGTGCAGCAGCGTCGCCGCCGGTTCGCCGGTCATCCGCGCATAGGCATCCGCCGCACCGGTCGCCACGTTCTCTTGCAGCGCTAGCACGCAACGTATCAGGTCGAGACGGTCGAGTGCCGCGACAAAGTGCATTTCCGATGTGCCGGGATTGGCGAAGCAGACTTCAACCCCCGACTCCGCCAACGTGCGGACCAGTGATTCGGCGCCATTCATGTTCTTGTATTCCTACTGACGTGTGTGCATCTCTAAGACGGTGACATCATGCACGCTAATCGGCATAGTGCCGCCACACAATAACCGGAGGGAAAACAATGCCGCAACTTGTCGATGCCATGGCCCGCCTGGGCACTGAATCGGCATTCGAGGTTCTCGCCCGCGCCAACAAGCTGGCCCAAGGCGGGATGGACGTCATCAATCTCGGAATCGGGCAGCCGGATTTCAAAACGCCGGAGCACATCGTCGAGGCCGCCGTCAAGGCACTGCGCGACGGGCATCACGGCTATACGCCGGCGAACGGCATTCCGGAACTGCGCGAGGCGGTGGCGGAAGACATCCTCAAGTACCGGGGCTGCGAGGTGAATCCGGACAACGTGGTCGTCATGCCGGGCGGCAAACCGACCATGTTCTTCGCCGTCATGATGTTTGGCCAGCCGGGCACTGAGATTATCTATCCGAACCCGGGCTTTCCGATTTACGAGTCGGTGATCAAATTCTCCGGTGCCAAGCCGGTGCCGATGGCGTTGCACGAGGAAAACGGTTTCTCGTTTTCCGCCGATGAAGTACTGGGCCTGATCACACCCGCCACACGTCTGATCATCATCAATTCGCCCGCCAACCCGACCGGCGGCACGGTGCCCCGCGAGGAAATGGACAAGCTCGCCGCCGGGCTTACCGATCATCCGCACGTCACCGTGATGTCCGACGAAATTTACGGGCGTATGCTCTACGACGGGCGCGAGCACGTCAGCATGCTGGAGTACGAACACCTGCGCGACCGGGTCATCATGCTGGACGGCTGGTCCAAGACATATGCCATGACCGGCTGGCGGCTGGGATACGCGGTGTGGCCGGAGGGTCTCGCCGAGCACGCGACGCGGCTCGCCATCAACTGTCATTCCTGCGTCAACGCGCCGACCCAGTTCGCCGGAATCGCCGCCCTCCAGGGACCGCAGGAACCTGTCGACGAGATGATGGAAGCGTTTGACGAACGGCGAAAGGTGATAGTCTCCGAGCTAAACCAGGTGCCGGGCTTCCGTTGCATCGAGCCGGGCGGCGCGTTCTACGCCTTCCCCAATATCGAAGACACGAACATGTCGGCCAAGGCGCTGCAGGACCAGTTGCTGGAGGAAGTCGGCGTCGCGATCATCGCCGGCACCAGCTTCGGCGCGCAGGGCGAGGGTTACGTCCGGTTCTCGTACGCCAACTCGACCGAGAATATCCGTGAGGCGATCCGCCGGGTGCGGGAGTTCCTGGGGAACCGGTAACGGACTAAAGCAGCATCGGTTCCAGGAGGCCTGCTTCCTCGGGCGCGCCCATCATCAGGTTAAGGCATTGCACCGCCTGGCCCGACGCGCCCTTGCCGAGGTTGTCGAGCACACCGCAGACGACCACCCGCTCCTCGTCGTTGCTTGAAAAGACATGCAGGCGCAGCTCGTTGGTGCCGTTCAGATTCTCGGGGTCGAGGACTGGTGTGCCCTCGCCCTTCACCAAGTCGGCGACGGAAACGAAGCGGCGGTCTTCGTAGTGTGCCATCAGGATGTCGTGCACGGCCTCGGCACTCGGCGATCCCGGCAACGCTGCCAGATGCAGCGGCACTTGAACGATCATGCCTTCCCGGTAGCGTCCGACGCTGGGAACGAAGATCGGCGTCCGCGCCAGCCCGGCCCAGTGCTGGATTTCCGGAATGTGCTTGTGGCCGAGGTTGAGGCCATAGACCCGGTACGGTGTGTCGATCCGGTTCTCGGCGTCCGGGTCCTCGAACCCGGCGATCATCTTCTTGCCGCCGCCGGAGTACCCGGAAACCGCGTTGATCGTCACCGGCCAGTCAACGGGCAAAACACCGTCCGCCACCAGCGGATGCAGGATCGCAACCGAGGCGACGGCATAACAACCGGTGTTCGCGACGCGCTTCGAATTGGCGATGATCGCGCCCTGGCCGGGGTCCATCTCGGGAAAGCCATAATCCCAACCTTCCGCCGTCCTGTGCGCCGTCGACGCGTCGATCACACGCACGTCGGGGTTCTCGATCATGGCGACCGCATCGCGCGCCGCATCATCGGGCAGGCACAGGATCGCGACGTCGCAGGCATTGAGCATGCCGGCGCGTTTTTCGGCGTCTTTCCGCTCTTTGTCACTAAGCGAGAGCAACGAAATATCGTCGCGGCCATCGAGCCGCGTTCTGATCTGAAGGCCCGTGGTGCCTTCGGCACCGTCTATGAAAATACTGGTAACCATGGCGACTGTTTAACGTCCGGTCGCAGTCCTGTCATGGAAAACTTGGACGAAGCGGGTGATCGCGTCTGTCGTATAGGCCGGCTGGTCGAAGTGCGGGTCATGGCCGCATTTCGGGACCATCAGCTTTTTGGCTGGGCCACCCGCACCATTGACGATGGCATCGACCTGCGCCTCGGAGCCATAGTGGTCGTCCTTTCCCTGTATCACCAGCAACGGACAGGTGATCGACGGCAGGTATTTCTCCACGTTCCAATGCCAGTAATCGTCGCGCTGCCAGGTATCGTTCCAACCATAAAACGCATTGTCGACGTTGTCCCCGTGATAGCGCTGTAATTTGTCGCGAAGGTCGGTCGTCTCCCAGACCGTTCGCGCCTCGCGGATGCCCTCGAGGCAGATTTTCTCGTTGAAGACATGCGCCGCCATGGTGACAGCGCCGAGAATGCGCCCGGCCTTGTCGAGCGCGGCGTGGATCAACGCAATGGTGCCGCCGTCGGAATGACCGACAAGGACGGCTTTTTTGATACCGAGCGTATCGAGTACGCCCGTCAGCGCGTCCCGCGCCTCGTCCTCCTGATAGGTGATGGGTCGCGGCAGATCGATTCCGTCGGAACCGCCATATCCGGCACGGCTGTAAACCAGTCCCGGCAGGCCGCAGGCCTCGGCCAGCTTTTCCGGGAACGCCCGCCACATGGCAATACACCCCAGGCCCTCGTGCAGGAACACCAGCACGGGCTCGTCTCCGACAGGCTCGCGGTTAACCCACGTGTATTCGAGACGTTTCCCGGCGGCGGCAAGATGGTTGATCGTCAATGGCTGCTCCTTGTCGGCTTCAATGCCAATTTTCGGACGAAATGAAAAGGCCGCGTGAACGGGAATTGGTGCTTTCGGGATTCAGGGAAATACCGCTACCCTCCCCGTGCTTAGGGAGGAAAACATGATTCTGTCGACGTCCACGCTGTTTACTCATCAAAACTTCGATCTTTCGACCGGAGTCACGCTGCCGGAACTCCAATTGGCTTATGAAACCTGGGGCACTCTGAACGAGAACGGCTCCAACGCCATCCTGATGTGTCACGGCTACACCAACCACCCGCACGCCGGCGGCGACGCGAACGGCTGGGCGCATCATCTCGTCGGGCCCGACAAGGCCATCGACACGGACAAGTATTTCGTCGTCTGTTTGAACATGCTCGGTTCGGCGTTCGGCAGTTCCGGTCCCTCCAGCGTCAATCCGGAAACCGGCAAACCTTACGGCCCGGATTTTCCGAAATACACGACAATGGACATGATCCGCGCCCAGCACCTGTTGATTGATCATCTCGGATGCGCGCAGTTGAAGGCGGTGATCGGCTATTCCTACGGCGGACACCTGACGTTCCTGTGGGGTGCGACATACCCGGACCGCATGCGTGCGCTTGTTCCCATCGCCGGCGTCATCGAGCGCAAGACGACTATGGCAGATATCGCGCGCATCCGCGGCCAGTTCGAAAGCTGTACCGGCTGGAACGACGGCCACTACTACGGCCACGAGGACGAGCCCGGCGGAGTCCGCGAAAAGATGATCGAGGTCCGGACCAACACCTTGAAACGCTACGGACTCGGCGACTACCTGAAACACAACGGCGAAGAACCTGAGGCCATAGAGCGGGTCGTACGCGCCAATGCGCAAAAATGGGCGCACCAGTTCGACGCCAACTCTCTTTATATTCTTTACGAATCCGGCGTCGGCTCGAAAGCGGATGCCTCGAAGATCAAGGCGCCTTTATTGAATGCGCTGGCTAACTCCGACAGCGTCGTCGATATCCACCTGGGGCCACCGACGGTCGAACTCCTGAAAAACTACGGTGTCGACGCCACGTTCCTGGAGATCGACACACCCTACGGCCACACCGGACCGATGCTCGACGCACACAAGTGGGAAGGCGAACTCCGGGCATTCCTGGAGCGAACGCCCTGAGACCCGACACAGCGCCGATACCGTCTACGCAATAGACAATCCCCATAATGGAAAAGGGCCGCCCTGAGGCAGCCCTTTCCCGTCCGATGTTTGCAGCAACGATTAAGCGACGTCGAAACGATCCGCCATCATCACCTTGTCCCAGGCGGTGACGAAGTCGCGAACGAACTTCTCCTTGCTGTCGTCCTGCGCATAGACCTCGGCGTAGGCACGAAGGATTGAATTCGAACCGAACACCAGGTCGGCGCTCGTTGCAGTCCACTTGACGTTACCCGAGGAGCGTTCACGAACCTCGTAGGTGTCGCCAACCGGGTGCCAGCTGTAGGACATGTCGGTCAGGTTGACGAAGAAATCATTCGTCAACGCGCCTTCGTTGTCCGTGAACACACCGTGCTTGGTGCCGCCGTGGTTGGTGCCCAGCACCCGCATGCCACCGACGAGAAGCGTCATTTCCGCGGCCGTAAGACCCAGGAGTTGTGCACGGTCGAGCATCAGCTCCTCCGGGCTGACCGCATACTTCTCTTGCTGGTAGTTGCGGAAACCGTCGGCAAGCGGCTCGAGGACATCGAACGAGTCGACATCGGTCTGCTCGTCCGTCGCGTCGCCGCGACCCGGCGTGAACGGGACTTCAACGCTGCCCCCGGCTGCCTTAATCGCCTGTTCGAGGCCGACATTGCCCGCAAGGACGATGACGTCGGCGATGCTGGCACCGGCATCGGCCGCGATCGGCTCAAGGACACCAAGAACCTTCGACAGACGCTCTGGTTCGTTGGCTTCCCAATCCTTTTGCGGGGCCAGACGGATGCGCGCGCCGTTGGCGCCGCCGCGCTTATCCGAACCACGGAACGTGCGGGCGCTGTCCCAAGCGGTCGAAACCAGTTCGGAAACGCTGAGACCGCTGTCGGCGATCTTCGCCTTGACGGCATCGACGTCGTAGGAGGTCGGGCCGGCCGGGATCGGATCCTGCCAGATCAGGTCTTCGGCCGGCACGTCCGGACCGAAGTAGTTCGCCCGCGGGCCCATGTCGCGGTGGGTCAACTTGAACCAGGCGCGACCGAAGCAATCGGCGAAGTAGTCGGGGTCGGCCATGAACTTCTGGCAGATTTCGTTGTAGACCGGGTCTACCTTCATCGACATGTCCGCATCCGTCATTACCGGCATACGGCGAACCGATGGATCGGTGGGATCGACCGGCATCTTGTCTTCCGGCATGTCGACCGGCTTCCACTGGTTTGCACCGGCCGGCGATTTCGTCAGTTCCCATTCGTAGTTGAACAGGTAGTCGAAGTAGCCCATGTCCCATTTCGTCGGATTCTGCGTCCAGGCACCTTCGACGCCGGACGTATGGGCATTGGCCGCCTTGCCGTCGAGTGCGTCGTTCATCCAGCCGAAGCCCTGGGTCTCGACCCCGGCGCCTTCCGGTTCGGGACCGACATTGGCGCCGGCAGCCGTGCCATGCGCCTTACCGACGGTGTGACCACCGCAGGTCAGCGCCGCGGTTTCTTCGTCGTTCATCGCCATGCGGGCGAAGGTTTCGCGGACGAGCTTTCCGGTTTTTACCGGATCGGGGTTCCCGTCGAGACCCTCGGGATTGACGTAGATCAGGCCCATGTGGACCGCAGCCAGCGGGTTATAAAGTGTCGTGGCTTCATCGGAGTCGTCGAAGCGGTTCTCGCTCGCGGCCAGCCACTCGGATTCCGCACCCCAGTTGATGTCCGTCTCGGGGGCCCAGATGTCCTCTCGGCCGAAGCCGAAGCCAAAGGTCTTCAGACCCATGGATTCATAGGCCATGTTGCCGGCGAGGATAATCAGATCCGCCCAGGAAAGCGCGTTGCCGTACTTCTTCTTCACGGGCCACAGCAGGCGGCGGGCCTTATCGAGGTTGCCGTTATCGGGCCAGCTGTTGAGCGGCGCGAAGCGGATGTTACCGGAACCGGCACCGCCGCGGCCATCGCCCATACGATAGGAACCGGCCGAGTGCCACGCAAGGCGGATCATCAGGCCCCCATAGTGACCCCAGTCAGCCGGCCACCACTCCTGGCTTTCGGTCATCAGTGCCTTGACGTCCGCTTTGACGGCCTCGAAGTCGAGGCCCTTGACCGCTTCGCGATGGTCGTAGTCCGGATCCATCGGATTGGTCCGCGCACCATGTTGGTGCAGGATGTCGAGGTTCAACGCCCGCGGCCACCATTTAGTGACGGGTGCGTCCATTGCCGTGTTGCCACCGTGCATGACCGGACACTTCCCGGCTGATTTCATCTCGTTTCCGTCCATTGTTCGCTCCCGTGATGCTGTAATTGATTAGAACAGTTCTAAATACTATGCGGCAGGCGTGCTTTCACAAAATTGATTAAAATGATCAATTTGATCGGCACTGCCTATCACATCCGCACCGCTGTCATTAGGCCTTAAGCATAACAGAGGGCTGCGTCGGAAAAATGGCGGGATTACGACACCACGAAAAAGGGCCGCCAGAAGGCGACCCCTTTCCATCTTGTCTCTGAAAGACGAGCTTAACGCTTCGAGAACTGGAAGCTGCGGCGGGCTTTGCGCCGGCCGTACTTCTTCCGCTCCACCGTCCGCGAGTCGCGGGTCAGGAAGCCCTCCTTCTTGAGCGCGCCGCGCAGATCCGGCTCATAGAGCGAGAGCGCGCGGGAGATGCCGTGACGCACCGCGCCGGCCTGACCGGACAGTCCGCCACCCTTGACGGTGACGTAGACGTCATACTGGCCTTCGCGGGCGGCAACCTCGAACGGCTGGTTGATCACCATGCGCAGCACCGGACGGGCGAAGTAACGCTCGAACTCGCGACCGTTTACAGTGATGACGCCGCGACCCGGCTTGATCCAGACGCGGGCAACCGCGTCCTTGCGGCGGCCGGTGGCATATGCACGGCCGTGCTCATCAAGCTGCGGTTCGGTCGGAGCCTGGCTCTCGGCTGCTGCCTGGGCCAGTTCCGGGTCGACGAGATCCTTGAGGTCCTCGAGGGTTTTGGTTTCCTCAGCCATGGATCACTTCCTCTTGTTCTTCGGGTTCATACCGGCAACGTCCAGCACTTCCGGCTGCTGCGCGGCGTGCGGGTGATCGGGCCCGGCATAGACATGGAGTTTCGAAAGCTGCTGACGGCCCAGCGGCGAACGCGGGATCATCCGTTCGACGGCCTTCTGGACCACGCGCTCCGGGAACTTGCCGGTGATGATCTTCTCCGGCGAGGTTTCCTTGATACCGCCCGGATATCCGGTGTGGCGGTAGTAGCGCTTGTCCTGCATCTTGCGGCCGGTCAGACGCACCTTGTCGGCATTAATGACGATGATGTTGTCGCCACAGTCGACGTGCGGGGTATAGAGCGGCTTGTGCTTGCCACGCAGCCGCGTCGCGATGACGGCGGCAAGACGGCCGAGAACGACGCCCTCGGCGTCGATCACCTGCCACTTGCGCTCAATATCGGCGGCCTTGGCGGAAATGGTTTTCATCTGTCTGATTCCGCTTTCCATTAAAAACGACAAAAGCGCCCCGCCCCTGCGGTGCGCGGGCCGGAATATGACACCGAATTTCCGGAAGTCAACGGAAAAAGCGCCTAAAAACGGAAACTTATGATTATGGTATTATATTACCGTAATTCTAAGCTTATCCCGTTGGCGGGATGGAATACGTCCCCGTGGTGTGCGCCACGAGATCGTCCGAACCCTCCGAGTAAACGTCCACCGCCATCACCGCAAGGCGCTTGCCGCGTTTCAGCATCATGCCCTTGGCGATCAGGTTCCGGGGCTCGGGTTTCCTCAGGAAATTGATGTTAAGATTGGTCGTCACCGCCAATTTGACGATACCGATTTCCGACAGCACGACGGCGTACATGCACGCATCCGCCAGCATCATCATGGTCGGCCCGGACATGGTACCGCCCGGGCGCAGCATCTTTTCATCGTATGGAATCATCAGCGCCGCGGTGCCGTCACCGATCTCGGTCGCCTTGACGCCCAGTTCATGCGCCCACGGCAGTTCCTCCTCGACGATTTCGTTGAAGGTTTCGATGGTGATTTCGGGCATTGCAGGATTTCCCTCGGCAAAATACTTCCGTTTACGTTAACGTCAATTCTGATGGCGCTCAATGAAGAAGCGAATACTGGCTGTCACACCGGCCAAATCGACGGCAAGAGAGAAACCCTTGAAAGCCAACGCCACGGGCGCGACATTTGGTAAGGGAGAAAATGACATGTCCGCACAGTCTTCGAACGAGGCGCTTGTCCTGCGCTCTGACGACAATGGCATCGCCACCCTGACGCTGAACCGGCCCGACCACTACAACACGCTGTCGACGCCGCTGATGCAGGATTTGAAAGCGCATCTGACGGCGCTCAAGGACGACACTTCCATCCGTGTCGTTGTCATCACGGGCGCCGGCAAGGCGTTCTGCGCCGGTCATGACCTGAACGAGATGCACGCCGACCCGTCCGAAGCCGCGATGCGGGAACTTTTTCAGCTCTGTACCGACAACATGATGGCGATGACCCACCTGCCCCAGCCGGTGATCGCCAAGATCAACGGCGTTGCCGCGGCGGCGGGTTGCCAACTTGTCGCGCAGTGCGACCTGGCGATTGCCGTCGACACGGCCAAGTTCGGCACGTCGGGAATTAACGTCGGGCTTTATTGCTCGACGCCGTCCGTCCCGGTAACCCGCAACCTCGGCCGAAAACAGGCGATGGAACTGTTGATGACCGGCGACATGATCCCGGCGGCGCAGGCCGTCGAATGGGGCCTGATCAACCGCGCCGTTCCCGCCGAACGACTGGATTCAGACGTACAGGACATGGCCGCCAAGATCGCGTCCAAAAGCCCGGAAGCCGTATCCCTGGGCAAAGATCTTTTCTATCGCCAGCTCGAAGAAGGAATGGAGGCAGCCTACGATCGTGCCGGCGAGGCCATTACCTGCAACATGCAGTCCGACGCGACCCGCGCCGCCATCGACAGTTTCTTGAACAAGACATCGTTGGCCAAATGGCCGGACCGAAAGAACTAATCACAATCACAACATCACTTAGGGAAACATCCATGCCGTCCACGATCATCTCTTGCGCCGTCACCGGTTCGGCCCCAACCCCAGACAAGAACCCCGCCGTGCCGGTCACGCCGGCGGAAATCGCCGCCAGCGCCATTGATGCCGCCAAGGCCGGCGCCGCCATCGTCCACATCCATGTGCGCGATCCGGAAACCACAACACCCAGCATGGACCCGGCACATTACCGCGAAGTCACCGAGCGCATCCGGGACAGCGACACCGATGTCATCATCAACCTGACGACGGGGCCGGGTGCGCGTTATATCCCCGATCCCGACGACCCGTCCCGCGCGTCACCAGACAGCACCGTGGTCAAGCCGGAACAGCGTGTCGTCCATGTCGAGGAAATGAAACCCGAGGTCTGCTCCCTCGACGTGGCGACGATGAACTTCAATCAACATGTTTTCATGAACCACCCGGATCATCTGGCGGTCATGGCCGACCGAATTCGGAAAGCCGGCTCGAAGCCCGAGCTCGAGGTGTTCGACACAGGCCATATCGTGCTCGCGAAGAAGATGATCGCCGACGGCCTGATCGACGCCCCGCCCTACTTCCAGCTTTGTCTCGGCATCAGCTACGCCGCGCCGGCGACGGTCGACAGCATGAAGTTCATGGCCGACATGTTACCGGAGGGTGCCGTGTGGTCGGCGTTCGGCATCTCACGGTTCCAGTTCCCGATGGTTGCCGCCGCGGTGCTGCTGGGCGGTAACGCGCGAGTCGGGCTCGAGGACAATATCTTCCTCGAGAAAGGCGTGCTCGCCCCCTCCAACGCCGCACTGGTCGAAAAGGCCTGCCATATCGTCGATCAACTAGGGGGCAGTGTCGCCAGTGTCGCCGAAGCGCGTGAAAGGCTGGGGCTTAAGGGATGAGCGATCTCGTCTACAGCGACGATTATATCCGCCGGATACTGAAGGATACCCGGACCATCGCCATGGCCGGCGCCAGCCCGAACTGGGTCCGGCCGTCCAACTTCGCGATGAAGTATCTTCAGGGCAAAGGCTACCAGGTACACCCCATCAACCCTGGCCATGCCGGCAAGGAAATCTGGGGCCGGACGACATACGCTTCGCTGGCCGACGTCCCCGGCCCCATCGACATGCTGGATATCTTCCGCAACTCGGAAGCCGCTGGCGGACTTGTCGATGAAGCGGTCTCGCTCAAGGACGAGAAAGGCATCAAGACCATCTGGATGCAAATCGGGGTCATCAACGCGGACGCGGCAAAACGCGCCGAGGACGCGGGGCTGACGGTCGTCATGGACCGCTGCCCCAAGATCGAATACGGGCGCCTGTTCGGCGAATTGGGCTGGTCCGGCGTCAATTCCGGGATCATCACGTCGAAACGCCGCAAGGCGCCGGCCTGATCCGTGGGCGTGATGAGCGGCATGCCAGTCGATATCCGTGTCGATGACCTGCGCGGGGGCGACATCGCGCGGTTGCTGGAAACGCATCTCTCACACATGCGGTCGATCTCGCCACCGGAAAGTGTGCATGCGCTCGACCTCGACAAGCTCAGGCAACCCGATATTACGTTCTGGACCATCTGGCGCGGCGACGAACTTGTCGGCTGCGGCGCGCTCCGGGAACTCGATCCGACACACGGGGAAATCAAGTCCATGCACACATTATCCGCCGCACGCGGCTTCGGCATCGGCCGACGCATGGTCGAACACATCCTGATGACGGCACGCGAACGCGGCTACACACGGCTCAGCCTGGAGACCGGCGCGACCGAGGATTTCATCGCCGCACGTACACTATATGCCTCGTTCGGGTTCGTGCCCTGCCCGCCCTTCGGCGACTATTTCGAAGACCCGTTCAGCGCCCACATGACACTGGAACTGGAACAAGCGTCATGAGTGACAAGAAGCAAGACGGCCCGGTCGAATACGGTTTCGGAACACGGACCATCCACGCCGGCGCCCAGCCCGACCCGGTGACCGGCGCCCGCGCCGTACCGATCTACCAGACCACGTCCTACGTCTTCGACGACGTGGAGCATGCCTCCGACCTTTTTAACCTGCAGACCTTCGGTTTCATCTATTCCCGGCTTACCAACCCGACGGTCTCGGTGCTGGAGGAACGCATCGCCAATCTCGAAAGCGGGCGCGCCGCTGTCTGTGCCGGGTCCGGGCACGCGGCCCAGTTCCTGACGTTTTTTACCCTGCTGGAGCCCGGCGACGAATTCATCGCGTCCAGGAACCTCTACGGCGGCTCAATCACCCAGTTCGGGGTCAGCTTCAAGCGGTTGGGCTGGAACTGTACCTTCGTCGACTGCACGAAACCGGAAGAGATCAAGGCCGCCATTACGCCGAAGACCAAGGCGATCTTCATCGAGGTGCTGGCCAACCCGGGTGGCGTGGTTCTTGACCTCGAAACCATCGCCGCCATCGCCCAGGACGCGGGCATCCCGCTGATCGTCGACAACACCCTGGCGACGCCCTACCTGTGCCGCCCTATCGAATGGGGCGCGGATATCGTCTGCCATTCCATGACCAAATTCCTGCAGGGCCACGGCACGTCCATGGGCGGCGTGATCGTCGAAAGCGGCAAGTTCGATTGGACGTGCGCCAAGGGCGGCCCCGGTTTTCCGACCATGATCGAACCAGACCCGGCCTATCACGGGCTGACTTTCTACGAGACCTTCGGTGACTTCGGCTTCACCATGAAAGCGCGTGCGGTGGCGCTCCGGGATTTCGGTCCGGCACTTTCGCCCACCAACGCGTTCAACACCCTGACCGGTACCGAGACACTACACGTGCGCATGGACCGGCACGTAGAGAACGCGCTCAAGGTCGCCGAATTCCTCGAAGGTCATCCGGCCGTCGATTGGGTCAGCTACGCGGGCCTGAAATCGAGCCCCTATTACGATCTCGGTAAAAAGTACCTGCCCAAGGGTGCGGGGGCGGTGTTCACGTTTGGACTCAAGGGGGGGTTCGAGGCGGGTGTGAAGATGGTCGAGAAGATCAACATCTTCTCGCACCTGGCCAACATCGGCGATACCAAGTCGCTGATCCTGCATCCGGCATCGACCACGCACCGGCAGTTGACGGACGAACAGCGCCAAGCCGCCGGCGCCACCGACGAAACGATCCGGCTATCCATCGGACTTGAGGATGCGGACGACCTGATCCGCGATCTGGATCAGGCGATGAGCGGCTGACTATTCAGCCGGCTGCGCGGCAACGGCTGTTTTTCGGTCCGACGGCAGGATCGTGCCGGCGACGACGCCGACCAGCGCGATCCCGGCCAGCGACGTAAACAACAGGTAAAATTCGCCCGAGTAGTCGAAAAGCGACGCTTCCAACTGCACGCCCAGTGCCGAGAACCCGATCGCCAGCACGAACTTGAAGCCAAAGGCCAGCGCACGCCGCGCCGGCGGGATGTACTTGGCGAGTATGACGTTTTCCGCTGGCAGCCCGCCGTGATTGGCGGAGATCGCCATCACCGCGACGACGATCACCAGCGGTCCCGCCGCGTTGGCCAGCAGGATCAGGAGCGGCACCTGCACGGCGAAAGCGCCGATGTACACGAACTTCGGCGACACACGATCGGCGAGCCAGCCACCACCCATCTGCATCAGACCGGCGACGAAAAACACGGCCGCGACCAACGTCGAAATACCGAACACGCCGCCGGCCATGAAGTCTTCCAGGCGCATCTGGAATGCTTTCGGCAATCCGGCCTGTGTCGCCTGATAGATCACCCCCGTGCACAGCATTGATACCGCCAGCACGGAAAACACCCGGACCGCATCGCCTTTTTCCGCCAGCGGGGTCGGCGCGCGGTCTACCTTGCTCTCGATGATCGCGCCGCGGGCAACGAGCACGACAAAGGCGATACCGGTCAGCAGGATCAGCACACCCGGAATGATGAAGACGGCGCGCCAGCCCATCAAGGCAATGATCGAGCCTGCCGTCAGCGCCGCGATGGCCGGACCGAGGCCGCCGAAAATCCCGTTGATGCCGAGCGCCGTGCCGCGGCTTTTGGCGTTCCGGATCAGCCAAGCGATGCCGACCGGGTGATAGATCGATGCACTCAGCCCGGTCAGCGCGATCGCCGCCATGATCTGCCAGGGGGCGTTGGCGAATCCGGTCAGGATCATCGAAAAACCGGTCCCGACATAGAACACGGTCATCATCGGCACGGCACCGAACCTGTCACCGAGCCAGCCCGCGAGCGGCGCGCCGAATCCGAACAGCATGCCGCCCAGCACCGCAAGCTGGATGGCTTCACCATGGCTGAGGCCAAGTTCGTCTTCCAGCGTCAGCACGGCCACGTAGTAAAGCGGCTGAAACAGGTGACTGTACGTGTGGCCGATGCTGGAGAAGACCAGCGACAGGCGGGCGGAACGGTCGTCCGGGCTCATGAAACGGTATTTCCTCGTCAATTATGGCCCTATTACATAGCGACTGTATAGTCGGATACAAAGAGCCATTTCCCGGCCCAATACAGGGAACCGGTCAGATATCGAGGGAACGGATCACGTTCGTGTAGACGTCGAGGGTATCCTGTTCGCGCACATGACGGCCGTTAACCACGAGACGCTTGCCGGCGATCCAGACCTCCTGCACCGGCACGTCGTTGCCACTGAAAATCATGGAATCGATCACCCGGTCGCCGCTGCGCCCGACAAGCAATGGATGCGTTGGATCGAGCACGACGAAATCCGCGCGGCATCCCTCTCCCATTTTACCCAAGCGCCGCCCCGCGGCCTGCGCCCCGCCCCTGAGGGCATCGTCGTAAAGGCGTACGCCTGTTGACTCGCCGGGCCCCGCCGCGGCCAGATTGCGGCGCCGCTTGATCAGCCGTTGGCCGTACTCGAGCCAGCGCAGTTCTTCGATCATGCTGACGGAGATATGGCTGTCCGAGCCGATGCCGAAACGTCCACCGCCCCCCAGGTACGGCAGCAGCGGGAAAATGCCGTCGCCCAGGTTCGCTTCCGTGGTCGGGCAAAGCCCGGCCACCGCGCCCGACGCCGCCAATCGAGATGTTTCCTTCTCCGTCAGATGTGTCGCGTGGACCAGACACCAGCGCGGGCCGACATCGAAATTCTCCATCGTCCATTCGACGGGGCGCATACCGGTGTGTTCGACGGAATCCGTAACATCGTTTTCCTGCTCGGCGACGTGAATGTGGATAGGCGCATGCGCTTCCATCGCGGTCAGGCCGTCGATGACCGCCTTCATGCCGTCCTTCGTCACCTGGCGTGGGCTGTGCGGCGCAACGCCGACATGCACCTGCGGATCGTTCACGTGCACGGAACGCACCTTGTCGATGATCGTCAGCAGCAGATCCGGATCGGAAATGAACCGGCGCTGGCCTGGGTTCGGTTCCTTTCCACCATAACCGCCGGTCTGGTAAAGCACCGGCAGCAGCGTGATGCCGATCCCGGCCCGCGTCGCCGCGCGCACCAGCGCCATCGACATTTCCGCCGGATCGTCATAAGGCGTTCCGCCCGGCCCGTGGTGCATGTAGTGGAATTCGCAAACCGCCGTGTAACCGGCCTTGACCATTTCCACATATAGCTGCGATGCCACGGCTTCGAGGATATCCGGCGTTACCATTTCAGCGAACCGGTGCATGACGTCGCGCCAAGTCCAGAAACTGTCCTCCGCACCTGCACCCGAAGCCCGGTACTCGCTCATCCCTGCCATGGCGCGCTGATGCGCGTGAGAATGCAGATTGGGCATGCCAGGGATCGCCGGCCCCGGCAGCCGCGCCATTACCTCCGGCTCGAACGTGGCATCCTCCTCGACCGAGACGATGTCGCCACGCGCGTTGATCGCGATCGCAACGTTCCGCGCCCAGCCGTCCGGCAGCAGCACATTCTCCCCAAAAATCGTCACGCCGTTGGTCATGTTACCCTGATCCTGCTGGTTCCTCTGGTCACACGAACAACACGTGATAATCTCTCATCGGCCGGGTGACAAGGAGACCGAATGACATCGTTGAAGCAATTCCTCGCGTGCACGCTGCTGGCCACGACCATGGGCGTGGTTCCCGCGTCGGTCCAGGCAAAGACAGATCTCGTCATCGGCATCACCCAGTACCCGTCGACGTTTCACCCGAATATCGATTCCATGCTGGCGAAATCCTACGTGCACGGCCTGTCGCGACGACCGCTCACCACCATGAACGCCGACTGGGAAACCGTCTGCGCACTTTGTGAGACACTGCCGACGCTGGAGAACGGCGGCGCCGAACTGGAGAAAACGCCGGACGGCAAGGATGGAATCGCCGTCACCTACAAGATCAAGGACGAGGCGGTCTGGGGCGACGGCACACCGATTACCGTCGAAGATATCATCTTCACCTGGAACGTCGGCAAGCACCCGAAGTCCGGCGTCGCCTCGACGGAGGGCTACCGGCGTATTCTTTCCATCGACCGCATCGACGATAAGACCTTCACGCTACACGTCGACCGCCGTACGTTCGACTACAACAACATGTCGACGCTCAATATCCTGCCGGCACACATCGATCGCGAGAAATTTGCGGACCCCGCGCGATACAAGACTCAAACCGCGTTCGATACCGATCCGATGAACCCGGGCCTCTACATGGGGCCCTACGTGATGACGCAGGCGAAAACCGGTTCGCACATGGTGTTCGAACGGAACCCCAAGTGGTGGGGCAAGCAACCGGCGTTCGACAGGATCACGGTCCGCATCATCGAGAACACGACGACACTGGAAGCGAACCTGCTATCCGGCGGCATCGACATGATCTCGGGCGAATTGGGACTCAATGTCGATCAGGCGCTCGCCTTCGAGAAGCGGCACGGCGGAAAATACAACACCCTGTTCAAGCCGGGGCTGATCTACGAGCACATCGATCTGATGCTGGACAACCCGGTACTGCAGGACCGCCGCGTCCGCCAGGCACTGATGCATGCCATCGACCGGGATGCGATCTCGAACCGGCTGTTCGGCGGCAAGCAGCCGGTCGCGCACACGGGCGTCAATCCGCTCGACTGGGTCTATGACGAGGACGTGCCGACATACGGCTTCGACCCCACCAAGGCGGACGCGCTACTGAACGAGGCCGGCTGGACCAGGAAAGCGGACGGCATACGCACCAACGCAGCGGGGGAGCCGCTCCGCTTTCAGCTCATGACGACGGCCGGCAACCGGACCCGCGAACTGGTGCAACAGGTTTTGCAAAGCCAGTGGAAGGCGGCCGGCATCGACATCGACATCCGTAACGAACCGGCGCGTGTCTTCTTCGGCGAGACCGTGACAAAGCGGAAATTCCCGGCGATGGCCATGTTCGCCTGGATATCGGCGCCGGAGAGCGTACCGAGAACGACACTCCATTCCGAGGAGATTCCGACCGAGGCCAACAACTGGAGCGGCCAGAATTACACCGGTTTCAGGAACCCGGAAATGGACGAACTGCTGGAAAAGATCGAGCTTGAACTCGACCGGGACAAACGCAAGGCGATGTGGTCGAAGCTGCAGGAAATCTATGCGACCGAACTCCCCGCCCTGCCACTCTATTTCCGCGCCAACTCTTTCATCCTGCCGAAGTGGCTCAAGGGTGTGGAGCCGACCGGACACCAGTTCCCGACGACGCTCCAGGTCGAGGATTGGCGGGTCGCGAAATAACCACTTTCGTTTTCCGCATTGCGACCGCCGGTGATACCCTCGCTCCATGACCGCGTTCCTGATCCGCCGCACCTTCCATTCACTGATCGTGCTGTTCGTGATGTCCGTCGTGATCTACGGGTTGATCGGCCTGATGCCGGGCGACCCGGTGGATCTGATGATCTCCGCCGACCCGGACGTAACAGCCGAGGACGCGGCCAGACTGCGTGCCATCTACGGCCTCGACCAGCCGCTCTGGTCGCGCTACCTGAACTGGCTGTCGGCGGCGGCAACGGGCGATTTCGGCTACTCCCGGCTCTACGCACAGCCGGTCTGGCAGGCAATCGCGCCGGCACTCGCCAATACTCTCGTTCTGCTGATCACCAGCCTCGCCCTGGCACTGGCGATTGCACTGCCTGCGGGAATCTATGCCGCAACACGGCCTTATTCGCTGGCGGACTACGGGATCAACCTGACGGCGTTCGCCGGCATTTCCATGCCGCCGTTCTGGCTTGGCATCCTGCTGATCCTGATGTTCTCGGTGATCCTTGGTTGGTTGCCTGCGGGCGGCACCGCTGAGTCCGCGGGCGCCACCGGTCTGTGGGAGCGTTTCCAATTCCTGATCCTGCCCGTCGCGGCGCTGACCATCGCCGGTGTCGGCGGTCATACCCGTTACATGCGCGCTTCGATGATCGAGACGCTACGCCAGGACTATATCCGCACCGCCCGCGCCAAAGGCCTGAGCGAAAGTCGCGTCGTCCTCGGCCATGCACTCAGGAACGCCATGATCCCGGTGGTCACCGTGATTGCCCTCGATCTCGGGATCCTGTTCTCCGGCGCGCTGATCACGGAGACGGTCTTCGCTTACCCCGGCATGGGCAAGCTGATTTTCGACGCCATCATGGGCAACGACTACAACCTGGCGCTTGTGGGCCTCCTGATGGCGACGGCGCTAACACTGGTCGGGAACCTGCTGGCCGACGTTGCGTATGCGGCGCTCGACCCGCGTATCAGTTACGAGGAACTGGATGCATGAGCGCGCTCACCGCCATCGCCACGGAAACACCCGGTCGCGCCGTCCTCGGCCGGTTCCTGAGGCACCGTCTGGCCGTTGTCAGTGCTGTTGTTCTCGGCCTTCTCGTCGCATCCGCCCTGCTGGCCCCGATGATCGAACAATTGCTCGACATCGACGCCGAAGCCGTCGATCTGTTCGCGCGCTACGAACCGCCGTCGGCGGCGCACCCCCTCGGCACCGACGAGTTGGGCCGCGACGTGCTGGTACGACTGCTGTACGGCGGACGGGTGTCACTGTTCGTCGGCCTGACCGCGACCATCGCCGCAGCCGTCATCGGCACGGGGATCGGTCTCATTTCCGGATACGTTGGCGGCCGCTTCGACGCTTTCGTCATGCGTGTGACGGACGGTGTCATCGCACTGCCGATCCTGCCGCTGCTGATCGTGCTCGCCGCCGTCGATCTCGGCAAACTCGGGTTTTCGGATAGTTTCCTGAGTTCCGAGAACGTCAGCCTCTACCGGATCGTTGCCATCGTCGCACTGGTCGGCTGGACCACTGTCGCCCGGCTGGTGCGCGCCTCGACGCTCAGCCTCAAGACCCGCCCCTTCGTGCTGGCCGCCCGTGCGCAGGGCGCGGGCGCCATGCGAATCATGCTCAGGCACATCCTGCCGAACCTGGCATCGCCGATCATTGTCGCGACGACGCTCTCGGTCGGTAATGTAATCCTGCTGGAATCGGTGCTGAGCTTCCTCGGCCTCGGAATCCAGCCGCCGCTACCGAGTTGGGGCAACCTGCTGACCGGTGCCCAGGAAACGATCTGGGAGGCACCGGGTCTCGCCTTTTATCCCGGCATGCTGATTTTCGTCACCGTGATCGCGTTCAATTTTGTCGGTGATGGCCTGCAGGACGCGCTTGACCCGCGCGCCCGTGATAGAAGAGCCGCCGACCGGCACTGACCTTCATGCGATCGTCATTGGTCCATTCCTTTTCCGCAAACTGGTTGTTGTAATCATCCAATGCGTTTGCTGATGTACGAACCATGATCTAGATCAATTGTGAAAGTTCTGACTTGCAGCCCCCGGCTGGAAGCTCAATTTGTGCATTATCAGAGATACGGCGGGCAATGTCTCGCCTGACCCGGAGGATACCATGACCGCGATCGGCAATTCCGCACAGGCGCGCGATATAGCTTACCACGTGCACGGCTACACCAACCTTAAGGCGCATGAGGAAAAAGGCCCGCTGGTGATCGACCGAGGCACCGGCATCCGCGTGTTCGACGACAGCGGCAAAAGCTATATCGAGGGTTTGTCGGGTCTCTGGTGCGTCAGCCTCGGCTTCGGCGAACAGCGCCTGATCGACGCCGCGACGGAGGCCATGGGCCGCCTCGCCTACTACCACGGCTTCAACCACCGTTCCGCCGACGTGGTCATCGACCTTGCGGAAAAACTCGTGTCGATCGCGCCGGGCCGCATGTCCAAGGTGCTGTTCGCGAATTCCGGTTCGGAAGCAACCGACCTCGCCGTCAAGCTGATCTGGTATTATCACAACGCCATCGGCAAGCCCGAGAAGAAAAAGATCATCTCGCGCATCCGAGGGTATCACGGTGTCACCGTGGCATCCGCCAGCCTGACCGGCCTGCCGCATCTGCACGGCGATTTCGACCTGCCGATCGACCGCATCATGCACACGACCTCGCCGCACTATTACCGCGAAGGTAAGGACGGTGAGAGCGAGGAGGCATTCGCGACCCGGTGCGCCGAGGACCTGGAAAAACTGATCCTCGACGAAGGCCCGGATACGGTCGCCGCCATGTTCTGCGAACCGGTCATGGGTGCCGGTGGTGTCATCGTGCCGCCTAAGACCTACTACGAGAAAATCCAGAAAGTGCTGAAGAAATACGACGTGCTGCTGGTCGCCGACGAAGTGATCAACGGCTTCGGCCGCACCGGCAACATGTGGGGCACGGAGACCTTCGATCTCGACCCGGATTTCCTGTCTTGTGCCAAACAGCTCTCCTCGGCTTACCTGCCGATCTCGGCGCTCATGATTTCCGACAAGGTCTATCAGGCGATGGTCTCCGAGAGCGAAAAACTCGGTATCTTCGGCCATGGTTCGACCTATGGCGGTCACCCGGTTGCCGCCGCCGTGGCACTCGAAACCCTGAAGATCTATGAGGAACGTGACGTCGTCGGCCATGTCCGCAGCGTCATGGGACATTTCGGCGAGCGCCTGCAGAAGCTAGCCGAACATCCGCTGGTCGGCAACGCGCGCGCCTGCGGCCTGATGGGCGCTCTGGAATTGATGAAGGACAAGGCAACGAAAACCCCGTTCGAGGCATCCGACAAGGTCGGCCCGGCCGCCGAGGGTCGCTGCCTGGAAAACGGCCTGATCGTCCGTGCGATCGGCGACAATCTGGCCTTCTGCCCGCCGCTAATCACGACGGATGCCGAGATCGACGAGATTTTCGATATCGCCGAAAAATCTCTCGACGAAACGGAAAAGTGGGTCGGTGAGCAAGGACTTCGCGATACCTAGCCTTGTTTAGTTGAGAACCATTCTCATAGACAAGCGGCTCGCTTGGGCTTATATAGACAGGAGTGAACGGAGTAGAAAATGTACGCCGATAACACCCTGACACCGAAAGAGGCGACTCGCCTTTGTGCGCTCGGCATGCTTGCCGACGGGCCGGTTTCCTATGCGGAGCTGGCATCGGGGGTAAGGCATTTCGTGACTCATGTCATGGGGCCGTCGCTGGACGTGCTCGGCACGTCTATCGAACTCCTCAAGCACGAGGGCTTGGTCAAAGCGGTTTCCGGCGAAAAGGACAAGGCGATCCTGCAGATCACGTCGGAAGGTCTCGCGGAACTCAGAACGCTACTGACCTCCAGGATCAAAGCCGCCGAAAACGATCTCAACAAACTGGTGATCGCGCTCAAGTTCCGGTTCATGGACTATCTTGATACCGACGAGCGCGTCCAGCAGATCGACCTGCTGTCGGACGCGGTCGAGAACGAATTGGCACGGCTGGAAGACTTGCGCGCTTATCATGCCGAGGACTCGGTTCACCTGATCGAATGGCTGGACCGCGAAATCGAGGATCTCGAACGCCGTCTCGACTGGCTCAAGGCCAAACGCGCGCGGGTCTGATCCGGGCTTAAACATCGCCGTCACCCCAACCTGATTGAGGGTCCATGAAAATGTATGGGCCCCGAATCAAGTTCTGGATTTAATCCAGGACAAGTCTCAGGACGACGGATGTATTTAACTTGCCCTAACCTGCCAGAATTTCCTGATCCGTGCAGCCGACAAGCAACCTGAGTTTGCGCATCGGATTCTGATAACCGTCGACAGCACAATGCATCGAGGAACGGTTGTCGATGATCGTCAACTGACCTGTTGACCACTTGTGAGTGTAACGAAACTCGGGCTGCAGTTGGTGCGCAAACAGTTCTTCAAGAAGGGCGTCGCTCTCGTCGGACGTCATCCCCTTGATACACATGGTGAAACCGGGATTGACGTACAAAATCTTCTTGCCTGTGCGCGGGTGGGTGCGAACGACCGGATGCTCGACGTCCGGCGTCCTTTTCCGCTGCTCCTCGCTCAGGTTCGTGACCGCGTCACCGCCCCGATAACCGTAGCGATGAATGGCGATCAGGCCGTCAATTCGCGCCTTCATGCCGTCTGACAGCGCATCGTAAGCAAGTTGGGTGCTGGCGACCATCGTATCGCCACCGTCGGTCGGGACATGACTCGCGTAAAGCATGATCGCATCCGATGGCAATGCCTGATAGGAGAGATCGGAATGCCAGTATGCTCCCGCTGGCTTCTTCGTCGTACGGCTTTCCTGGTTGTCCATATTGGCGGTGATAATCGAAATTTCCGACGACACAGGGTGATGATATTGATCCAGGATGTGCGGCTGCAGCGGCCCAAAGCCGCGGCCCAGGCGCAACAACCATTCGGGATCCTCATCCAGATCATTGATGACGATAGCGGTATGTTCCGCTAATGCATCCTTGATCTGTTCGATCTCGGTATCGGTCAGTGCCTTATCGCTGGAGACGCCCGATAAAACGGCACCGAAATTTTCATTCTTGAGTGGGGCAACTTCGATCATCGATCACTCCGCCGCCTGTTTCAAACGCCCTGTCTGACCGATGTCACGCACCGCGCACACTGGCCACATTCTTGCCAGCGTGGTCGTACGTGAACGATATTCGAGCATTTCATATTCTCCCAGAATACTTGTTATCGTTAAGTTGGAATCTAATCGACGGGTGTCTTGCTTTCAATCAGCTTGCCGTCCCTCACCCGAGCGGCCGGCGGCCCGGTAGTGAATTTTTCGCCCCAGTCACGCAGCGCCAGCAACGCCGGCTTGAGTGCAAGCCCGCGCTCGGTCAGGGAATAAATCGCGCGCGGCGGGTGCTCTGAATAGAGTTCGCGCGTCACGACACCGGCATCCTCCAGCGTCTTGATGCGCGCCGATATGGTATTCGGCGCCACCCCGGACAACGAGTTCTGTAAATCCCGAAACCGGCGCGGACCGAACAGGAAGAGGTCGCGCAGAATCAGGATGGTCCAGCGCTCGCCAATGACATCCAGCGTGCGGGCAACGGGGCACTTCGGGTCCAGAGCTTTAGCCATACCTCGGTATAGCACTTGCAGAATATTTTGAATAGTAACTATCATTATAATAGTAATTATTTTGGAGCTCTTATAATGCTAAGCATCACCCCCATCTATCTGGCCATCGCCGTTGCATTGTACTCGTTCATGGCGTTCACGGTGATTGTAAACCGGCGCCGGCGACGGATTTCCATCGGCGACGGCAATCAACAGGACTTCGCCCGCATCACCCGCGGCCACGCCAATTTCGCCGAATACGCGCCGATCATCCTGCTCGCCATCGGGTGTGCCGAACTCGCGGGCGCACCGCCGGCAGTCCTGCATCTGAGCGGCGTTATGCTGCTCGCCGGACGAGGGTTGCACGCGTTCTGTTTTCTGTTCACGTCGACCGGTATGAAACTGCGGGTTTCAGGTATGGTGCTGACGTTCCTCGCCCTGTGGACGGCTGCTGCGTCCGGCTTGATGCAGGTAATCGGCTAACTGCCATTGCCACACCGCTCAAGAGATTGATAATCGCTCCTATTCTGAATGACCGAAAATCGGGAGTGAATCTTGTTCGGACGCAGCAAAGAAGAAATCAAACTCGACGTGGAATTCTGCCGCCGGCAGTTCCCCAAGGCCTGCTGGGAATGGGCTTTCTTTGAAAACGCCGGCGGCAGCTTCGTGCCGAACAGCGTTATCAAGCGCCTGACGGACTACATGACCGAATGCCAGGTGCAGCCGGGCGGCCCCTTCCCGTCGTCTCAGCTTGCGCAGAAGAGGATGGACGAAGGTCACCGCAACATGGCGGAGATGATCGGCGCCGAGGTCGACGAGATCGTTATCGGCCCCTCGACGTCAATGAACATCGATGTGCTGTCCCGTTCGCTGCGCCCGCTTTGGGCCGAGGGAGACGAGGTCATCGTCACCAATCTCAATCACGAGGCCAACTCGGGTCCGTGGCGGCGGCTCGAGGAAAGCGGAATCCGCATCGTCGAATGGCCGGTCAATCCGGAGACGGCGCAGCTCGATATCGACCTGCTGGATCAGTTGCTTTCGGACAGAACGCGTCTCGTCGCCCTGCCCCATGTTTCGAACATCACCGGCGACATCAACGATGTGAAGACGATCACCGGAAAAATCCATGCCGCCGGCGCACTGGTCTGCGTCGACGGCGTCGCCTTCGCGCCACACCGGTTCGTCGATGTGAAGGACTGGGACGTCGATTTCTACGCCTTCAGCCTCTATAAGACCTACGGCCCGCACATCGGGCTTTTGTACGGCAAGAAGGACCTGCTGCTCGAAGCCCAAAGCCGGCATCATTACTTCATCCCGAAAACAGCGACGTCCTATAAAATGAACCCGGCCGGACCGCAGCACGAGATCATCGCCAGCCTGAGCGGTATTTCGGATTACATCAACGCCGTCGCCGCAGAGCACCTGGACGAGGCACCAAACGAATTGTTCGCGCGCACCGAGGCCGTCTACGAATTGTTCACGCGGCACGAGGCCGATCTCGCTAACGTCTTCGTCGACTGGATTTCATCGAAGGATGGGGCACGCCTTATCGGCCGCGAGACCGCGGCGCCAGAGGAACGCGCACCGACGTTCTCGTTCGTCGCCGAGGGCAAAGCATCGCAAGAGATCGCGGAAGCCGCCGCCAACCACAAGGTCGGAATCCGGCACGGCGATTTCTACGCGAAACGGCTGATCGAAGTGCTCGGCATCGACGGTGACGACGGCGTCGTCAGATGCTCCATGGCGCACTATACGACACTGGATGAAGCCCAAGCGCTGGTCGAGACCCTGGATAGGATTGTTTAACGCCGCTCGCCCAGGCTGAGCCCGCCGGTTCGTTTACGTGCCTTCTTCAGCAGGTCTTCGTATTCATCGGCTTCCTTGTCGAGTTCCTTTTCCAGGCGCTTGATGCGTCGGTTGAGGCTTTCGATCCGCCCGAGAATTTCGCGCCGCTTTTTCGCTTGGCGGCGCTCCTCCCAGCTTCTGAAACGCCAGTCACCGACGGCGAGCAACAACAGCACCCCGGCAAGACCGCAGATAATCGCACCGATCATGTAATCGAGCTTGTCGAGGCTCGCCACCGTCCCCCAGAACCCGATCGTGATCATCGATGCCGCGGCGACGAACAGCACGCGTTTGGAGTGCAGTTCGTCGTGCTTCTGCGACATTTCCGCTTCGGCGACGGCGATGGCGATTTCCGAGCGCGCCATCTGCTTCCACTTGTCGAACGACATCCCCTGTTCGTCCTTGCGCCCCTCGCGAATGAACTGTTCAAGCCGCGCGACGATATAGTCGGCACGGTCTTCTGCCGTCGAATTGGCGGAAAGCGTCGATGTCGGCACCGGCTTGTCCATTGTCAAAGCATACCAGAATCTGCTTACCAAGTGGTTATTGCTCTAAAAGCGAAACGGCCCGGCATTGCTGCCGGGCCGCTTGAAACTCAACATGGCCGAATGGTTCAGCCGTTGCTTTCGTTGAACAGATGCACGTCGCGCTGCGGGAACGGGATGGAGCACCCAGCATCCTCGACTGCCGCCTTGGCGGCTTTATTGAGCGCCCAGAGCGCATTCCAGTAATCGCCCGTGTTCGCCCAACAGCGCATGTTGATGTTCACCGAGCTGTCGGCGAGCGCCATTACCATGGTCATCGGCGCCGGGTCCTTGAGAACCAGTTCATGGTTGTCCATCAGGTTCTGCAGGGCCTTTTGCGCGGCATCGATGTCGTCGTTGTAGGCAATACCCACCTGAATATCGATACGGCGCGTCGGATTGCGGCCGTAGTTGGTGATCACCTGGTTCCAGATCTGCGAATTCGGCGCCATGATGTAGATGCCGTCCGCGGTCCTGAGTTCGCTGGTAAACAGTCCGATCTCGACGACGGTACCGGAAAGCGAGCCTGCGGAAACGAAATCGCCGGTTTTGAATGGCCGCAGGATCAGCAGCATGACGCCGGCAGCAACATTGGACAGCGTGCCCTGCAGCGCCAGGCCGATGGCAAGACCGGCGGCACCGAGAACGGCGATGATCGAGGTCGTCTCGACACCGAACTGGTTGAGGACGGCGACAATGACGAACGCCAGGATCGTCCAACGCACGATGTTCGACAGGAACGGCCGCAGTGTCGAATCCATGTTGGGTATGCGGCCCAGCCCCCGTTCGACCATCCGACCGATCCAGCTCGCAGCGATCCAGCCGACGACCAGGATGGTTAGGGCGCCCACCACGTCCAAACCATAAACGGTAACGATTTCAATCACCTGATCGGCGATTTCCTGCATTTCCTTGTCCATGAGAATTGCCCTCCTTGGAGTCTACGGCCCCGCCATCAATCCGGATCAACCGGCAGCGGACAGCCGGTTGTGCGCTTCCTCAAGCTTGTCTCGAACCTGCTTTGCCTCGGCGAGGCGATCGCGTTCCGTCTCGATCACCGCTTCCGGCGCATTGGCGATGAACTTCTCGTTGCCCAACTTGCCCTCGAAACGCTGGATTTCTTTGTCTTGCTTGGCGATCTCCCGCTCAAGCCGGGCCCGTTCCGCATCCAAATCGATGACCTCGGCGATCGGCAGGATGATGGTCGCTTCGTCGATGACATCCTGCACGGCCCCCCTGGGCACGTCGCCTTCAAGCACCTCGGCGCGCTCAAGCCGCGCCAGACGCATGATCAGGTCGTTATGAGTCTTCAGGAAACCGGCCGCGGCCGCATCCGGATCTTTCAGAAACATCGGAACCTTCGCCGAAGGTGGTACGTTCATTTCGGAACGCACCTGCCTGATCTGCGTGATCAGACGCACGATCCAATCGATTTCAGTGTTCACCGCCTCATCGATCAGACCATCGTCGTATTCGGGCCAGGCGGTCTCAATCAGGCGCTGCGAACGCTCACCGGAAATCGACTGCCAGAGTTCCTCGGTCACGAACGGAATCACCGGGTGCGCCAGCGCCAGAATCTGATCCAGCGCCCAGGCCGCCGTTGCGCGGGTTTCCTTCTTCGCTGCTTCGTCATCACCCTGAAGAATGGGCTTCACCAGTTCCAGGTACCAGTCGCAGTAAGTCCCCCACGTGAACTGGTAGATTGACGTGGCTATATCGTTGAAACGGTAGGCCTCGACCGCTTCGCGGGTCCGGCGTTCACATTCCACCACCTTGCCAACGATCCATTTATTGAGCGGCTGCGCCACACCCGCCGGATCGAACGTGCCGACCGGCTTGCATTCGTTCATCTCGCAGAAGCGTGCCGCGTTCCAGATCTTGGTGCAGAAATTCCGGTAGCCCTCGACACGGCTTTCAGCGAGCTTCACGTCCCGGCCCTGGGCGGCAAATGCGGTCAGGGTGAAACGCAGCGCATCGGCGCCGTATTTTTCGATCAGGTCCAAGGGGTCGATGACGTTGCCCTTGGACTTGGACATCTTCTGGCCGTTCTCGTCACGCACGAGCGCGTGGATATAGACGGTATGGAAGGGCACCTCGCCCATGAAATGGATACCCATCATCATCATCCGGGCGACCCAGAAGAAGATGATGTCGAAACCGGTGATCAGGGTATCCGTGGGGTAGTAACGCTCCAATTCCGGCGTCTGCTCTGGCCAGCCCAGCGTGGAAAATGGCCAAAGCGCCGACGAAAACCATGTATCCAGCACGTCCGGATCACGGGTCAGTTCGATATCCTCGCCGAGCGATTCACGGGCCGCCGCCTTGGCCGCTTCCTCGCTTTCCTCGACGAACACCTCGCCGTCCGGACCGAACCAGGCGGGGATTTGATGCCCCCACCAGATCTGCCGCGAAATGCACCAGGGCTGGATGTTGCGCATCCACTCGAAGTAGGTGTTCTCCCAGTTCTGCGGCACAAATTTCGTTTTGCCCTGTTCGACCGCCGTGATGGCCGGACCGGCCAGGGTCTTGGCGTCGACGAACCACTGGTCCATCAGCCACGGTTCGATCGGCACACCCGAGCGGTCGCCGTAGGGAATCGTCATCGGATTGTCGTCGATCTTTTCCAGCAGACCAAGACTCTCCATTTCGGCGACGACCTTCTCGCGCGCTGCGAAGCGTTCCAGCCCTTGATAGGCCTCCGGCACGTTCTCGTTCAGGTGCGCATTGGCATCCATGACGTTGACCATCTTCAGATGGTGGCGCTGGCCGACCTCGAAGTCGTTGAAGTCGTGCGCCGGCGTCATTTTCACCGCCCCCGAACCCTTTTCCGGATCGGCGTATTCGTCGGCGACGATCGGCAACTTGCGACCGACAATCGGCAGGATGCAGTTCTCGCCCACCAGATGCTGATAGCGCTCATCGTCAGGGTGCACAGCAACGCCGGTATCGCCCAGCATGGTCTCCGGACGCGTCGTGCCAACGGTCAAAAACACACCGTCACGACCCTCGACCGGATACTTGAAGTACCACATCTTGCCGACAGTCTCGCGCTGCTCGACCTCCAGGTCGGAAATCGCCGTGTGCAGTTTCGGATCCCAGTTGACGAGCCGCTTGTCGCGGTAGATCAGGCCTTCCTTGTAAAGCTGTACGAAAACCTTGGTCACCGCGGCAGACAACCCGTCGTCCATGGTAAAGCGTTCGCGCGACCAGTCGCAGGACGCACCCAGGCGCCGCAATTGGGATGTAATCGTGCCGCCGGATTCCGCTTTCCATTGCCACACACGGTCAATGAATTTTTCACGGCCGAGGTCGTGACGGGCCAGCCCTTCTTCGGCCATCTGCCGCTCGACGACCATCTGCGTGGCGATGCCGGCATGATCGGTGCCCGGTTGCCACAGGGCATCCCGGCCCTGCATGCGACGATAACGGATCAGGATGTCCTGAAGCGTGTTATTGAGCGCGTGCCCCATGTGCAGACTGCCGGTAACGTTCGGCGGCGGAATAACGATGGTAAACGGCTCGGCGTTGGCGCGTACGCCGCCGATGCCGAAATCGCCGTCGTTTTCCCACTCTTCATACCGTTTCCGCTCGATCTCGTCAGACCGATAGGTTTTTTCCAGCATCGCCGGAGGCCTCCGATAGTCAGTCACTCTAAGATGAAGCGCAGGTTTTAGCGCCGCCGCCCGGTTGGATCAACGATAACAGTAAAGTCGAGGCAGGATCAGCTGTCGAGACGTTCCGCACGATTGATCATCTTGTCGATCTCTTTCTTGACCAACCGTTCGATCAGATACGGCAGATTGCGATCCAGCCATTCGCGCAGGATCGGTTTCAGCATCTCGCGGACCATGGTTTCAAGCGTGATGTCACGGCTGCCGCCGACCGATAGGTCGCGCTGGTCCAGGATCGCCTTGGCAAGCTCGGAGAGCATATCGGCACCGGACTGGAACGTCGGGTTCGAAACAAGCTCGGGCGCCGCCACCATATCCGGTGTCAGTTCAAGAATCTCCTCCATCTCCGAGGGCATAGGCGGCGGAGGTGGTGGTGGTGGAGGCGGAGGCGGAGGCGGAGCCATCACCGGCTCCGGTTCGGGCTCAGGCGCTGGTTCAGGCTCGGGCTCCGGTTCCGGTTCAGCTTCTAGCTCAGGCTCGGGTTCCGGCTCAGGTTCCGGTTCAGGCGCTGGTTCAGGCTCAGGTTGCGGTTCAGGCTCAGGCGCTGGTTCGGGCGCCGCAGCCGCTTCCTCGCCGCCTTCTTCCTCCTCTTCCGCAAGAATGCGTCGGATCGAGGCGAGGATATCCTCCATTGAAGGTTCGGCGCCGTCTTCTCCAGCTGCGTCGGCTTCTTCGCTCATTCGCGGGTCTAGCCCCCCGTTTGCATTAACAATCCCTAGAAGATGGCCTAAAGACGGTTAACAAACCGTAATCGCCATGGAAACACCGAAAAATATGATTCCGGCTTCCCGTGCCTATTTCACACCGCCCGAGCTGGTCCCCCCGAACCATTTATCACGGACCTCGTTGTAGTGCTCACGCGGGTCGTAAAGATCGACCACGAGACCGAGATCCTTGGCCGTCAAGCGCCCAAGCGACGACATCAACTCGTACGAGGCGACCAGTTCGTCTCGCTCCGAGCGAACATGAGAAACACGCGAGTCGAGCAGTTCCTGTTCCGCATCGAGGATATCGAGAACCGTCCGCGAACCGACCGCTGCTTCGCGTTGAACGCCTTCGAGAGCGACAATGCTGGCTTCGATCTGGGTTTGGAACGCGTCGACCTGGGCGCGCGCGGTGATCAGGCTTTCGTATGCCTGCGTGGCCGCTTCCGCCGCGTCGCGACGTTCCGTATCGATGAGCAGCGTCGTCTCGGCCGCGTCCTGCCGGGCCTGACGCAAACGGGAATAGACACCACCTTGCTGATACAGCGGGATTGTCAGATTCAGCGTCACCTCATGAGATGTCCGAAGACTGTCTTCCGTCGTGGTCTGGAATTCGCGGGTGCTGCTGGCAGTCAGATCAAGTTCCGGCAACAGCTCGCCCCAGACTTCGTCGACATTGTCCATGGATGACCGCCTATCGAATTCGGCGGCGATCACGCCCGGATTATTGACGACGGCGGTGCGCACCGCATCTTCGGCACTCCCTGGCAGATCGACCGCGCGGTCCGGCAGGGTCAACGTTTTAGGCGCCGGCTCACCGACAACGTTCAAGTAGTTCGCGCGCGACGTCTCAAGATCGCCCTGCGACTGGATACGGTCGGCTTTGGACCGTGCCAGACGGGCTTCCGCCTGGTGAACGTCGGTGCGGGTAATTTCACCGACCTCGAAACGGTCGCGGGTTGCTTCAAGCTGACGCTGCAGCACTTCCTCGTTGTTCTGGTTCAGACGCAGGACCGCCTGATCGCGATACACGTTCAAATACGCCGTCGCGGCCTGCAGAAGAATGTTCTGTTCGGAATCCAGCAACCTGGCGCGCGCGGCACGAACCTCGTTCTCGGCACCACTGGTCGCCGCCAGCGTCCGACCACCACGGAACAGCGGCTGCGTCACGGAAATGCCGAAATCCTTGGGGCGGCGGCTTTGGTTGCGATCGGTGCCGGTCGAAGTGTTGCTTTCCACAACCTCTGCGCCGGCTGACCCGGTGATTTCCACAGACGGCCGCCAATTGGCAAGCGCCTGCGGCACGCTTTCATCGGTGCTCCGCAATCCGGCCCGGGTCGACAGCAATGTGGGGTTGTTCAAATACGCCTTGGCCAGCGCGTCTTCAATCGTCTGCGATGATGCCGGTGCCGCTTGAAAACCGATAAGGGCGGCGATAGCCACCGAAGATGCGACGATTGCGGTTTTACCCATAGTGTTTCAACCCATACTGCCCAGACCTAGGTAACACGTCAGACGTCCAAATCCCAACAAACACTTCGTCAATTAAGCGATGCCCATCATCAAGACTTCGTCAACCATAAGGGAGTCAGAACGCCGCAATAAGGTCAAGTTTTACAAATACATCAACGTCTTCAGATGTTTACACCTATAGCGCCATGACTCAATATGAAAATAAGTGCGAATCGCAGGTTGGAATATTTTACCGCGATTTCATGGTCTTGTGAAATTTTCAGAAAGAAAATGCGGCTTCCTTCTCGAACCCCGGCAGCAACGGCTCGACGGCATCGAAGATCTCGCGTTTGGAAATTGAATCGCCGTACCGGGTGACCAGGACTCCCCGGCCGACCGGCCGTCCCGGCTGCATTTCCACGCAGATCAGGCGACCGCCTTCGGCAAGCTGTCGGGCGATGCCCTCGGGAACTTCCGGCACCGCGCCATCGACATAGATCAGATCGTAGGGCGCATCCTTGGGATACCCCTCGGCCAACGTTCCATCGACGACGGCGACGTTGTCGACCTCGAGGTCGCCAAGCGTACGTTCTGCCTTGGAACGCATCGACGCATCGTTTTCAACGGCAATGACGGTATCCACCAGACGAGCGAGAACCGCGACACCGTATCCGGTCGCACATCCGACGGCCATCGCCACATCCTGCGGCTTGATCTCAGCGACGTCGAGCAACCGTGCCAGCACCATCGGCTGCATCAGGTAACGACCGTCCTCGATCAGTACTGTCTCGTCTGCATAGGCCAGCATACGCCGGGAGCCCGGCAGGAACGCCTCGCGCGGCAAATCCGCCATTGCCGCGATCACGTTGTCGTCCGTAACCCGGTTCGGCAGGATTTGGCCGTCGACCATGTTGCGGCGTGCCTTGGCGAATTGCGCGTCATTCATCCGGTTAACCCTTTTCACGACCTTGTTGCGACATGCCGGAACCCGAAGCCGACCGTTATCGTCATAGTCCGTTTTATAGGCCCGGCCAACGTTGAAAACAACTCTATGCAGCGTTCCCGAGGTTACGAAAATAATTGCACCGAAAGTGTACATGGATTGCTTGACCCCCGGCAATGTTGCGTCTAATTTCCCGCGTCGTCGCAGCACGGGGCGCCCTGGGGAGGGGCGCAGTTCGTAACGTGACGGGAGGTCAACGCGGAACGGCGCGGTGGCGGAGTGGCTACGCAGCGGCCTGCAAAGCCGTGTACACCGGTTCGATTCCGGTCCGCGCCTCCAGCCCTGATCCGGCGTAGCTCAGTTGGTAGAGCAGTCGGCTGTTAACCGACTTGTCGCAGGTTCGAGTCCTGCCGCCGGAGCCAATTACTGAAGGGGGAGCAGTCCCAGTCGGGGCTCCTCCCCTTTTTTTGTTTCAGCGCCCTGAGTTCCTGGCGCCAGTCCGTTTAGACGTTCATAATTTCACGTGGTGGTTCATCCACCTCGAACAGGGGAATTTCGTGGTCGACGTCCGGGTTACCGACGAGGTCTACAAGCGGCACGAAGTCAATGCGGCGCATCCGCCGGATAAGCCGCACGCGCGCATGCTTTACGATTACTGGCTAAGCAAGCGCGGCGAGCGCAAGTTTCCGGCATGGCAGGACATAGATATTCTGGACCTGTGGCGGATTGCGCCGTGCATGATCATTAAAGACGTTATCGGTGACGGCGTGGATTTCCTGAACCGTTATTGGGGGACTCAGATCACGCACAGGGCGGGTTTCGACGCGACCGGAAAGACGCACCAGGAGATGTATCAAGACCAGCCGCAGGGCCCGCAAATGGATACATACCGCGCCGTATACGAGACCGGCATGGCATACAACGTTCACCGTTCCAGTTCTTTTATCGCCGGCCGCGAATTCATTGTCTTTAATTCACTCAATTTACCAGTCGGAAAAACCGACGACAAAGTCGAGCATATACTGATCGCCATCGACTACGAATGACCTCCCTCCTCCGCTGTCGTCGGCCGAATGGAATCGGCTATAATCCGAGTATGACAACAATGGCGAAAAGAGCCGGACACATTTTGCTGGTCTTCGGGGCCATCCTGGTATCCACGCCGACGTTCGCGGCGTCTTGCGGATTTCCGGAACCTCGTGACGTTCAGGTGACGATTCAGCGGCTCGACGGCCAGATCACGGTCAACAATGCACGTACACGCGACGGTCTGCGCCGCATGCAGCAGCGGAGCGGACGCGCCAACGCGTTCGGGTCGGCATGGACTCCGGTCGGCCTCACGCTGACGGATCTTCAGTACCGCATGCGGTTGCAGGTCGAAGCCGTGCCGGTTTCAGGTGGAACGTATTGCGCCCGTGTGACCGCCGTCGATGCCGACCTCGGATACGACAAACTGCGCGTCTATATCGCACGCCGGTTTCGCCCCGGTACCTGCGCCTACAAGTCGATCAACGCGCACGAAATGACCCACGTCGCCGTATTCCGCCAAGCCCTCGACCGATTCTATCCGCGCCTTCAGCACCGCCTGCAGCGCGCCGCACAGGTACTCGCGCCGGTACGTTCGTCCAGCCCTGACGCGGCCGCCGCGTACCTCCGTCAGCGTCTGAGCGCGACCATCGAGCCCTTGTTTCTGGAAATGAACCGGGAACTGGACCGAAATAACGCCCGGCTCGATACCCCGGATCGTTATCGCCAGGAACAGGCACTCTGCGCGGACTGGTGATTTTCCGAATGTATAAGCGAGGGACTTATTTGGTCGTCGCGATGTAGACACCGTCCCAATCGGGCGGCGGCGGGCTCTGCCTGTACTCGGCAATCCGCTCGTCATAAAGATCACACAGCGTGTGCAGGTTGGCTTCGAGCTTCCACGGCTTCTTGGCATCGCTGCCGAGATCGCGGATTTCATCGAACATTTCCTGCGCATCGTCCCACTGCTGGGCACGGTACATTTCCTGCGCGTCGAAGATCAGGTTCTGCAGCTTCTTGAACGCCGGGTCGGCGAGAACTTCTTCATCGCCCATCAGGCCGTAAATCATCGTGCCCGAGGTTTTGCCCTTCACCTGAATGAAGTCGAGATCGATGGTCGCCAGCCGGTCCTTGACTGAGTTTCTTGTGGTCGGGCCGAGAACGACATTCATACCGTAACTCTTCGACTGCCCCTCCAGACGCGCGGCAAGGTTCACGGCATCGCCCAGCACCGAATAGTCGAAACGCATATCCGAGCCCATGTTGCCGACCACGCACGGTCCCGTGTTCAGACCGAGGCCGACTTTGAGAGGAATATGCTTGCGCCCTTCTTCTTCCGCCTCCTTCTCGAGACGGGCGTTGAGCGGCTCCATTTCCGCCAGCATCGCCAGCGCCGACGTGCATCCGTTGTATTCCTGGTCGTCGTCATCCAACGGCGCATTCCAGAACGCCATGATGCAGTCGCCCATGTACTTGTCGATGGTGCCTTTGCGTTCGAGGATGACATTGGTCAGCGGTGTCAGCAGCTTGTTGATCAGACTGGTCAGGCCGACGGCGTCGAACTGTTCGGAAATCGTCGTGAAACCGCGAACATCGCAGAACAGTAGCGTCATCTGGCGCTGATCGCCGCCGAGCTTCAGTGCACCCGGGTCGCCGGCGACCCGCTCCACCATATCCGGCGACAGGTATTTGGAGAACGCGTCCCGTGTCTGCCGGCGCTCGGCTTCTTCGCGCGCATAACCAGCATACGTCATCGATGTGTACATGACGGCGATGCCGACGACGGCGTATGACGCATCAAGCAGGTAAAGCTTTTCGGCAAACAGATACCACGACGTGCCCAATGCTCCTCCAGCAACCAGCAGGAACAGACCGGCCGTCCATTTGGCGCCGACCCACGGCACCAGGATAATCATGATGATCCCGCCGACCAGCAGGAACGTCAGTTCCGCCGCATCGGCGAAGTTTGGCCGCACAAGGTACTTGCTGTGAACGATCGCCTCGATCAATTGCGCGTGGACTTCGACCCCGGGTATGTCACGTTCGGTCGGTATGGAGCGGATATCCCGAAGCCCCACCGCCGAGGTGCCGAGAATCGTCAGCTTGCCCTTGATCTTGGCCGGGTCTGCGGAACCGTTCAGCACCTTGTAGGCGGGAACGTATTTGTCCCAATCGCGCTTCGAGAAATAAGGCCAGATCTGCCCGATCCGGTCCGTCTGCACCGTCAGTCCCTTGGCAACGGCGGCACCGGTCATCCCCGCTTGGTTGACCTGCGCCAGAACGGTCTGGCGGCCTGTCGCGATCCGCAGAATCTCGATCGCCAGCGACGGGAAATATTGCCCGTCGTGGCCAAAGAACGCCGGCACGTTGCGCACAATCCCGTCCTTGCCCGGCACCACCGAGAAAATGCCGTGCCCGCCGAACCGCCCGATCGCCGCCTGCTCGATCACCGGGACGTTACGTACCAATGACGGAAATTTCGGGATATAGGTGTAAGGTTCTAATGCATCCTTGTGGAGTTTGCGGACGGCAACGGATTTCTTGACCGGCGGTCCCTTGACGCCCTCGGTTTCGCTCGGCCGGCCGGCCTGACCAAGCACCACGCGGGAGCGGCGAATCGTATCGGCAAAAATCTGGTCGTTGCTCTTGAGATTGACGAGTTTCGCCTTCGTGCCGTCATCCAGCCCCGGCAACGTCGAGGCGACGCTGGCCGGATTCATCCTGTCGGGCTCGGCGAACACGACGTCGAAAGCCACCAGGATGGCACCCATCTGCATCAGGTTCTGAACCATTTGCGCGAGAACATTTCGGGGCCACGGCCACTGCCCAACGGTTTCTAGGCTCTGCTCATCGAGATCGATGATCGTGACCGGCTTATCCTTGGCGTCCGGAATTTCGCGGGGCTTAATCTCTTGATAAAAATCGAAAACTTTGTTGCGCCAGAAATCCAGAAACCCGGCGTTGGTTTTCAGATCGGCGTAATAAAGACCGAGGAACACGACCAGCAGGAGCATACCCAGCGAGCGCTCGAAGCTGAAGATGGATTTCAATATCCGCAAAGAATCCTCGCCCCCGATCCGGTCCCCACGACGTCAGTCTAGACATCTTACGATATATCCGGTCAAGCGTCTTCGACAATTATACGAAAACTGTGCTAAAAGGTTGAAATAACGTATGGTGTTGTGGATTCCGACTGGTGAATTCTACAGACTGTCCAGGGACCTTGAATGAGCGATAAGTCCGGGCGCGCGTGGCTCAAGCCCATCCTAAAACCGTTGATGCCGATCTTCCGCGAGGTGATCGCGATGTCGGCGTTCGTGAACCTGCTCGCTCTGGCGACCCCGATCTTCACACTACAGGTCTATGACCGGGTTGTCGGCACCGGCGGGTTGAGCACCCTCTGGGGCCTCGTGATCGGCATGCTGCTGGTGGTGCTGTTCGACCTGGCATTGAAGCAGGCCCGGTCGCGAATCATGCAGACCGTCGCGCTCAGGGTCGACGTCATTGTCGGCCGGCATCTGTTCGACAAGCTGGTCAGCCTGCCGCTGCACATGCTGGAGGGCAAACCGGCGAGTTATTGGCAGTCCCTGTTCCGGGATGTCGACGTGGTTCGCAACACGGTCTCCGGCGCCTCGGCGATCCTGATCTGCGACCTGCCGTTCGTGATCCTGTTCTTCACGCTGATCTGGGTCATCGCGGCGCCAATCGCCTGGGTGCTCATGATCATTCTGCCGCTGTTCATGTTCGTCGCCTGGCGTTCGGGCAATGTCATGGCCCAAGCCAACGCAGCGGAGCGCGAAAGCACGCAAAACCGGGACGGCCTGATCGCGGAGTTGATCCAAGGCCGCACGACCATCAAGGCGTTGGCGCTGGACCGGGCCATGCGCCCGATGTGGGAGGAAACCCACGCCGACAACATCGCCCAATCCATGTACCGCGGTAACAAGACCGACTTCTATACCAACTGCTCGCAAACACTGACCATGGCGACGACGATCTTCCTGACATCCGTCGGCGCATACCAGATCATTCATCAGAACCTGACCATGGGCGCGCTGATCGCGACCAACATGTTGTCGGGTCGATTGCTCGGTCCGCTCAATCAGCTCGTCGGCCAGTGGCGCGCCTACAACGGGTTCAAACAGTCCGTCGACCGTCTGGGCGAGGTTTTCTCATCGGTGTCGGATCGGCAGGAAAGCGAAGTCAAACTCGACAAACCACGCGGTGAAATCCAGGTTGAGAACCTCAGCTTTTCCTATGCCGAGGGCAACAAGCCGGTCGTCGATGCCGTGAGCGTTAACATCCACGCCGGTGGCGTTCATGCCCTGGTCGGGCGCAACGGCTCCGGCAAGACGACACTCCTCAAAATGATCCAGGGCCTTTACACGCCGACCAACGGCCGCGTCCTCCTCGACGGCGCAGATATCGCACAGTTCACGCGCGCCGAACTCGCCACCTGGATGGGTTACGTACCGCAGGACACCGTGCTGTTCGCCGGGACAGTCCGAGACAATATTGTGCACCGCTTCCCCGACGCCAACGACGACCAGATCATCGAAGCGGCGACGGCGGCAGGGGTCCACCATTTCATCATCGACCTGCCGGACGGTTACGCGTCGGATATCGGCGAAGCCGGACGCCGTCTCTCCGGCGGTCAGCGCCAGCGGATCGCGATTGCCCGTGCCCTGCTCGGCGATCCGGCGGTGCTCCTGCTGGACGAGCCGTCGGCCAGCCTCGACCGCCAGGCCGAGCAGGAGCTTCGCAAGACGCTGGTCGAAATCGGCAAGACGAGGACTGTCATTATCGTCACGCACAGCCCGATTCTGCTTGCGGCCTGCGACGATCTTGTAGCGCTGGATAAGGGCAAGGTCGCGCTCGCCGGGCCATCGCGGGAAATCCTGCCGAAACTGTTCGGCCAGCAGCCGATGCAGAAAAACGATGCCGCGGCCGAAGCCGCAGCGAAATCGGAAGCTGACGGCGTTCCCAAGGCCGCACCGCCCCGGTTGCGGGGTGCCGGGGAAGCCCCTTCCAAGGCACCGCCACAAGACGTACCGAAGGGGGCGCCGCAACCTGCTGCACAAGCAGCACCGCCAGGGCAAAGTGCGCCGAAGCCGCAGCAACCGCCCAAGATGCCGCCCCCGCCGGCAGCGGCGGCGGGCACGGGGCCCAAAGCCCCGCCGCCAGCCGCCAATGCACCGGACAAGGCGGGCACGGGGGGCGCCGCCGAGGCGATCGCCGAACGTGCCCGCAAAAAGGACGGCGAACGGTCGACGGCCGACCCGAGCGTTCCCGCAAACAACATGTTCAAGCTGGATGGCGACGCGAAACGGTTGCTTGACGACCCGTATGCGGAT
Organism: Rhodospirillales bacterium; assembly: GCA_965229805.1. Classification (GTDB taxonomy): domain Bacteria; phylum Pseudomonadota; class Alphaproteobacteria; order Rhodospirillales; family Casp-alpha2; genus UBA4479. The sequence continues at coordinate 1,706,736 of CBDDJO010000001.1, read as the reverse complement.
TTAATCAAGGGGTTCGAGGGTGACAGTCAGACGAACCGGAAGGAGCCGGCGGACGCCGGACGCCCGAAGGATCAAAAAGCGCAAGCCGATTAGGAGTTGAGCGATGAGCCCCGACGCTTCCGGACTTGAACAACGCCAGGATCAGGAAAAATCTGCACCGCCGCAGCAGAAAGGTCCGTCCTCGTCCGAAAAGCTCGATATGCTGCTGAACCAGAACCCACTGCCGGGATGGCGGCTGGTGGCATGGCCGGTAATGATTGCACTCGCGGCCGGCCTGCTCTGGGCGAATTTTGCGACCCTCGACGAGGTCTCCATCGCCACCGGCGAGGTTGTTCCGGCGGGCCGCATCAAGGTCGTGCAGCATCTGGAAGGCGGCATTATTCAGGAAATTTACGTGGACGAAGGCGATGCCGTTCGCGAGGGACAAACGCTTCTGCAACTGGATCTCGCATCCGGGGGCACGAACCGGGAAGAACTGCAGGTCCGGCTCGACAGCGAACGCTTGGTGAAGGCGCGTCTCGAAGCGGAAGCAAACGGCACCGAACTGGTATTCCCGGAAGCGGAAGCGAAGCGCCGCCCGGCTATCGTCGCTGCGCAGCGGCAGGCTTACGAAGCCCGGCGCCGGGAACTGGCCTCGACGGTCCAGGTCATGCGCGAACAGGTCAAACAGCGTGAACTGGAGGTCGAGGAATTGAATGCCCGCGCACGCGCGGTCGAGAGCAACTACAGATTAGCGTCGGAACGATTGAAGATGTCCAAATCGCTGCTCTCGGAAGGCCTGACGGCGAAGATGGAGCACCTGGAACTGGAAGCCGAAGTCGAGAACCTGGACGGCGAGATGAAATCCCTGCGCCCGGCGCTGCCAAAAGCACAGGCGGCGGTCGAGGAGGCGCGCCAGCGGCTGCAGGAGACGGAAAGCCGGTTCCGCCGCGAAGCCCAGGACCAGCTTGGCAAGATCGAGGAAAATCTTGCCCGCGTGAACGAACTGTTGAGTGAGGCGACCGAACAAGGGATCCGTGCCGAGATCAAAAGCCAGATCGACGGCGTTGTGAAGAACATGCGCTATAACGCGGTCGGCAACGTCGTCAAGCCGGGCGAGCCGATCATGGAGATCGTGCCGACCGGCGATCAATTGGTGGTCGAAGCGAAACTGAACCCGGTCGACCGCGGTTACGTTACCGAGGGACAGGCGGCGACAGTCAAAATATCGACTTACGATTTCGCACGTTACGGCGGCCTCAAGGGCGAAGTTATCCGCGTCGCCCCGGACAGCAGCACCGACGAGGAAGGCACACCCTATTTCCGCGTCGTCGTACAAACCGAGAAGAACTATCTCGGCAAGGTGGACGGCGATCTACCGATTACCCCCGGCATGCAGGCGACGGTCGATATTCATACCGGCGAAAAATCGGTTATGGACTACCTGGTCAAACCGGTACTGAAACTCCGTCACGAGGCTTTCCGCGAACGGTAACGGACGCTCGGTTCAAGGGGCGGCCCAATTGCTGCTAATTATTTCTTAAACATAAGAGATTCTTTATAGTAGCAGGATTCGCCGGCAACGGGTGTCGTCCGGTGTGCGATGGGGATTAGGCCAGGACTGAGAAGCGTCTAAATGTCTTTAACAACCATTTTCGGGGTTCTGGGTGCGCTCGGCCTGTTCATCGGTGCCATTGTCATCAGCACCGACAACTTCATCATTTTCCTCAGCGGATCCAGCTTCGTCATGGTGGTCGGCGGCACCCTGGCGTCGACATTCATTTCATACGAACCCCGTTACGTGATGCTGTCGCTAAAATTGATCTGGCGGATCGTATTCTCGCCCAAGGTCGGCCGTAACGTGTTGAAAAGCGAAGTCGGCCGTATCATCAAATGGGCATACACCGTTCAGAAAAGCGGCGTTCCGGCCCTGGAAGCCGAGGCCATGAAGGCAACCAAGGGCGACAAGTTTCTCCGCTTCGGCGTCGAGATGGTCGTGTCCGGTTATACAGGCGAGGAAGTCCGTGAAATCATGACCAATACCATCGAGACGACGTTCGGCCGCAACACCGTGCAGGTGGAAATCCTGAAGGGTATGGCCTCCGCGGCACCGGCCTTCGGCATGATCGGAACGCTGGTCGGCCTGATCATCATGCTCGACAACATGGGGGGCGATCCGTCGTCACTCGGCAAAGGCCTGGCAGTTGCCCTTCTGACGACGCTTTACGGGGTCCTGTTCGCGCGTATCTTTTTCCTGCCGACAGCAACCAAGGTCTTGCAGCGCGAACAGATCGTGAAGTTCCGGAACTATCTCGTCGCCGAGGGCCTCGCCCTCCTGGCGGACAAGAAATCGCCACGCTATATCCAGGACAAGATGAACAGCTATCTCGATCCGTCGATCCACTTCAACATCGACAAGATGAAGAAGTAACGATCCGGAACGATGTAACGGGAGGCCGGTTTTGGCGGCACCTAAAAGCGAACCACCCAGAGACGAACCGGAAGATTGGCTGACGACGTTCGCCGACGCGATCACGCTTCTGATGGCGTTCTTCGTCATGTTGCTGACCTTCGCCGAATTCGATATTCCAGCCTATGAAGAGCTGACCTCCGCCGTCGCCGCCAACATCGGTGGCCGCGACAAGCAAACGACGACCCAGAGCCTGAAAATCGACGCCCAGGACCTGGTCTACGAAATGCAGGCCGATCAGGTGGTAACGGTCAGCACCGACGAGAAAGGCGTGGTCATCGAACTGCAGTCGAACGCCTTTTTCAAACCCGGCTCGGCGGAGATCGTGCCGGCGGCAATCCCGGTGCTGAAGAAGCTCTCGGAGACCCTCGCCTCGCCGAATTACGAACTCTACAACGTTGTCGTCGAAGGACACACGGACGACGGCAAGATCAGCACAAAGCAGTTCCCGTCCAACTGGGAACTGTCGGCAAACCGCGCAGCCAGCGTCGTCAGGTTGTTCCAAACCAACGATGTCGCCCGCGAACGCCTGAAAGCCACCGGATACGCCGATACCCGCCCGAAAGTGCCGAACCGGGACCTAGAGGGACAACCTATTCCGGAGAACCGAGCCACCAACCGTCGCGTCGTCCTGAGACTCCATCCGATGTCACTGGACGAGCGCGACGCCTATATCCGGGCACAGGAATTCAAGCGTCGGCAGGAAGAAGCCAAGGCGGTGGCACCGCAGGACCAAGGCACCGCCGCGCCGCAGCAGTCCATCGAACAGCGTTTGCCCATTCAACCGGCACCCCAGGCCCTGGGCGCCGAAGAAACGAAGGCCAAGGCCGCGCTCGATGCCCTGAAACGCGAGATCATTGCAGCCGGAGCGCCACAGAATATCAACACGCTGGAAGAATGGCAGCTCAAGTTCGACAACCTGGCGTCCCAGCGTACGGACGCATTGGCCAAGGATTATGAACAGATCGGCACGTTCCTAGACCAGGAACGCCAGCGCCTGTCACAGGCTGCGAACTAAACTGATTGAATAATGTTATAAAGCCGCGCTCAGCGCCGCTCAATCGATGATCAGTTCCATGCCTTCACGGCTCACGAAGTTGCCTTCCCAAACCTCGGCCGCTTCGATGGCGAGGTTATCCATGAAGTCATCGTTGTGATCGGGATCATGATGGAAGATCGCGAGCCGCTTCACGTTCGCCGCCTGGCAAAGGCGCATGCCCTCCTCCCACGTCGAATGCCCCCAACCGACCTTGGCCGGAAATTCCTCCTCGGTGTAGGTGCTGTCGTAAATCACCAGATCCGCACCCTCGATCAGTCCGAGGATATTCTGATCCGGCTTGCCCGGAATATGCTCCGTGTCCGTCACATACACCACGGAATTACCGTCGTGATCGACCCGGTATGCGGTGGCGCCGTTCGGATGGTTTAGCGGCGCCGTCGAGATATCGACGCCTTTGGCGAGCGAAAAAGTATCGCCCGCCTCGAAATCCTCGAATCTGAGATTGGCCTGCATCGCTTCGAGCGGCACCGGAAACATCGGGTTGTGCATCTGCGTCGAAAGCACGTCCTGTACGCCGCCCTGATTCTTCAAATGTCCGGCCATGATGTGGATCGAGCGCTTGGCGTCGTAGGCGGGCACGAAAAAAGGAAAGCCGTTGATGTGATCCCAATGCGTATGGGTCAACAGCAAGTGAGACTCTTTGACATCATCCTGAAGGAAAGCATTGCCGTAGTTGCGGATACCGGTTCCGGCATCCATGACGAAACGATAATCACCAGCTTCAATTTCAATGCAGCTGGTGTTCCCTCCGTATTTCATATGATCCGGGGTCGCGCATGCGATACTTCCCCTGACCCCCCAGAATTTCACACGAATCGACATATATCCCGCTCGGTTTGGGCGACGGTCAAACGATCCAACTCCCCGAATACTTCGCTCAGCTTATACCAACGATGGTAGACGTACTACATTGGTTTGCCAAATTATTCCGCAGTCTTCTTTATTTCCCTGACAATTTCCTTACGGTAACGTGGCTGCCGATTTTCAGGCCCAATTGCGTGGCCGCGCTACCCTGGTTCACGGCGATTTCGACCAACCCGATCGCGTTCCGATAACAAAACGCCGCGCCAGTGGAAACGTCCGAAAACGTCGCTGCCGGTTGAATGGCGACCGAGCCCGCCTCTACGGTTTCAATGGGTGCCGCAGAATCCCAACGCATACCCAGCATACAGTTCCCGTAACCGTCGATGTAGACCACCTGCTGGAGGTCGTCCGGCCAGTCGGCGCGGACCGATCGGTCGATACCGAGGGGCGCCGCGATTTCAGCCAACGCCGCCTCGCCATCGCGTGACAGTCTGGCCGCCACGGGCGCGAACAGATCCCGACCGTGAAAGCTGGCTGACATGGATTCGGGACGCCAGATGATTTCCCACCACTCGGCAATAGATTCGGCACGACGAGCGACCATTTCCAGAAGACCATTATCCGGACCGACATACCATCGACCGCCGCAGCGCAATATGACAGGCCGCCGAGCCCCCCCGACACCCGGGTCGACAACGGCAACACAGACGAACGCGTCTGCAATCGATTCGACCACGGCCGGCAGCAGATAAGACGACGCTTTCGGATTAAACGCCGGCGCGTCGATCATCAGATCGACGATGTCATCGCCCGGCGCCTCGTTCAGGAGAACCGCGCGCATTTGTCCCATGTAGGGCCCCGCTACGCCGAAGTCGGTGAACGTGACGATCATGGGCTCGACGTTATCCCAACACCCGGCACACGGCCAAGAAAAAGGGGCACTCCTGAGAGCGCCCCTTGATCCGATATGGTCGCGCCGTTTAGCGCACGGTAATCATGCACCGCGAGACGCGCGGCGGGTGTTCTGGACCTAGAAGCCCATGCCACCCATACCGCCCATGCCGCCCATGTCACCACCGGCAGGCATCGGGTCTTTCTTCTCCGGCTTCTCGGCGACCATCGCTTCGGTCGTGATGAGAAGGCCGGCGACCGATGCCGCGTCCTGCAACGCGGTACGGACGACCTTGGCCGGGTCGATAACGCCCGACTTGATCAGGTTCTCGTACTTGTCCGTCTGCGCGTTGTAGCCGAACGCCACGTCTTTCTGGTCGAGTAGCTTGCCGGCAACCACGGCGCCATCGGCACCCGCGTTCTCGGCGATCTGGCGCAACGGCGTCTGGATAGCACGACGCACGATGTTAACCCCAACCGTCTGGTCGTCGTTTTCGCCTTCGAGGCCCTTGAGTGCCTTGGTCGCGTAGAGAAGCGCGGTGCCGCCGCCGGCGACGATGCCTTCCTCGACCGCCGCACGGGTCGCGTGCAGCGCGTCGTCGACACGATCCTTCTTCTCTTTCACCTCGACTTCCGAAGCACCACCGACACGGATCACCGCAACACCGCCGGCCAGCTTGGCCAGACGTTCCTGCAGTTTCTCACGGTCATAGTCGGACGTCGTTTCCTCGATCTGCGCGCGGATCTGCGTGCAGCGGCCCTCGATGTCCTTCTTCTTGCCGGAACCTTCGACGATGGTGGTTTCTTCCTTGGTGATAGACACCTTCTTGGCACGGCCCATCATGTCGATGGTCACGTTTTCGAGCTTGATGCCGATATCCTCGGAAATCACTTGGCCGTTGGTCAGCACCGCGATGTCTTCGAGCATCGCCTTGCGGCGATCGCCGAAGCCCGGCGCCTTGACGGCGGCCACTTTCAGACCGCCGCGCAACTTGTTGACCACGAGGGTGGCGAGCGCCTCGCCCTCGATGTCCTCGGCGATGATCATCAGCGGACGGCCCGACTGAACCACCGCTTCCAGGACCGGCAGCAACGGCTGCAGAGAGGAGAGCTTCTTCTCGTGGATCAGGATGTACGGGTCATCCAGTTCGCAGGTCATCTTGTCGGCGTTGGTCACGAAGTACGGGCTGGTGTAGCCACGGTCGAACTGCATACCTTCGACGACATCCAACTCACTGTGAAGGCTTTTGGCCTCTTCCACCGTGATCACGCCTTCGTTGCCGACCCGTTCCATGGCCTTGGCGATCATGTCGCCGACTTCGCGGTCGCCGTTGGCCGAGATCGTGCCGACCTGCGCGATTTCCTCGTTGGTGGAAACCTTTTTCGCGCGCTTCTTGACGTCAGCCACAACCGCCGTAACGGCGAGTTCGATCCCACGCTTGAGGTCCATCGGGTTCATGCCCGCGGCCACGGCCTTGGCGCCTTCGCGGACGATCGACTGGGCGAGCACGGTCGCCGTCGTCGTGCCGTCACCGGCTTCGTCGTTGGTGCGAGAGGCGACCTCTTTCACCATCTGCGCGCCCATGTTCTCGAACTTGTCGGAAAGCTCGATGTCCTTGGCGACCGTGACACCGTCCTTGGTGATGCGCGGTGCGCCGAACGATTTGTCGAGCACGACGTTGCGGCCCTTCGGCCCCAGCGTCACCTTGACCGCGTTGGCCAGCGTGTCGACACCCTTGAGCAGACGATCGCGGGCGTCCGATGAAAACTTAACTTCTTTAGCAGCCATCTTCTTATAACCCCTTTGTTAGGCGGCTTTCTTCTTGGCAGCGGATCTTTCGATCACGCCAAGAATGTCCGATTCTTTCATGATGATAAGATCCTCACCGTCGATCTTGACTTCGGTGCCGGACCATTTGCCAAACAGCACGTGATCGCCGGCTTTGACGTCGAGCGGCGCAACCTTGCCGTCTTCGTTCTTGTGGCCGGCACCGACGGCGACGATGACGCCTTCCATCGGTTTTTCCTGGGCGGTATCGGGGATGATGATCCCGCCAGCGGTTTTCTCCTCCTGCTCGACGCGCCGTACCAGCACGCGATCATGCAAAGGTCTGAATGACATCTATCGTTCCTCCTTGAACAAGCGAACGTCTATGTTGAAGCGGTACTTGGCACTCTTGGGATAAGAGTGCCAAAGCGTATTTAGCGCGATTTTCAGGCGCGTCAAGCCTGAATATCCGCGTTTTTTACGCGGTCATTCGAAAACTGGCAGCAGTCTCACCGGAAGGCTGCTAAGTCATTGATTTTACGGTATTTGTTGCGCGAAAATTTAAACAGCGGCAAACTTAACGCAGCGCAACGGCAGTAAAGGAACCCGCATGATCCACGAAACCAGAGACCCTTCCGGGCATTCTTTCCGCGATCAACTCGCCGGTTACCGGCTCACGACCGCGCAAATCCTGTATCATCTTCCCGATTATCCGCAGCTCTTGCAGGAGTTTATCTGGCAACATCTCGATGTCGCCCCGGACTTCCCGCAGCTCAAAAGCTTTCTGAATTTTTGGGAGCGCCGTATCGACGGCCGGCTGCACTCGGTCACCATCGCCTCTGCGGAACTGATCAGTCCCGCAGAGCTCAGGATGGCCGACGACATGTTCGCCGTAAACTAAGGAAGGATTTACTCCGCCGCAGCCTGCTGCATGGCCTCGGCGCGAACCAGCTTCTGGATCTTATCGAACGCCCGCACCTCGAGCTGGCGGATCCGTTCGCGGCTGATCCCATACTCCTCACCCAGTTCCTCGAGGGTGACCGGATCATCCTTCAGACGCCGTTCGATCAAAATGTGGCGCTCGCGCTCCGGTAATTCGGCCAGGGCACGTTCCAGCATTCCCGAACGCACGGACATTTCCTCGGTCGCGCCCACAAGCGCCTCCGGATTGGGCCGCTCGTCCACCAGTGTGTCCTGGAATTCAGCTGCGCCTTCCTCGGTCTGGGAAAGCGGCGCGTTCAAGGACAGGTCGCGGGAATGCAGTCGCCGGTTCATGTGCTGAACCTCTTCTTCGGTGGCACCCACCGCTTCGGAGATCATGCCGGCCTGCTCATCGCTCAGTTCGCCGTTGTCGTAAATCTTCAGCTGGTTCTTCATGCGCCGGAGCGAGAAAAACAGCTTCTTCTGCGAGGCAACGGTGCCCATCTTGACCATCGACCAGGATTTTAGCACATACTCGGTGATCGACGCCTTGATCCACCAGATCGCATAAGTGGAGAGCCGGAAGCCCTTGTCCGGATCGAATTTCTTGACGGCTTTCATCAGGCCGATGTTGCCTTCCGAAATCAAATCGGAAACGGGCAGACCGTAGCCACGGTAGCCCATGGCAATCTTGGCGACCAGACGCAGATGCGACGTCACCAGTTCATGTGCGGCATCGACATCGCCTTCGTCACGCAGGCGATAGGCGAGCATGTATTCCTGTTCTTTTTCGAGAATCGGGAACTTCCAGATTTCCTGGAGATACCGCGACAAACCGTTTTCGCTTGTCAGAGCTGGAAGTGTCATGCTGGTCATGTGTTTCGTCCTCTTTCCTGTCTTAACCGGCCTAGATGAAGCACCGCAAATCCTGATACGCCCAAGTCGAACCCGCGCAAAAACGCGGCCCGGCAAGCGGCCATGCCTAGAACTGGCTGTTCAGGATCGTCAGAAAGAACTTCATGGCCTCATCCTCCTACAGAGCAACGTAGCCGTTGTTTGCGGGTCCACAATCGTCAGACCCAATCAGAGAGCCCCAGCCGGGCACCCCCCATTACCTGACCTTTATACTCGGTGATTAACGATTTTGTCAAGGAAATCCGGTTTTCCCCACAAGGTCACGTTACAAATTGGTAATACAAAACAACACCTTATCGGCATCACGTATATTTTACTGAAATTCCTATGGGGAACCGCAAAAATAACTAATTTAAAATGTATAAATAAGTCATTGAAAAACCGGCCATACCGGCCGGCTTTTACAAATCGCGCGTTATTTCACGCCGGCGATGGAGCCGTCGTTCTGAGGAGCGAAATTCAAATCGTAATTCGGAATCTGCGGCAGGTCTTCCTCGCGTCCGTTTGAGATCAGTGTCTGCCGTTTCTGTCGGTACAAACTGCGGATCGCCGCATAGTAGTCGACCGAAGTCTTCTTGATCTGCTCCAGCTCCTCGACCAACCCCGCATATTCATCAAGCGCCGACACCCCGGTCCGCGACCAGGATTCCGCATCGCGGTCGGTGTTCGAAAGATACATGCCCAGCGGATCGAAAAACGGATCGACGACATACTTTCCGACCGCATCGCGCGGGTTCGTCGGGCCCAGCAAGGGCAGCACGAGATAAAGGCCCTCGCCCATGCCGTAAACGCCCAGCGTCTGACCGAAATCCTCTTTGTGCTGCTCCAGACCGATCTCGCTCGCCATATCGGCAATACCGCCGATACCGCCGATCGTATTCACGACGAACCTGGCCACCGTCGTCAGTGCGCGATCCAGTTCGAATTGCAGGAGATCGTTTACGAATGTCACCGGCGACGCAATGTTGTCGATGGCATTGCCAACACCAGCCCGGAAAGTCGTGGGGAATACCGAATTGTAGGTTTTCGCGAGCGGCGTAAGTACCGCGGCATAGACGACCTCGTTAAACTCGAAGATCACTCGGTTCACAGGTTCCAGCGGGTCGTTCACATCATCGTCCGGCGACGTGTTTTGCGCCAGCAGCGTCGGCTGAGAAGGCACAGTCGTCGCCGGCACTTCGGCAATCTGGGTGTTGACGATCACCCCCGGATGCGCGGGACCGCCAAACGGCTCTAGCATGTCATTCGGGTCGGCGTACGCCGGCGCACTCAATGCGAGTCCGCCGCCAACGATCGCCGCGTAAAACGATTTGGGAATTTGCAGTGCGCGCATCGGATTCCAGTCTTTATTTTCGCTATCAACACACACCCGAAGGCGCACACCAAAAGCGACCCACCTCGCTAGCTTTTTACCCGGTTCAATGCCGCGCGGGCAACATGATTGTGACCTTTTCCACATAACTGTGGCATTTTTGTCATCGAATATCGAAAACAGTATGTTAACGGGTATTCGGGAGTATGCTTAACTACCAAGAAAACAAGGGGGATTTTCGGGGCATGCATTCATCACGCGTTGTTTTCTATACGATTCTCACCGTCATGATTATGTTGGCTCCGGCACGTTCATGGGCGGGCCCGGCCAGCGATCATACGGCTGAGTTTCAAAGCGGGCTGGTATCCGTGATGAAGGATGCCAATTCGCTTGGCGTCAAAGGGCGGTACGAACGTCTCGAACCCCTTGTCAAAGCCGCGTTCCATCTGCCCCTGATGGCCGGTTTGTCAGCAGGATCATACTGGAATTCAGCGACCGCCACGCAACGTGACCGGCTGGTTCAGGCCTTCTCACGCATGAGTATCGCCACACTGGCAACGCTGTTCGACGGTTACTCGGGCGAGAAATTCGTCGTCACCGGAGAGCGCCCCGGCCCGCAAGGCATCATGTTCATCGACACGGCACTGCAGGCCCCCAGCCGCGACAGCGACGTTTCAATCTCGTATGTCGCCCGCCAGTTCAACGGTGATTGGCGACTGATCGACGTCATCGTCGACGGCGGTATCAGCGAACTCAGGGTAAGAATCTCGGAATACCGTCAGACCCTTAAAACAGGTGGCATCGATGCCCTGATCCGCCTGCTCGAGAACAAAGCCGACGACCTTTTGTCCTGACTGCCCTAATACTGCCTTTATCGGGCCTAGAATCGCCGTCAGGATAAAAGGAGACTATATGCGAGCCTTCACCCGCAGCCTTCCAGTTTTAATAACCTTACTGTTTTCTTCCGGACTATTGGCAAGCCCGGCCGAGACGGTCGAAGCCTACCACGACAAGCTGCAGCAAGCCGTCGGCGAGAAAAAGGACGCGTCCGATCAGCGCCGTTATGAGCAACTCGCTCCGGCCATGGACGCGGCATTCGACTTCGAGGGCATGATCAAGACCGCCGCGGGACGGCACTGGTCAAAGGCCGCGCCGGAAACGCGCGACGCTCTCGTTGCGGCATTCCGGCGGGTCAGCATCGCCACCTACGCCGATCAGTTCCGCGACTTGTCCGGTGGCCGGTTCGTCATCAAGGAGACCCGCGACGGGCCGCGCGGATTGAAGCTGGTGGAAAGCCAGTTAAAAACCGGCAACGAAGACGTCACTCTTACCTATGTCGTCCGCGACAAGGACGGCGACTGGCGCATCATCGACGTGTTGCTCAAGGGCGGCATAAGCGAACTGGCATTACGCGCCTCGGAATACGCAGGGGCGCTCGAGAAAGGCGGCGCCGAAGCCCTGACCAAGGCGCTAAATAAACAGGCAACCCGTCTTTTGGAAAACTGATCAGGGAACGTCCCGGTCCGACGAAGTTTCCTTGAGCTTGGCCGGATAAAGCGTCCAGGCCAAAAGCCCCAGAAGAATCCAGGAAACCTCCCGGATACGCCGGACCGCGGCGCACGCCAGACCGAGGCCGGGGGCCCCGGTTACCGCCGTCGTGATGACAACGAAAGCCCCCTCCTGCGCGCCGATCCCCAGGGGAATGAAGAAGACCGCGGCGCGGATCATCTGTGCCAACGCTTCCATCATCCAGGCGTCGGTCCAGGCGATTTCCGTGCCCAGGAAAAGGAACGTGAAGTAAACCTCGACGACTCCCAGCATCCAGTTCACGAACGCCAAAAACAGTGCGCCCCAAAGCCGCCCTCGGTTATGCGTGTAGAAATCGAGGAACCGCCGGTCCAAGTCCTCGACGATCTTGATCGCACCCGCCGCACGCATGGCCCACGTGCGCCCGCCGAATTTAGCCGCCAGCCAGGTTGAGAAGCTGTACCGCTGGACGGCGAACATCAAAGCGGTGCCAATGCTCAAGAAAACGAGCCCGGCACTGGCGGTCGTTTTCAAGGTACCGTCGATGTCATTGGACAAAACCATGAAGACGAAACCGATGACCAGAAACACGATCAGCGCGATCATATTGACTGTTCGCGCCATGACGATCGAGGCCGAGGCCTCGGTATAGCCGATACCATAGCGCGATTTGAGCAGCACCGCCTTGACCGGCTCGCCCGCGAAACCGCCGGCGGGGACCACGTTGTTAAAGGCCTCGCCCGCCAATCGAACGATGAACGTCCGGCGTATCCAGGTGAATGTGACCGGCAGTGACGTGAGGATCAGCATCCACGACACGGAATCGCCCAGGAACGCCAGAAAATAGACGAAGATAACGACCGCAATTCCCGCCGCGCCGACGTCCCCCACAAGATCTGCGACGTCGCCAAGGTCGATGTCCCGGACGATCAGGTAAAGGAGCGCGAAACCGGCCAGCAAGAAAATGATCTTCCAGCGGCTCATTACCCTATTCCGCTGCCGGGCGCATGAAGAGCCGAATCAACGCCGGCAGCAATCCCAGGATCGCGATCAGACTCAGAAAGATAGCAATGGTCAGCAGCAGCCCCATGCTAGCGGTTCCCGGATGCCCGGACAGCATGATCGAACCGAACGACCCAAGCGTGGTCAGGGCGCTCAGTAACACCGCGCGCGGCGTGGTCGTTGCCATCGCATCGCCGTCATCCGTACTTACCCGCTGGCGCATGACGATGTGAATCCCGAAGTCGACGCTCAAGCCGAACAGTAGCGGCAACACGATCACATTGGCGAAATTGAACGGCACATCGGCAACCGCGGACACCGCCAGCGTCCATAGCGCGGCAACGCAAACCGGGGCGAACACCAAAAGCACGTCACCGATCCGGCGCAAAACCAGCCAAAGCACTGTTCCGATGCCGGCCAGCGAAATCATCAATGCCATCCCGAAGGCTTCCAGCACCGCGCGCCCGGCCTCGATGATGACCACCGGCGCGCCCGTTGCCGCCGGCGCCACCGTCTGCACCTCGGCGACGAACTTCCGGAGTGCGTCCGTCTCCCGGAGATTGGCCGACGGAATGATTTCGAGGCGCGCCTGACCGCTTTCGCTTAGATATCGACGTTTCAGGTCGTCCGGCAGGGCGTCGATCCCAACCGGGCCGGCATCGAGCGCCAGCACCAGATCGTTCAACCGCCCGGGCAGGTAGCGGAACAACGCGTCATTGACGGCCCTCGCCTGGGCCGTATCGCTGCCGTTCAGCGCATCCAGGAATTTGTTCGCCGGCGCCCCCAGAACCGGATGCGCCGCCAACCCGCCGAGGTTCTCGCGAACCGCGCGCAGCGCAGCGGCAACGTCTTCGCCACCAAGCGACGTGGTGCCTGCCGGCGCATAAAACGCGGGACCCAGGAACAATGCCATACGGTCGATCACCCCGAGTTTTGCATCCTGATCCCCCGGAATCAGAGTATGGATGCTGTCCACGCTTTCGACGACATCGAGGGCCGCAAGATCGTCGGTGAGTTTCTCGGCCGTTGCCAGATCGCCGGCCAGCACCTCCGCCGAATACGGATGGACGGTGCCGTCCTGCATCAAGTCGAACAGAGTTGCGACCGAAGGCGATTTCGGATCCTTGAGGTTCATGGGGTCGAAATCGAAGCGTGCATCCGTCGCCAGCCACCCGGACACGATCGCGCTCACAATACCGGCAATGACAACGATACGGGCCGTACTCCGTTTCACGGGCCAAGCTCTCTTCCGGCCGGAGGCAGGCACGAAAGTCGGGGGCTGCCGTACCAGCAGTCCCAGGAGTGCCGGCAATAATGTCAGATTACAGACAAGCGCGACGAACATCCCAACGCCCGCGATCAAACCCAGTTCGGCAAGACCGACGTAGTTGGTCGGCAGGAATGAGAAAAACGCAATCGCGGTCGTTGCCGCGCACACCGCCAGCGACCCGCCGACACTGCGGCCGCCGCGGCGAAGCGCATCACGCCAGCCTGCTGGATCGTTCGCATATTCGGTCGACCTGAGCGTGAAATGGATACCGAAGTCGACACTGAGGCCGACAAACAGGACCGCAAAGGCGACGGATATGAGGTTGAGAGAGCCGAGCGCCAGAATGGCGAACGCGGCGGTCCACAGCAATCCGGCCAGAAGCGTCACGAACAGCGCCACCATCATCCCCGGCGAACGCAATCCGATCATGAGCACGGCAATGACGATACAAAGGGAAAGCACTCCGGCGAGTCCCATGCCCTCCTTGACACTCTTAAGTTCGTCGCTTTCCATCGCCGCCGAACCGCTCAGGCGAATGTTATACTCGTTGCCGGTCAACCCTTGCGCATCGGCAATCTCATGGATGGCATCCTGCGCGGCCGCGACAGGGTCCAACGATCCGTAGTCGAGCTTGGGGCGGGTCTGAATCAGGCGCCGCTCCAGGCCGTTTCCCGGTTCCTTGCCAAGAATGATCTCGGACCACACAAGTGCGCTTTCCTCGCCGGCGCGCACCTTCTCCGTGACCATGGCCATACGTCGCAGTACCGACGACGCCTGATCCAGCGTTGCGTCGTCTCCGGCTTGCGCCAACAGATCGAGCATACCGGCGAGGCCCGTCAAATTAGGCTGTTGCCAGAGCGTCCCGAGAAACGGCTGCGCGCCAGCCAGCCTCACCGAGAGGTCTTCCAGTTCCCCGTACTCCAGATAGAGAAGACCGTGTTTGCGCAGAAACAGGTGTGCCTCGGGCGCGAGCACGTTTTCAAAAATGTCCGAACGCGCCTCTATCGCTTCTGCGAGCCGCCGTACGCCATCGTCGGCCGCATCGGCATTCGGAGCTTCGAGGACAACCAGCAGGTTATCCTCGAGCTGCGGAAACACGGCATCGAGTTCGTTCGCGTTCTTACGGAACGGCAGTTCCGCCGACAGCATGTCCTCGGTATCGGTATCGATGCTGAGATTATCCGCGAGATAGACGACCGCAGCGGCGCTAATCACGAGCGCCGCAAGCAGCACCGTCATTGCGCGGCGCTGGCACATGTCCACCCAGCGGGCGACCCCGCCGGCGAAACGTCGGCCCAGTCCGTTCTCGGTCGCTGACGGCACCCGGCTCTCCCGCTCGATCAGACCTTCAGCGCTTATACGAAGCCAGCCCGCCCGGAACAACCGTTGTTGACAGCATCGGTTCCACCGCACAATTTTCCGCGGAATATTTCGGAGCACACCCATGGCCATGAAGACTCCGCCCTTCGATCAACGGATCGCCGCGATGTTGGTGCGCCCGCTCGTGCGGACGCCGGTCACGCCGAACCACATCTCGCTCTTCACCCTGCTACTCGCGCTCGCGGGGGCCGGCATGCTGGCGACGGGGGACCCGGCCTGGGCGACATGGGGTGCAGGTCTGTTCGTGCTGGCCCGGTTCCTCGATCACTTCGACGGCGAACTGGCGCGCCAGTCCGGCAAGACGTCGAAACTCGGCTATTACCTCGACTACATCGTCGGCGCGGTCAGCTACGCGGCACTGTTCTTCTGCATGGGGTGGGGCTTCAAGGAGACCGCGCTCGGCATATGGGCCATCGTGCTCGGCAGCGGCGGTGCAGCGGCGGCGACCATCTCGCTGTTCACCAACATGGGTATCGACAAACAGACCGGGGGTGACGAAAGCGGTAACGCGATCGGATATCCGGGCTTCGCCGGCTTCGAACTAGAGGACGGAATCTACCTGCTTTGGCCGGTTACCTGGCTCGGGTACCTGTACCCGTTTTTCATCGCCGCCGGGATCGGCGCGACGGTCTACTGCCTTTACACCTGCATCATACTGCTCAGGATGCGCGCTCGTTCCTGAGCCGTTTTTTCAACATGAACAGGAAGAAAACGGCAAAAGCCGGCGCACCGATGGCGGCAGCCAACAAAAGCCACTCGGACCAGCCCATCAGAATTGCAATCGGGATCAGCAGCATCGCGTCATCCGGATCAAAGCCGAACAATCCGCCGATTTCCGCAGCACGCGCGCCCTGAAGGTTCTCGATGCGGATCACCAGCACCAGGATCGCCGCGATGGCACCACCGGCGATAAAACCCAGCAGGATCGACCCAAGGCCGAAATCGCCGAATCGCAGACCAATTCCCAATCCGATGAAGATCAGCGCGTTGCAGAACGCGTCGGCAAAAAGGTCATAAGTATGCCCGCCCGGACTGGTACGACCGGTCATACGCGCAAGATCGCCGTCGGCCCGGTCCAACAACATGGACAGAATGAACAGCACCACACCGTAGTGCGCCAATTCGACGCCGCCGTGCGCGACCGCCATCGCCGCGCCAACCCCCGCGATCAGGCGCACGGTCGTTACCTGGTTGGGCGTTACCGATGTTTTGGCCAGTGGCCGGACGATTGCCGCGCGGGCGATCTTGTGGATCCAGGTGTCGTGCGACATCCCTATTCCTCTGCAAGGAAGTCCTTGAAACGGCGTGCCACCTCGGGCGGTTTGACGGTCGGGCGTCCGAGCTTCGAGAGCGAACCGGGGGCAATCCTGACATGGATCAGCGTTGGCCCCTGCCCCGCCTGGGCGTCCGTCAGGGCATTCTCCATCCCGGCAATATCGTCGGCGCGAATTCCCTTCCTGTAACCGGCGGCAACGGCGCAGGCGGCAAAATCCACTCCTCCTGAAACAGTCGGCTGACCGCCCGTGGAATCGTAGGTGCCGTTGTCCAACACCAGATGAACCAGGTTTTTCGGTGCATAAGCACCAATAGTCGCCAGCGTCCCCATCTTCATCATCAGCGCCCCGTCGCCGTCGACTACGACGATGGGCTTGTCCGTGTTCAATGCCACACCCAGGCCCATGCCGGCCGCACACCCCATGGAACCGACCTGGTAAAGGTGCTGCTTGCGGTCGGCGATGGTAAACAGCTCACGCCCGGATTTGCCGGTAGTGACAATAATGCCGGCGTTGTCCGGCACGATATTCAGCATCGCTTGCAGCGTTTCGTACCGGCTCGGGACCCGCCCTTTCACGCGGAGATCGGAAATCTCGCCACCCGGTTGCGCGACCGGGGATTGCACGTCTTCCAGATCCTGATCCGCGACGTCCCCTTTCTGCATGATGAATGCCACCGGCAATTGGCTTTCCTTCATCCGTGCCACCGCATCGTCGAGCATCGGCGCGATCCGGTCCTCTTCCGATGGGAAAAGGTTATGCGGCACGCGCATGACCTCGAACAGATCGGGGGTGATTTCCCCCATCAACTCGTGCTGCGGCTCGTCTTCGAGACCCGGACCGGCGCGCCACGTGCAGATCACCAATGTCGGTATCCTGAACGGATAATTGAGGGACGTCAGCGGATTAACGGCGTTCCCGAGGCCCGAGTTCTGGAACATGACAGCTGTTTCCCGGCCGGCAAGCCACGCACCCGCCGCAATTGCCACAGCTTCCCCCTCGCTCGACGCGGCGACGTACCGGGCATCCCGGTCGTTGAGCACGCCGTTGATCAAGGGCGTGAGGAACGAGCACGGCACACCAGCAAAAAAATCTAATCCCTTGAATTTGGCTTGCCGCAGAAATGTCGCCGCGTCGATCACATCATTACCCTTTGTTTCGAACCCAGTTGGAGATAGGCGCACCTTCTGGCTGAGGCACCTGTATCAAACAAGAATATTATCAATCCTTGTAGGCGTACAATCCGTGACAGAAAATTGACGAGAAGATATATCTTCCCCGGAAAATCGGCAGAAGATGATCGAACGATGCTCAATACGCCCCATTTGACGGAAGACGATCTGGCCGCGTTCGAACGCGACGGTTATCTGGTAAAGCGCGCCGGATTCAATACGGACGACATGGCGTTGATCGATCAGTGGGCCGAAGAAGTACAGGCGCTACCCGAGGAATCCGGAAAACACTGGGTTTATCACGAGAAGAGCCGCAAGGACGACGCCGAACTCGTCAACCGGATCGAGAACATCGCGCCGTTTCACGCGGGCTTTCAAAGCTTAGCCGAGGCGCTGAAGGCGCCGGTGGCACAGTTGCTGGACGAACCGGCCGTCCTGTTCAAGGAGAAGATCAACTTCAAGATGCCCGGCGGCGGCGGCTTTGCCCCGCATCAGGACAGTCAGGCCGGCTGGGATACGTACGCCGATTTCTTCATCTCGGCGCTTGTAAGCATCGACCGGGCGACGCTTGAAAACGGCTGCCTGCAACTTGCCGCGGGACATCACAAGTCGGGTCTGGTCAAGTCCTGGGAACCGCTCAACGAAGACGACATGAAGGGTATGAGCTTCGAGCCCGTGCCGACGGCGCCGGGCGACATCGTGTTCTTCGACTGTTACGCGCCGCACGCCTCCGAAGCGAACATGAGCGACACGATCCGCCGGATTTACTACGCGACCTATAACCGCGCCTCCGCAGGCGATCACATGGCCCGGTACTACGCCGACAAGCACAAGAACTTCCCGCCGGACATCGACCGCGACCCGGACAAGGAATACGTTTTCCGGGTTTAAGGCAGACCGTTGCGCCCGTACCTCAGATACGCCGGACGCTCGCTCAGTAGCTCGTAATACTTCGCCACCGCATCGAATGCCGGGCGCTCGATACCGTCGAGCATGAACCAGCGATTGACCACCAGTCCAACCGGAATGTCGGCGACCGTGAAGGCGCCGCCGGCAACATAAGGACCGTCATCGGCAAGGTGAGCGTCCAGCAGTCCGATCTCGTGCACGAGATCGGCGCGACCTTGTTCCACGAACCACTCGTTGTCCCACGGTGATTCTCGAAGCTGGCCGCCGAGAAATGCGCCGCGAAGCGCATGCGTCACGTCGTACGCTACCCAGTCCATCCATTGCTCGACCTTTTGGCGTGCCACCAGATCGGACGGATAGAGCGCCTCATTACCCACGCTCGCCGCAAGGTAACGCACGATTGCGTTGGATTCCCGCATGACATGGCCATCGGCGATGACGACCGGCACCTGCGCCGCCGGGTTCAGTTCGAGAAACTCCGGGCTGTCGCAGGAGCGAAATCCGCGCCCGTAATCCTCGCGTTCGAAGGAAACCCCCAACTCCTCGCACGCCCACAACACTTTTCGGACGTTAAAGGAATTATCGCGCCCGAGGATTCTGAGTGTATTCGCCGCCTGATTGGTTACGTCTGCAGTCATGTCCTCTCCCAAGTTAAACCCCGTTCAAATATCGCATTGATCATCCCTGTCGGGTCGCAGGAAGACAAACGACGTGTTGGATCAGGTCTCGTGCCTAGGATTTCAGTTTCGGTAGGATCACTTCCCGAGCCCGCTCGAGATCATCCGGAAAATCGATCTCGACCCAATCCAGACCGGAGATATCGACGATACCGAATGCGCCCTGAGGTCCGCCGACAATGACGTCACGGATGGCTTCCTCGTAGGTTGCCATTAGCTGACCGCCTTCGATGTAATTTTCCAGCGATGCGGCGATCAGCGGGCCGGTTTCCGCCGACACCTTCATGAAACCCGGCCATTCCCCCATTGCGTCGAACTGGCCGACGATACGTTTGCCGAAATCGACCACCGCGCCGTCGCGCAGGCATATGCGGACAGGATCATCGCCTTCGTCCAAGTCTTCGTCGTAAACGAAGGCACTGTCCCATGCGCTGTCGATCAGTCGCGTCAGGATTTCCGTGTCGTAGAGAACGTCCGCATCCATGAACAGCACACTTTCGCCGCGCCGGTAAGTCTCGCGCGCGTACCACATGGAAATAATACTGCCACCCCGGTACATCGGGTTTTCGATAATCTCAAGAAACCCCTTGGGCGCGCACGCCTCGGCCTCTTCGGAAACGAGGTCCTTGCGGTAGCCGACGACCAACGTCAGCTTCTTCACGCCGATTTCCTGCAAATATGCGATATGCCGTGCGAGCAGCGTCCTTCCGTCGAACTCAATGAGGCTTTTCGGCGGTTGCGAGCGGCTGTCACCGAACAGGCGGCTGCCGACACCGGCGGCTAGAATAATGGCGTGCATGAACGGTCATCCCAAGTTGCGCGGGCGTATCTTTGTCGAAAGACCGGGCGTGTCAAGAATCGCTTAGGTATTCGTTATCCCGGAACCACTTTACGGCATCCCGGAGCGCCTCAGCGCCGGGACGATGCGTATATCCGAGTTCGGCTTCCGCGCGGGCGCTGGAAAAGAACATCTTCTTCCGCGACATCTTCAGGCCATCGACCGTGGCGAATGGCTCGCCTTTCCCCGACAGCGTGCAAAAAACTTCCGCCATCCAGGCCAACGGATAGATCGGCGCACGGGGTATCTGCATGACGGGTGGTTTGACGCCGGCGATATCGGCCACCGTGCGCAGGATATCGCGAAGCGACATATCATCACCGCCAAGGATATAACGCCGCCCCTTTTCGCCTTTCTCGAAGGCCTGAAGGTGCCCGGCCGCCACATCGTCCACGTGCACCACGTTAAGGCCCGTATCGACATAGGCCGGCATGCGGCCGGCGGCAGCCTCCAGGACAAGCCGTCCGGTCGGCGTCGGCTTGACGTCGCGCGGACCGATCGGCGTCGACGGGTTGACGATCACACAATCAACGCCGGTCTCGCGTATCACGTCCTGAACGGCTTGTTCGGCACGGTATTTGGACTGCTTGTATACGCCGATCATATCGCCGTAGGACACGGGTGTTTCCTCGTCCGCCTGCCGCCCATGCGTGATGCCGAGAACGGCGACGCTCGACGTATAAACGGCACGCTTGATGCCGGCTTTGCACGCCTCCCGGAGAACCGCCCGCGACCCCTCGACATTGGCACGGAACATGACATCCGGGTCACGTGTCCAAAGACGGTAGTCGGCAGCGACGTGAAACAGGCCCTCACAGCCCGCCAAAGCCGGTTCGAGCGTCTCGGGTTGCAGCAGGTCGCCCTCGCAGACCGTGACGTCGATCCCCTCAAGATTCCGCCGGTCGCCACCGGGTCGCGCCAGCACGCGGACATCCGCGCCCCGCCCGGCGAGCGCACGCGCGACCGCCGATCCGACGAAACCGGTCGCCCCCGTCACGAGATATGGACCTTTATTCAACTGCACCTGGCACCTTGCCTAACCGATTGTAATACAAGCAGCGATTTTCAGAGTTTTACATGGAAAAATCGGGGCAAAAACGTTAAACAGCCATTGATACGGCCTTATCGCATGCCACCTGTAGAGTGATGCAGGCAAATAGCATTCTTACAGGCCAAACGGAAGCACTCCCGGGATTTGTTGAGACATGAGCGAACCCATCGAGATCATTCTTGCTAACCCACGCGGATTCTGCGCCGGCGTCGAGCGCGCGATCGAGATCGTAGAGCGTGCGCTGACCAAATATGGTCCGCCGATCTATGTCCGCCACGAAATCGTTCACAACAAGCATGTCGTCGAGTCGCTACGCGCCAAGGGGGCCATCTTCGTCGACGAGGTCGACGAGGTGCCCGATGGAGCCGTGACGATTTTCAGCGCACACGGTGTCGCGGAAAAAGTCGAAGACGCGGCACGTACGCGTGACTTACCGGTTATCGATGCGACATGCCCGCTCGTCTCCAAGGTCCACAAGGAAGGGCAAAACCATGCGGCCAAGGACCGCCAAGTGGTCCTGATCGGGCATCGTGGCCATCCAGAAGTCGAGGGAACCCAGGGGCGCATTCAGGGCGGCGTGCTGCTTGTAAGCGATCCGAGCGACGTAGAGAAACTTGAAGTCCGGGATCCGGACAAGCTGGCATATGTCACGCAAACCACGCTTTCGGTGGACGAGACGCGCGCCACCATCGACGCGCTGCAGAAACGCTTTCCGAATATTGTCGGCCCTGACGTCAAGGACATCTGCTACGCAACACAGAATCGGCAACAAGCCGTGCGCGAACTGTCGCAAATCGTTGACCTGCTCCTCGTGGTCGGCGCCAAGAACAGTTCGAACTCGAACCGGCTTGCGGAACTCGGCGGCGAAAACGGCACACCGTCGCACCTGATCGACGATGCGTCGATGATCGAGGACGCGTGGCTTGAAGGTGTGAGCAAGGTTGGCCTCACCGCGGGCGCCTCCGCACCCGAGGAACTCGTGCAGGGGGTGGTTGCCCGGATTGATGAACTGCGCGGCGCGACGGTTCGAAACCACGCCGGTGTCGAGGAGAACGTCGTTTTCAAACTGCCCCGCGAACTCCTCGACGTTCAGCGTATCGACGCAGTGGGAGATTGATATGGCCGTCCCCCTAATCCAGCAGATTCGTGTCGGCGCTTACATCATGAAGCAGCGTATCAAGGGCGTTGAAAAATACCCGCTCGTGCTGATGCTGGAGCCGCTGTTCCGCTGCAATCTCGCTTGTCCCGGCTGCGGCAAGATCGACTATGAGGACAACATCCTCGATAAACGGCTGAGCTTCGACGAATGCATGGAGGCCGTCGACGATTGCGGTGCGCCGATTGTGTCCATTCCCGGCGGCGAACCGCTGATCCACAAGGAAATCAAGCAGATCGTCGAGGGCATCGTGGCGCGCAAGAAGTTCGTCTATCTGTGCACCAATGCGCTTCTGCTGGAAAAGCGGCTGGACGACTTCACACCGTCACCTTATTTGACGTTCTCCGTGCACCTGGATGGGCTCGAGGAGCACCACGACCACGCCGTTAACCAGAAAGGCACGTTCAAACGCGCCGTCGCCGCAATCAAGGCGGCCAAGGCGCGCGGCTTCCGGGTCAATGTCAACTGCACCCTGTTCGACCAGATGACGGCCGAGGAGTGCGCCGAATTCTTCGATTTCTGCACCAACGAACTGCAGATCGAAGGCATCACGATCTCGCCCGGTTACGCCTACGAACGCGCGCCCGACCAGGAGCATTTCCTGCAACGCGGCAAGACGAAGGAACTGTTCCGGCAGATATTCCGCCTCAAGGGCGACAAGAAGTGGCAGTTCAGCCAATCGACCCTGTTCATGGATTTCCTCGCCGGAAATCAGCAATACGACTGCACGCCCTGGGGCAACCCGACGCGTAACATCTTCGGCTGGCAAAAACCCTGCTACCTGCTGAGTGAAGGTTACGCCAAGACCTTCAAGGAATTGATGGAAGATACGGCGTGGGATCAGTACGGCACCGGCAATTACGAGAAATGCGCCAACTGCATGGTGCATTGCGGCTACGAACCGACGGCCGTCACCGACACGGTCAAACACCCGCTGAAAGCGCTCAAGGTGTTCCTCAAGGGTGTCGACACCGAGAAACCGATGGCGCCGGAAATCCCGCTCGAAAATCAGCGTCCCGCCGAGTACGTGTTTGAAAACCTGGTCGAAACGATGACCCAGAAACTAGAACGCGAAAAAGCCGAAGCCCGGGCCAAGGACGCGGGCCGCGCCGCTTAAACTTTCCGTCGCTTGCTTGTTGTAGCTATTGAGGTCGAGCAATCGCCCGATCGTCCAGGGTTGTGTGACAAGCCCCGCAATGACCGGCAGCAGACTGATGCTGCCGTCGGGACGCACGGCATCGAGCGCGTATGCCGGTATGTCGAAACCGTCCGGGTCGACGACGGCGCGCAGCACGGCAAACGGAATGCCGGCCTCCCCCGCGAGTTTCGCCGCCCAATGACTTTCCATATCGATGGCGGCGATGCCCTGCCCGGCGAACCGGATCTTGTCTGCGGCGTTTGCAATATAATCGAGCCCCGCCACGGCCACCGGTGACGCGCCGGACACAGAGGCGATCCGTTCGCTCCAGCCATTGTCGGCCGTATATCGTGTCCCGTCATCGTCCAAGACGGAAGTCCCGACCAGCAGGTCGCCGGGCCGATGCGCCGGCGTGACGGCCCCGGCGCTGCCGAAACTCAGGATACCGTCGACACCGAGGCCGATCAGGGTGTCGACCCCGGCTTGCGCCCGCGCCGGTCTCGCGCCCGAGAGCCGGACATGCGGCGCATCGGAATTTGCCATCAGGGCGGCAAACGTCGCTTCTTCGGATTTCAGTCCGGTAATGATGCCGATACGCGGCACCGGCTTTACATACCGTATTTCGGCGTGCGCTCGTTGGCGCGGGACAGGTTCACATAGCGCGCCAGCGTCCACATCGGGAAGTAGGCACTATAGCCATGATAACGCAGATAAAAGACGCGCGGGAACCCGACGGCGTTGAAGTACTCTTCGTCCCATTTGCCGCCGTCACGCGGTGCGTTCATAAGGTATTCGATGCCGCGTCTGACGGCGTTGGAATTTATTTCACCGGCGGCGATCAAACCGAGCACGGCCCACGATGTCTGCGACGGAGTTGATGTCTTGACCTCATCACGGCGATGCTGCCAGTAGCTGGCGCAATCCTCGCCCCAGCCGCCGTCCGCGCATTGGCGCGCTTTCAGCCACTCGACCGCCTTACGGATGTACGGCGCGTTCATATCTTCACCGACGGCGTTGAGCGCACACAGTACTGACCACGTGCCATAGACGTAATTGTTACCCCAGCGGCCGAACCAGGATCCGTCCGGTTCCTGCTCATCCTTCAAGTACTCGACGCCACGGCGCACGCTTTCGCGTTCCATTCGATATCCGAGTTGTGCCAGAAATGAAACGCAGCGCGCGCTGACGTCCGCTGTCGGCGGATCCAGCAGCGCACCGTGATCGGCGAACGGAATGTGCTGCAGCATGTAATATTCATTGTCGACGTCGAAGGCGCCCCAGCCGCCGTTCTTCGATTGCATACCCTCGATCCAGATTTCGGCGCGGCGGATTGCCTCCGCGTAACGATCCGGGTCGGCGCGATGCAGCAGCATGCCGACGACGGCAGTATCGTCGACGTCCGGGTAATGGTCGTTGTTGTACTGGAACGCCCAACCGCCGGGTTCCAGCCCCGGCCTGTTCACGGCCCAATCGCCCTCCACGTCGAGAATCTGCCGCTCCGCAAGCCAGTCCGTCGCCGCGACGAGCGCCTTCTCGCCGATATCCAGCCCCGCTTCCATCAGCGCGTGACCGCCCAGCGACGTGTCCCAGATCGGCGACAGGCATGGCTGGCAATACCCCTCGCCATTTTTAAACGTCAAAAGCTTGTCGATGGACTCGCGGGCGATGACATAGTCCGGATGATCGCGTGAATAGCCAAGCGCGTCGAATGC
Source organism: Rhodospirillales bacterium (assembly GCA_965229805.1). Taxonomy (GTDB): domain Bacteria; phylum Pseudomonadota; class Alphaproteobacteria; order Rhodospirillales; family Casp-alpha2; genus UBA4479. The sequence continues at coordinate 1,681,510 of CBDDJO010000001.1, read as the reverse complement.
CATGACGGTGTTGGCCATAGCCGGGAAAATGGCGCCAAGCCCGTCGTCGCCGTTCAGTCTGGGGCCGATGAAATCCAGGCAACGCCGGATCGCCTTTTTCTCGATCCCCGACGGGAACAGCGGCTCGACCAACTTTGCGACCCGGTCGATGCCAAGGCACAGGGTGCCGATCCAGTGACCGGTCGGATTGACCATGTATTCATGCTCGTCATTGGCAGGGCGGACGAAAAGTTCCGGAATCCCGATTTCCCGGGGGTTTTTCGCCTTGGGCTTGAGGACCGCAAGGATCAGCAACGGTACCATGACCGTCCGCGACCAATATGAAATCTTGTCAACATGAAACGGCGACCAGCGCGGCATCAGCAGTGCCTCGGCGCGCATCACCGGCACCGCACGCCACGGCACTTGCTCGAACAATGCCAGCGCGATCCGCGTGAATACATTGGCTTTGGCAGCACCGCCATATGCCAGGATCGCATCACGCGCCGCTTTCATGTGCGGCGCGCCCGGATCGTCGCCGACCAGTTTCAGGGCGTAATAGGCCTTCACCGAAGCGCTGATGTTGAAATCACCGTCGTGATAAAGCGGCCAGCCGCCGTGCTTCTTTTCCTGTATCCGCCGCAGGTAAACCGCAAGTTTCTGCTCGACCTCGTCGTCCGGCTCACCCAGATAGTGGTTAAGCAGAATGTACTCGGCCGGGATCGTTGCATCGGCCTCCAATTCAAACGCCCAATGCCCGTCTTCCTGCTGCTCCCCCAAGTACCACGCGCGCGAGCTTGAAACGACCTGCTCGACCTGCTCGAGAGAGTCATTTCTACCGGTCGCTGCCTGAGCGCTGAATTCAATCAATTGCGGGTTCCTTATGAGCGGTCAGCTTCCCGGAAGCGTTGCGCAATAAACGTCCGTTCAAGCCAATCGAGAGCATAAACTTGTGTCAAAATTTCGTCATGTATTCAAGGCCAACCCGGCGCATCGGTGCCCGGATCGGATGGCGCCTTCGATCGTTGCGGGCAGGCCCGTGTCGGTCCAGTCCCCGGCCAGCAACAGATTACCGATCGCCGTGGCATGGGCGGGACGATGCCCGACCTGCGTCGGCGTTTGCGCGAATGTGGCGCGTTTTTCCTTAATGACCCTGGCTGGCGGCATTTCCCGGGAATCGAGGCTCAAAACCCCGCATATGTCGCGCCAGACCCGCACCGCGATATCGTCGGCCGCACTATCCACGATATGTTCGGCGGCACTGATGGTGACCGACGCGATATCCCCACGCAGAAACAACCATTCCGCCAAACCGCCGAGGATACCGATAATTTGCGGCGCCGGTTGCAAGCGAGCGAGCCTGAAGTGCACGTTGACGATGGCGCGGAACTCGTCGGGCACTGAAATGCCGGGGATCAGGTCCGCCGCGACCGCCGGCGGCAACGCGGAAATCACGATGTCATCTTCGTCGATCTCGACCGTTTCTCCCTCCAGATCAAGATGCGTAACGCATCCACCGTCAATCCCGATGCGCCGGCAACGGACCCCGAGCCGTACATTGGCGTTCCTTCCCCGCAAATATTCCAGCGCCGGATCGACGAAACTGAACCCGAGACCGCGTTTCGCCAGTACCGGACGGCAGGCATCGCCGCCCTTGAGCAGAGTTTCCTCGATCACCGGTGCGAGTAAGGCTGCCGACGCCTTTTCCGGCTCGGTGTTCAGTACGGCAACGGCGAACGGTTTCCAAAACCGCTCATAAAGCTCTCGCGTGTCTGCGAGGATGCTCTCGACCGTATCCTCCGGGCCCGCCGTGAGCAGGTTCCGGCTGCGCCAGTAATCTCCCAGGCGAACACCTGGAATACCGTGATGCGGACACAACAGCCGCCACGGCACGCGCCCGCGGCCGAGCTTGATCGTCCATGATTGACCGGTGCCGGCATCGTGGAACGGAAAAGCCGGCGCGAGAATATCGACCGTGCCCGACGCACCGATGCGCGCGAGGTAGCTTATCGCGTCCTCGTTGCCGTTCAGCACAAGATGATTGCCGTTGTCGATCTCGCACCCGAGTTGCTTGTCGAAGAAGCTTCGGCAGCGCCCGCCGGCCTGAGGCGCGGCTTCCAGCAACGTGACGTGCACACCTTTTTCGGCAAGCGCCGTGGCGGCAGCCAGCCCCGCAACGCCGCCACCGAGAACAAAGGCACGCCTTTCCGTCACCCGAACACCCCGTAACGGACCGCGATCAGCAATTTCTCGAATTTGGAGGGGCCCACGTCCTGCTCCAGGTCCGCCCACCCCCTGTTGCGCAGTTTCTCGAGGGTACGGCGATAGACTTGCATCATCATGACCGCGGGCCGTACGGTCGCCGGAGCTGCATCGGCGATAATCCCATCAGCAGCCTTGAAATGCCCTGCCGCACGCGCCGCCAAAGCTTCGCATAAATCAGACAACGCCGGTGCGGTGACGATATCCTCGACCCCGTCGCCACCGGCACCTGCATCAGCCAGCATATCGGCCGGCAGATAGACCCGGTCTCGACCCGCATCCTCGATAATGTCACGCAGAATGTTTGTTAGCTGCAACGCAAGCCCCAGTTCCCGGGACAAACGCACACCTTCATCCTCGCCCATGCCGAAGATCCTGACGCAGAGCCGCCCGACGGCGCACGCCACCCGGTCACAATAGAGGATCAACTCGTCCATGTCGGCGATGCGGACACGCGGCTGGGCGTCCATCTCCATGCCATCGACGACGGCGAGGAAATCGGCCTTTTGCAGGTTGTAGATTGCAACCGGCTCAGACAGCGCACGGGTAATCGGATGATGACATGTGCCGCCGAAGAGCAACTCGATCTCGGCACGCCAGGCGTCCAGCAATGCCCGCTTGCGATCGAGCGGCAGGTCGCCGTCGGCAATGTCGTCCACATCGCGGCAAAAGGCATACACGGCGAACACGGCGCGGCGGCGCGGCGCATCGAGCCGCCGCATACCCCAGAAAAACGAGGTGCCGGCACGCCTGACCAATGCCTCAACATAAGCGTCGGGCGGATTGGCCGGCAGGTCCGGTTCGAGCGGCAAGGCGTCGTGCACGTTCATGGCGGCATGGATACACCACCGCCTCCGATACGTCATCTGTTAGCTGGCCGCCGGATCAGGGGTAGGTTCGGCCCTTCCAGGCCCCGCCCCGGCCCTGATAATGCAATCGTGCCGAATCCAGGGTCATTAGGACATAGAGAATGCCGGCAAGCGGCAATGCCAACGCCCAACCGGCGTTCAGACGGTAAAGGTCGAGCGTCGGCAGGTATGTCCATGCCATCACGAGCCAGACCGAGCCACCCAATACCGAGACGGCGGCATCACCAGACACCATGCCACTCACCAGGGCCAGCGGCGGCACCAGGTAAAGGATCACCATGCCGGCAACGGTACCGAACAACCACAACGGGTTATGATCGAGCTGCACATAAGCGGTTCGCGTCACCATGCGCCAGATCGACGCCAGCTCCTCGTAAGCGCGTAAACTTCGTGTTTCCTCTGTCAGGCTCAACCACACGGGTCGATGCCGCTTGATCAGGCGGGCCAGCGCGCAGTCGTCGATGACCTTGTCGCGTATGGCCGCGATCCCGCCCGCCGATCTTAACGTGCCAGCATGAACCAGCATACAGCCGCCGGCGGCGGCGGCCGTGTTGGTGTTCGGGGCGTTGACCCTCGGAAACGGATAGAGTTTCTGAAAGAAATAGATGAACGCCGGGATCAGCAAACGCTCCCATACCGAGACGCAGCGCAGCCTGACCATCATCGATACCAGACCGAGCCCCTCGTCTTCGGCCATGGAAACTAACTGTGCAACATTGCCCGGCGCATGCGCGATATCGGCATCCGTGAACAGTAGGTAATCGGCCTCCTCGGCCGTCTCGACACCCTGGCTGACCGCCCACATCTTGCCGACCCAACCGTCCTCAAGAGGTTTCCCCTCGATGAGGCGGACGCGGTTTTCCTCGGCCCCGTCACGCAGGGCAGCACGGACGGCCTCAGAGGTGCCGTCGGTGCTGTTGTCATCCACCACGACGATCGAAAGCCCCCCGGAATAGTCCTGATCGAGAAGCGAGCGGACGGTCCTTCCGATACTCTCCGCTTCGTCACGTGCTGGAATCACGCACATCACGGCCGGCAAGTCATTTTTATTAATTAATTTATAGTTAAGTAATTGATCAGAATGCCAAAATTTTCCATGAAACAGGCATAAATACAGCCAAATTACCAACGACAGCGTTGCGAGCACAGTCATCGCCGCGCCTCAGGCGAACAGTCCGGCAATCGCACCGCGCGCAATGCAAGTCGCGTAACCGGATTTGGTTAATTCGATACGCGGCCCTAATGGATCGTTCTCGCGCAGTTTGGTGACGAGCGAGTCGGCGATCCGGATGATCGCCGCACTTTCCATGGCGAGCCGCCGGCTGGCGACGGATTTCGGCAACGGTCGCGCATCCTTCAGCAGGTCGTGCGTTGCATGCAGACATCGATCGATAACGACGCGCAGTTCCGGGGCCGACCGGTCGCCATCCAGCATCTCCACCGACGCGCCCGCTTCCTGCATCCAGTCCACCGGAAGATAGACCCGGTTTAAAGAGCGATAATCGTCCCTGCAGTCCTGTAGGTGGTTGATCACTTGCAACGCATTGCACAAGGCATCCGAGGATGCATACCCGTCCGCCGCGCCGCCCGTGAGATCGATCAGGTAACGCCCGACCGGCGCCGCGGAACGAATACAGTATTCCATCAGATCGCCCCAGTCGTCGTACCGGTTCTTGACCGCATCCTGCTTGAAGGCGTCGATGAGGTCGAGGCAATGCCGTTCCGGCACATCGGATGCGATCAGACTCTCGCGCATGTGCGTGCCGGTTTCGAAAGCCACATCGCCACCGTCATCACCACGGATGGCAGCGGCGAAGCCGTCGAGCCGGCGTACTTTCTCCTCGGCACTCAAATCCGGATTGTCAGCTATGTCGTCGATGGCGCGTGCATAGCGATAGAAGACCGCCACATGCGGACGCGCCTTTGGCGGCAGCAGGAATGAACCGACGGGGAAATTTTCGTACGCCGCATCCTTGCCGGACGGGGTTTCGATGCCACCCGGGGACGGCGGCGCGGCAAAAGTATTCACTATTTCTGTGCGGCCTCTTCGTTGGAGGCAAGGCGCTCGGCACGTGCTGCTTCGAGACGAGATTCCAGATTCGCCATCAGGGCACCAACATCGCCACCGTTGGCGCGAAGTACCGACGTAAACTCCGAACGTTGCGTCTGTGCCATGCTCAAGCCCTCGACCATGATATCGATGACACTGAGCTTATCCGCTGTGCCCCTGACACGCCAGTCGACACGCAAGGGTTTATCCGTATTCGGACGTTTCAGCGTGGTCTGGACCAAAGCTTGGGATTCATCGATCATCCTGACACCCGATACTTCCAGCTTTTCGCCGGAATAATCCTGGAACCGATGCGCATATGTCGCCACCATCAACTGCTCGAACAAAGACATATAGCGTGCGCGCTGCTCGTCGCTGGCACCACGCCAGTAGCGTCCGCCCAGTACCCAACGTGCGATCGTCTCGAAGGCAATGTATTTCCGCATGATCCGGCGGAAACGTTCTTCCTGCTCGGTCGGACTGACAGTCCGGTCGGTCAGCTTGGAAATCACATCGTCCGCCAGATTCGCGATAAACACCTCGGCCCTCGGGCCAATCTCATTGGCCGCTGACGTACGCGGTTGAAGTGCCGTGGCTAGGATTACCGCAGCCATCCCCGCCGCGATCATGTGCCTGATAAACATGCCCCACCTCCTCGTTTATCGCCGCCAGTGTAACGGATGTGACAACGCGCTCAAAGCATGCGCGAGAAAATTTTCGGTTCCGTAATTCCCGAAACCTGACAGACCCGATATCGTTATTTTTCATTCTAACGGGATGCCATTACACTTAGCTGACAACAGGTTTTCGGGAGGTCGGCGTGGTTTGCTGTCATCATTATCAATTACTCGAGGGCTGCGACGAGGCCTTCAGGGTCGACGGCCAGTCCCTGGTGTTCGGGCCCGGTTGCCTGGCCGAAGCGGGCGCCCACGCCGCGAGTCTGGGGCTGAAGCGCGTCGGCCTGTACACGGACAAGGGCCTTACCGCCTCCGATCACGTCGACAAGGTACGCAAGTCCCTCGAAGCCGCCGGGATCGATATCGCTTTTTACGACGACATCGCCGTGGAGCCCACGGACGAGAGTTTCCGGGCCGCTGCCGCGTTCGCGCAGGAAAGCGGTGCCGACGGCTTTATCTCGGTCGGCGGCGGATCGGTCATCGACACCTGCAAGGCGGCCAATCTGTATGCATCCTATCCGGCCGAATTCCTGACCTACGTGAACGCGCCGGTCGGCGGCGGCGTGCCGGTGCCGGGTCCGCTGAAGCCGCACATCGCCTGCCCCACGACCGCCGGCACCGGCTCGGAAGCGACGGGTATCGCGATCTTCGATCTTCTCTCCATGAAGGCGAAGACCGGCATCGCCTCGATCTATCTGAAACCCACCCTGGGTTTGGTCGATCCACACGTGACCCACACGTTGCCCAAGACGGTCATCGCCGCGACCGCCTTCGACGTGCTGTCGCACGCGCTGGAAAGTCTCACGGCAAGGCCTTTCACGGTCCGCGAAAAACCCGCTGATCCGTCCGCGCGACCCTATTCCCAGGGCGGCAACCCGTGGAGCGACGTGATCTCCAAGGAGGCTCTCAAGCTCGTGGGTGAACACATGGTGGCCGCCGTGACGGACGCCGACAATCTTGAGGCGCGCGAATATCTCATGTGGGCGTCGTCGCTGGCCGGGATCGCCTTCGGCCAGGCCGGCTGTCACCTGCCGCACGGCATGTCATACGCCGTTTCCGGCCTCGTGAAGGACTTCAAACCGGACGGATATCCACAGGACATTCCCATGGTGCCGCATGGCATGTCGGTGATCCTGAACGCCCCGTCCGTGTTCCGGTTGACGGGACCACATGCGCCGGAACGCCATCTTGCAGCCTATGCCTGCCTGGGGGGCACCCACGAGGCTGGACCCTCCGAGGCCGGCGAAGCGGTGGCCGAACATCTCATCGATATGATGAAAGCAACCGGTATTCCCAATGGCCTCGAGGGAGTCGGATACGACGACGCCGATCTCGACAGGTTGACCGACGGCGCGTTCCCACAAAAACGTCTTCTGAATCTCGCCCCCTGCCAGATCGAACGGGACGATCTCTATAAACTGTTCGAGGGGGCGCTCCGCTACTGGTAGGTTTCCAGATTGGCAGTAATGGATTATAACATCCCGGATTTTGAGATATTTACCGTGCTTCCCGCAGGGAGCCGTCAAAAAAACGGTCGCCCGGCAAGCGTCGCGCCGCAATAAAAACACGTTCAGGAAGGAGAATTATCCTACATGTCCATCAGTGAAAAAGTTGTCGATGACCTCATCGACGGCGGGATCGATTTCGTGACGACGGTCCCGTGCAAACAGCTCGCCGGCGTCATCGACGCGCTCGACAAGTCGAGCAAGGTGTTTCATATCCCGTCCAACAAGGAAGACGAAGGCATGGGATTGTGCGCCGGCGCATTCATGGGCGGCAAGCGTCCATGCATCATCATGCAGAACACGGCCATCGGCGTCACCATCAACACGCTCGCCACATTGATCCAGTACTATCAGATTCCGCTGCCGATGCTGATCAGCTTCCGCGGCGAACTGGGCGAACCCGTCGCCTGCCAGGTCGAAATGGCGATCCACACCAAGCCGCTGCTGCAGCAGTTGGGTATCCCGACCTACCACTTCCACAAGCAGGAAGACGTGGTCGAACTGCCGGAAATCCTGAAATACACGCAAATGTGCTCGAAACCCACGGCGATTCTTACCGACGCCACGTTCTGGAGGGGGCTCCGATGAAAAGAAGCGATGTCCTGAAATCGATCATTCCCGTGATCACGGATGAACTGGTGGTCTGCAACATCGGTCTGCCGTCGCAGGAACTCTACATGCTCGACGACCAGCCCACGAACTTCTACATGCTGGGCACCATGGGACTGGCGTCCTCCATCGGCCTCGGTCTTGCGCTGTCGCAGGCGCAGAAAGTCGTCGCCATCGACGGCGACGGCAGCGTGTTGACCAATTTCGGCACGCTTCCGACCATCGCCAACAATGTCGCCGACAACTATGTGCTGCTGATCATCGACAATGGCAGTTACGGTTCGACCGGCGACCAGCCGACTTATGCCGGGCGCAAGACGTCGCTCACGAAAGTGGCCGAGGCGTGTGGCTGCGAAAACGTTGTCGAATGCCAGGCCGCGGATACGGCGGACGTGCTCAAGGACGCACTGGCGTCGAACAAGATGACGATCATCGTCTGCAAATGCGAGTCCGGTAACGTTCCGGTCGACACCATTCCTATCAACCCCGTGGTGATCCGCGACCGCTTCATGACGGAAGTGGCACGGCGCAACGCGGGCTGACGAATACCGAGCCCTCTCCCTCGCGGAGGGGGCTCGTGCTTTTCTTCGCGGCTTATTTCATATCCCGTAAGGTCGGTTTTCAGGCCTTGAGCCTGGCCGCCACGGCGTCTGCGATCATGTTGCAGACTCTATCATCCGCCTCAACCGTGCGGGCGCCGACGTGCGGTGTCAGCAGAAGGTTGGGCACATCATTGAACAGGTTATCGGCGGTCAGCGGCTCGACGTCGAAAGTGTCGAGGAAGGCACCGCCAATGACGCCCTCCCGCAATGCCTTGACGAGATCGGCCTCGTTGACGATGCCGCCGCGCGCCAGATTCAACAGCACCGCATCGGATTTCATTTTCCCGATCATGGCGGTGTCGAACATGTCGCGGGTTTCGTCGTTGAGTGGAACATGCACGCTGACGGCGTCTGCATCCGTAATCACGTCTTCGAGGCTGGATCTCGGTTCAACGCCATGCTCGGCCCAGATACCGTTTCCAGAATCGATATACGGGTCCCAAGCGGTGACGGTCATGCCGACACCCCTGGCGCGCCAGGCGAGCGCCTTGCCGATGGAGCCGAAACCGATGATCGCCAGCGTCTTGCCCGCGATTTCGCGGCCCAACAACTGCATACGCGGCCACTTGCCGGCGACGACGTCCTCGGTTGAACGGTAGGCCCGACGGAACAGTACATAAAGACCGCCCATCGCCAGCTCGGCAACGGAATCCGAATTCGCGCCTGTCGCCGGAAAAACATCGATCTCCTTGGCGGCGCAGCCGTCCGTATCGATATTGTCCAGACCGACGCCCAACCGGCCCACGCATTTGAGGGCACCGGCCTTCTCGAGCACTACGCCACGTACCTGTGTCTGGTTACGGACGATCAGCGCCGGCACGCCCTGAAGCGCCTCGGCAACGGCATCCGGTTTATCCCAGAGATCCGGATCATAGTGAACGTTAAACTCGGATTGCAGACGCTCAAGCGCGCCCTGGTCGATGAATTCGGTAATGAGGATATCGGTCATGGTGCGCTTTCTCGAAACGGAAAAAAGAAGCGGCCGGCACCGGGAAAGGCACCGGCCGCTGCCAATTAAGCGCTACGGCGGAGCTTGGTCAATACGTACCCGCGACATGAGCCACGGGCGACAATCCATGATGACGAAAAAGGTGTTGCAGGCGTTGGTTCAGGCGGAAGGCTGCTGTCCGTGCCGTTTGGCCCAGACCGCACGCACGCCGTCTGCGGCGGTCTGATAATGCCTGCTCATCGCCTGTGCAGACCGCCCCCAACCGGCGAGGTCGGTATCCTCGGCAACCTCGAATGCATCGAAACCGCAGCGCTGCATGAACGCGTACTGGTCGCGGAGTACGTTCCCCGTGGCGCGGATTTCGCCCTTATAGCCAAACCGTTGGCGCAGCAGACGCGCCTGCGAGAACGCTCGTCCGTCCGTAAATGCCGGGAACGTCAGGAACACCGCATCGATGGCCTCCAGATCATCTTCAATCTCCGCCGGCGATTGGTCGTTATTGAGTGCTATGGCGACGGGCGCGTTCCGTTTTCTTAGAACGTCCGCCTCGTTTTGCCAGCGCGCGAGGCTGACGACGACAGCCGTCTCGTCGGCGATATCGGCATCGTCCTCAATGCGGACCCACGGATCCTCGACGGTGTGACCGTTTTTAAGCAGCGGCATGTTGCTTCTCCCCGAACAACGCCGACTTGAACGGCGTTTCGCCCAGACGGCGATAGGTGGCGAGGAACGGCTCGCCCTCGTTCCTGACCTTGAGGTACGTCTCGACCACGGTTTCAACCGCATCGACAATTTCGGTGCTGGAGAACGCGGGGCCGACGATCTTGCCGACAGACGCGTTTTCGTCGGCACTGCCGCCAAGGGTAAGCTGGTAGTACTCCTCACCCTTGCGGTCGACGCCGAGGATGCCGATGTGACCGGCGTGATGGTGGCCGCAGGCGTTGATGCAGCCCGAAATATTGAGCGTCAGCGCACCGATATCGAACTGTCGCTTGATATCGGCGAAGCGCCGCTGGATGCGCTGAGCCACAGGAATCGAACGGGCATTCGCGAGCGAGCAATAGTCGAGCCCCGGGCAGGCGATGATATCGCTGATCATACCCAGGTTCGGCGTCCCGAGTTGGATATCGTCCAGCGCCTTCCAGAGCGCAAAGAGATCGGCCTTTCTGACGTCGGCGAAGACCAGATTCTGTTCGTGCGCGACACGGATTTCGCCGAACGAATACGTGTCGGCCAGATCGGCAACGGCTTCCATCTGCGCCGCCGTCGCATCTCCTGGCGCCCCGCCGACCGGCTTCAACGAGATGTTGGCGACTGCATATCCCGGCTTCCTGTGCGGCGCCACGTTGGCCCGTACCCAGCGGCCGAACGTCGGATTTTCGAATTGTTTGACCTGTAGATACTGGTCGTGATCCGGCAGATCCTCGTAATCCGGGTCGGTGAAGAAACCGCGAACCCGGTCCAATTCGGCGTGCGGCAGGTCGATCCCTTCCGCTTTCATCTGCGCCCACTCGGCCTCGACCATGTCGCGCAGTTCCTCAATTCCGGTCTCGTGAACCAGTATCTTGATACGCGCTTTGAACTTGTTATCGCGGCGGCCGAGCATGTTATAGACGCGTAGGATCGCTTCCAGGTACGAAAGAAGATAATCCTTCGGCAGGAATTCACGGATGGTGCGGCCGATCATCGGTGTGCGGCCGAGGCCTCCCCCGACGAGCACCTCGAAACCGACCTCGCCGTCATCGCTGCGCTTCAGCATCAGGCCAATATCGTGGAATTTAACGGCTGTGCGGTCGTGCGGGGAACCGGTGACGGCGATCTTGAACTTGCGCGGCAGGAACGAGAACTCCGGGTGCAGTGACGACCACTGACGGATCAGCTCCGCCCAGACGCGGGAATCGTCGATTTCCTCCGGATCAACACCGGCGTACTGATCCGCGGTGACGTTGCGGATGCAGTTTCCGGACGTCTGGATCGCATGCATCTCGACGGATGCCAATTCCTCCAGAATATCCGGCGTGTCCTCGAGCTTGGGCCAGTTGTACTGGATATTCTGACGCGTCGTGAAATGCCCGTAACCGCGGTCATACGTGCGGGCGATCTCGGCAAGCTTGCGCATCTGCTTGGACGACAGCAGCCCGTAAGGGATCGCGACCCGCAGCATGTAGGCATGAAGCTGCAGATAGAGCCCGTTCATCAAACGCAGCGGCTTGAACTCGTCCTCGGTCAGTTCACCGGCAAGCCGGCGTGACACCTGTTCGCGGAACTGGCCGACACGTTCGGAAACGAATGTGTGATCGAAATCATCGTATTTATACATTGCTCAAATTCCGTTCATGAAGACGGCGGAAACGTCGGTGCGCGGGTCAAAATGCTCCGGCACCGCTTTCTTGGCGAACGCGGGATGGATCGACGGCCCGAAGGCGCGGATCCGTTCCTTGTACCTGAGCGGCGAGACGACGCGTCCCCTACCCTCTGGCGCACGGACATCCGCCTCGATCAGATAGGCGCCGACGACCTGCGGCGACGTCGCCGCCTCGGCCTCGAGTTCGGCGATATCGTCTTCCCGTTCGGCGATGCGGGCATCATCGATATGACGGGTCCATTCACCGTCATAGCCAAGAAATACAACGATTCCGTCCGTCAGCCGATTTGCGGTCGCGATTTGTACCGACATGTTCATTCTCCCTGGGGCATCGGATTTGGCGCCCCTATTACGGATTAACATGGGAGAAGAAGTTTAATTTGTCAATTAATATTGTGAAATATAATAATTTCACCATTATATAATGTATTTTTATTTTTAATCAGTGGTGGTGATGACCTTGACGCTGGCAGCACGCAACGGAATACGGCTCTTGTCCGAAAGCACGCGTAAGTTGGGGATAATGTCGTCAAATTTTTCAAGGGCGTCCCCGGCATGTTTCGGACGGTCACGGCGCCTGGGCATCATGCAGGCCTCGATCAGGTCGACCAGTCCTTGCGGTATGCCGAACCGGCCGGTCCGCATCGGCGCTCGTCCCTTGACCGGCAGGCGGCCGCTCAGCATCCGGTACATGACAACACCGGCGGAATAGACGTCCGAGCGGGCGTCGACTTCCTTCGCGCTCTTGCGCTGTTCGGGACTCATGTATTCGATGGTCCCGACCCAGATACCGGACCGTGACCCCTTGGCATCCGGCACCTTGACCATACCGAAATCACAGAGTTTCACGTTGCCGCGTTGCTTGCTGTCGAGCAGAACGTTCGGCGGCTTGATATCCCGGTGCACGAGGCCCGCGTCATGCAACGCGGCGAGGCCGGCCAGCATCTGCCGCCATACCTCAGCCGCACGGCGCGGCGACACAGGCCGCGGCCGCCACTGCTTCGGAAGCTTTTCAATCTCCTCGGGCGTATCCGCGTCTTCGCCGATCTCGTACAGGAGATTGGCCTCCAGGAACGGCATTACGACATAGGGCGCACCCGCTTCGGTTTCGCCCACGTCGACGGCATGTACAAGATTCGGGTGATCGAAGCGCGCCATGATCTTCGCCTCTTCGATGAATCGTGTCCGCCAGAACGCCTCGCCGTATTTCGCCTCCTCGCCGACGTTGCTTCCCTTTGGGTGGAAAACCTTCACGGCAAGATAACCGTCGCCATCCGGTTGCCGGGCGATATAAAGATCCGAAAAACTCGTCTCGAGAAGCGGTGCCTCGATCTCGTACTTGCCGATCCTGTCCATGTGGAAAGAATGCCAAAGCCCCGTCACCGGCGCAAAAAGAAAGGGCCCGCAACGCGGGCCCTTCAGGGATTCTAGGAAATAAAGCGGTTTACCATTCCAGCTTCTCGACGCCTTCGAAGGTCAGTTCGCTGCCGTCGGCAAGCTCGATCTTGCCGGAAGCCTCGCTATCGAAGACAAGCCCGTCCTCGGTCTCGGTGTAGGTGGCGCCGTCGTCGAGTTGCATCGTCCAGCCGCTGTCACCGCCCGGACCACCGTCGACACCGTCGAGCTGGATCGTATCCGACCAACCATTACCACCATCGAAGTAATCGGCTCCGTCGCCGGCTCCGAAGATGAACAGGTCATCGCCACTGCCACCGTAGGCATCATCGTTACCGGCGCCACCGACCAAGGTGTCGTCACCCCAACCGCCGACGAGCGTGTCGTCCCCTGCGCCGCCATCTAGGTAATCGTCGCCCGAATTCGAGGCGTTGTAGTCATTGGTGATGCCACCACTCAGGTAGTCGTTACCTTCACCACCATAGACCGTATCGTCTCCACCACCGCCGTAAACGGTATCGTTCCCACTTTCGGCATAGATGGTATCGCCACCGTCTTCGCTCGAGTAATAATCGGTCTGATCATCGGTGTCATACGAGTCGCCATAAATCAAGTCGTCGTCGCTACCATCGACGTTTCCAGAACCGTCACCGCCATAAATGGTGTCAGAACCGCTGCCGCCGAGAATGGCGTCGTCTCCAGCCCCACCGACCAGCGTATCGTCACCACCCGCAGAGGATTGCCAAGTCTGATCGCCGACAATGATGTCGTTATCATCACCGCCATCGATGGAGTCCGCGCCGCCGCCACCGACCATGATGTCGTTGCCGTCACCACCGAACATGGTGTCGTCACCGTCGGAGTCCTGATACCAGCTATCATCGCCATACATCAGATCATTGCCGTCATTGCCCTGCATGACGTCGTCGCCGGAATACCCTTTCAGGGTGTCATTACCGCTCCCCCCTTCTTGGTCATAATCGCCGGTGTCCTCAATGATCGGACCGGTATGGCCTTCTATCGCCGTTGTAACCGTGACGGTATTCGTATCACCGTCTGCTTCCGTCGCGGTTGCGGAAACGTTGAGATCGAATGCTGCCGTCCCCGACGGGACGGTCATTTCAAGACCGTCCAGATCTGCTTCCGTAAACGACCACGACCCGTCGCCGTTGTCGGTTCCGGCGCTGAACGTGACGCCATCCGGCAGATCGGAGACCGACACCGAGAGCGTTTCCGAGCCATCGGTATCACGCAGGTCCGCGGTGATCGTGACCGGGTAGGTCGTGACTTCTTCGCCACCACCGCCTTCGTTCATCATATCCTCGACCCCCAGTTCATAGAGGTCCTGAATCTGATCATCGGTCAGCGGCGCATCGTAGATCGCGATATCGTCAATATGACCGTCGAAGAAGTCCCGCAAGTTGTTCGCGGTGTTATCTCCGCTGTGCGATTGCGATGCGCCAAAGGTCCACGGGTTCTCGTTACCCTGCAATCCCCCTGTGTAACTCGGGTCGGACGCGACAAGTTCGCCGTTCTGGAAAATTTTCATGCCGCCTTCGCCCCAGGTCACGGTGACCTGGTTCCATTCGCCACTGTCGACGTCACCACCTGAAATAGTGTGGCTCGAGTTCTCATCCTGCATCCGCAGTTCAAGCTGACCGCTGGAATTGATCGATAGATTGAAGTGCCCACCGTCGTCATAATTCGAGGAGTCGGACGATGCCAATGTACCATCGTTACTTTCATCGGAATTGAACCAGAGCGTCAATGAACCGCTCTCCGGTTTCAAGTCTGCGCTGTGATCGACCTGGATAAAGTCTTCCTTATTGTCGTCGAATTCAGCGCCCGTATTCAACTCGGCCGTGACGTTATCGTGCTGCCCCGCCCCGGAACCAGAGCCGGACCCCGAACCGGAGCCATGTAGATTGGTATCGTCATCCAGGTCTTTCAGATTGCTGGATTCATACCCGGAACCGGAGCCGGATTGCTCGCCATACGTATGACCATCGTGATCGCCGATCTGGTCATGCATCGTCCGGCCGCTGGTTTCGTCCAGATTCCAGTACGCCACCGGTGTCGGGTTGGTGCTGGTCGTCGTGCCTTCGCCCACATCGACGGTCAATTCCGGCGCGTCCGCATCGCCCGTGACATCCACGTTCAGCGTCGCGGTCGAGGTTGCGGTATCGCCGGTCGACGTTTCCGTCGTCGTCGCCGTGATCGTCAGGTCGAAATTGTCGCTGCTGTCGTCCGGCGGCGTGATGGTCAATCCTTCGAGCTGATCCTGCGTGACCTCGGCGGAACCGCTGGTGATCGTGATTTGATTGCCGTCACCGTCGTGAAGCTCGGCCCCGGCCGGAATGTCGGAGATCGTGATCGACAGGGTCTCGGAACCGTCGGCGTCCGTCATATCGATATCGATATCCAGCGCGATCGCCGTATCCTCTGTACCCGACGCATCGCTCTCGGTGATGGTCGCGCCCTCTGCGGTGGTATCGAACTCCGGCACATCGACGGCAACCGTGGTCGATTGCGTATTGGTATCGCCGTCGTTCTCCGTCGCCGTCGCCGACACGCCGAGATTGAAGTCACTGGCGCCCTGCGGCACCGTGATCGTCAGGCCCTCGAGTTGGCTGGACGTCAGTTCCGCCGACCCATTGGTGATGCTGATCTCGTTACCATCACCATCCATCAACACGGCATCGTTCGGGATGTTGTCGACCGTGATTGACAGGCTCTCGGAGCCGTCCGAATCCTGCAACCCGGCGGTGACATCGAGATCGAACGTCACTGTCGCCGGTTCGAGATCCACATCGACGGTTTCCGTCGCCAACGTCGCATCCCAGTCATCACCGGTTTCGATCTTGAAGTTATCGACGTACATGCCCTCGTCGCTGGAAGTGGCATCGACCTCCATGTAAACCTGTACACGGCCGTTTTCGTCCAGCGTAACGTCGAAGCTATAGCTGTTGTCGTCGTCGCTGGTCGAATTCACGACTTGTTCACCGTTCATGGACACATTGAAGTAGTCCTTGTAGTCGCCGTGCTCATCCCAGCCACCGTAGTCCTGGGTGTCGAACGAGATGGTGACCGTCTTGCCCGCGTTCTCGGCACCGAAGTCAAACGTCTTCTCGGCGGTGTCGTTGGAATCCAATTGCATCATGTTGTTGACCGGATCCATGTTGCCGCTCCAGCCGCTGGTATCGTGCGTGAAGTTCTCGGAAACGAGCGTCTCACCCGCGCCGCCAGAACCTTCGACCGAAATCGTCAGCGACACATCGGTCGCGTCCGAACCATCGGCCGGCGTAACCGTCAGGTCGCTCAGATCGCCGGCATCCAGGGTCCAAGTGCCGTCACCGTTATCCGTACCGCCAGAAAGCGTCGCGCCTTCCGGCACGCCGGAAACGGTCACGGTTGCACCGTCGGTACCAGCCGCATCGATAGTGTCCTGTGACACATTGATATCGGTCACACCGCCGGAAGCCTCACCCTCGCTGACGCTGGCACTCAGCGTCGGCGCATCGGCGACACCGGTGACGTCGACATCGAGGGTCGCCGTGTTGGTGGTCGTATCACCCGACGATTCCTCGGTCGTGGTCGTCGTCACCGTCAGCGAGAAGTCCTCGTTCGAGTTCTCCGGCGGCTTGATGGACAGGCCGTCCAGTTGCGCCGCGCTTAGTTCGACCGAACCGGCGGAAACCTGGATCTCGTTGCCGTCACCGTCGTAAAGCGTGGCGCCGTCCGGAATGTCGGACAGCGTGATGGTCATGGTTTCCGAACCGTCGGTATCGAGCTGCGTCACGTCGATATCGAGCGCGATCGCGGTATCTTCGTTCCCGGCGGCATCGGCCGCGTCGATCTCGGCACCCTCGGCGGTCTGGTCGAGTTCAGGCACGGCAATCGAAAGCGTGCCGGTCGTCGTTGCCGTATCGCCGTCATTCTCCGTCGAGACTGCGGTCACGGAGACATCGAAGTCCTCGACGCCCGACGGCAGACTGACGGTCAAACCATTGAGATCGTCGCCATCGACCGTCCAGCTACCGTCGTCATTCTGCTCGCCGGCGCTGAGCACGGCGCCATCCGGCAGGTCGTCGATGGTCACGGTCAGGGTTTCCGACCCATCGGTGTCCGTCAGCATGGCAGAGACATCGAGTTCGGCGGTAAAGCCGAAACCGTCGCCGGCGGTGATCGATTGCGTCGCCAGCACCTCGCCGTCCTGATCCGCCACCGTCAGCGTGATGTCGTGCGGTCCGCCGTCGCCTTCGGCGAGCGTAACCTCGAGGTTGCCGACATCCTCGGCATCCACGGTCCACGTGCCGTCCTCGTTTTCGGTCCCAACATTGAGCGTGGCACCATCCGGCACGCCGGACACGATGACACTGACCTCGCCGCCGCCGACTTCATCGGGAATCGAATAGTGGCCATCATCCTCAAGCACCACGCCTTCCGGCGGTTCCGAATAGAGCATGTCGCCCGAAATCGTATTGCCGTTGAGCTCCACGTTCAGTTCCTGGCCGCCGCCGTTTTCCCAATACGTGATTTCAATCGGGTAGAGACCGGCTTCCTCCACCGTGTAAGTGCCGCTGGACTCACCGGGGGCACGGTTGCCGTCAAATTCGGTGACGGTCTCGCCACCGACATTCAGACGGAACCCGTCATCGGAGGTGGTGGAGAACGTGTGCTCACCGGGTTCTAGATATACGTATCCCGTCAGCTGTACAGCGAACGTTTCGGCACTCGCGGACAGGTCGCCGCTGCCACTGTCGGCATCATCGCCCAGGAAGCCGCCGATCGTGCTACCACCCTCGTAATCGACATCCGTCGCGGTGAAAGACGCGGACGGCGACTGACCGTCGATCATGCTGTCGATCTGGTCGAGTTTGCTGAGGCTGCTCGACGTGTTGTAGACGCTGCCAGAAAGGCCGGTGCCCGCCGGCATCTCGTAGGGTTCCGAACCACCGTTCTCGATTGCCGACGTGACGTCGTCGGATACATCGATATCGACCGTGTGCTGCACCGCGCTCGCCGTCGAATCGCCGGTCTCCAGCGTCGGGTCGTCGGCAACGCCGGTGACATCGACATCGAGGGTCGCCGTGTTGGTGGTCGTCTCGCCCGACGATTCTTCGGTGGTCTCCGTCGTCACCGTCAGCGAGAAATCGTCGTTCGAGTTCGCCGGCGGCTTGATGGAGAGACCGTCAAGTTGCGCTTCGCTGAGTTCAACCGAACCGGCGGAAACCTGGATCTCGTTGCCATCGCCGTCATAGAGCGTGGCGCCGTCCGGAATGTCGGACAACGTGATGGTCATGGTTTCCGAACCGTCGGTATCGAGCTGTGTCACGTCGATATCGAGCGCGATCGCGGTATCTTCGTTACCGGCGGCGTTTGCCGCATCGATCTCGGCACCCTCGGCGGTCTGGTCGAATTCCGGCACGTCGACGCTGAGCGACGTCGAGACGGTGTTCGTATCGCCGTCGTTTTCCGTCGCCGTCGCGCTGAGCGCGAGATCGAAGTCTTCGGTGCCCTCCGGGACCCGAACCGTCAGGCCGTCAAGTTCGGCATTCGAAAGATCGGCGGACCCGTTCGAAATCTCGACCTCGTTGCCGTTGCCGTCGACCAGCACGGCACCGTCCGGCAGGTTATCGATGGAGATCGACAGGCTTTCGGAACCATCCGTGTCCTGCAGTTCGGACGAAATATCGAGATCGAAGCTGACCATGTCCGGTTCAAGGTCGACGTCGACGGTTTCCGTCGCCAGCGTCGTGTCCCAATCATCACCGGTGACGATCTGGAAATTGTCGACAAAGTAGCCTTCATCACTGGCCGTCGTATCGACGCCCATATCGAGTTGGACCTGTCCGTTATCATCCAGGGTTACCGTAAACGAGTAGTTTCCAGAGTCGGATTCCGATGTCGAGAGCAGACTTGAGTCGTTGGCCGTCACCTGGAAGTAGTCCTGTGAACCACCGCTCTCTTCCCAATCTCCCCACGATCCGGCATCAAACGAGATTGTTACGGTCTTGCCGGCATTCTCAGCACCGAAGTCGAATGTCTTCGACGCATCGTCGTCGCCGCCGAAGTACATTTTTCCATTGGAGCACGAGATATCACTGCCCCAACCGTCAGCACCGTTGGTAAAATCTTCGGATATAAGCGTTTCGCCGCCACCCTCGCCCGTGACCTCGATTGTCAACGACACGTCCTCGGCATCCGAGCCCTCTGCCGGCGTGATGGTCAGACCATCCAGATCGCCGGCATCCAAGGTCCAGGAACCGTCACCGTTATCGGTTCCGCCAGACAGCATCGCACCCGCCGGCACACCCGTAACGGTCACGGTCGCGCCCGCCGTACCTGCTGCCGTGACGGTATCGTCCGATACGTCGACATCCATCGTGCCGCCAACCTGGGTGCCTTCACCGACACTGGCATCCAGCGTCGGTGCATCGGCCACGCCCGTAACGTCGACATCGAGGGTCGCCGTATTGGTGGTCGTGTCGCCCGTCGACTCTTCGGTCGTAACCGTCGTGACCGTCAGCGAGAAATCCTGGTTGCTGTCATCCGGCGGCTGGATCGAGAGTCCCTCGAGCTGCGCCTCGGTCAGTTCCACGGCACCGCCGGAAACGGTGAGTTCGTTACCGTCACCATCGTAGAGCTTGGCGCCGTCCGGAATGTCGGACAGCGTGATCGTCATCGTCTCGGATCCGTCGGCATCGAGTTGTGTCACGTCGATGTCGAGCGCGATGGCACTGTCTTCGTTGCCCGCCGCATCGGTCGTGTCGATTTCCGTACCCTCGGCCGTCTGGTCGAGTTCCGCGCCACTGGCACTCAACGTCGTCGATACCGTTGACGTATCACCATCGTTCTCGGTCGACGTCGCACTGACCGTGAAGTCGAATGCGTCGCCGGCGTTGTCGCCGGACAGCGTCACCGTGAGGCCGTCTAGGTCGTCGGTTGTGAGCGTCCAGCTGCCGTCGTCGTTCTGCTCGCCGGCACTAAGGACAGCACCTTCCGGCAGGTCGTCTACGGTAAAGCTCAGACTCTCCGACCCATCCGTGTCCGTCAGTTGCCCGGAAATATCCAGCGGATACTCGACCGAAGTTTCACCGCCCTCGACCGTCGTGAAGTCGATCGAGTGAATGAGATAATCGTCATCCTCTCCCGAGGCCGAGAACACGATCTGGTCGAACGAGCCACCATCATCGGCAGTCAGGGTCACCGGCGCGTCGACATTATCGGTCACGCCGTTAACCTGGCCCTCGCCGACTTTCACGCCGTCACGGTAAATCTCGTAGGTCGCCTGCTCGCCGCTATGCATCCATGCGAACGAAACGTCCGCCGAGGAAACGTCATCGTCAAACGATACGACCATCTGCTCCGATACATCGTGATCCGCATCGTATCCGAGTTCTGAATCCGCTGCGTCCGGCGTATTACCGGCAACACCGAACCCGCCCGGGCTCTCGTTGTAGGTGAGGTTGTCCGCGGACGCATCCGACAAAGAGCCGTCCGAATTGACGCTCCGTCCGGCCACGGTAAAGCCCGCATCTGTACTGGTATAATTATCGGCGCCGATCGTCACCTCGACTTCCTCGCCGCCGGTCTGCGTCACCGTCGGCTCGCCCAGCGACGCCGTTAGTTCCGGCGCATCGGCGACCCCCGTCACGTCGACGTCGATCGAGCCGTCCACGGTGACCGTCTGGCCGTCCTGCTCGGTCGTGACCTCAACACCGAGAGTAAAGTCGTCGTTCGAGTCGCTCGGTGGCTGGATCGAGAGCCCTTCGAGTTGGCTTTCCGTCAGCTCCACGGAGCCGTTGGACGTCGTAATCTCGTTGCCATCGGCATCGAACAGCTTGGCACCGTCCGGGATGTCGTTAAGCGTGATCGACGAGATATCATCGACACTCGACACATCGATATCGAGCGCGATCGCCGTATCCTCGTAACCCGCCGCATCCATCGTGGTGATTTCGGCCGCATCGACAACCCCGTCGACCGTCACCGAGACCGTCGCCGTATCCGTACCGCCCTGGCCATCCGAAACGGTGTAAGTGAAGTCGGTCTCGCCGCTCCAGTTCTCGTCCGGTGTGAACGTGAACGTCCCGTCCTCGTTATCGACGATGGTGCCGTGCTCAGGTTGCTCGAACGAACTGATGGTCAGCGTATCGCCGTCCACGTCCGTGTCGTTACCCAGAAGATCGGCCGCCATAAACGTGATCGTCCCGTCTTCCGTGCCCGAAAGGCTGTCATCGCCAGCCACCGGGCCGTCGTTCACCGCGTCCACATTGATGGTCGCCACACCGGTGTCCGTGTCGGTTCCGTCCGAAACCGTGTATTCGAACGTGTCCGTCCCGTTCCAGTCCTCGTTCGGATCGAACGTCACCGTCCCGTCGTCGTTCATGGTCACAGAACCAAAGCCGACGTCCACGCTCTCACCCGCCGAGATATCCTGACCGTCGATCTGCGTCACCGTCAGGCTGTCGCCCTCGATGTCCGTGTCGTTCTGCGTCAGGTCGAGCGTGACCGACGTGTCCTCGTCCGTCGTCGCCGTGTCGTCGACCGCAACCGGGCCGTCGTTGACGCCGTCAACGGTGATATTGACCGTCGCCGTATCCGTGCCGCCCTGGCCGTCGGAAACGATGTAGGTGAAATCGGTCTCGCCGTTCCAGTTCTCGTCCGGCGTGAACGTGAACGTCCCGTCCTCGTTATCGACGATGGTGCCGTGCTCAGGTTGCTCGAACGAACTGATGGTCAGCGTATCGCCATCCACGTCCGTGTCGTTACCCAGAAGATCGGCCGCCGTAAACGTGATCGTCCCGTCTTCCGTACCCGAAAGGCTGTCGTCGCCGGCCACCGGGCCGTCGTTGACGCCGTCGATAGTAATATTGACCGTCGCCGTATCCGTGCCGCCCTGGCCGTCGGACACCGTGTAGGTGAAATCGGTCTCGCCGTTCCAGTTCTCGTCCGGCGTGAACGTGAACGTCCCGTCCTCGTTATCGACGATGGTGCCGTGCTCAGGTTGCTCGAACGAACTGATGGTCAGCGTATCACCATCCACGTCCGTGTCGTTGCCGAGCAGATCAGCCGCCGTGAACGTGATCGTTCCGTCTTCCGTACCCGAAAGGCTGTCGTCGGCCGCCACCGGACCGTCGTTCACCGCATCGACATCAACCGTGAACGTCGAGGTCGTGGTCGCCGTGTCGCCGTCGTTCTCCTCGGACGTCGCAGTGATCGTCAGGTCGAACGACCCGTTGAAATCATCCGGCGGCGTGATCGACAGGCCGGCAAGCTGATCGGCGCCAACATCGGCCGAACCGCCGGTGACCGTGACTTCATTACCGTCAGTATCGGTCAGCACCGCGCCTTCCGGAATGTCGGAGATCGTGATCGACAGGGTCTCGGACCCGTCCGTATCGGTCAGCGCGGAAGAGAGATCCAGCGCGATCGCCGTGTCCTCGTCACCGGAAACGTCGTCTGCGGTCACGCTCGGCGCGTCCGCATCACCGGTCACATCAACACCGATCGTTGCCGATGTGGTGGAAATTTCGCCGGACGATTCTTCCACACTCGTCGCCGTCACGGTCAGCGAAAAGTCTTCATTGGAATCTTCCGGCGGCGTGATCGAGAGACCCTCAAGCTGCGCCTGCGTCACTTCGGCAGAACCGCCCGAGACGGCGATTTCGTTGCCGTCGGCGTCCGTCAGCACGGCGCCGTCCGGAATATCCGAAATCGTGATCGTCAGGTTTTCGGAACCGTCCGTATCCAACTGCGTCACGTCGATATCCAACGCGATCGCCGTGTCTTCGGTGCCGGCCACATCCGAGACGTCGATCGTCGCCCCCTCGGCCGTGGCATCGGTGGCCGTGCCTTCGGCGGAAACGGATTGCGACACGGTCGCCGTATCGCCGTCGTTTTCCGTCGCCGTCGCACTGACCGAGAGGTCGAACGCCTGCCCGGCGTCCTCGCCGCGCAGCGTCACCGTCAGCCCCTCCAGATCGCCGGACGAGAGCGTCCATGACCCGTCTTCATTTTGCGTGCCGGCGTTGAGTTCCGCGCCTTCGGGCAGCCCGTCGACGGTGATCGAAAGCGTCTCGGACCCGTCGGTGTCGGTCAGGTTCGACGAGATATCGAGATCGTACGTCACCACCGTTTCGGTATCGGATTCCGGCCACTGCACGATATCCGCATTGCCGATGACTTCGCCGTCGCCGAAGGCCAGTGCCTCGACGTTGTTGACCGTCAATGTCTGACCGGTATCAAGATCAACGATCTGCGCGCTGATTTTGCCGTTGTTATTGGTGAGATTGTTGACCTGATAGGAGTCCGCGCTTTTGCCCATCATCACGGTGTCCTGGCCTGAAGCACCGTGAACGGCCGTATTGCCGCCGATATTGCCGTTGAACACGACCTGATCGCCGCCGGACCCCATGTTGATATTGTTGCCGCCACCGGTATTGCCGTTGATCACCAAAAGATCGTCGCCGGCCTGCAGCGAAATATTCTGGTTCATCGGCATCCCATCGAGAACGACAACGTCATCGCCGGACGTCGTCGTGCCGTCGGTGGTTGCCATGCCTCCCCAGCCGCCTTCACCCGTACCCTCGTAGCTGACCTGCGGCTCACCGAGCGAAACGCTCAGCGTCGGCGCATCGGCGACGCCGACGACATCGACGTCGATGGTGCTGTCGACGGTAACGGTCTGGCCATCCTGCTCCGTCGTCACTTCGACGTTGAGCGAGAAGTCGGTGTTGGAGTCGTCGGGCGGCGTAATCGTCAGACCCTCGAGTTGGTCCTGCGTAACCTCAGCGGATCCTTCAGTGACCGTGATCTCGTTCCCCGCGGCATCCTTCAGCACGGCGCCATCCGGAATATCGTTGATGGTGATCGATGAGACATCATCGACGCTGGAAACATCGATGCTCAACGGAATGGCTGTGTCCTCGTCGCCGGTGACATCGGACGTGGTGAGTTCGGCTTCATCGACGACCGCGTCCACGTTGATGGTCGCCGTGGCGGTCGCCGTGTCGGTTCCGTCCGACACCGTGTATTCGAACGTGTCCGTCCCGTTCCAGTTCTCGTTCGGATCGAACGTCACCGTCCCGTCGTCGTTCATGGTCACAGAACCAAAGCCGACGTCCACGCTCTCACCCGCCGCGATATCCTGACCGTCGATCTGCGTCACCGTCAGGTTGTCGCCCTCGATGTCCGTGTCGTTCTGCGTCAGATCCAGCGTGACCGACGTGTCTTCATCCGTCGTCGCCGTGTCGTCCACCGCAACCGGGCCGTCGTTCGTGCCCGTCACCGTGACCGTCGCCGTCGCCGTGTCGAAACCACCCTGACCGTCGGAGATCGTATAAGTGATCTCGACTTCCTGGGATTCGCCGTCGTCCAGCGCATCGAAGGCGTCGCCCGGCGTGAACGTGATGGAGCCGTCGTCGTTGATGACAACCTCGCCGTCGACGCCGTCCTCCAGCGCCGCGTTCGTCACCGTCAGCGTATCGCCGTCCAGGTCCGTATCATTGTCGAGCACACTGATCGTGACACCACTGTCCTCGTCCGTCGTTGCCGTATCGTCATTCGCAACAGGACCGTCGTTCACCGCGTCCACATTGATGGTCGCCGTGGCGGTCGCCGTGTCGGTCCCGTCCGACACCGTGTATTCGAACGTGTCCGTCCCGTTCCAGTCCTCGTTCGGGTCGAACGTCACCGTGCCGTCTTGGTTCATGGTCACAGAACCGAAGCCGACGTCCACGCTCTCACCCGCCGCGATATCCTGACCGTCGATCTGCGTCACCGTCAGGCTGTCCCCTTCGATGTCCGTGTCGTTCTGCGTCAGATCCAGCGTGACAGATGTGTCCTCGTCCGTCGTCGCCGTGTCGTCCACCGCAACCGGGCCGTCGTTCGTGCCCGTCACCGTGACCGTCGCCGTCGCCGTGTCGAAACCACCCTGACCGTCGGAGATCGTATAAGTGATCTCGACTTCCTGGGATTCGCCGTCGTCCAGCGCATCGAAGGCGTCGCCCGGCGTGAACGTGATGGAGCCGTCGTCGTTGATGACAACCTCGCCGTCGACGCCGTCCTCCAGCGCCGCGTTCGTCACCGTCAGCGTATCGCCGTCCAGGTCCGTATCATTGTCGAGCACACTGATCGTGACACCACTGTCCTCGTCCGTCGTTGCCGTATCGTCATTCGCAACAGGACCGTCGTTCACCGCGTCC
This sequence comes from Rhodospirillales bacterium, assembly GCA_965229805.1. Lineage (GTDB taxonomy): Bacteria > Pseudomonadota > Alphaproteobacteria > Rhodospirillales > Casp-alpha2 > UBA4479. Next base: position 1,656,039 of record CBDDJO010000001.1, on the reverse strand, counting down.
ACATTGATGGTCGCCGTGGCGGTCGCCGTGTCGGTCCCGTCCGACACCGTGTATTCGAACGTGTCCGTCCCGTTCCAGTCCTCGTTCGGGTCGAACGTCACCGTGCCGTCTTGGTTCATGGTCACAGAACCGAAGCCGACGTCCACGCTCTCACCCGCCGCGATATCCTGACCGTCGATCTGCGTCACCGTCAGGCTGTCCCCTTCGATGTCCGTGTCGTTCTGCGTCAGATCCAGCGTGACAGATGTGTCCTCGTCCGTCGTCGCCGTGTCGTCCACCGCAACCGGGCCGTCGTTGACGCCGTCGACGGTGATATTGACCGTCGCCTCGTCGGTGCCGCCCTGGCCGTCGGAAACGGTGTAGGTGAAATCGGTCTCGCCGTTCCAGTTCTCGTCCGGCGTGAACGTGAACGTCCCGTCCTCGTTATCGACAATGGTGCCGTGCTCAGGTTGCTCGAACGAACTGATGGTCAGCGTATCGCCGTCCACGTCCGTGTCGTTACCCAGAAGATCGGCCGCCGTAAACGTGATCGTCCCGTCTTCCGTGCCGCTCAGGCTATCGTCACCCGCCACAGGACCGTCGTTCACCGCGTCCACGTTGATGGTCGCCGTGGCGGTCGCCGTGTCGGTTCCGTCGGAAACGGTGTATTCGAACGTGTCCGTCCCGTTCCAGTCCTCGTTCGGGTCGAACGTCACCGTCCCGTCGTCGTTCATGGTCACAGAACCAAAGCCGACGTCCACACTCTCACCCGCCGCGATATCCTGACCGTCGATCTGCGTCACCGTCAGGTTGTCGCCCTCGATGTCCGTGTCGTTCTGCGTCAGATCCAGCGTGACCGACGTGTCTTCATCCGTCGTCGCCGTGTCGTCCACCGCAACCGGGCCGTCGTTCGTGCCCGTCACCGTGACCGTCGCCGTCGCCGTGTCGAAACCACCCTGACCGTCGGAGATCGTATAAGTGATCTCGACTTCCTGGGATTCGCCGTCGTCCAGCGCATCGAAGGCGTCGCCCGGCGTGAACGTGATGGAGCCGTCGTCGTTGATGACAACCTCGCCGTCGACGCCGTCCTCCAGCGCCGCGTTCGTCACCGTCAGCGTATCGCCGTCCAGGTCCGTATCGTTGTCGAGCACACTGATCGTGACACCACTGTCCTCGTCCGTCGTTGCCGTATCGTCATTCGCAACAGGACCGTCGTTCACCGCGTCAACGTTGATGGTCGCCATGCCGGTGTCCGTGTCGGTTCCGTCCGACACCGTGTATTCGAACGTGTCCGTCCCGTTCCAGTCCTCGTTCGGATCGAACGTCACCGTCCCGTCGTCGTTCATGGTCACAGAACCAAAGCCGACGTCCACGCTCTCACCCGCCGCGATATCCTGACCGTCGATCTGCGTCACCGTCAGGTTGTCGCCCTCGATGTCCGTGTCGTTCTGCGTCAGATCCAGCGTGACCGACGTGTCTTCATCCGTCGTCGCCGTGTCGTCGACCGCAACCGGGCCATCGTTCGTGCCCGTCACCGTCACCGTCGCCGTCGCCGTGTCGAAGCCGCCCTGACCGTCGGAGATCGTATAAGTGATCTCGACTTCCTGGGATTCGCCGTCGTCCAGCGCATCGAAGGCGTCGCCCGGCGTGAACGTGATGGAGCCGTCGTCGTTGATGACAACCTCGCCGTCGACGCCGTCCTCCAGCGCCGCGTTCGTCACCGTCAGCGTATCGCCGTCCAGGTCCGTATCGTTGTCGAGCACACTGATCGTGACACCACTGTCCTCGTCCGTCGTTGCCGTATCGTCATTCGCAACAGGACCGTCGTTCACCGCGTCAACGTTGATGGTCGCCACACCGGTGTCCGTGTCGGTACCGTCCGACACCGTGTATTCGAACGTGTCCGTCCCGTTCCAGTCCTCGTTCGGGTCGAACGTCACCGTCCCGTCGTCGTTCATGGTCACAGAACCGAAGCCGACGTCCACGCTCTCACCCGCCGCGATGTCCTGACCGTCGATCTGCGTCACCGTCAGGTTGTCGCCCTCGATGTCCGTGTCGTTCTGCGTCAGATCCAGCGTGACAGATGTGTCCTCGTCGGTCGTCGCCGTGTCGTCCACCGCAACCGGGCCGTCGTTGACGCCGTCGACAGTAATATTGACCGTCGCCGTATCCGTGCCGCCCTGGCCGTCGGACACCGTGTAGGTGAAATCGGTCTCGCCGTTCCAGTTCTCGTCCGGTGTGAACGTGAACGTCCCGTCCTCGTTATCGACGATGGTGCCGTGCTCAGGTTGCTCGAACGAACTGATGGTCAGCGTATCGCCGTCCACGTCCGTGTCGTTACCCAGAAGATCGGCCGCCATAAACGTGATCGTCCCGTCTTCCGTGCCCGAAAGGCTGTCATCGCCAGCCACCGGGCCGTCGTTCACCGCGTCCACATTGATGGTCGCCGTGGCGGTCGCCGTGTCGGTTCCGTCGGAAACCGTGTATTCGAACGTGTCCGTCCCGTTCCAGTCCTCGTTCGGGTCGAACGTCACCGTCCCGTCGTCGTTCATGGTCACAGAACCAAAGCCGACGTCCACGCTCTCACCCGCCGCGATATCCTGACCGTCGATCTGCGTCACCGTCAGGTTGTCGCCCTCGATGTCCGTGTCGTTCTGCGTCAGATCCAGCGTGACCGACGTGTCTTCATCCGTCGTCGCCGTGTCGTCGACCGCAACCGGGCCGTCGTTGACAGCGACCACGTCGATCGTTGCAGTCGCCGTATCCGTCGCCGTGCCGTCGGAAACGGTGTATTCGAACGTCTCCGTCCCGTTCCAGTTCTCATCCGGATTGAACGTCACCGTGCCGTCCTCGTTCAAGCTCACGGTGCCATAGCCGACATCGATGGACTCGCCCACGGCAATATCCTGACCGTCAATCTGGGTAATCGAGAGATTGTCGCCTTCAAGGTCCGTATCGTTTGCGGTCAGGTTGAGCGTCACCGAATAGTCTTCCGCCGTCGTCGCGGAATCATCCACTGCGACCGGACCGTCGTTCGTACCCGTCACCGTGACCGTCGCCGTCGCCGTGTCGAAACCACCCTGACCGTCGGAGATCGTATAAGTGATCTCGACTTCCTGAGATTCGCCGTCGTCCAGCGCATCGAAGGCGTCGCCCGGCGTGAACGTGATGGAGCCGTCGTCGTTGATGACAACCTCGCCGTCGACGCCGTCCTCCAGCGCCGCGTTCGTCACCGTCAGCGTATCGCCGTCCAGGTCCGTATCGTTGTCGAGCACGTTGATCGTGACGCCGCTGTCCTCGTCCGTCGTCGCCGTATCGTCGTTCGCGACAGGCCCGTCATTCGTATTCTCGACCGTAACCGTAACGGTCGCGGTTTCGGTCACCCCGGCGGTGTCCTGATTCTCGGATTCGGTCGAGGTCGCCGTAACGTTGAGATCAAAATTGCCGTTGAAATCGGCCGGCGGCGTAATCTGCAGCCCGGCGAGATCGGACGGATCAACCTCGGCCACGCCCTCGGTAATGGTGATCTCGGTACCATTCGCCGTGGTCAGCACCGAACCGTTCGGGATATTGGAAATCGTAATACCAAGCGTTTCCGAACCGTCCGTGTCATTGAGTGCGGACTGTATATCGAGGTCGATCGCGGAGTCTTCCTGACCGGTCGAATCCGAAACGCTCAGATTGGGATCGTCGGCCACCGCCTCGACCGCCACGTTAAGGGTTTCGTTCGTCGTGTGCGTACTGTCGCCGTCCGTCGTCGTGACCGCGACATCGAGCGCGAAATCGACATCTGAGTTCTCCGGTGGACGAATGCTCAGATCATTTAACTGATCCGGCGTTAATTCGACGGAACCATCCGTTATATCAATGACTTGTGTATTGCCGCCGCCATCCACATAGGTCAATTGCGAACCGTCCGGAATACCGTCGATGGCGATCGAAACGGTCTCGGAGTCGTCCGCCGCCGTCACATCGATATCGAGCGGAATAACCGTATCCTCAAACCCGGAAGCATCATCCAGGTTGACGGCGGCACCATCCGCGACCGCATCGACGTTGACCGTGATCGAGCCCAACGTCTCGGCGGTGTCACCACCGTCCGCTTCGGTCGAAGTGGCCGTTACCGACAGATCGAATGTCCCGGAAAAGTCATCCGGCGGCGTGATCGTCAGACCGGTCAGTTGATCCGGCGTCAGCGTCGCTTCACCACCCGAAATCGAAATCTCGTTACCGGCGCCATCCGTCAGCACCGCCCCTTCGGGAATATCGGAGATGGTGACCGAGAGTGATTCCGAGCCGTCCGTATCCGTCAGCGCCGAGGAGATATCCAGCGCGATCGCCGTGTCCTCGTCACCCGTCGCCGTTTCCGTCAGGTCCAGCGTCGGCGCGTCCGCGTCGGCGGCAACGCTCACATCCAGCTCACCGGTAACGGTGGCCGTGTCGTCGCCGTCCGTCGTCGTTACCGCGACGTTGAGCGTGAAGTCATTGTCCGAGTTCTCGGGCGGCGTGATCGTCAACCCGGTCAACTGATCCGGCGTCAGTGTCGCCGCACCGTCCGTGATCGTGACGTTGTTGCCCGCACCGTCCGTCAGCACGGCGCCGTCAGGAATGTCGGAAATCGTGATCGAGACGGATTCCGAGCCGTCCGCATCCGTGGACTCGGCCGTGATGTTCAGCGCAATCGCCTGGTCCTCGGTGCCGGCGGCATCCGACACCGTCAGGTCGGCTTCATCCGCGACCGCATCGACGTTGACCGTGATCGAGCCCAACGTCTCGGCGGTGTCACCACCGTCCGCTTCGGTCGAAGTGGCCGTTACCGACAGATCGAATGTCCCGGAGAAGTCATCCGGCGGCGTGATCGTCAGGCCGGTCAGTTGATCCGGTGTCAGCGTCGCTTCACCACCCGAAATCGAAATCTCGTTACCGGCGCCATCCGTCAGCACCGCCCCTTCGGGAATATCGGAGATGGTGACCGAGAGTGATTCCGAGCCGTCCGTATCCGTCAGCGCCGAGGAGATATCCAGCGCGATCGCCGTGTCCTCGTCACCCGTCGCCGTTTCCGTCAGGTCCAGCGTCGGCGCGTCCGCGTCGGCGGCAACGCTCACATCCAGCTCACCGGTAACGGTGGCCGTGTCGTCGCCGTCCGTCGTCGTTACCGCGACGTTGAGCGTGAAGTCATTGTCCGAGTTCTCGGGCGGCGTGATCGTCAACCCGGTCAACTGATCCGGCGTCAGTGTCGCCGCACCGTCCGTGATCGTGACGTTGTTGCCCGCACCGTCCGTCAGCACGGCGCCGTCAGGAATGTCGGAAATCGTGATCGAGACGGATTCCGAGCCGTCCGCATCCGTGGACTCGGCCGTGATGTTCAGCGCAATCGCCTGGTCCTCGGTGCCGGCGGCATCCGACACCGTCAGGTCGGCTTCATCCGCGACCGCATCGACGTTGACCGTGATCGAGCCCAACGTCTCGGCGGTGTCACCACCGTCCGCTTCGGTCGAAGTGGCCGTTACCGACAGATCGAATGTCCCGGAGAAGTCATCCGGCGGCGTGATCGTCAGGCCGGTCAGTTGATCCGGTGTCAGCGTCGCTTCACCACCCGAAATCGAAATCTCGTTACCGGCGCCATCCGTCAGCACCGCCCCTTCGGGAATATCGGAGATGGTGACCGAGAGTGATTCCGAGCCGTCCGTATCCGTCAGCGCCGAGGAGATATCCAGCGCGATCGCCGTGTCCTCGTCACCCGTCGCCGTTTCCGTCAGGTCCAGCGTCGGCGCGTCCGCGTCGGCGGCAACGCTCACATCCAGCTCACCGGTAACGGTGGCCGTGTCGTCGCCGTCCGTCGTCGTTACCGCGACGTTGAGCGTGAAGTCATTGTCCGAGTTCTCGGGCGGCGTGATCGTCAACCCGGTCAACTGATCCGGCGTCAGTGTCGCCGCACCGTCCGTGATCGTGACGTTGTTGCCCGCACCGTCCGTCAGCACGGCGCCGTCAGGAATGTCGGAAATCGTGATCGAGACGGATTCCGAGCCGTCCGCATCCGTGGACTCGGCCGTGATGTTCAGCGCAATCGCCTGGTCCTCGGTGCCGGCGGCATCCGACACCGTCAGGTCCGCTTCATCCGCGACCGCATCGACGTTGACCGTGATCGTATCGCTGGCGGTCGCCGTATCCCCGCCGTTCGCCTCTGTCGAGGTCGCCGTGACGCCGAGATCGAATGTCCCGGAGAAATCGTCCGGCGGCGTGATCGTGAGATTGTCCAGCAGGTCCGGATCAGTAGCCAGATCCTCGGATGAAATCGTCCACGTCCCGTCGCCGTTATCGGTCCCGGCAGAGAGCACGGCACCATCCGGAACACCTGAGATCGTCACCGAGAGCGACTCGGAACCATCCGTATCGCTCAACGACGCCGAGATATCGATCGCAATCGCGGAATCTTCATCGCCCGTCGCGCTTTCCGCCAGGTTAAGCGATGGCGTATCGGCATCCGCATCGATTTCGACCAGAAGTTCAACCGGATCGCCATCGTCGGCGCGGACGGAAAGGGCAAAATCGACATCCGAGTCCGCCGGCGGAATGACCGCCAGGTTCTCAAAATCGGTGACCGTGTAGCTGCCATCGACGTTGAGCGATGCGCCGATCAACTGCGCCCCGTCCGGCACGCCGGAAATCGTGACATTGTCCGCCTCGCCGGGATCGATCTGCAGATGAATCGGCTGGTCTTCGGTGCCCGTCGCGGTCTCGACATCGAGCGTGCCCTCGATATCAACCTCGAAGCTACTCACGTCGATCCCGCCATCGGTGGAAATCGCCGTCACCTGCACACTGAACGAACCTTCATAGTCCTGCGGCGGCGTCATCACGAGACCGGACACTTCACCAGCGCTCAGCGACCAGGTGCCGTCGCCGTTGTCCGTTCCCTTGCTGAGAACCGCCCCCTCCGGAATCCCGCTCAGGATCAGCGTATCGACGGATTCTGTCGTTGACGGATCCATGAACGCCTGGATCTGCAATTCGACATCGGTGTCTTCGACGCCTGAGACATTCTCGGTTTCCAGGAAAGGATTGTCGAGCACCGGCGTGACTGTGACACCGAAGGTCGACGTGACCGTCGCTTCGTCACCGCCATCGGTCTCGGTCGCCGTCGCACTGACTTCAAGATTGAAGTCACCGTAATAATCCTGCGGCGGCGTGATCGTGAGATTGTCCAGCAGATCAGGATTGCTGGCGAATTCCTCGGCGGCAATCGTCCACGTGCCGTCACCGTTGTTGGTGCCGAAGTTCAAGTTCGAACCATCCGGAATGTTCGCAATGGTGACGGAAAGCGTCTCCGAACCATCGAGATCGGTCAGCGATGCAGAAATATCCAGCGATATCGCCGTATCCTCCGCACCAGTCACGCTGCCGGTCGCGAGGTCTGGGTCATCAGCCTCTTCGGTCGGCTCGGTAACCCCGTCGACGTCGATGGTAACGGTTGCCGTTGACTCGCCACCGTTGCCGTCGGTGATCGTATAGGTAAAGTCCGTCTCGCCGGTCCAATCCTCATTCGGCGTGAACGTGAAGGTGCCGTCACCGTTATCGACGATGGTGCCGTTCTCGGGCTGTTCGAACGAGGTGATGGTCAGTGTGTCGCCGTCGGGATCGCTGTCGTTACCAAGGATGTCCGCAGCCGTGAACGTCAGCGGTGTGTCTTCCTCGGCGGTGAAATAATCGTCGACCGCGACCGGTGGGTCATTGATACCGTCGATATCGATAGTCACCGTGGCGGTCGACGTGCCGCCGTTGCCGTCAGTGATCGAATACTCGAACGTGGTCTCGCCGTTCCAGTTGTCGTCCGGAATGAACGAGAATGTGCCGTCACCGTTATCGACAATGGTCCCGTCATCGGGCTGCTGGATGTTTGTAACCAGCAGCGTATCGCCCTCGGGGTCGGTGTCGTTCACCAGAAGATCGTTCGCTGAGAAAACGATCGGATTGCCTTCCGTCCCGGAAAACGCATCGTCAACAGCAGTCGGCGGATCATTCACCCCGTCGACGTCGATGGTGACGGTCGCCGTCGAGGTGCCGTCGTTGCCGTCCGAGATCGTGTAGGTGAAGTCGGTTTCGCCGTTCCAATCCTCGTTCGGCGTAAAGGTATAGGTGCCGTCCAGGTTGTCGACGATAGTGCCGTTTTCCGGTTGGTCGAAATCGACAATCGTAAGGGTATCGTTTTCCGGATCGCTGTCGTTGCTGAGCAGTTGATCGGCAGTAATGACGATCTGCGTGTTCTCGGTGCCGGAGAAGGCGTCATCGACTGCTACCGGCGGATCATTGACGCCGTCAGTCGTGATGGTCACCTGGGCCGTGGCCGTGCCACCGTTGTCGTCCGTGATGGTGTAATTGAAATCGGTGTTGCCGTCCCAGCCCTCGTTCGGCGTGAACGTGAAACTACCGTCATCGTTCTGCGTGATCACGCCGTCGTCCGGCTGCTCGATGCTCGTGACCCTGATCGTGTCGCCGTCGAGGTCGCTATCATTGAGCAGCAGGTCCTCAACCGTAAAGTTCACCGGCGCGCCTTCGTCACTGACAAAGGAATCGTCTTCGGCGACCGGCGGATCGTTTTCGGCGCTAACATCGATCGTCGCCGTCGCGGTATCCGTATCGGTTCCGTCGCTGATCGTGTAGTCAAAGGTGTCCGTGCCGTTCCAGTTCTCGTCCGGCGTAAACGTCGCGGTGCCATTGGGATTAAGCGTCACCGTGCCGAAGCCAACATCGACGGTATCGCCGGGGCTCACATCCTGGCCGTCGATCTGCGTGATTGTCAGTTCGTCCCCGTCGAGATCGCTGTCGTTGTCCAGCAGATCGAGCGTGACCGGTGTGTCTTCCTGGGTGGACGCCGAATCATCGACCGCAACGGGCGGATCATTGACGCCGTCGACATCGATCGTCACCTGGGCGGTCGCGGTGCCGCCATCCTCATCAACGATGGTATAATTGAAGTTGGTTTCGCCGTTCCAGTCCTGACCCGGCGTGAAGGTATACGTGCCGTCGCCGTTGTCGACGACAGTCCCATTGGCCGGCTGATCGAAGCTCTGAATCGAGATCGTCTCGCTATCGAGGTCGAAGTCGTTGCTGAGCAGTTCCTCGGCCGTGAACGTGATCGGCGTATCTTCGAGGCCCGAGAATGCGTCGTCGACCGCCACCGGGTCGAGATTGACGTCGCCCGGGTCGGTCGGCAGCGTCGGCGTTGTGGGTGTCGTCGGTAGAGACGGCAGCGTCGGGTCCGTCGGAGTCGTCGGCTCGGTTGGCGCGGTAGGACCGGTAGGCCCTGTCGGTGCACCGGGCCCGGAAGGCGGCGCGGCCTGCGGCCCCGAAACGACGCCTTCAGCATCTTCCTCGCGCTCTTCGTCGATACGGCGTTCTTCAACGACTTCTTCTGTGGCGGCTTCCTCTTCTGGAACAGTTTCTTCATCACCGGCGGCCCGAGCAAACTCTTGCTCCTGCCCGCCGCCTTCATCACCACGGCGATCGTAGTTCGGGTCATCGGGATTCGATTCAATGAAATTGGGATCGTTTTCCGGCGCTTCTCCCAGCGCGCTGATGTCACCCTGAGGAATGACAACTTCACCGGCCGGCGGCAGGCCGGCATTGATCTCGTCGTCGGTAAGCTGGCTACCGGTATGGATGGTCGACATGCCCTGGGAAAGGGCCGGCTCGGGATTTTCGTCATCGGTCGCAAATGCGTTGTCGACCTGATCCTCGACATCGTCGAGCGGCGCGTCGCCGTCGCCGAACTGGCTCAGCTCGTCGAGAATCCGCTGCGCTTCGGCGGATGAGGCTTCGTTATCCTCTTCGTCCTCTTCGATGTCGTCCGGGTTCGGATTGATATCGTCTTCAGCCATGTCTTTTCATCCATTTCGGTGCGCGTTACAGCCGGAAAGCTAGCGCGCGCGTTTGCCAGCACCTTTGGCATACGGATGATTCAGTAAAATGTCATGAAAAACCGAAGCTTTCGGCGACTAAGCTCACTGGGGTGCTCTTAGTGCCGGTTTTTGGCGCGTTTTCAGGGCTTTTCGGCGTTGAACCAGATCGGCACGGGCCATGGCGGCATGCTTTTCACCGCACCCCCGACGTGCACCTTGCCAGGCAGCCGGCAGGCGTCGGGAAAGTCACCGGCACCGCGGAACCGGAAGACGCTGTCATGGACCTTGGCGTGGTCGCGAACAAGCGGCCAGACGACGTCGCGCAGAAACTCCTGATCGTTCCACTTGTTGCGGCTGTAGCTGAGCGCGACCTCCGCCAATTCCCGGATATTCGGCAGCACCCGAGCGACACCGCCCCACATGCCGGCCAGCATCACCTCCATGTGATAGGGGTGATCGCGCATGACATGGAACGGTTGGCCCGTGCGGATCCAGTCATCGACGGCGACCGCTTCCTGGGTGTTGAGGCGCGAGTCCGCATCGCGGCAAATGAACCGCTCCACGGCTTCGTCATCGGACACGAGAAACCGCCACAAAGGTTTTAATTCCAATAGCTTGCGGTCGCGGACAATGTGCACCTCGGCGCCCAGCCGGCGTAGTTCGGCGACGATCGGACTCGGCACAGAATTATCGCTGTAGAATCGGCAGCGCCAACCGGGATAAACGTTGGGCGCGAGCTGTGCGTTGACGATGGCACCGTGGGTGTAGACCGGGTCGTCGCCCCACAGGCTGAAAGCGATCACGTTCTTCGTGCGGTCCGTCGGGTCGAAGGCGCTATCCCTTGGTGACAGCGCGACCCCCAGGTCCATCTCGGCAAATCTCTTGGTCGCCAGCGCGTCCTTCATCTCCAGCGCGACGGTTGCGTGCTTCAGCGTTTCGGCCTCGTTTCCGGCCTGGTAATGGGTGATGACCAAAGCGTTGCGGATCGGGATGTCGTCCGGGTCCAACTCGATAGCCATCTCGATGGCCGAGACCGATTCATCGAATTGTTTCAAGCGTCTATGAGAGACGCCGAGGAGCGACCAGGCGAGCGCGTGGCGCTTGCCCGCGTCCGTTTCCAGGTACCATTTGAACAACGGCACGGCCTCGATATCGCGGCCCAGTTCCTGCGTCACGACTGCGAGCTGATAGCGCGCCTGCAGATGATTTTCGTTGAATTCCAGTGCTTTACGGAAGCAGACCTGCGCCGGTTCCCGCGCTCCCAGGTCGCGGTGGCAAGAGCCGAGCAATGTACGGATATCGGCCCTGTCCGGTAGTTCGGCGAGGATATCTTCGAGGATCGGAATGGCGTCGCGCTGCTTGCCGAGCCGTCTCAGCGACATGGCGAGGACCAGCGACAGACTGCATCTATCTGCACAATCATGCATATTTTCCCGGGCATGGGTGGCCGCGGCCTCGAATCTTGACGCTTTATAGTGCGCAAAGGCCGTTTTTACCGCCGGATCGGGTGTCCCGTTTTCGAGCGTCTCTTCATCCATGAGGGTGGTATGCGCCGCCGCCAATTCCCATCTATCAGGTCGGTCACGTGACCGTTTCCGGTCACGGTTCCTGACAGATACTGACAGCCGCCCGCCGGGACGGCAATCGGATGCAACAATCAGCCCTTGGGGAGCAGACGTAAATGGTTCGAGTTCTGGGACGCGCAAATTCCATCAACGTGCAGAAAGTGATGTGGCTCGCCGCCGAGATCGGTCTCGATGTCGAGCGCGTCGACGTCGGCGGCGCGTTCGGCGGCAACGACACGGCCGACTATCTCGCCAAGAACCCCAACGGCCGTGTGCCGGTGCTGGAGGACGGCGACTTCGTGCTCTGGGAATCAAACGCCATCGTCCGCTATCTGACGGAAAAGTATGGCTCGGCGCCGTGGAAGCCGGCCAAGGCCGAGGATACCTTCCATGCGCACCAGTGGATGGACTTCTACCTGACCACGCTGCACCCGCCGATGACGACGGTGTTCTGGACCCTCGTGCGCACCGCGCCCGAGGACCGGGATCAGGCAGCCTACGACAAGGCCGTCGCCGACGCCGCCAAGGGCTGGGCCGTCGTCGACGCGCACCTCGCCGACAACAAGTTCATGACAGGCACCGCGCCGACCATGGGCGACGTGCCGCTGGGCTGCGCCGCTTACCGCTGGCACAACCTCGAGGTCGACCGCCCGAACCTTCCCAATCTCAAACGCTGGTACGAGACATTCGCGGACCGCCTCGCCTATCAGGAAAACGTCATGTTGCCGCTGACCTGATTTGCTATAAACGGCGCACACAAGAACAAACGAACCGGGAGGAACAATGACCGATAAAGTCTACGGCGATTTCACGCAGAAAGAACTCGACTGGCAATACAACAACCGCGAACGGGTGCCGGAGCACGCAACACTTACCGGCGCCTACAAGGCACGCGGCGACGCCTTCATACAGAAGGCGCCGCACGTCTTCGACATTCCCTTCGGCGACACGCCGGCCGAGGTTCTCGACGTCTACCCGGCGTTCGACCCCGACGACGCGGCCCCGGTGCTGGTGTTCTTCCACGGCGGTTACTGGTTCTCGCGCCACAAGGACGATTTCCGCTATATCCCGGCCGGCTTCACGCCGGCGGGCGCCATGGTCGTCGTCGTCAACTACGCGCTGGTGCCGGACGTCGACCTGCCGGAGCTGGTACGCCAGTGCCGCGCCTCGGTTAAGTGGACGTATGACAACGCAGCCGAACACGGCGGCGACCCGAACCGGATCTACATCGCCGGCCATTCGGCGGGCGGCCACATCACGGCGATGATGTACGCCACCGACTGGACCGATTGGGACGTCGATCCGGGCGCCATCAAGGGCGGCATGGCGGTCTCCGGGCTCTACGATCTGGAACCGATCCGGCTGAACTACATGAACCCGACGCTCGGCTTCACCCCCGAGATCGTCGCCGAGTACAGCCCCGTGCACCTTAAGCCCCGTGCCGAAGCACCCCTCGTCTTCGCCGTCGGCGGTGCCGAGACGCCGGAGTTCCAACGCCACAACGAAATGCTCATGGGCCCTTGGTCGCAGGCCGGCCTCGCGTGCGAGGAAGTCACCGTCCCCGACCTCAATCACTTTACCATCCTCGAGAATTTCTCGACCGAAGGCCGGACGCTCAACATCCGCATGCGCCAGTTGATGGGACTCTCATGAAGGACGACCAATCCAAGTATAGCGTCGACGTGTTCTGGTCGATGCGAAGCCCGTTCTGTTATCTCGCTCTCGACCGGCTGCTGGAAATGGAGCGCACTTTCGAGGTCTCCATCGATATCCGTCCGGTGTGGCCGATCGCGGTCCGCAAGCCCGATTTCTTCAAGACCGTGAACCCCAAGTACCGGCGCTATCATTCCGCCGACTGCAATCGCATGGCCGAGTATCTGAACATCCCGTTCCGCCGCCCGCCGGTGCCGGACCCGATCATCCAGGACGAGGAAACCCTCGAGGTCGCCAAGGACCAGCCCCATATCCGCACGCTCACGTTACTGGCCGCCGCCGCGCAGGTTAGGAACGCCGGCCTTGCATTCATGGACAAGGTCATGCGCATGCTGTGGGACGGGTCGACCGACAACTGGCACGAAGGCGCGCACCTGATCGACGCCATGAACGCCGGCGGCCTCAACGGCCACGCGCTGATGGCGGATATCGAGGCCGACCCGGCACGCTTCGAGGCGGTCATCGCCGAAAACGAGGCGGCGCAGGAGGCCTCCGATCACTGGGGCGTGCCGCTGATGATCTACAACGGCGAGACGTTCTTCGGCCAGGACCGCGTGAATATTCTCTTGTGGCGTATGATGCAGGACGGGCTGCCGGAAAGGGCGGGGTGACCGGATGGCCTCGTGCTTCGAGACGCTCGCGATGCTCGCTCCTCAGCATGAGGCTTTCTTTTTCTCCTCATCCTGAGGAGGCCGCAGGCCGTCTCGAAGGATGGGCGACGCTTCGCTACTTTGCTCTACTTGCCAAACGCCGGATCGCATCGAAGTCACCGTCGATCAGCGCTTCCTTCTTCGCGCGGCTCCAACCTTTCAACTGCCGTTCTGCAACGATGGCATCTGTGATGCGCTCGAACTCTTGATGGTGGACCAATTCGACCGGGCGCCTGCTGGACGTAAAACCGCCGAAGGTGCCGGCGTTGTGTTCCGCCACACGTTGATCAAGTGAAGCGCGCGTCGACCCAACATAATACTTTCCGTCGGCGCAACGCAGCATGTAGACGAAGGCATTCAACTAGCTTTTCTCCTCGTGCTCCGAGACGCAAGCGTTGCTCGCTCCTCAGCATGAGGATGAGTATGAAAGGCTTAGGGACGTTTTTCCCCTCATCCTGAGATGCCCCGAACCTGATCCGGGGCATCTCGAAGAATGAACACAGCCCCCCTTCTCCCTCATATCAGACGTAAACAATCAGGCATTGACATGTAACCATTTGGTTGCATATTGTCCGGTGCATGGCTGATCTTTTCCAGGCATTGGCGGACCCGACCCGGCGCGAGCTTCTCGACCGGCTCAGGGCGCGCGGTGGACAGACGCTCGGCGACCTGACCACCGGCGCGTCGATGTCGCGCCAGGGCATCGCCAAGCACCTTGCCATCCTCGAAAACGTGGATCTGGTGGTCGTGCACTGGGAAGGACGGCGCAAACTTCATTACCTCAACCCCGTACCGATTTCGGACATCGTGCACCGCTGGGTTGGCCGCTTCGAAGACTCGCGTATCGAGGCGCTCACCGACCTGAAGGCACGGGCGGAATCCGAAACCAGCAGCAAGGACAAAAAACGACATGGCTGACGACATTACCCCGTCGAACGATACCCGCGCATCGACCGGCAAACCCTCGGCACCCGACTTCGTCTATACGATCTTCATCTGCGCCGACATCGATACCGTCTGGACCGCGCTGACGGACGGCGATCTGACCCGGCGCTACTGGGGTCACGAGAACACATCGAGCTGGGACGTCGGCGCGCCGTGGGAACACGTCCGCGCGAACGATACAGGCAACATCGATATCCGCGGCCGCGTGATCGAGATGGATCCGCCGACCCGCATGGTGTGGAGCTGGGCATCGCCGGCGGAGGCGGACAATCCGGAAAAATGCTCGCGCGTGACGTACGAACTTATCGCGCTCGGCCCCGACACCCGCCTGACCGTGACGCACACCGAGCTCGAGCCCGACTCGCGTATGGACAAGGGTATCCGCCAGGGCTGGCCAGCCGTGCTCTCGAACCTCAAGACGATCCTCGAAACCGGCAACGTGCTGCGCGAGGACGAGTGGCCGGAGGACCCGGACGCCATCAACTGCGGATAGCGCGTGGGCTAACGGGTCTTTATGCATGAGTCCCTCTCCTCCACATGTGGAGGAGAGGACAGGTGAGGAGGCCCTCCCCTACTCGGCCACGATCTCGACCGGGGCGAGACCGGTGAAATCGGCGTCGATCACGTCGCCCGGATGGATCGCCTCGATGCCGGTGCAGGTGCCGGTGGTGATCACCTCGCCCGCTTTCAGGCCACCCCCGAACCGCGACTGCTGGTTGGCGAGCCAGACCATGACGTTGATCGGATCGCCGAGGGCGCGGCTGCCGGGGCCGCGGTCCTTTTCCTCGCCGTTGATGCGGAGGCAGACTTCCAGCGTCTTCGGATCGTGCCGGCGCCAGTCCGTGTCCCAGGCGCCCGTCACCAGTGCGATGTTGACGCCGCCATCCGCCGTCGACATGGCGCGACCGTAGCCAGCGAGCCCGCCCGCGACGCGCGTACCGACGACCTCGATGGCGCCGGCGATGGCGCCGATCGCGGCCGCCACCTCGTCGTACGTATAGTCGCCGTCACGGGGCGGCAAATCTTTGCCGAGCCGGAAGGCGATCTCGCCTTCGACCTGTGGCATCTGCTCGGGCACGATCTTCAGCCGCGCCGGGCTTTCATACAGGAACGGCGCCAGGATCGGGCCCGAGCCCGGCTCATCGGTACCGACGCGCTTCTGCGCCGCCTTGCTGGTGGAACCGATCTTGAAACCAACGGTCTCATACCCCGACAGCCGCGTCACCTCGGCCTGGATGGCGTAGGAATTTTCCAGCGTCGGCTTGGGATGAATGTCGTCGGGCTGCACGACCGTGCCGTCGGCGCGGGCCTGCCAGAGTTTCTTCGCAATGTCGGTGGTCATCAGGTTATTTCCGATCAGCCTGTCTTCTAGTCAAAGCACCTGCCCCCTCACCTAACCTCTCCCCATGCGAGGGGGAGAGGGACACGAGCGGAACGTGTGTCGATACGTGAGTCCCTCTCCTCCGTCCATGGAGGAAAGGACAGGTGAGGAGGCCTTCCCTACTCCTCGATCTTCTCCGCGTCCGGCAGCATGGCGACCAGCACATTGGCCAGCAGCATCGTGCCTGCCAGCAGGTAAAACACCGCGCCGACGCCGTACAAATCCGCGATCCAGCCGCCCAGCACCGGAATGATCAGCGACAGCCCCGACTGCGTACCGAATAGCGCGCTGGTGGCGCTGCCGTGCATAGCGGGCGGCGTCAGGTCCATCATCCACGAATGTATGACCGGCCTGATCGCGAACAGCACGAAGCCGAGCGCGGAGACCCCGGCGATGAACAGATACTCGCTCTGCGCCACGGCGAGAAAGGTGACGACGACGGTGGTCCCCGTCGCCGCGCCGAGCACGATCGGACGACGGCCGATTTTATCCGACCACGCGCCGGCGATGGGCCCGGCGAAGAACCCGCCGAGCTGCATCGCGAACATGCCGACGCCGGTCATGAACGGTCCGACCTTGAGGACGTTGGCGAGGTAGATCGGAATGAACATCAGAAGCCCGTTCTGGGTCATCGAACGGAAGCCCGCCATAAGGCAGAGCCCCATCGCGGCACGGTCGGTGAACATCACCTTGAGGCCGGCGAAGTATTCGCCGACGGTGATCTTCTTGGAGACCTGACCGTCCGCGTCCTTGTCCATCCGCGCGATGGAAACAATGATCAGCAGTGCGATCACCAGTACCGGGATGCTCCCCCATAGCGCGGTGTCGCGCCACGTGAGCACGGCCAGCATCGCGCCGACGCACAACGGTGCCAGGCTGTCGCCCAGCGACGCGCCGAGCGTGTGGATCGACAGCACGTAACCCCGGTTGTTCGGGTAGAGCCCGGACAGGAACGAGATCGCCGCCGGGTGCCACAGGTTGTTGGTGCCGCCGACGACGGCGACCAGTGCCATCAATAGGGCAAGTCCGCCGGCGAGGCCGAACATCATCAGCGCCGCCGCGCCCAGTACCAGCGACACTGCCTGTACCAGCACGCGGCGGCCAAGCACGTCGACGACCATGCCGGACCCAAAATTGGCGAGGAACGAGGAGACGTGGAAGGTGGAGACGAGGACGCCGGCTTCCGTGTAGCTGAGGCCCAGTTCCTCCGTCAGGTACGGCAGGATCAGGTAGAACGTGGCGGCGATCCAGTGCGTGGCGCCGTGCCCCAGCGAGACCACCCACGCCGGCGCCTGCTCTCGCGCGCCGAGCCCGGTCAGCCGCAGTATCCGCTCGCCCATGTTTCCCCTCGTACGTTGTTTCTTGTTGGCGGGATTATCGTGTGCAGCTCGGCGTGTGACAAACCCAAAGGCGGCTGGATTGATTGTGGCTGTCTCGCTTTCTGCTTCGCTGACATGCTCGCTCCCTCACCTAACCTCTCCCTCTTGCTAGGGTGAGAGGGACAAGGGGGTACGTGCCTCAACGCGAGAGTCCCTCTCCTCCACGTTTGGAGGAGAGGGCAGGTGAGGTGGCTGTGAAAGTGTATCCCCTTTGCCCGAAGCGGATCAGCGCGTCGCCTTTACGATCAGCATCATCGGTCGATCGGCCTCTTCGGCAAGGTCGGGGTTCGCCGCGACCTGCGCCGCGCTGGGAGCGAATTCTATGACACGTGCAATGGTGAATCCCGCATCCACCAAACCGTTAAGTGTCGTCCCGATGGTCCTGTGATACTTGACCACACCGTTGGCGAACCAGTCCGTGGTGCGCTTCCCTTCGGCGGCATATTGGTTCACCGGCCAGGTCTTTCGATCGCCAACGTCAAGCCACGCCGCTTGTTCGGCGGCCATGAAGATTGGATGCTCAATCGAGAACACCAGGCTCGATCCGGGCACAAGCGCCCGGAAAATCGTCGCGGCCAGGCGGGAAAAATCCTCGACATAATGAAAAGCCAGTGAGCTGTAGGCGAGGTCGAATGTGCCTTCATCGAGTTGCAGTCGCTCAAGGTCAGCGGTGTCGTATCGGATATCTTCATCATTGGTCTCGGCCCGCGCTCTGTTCAGCATGTTTTCCGAGAGGTCGAGTCCGAGGACGTACTCCGCGCCCTGCTCCCTTGCCCAGCGCGAGAACCAACCGAACCCGCATCCGAGATCGAGGACTCGCTTTCCCCGCAGATCCGGCAAAAGCGCCCGCATCGTCGGCCATTCCGGCGCGCCGTCGAGACCGTGAACGGAACGCGGCAACGTGCTGTAACCGGAAAAGAAATCCGGGTCGTCGTAAATGTTCTGCGCCATGTTGCCGCTCCGTCCGTCGCCGTGCTGCTCACGCCCGGATTATCGGGCGCGGTTTCACGTGTGACAACGCAAAGGGGGTCGAATTTGATCGTGGCTGTATCGCTTTCTGCTTCTCTGACATGCTCACCCCCCTCACCGTCGTCCCAAACTTGATTTGGGATCCATGACGGTGCCAACGGAAAATTCAGCAACGCTTTATGGGCCCTGAATCAAGTTCAGGGTGACGGGGAATGTTGTCTCACCCCCTTGCCCGAAGCGGATGTGCGCGCGACAATACGGACAATCAAACAAGCATAATCACGATACTTAGGAGACAGACATGCCGGATGCCGGTAACGACACCCCCGTAAAACGCCTGATCGTCGAAAAGGACGGCCCCGTCGGGCGCATCAGGATGGACAACCAGACCCGCCGCAACGCCATGACGCTCGGCATGTGGCAGGACCTGGGCAAAGCCATCGAGGACTTTGCCGCTGACGATAATATCCGCGTCGTCATCGTCTCCGGCGAAGGCGGCAAGGCGTTCTGCGCCGGCGCCGATATTTCCGAGTTCGAGAAAAACCGGTCGTCGGAAGAAGGCGTGAAAACCTACAACGAGGCGGTCGAAAAATCGTCCGACCTGCTGCGCACCATCGACAAGCCGACCATCGCCAAGATC
Organism: Rhodospirillales bacterium; assembly: GCA_965229805.1. Classification (GTDB taxonomy): domain Bacteria; phylum Pseudomonadota; class Alphaproteobacteria; order Rhodospirillales; family Casp-alpha2; genus UBA4479. The sequence goes on along the minus strand of CBDDJO010000001.1, from coordinate 1,636,919 downwards.
GAGGGTTTCTGCGTCGGCGGCGGCGTCGGCATCGCGACGTGCTGCGACATCCGGCTCGCCACGGACGATGCGATCATCGCCATCCCGGCGGCGAAGCTGGGCCTCGGCTACCGGGTCGACGGCCTCAAGCCGCTGACCGACATCGTCGGACCGTCCTTCGCAATGGAACTGTTCTATACCGCGCGCAAGTTCACCGCCGACGAGGCCGAGCGCATGAGCTACTTCAACCGGGTCATCCCGCGCGACGACTTCGACGCCTATGTCGAGGACTACGCCAAAACCATCGCCGGCAACGCGCCGCTGACCATCAAGGCGGTCAAGGTGGTGGTGAAGGAATGCCTCAAGGACGACGCCGACCGCGATCACGACCTGTGCGCGTCCATCGTCGACGACTGCTTCCGGTCCGAGGACTACGTCGAGGGCCGGCGCGCGTTCATGGAAAAGCGCAAAGCCGAATTCAAGGGCAAGTAAGGGGACACGACATGACGACGCCGGTCCTCCAGGCCTTCGCCGCGTTCTGCGCCGACGCGCGTAGCCGCGATTTCCCGGACGAGGTGTGGCACGCCGCCAAGCGCTGCGTGCTGGATTACTACGGCACCACGCTGCCGGGCGGCGCGGTGGCGCCGGCGGCGATGATGAAGACCGCTTTCGCCGACATGCTCGGCCGCGGCAGTGCCAGGCTTTTACCATTGGGCGAGATTACCGACGCCCGCACCGCGGCACTGATCAACGGCGCCGCCAGCCACACGGTGGAGTTCGACGACATCTACCGGGACGGCATCTACCACCCGGGCGTGCCGGTGATCTCGGCGGCGCTGGCGGTGGCGGAAAGCCGGGGCGTCTCCGGCGAGGCGCTGCTGCGCGGCGTGATCGCCGGCTACGAGGTCTCGAACCGCATCGCCGAAACGGTGAACCCGGCGCACTACGCGTTCTGGCACACCACCGGCACCGTCGGCACCTTCGGCGCGGCGGCGGCGGCTTGCACCATTCTGGGCTTGGACGAAGAACAGGCACTTAACGCGCTGGCCAACGCCGGCACGCTGGCGGCGGGCCTGCAGCAGGCGTTCCGGGGTGACGGCATGGCCAAGCCGATGCACGGCGGCCACGCGGCGGACACCGGCGTCATGTGCGCGATTTCGGCAAGCGCCGGCGTCACCGGCATCCACGACATGCTGGAAGGCGAGCGCGGCTTCGGCAACGCCATGTGCGGCGGCGTCGACTGGTCGAAGGTTTCCGCGACGCTGGGCGACGACTTCACGATCCTGCGCATGACGGTCAAGAACCATGCCGCCTGCGGGCACGGCCACGCCGCCATCGACGGCGCGCTGCAACTTCAAAAGGATCACGGCTTTGCCCCCGAGGATGTCGAACGCATCGACGCCGGCACCTACGGCCCGGCGGTCGAGATCGTCGGCGCGCAGGAAACGACGTCGGCGTTCGAGGCCAAGTTCAGCCTGCCCTACTGCGTCGCCGTCGCGCTTTACGACGGCAGTTGCCGGATGAAGGCGTTCACCGACGAACGCCGCGCCGACCCGAAAGTGCACGCACTGGCAAAGAAGGTGTTCGTCAGCAAGGACGACGACTGCGACGCGGCATTTCCGAAACGGCGCTCGGCCAGGGTGAAAGTCACGCTCAAGGACGGCGCGATGCACGAGTTCTACGCACCGACGCGTCGCGGCGATCCGGACAGCCCGCTCTCCGACACCGAACTTTCGGAGAAGTACCGCGAACTCGCCGAGCCGGAAATCGGCGCGGAACGGAGTGCACAACTGGAAGAGACCGTCTGGGCACTGGAATCCCAGACGAGCGTCGCCGACCTCTACCCGGCCGGACGGGCCGCCGCGGAATGAGCGGGCCCAAGCTGGGCTTCATCGGGTTCGGTGAGGCCGGATCGAACCTCGCCGCCGGGCTGCTCGAACAGGGGCTCACCGACATCACCGCCTACGCGCTGAAATGCCGCGCCGTCGACGGCGTCATCGAGCATACCGACGCGGCGTCCGCCATCGCCGGACGCGACATCGTCATTTCCGCCGTGACGGCCAATGTCGCGCTGGAGGTGGCGGAAACGTGCGCGCCACTGCTGAGCCCGGGGCAGATATATATCGACGTCAACTCGGTCTCGCCCGGCACCAAGAAGAAAATCGCCGACGTCATCAAAGGAGCGGGTGCCAGTTTCGTCGAGGTCTCGATCATGGGCGCCGTCCCGGGGCCGCGCCACACGGTGCCGATCCTGATGTGCGGCGAAGCGGCACCGGACGTTAAGGCGGCACTCGACCCATATGGCATGAACCTGACCGACCTCGGTCCCGAGTACGGCCGCGCCGCGGCGACCAAGATGTTCCGCTCGGTGATGATCAAGGGCATGGAGGCGCTCTTGCAGGAATGCGTGCTGGGGGCGTCCAAGTACGGCGCCGCCGAGCAGGTGCTGGAATCCGTCGGTGAGGGGTATCCCGGCGTCGACTGGGTCGAGATGGCGCATCACATGCTGGGCCGCACCGCCCAGCACGGCACACGCCGCGCCGCCGAGATGGACGAGGTCGCGGCGACGCTTTCGGAACTCGGCATCGAGCCGATGATGGCAGCCGCCGCGGCGAAACGCATCCGCTGGGCCGCCGATCACGGCCTCAAGGAAAAGTTCGGCGCCGAGGGGCCGAAGAGCTTCCACGAGGTGCTGGCGATCATCGGGAAATCTTAACAACGTCACCCTGAACTTGATTCAGTGCCCATGAAATTCATGGATCCCAAATCAAGTCCCGGATTAAACCCGGGACAAGTTTGGGATGACGATTTGCTTTGCAGCAAACGTCAATCCCCGATCTTCGCCGCCACCGCATCGCCGAATTCCGATGTCGTGAGGGTCCCGCCGAGATCGGGCGTCCGCGTCGCGTCGTTGGCGAGGGTCGCCTCGATCGCGCCCTGGAACGCCGCCCCGGCGTCGGTCAGGTTGTTGGCGCTGGTGCGCCCGCCAAGCCAGTCCATGAGCATGGCGACCGAGACCATCAACGCCGTCGGGTTGGCTTTGCCCTGCCCCGCGATATCGGGCGCCGAGCCGTGCGCCGCCTGGGCGATGGCGACATCGTCGCCGGCGTTAATCGAACCGCCGAGACCGAGGCCGCCGGAAAGCTCGGCGCATTCGTCGGACAGGATATCGCCGTACATGTTGGTCGTCACCAGCACGTCGAAGTCGGCCGGACGGCGAATCAGGTGCGCCGTCGCGGCGTCAATGATCAATTCCTCGAGCTCGATGCCGGGCCAGTTCTCCGCTTCCGCCTTCACTTCGGAAAGGAACAATCCGTCCGAGATCTTGAGCACGTTGGCCTTGTGCACCACGGTCACCTTCTTGCGGCGCCGCGACGCCGTCTCGAACGCCTGCCGGGCGATACGGCGCGAGCCCTGCCGGGTGATCTTGCGGACCGCGAGCGCCACGTCCTCGGTCGGCATGAACTCGCCGGAGCCGACGAACATGTTGCGGTCGGCATAGAAGCCCTCGGTGTTCTCCCGCACCACCACCATGTCCATTTTCTCGGCCATCGACGGCACGCCCTCGAACGTTTTCGACGGCCGGATGTTGGCGTAAAGGTCGAGGCGCTTGCGCATGGTGCCCGAAGGATTGACGCCGCCTTCCTCGAACGGCGGATAGGCGTAGCTGTCGACCGGCCCGAGGATCGTGCCGTCGGCGCTCTTGCATTCCTCGACGACGTCGTCGGGCAGCGTCGAGCCGCGCGTCGCCAGCGAGGCGAGACCGATCTCGCGGGTTTGCAGGTCGAGATCCAGGCCGTACTTGTCATCGAGCGCGGCAACCACCTTGAGCGTCGCGTCCATAATCTCCGGACCGATGCCATCGCCCGGCAAAACCATGATTTTCATTTTGTTTTCTTCCCTTGGTTTGGTTGTTTTGCATTTATTCGTCACCCTGTACTCGATTCAGGGTCCATGAAGCCCATGGATCCGAAATCAAGTTTGGGATGACGTTGGTGCATTTAACGTCTACACGAACGCCCGAAAATTCGTCGTGCCGTCGCGTTCGATCTGGGCGACAAGGTTCACCTCCCAGCTCAGATACTGTTTCATCGCCCCCTCCTGGGCATCGTCCATGTCGTACGGCCGATACCAGACATCGACGCTGTCATCGAGGTTCCCCTCGAAGCCGCCCTTCACCGGCAGGCCCGCCGTCTTCCAGGCGTCCGTACCACCATCGAGCACAACCACCTCACGGTCGAAACCGGCGTCGAGCAGTTCCTTCGCCGCGAATTTTGCGATAACCCCGTCCTTCGACGTCAACGCGATCGGGCGGTCGTTGGAAAGCGCCGCCAGGTTCTCCGGCATGTTGGCGCGGATCGCGAAATGCGATCCCGGAATGTGCCCGTTCCGATGCGAGAGCGAATTGCCGAGATCGACCACGTGGGTCTGGATCATGCGCGCGGCGAGCTGCGTCGGCTCCAGCGTCGGCACCTCCGGCACCGGCGGCATCGCCGGCACATGCGCGCCGGTCTCCGTCATGGCGACGGCGCCCGGTTCGAGCACCACCGCGTCCCAACCGATCTGCACCAGCCACGACGCGGTCATAGTGGCGCGCACCCCGTTGTCGTCGACGCAGACGATGCGCGATCCCAGCGTACCGACGTAACGGTCCGTCGCCTGCACGAGTTGCCCGCCCGGTGCCGGGCGCGCTCCGGGCACGTGGCCGGCGGCAAACTCGTCCGGATCGCGAACGTCCAGAACGTATGTCGTCCGGTCCTTTTCGGTCTGCCATTCGGCCAGCGTCACCGCATCCACCGTCTTGACGTCGAACCGCGTACGCACCTCTTCGGCGCAGCGGATTGCCTTCTCCAGCCCGGCGGCGGTCATCTCACCATACTTGCGCGTGTTGCCGTACTCCAGGTCGAACCCCGCAAGGTGCCAGCCCATGGTGCCGTTTTCGAGCGCGACGACCTTGTTCGGAATGCCCGCGTTCTTAAGCGACTGGCAACCGATGATCGAGCGCGTGCGCCCGGCACAGTTGACGATCACGGTGGTTTTCGGATCGGGGGCAAGGTCGTGCACGCGAAGCGCCAGCTCCGCACCCGGCACGTCGACGCCGGTCGGAATGTTCATGGCGTGGTATTCAGACATCGGACGTGAGTCCAAGACCACCATGTTCTCGCCCGCGTCCATCATGGCCTTCAGCTCGGCCGCCGGGATGCGCGGCGTGTCGTAGGTATGTTCGACGAATTCGCCGAACGCCTTGGACGGCACGTTGACGCCCGAGAACACCTCGAACCCTGCCGTCTCCCACGCCTTCACGCCGCCCTCAAGGTAGGCCAGGTCGGTGTAGCCCATCGCCGCCATCTTGCCCGCCGCGCGGCCGACGATGCCGTCGTCGGCGCCGTCATAGCCGCACAGTACCACCGGCGTATCGAGCCTCGGCACCCGGTCGAGAATCTCGATCTCCAGCGTCGTCAAAGGCACGGAATTGGCCCAGAGCAGGTGCGCGTCGCCGAAGGTGCCGCCGGGGCGCACGTCGATAACGGCGACCTCGCGGCTGTCGCGGTCGAGGATCAGGGCGCGCACGGCATTCGCGGTCAGCGCTTTCGCGTTGGTGACAGTCATTTTTATTGGATCTCCCAAGTCTGAAGCTTGATCGTTGCCAGTGGCCGCGCGGCTGTCAACCGCGCCCAGCCCGTTGTTCACATTTTTGCGAAACGGATGCATCACGCTTGCGCTGACAACCTGTTTTGAGGGATGATTAAGCATGAATCGCGTGATTGCCCTATTCGGCGCCATTGCGGCGGTTTCGGTGCTCAGCACGGGGTCCGCCCTTGCCGCACCGCAAGTTCTCGCCGTCATGGCATCCCTCGGCCCGCAGCAGATGACCTGCGGCGGCCAGATTTGCACCACGTCCCTTTCCAGCTACTGCCTGCAGCGCGACCGCGACGTGCCGACCACCGGCCAGGTCTACCTGCCGGCCGCCGACGAACAGTTCAGCCTGATCGTCGTCGGCGCCGACGGCTCGGAACGGGCGGTCAGCGCCGGCAAGCACGTCACGTTCAAATCCGTGCGCGGCTATGCCTCGGTCAACGCCGTGATCAACCGCGGCGACCTGGCCAAGCTAGGTGGTATTTCCGCGAAGATCGCCGTCGCCAAGCGCGCGGCATTGGTGCCGGAGCCGGTCGCAGGCGACCCCAACCCGATTAGTGCCGAGGAACTGGCATATGCGTCGAAGTCGCTGCGCGAGCGCGGCGAGGAACTGGTCGACGCCCATCCGGACGCGCAGGCGGCGTCGGTGGTCAACCGCATCGCCGCGACCATCGTGCCACGCCTAAAGGCCGATCCGGAGAGCCTGGAACAGCTCTGGCGCGACGTGATCGACGGCCTGGGCCCGACCCGGCCCGCCAACGAGGAAGGCATCCGCCGGGCGCGAGATATCTACGACTGGTGCCAGAGCCGCATGTCCTATCATTCCATGGGCGGCATCAAGAGCTGCCTGGAATTCAAACACGACAGCGAAATCATGCGGCTCAATACCGATTACTGGGAAAGCCAGCCCGGCTACTGAACCGCGGTTTCGTCCGGCGCCGGCCTTCCCTGAAAACAAACAGGAGGTCTAACGCTATGAGACGACACCTTTTATTTGCCGCCATCATCGCGGCCGGCTTCACATTCACCGTTCAGAAAGCCGACGCGGCGCCGCAGATCCTGGCGGCGCTGCCCGTCGAGAGCGGAATCGAACTCAAATGTTCGGACGGTATCTGCGCCGCCGAGCTTTCCACCTACTGCCTGCAGCGCGAACGCCCGGCACCGAGCATGGGCACGGCCTACGTGCCCGCCAAGCCGGAGCAGTTCACGCTGGTGCTGGCGGGTGACGACGGCGGCGAAGTGCGCCTGCCCGCCGGCGAGCACATGCGCTTCACCGAACACCGCGGCTTCATGGCCGTCGCAGCCTCAATCGAAATGGGGCGCCTGAAGGCGCTCGGCGCGACGACCGCCAAGCTGGTGGTGTGGCAGGAAGCCTCGCTGATCCCGGTGCCCGAACCTCACGACCCGAATCCGCTGACCGAGGACGAGATCTCGTTCGTGACCGACTCGCTCCGCAAGCACGGCCAGAGCTACGTCGACAACACGACAAAGGCCGCCACCGCGCAGCTTCTCTCGAAACTGAATTCGGCACTGCCCGCCGACGGACCGATCACGGCGAAGAACTTCGACGGGATGTGGCAAAGCGCCATCGGCGACGAAGTGCCGCTGGCCGCCGGCACGCCGGGGCTGACGGGCGCGCGCGACGCGTTCCGCGACTGCGCCGACGGCACGTCGACCTATCGCCTGTCGGGCCTCAAACGGTGCATGGACTATCACCATGACGACCTGCTCCGGAACCTCAACATCGACTACTGGCAGAACCAACCAGGAAGCTGATCTCCGCCACCACGCTTACCCCCTCACCCAACCTCTCCCCCTGAAGGGGGAGAGGTATTTGAGTAAGACAAGTCCGTCGCCCTGAACTCGATTCAGGGCCTATGAGCGTTACGTAACACAGCGTCGGAGTACGCATGGATCCTGAATCAAGTTCAGGATGACGATTAGCGAACTTGAGGTGATAGCATCTGGCCCCCCGGGAACCCGTCCGCTAAACTCCTTCCAAGGTCAAAAGACCGCATCATCATTGGGGAGGAACCGGATGCTGATCGCATCACCGAACGAGTCCGTACGGCTCGACATTACCGACGCCATCGCCACCATCACCATCAACCGCCCGGACAGCCTGAACGCCATCAACGACGACGTGGTGACGGCGCTGATCGAGGTCACGGGCGCGCTGCGCGACAGCAAGGACGTACGCTGCGTCGTGCTGACCGGCGCCGGCGACCATTTCATGGCCGGCGGCGACGTCAAACGCTTCAAGCGCAAGTTCGAGGACGTCGAAAGCGACGACGAGGCGCGCGAATGGTTCAATTCGATCCTCGGGCGCATCCATTATGTGGTCGACAACATGTACAACCTGCCGATGCCGGTCGTCGGCGCGGTCAAGGGCGCCGTCGCCGGCGCCGGGTTCAGCCTGATGCTCGGCTGCGATCTTGTGATCGCGCGCGAGGGCGGCATCTTCACTCTCGCCTATTGCCACCTCGGCACCAGCCCGGACGGCGGTTCGACCTGGCACCTGCCGCGCACGCTGGGCATGAAGCGCGCCATGGAAATCGCGTTGCTGGGCGACCGCTTCGGCCCGGAACAGGCGCTGGAATGGGGCCTGATCAACCGCGTCGTGGCGGAGGCGGACTTCGAAGCCGAGGTCGACAAGCTGGCCAAGCGTCTCGCCGCCGGCCCGACATATGCGTATGGCAAGACCAAGAAGTTGCTGCTCGAAAGCTCAGACAACGACATGGACACGCAACTGGGCCTCGAAACCGAGAGCTTCGTCAATTGCGCCATGAGCAAGGATTTCAGGAAAGGCGTCACCGCCTTCGTCGATAAACAGAAGCCGGACTTCACCGGCGAATAAGGGGAAGAACACATGAGCGAACAGAAACTCGCGGGCAAGGTCGCGCTCGTCACCGGCTCGGCCCGCAACATCGGCCGGGCCATCGCACACCACCTGGCCGACGACGGCGCCGACATCGTCGTCAACGGGGTCTCGGACAAGGACGCGGTCGACAGCGTCGTCAAGGAAATCCAGGACAAGGGCCGAAAGGCCATCGGCTGCATGGCCAACGTCGCGGACGCCGACGCCGTCAAGGACATGGCCAAGCGCGCCAAGGACGAGCTCGGCGGGGTCGATATCCTGGTCGTCAACGCATCGTCGCGCGGCCAGGTACCGTTCCTGGAAATGACGTTCGAGCAGTTTCACGATGTTGTCGATATCTCCATCGACGGCACGTTCCACCTGGCGCAGGCCTGCATTCCGCTGATGCAGGAAAAGAGCTGGGGCCGGATCGTCACCATCGGCGGTGTATCGTGGCACGTCGGCACGCCGACCCGGGTCCACAACTTGGTCTCCAAAGCCGGCATTTCTGGCTTCACGCGCGGCCTCGCGGTCGAGTTCGCCAAGGACGGCATCACCGCCAACAGCGTTTCGCCCGGATTCATCGACACGGTGCGCCCGGCATCGGCCGGCGCGCTCCCGAACCGCCCGGTCAAGGCCCCGGTCGAACGCATGGGCACGGTCGACGAGGTGGCATCCATGGTGCACTACCTGTGCCTGCCGGAAAGCGCCTACGTGAACGGCCAGATCATGCACGTCAACGGCGGCATGTACCTGGGCGGGAGCTGATGGCGGAAAAACGGCTATCGGGACAGGCCGCGCTTGTCACCGGGGCGGCCAAGAACATCGGACGCGAGATCGCGCTGACGCTCGCCGCCGATGGCGCCAACCTCGTCATCAACGGCAAGACGGACAGGGCCGCCGCCGAGGCGGTCGCTGCCGAGATTGAGGCCGATGGTGGCACCGCCGTCGTGCACATGGCCGACATCGCCGGCCCGGACGCCGCCGAGGGGCTGATCCGGGCGGCGGTCGATGCTTACGGACGCCTCGATATCCTGGTCCTCAATGCCGGTATCCGGCGCCAGAATTCCATCGTCGACATCCCGCTGGAAGAATGGCGCGAGGTCATGACCATGGATCTGGAAGCGCCGTTCGTGCTCGCCCGGGCGGCGCTGCCGCATATGCTTGAAAACGGATACGGACGCATCGTCACCCTTGGCGGCACCAGCGCGCACACCGGCAACGTCGGCCGCGCCCACGTCGGCGCGGCGAAGATGGGACTGTTGTCGCTCACTCGCTCCATCGCCATGGAATTCGGCGACCGAGGCGTGACCGCCAACATGGTGGCGCCCGGCCACATCGACACGGTCCGGGGCGCGGCGGCGGGCCAACGCTCGAACTCGGGGGCCGGGCGGCCGATTGGGCGCATGGGCACGACCCGCGAGATCGCGGCGATGGTCCGGCACCTGTGCGGCCCGGACGGCGCCTACATCACCGGGCAGTGCATGCACGTCGATGGCGGAATCTATCTGGGAGGTGCGTAAGGCAAGACGTTCATACTTCGAGACGCTCGCGCTGCTCGCTCCTCAGTATGAGGAGAATTTATAGAGCCTCATCCTGAGGAGGCCGTCAGGCCGTCTCGAAGGATACGGGCGCTCAACTTCCCGGTCCCAGCATCTGTTTGAGGATCTTCATGACCTCGTCTTCGTTGCCAGTCTTGAGGTCGCTTTCGCGCTCGTACTTGTCGCCGAAGCAAGCTTCATGCTGGCCGTAGCCGCGATCAATGGGCTTGGTGCTCTGCGGCGATGCCCCCCGCTCGGTAGCCGAAACCGCCGCGGGAAACGCAGCCAGGACGGCAGCGGTCAGTATGATGGTTATCCGGGGCACGTCCATGTTGCCTCCTCGTCGAGAGGATACACCGGGCGCACCAGATCGCGCCAATTAAAGTTTCCAAGTACCGGCGAAGTCAGCCCCGGACAGTCGATCTCGTAAACGCGTTCGGGCGGGAAGAACTCGTCGAAGCCGGCGCGGAAATGGCCGCGCGACTTGACGACGACCGCTCGCAAGTCGCGGATATCGAGGCCGAATTGTTCGATCATCATCGGATCGGCGCACTGCTTACGGTTCGATGCGACGCCGATCCGCACACCACCGCATTTGAGAAGGGCGGTCGGCCCCAGCTCGATGGCACGCCCCTTAAGCAGCCCGCGCCGACCGACGAACGACCCGTCGGTCAACTTCTCGACCGTCACATTGAGCGACAGCGGTTCGTCGAATTCGGTGCGCGGCTGTTCGTTGAAGGTGACCGAAAGGCTTTTCCCCTCGCCGGCCTTGTGCGCGGCGGCGGCCACAGCCGGATCGATCAGCAGGCCGATGAACGCCCTCTCAATCCCGGCATCGGTGAAGGCTTTCGCGATGAACGTGGTGCAGCCGGAGCCGCCGCCGCCCGGGTTATCGGCAACGTCGGCCATGATGCAGGCCGGAAGCGTCGGATCGCGGCCCAGCTCCGCGGCCAGCTCGGTAGCGCGGGCGAGCGGCGTCAGGTCCTTCTTGAAGCGTTCGCGATCGGCCCAGGCGCGGTTCGCGATGTCTTCGGCGAGCACCTTGGCCGGGCCTGGGTCGTTGCGGGACGTGACAATCACCGACATGCCGCATTTTGGACTGTCGGAATAGATGAACCCGGCGCAAACCGAAACATTGAGGATGTCGTCGCCGACCTTGGTCTGACCGTAATTTATCAGGTCGGCATAAGGCCCTTCGGCGGTCAGGAGCGTCACCGTCGGCGCGGCGATCGGGACCTTGATGAAGTGCTGGTGTGGGGTCATGCCGTCCCACATCTCGGCCATGATGAGCGCGGCCTCGGCTGCGCGCTCGCGCTGGTCGACGTGCGGATTGGTGAGGTACGCGACCAAAACGTCGGTCAGCGCCGCCATCGGACTGGAAACATTGGCGTGCAGGTCGAGCGTCGCAAGCAGCGGCACATCGTTGCCGACCACATCGCGCACCATTTCGTAGATACGCGCGTCCGGATCAAACTCGCCGGTCGCGCGCATGGCGCCGTGGCTAACCACGTAGACGCCGTCGAGATCGCCGGCGGCGCGAAGGTATCCCTCCATCAGCTTCAGGGTCGACATGAAGAAATCCTGGTCGATGGACCCGCCCGGCTCGGCGTCGGCGGCGACGATCGGCACCAGCTCCCAGTCGGGATGCAGGCGGTTCATCTCAGCCGCGAAACCGACAATCTCGGACGGCAATTTGGGCGCCGGCTTTTCGAGCTCGGTCGTGATCTCGTCGCCCTGCAGGTAGCAGCGCTTGCGGTAATCCGCCTCGGTCGTGGCGGGCGAGAAGTTATTGCTTTCCAGCATGAAGGCCAGGATGGCGATGCGTTTGCTCATGTCAGTCTATACCCCGAATGAAAAGGGGCACCCTGCGAACAAGGTGCCCCCCAAAGTTCATATTGTCCGGATCAGCGAGAACGCAGTCTCGGATCCAGCGTGTCGCGGACCGCATCACCGAACAGGTTGAACCCGAACACGGCGAGCGAGATGGCGACACCGGGCCAGATCGCGACCCATGGTGCGCTTTCCGCGTATTCCTCGGCACCGCCCTGCAGCATCAGGCCCCAGGCCGGTGTCGGCTCCTGCACGCCCATGCCGAGATACGACAGCGACGCTTCGAGCAGGATCGCCTGCCCGACGAACGCGGTGAACAGGATCAGGAATGGCGCCATCACGTTCGGCGCCATGTGACGCAGGATGATCCGTGCATGACCGAAGCCGAGCGCACGAGCGGCGTCGACATACGGAATTTCGCGGATAGCCAGCGCGTTGGAGCGCACCACCCGCGCACATTGCGGTATGAACGGGATGGTGATGGCGATGATCACGTTCTGCGTGCCGGTGCCCAGCGTGGCGACGACGGCCAGCGCCAGAATGATCAACGGGAACGCCATGAAGACATCCATGATACGCTGGAAGATCAGGTCGAAGGCGCCGCCGAAATAGGCCGACGCAACACCCAGCACCAGTCCGACCACGGCACCGACGGTCGCCGCGGCAAAACCGACGAACAGCGCCGTCCGCGCGCCGTAGAGGATACGTGTGAAGATGTCACGTCCGAACTGATCGGTCCCCAGGATGTAATCCGTGCCCGGCGGAGTCAGCATGGCGGCGAAGTCATTGTACTCCGGATGGTAAGGCGTCAGCCACGGCGCAAAGATCGCCGCGAATATCATCAGGATGACGACGGCGAGACCGGCCACACCGACCGGCTGCTTGCGCGCCATCTTTTTCGCCTTCTGCCAGAGTGGCGTCTTGTCCTCAAGATCCTCGATCTGGGCTTCAAGAGCTGATTCACTAACTGTGGCCATTTTCTTTTACCCTTAACTGTAGCGAATACGCGGGTCGAGCCACGCGTAGGCCAGGTCGATAACGAAGTTGGTGACGACGAAGACCAGCACCACCAGCATCACCAGCGACTGCGTCATGGCGTAGTCGTGGTTGGTCACGCTTTCCACGAACAGCTTGCCGAGGCCGTTCAGGTTGAACACCTGCTCGGTCACGACCAGCCCGCCCATGAGGAACGCGAACTCGATACCGATGATCGTCACGACCGGCAGCATGGAGTTCTTAAGCGCATGCCGGTTGATGACAACCTTCTCGACAAGACCCTTGGCGCGTGCCGTCCGGATGTAGTCCTCGCGGAGTACTTCCAAAAGTGCAGAGCGCGTCATGCGGGTAGCCACGGCGGAATACCGGTAACCGGTCGCCACCGCGGGCCAGATCAACTGCGAAATGTTATGTACCGGATCTTCCCAGATCGGCTTGTATTCGATCGGTGGCATCCACGGTATGCCGGTCATCTGCTGCGTGATGATCAGCAGGCCCAGAATAATCATGATGCCGAGCCAGAACGATGGAATGGCGATACCGGCGATGGAGAAGGCACGGACCGCATAATCGAGCCATGTATCCTGTTTGATCGCGGAAATCGCGCCCAGCGGAATGGCGATCACGGTCGCCACGAATGTGGCCATGATCGCGACCTGCAGCGAGAGTTCGAAGCGCAGACCGATTTCCTCGATGATCGGCTTGCCGGTCCACATCGACTTACCGTAGTCGAAGGTGAAGAACCCCCACATAAAGTCGGCGAACTGAACCATCATCGGCCGGTCGATGCCCAAATCCTTGCGGCAAATGTCGATCTGTTCCTGGTCGACGTAAAGGCCGGTGCCGGCGAACCTGAGTTCACACACGTCGCCCGGAATCAGCCGCATCAGGAAGAACACGAGAATCCCGGCACCGATCAGCGTCGGAATCATCAGGAGCACGCGTTTTAGAATATACTTAGACATAAGTGCCCAACCGTATTTCCCAAAGTTAAATTATTGTTGTTGATCGGTTACCCGCCCGCCGCTTGCGCGGCGGGCGGGTCCGATAGTTCGCTTACGCGATTACTTGTCCAGCCAGATTTGATCCAGGTGCTGAGCCAAGTAGTGCGACGGTGCGATCTTCCACCCCTTCACGTAGGAACGGTGCGGATTGATCTTGTACCACCACAGGGTGACGATACCGCTCGCTTCGTCGCTGAGCGCACGGGTTTCGTAGTCACGAACCAGTGAACGGAGAGTGTCTTTATCATTCTCCTTTTCGATCTTGGCGTAGATCGCTTCCAGTTCGGGATCTTCGAAGCTGCCGTAGTTGTTACCTGCCGAACCAAGGAACTTGGTCATGTCGGCGATCGGGTTGATCACGGACTGGCAGTTAAAGTCGATCGAGACGTCGAAGTCCTTCTTCTTACGAAGCGAGTCGTAGAACGGACCGGACGGCTGGACGCGCTGCTTGGTATCGAGACCAATCTTGCGCCACTGATCCACGAGCCACGTGCCGACAACCTTGTACGGCTGGTCGACGCCACGGTTCGAGAAGTCGACCGACAGCCCGGAATGACCGGCATCGGCGAGAAGCTTCTTGGCTTCGGCGCGCGAGGCTTCGATATCCTCACCGTAGCCCTTCAGCTTGAGCAGTTCTTCCTTATTCGCCGCAAGCGGGTGGTTCGGGAAGATCACACCGCCGACCGTCTTAACGATGGCGATCTGCGACAGGTACTTGGACCCGCCCCAACGATCGATACCGAGGGTCAGGGCCTGACGTACGCGAGCGTCATCGAACGGCTTGCGCTCCTGGTTCGGGGTCGCGAGGAGAACACAGTTCCAGTCGCTTTCCTGAACGGTGATTTTGTCACCGAGCGCTTTGACCAGGTCGTCACGAGCTTTCGGCGGGAAGCCGCGGAACTCGATGGAGGCACGGTCGCCGCGAATGGCCTGAAGACGGACAGCCATCTTCGGTGCCGCAATGGCCTTGAAGCCATCGAGGTACGGACGCCCTTCAAGGTGATAGTCCTGATACTTCGCGCCTTCGACAAATGCGCCTGGCTGGTGTTGGACGAACTTGAACGGACCGGTACCGTTAACGTTGGCTTTGTGCCATTCGTAACCGTGTTCATCCAGGTCCTTCTTCGCATAGACGAAGTTGAACGGAGTGGCGAGCGCCGGAATGAACGCGGCCGTCGGGAACTTCAGCTTGAAAACAACCGTATGATCGTCCGGCGTGGTGATGGATTCCACGGCGCGGAAGAACGCCTTACGCGCGGAAGGTACACCTTCCGGCGGGAAAACGATCTTGTCCATGGTCGCCTTGACGTCAGCCGACGTCAGCGGCGTACCGTCGTGGAACTTGACGCCTTTGCGAAGTTTGAAGGTGTACTTGGTCCCACCTTCCGTAGCTTCCGGAACGTCACCTTCGCAAAGATCGCATTCGAAATCCGTCGGATCGGACGGGTTAGCCGGATTCACGCGGATCAGCAGGCTGTAGAACGGCCGGATCGGGTGAATCATACCAAAAGTCGTCTCCTGGTGACCGTCGAACGACGGAATCTTGGAGCCGACCACGAAGTTCAGAATACCACCCGATTTGGGTGTCTGAGCCTTCGCTGCGCCCGCACCTGCAGCAAGGCCGAGGCCTACCGCAGCAGCGAGAGCTAGTCTCCCAGTTTGTTTGAGCATTTGAAGTCTCCTTCCCTGAAATGAAGAATTGACGGGATTACCCCTCGTCATGTGTCACGCCATGCCCTCGGCGTGGTCACACCTCTGTACAGGCCACCCAGTGGCCCGGTTTCACTTCCCGCAGTTGCGGAATTTCCTGTTTACAGTTGTCCACCGCGATCGGGCACCGCGGGTGGAAAACACAACCCGGCGGCGGATTGATCGGGCTTGGAATCTCGCCCTTGATGATCTCATGCGCGCGGCCTTTCTCGATGTCGGGATCCGGAATCGGCACCGCGTTGAGCAAGAGCTTGGTGTACGGATGCATCGGGTTCTCGAACAGTTCATCGCCATCCGCCAGTTCGACCAGATTGCCGAGATACATCACGGCGACCCTGTGGCAGATGTGCCGGACGACGGAAAGATCGTGCGAGATAAACAGGTACGTCAGATCGAATTCGTCGCGCAGGTCTTCGAGCAGATTGATGACTTGGGCCTGGATCGACACGTCGAGCGCCGACACCGCCTCGTCGCAGATAATGAACTCGGGATCCATGGCGAGCGCGCGGGCGATCCCGACACGCTGGCGCTGACCGCCCGACATCTCGTGCGGATAGCGGTCGGCGAATGCCGACGCGAGACCGCAGACGTTCAGCAGGTACCTGGCCCGCTTCTGACGCTCGGCCTCATCGTCGATGATGTTGTGAACCTTCATCGGCTCCATCAGGATGTCGCCGACCTTCATACGCGGGTTCAACGAACTGTACGGGTCCTGGAAGATCACCTGGATCTTCTTGCGGACGTCGATCATCCGCTTCGAATCGTACTTCGTGATATCGTCGCCGTAGAAAATGATCTCGCCGGCGGTCGGCTTCTCGAGCTGCAGAATGCAGCGACCGGTCGTCGTCTTGCCGCAACCGGACTCACCGACGACACCGAGTGTCTCGCCTTTGAAAATCTGAAAGCTGACACCGTCGACCGCTTTCACATGGGCGACGACACGCGGAACGAACACGCCCTCCGTCACCGGGAAGTACATTTTCAGATCTTTGACGTCGACCAGTACTTCGTCGAAACCTTCGGAGCTTCCTGTGCGGGTTTTCCGCTTCTCGCTCGCAACGTCGTTCATCCCACAACTTCCTTCACTTCTTTATCCAGATTTTCTTTTTCAAAGCAGGCTGAGGTATGGCCGGGAGCGATCTCCTCCAACGCCGGGAAACTTTTGGCGCAGTGATCCTGTGCGAACCGGCAGCGCGGCCGGAAAGAACAGCCATCGTCGAGCCGTGTCAGATCGGGGGGCTGGCCGTCGACTGGATCCAGCTTGGCGTCGCGCTGACGGTCCATGCGCGGCACCGACTTCAACAGCGCCAGCGTATAGGGATGGCGCGGCCGGTGATAGATGTCGCTGGCAATGCCGGATTCGATGATGCGGCCGGCATACATGACGTTGACCCGGTCGGCGTAACGCGCGACCACGCCGAGGTTGTGCGTGATGATGATCATCGCCACGCCCAGTTCGCGGGTCAGGTTCTTCATGAGCTCCAGGATCTGTGCCTGGATCGTCACGTCGAGCGCGGTCGTCGGTTCGTCGGCGATGATCAGCTTCGGATCGCAGGCCAGCGCCATGGCGATCACGACGCGCTGCCGCATGCCGCCCGACAGGTGGTGCGGATACTGCGCCAGACGCCGGTCAGGTTCGGAAATGCCGACCATGTCGAGCAGCTTCTTGGCCTTCGCCATTGCGTCTTCCTCGGACATGCCGAGGTGCGCGATCATCGGCTCGGTCAACTGCATGCCGATCGTCAGAACCGGGTTGAGGGACGTCATCGGCTCCTGAAAGATCATGCCGATGTCACGGCCTCGGATCGAGCGCATTTCATCGTCCGAAAGCGCCAGCAAATCCTTGCCGTCGAAATTGATGGAGCCGCCGACAATCTTGCCCGGCGGCCATGGAATCAGCCGCATGATGCTCATCGCGGTGACGGATTTTCCCGAACCCGACTCACCGACAACGGCGACGGTTTCACCTTCTTCGACCGTGTACGAAACACCGTCGACAGCTTTCACAGTCCCAGCTGACGTAAAGAACTGGGTCTGGAGATCCTTGATTTCCAGAAGGGCCACGTTTCCTCCCTAGTTTAGCCATTGGTTATTATTGTTACGATCAAACGTAGTGTCGCGCACGATAGGTGTCAATTCATAACGCAATCCCGTTTTTTTATTAGAATTATCCTGCATTTTTAAATTAGAAATGCCTCATGAATGCAACCTGTATGTGGTTCAATTGATTTGAAATTCGAGGAACCACGCCGTGTTTTCGTTGAGTTTCCGGGCCCGGAATCATCTCGTCCTTGCCGAGCCGCGATACGGTTTGCATAGTTGCGCCTCACATCGCGCCGTTCGCCGGCGAAATCAAGACACAAAAAACTTAGGGAGAGTCATTAATGGCATCCGAACAATTCGAACGCGGGCTAAAATGCCGCAAGGAAGTGCTGGGCGAGGAGTACGTCGAGGCGTCTCTCGCCAAGGCTGACGACTTTAACCGCGACTTCCAGGAGATGGTCACCGAATACTGCTGGGGTGGCACCTGGGGGCGTGGCGTTCTTTCCAAACGCGACCGCTCGATTCTCAACCTCGGCATGCTCGCCGGGCTCGGTAAATCGAACGAGTTCAAGCTGCACTACCGCGGCGCCATTACCAACGGGCTCTCGCACGAGGACCTGCGCGAAATCCTGATCCAGATCGCCGTCTATTGCGGCATCCCGGCCGGCATCGAGGCGTTCCGCCTCGCGCGCGAGGTCAACGCCGATCTCGGCATCGACGTCTCCAACATGGACGAAGGGAAATAAGAATGTCCGCACCTAAAGTCATCGGCTTCGTCGGTCTGGGCCAGATGGGTGGCCCCATGGCCGCCAACATCACCGCCAAAAGCGGCATCGAGACCATCGTCTACGACAAGGCCGGCACCGCCGAGCGTGCGCCCGAAGGCGCCAAGCTGGCGAACTCGCTGGGCGACGTGCTGTCGAGCGCGGACACGGTGTTCCTGTCGGTTCCCGACGGGCCGATTTCGATCGCACTGGCCAAGGAGATCGCCGAATACGACGGCCGCAAGGCGACCGTGATCGTCGATCTTTCCACCATCGGACCGGAAGCGGCGCGCGAGGCCGGCGACATCCTCAAGGGTGCCGGCGTAACCTATATCGACGCGCCAGTGTCGGGCGGCCAGGCGGGCGCCGCCGCCGGCACTATCACCATCATGTGCGGAGGGCCGAAATCGGTCCTCGACGATCACATGGGCGTGTTCGAGAGCTTCACCGGCAACGTCGTTCACTGCGGCGAGAATCCCGGTCACGGTCAGGCCGTGAAGATCCTCAACAACTTCCTGTCCGCCACAGCGTTCGCGGCATCCTCGGAAGCGATCGCCTACGGCATGTCGCAGGGCGTCGAAATGAAGACGATCCTCGACGCGGTCAACGTCTCGACCGGCCGCAACACGGCGACCATGGACAAGTTCCCGAATCGCATCCTGACCGAAACCTACGACTGCGGTTTCGCAACCAAGCTGCAGTCCAAGGACATGAACCTGTTCATCAAGGAAGCCAAGGCGGCGGGCACGCCGTTGACGGTGGCATCGGTCGTCGCCGCGCTCTGGAACGGCTGCGATGCACTCAAGCCGGAAAGCGATATCTCGCGCATCTACGATTACATCCGCGAGAAGTGCTGATCCCCGTCACCTGCCCTCTCCCCCGTCACGGGGGAGAGACTCTGACGATACAAGCCGCTCACTCATCCCTCTCCTCCTTCCAGGGGGAGAGGTTGGGTGAGGGGATGCTAGTACCCCTCGTCCAATAGCGGAAACGCCGACAGCTTGTGCGGCGGGTTGACGACGTCGGGTTCCATGTAAAGGTGCTCGGGCGTCAACTGGTCGAACCCGGTCAGCCCCAGGTTGCCGATGACCGAACGCACTTCGTCCTGCAGAAGGTTCAGCATGTGCACGACGCCTTCCGGGCCGGCGGCGGCGAGCGCCAGGCCCTGCAGCCGGCCGATGCCGACCGCGTCGGCGCCGAGCGCCACCGCCTTGACGATATCCGAACCGCGCATGATGCCGCCATCCAGAATGACCCGCGCGCGGCCGTCGACGGCCTGAACCACTTCCGGCAGCACCGCCGCGCCGCCACGCCCGTGGTCGAGCTGACGGCCGCCGTGGTTGGAGACGTAGATCGCGTCACAGCCTTCCTTGACGGCGATCTCGGCGTCCTCCGCCGTCGCAATGCCCTTGAGGATCAGCGGGATGTCGTACTTGTCGCGGATGCGCTTGAAATCGTCCCAGTTGAACGAGCGCTGGTATTCCTCGCCGACCGCCTGGGTCTGGCGCGCGGCCGACAGAAAGCCCTTCGCCTTGTCGCGTTCGCGGCGCCCATAGTAGTCAAGATCGATGGTAAAGCAGAACGCCATGTAGCCGTGCGCGATGGCGCGGTCGATGTGATCGTCGACCCAATCGGCATCGCCTCGCACGTAAAGCTGGAAGATGCGCGCCGCGTCGGGGGCGGCGTCTGCGACCGCCTCCAGGCCCGGCTTGCAGACCGAACTCAGCATGTGGATCGCGCCGAACTCGCCGGCCGCCTGCGACACGCCGGCGCCGCCGCTTTCATGAAACTGCTGTAGCGACCCGATCGGCGCCAGAATCACCGGCAGGTTCAGGTCGCGGCCAAGGAACGAACATGATGTCGAGAAACTGCGGACGTCACGCATCACGCGCGGGCGGAACGCGAGCCGGTCCAGCGACATGCGGTTGCGCTTCTGCGTGGTTTCGGTTTCGGCGCCGCCGACCAGGTAGTCCCACGCGCCGTCGTCGAGTGTCGCACGCGCCGCCGGCACGAACTTGTGGAGCACGGGATAAAGGCTTTCGACGTCTCCCGCCGAATTCTGACCATCAGCCATCGTTGTTTCTTCCCTTAAGTCTTCTTGGTTGGTGTTTTCTCGTTCGGTGTCGTTTATTCGTGAACCTGCTTCTTGCAGACGATCACCGCGTCCAGGTCGGCATATATATAGTCACCCGGATTGATCGCCGCGCCGCCGAAGCGGAGCGGCACGTCGGCCTTGCCGATGCCGTCGGTGCGCGGGCGCATCGCCGTGCACCTCAACGCCTTGGTGCCGAAGTCGAGTTCGGCGAACTCGTGCACGTCGCGGATGGCGCCGTTGAAGATCAGGCCTTCCCAGCCCTGCTTACAGGCCTCGAGGCCGATGTTGCCGCCGCACAGCGCGCGCCGCATCGAGCCGCGGCCGTCGACGACCAGCACCTTGCCCTTACCGCCGCGGCGGATGATGTCGAGGATTCCCTTGTTGTCCTCGTAGGTCGAAAACGTCACCGCCTCGCCGTGAAAGCAAGGCCGCCCGGCGTAGTCGTTGAACATCAATTCGACGATCTGCGCTTCGGGGTTGTCGTCGCATATGTCTGCACACCGGACGATGTCTTGGTCTGTCATGGAATGGCTCCCCAGGTAGGATTTTTATTTTTTTACTGCGCGGACTTTACGAAGTCTTGGGCAGGGGGTCCATCGTCATTACATTAGAGGCTGCTAAAAACCAACAACACCCGAGGAGGTCCCCTGTGAGCAAGTTCGCCATTTTCGTCACCGTCAAGATCAAGGACGGCAAGGTCGACGAATTCCTGTCCCACGCGCACGTCAACGCCACCGCCGCCGTCCGCGACGAACCCAACTGCCACATGTTCCGCGTCATGCAGAACCAGGACGACACGAACACGATCCATTTCTTCGAGGTCTATACCGAAGCCGCGAGCCTCGATGCGCACCGGGAATTCGCCCATTACAAGGCTTACGACGCCGCGACCAAGGACCTGATCGAAGACAAGTCCATCGTCAAGGTCGATTTGTTGCAGTAGGGACCATTCCCCGGCACCTTGCCTTGCGCCCGCTATATCTCGTCACCCCGACGCAGGCCGGGGCCCAGAGGCGCTGCTCAAGCCGTTCGTCGTAATCAACAACTGGCTGTTCTGGATTCCGGCCTTCGCCGGAATGACAGGTGCAGGCTGAAAAGCTGCTTCCCCTACTTCCCCTCCCGGAACTGCCACGCCATGAACATGGCGCCGAGGAACATCACCGCACCGATGACCGTCCACGCGTAGCCGTAGGTATTGCCGGTGAGGTCGAGGATCAGGCCGAACAGCGGCGGCCCGGCGACGCCGCCGATCGACCACGCGACGGCGTTGTAGCCGATGCCGGAGCCGACCATTTCGGACGGCACCGTCTCGGCCGTCATCGACAGCACCAGCGCCGCGTAGGACGCCATGGCAAGCCCCATGACGGCGGCCATCGCCATCAGGCTCCAGTACGGCCACGCCGGGCCGACCATTATCGTCGCCGCGCAGACGACGAGGCTCGACGAGACGATGGCGACCGTGATGCCCTTACGCCGCCCTTTCAGGAACACGTCCGAGATATACGGAAAGCCGACCCGGCCGATGGCGCTCGCGCCCTGGGCGAAGGCAACGCCGAGCGCGGCGACGGGCTGGCTCGCCTGCGCCGCGTCCTTGAGGAACAGCGCCATATAGGTAAACAGGCTCGATTGGCCGGTGTTGTACATGATCGCCGAAATGCAGATCACGTTCATGTTGCGGTTGGTAATCACGGTCTTGAGGTCGCTGATCATGCGCTTGAACGCACCCGCCCCCGAATGCGGTTTGCGGGTCAGCGGCAGCCACGCCAGCGCGGTGACGAACGTCAGACCGACGGCGATCCACAGCACGCTGCGCCAGTCCATATAGGCCGCCAGCACGCCGCCGCCGGCGCCGATCACGCCGCCCAGCGGCACGCCCAGTTGCTTGAGGCCCATGGCGGTGCCGGTCCACGCCGGCGGGAACCAGCGCATCACCCCCTTGGCCGTCGCCGGGTTGACGAAGGAATAGCCGAGCCCGGTCAGGAACGCCGCCGCCAGCGCCGGGCCGAACGAGGGCGCGAGCGCGAACCACAGCGTGCCCGCCGACATCATCAGCATCGCGCCGAACAGGGTCCAGCCGACGCCCATGCGGTCGGTGATCGCGCCCGACGGCAAGGCCGACAGAAGCTGCGCGCCGAACACCACCGACATGAACAACCCGAACTCGGCGGCAGTGATGTCCAGGTCCTCGCGGATCACCGGGCCCATGGCCATGATCGAGAGATAACAAGACGTCCCCACGGTATGGACGAGGCCCAGCAGGAAAATACGCACGCGCCACGGGTTGAATCCGGGCGGCAAGGGTAGCGCCTGGGGCGGCGTCCCCGGTTCGGGTGCCGGACCGGCGGGATCAGCGTTCATCCGGCTGACCCTCCTTGAACGCGAACACCAGCAGCATCAGCCCGGCGGCGACGATCCCCGCCGTCAGCAGCCATGCCGCATCGAAACCGCCCCAGTTGTCGACGACCCAGCCGAACATGATCGGCCCGGCCATGCCGCCAAGGTGCACGCCGACCATGTTGACGCCCATGGCGGACCCGGCGAGGCGCGGCTCCACTGCCTCAACGGCGATGGCCTGCGCAACCGGCGCGAACGACGCAATGGTGATGCCGAGCGCCATGGCCAGTCCGAGACCGATATAAAGACCGGGCCCCGGCCCGACGAAAATCATGGCGGCCAGGAACACCGCCGCCACGCCGCAGATCCACGCCATCAAGCGGCCGCGCCGGCCGGCGAAATGGCGGTCCGACACCACGCCCCAGCCGATCCGCGCCACCGCGCTGGACGTCTGCGCCAGACCGATGGCAAAACCGGCCAGTTCCTGGCTGGCCTTGGCGGTGCCGGTCAGGAACAGGGTCAGAAAGCCGAAGAAGTTGGTCTGGCCGACATTCAGAAGCCCATTCAGGATCGCATAGATATTGAAGTTCCGGTCCTTCAGCACGTCGCCCAGGTTGGCGACGATGCTGCGCCGCTGGTCCGGCGGCAGCGGCACGTGGTAGCGCACCAGCACCAGACAATAGATTCCGTTCAGCACCATCAACACGGCGACGCCCCACATGATCGACT
Source organism: Rhodospirillales bacterium (assembly GCA_965229805.1). Lineage (GTDB taxonomy): Bacteria > Pseudomonadota > Alphaproteobacteria > Rhodospirillales > Casp-alpha2 > UBA4479. The sequence goes on along the minus strand of CBDDJO010000001.1, from coordinate 1,613,400 downwards.
GCCAATGTATATACGCCGCCAGCGCGCCGTTGCCCGCCGCGATCACGCCGCCGATGGGGACGCCGACCTGCTTCAGGCCCATCGCCGTGCCCCGCCGCTCCCTCGGGAACCAGTCGAGCACGCCGCGCGCCGTCGACGGGTTGGTCATGCAGTATGCGAAGCCCATCAGGAACATGGCGCCAAGGCACTGGTAATACCCCACCGCGAGCGCCAGCATCGTTGCCGCCGCGAACATTAATATATGTGCGAACACCAGCGTGCGGCCGACGCCAAAGCGGTCGGTGATCGCGCCGGCCGGCATCGAACCTGCCGCCTGCGCCGCGTAATAGGCTGAAACAAAAGCGCCGAACTCGGCGGCGCTGAGATCGAGGTCGGCGGAAATCACCGGCGCCATCGCCATCACCGAAACGACGTTGGTGGTGCCGACCACGTGCGAGAAAATCAGCGCCGGCAAACGGCCGACCCAGGGATTGCCCGGGCCGCCCGGTGCGGCGCTGCCGATACTGTCGGAGTCTCCGTTCAACCCTGCACCGCCCGGCCGTCCATGCCGTCCTCGGCAAGACCCAGGTGCCGCATCGCCGTCGGCGCGATATCGACGGCCGACGTCCTGTCCGTGGTCGTGCCGCCGGCCGCGAAACCGAGACCGGCGCAGATCAGGAACGGGCTCTGCTCGTACCTGCCGAGGCCGCCGTGCTGGCCGCAGCCGACATTGTTGGAAATCTTGAGGTCCCCCTGAAACGCATAGCCGGTGCCGGGCATGCCGCCCTCGCTGGCGTCGTCGCTGGCGGCACCGACGACGACGATGTCGATGCCGTCATCCGGATCGAGGCCGAGGTCGCGCATCGCCTCGCCGGCATGGACCGCACCGATGCGCCGGTCGGTACGCAGATGATCGACGATGGCGTCACGGCGGCCTTTGGCGGCATCGCTCAGATAGATCGTCGCCGACAGACCCTGCGGCGCGATGGCGACGTCGCTCGAACCGGGCCCGTCCTTGAGCCCGGCATCGATCAGAATATCCTCGAGGTCAATCACCTCGGCGATCGTCTCATGACCGTGATCGGAGGCGACCATGAACAGCACCTCGCCACTGTCTATATCGGACCGGATGTTATCGAAGACACGGCCCGCCTGCGCGTCCGCCGCGCGCACCACGTCGATGTGCGCGGGCGAGCCCAGCGCGACCGAGTGCTGCGTGTGATCCGGTTCGCACATCCACATCAACGCGAGCGCCGGTTTGCGGTCGTGCAGCACCTCGTCGATGAAGCGCTGCGCCAGCGCCGCGTCGCCCGCCGCGTCATGGCCGGCGCCGTGCGGTTCCAGCGTGATCCTGCCGGGCCCGAAGCCGACGTCGCGGTGGATCATGTGGCCAAACCCGTCCGGGTCGAGGAACATACCCGCGCCCGGCGAGGCGTTGGCATAGATGACCGCACCGCCCGCGTCCTTCACGCGCTCGGACATGGTCGGCACCTTGAGGGTCCGGCCCTTGGCGGCATGAAGCTTGTCGCGAAAGTCCGGCGGGCCGACGGAATAGACCTTGAGCCCGTCGCCGTGATCGAGCGCCACGGCGTTGCCCTGCAATCCGTGCGTGCCGGGCAGACAGCCGGTGGCGATGGAGGCCGCGGTCGTGCGCGTGGTCGACGGAAACACGCCTTCGTGGCTTTTGCAGATCACGCCAGCCTCGGCAATGCGCATCAGGTTCGGCGTGAAGTCGGGGCCCACCATGTCGGCGCGCAACCCATCGCAGATAACGATAACGACACGTTTCAAGTCCACCCCCTATTCCGCCGCGATGACGAGGCCATCGACGGCGAAGACACCCTGGCCCTCGCCGCAAACGATCATTGGATTGATCTCGGCATCCAAGGGCGGATTTTCAATTTCGGCAAGCGAAGAGATTTTGACGATGGCACCCGCCAGCGCGTCGAGATCCCCCTTCGGCAGGTTGCGGTAACCGCGCAGCGGCGCCAGCCCCTTGACCTCGTCGATCATGGCCTGCGCCTCGTCCATAGCAACAGGCGCCATGCGGATGGCGCTGTCGCCGTAGACCTCGGCGAGGACTCCCCCCGGCGACAGGATAACCACCGGCCCCACCTGCGGATCCAGGCGAAAGCCGACCAGCACCTCGCCGACGCCCTTGACCATTTCCTCGACAAGGAACCGGTCAAGCGCGAGGTCCGGTTTGACCCTGGCGACATTCGCCCGGATTTCGTCGAGAGCGGCGGCCAGTTCCATGTCCGAGCCGACGCCGAGCCTGACCGCGCCGGCCTCGGTCTTGTGCGGCAGGTCGGCGGACAACGCCTTGACCGCCAGCGGATAAGTCAGGCCGTGGTCCTCGTTCGTGTCCGCGATTACCGCATGCGGCGCGACCGGCACACCGAGACCGGCGAAAATCGCCAGCGATTCCGCCTCGTCCTTCGGCGTTACCGTCTTGCCCTCGGCTGATGCATTCGCAGCAACGTCACCCACCGGCGCCCGCCATTCGAAGAACGCGCGCATGGCGTCGGCGCAGGCTTCGGGCGTGCGGAACGCGGCGATCCCCGCGTCCGCCAGCAACCGGAGCGAAGCGTCCGCCTGCGGCACCATGAAGGCACTTATAGGTTTATGGGCGGCTTTGGATGCCTTGCCCCCGACCTCGACGATCGGCGCGACGGCCAGTTCGGGATGGAACTGCGCCGACGAGCCGACGACGCAGACCACGGCATCGCAGGCATCGCTTTCAAGCAACGCCGTCAGCGCGGCGCCGTAGACGCCTTCGCGGGTGCCCGCCATGGTCAGGTCGATCAGCGGCCCGCGGCCGATGCTCAGATCTAAATCCTTGAGACGTTCGTGCACCGCCTCCGGCGCCGGGATCACGTCGAGCCCCACCGCGCCCAGCCGGTCCACCACCGTCGACGCGCCGCCGCCGGTCGTCGTCATGACGCCAACGCGCTTGCCACGCGGCGGCGTCTGTCCCATCAGCAGCGGCGGCATCTCGAACAGGGTTTCCAGTGTCTCGACGCGGACGATGCCATTCGCCTTGAAGAACGCGTCGACGGCCTTGTCCTCGCCCGCCAGCGCGCCCGAGTGCGAGAGCGCCACCGCCTGCCCGGCCTGGGAACGGCCGAGCTTGTAGGCCATCACCGGCTTGCCGGCCTCGAATGCCCGCCGCGCCGCCTTGGCCAATGCCGGCGCGTCGCGGAGCGCTTCCAGGAACAGCAGGATCGCATCCGTCTCCGGATCGTCGACCAGCACGTCGACCAGTTCGCCGACACCGACGTCGGCCTCGTTGCCGACCGACAGCATGCGCGAAAACCCGATGCCGCGTGCGGCGCCGCGCGACAGCAAGGTGCCGAGAATGGTGCCCGACTGCGACACCAGTCCCATGCGCCCGACGGGAATGTTTTCCATTTCCAGCACCGCGTTGACGGAAAGGGTCAGACGGCTCGCCGGACAAATCACGCCCATGCTGTTCGGTCCCAGGATGCGCACACCCGCTTCGGCGGCAACGGCCAAAAGCTCGTCCTGTTTCGCCTGTCCTTCCGGGCCGGTTTCGGCGAAACCGTCGGAATAGATGGTGGCGACCTTGATGCCCACCTCGCCGCACTGCCGGACCGCATCGACGACGTGCGCCGACGGCACCATGATGAAGGCGTGATCGCAGGGGCCGTCGATGTCGGCGACGCTTTTATAAGCGCGCAGGCCCTGCACCTCGTCCCGGCCCGGGTTCACGGGATGGATTTTGCCCGCGTACCCGTGCGACGTCAGAAATCGCTGCGGTCGACCGGTGTTCTTGGTGGGATCCGCGGACGCACCGACAAGCGCCACACCGCGTGGCGTCAATAAGGCTTCGACGAGATCGCTCATGACGTCTTGGGCGGCCGTTGCGAGAAGCGGCGTTCGAAGATGCCCTCGGCGATGCGGTTCATCATCATTTCCGACGAGCCGCCGGCGATCATCCAGCCGCGCGTCCGGCGGAAGCAATATTCGATCAGGCAGTCCTGCGAGTACCCCGCCGCGCCCATGACCTGCATCGCCTCGCTGGAGACCTCGTGACCGGCGCGGTTGCAGGCCAACTTGGCGAGTGCCGTATCGTCCGCCGACGGGAAACCGGCGTCGGCCTTGGTCGCGGCACGCATCAAAAGAAGTTGCGCCGATTCCAGCTTCAGCTTCATCTCCGCGAACTTCCATTGCAGCCCCTGGAACTCGCACAGCGGCCGGCCGAATTGCTTGCGCTCCATGGCGTGGTTGCGGGCCATGTCGTAGGCATAGCGGCCGAGCGCCACGGCGCGCGACGAGTTACCCAGCCGTTCGACGTTGAAGCCGGCGATCTGGCGTTTGAAGCCGCCTTCGCGCAAAAGCACGTTCTCGGGCGGAATATAGGCGTTCTCGAAATAGAGCTGGCACCATTCCTCGCCGCCCAGGTACATGACTGGCTGGCCACGGTCGACGCCCTCAGTGTCGGGCTCGACCAATACCGAGCCAATACCGTCGACGCCCGGACCGTAGCGACAGTAGACCAGGAACAGGTCGGCCTCCGGACTGTGCGTCGAAAACACCTTGGTGCCGTTCAGGTGCACGCCGCCGTCGGGTGTGTCGGTGGCAGACGTTTTCAGATCCGTCAGCGCCGAGCCCGCTTCCGGTTCCGACATGGCGACCGAGATCACCTTTTCGCCCGCCAGGATCGGCTTCAGATATCGTGCCTTCTGATCGTCGGTGCCGTACTCGGCAAGCACGCGGATGGCGCCGAAGTTGCCCGCCTGCACCACGTCGGCGCTGCGCGGGCAGTGCTTGGCGACCGTCTGGATCGCGATCACCGCGTCGGTCAGCGTGCCGCCCTGACCGCCATCCTCTTCCTTCATGGTGATGCCGAGCAGGCCCTGTTCCGCCATCATCTTCGCGACATCGTTGGGGAAACCACGGGCGTGCGCGCGTTCCAGCGCACCGTCGGCCAGATACCGCTCGGCAAAGCCGTCGACGGCGTCCATAAACATCTGCTGTTCTTCTGTTAATTCGAAATCCATTTAGTCCTCCGTTGGGGGACGACGTTACTCCGCCAGCCCGGAAATTCAACGCCCCTAATCTGTACGGCTTCACTTGCGACGGCTCCGCCCGGGCTCTAATATCGGCCCTCGGATTTCACGAAACGGGTTCGTAAAATGGACTATCAGCAGCGTTTTCAGGCCGTGGTCGACGGCGTCCGCGAGGACGGCCGCTACCGCGTGTTCGCGGACCTGAAGCGCGAAGCCGGCAATTTTCCTCACGCCGTCAATTACCGCGACGGCGAGGCACATCCGGTGGTGATCTGGTGCTCCAACGACTACCTCGGCATGGGCCAGAACCCGGCCGCCATCACGGCGGCGCAGGAAGCGGCGCGGACCTACGGCGTCGGCTCCGGCGGCACGCGCAATATCTCCGGCACAACGCATTTGCTGGTCGAATTGGAAAGCGAGCTTGCCGACCTACACGGCAAGGAAGCGGCGCTGCTGTTCACGTCGGGTTTCGTATCCAACGACGCGACGATTTCGACGGTGGCGAAGATGCTGCCCGGCTGCATCATATTCTCCGACAGCATGAATCACGCCTCGATGATCGACGGGGTGCGGCGCTCGGGCGCGGAAAAGCGCATCTTCCGCCATAACGACCCGGATCACCTGGAGGAATTACTGGCCGCCGCACCTGAAGGCGCGCCCAAGCTGGTCGTTTTCGAAAGCGTCTATTCCATGGACGGCGACGTCGCCCCCATCGGCGCATTCTGCGATCTCGCCGAAAAGTACGGCGCGATGACCTACCTGGACGAAGTGCACGCGGTCGGCCTTTACGGCGAGACCGGTGGCGGCATTTCAGAGCGGGACGGGTTACAGCATCGGGTCGACATCATCGAAGGCACGCTCGCCAAGGCGTTCGGCGTGATGGGCGGCTACATCACCGCGTCGGCGACGCTGATCGACGCGATCAGGCTGACCGCCAGCGGCTTCATCTTCACCACCTCCGTAGCGCCCCCGGTGACCGCCGCGGCGATCGCCAACCTGCGCCACGTGCGCACCTCGAACGACCTTCGCATCAAGCACCAGGAGCGCGCGGCGGCGCTGAAAAAGCGGCTCACCGAGGCCGGCCTGCCGGTGATGCCGTCCGAGACCCACATCGTGCCGGTGTTCGTCGGCGATCCGGTGCGCTGCAAGGCAGCGACAGATCTTTTACTGGAGCAGCACGGCATCTACATCCAGCCAATCAACTATCCGACCGTGCCCAAGGGCACCGAGCGGTTGCGCATCACGCCGACGCCGCTGCACACGGACGAACTCATGAACGATCTTGTCCTGGCGCTCACATCTGTCTGGAAGCATCTGGAACTGGAAATCGCCGCCTGATTTCCGCACTCTGAAATCGGGAGGCTACGGTGACAAACATAGAGACCCTGAATTTCGACATGCTCAAGATCAGCCGGCCGGCCGATCACGTGATGATCGTGACGCTCAACCGGCCGGAGGTCAGGAACGCCTTCAACACGCAGCTCGGCGCGGAACTGCTTGAGCTCTGGACGTCGCTCTACCGCGATCCGTCGCAATGCCGCGTCGTGGTGCTGACCGGGGCCGGCGACAAGGCGTTCTGCGCCGGAGCCGACCTGAAGGAACGGCACGGCATGACCGATGACGCGTGGCGCCAGCAACACGCGCTTTTCGAGCAGATGATCCGCGCCATGATGGACTGCCCAGTACCGGTCATCGGCGCCATCAACGGGGCGGCCTTCGCGGGCGGTCTGGAAGTTGCACTCAATACGGACTTTCTCTATGCGGTGCCCGGTGCGCGCTTTGCCTTTACGGAAGTTACCATCGGCATCATGCCGGGCGCGTCCGGCACCCAGCACCTGCCGCGCGCCATCGGCGTCCGCCGCGCCAAGGAAGCGATCCTGTCGGGCAAGCCGTTCGACGCCGCGCAGGCTCTCGAATGGGGACTCGTCAACCGGCTCTGCGAACCAGGCAAGCTGATGGCGGACGCACTGGAAACGGCTGCCGCCATCGCCGCCAACGCGCCGATCGCCGTGCGCCAGGCAAAGACCGCCGTCACCGCGTCGCAGTCGACCGACATCAAGACCGGCTACGACGTCGAGATCGCGTGTTACCAGCGCGTCGTCGACACCGCGGACCGCCTTGAAGGCGTCGCCGCCTTCAACGAGAAACGCAAACCCGACTTCAAGGGGAAATGACCCCGGGGAGGTAACGATGTTCGTCACGATTTTCGAAGTCTGGCCGGCCGAGGGACATACGGACGACTACTTCGACCGCGCCGCTGCACTGAAATCAGAGCTCGAGAAGGTCGACGGGTTCATTTCCGTCGAGCGCTTCGAAAGCGTCACCGAGCCCGGTAAGTTCCTGTCGCTGTCGTTCTGGCGCGACGAGCAGGCAATGAACGACTGGTACGATAACGCCGATCACGGCAAGGCGCAGGCCGAGGGCCGGGGCGGCATCTTCCGTGACTACCGCATCCGCGTCGCCAGCGTGATCAGGGACTACGACCTGAAGAAAGGCCGTCCGAAGGTCTAGAGCCCTTTCGAAGAAATCTGAGTCATTCCGACGTGGTGATTTCGGTTTGTCTCCAGGAGCGAGGACGAAGGACATGCCTAAGCATATTCGAGGACTCGCGACGCCGAGACGGGCCGAAATCCCCCGTCCCATGCGGGTTTCGCTTTGGCGGGCGCCCGCTACGTCAGGCCGCTTGCCCGATGCGACGGGATCGCGCCGCGCGGCCTTCCTGGCGGGTCGCTGCGCCAAAGCCGAAACGGAATTGGCTCGGATTTCTCCGAAAGGGCTCTAGCCATTCTCCGGCAGCACCAGGCGGAACACAGAGCCCTTCCCCGGTTCGGACTCCAGCGTGACGTCGCCGCCGTGCAGCCGCATCGCTTTCTTCGCGATGGCCAGCCCGATGCCGCTGCCGGCATCGTGCTCCCCCCCAAGCCGCGAGAAGATACCGAATACCCGCGCCTGCTGATCCTCGGCGATACCGACCCCGTTATCCGAAACGGCGAGCGTCAGCCAACCGTCCTTCCGGCTGACGGCAACACCGACGCGCGGCTTGGTCCCCGGCGCCACGTGAGTAATCGCGTTCACGAGCAAATGCTGAAACGCCTGACCGAAGGCGCGCCGGTCCAGGGCGGCGTCGCCGAGCGGCGCATCGACGGCAATCACCGCCCCTGTCGATCCGATTTTTTCCCGCAGCGCGGAGAGTGCGTCGTCGACGATGACATCGAGACCGATGGTCTCCTTCGTGATCCCGCCGCGGCCGATCCGCGTGAACGCCAGCAGGTCGTCGACCATTCGGTTCGCCGCCTGCGCGCCCTGGGTGATGTAACCGATGTATTCGCGGCCCTCGTCGTCGATCTCGTCGGCGTAATCCTCGGCGAGCGCGGTAGCAAAGACGCTCATGGCGCGCAGCGGTTCTTTGAGATCATGCGAGATCGTATAGGCGAACATTTCCAGTTCCGAATTCTCGCGCCGGGGCGGGAAGACCGCGGCCCGGGCGCCATCGCCGAGATCCCAGACCGTGGCCGTCGAGATATCCGCGAAAATGGTGAGGGGCACGCCGACCGCGTCCTCGCGCCGGCATCCGAACGACGCCGCGCAAGCTTCGTTGATGGCGGTGATCGTGTCCTCGGCGTCGATCAGGCACACTCCCTCCTCCAGCTCGTCCATGAATTCGATCGGGAAACCGGAACCGCTCATCGCGTCCCCGCCCGAGCGCGCGGGGCGCTACATATCCGGATTGTATCGGTCATCGAACAGATAGGTCTGTGTCTTGGCCAGCACGTCACGCGATTCCCGCGTGACGACGGCATATAGATCGCGAATTGACACGATGCCGAGCGGTTTGCCACCGGCATCGATCACCGGCAAATGCCGGAACCCACGCAACTCCATCAGTTCCAACGCCGAGAACGCGGAATCGTCGGGCGACAGGGTCTCGACCTCGGTCGTCATGATATCGCCGGCGCTGGTTCTCTCCGGATCCACGCCCTCGACGGCAAAGCAGCGGGTGAAATCGCGCTCGGTGATGATGCCGATCAATTTCCCCGCGTCGTCGAGCACCAGGATCGACGATATCTGCCGTTCGACCATGGCTTTGGCGACCTGCCGTGCGTTATCGCCCGTTTTGGCGACCAGCAGGTTCTGGCCGTGAATGACGTCGGGCATAATCTTCATGGCTTGGCCTTCTTGCCGCGCTCGATCTCATCGGCCACGCCGTCCAGTTGATCGAGAAAGTCGGAGACACTGATCATACCCGCCTTTTCGTTCGCCGATCCGTCCGCGATCTCGTCCTCTGTCGGGACCCCGTACCCGGCGCGCGCTTCCTCGGCCTCGGTCATCGGCACGTGTACATCTTCGCCCAGCACTTCGTTGATCGTCGTCACCAGATGAGCGCGGTCGATCGGCTTGGTGACACAGGCGTTCATTCCCGCTTCCAGATAGCCGCGGATATGTTCCTCCATCGCGTCGGCGGTGAGCGCGATGATCGGAATGCCCGCGGCATTATCGTGACGCGCGCGGATCGCGCGGGTCGCCTCCGGCCCGCTCATCCCGGGCATGCGGATATCCATCAGTATCAAATCGAACTCCCCCTTGCCGACCTGCTCAACCGCCTGCTCGCCGTTCTCGACGATGATCGACTGATGCCCGAACTTACCCAGCGTCGCCGCGATGATGCGCTGATTGAGCTTGTTATCCTCCGCCACGAGCACGCTGAGCCGGCGCCTGGTCACGAAATGCTCGGCAGCATGATGACGCATCGCATCCGTGACGTCACTGGTTGCCTTGCGGAACGGCAGCCTGAAGCAAAACTGCGAGCCGGCGCCTTCCTCGCTCTCGACCCAGATTTTGCCGTTCATCAGCTCGACAAGCCGTCTGGAAATCGCAAGACCGAGCCCGGTTCCCTCGTAGTGACGGGTGATCGACGCGTCTGCCCGCGAAAAATCAGTGAACAATTTTTTCTGGTTCTCGGGTGAAATGCCGATGCCGCTGTCAATAACCCGGAACTCGATGGTTCGGTTCTCGCCCTCGCCCGATTGGCTGGCGTGGACGCTAACGCCGCCCTTGTGGGTGAATTTCACGGCATTGCCGACGAGGTTGATCAGGATCTGCCGGAATCGGGTCGGATCGCCGTTCATGCCGACCTCCATGTCGTCCGGGAACTTGAAATCGAGCCGCAATTTCTTGACCCGTGCCCGCTCGCGCACGAGGTCCAGAACTTCCTCGACCGCAGCGCGTACGTTGAAATCGAGATTTTCGATGTTGAGCCTGCCCGCGTCCAGCTTCGACAGATCGAGAATATCGTTGATGATCGTCAGCAGCGACTGCGTTGCACCCTTGATCTTGATCACCTTCTCACGCTCCTCCGGCGCCAAAGAGCTGTCGAGCAGCATATCCGCAAATCCCATAACACCGGTCATCGGCGTGCGGATTTCGTGCGACATGGACGCGAGGAATTCGGACTTGGAGCGTTCGGATGTTTCCGCGCGCTCCTTCTCGACCGCATAACGTTCGGCCATTTCCGTCATCTTGGCCGTGGTTTCCTCGAGGTCCTGCCGTGACGCTTCAAGCTGTTGGACGTTGCGTTGCAGCCGCGCCTCGCTTTCGCGCACCCGGCGGTTGGCGACTTCCTCGGAGGTCACGTCGCGGCCGGTGCCGCGGTAACCGATGAACTCCCCATCTACGTCAAAGACCGGTTTGCCGCTGATCGAGAAGAACTCCTCCTCGCCACCACCACGGGCAATCGTATAACCAAAGTTGGAGAACGCACGGCGGTTTTCCAGATCCTCCAAGTGATCGCGCCAGTCGTCCTCGATTCTCCAATTGGCGTTACCGGCGGCTTCCAGTCTGGTGCGGCCGAGAAACATGTCGCGGGTAAGTCCGGTCACCTGCTCGAAGCGCGGGGACAGGTACGTGAACCTGAGATCGCTGTCCATCTCCCAGAACCAGTCGGCGGACACGTCGACCAAGTCATGAAGCCGTTGTTCGCTGGCCTCGAGTGCCCTCGTCCGTTCGCTCACCAGAGCGCCGACGCGTGCGTCATAGTTGGCCCTCGACCAGACATAGATCACGACCACCATCGTCAGGATCAAGCCGATGGCCAGCACGGAAATCGCCGAAATATACGGCCCCGTGCCCAATCCCGTGGAACCGATCACGAAGTTGACGTGAATGCTGCGTTGCGCGATCTGCAATTGGCGGGTGCTGACCGACGTGTTGAAAAAGACGCCATTATCCGCGGCATCCTGCAACTCCCGGAAACCGTCGGTCCTGTATAGCGGTATCCCCGTCTTGCCGCCGGTCCGGACGATGACCTCGATTCCGGCAACCCCGTCTTCGATCAGATCCGCAAGTGAACTCGATCTTGCCGCATATCCGATGGTGATGGCCGGGTTGAGCACCGAAAAAAGAATACCGCTGACATTCTCGCGCCGCTGGTCGAGGAGGAAATACGGCTTATTCAATTGATAGAGCGGGAACATCGCCAGGATGAGGCCTTCTCTACCACCCGTCGATTCCGTGGATAACGGATCACTGATCTGAATTTCGTTGAAATCGACGCTGCCCCGCAATGCATCGCGCACCGATGACAGTTCGAAAAGGTCAACGCCGTTGAGAGCTTTCAGCGCCTCGAACGGTTCCTGGACCGAAACAGGGAACATCGGTTTGACGGTTCCGTCTTTCCCGTCGGTGCGACGCAGCGGTGCCCAGCCGTAGCCGATTGTTCCGATATCGGAGCCCTCCAGATTTCGCGCATATGCCGAGAAATCACGAGGCGAAATGCCGATTTTCGAGTTGAGAAACGCCCGGAACGCCGTGAGCGTCGCGAGCTGGACATTGAACTCCGTCTCGATGCGGCCGGCCAGATCGGCGGCACGGCTCTCGATTTCGGCATACTTCGCCTGCCGCACCGTTTCTAGAACGCTTAATGAGAACACAGCCGTCAACATGAAACCGGCGCATGCGATTGCCGCGAGCATCCACCACCGGCGTGCGCGCCCGCGTTCGAAATCCTCGACGTTCAGTGGTTCAACGGCCTGTTCAGTCGGCATATCGGCCCATCCGAGATTGAACTGTAGCGCCTTTCGGGCGCCGCAGGCTACACACCATTATTATCCTCAATTTATACCGGAGGCCAATTCGACGTGTTGATTTCGGTCAAGCGCTCAACTCAACATCGCCCGGAAATCGTGCAATGCTGAACGGCGCGATCGGTAAATTCGTTCTGCCGTCCGTGATCAGTTCCGCCATGACCCGGCCGACCACCGGCGCGAGTTGAAACCCATGCGCGGAAAAACCGAACGCGTGGTAGGCGTTCCCGGCGTTTGCGCTCGGGCCGATCACCGGAATGCGGTCCGGCGTTACCCCTTCGAGGCCCGCCCAGGCCCTGGCGACCCGCACATGCCGGACCAGCGGGAAGGCGTCCGACACGGTCGCCGCCGATATGGCCATTTTTAAAGGGTCGGGCTCGGCGACACCGGCATCGCGGTCCGCATGGCCCAGATGCGCACCGCCGATAAGCAGCGTGCCGGCGGCGGTCTGCTTGAACGACAGCTTACGCGATGCCAACCCGCAAACGGGGGAGAGGAACGGCCGCACCCGCTCCGTCACCATCATGGTCAGCGCATGCGTCTCAAGCGGCGCCGTGTCCCCCATCATACCGGCGATGACGTCGCCCCATGCGCCGGCGCAATTCAGCACCACGTCGGCGTCGGCGCGGCCCCGATCGGTCTCTATCCGCCACCGGCCACCGCTCCTAATCAGACCCGTGACCCGCTCGCCCAAGCGGACCCGGACGCCAAGCGCGCGAGCCTTCGCGTGGAATGCCCTGGTGGTGCGCATCGGATCGGCGGCGCCGTCGCCTTCGCACCAAAGCCCACCGACGGCGCGCGGATGCACGTCGGGCACGATCTTCCTGAGCGCCTCGCGGCCGATCGGCTGCTCGTGATCGTAACCGAGCCCGCGCACCTCAGCGGCGCGCGCCTCGAGCTTGGCCATATCCGCGTCGGACTCCGCGATCTTGAGTTGGCCGCAGGCGTGGAAGTCGCAATCGTCATCGACCAGCGACTCGATCTCGTTCCAGATTTCTAGAGAGGCTTCCGCCAGCGGGATTTCCCGAAGATCACGGCCGAGCCGCCTGACCCCGCCGGCGTTGACGCCCGACGCGAACCGTCCCGGGTAATGCGGCTCGATCACCGTGACGCTCTTGCCGCGCATGGCCAGGTGCAGCGCGGCGGAACATCCGTGCAAACCGCCGCCGATCACGCAGACGTCGGCGGCGTTCTCCGTCACGACGGAAACCTGTCCCTCAGCGCCGACACCTGTTCATCTGTCAGGAATCGGGTCTTGGCGTCCTTCAGCATCAAGAACAAGCGTGCGGTTTCTTCCAGTTCCTCGGTGGCATAGACCGCGTCGCGCAACGACTTGCCGGCGACCACGGGGCCGTGGTTCGCCAGCAACACGGCGTGATGGTCGGACGCCATTTCCCGAACCGCCCTGGCCAGATCCAGATCGCCCGGCGCGAAATACGGCACCAGCGGCAGCGTGCCGATCTTCATCACATAGTACGCCGTGATCGGCGGCAATACGTTCTTCGGATCGACGTCGGCCAGGCAACTGACGGCGACCGAATGGGTCGAATGCAGGTGCACGACGGCGCTTGCGGATGCACGCTCTTCGTACATGGCGATATGCAGGAACGTTTCCTTGGTCGGCTTGTCGCCGGAGACGTGGTTGCCGTCGCTGTCGAGTTTGGCGATCCGCGCCGGGTCGATCTCGCCCATCGACGATCCCGTCGGCGTCATCAGCCAACCGTCTTCCAGCCGCACGCTGATGTTGCCGGAACTGCCGAAGGTCAGGCCACGGTCGTAGATGGACTTGGCGAGTTTGGCGATCTCATCGCGGGTTCGGGTCTCGCTCATGGCAGCATCCCCAGCGATTTCTCAAAGAAATCCTCCGCCCCGAAATTACCGGACTTGAGCGCCAGCGCCAACGGCACACCGCCGATGGCTTCGGTCCACGGCACGCCAGGGTCGATCTCGGGCCCGATCCGGAGCGCATGCACGTCGAGCGCCTTCACGACTGCGCCCGATGTCTCGCCCCCCGCGACCACCAATCGGTTGACGCCACGGTCAAGCAGGCCGCGCGCGATCTCGCCCATGGTTTCCTCGACCAGCGCGCCCGCCTTCTCGCGGCCGAACTCGGCCTGCACGGCGGCGACTTCGTCCGGGTCGGCGGAGGAATAGATCAGCACCGGTGACTGACCACCCTCGGCATCTGCCCATTCAAGTACGGTCGCGGCGACATCCTTGCCGGCGGCGATGTCCCACGGATCGATGTTGTGGCTGGGCCAGTTGCGCCGGGTGTGTGCGATCTGTGCCCGCGTCATCTTCGAACAACTTCCGGCAAGCACCGCGGACCGTCCAACGATCTGCGGCAGCGCCGGCGTGAATTGATCGACGAGGAATCCATCGGCACGGAAATTGTCCGGCAGCCCCATGGCGATTCCCGACCCGCCGGTGATCAGCGACAGGTGCTTTGAGGCATGACCGATCTCGATCAGATCGGCGTCGAACACCGCGTCGACGATAGCGTGGCGGACGCCTTCGCTCCGCAGGTCCTCGAATCGCCCGCGGATCGCATCGGCGCCGCCGCGGACCGTCGACAACGGGACGAGACCGGTCTTGTTCTCCGTCTGACGCTGCAGCACACGGACCAGATTGGCGTCGGTCATCGGGTTCAGGGGGTGGTTCTCCATCCCCGACTCGTTCAGCAACACGTCGCCGACGAACAGATACCCCTTGTAGATGGAACGTCCGGTCTCCGGAAACGCCGGACAGAAGATCGTGAAGTCGGCGCCCATCGCATCCAGCAACGCGTCCGCCACCGGGCCGATGTTGCCGGCGTCGGTACTGTCGAAGGTCGAGCAATACTTGAACAGGATTTGTCTGGCACCGCGTTCACGGAGCCATGCCAGCGCCGCAAGCGAGTCGTTGACGGCGTCGGCGGCCGGATTGGTGCGCGACTTGAGCGCGATGACCACGGCGTCGGTTTCGCCGATGTCCATGCCCGGCGCCGGCACGCCAATACTCTGGATCGTGTTCATGCCAGCCTTGACCAGCGTGTTCGCCAGATCGGTGGCGCCGGTAAAATCGTCGGCGATGCATCCCAGCAGCATGTGATCGGTATCCTCGTGAGGACCGGCGCGGCCCTCAGTCTCCGTAGCGTATGTATTCGTCCCAGGTGCGCTCCAGCTTGCGGAGCATGTTCGCGGCCTCGGCGACGGACTCACCGCTGCCGATGGTGTCGGCAAAACGGATACCGTTTTTCTCCTCCATCTCGCGGATACCGTCGACGACCTTGTGTCCTTTTTCGGTCAGCTTGACCGTGACGGCGCGTTTGTCATGCTGCGCACGTTCCTGACTCAGGTAGCCGTAATCGGTCAGCTTCTTGATATTGTAGGAAACATTCGAACCCTGATAGTAGCCGCGCTCGATCAGATCGCGAATGATGATTTCCCCGTCACCGATGTTGGTCAGCATCAACGCCTGCACGCCGTTGATGTCGCGCACGCCGATGCTCTTGAGTTCGATCCTCAAGACGTCGAGAAAGCGCCTGTGCAGGCGTTCGATCAGCAACGTCAGTTCAATATATTCGTGAGACACGAGTCCCCTTTCCCGCCGTCCGTGATCCTTGTAGCGTGACGCCATATGAACACGACAAGTCGAACGATCCAATTTTCATTTGCCACGATCATAGCGGCGATTTCCGCTACGTCGAGGGTTGCGATGATCGCCGGCGCGACATTGGCGGCGGTCACGATTTCCGGTTGTGGCGGCAAGGTCCCGACACAGGAAGAAATCAGACAGGACAACATCGACAGTCGCGCGGCGCAACTGGTCCGCGTCGGCGACACCACGCGCGAGGCCGGCGACCTCGCCAACGCCATGCAGCTTTACCGACGCGCCGCCGACATGCGCGCGGACTGGGCGCTGCCATTTTATCGTTTCGGCGAGACGGCGCTTTCCGCAGGCCTTTACGAAGAAGCGCTGGCCGCCTACGACCGCGCCGCCGAAATCGAACCTCAAAACAACCGCGGTTACAACGGCGCCGGCATCGCGCTCGATCTGCTGGGCCGGCACGGAGAAGCGCAGAGCCGCTACGTCACCGGCATGGAGCATACGCCGGACAGCGTGCCGCTCCGGAACAACCTCGGGCTTTCCCTTGCGCTCGCCGGTGACCTGGAAGAAGCCGTCTCGTGGCTCGAAGCGGTCGCCGACCGGGATGATGCCAACGTCCGCACGCGCCAGAACCTGGCGCTGGTCTACGGTTTGTCCGGAAACGAGGAAGGTGCGCGCCGCGCCGGACTCGAGGACCTCAGCGCCGCCGAGGTCGAGAACAATCTCGCGTTCTATGCCCGGCTCCGGCAGATGCCACCCGAACGGAGAACAAAGGCGATATTCGGCGCGTTGCAATGAGCCCCCTTCTCATCGCCGGGGCATCTACATGTTGATCAGGTTGTCGATGGTCGACAGCACCGCGGGCCCCAGCAGCACCACGAACAGCGACGGCAGGATGAAAATGACCAGCGGCACGGTCAGCGTCGCCGGCAGCTTGGCCGCCTTTTCCTCGGCCTTCATCATGCGTTCGTTCCGGAACTCGGCGGCGAGCACACGCAACGACTGGGCAAGCGGCGTGCCGTACTTCTCGGTCTGGGTCAGCGTGTTGACGACACCCCGGATCGGCGCGATATCGGCGCGCCTGTTAAGATTGTTCAGCGCCTGGTTTCGGTCCGGCAGGTAGCTGAGTTCGATTGCAGTCAGCTGAAACTCATCGGCGATCTCCGGCGCGGCGCGACCCATCTCTTCCGAGACCCTCTTCAGCGCCGCGTCCAGCGACAACCCGGCTTCGGCGCAGATGACCAGGAGGTCGAGCGCATCGGGCAGCCCCTTGACCAGCGCCTGCTTGCGCTTGGTTTGCGCGTTCCGGATCAGAATTTCCGGGAAGTAGGCGCCGAACAACGTAAGACCCAGCGCCGCCAGCGCTGCAACCTCGAACGACAGATCGACGATCCTCACGACAAACAGGAAGAACGCACCCAGCGCGCCGAACACGAACGGCAGCGTCGTCTTGGCGAACAGGTAGAGCACCACGTTGTCGCGCGAGCGCCAGCCGGCGCGGGCCAGTGAGAGTTGCACCTTGTCCGCGTGCTTGGAACGCATGAGGTTCAGTTTTTCGACCACGCCACGGACCCAGCCGCCGCTTTCCAGCATCTTGCGGGCACGGTTGCGGCGCGGCGCGACGAGGCCCGCCTGCAACTTCTCGCGGTGCTTCATCAAAAGCTTGGCGCGGGCCGCCATCGGGTCACGGACCACGAACGACGACCAAACCGCGTAGACGACGAATAACACCGCCGTCCCGGACATCAATGCCGCCACCGCCTCGCCGCCGAAGCCGGGCACGAGATTGGCGAGGAAGTTCATATCTCGAACCTCACCATCTTGCGCATCACCAGGATGCCACCGGTCATCAGCGTCAGGGCTGCACCCAGCATGATGCGGCCGCGGATATCGGTGAACAGCACGGATTCATATTCCGGACTCAGGAAATAGATGATCCCGAACATCAAGAACGGCAGGCTACCAAGGATCGCAGCGCTCGCCTTGGCTTCCGACGACATCGCCCTGATCTTGAGCTTCATCTGCTTGCGCGACCTGAGAATGTCGGAAAGGTTGGCCAGCGTCTCGGCGAGATTGCCGCCGGTTTCCTTCTGCACCGAAAGACTGATCACGAAGAACTTGAACTCCGCCGTATCGAGACGCCGGGCCGCGTCCCAGAGCGCGTCTTCCAGCGTCTGGCCGAGCCGGACGGCATCGGCAATGCGGCGGAACTCGGCCCCGACCGGGTCGCTCATCTCGCGACCGCAGGCGGCGATGGTCTCGGTGACCGGCAGCCCGGAGCGCAGCCCGCGCACCATCAGGTCGATGGCGTCCGGGAACAGCACCGTGAACTTGTTCAGCCTTCTCACGATCATCGCGCCGACGAGAAGATGCGGCACGCCGATACCGAGGACAGCCGCGGTAGCAGCGTTGAAATACCATGGCATACCCAGGATGACGGCCGGCACCGCGGCACCGACGGCACCGATCGCGAACGAGATCAAGAAATAGCGGCCAAGCGACAGGTTCTTGCCGGTGCGCTGCAACCGGCCCCGGATCATGTCCGGGCGCGGCAGCAACCTGTTGGCGAGGCTTTCGAGGAATGGCGACGATGTCTCCGTCCTGCGCTTGAGCTGACGCGCACGCCACTCGCCGGCGCTCATCGGGCGGGCGCGCTCGCCGATCTTCTCGACTCGTGCGCGTAATCGGCGCTGGTTGCCGAGGACCGTCATCGTGAGCCAGCCGGCGATCAGCAAGACCGCCAAGCTGCCAGAGAAGATGACAGCGAGATCGATCACGCCATCGCCTCCATCAAGGTCTTGTCGAGGCCGAAGTACTTGGCACGGTCCGAGAATGCGGGCCGGAGCCCGGTCGAGTTGAACGACCCATAAAGATTGCCGTCCTTGTCCTCGCCCTCGAACTGAAAGGTGAACAGGTCTTGCGTCGTCACCACTTCGCCTTCCATGCCGACGACCTCGGTAATATGAGTAATGCGCCGCTTGCCGTCACGCATGCGGCTGACCTGTACGATCATGTCGACGGCGCCCGCGATCTGTGCACGCACCGCCTCGTTCGGCAGTTTGACCCCGGCCATGGCGACCATATTCTCGAGCCGGGTCAGCGCCTCGCGTGGCCGGTTGGCGTGAATGGTGCCGAGCGAGCCGTCGTGGCCGGTGTTCATGGCCTGCAGCATGTCGAGCGCCTCCCCGGCGCGGATCTCGCCGAGGATAATCCGGTCCGGGCGCATGCGGAGCGCGTTCTTGACCAGTTCGCGCTGGGTGATCTCGCCCTCGCCCTCCAGGTTCGGCGGCCGGGTTTCCAGCCGAACCACGTGCGGCTGCTGCATCTGCAGTTCCGCCGCGTCCTCGATGGTGACGATACGCTCACCGGCGTCGATCATCCGCGACAGTGCGTTCAACAGGGTTGTTTTCCCGGACCCCGTGCCGCCGGAAACGAGAATATTGAGCCGCGAACGGGACGCGATCTTGAGCACCGTCGCCATCTGCGGCGACAGGTTGTCCTGGCGCTGCATGACGTCGAGCGTAATCTTCTTCTTGGCGAACTTGCGGATCGAGATCGTCGGCCCGTCAATAGCCAGCGGCGGAATGATGATATTGACCCGCGAGCCGTCCGGAAGGCGGGCGTCGCAGAGGGGGGACGATTCGTCGACGCGGCGCCCGACCCCGGAAACGATCCGGGATGCGATCTGCATGACGTGACGGTTGTCGCGGAATTTCACATCCGATAGCACCAGCTTGCCGCCACGCTCTACATAGACTTGGTCGGCACCGTTGACCATGATGTCGGTGACCGCCTCGTCGGATAACAGCACCTCCAGCGGACCGAAGCCGAGCATGTCGTTGAGCAGCATGGTGACGAGTTCGCGCTGCTCCAGCAGATTGAGCTGGATCTTATGCTCGACGAGGATTTCCGAAACAATGTCACCGATTTCCTGCGCCAGTTGGGCGCGCGGCATGTCGCCGGCCTCCCCAACATCGATCCGGTCCATAAGGATCGGCTGCACGATAGCCTTGGTACGCTGGATCAGGCTTTCCTCGTCCGGCTTTTCGGCATTCGACTTGCGTTCGTCCAGAAGCCGGTTGACCACTTGGGTGGTCACATCACGGTTCTCGCGCGGGCTCAGACCGCCCGGCACGAGATCTTCATTGACGTGTTCGACGACTTTCTCGGCCAGTTCGCGGCGCGACAGGCTGTGAACATCCAGATCGGCGAAGGCATCCACGGCACGTTCCAGGGTCTCCGCCGCCGTCGTTTCGATGACGTCCGGGCGGTAGATCTCGTCGGCCTTGAGCGGCACCATCGGTTCGGTCACTGCCGCCAGAGTCTCGACCGCGTCCGTTCCCGGCGGTTCCTTGAACCGGTCGAAGGGAACCACGTCGGAGGTCTGGCGCTTACCGAACATGTTAATCGTCTCCCCCCATCTCGGCGTTCTTCGACTTGCCCTTGAGAAGTCCCATCAGCCCTTTCCTCGACGCCTTGTCCGAGGCGCCCGCAACCGTCGCGGCGACAGCACCGAGCGCGCGGCCGAGTTTCGACCGGGCGGCGGCGCTCATGACGCACTTGCCCGCGGCCTCGGCGCCGATGGCGGTCCTGGGATCGAACGGCAGGGTATGCGCGATCTTCTGGCCCGATCCTTCCTCGAAGATCTTCTGGCTGAGTTCGTCCTTGCCGCCAATGCCCTGGCGGTTGAGGACGATCGAAATCTTGGTCCGCGGGTTCTGTTTGGCGACATGCGCCGCCAGCCGGGCGGTGTCGCGCATCGCCCCCAGGCCCGGCTCGGCAACGAGCACGGTACGGTCGAACGCGTCGAGGATATTCGGCTGCGCCACGGCAACATTGCGCGGCAGGTCGACCACGACCAGATCCGAGTCCGCGCGCACGAAATCGAGAAGCCCGGAGAACGCCGTGCTGTCGGTCAGGTCGCCCTGCGCCGGATCGGTTTCCGACGCCATGATGCGCAGATGATCGCCGAGCGCCACGGTCGCGCGCTTGATGAACAGTTCGTCCATGCGGCCCGGCTCCTTCATCGCATCGGTAAGCCCGCCGCCCGGATCCACGTCGAGGATCATCGCCTGCGTGCCGAACGTCAGGTCCATGTCGATCAGGGTGACGTGCTTCAGGAACTGTTCGGCCGCATACCAGGCCGCGTTGGCAGCGATGGTCGAAGCACCGACGCCACCGCGCACACCGATGACGGCGGTGACCTCGGCGCTCTTGACCTGAAGGGGATCGCCGCCCCGTTCCACCGGCTCGGCCTTTTGCGGACGTGCGTTCTCGATGCTGGCGATCAGGTCTTCGACAGCGAACGGCTTGACCAGGTAGTCGGCGACACCGGCGGCGATAACGTCGCGATAAACGCGGAGATCGTTGACCCGGCCCAGCAGGATCACCTGCGCCCCGGCATCGCAGACCGTGGCGAGTTGTTCGGCGGCCCCCATGATGTCGGCGGCATCACCGAGATCGACGATCAGCAGCGGCGGCGTGCGGATGGCCGCGAGCCCGTTCATGGCGTCGCTCAGGTCGCTGACGATGACATCGTCACCGGAAAGCGCGCACGCCTCGACGGCGGCGCGGACGAGGTCCGCCGTCTCGTCGTCACCGGCAAAACCGAGGAACGGGCGGCTGACGCCGTCCATGGACGGTTGGTTGTCTTTTCTGAGCGCGATCACTTGCTTTCCCCGCCGCCGGACTCGCCCTCGACGCCGTGGCTTTCGGCGGTGTTGGTGTCACCGACCGGCAGTGCGCGCTGCTCGCCGGCACGGTAGCGCTGGAACCCGAGCACCAGGGCCTCGGAATCACCCGGCGTGCCGCCCCGGCCCTCGACTATGTCTCGCGGTTCGGCAACCATCAGACCGAGATTGGTGGCTGTCGCGCAGCCCCAGTTGGAGTGCGGCCGGTTGTCGAACGTGCGTCCGGCGCGCGACGTGAAGTCCGGGCAGCCCGGCAGCGTCACCAGATAGCGGCGTACGGTCAGGTTGACCTCGTTCTCGGCAATCCCGGCGACGTTCGAACGCGCCTTGACCCGCACGGGGTCGAGCCCGGCGTCCGAAACCAGCGCCGCGATCGTCGTGCGGCGGTCGTAGGCGAGATCCGTGGTCTCATGAAGCAGGCCGAAATCGACGATGATCTCGTCCGTTCCGGCGGTGGCACGGCGCTTGAGGAAATTCACCGCTGCACGGCGTTCGGCACCGGACAGCATCGCCGAGCCCTTCGGGAACTGCAGCGCGAACGCGATCTCGCTCGGCGCCACTTGCACTGTCTTCTCTTCGCGCGGCTTCATATCAACCTGCAGGTTGAGCGGGTCGTGCCAAGGCCTGTCGGCATGCTTGGTCTGGCAGGCACCAAGCAGAAGCACGCAGCCGATCAGTACTGACTTGTAGATTATGGCATTCATTGCACACCTCCATCGCTGCCCGTGCCCGCGCCGCGTCCAAGCAGGAAACCGACAGGACCGATCAGGCTGTCGCCGTCGCGGCTGATGGTGACCGGTGCCGGCGCGGACGGTTTCTGGCGATGCGTGCCGCCGATCAGTATGCGCTCGGCATCGTGCGGATTCTCCAGCCCGTCGGTCGGCGCCGCCAGACGATTGTTGGAAATCGGCCGCACCACGTAGGGCGTGACGATAATGACGAGCTCGCTTTCCTCGCGCTGGAAGCGATCGGACTTGAACAGCCCGCCCAGCACCGGCACGTCGCCCAGGCCCGGGAACTTGGAAATATCGTGTGTGACGTTGTTCTGGATCAGGCCGGCGATGGCGAACGACTGGCCGGAGCCGAGCTCGACGGTGGTGTCCGCGCGCCGGGTCGTCAGCGACGGGATCTGGAAGTTGTTGAGCGTCACCGCGTTGGTGGTCGAAAGCTGGCTGACCTCGGGCCGGACGTGCAGATTGACCCGGTCGCGGCCGATCAGCGTCGGCGTGAAGCTCAGCGAGACGCCGAACTTCTTGAACTCGATGGTCACGCGCCCGTCCGAGTCCGGCACCAGGATCGGGAACTCGCCGCCGGCCAGGAAGCTCGCCGCCTCGCCGGAGAGCGCTGTCAGGTTCGGCTCGGCGAGGACCGAAATCAGCCCCTCCTCCTCGAGCGCGTCAATGACCGCGTTGAGGTCGAAGCCGCCGATCCCGATATTGCTTGCGGACAACGTGTGCTGCGTCACCGACGCATTGAACGGGTTGGACGTCGCGATGCCGAAGGCGATCCCCGCCGCCGAACCGGCGATCGACCAGTTGAAGCCGAGCTGCTTGTCGATATCCCGTGACACTTCGGCGACGCGAACGCGGAGGTTGATCTGCGTCGGTGCGTCGACACCCAGACGCAGCAGCACCTTTTCCGGATCGCCGACGGCACCGGCGGCGACGCGGCGGATGTTCTCGGCGGTCGAGACGCTGTCCACCATACCGTCGATGACGACGGTGTCGCCGACGCTGTTGAGCTGGACGTCGGCGTCCGGATGCAGGGTGCGGATCGACTGGTTGATCTTGTCCAGGTTGTGCTGCACGTGCAGATCGATGCTGGCCAGCACCTGTTCACGGCCGTCGACGGCGAACAGCGTGGTTTCGCCGGCGCCCTTGCCAAGCACGTAGACGAGCGTCGGGCTCTTGACCTGCACATCGGCGATGTCCGGGTTGGCGACGAATACCGTCTTGGCCGGTGCGCCGAGCTTGATCAACCGCCCCCTGTGCATTTCCAACGGCATGGTGTGATGGCCCCGCGAGACCACTTCAAGGGCCTGGGCGCGGACGCTTCCGGCCGCCGCCATCGAGACCGCGAGAACGGCGAGGACGGTCAGGGTGCGAAAGATATGCTGGCGGGAGCTCATCTGTTTTCTCCTCAGAACGTGTGCACGGCACTGTCGCTGCCGCGCAGCACGTGGACGTCGCGGTTCTTGCCGCTTTTCGGGAACAGGCGCGGATCGCCCCACATGTGATAGACGTCGGCGTCGAGCGTGTAGCTGCGGCCGTCGTTACGAACCATTTTCGGATCAAACGGCTTTGCCCCGCCGATCAGGCGTTCGCGGTGTGCCTGCTGGCTCTCCGCCGGGCTCAGGCTGTTGAGGCTCATGGTAAGCCGGCCCATCTCAAGCGCGATGGTGACACGCTCCGCTTCCTTGGGCGTGACCTCGACCGTGGCGGTCTTGGCGACCGCGGCGGCGCCGTCTTCCTTGTCGACGTGCTGGTCGATGGCCAATACTCGGATGCGGCTGAGCACGGTCTGCGAGAAGAAACGCTGCTGTTTGGCCTCCTCGCGCGCATCGCGGAGCTTCATGGTCATCAATACATCGACCCAATCGCCCGGAAACACGAACCCGGCGATGCCGGTGGTCGCGTCGACGGGGATCGAAACGGCGCGGAAGCCCGGTTCCAGCACGGCGGCGAGGAAGCCCCTCTCGCCGGGGTGCACGACACGCGCCCGGGTCACCGGCTCGCCGGCCTTGAGCGCGACGCGCGCCACGGCGCCGTCCAGCGACTTGACCGGATCGGCGGCGCCCTCGTCCCGGTCTTCCGGTTTGGCCCGGACAATATGCGTATCGTGCACACCATCCTCAGGCCACGCCTGCCAACTCACCAGTTCCGGCTTGATGAAGGCCCCGGCGGGCATGTCGGTCTTGGCGACCAACACCTCGGCGGCGGCCTGCTTGACGATCTGCACCTCGGTCTTCTGGTTGGCGGCGATCAGCGCGCGTTCGTTCTCCAGCCATGACTTGACGTAAAGCGCGGTGCCGGAAGCGAACACCAGGGCCAGGACCAGAAGCAGGATGTTTCTCAGGGACAACATGGGGGCCTCCTCAAGCGCCGAGCCGGATCAGTACGGCGACACCGCCGGCGGCGATGGCAAGGCCGTATGGAAGTTGTTCGGCCAGAAGCGTGTCGCGGATGCGGACGCCGCCAACGGCATCGAAGGCCCAGGCCAGCATCATCCGGTAGCGGGTCATGTAGACGACGGCCATCACGCCGCCCGCGAGGGCGGTGACGACAATCAGATCCCAGACCAGCGCCGGGCCGGCCCAGAGCGCCATCACCGTCAATAGTTTGACGTCGCCGCCGCCGAAGGTACCGAACCCGTAAACGAGAACAGCAACGGCAAAGACACAGGCCGCGGTGACGACCGACATGTCGATGCCGACGGCCTGTGGGCTCATCCACAAGTGCAACGGATACAGCACCAGCAACAACAGGGAACATTCGTTGGGAATACGGAACTCGCGGACGTCGTAAAGAGCGGCGGCGAGAACCGCGATCGCGGCGGCGATCAAGACACAATGGTGATGCGATACCAGGTCGGTCATTGTCCTCTCACCTCCTCAGTCCGTGAGGACAAAACCCTCCAATTCCTTGAGCACCGAATTTTCTTGTTTTGGGCCCTTCTTATTTTCGGGTCATGCTTTCCGAGTTCCCCGGCGAAGCGGCGGCAACTGATCAACCGAGGTGGTGTCGTCCAGAACGGAGGCAGACCGTCGACCGATAAGCAGCGCCGGAGAACCCGGAAAGCGGCCGGATAAACCGGCCGCCCGGGGGAGACTGAATCAGCCGCCGCCGCTGCCGCCAGTCACGGCACCATTCAGAATGGTGGCGACACTTTCGAACATTGTCTCCAGTGCATCGCCCATGGTACCGAGCGCAACGATAGCTGCGACCGAAACCAGCGCAGCGATAAGACCGTATTCGATGGCCGTCGCACCGCTCTCGTCTTTGATGAATTCACGAATGGTGGCTTTCATAATGGCCTCCTGTCCTGTTTCCCGCGACCCGCACCACGCGGATAGAATTCGGGATAAGCACCCCAGTGCTGACGACCATTAACGCCGGATTAATACTTAAGGTCAAAAGTAATATTAGAGTTTAAATTGATAATTTATTACAAATACTGTTTATATATATTTTGATAAAATTTTATATATTTTTCCAACATTCTGCCGGCAATCGTTTATTTCGAAATCCACCGTCACGCGCCTTATTCTGCACTCAGCCTGATGGGCTGGAGACATGCCATGGATATCCGCGGCCGATGCAAACTCGAACACTTTAGGCGGGACGAACAAGGTTCGACGCTGATGGAATTCGCCCTCGGTGCGCCGATCCTGGCGATGGTGATGATTGCATCCATGGAATTCGGTATCGTCATGCTGACGAACACGCTGATGGAAAGCTCGCTTCGCGAAGCATCGCGCTTCGGCATCACCGGCCAGCAACTCACAGGTCAGACGCGTCTCGAACGCATCATCGAGATCATCGACGAGCGCACGCTCGGTCTGGTCGACATGTCGGAAGCCGACGTGCAGATCCTCGTCTATCCCAGCTTCTCCGACGTCGGCCGCGGCGAAGACTATGTCGACGGCAATGCCAACGGTCAGTACGACCCGGGTGAAACCTTCACCGACGAAAACGGCAACGGCCTCTGGGACTCGGATGTCGGCAACGCCGGGTCGGGCGAGTCCGGTGATATCGTCGCCTACCGGATGCGCTACGACTGGAATACGATGACCCCGTTCGCCGGCCACTTCGTCGGTAACGACGGCGTCCTGCAACTGAACGCCAGCATCGTCGTGCGTAACGAACCCTGGGACGGGTTGAACAACTGATGGCCGGCATGCTCAGGAGATTCACCGACCGCCTCCGTCGCGACGAACGCGGTATTTCGGCGGTCGAGATCGCGATCGCCGTACCGGTGGCGCTGGCGTTGACGCTGAACGGCGTCGAACTGACCCGCTATGTGTTACTGCACCAGAAAACCGAACGCGCGACCATGACGGTCGCCGACCTTGTCTCACAGGGTGAGGTACTGACCGTCGCCGACATCGACAACATCTTCACGGCCGGCGCGCTGGTTACGGAGCCATTCGACTTCGGCGCCAACGGCGCGATGATCGTTTCCAGCGTCGTCGGCGAGGCCGCGAACCCGGTCGTCGAATGGCAGCGCGTCTACGGCCAGGACCCGCAGGCGAGCGGCGTCGGCAGCGCCGGCGGCCCGGCAACCCTGCCGACCGGCTTCACCGTCGCCGAGAGCGAGAGCGTGATCATGGCCGAGATTCATTACAAGTACGAGCCGATGTTCCCGGGCAATCCCCTGCTCGGCGGCTACATCGGTGACGATATCGTCTACAACTATGCCATCTTTCGCCCGCGCTACACCGTCAAGGTGCGGCTGGGGAGTTAGGTTCCCCGTTTACTCACACGAATTGCACGTCACCCTGAACTTGCCCCGGATTTAATCCGGGGCTTGATTCAGGGTCCATAAATCGCGGCTCGCCGAAGGTCGAAACATGGATGCTGAAACAAGTTCAGCATGACGGCTTCGGGAAAGCTGCGCTTTCCGAAACCGTCACTTCGACAGCCGAAGCTCGGAAAGATCGTTTGCGATCTCGCGAAACACGGCACGCAGCGCCGCATCGTCAGGTGCGTAGTGATAGAACGGTGAGCCGGGCCCGCTGGCGACCTCCTGCAGGAGCGTCTGCAGGTCGGTGCCGTTGTTGGCGAACTGGATCACGTAAAGCACCACGCCGGTGCTCTTGATGTTGGTCGCCAGCGTCCGCAGCCGGTCGTCCATGCCGTTCGCGCCGGCACCGCTGCCGAGGCCGAACACCTGCTTGTAACCGTCACCGACGCCGCCGTGGTTCTCACCGTCGGTCAGCAGCACGATGGCGCGTTGCAGATCGTAATCCGGGTCCACGACCGCCTCGGTGAACGGCGCTTCCGGCATCAGCACCCGCCACGCCCAACCGAGCCCCTGCGGGATGTTGGTCGTGCCTTCCGGGTACTGCAGTTCGTCGATGGCGTCGACGATGGTCTGTTTTTGGTTCTGCAAAGACGTGATGCCGTGCGAAAGGCACGGTGTGCACTCACTCCAGCCGTTGGGCGACATCGTGCAGGTGCCGCCCGACACCGGTTCGCCCTCGATACCGACCGGCTCCCACGCCGGCCAATCCGCGCTCGGCATATCGGCAAGACCCAGCAGCACGTCGGCATCGTCGTCGGTAAACGCGTTATCGATGTAGCGGTTGTAGACACAGCCGGCCCAGTCCGACGGCGGCGCCGACAGCAACGGCACCGGCGAGTTGTTGACCTGGTAGACGTCACTCTGCGCCGCGCCGGTGATCGGGTTGACGAAACCGGTAACCGGCACCGTGGTGGTCAGCGACGAATCGAATACGGTGCCGTCCAGCGTCACATTGACCTTGGCGTTCCAGGGCACCAGTCCGATGTTCAACAGATCATTGGCGCCATTGTTGCCGTAGAGGATGTCGACCAGATCGGTCGCCGCATCGCGCGCTGCCGCGATCCGGGTGCTCGAACCGCTGCTGGAGCCCATGGAGCCCGACATGTCGACGGCGATGACCACGTCGAGAGCCTGCATCTGCCGGGTGATCTCGGTGCTCTCGGTCACCGTCAGGTGGTCGAAGCCGAGTACGCGCATCAGCGTCGTCGGAATGTCGGCCGATGCGGTAAGCGTCAACCGTTCGTCCATTTCATCGACTGCAATGGTCGGGCCGCTGACCGTGGCACCCATGTAACCGGCCGGAAAGTTGGCATTGAAGAACATGTTGATATCGGCGTCACGGCCCGGCGAGAAGAATTTGCGCCCGCCAGCGAGGGCCGCGGCATCGAGGGCCGACGACATGCGCGACTTGACCAAATAGGCGCGTGCCGTGTCCGTTCCCATGCCGACGAAGGCGACCATCGGCACAGCGCCAAGCGCGAACAGCACGATCGCCGCACCGGATTCCTGCCTGAGGAAGTTCATGAACCTACGGGTGGCGGTATCGAACCACGTCGCCATGGGGACGGTCCTCTAGTAATTAGGACAGTAAAATGACGGCGTAATACTGATCCGCGCAAATGTAATATTTACCCGAATTTATGTGATTAATTACGGTAAAATTTTATGTATTCGATACCGGTCTTCTCGTCGTCAGAAACCGGCTCACGGGAATGACAATACCGGATTATGAGCCGAGCGGTTCCGGCGGCTGGGAGGGAAACATCGGGTTGGCGGGCTGAGTGCTCTCCGGCGCGTCGTCGACGGCGCTTTCATCCAACGGTTCGACGGCGATCTCATCATCCTCTCCGAGCGGTTCGAGATCGTTGCGCGTCCACCAGTACCAGAAGCCCTGCGAACGCAGCCACTTTTCGAGCCGGTCCAGGTTCGACCACTCGCGTCCGGCACCGCGCGCGGAATAGATGCGCGCCAGTTGCCCGTCGACATAGACCAGCACCCCCCACGTATGCGGGTTCTTTGCCTGATCGCCGAAGCCGCCGCCGGCCTGTTCGCGCCAGACCCGGTAGACGACGGCATATTCGCCCAGACGCCCGACGGCGCGCAGGTACGGCAGGTCGGCCTGGGTAATGGTCATGGTGACCCCCAGCGCGAGATCCTGCTGGGCGGCATCCTGGGGGACCGGGGCTCCGACATCTTGCGGCATGATGCGACAGACACCTTGTATCATGTTGTTGACAAGCTGATCCAAAAGACGTACATCATGATACATGCTGTAGGCCGATTCGGCTAGCCCTTAATTTGCCGGGCCCGCAGCACGGGTTTTTACGGGGCGGACCGCCCCGGGACTTTCCGGGGGCATGCCGTCCCCAAAATTTACCGGGGGGCGTTGCCCCCACCCGAAACGAGAAATTAGGAGTTCCGACATGGCTAAAAAAGTTGCTCCGGTGCCCAAAGGCTATCGCACCGTGACCCCGTCCCTGGTCGTCCGCGGCGCCGACGCGGCGCTCGGCTTTTACACCGACGTGTTCGGCGCCGAAGTGCTTTCCCGCACCTACGCCGAAGATGACGCGACCGTCCTGCACGCCGAAATGAAGATCGGCAACTCGATCGTCGTCGTCGCCGACGAATTGCCGGCGTTCGGCATCTGGTCGCCTCTCGCCTACGGCGGTTCCGCCGCCGCCCAGCATCTCTATGTCGCCAATGTCGACGAGATCTGGGAACGCGCCGTCGAGAACGGCAGCACCGTGCTGGTGCCGCTGGCTGACACCCACTACGGCGAACGCTTCGCCAAGATCGTCGATCCGTTCGGTCACGTCTGGTCGATGTCGAAGCGCATCCCGGCGCCGAAAGCCGAAGACATCAAGGCGCAGACCCAGGCCGAAGGTTTCTCGATCTACGAGCCGCAGGCGCAACGCGACGAGCAGCCGTACCCGACCGCCGACGCCGCGCATGTCGAAACGGCCGAAACGGAAGCGGCCTAACGCCGAGTTCGGAGAGGGCGGCCGATGGCCGCCCTTTTCACCTCGCCGACAGATTTCTACAGGGACATACGACATGACTGATAACAAATCGCTTAACGACCGCCGCCAGGCCGCCACGCCCAGAGGCGTCGGCGTCGCCACGAACGTCTATGCCGACCGTGCCGAGAACGCGGAACTGTGGGATGTGGAAGGCAACCGCTACGTCGACTTCGCGGGCGGCATCGCCGTGCTTAACACCGGTCACCGCAATCCGACCGTGATGGCCGCCGTCGAAAAGCAGCTCGAGCGCTTCACCCACACCGCCTATCAAGTCGTTCCGTACGAACCCTATGTCGAACTGGCGGAAAAGCTGAACGAACTGGCGCCGGGCGACACGCCCAAGAAGACGCTGTTCGTCACCACCGGCGCCGAAGCCGTCGAAAACGCCATCAAGATTGCCCGCGCCCATACGGGCCGGCCGGGCGTCGTCGCGTTCTCCGGCGGGTTCCACGGCCGCACCATGATGACCATGGGCCTGACCGGCAAGGTCGACCCCTACAAGCGCGGTTTCGGTCCAATGCCGGCCGGTATCCATCACCTGCCGTTCCCAATGCCGATGCACGGCGTTTCGGCGCAGGATTCCATCGATGCGCTGCACCGCCTGTTCAAGGCCGATCTCGAGCCGGAACAGGTCGCGGCCATCATCATCGAGCCGGTTCAGGGCGAAGGCGGTTTCTACATCGCGCCGACCGAACTCATCGCCGAACTGCGCCGCGTCTGCGACGAATACGGCATCTGCCTGATCGCCGATGAAGTGCAGACCGGTTTCGCCCGCACCGGCCGTCTTTTCGCTTCGGAGCACTGGGGCATCGAGCCGGATATGATCACCACCGCCAAGTCGCTTGCCGGCGGATTCCCGCTGGCCGGCGTCGTCGGCAAGGCCGAGATCATGGACGCGCCCGCGCCCGGCGGTCTCGGCGGCACCTACGGCGGCAGCCCGATCGGCTGCGCGGCGGCGCTGGGCGTCATCAAGGTAATCGAGGAAGAGCAGCTTCTCGGCCGCGCCAACATCCTCGGCCAACGCATTCTTGAGCGTATCGACCGCATCAAGTCGCGTAGCGACGCGCACCCAATCGGTGATGTTCGCGGCCTGGGCGCGATGGTCGCCTTCGAACTGGTGACCGAGCATGGCGGTAATGCGCCGGATGCCGAGGCCACCAAGGCACTCTGCGCCAAGGCACTCGAAAAGGGCCTAATCCTGCTGTCGTGCGGCGTCTACGCCAACACGATCCGCATCCTGGTGCCGCTGACGGCATCGGACGCCATCGTCGACGAAGGTCTCGACATCATCGAGGCCGCACTGACGGAACTCGGCGCGACCGCGGTCGCTGCGGAGTAAGCGAATGCACGGGGCCGCCACCCCCCGGCGGTCCCGTGCAGAGCTTGACCGTAACCCGCTAGCGCGCAACCATTGTTAACCTATTGCGAAACAACCAAAGAGGTCCGACCTAAATGACCCCCTTCGCGATCGCCGGTGTGCAGATGCACGTATCGGCCAACCATGAAAACGTGACTGCGATGTCTCATCGCATCGACAGTGTCATGGCGCGCTTTCCCTGGGTTCAGATGATCGTTTTCAGCGAGTTGGCCCCCTATGGCCCGCTCACCGGCAACCATCCGGAATCGACGGCAAGTGCGATAGATGTATTTCGCGAAGCGGCGCAGCGCCACAATGTCTGGCTGCTGCCGGGCTCGATGTTCGAGCGTTCCGAAGCCGGTTTGTACAACGTCGCAACGGTGATCAACCCGCAAGGCGAGGTGGTCGCAAAGTTCGCGAAAATGTTTCCGTTCCTGCCCTACGAGGCCGGCGTTCAGGGCGGCACCGAATTCTGCGTCTTCGACGTGCCCAATGTCGGCCGCTTCGGGGTCTCGATCTGCTACGACATCTGGTTCCCGGAAACGACACGGACGCTGGTTTCCATGGGCGCCGAGGTGCTGCTGCACCCGGTCCTGACCGGCACCATCGACCGGGATATCGAACTATCGATCGCACGCTCCACGGCGGCGATGTTTCAGACCTACGTCTTCGACATCAACGGTCTCGGCCCCGGCGGGTTCGGCCGCTCATGCGTCATCGACCCCTCGGGCACGATTCTCTATCAGGCGGCCGGTCAGGAAGAGATCATTCCGGTCGAAATCGATTTCGACGTCGTCCGCCGCCAGCGCGCCGTCGGCCTGCGCGGGCTCGGACAGCCGATTAAAAGTTTTCGTGACCGAAGCGCCTATTTCGGGGTCTACGATTCGGCAACCGCCGATCAGACATACCTGAATAGTCTCGGCCCGCTTGATATGCCCCAGCAAGGCACGCAGGAAGGCCTGAACACGCCAGCACCGGCCGATATCACGGGTCCGCGCGGTTATGATAACATAACGGTGCTCGACACCCAGAAAAGCGCGAAAGACGCATAAAACAATGATCCACAGGGAGTTTAATCATGCCGGACGAGGGAGCGAAGACTAAGGGCGTTTCTCTAGGTCGCTACTACAACGCCACCCAGTTTCGCGTCGATACGTGGAACAAGCTGAAGAATATCGTGCTGCGTCTCGTCGAGGGACGCGAGCGTCCAGACGATTACGCCCAGGCCAAGGCGCTGCTGGACGAACTTGCGCCGTTCGAGACTTATTGGGCGTTTCCCGGCCATCACGACTTCCGCCAGCTTTATTATCTCCTCGATACCAAGGACGTGCGCACGCTGAGCCGCGCCGTATCGCGCATCGTCGGTGCGATGATGAGCAGCAGCTACCGCCGCAAGCACATCAATCTGGGTCTGCACGGCGAGGAGGACTTCCTCGACGACGAAGACATGGAAACCCCGGAGGAGCGCATCCGCCGCCGCCCTTACTTCGAGGTGCTGTTCGTCGACGACCTGTCGCACGTGCAGCAGCATCAGCAGGAAGAAGGCCTGCACGACATGCGCCGCGAGGAGGATCCGTTCACCTACGAGCCGGTGTTCGTGCCCAGTTTCGAGGACGCGATCATCGCCGCGCTGTTCAACCACAACATCCAGGCGGTGGTGATCCGCTTCGGATTCCGTTTCAAGTCCGTGAACGACCTGCCGGTGTTGGCGCGTTACCTGAAGATGGCACACATCGACAACATCGACGATATTGAACCGCAGGATTACGGCATCGTGCTGGCCGACATCATCGCCCGCGTGCGCCCGGAACTGGATCTTTACCTGGTGACGGACCAGAGCGTCGAGGACGTGGCCGGCCGCGTCGGCGACGCCTGCCGCCGCATCTTCTATAACCAGGAAGACTTCCTGGAACTGCACATGAACATCCTCAAAGGCGTCGACAGCCGTTATCAAACGCCGTTCTTCACCGCGCTCCGGAACTACGCCAAGCAACCGACCGGCGTGTTCCACGCGCTACCCATCTCGCGCGGCAAGTCGATCACAAAATCGAACTGGATCCGCGACATGGGCGAGTTCTACGGCATGAACATCTTCCTCGCCGAAACGTCGGCGACGTCGGGCGGGCTCGATTCACTGCTGGAACCGCACGGCCCCTTGAAGAAAGCGCAGGAGCAGACGTCCCGCGCCTTTGGGTCGCGCAAGACATTCTTCGCCACCAACGGCACATCGACCTGCAACAAGATCGTCGTGCAGGCCGTGGTACGGCCCGGCGACATCGTGCTGGTCGACCGCGACTGCCATAAGTCGCACCACTACGGCATGGTGCTCGGCGGTGCGCACGTGGTCTATCTCGATAGCTATCCGCTCAGCGAATATTCGATGTATGGCGCCGTGCCGCTGCGCGAGATCAAGAAGGAGCTGCTGGAACTGAAAGCCGCCGGCAAGCTCGACAGAGTGCGCATGCTGTTGCTCACCAACTGCACCTTCGACGGGCTGGTCTATAACGTCGAACGGGTGATGGAGGAATGCCTCGCGATCAAGCCGGACCTCGTGTTCCTGTGGGACGAGGCATGGTTCGGGTTCGCCCGCTTCGGCCCGACGTACCGCCAGCGCACCGCCATGTATCAGGCGTCTAATCTTCGCGAGAAGTTCAAGGATCCGGACTACCGGGAAGAATACGAGGCACACAAGGCTGAACGCGAGGCCGCCGGCGACGATATCGAGATGCTGCTGGACATGCAGCTGATGTCGGACCCGGACACCGCGCGCGTGCGCGTCTATGCGACCCAGTCGACGCACAAGACGCTGACGGCGCTTCGCCAGGGGTCGATGATCCACGTGCACGACCAGGATTTCTCGTCCAAGGTCGAGGAACCGTTCCACGAGGCGTTCATGACGCACACCTCGACCTCGCCCAACTACCAGATTCTGGCGTCGCTCGACGTCGGCCGCCGGCAGGTCGAGCTCGAAGGCTTCGAGATGGTGCAGAAACAGGTCGAGATGGCCATGGTGTTGCGCCAGAAGGTGCGGACCCATCCGCTGCTGTCGAAGTACTTCAAGATTCTTACCGTCGGCGACATGATCCCGGCTGAATATCGTCAGTCCGGGATCGAGAGTTACTACGACCCCGACAAGGGGTGGAACGACATCTGGGAAGCCTGGGCCGGCGACGAGTTCGCATTGGACGCCACACGCATCACGCTCCTGGTCGGCGACACGGGCATGGACGGCGATACCTTCAAGAATGCCGAATTGATGGACAAGTACGGCATCCAGATCAACAAGACCTCGCGGAACACGGTGCTGTTCATGACCAACATCGGCACCACGCGAAGCTCCATCGCCTACCTGATCGAGGTGTTGGTCAAGATCGCCCACGAAATGGACGAAAAACTCGAGGACATGAACGCGCCGGAGCGCAAGGCGCACGAGAAAAAGGTCAACGGGCTCCTCAACGAGCTGCCGCCGCTGCCCGACTTCTCTCGCTTTCACGACGCGTTCCGGCCCGATCCCAAGGGGCATACCCGCGAAGGCGTCATGCGCGATGCCTATTTCCTCTCCTACGATGCGGACTCATGCGAGTACCTGACGCTTGAAGGCGATATCGAAGACGCGATGAACGCCGGGCGCGAAGTGGTGTCCGCGACGTTCATCATCCCCTACCCACCCGGTTTTCCGATCCTGGTGCCGGGACAGGTGGTCTCGAAGGAGATCATCGGCTTCTTCAAGGCCCTTGATGTGAAGGAAATTCACGGGTACCGCCCGGATTTGGGCCTGCGTGTATTTACCGAGGATGCGCTCAAGGCGCGTCTCTAACAGTGCAATTGGCGGCGCAATGAACCGTCGCCGTTTAAAGCGAAACAGGGAGACGACAGACCATGGCTACCACCAAGAAAGCCACCGCCAAGAAATCGACCGCGCCGAAAAAGAAGGCCGCCGCAAAGAAGGCGCCTGCAAAAAAGACCGTGAAGAAAGCCGCACCGAAGAAACCGGTGGCGAAGAGATCCCCCGCCAAGAAGACGCCGGCCCGCAAGCCACGTGCCAAGAAGCTCAAGAACATCTCCGAAATCCGGCGCTTCTTCCACCGCAACGAAGATCCGGTCTTCTTCATCAGCGCCACCAACTTCAACCTGCTGGGCATCGACGAGTGGTGTCGCAACTTCAAATACCTCTGCTACATCGACTGTTACGATGGCCGCCATCCGAACGTGTTCGTGCCCTCGGAAGCGCCGCATCCCGAGTTCGAGTCGATCGAGGACATCAACGCCTACCTGCTCGAGCACAAGGAAGTCATCGACTACATCAAATCCAAAGGCGGCAAGCCCAAGGCCGTTTTCCTGATGTTCGATGAGCGGGTCGAGAAAACCTGCAGAGAGCTGGGCATCGAGGTCTGGTTCCCGAAGGCGGCACTCCGCGAAGCCATCGACGACAAAATCGAAACCGTGCGCATCGGCAACAAGGCGGGCGTACCCTCCGTGCCGAATACGCTCGGCACCATCGACAGTTGGGACGACCTGAAGAAGCTCGCCAAGCCGCTCGGCAACGACCTGGTGCTGCAGTCCGCCTTCGGCGACAGCGGCCACACCACGTTCTTCATCAAGAACGAGAAGGACTATCGCCGTCACGAACACGACATCGTCGGCCAAGGCGAGATCAAGGTCATGAAGCGCATCAACTGCCGCGGCTCGGCGATCGAGGCGTGCGCGACATCAAAAGGCACCATCGTCGGTCCGCTGATGACGGAGTTGGTCGGCTTCAAGGAGTTAACCCCATATCGCGGCGGCTGGTGCGGCAACGAAATCTTCCCCGAAGCTTTCGATCACAAGATTCGCAGAAAGGCCCGCGAATATACCTTCCAGTTCGGCAACCAGCTCGTGAAGGAAGGTTACCGCGGCTATTTCGAACTCGACTTCCTGATCGATCAAGATGACGGCAGCATCTATCTCGGCGAATGCAACCCACGTGTTACGGGGGCGAGTTCGATGACCAACCATGCGGCGTTCGCGCACGCCGACGCGCCGCTGTTCCTGTTCCACCTGCTGGAGTTCTCGGGTGTACCGTTCGACATCGACGTCAACGAGCTGAACAACCGCTGGGCCGATGCCGACAACATCGACGGCTGGTGTCAGATGGTCATCAAGCACACCGAGGATAACGTCGATATCATCACGGAAGCTCCCGAATCCGGTATCTGGAGCCTGAACAAGGATGGCAGTGTGACGTACAACCGCTTCGACTATCACCGCCGCGCCGTGGAGAGCGAGACCGAGGCGTTCTTCCTCCGCATCTCGGATAAGGGCGATTACCGCTACGAGGGCGCCGATCTGGGGATTCTGATCACCCGCGGGCGGGCCATGGACAACAAGTTCCGGCTCACCAAGCGGGCCAAGCAGTGGATCGCCGGCATCAAGTCGCAATACAAGGCGAAACCGCTGCCCAAGGCGCAACCGGTCGAAATGGCGGACCCGGCGTTCAAGATTCTTTGACGCCCGCCCTGATTGGGCGTAACCAAGGCGCATGGATCTGGTATTCGAAACGGTCAGCGAAAAAGCCCCGGGACCCAAGTGGCAGTCGCTGTTCGAGACGCTTTGGCCCGCTTATCAGCGCTGGTTCCTGTCCGACGGTATCGAGGCCCGCCAGACCTATCTGGCGGGCTATCGGGCCTTGAAGGAATACATGCCGGAACTGGTGCCCGCCTATGAAAAGCTCTGCGAGCTCGTGGGCGGGGACGACCTTTCGGCCCGGTTCCTGAGCTTCTATTGCCCGCCGGCCTATCTTTCCGGCTGCTCGCAGGCGGTATGGCCGGGGCACGAACCGATGCTGGTGCGTAACTACGACTACGCACCGGCCCTGTGCGACGGTTTGATCCTGCATTCACGCTGGCACGACCGCTGGGTCATGGGCATGTCGGACGGCCTGTTCGGGCTGGTCGACGGCCTCAACGACCGGGGCTTGGCCGTGTCGCTCACGTTCGGCGGACGCACCATCGTCGGCGACGGTTTCGGCGTGCCGATCATCCTCCGCTACATCATGGAGTTCTGCGACACGGTTGCCGACGCGACCGAGGCGCTGACCCGTATCCCCAGCCACATGACTTATAACGTCACGGTGGTCGACAAGCAGGGCCGGCACGCCACGGTATACCTGGCGCCGGACCGCGACGCCATCGTCACCGACCAGCGCGTCGCCACCAATCACCAAGAACGGGTCGAATGGCACCGCCACGCCCGCGCCACGGCAACGGTCGAGCGCGAACGGTTCCTGCTGCAGCGCCTGACGCTTCACGACGAACCGGCGGGCCGTTTCATCGGCGCATTTCAGAAACCGCCACTTTATTCGACCGCGTTCGCGCGCGGCTTCGGCACGCTCTACACCGCCGTCTACTGGCCAAGGAAGGGGCTCGCCGAATACCGCTGGCCGGGCGTGCACTGGACGCAGCGGCTGAAAGCTCCGGTCGAGGGACGGCGCCATATCCGCTTCCCGATGTCCGACGAAGCCCTCGCCTGAACGTCACAAAACTTTGATGGTTTTATGAACGCCACGGTTTGTTATGGTGGCTGCCAGCATGAATAACGGGTCGGTTCATTGAAAAAAGTCTACAGGCGCATCTTCAACGGGTTCAACGCGCCGGTCGTGCCGCTCGACTGCGGCGAGAAATGCCGGCACCTGAACGACGGCATCCCGGTCTGCTGCGATATCGGCCATGCCGTCCCGGTCATGGACAAGAGCGAATACAAGGAACTCCGGTCGCGCTCCAAACTCTGGCGCAAGTACAGACCCGAAGACGAGCACGGCGAGGAACTGGTCGACTCGCTGCACAAGGACTGCGTCGCCTGCGAGTGCAAGGGCGCCAAATTCTGCGAACGCGACAATCGCTCGCTCTCGTGCCGCGCGTTTCCGTTCTTTCCCTATATCGACAAGTCGGGCGAGATGCTGGGTCTCGCCACCTACTGGACGTTCGAGGACCGCTGCTGGGTGATCAGCAACATGAGACAGGTAACCCGCGAGTTCATCGCCGAATTCTTCGAGACCTATGAATACCTGTTCGAGGAAAAGCCCGACGAATACGAGGTCTTCAAAGACTACTCGGCGACCATGCGCCGTGTCTTCTCGCGCTGGAAACGACCGATCTACATCGTCGACCGAGACAAGAAGTTCCACGCCATCCAGCCCAAGGGCGCCGGCATGCACCAAGTCAGGAAACGCGAGTTGCCCAAGTTCGGACCCTACGCGGAGTAATACGGACTTCGTCGCCCTGAACTTGATTCAGGGCCCATGTGCTCAAACAAGGTGCCGGATTTTATGGATCCTGAATCAAGTTCAGGATGACGGTCGGCATTCGGTTCGAGTTATCCCTTCACTTCCGCGTATACGCTATCCAGCGCTTTCTTCACCGCGGCGACGATCTCGTCGACCTCGCCCTCGGTGATGCAGAGCGGCGGCGCGAAACCGAGAATGTCGCCGTGCGGCATGGCACGGCCGATGACGCCGTTTTCCAGCGTCGCCGCCGCCATTTTCGCGCCGACCTTGAGGCCCGGATCGAAGAACGTTTTCGTCTTCTTGTCCTGAACGAACTCGACGGCGGCCAGCAGTCCCTCGCCCCGGACCTCGCCGACCATCGGGTGATCGGCAAAGGCGTCGCGCAGCGACTTCTGGAAGTAGGCACCGGTGGTTTTGACGTTGCCGAGCATGTCGTCATCCTCGATCACCTTGAGATTGGCGAGCCCCGCGGCGGCGCCGATCGGATGCGCCGAATAGGTCCAGCCGTGACCGATGGGACCCAGGTCCTCGGAACCCTGGTCGAGGATTTCGCAGACCTTCTCGCTCAGGATCGAGCCCGACAGCGGCGCATAGGCGCTGGTGAGCCCCTTGGCCACCGTGATGATGTCGGGCGTCATGCCGTAATGAATTGAACCGAACCAGGATCCGAGCCGGCCGAAACCGGTCACCACCTCGTCGGCGATCAGCATGACGTCGTACTTGTCGAGCACCTTCTGGATCGCGGGCCAGTATCCCTCCGGCGGCGGGATCAGGCCGCCCGTGCCCATGAACGGCTCGCCGATGAACGCCGCGACGGTGTCCGGTCCCTCGTCCTGGATAAGCTGTTCGAGTTGCAGCGCGCAATGCTCCGAGAATGCCTGCTCGCTCATGCCGTCCTGGGCATATTTCCAGTAATGCGGACACTGGGTATGCAGCACCCGGTCCAGCGGCAGATCGAAGGCCATGTGGAACAGCGGCAGGCCGGTCAGGCTGCCGGTCATCAGGCCGGATCCATGGTAGCCGCGGTCGCGGGAAATGATCTTCTTCTTCTCCGGCCGGCCAAGGATGTTGTTCATGTACCAGACCAGCTTGATATTGGTCTCGTTCGCATCCGACCCGGACAGACCAAAGTAGACACGGCTCATGTGATCGGGGGCGAGATCAACCATTTTCGCGGCAAGCCGGATCGACGCCTCGGTGCCGTGCCCGACATAGGCGTGATAGAAGGCGAGCTTGTGCGCCTGCTCGGCGATGGCGTCGGCGACCTCGGTCCGGCCGTAGCCGATATTGACGCAGTAAAGGCCGGCGAACGCATCCAGGCTCTTCTTGCCCGCGCGGTCGGAGATGTAGACCCCCTTACCTGATTCGATAACGCGCACCGGCGTCTTGCCGGTGGCATGTCCCTTCACGTCGGACGACGCGTGCAGGAAGTGCGCCCGGTCCAGTGCCTCCAGTTCGTCCATGTTGCGGCGTTCATTCATGGCAGGATCCTCCGAAAAACCATATCGCCGCTTGATAGGGGGATTCACACCGAACTTACAACCCCCCTGCCCCGGATATTTAACGGCCGTCCCATCTATGGTTTATTGATCGGAACGACACCCCACCTATGGCACATCGACGGAGAAAAAATTATGGGAGAAACACGCCGCACGGCCCTGATCACGGGATCGGGACGCAACATCGGTCGCGCTTCGGCGCTGGCGCTGGCGAAGAACGGCATCAACGTGATCGTGAACGGCTCGGCGAACCGCGACAACTGCGAACAAGTCGCCGACGAGGCTCGGGCACTCGGCGTCGATGCCATGGTCGCCATGGGGGATGTCGGCAATCCGGACGAGCTCGGCGCCATCGCGGCCACGTGTTTCGAGAAATTCGGCCGCGTCGACATCCTGGTGAACAACGCCGCCGTGCGGCCCAACAGCCCGTTCCTGGACACCGACGAGGACGAGTGGGAACGAATACTCAACATCGATTTCCACGCCGCGCGGCGTCTCGCCAAGCTGTGCCTGCCGGGGATGGTCGATGCCGGCTGGGGCCGGATCATCAACTTCGCCGGCATGAACGCTATTCACGGTTACAACGGGCGCGCCCCGGTCAGCGTATCGAAGCACGCATCGTGGGGGCTCACCAAGTCGCTGGCCAAGGAATTCGGCAAGCAGGGTGTGACCACCAACATCATTTCGCCGGGGCCGATCCAGCCGGACGAAGCGGAACCGGAGATGCGCGAGCACATCGAAAGCATGGTCGGCCGCGTCCCGGTCGGGCGCCTTGGCAAGAACGAGGAAATCGGCGCCATGGTCGCGCTTCTGGCCTCCGACGACGGTGCCTTCATCAACGGTCAGTTGCTGCAGGTCAACGGCGGCGCGGAGACCTAGGCCGCCGGTCTGTCCCCCGCCGCGGTGGTGCGGTGCATGAGGCGGTGGTCGTCCGGCGCATAGTCGTACTCGGCGAAGTGCATGGTGCAGCGGTTGTCCCACATCAGCGCATCACCCGGCCGCCATTTGTGTCGGTAGATATTGTCGTCGCGGGTTGCTGTCGCCTCGATGGCATCCATGGCGGCAGTGTTCTCTTCATCGGTGAGACCCAGAATCCGCGTCGTGAAGAACTTGTTTACGTAGAGCGCGCGGCGCCCGGTTTCCGGATGCCGGCGCACAACCGGGTGCACTTCCGGCGGCGGCACGTCCATGTCGCGGTTACCGTCTGTCTGGGCCGCCAGGTTGCGCCGGCGGATCGCCTCGCCCGAATGCTCGGCCTCGGCTGTATCGAGCTTCGCTTTTAGTTCAGGATCGAGATCGTCCCACGCCCGGTACATGTTGCAGATCAGGGTATCGCCGCGCCCTACCGGGACCTTGATCGCGTGCAGGAACGTCGCCGACGGCGGCCGTTCGACACAGGTGATATCGGAATGCCAGAAGTCGTTGCGGGCACCGCGGCGCTGGGCGTTGTTCTCCAATACCAGCAGGTTTTCGTATTCCGGATGGCCGGCCCGGGCGCGCAACGGATGCGGTTCGACCGCGCCGAAGTGTTCGGTAAAGGCAATCTGGTCGTCCGGGCCGATATCCTGATCGCGGAACACCAGCATCTGATGATCCAGGTAGGCCTGCCTGATGACGGCGATATCGTCGCCGGTCAGGTCCGGGCCGATTTTCGCACCCAGGACCTCGGCACCGATATGCGGCGTGATTTTCTTG
The DNA here is from genome assembly GCA_965229805.1 of Rhodospirillales bacterium. GTDB lineage: Bacteria > Pseudomonadota > Alphaproteobacteria > Rhodospirillales > Casp-alpha2 > UBA4479. The sequence continues at coordinate 1,571,676 of CBDDJO010000001.1, read as the reverse complement.
ATTTCGATGGTCATTGATGATCCTCCCGGGAAGGGAGTTTAGCCGCCTATAACGGGGATGCTCAAGGTAGGGTGGAAAATGTCCATCTCAATCGTCGTCCCAAACTTGATTTGGGACCCATGACGGTGACACCGGTCAAGTCACCAAAATCGCATGGGCCCTGAATTAAGTTCAGGGCGACGGATTCTTTTAAAATTGTACGAGAATCAACACTCGGTGATGTTGACCGCGAGGCCGCCCTGTGAGGTTTCCTTGTATTTCGACAGCATGTCGACGCCGGTCTGGCGCATGGTCTCGATGGCGCTGTCGAGTGGCACGAAATGCGTGCCGTCGCCCCGAAGCGCCAGCGACGCCGCGTTGACCGCCTTCACCGCGCCCATGGCGTTGCGTTCGATGCACGGCACCTGCACCAGTCCGCCGACCGGGTCGCAGGTCATCCCCAGGTGATGCTCGATGGCGATCTCGGCGGCATTTTCGATCTGTTCGTTGGTGCCGCCCAGCACCGCGCAAAGCCCCGCCGCCGCCATCGCCGCGGCCGAGCCGACCTCGCCCTGGCAGCCGACCTCGGCACCCGAGATCGAGGCCTTGGTCTTGATGATCCCGCCGATCGCCGCCGCGGTCAGCAGAAAATCGTCGACCGTGTCCTCGGACGCATCCGGGCAAAATTCCAGGTAGTACCGGATCGTCGCCGGGATCACGCCGGCGGCCCCGTTGGTCGGCGCGGTGACGATACGCCCGCCAGCGGCGTTTTCCTCGTTGACCGCGATGGCATAAAGGCTGATCCAGTCCATGACCGAATGCGCGTATTTCACGTTGCGGGTCGTATCGGCTTCCAGCGCATCCGATATCTGACGGGCCCGGCGCTTGACCTTGAGCCCACCCGGCAACTGGCCGTCCGTGGCGATACCCCGGTCCATGCAGTCCTTCATCACCGACCAGATCGTGTCGAGACGTTTGCGCACGTCGGCTTCAGGGTGCTGCGATATTTCGTTTTCGAACTTCATCTCGGCAACGGTCTTGTTTGCCGCCTTGCCCATTTCCAGCATTTCGGCGGCATCCCGGAACGGATACGGCACGTCCGGATAATCGATGCCGGCGGACGCGAAATCCGCAAACTCGGCCTTCGTCACCACGAAGCCGCCGCCGACGGAAAAATACGTGTCACCCAACACCGGATTGCCGGCACCGTCATAGGCCGCGGCCAGCATGCCGTTGGTGTGTTCCTCTAGCGGCGCATCGAAATCGAAGATAATGTCGCGCTCGAAATCGAAGGGCGTGCCCTTCAACGGTCCCTTGGTCAATTCCTTCACGGCAATAGCATTGTCGACCAGGGCGTTGACATCGGCGGGATCGATCTCATCCGGTTTCTCGCCCAGCAGCCCCAGCACCGTGGCGCGGTCGGTACCGTGACCTTTACCGGTATAGGCGAGCGAGCCGTAGAGCGTGACGACGACGCGCGCCACGTCACCCTTCATTCCCGACGCCGTGAGATCGTCCAGGAACCGGCCCATGGCGACCATCGGCCCAACCGTATGCGAACTCGACGGTCCGATACCGACTTTGAACAGATCGAAGACACTCAGAAACATATGCAGCCTCACCCGAATTTCGCGCGACGGTACGCCGCGCCCCGCCGGGCGGCAAGCAGCGTATCGACGCGAAATATCTTTTGTGCGACGTCAGCATAACAGATTTCGAGACAAACGAGGGAGTTACACGATTGGACCGCGACGGGGCAGTCTGATATTTTGGTAATCGCGGTACCGACACGGGCCGCATCCCATACGGAGGATTGCCAGATGATACCGATGTCCGTCGTCAAGGAGACGGCGCTCACGCTCATGGACAAGGCGGCGATCGAAATCCCCGACGATTACCTGACGGGACTGAAAAAAGCCGCCGAGAAGGAGGAAGGCGACCTGTCGTCATTCGTCCTGCACGCCATGCTGGAGAACTACGAAGCCGCCAAGGAAGATCGTCGCGCCATGTGTGCCGATACCGGCGTGCCGCGCTGGTACGTGAAAATGGGCAACGAGGCGACGCTCGATGGCGGGCCCATCGCGCTTGAGGAAGCGCTTAGAGGCGCCACAGCGGAAGCCACCAACGGCGTGCCGCTCAGGCCGAACCGCGTACATCCGCTCTGGCGCACGGACCACAACAACAACGTCGGCCTGAACGCGCCCGAAATCGAGTACTCGTTTGAGCCCGGCGGCGACTGGATCGACCTGACGACCGTGCACAAGGGCGGCCTGTTCGGCACCGACTACCGGATGCTGTTCCCGGGTGACGGGATCGAGGGGATCAAGCGGTTTTACCTCGACACCCTGATGGCCTTCGGCAAACGCGGCCTCGCATGCCAGCCGGCGATCATCGGCGTCGGTCTCGGCGGTTCCAAGGATATCTGCTCGGTGCTCGGCAAGCAGGCGGCATGCCTGCGCACCGTCGGCGACCGTAACCCGGATCCGAGGACGGCGGATTTGGAGCTGGAACTGATGGAACTCGGCAATTCCATCGGCATGGGCGCCATGGGGTTCGTCGGCTCGTCGATGGTCATCGACTGCCACATCGAATGCGGCTACACGCACACCGGCGGCATGCCGATGAGCGTGCACGCCTTTTGCCTGTCGTCCAGGCGCGCGGTGGCGCGCGTCCACGGCGACGGCCGGGTCGAGTATCGTACCGACCCGAATTGGTTCACCCCTTACATGAGACGGGAGACGGTCGGATGGGAACCGGAAGCGGAAAGCTTAAGACAATCAGTCTGAACGTCCCGGTCAAGACCGAGGACCTGAAGGACATCGAGATCGGCACCGTCGTCTACCTGAACGGTGTCGTCTACACCGCGCGCGAGGGTGTCTATAAAAAGGTGATCGCCGATGGTGAACAGTTGCCGGCGCACCTGCATGAAATCTCGAACGCCAACTTCCACTGTTCCCCCGCCGCGACCCGCAACGCCGACGGCACGTTCAATGTGGGCGCCATGACCGGCACCGCATCGTTCCGCTTCTCCAAATGGCTGGAGGACTGGTTCCGTGTCTCGAAAGCCAAGATCATCATCGGCAAGGGCGGCATGTCGTCGGCGGATTATAGAAAGTATTTCGTACCCAACGGCGCGATCTACCTGACCACGGTGGGCTACGGTACCGGTGCCCTTCTCGGACGCGGCATTAAAGGTATCCGCGACGTGCACTGGTACGACGAACTGGGTGTCGCGCAGGCCATGTGGATGGTCGAGGTCGAGAACTTCGGCCCGTTCATCGCCGACAGCGACCTCGAGGGCAATTCGCTGTTCGAGCGCGAGAACGCCAAAATCAAGAAAGGCATCGGCAAGCTCTACGAGGGCTCCAAGGAACCGGCCCTGCACCGCTACGGTGAAAGCAGCGACCGCGGCGACGAGGTTATCTAGCTAACACGCTTACCCCCTCACCCTACCTCTCCCCCTTAAAGGGAGAGGGGGCAATCGTCCCTAATACTCCCGCCCCGGTCTCGCCTTATAGCCCGGCAGCGACAGTCCCTTGGCGATGCCGAGCGCGCGCAGAATGAAACCGGCGGCGAACGCGGTTGAGGCCGAGATTTCAAACGGCACGTCCGAAAGCGTCAGTACGACGTGCACCGCCGCCGCCAGCGCGGCGCAGGTGGCGTAGACCTCTTTTCTAAGGACCAGCGGCGTCTCGCCGCAGATGACATCGCGCAGCAACCCGCCGAACGTCGCCGTCATCATCCCCATGACGATGGCGACCAGCGGCCCGACACCGCTTGCACGCGCAAGCTCAGCGCCCATCACGCCGTAAAGCGCGATGCCGAGCGCATCGGCCCACAGCAGAAGCGAGTAGCGCCGTTGCACCATGTGCGCGGTGAAAAACACGATCAGCGCGATGACGAGGCATATCCAGATCGCCTTTGGATCGGCGATCCAGAACACCGGCCGGTCCAGCAAAACATCCCTGAGCGTGCCACCGCCGACACCGGTCAGGCTCGCCATCAGGCCGAAACCGATCAGGTCCATTTCCTTGCGGCTGGCGACCAGCGCGCCGGATGTCGCGAACACGATGACACCCATAATATCGAGAACGCTGATGAGTGTGTGCATATACTGTCCTCTTCTACACCGCCATGCACAGCCGGAGCGCGTCGTAAATGGCGGCGTGGATGTTACGGCTCGCGACCGCGTCGCCGATGCGAAACAACTGGAATGCGCCGTCCATGTTCGGCGACAACGCCTGTTCACGGCCGCCGATCAGTGCTTCCGTGTCAACGGCACCCAGGTTGCGGCTTAAAGGTTTGAGTTCGTAATAGAGATCTTCCATCGGCAACGTGCCGTGCTCGATCACCACCTGGTCGACGGCCCGGCGTTCCAGCCGGTCGGTATAGTCCGAACCGATGACGGCGGTCAGCGTGTTGCCGTCCTTTTCAATGGCGGCGAGGCGCTTGTTGATGGTGATGCGGACACCGTGTTCGTCGAAGCATTGGGCGTACTTGACGTGGTTGAGGCCGCCGATCTCGACCGCAAAGTAGCGTTCCGGCGTGACGATTTCCAGTGCCGCCCCGGCGAGTGCGATCGTCTCCGCCGCCGCGAGACCCGGATGCGCCGCGTTGTCGTCATACAGCAGCACGCGCTCCGCTGGTTTGACGTCGCCCGCGAGGATGTCCCAGGTCGAGACCGCGTGCTCGGCGCCCGGCACGATATCCGTGTTCGGCAGGCCACCGGTGGCGACGATCACCACGTCAGGCGCCAGTGCCGTCACGTCGGCGGCATCGGCAAACGCGTTGAAACGGAACCGGACGCCCGCCTTCTCGCACTGCGCCATGCGCCAATCGACAATGCCGATCAGCTCCGAACGGCGTTTCACGCGCGCCGCCAGTTGCACCTGCCCGCCCGGCTGATCCGCGGCTTCAAGCACCGTGACGCCGTGTCCGCGCGCCGCCAGCACCCGCGCCGCTTCCAGCCCCGCCGGTCCGGCGCCGACGACGACGCAGGATTTTCTTTCGCCAACAGAAGCCCGAATAACGTGCGGGATCGTAGCCTCACGCCCGGTCGCCGGGTTGTGGATGCATAGCGCCTCGTTCCCTTCGTAGATCCGGTCGAGGCAGTAGGTCGCGCCGACGCAGGGGCGGATGTCATCCTCCGCCCCCGCCGCGACTTTGGCGGCAATGTGCGGGTCGGCGATATGTGCGCGGGTCATGCCGACCATGTCGAGCTTGCCCTCAGCAACCGCGTGACGCGCCGTCGCCACGTCGGAAATACGCGCCGCGTGAAAGATCGGAAATTTCGTGACGTCCCGTACTTCGCCGCAAAAATCGAGGTGCGGCGCCGAGGCCATGCCGCCAACGGGAATGACCTTCGAAAGCGCGGCGTCGCTGTCGATATGACCGCGGATTAGATTGAGGAAGTCGATCTTGCCGGTAGCGACGATGCGCTCGGCAATCTCGATACCCTCTTGTTTCGATATGCCGGCGTCCCAGTCCTCGTCGGCGACCATGCGGATGCCGACGATGAAATCGGGGCCGACGCGTTCCCTGACCGCATCGATGACGCGCATGGAGAAGCGCAGCCGGTTTTCGAGGCTGCCGCCCCATTCGTCGTCGCGCATATTGGTGGCGGGCGACCAGAACTGGTCCATCAGGTGGCCGTACGCCTCAAGCTCGATTCCGTCGAGACCGCCCGCCTTCATGCGTTCGGCGGCGTCGGCGTATTCGCCGACGATGCGCTCGATTTCCCAGTCCTCGATGGCTTTCGGAAACGCGCGGTGCGCCGGTTCGCGGACCGGGCTCGGGGCCAGCACCGGCAGCCAATCGGCATGGTTCCAATTGGTGCGGCGGCCAAGGTGCGTGATCTGCATCATGACCGCGGCGCCGTGCTCATGACAGGCGTCGGACAGTTCCGTAAGCCACGGGACGATCTCATCCTTGTAGGCGTGCAGATTACCGAACGCGGGCGGGCTGTCGGGTGAAACGACGGCGGAGCCCGCCGTCATGGTGAGGGCGATGCCGCCCCTGGCCTTTTCGGCGTGATAGAGGCGGTAACGTTCCTTCGGCATACCGTCGAGCGAGTACGCCGGCTCATGCGCCGTCGACATGATGCGGTTACGAAGCTGAAGGTGCTTCAGTCGATAGGGCTGCAGGAGCGGATCATTGACGGCCATGAGACCAGATTAACCCGCAATGCCCCGGCGGCGTAAAGCCTCTACTCCCGCCGTTCGTGCGCGAACTTGATGAGCGCGCCCAGGCGGTAGACGGCATGCGCCATCTTGCCGTAGGGGAACGTCGCGAACATCGCCAGCACGATACCGAGGTGCACGGCCAGAAGCGTTCCCATCGCCGCCGTTTCCCGAAGCGCCAGCAGCGCCAAACCGGTGATCCCGGTCAGCATCAAAAGCCACAGGAAGGCGATGTCCATGCCCGTGCGCTTGGTGTCGCGGGGTTCGGCGTCCGCATTTTTCTTCATCATCAGGAGCCCGATCGGGCCGATGACGATGCCGATGCCGCCCACCGTACCGAGGATTACCGGCAGCGAGAAATAGCCGTAGGGCGCTTCCCAGCCGAACACGTAGTGATAGACCGTGGCGACGCAGGTGGCCGCGAAACACAGCATGAAGCCCCACATGGTCATCTGGTGCGCGTGACGGCGGCCCATGGAGAAATTGTCATTCGGGTAATTGCAGCCGTGCCCACCGCCGGCCATGTAGCGCATTTGTCCGGCGTCCTTGAACGCCTGCAACAGGGCGCCGGGATGCACGAGATCGCCCGGCTTACCACCGATATCGCGCCAGAACGTGATCAATCCGACGATGAAGGCGAGCCCCGCGAACAGGAACGGCACGGAGGCCATATAGACGATCACGTCGTGCGGAATGACCTTATAGAAGGCGCCCGCGCCGGTGTGCACGCCGCCGACAACATCCGCCCCCTGTACGACGAACACACCCACCGTCACCGCGATGGTCAGCACCAGCGTGATGAGCGCGATCCACTTGGCGTTACCCTCGAACAGGCCCTTGAACATGCCGGGCCAGGCATAGTCGCGGTAGGTCTCGGCACGCAGCTCGGCGAACGTCTTCGGGACGTTGACGGCAAACTCGTGCGGCGGCGCGTACTGACACGCGTAATAGCAGCCCTGACAGCCATGGCACAGGTTGGCGAGATACGTCACGTCCCCGTCCGAGAACGTCAGCCGCTTGTTCATCGCCGGAAAGACCGCGCAATACCCCTCGCAGTATCTGCACGCGTTGCAGATCTGCATGACGCGCTTGGCTTCGGATAACGTCTCAGTTTCGGGCATGGCGTGCTGCCTCCTCTCCGGCGATGCGGCCGAACACGTTGCCGATCGCCATCCCGGTGCCGCCGGCGTACCCCTGACCGAGGATGTTGCCGGCCATGATCTCGCCCGCGGCCCAGATGTTCTCGGCGGGCTTGCCGTCGTTCATGAAGACTTGCGCCTGCTTGTTCACTTCGAGCCCCAAATACGTAAAAGTAATCCCCATGCGGACCGGATAACCGTAATAAGGCGGCGTATCGATCCTGCGTGCCCAGTTTGATTTCCTCGGCTCGACGCCTTCGGTATGACAACCGTCAGGCTCGGTCGCGTTGAACTCACCCGGCTGCACGGCGGCATTGAAACCGGCAATGGTTTTTTCCATTGTCTCGGCGTCGACACCCAGTTGCTCGGCCAGCCCGGCCAGTGTGTCCGACTGGAACGGTTCGTAGACCGTCGGCATGAAAAGCCCCATGGACTTGCTGTCGATGACGGCGTAGGCGACCTGATCGGGCTGTTTGGCGACCAGGCGCCCCCAGATGGCGTAGCGCTTGGGCCAGATATCCTCGCCCTCGTCATAGAACCGCTCGCCGTTCTTGTTCACCACGACCGAGAAGATCACGCAGTCGATCCGGGTCGAGATGCCGCCATCGAACTTGGGCGCGCGGCCGTCGATGGCGACGGCGTGGCACTGGTCCGGCGCGCCGATGGGCTTGGCGCCGCCGTCGAGCATCGAGCGCAGCACCTTGCCGGTATTCATGGGTGAGCCGCGCACGAGGAAGTTCTCGGCGATGTCGCCCCAGCCTTCCTTGAGCCATTCGATGTTGGCCTCGAAACCGCCGGACGCCAGCACGACGGTGCGTGCCTCGACCCGGTGCAGGTCGCCGCCGTGGCGCACCATGGCGGCGGTGAATTTGCCGCCGTCCAATTCGACGCTTTCGACCTCGGCCTCATAGACGATATCGATTCCGGCCTTCTCGGCGGCCTTGAAGTAGCTGTTCATCATCGCCTTGCCGCCGCCCAGGAAGAACGCATTGGTGCGGGCAAGGCCCAGCGTGCCGGAGAGCGGCGGCTGGAACTTGATGCCCTGCGCCAGCATCCAGTCGACACAGTCCTCGGACGCCTCGATCATGAAGCGCATCAGGTCTTCATTGGTGTTGCCGTCGGTGACCCGCATCAGGTCCTTGAAGTATTCATCGGCGTCGTAGCGCCCGGTGACGTAGTCGGTCGCCGCGTTGTGGGTATAACGGATGTTGCGGACGTGGCGGCTGTTGCCGCCGCGAAGGTCTTTGTTCGCGCTCTCGATCATCAGCACGCTGGCGCCCCGGGCCCGCGCGGTCAGTGCCGCAGACATGGCGGCATTACCGGCACCGAGTACGAGCACGTCGTGCGGTCGCGAGAACTCTTCAGGTGGCAATGCTTAACTCCGTGGCCGGACCGGCCAAATTGAATAGACAGTGACAGCCAACATAACCGCCGATAGCATGCGCATCAAAATAAATACGCCTAGGGAGCCATTTATGAGCAACGTCACCGAGTTCAAGCAGAAAATAAGCGAGACAGAATGGCAGACACGGGTCGATCTGGCGGCCTGTTTCCGGCTCGTCCACCTCTATGGCTGGTCGGACCTGCTGGCGACGCATCTGTCGGCCCGCGTGCCGGATGCCGAAAACCAGTTCCTGATCAATCCGTTCGGTCTGATGTTCGAGGAAATGACCGCATCGTCGCTGGTCAAGGTGGACGAGGACGGCAACGAGCTGTCGCCGTCGGAAAAGGGTATAAATCCGGCGGGTTTCGTCATCCACTCTGCCGTGCACATGGCGCGGCCGGAGGTGGCGTGCGTCATCCACACGCACACCCAGGCGGGTGTCGGCGTCGCGACGCAAAAGGACGGGCTGCTGCCGCTGACGCAGCAAGCACTGGCGATCATCGCGCACACCGGCTACCACGACTACGAAGGGATCGCCTTCGATCTTTCCGAGCGCGAACGCCTGGCCCGCGACCTCGGCGACAACAAGGTGCTGATCCTCCGGAACCATGGGCTGCTGACCGTCGGTGATACGGTGGCCGAAGCCTTCATGTGGATGTACCGGGCCGAACGGGCGTGCCGGTTCCAGCTTGCGTTCCAGCAGGCTGGCGCGGCACCGATTGAGATTTCCGAGGAAATGCAGCAAACCACCATCGAGCGGAACCGCAAGGCGAACTCCAAGGACGGTTACCGCCCGATCGGCGTCAACGAATGGCCGGCACTCTTGCGCAAGCTCGACCGGGAAAATCCGGGATACGAGGTTTAAAAGGAATTGCCCCCTCACCTGTCCTCTCCCCCACGTTGTGGTGGAAAGGGACTCTGACGAGACGTCTTCCGCACTAATCCCTCTCCCCCTACAAGGGGGAGAGGTTAGGTGAGGGGGTAAGTTTTACTTGAACACCGGATCGACACCCGACGGCAGGCCAACCTCGAACGCATTCAGGATGTGCGAGATGGTGGCGTAGTATCCGGCCAGGAACACCAGTTCCGTCACCCCCTGCTCGCCCAGTAACTCGAACGCTTTGTCATAAAGTGCATCGTCGACGCGGCTCTTGGTTTGGATATCGGAAACGAACCGGTAGACGGTCGCTTCCGCCGGATCGTCAGGTACCTCGCCGTTCCTGATCTTGTCGATGGTCGCGTCCGAAAGGCCTTCCTTCTTGCCGACCTTGACGTGCGCCCACCACTCGTACTCGGCCTTGAAGTGGCAGCCGACGGTGATGATCGCCAGCTCCCTGAGCGGGGCCGGAATGATCGTCTCGTAGCGCAACTTGCCGCCGAGCTGTTGAAGCAGGTCGCCCATTTCCGGCGAATACAGCATGGCGTTGAAAGGCCCCCTGAGCGCGCCTTCCTCGTTCAGGAACTCCGCCGGATCGCCCTTGGAGCGCGGGCCGCCGGTAATGCCGTCGAAGACACGCTTCTGCGCGTCGCTCATGGTGTCGAGGGAAACGGGGCCAAGTCTGCTCATGATACACCTGCCGCTTTCTTGACGTTTTCCGGCGGTGGCGGATTGCCGGGCACCGGTTCGCCAGCCATCGCCGGATGCGAGCGCTGGTACTGTGGCGGGAACGCCGCATGGCCGCGCAGGGTCTCGGCCGCGTGCCATGCCCAACGCGGATCGTAGAGCATACCGCGGGCCAGCGAAACCATGTCGGCCTGGCCCGTCTTGACGATGTGCTCGGCCTGGATCGGGTCGGTGATTTTGCCGACGGCCATGGTCGGAAGCCCGCTTTCGCGCCGCACCTCGGCGGCGAAGTGGGTCTGGTAGCCGGGGCCGACCGGAATTTTCTGGTCCGGCGAATTGCCGCCCGATGAAACGTCTATGAAATCGCAGCCTCGTGCTTTCAGTTCCTTGGCGTAGGCGACGCTGCCGATGATGTCCCAGCCGCCCTCGACCCAGTCGGTGGCGGAAATACGTACACCGACCGGAATATCGTCGGGAACCACCCCGCGAACCGCATCGAAGATCTCGAGCGGGTACTTCATGCGCCCTTCCGCTGATCCTCCATAGGCATCGTTGCGCCGGTTGGAGATCGGCGAGAGGAACTGGTGCATCAGATAACCGTGCGCGTTATGGATTTCGATAGCCTTGAAGCCGAGCCGGACGGAACGTTTGGCGGCCTCGACGAAGCTTGTCTTCACGCGTTCAAGCGTCTCGTCGGTCATCGCTTCCGGAATGTGCCAACCGTCGGCGTAGGACTCGGCGGACGGACCTACCGTCTGCCAGGCACCATTGTCCGAGGAAAGCGGCTTCCCTCCCTTCCACGGCACATCGACGCTTGCCTTGCGGCCCGCGTGCGCCAGCTGGATGCCGACCGGCGTGTTGCCGTAGGCGTTGCAGAAATCGAGAATACGTTTCAGCGCCGCTTCGTTCTCGTCGGACCAGAGCCCGACGCAACCCGGCGTGATGCGGCCCTCGGGCTCGGTGCCCGTGGCCTCGACGAACAACAATCCGTTGCCGCCGATCGCGAATTGGCCCAGGTGCATCAGGTGCCAGTCGTTGACCGTGCCGTCGACGGCCGAATACTGGCACATCGGCGCGACAACGATGCGGTTAGGCATCTCCAGACCGCGCAGGTTGAAGGGCGTGAATAAAGCGCTGCTCATAAAATCCCCCGGGAAATAACTGGATGGTGTCGAGGCTTATGTTGGCACGCCCCGCCCGTCCGTCAATGTTCCGGAAGGATCAGCGAGATCTACGCGGCGAATTTGCCTTGCTTGAGCGCGGCCGTCTGCTCATCGACGGCCGGCGGCAGCACCGGCTCGCCATTGGCGTCACGGTTTTCGATCAGTGCCGTGTGCAGCACCTTGACCGCGTTGTCGTAACTCTCGTCGGCGAAAATGAACTGAATGTCGACACCGCGTCCAGAGGCGTGCGTCGCCAGCAGGTCGAGATCGCTCTCGCCGATGGCGGCAACAGCTTCCCTGATGATGTCCTTGTCGCGCATATTGGCGCCGATGGCGGAGACAATATCGACCTTTCGGGTCTGGATATCCGCTTCCGGCTGACGCTTCTGGATCACCTCGATCACGCGGCGCACCTGTTTCAGCGGCGCTTCCACATAGAACGTCATGGTATTGGCATTCAGGCTCCAGCTCACCAGTGGCAGCTTAAAGCGGCGGAACGCGGCGACCGCGTCCTCGCCGGCGCCCGGAATGCCGACCATGTCCTGGTCGAAAACCTCGACCTCGATGGCGTTCTCGAGACCGGTGACGATCTCGATCCGCGGATTCTCCGGCGTCCAGTCCTCATCGATCACGGTGCCCGGATGATCTGGTTCGAACGTGTTGACGATGCGGAGCGGGATGCCTTGCTGACGCAGCCCCTTGGCGGCGCGCGGGTGGATCGCCTCCATGCCCATGTTCGAAAGCTGGTCGGCGACGTCGTAATTGGTACGGCCGATGGGCTGCACCTTGTCGATGCCGACGATTTTCGGGTCGGCGCTCGACAGGTGGAATTCCTTATGGATAACGGCCTCGCGCGCACCCGTCACGCAGGCGACTGCGGAGAACGTCACTTCCGAATAACCGCGGCCGAAAATGCCCATCAGGCCGTCGCCGGCCTGGGTATAGCCGGTGACGATCGGCAGCACCTTGGTCACGTCGATGTCCACGAAACCCTCGCGGATACGGTCCTCTAGGCTCATGCTTTCGCTTTCGCGCCAGCCCGAAAGATCGACGAACTCGGCTTCAACGCCACGGCGGCGCAGGAGCAGCATGGTATTGTGGGCGCTATGCGCCTCGCCGATGCCGCTGATCATTTCACGCACGGTCATCAGATGCTCTTCGAGCTTGAAGTGGCCGTACCCGCAGATGCGTTGCAGATCGATCAGGCAGTTGCGCACGCCCTCGACCCGCTCCTGCACGAAGCGGTCAGCAAGCTTGCGGTCGGCCTCGTCGGCAAAGGCGTCGGCGTTGATCTTCAGCATGTGATCAAGCACGCGGGTCAGTGCGTCACCCCACGCCCAGTCGTTTTCGGATCCGGCGTAGAGTGCGTAAACGCCGGGTTCGCCGGTTTTCTTGTTCTCCAGCAACATGTCTGTGATGCCGCCATAGGCGGAAACCACAAAGATCCGGTCGTAAAGATCGTCGCCGGTGCGGTTGCCGATCAGGATGTTGTTGAGCACCGTGTCGACGTCCGACATCGACGTGCCGCCGATCTTATGGACGGTGTGCGTCTTTTGCGACGTTTCGTCACCGGCAGCCAGAGGCTGATGGGCGTTTTGACCAGTAGTCATGGATTTTTCCTCCTCACCGTACGCGGTCAGGCGTCGGCGAGCGCTTCTTCGTTGAGTTTGTAGGCACCGTCCTCGTCATGGACCTCGCGGCCGTTGAGCGGCGGATTAAATACGCATGCGAGATGCATATCCTCGGTACCGCCGCGCAGGAGGTGCTTATCGTTCTTGTCGAGAATGTAAACCGTGCCCGGCTCGATCTTGTAGACCTTACCGTCCTCGACGGTTTCGACCTCGCCGTTGCCGGACATGCAGTATACCGTTTCCAGATGGTTCTTGTACCAGATCGGCGTTTCCGTTCCGGCGTAGATCGTGGTGATGTGGAACGAAAACCCCATCTTGTCATCTGCCAGGGACAGTCGGACACTCTGCCAAGTGTCCGTCTTCACGGTGCGCTGGGTACCTTCGCATTCTTTGAGTGTGCGAACGATCATTGTGACTTACCTCCGGGGAAATATCTTTTATGGCGGCCGGTCATTCGGCAGCGACGGACGGCGCCTCGGCGGTTGCCGCGGCGAACGCGTCGTTGAGAATATCGAGACCGCGCTTCAGTTCGTCCTCGGTGATGGTGAGGGATGCCAAGCACTTGACGACTTCGTCGTGCCCACCCGACGTCTCGATCACCAGACCACGCTTGAAGGCTTCTTCGACGATACGCCCGGCGAGATCGCCGGACGAAACGACGATGCCCTGCATCATGCCGCGTCCACGCAGTTCGACGACGTGGTTGCCATGGTTGGCCTGGATCGCCTTGAAACCGTTTTTAAGCAGTTCGCCCTTCTCGCGGACGGACTTAGCGAAAGCGTCGTCCTTCCAGAATTTCTCCAGCGCTGCGGTCGCGGTCACGAAGGCATGGTTGTTGCCACGGAACGTACCGTTGTGCTCGCCCGGATCCCACGCGTCGAGATCGCGCTCGATGAGCGTCACCGCGAACGGCAGCCCGTAACCGGAAAGCGATTTCGAGAGCGTCACGATGTCCGGCTTGATGCCGGCCGGCTCGAAGCTAAAGAACGTGCCGGTACGACCGCACCCGGCCTGAATGTCGTCGACGATCAACAGAACGTTGTACTTCCTGCAGACCTTCTCGAGATTCTGCAGCCATTCCATGCGGGCCGCGGAAAGACCCCCCTCGCCCTGGACGCACTCGACGATGACGGCGGCCGGATGGTCGACACCGCTGGACGGATCGCCGAGCACCTTGTCGAGGTATTCGGTGCTGTCCACGTCCTTGCCCAGGTAACGATCGTACGGCATCGGCGTGGCGCCCGGCATGTCGACGCCGGCGGCGCCGCGATGGTGTTCGTTGCCGGTCGCGGCGAGCGCGCCCATGGTGACACCGTGGAAACCGTTGGTGAACGAAATCACGTTACTGCGGCCGGTAATCTTGCGCGCCAGCTTCAGCGCCGCCTCGACCGCGTTGGCACCGGTCGGGCCGGTAAACTGCAGCACATAGTCCATGTCGCGCGGCTTGAGGATGATTTCCTCGAACGCCGTCAGGAATTTTTCCTTGGCGCGGGTATGCATGTCGAGCCCATGCGTGATGCCGCCGGAGCCGATGTATTCGACTAGTGCGTCACGCATGTCCGGGTCGTTGTGGCCGTAGTTCAGACTGCCGGCGCCGGCCAGGAAATCGACGTACTCGTTGCCGTCCTCGTCCTTCAGGATCGCGCCCTGGGCTTTGTCGAACGTGACCGGAAAGCTCCGGCCATAGCTCTGAACCTGTGACTCGCGTCGTTCGAAAATAGACATAATTGAAGACCTCGCTTCTTTTCGTCTGTGAATGTTGGTTGTCTTTAGCGGCGCCGGTGGCTTCGCCACCGCGCCATCACAATGCAAATTCGTTGATTGAATTTTTAGTGCCGCTCAGGCCGCGCTCATCAGGGCCGGCATCAGGTCGGCCCGCTTGAACGGTCCGATGTTCCACAACACCTCGCTCTTCTGCTGGCCGTCGAAGTGCTGTTCGGTGTCGAACAGGACGTCGCGCTCGATCTCGGCGCCGAGTTCCTTGGCCACCGACTTGAAAACCCCGTGCGACGCCTGGTTGTCGGGCGTAATCGTCGTCTTGATGTGGCGTATTTCCTTGGCCGCCGGACGGCGCAGGATGTCGATGATCATGCGCTTGGCAAGCTTCAGTCCGCGCGCCTCGGGCGCCACGGCAACCTGCCATACGAACAGGCTGTCCATCTCCTCCGGCACCACGTAACCGGACACGAATCCAACCGCCTCGCCTTCGAGTTCGGCCAGCGAGCTGGTCTCCGAAAAGTGCGAACACTGCAGCAGATTGCAGTAGACCGAATTCTCGTCCAGCGGCTTGCACTGCTCCACCAGGTCGTTCACGGCGACCCCGTCATCGGGGGTCGGGCGCCTCAGGATCAGGTCGCGGTCGTCACGGTCGAGTCGTCCGGAAATCGTCATTGGTCTTGCTGTTCCTCTCTATATATATCGAACATTGATATAATTTTGTTGCGCATGTCATAGCCAATCCACCCGTCGACGTCAACCGGATGGCCTTAATTTCATGGATTAATTTGAAAAATTCACGATTCCGCAACAATCTAACAGAATCCGGAACAAAGGCGACACTAAAATTCTATTGAATATCTATGTAATTTAGCCTATCTCCCCTCTCATGGAAGGTGGCGTCTCACATTTGGGTTATGTATCGTTGTCCGGTCGCGAGGAAATCGAGCCGGGGGCAGCGGACATGGATAAACTCAACGAGGCGCTGATCTCGATTCGTCGCATTCTCCGTGCCACGGAACTTCACGGCAAGGCGCTGCGGATCGCCACCGGCCTCAAGACGTCGCAGCTTCTGGTGCTGCAGGCGTTGGAGGAAGAGCCCGAGCTTACCGTCGGCGAAATCACCGGCCAGGTGCATATGGCGCAGGCTTCCGTGACGACACTTGTCGCACGCCTGGAGGAAATGGGCCTCGTCACCCGCACCCGCGGCACCAGCGACAAGCGCAAGGTCTACGTCAAACTGACCGACGCCGGTCATGACATGCTGGAACAGGCGCCGGAAGCACTGCACCAGCGCTTCGCCGAACAATTCCAGCCGCTGGATACGTGGGAAAAAACCATGCTGGTGGCCTCCCTGCAGCGGGTCTCCGCCATGCTCGACGCATCCGACATCGATGCCGCGCCGATTCTGCAGTTCGGTCCGGCCGGTCATACCGACGAATAGATCAGTCTTCCGGCAGCTTACCCGAATATCCGTTGCGTCGAAGGTGCTGGATCATCGACGGTGACAAGACACCACGGTCATGCGCCAGTTGATGCAGATTCAGATCCCCGCCCCAGTTGACCTCGATCGCCACCGGCCCGCGATTCGTCAGGGCGATATCCCATGACTGCGTCCTGAGCCCCGGCAGCGCCATCGCCGCGCGCCGACACATGGTCTTCGCCGCATGCCATTCCGGCATCTGCAATCCGACCAGTTCAGCCTCCGTCACCGGGTGATGCGTGATTTCGCGAAGGCCCGGTCCGGTGCCCGTCGTGACGCGGGTGATACGGCCGGTTTCAAGGTCCAGCGCGCCGAGCATGTTGCCCGTGCGCCAATAATTATCGGCGATGTTCGATGCCTGCGGAATCTTCGCCACCGCGCTTTCGACGACCGGGCCATCGTCGCCGGTCAGCACCAGAAACCGCACCGTGCCCAGAGTGCCGCCCATGGCAGTATGTAGATCGGGATGCGGATTGAGGGTCCGCTGCAACAGATATCCTTCCGAACTCATCCGATCCATGTATCCGGCGATTTCACCGACCGGCACCTGACCGACACCCTTAACGTGTGCCCAGCCGTCGCCGCCGTCGGTAATCGAGAGCGCGCCGACGCTGTACATACCATCGATGGGTTTGGCGAATACCGGATATGTATCCGGCCACTCCAGCAGCGTTTCCAGAGATTCCGTACGGGTGATCAGCTTCGGATGCTCGCGCCAGCCGGGCGGGTTATAGACGGCGACCGTCTCCGCCACCGGCACCCCGGCGCCGTGCATGACGGTCAGGAAATGCAGCTTGTCGAGGGCGGCTGCGAACCACTTCGGGTCGCAGCACGCTCGGTGCATCTTCGCTTGCGCCGCTTTACCGACGAACCGCTGCGCATCCGCGGGACTGCGCCCACCCACATACAAGCGGTAATAGAAGTACTCGCTCGCCGTAAGCTTGCCAGGACCGCTCAGGCAGCGCCAGAAATCCTTAAGCCAGGACGTACCCGAACCGGTTTCCCAGGTCGCATGACGAATCGCTTCGGTGAGGGGGAGTTCAGGGGGCCGGTCGAGTTCGGCCCGGCGGGCCAGGTCGTAATCGGCATCGAAGGAAAAAGGCTGGACGTCTTCTTCGGACGCATTCTGGTCAAGCATGCATATCTCCATCGCCACTTACACACCATCTGCGTCGGAGTGTAGAAGCAACGGATCGACCCGCCTGTGTCGTAGGTCACATCGCAGGACCTAAATTTTACAAGCAATTTTATAGGTTTACGCGAAAAATTGACTGCTTGTCCGGGCTACCCCAGGGATTCCTTCAGCGCATCGCCGACGTGCACGGGCGTCGACAGTACGTTGACACCCGCGCCTTCGAGGGCCGCTTTCTTGGAGGCATATGTCCCTTTGTCACCCATGACGATGGCACCGGCGTGGCCCATCTTCTTGCCCGGCGGCGCGGCGCCACCAGCAATGAAGGCGAACACCGGCTTCGACATGGTCTTCGCGTATTCAGCTGCGTCCTCTTCCATAGCGCCGCCGATCTCGCCGACCATGACCACGGCCTCGGTACCCGGGAAGCTGTCCAGCGCCTCCAGCGCGTCACGGGTCGTGGTGCCGATGACCGGATCGCCGCCGATGCCGACGAACGCGGTCTGGCCGAAGCCGGCACTGACGATGTTCTGGCACATCAGCGTCCCGAGCGAACCGGAGCGCGACAGCACGCCGACCGTGCCTTTCTTGAAAATACGTTCGTTGAAGGCCGGCATGAAGCCCATGAAGGTCTCGCCGACCGTGACGCCGCCCGCGGTATTGGGGCCGACGATCCGGGTGCCCGCTTCCTTCGCCGCCGCCATCACATACATGACGTCGTGCACCGGCACGTGCTCGGTCAGGCACAGGATCATCTTGGCACCCGCCTCGATCGCATCAAGCGCCGCCGCCTTCACGCCGAGCGGCGGAATGAACATCAGCGACGCGTCGAAGCCGGTTCCCTTCTGCGCCTCGACCGCGGAAGCATGCACCGGCACACCGCAGTGTTCTGTGCCGGCTTTCTTCGGGTTCACCCCGGCGACGACCGTGGCGCCGTATTCCTGCATGCGTTCGGTCCAGAACGTCCCCTGCTTACCCGTGATGCCCTGTACCAGAATGCGCGTTTCCTTGCGGGGAATGATCATCATGCGCCCCCTTTCGCGGCATCCACGGCGGCTTTGCAGGCTGCGCTCATGTCGGGCAACGGGTCCATGCCGAGTTTTTCCTTCAGCATCCGAATCGCCTCCTCGTCGCCGGTCCCGGCGATGGAAAAGAACACCGGAATGTCCGGCTTCAGTTCCTCCCACGCGCCCAGCAGCCCTTCCATCATCACATCGCAACGCGCGAACGCACCGCAGAAGTTGACGACCAGGCTTTTGATGCCGGGCTTGGCCAGCACCATCTCGAGCGCGAATCTGGCCTTGGTATAGGCCTCGCCGCCGATTTCGCAGAAGTTGGCCGGCGCACCGCCGTGGTGGCGGACCACGTCCATGGTGGTCATGGTAAGACCGGCCCCGTTGGCCAGCACACAGACATCGCCGTCGAGCTCGATATACTTGATCCCGGCGCTCTCGCCGCGCGCTTCCAGTTCGGTCAGCTTTTCCGGCGCGCCTTTCTTCACCAATTCCTCCTGGCGCTTGATGGCGCTGTCATCCAGCGTGAACTTGCAGTCGAGCGCCACGACGGCCTCGTCACCGGTCACGATCAGCGGATTGATCTCCAGCAGTTCCGCGTCGTTGATCATGTAGGCGTCATAAAGCTTTGCCAGTGTCGCCGCGACACAGTCCTCGACCCCGGCGAGGTCGAGCCCGTCGATCAGCGCCCGCGCGTCCTTGACCGTCAGGCCCGTGCGGATGTCGACCGCGAGCTTCCTGAGCTTTTCCGGCGTCTCCGCGGCGATCTCCTCGATATCCATGCCGCCTTCGGTCGAGAACATGACCATCGGCCCCTTGGAGACGGGATCGTTGAGGACAGCGGCGTAATATTCGTGGCGGATGTCGGATTTCTCCTCGATCAGGACTTTCTCGACCGTGTGCATGCCGATGGTCATGCCGAGGATCGCTTCGGCATGCGCCTTCGCCTCGTCCGGCGTGTCGGCGAGCTTGATGCCGCCCGCCTTGCCGCGCTTGCCGGTCGGCACCTGCGCCTTGACGACGCAGCCGCCGAGTTTCTGCGCCGCTTCCGCCGCCGCGTCGGCATGATAGACCAGGATGCCCTCGGGCACCCTAATCCCGCTCGCCGCCAAAAGCGGCTTGGCCGCGTATTCCTCGAAATTCATTCGGATGTTTCCCTTGGTCTTCCCGCACGTTGCTTCGTCATTCCGGCGAAGGCCGGAATCCAGGGAGGCAAGAAGACTGTCTCTCTTAGTTCCTTCATGCCGCTCTGGGCCCCGGCCTGCGCCGGGGTGTCGCTAAAGCGTCACCTGCCGAATTTTTCCCAGTAACGCCCGAACAAGTCTTCTTCCGAGGGCTTGTCGTCCGGGATCGTCTTCACCAGGTGCGTGATGTTGATGAAGTGGGTGTAGTTCAGGTTGTCGGAGATGGAGTTGCCAGCCCAGGTGCCGCCGCCCATTGACAGCGTGAAGTTGAGGCCGTTGTTGTAGCCGCCGCCGTTGCCGAAGGTGTGCGCCTGATTGACCAGCACGCGGACCACGTCGATTTCCTCGGCCAGCCGGGTGGCGTTCGCGGGTTCGTCGGTGTGAATGCCGACGGAATGCCCTTTGCCGCAAACGTTGAGGATCGTGTTCAACTGGCGCACCACGTCGTCCATGTCCTTGACACGGTAGACGGTCAGCACCAGCGACAGCTTTTCGTCGATGAACGGACTATCGGCATCGGCCTCACCCTCCTCGACCATGAAGAATTTGTGCCCCTTGGCCTGCTCGCCGAAACCGAAGACATCCGCCAGCACATCGGCGTCCTTGGCGATGACATGACGATTGAGGTGCCCGTCGACCCAGAGATTCTCCTCGACGCTCTGCTTTTCCTCGGATGAGCAGAGGTAGCCGCCGGCCCGCTTCAGGGCTTCGATCGCGTCGTCATAAACACTGTCGAGGATCAGGACCGAGTTCTCGGACGAGCACGAGGTGGCGTTGTCGAAGATTTTCGACATGGTGATCTTTTCCGCCGCGTCATCGAGATTGGCGCTCTCGTCGATGACGACCGGCACGTTCCCGGCGCCGACGCCGATCGCCGGCGTGCCCGACGAATAGGCGCGCTTGACGTTGTTCTGTGACCCCGTCACGACCACGAGATCGCACTGGTTCATCAGTTCCTGGGTGAGTTGCTTGTTCACCGGAGCGGGCAGCACCTGCACCAGGTCCGCGGGCAGGCCGATCTTCTCCAGCTCGGCGCGCATGTAGTCGGCCGTCTTGGTGGTGGTGTTCAATCCCGACGGTGACGGCGCGATGATCACCGCGTTCCGGCCCTTGATCGCGAACATCGCCTTGTTCACCGGTGTCGCGGCCGGGTTGGTCGACGGCGTCACGGCCCCGACGACGCCGACCGGCTTGGCGTACTTCACGAGACCCTTTTCGGGAAGCTCCTCGATAACGCCGACCGACTTGACCCGCGACAGATCGCGCAGACAACCGAATGTCTTGCGGGTGTTCTTGATGATCTTGCTCTCGACGTTGCCGAGACCGGTGTCTGCGACCGCGAGTTCCGCCAGTTCCTTGGCCCGACCGGGTTCGTAGATCGCCCACGCCAAGGCCGTCACCGCTTCGTCGACACGGGCCTGATCCGCATTGGCGAACTGGGCCATGGCGGCACGGGCCTTGGCGATCAGTCCTTGAACGATTTCCTTCTCAGGGCCCTCGGCGGGCGCTTTGGCGGCGGCTTGGGTGCTCATGACGTTTCCTCTGGGTATGATTATCGGGACCGGAGTCACTATAAATCATACCGAAACGGACTCAAAAATCAACAATTAATGGGATTTAATGTCCTAAAAAATGGGATAGTGACATTTCTAGTTCTGGGAACAGGCATGGCAGTGTCCGCGCAACTCGACAACCGCGCGTTCGGTCACGAAGCCGCTGTCGCCGGCAAGGGCGCCGAAGGTCTTGGCCGCCTTCGGCACCTCGATCTCCGAGACCTGGCCACAGTCGTCGCAGATCGCAAACGCCACGGTGCCGGAATGACCGTGCTCGCGATCCTCGCCGGCATGGCCGTGCGCACAGGCGACAAAGGCGTTCATGCTCTCGATCCGGTGCACCAGCGAGAGTTCCATCAATCGCTCCAGCGCTCGGTAAACCTGCACCGGCGCACGGATTCCCTTGGCCCGCACCCGGTCGAGAATGTCATACGCGGTCATCGCTCCCGCCGCCTTTTCCAAACACGTCAGCACCAGTTGCTGGTTCCTGGTCAGTTCCGGCATATCCGTCATCCGAGCCCCTCCCGCCGCATGCCGCGGCGACGTCCCGGCACGAGGCTCAACAGGAACATCAGCGCCGCGGCGCAGACGATGCTTGGTCCGGACGGCGTGTCGAAGGCGAGCGAACCGCTCAACCCCGCCGCCACCGAAATCACACCGGCAAGCGCCGCCAGCATCGCCATCATCTCCGGTCCGCTGGCGAAACGTCTGGCCGTAGCGGCGGGAATGATCAGCAGCGACGTGATCAGTAGAATGCCGACAACCTTCATGGCAATCGCGATAACCGCCGCCATCAACAGCATGAAGACGATGCGCGCGCGTTCCGGGTGCATTCCCTCCGCCGCCGCCAGTTCGGCGCTGACGGTGCCAGCCAGCAGCGGCCGCCAGATCGCCGCCAGAACCGCCAGCACAATCGCCCCCCCACCGTAGATGACGAAAATATCAGCCCACGACACGGCGAGAATGTCGCCGAACAGGAACGCCATCAGGTCGATCCTGAGCCACGTCATCATCGCGACAATGACGATGCCGAGCGCCAGCGTCGAATGGGACAGGATGCCGAGCAGCGCATCCGACGACAGCGGTGCGCGCCGCTGCAGCACGATCAAAGCCAACGCCCCCAGCGCCGCGATCAGGAATACGGATCCGGTGATCGAAACGTCCATCAGCACCGCCAGCGCCACGCCGAGTAATGCCGAATGCGCCATAGTGTCGCCGAAATACGCCATCCGCCGCCAGATGATGAAACACCCGAGCGGCCCCGCAACCACGGCCACGCCGATCCCCGCGAGCAATGCGCGTACAAGAAATTCATCCATGATCATGACGATGCTCCGGATGGGTACAGGCGGCATGATCGTCGTCGCCTTCGGCATCGACCACGGTGCCGTCGGGCAGATGCCGGTGGTCGTGATGATGATGGTAGATCGCCAGCGCCTCGGCGGCCCGGGCACCGAACAGCGAGCGGTACTCAGGGCTTTCGGCCACAGCCTTCGGCGAGCCGGAGCAGCAGACATGCCCGTTCAGACATATCACCGTGTCGGTCGCCGCCATGACGACGTGCAGATCGTGCGAGATCAGCAGCACACCGCACCCGTGCTTCCGGCTGAGATCGGCAATCAACTCGTATAGCGCGATCTCGCCGGTGGCATCGACACCCTGCACCGGTTCGTCGAGCACCAGCAAATCCGGACCGGCGATGATGGCGCGGGCCAACAGCAGGCGCTGGAATTCTCCGCCCGACAACACCTGAACACTCCGGTCGGCCAGATCAGCTATCCCGACCTCATCCAGCGCCGCGTCGATCGCCGACGCCGGATGCCGGCCGGTCAGCGTCATGAAACGCCGCGCGGTCAGCGGCATGGTCCAGTCGATGCTGATCTTTTGCGGCACGTAGCCGACACTGAGCCCGCCCCGGCGCTCGATGGCGCCCGCATCGTGACCGATCAGACCCAAAAGCGCGCGCACGGTGGTACTCTTGCCGGACCCGTTGGGCCCGATCAGGGTCACGATCTCGCCCGGGTGCACCGTCAGGTCGACGTTCTCGATCAGCCAGCGCGACGTCCCCCGTACGCCGACGCCGCGCGCGGAGATGAGAGGCCGTGCCGTCACATCGTTCGTTTGACCGTGATGATTCATAATGTTATATCATTACATAATCGTGGCTGCGGCGACAATGACTGATTTGGGGGGTAAATTGCGGACTTTTTCTATCCCGTGCTTCGGTGCGGCCGCGCTCGCGGCGTGGCTGTTCGCCGCCCCTGTGTCCGCGGCAGAGCCCGTCCGCGTGGTTGCGTCGATCAAACCGGTGCATTCCCTCGTCGCCATGGTGCTCAAGGGTATCGCCGAGCCCTATCTGATCGTGAAGGGTGCCGGCTCGCCGCACGGCCACGCCATGCGGCCATCCGACGCCAAGGCGCTCGCCGGTGCTGACGCGGTGTTCTGGGTTGGTCCCGAACTTGAGACCTTCCTGACGAAACCGTTACAGACGTTGCCAGCTTCGGCGCGCGTGGTCGCGCTGATGAACGACAATCAAGACGAACACAGCCACGGCAAGCAAGAAGAACACGAAAAAGAACATTCGCACGGACACGATCACGGCGGCGCCGACCCTCACATCTGGCTCTCGCCGGGAACCGGGGTGGAAATGCTCGAGCACATCGCCAAAGTGATGACCGAAGTAATCCCGGCGCAGGCAAAGCGGATCGCAAGTAACCGGGATCGCGCCATTCAACAACTCATCGACGTCGACGCCGAAGTTCGGCGGCTCGTCGCGCCAATGCAGAACGATTATCTCGTGGTCCTGCACGAGGCTTACGGGCACTTCACCGAGCACTACGGTCTCCAGGACTTCATCGCACTCTCGGTGACGCCCGAGCACAAGCCGACACCCGGCAATGTACGCGATGTGCGCCAAAAGATTACCGAGTTCGGCGTCAGGTGCGTGTTCGCCGAACCTCAGTTTCCCGATACGTTCGTCCGCGTGTTGATCGAGGGCACGAGCGCCCGTCCGGGCGTGATCGACCCCCTGGGTGCGCAGTTAATACAAGGCCCCAACCTTTACCCTCAGTTACTCCGTCTTATGGGGTTCGCGATCCGGGGATGCTACGAAGAAACGTCATAGCTGGCCGCCGTCCTGCTTGTGGACAGGCAGGCCGTCGTTGAAGGCGTAATAATCGCCGGCGTCCGCCGTAAAAATATGGGACACCAGCTTGAGGCTGGTCGGCGCATCCAGCGTGCCCGCCATGATCGAGGTATTGACCCCGTCCACCGGGCGCCAGAACAGATTGCCGCCGCAGCGGCTGCAAAAGCCCCGCTCCGCGACGTCGGACGAACGATACCAGGTCAGCGTCTCGTCGCTCAGCATTTCGACGTCCTCGTTGCGGGCTCTGGTGGCGGCGACGTGATGGCCGGAGGTCTTGCGGCATTGCGTGCAATGGCACGCCACCACCGGGCGGTTGAATTCGCTGACACGGAAGCGGACGCCGCCGCACAGACAACCGCCGGTTACGGGCTCGCTGGACATGGCTGCCTCCTCTCGGATCAGGCGGGAACGCGGGCGAAGGTGCGCACCTCGATAGAGCGGCGCGCCGGCGCGTCGGCCGGGGTTTCGGGGTGCTCGAACGCCGAATGCGGCGTGAAGCGCGCGCGGCCATCATTCAGACTGTCATACCCCTTGATCAGGATCGCCTCGTCCATGGTCATTTCCGGAAAATAGAACCAGCGCTGACCGTCGCGGTGCGCGACACTGTAAATCCGCCCGACGCGCCCATTCTGGCGTTCGTTGGTGATCGTGGTCTCGATCAGATCCGACGCTTCGGTGCTGGACGCGTCCAAAAGCGCCAGCGGCATCCGCAGCACCGGCTCGACAATCGGTCGCCAGACGTTGACCTGCACAATACGGTCGTTGAGCCAGGCGTCAGCACGTTCGTCGCCGATCATGTCGCGAAGCCGCTTCGGTCCCGAGGTTTCCGTGTAGTCGTTGTGGGCATGGCTTGCCGGACGGCGATGGGTCGTCTCCGGGTCGGTCACGCGTAGCGTGTGATCGAAGATCTCGACCTCGCTCGCCCCGGTCGCATCGGCAACGATTTTCCGGATTTCCGGATAATAGACCCGTTCGATCTCGGCCTCGTCCTCGAAGTTCGCGACGGCGCTCTTGCCGGTGACGAACGCGAAACCTTCATGGTCGATCGAAAACGTCGCGGCGATGTCGCGGCCGCTGGCAATCAGGACTTCACGATGATCGAGGCCGCCGCGGCGGACGGTACCTTCGTCGTTCTTAGGGATGATGACCGTGGGCGCCTCGCCGGCCGGATCGGCAAACAGCAATTCGGCGCGGACGTGGCGGAGGTCATCGACGTGTCTGAGTGTCTCGTTCATGGCGTGCTCTCCAAATACATCACTACTTAACGAGAAATGTGAACGAACTCCGCTTTCTAGGCAACAGTGAATATGATTATCGTCAGTGTTATTCCATTTAGGCACAAATATAAAATACATATAGAAATTGTTGTAATTATGTTTTTACGAACGGTCATATCATGTGCTTTGAATATGACTGGTCTTGATTGCACAAATGGTTTATAGTGCATCGCAGCAAACGATTCGCATGACCGATGCCGGACACCGGCAAGGAAACGATCTCATGGTTGACCAGGCAATGCTCGACGGCGCCACCGAGGCGGCGGACTTTCTGAAAGCCCTCGGGAACGAGAACCGGCTTTTGATCCTCTGCCACCTGAGCGAAGGCGAGATGTCGGTCTCCGAACTGGAAACGGCGTTGGGTCTCAGGCAGCCGACGCTTTCGCAGCAACTTGCCCGCCTCCGTTCCGACGAACTGGTGGATACGCGCCGCGACGGCAAAACGATCTATTACTCTCTGGCATCAACCGAAGTCCGCCAGTTCCTCGACGTCATGTACAACCTGTTCTGCTCCGCCGAAGCAAAAGCCGCGCGCGAAAAAATGGCTGCGGCACGCAAGAGCGCCGCAGCCTGACATCTCGTCGTCTTTAGCCCAAACTTAGGGAAGACTACTCGCTCGCCACCTCTTTCATGTAGGCGATCAGATCGCGCACGTCTTCTTTTTTGCGCAGTCCGGCGAACGCCATCCGCGTACTGGCCTTTTCCTTGCCGATGACGCTACCGAGGTATCCCTTGGGGTCGGCGAGAAACTTGGCCATCGTCGCCTCGTCCCAGACCAGCCCGGCATCACCGACCGCCTTGAAGTCTTTGGAATACTTGAAGCCGTCGAAGCTTGCGGCGGTGCGGCCGAACACCCCGTGCAGGCTGGGCCCGACCCGGTTCTTCGGACTGTCGAGGACATGGCACGCCTTGCACTTGTTGAAAACCGACTTGCCGGCGGCCGGATCGCCGTCAGGCGCCGCCGCAACCTCTTGCTTCTTCGGTTCCGATTCAGGTTCGGGCGTGGCCGCCTGACCGCCACCGTCTTCGCCCAGGCCGGCACCGCCAGTCTCCGGCGTCACGTCGAGCGCGGTTGCCCGACCGACAACCTTGATCTCGGCCTTACAGTCCTTCATGCACGGCTCGCCCGAAGCCGGTTGCGCATCGGGACGCGGGTCCATGAAGAAATTGGTCTCGTTCGGCATCTCGATCTTGCCGATGTTGTCCTGGGTAATGGCGAAGTCCTCGTCGACAATGTCGTTCATGAACAACAGGTAGGCCGTCAGTGCGTAGGTTTCGTCGTCGGTCAGACTCTGCGCGTCGCCGAACGGCATGGAACGCTTTATGTAATCGAACACGGTCGAGGCGTAGGGCCAGTAGCTGCCGATGGTCTTCTCGGGCCGCATGTCCTTGAGCGTCCCGTGGCCGCCGATCAGGACGGGATAGCGACCGCCCCCCTCGCCGAACTCACCATGGCATGAGGCGCATTTGACGAGATAGACGCGCTCGCCCTCGCCGGCATTGCCGTGGCCGACCGGCGCGCCATGCCCGTCAGGCCGAACGTCGATGTCCCAACTCTCGATTTCGTCGGGGGTTGGCGTGCGGCCGATACCCGCATACTTACGGTCCGCCGCCGAAAGCGGTCCGGCGATGACGAAACTCAGCGCCAGCGCGGCGGCGATTCCCTTAAGCCAACCGGACATTTTCCACCTCGCCGGTCTTGTTGATACGCCACGTCTGGATGGCGTTGTTGTGATAGATCGAGTTGATGCCACGCACTTTCTGCAATTCGGTCATCTGCGGCTGCACGTAACCGCTATCGTCGATGGCGCGACTCTGCATGTAGATCTGCTCGCCGCTCCATTCCCAGCCGTCGAGATAGAACCGGGTCAGACATTTCGGCATCACCGGTCCTTCGATCCGCGCCTGCACCCAGTTCTTGCCGCCGTCGAGCGATACGTCGACGCGCTTGACCGAACCGCGGCCGGACCAGGCGAGCCCGCTAATTACGTTCGGCCCCTTGTGGATCAGTGGGTTTTCCGGGCACGGGCTGGTGATCACGGACTTGCAGTCCATTTCCCAGGTAAAGCGCCGGGCGCGGCCGTCCGGCATCAGGTCGGTGTACTTCGACGTTTCCTCGCGGGCCTGCCAGGATTCGTCGCCGACCTCGATCCGGCGCAGCCATTTGACCCACATGTTGCCTTCGAACCCAGGCACTACCAAACGCAGCGGATATCCCTGCTCGGCACGCAGCTTCTCGCCGTTCATGGCGAACGCGACCATGCAATCGTCGAGCGCCTTTTCGATCGGCACGGACCGGTTCATGCCGGCGCTGTCGCCGCCCTCGACCATCAGCCACTTGGCCTTGGTGCTGACGCCGGCTTCCTCGAGCAGCAGCTTGAGAGAAACCCCCGTGTACTGCACACAATGGATCATGCCGTGCGTATACTGAACGCCGTTCAGCTGTGCGTTGCGCCACTCCATACCGCCGTTGGCCGCGCACTCCAGGAAAAAGAAACGCGAGATACGCGGCAGGCGCATAATGTCTTCCATGGTGAACAGCAACGGCCGGTCGACCATGCCGTGGATCATCAGCCGGTGCTCGGCCGGATTCACGTCTGCGGCGCCGCCGTGATGGCGTTCAAAACAGATGCCGTTGGGCGTCACGAAGCCTTCGAGCGCATAAAGCGGCGTGAAGTTGACCGAGGATTCGCGGGTCGCCGTCAGCCATTCGACGCTGCGGCGGACAACCGTCGATTCGTGGCGCGACGGCTTGCCGTAAGGGGCCGCATCGACACTGGCACCGAGATAACGGCTCCACTCGGGAATATCCAACCCCGCCGCGCCTGCCGGTTGCACGGCGCCCAGCGAGCCCGTTGCGGCGAGCGCCGAACCGGCCAGTCCCGCCTGCAGGAATCGCCGGCGCGGCATAACCGCCTGACTGTCCTTGATGGTAAGGGGTTTCTTTTCGCCCATGGCAATGCACCTCCCGATTGCGTGCGCAACCGCTCTAAAACATATTCATTAATTTCATTATATAAAATGTGAATATGTTGTCCAGCGAATGAACGCGGATAAGCGGATTTTTTGCGCCCGCCTAGCCTGCGTTCTGGGCGCGGACGTATTCGTGGAACTTGTGCTGTTGGTAGGCCTTTTCCCGGACGTACTTAAACATCGCCAGGAAATGCTCGGGCTTGAAGTAGCCCGGAATGCGCGCGACCTCGTTTTCCTTGCCGGTCCGGCCCTCGGCGGCGTCCGGGTCGTCGGTAAAGAATTGTATGGTCGGGGTGAACTTGACTTGCCACTTTCGGGCGAGGTCACGTTCGGAAAGTTCCTCCCCATCGAAATCCGTCACGATACGCGAACCGATGATGTTGAGTTGCAGGATCGTGAAATTGGACTTGATGAAGTCGACGACCGTCGGCTGCGCAAGATTGACCCGGTGCGTTTCCTTGCAGTACGGGCAGCCCTTCAATTCCCAAAACACGGCGAAGCGCTTGCCGTTCGCGGCGGCATCGGCCAAGTCCTCGTTCAGGATCAAGAAGGATTCCAGAAACCAGGGCTGAATGATCAGGCCGTCGTCATTGTACTTCAGTTCATCCGCGCGGACCGTCCCCGGCCACGGCAACGCCCCGCCCAATACGGCGGCGAGGCCCAGTTGTTGAAAACGGCGGCGGGAGAGCGAATTGTCTTGCACGGGCAACCTCAATACGTATTCCGTTTATCGAATGTGTACTTTACTCGTTCCCCCATCCCGCGCCAAGATAGCAATTATCAGAACCGGCAGGACAGAGATACGAATGCAACGTCTGATCACCGTCATAGCATTGACGCTGGCGCTCGGCACGGGCAACGCTCATGCCGCCTCCACGGATGCGTTCAACAAGACCGTGGCCGAGGCCTATGCCGGCTATCGGGCGGCGGCAAGCTATCTCCGCACTGGGAACCCGGGGCTTGCGTCCCTTGAACTGGCGAGCGCGCTGGAAAGCTGGGGCAACGTCGTCGTCGCCAACGCGGATTCCCCGCCACCGCCCTACGCCGACGATCCCAAGTTCATGTCGACGCTGACGGATATCGAAAAGACCCTCGAGGTCGCGATGGCGAAGGCGGAAGACGGCGACAGCGAAGGCGCGCTGGAGACCCTTGAGCCGGTCCGCGGCGTGATCTACGACCTGCGCACGAGAAACGGCGTCAGGCTCTATGCCGATTGCATCACGGAACTGAACCGCGCCATGGAGCCGCTTTACACGCATCGCCACGACCCACCGGACCTCAGCCTTTCCAACGTGCGCGAACAGGTGACGGCGGAAAGCCGGACCTACGAAAACCTCCTCAAGGACTGCCGCGCGATGGCGCCTGAGGCATACGAGAACGACTCCGAGTTTCAACGACTATTCGATGGCACCATGGAATCGATACTGTCCATGTATCCGGCCATCGAAAGCCAGAATCCGGAACGGGTCGTCAACGTGCTTCGGGAACTCCGGTCCTTCGACCGGATCATCTATTTCCGTTTCGGCAGTTGAGGGCCTGTCTCTAGCCAACCTTGCCCAGCACTGGGAACGTTTCCAGCAGCCAGTATGCGATGTCTGCGATGGAGCCGGTCAGGAACAACACACCGGTCAGGATCAGGAACACGCCGATTCCCTTCTCGATCGCGCCCATGTGCTTGCGGATACCGGGCATCGCCTTCAGGAACGGTCCGATACCGAGCGCCGCGACAAGGAACGGGATGCCGATCCCGGCGGCGTAACTGCCGAGCAGCAGCGTGCCGCGGGTGATCGATTCCTCGGCCCCGGCCATCATCAGGATCGCCGCCAGCACCGGCCCGACACAAGGGGTCCAGCCGAACGCGAAGGCGAGCCCCATCAGGAACGCGCCGAACAGACCGACCGGCTTCGCCGGCCCCTGGAAGCGCGCTTCCCGGTAGAGCAGCGGAATCCTGACGAGCCCCAGAAAGTGCACGCCTATGACGATAATCAGCACGCCGGCGGCGCGGCTGATCCACAGCATGTTCTCGGCCAGCAATTGCCCGAGGAAAGACGCCGTCGCACCGAACAGGATGAAAACCAGAGAAAAACCGATCACGAAGACCAGCGCCGACGTGAACACACGCCGGTTCGCGCCCGGCGGCGGCCCGTCGTCGCCGGTCATCTCCGAGAGACTGACCCCGCCGATGAAACACAGGTATGGCGGCACCAGCGGCAGAATGCATGGCGAGAAGAAACTCAGCAGACCGGCGATGAATGCCCCGGCGAACCCGACGTCAAACCCTGCCATGGCTGTTCCCTGTCGTGATGGCTTCCCGCGCCGAACCGGCGATCATGCGCCGCGCACGGTCACGGTCTGATTCTCGGGAATCGTAATCGATTTCTTCTTCTCAATATACCCGGCGACCAGGTCATAGGCCGGCGGACCCTCGGTGCCCTCGTTGACCGACGCCCAGCCGGACACCACGTAGTCGCGGTTCGGGTCGACCGGCTTGCCGTCCTTGAGCGTCGTCATGTTCGAGATACGCGAGCCGATTTCCTTGTCGACGTCGATGGTGTAGCTCATACCGCCGACGCGGACCATATCGCCGCCCTGCTGGTAGTAAGGATCCTTATTGAACAGGTTGTCGGCGACGTCCTCGAGGATCTCCTTGATGAACGAGCCCTTCATTTCGGTCCGGTAGACATTCGGATACGTGATCGACGTATGGTGATGCACATGCTCGACCGTGATTTCCTGGCCCGGCAGCAGAGAGGAGCCCCAGCGGAAACCGGGCGAGAGCGCGATTTCGGCGTCGCGTTCCTCCAACAGCGCCTGGCAGATCAGATCGTCGAAGGTGCCGTTGAAATTGCCCCTGCGGTAGAGCGTCGAATCCGTGACGCCGAGAACCCTCTCGACTTCGTCCTTGTAGGGCGCGCGCAGGTTTTCGACCAGCGCCGCCATTTCCGGGTCCGGCGCGATCACGTCGGAGAACACCGGCATAAGCTTGAAACGGTAACCCGCGACCTTCTTGTCCTTCACGTCGAGATCGAGGCGCGACAGGAACTTCCCGTGGCTGCCCGACGCAACGAGGATCGTATTGTTGACGATCTCAACCTTCGGCAGCGCATCGTGTGTGTGACCGGTCAGAATGACGTCGATGCCGTCGACCCGGCTCGCCAGCTTGCGGTCGACGTCGAAACCGTTGTGCGACAGCAGAACCACGAGCTCGGCACCCTCGGCACGGGCCTTTTCCACATGCGCGCGCACCGTTTTCTCGTTGATGCCGAACGACCAGTCGGGGATCAGATAGCGCGGGTTGGCGACCGGCGTATAGGGGAACGCCTGTCCGACGACGGCGATCTTCACGCCGCCGCGCTCGAACCATGCCGTCGATTCGAACACCGGCTCCTGCCATTCGGTGTCGGTCACGTTGCCGGCGAGGAACGGGAACTCGAGCATGTCCTTCAGTTCCTCGACCCGTTCCTGGCCGTAGGTGAACTCCCAGTGCGCGGTCATCGCGTCCAGTCCCATGGCGTTCTGGATCTTCACCATGTCCTCGCCCCGGGTCTCCAGCGACGTGTACGAGCCCTGCCACGTGTCGCCGCCATCCAGGAACAAAGTATTGTTGGGGCGTTCGGCGCGCACCGCCTTGACCAGCGTCATCATCCGGTCGACGCCACCGACCCGG
Source organism: Rhodospirillales bacterium (assembly GCA_965229805.1). Lineage (GTDB taxonomy): Bacteria > Pseudomonadota > Alphaproteobacteria > Rhodospirillales > Casp-alpha2 > UBA4479. Next base: position 1,539,494 of record CBDDJO010000001.1, on the reverse strand, counting down.
CCGTATTCCCTGGCGAGCGCGGTGAAATCGTGGCTCGAAAGCGCATAGGCTTCTGGAGTGCCGGGTTTGATACCGAAATGCCCAAGAAAATCCTTGCCGGTTATATGCGGCGGCAGCCCCTCGACCTCGCCGACACCGATGTTGACCGACGGCTCACGGAAATAAACCGGCGTCAGTTGCGCGTGCATGTCGGTGAAGTGCAGCAGCGTCACCTGGCCCATGGATTCGAAGTCGAGAAGGCTCGCCTGGTCGATCTTCTGCTGCGCCATGAGACGGCTGAACGGCAGGGCGGTGCCGGCAACGGCGGCCGTGGCGGCGGCAAGGTGGAAGAATTCGCGACGGGAGATCACGGCGCAGAGCCTCTACTAAAATTCAGAAAAGAAAGGTAGACCGGAGGGACGTCCACGCCCCTCCGGCCAAGTCGAGGCTTATATCAGTTGCGTACGGCCGGCGCCTCGATCGGCAACCCGCGGCCACGCCATTTGACGTAAAGCTCCAGCGCCAGATACTCGTCCGAGCCGTAAGCGAAGTTCTTCGAACGAACCTGCTTGTTGCAGCCCCGGAAGCGGCGGTGAATCGAACCGACCTTTTGCCATTTCAGGCGATAGGTCGGGAACCCGTTGCCCTGCCCCTGCGAAAGAACATTGGCACGGATAATGCCGCCCGGATTGTCCTCGTGGCAGTGCTTGCAGGCCATGTCGAGTTGACCGCGGCGCTGATTGTAGAAATCCTTGCCCTTCTCGAACCATTCCTCGGCCGGGCCGTCGATCTTCACGTCGACCGGCATGCCAAGCGACTGGTGATTGATGAAGGTCGTCATCGACAGCATTTCCGTCGACTCCCACTTGTAGGGCTCGGCCTCCATGCGGTTCTCGAGACAGTAGTTGATCTGCGTTTCGACGCTCTGCAGCGTCCCGGCTTTCTTGTCGTAGGCCGGATAACGCGCGGCGACACCCGCCATCTTCTCACCGTCCGCACCGTGGCAGTTCGCGCACGCCTTGCCGGCCTTGCCGTTCGTCTGATCCCACAGTTCGGCCCCTTGCTCGACCCAGATCATGCCCGGGTTCTGGAAGGTGTCGACCTGCATCGCCCGGCTTTCGTCGGTCATGTAGGTATAGCCGCTGCGGCGGTCGTCGACCTGATACGGCCCCCAGTCCTCCGCGTTGGCCGAAACGGCGAACACACTCAGGCACACGGCGCACGCCGCGGACAAAAATGTGTTCTGTTTCCAGTTCGTTTTCATGAGTGTTTGCCTCCCCATTGTCCGGTGCCGGTCAGGCGACGGTGATCTTTGCTGTTTTTTCGTATACCGATCCGTCGTCGTCGGTCCATTTGAAGGCAAACTCACCGCTCTCCTCCACCTTGGCGAAGAACGACATATACGGGTTCGCCGAAATGGCGGGATGCCAGTCGGCCGTGAACACCGGCTTGCCGTTGAACGTGACTTCCATCTTGTTGATGATGCTGCGCGGAATCAGCTTGCCGTCCTTACCTTTGCGGCGGCCCGATTCCATTTTGTGCGAGATCAGCGATTTGATCTCGATAACATCGCCTTTCGCGGCCGTTTTCGGGACGCGAACGCGGGGTTTCACACCTTTAGCCATGATACTCTCCTTTCTCTCGCGTCAGCCGCCGCAGCCGCCGATGGTGACTTTGACTTCCTGTTGGGCCCGGAAAACGCTGCCGTCGCTCATTTCCGCGACCGCAACCACGTTCTGGGTACCGGCGAGACGCATGCGCGTCGCCGCCTGGGCCTTGCCGCTCATCGGCGTGAAGTGCAGCGAGGCGACGTCCGGCAGCGGATTGCCCTCGGCGAACAGATGCACCGACTTCACGTAATTGTCGGCGGTCATCGGGCTGTCGACGCTGACGCCGACCGGCACCGTGTTGCCGTTTTCGGCGATCTGCGGCAGTTCGAGCGTGATCTTGCCTTCCGCCGGCTTCTTGTCGCCGATCAGCTTCGTGATCGCCTCGTTCGTCATTTTTTCGTCTGCGTTCGCGGTCCCGCTCTTGAGAACGACCCCGCCGGCCGCGACCATCGTCGCCCCGGCCGCCAGCAACAACGCCTCGCGGCGCGTCAGTGCTGAAAGTGCTTGTTTCGTGGACATGTCTGTTCCTCTTGGCTTTGTCTTTATTTGAGGGTCATCAGGTAAGCGACGATATCCTCGACCTGCTGGGCGGTCAGGATCGGCTTATCCTTGAATTTGTCGAGAACCCGGTGAAAACCGTCCGTGCGGTAGAACGCCGGCATGATGGTGTCCGGGTTGATCGCCTTGGAGTTGACCACCTGCAGGCGCAGCTGCGGTGCCTCGTAACGTTCCGCAACGCCATCGAGCGACGGGCCGATCTCGCCATGGAACGGATGCGCCGACAACTCCGACACCTGATGGCAGGCCAGGCAATTGCCGAGCTTGCGGTTGACGAACGCCTTTTCGCCCGCCGCCGCATCACCGGCCGTACCTGTCAGCGATTTGGGAATCCCGTAATCGACGACTTCGTACTTCGCGAGCTCGTCGGCAATGGCCGTTCCCGCCAGCAGCAAAGCGGCGGCAAGGACCGGAATGAATGTTTTGAAACTTGGCATAGGGCAATCGCCTCCCGATAAAAGTGCCTCGTATTACGGGAGCGATCATTCCCCTTTTGTACGGAACCGTCATTCGCTGCCCGCGAAATACGGTCGTCGCTCCCCTCCGACAATCATATTCAAAAAATACTATATATCAATATTGAATATGATTGAAACTCACCCATTGTTAGTTTGGACAGGGTTCGGGCAGTTTGACAAGTTCCCGTGCCAATAGCGGCCAGAAAAAGTCTTCCCCCGGATATCCGACCATGCGGGCCACTTCCTTGCCGTCATCAACAACAACGAACGTCGGGGTAAAAACGATGGGAGAAATATCGGCAAGATCCGCCGGGTACGGATCATCGATATCGACACGGCGCAGCGGCGCACAGCGAGCCTCCGGCGTTTTCGAATATATCGGCCCGATCTCCTCGTGCCAGCGCTCACACCAGTGGCAGGTCTGGCTTTCGAACATCACCAGTTCCGCACTCTTCGCCGGCGTCCCCGTGAGGCACAACACGACGGCGATTGCGAAAACCGGTCGACGGGATAGGATCGATTTCACGCCCATGGTGCCGATATATCAGCTAAATTTCCCGGCGCCGCAATCATTACGCCGGACAGGAAACGGAATTTCATGAAAGGCCTGCCACTTACACGTCGCGATCTGCTCCTGACCGGCGCCGCATTCGCGGCCACCACCGCACCCGCGTTCGCCGGAGGCGGCCCGGCCGTTTCCAGCGCAAACTTCCGCATCGTCGTCGTCGGTGGCGGTTTTGGCGGCGCCTCTGCGGCGCGCGCGGCGCGGGCCATGCTCCCGGATGCGGACGTCACGTTGCTCATCGACCAGCCCCGATTCTGGATGTGTCCCGGCAGCAACTCGGTGATCGCCGGGTACAGCGACCTCTCATCGATCGAGGTGGGCTATGACAGCCTCAAGACACACCGCATCGACGTCACCCTCGACCCCGCTGCCGGCATCGATACCGAAACACGAACGGTGACGACGGCGAGCGGCCGCAAGCTGATCTACGACAAGCTGATCCTGTCCCCCGGCGTCGCCTTCGACTACGAACCGATCGAGGGCCTTTCGCTGAACACTGCGGACCGCGTGCCGCACGCATGGAAGGCGGGGCCGCAGACGACGCTCTTGCAACGCCAGCTGCAGGAAATGCCCGACGGCGGGCTGTTCGTCATGACCATGCCGCCCGCCCCCTACCGCTGTCCGCCGGCGCCGGCCGAACGGGCGTGCTTGGTCGCCGACTTCCTGAAACGCAACAAGCCGGGTGCCCGGGTCCTGATCCTCGACGCCAAGGACGAATTCCCGTTCCAGGATTTGTTCATGGAAGCTTGGAATGCGCTTTATCCGGATATCATCGAATACCGCGCCATCGCCGACGACGGGATCGTGCGCGAGGTCGATCCGGAAACGCTTACCGCTTACACCGACTTCGACGAGATCACGGCGGACGTGCTCAACGTCATCCCGCCGCAGACAGCCGGACAAATCGCCATCGACGCCGGTGCCACGGACGAGACAGGCTGGTGCCCGGTCGATATCCGCACGTTCGCGTCAACCTTGCTGCCGGACGTCTACGTGATCGGCGACGCGGCGTTCGCCGACCCGCTGCCCAAGGCTGGATCTACCGCCGCCAGCCAAGCACACGTTGCCGTCGCCGCCATTGCAGCCGAACTGGCGGGCGATCCGATCCCGGCACCGTCATGGATCGCCAACTGCTACTCGCTCGCAGCCCGCGACTACGGCGTCCGTCTCGGCGCCACATATATTTATGAAGACGATCACGTGGTCCGGAACTCGACCAATTTTTCCGAACTCGGCGCCCCCGCGGACGAGCGCGCCGCCGATGCCGAATTCACCGACACCTGGCTACAGCAGGTCAAGCACGAGATCTGGGGCTAGCCTACTCGAACTCCATCTGTACGAACACCTGGCCCGCATTCCGCGTCGCCAGCTCCTCGAACGTATCCAGATGCGCGTAGGGCGACTGATCGACGTAATACGCGTCCTCGAGCCCGCCGCCCTTTTCCAGATGCGCGGCGATCTTGCCGCGCAGATAGACGAGGTAATCGTGCGTGTAACGCCGGACCTGCGCCATGTTCGTCGGATGACCGTGGCCGGGAATGACGTAGGTCGCCTTCAGGCCCTCGAAAGGTCCCTCCCACGTCTCGATCCAGCCACGGGTGTCTGTCTCGTCGAAGATCGGTAAAAGGCGCTCGTGGAACGCCATGTCGCCGGCAATCACCAACGAGTGGTCCGGCAGCCAGACCTGAATGTCACCGGGGCTGTGGGCCGGGCCGAGGTGCAGAACCTCAATCCTGAAACTGCCCATCTCTATCACCTTCTTGTCCTCGAAGGTCTCCGTCGGGCCCTGGATCTTCGTGCCCTCGGCGCGCTCTTTCAGCCGCGCCTTTGCGCCGTCGAGGATCTGCCGTGCCCGGTCGTCGAATTCGCGCTTGGCGTCGACATGCGCCAAAATCGGCACGTTCTGCTCGATCCAGTAACTGTTGCCAAGCATGGCGTGGCCCTGCCCGTTTTCGTTGACGACCAGTTTCACCGGCTGGTCGGTGATCTGTTTGATCTCGTCGTGCAGCGCCCTGGCCAGCAGGTACGCGCCGCCGCCGTTGACGACGACCACACCGTCGCCCGTAACGATGAAACTCAGGTTGTTGTTGTGACCCGCATTCTCATAGGTCGGCGGTGCGGTGGCACCGATCGCCGACCATACATGTGGGATGACCTCGACCGGCTTCGAATAAAGCATCGATCCCGGATACTGATCCGCGATGTCTTCACTCGCCAATGCGGGCAACGCCAATGACAATATGACAAGAAACGGAATGAACGAGCGCATGCTTGCCTCCCTTCAGGGAAGTATGGCGCAACAATTAAAGAAAAGCGAATATGAAAACCGGGATTATTCGGCCGGTTGTACTTTAGCCTGACGGGGCGCGAATTCGCGGCGCACCAGCACGTCGCCGATAAAGGCACCGATCACAATGGAGACGACCGCGAGGATCGATCCCACGCTCAACGTGCTCAGGCCGGAAAGCCCCTCGCCCACCGTGCAGCCCAGTGCCAGGATACCGCCGAAGCCCATCAGCGCGCCACCGAGCGTGTAGCGCAGCAACTGGTGCGGGGTTTCAAAGCCTTGCAGCAACCACTCCCCACGCATAACGGCGATGACGAATGCGCCGAGAATGACGCCGCCGACGGCGACGATGCCGAAGTCGGCACTGGCGCCGGTATAGGTCATCAAATACTGGATCGCGTTGCCGACGGGCGCGGTAAAGCTGAGAGATTCCGTTCGAACCGGTTCGAACTCGTCATAACCGAGCACACCCGTCACATACCAGCCGGCAGTAATCAGCGCGCCGATCCCAAGACCGGTCAGCACCGGCCAGACCCGGGTGATGACGCCGTTTCGAAGTACAACGGCGACGGCGATGGCAATGAACACGCCGGCCACCGCGAGCGGTACGATCTCCGAACCGCCCGCAAGCGCGACCAGCGATTGCGAACCGTAGCCGAGCGCTTCCAGATCGAGCGTGCCGATACCTTCGAGTGTTGTGCGCGGGATGGCGAGAATGCCACGCGACGTCATATAGGCGACGATGCCGAGCACGGACAGCACAACGGCCGAACGCAGATTACCGCTTGCCAGCAGCACCATGTGCCGGGCGCCGCAGCCGCGCGCCAGGATCATGCCGATTCCGAACAACACGCCGCCGACGATCAGTGTCAGCCACATAAGGCTGCTCGAAAGATAAATGCTGCCGGAGACATCGACGATCCCGGACCAGACCAAGATTTGCGTCGCGGCGATGGCGGTCGCGACAGCCACCGCCCAGGCGCGGACCTGAAAGCCGACCCGGCGCGCCAGCAGTTCCAGAACCGCCGAGCGGAAGCAGAACGCGCTCAGTCGCGCGATCACGCCGAAGCCGGCGCCGACAACGAGGGCGCCGATCAGGAGGGCCGTTCGGGGGTCAAGTTCGTTCATTCTCTCGCCTTTATGCGTTGGAGAGTTATCTACATATTATATTCATAAAACGCAATATTAAACTTTGTGAATATGTGGAACATATCAATTCACTTAATTTTACTGTTATAATTGTGTCCTTGACCCTGCCCGGCCGGCCCCTCTTGATACCTGCGAACAGCGAAAATCCGAGGAACACCGCAAAATGACCGAAACCCTTCCCGAAGTCGCCGTCACGGATGCATCGCCCGAAACCGCCGCCATCTACGAACGCATCATGGAGACCACGGGTGTCGGCTCGCCGGCACTGATCTACAGGCACTTCGCGATTTATCCGGGTCTTTTGGAATGGGTGTGGGACACGGTCGGTCCGGAACTGGAAAGCGGCCGCGCAATTGCCCACGCACTCGATGCGGTCCGGCGCACCAGCGTCGTGGCGCTGCCCGGCGTCGACGTCAAGGAAATGCGAAACGCCGGCGTCGACGAGGATGACCATCGGGTGGTCGACGCCATGCTCGCCACCTACAACCGAATGAATCCGGTCAATCTGAGCCTGATCACCGCGATCCGTGACCTGATCGACCCGGCGGCCGAACCCGCAAAAGCGTCCCCCTTGCCGTCGTCCCCGGAAGCACCCGCCGCAATGCCGCAAAAGCTGCCGGCACCGGTGAATCTGAATGACATGCCGAACCATGTCCGTGAAACCGTGCTGGGGCTTTCAGCCGCGATCCCGAGCCCCGGCACGCAGGTCATTCCGACCCTTTACCGGCACCTGGCAATCTGGCCGAATTTTCTGACTCACCTCGCCCCCGGTCTGCTCGACGCCATGCAGCGCGGCGAGGTGGAAGCGCGCATGGACGACCTGAACGCCAACATGCGCCCACTGATCGCGGATGTGACCAATCGCGCACGGGATGCATCGACACCGCCGCTGGACGATCCGGCGGCAATGGTCCGGACGCTCAATTCATTCCTTTACACGATTCCGCAACTCGTCGTCGTCGGCACGGCGCTGCGCGCGGCGATCCCCGTCTACGACGACTGACCGGAAGCGTTGTCGATCGTTGCCTGCGATACGCCGTCGATACGCCGGAACGTTTCGGGCGACGCACGCCGCCAGTGAACGGCGTATTCCTGCGGACAGTCGTCGCGCAGCAATTGTCCCGGTTCGAGCGTCAGCATCGACGTGCCGCTTAGGTGCGGTTCGCGGAAGTTGATCATGTTGAGCGTGATCTGATCCGGCGACGTCAGCCCCATCGCACCCAGCATCTCGGCGAACCCGAGCAGGGTGTTGCCGTGAAAATTGGCGACGCGGCGCGCCTTGTCGCCGACATGCAGCCCCGACTGGCGCACCTGGTCCTGGGTCGCGACACCGGTCGGGCAACGGTTGGTGTGGCAGGCGCGGGCCTGGATGCAGCCGATGGAGAACATGAACCCGCGCGCCGAGTTGCACCAGTCGGCCCCGAGCGCGAATGCCCGCGCCATATCGGCACCGGAAACGATCTTGCCGCTGGCGCCGATCCTGATCCTGTCGCGAACGCCGGCGCCGATCAGCGTCATGTTGACGAAATGAAGCCCGTCCCTGAGCGGCAGCCCGAGGCTGTTAGAGAACTCGACCGGCGCGGCACCGGTACCGCCCTCCTTGCCGTCGACGACGATGAAATCCGGATAGCAGTCGCGTTCCAGCATCGCCTTGACGATGGCCATGAATTCGCGGCGGTGGCCGACACAGAGCTTGAAGCCGACCGGCTTGCCGCTGGAAAGATCGCGAAGCTGCCGGATGAAATCGACCAATCCCAGCGGTGTCGAGAACGCCGAATGCGCCGCCGGCGAAATACAGTCGACGCCGACCGGCACGCCGCGCGCGTCGGCGATCTCCCTGGAGACCTTGGCGCCCGGCAGCATGCCGCCATGACCGGGCTTGGCGCCCTGCGATAACTTGATCTCGATCATCTTGATCTGGTCGTCGGCGGCCTTCTCCTTGAAGGTATCGGGACAGAAGCCGCCATTGCCGGTACGGCAGCCGAAATAGCCCGATCCGATTTCCCAGATGATGTCGCCGCCGTTCTCTCGGTGATACTTCGAAATACCGCCCTCGCCGGTGTCATGCGCAAAACCGCCCATGGCCGCACCGCGGTTGAGCGCCGAGATCGCGTTGGCGCTCAAGGATCCGAAACTCATCGCCGATATGTTAAACAGCGAAATGCTGTAAGGCTGCGAGCACGCCGGCCCGCCGACGGTGACGCGCAGCGACTTCGGATCGACATGTTCCGGCACCATCGAATGGCTGAAGAACGTGTAACCCGTGCTGTAGACATCCTGCTGCGTGCCGAACGGAATCGTCTGGAGTTCGTTCTTGGCGCGCTGATAGACGAGCGAGCGCTGCTCGCGGTTAAACGGAAACGCGTCGGCGTCGCTCTCGATCAGATACTGGCGGATTTCCGGACGGATGCCTTCGAACAGCCAGCGCATGTGGGAAATGATCGGATAGTTTCGCCACAGCGTATGCCGCTCCTGCAGCATGTCGTAGATGCCGAGCAGCGTCAGCGGCACACACACCGCCAGCACCCACCAGCCAACCGCACTACCGAAGACCAGCAGGACAAACCCGACCCCGACGCCGCCGGCGGCACCGAAAAACGCGAAAAACCGCCCCATTTACCTGTGCTCCCTGTTGAAAGCGACGGCCCATGTTAGGCCGCCCGCCCGGTCGAGCCTAATGGTTACGCGGCGAGCATTGAAGAATTCCTAAAATCCCGCGGCTTTTCCGTCCGATCGGGGATCGGCCGCACCCTCGATGAGCCCACTGTCGTGACGGCAGACGGCACCCGCGTGCCCCATGATCGAGGTAAAGGGTTCCATGACGTCGACATTGTGGCCGGCCGCCCTGAGCGCGGCAATCAGCGCCGGATCGAAACGGCTTTCCAGTTTAAGGGTCGTGCTTTCCTCGCCCCAGGTCCTGCCCAGGAGCCAACGCGGCGCGGTGACGGCTTCCTGCAACGGCTGGCCGAACATCGCGTAACGGCTGAAGACGGCGGCCTGGGTCTGCGGCTGCCCCTCGCCGCCCATGGTGCCGTAGCTCAGCACACGGCCGTCCGACAGCCGCGCCATCGCCGGGTTGAGGGTGTGGAACGGGCGCTTCCGAGGTGCCAGCACGTTCGGGTGCGCCGGGTCGAGCGTGAAGCCGTTGCCCCGATTCTGGAACAGCACGCCCGTTTCCTGGTTGGTGACACCGGAACCGAATTCCCAGTAGACGCTCTGGATAAACGAAACCGCCCTACCCTCGCCGTCGATGCAACCCATCCAGATGGTATCGCCGGGTTTCGTCGGTTGCGGCCAGCCGAGCGCCGTCGCCGGATCGATATTGTCGGCAAGTCCGCCCAGAAATTCGGATTTTAACCAGTCGTTCGGATCGGCTGTCATGAAGTCCGGATCGGTCACATGCGCGTTGCGGAGCAGGAACGCCTGCTTCGACGCCTCGACGAGGCCGTGCACATGATCGAAGCCTTCCGCTTCCGATATCCCCAGCCGCTCGAACAGCGCCAGGATCATCAACGAGCTCACGCCCTGCGTCGGCGGCGGCATGTTGTAGACGGTGCCGGACGAAAGCGTGACCTCGAGCGGCGTCACCTGCCTTGCCTCGAACGCCGCGAAATCCTCGAACCGGAGCGGGCTGCCAGCGCTTTCCAGAAAGGCCGCGTTGGCACGCGCCGTTTCGCCCCGGTAAAAATCGTCGAGCCCGGCATCGGCGAGACGTTCGAGCGTTTCCGCCAGCGCCGGGAATTTAATGATATCGTTGACCACCGGCGGGTTACCGCCGGGTAGATAGGTCTCCGCGAAGCCGGGCACGTCCCTGAGCTCTTCCAATTTCTCCCGGCTCAGGTCCTCTTGGCCCCGGGTTACCGGCACGCCGTTTCGGGCATGCGCGATCGCGTCCTCGAGCAACCGACCGAGCGGGAGTTCGCCGCCACCGATCTCCAGCGCCTTGGCCCAGCCGGCGATGGTGCCGGCGACATTGAGCGCCGCCAACGGCCCCCGCGCCGGAATGGCGCCCAGCCCCTGCAATGCATAGAAATCCGGCGTCGCCGCCTGCGCCGACCAGCCCGCCGCGTCGATCCCCGTCGGCCCCCGGCCCGGTTCGGTAATCAACCAGAAGCCGTCGCCGCCGACGGCGTTCATGTGCGGATAGACAACGGCGATGGCGGCGGCGGCCGCAACCATCGCCTCGACCGCGTTACCGCCGTCGCGCAGCACCCGCAGGCCGGCCTCGCTAGCCAAGTGGTGCGGTGCGGTGATCATGCCACCGAGTGCGGTCGCGGTGTGAAGCATACATCCTCCTGAAATCAACGAACCGACATCATCGGCAAGCGACCCCGCCCTAGCAAGCTGTGATCTATGCTACTTCCGCATCACGGGCGTTTCTATAAGCTGCTTTACCGAATACCTCGCCTGGGTGATCTTAGGGTCGGGTCGTGTAAAGCAGGGGAACAGGAAATGACGTTTTCCATCGTAGCCCGGTGCCGCAACACCGGCATGTTCGGCATCGCGGTGACGTCTTCGAGCCCGGCGGTCGCGGCGCGCTGCGCCTTCGCCGAAGCCGGCGTCGGTGCCGTCGCGACACAAAACATCACCGATCCGTCACTCGGCAAGCGCGGGCTCGGCTTGTTGCGCGCCGAAGCGGACGCACTGGAAACCATCGAGACGCTCCTCAGCAGCACCGACCACATGGACTACCGGCAGGTCATGGTGATCGACCGCTCGGGCGACGCCGCCATCCATTCCGGGAAGCACACGCTGGGCACCTGGGGGGAAGCCGCCACCAAGAACGCGGCTGCGGCCGGCAACCTGCTTGCCGATAAATCCGTGCCTCGAACCATGATCCATTTCTTCGAGGAAACCGAGAACGCCAACATGCACCTGGCCGACCGATTGATCGACGCGCTTAAGGCCGGTCTCGCCGCCGGCGGCGAGGAAGGACCGCTCCATTCCGCCGGCCTCAAGGTCGTCGACCGGGTGTCGTGGCCGATCGTCGACTTGCGCATCGACTGGACCGAGGATTGCCCGATCGCCGAACTGGGCAAGCTCTGGCAGCTTTACAAGCCGCAGATGGACGACTATGTGACCCGCGCCCTCGACCCCGCGACCGCCCCTAGTTACGGCGTGCCGGGGGATGAATAAGTAAATGTTCCCGTCGCCCTGAACGCGATTCATGGCCCATGAATACCGGCACCGAGGACCATCATGGATCCTGAATCAAGTTCAGGATGACGAAAGTGCGATGGTCGAAATTAGTCTTTTAAAATCACCGGTTCCGGCGGTTCCTTGCCACGAATCATGTCGGAGGCCTTCTCGGCGATCATGATGGTCGGCGCGTTGAGGTTGGCTGACGGCATCATCGGCATGACCGAGGCATCGACGACGCGCAGCCCCTCGATCCCGTAGACACGAAGCCGGTCATCGACAACCGCCGTCGGATCGGTATCGGGCGCCATCCGGCAGGTGCCCATGGGGTGGAACGTGGTGGTGCCTCTCGCCTTGGCGACTTCGAGGAGTTCGTCATCGGACTGAAGGTCGTCGGTCGGATAGATCCAGTGATCGAAATACTTCATCATTGGTTCGGTCGTGAGCATCCGGCGCGCCAGCTTCATCGCCGCCAGCAGCACCTGGCGGTCGGTCTCGTGCTCGAGATAGCGCGGATTGATTACGGGTTTCTCGAACGGGTCCGCCGATATCGCACGGACGTAACCGCTCGCCTCGGGACGCTGCTGCCATGAGGCGATGGTCATGCCCGGAAAATCGTCCAGCTCCGACTGCACCCCTTCCTTGTAGCTGGCGGGCGTGAAGGTGAACTGTACGTCATTGTTGTCCAGATCCGGATTGGAGCGCCAGAAGCAGTAGATCAGGGTCGGACTTAGCGACAGCACACCCTTGCGCGTCAGTCCCCAGCGGGCGATCTCGCTCAACAAGCCCAGGCCCTTGGTGCGTTCGTTCAGGCTCTTGATGTTCTTGACCCGGGCCGTGAATCGGGGCGCGTAATGGTCGCGCAGGTTCTCGCCGACGCCGGGCAGTTCATGCTTCACCTCGATCCCAAGCGACTTCAGAAAAACCGGATCGCCGATCCCGGAAAGCTGCAGAAGCTGGGGCGAATTGATGCTGCCGCCCGACAGGATCACTTCCCGGTTCGCCATCACCTGCATCGGCCTGCCGTTCCGGCCACCCTTGATGTAGGCGACCCCCTTGGCCTTTTTGCCCTCCAATATGATGCTCGTCGCGTGCGCATCGGTGATCACGCGCACATTACCGCGCTTGACGGCGGGTCTCAGGAACGCGCGGGCCGTCGACATGCGCCGGCCGCCGGCGATGGTACGCTGGGAATAGGTCACGCCTTCCTGCTTGGCGCCGTTGTAATCGACGGCCTTGGGAATGCCGATGGTCTGGCAGCCCTCGATAAACGCGTCGGTCAGCGGATGCGACCAGTCGATGTCGGTGACGGTCAACGGCCCGCCGCGGCCGCGGAATGTATCGTCGCCCTCACCGATGCGATTCTCGGAGCGTTTGAAATACGGCAGCACGTCGGCGTAGCCCCAGCCGCGGTTGCCGCGCTGTGCCCAGCCGTCGTAGTCCATGCGGTTGCCGCGCGTATAGATATGGCCGTTGATAGAACTCGACCCGCCGAGCGTCTTGCCGCGCGGCACCGGGACGGCACGGCCCGCCGTCCATTCCGTCGGCTCCGTTTCATAGAGCCAGTTCACCTTGGGGTCCTTGATCGTGTAGATGAAGCCGGCCGGAATATGGATGAACGGGCTGATATCCGGCGGTCCGGCTTCCAGCACGCAGATACTGACATTCGGGTCCTCGCCCAGCCGGTTGGCGAGCACGCTGCCGGCGGAGCCCGCGCCGACGATCACATAGTCGAAAGTTTCCATCCCTAGTCCTTTTCCGCCGCCGTTTTGATCGGCGTTGAAAAAAGTCTAGGGACCGAACCGGCCCTTGAAAAGCGTCACGAAAGCGAATTCCGCGCGCGATTATAAGGCGATCGGAAAATCGTCGGGGTTGAGCATGGGATAGCCGAACGCGGCGAAATCATCGGCATACAACTGGTTTACCAGCGCCACGGTGCCGCGCGTGTAGCAGTCCCGGTACTTGAGGGCACCGGGCGGCACTTCCGACTGCGGCACCCGGACGTTGAAGTTCCGCACCTCTCTGAACGTGATGCCCAGCCGCGCCTCCAGCGTGGCGAGATCCCGGTCCAGGGTTTCGGTGCGGCCGATCCAGTTGAGCGCCGGCCGGCCGGCCCGGTGCGTGAATTCGATCATCGGGCAAAAGCTGATCCAATCCCAGCCGTGCACGACGTCGGCGCGGGCGACGTGGTCCAGCATGTACGCGTTGAAGTCGTCACCGATGATATCGAAGATCGGTTTCTTGGCCTTGATCCAATGATCCCATTGCGTCGACGCGTACATATCCTGACGGAAACCGGAATAGATTCGATCGTAAGGGTTGCGGACAAAGGTAAACTTGAAGTGCGTGGCGAAGCGCCCGGCGTCATCGTATTTGTCGAGGAACTTCGGGATCGTCACGTGTTCCGCGAAGTTACTGACCGGGTACCCGATGTCGGTAAAGGGTTCGAGGGCATGACGCACGGTCGCGGAACCGCACTTCGGAATGACGAAATAGAGGTATTTGTAGCGGTCCGAGATCACCATGGCTCGTCTCGGACAAACCGGCGCCGGTCAGGCTTTCTGCGACAGGCGCGTCACGTGCCGTTCCAGCCTGGCCACCATTTCCTTCATCGACATGTTTTTACGTAGATAATCCTTGGCACCGCCGATCATCGCGTCTTCGATGGATTCATCGTCATCCATGGACGTCATCATGACGACGTAGGCATCTTCGTCGAGCTTCTCCAGTTCCTCGAGCGCCTTGAGGCCGTCCATCTCCGGCATGCGGATATCGAGGAGCACCAAATCGGGCTTCGTCGTCTGAAAAAGTTCCAGCCCCTGCTTGCCGTCATCCGCCTCGCCGGCGATTTCGCATTCGAGTGCCGTCAGCGCGGCAACCACCACGCGGCGCATCAATTCGTCGTCGTCGATGATGATTGCGGTAACGGATTTCGTTCCGCCGGATTGCTCATTCATGTACTTCCCCGCGCAATCGTGGTCCCAAGGAAAACAATTAAAGCAGCATGTTAAGTAAACGAAAAGCCCCGGAGACTACGTAACCTCCGGGGCGGTTTTCGCTTCAAGGTTGGAACCGCGCGTCAGGCGGCACCCGCCTGCGGCCGCATGTCGGCCGGATCGATGCCGGCGACTTCGGTCGGCGCCTTCATCGCATCGCGGCGGAACGGCTCGCCCAGTTCCTGGTTGAGCAGCACCTCGATGAAAACGGTCTCGCCTTTCTTCTGGGCCTCGATGGCCTTGGAAAGTTCCTCGGTGAGCTGTTCCATGGTCGCAACCTGTACGCCCTTTACACCGCAGGCATCGGCGATCTTGGCGTATTCGACGTCGAGGTCGAGCTCGGTCCCGACGAAGTTGTCCTGGTACCAGAGCGTCGTGTTGCGCTTCTCCGCGCCCCACTGGTAGTTGCGGAAGATGACCATGGTGATCGCCGGCCAGTCGTCGCGGCCGACCGCCGTCATCTCGTTCATGGAAATGCCGAACGCACCGTCGCCGGCGAAGCCGATTACCGGAATGTCCGGGCACGCGATTTTGGCGCCGACGATCGACGGGAAGCCGTAGCCGCACGGCCCAAACAGGCCCGGTGCCAGATAACGGCGTCCTTTCTCGAAAGTGGGATACGCGTTGCCGATGGCGCAGTTGTTGCCGATGTCGGACGACATGATGAAATCCTTGGGCAACGCCGCCTGGATCGCGCGCCACGCCTTACGCGGCGACATCCAGTCGGGCTTCGCGTCGCGCGCGCGCTCGTTCCACGTGGTGCCGGGATCGTCGTCCTCGTGATCCATCGACGAAAGCTGCTGCAGCCAGGCGGACCGCGTCTGGTGGATGGTTTCCTCGCGCTCCTTGCGGCCTGCCTCGCCGGCGTCGGCGGGAAGCTGTTCAAGGATCTGTTCGGCCACCAGCTTGGCATCGCCCTGAATGGCGACGGACACCTTTTTGGTGAGACCGATCCGATCGGCGTTCATGTCGACCTGGATGACCTTGGCGTCCTTGGGCCAGTAATCGATGCCGTAACCCGGCAGCGTCGAGAACGGATTGAGACGTGTACCAAGACACAATACCACGTCGGCCTTTGAGATCAGTTCCATGCCCGCCTTGGAGCCGTTGTAGCCGAGCGGACCGGCGAACAACGGATGAGTTCCTGGGAACGCGTCGTTGTGCTGATATCCGCAGCACACCGGCGCCGAGAGTTTCTCGGCCAGTTGCCGCGACGCGTCGATGCCGCCCGAGAGCACCACGCCTGCGCCGTTCAGAATCACCGGGAACTTGGCCGACGCCAGCAGCTTCGCAGCCTCCGCCACCGCCTGCGCACCGCCCGCCGGACGTTCGAGACGGACGATTTCCGGAATGTCGATGTCGACGACCTGGGTCCAGTAATCGCGCGGCACGTTGATCTGCGCCGGCGCGGAGCCGCGCCAGGCCTGCTCGATCACCCGGTTCAGCACTTCGGCGATACGGGTCGGATCGCGCACTTCTTCCTGATAGCAGACCATGTCCTCGAACAGCGCCATTTGCGGAATCTCCTGGAAACCGCCCTGGCCGATGGTCTTGTTCGCGGCCTGCGGCGTCACCAAAAGCAGTGGCGTGTGGTTCCAGTACGCCGTCTTTACCGGCGTCACGAAATTGGTGATGCCCGGGCCGTTCTGCGCGATCATCATGCTCATCTTGCCGCTGGCGCGGGTGAATCCGTCCGCCATCATGCCGGCGTTGCACTCATGCGCGCAGTCCCAGAACTTGACCCCCGCCTTCGGGAACAGGTCCGAAACCGGCATCATCGCCGAACCGATGATCCCAAACGCGTGTTCGATCCCGTGCTTTTGCAGGACTTTTACGAATGCTTCCTCAGTCGTCATTTTCATGGTCTTGGTTCCTTGTTTGCCAGCGAGCCGGCCCCTCCCCGGGCCGAGCGATTAGCGACGTTCAATAACATAAATATTCATTAATGAGACGATGTATCCTAATTTTTCATATATTAGCAGTCACGTCAAACGTATTCCTCGGTCCCACCATGCCTTTGGCAGCCCCGCCCCCCATGGCGTAGAGGGCAATCGAACTCCGGGTAAGGGCCAGCACGGTACGGATCATGGTGCCAGCGCTTGCGCCGAAAACAGCAAGGGCGGCGTCCTGCGGGGAAATGACCTGCAAGCGCCGCCCTGCCGACGGATAAGTCCGTCAGGGATTACTTATTTGGCTTCCCGGTTGATCTGCAGACGCTTGTTCACCAGGTCGACCGTGTCCTCGACCATTTTCGACTGCATGCCGATATTGTCCGACAATGTTTTCACCAGTAGATCCAGCCGCTCGATATTCGGCGCGCCGGCAAACAGAGCCCTCGCCGCCGACGACGGCTTGGACAGCCCCTGGGCCGCATTGGCGTATTTTTCGAACGGCACCATGTCGGCGGCGTCGGCGCCCATCTTTTGGCAAAGATCGTGCACCCAGTCGTAAACCTCCTTAGAGGCGTCGAGGTTGGAATGCACCGCTTCCTTGATCGAGCGCGCGGCATCTTCCTGAACGCACCGGTAGTTGCCCGTCATCAGCATCGCCCACTTGGCGAGCGGCACGAAGATGGAATCGTAGACCCGGAGTTTCACCGGTAGTTCGATCGGGTTGCCGTCGCCCGGATCAAATCGGATATCTAAGATATCCTGCTCGATCCTGCGCAGCATCGCCGTGTGTTCGTCGGACGCGAACCGTGCCACCTTGAAATTGGTCGGCAAGCTGACCTGCAGCACATTGACCGGCTCTTCCGGCGGGCGGAAGGCCTGCGGGTCCGGGCTCGCCAGCGTCACCAGATCGCTGTCGAAACCGTCCCAGACCGTCGGGTCGGTGTAGCATTGCTTGATGGCCTCGGCCTCGACCCCCGGCAAACGCAACATATAAGGCAGCGGCGGCATGTTCATGATCGACATGCAGGGCTTGCCTGACTTGGCGACCTTGTCCAGCAGTTGCCGCACGCCGTCGGAGCGGTACTGCGGTTCCTGCATCGCCAACGCAACCAGGTCGTAATCCGCCGGATCGACGTCGCCGGGGCCTGCCGCGTTCAGCTTGCCCGGCGCGTCCTTGGAGTGAATTTCCACAAGATCGTCGCGACCACGCACGGGCATGCGCACGTGGATGCCATCCTTATTGATCAGTTCGACTTCTTCGGGAAGGCAGATCAACGTCGCATTGTGACCCGCCAGAATAAGCTTGCTCGCCAGCAGCGAGCCATAAGACGCCCCGAGAATCAGGACGTTGTATTTTTCGTCAGACATGTTTCCTCCCAAGTATTTACGACGCGGCGGCACTCCGGTTGAAGGATGAAGCGTCTCTGCCGCTGTTCATTTTTTGTCGTTGTTTCTTCACCCCCTTTATAGCACGCAGAATGCGTCGATGCGGTCTATTTGGGTATCCTGTAATCCACTGCCAACAGGAAATCGCAAGATGCACGCATTTTACCGGATGTGCCGAACGGATTCTCGCTTTTCATATCGGGACATCCTGAAATAGGTTAGCTTCTGTTTCCCGGGAATGCTGGCGCCAACGGACCGGAACCAGTGCCAACCGAATGCAATGGAGCGGTCTTGCTCGGCATAGGACTATTTTTCACACTCTCCCTCGGACTGGGCGC
The DNA here is from genome assembly GCA_965229805.1 of Rhodospirillales bacterium. Lineage (GTDB taxonomy): Bacteria > Pseudomonadota > Alphaproteobacteria > Rhodospirillales > Casp-alpha2 > UBA4479. Next base: position 1,521,137 of record CBDDJO010000001.1, on the reverse strand, counting down.
GCTTCTACCGGTGGTGCGGTTTTCCGGACGCCCTTCCATCGGCGCACTCTGGATCGGCGGCTACGCGATCCTGACGGGTGGAATATTCTTTGCCCATGTCGCTCTACGCCTGCCGATGGCGATCCTTGTCTGGACGCTTCTCGTGTTTGCGTTGCTGGCGCTGGTAAAGCGCCTGCGTGAAGGCGACATCCACTGGCGGGCGCTGGCGATGCACCCGTGCGTCGTGCTAACGGTTTTCGCCGCACTGACCGTGCTCGCCGCCGGCGGCATCGAATACCAGCCTTATGCCATCGACGAGTTCACCAACTGGCTGGGCGTGTCGCGCCTGATTTTCTGGAGCGGCGGGTACGAGGCCGTCCGCGAAACGGTTTATCTGTCCGGATACACCCCCGGTTGGCGGATGCTGCTGACGGTTCCGTGGTTCTTTACCGGCACTTACGACCCCGGTCAGTCGGCAGCGGCCTCGCTGATCCTGCATATCGGCGTCGCCGGCCTGTTCTTCGATCTCATCCGGAGCGCCATCGACCTGCGTCTCCCGGATGCGGGGCGCCGAAGCGATGCCGTCGCCTGGGTGATCGTGCTCCTGTACCTGAGCGTCCAGGCCACCGGCGCCATATGGCCTTATACGCTGCTGATCGAGCAGCCACAGATCTACGGCCTGGCCGCCGCCGCCATGCTTTTGTTTGCTATCGACGGGGATCGCGAAAGACACCGTTCCTTGTGCCTCGTTCTCGGTTTCGTGTTGATGCTGGCTTATTTGCTAAAGACGGCGGCGGTACTGTTGCTGCCGGGCGCGGTCGCGGCCATTCTTCTGCTCGCCATCCTCGGCAACACCGCCTCCCGTTCCGCGCTGCCCGCCGACCTCGGCATCACCGTCGGGCCGGTGCTGATTGCGATGATTGCGTGGGCTCTCCTGAAACCCGATTCGAACAGTTGTTTTTCGTCACCGGGCGTAACCCTCGGCGCCGAAGCGCTTGAGCGCGCCGCCGCTTACGACTGGGGCGATCTCCTGAGGCGTTTCACGTCCGGCGTAGCCAGCTACCTGACGGCATACAAATGGCAATTGAGCGTCGCCGCCGCCGCCGGCATCGCCGCGGCGGTAGCGACGCGGCGATATCCGATGCCGCTCGCCCTGATCACGTTCATCGTTTTATATTTCGGCGCCTTATACTGGTTCCACCTGACCTGTTTCGGCCCCTACAACTTCGAAACTCTGGCCTCGATCGAACGCTTCACCCGCGTTGCGTTACAGCCGGTGCATGCCGCCGGGCTGCTGGCGCTCGCCATCGTCGCCGTCAATCTGACGCCTCGGCGTCTGCTGGACAGCGGCCTGCAACGCAAATCCTCGACGGCGCTATTGGTCGTCACCGGCACGGCGCTCATCATGTGGCAGTCGATGGTCCTGCAACGCAACATCGAGGACATGACCTCGCGGCGCCACCAGAACATGGACCCGCGCATCAGTGAGGTGCGGCGCGCCGCCGATTTCATCAAGGCGCAGGAAACATACAAGGCCGAGCCGCCACACGTTCAGTTCGTCAGTCAGGGCACGGACAGCGATATTCTGGGATATGCCAAGTACTATGCCGTGCGGGCCGGCAAGACGGCCCCCACAGACCTGTTCACGACCGCCAATGCCGTAAGCTGGGCACTCGGCGAGCAGGAAAATGTCTGGCAGAGACCGACGCAGGCCGGCGACCTGCTGGAGACACTGCGCGCGGCGGACATCATATGGCCGGTTGTCACCGAGCCGTGGATCGACGACCTGTTGCACTCCTTGGTGGATGACGGCGACTGCTCCGCCCCGCTCACCGAGCGCATTCTGCAAAAAACGCAAGACGGTGCTTTTGTGTGCCGAGGCAAGCCCTGAGACGTTTGCCGGGTGTTTCGCGCCACAAACCGCAAACAAGCGGGTATACTCCGGCGCAAAGATAACGGAGGAACGCCATGCCGAAGGCGCAGGTCATTCACGAGCTCGGTCCACCCGATGTGATGCAATGGCAAGAATGGGACGTTCCCGATCCATCGCCGGGCGAAGTCCGCGTGCGACACACCGCTGTCGGCGTCAACTTCGCCGATACCTACCACCGGGGCGGCATCTCGCATCCGTGGCCGGTGCCGCCGACACCCACCGTGGTCGGCTTCGAGGCGACGGGTGTCGTCGACGCCGTCGGTGCGGAGGTCTCGATATTCGAGGAGGGCCAGCGCGTCGCCTACGGGATTCCGCCGTTGGGCTCCTACGCCGAGGTCAGGAACTATCCGGCCGACAAACTTTTGCATCTGCCGGACGGCCTCGACGACAAACAGGTCGCGGCGCTCCTGATGAAAGGCATGACCGCACATTATCTGCTGCACCGGACCTACGCCGTGCAACCGGGCGACACCATCCTCGTGCACGCGGCGGCGGGCGGCATGGGGCTGATCCTTTGTCAGTGGGCAAAGGCTTTGGGCGCGACGGTCATCGGCACCGTCAGCACCGAGGCCAAGGCCGAAGCCACGGCGGCCGCCGGCTGTCATTATCCGGTGGTCCGCCCGAAGGAAGACTTCGAGGAAAAGGTCCGCGAGGTAACGAACGGCGAAGGCGTCCCGGTGGTCTATGAATCCATCGGCAAGGACACGCTGCAGAAGTCGCTCGACTGCCTGCGCCTGATGGGTGTCTGCGCCGCCTACGGTCACGTCTCCGGCCCACCTGACCCTGTCGACATCATTCAGGATTTGGGGCGGCGCGGTTCGCTGTTCATTACCCGGCCGGCAATCATGCACTACGTCGCCAAACGCGAAGATCTGATCGCCACCGCGGACGCTTTGTTCAAGGCCATCGGTAACGGCATTCTCGATGCCAACATCAACTACGAATACGCACTCAGTGATGCCGTCGCCGCACATCAGGCCATAGAAAGCGGCTCCACGCAGGGCGCGACGGTGCTTATCCCCTAAAGAATGGGAGGAAACGATGACCGAGAACTGGAAATTCGCTCACAGCAAGGCATCCGAGTCCGAATGGACGCCGGGCCTGCGCGAGATTTTCGAATACCGCGACCTCGACCTGAAGGAAGCCACCGGCGGTGACTACGTCGCGCACGTGATTCGCGCCAACGGCCGCGAAGACCCCGACGCCGTGCAGCAATGGCACGTACATCACTGCACCTTTCAGGTGGTGCTGGTGCTGAACGGCTGGGCCGAATTCGAATACGAGGGTGAAGGCGTGCACCGTATCGAAAAGGGCGATTTCGTGCACCAGCGTCCCGGCATCAGACACAGGGAGATTGCATGTTCCAAGGATTTCGAGGTGCTGGAGATCGTCGCCCCCGCCGACTTCAAAACCGAGATCGTCGAGCCACCCGCCTGAGGCACGACGTCACCGTCATGTCACGAATTTGTTATGGCGCCGGGGTGCCATTCGGGCCTCGGGCGCGCTATGTTCATTCGGGATAGCGGGAGGTTTCTCATGTTAAAGACGCAGGCTCGTAACCTGAAAGTCCCCGATCCCATCGACATCGCCAGGCGCTTCGAAGATGTCCGTGCACAGACCCTCGCACTCACGGCACCGCTTAGTGCCGAGGATCAGTGCATCCAGTCGATGCCGGACGCCAGCCCGACCAAGTGGCACCTGGCGCACACCACCTGGTTTTTCGAGACGTTCATTCTGAAGCCGCGTGTGGACGGCTACCGGGAATTCGATCCGGCGTACAATTACTTGTTCAATTCCTATTACGAACAAATCGGCGACCGTCACGCGCGACCGGAGCGCGGCATGCTGACCCGCCCGCCGCTATCCGATATCCATGCCTTCCGCGAGCATGTGGACGCGGCAATGCATGCTTACCTAGGGGCCGCCCCCGAAACGGATGTTCTCGACCTTATCGAACTCGGCCTACATCACGAACAGCAGCATCAGGAACTTCTGCTGACCGACATCAAGCACACACTGTCGCGTAATCCGCTGTTTCCCGCCTACCGCTCACCGCGCCCGGCGGACGCGACGCGCAACCTCGAACAGAATTGGATCGACCATCCGGGCGGCCTCGTCGAAATCGGCCATGACGGCGCCGGCTTCGCCTTCGATTGCGAAGGCCCGCGCCACAAGGTCTGGCTGGAACCGTTCCAGATCGCGACACATCCGGTTTCCAACGGCGACTTCATCGAATTCATCGAGGACGGGGGCTACCGCACGCCGGCGCTGTGGCTGGCGGATGGCTGGGCCATGTGTCAGGAGCAAGACTGGCAAGCGCCGCTATATTGGCACCGCAGCGGCGACGGCGAATGGCGTATATTCACCCTCTCCGGTTTGCGTCCGGTCGACCCGGATGCGCCCGTCTGTCACGTCAGTTTTTACGAGGCCGACGCCTACGCGCGCTGGGCCGGCGCCCGACTGGCAACAGAAGCGGAATGGGAAGTCATCGCCGAGCCGCTGGCGCCCGAGGGCCATTTTGCCGGCGCCGGCATCTTTCACCCGATGCCGAGCCGCACGGAAGGTCTTACCCAGATGTTCGGCGACGTCTGGGAGTGGACCGGGAGCGCCTACAGCCCCTACCCCGGGTTCCGGGCGCCCGAAGGCGCGGTCGGCGAATACAACGGCAAGTTCATGTCCGGGCAAATGGTGCTTCGCGGCGGCTCGTGCGCGACGCCCGAAGGCCATATCCGCACCAGCTACCGCAACTTCTTCTATCCGTGGGCGCGCTGGCAGTTCTCCGGCATCCGCCTTGCCCAGGACGCGCCGCGGTCCACGCTCGGCACGTCCGCGCCGGACACTGATTCCGATGGCGGATTCAAGGCCGACGTCCTGCACGGGCTCGCGTCGATGCCGAAAAGTGTACCGCCCAAGTATTTCTACGATGCGGAAGGGGCGCGGCTGTTCACCGAAATCTGTGAACTCGACGAGTACTATCCGACACGAACGGAAATCGGCATCCTGACAGAGAACGCTGCCGACATCGCCGCACACCTTGGCAAGGACGCGATGCTGATCGAATACGGCTCCGGCGCCCTCGACAAGGTCCGTATCCTTCTCGATGCCCTTGATGACCCGGTGTCGCTCTGCGCCATCGACATATCGTCTGAGCAGTTGCAGGCGGCTGCGGATGAAGTCCGGGCCACGTATCCGGATCTGGAAGTGCTGGCCGTTGAGGCCGATTTCACGCGGGCCGTCGACCTTCCAACGCCGCAGCGCACGCCCGCCGCGCGCATCGTCTTTTTCCCGGGGTCCACCATCGGCAACTTCGATCCCGCCGACGCGGCGACATTCCTGACCGGCGTCCGTGAAACCGTGGGGCCCGGCGGCATGCTGTTGATCGGCGTCGACATGAAAAAAGATATCGGCAGGCTGGTCGACGCTTACGACGATGCTTCAGGCGTTACCGAGGCGTTCAACAAGAATTTGCTGGCACGCATCAACCGCGAACTCGGCGGGGATTTCGACCTGTCGCTGTTCCGCCATGTCGCACGCTATAACGATCATGCCGGCCGAATAGAAATCCACCTTGAAAGCTGCACGGACCAAGCCGTGCACGTGGACGGCCACGCCTTCCACTTCGCCGCGGGCGAAACCATCCACACGGAGAATTCCTACAAGTTCACCCCGAACGAATTCGCGGCGCTGGCGGCGGCGGCCGGTTTCGAGAAGGTCCGAATCTGGCAGGACGCCGAAGAACTGTTCGCGGTGATGTTGTTCCGGGTCACCGGCTGAGCGATCCATTGTATGCCTCGAGACGGGCGCCAAGCGCCCTCCTCAGCATGAGGACTGTTTTAAACGCGCCTCATCCTGAGAAGGCCTGGAAGGCCGTCTCGAAGGATGAGGTTCCGTCAAAGCTTGCCGGTGTCGTTCTGGGCGCCGTGATAGAGCACCTCGCGAAACGCCTGCGCGGCACGTTCGTGGAACGCAACGGCGGTCTCGTCGAAATCGTGCGCCGGCACCGGCGTCGGCTCGAAGTGGCCGCAGGAATCTTCACCCCGAACCAGCGCCGCGCTGTCCCATGAACCGACGATCTGCTCCGTTTCCGGCGGCATGTAATGCATGGAAACGCCGATACGCCGATCGGGTGCGTTGTTCGGTCCCGATGCGTGCGCGATCCGGTAGTTGTGGATCGACATCTGCCCGGGCTGGAGCGGCATATAGACGGCATCTTCTTCGCGCGGCTCGACGGAGAGTTCCTGACCACGCGTCAGCATGTTGTCGGCGTTATAGTTCTCGTCATGCTCAAGCACATCGCCGATGTGCGAGCCAGGCAAGACCTTCATGCACCCCGCTTCGATACTGGCCGGCGACAGTGCCATCCAGGCGGTCACCACCTTGTCGCTGGAAAGGCCCCAGTACTTGGTGTCCTGGTGCCAGCCGACGAACGATTTATGGTCGGCCTCCTTGATCCAGAACAGTGTATTCCAGCAAAGGATATTGGGACCTATCAGTTGTTCGACCGGATCCAACACACGCGGATCGCGAATCAGATCATCAAGCCACTTGAACAGCAGATGCCCCTTGGAGCGCTGGCCCGGTAACAGCTTACCGCCGTGCTTCGCCTCCTCGGCCTCCACCTGACCGCGGATGTTCGCGACTTCGCCCGCGGACAGGACATCGACCGGGAACACATACCCGTCCTTGTGGAACTGTTCGACTTCGACCGTGCTCAGTGTCATTTCGGTCCTCCCAAACCGGTTCGATTGTAGTTTCCCGGCCGGCCTCACGCTACCCCTCCCTAGGCGCTGCGTTTTTTCGGGCTGACGACGAACATGATCAGCGGAATGGCGGCCGCGGACGCCAGCGTATAGAGACCGAACGCGTTCAGATAACTGATCAGGGATGCCTGATGAACGATCTCCTGCGACATGCGGGCCAATCCTTCGATGGTGTCGATGTTGCGCTCCCCCATTACCCAGGGCATCTGCAGCATCGGGTTGAAGGGTGAGATGTGCTCCGTCATGTGTTCGTAGTTCATCGCCGCCGAACGCACCAATTCCGTGACGCTCATGGAAATGAAGAAGCTGGATCCGATGTTGCGGAGCAGGTGATACATGGAACTCGTCTCGTCCAGGTACTTCGGGTCGAGCGTCGAGAACGTGACGACGGTCAACGGCACCCAAATGGTGCCGACCGCGAAGCCCTGCACGATCCCGTTCAGCACGAACTCGAGCGGTGTCGTGTTGAGGTTGACCGTCATCAGCCAGAGCCCGGCAATGACCTGGAAGCCGAACCCGGCGGCGATCGATTTTCGGGGAAACTTGCTGCCGATGAAACTGGCGACGAAGAACGCCGCCATGGCGCCGATCCCGCGCGCGCCGACCACATAGCCGACAAGCGAGTCCGGCAAACCGACATGTTCGCGCAGCAGGCCCGGCAGGATCACCATCGGCGTGAAGTTGAGCATCCCGTAGATGGTCACGAGGACGAGACCGATCGAATAATTCCTGTTGAGAAGCAGCTTGAGATTCAGGAACGGCTTATCGTGGGTCAAGCTATGCGCGACGAACAGGTAAAGCGTGAGGACGCCGAGGAACACCTCGATGCAGATTTCCGGCGACTGGAACCAGTCGAGCCGCTGGCCCCGGGAAAGCGCCAACTGGATACAGGCGATGGACGTCGTGATCAGCAGGAACCCGGTCCATTCCAGTTTCACGTCGATTTGCCGGCGCGTGCGCGGCAGGGCCAGCAATACGCCGATGGACGATATGACCGCGACCGGGGTCATCAGATAGAAGGCATAGCGCCACGAATACCATTCCGCCATGACGCCGCCGACCATCGGACCGATGAACGCTCCCATGACGACGCCGACGCCATAAAGTCCGACGACCATCCCGTGCTGGCGTTTCGGAAAGATATCGAGTGTGACTGATTGACCGACCGGCGGCAGCGGCGCGCCGGCGGCACCCTGCACGACACGCCAGAAGATCAGCGCTTCCAGCGAATTGGCGGCACCGCAGAAATACGTCGCGATCGCGAATAGCGCGACACTGCCCGCCAGCAGGTTGCGCCGCCCGAACCGCGCCGATAGCCACCCCGTCAGCGGCGTGAACATCGCCGTCGCCAGGATATTGAAGGTCATCGTCCACGAGATTTCATCGGGCGTCGCCTGCATCGCGCCCTGCAACTGCGGCAGCACGGCGGCGACGATCAAAATCGACGTGCTGTAGAGCGTCACGCTGAGAACGACCATGCCGAGGATCACGTAACGCCGCGCCGATGAGAGATCCGGCGGCGTCGGGGTGGATGCGGTCGTGGCGTCGGCAGCCATAAAAAGTAACCCTGTTGACAGTAAGGACTGCAATAGTAACAATGCTTACTATTATTGATGAGGCCTCTGCAATGAGCAAATCCGAAATGATGCCGGTGTCCGAGGGACGCTACCTGGCGTTCCTAATCATGGAAGCCGCACGCCTGCAACGGACGGTATTCGACCGCCGGGTCCGCAAGATCGGGTTCACCCGGACACAGTGGCTGGCGCTTAGACGGGTCGGTGACCAGCCCGGCGTCAGCCAGTCGGAACTGGCGGAGCTGCTGGAAGTGGAAAAAGCCTCCGTCGGCCGCCTGATCGACAAGCTGGAAGCCTTCGGCTGGCTTGAGCGCCGCCAGGACGACGCCGACCGCCGTATTAAGCGCGTCTACCTGACCGAGCTTGGCCGCCGCATCCACCGCGACGTCACACCGGTCGCCGAAGCCATGGTCGAGGAAGAACTCAGCGGCCTGTCCCGGGAACAGCGCGACCTGCTGACCGACTTGTTGATGACGGTGAAGCAACGCCTCCAGGACATGGCCACCGAGAACGACGAAATTGAGCTGAAAGAACTCGAAAAAGAAAATGCCTGACGACGCCTCCCTGCACGGCACCGAGGTGCCGGAGAAACGGAAAGTGCGCCTGCCTGCCAAGCGCGTGATGCTGCGCATCGCGCTCCTGATCGTCGTGCCGGCGATCGCGATTACCGGTGCCGTCGGCTACTGGCTGCACAGTGCGCGCTATGTCTCGACCGAAAACGCCTACGTCAAAACCGACATCGCCAAGATCGCGGCCGAGGTTTCCGGTCGCGCCGTGAAGGTCAACGCCCGCGCGCATTTGAAGGTCAAGAGGGGTGACATCCTCGTGACCATCGACCCGCGCCCGTTCGAACTCGCGGTTAAGCACGCCGAAGCCGAACTGGACGCGGCGCGCCGCGAGATCGAGACGCTGGCCGCCTCGCTTAAAGAAGCACGGACCGAACTGCGGGAGGCGCGCGACCGCGCCGCCTATTTCCGTAAACGCTTCGAACGTCAGATTGAACTCGCCAGGCAAGGCATTACCGCCAAAACCCGCCGTGACGAACTGGAAAACGACGCCAACGCCGCCGACGACCGGGTCGCCATGGTGCGCCAAAAAATTCAGCGCGTGATGGCGTCGCTTGGCGGCGGTGCGGAACGGCCGATCGACGAGCATCCGCTGGTGCGCGCCAAAATCGCGGCTCTGGAGCAGGCCAAGCTGGATCTGGAGCATACCGTGGTCCGCGCCCCTGCCGACGGCACCGTCGTCACCGTGCCGCTGGTCCCGGGCGAGCAGATCACGGCCGCCGAGCCGCTGTTCGCCATCGTCACCGACACCGCGCCCTGGGTCGACGCCAACTTCAAGGAAACCGATTTGACCCATGTCCAGGTCGGTCAGACGGCCAAAATCGTGCTTGATATCTATCCAGACCACACCTGGGACGCGGAGGTGCGAAGCATCTCGCCCGCGACAGGCGCCGAGTTCGCCGTCCTGCCACCGCAGAATGCGTCGGGAAACTGGGTCAAGGTGGTGCAGCGCTTACCGGTCCGGCTGAAGCTCAAACCTTCTGACAGCGCACCCCCGCTGCGCGCCGGCATGACCGCGACGGCGACCATCGACACGAAACGGCAGCGTTCGATTTCCGACCTGTTCGAAGGCATCCCGGCGATGGCCAAATCAACTGAATAGCTTATTATTCAATTTGCCGCCCTCCCCCTAACCGCAACCGCGGCGGCGCCTTTCCCATCATTGCTTTGACCCGCCTGTCCAGATTGCGACTTTTCAGGTCGCAATCGAATTACAAGCGCACATTGTGTCGCTACAGGAACAATTCTTGGTCGAAATTTTTACAACACTTATCATCTGTGCAAGACTGTTACCTGAAAAGACTTTCATAAGACCCGGATTTTCACGACAGGAGGAGAAATCATGCCGAAAGAGACAAATCCCGAGTTGCTTGCGAAAATGGCGGCGGAAGCGCGGATGGGACGGCTTTCGCGCCGCGATTTTATGAATTTCGCACTGGCGGCCGGTATCGGTACGACCATGGCGTCCGGTTTCTGGACATCAAAAGTGGCCCAGGCCGCGCCCAAAAAAGGCGGAACATTCCGTTGGGGCATCCACGATGGCAATACATCCGATACTCATGACCCCGGGACATACGTTACCCGGCAGATGATTTTCCTGGCACATCAGTATCGCAGCTATCTGACCATGATTAATCCGGACAATTCGCTCGGCCCCGATCTGGCGACAGGTTGGGAAGCGACCCCGGATGCGATGCAATGGACGTTCAAGATCAACAAGAACGCCAACTTCCACAGTGGCAAAAAGGTTACCGCGACCGACGTCGTGGCATCGATCAACCACCACCGCGGCGACGATACGACGTCAGCGGCCAAGGCTTTGCTGACCGACGTTACCGATGTCGTCGCCGAGGACGACCATACGGTCACGTTCAAACTGAGCCGGGGCAACGCGGATTTGCCGTGGCTGATGACCGACTATCACCTGGCGATTTGTCCGGCCAACGACGACGGCTCCATTGACTGGAAGTCGGGCGACGGCTGCGGACCGTACAAGATCGACAACGGCCAGTTCGGCGTCAGCTGGAGCCTGTCCCGGCACGACGGCTGGCACGGCGAAGGCGCGTATTTCGACAAGGTCGAGATGACGGTCCTGAACGATCCGAACGCCCGCCAGACCGCCCTTGTCACGGGCGACGTGGATGCGGTCTCGCTGGTCGACCTGAAGACTCTGACGTTGTTGAAGCGCAATCCGGATATCGTTGTCGACAATGTGCCGTCGGGCGCGGCGATTACAATGCCGATGTTCTGCGACACCGCGCCGTTCGACGACGTCAACGTCAGAAACGCGCTCAAGCTGTCGATCGACCGCCAGGAAATCATCGACAAGATCGCTTTCGGCGCCGCCACGATGGGGAACGACTTCCACCTGGCGCCTGTGCAGCCATACTTCCCGGAAGAGATTCCGCAACGGGAATATGATCCGGACAAGGCGAAGTCGCTGCTCAAGAAAGCCGGCGCGGAAGGACTTTCCGTCAGCCTGTCGACGGCGGACAGCGTGTTTTCCGGTGCGGTCGACATGTGCGTGCTGTATGCCGAACAGGCCAAGAAAGCCGGGATCAACGTCAATGTGGTCCGCGAACCGAGCGACGGTTACTACTCCGACGTCTGGCTCAAGAAACCGTTCACCGCGGTTTCCTGGGGCGCACGACCGACGCCGGATGTCATGTTCACACTGGCCTACAAGAGCGATGCGGCATGGAACGAGAGCCGCTGGCAGAACCCCGAATTCAACAAACTGCTCCTCGAAGCCAAGGCCGAGCTCGACCAGAAGAAACGGGCCGAGATGTATCACGACATGTGCCTGCTGATGCGCGATGACGGCGGAACCATCATTCCGTTCTTCAACAACTTCGTGTATGCGCGCCGCAAGAACGTGATGCATTCCGGAAGCCTGGCAGCTAGCTGGTCGTGCGACGGTGGACGGGCACCGAGCCGCTGGTGGTTCGCCTAACGGCGATGCGGCCCAAGACAGCGGCATGATTGCGATGGTGCGGAGCCCGGGCGAATGCCGGGGCTCCGCGCCGTTGCCGTTTGCCGATAGGGAATGACGAAAAACAGAACGGGGGAGGATAAAGGGGAAACGACACCGTCAAAAAGGTGCGCACCCCCCTCTTTACTGACCGTGTATCGGATAGCTTCACAAGGGGATTTGGCATGAGCGATGTAGTAGGCATCGTGCTCAAACGATTGGGGTTGGGGCTGGTCACGCTCTTTATCATCTCGATCATCATTTTCAGTGCCGTTGAAATGCTGCCGGGCGACATTGCCCAGGCGGTTCTCGGCCAGGGCGCGACAGAGGAAAACGTTGCTGCGATGCGCAAGCAACTCGGTCTCGATCAACCCGCACCGTTACGGTACCTGGATTGGTTATCCGGCGCCGTCGTGGGCGATTTTGGAGTGTCTCTCGTAACGCAGAACCCCGTCGGCGAGGTCATCGGCCCGAGGTTCGCGAATACGCTGTTCCTGGCAACCTACGCCGCCGCGATCGCCGTCCCGGTCGCAATTTTTCTCGGCGTCGTCGTCGCACTTCTGCGGAATACGTTGTTCGACCGGGTCGCCAACGTCATGGCGCTGACGTCGATATCGTCACCGGAATTTTTCCTGGGGTACATCCTGATCCTGTATCTCAGCGTCAAGACCGGCATGTTCCCCTCCCTCGCCAAGCTCAGTCCGGACATGAGTTTTCTCGAGTTGTTGGAGCGAACATTCCTGCCGGCACTGACCATGGTGCTTGTGGTCGTCGCGCATATGATGCGCATGACGCGCGCCGCAATCATCAGCCTGTTGTCGTCACCCTATATCGAGATGGCGCGCCTCAAGGGCGTGCCGGCGTGGCGGGTGATCATCAGGCATGCGCTTCCCAACGCGTGGGCGCCGATCATCAACGTGGTCGCGCTCAACCTCGCTTACCTGATCACCGGCGTGGTGCTGGTCGAGGTGGTGTTCGTCTACCCGGGCATCGGCCAATTACTAGTCGACAGCGTGACGAAACGGGACTTCACGGTGGTTCAGGCCTGCTGCCTGATCTTCGCCGCGACGTTTATTCTTCTCAACCTGGCGGCGGATGTGTTGGCGATCATCACCAACCCGCGCCTGCGCTACAAGAAGTGAGGGCCCGGTCATGAATTACTTTGTCATTGGATACTATGCCCTACTGATCGGGGCCTCCTGCGTCACCGCGCATTACAAGATGCGCGGCGCGTTCATAGCGCTGTTTTCGCTGACCCTAGCCTCGTTCGTGATGGGGATCATCGGGGGCGAGTCGGCACTCTGGTCGGTGACGGTCGGTGCCGGCGTGATCGCGCTCTGCGCGGGCACGGCGTTCGCATTCCGCGAGTTCCTGTCGATCATCCTGCCGCACGAGGGCGCCAAGGCCATGCGCTCGGCGCCACTGACGGCCAGTTTCGGCCTGTTCGTCATCGGCACCTATGCGATCACCGGCATCTTCGCGCCGATCATCGCGCCTTTCGGCGAAGCCGAGGTCATCGCTCAGGCGTTCGAACCGGCCAACGAGGAAATGCTCCTCGGCGCCGATCAGCTGGGCCGAGATCTGTTCAGCAGATTGGTGTACGGCGCCAGGAACACCGTCGGACTGGCCCTGACCGCCACCTTCGCGGCGTTCATCATGGGTGCGTTTGCCGGTCTTCTCGCGGCAACCGTCGGCGGCTGGTTCGATCAGTTCATGGGCCGCTTCGCCGACGTGATCATGTCGATTCCGTCGCTGATTTTCGCGCTGCTGATGCTGTCGATCTTCGGCACGAACCTGTTCGTTCTTGTCGTGATCGTGGCGGTTATCTATTCGCCGCGCGTCTTCAGGCTGACCCGGGCGGTTGCCGGGAACATCGTGGTGATGGACTACATCGAGGCCGCGAAGCTCCGCGGCGAGGGACTGTGGTACCTGATCCGCCGGGAAATCCTGCCGAACTCGACGGCACCGCTGATCGCCGAGTTCGGGCTGGAATTCTGCTTCGTGTTCCTGCTCGTCGCCGGCCTTTCGTTCCTTGGTCTCGGCATACAGCCGCCGACCGCGGACTGGGGCTCCATGGTGCGCGAGAACGCAACCCTGATTTCATTTGGTGAAATCACGCCGCTGATCCCGGCGGGCGCGATTGCCCTGCTGACGGTCTCCGTCAACTTCGTCGTCGACTGGATGCTTTACCGGTCGTCGGGCCTCAAGGAGTAAGTGACATGGCTGAAAAAGAAAAAGACCTCCTTCTGCAGATCAGGGATCTGAAGATCGAAGGATATTCCGACGAAAAATGGATCGAGATCGTTCACGGTGTCGACCTGACGCTTCATCGGGGTGAAGTCATGGGACTGATCGGCGAGTCCGGTGCGGGCAAGTCGACCATCGGTCTCGCCGCCATGGGCTTCGCCCGTGACGGTTGCCGCATATCGAATGGTTCTGTCGAATTCGACGGCATGGAGCTGACGACGACGTCCGAGGCCGACCGCCGGGCGCTGCGCGGCTCGCGTATCGCCTATGTGGCGCAGTCCGCCGCGGCATCCTTCAATCCGGCACACCGGCTGATCGAGCAGCATACCGAGGCGCCGGTTTACCACCGTTTGATGAAGCGGATGGAAAGCGAGGAAGACGCCGTTCAGCTCTATGAAAGGCTGCGGTTGCCCAATCCCGACGAGATCGGGTTCCGTTATCCGCACCAGGTATCCGGCGGTCAGCTCCAGCGCGCGATGACGGCTATGGCGATGTCGTGCCGGCCGGACCTGATTATCTTCGACGAGCCGACGACCGCGCTCGACGTGACGACGCAGATCGAGGTCCTGTTGGCGATCCGCGACATCGTCGAGCAGTTCAACACCGCCGCCATCTACATCACCCACGACCTTGCCGTCGTGGCGCAGATGGCGGACACCATCAAGGTGCTGCTCAAGGGCAACGAGGTCGAGGAATCCGACACGCGTACGATGCTGGAATCGCCAAAGGACGATTACACCAAATCGCTCTGGGCCGTGCGCAGTTTCCAGCGTGAACAGAAACCGCGCCCCGGCGGCGATGCGGTTCCGGTCGTTTCGGTCAAGAACGTCGATGCTGCCTACGGCCCGGTGAAAGTGCTGGAAGACGTATCATTCGACGTTTATGCCGGCATGACCGTTGCCGTGGTCGGCGAGTCCGGCTCGGGCAAATCGACGACGGCGAGATGCATTACCGGCCTGTTGCCGCCGACCAACGGTCATGTCGAGTTTAAAGGTGAGGTGCTGCCGCCGAGCTACAAGCAGCGTTCGAAGGATCAACTGCGCCAAGCACAGATGATCTACCAGATGGCGGACACGGCACTCAATCCGAAGGTTCGTATCTGCGACATCCTCGCCCGACCCGCCGAGTTTTATGGCGGCCTCAAGGGCGGAGACCTGAAAGGGCGTGTCGACGAACTCCTCGATCTTATCGAACTGGACCCGGCGAAATTCTATTACCGGTATCCGCCGGAACTGTCGGGGGGGCAGAAACAGCGCATCGGGATCGCGCGGGCACTTGCAGCCGAACCCACGTTCATCATCTGTGACGAGGTGACGAGCGCCCTGGACCAGTTGGTCGCCGAGGGTATCCTCAAGCTTCTGGATCGGCTGCAACAGGAACTCAATCTCGCCTATATGTTCATCACTCACGATCTGGCGACGGTGCGGTCCATCGCCGACGAAGTGGTCGTGATGAAGGAAGGCCAGGTGGTCGAACAGGGGGCGAAAACCGAAATGTTCACCCCGCCGCACCATCCCTACACCGATCTCCTGCTGTCATCGGTGCCGGAGATGGATCCCGACTGGCTGACGGATCTGGTCAAGGAGCGTGGCGCGGAACAGCTCGGCGAAGCCGCCGACAGAGAATAGTCAATCCCGCCCGTTACCCGTAAACTGATCGGACGATGAACGCGTCTTCCGATAAGCCGCTGCTCGGCGTCATGCTGATGATCGGGTTCTGCGTGATGGCACCCATGGGCGATGCCATCGCGAAGTATCTGGGCGACTCCGTACCGCTGGCGCAATTGCTGTTGGCCCGGTTCGCGATCCAGGCCGTGCTCCTGGTGCCGGTGGTTCTGGTCACCGGCGGCACATTTGCCATGACACGCCGGGTATACGTGCTGACAGGGATCAGGACCATGCTCCACATCGTCGGCATCGGCGCCATGTTCATGGCGCTCAGGTACCTGCCACTCGCGGACGCACTGGCAATCGCCTTCGTGATGCCGTTCCTGATGCTGCTGTTGGGCAAAGTGTTCGCCGGCGAGATCATCGGCTGGCGGCGTCTTGGTGCATGCGTCGCGGGATTCATGGGCACGCTCCTGGTCATTCAGCCCAGCTTCGCCGAGGTCGGCGCCCCTGCCCTACTGCCGTTGCTGGTCGCAGTCGCCTTCGCGCTTTTCATGTTCGTCACCCGTCAGATTGCGCGTGAAACCGATCCGGTCGGCCTTCAGGCGATGAGCGGGATCATGGCCGGTGTCATTCTGGCCGCAGCGATCGGAATCGGAGCGCCGGCGGGGCTGGCCGAATTCCGGTTCAGCGCCGTCACGGTTGCTCAGGGCGGATTATTGATCGCGATCGGCACCATCGGCACACTGGCGCATTTGCTGATGACGTGGTCGCTGAAGTTCGCGCCGTCGGCCACGGTCGCGCCGGTGCAGTACCTGGAAATTCCATGCGCGGCAGTGATCGGCCTGATCGTGTTCGGCGACCTGCCCGACGGTCTCGCCGCGATCGGGATGGTGGTCACCATCGCCGCGGGGTTATACGTCCTGCATCGCGAAACCATGCTCGCACGGCAGCTTGCCGCGGACACGACGACGATTTGACCTGAACGGGGAAGATCAGAGAATGGCGGAAGCCGACAGCAGCATGCCGCCAATGATAATCGCGTAAACGCCACCGACCGCATGCCACGTCGCAGCACGGTTCCGGTATTCGCGGATCAGGGTATCCTTGTTCATGGCCCGTCTCCTTTCAGTGCATGCTCCCGCATCTACACTTCTGGCGTTTAACACTATTCGCCCAATTAAACCCGTTTGATTCCGGCGTCAATAGATACAGCTATGATTTAGTATGTTTTTTCTGCATGGCTGAGGGGCCTAGGCGGCATAGCCATAAACAACTGATATATTTGATGATTTTATGATGGCGCCGACTCAGGGGGCGAGTTCATCTTTCTTCTCGAAGTCGCTGCAGATCTAAAAACAGACGCACGAACGCACAAAAACAAACAGCCACATTCGCCAGGTTAAGGGCACATCAGGGACATGCCACAAACGCACACCCATTCGATCGGAAGCCGACCACGACAATTTGTTAATTCAAGCCGGTGGAAACATACTGGCTACGGTTGCCAACTGGGGGATTGAGTATGACGAAACCGAGAATATCGACGACCACGATCGGCGCCTATCCGAAACCCGATTACGTGCCGGTGCTGGACTGGTTCGACGCGCCGGACGGCATGTGCACGTCAATTGCGACCGAACTATACGAGAAGAACCTCGCCGAAGCCGGTGACCGGGCGGAAACGTTATTCGTGCAGGCCGCCGAGGAAGTTATTAAAGATCAGGTCGAGGCTGGCATCGATATCCCGACTGACGGCGAGATCCGCCGGGAAAATTACATCCATTACCATTGCCGGCATCTGGACGGGTTCGACTTCGAGAACCTTACAACACGCGTGCTGCGCGACGGCGCCTACGAAACCGATCTGCCGACGGTCCGCGGCAAAATTGCGGTCCGCAACACCGGATTCCTGGTGCACGACTGGCAAGCCGCGCAACAGTTCACCGACCGCCCATTGAAGGTAACGGTACCGGGGCCGATCACCATCGCGGATACCACGGCGGATGAGCACTACGGCGACGCGGCGGCGCTCGCCCGCGACCTTGCCGATGCCCTGAATGCGGAAATCCGGGCGCTCGCAGAAGCCGGCTGCAGGATCATCCAGGTCGACGAGCCCCTGTTCGCCCGCAAGGTCGACGATGCCCTCGATTACGGGATAGAGACCTTGGAACGCTGTTTCACGGGAGTGTCTGCCGAAACAGTCCGCGCCATGCACATGTGCTGCGGCTATCCCAACTATCTCGACCAGACGGATTATCACAAAGCCGATCCCAGCGGGTACTTGCAACTGGCAGATGCCCTCGACCGCAGTTCACTCAACCATGTCTCCATCGAAGACGCGCACCGTCATAACGATCTGTCGTTGCTGGAAAGATTCCGAAATACGACCGTCGTCTTCGGCTGCATTGCCATCGCCAGCAGTCAAATCGAAACGGTTGACGGCGTCGCGTCACGATTAAGGGAAGCGCTCGGATACATCGACAGGGATCGGCTGATCGCCGCGCCGGACTGCGGTCTCGGGCATTTAACGCGCGATCTGGCGCGGCAAAAACTGGCGGTAATGTGCGAGGCCGCTGCTTTAGCCTAGGATTGCCCCGCCTTCAGGCGGCCTCAAAAACACGATCCCGTTCCTCAATAGCGCTTAAGATATTCTCTGCGCACTCAATCACGACCAGCGCGCCGCAATTGGACGGGCACTCGGATGGACGGCCCTTGGCATCTTCCCGCCTGGAGCATTGAAAGCAGATCAGCGCCGCATCGTTGAGGAGTTTTTCGGCGACTTCATCCATTTTTTTGTTTCTCACAACCATTTCAATACTCCAGACGTTCTAACAAGTGTCCGGCGTTTAATGGCGGACAATATTATATAGAATACTTATCTACTTAAAATAAATAATTATAATAATATTATTTATTTATACACTATCGTAATTATAAGTTTTTATATGTTTATTTTAGTAGAATGTATTTAATTTATCCAATTGCAGTATCTGCCATGCCATTCTTATTGGCTTGCGGCAAACCGTACGCGCCGCGCAACCCGGAGATCGGCTCGAACACCGTGTCCAGACCAAGGATTGTCTCGGCGGCCCCCAGGAACAGGACGCCGTCCGGCGCCAACGACTTCGCCAGCCGATTGAGTACCTGCGCCTTGGTTTCCCTGTCGAAGTAAATCAGAACGTTACGGCAGAAAATGACATCGAACGTGCCGAACTTCGACGGATCCTCAAGCAGGTTGAACTCGGCGAACCGCGCCTTGTCGCGAATGTCCTGGTTGACCTGCCATTTGCTTTCAAGTTTCGTGAAGTACTTGAGCAACATCTGAATGGGCATGCCGCGTTGCACTTCGAACTGCGTGTAAATGCCGCTCTTGGCGCGCTCCAGCGCGGCTTTCGACAAGTCCGTGCCGAAAATTTCGATGTTCCAGTCGCCGAACTTCTCCTTCTCTTCGCCAAGCGTCATTGCGATTGAGTAAGGCTCCTGGCCGGTCGAGGCGGCGGCGCTCCAGATGCGCAGCTTGCGGGTGCTCGCCCGTGCCTTGAGGAAATAAGGGAGAGAAACGGTGCGCAGCTGCTCGAACGGTTTGGTGTCCCGGAAGAACAGGGATTCGTTGGTCGTCATCACCTCGATGATCTCGTCGGCGACACCGGGTATCGCATTCGAACGCAGCTTGGCGACAAGCGTTTCGACGCCGTCCAGCTCGTACTTGCGAACAATCGGCATCAACCGGTTTTCCAGCAGGTACGCTTTCTCCTCGCCGAGAACGAGACCCGACTTCTTGTAAAGGAAGTCGCAGACGAATTTGAAATTATCGGGCCCCATTCTTCGTTCCCTTTGTTACTTTGTTAATAAACGGAGCGATTCCCGAGATCGGCAGCACGGCATCGCACACGCCCGCGCCGTAGGTCGCGCCCGGCATGCCCCAGACGACGCTGGTCGCCTCGTCCTGAGCGATGACGCATCCGCCGGCATCGGCGACCACTTTCGCACCGGCCGCCCCATCCCGGCCCATGCCGGTGAGGACGATGCACAACGCACGCTTGCCGAAGCATTCCGCAACCGATCGGAACATCGGGTCCACGGCCGGGCGGCAGAAATTCTCGGGCGGGTCCTGATTGAGCGTCAGAACGGCTTTTAGTCCGTCGGCCTTGACGATCATGTGGTAATCGCCGGGCGCCACATAGATGCGCCCCGCTTCCAGCACGTCGCCATCGATGGCTTCGCGGCACGGCATCTTTGAAACATCGCCGATATGCTTGGCCAGAATTTCCGTAAAGTGCGGCGGCATGTGCTGGGTAATCAACACCGGACAGTCCAACGCGCCATCGAGATTACGGAACACCTGAAGCAGTGCCTGCGGCCCCCCAGTGGAGGATCCGAACGCCAGCACCTTCGGCGCCAGACGCGAGACCAGTTCCGGTTTCGCCTTGACCGGCTGCGGCACCGACGCCGCGGTTGTTGCGGTAGCCGGACGGCGCTTTTCCTTGAGTACCGTCGTACCGAGATTGTTGACTTTCTCGACGATGTCACGGCGGTAGTCATCGACGGCGTTACGGCCGTCAACGCTTGCGATATTCGTCGGCTTCGGAATGAAATCCGCAGCACCCAGTTCCAGTGCGCGGAAGCTGACCTCGGCGCCGTGCTGGGTCAGGGTCGACGACATGAGGATCTTGACGTTCTTATCCTGCTTGAGCAGCAGCGGGATGGCAGTGAGGCCGTCCATCACCGGCATCTCGATATCGAGTACAACGACGTCCACACCGCCCTGCTCCATCCGTTTCACGGCAAGCTCACCGTTGCTGACGGACGCCACGATCTCGACACGGGACGCCTTGTCTAGAATACGCGCGTTCATTCCCCGAATAATCGGGGAATCGTCAACGAGCATGACGCGGATCTTTGCGTCTTCCCGCTCCACTGTAGCGGCAGCCGTCTCCATTAAATCAGTCCCACGCTTTCGAATTTGCAGCGTACGATCTCATTGTCGAAGGGCTTCATGATGAATTCGTTGGCACCGGCGGAAACCGCCTGGGTAATGTGTTCGACATCGTTTTCAGTGGTGCAGAAAACGACCACCGGCTGTTCGCCACCCGGCATCTTGCGAAGCTCGAGAAGGCAGTCCAGTCCGTTCATGACCGGCATGTGCCAATCCATAAGGATCGCGTCCGGCATCTGCGCACGGCAGATTTCCAGGGCCTCCGCGCCGTTCTCCGCCTCGATGGGCGTAAAGTCGAGATCGCTCAGGATATTCGAAGCGATCGAACGGACGGTTCGTGAATCGTCAACTATCAGGCAGGATTTCGTTTGCACTTTCAGGGCCTCACCAAACTGATTCGGAATTTTCCGCTTTTTCATCAAGTGACTGGGTTACCAGTTTCCAGTTCACCGCCGGCAGGAAACGAAGCGCCAGGAACCGGTATGTCTCCATGGTTACCTCCTCGATCTGCCTGCGGTTTTTCCTGTCGAGTTTGCGCCACTTGCGTTCCAGGTCCTCCCACGCAAGCAGCCGCCGCGCCAGATCATCGCGTACCTTGCGAATGAACAGAATCTGCGACTTGGCATTTTTCAGAACCGAAATAATCTCGCCTGTCTGCGCGTCGATTTGCAGGAACTCGTAGGCATACTCTTGCACAGCTTTTTCAAGCAGCCGGTAGACGCTTTGCGCACTCTCGCGGCTCGTCTCGTCGAATTTCGACGATTTGATCAACTCCTTCACGGTCGCCCGGATGCCCTTGATCTCGATAAACACTTCCCGCAGCGCTTCGATATACGCGAGTTCCTCGGAGAACATTTCGACGAGCGAAACCACTTCCTCCTTCTGGTCCGACTGATAGCCGAGCGTTTCGGCGACCGAAACGAATGCCTCGTCGACCTTCTGCTTGACGTCAGGGGCGTCCATCGTGCGCGCCAGTTCCGTGGGGTCGGTGATCAGTTCCTCGCTGCCGCTGAGCCAGGAAACAAGCTGCATCGTCAGACGGTGGCGTGCGGTAATCCGGTGCTTGTCCAGAATCCGCCAGGAAGCCTTGCCATTCAGGATCTCGCTGGGGATCGCATCGCCAATGCGCAACGCGCAAACGAACTCGAGCGACTTGGCGATCGTTTCGAGCATGACATAGTCCGCATCGTCGCGCTTGAGCTGTAACTCCCGGATAACGCCCGGAAAATGCATGGAGATCGATTGGTCCGTCATCGGCACGACCATCACCGGGTCTTCGTCGCCGTCGCGGCGCTCGAACACGATACCATCGGTGAAAGTGAAGAACGGATTATTGAACTCAACCGTCTCGGGCAGCGGCAGGTCACGGTCACTGCTCGTGCTTTCGTCCAGTTCCTGCAGATTTTCAAATCCAGTATCCATAACTTCCGTCATTGCTTTTCGGGTTTGTCACTGACCGGTGTTGAAGTTCGCCAGTGCTGGCGTTTCGTCGAAGATCGTGTCGATCCGGTCGATACCGCGGCGCATTTCGGAACGGAGAAACTCGATCCGGCGCGCCGGGCTACCCACATCCGCGTTCGGAAACGCGTCACCCCAGGCATTGAGTTTGACACTCAAGGCGCACAGCATGCCGCCGAGCGACACGTGGTAACTGCTGATCAGCGCGCGCACCTTCTCGAAGTTCTCCGCGGTCATGTTCTCCCAAAGGTTCTCGGTGCTTTGCGCAAAGCTCTCCAGACGGCCGGTCACGAATATGAATACGCGGTTCACCCGATCGACGGTGTCCTCGCAGGACTGCGCGACACTACGGTCCTGGGTGAACTGATAGCCTGAACGAAGATTGTTCAACGAGTCGTTCAGCAGCGTCAGTTTGGGCTCGAGCAGGTCGATCGTGTCGCGGTAGTAGGACAGCGACAGAAAGACATCGCTAAAGTCTTCAAGGAACTTGGGGATATCGAGAATTTCAATTCTCAGTTGCGCGGCGAGCTTGCCGAGGTTGCGCCGCACCTTTTCGGCATCCGGGTCCTTGAACACACTGATGATGTCCTCGAACTTCTCGATGTCGGTCTCTTCGTCACCGAACACCTGCTGAATCAGCGGACGGGTGAAGCTCTGCATGAATTTCTCGAGCTCATGCTGCTTCTGCTCGGAGAGGTTCACCTGCATCATGCCGTCGGTGAGCAGACCGAGATCGCGCAATGTGATGCGTAGACTGAAGGGGTCGTAGCTGTTGAGCCTGCCGAGTTTCTTCAGAAGCTTGACGTCTTCTGCACTCAACTGGTCGCCGAACTGTTTGTCCAAATCGCCGATCGCGACCTGACCGCTACCGGTCAATTGATCGCGAAACACTTCGATCATCGTGTCCAGGTTCTGGCTTTTGATCATGCGCGCCTTGGAAAGGACCGGCGACTGCAACGGCAACCCGGCCAACGGCAGCACGTGAAACAGGTCCAGATCGTCCTGTAGATCCGGATCGGCCAGCGACTGCATCTCTTCGTCGGTTTTCGGGCGCTCTTGAACAACTGTCATGGTCAACCCCACAATCTTTTGACGGGGATCAGACTAAGATCGGCGTGTAAGTACCCGATTTTTCCTGCACTTGAATTTGTAAAGAAATGTAAGTCGCGCTCACCACCACTTTGCGGATACTTTACTGAGCCACCGGATTTCATCTAACATTGTAAAAATATCAGCAACTTTCCTGGGGCAACGCACACATGACAGACAAGTATTCGAGCGTCCTTGTCGTCGAAGACGATCCCGACATGCAAGAAACAATTAATAATATTCTCAAACGGGATCAATTCGTTGCACGATTTGCCAGTAACGGGAAGGAAATGCATGAACGCATTAATGAGGATCGACCGTTTCTTGTTCTTCTTGATTTGATATTGCCTGATGAAAATGGCCTGGATTTGGCCAGGAAACTTCGAATCGATTATCAATTACCGTTCATCATCATTTCCGGCAAGGACGACGTCATCGACAAGGTCGTCGGCCTCGAAATCGGCGCCGACGACTATATCACCAAGCCGTTTCACGCCCGCGAACTGATCGCCCGATTACATACCGTCATTCGCCGGCTGAAAAACGACCAGCCTGCTCCGGCCGCGCTCGAAACGGAGACCGAGGAAGGCATGTTGCAGATCGGGGACTGGCGATTCGACCAGTCGCGGCAACTACTGCAGAACTCGGCCGGTGCCCCGGTCAACCTGACAACCCATGAATTCAAGGTTCTCGATGCCCTCGTCGACCATGCCGGCAAGATACTCAGCCGCGACCGCATCATCGACATCGTGTCCGGCCGGGACTGGATGCCTTACGACCGCAGCGTGGATGTGGTTATCGGCAAACTGCGCAAAAAGCTCGACGACGATCCGTCCTGTCCGGTGTATATCAAGACGGTGCGCAACGCCGGGTATTCGTTTGTTGCCAAGGTCAAGAGGGCCTGAACGGACGCACACCGTCAAATTTTACCGAGCAGGTATTCAAGGTCGCCTTTGTCCAATTGATCGACAACCTCGGTACCTTCGGTCAACAACCGCTCGATCAGTTTGCGGCGAAACACCGTCTGTTCGTAGTCCTCGCCACTTGCCACCAGTTCACGGCACATCTTAAACGCGAGTTTAAAGAAACGCAGATAAGAGGCGTCGAAACCCGAATGCTGGTAAAGCGCCTTAAAACCCTCGCCCCCGGCGTCATAGATAAGGCTCCGGCAATTGGCAATTGGAATGCCGGCCAGCGTCGCCATGCCTATCTCAAAGAACAGTATGTCACCCTGGCAGAGAGCACGGATCAGGATCGGCTGCGTCAACAGCGCACGTTCGTGCAGGCTGGTTACCAACTCGCCGATCTGTGATTCCGTCGTCTTGTCCGACATCTGCATAACCAGCTTGTCGTGTGACTGGATCACGATGTCGGAAATTATCGACGGCGAGACATCGACACTACTGGAAAGGACTTCCATGAACCTATCCGTCAGCGCCGCCAGGACTTTGCTGCGCACCGAGACCGGGATCCGGTCACGCGCAACCACGGCGCCATCGAAATTTTCGCTGCCACTGAAGCGCGCATAGGCGTTCTCGAAAGACGTCTCGCCGATGTCCGCGCCTTCGTTCCTGATCAGCCGGACGGCAACGTTTTCATCGCCACGCTCAAGTAACTCGTCGACGACACCTTCGGAAACATGCGGGCGCCCGGCGATTGCCGCCATACGGTCGCTTGCCATGGTCTGCACGATCTCGATCAGGTCGTCGTCGTTCAGAACCTGCGAGCATTGCAGCATCGGCAGGGCGACGCTGTCGTCAATGTCGCGAGCCAGTTTCACGGCCACGTCGTGCGGCAGCGCCTCGCTGAACTTCAGATTCTCGGAGATACTTTCACGCACGGCCTTGGACTGATCCATCACCAGAAGACGGAATACCTCCTCGGCAATTGCGCGCTGGTCGGCATTCAGGGTCTGCGAGCTGTATGCAACGCAAACCTTTTCCGCCGTGTCGATGCGCACGTCGTCGCTCGGCGTTTCAAGCAACCGGCTAACGTCATCCTTGGAAAGTAGCTGCTGCGGCATTCGTTCTCTCAAGCTCTCTGGGGTACGCGTGTTTCCGATTGGTACGGCTTCGGGGCGGTCACGCGAACATTGCGTCGATATCGTCCTGCGAAATGCCCTCGCCTTCCGACTGGGGGCCGTTCAACAGATCGGCGTCCGGCCGTTTGTCGTCCTCACGCACCGCGGATAGTTCGGATTTGCCGGTACCTTCCTCGATCTTCCAGAGTTCGACGAGCTTGTTGACCTTCTCTTCGACGAAAATCAGCGTGTTCACGACCTTGTTGATCCGCTGACCGGTCAGATCCTGGAAACCGCACGCCAGCATGATCTGCGTCCCGGCATTCTCGAGGCCACCAAGGTCCTCGCCAAGCGCCTCAAGCTGCTCGTCCGTGAGCTTCTCCGACAGCGTCGCAGAAATCTCGGAGACCTTCTCCGCCTCACTGAGAATGTCGTTGGTCGCGCGGGCCGTCGCATCGACGATCTCCTGAAGTTCCGTTTTCGCCGTCGAGAACTGCGACTGAGCCCCTTCCTCTGGTTTCAGCGCCGCGATTTCCTGGCGCGTCGTGGCGATATGCTTCTGAATTTCGCCGAGTTCGCTGAAGATCTCATCGGTCAGGTCGCCACCGTCGTCAGCCGACGGCGCGGCGGCTTTGGAAACCATACCCTCCGGCGGCCCCCAGTTGCTCAGCTCGTCGCGGACGATGCCGGCGACGGCCGCCTTGATTTTTTCAAGGGTCACATCCGGCTCCTCTGCTGCCTCAACCTCGGGTCCAAGCCCGGAATCCGGCGCTGCATCGAAATCGTCCGTGCCATTCATGCCGCCCTCGATCGTGAAACGCTTAGTCTGTCCCATTTCGGTCTACCTTTGCTTGCCGGGAGCGTTACCGCTTAGAATTCTCCCAGAACCGAGGAAATTTTCTGTTTCAGGGTCTCGGCGTTGAACGGCTTCACGATATAGTTGCTGACACCCGCTTTTCGCGCCATGACCACGTTCTCGGTCTTGCTTTCGGCCGTCACCATGATGAACGGAACAGCTTTCGTTTCTTCCTTGGCGCGAACTTCCTGCAAGAGCTGCAGACCGGTCATCGGTTCCATGTTCCAATCTGAAATAATCAGCCCGTACTGGTTGCTATTGATCTTATCCAGCGCTTCGTCACCGCTCGACGCCGTATCGATGTTGCGGAACCCCAATTGCTGCAACAGGTTCGAAATGATTCTCAGCATGGTCTGGTAGTCATCGACCGCCAGGACACGCATCGCCTTATCAACTGCCATTTTAGTTCTCCAACTCGTTTCTTCAGTTACTTGCCAGTGCCGTGATCAGAACGGACACGTCCACGATCAGGATCAGGTCCTTCTCGTAACGAAGGACATTCTTCGAAATCTTCTGCCATTGGTCGGGGAGGTTCGGCGGAATCGCCTCGACCTCGCTCAGATCAATGGAAACCACGTCACCGACGGAATCCACCAGGAAGCTGTACAGTTCGCCCTCGTGCTCGACGACGATATGCATCTGTTCCTTGTTGTCCGTAGCCTCGAAGCCGAGCCAGTGACGAAGGTTGATAACCGTCACGATCCGGCCCCGGAGGTTGATGAGCCCAGCAACGTCGGCCGGCGCCTTCGGCACATGCGCGACGGGTTTTGGCTGTAGAATATCCTGGATCGACAACACCGGAATACCGAACACCTGGTTCCCCACGGTGGTCGTCAGGATCTGCTGAACATTGCCGTCCTGGATCAGCTCTTGAGCCGCTGCGGTACTAACTGCATTCATGATTCTGGTTCTCTCATCCTTATTCCGTTGCTCAGGCCGCTTCGCTGCTCATGATTGAGCGGATCGAACGCAGCAGCCCCTCGCGGTCGTTCTTCGCCACGTAATCGGTGAAACCGACCGTGTGCGCACGCTGAATTTGCTGCTGACCGGAATGCGACGACAGTGCGATCAACGGCGTCGCCCCCCAGCGGCCGTCATTCCGGACGTTCGACGCAAAGTCGAAACCATCGATGTCCGGCATGTCGATATCGCTGATGATCAGTTCGAAATGCTCGCCGGCGTCGCGAAGCGCAAGTGCATCCTTGGCCGACGAAACCGACGTCACTTCCCAGCCTTCGACCGACAGCAGCGGCGAGATAAGGCTACGGAAGAAATTGCTGTCATCCACCAGCAGCGTCTTCGGGCGACCGCTGAAGTTCGCGCCGTGAACATTGGAATTGCGGTGGTGCTTATCGCCGAACGCCTTGTGAATGAAATACTCGGAATCGAGCACGTTCATCGCGTGACCGTTGATCACCGCGCTGCCCAGTGTCCCGTCGCGGTTGCTCGGCATCTCGATGTCGATCTTGTCCTCGACGATGTCGACGACCTCGTTGACCACCAGGCCGAACTGACGTCCGCGGTCGGCGAACACCAGAACCGGGTGCGAGTCCCGCTCCGGCAGATTGCCGCTGTCGTTCATGGTAATAAGCGGCATCAGCGTGTCACGGTACTGGACCAGATTGTAACCGCCGGAGTATTCGACGTCACCGTGGGCGATGTCCTCCAGACGCGCGACCAGGACCAGCGGCACGGCCATCGGCTCGTCGCCCTCGCCCTTGAACAGCAGCAACGGCACTTTCTTGTCATCGACGCTGGTGTTCTTGTCGCTTTCGGCCTTGGTCGCCAGCTTGGCCTCGATCTCGCCGACTTCCGCGGCGATACCATTCGGATCGAGGATCATGATGACGCTGCCGTCACCAAGGATCGTGTTGCCCGAAAATTGGCGGATACCACGCAGAACCGGCGATGTCGGCTTGACGACGATTTCCTCGGTATCGAATACCTGATCGACAACGATCCCGAAGGTCGAATTACCGGTCTTGGTAACCACGACGAAGGCATCCTCGGTTTCCCGGTCCTTGCCGTCGTCGGCCAGGCCGAGAAGTTGGTCCAAGCGAATCAGCGGCAGCAACTGATTTCTCAGGTGCAGCACCGCGTTCTTGTTGATGTATTCGATCTGATGCTCGGAATTCGGTGACGTACGCACCAGTTCGAGAACACTGAACTGCGGGATCGCGAAACGCTCGGTCGCGCATTTGACCAGAAGCGCCGAAATGATCGCCAGCGTCAGCGGGATCTTGATGGTCACCGTGGTGCCTTCACCCTTGGTCGAGCGCAGATCGATCGAACCGTTGATCTGCTCGATATTGGTCCGCACCACGTCCATGCCGACGCCACGGCCAGAGACGTTGGTAACCTTATCCGCCGTTGAAAACCCGGGGTGGAAGATGTACTGCTGGACCTGCTGTTCGGTCAGGCCCGCCGCCGCGCTGTCGGGCAGAATTTCCTTCTCGACGATCTTCTCGCGGATACGGTCGGTGTTCAGCCCACGGCCGTCGTCGGAAATCTCAACGATAATATGGCCGCCTTCATGGAAAGCGTTGAGGCGGATTGTGCCGCCCTCGGGCTTACCGGCCGTCTGGCGTTCTTCCGGCGTCTCCAGACCATGGTCGGCGGAGTTCCGGACCATATGCGTCAGCGGATCCTTGATCAGATCGAGAATCTGACGGTCGAGTTCCGTCTCGGCACCATCCATGACCAGGTCGATCTTCTTGCCCGACGCCACGGACAGATCGCGCACGATCCGGGGCAGCTTCGACCAGGCATTCCCGATCGGTTGCATGCGGGTCTGCATGACGCCTTCCTGCAGATCGCTCGTGATATGGCTGAGCAGTTGCAGCGGCACGGCGAACTCGTGATCGTCGTAGCCACGCACCATCTGCAGGAGCTGATTTCTCGCCAGCACCAGTTCGGAAACCAGCGTCATCAGGTTTTCGAGAACGTCGACATTGATGCGCAGGCTCGAAGCGACCGCAGCCGGCTCACGTTTCTGCGTGGCGGCGGGTTCGGCCTTTTGCGGCACGCCTCCCTTGTCCTCCTCAGCCGACTCGTTGACAACGGGGGGGATGGCAACATCATCAGCCGAAGAGGACTCGGGCAGGGAGGAGGGAGCTTGTTCGTCCTTTGCGGCGGCTTCCGGTTCGGCGGAACCGACGTCCGTCTCGACGCCGGCGGCTTCAAGTTCGGCAAGCAGCTCGGCGGCGATGGGCGCGCCAAATTCGTTCAATACGACACCGCCGTTTTCCGGCGAACCGGCGGCGCCTTTAGGCGTCTCTTCTTGTTTCGGCACATTCGCGGCCGGGGCGGCATCGCCCCCTTCGAGGAAGCGGTCGAGGCTTTGGATCAAGGCTGTATCGTCGCCTTCGGGCTCACTGCCTGTTTCCTCGATCGCCGAGAGGATTTCCCGGATACGGTCGATGCACTCAAGAATTGTCGTTACCGCGTCCGGCGTCACTTCCAGTTCGCCATCGCGAAATTTACCGAGCACGTTCTCACCGGAATGCGCAACCTTTTCGAGACGGGAGAGCCCCAGGAAGCCGCAGGTACCTTTGACGGTGTGAACCAACCTAAAAATGTTCCCAAGGATTGCGGTATCGTTCGGCTGTTGTTCCAACCGAACCAGTTCCTGGTCGATCACCGCCAGGTTCTCGGTTGCTTCGGCAATAAATTCTTGAAGTAGATCATCCATTTTTCTGTATCCTGCCATCCTGCTCGTTTGCGTTAATGCATTTCGTGCCGGTATGTGGCCCCCTTCTCAATTCAATCGATACGTTCCATGAAGGCGTCGACCTCGGTCTGAAGGCGGTTCGCCTGATCAGACAGTTCGGTCGCCGACGACAGCAACTGCGAAGCGGTCTCGCCCGCCTCGGAAGACGCGGCGGTGACGCCGGTGATATTCGCGGCAACCTCGCGGGTAGCGGCGCTCTGTTCCTCGACCGCCGACGAGATGGTCGTCGCAATCTGGCTGACCTCGTCGATGGTGTTGCAGATCCCCTGGATCGCGGTCACGGAGTCCTTTGTCGCGCCCTGGATCGAGCCGACCTGGTTGGCGATTTCTTCGGTCGCTTTGGCGGTCTGATTGGCGAGGTTCTTCACCTCGGAAGCAACGACCGCGAAACCCTTGCCGGCGTCGCCTGCACGGGCGGCCTCGATGGTCGCGTTCAGGGCCAGAAGGTTCGTCTGGCTCGCGATATCGTTAATCAATGTCACGACCTGGCCAATGCGCTCGGCCGCATCCGCCAAGCCCTGCACCATTTCATTGGAGCGCATGGCTTCACTCACGGCATCCCGCGAGATGTCCGCTGAACGCGTTACCTGCGAGGAAATTTCGTTGATCGCCGCCGTCAACTGTTCGGACGCGGCGGCGACGGCGTTCGCCTTGTCGGACGTTTCACCCGATGACGAGGCCATGCCCTGGGCACTTTGTTGCATTTCGCGGGACGCGGCGAGCACGGTTTCGACAACCGCCTTGATATTTGCATCGAAGTTCTTGGCCATCTCGACCTTGTCGGTCACCACCGACCAAGTCAGCATGGCCCCCAGGTATTTGCCGTCGGTGTCATCGATGGCGGTAACCAGCAGATCCAGGCTTTCCGGACCAAGGGTAATGCGGGTTTTCCACGGCAGGTTACTCGGATCACCGACGATCCGGCGCTGATGCTCAGGCTTGGCGTGAAAGATATCCATGCTCCGGCCCTTGAGTTGATCAGGCGGCGCCGGCAGCAGATCGGCAAGCGGCGTAAGAGTCTCGATGCTGGTCCGGTTCACATACGTAATCGTGAAGTTTTCCGGTTCCACGAACATGACGTTGATCGGCATCTGGTCGAGCATCTGCTCCAGCATCCGGAGCCTGCTGTTGTCAGGCGTTTCGACGGCTGCCGGCTCGTCGCTTCGCTGCAATTGGTCAAGCATGAGTTTACGCCTCTATCTAACCCACTCGTTAATCGGCTGGTTAATTCAACCATCGTGAAGATGGCATAGCCTTGTAAGCGGCGAATTTGCCTTAAAATCGATAATGTAAAGATTTGTAAATCCGGACACGCCGCCGCCAATCGTCGGGAAGGCCCTGATTTCAAGGGGCACAGCATCCATCAAGCGGATTTCGGCCCCACACGATCTATTAAAAGCTCGTCGATCGTGTCGACCAGTTCACGCTTGCGGAACGGCTTCGAGAGCACGGTATCCGCACCGACGATCTGTGCCGCACGCAACGCGTCCGCCCCTCCCATGTGCCGAAAACCGCCCGAAATCGCCACGACCCGGCACCCGGGGTTGAGTTCCTTGATTTTGCGAATCCCTTCGATCCCGCCGATACCGGGCAGAAACACGTCAACGATCGCAAGCACGACCTTGGCATCCATCATCAGCGGCGTTACGTCTTCGATACGCGTGGCGACAACGCATTGGAAACCGATGCGGGTTATGCAATCGACAACAAACTGCGCGAGGTCCTCGTCGTCGTCGACGACAAGTGCGATAGATCTTTTCATGAGCCGTTCCTTCGTTGAACCTGTGCGTTCATAACAGGAACGGGTGAAGCGGATATTTTCCGCAGGTATTAACTTGTAGCCAAATGTAACTAGATGCCGGGCCCTATATCCGGATCGCGACGACCCGGTCGACGACCTCCAGCAATTCACGCCCGCGAAAAGGCTTGCGGATCAGTTCATAACAATTTCCGGGAAGCGGTTTACTCCCATCGAGTTTCTCGGCATATCCGGTCGAGAGGATGATCTTGATGCGATCATTCATTTTTGCGACTTCGCCGCAAAGATCGATGCCGTCGAGTTTTCCCGGCATCACCACATCGGTAATCATCGTCGTTATCTTCGGATGGCGGCGGATGACCTCCAGGGCGTCGGCCCCGTTCTCCGCCAGATGTACAATATAACCGGACTTCTGCAGGGTGGATTTACAGAAATTTGCCAGTTCCAGTTCATCGTCAACAACAAGCAGTTCCCCCTCCGCCCGGCTGGGCGGCCGGACTAATGCAGGCGGCAATTGCGCATCCTCGCCAACGTCGGTCGTGCGCGGCACCAGGAGAACAATCGTCGTCCCGGCACCGAGTTCGGAACGGACATCGATCAATCCGTTGGCTCGGTGCACGAAACCGAACACCGTACTGAGGCCGAGACCGGTTCCCTTACCTTTCTCCTTGGTGGTGTAAAAAGGCTCGAACATCTTGGCGAGAGTTCGCTCGTCCATCCCTTCTCCGGTATCCGCCAATTCAACCGCGATGTACTGACCCGGCGGGCATATGCCCATGGCAACCGGCATCGGTTCGCGGTTGTCGAGGTTTCGCGTACTGATGCTCAGCGTGCCACCCGACGGCATGGCATCGCGGGCATTCAGCGACAGGTTCATGAGCGCGGAGAGAAACTCGCTCCGATTGAGAGACACCGGCCAGAGGCCACCACCAAGCTCCTTGCGAACCTTGATGCGCGCCGTCAGTGCCGGCTGCATCAATTGCTCGAGTTCGTTGACCACATCGTTGACGTTCAGATACTCGGCATTGACGGTCGAACTCCTTGAGAAATCGAGCAGGCTCTGGGTCAGTTCCGCCCCCCGCAGCGCGGCACGCTGTGCCGTCGAAATGAAACCATGGATATCCGGAAGCTCCTCGCTCTCCTCCTCCGCAAGGTCGAGATTGCCGATGACGATACCCAGCAGATTGTTGAAATCGTGCGCAAGCCCGCCCGTCAGCTGGCCGAGTGCCTCCATCTTGTGCGCGTTTTCCATGGCGCTCTGCGCGTTCTTTTGCTCGCTGATGTCCTGAAGGGTGCAAATGAACGAGCGTCGTCTTTTGTGGCGCCGCTCACCGAACGTCCAAACGGGTTCGGGCATTTCGGCCGTCGAATGGATCAGCGGTATTTGCTTTCCAACGACATTCACACCGACGATCTCACGTCCGACCTGAATCTCTCGCGCACGCCCCCCGCTCGCCGGGTCCGACGTTCTGGTCAGGAAGTAGTCGGTATCGTACTCCGGCAGAATATCGGTGATGCGCATTCTGCCGAAGGTTTCGGCGTCGTAACCGAACAGGCGAATGGCAGCGGGATTCACGGATTCCACCTGACCGTCTTCGGAAATGATCAGCATTGCATTCCCGGTGGCCTCGAAAATGATGCTGACTTTGTTTTCGGTCGCCTTCTGCAGAGCAACCGCATATTTCTCCTCGGTGACGTCCACGTACATGCCGACGTAGTGGCGAACCTTGTTGGCATTGTCTTTCAGGGGCGACACGATACCCCTGAGCCACCAATGGCGTCCTGCGACCTCGTATTCCTCGAATTCGCCTTCCCAGGTATGACCAGCCGAGAGGCTCTCCCAGATATCGTCGTAGACCTGCGCACCGACTGTCTCGCGGTTCAGCAGCGGCGAACTGCGGCCGTAAAGTTCATCCGCACTCTTTCCGGTCAACTCGCAGAACTGTGGATTGGCATACTCAATCTGTCCGGCCGTATCCGTGATCTGGATTGAAACCGGATTCTGCTCAATGGCGCGTGAAAGCTTGTCGATCTCCGCCTGGCTTTCCCGATCGGCGGTCAGATCGCGAACCGTTACAACGGCGCCGAACGGCTGATCGGCATTGAAAATCGGTGAATTGTCGAATTGGAGGAATATCGTCGCGCCGTCGGACTCGCGCCGGAAACTCCGCTCGAACTGAAAATACTCGCCTCGCGACTGCATCGCGCAGTAGTCGCACGATGCCTGGTCGGTATTGCCGTCATCGCCGAGTGCATGAAACAATTCATGGGCGCTTTTGCCGAAGAACATCACTTCCGAACTACCCATCATCGTCGCTAATGGCGGGTTGGTCGATTTGACGATGCCGTCGGCATCGATAAGACATACGCCGTCGCCGATATGATCCAGCACCAGCTTCAGCAGATTTCGCTCGTCACGCAGAAGTTCAAGAACCTTGTTCAGCCAAGAAAGATCCCGGACGACAGTCTGCACCGCCTTTCGATCTCGCCACACCGTCAGACAACTGACGATTTCAGCATCGAACGTGTACCCCGATAGCGCCTGTACTGACTCGTTCGAGGTGCAGACCTTGCGCCCGCCCTTGGTCAGCGTATCGAGCCGCGCCTGCGCGTGATGCCTGTCGGTAAATATCTTGCTTGCCTCGCGTCCGATCAGGGTCATGCCGCTTTCGACCTCGAACATCCGTTCGGCCGCGGGATTGGCGAAAACGATCGTATTGTCCTGTTCGATCAGAAAAGCGTCAGGCATAGATTCCAGCAATTTGCGGTACTGATACTCCCGCTCCGGTGCAAGACCGCGCGCGCCATGGGACTCCGTAACGTCGCACAATATACCTTTGGTGACGAACTCGCCTGCCTGGTTTCCGTCCAGCCCCGACAACTCGCGGACCCAGACATATTCGTCGTCCTTGCCCCGAAGCCGGTACTCGACATCAAGACCCTTGCCGTTGGTATGCGCCGCCATCCGCCGTGACACGACGTGGCTTCTGTCTTCGGGATGGATGTGATTGGGCCAGAGCTGAAGCTTCAGCCACTCGTCCGGAGTGTACCCCAGAAATGTCTCGCCTTCGAAGCTGATGTCCATGAACCGAGAGGCTTTGACATCGTAGGACCAAGCGATCGCCCCAAGCACGCCCAGAACGGAGGACACGCCGCTAAAAAGGCTGTGACCGGGTTGCGACTTATCGCCGGACAAAGAACTTCCTCTTTCCATTCAGGGCCAACGCCGAAACGCAAATAATGACCCGCCATTTAATATGAACCGTTTCAGCGCCCGGGTACATCCCGGGCGCTGGAACACGGTAAAAGATAACGTCGGATCGCCTCACTCAACGGATCATTTTAATTGTGCCGAAGCTGCCCGAACCCGCTTCGCAGACTCATCGACTTTCTCCATGGCCACGGAAATATCCGACGTGCCACTGGCGATCTGGTCGATGCCTGTGGTCGCCGTCTGCATGTTTTCGGAAATTCCCTCGGTGACTTTCGATTGCTCGTCGACCGCCGCCGAAATCGAGGCGGATATCTCGTTGATTTCGCCGATCGTGTCGGTGATCGACTTCATCGAAGCAACCGACGTCTTTGTGGACTCCTGAATGCCGGCAATTTGGTCGCTGATCTCCTGGGTTGCCTTGGCCGTCTGGCTGGCGAGGTTCTTGACTTCCGAAGCCACCACGGCAAACCCCTTCCCGGCTTCGCCGGCACGGGCCGCCTCGATGGTCGCGTTTAACGCCAGCAGGTTGGTCTGCGACGCAATGTCACTGATCAGGCTGACGACGTCACCGATCTTCTGAGCAGCCTCGGTAAGTTTCTCCATCGCTTCGTTGCTGCTCTGAGTCTGCGCTACCGCGGTCTGAGATATACTCGCGGAACGGCCGACCTGCTCGCTGATCTCACGAATCGAAGCCGTCATCTCTTCCGTTGCCGCGGCCATCGCCTGGAAGTTCGAAGCCGTCTGCGCGGCGGCACTCGCCGACCCTGTGATCAATTCGCTGACCGTCGAAATCTCGCCGGCAATATCGCCGAGATCAACGTCGATCTCATTCATCGCTTTTGCGCGCCGTTGTTGATCGAGCACATTCTGTGTCACGTCGGATGCGTACTTAACGACTTTGTACGGCCTGCCGTTGAGATCGAAGATCGGGTTGTACGAGGCTTGGATGTGGATTTCCTTAGCACCCTTGCCGAGACGCTTGTATTGCCCCGCTTGATACTCGCCGGCGTTCAGGGCTTCCCAGAACCGACGATATTCCGGACTCTTGGCGTACTCCGGCTCGGCAAACATGCTGTGGTGCTGCCCCCTTACCTCGTCGAGGGTATACCCCATCACGTCGAGGAATAGGTCGTTCGCATTACGAATCGTCCCATCCATGTTGAACTCGATCACCGCCTGGGATTTTCCGATCGCTTCGATCTGTCCGCGGTAATCGGCGTTCTTCGATTTTTGTTCGGTAATATCGGTTGCGAACTTGATGACCTTGTACGGCTTACCGTCCCGACCGCAAATCGGATTATAGGAAGCCTGGATGAAGACTTCCTTGCCGCCCTTGCCGAGACGCCGATACTCCGCGGCCTGGAATTCGCCTGCATTCAGCCTGTCCCAAAACTGCCGGTATTCGGTGCTTTCGGCGTAGTCCGGTTCGGCGAACATGCTATGGTGCTGTCCCTTGATCTCGTCAAGGGTATAGCCCATCACACCGAGAAACAGGTCATTGGCATGGCGGATCGTACCGTCCATGTCGAACTCGATGACCGCTTGGGATTTGTTGAGCGCTTCGACAACCGATTGGTATTCGTTGCCATCTGCTGCTCGTATATCTTCTTCATGCCTTTCGTCTTTTGACATGAAGGATTCAGTCGCGTCGGAATTTTCGTAAACTTGAGCCTGACCGTCCATTGGTGCCTCCATTGAATCAAACTCGGTTCAGAATCAGGACGGCAAGAGCGTCTGGCGGCATCCGTGTGGATACATGAACACCTTGCCTTATCCATTGCAACGGACAGAAAACTCCCACATACACGTAATCCGGTTATTAATTCCCCAAGCGAATTTGTAAGAGAATGTAAATCTTCTGCGGCGGCGGCGAAGGGCCCGATTCACCGAGGGACGAACACCCGTCAACGCCGCTCCCCGCAAGCGCGCTCGAAATTCACGTATAGCGCACCAGCGACTTACATATATTTACAAATCTGGAAGAGCCGGAAATCACGGACTTACAAACGCCTCGTATTCTGCATCCCGAACAACCAATGGGAGCGGCACGTATTGTCCTCCAGGATCAGCAACCAGGGGACCGGCACGTTCGCATCGGATCCAGATGAGCGACGAGGCGTCATGAAAACGAACATCGACAGGACGACCGAAAACAACCAGGTGTTGAACATCCTGCTTGGCGAGGCCATCCAGCCTATTCCCCTCAGTGACGTTCTCGGCAACTGCCTTGATGTCCTGCTCACGCTCAGTTGGCTCTCGGGCCTCCCGAAGGCCGGGATCTTCCTGGCTCGCAGAACTGCTGACGGGAAACAGGAACTCGAACTCGTCGCCGGCCGAAACCTGGACGACGAGGTCAAGTTGCTTACCGACAAGACCGATTTCGATCACAACGTCCTTTACCACGCGGGAGGCGGACCTGCATCGGCCGCCGCCGTCAGCGCCGAAGCGCTCCGGGATTTCTACAACATCCCGTTCGTATCGCGCGGCGAAACCCTGGGCGTCATGGTCTTCTACATGTCCAGCGACACGGAACGACGCAAAGAGAATATCTCCTTCCTGGAACGTGTCGCCGATACCTTGGCGCTGGTCATCACCCTGAATCGGCAGGCGGCAGAGCTTTCCGAAAAAGTGACCGAACTCGACTACCAGAAGCTTGCCCTCGATGAACACGCGATCGTCAGCGTCACCGATATCAAGGGCAACATTACTTATGCTAACGACAAGTTCTGTTCGATATCGGGATATTCGCGGGAAGAACTGATCGGCGCCAACCACCGCCTGCTGAAATCCGACGAGCATTCGCCGGATTTCTACCGTGAACTGTGGCGCACCATCGCAAGCGGAAATGTCTGGAACGGCGAAATCAAAAACAGGAAGAAGCGCGGCGGTCACTACTGGGTGACATCGACCATCGTTCCCTTCCTGAACGCGGACGGCAAGCCGTTCCAATATGTCGCCATCCGCACCGACATCACGGCCGAGAAAAAGAAAGAACTGGAACTGGCCAAGGCACACGAGGCCGCCGAGGCGGCCAACACTGCCAAATCCGAATTCCTGGCGACGATGAGTCACGAAATCCGCACGCCCATGACCGGCGTTATCGGTTTTGCCGACCTTCTGTTGCAGGAAGAACTCGACGGCAAGAGCAAGGACCTTGTTCACAAGATCAAGAGTTCGACACGCTCCTTGCTGCGAATCATCAATGATATTCTCGACATCTCGAAACTGGATGCCGGCAAGGTAGAGCTTGAGCACATCGATTTCCATCTGCCGTCATTGATTGGCGACGTGGTGGACTTCTTCTCCAACGATCTATACGACGATACCGCCGGTCAGGTCCGCATCGAAACGGATATACCCGACAATCTGCCTTGCGGCATCAATCTGGATCCTACACGGCTGCGCCAGGTGCTGATCAATCTCGTCGGCAACGCACGCAAGTTTACCGAGGCCGGCTCGATTACGGTGAAGTGCCGCCTGACCGGTGAAAACACGAACGAGCCCAAGCTCTATTTCTCGATCAGGGACACCGGGATCGGCATTCGGCCGGAAGTGCTCGGCACGCTGTTCTCGGATTTCAAGCAAGGCGACGCTTCGATCTCGCGCAAATTCGAAGGCACGGGCCTCGGGCTCACGATCTGCAAGAAGCTCGTCACCCTGATGAACGGCGACATCGGCGCCGCCAGCGAATACGGCAAAGGCAGCACGTTCTGGTTCTCGCTACCGTACATCCCGGCGACGACCAATGTTTCCCCGCGCGGCGAGAAAGACATGCCGTCAGCACACTTCTCCGCACGCCGGTCACTGCACATTCTGGTGGTCGACGACAACGCCATGAACCAGCAAATCGTGACGGCGATCCTGAAAAGCTTCGGACACACGTACGAAACGGCAGACAACGGCGTGGAAGCCGTCGAGAAGCACGAAGCTCGGGAATTCGACCTGATCCTCATGGATGTGCGCATGCCGGTCATGTCCGGGCCCGACGCGACGCGGATGATTCGCAAGATACCCGGTGTCAAATGCACAATTCCAATCGTTGCGCTGACCGCCGATGCTATCGAAGAGAACCGCAAGGGATTCTACGAGGCCGGCATGGATGCCGTCGTCATCAAGCCAATCGATATCCGTTTGCTTGCATCGACCATCAACATGGTCCTCGGCGAACGGGTCAACGTACCGGTCAAAAGAGTAAAAGAAGATTGCGAAAAAACGGCCGTCCCGGATGAGACATCACACGAACACGCGACAGCGGCCGTCAACGATTTCTTGCTGCAAATCGGCGTCGCTCCCGACGCCAACAACGACGAAACATCGCCCACCGACCGAAAGCTGATGTAAAACCCCGCAGCCCCTGCGGCTGTACGACGCCCCTTCGTCATGCTAATTCTGCGTCCGTCAAGAATAGCCCGGGCTGGTATTTCACGGGGGTTGATCATCAATGAAGGCATTGTCGGAAGAGCAAACGACGCAATGGCGGCAGAACGGATTTCTGTTTCCGTTTCCGCTCCTGGACGAAGACGAGCGTCGGGAATGCCTGGCCGGACTGGCCCGTTTCGAGAACTGGCTGGGCGATCCGGTCAATGCATCAAAGGAACTCAAATGGCGGACCATGCCGCACCTGATCCTTCCCTGGGTCAGCCGCCTTGCACGGGATCCGCGTATTCTCGATCCGGTGGAGGATCTGCTGGGGCCGAACATCCTTGTTTTCACCAGTACGTTCTTCATCAAGGAAGCGAACACCCCGACCATCGCCGACTGGCATCAGGACTCTACGTATTACGGGGTCGAGCCAAAGGAAGAGGTGACGGTGTGGGTAGCGCTCACGGATGCCAGCCGCGAGGCCGGATGCATGGATGTCCTGCCGGGCTCGCTGACGCAATTGCCGCATGCCGCGCACGTCGTCGAGAACAGCGTCAATCGGGCCGGTCAACGGATCACGCGGACACTCGACGAAACCCAGGCCGTGCCGATGCCGCTGAAGGCGGGCCAGTTTTCGATGCATCACGGACTGTGCCCACACCGTTCCGGCCCCAACATCACGCCGCACCGTCGCATCGGGCTCGGCCTGAACTTCATCCCCGCAAGCGCCAGGCCCGTCGGCGCACACCGGACGGCCGGCATGCTTGTACGCGGGGCAGATACCTACGGTCATTTCGAGCCAGCCTCGCCACCGGCGGGCGAACTGGACGCCGACGCCATCGCCACTCATGACATGGCGGTCACACGTTATCGTGACACCTATTTCGAACAGGAAGCCCTGCACGAAAGCTTGATCGCGTAAACCTGTGAATCCTAGTGCAACTGGAACCGCACCGGAACGGAAAGCGTCAACCGCGCATCATCGAAATCGTCGGGAAACGGCGGTAATGGCGAGGCGCGGCGGATCATGTTCATGACTTCCTCGTCCAACGACGCATAACCCGTTCCCCTGAGCACACGCGCCTCGATCACCTCGCCGTTGCGGCTCATCGTGAAATTCAGCACCGCCGTTCCCTCATGCCGCCGCCGGCGTGCCGAGGACGGATACTCCTTGTGCTGCTCGAGCCACGCCTGCAGGCGCGCGAAATAGCTGTCGGACGAACCGGGCCGCCCACCCGACGCCTTGTCCTTGCCGCTGCCCGTGTTAGAGGTCTTCTCGGTGCCGGATTTTCCGGCGGATCCGGCAATCGACGGCGCCTGCGGTTCCACTTCCTTGACTGGCGGTGTCGAGGCGATCTCCTTCGGCGGCTGTGGTGCCGGCGCGGGTTCCGGTTCGACGGCTTGAGTTTCCTTCGGCGGCTCAGGTTTCTTCGGCACCTTCGCTTTTTCGGTCTTCGGTTTGACTTCGGCAACCGGCACGGTTTCCGCACTGGGCGGCTCCACGGCCTCGACTTCGACCGGTTCCGGCGGCTCGGACTCCTCGACGGGCTCCATGACCTCGGCGGTCTCGACGGTTTCTACCGGCGGCGTCTCGACGGGCTCAACGGGCTCCGTTTCCGGTGCATCCACCGTCTCCTTTTGGGGCGGCGGGACTTCGGTCGTCCCCGGCGCGCCGCCCGCCATGCCGAACGAGATCTCCATCCCGCCGACGCCGAGATTGGCGGCACCGCTTTCGGCGGGCTCCCACAGCAACAATATCAACGAGCCGTGCAGAACCAATGCGATGATGAAAGCCGTCAGCCAATGCCTGCGCCGGATCGTCATGATCCCCTCCGCGCGTGCGCCATCAGGTGAACTTTCTCCGCACCGGCCGCCTTGACCTTTTCCAGTACTTCGATGATACCGACCGCATCCGCCGCGCCGTCGGCCTTGACGTGAACAATCCTGTCGCCGCGTTCACCCAGCAATTCCGAGAGTTGAGCGGTCAGGTCCGCGGGCGCGATCTCTTCGCCACGCAGCAGGAGGCGGCCATCCGGCGCGATCAGCAGCTTCACCCGTAGATCGCCGGGCTCACCGGCGCTCTCGGATTCCGGCGGTTCAATCTTCACGGGATCGGTCTTCGACAATTGTCCCGCCACCATGAAGAAGATCAGCAGCAGGAACACCACATTGATCAGCGGCATCACGCGCTGGTCGTCGTCGGGGCGGCGGCGTTGCGGTTTGCCAAACGCCATCAGCGCCCCCCAGGTGCCGACACGAACGAGACATCGCGGCCGCCTGCGGCGGCAATCCGGTCGACCAGATCCACGGCGCGCTGCAACGGTACGCCCTTTTCTGGTTTCAACAGGACTTTCTGCTCGGGGTCTTTCTCGAAACGGGCGGATAATCTCTGCATCAGATCACCCTCGGCCATCGCGCGCCCAGAAAGGCGCAGACCATCGGTTTTGAGTTCGACCAGCAACGCACCCGTCATACCACCGGTGCCGCCGCCCCTGGCAACGCCGAGTTCGATCGTGCGCCAGTCCAGAAAGGACGACGCCAGCATGAAGAAGACCAGCAAGATGAACACCACGTCGATCAGCGGCGTCATGGAGATGATGGCACGGCGGCGCATCGCTCTAATCCGCGCCCAGTCGTCCCGTGCCGCGACTACTGTCGCCATGCATATGCGCCGGCAAACGCGAAAGGTCCTGCGTGAATACGTACTGAACAGCGTCGGCCATGGCGATCTCGGTACGTTCCGCGATCCGTTCGAGCCAGTTGAAAACGGCAACGGTCGGTATCGCCACGGCGAGGCCGACGGCCGTCGTCAGCAGTGCTTCCCAGATTCCGCCGGAAAGTACCGACGGGTTGACCTGATTTCCCGCCGCTTCCAACTGTTGGAATGCTGTGATCATGCCGAGCACGGTGCCAAACAGGCCGAGCAACGGCGCCAGGCTGGCGATAACTTCGAGAGGCCTGAGGTAGCTCCGCATTGCCTCTATGTGGCGCGCGCCGAAGCGCTCCGCCTCGGCCCGGATCTCGCTGTCATCGAGATCGCCGCGGATATGCCCGCGAAGCGCCACGGCGAACGTCTGCCCAACCGGGTTCTTGTCCCCCTGCACACAGGCCAGTGCCTCAAGCGGCTTACCGAGACGTTTGAGCTTAACCGCGCGTTCGACGTTGACCAGCCGCGTCGCACGGACCGACCAGAACTGCCAGAGCTTGAGCACCGTAATCGCCATGGCCACGACCGACATGACGATCAACACGGCAACGACCGGCCCGCCCAGAACCAAAAGCTCCCACGCCTCGTTCAGCATGCTGGCACCGGGTCCGGGCGGCATCGTTTGTGCCATCGCGGCATCCGGGGCGGGGGTCTGCGTTTCCTGCATGGTCGGCTCCAATGATTACTTGATGAATTCCACGCCGCTGCGCGATGACGTGTTGGTTATGGCGAGGCAGGCCGCCGGTGTCTGTCCGGCACAGGCCCTGATGTCGTTCAGCAACACACGCTGAATGGAACCGCAACCGAGTTGACCGACATCGAACAACTTGACCCTGGTCTTGCCGGCCGGCAGCGGCCCTCCCTCCACGACAAGGCGGTCGGCGATCACCCCATCCTGGTCGAAAAACACCAGGTCGGGCTTGAAGCTCTCGATAACGCCAGCGGTTTCGTTGCTGAATACCATGTAGATGCGGCACCCCTCGCCGGCGGGTTCCACCTTGTTCAATTCCAGATTAATGGCCCCCTCGGCTGCTCGTGCGCCCGCACAGGCCAACACTAGTAGCGAGAAGGCCAAAATGGCTCTGGCCGCCGATTTAGAAAAAGTCATAACGCCCCGTTCTGCCTCGTTTATTGCATCAACAGAGACGACGCACGCGCATCCCTGCGGTGCGGCATCCCCCTTCCCTCATATAT
Source organism: Rhodospirillales bacterium (assembly GCA_965229805.1). GTDB lineage: Bacteria > Pseudomonadota > Alphaproteobacteria > Rhodospirillales > Casp-alpha2 > UBA4479. The sequence goes on along the minus strand of CBDDJO010000001.1, from coordinate 1,478,172 downwards.
CTAGACGACTGTGTCGCCCGCATTTTCACCCGTGCGTCGGTTTAATCCGATTTTCCCTCCGCTTCCGGCAGGAATTCTTCGCCGGTCAGCAACGCTGCACGGTCATCCGGCACACCTGAAATCCACTCGTATTCAAGCTCCTCGCGCCAGGCAAACTTGACCAGATGTTTGTCCAGAATGCTCTTGATGAGCGGGATCGCGCGATCTTCCTTGGCCAGACAATAGAACGCCAACACCTCGTCATCGGCACTCATCAGACATCTACCGGGCGGAAATGCGACACGCCCCTCTTCCGGTGAATACCGCACCGTCACCTTGTGCGCGAAATGCTTGCAGAGCTGTTGCAGGTATTTCTGTGCGTAACTCGTCTTGATCGTTGTCGAAAACGCCGTCATCTCACCCCCAGATCTTCTAATTGCAGACGCTGTCCGTGACCAGATATGGCCGTCCTTCGGAGCAGGTCTCGATGCGCCCCTCGACGCCATAAGCGTGCCTCAACGTTTTCGTGGTCACTGCCTCGGACGGCGTTCCGAACGACAGGATTCCCGTCCCGCTTAGTACCAACAGTTGATTGCAATGACGCATGGCGAGGTTGATGTCGTGCAGTGCCATCAGGCAGATACCGCCCTTCGCCGTGACGATGTCACTGATCACGCCGATCACGTTCAGTTGCCAGCGCAGGTCTAGCGCACTCGTCGGTTCATCCAGAAGCAACAACCGGGGCTCACGCACCAGCACCTGCGCCAAGCCGACCATTTGTCGCTGCCCACCGGACAGCTTGCCCAGTGCCTGAAACGCCAAGTGCCGGATGCCGAGTTGATCGAACACCTGTTCCACGGCGTGGTCGACCTCATCCGGCCGCAAGTCGGGGCGGACGGAGCGGCAGGCGCTGACCACCGCTTCATAGGCAATCAGGGTCGTCGCCTGTGGCAACGCTTGCGGCAGGTAACCGATGACGCCGGCGCGCTTCAGGTGCGACATACGATCGATACGTTCACCGTCCAGGTGGACAAGACCGCGATAGTTCTGCAACCCCGCGAGCGAGCGCAGCAACGTCGATTTGCCGACACCGTTGGGACCGAGAATACCGAGTACCATGCCGTCTTCGAGAAGCGGCATGGTGAGGCCGGTGAAAACGTCGCGAGCGCCGTAGCCGACCGAAATGTTGTCGATGGAAAGTGCCGTCATCACGCCCGCCTTTTTTGCGTCATGACCAGCGCCAGGAACAGGGGAATGCCGATCAGCGCCGTAACGATACCGTCGGGAATCAGAATACCGGGGACGATGGTTTTGGCGACCAGCGACGCGGCGGACAGGATAAACGCACCGGCCAGCGCGCTACCCGGTAGATAGAACCGATGGTCCTCGCCGAACGCAAGTCGAGCGATATGCGGTCCGACCAGCCCGACGAAGCCGATCACGCCGGTAAAAGAGATCGCGATGGCGGTCAACAGGCTGACACGGAGCAACACCATCGTTCGCAGCCTGTCGACGGCGACTCCGAAACTGCGAGCCTGGTCCTCACCGCCACGAAGCGCCGTCATCTGCCACATATGTCTGAGGGACATGGGCAGGCAGAACGCGAACACCACGGCAACAATTGCAACTTTTTCCCATGTCGCCCGCGACACAGACCCCATGGTCCAGAACACGATCTGCTGCAGACTGTCGTCGTTGGCTACGAACTGGATCAAGGACACGCCCGCATCCATCGCGAACACCGTGGCGATACCGAACAAAATGACCGTATCGACCGTCGCGCCGAATGTCCTGGACAGCGTCTGGATCATGAAAATCGATGCCATGGCGCCGACGAACGCAAACACCGGTATCACGTAATTCTCGGCGATCCCCAGAGCCGTAACGTTGAACACGATGGCGAGCGATGCGCCGACCGACGCGGCATGCATCACGCCCAGCGTCGACGGGCTCGCGAGCGGATTGTTCAGAACCGTCTGCATTTCGCCGCCGGCAAGTCCCAGGCACGCGCCGACGACGACCGCCAGCATGGCGAAGGGCAACCGCACGTCCCACAGAATGACGCGCGCCGCCTGATCCATGGCATCGGGGCGGAACAGACCTGTAACGACATCGCCGACGCTCATCCCGGACGGTCCGGTGGCAATGTTCAGGACCACGCTGCAGAAGAGGGCCGCGGCGAGAACGCACAGCCACGTGACACGCCGCAGGAAAATGACACGGTACTGTACTGCCAGCGGCGTGCCGGACTCTGCCTCACGATGCAATACGGCCCCGGTCATTCAGGCGCCAACCCCGTCCAGTAGACACCGTCCAACGGCATCGGCTGGAAGCGGCGGAAATACTCTTCGAGCGTCTTACGCGGGTCGAGATCGGAGAACAGGTCCGGATGGAACCATTTGGCCATCGCCTGAACGGCGGCGACATTCATCGGCGTATTGTAAAAATGATGCCAAATGGCAAAAGCGCTGCCGGATTTGACGGCATGCAGTTCCGAAACCACGGGGCGCCGGACGACGCGCTTCAGGGACTCGGCCGCGACGTCGGCGGGCGCGCCGGCACCGAGGATCACGCGCCCCTTGTCCGCGGACGCCGGGGGGTAGTTGCCGATCGCGGTGGCGATGTAGATGTCCGGCTGTTCCGAAAGCAGAAACTCGGCGTTGACCACACCGTGCGTTCCCGGAATTTTCTCGGCGACGATGTTGTCGCCGCCGGCCCAGTCGATGAACCGTCCCATGACCTGCTGACCGATCGTCTCGCAACACTGCTCGCGCAGACCGACACGAATTTCCATGAATACGCGCGGCTTCGTTGCGGCACGTTCGAGACGCTCATGCACGATATTCAGGTTCTTTTCGTAGAATGCGACGAACTCTTCGGCCGCCTTGTCACGACCGAGAATTTTGCCGAGCAAGCGAACGCTCTTCGGTGTGTTGACCAGCGGATCGATCCGGAAATCGACCACGAGCACCGGAATGCCAGCCGCTTCGAGGCGCGCCAGGATTTCCTTGTCCCGCGCGCCCGGGCCATGCGCGCTGCCGAGCCCGAAGATCGCCACGTCCGGTTTGACGCCGATCGCGTGTTCGGAACTGAACGATGCCGCGCCGCCGGCGCCGATCTCCTCGATTTCGGAGATCCTCGGGAACGTCTTCTTGTATTGCGCGTACGTCGCCGGATCGAAGCGCCTGAAATCGGCCATCATGGCGGCAACACGACCGACGGGATCTTCGCGATCGAGAATCGCCAGTGTCGGCAGAAACCGCCCCTCGCCGAGGACCACCTTTTTCGCCGGCACTTCGACTTCAATCGTGCGCCCGGCGACATCCGTGATGCTCAGCATTTCACCGGCCGTCGCCTGGCCCAGCAAAAACGCCGATAGTATCAACGTCACGGAAAATCCAATCCGCTTCATTTCATGATCCCCGTTCCAGTATTGTCAGGCTGCAATTAGGGGGCACCGTTCAAAAAGCGTGACCCTGGTATTCAAGCGGTCCCGACGGTCAACGTGCACCGTCGTGTAACGACTTGAGAATGATAACCAATATCTCCTGCGGGCCGGAGGCTCCAGAAATGCCGTGTTTGCAAGATCACTAAAAACCTTTGCAGAACACGCGCCCCTTAACCGGTTGGTGGAAACCGTTACGGGGACGCAATCCGCGCCCCCGTCCCGATCCGCGCACAATCCCCACGGTGTACGCGTAATTATCGCGTGTAACGTCCTTCCCCGCCTCAGAAGTCGTACTTCGCCGTCAGGATAAAACTGCGGCCGGGTTCGTTGAACGGCGTGGTCACGCCGGTCGTACCGCTGGATTCGACAATCGAGACGTTGGAACGGTCGGTATACGTGCGATCGAAGAGGTTCACGATATCGAACCGCAGGCTCATACCGGGGAGCTGTTCGGGCATCCACTCGGCATGGACATTCGTGACGACATACCCGTCCAGACCGGATCCGGTGATGCCGGTTTGGCTTTCGTCGGGCAGCATGAACTCGTTGGTCGTACCGACGGACATGTTGTACTGCCGCAGCATGTGGAAGATTTCCAGATTGAAGGAATCGCCCGTATCCGTGCCGTAATAGTCGGCGGACCGATTTTCCAGATACGCGCCATTGATGCGCAGATTGTTGCTGGCGAAACCGGCGCTCACGAAACCGTCCTCGTAATTGTACTTGGCGGACACATTGAAGCCACGTGAATGGATGGTCCGGTTGGCGCCCCGGTCACTCTGGCCCAGGTCATGTGCATTGTTGATCCGCGTCAGATAGACATTACCGTCCAGCGTAAAACTGCCGACCTCGTACACCGCGCCGGCCTTGTAGTTGAACGAGCGCGACGGCTCAATCGTGTCGTAATTGTTCACCGAGTTGAACAATCCGATCTCGCCCAGTTGGTAACCGCCGAAGGTCGTACTGATGCCGGCATAACCCATCAACTCGTCCGTGACGTCGTATTCGACATTAGCGTTGCCGCTGGCGCCGCTATCGGAGACGCTCGCGTCGTCGTGCCCTTCCAGGCGGCTGAAGTCGTAACGCGCACCGATGGACGTCCGGAATCGACCCGTCCACGATGTTCTCGCCTGTGCGAAAACGCCGGTGTTATAGGCTTTTTCGGTGGCGACAAAGCCGTTCCGGCCCCCCTTACCGGTGTCCTTGAAGAAATCGGCACCACCGGTGATTTTGCCGTAGTCGGTCGTGAAGGTGTTTGAAGCCTTGCCGTTGAAGGTCTGAATATCCGCTTTTACGTGAGCCGTCGCATTGAATGCGTTCAGCGTCGTCAGCGATTCCACACGCGTGTTGGTGTAGGCCAGTGTCGCCTTTGGATCCCACATATCGGTCGGTGTCTGGTCCCCGAACGAAACCGCGTAGTTTTGCCTGCGGTACTCGACCGGCGCCAAATCCCCGCCCGTAAACCCGAAATCCGGACGTGGCGGACGCACCCCGATATCGTCGTAGTGATTGGCGGTCAGCTTCACTCGATACCCGTTGTCGGCGGTATGGCCCAGCTTGAAGAGCAGGTTCCGCGCCGCGGGGTCGCTGCCGGTCACGTAGTCGCCCTCGCCGTCCTCATAACCGCGGCCGTCGGCGAAACTGCCGTATGCCATGACGTCGAAGTTCCCGACCCGGCTGGCAATCGTACCCTGTTCCGTGAAACCTTCGGTATTCGTGTTGTAGCTGGCCTTGATGAAACCACCGAACGTCTCGCCCGGATCGACGAAGTCGCGGCCATCCTTGGTTTCCAGAGAAATCGTCCCGGCGAGCGCATTTGGCCCGGCGTCCGCGGGCGCCACGCCCGTTTCCACTTTGACAGCCTTGAACATGCCCGGGTCCGTCAGCGTGGTCCCCAAATGGTGATAGGTCTTGTTCGCCTGCCGGGCACCGTCGATATCGACGTTGAGGTTTGTGTCCTCGATGCCGTTCACGTGAATCTGCTGCGATATGCTGATCGGCGAGCTGACCGTCACACCGGGTTCCTGCCGGAATACGTCACGCATGGTCTGCGGATCGATGCGATCGAGATCCTGTGCGTCCAACTGGACACCCCCCGTGATCACATCGGCTTTTGCATCGATGGAGATCGGTGCGAGGATGATCATGTTGGCTTCGGTTTGTTCCTCGTCCTTGCTTTGTGCGAGTTGCGTATCGACAAATATATCGCCGGCACGCTGTTCGCCGGCAATCCCCTCGGCACACATCAAGGCAAGCGCGGTGCCGGCCAACAGAGTCAGCTTCCACCCCGTCCGCAAAGCATCAACCGGAAGCATCCCGCCCGAATGCCGTTGTTGCGGCAGATCAAGTGCCCGCTGTTCAAACGGGTTACGCTTGTCTCTCATCTTTCCCCTCACTTCTTAATTTTATTAAGGTCTTGCTTAATTGAGAATGATTATTAGTATCAGCGTATACCGCTATTCTCCAGCGACGTGGCAATTGCAAAATCACAAAAGACGTTTGGAGCAAAAAGGAGGGGTAAATACCCGTATGGGCGTACGAAAACACAAGCTCGACAGCATCAGGCGACGGCACAAGCAGCCGGCGGTTCCGGACGCCGTGGTTACGGGGCGCATGCTGACTCAACTCGTGCATGCCACCGACCGCACCTATGAGATTGACACGCCGCATATCGGCGACAACGACGTCGTCATCCACGGCAGCCTCAATAACTACCTGTGTCACAGCGGTTTGCGTGTACACGCCACGGATACGCTCGAAGCGCACGACCTGAGCACGCAGACGACGGTCAACCCAGAGTTAACCATCGCGGTCTTCCTGGAAGGCCTCGTGGAGATGGAACTGGACGGCAAACGGATTTGCCTGGGCGATCCGGCAGGACCGTTAGGGCACGCGTGGACGGTAACCAAACAAGTACCGAGCCGGCGCATTTCGAAGAAAGGCACACGCATCCGCAAAGTGTTGATTTCGGCCCCGCACGACTGGATCGAGTCCTATCTGGATGACCTGCCGGAGGACGGGTCCGCAATCGCCGCGTTCATGCATTCACATCGAGAGGATGCGCACTGGACGCCGTCCAAACGCGTGCTCGCGCTTTGCGAACAAATTCTCAATCCGTCTCCGGCACCGCATGTCATCCAGCGCATGAACATCGAGAGCAAAGCCATCGAGATATTCTCGGAAGGCCTCTCGGTCCTTGCCGGTCTTGCGGACGGTGACGTCCACGGCGGCTCATCCGTGCGCGCCATAAACCGGGCCCAGACGATCCGGAATTATGTCCTGGAACATATCGAGGATGAGCTTTCTCTGGGGCAGATCGCCCGTGAGTTGGGCCTGAGCATCGAAAGCATGCAGCGCGCCTTCAAGGCGGCCTACGGTGGCACCATTGTCGATTTCATCCGCGAATATCGCCTGCATCAAGCGCGGCAAGCCCTGATCTCGGAAGGAATCAGTATCAGCGAAGCGGCCTACCGGGCCGGATACTCCAATCCGGCCAATTTCTCGACCGCTTTCAAGAAATTGTTCGGCCTGACCCCTTCCGAAGCCAAGAGCTGATCCCGCCACTAGAGCCCATTTAAATGGGCTCTAAGTGACAGCGCCTACGGTGCGGTCTATAAATTCCACATGAAAGCAGGCAACAAGACCACCGGCGCCCGACTTCGGATCGTGCTCAAACCCGGCATCGCCATCGGGCCCGGCAAGGCCGACATCCTTGCCGGAATCCGGGAAACCGGCTCGATCGCCGCCGCCGGACGCCGCATGGGCATGAGCTACAAGCGCGCGTGGTCCCTGGTCGAGGCGATGAACGCCTTCTTCGACGATCCGATGGTCGAAACCAGCCGCGGCGGGCACGCCCGCGGCGGCGCCGCGCTGACACCGATGGGCAACCGGGTCCTCGACAGTTATCGGCACATGGAATCGCTCACCGACAAGGCCATCGCCAGGGAAATGAAGAAACTTCAGGCATCTCTTCCCGAGATAACCAACCGGAAATAGCGGTTGAACCCGGCACCCCCTCCCGATATGTTCACTTGACCATGTCGGAGTGAAGATTTGCCGATTTCTCGGATGTTCCGCCGTGCCGGTGCCACCCTTTTCGTGCTGGCGATGCTGACGCAATCGGCCCCGGCCGCCGAGGCCCGGGTCGCGATCGCCGCCAATTTCACGGAAGCGGTCAAGGAGATCGGCACTCTGTTCGAACAGAAAACGCCGCACCGTACCGTTTTCAGCTTTGCCTCCACGGGCACGCTCTATACCCAGATCATCAACGGCGCGCCGTTCGATGTCTTTCTCGCCGCCGACCGAAACCGTCCGCGAAAAGCTATCGACGAAGGTTTTGCCGTCAATGGCACCGCCTTCACGTACGCCTTGGGCAAGATCGTGCTTTATTCCAGGGACCCAGCCCTCGTCGACGGGCGTGAAACCTTTATCCATGCCCATTTCGAGAAAATCGCTCTCGCCAACCCGGTCACCGCGCCATACGGCGCCGCCGCCGTGCAGGCGATGACGGCTCTAGGCGTCCTCGAAAAGCTCACACCCAAGTTCGTCCAGGGCAACAACATCGCGCAAACTTACCAGTTCATCGATACCGGCAACGCCGCGCTCGGCTTCGCCGCACTTTCCCAGATCGCTGGTCACGGCAAAGGTTCGCGCTGGGCCGTCCCGGAAGATTTGTACGACCCGATCCGCCAGGACGCGGTACTTCTCAAACACGGCGAGACAAACCATGCCGCACGCGCCTTTCTCGAGTTCCTGCGCAGTCCGGACGCCGACGCCGTAAAGAGAAAGTTCGGTTACGGCAGCGGCGATTTATAGGATTTAAGGATGCTTGAATTTTCCGAGCTCTGGTCGCCGATCCGCCTGACGATCGAACTTGCCGCGATCACGACGATTGCGCTGCTAATGATCGGCACACCGATCGCCTGGTGGCTGGCGCGCTCGAAGTCACGGTTCAAGGAGATCGTCGCAACGGTGGTCGCCCTGCCGCTCGTGCTGCCGCCGACGGTGTTGGGCTTCTATTTGCTGGTGGCACTTGGTCCGGACGGTCCCGGCGGCTGGGTCGCCGGTCTGTACGGCGCCCGGTCACTGGCCTTTACATTCGAGGGGCTGGTCATCGGCTCCGTTTTCTATTCCATGCCGTTCGTGGTGCAGCCGATCCGGAACGCCTTTGAAGCCTTCGGCGAACGGCCACTCGAGGTCGCGGCGACGCTTCGCGCCTCGCCGTGGGATACCTTCTGGACCGTGGCCGTACCGCTTGCACGCCCCGGGTTCATGACCGGCGCGGTGCTTGGCTTCGCGCACACCGTGGGCGAGTTCGGCGTGGTGCTGATGATCGGCGGCAACATCCCGGATGAAACGCGCGTGCTGTCGGTCGCCATTTACGACTACGTCGAGACCCTGCAATGGACCCAGGCGCATATCCTGGCAGGCGGGATGCTGGTCTTCGCGTTCACGGTCATCCTGGCCATGACGCTGTTACAGAAGCGCTTTTCGAGGCCCGGCGAATGACCGGCGGGAACACCATCGACGCGGCGTTCGCCGGACGGCTCGGCACGTTTGATCTCGATATCGCCTTTACGGCGCCCGCCAGGGGCGTGACGGCGCTATTCGGTCAGTCCGGGTGCGGCAAGACCAGCGTGCTGCGCTGCGTCGCCGGTCTGACACGCCTGCCCGGCCGCCTTTCGATCGGTGGCGACGTCTGGCAAGACGACGGCACCGGCACATTCGTCAAACCCCATCGCCGGCCCGTCGGTTACGTGTTCCAGGAAGCAAGCCTGTTTTCGCACCTTTCGGTTCGTAACAACCTGACCTACGGCGCCAAGCGCGCGGCCAGGAACGGCGGTGGCAACGGCTTGGCCTTTGACGACATCGTTGACCTGTTGGGGATCGCGCCGCTACTGGACCGCTCACCGGCCGCCCTCTCCGGCGGTGAACGGCAGCGCGTCGCCATCGGCCGCGCGTTGCTGGCGCGCCCCAGGCTTCTTCTCATGGACGAGCCCCTGGCAGCGCTCGACCGCTTCGCCAAGGAAGAGATCCTGCCCTATCTGGAAGCCCTGCAAGACAGCCTTGCCATGCCGGTCCTGTACGTCAGCCACGACATTTCCGAGGTCGCCCGCCTGGCCGGCAACATGATCGTGCTGAACAAGGGACGCAAAGTCGCGGAAGGCGACGTCGGCGCGGTGCTGGAAAGGCTCGATCTTCATCCGGCAACCGGCCGTTTCGAGGCGGGCGTCATCGTTTCCGCCCGCGTTCTCGGCCACGATGACGTGTTCAAGATCACGCACGCCGATCTTTACGGACAAACGATCGACATCCCCCTGGTCGACGCCGAGCCGGGTCATGAAATCCGGCTTCGCGTCCGGGCCCGCGACGTCTCGCTGGCGACACGGAAGCCTGAGGGGATCAGTGTCCGCAATGTCATCGCCGGCAAGATTACCGAGATCAATGAAGAGGCCGATACCGCCTATGCCGAGACGCTGGTCGATATCGGAGGTGCACGCCTGCGTGCCCGGGTGACCAGGGCGTCCGTCGCCGACCTGCAACTCAATATCGGCAAGCCTGTCTATGCACTGGTGAAATCTATTACCTTCGACCGCCGGGCGTTTGCCGGCGAACAGCGTTGAAGCGGCAAGAGGCTCCCTGAGCCTCTCCCGACAACCTTTGCGGTCATTGACTCAGAAGCGCGCGCGGGCCTACCGTAATCATCAAGGGCGCGGGTGAGGATTGCCGTTTCACCCAAACGTCATCCATCGCGTTCAAAGTTGCGTATAACGTGACGCACGAGAGTCGGAAAACCGGCCGAATTGATGCCCCGTGTCTGGCGCGGCCAGCATCGCCGAACAGGAGAGGAAACGTCCATGTCCCATGCGATCAGCATGACGGTCAACGGGCGCGAAGTCAGCGCCTCCGTCGAATCGAGAACCCTTCTGGCCGAGTTCCTGCGGGATAACTTGCGCCTGACCGGCACCCATATCGGCTGCGACACCAGTCAGTGCGGCGCCTGTGTCGTCCACATCAACGGCAAATCCGTGAAGTCTTGCACCATGCTCGCCGTCCAGTGCGACGGGGCCGAGGTGCTGACCATCGAAGGGCTTGCCGCCAACGGCGACCTGCATCCCATGCAGCAGGCCTTCAACGATCATCACGGTCTGCAATGCGGCTTCTGTACGCCCGGCATGGTGATGAGCGCGCTCGAGGTCGCGTCCGGCAACACCGATCCCAGCGACGAGGATATCGCCAAGGGACTGGCGGGCAATTACTGCCGCTGCACCGGTTACGAAAACATCTACCGCGCCGTCAAAGCCGGCGCCAAGGCAATGGGGAGCTGATCGATGGCCAAGCATGTCGGCGAACGCATGAAGCGTGTTGAAGACGGCCGTTTCCTGACCGGCCGTGGCAATTATACGGACGATATCTCCAAACCCGGACAAACCTATGCCGTGTTCGTGCGCTCACCGCACGCGCACGCCAAGATCAAGGGCGTCGATACCAAGGCGGCACTGGCAGTCGAGGGCGTAGTTACCGTCTATACCGGTGCCGACATGGCGGCCGACGGCGTCGGTGGCCTTCCCTGCGGCTGGCAGGTGATCGGCAAGGGCGGCACGCCCATGGTCGAACCGCCGCACCCGCCGCTGGCGGTCGATACCGTGCGCTACGTCGGTGACGCGGTGGCCGTTGTCATCGCCGAGACCAAAAATGCAGCCAAGGACGGCGCCGAGGCGCTGGAAGTCGATTACGATAGCCAGCCCGCCGTCGCCAGCGCCGTCGAAGCGCTCAAGGACGGGGCGCCACAGGTCCATGACGAGGTCCCCGGCAACGTCTGTTACGACTGGGAACTCGGCGACAAGGACGTGGTCGAGAAAGCCATCAAGGATGCGCACCACGTCACCAAATTCGATCTCGTCAACAACCGGCTGATCCCGAACGCCATCGAACCGCGCGCGGCGATCGGCGAATACGACCAAGCGACGGACAGCTACACGTTGACCACCACCAGCCAGAACCCGCACGTGATCCGGCTGCTGATGTGCGCCTTCGTGCTGCAGATCCCGGAACATAAGTGTCGGGTCGTGGCGCCGGACGTCGGCGGCGGCTTCGGCTCGAAGATATTCCACTATGCCGAAGAGGCCGTGGTCACCTGGGCAGCGAAGAAAGCCGGCCGTCCGGTCAAGTGGACGTCGGATCGTTCCGAGGCATTCCTGACGGACGCACACGGCCGCGACCACGTGACGCAGGCCGAGCTCGCCATGGACAAGGACGGCAAGTTCCTGGCGCTCAAGGTGGCGACGGTCGCCAACATGGGGGCGTACCTTTCGACGTTCGCGTCGTCGATCCCGACGTACCTCTATGCGACGTTGCTGGCCGGCCAGTACACGACCCCGGTGATTTATGCCGAGGTCAAGGCGGTCTTCACCAACACGACCCCGGTCGATGCCTACCGCGGGGCCGGCAGGCCGGAAGCCACCTACGTCGTCGAGCGGATCGTCGAGATCGCGGCTCGCGAGATGGGCATGGACCCGGCGGAAATCCGCCGCAAGAACTTCATCCAGCCGGACCAGTTCCCGTACGAGACGCCGGTGGCACTCACCTACGACACGGGTAATTACCAGGCCAGCTTGGATCGTGCGCTGGAGCTTTCCGATTACGCCAATTTCGAAAAACGGCGTGAGGAGTCGGCCAAGCGCGGCAAGCTGCGCGGCGTCGGCCTCAGCTGCTATATTGAAGCTTGCGGCATCGCGCCGTCGGCGGTCGCGGGGGCCTTGGGCGCCCGGGCCGGTCTATACGAGGCGGCGGAAGTCCGCTTCGCCCCGACCGGCACCGTCAGCGTCTTCACCGGCAGCCACAGCCACGGCCAGGGGCACGAAACGACGTTCGCGCAGTTGACCGCCGACAGGCTCGGCATCCCGGTCGAGAACGTGGACGTCGTGCACGGCGACACCGACCGCATTCCGTTCGGAATGGGAACATACGGCTCGCGCTCGCTCGCTGTCGGCGGCAGCGCCATCGTCAAGGCGATCGACAAGATCATCGTCAAGGGCAAGAAGATCGCGGCGCACATGCTGGAAGAGAACGTCGACGATGTCGAGTTCGAGGACGGCGTGTTCGCAGTCAAGGGCACCAATAAGTCGCTGACCATCGGTGAGATCGCGTTCCAGGCCTATGTGCCGCACAACTTCCCGCACGACGAGCTGGAACCGGGTCTGGACGAGTCCGCATTCTACGATCCGAACAACTTCACTTATCCGGCGGGCTCGTACGTCTGCGAGGTGGAGGTCGACCCGGACACCGGCGAATGCAGTGTCGAGAAATTCACCGCCGTCGACGACTTCGGCAATCTGATCAACCCGATGATCGTCGAAGGCCAGGTGCACGGCGGGATCGCCCAGGGCATCGGCCAGGCCTTGCTTGAAGGCTGTGTCTATTCCGATGACGGGCAACTCGTCACCGGCAGCTATATGGATTACGCCATGCCGCGCGCCGAGCATATCCCCGACTACAGCTTCGACTTCACCACGACGCCGTGCACGCACAACCCGATCGGCGCCAAGGGCTGCGGTGAAGCCGGAGCCATCGGCACGCCGGCCGCGGTGATCAACGCATTGACGGATGCACTCAGGGTCGCGGGCGTCGACAACATCGAGATGCCGGCGACACCGCTCAAGATCTGGCAGGCGCTGAACGGCGCCAAGCAGGCGGCAGAGTAAGGAGAAGACAGATGTATAACTTCGATTACGAAAAAGCCGCCAGTGCCGACGACGCCGTCAAGGCGGCGGGCGGCAGCGACGACGTGATGTTCCTGGCGGGCGGCATGACGCTGATCCCGACCCTCAAGCTCCGCCTCGCGGGGCCTGAGAAAGTGGTCGACGTCGGTTCCATAGATGCTCTCAAGGGGATCGAGGTCTCGGGCGACACCGTGAAGATCGGCGCGGCGGCGACGCACGCCGAGGTTGCCGCGTCAGCCGACATCAAAAAAGCGATCCCGGCGCTGGCCAAGCTGGCGGGCCTGATTGGCGACGCACAGGTCCGGAACCGCGGCACTATCGGCGGCTCCATCGCCAATGCCGACCCGGCGGCGGACTATCCGGCGGCGATCGTCGGCCTCGGCGCCACTGTCATTACGACCAAGCGCGAAATCGCCGGTGATGATTTCTTCACCGCCATGTTCGAAACCGCGCTCGAACCGGGGGAACTGATTACCGCCGTCTCGTTCCCGGTGCCGACGGGCGCCGATTACCAGAAGCTCGCCAATCCGGCATCGGGTTACGCCATGGTCGGTGTGATGGTCGCGAAGACCGGCGGCGGCGTCCGCGTCGGCGTCACCGGTGCGGGGCCGTCCGCGTTCCGCGCCACGGCTATCGAGGAAGACCTTTCCAAGGACTTCAGCGCCGACGCTGCTAACAGCGTCAAGATGCCCGCGGACGACCTCAATAACGACCTGCACGCCACGGCCGAATACAGGGCCAGCGTCATCAGCGTGCTAGCCGGCCGCGCGGCGGCGGCTATCGGCTGAACGTTACGACTGAAAAAGCCAGGGAAAGGCCCCTACCGGGGCCTTTTTCATATACGACTTTTCCCGGGCGCAGGCACACAAACAAAGAACCCGGCCGAAGCCGGGTTTTGAGTTTGTTGCGGTCGTCGCAACACCTGGGAAAACATTTTTTGAAACGACGCGCTGACCTCAGATCGCGAGGTACTGCTGGCGCAGGTCCTGATCGTCCAGAACCTCCTGCGCCGTGCCGTCGAAGACCACCTGCCCCATATCCAGAATGATCGCCCGATCGGCCAGATGCAGGGCGGCGATGGCATTTTGTTCGACGATGATAGTCGTCATGCCGAGTTCCTTGATCTGCTCCAGCGTCTTTTCGATTTCCTGCACGATGACCGGTGCCAGTCCCTCGTAAGGCTCGTCCAGCAGCAGAAGTTTGACGTCGCGTGCGAGCGCGCGGCTGATCGCAAGCATCTGCTGCTCACCACCGGACAGCGTCGTCCCTTCCTGACCGCGGCGCTCGCCCAGCCGGGGGAATAACTCGTAGATACGCTCCAACGACCAGCCGACCGGCGGCGCGATTTGCGCCAGTTTCAGGTTCTCCTCGACCGTCAGTCCTTGGATGATGCGCCGATCCTCCGGCACCATGCCGATCCCGTTCTGCGCCGCTTGATACGCTTTCATGGCATGCAGCGGCTGCCGGTCGAGCCAGATTTGCCCCTGTGTCAGCTGCGGGTCGTCGACACGTGCGATCGCGCGCAGCGTCGAGGTCTTGCCGGCACCGTTCCGTCCGAGAAGGGCCACGATTTCCCCTTCGCGTACATCGAAACTGACGCCCTGGACGATATAGCTTTCACCGTAGTAGGCGTGAATATCCTGACACGCGAAGTAAGCGATCTCGCCCTCGGCGGTGGTCGCTTGCGCGGCGCTTTCGTCAAATTGTTCATTGTCTTTCATCATTGGCAATACGCTCATAGATGGGCTCCCCCAAGGTACGCTTCCTGAACCCGGGGATCCCCCTTGATTTTCTCGGGCAAATCCTCGGCGATGACAGCGCCTTGTGCAAGGACGCTGATCTTATCGGCGAGTGAAAACACCACGTGCATGTCATGCTCGATCACCACCATCGTCACGCCGCGTTTGGAAATCGTCTGCATCAGTTCGATGGTCTTGTTTGTATCGGCACGCGACATGCCAGCCGTCGGTTCGTCCAGCAGCAGCAGTTTCGGATCCTGCACGAGACACATGGCGAGTTCGAGACGGCGCTTGTCGCCGCGCGATAACTGACCCGCGATCTGGGTCGCCTGTTCTTCAAGGTCGACGTCGCGGAGCATGGCCCTGGCTTTCTCGGCGATCGGCCCGCGGCGCCGGACACGGCGCCAAGCGTTGATTCGGAACGAACCGTCACGGCGCGCATAACCCGGGATCATCACGTTGTCCAACACCGTCAGGTCGCCGAAAATCTCCGGCGTTTGAAACACGCGGCTAACACCGAGTTGATTGATCTCGTGCGGCTGAACGCCCAGGAGCGACTTGCCACCGAATTCGACGGTCCCCGTATCCGGCTCCAGGCGCCCGACGAAGCAGTTCAGCAAGGTCGATTTACCGGCGCCGTTGGGGCCGATAATGGCGTGCACGCTGCCCTGCTCGATGTTCAGGTTCACGTTGCTGAGGGCGCGCAAACCGCCGAAGCTTTTGTTCAGGTCGACAATTGTCAGAATGCTCATCTTCACGCCCTCACGCCGGTGTCGCGCTGCGCGCGGTGGTGTCATCGTTCTGACCGGGTCCCTGCCCGCCGGACGATTTGTTGAAGAGACCGCGGAGGCGCCTGAGCCCCTCCATCAATCCGCCCGGGAGGAAGATGACGATCAGCATGAACAGCGCGCCGAGCGTCAGATGCCACCCCTCGCCGACGAACAGCGAGGAGACCGTCACCATGAAGTGCTGCAACACTTCGGGAAGAGCGGAATACGCCTCCATCAGTATGGTTTCGTTGAACGCCGAGAAGATGTTCTCGAAATACTTGATGACGCCAGCGCCGATCACCGGACCCAGTAACGTGCCGGCACCGCCGAGAATGGTCATCAACACGACCTCGCCGGATGCCGTCCACTGCATGCGCTCGGCACCCGCCAGCGGATCGGTGACGGCCAGCAGGCCGCCCGCGAGACCGGCATACATGCCGGAGATGATAAATGCCGTCAGCGCATAAGGGCGCGTATTCAAACCGGTGTAGTTCATCCGGTTTTGGTTCGATTTCACGGCGCGCAGCATCATGCCGAACGGCGAGCGGAAGATGCGAAGCGAGATGAAGAAACAGATGATCAGCATCACGCCGCAGAAATAGAAGCCCGGATAGCCGGTCATGTCGATTCCGAACAGGTCCGACGACGGCAGCACGGCACCGTAATCACGGCCGAACGCCACGTCGAGGGCGCGCGGGTCCGCCTGGGTCAGTTGCAGGCCGGTCTCGCCGTTGGTGATCGGCGTCAACACCGAATAAGCCAGGTTGTAGCTCATCTGCGCGAACGCCAGCGTCAGGATCGCGAAATAGATACCTGTGCGCCGGAGCGAGATGAAACCGATGATCGCAGAGAACGCGCCACCGACGATGGTCGCAAATATGATCGCCGGAATCGGGTTCATGCTCAGCAGCTTGAACGTCCAGACCGCGGTATAGGAGCCAACGCCGAGAAACGCGGCGTGCCCGAACGACAGGTAGCCGGTCAGCCCGAACAGGATGTTGAACCCCATCGCGAAAATGCCGTAGATCGCGAACTTCTGCAGCAGGTCCGGATATCCGGCACCGATCGGGGAAAAGATGACCGGGCCGAGCAACGTTACCGCGGCGAAACCGATGACAAGCAGCCAGTCTTTTCGTTCCATGTCGAAAAAGCCCATGTTCAGCCCTCCATTACACCCTTGCGGCCCATCAGGCCGCGCGGCCGGAGCAGCAGAATGGCCACGGCAATCAGGTAGATGATGATCTGGTCGATGCCCGGGAAAATATCCTTTACCTCGTTCATCGACGCGAAGCTCTGCAGGATACCGAGCATGAAGCCCGCCAGCACGGCGCCGCCAAGCGAACCCATGCCGCCGACGACAACGACCACGAAGCTGAGCACGAGGAAATCCATGCCCATGTGATAGTCCGGGCTCAGGATCGGCGTGTACATCACGCCGGCCAGGCCGGCGACGATCGCCGCGATCCCGAAGACGATGGTGAAGCGGCGGTCAATGTCGATCCCGAGCAGGCCGACCGTTTCGCGGTCCGCCATGCCGGCGCGAACAACCATCCCGAATGTGGTAAACTGAAGGAAGGTGAATACGATACCTATGACCGCGAGTGAAAACAGGAAATACGTCAGCCGCCAGATGGGATAGACGACGTTGCCGGCTTCGAAGCCGAGGCCGACACCGAAGTCGATCATGCCCTGCATGGTATCGGGTGCCGGCTGCGGGATCGGGTTGGCGCCGAAGATACTCTTGATGATTTCCTGTAGCACGATGGCGAGCCCGAAGGTCACCAGAATCTGTTCCGCGTGCGGGCGTTTATAGAAATAACGAATGAGCCCACGCTCCATGATAATGCCGATCAGGAGCATGACGGGGATGGCGATCAGAATGGAGACGGGGACGGAGTAATCGAGAAGTATATGACCGAAATCGCCGAACCAGGTTTCGACATAAGGTACCCGTATTTCCAGCGGGGTGCCCCAGGCCGTTGTCTCGGTTTCGGAGAGCGTGACTTTTTCAAGCCCGAGTATCGCCTTAATCGAAACCGCGCAGAACGCGCCCAGCATAAATAACGCGCCGTGCGCGAAATTCACAACGCCGAGCGTGCCGAAAATGATGGTCAGACCGAGGGCGATCAGTGCGTATGCGCCGCCCTTGTCCAGACCGTTAAGAATCTGCAGTAGAATCGCGTCCATTCGTCCATCCCTCGCGAAGGATAGTCGCCCCGGCGATTAAACCGGGGCGACCGAGTTCCCAATCAGGAGTCAATCAGGCGCCGTTGTTGTACGGGCCCAGATTGCCGCCCAGCATGCTTGCCGGGTATTCGACCTGACTACGCGGGGTGACTTCAACCACCTCGAGGACGTCGAACTTGGAGGACGGGTTTTCCTTACCCTTCACGACCAGAACGTCCTTGAAGCACTGATGGTCTTCGGCGCGGTATTCGGTCGGACCGTTGCCGAGACCGTCGAACGAGAAGCCTTCGAGGGCTTTGCCGACCGCGGACGGCATAAAGGTACCGGCGCGCTGGCAGGCATCCGCATACAGGATGGCCTGGCAGTAGCAGGTGTGCGCGGCCTGCGACGGTGGGAAACCGTACTTCTGGCCGAACGATTTGACGAATGCCTTGGAGCCTTCGTCCTGCAGGGACCAGTGCCAGTTCGTGGAGCCGAAGATGCCCTTCACGTTCTCGCCCGCGCCCTGCGCCATGAGGCGCGAGTAGAGCGGCACGACAATGGCGAAGTCCTTACCGTTGACCTGCTTGTCGCGGAGACCGAACTGAACGGCCTGGGTCAGCGAGTTGACCATGTCGCGGCCGTAGTGGTTCAGCACCAGCACGTCGGCGCCGGAATTGAGCACCGGCGTAATGTACTGCGAGAAGTCACCGGCGCCGAGCGGCGTGCGCACGGCCGCTTCGGTTTTCCAACCGAGTTGTTCGGTGTACTTCTTGATCGAACCTTCCTGCGACCAGCCCCAAGTATAGTCGGCGGTCAGGTGATACGCGACACGGTCGGAACCAAACGCGTTCTTCAGCACCGGGCCAAGTGCAGCGCCGGACATTTCCGTGTTGAAGAAGTGACGGAAGCCGTTGGCGCGCTTGTCCTTGCCGGTCGTGTCGTTGGAGTGGGTCAGACCGGACATGAAGATGACGCCGGCGTCCTGGCAAAGGCCCTGAACGGCAATCGCGACACCAGAGGACGAACCGCCGGTAATCATCACGGCACCGTCTTTCTCGATCATGCGCTTGGCGCTGGCACGCGCGGCGTCGGACTTGGTCTGCGTGTCGCCGGTCACGAATTCGACTTTTTTGCCGTTGACGCCGTCACCCTTCAGGGCGTTCGACGAGAACGTGTTCAGCATGCCGCCGTCGCCGCCGCCATTGATATGCTCGACGGCCAGTTCGTAAGCGCGCAACTCGTCGGCGCCCTCGTCGGCATACGCTCCGGTCTGCGGCACGTTGAAGCCGAAGGTGACGGTACCGCCCGTGGGCTCGTTGGTATAGCCCGCGGACCATGCCTTGCTGGAGAAGATCGTCGGCGCGGCAAGGCCAGCACCCACGGCCGCCGTGCCTTTAAGCAGAGTCCGGCGGTTAATCGTAAACTTACTCATAATGGATCTCCCAAAAACGATTCATTGAACATCTCTGGGGGCCGCCAGACGTGACAACGGCACCCCGAGACTTGAGGATGACTACATCCTGAGTGCTAGGATGACGTATATTAGTAAAGAGTCTAGTATCTAATTGACTTACAATGATAAATTTGTAAATTATCTTACAGATAAAAATGTCAAACTGTTAAATATTCACAGATTTCGTTGTGCGGCGCAGCAAACGGAGGTGGTAAATGCAGAGTTCGATCCTTGGCACACGCATCCGCCAGCGGCGCCGTGAGCTGGGCACGACACAGGCGGAACTGGCGCAGAAAGTCGGCATATCGGCCTCTTATCTCAATCTTATCGAATGGAACAAACGCCGCATTGCCGGTCCTCTGCTCGGCAAGATCGCAAACGCACTCGACATATCGCTCAGCGAACTGGACGACGTGTCCGAGCGCCGGCTTTCCATCACGCTAAGCGAGATCGCGCATTTGCCGGCACTCAACGACGCCGAGGTCGAAGAGGAACGTATCAACGAGTTGATCGGCCGCTTCCCCGGCTGGGCCCGTGGCATCGCCAGTCTTGCCCGCTCCGAGCGGGAGGCGACCGAGCGGGCTTATTTGCTCTCGGACCGGTTGTCGAACGACCCGTTCCTGAGCGAGAACATCCACCGCATGCTGACCCGGATCGCCGCGGTCCGGTCCGTCAGCGAGATTATCAACGATTATGAGGACATCCCGGACAACCGCCGCCGGGAGTTCGACCGCATCATCTTCGAGGAGAGCCGGACGCTTTCCGACGTTGCCGAAGCGCTAGCCGTATATCTCGACAAGGCGGAAGAGGGAGACAAGGTCTTTACGCCGATCGACGAGGTCGAGGCGCTGTTCGAGAACCGCGCCAATCATTTTGCCGAAATCGAAAATGCCAGCGCCGAGTTCTCTTCGTCGTTTACCGGTCAAAGTCCGGGGCGGCAGCGCGATACGGCGCGGGACCTGGCGGCGGAACATCTGAGCGAAACCATCGACGGGATCATCGATAACGATACGCAAATCACGACCAACGCGGGCGAGAACCGCGCCCGGGAACTGCTGACGGAATATGCCGTTGCCGCGATTCTATTACCGATGGCGGCGTTCAAGGAGGCGGCGGCGGCATTTCGTTACGACATCGAGGCATTGAGTGCCGAGTTCGCGTGCGAATCGGACATCGTCTGTCAGCGGCTGACGGCGTTACCCGCAACGGACGATACGCCGGCATTCGGGTATTTTCGCGCCAATGCCGCCGGCACGATCATCCGCATGCACCGGCTCGAACGCTTGCCGGCGCCACGTTACGCTGTGGCTTGCCCGCTTTGGGTGCTTTTCCGCGCCCAGCAATCGTCCGACATGCTGTTCAGGCAGCGTGCGATCTTTCCTTCCGGTGCGCGCTTCGTCTTCGTTGCCAAAGCAACGGGCCAGGGTAAAATTCAGTACGGCACCCCCCGCCATTTCGTAACGGACATGGTCGCCGTCAGCGAAGAAGATGCCTTCAAGACCGTTTACGCCCCCGATGACGACACACTGCTAGAAGAGGTCGGCCCGAGCTGCCGCCTCTGTCCGCGCGAAGCTTGTCCGCATCGTGTTATCGATCCGCTGACAAACATATAATGCGGTCACTGCTGCGGCTGATATTCAGGCGCCTATTGAAGCGGCCGCCGTTTTAACGTCTAATCTGCGAAAGCCTGCCAAAGACAGGTATCATACCGGGAGGGTACGCGTATCATGGCGGCACGCATCCTGCTTGCTGAAGACGAGGAAAATATACTGACATCGCTGACGTTCCTGCTCGAACGGGCAGGTTACGACGTGTTCGTCGAGACCGAGGGGCCTCAGGCCTTGCAAACCGCCCTTAGCTCGCCGCCGGACGTCCTGGTGCTGGACGTCATGCTGCCGGAGATGGACGGCTACGAGATTCTGCGCCGTCTTCGTGCCGCACCGGAGACGGAACAACTTCCCATCCTGATGCTCACGGCGAAGGGTCAGCGCGAAGATCGTGAAACGGCCCTCCGCTTCGGGGCCGACCTGTTCATCACGAAGCCCTTCGCCAATTCCGAAATCATAAGTGCCATCGGCCAGCTTGCCGAAGGGCGCCCGCAATAACCGGATTTCGCGGCCATGGTCGACAATGCCGATCTACAACTGGCACGCCGCAAAATCCGGGACCGGTCCGTCGCTCTGCTGGTTCTCGGTATCGTACTTCTGATGCCGCCGATGGTGCGTATCGCACAGATCGACACGGCCGTGTTCGGTCTGCCGTTTGCCTTGGTCTACCTGTTCGCCGTCTGGTTGTTGCTGGTACTTGGCGCCGCGATCCTCGCCCGCCCGCTTCGCGACAGTGAGAAAACCATTCCGCCCGAGAATGGCGACGACATCCAAATCTGATGATTTCCGTCAATATCCTTCTGTTCGTCTGTCTGGGTTACGTTGCCCTGCTATTCGCCGTCGCCTTCGTGGTCGACCGCCGCACCCGCCGGAAACCCATTCGCTGGCTGCATTCTTCGGTTATTTATACGCTTTCAATCTCTATTTACTGTACGTCATGGACGTTCTACGGCGCGGTCGGCTCCGCAGCGCGCAACGGCCTCGAGTTCATCACCATCTATCTCGGCCCGACGCTTGTCTTCATCGGCTGGTGGTGGCTGCTGAGAAAACTGGTGCGGATCGGCCGCGCGCACCGGATCACGTCTATCGCCGATTTGATTTCGTCGCGCTACGGCAAGAGCCCGAGCCTCGCCGTGCTTGTGACGCTGATTGCAGTGATCGCTATTACACCGTACATCGCATTGCAGCTGCAATCGGTCACCAACAGTTATCAGGTCATCGCCGGCGGTGACGACGGCACGACGACAGCGTTCTGGATCGCCGCCGGCATGGCACTGTTCGCAATCCTGTTCGGAACCCGGAACCTCGATGCCAACGAGCGCCATCACGGTGTCGTCGCGGCGATTGCGCTTGAGGCCATCGTCAAGCTGCTGGCGCTGATCGCGGTCGGAGTCTTCGCGACGTTCATCGTCGCCGACGGCCTGGGCGATGTATTCGAAGGTGTATCCGCGGAGGTCATTCAGGGCTCCGGCGACATCTTCGGCCCCAGATGGATCGCACTCATGTTTCTGTCCGCGACCGCGATCATTTGCCTGCCACGGCAGTTTCAGGTCACGGTCGTCGAGAACATAGAGGAACGGCATGTCGCCACGGCGTCCTGGCTGTTCCCGCTGTACATGCTCGGCATGACGATTTTCATCGTACCGATTGCGCTTGTCGGCCAAAGTGTCATGCCCGAGGGGTCGAACCCGGATCTCTATGTACTGACGCTGCCGCTGGCGGAGAACCGCGACGCGCTCGCCATGCTGGCGTTCCTGGGCGGTTTCTCGTCGGCAACGTCGATGGTCATCGTCGCCGCGATTGCCGCCTCCACCATGGTGTCGAACCATATCGTCATGCCGGTCGTGTTGAGATTGCTGCCGTCCAGCAAAGCTGTCAGCGGTGACGTCCGCAACCTTCTGTTGACGTCCAGGCGTTTCAGTATCGCCGCGATCCTAGGCCTCGGTTTTCTCTATTTCTATCTGAGCGGCGGTTCCGACGCGCTGGCGGCCATCGGCTTGATCGCATTCGTCGGGGTGGCGCAGTTCCTGCCGAGCCTGATCGGCGGCATCTACTGGCGCAGCGCCACGCGCACCGGCGCCATAGCCGGCCTCGTCGTCGGCTTCGCGCTTTGGGCATACACACTGTTCCTGCCGAGTTTCGACGGTCATTTCATCCTCAGCGCCAATGTCATCGATTACGGCCCGTTCGGCATTTCACTGTTACGCCCGGAGGCGCTGTTCGGCCTCGATCATTTCGACCCCCTGGTCCATGCCGTGGTCTGGAGCGTCGGGATGAACGCGCTC
>CBDDJO010000001.1:0-1450000 GCA_965229805.1 Rhodospirillales bacterium | reverse complement strand
TGAGAACGCCCCGTGCTACACGGACCAGCGGAACCCCGAAGGATACCAAGGTCGTGCCAAAGCCCGCCGAACGGCCTTTTGTATAAACCCGTTCGAAAAGCCCCGTACGCACGGAACCTATATGTCCCGGACACAAAAAGTGCCGGGATCAAACTCAACGCGATGCCGTCTCTTGTTAACCTCACCGGCTCGATGTCGGCGCGCCAAAAGGCGCACGTCACTCCGATGAGGGCTGGTTCGTGGTCGCAAAACCGGAGGGCCGAAGGCCCGAACGTGGCTTTGCGCTCACCAAGAAAACGGCATCATTTGCCGGACATCGATCAAAACCGCCGAGCTAAGGCAGTTATGAACACGCAAGCCCCCTAAGAGAGGGACAGGCGATTGGCCAGGACTGTGCAAGTCCCGGCGACGTCCGGCGTTGCCAGACAGAACCTCGCGGCAAACGGTTGTTTCACACCGATAAATCGGTGGTCGACGTGCACCCTAATCGTCAGGTGCGACCGATCGTCCGAGGATCGTTCCTCTTCACAATGTACATAACGCATCGATAAATCGATGGCGTTCATTCAGTGACTTACGTCACCTTATCCGTCTTGAAGGCGGATACGTCAGAACAGCAACCTGTCCTGACGTATCGGTCTTCGTCTAAGCGAGTGGTGGGCCTGGGAAGACTTGAACTTCCGACCTCACGCTTATCAAGCGCGCGCTCTAACCAACTGAGCTACAGGCCCTGAACCCGAGACCCGAGGTCTTTCGCTTGCCATACCCGCGAACGCGGGAATGGTGGAGCCGGACGGGATCGAACCGACGACCTGAAGCTTGCAAAGCTACCGCTCTCCCAACTGAGCTACGGCCCCTTATCGGCTATAACCTTGGGGAAGATGGCAAACGCCATCCGGCCTCTGATTAAACGTTACGGAAGAGATACGTAGACGGCGGCAGCCCCCGCGGGGCGCACTTGATCGTAAAGATCGTTATATGAAGGGTCTTCCATGTCACAGGTGAGACCGTGACACAAAAAACATCCTTGAAAGGAGGTGATCCAGCCGCAGGTTCCCCTACGGCTACCTTGTTACGACTTCACCCCAGTCGCTGACCTGACCGTGGCCGGCTGCCTCCAAAAGGTTAGCGCACCGTCTTCGGGTCAAACCAACTCCCATGGTGTGACGGGCGGTGTGTACAAGGCCCGGGAACGTATTCACCGCGCCATGCTGATGCGCGATTACTAGCGATTCCGACTTCATGCTCTCGAGTTGCAGAGAACAATCCGAACTGAGACAGTTTTTAGAGATTGGCTCGCCGTCGCCGACTTGCGTCCCTCTGTCACTGCCATTGTAGCACGTGTGTAGCCCAGCCCGTAAGGGCCATGAGGACTTGACGTCATCCCCACCTTCCTCCGGCTTGTCACCGGCAGTTTCCATAGAGTGCCCAGCATAACCTGATGGCAACTAGGGATAGGGGTTGCGCTCGTTGCGGGACTTAACCCAACATCTCACGACACGAGCTGACGACAGCCATGCAGCACCTGTCCAGGGTCCAGCCGAACTGAAGGAAAGTGTCTCCACTAACCGCGACCCGGATGTCAAGGGCTGGTAAGGTTCTTCGCGTTGCTTCGAATTAAACCACATGCTCCACCGCTTGTGCGGGCCCCCGTCAATTCCTTTGAGTTTTAACCTTGCGGCCGTACTCCCCAGGCGGAGTGCTTAACGCGTTAACTACGTCACCGAAGCGCATGCGCCCCGACAACTAGCACTCATCGTTTACGGCGTGGACTACCAGGGTATCTAATCCTGTTCGCTCCCCACGCTTTCGCACCTCAGCGTCAGTATCGGACCAGGTAGCCGCCTTCGCCACCGGTGTTCTTCCAAATATCTACGAATTTCACCTCTACACTTGGAATTCCACTACCCTCTTCCGAACTCAAGCATATCAGTATCAAAGGCCGTTCCCAGGTTGAGCCCGGGCCTTTCACCTCTGACTGGATACGCCGCCTACGTGCGCTTTACGCCCAGTAAATCCGAACAACGCTAGCCCCCTCCGTATTACCGCGGCTGCTGGCACGGAGTTAGCCGGGGCTTCTTCTCTGATTACCGTCATCATCTTCATCAGTGAAAGAGTTTTACAACCCTAAGGCCTTCTTCACTCACGCGGCATTGCTGGATCAGGGTTTCCCCCATTGTCCAATATTCCCCACTGCTGCCTCCCGTAGGAGTCTGGGCCGTGTCTCAGTCCCAGTGTGGCTGATCATCCTCTCAGACCAGCTACTGATCGTCGCCTTGGTAGGCCGTTACCCCACCAACAAGCTAATCAGACGCGGGACCATCCAAGAGCGGCCGAAGCCTTTCCTCCATAGAGCGTATGCGGTATTAGCCTTCGTTTCCAAAGGTTGTTCCCCACTCCAGGGCAGGTTCCCACGCGTTACTCACCCGTCCGCCACTAAGGACATCCCCCGAAGGGGAGCCTCCGTTCGACTTGCATGTGTTAGGCATGCCGCCAGCGTTCGTTCTGAGCCAGGATCAAACTCTCAAGTTGAGTTGTCGATGCATCGCCGTACATAGAGTACAGGCAAAATGTACCGAAAACCGACAAGAGCTGTCCTCGCACAATCGTGGCTGCTCAATACCGCCATCCATAAATGAACAACGCCAAAAAGCAGTTCCGATACGTGGGAAAAACAGGCTCCATGAAACCCCAACGGACAACTGACCGCCGCCCACGCATCTCTTCCGTATTCACAATTTCCATCAGCAATCGCACCCGGGGGTGCGGCACGAAAGCGGCAAAGCGCGCCACTCTCGCGTCACGCGGGGCGCCGGAAGAAACTGTTTCCGGCGCCCCGCGAGAGACGGGGTTATAGGCCGACACCCCATTTGCTGTCAAATCTTTTTCATATTCCATCGAAATGCAATCAACGCATTGAAAACAATAGGAAAAAGACCACCCCACGAACCGCGCACGGAAATAAACCGGCGACTTTGCGAAAAAATATTGCATGGCGGTCATCGTCAAACCGGCTTGCACCCTGTCCCGGCACCGCAACCCTTTGTTAATTTGCCACAGATATAGTTGATTCCATTGGCAGAATCGCTTTGAAACCGCTTGACACGCGGCGACCGGGCGGGCCAATTTGAATGAAACGAGCGAAGGCGGCACCCTGGGCATTCACAAGAAATAACAAGGTCCGTCATAGAAAGTGGCAAGATCAACCACCTTGTCGAGGTGGCTGTAGGGATTCTTGGGGGTTTTAGGCAGAAGGCATGACGAACAAAGGCATCTTTTTTATTGCCGCCGCATCGAGCGTAGCACTATTGTTCGCGCTCAACATGCTACAGGTTGAAATCGGCGAGGAACGCCCGGCCACCGAGACCATGGCCATGGCACCGATCTCGCTCGGCAATCCGGCCGCTGCCGCCACGCTGCAGACCCGCCGTCCCGTACCGCCACAAGCCGAAATCCCGATGCCGCCCCAGCCGGCGATCTACAACCAGCGCATCGAAATCGGCAACGGCGACACGCTGGCGGAATTGCTGGTCCGCGCCGGTGTCGGCCGCACGGATGCCCACTACGCCATCAAGGCGATGTCCGAATACTACGATCCGCGCCGCATTCGCCGCGGCCAGGACGTGACGCTGACATTCGAGAGCGCGCCTGTCTCCGTCGACGCCCGCACCCAGCCCGAGGCCGACACGTTCATCGGCTTCGCCATCGAACCGGACTACAAGACCGAGGTTCGAATCGCCCGCGCCGAGGACGGCAATTTCCGCGCCGAGCAACGCGCCAAGAAACTCGACCGCGTCCCCGCCCGCGCCGAAGGCACCATCGACAGTAGTCTATATATCGCCGGACGTGACGCCGGCGTACCTCCGGTCATCATTGCACGCATGATCCGGCTCCTGTCCTGGGACGTTGATTTCCAGCGCGACATCCGCAGAGGCGATAGCTTCGAGGTGATGTACGAGCGCGTATTCGACAAAGCCGGCAACCCCGTCTACGACGGCGCCGTAACCTATGCGGCGATGACGCTCAGCGGCAAACGCATCAACATCTACCGTCATAAGCTCGAGGACGGGACGATCGATTACTTCGACGAGGATGGCAAGGCGTCGCGGAAGGCACTGATGCGCACCCCCATCGACGGTGCGCGCATGTCGTCGACGTTCGGCAAACGCAAGCATCCGATTCTCGGTTACACGCGCATGCACAAGGGCGTCGACTTCGCCGCCCCCACCGGCACGCCGATCTATGCCGCCGGTAACGGCACCGTCGCCTTCGCCGGCCGGCATGGCGGCTACGGGAACTACATCAAGATTCGCCACAACGGCACCTACGAAACGGCCTATGCCCACATGAAAGGGTTCGCGCGCGGGATCCGCACCGGCAAGCGCGTCGAGCAGGGACAGATCATCGGCTACGTCGGTTCGACCGGCGCCTCGACCGGCCCGCATCTGCACTACGAGGTCATGATGACCGGCAAGCAGGTCAATCCGCTCCGCATCAAGATGCCATCCGGGCGATCGCTCAGCGGCGACGCCCTGGCGCGGTTCCTCGAACATCGTGAAAAGCAGGACCAGCTTCTGGCGTCTCTCAAAGGCACCGAACTCGCCGCTTCAGGCAACGATTAACGGCGGCGGCACGGGATGCCGACGGTTCCCCTCAGCATTAGCGATCTCGGTGACGGCACACCGATACTGATTCTGCACGGCCTTTTCGGCCGCAAGCGTAACTGGCAGACAATTCAGAAACGCCTCGCCGATGGCGCCCGCGTCATCAGTGCCGATATGCGCAATCACGGCAACAGTCCGTGGGCGGACGACATGTCCTACACGGCGATGGCGGATGACCTTGCCGGGCTCATCCGGGACATCGACGCCGGCCCGGCCATCGTTATCGGGCATTCCATGGGCGGCAAGGCGGCGATGACGCTGGCTCTCAACAACCCGGACCTGCTCACAGGCCTGATGGTGATCGACATCGCGCCGGCACCCTACGAGCACAGCTACCAGCCCTATATCGACGCCATGCGCAGCGTACCACTTCCGGAACTCGAACGTCGTTCGCAGGCAGAGGAGTATCTTGCGGAGGTGATTTCGGATCCCGGCATCCGCGCGTTTCTGCTGCAGAACCTGGGACAGGATGACGACGGTCTCAAATGGCAGGTCAACCTGGACGCGATCGAGCGCGGGCTGCCAGCGATCCTCGATTTTCCGGCCGACAGCGGCACCCCTTATGAAGGCCCGGCGCTGTTTTTGCGCGGCGGCAACTCAGACTTCATCGAGGACGCGCACGTGCCGCTGATCGAGAACCTGTTCCCGATCGCAGAGCACGCGGAAGTCACCGGCGCCGGACACTGGGTACACGCGGAAAAGCCTGAAGAGATCATCCGCGCCATCCGAGATTTTTCGGAAACCGTCGGCTAAACCTCAGCCGTCGTTCATCACCGTGGTGTCGCAGAACTGCCGACGCTGCTTGAGCTTCCGGCACAGCGACTTAGCCTCGGAAACGGACGGGAGCGGTCCGGCCTTGAGACGGTAATAGGTCCCCTTGCTGCCGAGTGTCACACGGCTCACTTCGTGGTCCAGGCTACCGAGGACATTGCCGTGCGCGCGCTTGATCTGCACCCAGCCGCTCTCGGCCTGTTTGGCGGAACGGTAGGACGCGAGATGCACGGCGGGTTGCGGGCCGGCCGGCTTCGCCGGCTCCTTCTTCGCCGCCTCTTCGGGTTTTTGCTGTTGCTGCGGCGTTGACGTGGCGGTGGAAGCGCTCTGCGACGGCGACGGTTTTGCCTGCACCGAAAGCTCGATCGCCTGGCGTTCTCGCGTGTGCTCGTCACCGGAAATATAACCCGAGTCACGCAGTTTCTCGAGCCGGCGAATCGCATCAGCCCCTTCCATCAGGCCACGCGGCGGCGCTGTCGGCTCGGCCACCATCACCGGCGCCGACGGCATCAGCGCATCGAGAATCATGTTCCGTTCGGCCGCATGCTGCGACACCGAGATCGCGCGCATTTCGAGCGCACGACCGATGGCCCGCAGCCGGGCTGAGATCTGTTCGGTCGTCGGCACCGGGCGGTCAAGGCCGGCTGCCGGCGGCGGTGAAGTCAACGGCAACAAGGCGCCGATGCTCGACTGGCGCCGCTGGCGGTATTCGTCCTGGGTGATCAATCCCTGGTCGCGAAGCGCCTTGAGCGTCGCAAACCTCGACATGACATTGGCGTCGGCACCTTGGAATCCGCCGATCTCGGACGGCGATTCCGATCGCATGCTGCTACTCATGCTGGATGGGCTGCTCATTTGCGGCATCGAAGCAACTTCGGTGCTGGAGCGGCCGAGCATCACATCACCTTGTGGCGCCGCACCGACGGGCACGTTCGAGGACATCGAACTCATTGCGGCATTCGCCGTGCCGCCCGTTTCGAGAAGAGACAGATTGACGCTAGCGACCTGGGACGCCGGCCGCGTGTTCAATTCGTTCCAAACAACGAACTGCTCGCTGTCGTCGGGACGAATCGCGAGGACGGCCTCGTACATCTCACGCGCCTTCACGAGCTGACCGGTGTTCTGATAAAGGATACCGGCACCAAGCAGTGCATGGATGTCCCGCGAGTTGGCCTTGAGGGCACGCTGGAAATGCCCTTCCGCGGTGACGTAATTGCCCTTTGCCAGTTCGGCGAGACCGAGTTCTGCCTGATCGTTCTGTTTGAAGGGACTGGATGCCCAGAAGGACTCCTCGAAGATGTTGTTGTCGAACATCGCGCAACCGCTCAAGAGACCGGCAGCGATGCACAACGGCATCATCTTCTTGAAAAAGCGTCCCATATGCTTGGTCATGCCGCCCCCTTGATTATGTATTCCGCCGGGCCGCGCGTTATGGTCAGTTCGCGCCATACCCACAATACCTAGCGGCCTCCACCAAATATTGGTGCCGAGGCATCCTCAAAATACTAATCTTTGGTTAAAAAATCACAAGAAAAATGTTGCAAAATCCCGGTTCGCTTCGATTTCCCGGGTTAATGCGATTTTTTCTCGTCTTCCGCGGGCGCGGCTTCCTCAAGTTCGGCGCAGCCCAGGACGCTCGCGAAAGGCAGCTTCGAGATCGCGCCCCCGCCCATCTGGCGGGTGCCCTTGATCACGAGGATATCATTGACCAGCTGGTCGCCGAGCGCCCCGTTGATAGACGCCAGCAGGCGCCCATCCTCAGCTTTCTGGGCATCCGTTTTCGAGATTCGATAGACCTTTTCCTTGGTCTTGTCGGGATCGAATATGTAGTCGAGCGTCATCGGCTTTTCGTACCAAGCCCGAAGCAACGCGTCATTGATTCGCGGACCGAGCGAGCAGACATGGCCGACCTTATCCTTGGCCGCCACCGTGAGCACGGGGGTCACCGGAATATTCGCGGTCGATCGGCTGCTGGCGCTGCGCTTCACGGGCGCCAGGATGGACCGCATCTGGACGTGCGATTCGCCCTTGCCGCGCAGCCCAAAGGAGCGCTTCAGCTTGAGCTGTTCCGCGCCGGCCGATGACGGCACAGCCGTCATTCCCAAGGTGACCGCGAAACAGGCGCAACAGACCGTATTCAGAATACCGGATCGTTTCATGTTTTCATCCTCAGGGCACAATACGGCAATTTCATGATGCCTGTTTATTGTGGTTACTACCGAGCCTAGAGGATTTTTTCCATGTAAACCACGCCCGAAATCGGATTGTGGTAATAGGGTTCGGTCTCGGCGAAATCCATCTGGCCGTACATGCTTCTTGCCGCCTCGAGCTGCGGCAACGTATCCAGCACCATCTTGCGATAGCCCGCATCCTTCGCGAAGTCGACGGCAAGATTCGCCAGTGTCCGACCGAGGCCTTGTTCTCGCCAACGGTCACGCACATAAAGACGCTTCATCTCGGAGATCCCGTCTGCCGGATCGCCAACCGGACGGACGGCAACGATCCCGGCAACGGCATCACCGTCGCGTGCAATAAAGATTTCCCCGCCGGGCGGCGCATATTTGCCGGGCAGGCCGGCGATCTCGTTTTCGAAATCCTGGAAACAGAGATCGACGCCGAGCCAGTTTTGGTACTCGACGAACATCTTCCGCGTCGTCGCCATGTCCGCCGCGCCGCGCCCGGCCGAGATATCGAAGTGGGCGGCACTCAAAGCCGGAACGTCCCCTCGATCACGAGCCGCGCCCTGCCGCCGATAACGACCCGGTCCCCGGCCATACGGCAATAGAGATCACCGGCCCGTTCGGAAACCTGACGAGCATGGATAGCTTCCTTGCCGAGCACGTCCGCCCAATAAGGCACGATGGTGCAATGCGCGGAGCCCGTCACCGGGTCTTCGTCGATACCGGCGTGCGGCGCAAAGTACCGGGACGCACAGTCCGACCCGTCACCGGGCGCAGTGACGATCAGCCCCATGCCTTCCATCGCCGCGATGTAGCCGAAGTCCGGATTGACCTCACGGACATCCGCCTCGCTGTCGAATACCGCCATGTTCTTGACCGCGCGCATGAAGCGGACAGGCGCCTTGCCGAGCGCATCGGCAAGATCGGCCGGCATATCCACCTCCTTGGGCGGCAAGGCCGGGAAGTCCATCACCAGCATGTCGCCGTCACGCCTGACGCCAAGGGTGCCGCTCCGGGTTTCGAACGACACTGCGTCACGGCCCGGCTCCAGCTTTTCCAGGATCAGGGCGCCGGTCGCCAGCGTCGCGTGGCCGCAGAGGTCGACCTCGATCTTCGGCGTGAACCAGCGCAGACGGAAACCGTCACCCTCCGGCACGTAGAACGCGGTTTCCGACAGGTTGTTCTCGAGCGCGATGGCCTGCATGACATCGTCCGGCAGCCATTCGTCGAGCGGGCACACCGCCGCCGGATTGCCGCCGAACGGCCGGTCGGTGAACGCGTCCAGTTGGTAAAGCGGGATCGACGTCATCGTCAGTTCCCCAGTTCCGCCTCGAGCGCCCGGCACATGTCTTCCGTCGTCCCGTTACCGCCCATGTCGGGCGTCTTCGGGCCGTCGCCCTTCAGCAGGTTCTCGATGGCTGTGATCATGTCCGCCGCCGCTTCAGGATGGCCGAGATGCTCCAGCATCATCGACGCACACCAGACGGTGCCGATCGGATTGGCGATGCCCTGCCCGGCGATGTCGGGCGCCGAGCCGTGCACCGGTTCGAACATGGATGGATAATCCTTCTCCGGATTGATGTTGCCCGAGGGCGCAATGGCAATGGTGCCGGTGATACCCGGCCCCAGGTCCGACAGGATATCGCCGAACAGGTTGGAGCCCACGACCACGTCGAACCAATCCGGGCTGGTGACAAACCGCGCCGTCAGAATGTCGATGTGGAACTTGGCGGTCTCGATGTCCGGATACTCGGCCGAGATAGTCTCGAAACGCTCATCCCAGTAAGGCATGGAATGGATGATCCCGTTCGATTTTGTCGCCGACGTGACGTGCTTGCGCGCACGGGTCTTGGCGAGGTCGAACGCATAACGCATGATCCGGTCGGTTCCCTTGCGGGTGAAGATCGCTTCCTGCGTGACGAACTCTTCGTCGGTGCCGCGGTACATGCGTCCGCCGATCTCGGAATATTCGCCCTCGTTGTTCTCGCGCACGATCACCATGTCGATATCGCCCGGCTTGCGGCCGGCAAGCGGGCACGGCACGCCCTCGAACAGACGCACGGGCCGGAGCGACACGTACTGACGGTATTGCCGGCGGATCGGAATCAAAAGCCCCCAGAGCGAAACGTGGTCCGGCACGCCCGGATAGCCGACGGCGCCCAGCAGGATACTGTCATGACTGCCGATGTCGTCGAGGCCGTCCTCCGGCATCATCGCGCCTTCCTTCTGGAAACGCTCGCAGCTCCAATCCTTTTCGTCGAAGCTGAAACCGAGATCGTGTTTGCGCGCGACGGCTTCGAGAATCCGGCAGGTCGGCGGCACGACCTCGTTGCCAATGCCGTCGCCCGGTATGACCGCGATCTTGTATGCGTTGGTACTCAATGTTCTCTCCCTATCTTTCGTTTTGTCTTTCATTGCCTCGTCCTGAGGAGCACCCGCTTTCTCTTTCGAGGCACCTTGCGGGTGCCTCAGGATAAGTGAGGGTGCGTCTCAAAAGGACGATTACGGATTGACCAGATGCACGTTGACGCGCCTGTTGTGTTTGCCCTTGTTCTCGATCTTGCCGACGCGCAGTTCGCCGATTTCCGACGTGTTGGCGACGTGCGTGCCGCCGCAGGGCTGCAGGTCGACACCGCCGGCGATCTCCATCAGTCTGACGCGCCCCGCCCCCGAAGGCGGCTTCACGGACATGGTGCGGACAAGGTCGGCATTGGCCTCCATCTCCGCGTCGGTGATCCAGCGGTGGCCCATCGCATGACCGGCCGTGACCAGTTCGTTCAGTCTGGCCTGGATCGCCTCCTTGTCGAGATCGGTATTCTCGAGATCGAAGTCCAACCGGCTTTTCTCCTCGCCGATCTGACCGCCGGTGACGCCACCTTCGATGGCCGCGCACAGAAGATGCAGCGCCGAATGCATGCGCATCAACTTGTAGCGCCGACCCCAGTCGATCTCGCAGGCTACGGTATCGCCCGCGGCGAGCGCCGGCGCGTCTTCCGCCGGAATGTGCAGATGTTTGCCGGACTCCCGGTCCTTGCGGGTATCGGTGATCGCGATCTCGCGGCCGTCGGTGGTCCTGAACACGCCTCTGTCGCCCGGCTGACCGCCGCCCATGGGATAGAAGACAGTGCGGTCGAGTTCGATGCCGTTCCCGTCGACGGCAACGACGATCGCCTCACAGGTCTTCAGGTAAGAATCTTCACGGAACAGTTCTTCGGTCATAGGTTATCTTCCGGTCTTTAAGTAACTATCGATCATTATTCCATCTAAAATCGTCACTCCCGCGAAGGCGGGAGCCCAACTTTACCGACATTTGGATCCCCGCCGTCGCGGGGATGACGATACCAAACTACATCCTAGCGCTCAGCACCAGCCATCGC
The DNA here is from genome assembly GCA_965229805.1 of Rhodospirillales bacterium. GTDB lineage: Bacteria > Pseudomonadota > Alphaproteobacteria > Rhodospirillales > Casp-alpha2 > UBA4479. Next base: position 1,439,008 of record CBDDJO010000001.1, on the reverse strand, counting down.
CTCGAGGAACTGCGCCTTATCGGCATTGCCGCCGGACAGGATCACGCCGACCTTCCTGCCGGCCATTTTGTCCTTTTCCTGCAACAGGCCCGCCAGGGGCCCGGCCCCCGCGCCCTCGGCGATGTTGTGCGTATCGAAAAAATAGGCCCGCATGGCAGCGCGGAACTCGTCCTCACCCAATCGCACGATCCGCTCGGCGCCGGCGTTGATGATCTCGACCGCCTGCGGGTCGGGACTGCGGCAGGCGACCCCATCGGCGAAGGTAGCGGCGTCGTTGGTGTTGACGGGTTTGCCGGCCTCGAACGACAGCGCATAGGCCGGCGCCCGGTCGGCGACGATACCGACGATCCTGGTCTTGAGGCCCAAACCGTCCCTTGCCGAGATCAGGCCGCAAATCCCCGATCCCATGCCGACCGGCACGTAGACCGTGTCCAGATCCGGGTGCGCCTGCAGGAATTCCAACGCATAGGTGCCGACACCGGCAACAAGGTTGGGATGAAACGGCGGGATCATGTGCAGCCCCTCCGCTTCGCCGACGCGGGCCGCCTCCTCGCGGCTTTCCTGGAAGTCCTCACCGTGCACCATCAATTCGGCGCCGAACGCGCGCATGGCCGCGTTCTTCTCCGGGTTGTTACCCTGCGGCACATAGATGACCGAGCGGAGCCCGACCGCCGTCGCGGCGCGGGATACGGATTGGCCGTGGTTACCGCGCGTCGCCGTGATCACGCCGGGACAGTCGGGCTCGGCTTCCTTCAGGCGCGTCATGTAGTTCAGACCACCCCGCACCTTGAAGGCGCCGATCGGGGTGTGATTCTCGTGTTTGACGATCACTTCCGCACCGGCCCGCTCGTTGAGAAGCGGCCACGATATTTCCGGTGTCGGCCGCATGTGCCGGTAGACGATGTCGGCGGCGGTCTCGATATCCTTCAGCGGTATGACCGGCATGTCATTTCCCTCCTTGAATCGGCGGCGGACGTTGCGCCCTGCTTGCCAGCACGATGCCGCCGATGATCAGCGCCGTCGAAACCATGATCGGCAGGGTGATCGGTTCGCTCAACAGAACAACGGCGAAAACCAGGCTGACCACCGGCTGGCCGAACTGGATCGGCGCGATCCTGACGACCGAGCCGTGATTGAGCGCCCAGTACCACGCGGCATAGGCAAGCACGGTCGAAAACAGCACGAGATAGAGCGTCGACGACCAACCGACCCAGGTCAATTGGCCCCAAGCGAAATCGTGCGCGATCCAGATCAGCAGCGGCACCTGCGCCGTGCCGGCGATGGCGACACCCCAGAACGTCGTCGACCAGGTGCCGATCTTGGCCGTCGCGCGGCTGCCGGCAACGTAGCCAGCGCCGGAAATCACCGCGGCGGCGATCACTAGTATGTCGCCTTCCAGCGTCGCAACGCCGGTACTGTCGCGGGACGTGATCAGGATCGTCTCGCCGAGAAGCGCCACCGCGGCACCGGCAAACCAGCCGGCGCGCGGCATGCGCCGGTCCAGCATTGCCGCCATCGCGCCGGAGACCACAGGCATACAGGCCAAAATCAGCGCCGCATGTGACGTCGCCGTCCGCGAGACACCGAGCGTGAACAGGATCGGAAATCCACAGAACGCCGCGAACCCGGCCAGTAGCAGCCAGCCCCAGGTCGCCCTGTCCGACGGCGTCTTAAGGCGCAGGAACGCAATGAACGCAACCGCCGCCGGCACCGCGAACAGCGAGCGCATGATCCCCGCCTGCAGGGCCGGAATCTCAGTCACCTGAAACGCGGTGATCGCCGGCGTGATGCCCCACGAAAAGACGGCAAAGGCGGCGAGCCCGAAGGCCGCCGCCGGCACCTGATCCGAATGCGTCGTCGCCGTCATGGCGTGATGAGACGCCATTGAGCCCCCATATTCAATGCCGTTTCCCGCACCGGAGCGGCAATTCAGTCTTTCCAGAACGGCTTGGCCGCTTCCGCGTCGACCTGCGTCCGCGTCAATCCGACGTCGTCCAGCATGCGGCCATCCATCCGTGCCATTTTGGCCCGCATCTCGTAACGGCGTTGCCACTCGCACATGGTCTCGAAATGGGCCATCGCGGCAGCGGCCAGCGCCGGGGCGACACGCCGCAGCGCCCGCCATCCATTGTTCTCGATCGACCAGTTTTCCGACTGGATTGTACCATCACAATTTACGTTCTTCATGGCTTTGATTCCTTTATCTCAAGCACATTGTATCTATTATATTGACTCTTGTTTGGGTACAATCATAACATTGTTCTCATGACAACTTGGCTGCCAGACATCGACCATCGCAAGGGCGCGAAATACCTGCGGATTGCCGACGCCATCGACGACGCGATCCAGGAGGGCGAGCTGACGCCGGACACCAAGCTGCCGCCGATGCGCAACCTCGCCTACGATCTGGGCGTGACGCTCGGCACCGTGTCCCGCGCCTATCAGGAAGCGGAGCGACGCGGCCTCGTCGGTGGCGAGGTCGGGCGCGGCACTTATATCAAGGGCAACGGCCGATATCCCCAGCCGCAGGCGCCACGTGCCTTCGCGTTCGGCGGCCAGCGCGACAACGGCATCAACCTGTCGATGGCCGTGCCGCCGTTGGGCGACGGCGGCATCTATCTCTCCAAGACCATTCGCGAAATTTCCGACGACCCGGCGGCGTGCGGCGAACTGATGGACTATCAGGCACATTCGGGTCTGGCCCGGCACCGGCAGGCCGGTGTCGACTGGGTGGCGCGGACCGGCGTCGAGACGAACATCGATTGCCTGACCCTCACCAACGGCACGCAGCACGCGATCCTTGTCGCGGCGATGGCGCTGGCCCGGCCCGGCGATACGATGCTGGTCGAAAACATCACCTACCCCGGCATCATTCATATCGCCGCACAACTCGGCATCAAGCTGGCCCCGGTCGATATCGACGACGAAGGCGTCGTCCCCGATGCGCTGGAAGCGGCAATCCTCGCATACCGGCCGCGCTGCGCTTACTTCGTGCCGACGGTGCAGAACCCGACGACCGCGGTCATGTCCGACCAGCGGCGCCGCGATATCGCCAAGATCATCACTCGCCACAACCTGCTGACCATCGAGGATGATATCTGGGGCTTCCTGCCGGCCGAGCGGGCACCGGCGCTGGCTGCCTACGCGCCGGATCACGTGATCTATGCGACCGGGCTTTCCAAGGCGATGTCGCCCGGCCTCCGCATCGGCTACATCGCGACACCGCCCGGCGCCACCGACGCGATCCGCGCCGTGGCCCGCATGTCGAGCTGGATGACCCCGCCGATGATGGCCGAGATCGCAATGCGCTGGTTGCGCGACGGCACGGGCGACGAAATGATCAAGTGGCAGCGCGCCGAGGCCGAGGCCCGCATGAAGATCGCCGCCGAAGTGCTCGACGGGTTCAGTTTGCGCGGTCACAAGCACAGTTATCAGATATGGCTGGAACTGCCCGACCCCTGGCGTGCCGACGTGTTGCGCGATCAGGCGATGCGCAAGGGCGTTTACTTCCTGACCGGGGACGCGTTCGTCGTCGGACGGCAACCTGCACCGCACGCCATCCGGGTCTGCGTCGGCAGTTGCCGCACCCGCGACGAGGTACGCGAAGGGGTCGAAACCATCCGTGATATTCTGAGCGGTCCGGCTGCGCCGGCGCAGGTGATCGCCTAAGCGCCGAAATCCCGAACCGTATGTGCGTGGTTGAGCGGCCCGTGACCGGTGCCGAATCCGGGATTGGTGCGGATCGCTTCCAACACGTAGGCATGGGCCCGCCCGACCGCATCGGCGAGCGACATGCCCTGCGCGATGCCGCAAGCGACAGCGGAGGCTAATGTACAGCCGGTACCGTGCGTGTTCGGGGTGTCAATCCGCCGCGCCTCGAACGTGCGGCTGCCGTCCTGCATCGCCAGCAAGTCCGTCAGCGTATCCGTACCCTGCAGATGTCCACCCTTGAGCAACACTGCGTTCGGTCCCATCGCCAGCAACGCGTCCGCCGCGGCGGGCATGTCGTCGGCGGTCCGGATATCATGACCGGTCAGCACCTCGGCTTCCGGGATGTTGGGGGTGATCAGCGTCGCCGCCGGCAGCACGCGAGCTTTCAAAGCGTCCTGCGCGGCCTCGGCCAGGAGCGACGCACCGCCCTTGGCGACCATCACCGGGTCGGCCACGACCGGCACGCCCGGCGCCAGTTCCTCGAGCGCCGAGACCACGGTCTCGATGATTTCCGGACGGTGCAGCATGCCGAGCTTAATGCAGTCGGCGCCGATGTCGTCCAGCACGACGCGTATCTGTTCGGCGACGAAGTCGTCGGGCACATCATGGATACCGTGCACGCCTTGCGTATTCTGTGCAGTGAGCGCGGTAATCGCCGTCATCGCGAAGCCACCGAGCGCCGTCACCGCCTTGATATCCGCCTGGATACCGGCGCCGCCGCCGCTGTCTGAGCCGGCGATGATCAGGACCCGGCCTTTCATGTCGGCCATGCCTGTATCCTTCAAGCCTGTTTCGAGATTGCCTGGCAGATGCCGTCGACCACGGTTTCGATGAGCACCGGGTCTTCCCCTTCCGCCATGACGCGGATCAGCGGCTCGGTGCCGGATTTGCGGATCAGGAGCCGGCCGTTGCCACTAAGCTTGTCCTCGGCATCGGTAATGGCTTTCCGAACCGTGTCGGTTTCCAGCGGCGCGCCGCCGTTGAACCGCACGTTCTTGAGAAGCTGTGGCAACGCCTCGAACTTGTCGCAAATCTCGCTGGCCGGCTTGCCGGTATTCACCAGCACCGCCAGTACCTGCAATGCCGCGATCAGGCCATCACCGGTGGTCGCGTAGTCGTCGAAAATCAGATGGCCGGACTGCTCACCGCCGAGATTGTACGCCTCCGCCCGCATTGCCTCGGCGACGTAGCGGTCACCGACCGGCGTGCGCTTCAGATCCAGCCCGTGACCGTTCAGGAACCGCTCCAACCCCAGGTTCGACATGACCGTGGCGACGATCCCGCCACCGTCGAGCCGTCCGGTCAGATGCCAGTCCTCGGCAATCAACGCCATGATCTGGTCGCCGTCGATGACGCGGCCGTTCTGGTCGCAGACGATCAGCCGGTCGGCATCGCCGTCTAGGGCGAGCCCGATGTCGGCACCGGCGGCGATGGTCTGCGTCTGCAGGGCATCCAAATTGGTGGAGCCGCAGTCCTTGTTGATATTGGTCCCGTCCGGTGAAACACCGATGGTGGTGATGTCGGCGCCCAGTTCCCAGAGCACCTCGGGGGCGACCTTGTAGGCGGCGCCGTTAGCGCAATCGATGGCGATCCGCAACCCGTCGAGCCGGAGGCCGCGCGGGAAAGTCTGTTTCACGTATTCGGTATAGCGCCCGCGCGCGTCCTCGAGACGCCGCGCCCGGCCGAGCATCTCGGCGGGTTCCAGGTCGGCGGCAAGATCGCCGTCCATCTTGGCCTCGATCTCGAATTCGACCGCGTCGGAAAGTTTGTATCCGTCGGGTCCGAACAATTTAATCCCGTTATCCTCAAACGGGTTGTGGGACGCCGAGATCATGACACCCAGGTCGGCGCGGAGCGAGCGGGTCAGCATCGCCACCGCCGGCGTCGGCATCGGGCCGACCAGCACCACGTCCATGCCCATCGACACGAACCCGGATGTCAGCGCTGGCTCTATCATGTAGCCCGACAGCCGGGTATCCTTACCGATCACCACGCGGTGACGGTAATTGCCACGTCGGAACTGCAACGCCGCCGCCATACCAAGCTTGAGCGCCACCTCGGCCGTCATCGGGTGGGCATTGGCCCTGCCCCGGATACCGTCCGTGCCGAAGTACTTGCGTGTCATCCTTGACCCGTCCATGTCTCAATCAGGCTCCGTCATCCCCAAGTCATAATCGAAAATTATGCAATGAAAAGGGTTTCCGAAGGGTTTATGACGGAAATCCGGTCGGCAGCATCGACATGGCTTAGTATTCCTCGGTGTCCTCTATGGCCTGCCACACCGCCAGGGCCTGGCGCGTTTCCGCCACGTCGTGTACCCGAAACAGTTGCACGCCCCGGTCCCAGGCAGCGATCGCGGCGGCGATGGAACCGGCAACCCGGTCCTTCGCCGGCACGTCCCGATCGATTTTCGAAATGAAGCTTTTCCGGGACACGCCCAGCATCACCGGCACGCCGAGTTCATGAAACGCATCGATGGCGGACAGAATGCGCAGGTTGTGAGCCAGGTTCTTGCCGAAACCGACGCCCGGGTCGACGCAGACCTTGTTGCGTGCGATACCGGCGGCTTCCAGCGCGTCGAGCCGTTCCTGCATGTAATCGACGATATCGAGTGCCGCGTCCTCGTAGGAGGGATTGTCCTGCATCGTCTCGGGCGTGCCCTGCATGTGCATGAGCGCGACGTCGACGCCTGCCTCGGCACAGACCTCGATGCTGTCCGGATCGCCGGTCAGCGCCGTTACGTCGTTAACGATGCCGGCGCCGGCATCGATGGCGCGGCGCATCACATCGGCGTGGCGCGTATCGACGGAGATCGGCACGCCCATATCGGCCAGGCCGTCGATGACCGGCAGGATGCGGCCGCATTCCTCGTCCAGAGAGATCGGCTTGGAACCGGGTCGGGTCGACTCGCCGCCGATATCGAGGATATCGGCACCATCGTCGACCAGCTTCTTGCCGTGATCGATGGCAACCCGTGCATCGAGAAAATCGCCGCCGTCGGAAAAGCTGTCCGGTGTCACGTTGACCACGCCCATCAAGCGCGGCTTGTCCAGCGTCAGGCCGGCGAATGTCAGATATTCAGGCATGGGCCGTGTCCCCCCACCCGGCGTTTCGCGGCATCCTCTTCCCGGAGGAAGAGGTCACATCAGCAAATCACTGCCCGGGTTGCGGTTCGGGATCGATGCTGCCGGCGCCGCCGGGCCCCTTCTTGGGCCGCGTCTTGCCGCCGGTCGGGATCGACGTACGCCGCGGCGTATCGGCGCCCGCGCCCCCGTCACCGTGATCGCGATGGATATCCTCGCCACGCAGCAACGCATGAACCTCGTCGCCACTGAGGGTCTCGAACTCGAGCAGCCCGTTGGAGATGATTTCAAGTTCGTCGCGATGCTCGGTCAGGATATGGCGGGCGTTCTGCTCCGCCTCCTCGATCAGGCGGCGCACTTCCTCGTCGATCAGCTTCGCGGTAGCATCGGAAACGTGCTTCTGGCGCGCGACGGAGTGCCCAAGGAAAACCTCTTCCTCGTTATCCGCGTAACGCAGGCGGCCGAGCTTGTCGGAGAACCCGAACTCGGTAACCATGCGGCGCGCCAGCCCCGTCGCCTGCTGGATATCGTTGCCGGCGCCGGTGGTGATGTTCTCTTTGCCGAAAATGATCTCCTCGGCGATCCGGCCGCCGTACATCACGGCGAGACGCGACAGCAACTGGCGCTCGGACTGGCTGAGTTGATCCCGCTCCGGCAGGTTCATGGTGACGCCCAGCGCACGACCGCGCGGAATGATCGTCACCTTGTGCAGCGGATCGGTCTTCGGCATGTGCAGACTGACGAGCGCGTGACCGGCCTCGTGATAGGCGGTCAGTTTTTTCTCGTCCTCGGTCATGACCATGGAACGGCGCTCCGCACCCATCATGACCTTGTCCTTGGCATCCTCAAAATCATCCATGGTGACGACGCGCTTGGACTTACGCGCGGCCAGCAACGCCGCCTCGTTCACAAGGTTGGCGAGATCGGCGCCGGAGAACCCGGGCGTGCCGCGGGCGATCACGTGCGGATCGACGTCAGGCGCCAGCGGCACCTTGCGCATATGCACCTTGAGGATTTTTTCGCGGCCGAGGATATCCGGGTTCGGCACCACGATCTGGCGGTCGAACCGGCCCGGACGCAGCAGCGCCGGATCAAGCACGTCGGGACGGTTGGTCGCCGCAATGAGGATCACGCCCTCGTTAGCCTCGAAACCGTCCATCTCGACCAGCAACTGGTTGAGCGTCTGTTCGCGTTCGTCGTTACCGCCGCCGAGCCCGGCGCCGCGATGGCGGCCGACAGCATCGATTTCGTCTATGAAGATGATGCAGGGCGCGTTCTTCTTGCCCTGCTCGAACATGTCGCGGACACGCGATGCGCCGACACCGACGAACATCTCGACGAAGTCCGAACCGGAAATGGTGAAGAACGGCACGTTCGCCTCGCCGGCGACGGCGCGCGCCGTCAACGTCTTACCGGTACCCGGCGGGCCGACGAGCAGGCAGCCCTTTGGAATGCGTCCGCCGAGGCGCTGGAATTTCTGCGGGTCCTTCAGGAACTCGACGATTTCCTCGAGCTCCTGCTTGGCCTCGTCGATCCCGGCGACGTCATCGAAGGTGACGCGGCCCTGTTTTTCGGTCAGCAGCTTGGCCTTGGACTTGCCGAAGCCCATCGCCTTGCCGCCGCCGGACTGCATCTGGCGCATGAAGAAAATCCAGACGCCGATCAGAAGCAGCATCGGGAACCATGAAATCAGCACGCCCCAGAGTGTCGGCGAACCATCGTCGGAAGGTTCGGCGCGGATCGTCACACCCTGATCCTTGAGCCGCTGCACGAGCTGCGGGTCATCCGGCGTATAGGTCTGGAAGGCCCCGCCCGACTGGTATTGGCCGTGTATCTGGTTGCCCTTGATGGTAACGCTCTTGACGTCGCCGCTTTCGACGCGGGCGAGGAAGTCGGAGAACGCCATCTCGTTCATGCCAGGCCGTTGCGCGGTTCCCTGAAACAGGTTGAAAAGCGCCAGCACAAGCAGGCCGATGATGATCCAAAGGGCAATATTCTTCGAAAAATTCACGGGGTTACTTCCTTTTCGGGGCCGCCGTTACATGTCATTTCAGAACCGGTCCGGGCATGGGTGGCTGCCGGCATTGTCAGGGTGCCGCACATCTCCTTCTAGAGATAGTGGTTTTCGGCGCTTACGCAACGGAAAATCCGCTGCCGGACAGCGGCATTTGTGGCGCAAACCGGACGGAAATACCATTATTTTTAGGATCACCGGGGTTCCGGACGAAATAACCGCCGTCAGCTCGAAACACGGGCAAACCCGCCCGGACCTTGGCGGGCAACGCGGCATACCATCCCGGGCGCTCGCGTTTGGGCCAGTTTCCGGCAAGAGCGGCGGACCAAGACAATACGGCAACACCGGCTTTTTGCGCCGGGACCGAGACCGCAAAGCGGTCATCCCAGCGGCTGCCCCCTGCTCCGAGCACACATGGCGGCGGCAGGTGCCGGGCCTCACGGTAAACCCCGATCCTGTCCGGTGCGGCATCGAAACGGGCAAGGCCAAGGGTCGCCCCCTGCCCGCCCTCGAGCTTCGCCGCGAGCCGTTCCAGCGCCCTGAGATCGGGCGCATAGGCCTTGCCGCCGATGGCGCGTACCGCCCGCGATAACACGCGAAGCCGGACTTCGTCAGCGGCAACGTGCCACGCGTTCCGCGGAAACGTCAGATACCCGGCGGGATCGAGTGCCGCATGGCGTGCCAACCATTCGGCGGTAACCGCTTCCAGCGCGTGCCGCGCACGCGCGAAACGGTGCGTCGCGATCCCGATCTCGTCCCGGTCGACAGCCGTTGCCGCGAGTTCACAGCGAATGACCGTGCGTGCATATTTTGGATCCCTGTTCGACGGATCCTCGACCCACGCGACGCCCGCCGACGTCAACGTCGCCTCGAGCCGGGCCTTGGGAAATTGAAGCACGGGCCGCAACAGGCGACAGGCACCCAGTTCACGGACCGGCGCCATTGCCGCCAGACCGTCCGGCCCGCTACCGCGCCTGAGCCGCATCATGAAGGTTTCCATCTGATCTCCGGCGTGATGCGCCACCGCGAGGTGAAGGACGCCGTGCCAACGGCACCAGTCGTCGAGCAATTCATAACGCGCCTGTCGTGCCGCCGCCTGAACGCCGGTTTTCGGCTTGCCGCCCCGCCAGACCAGAATCTCGGAACGGATTCCGCGCGCGGCCAGCCGCGACGCCGTCTGCCCTGCCTCGGCGGCGGATTCCGGTCTCAGGCCGTGATCTATGATAAGCGCCGTAGCGGTACCGCCATGGGCGCGGGCCCAGGCATCCGTCAGAAGCGCCAGCGCCATGCTGTCGGCGCCGCCGGACACGGCAGCGGCAATATGCGGCGCGCGCTCAAACGGCACGAACGCCTGCATCGCCGACGCGAATTCTTCAGCCGTAATCGGTGCGGTCGGCCCGGCGTTGGTCATGGTAACGTCGGCTGCTTACACGCAGCCGTTCTTCTGCCATTCCCGCTGCAGCGTGCTTTTCAGACCCGCCGGCGCGTCGGGATAGTCGTTGCGCAGTTTCTGGAATGCGGCACACGCCTCGTTTTTCTTATCGAGGCTGGAGAGCGACATGCCGAGTTTCAACAGCGCATCGGGCGCCTTTGGACCTTCCGGTGCGGTCTGATAGCCCTCAAGAAACGTTTCCGCCGCTTCCACGAAGGACCCTCGGACGTAATAGGTTTCACCGAGCCAATAGCGCGCATTGCTGGCAAGCTTGTCGTCTCCGTGCTCCTCGATGAACTGCCTGAGCGAGGACGCGGCCATGTCATACTTGCCCTGGCGCAGGAGCCCGAAAGCATGCATGTACTTCTCGCGCGGCGTTCCATCCGGCAGCGCCGCCGTTTGAGTGGCGGGCGCACTCGGTTGCGCCGACCCGGCATCGACGCTCGCCGGGGCCGGTGCCGACTTGGGGGCGGCCGCAGACGCCGGCTCACCACCTGACGCCTGACCCTGCGCTTGCGACGGTGTATTCGCGGGTGCGTCACCCGTTAATTGCGCCAGCAACGCGTCAGCTTCGCCCTGCCCACCGGCGGGCGGCGCGGTATTGTTGTTCTGCTGCTGTTGCGGATTGTTCAGGTCGGTTTCGTTCAGCGTGCCCAGCGTTTGCGCGCCACCGCCTTGGTCTTGCGCCTGCGGCGTGCCGGTGTTCGCGGCGGCATTGGCCGACGTCGAAGCCGGGGCGTTGCCACGCTGCTGCATCGGCTGCTGCATACCCGATGTGGCGCTGCCCTGCTCCAGTTGTTTCAACCGGAAATCCACGTCCGCCACCAGCTTGTCGAGTTGCTGCGAGACCTGGCCGACCTGATGGGAGAGTTCCTCGATGCGGCCGGTTACGCCGCGCAGATCGTTTTCCATCTGCGACACGCGGACATTCAGACGGGCATACGCCGGATCGCCGTTGCCGGATGCCGCCGCACCCGTGCCCGAACCGGAACCGCCGCCCGAATTGCCACGGGCGATCTGCACGTTGAGCGTTCTGATATCGCGCTCCAGACGTTCGATACGGTCCAGCAAGGCTTGTGTATCCTGGGCCTGTAGCGGCATCGCCGTCATCAAGATCGCGGCACATACAACCACACCGCACCATGAGCTTCGAAACGTCATCGCTCTCTCCGGTCCGTCCTTTTCAATACCTATCGCGGCGCCCGCAAGAGCGCCGCCCGAGCGGGCAACCTCCCGCATATATTAGGCAAAATTAAGGCGCTTGCCCATCCGGTGTAAACCGGCGAGCAAGCGCCTTAATGAAACTCGATCCGGTGAAAGATCAGCTGCCGGTGCTGTCGACAACCGTGACAGAGCGGCGGTTTTGCGCCCAGGCGGTTTCGTTGTGACCCAGCGCAGCCGGACGTTCCTTGCCGTAGGAAATCGTCTTGACGCGGGCCGGGTTGATCCCGAGCGCGACAAGGTAATCCTTGGCGGCGTTAGCACGGCGCTCGCCAAGGGCGAGGTTGTACTCACGCGTGCCGCGTTCGTCGCAGTGACCTTCAACGGTGACCCGGACGCCGCCGAACTTCTTCATCCACGCGGCCTGCTTCTCCAGCGAGGCGCGGGCTTCGGCTGTCAGCTCCGAGCTGTCGAAGGCGAAGAAGACGCGGTCGCCGACATTGACGACCAGATCTTCCTGGCTGCCGCCCTCAATCTGAACGGCTGACGTCGTGCTGCTACCGGAACTCGACGTCGACGACGAGGCGCCGGACGACTGGGCGTTACCACTCGATTCCGGCGCTGTTTCGCACGCTGCGAGCAATGCAACCGCGGCCAGCACACTTAAAAATTTGAAACGCATAGGAAATACTCCTCAACGGGTGATATCTCATAAACCCAATCGCCGACAAATCGGCACAAAGTAACACGCGCGTCCGCAAAAACGCCGGTTGGTGGTATCTTTAAAGAGTGACGCGCTTGATTCCAAGCCCTTTTTTGGAAAACACCTCGTTTTGCGACGGTTTCAGAATCATCCTTTTCCGCACTGCGGGATGCATTTTCGTGGTTTCACGGGATCAGCGGAGACCACGCCGGATCGGAGGCGGCCACGGGCGTGACGATCTCGCGCTCGTTGTAGCCGGTCAGGTCGATCGAATAAAGCCGGGGATCCGTGACATTCTCGCCGTTTTTCGACTGCCGGAAGAACATCAGCACACGGCCGTTCGGCGACCAGGTCGGTGCCTCGACAAGATAATCCTCGGCCAAAAGACGCTCTCCCGAGCCGTCGGGCCTCATGACACCGATATAGAACTTACCGCCCGAAATCTTGGTGAAGGCGATCAGATCGCCGCGCGGCGACCAAACGGGCGTCGCGTAACGGCCCTTGCCGAAGCTGATTCGGTGCACGTCCTGGCCTTCGCTATCCATCACGTAAAGCTGCTGTGCGCCGCCGCGGTCGGAGTTGAATACGACCTGACTGCCGTCGGGGGCATAGCTTGGCGACGTGTCGATGGCGCCGGTACGCGTCAACTGGCGGGACTGACGCGTTCGAAGGTCCATTTCATAGATGTTGGTGGCGCCGTTCTCCGACATGCTCATGATGACTTTTTGGCCGTCCGGCGAAAAGCGCGGGGCGAACGTCATCCCCGGAAAATCGCCGAGCAACTCCTGACGCCCGGTATCGATGTTGAAGATATAGACCCGGGGCGTGTTGCCGCGGTAGCTGAGGTACGTGATTTCCTGAAGTGTCGGCGAGAACCGCGGCGTGAGCACGAGTTCGGAACCGTCCGTCAGGAATCGATGATTGGCGCCGTCCTGATCCATGATCGCGAGTCGTTTCACACGGCGGCGCTCGGGACCGCTTTCCGCGATATAAACGATCCGGGTGTCGAAGTATCCGTCCTCGCCGGTGATGCGCTTGTAGATCGCATCGGCGATGATGTGCGCGACGCGGCGCCAGTTATCCGGCACCGTGAAATACGCGAGTCCAACCATCTGCTGTTCGGCGAACACGTCCCAGAGGCGGAATTCGACCCTGAGACGACCGTCCGGCACCAGCTCTGCCCGTCCCTGCACCAGTGCCTGTGCGTTGATGATACGCCAATCACCAAAACGCGGCACCGTGCTCAGCGCGACCTCGGTCTGGATGAACGCACGTTTGTCGATCGGTTTGAAAAGACCCGAGCGCTGCAGGTCGGCGGATATGACGCCTGCGATATCGCGGCCAAAACGCGCCTCCTCGCCGCTGGCACCGATGAAGTCCGTGACGGCAATGGGTAGCGGCTCGGCCTTGCCCTGTGTGATATCGACGCGCAGTTCGGCACGCGCCGCGCCGGCCACCAGAAGGACCGCAAGCAGGACGGGTATCGCGTTTCGCATCATCGAAGGGACTGACATGGAAGCTCCTTACAGTAGCTCTCTCGGGTCGAAGTTGATCACAATTTCCCGCCATACCTGATATTTGTCAGGCGGCAGTTTGATGGGATTGCAGCGCGGATTCAATACGGCGCGCTTCGCCGCGTCGGCGGCGGACTGGAAAAACGGTTCCGAGAAATAGCGCGCCTGATCCTCGATGGACGCCGACTGCACGCTGCCGTCCGGGTTCATCTGCATGCGGACCAGCACGGCCAGATTCTCCGCCCCCTTGGACCCCGGGTTGATGTTCCAGCACGGCGCGACCTGGTTGATCACTGTTCGGCGCATGGCATCCAGCTCCGTCATCGTCACCTTCTTCGACGGGTCGGCATTCTGCTGCGGCGACCTGGTCTTCAACGCGGCGCGCATCTGCTCGGCAAAATCGGCCTTGGGTTGCTCTTTCTTTTCATCCTCTTCCGGTGCCACCTGTTTGGTCTTCTTGATCTCCTCAAGGGTCTTCAACAGCGACGCAACCTCGAATTTCTCGGGCGGCTTCGGCTTCTTCTTGACCTTCGCGGCGGTGGCCGCCGGCTTCGGCGACTCGGGCTTCGGTTCCGGCTCGGGTTTGGCTTCCGGTTTCGGCTCAGGCTCAGGCTCAGGCTCGGGTTCAGGCTCGGGTTCAGGCTCCGGTTTGGCTTCCGGTTTCGGCTCAGGCTCAGGCTCGGGCTCGGGCTCGGGTTCCTTTTTCGGCTCGGGTTCCGGCTTGGGCGGCAGCGCCGCGATCTCGGGCTCAGGTTTCGGCTCCGGCGGCGGTGGCGCGGGCGCCGGTTCCGGCTTCACTTCTTCGACCGGCGGCGGTGGCGGCGGCTCCGGTACCTTTTCGGGTTCCGGTTCGGGTTCAGGGGCCGGCGCCGGCGCATTACGCATCTCGTCGATTTCGACCAATTCGACGAAGACAGGCGTTTCTTCCAGCACTTCAGGCGGCGACATCAACGGCAGCCCAAGCATACTGACCGCGATGATTCCCGCGTGAAATGCAACAGAGAAGAAAATTCCGGTTCGCATGGTCTCAGGTCTGCCTGTGCCTCGCTCTCGGGTTATTGCGGTTTTTTGCTCTTTTCGTCGTCGGCCTTCTCATCCGACTTCTCGCCGCTGCGTGTGATCAGGGCGACCCGCCGGTACCCGGCGCGGTTGATGGTACCCATGACTTCCATGACACGGCCGTAATTGATCTCCGCATCGCCGCGCACGAATATCCGCAGTTCGCGGTTCTCGCCGGTAATGGCGCGCAGCCGGGGCACCAGCGTCTCCAGCGGCACCTGCGTATCCTGCAAATAAATCTGGCCCGCGGTGTCGATGGAGATCGCGAGCGGTTCGTCCTCCCCGGCGATCGCACCCGCCTTGGTCTCGGGCAGGTTGATCTCGACCCCGACGGTCAGCAGCGGCGCCGTGACCATGAAGATGATTAGCAGCACCAGCATGACGTCCACGAACGGCGTCACGTTGATCTCGCTCATCGGCCGGCGGCGCTGCCGCCCAAAACGGCCGCTGGCGCCGCCCATGCGTTCGGTCGTGATCGCCATGACTTAGTGGTCCATCTCGCGTGACAGGATGGCGGAAAACTCGCCGGCGAAACTCTCGAGCCGGCCGGCGTAACGATCCAGGTCGCGGCTCAGTTTGTTGTAGGCGACGACTGCCGGGATCGCGGCCAACAGCCCCAGCGCGGTCGCGAACAGCGCTTCGGCGATGCCCGGCGCAACCACGGCAAGCGATGTGTTCGACGAAATCGCGATCGACTGGAAGCTGTGCATGATGCCCCAGACGGTGCCGAACAGACCGATGAACGGCGCCGTCGCACCGGTCGTCGCCAGGAACGTCATGTACTTCTCGGCACGGTCCATTTCGCGGTGCACGGTGATCTGCATGACACGGTCGATACGGTCCGAAAGCCCGGCCCGGATACCGGAAGAACTGCTGCCGGAAACCCGGCGCCATTCCCGCATCGCCGCCGAGAACACGGCGGCCATCGGATCACGTGGATTGCTGGCGACCCGATCGAACAGATCATCCAGCGACTTACCTGACCAGAACGCCTGTTCGAATTCATCCGAGCGCCGGTTGAGCCGACGCACGGTCAGCAGTTTCTCGAAGATGATCGCCCAGCACCAGATCGATGCGAGCACCAACATCACCATCACCGACTTCACGACGATATCGGCGCGCAGGAACATCGACATGGCCGCAAACTGATCCGCACCGACCGACCCCGCCATCATCGCGGCGTCTACTGCTTGATTTTCCATTCGTTACTCCGCTCGTCCCTTGAAACTCATGTCGTCAACTGCATGTTCCGCAGGCATTCCCGGACCACCGACGGCAGCCGCTTCGGTGCGCCACTTGTGACGTCCATGCAAGCGAGACGCACGTGCACCGCGACCAGCACATCGTCGTCTCGGCAGATATCCTGATGCATCCTGAGCGTCGCGCCGCCCACTTCGGTCACCCGCGTGCGGACTTCCAGAAGATCGTCGAGCCGCGCCGGCTTGATATAGTCGGCATGGCATTCCCGAACGGCGAACGCGACCTTGTCGGTTGTCAGCAGTTCGGCATGTTCAATGCCGTTCGCGCGCAACAGTTCCGTGCGTGCGCGTTCCGCGAACTTCAGGTAATTGGCGTAATAGACGATGCCACCGGCGTCCGTGTCCTCGTAATAGACCCGAAGCGGCATGACGTGAACGTGTGCGTTGGAGGCGTCAGGCATCGTCACCCTCCGGATCCTCGGCGATCAATTCGAGCTGGCTCAGGTTTGTCGGCGCCTTCAGGCCCAGATGCTTGAACCCCTCGCCGGTCAGCGCCCGGCCGCGCGGCGTACGCATCAGCAAGCCCTGCTGGATCAGGTAAGGCTCGATCACCTCCTCGATGGTGTCGCGCTGTTCGGACAGGGCCGCCGCAAGCGTCTCGACACCGACCGGCCCGCCGCCGTAGTTCTCGGCGATGCAACCCAGGTAACGCCGATCCATGGCATCCAGGCCGCGCTTGTCGACGTCCAGACGATTGAGCGCCGCGTCGGCGGCCTTGGCGTCGACCGGCGACTGTCCATCCACCGCAGCGAAATCGCGGACGCGGCGCAGCAACCTGCCGGCGACGCGCGGCGTGCCGCGGGCGCGCCTGGCGATTTCCCGGGCGCCGTCGCTGGTCAGGTCCATGCCGAGTAGTCCGGCGCCGCGCGAGATAATGTGCTGCAGATCGTCGATGCCGTAGAATTCGAGCCGCATCGGAATGCCGAAGCGCTCGCGGAGCGGTGTCGTAATTAGCCCGGAGCGGGTCGTCGCGCCGACCAGTGTGAAACGCGGCAGATCGATACGGACGGACCGCGCCGCCGGTCCCTCGCCGATGATCAGATCGAGCTGGAAGTCCTCCATCGCCGGATAGAGGATTTCCTCGACCGCCGGGTTAAGCCGGTGGATTTCGTCGATGAACAGCACGTCGCCGGCCTCGAGGTTGGTCAGGATCGCCGCCAGATCGCCCGCCTTGGCGATCACGGGACCCGACGTCGCACGGAATCCGACGCCCATTTCCTTGGCGACGATGGAGGCCAGGGTCGTCTTGCCGAGACCCGGAGGACCGTAGAACAGTACATGATCCAGCGGCTCGGCGCGGCTGATCGACGCCTCGACGAAAACCTTGAGATTGGCCCGGACCTGCGGCTGGCCGACAAAATCGTCCAGCTTCTGCGGGCGCAGTGCCGCGTCCTGGCTGTCGCCGGGCAGGCTCTCGGTCTCAAGGATGCGGTCGCCCTCGGCCATCTAGCGCCGTGCCCCCGCACGCTGGTCGGCCGGCGCCAGTTTCGTGAGCCCGGCCTTGATCAGCACGCCGACGTCGGCGTTCTCGCCGATCTCGCCGGCGGCCTCGGCGACCACGCCCAGAGCCTGTGACGGGCTGTAACCGAGATTGACCAGCGCCGACACGGCATCGGACACGGCCCCCTGCGCGCCGCCGGTAGACGCACCGGCGGTGTGGCCGACTTCGGCCTTGAGCGTCTGGCCGAGCGTGATCGAGCCGACCTTGTCCTTGAGTTCGGAGATGATCCGCGCCGCCAGCTTGGGCCCGACGCCGGCGGCCCGCGTGATCGCCGCCTTGTCGCCGGACAGGATGGCGCGACTGACCTCGTCGTTGCTCAACACGCTCTGGATGGCGAGCCCGGCCTTGGCGCCGACACCCTGCACCGTCGTCAGCAGCTTGAACCAGTCCCGCTCCAGCGTGTCGGCGAAACCGTAAAGATGGATATGGTCCTCGCGGACGTGGGTCTCGATATAGACGACCGTGGCTTCGCCGATGACGAAACGGCCAAGCGTGCGGCCCGACGCGAACACCAGGTAACCGACGCCGTTCACGTCGATGACGGCCCAGTCGTCGCCGATGTCTTCGACAATGCCCTTGAGCCTTGCGATCATTGCGCCGCCTTGGCCAGTTGCCTGACCTTGTCGGCGGTGCCGCGATGGTGCGCGTGACAGATGGCGACAGCGAGCGCGTCGGCGGCATCCGCGCCGGCGATCCGGGCGCCGGGCAGAAGCGTCTTCACCATCATCTGAACCTGTTCCTTTTGCGCGTGGCCGGATCCGACGACCGTCTTCTTGACCAGGTTCGGCAGGTATTCGGCGACGCGCAGGCCGGCAACAGCCGGGACCAGCAGCACGATCCCGCGCGCCTGCCCGAGCTTGAGGGTCGAAACCGCGTTCTTGTTGACGAAGGTTTCCTCGACCGCGGCCTCCTCCGGCGCGTACTCGGCGATCACTTCCTTAAGCCCGGCATGGAGTTCGACGAGGCGTTCCGAAAGAGACGCCTTGGCCGACGTGGTCACGAGCCCGTCGGCGACATAACTTAGACGGTTGCCGGCGGCCTCGATGACACCCCATCCCGTCGTCTGCAATCCCGGATCGAAACCGATCAGCCGCACGTAATACTCCCGTCAGGCACTAAGCTGCGCCATGATTTCGTCGGAAACGTCGAAGTTGGACGACACCGTTTGTACATCGTCGTTGTCCTCGAGCACTTCGATCAGCTTGAACAGCGTGCCCGCCGTGTCTGCGTCCACCTCGATGGTGTTCTGCGGCTTCCACTCCAGTTCACCGCTTTCCGGATCACCGAACTTCTCGGCCAGCGTTTCCCGCACATCAGCGAAGTCGTCCGGGTCGCAGGAAATAGCGTGACCGTCGCCGTCGCTTTCGACATCGGTGGCGCCGGCCTCAAGCGCCGCTTCGAACATCTCGTCGGCGTTTGCGGTGCCGGCCGGGTAATAGATCCTGCCGACCCGCTCGAACATGAAATTAACGCTGCCGGTTTCACCCAGATTGCCGCCGTGCTTGGAGAACGCGGCGCGAACCTCGGAAGCGGTCCGGTTACGGTTGTCCGAAAGCGCCTCGACGATCATGGCGACACCGCCCGGGCCGTAGCCCTCGTAGCGGATTTCCTCGTAGTTATCGCCGTCGCCGCCGATACCACGCTGAATCGCACGCTTGATGTTGTCATTCGGCATGTTCTGCGATTTGGCGTTGGCGATCGCGAGCCTGAGTCTCGGATTGAACCCCGGGTCCTCGCCGGCGCGCGCGGCGATGGCGATTTCCTTGCCGAGCTTGGCGAAAACCTTTGCCCGCTTGGCGTCCTGGGCACCTTTGCGGTGCATGATATTCTTGAATTTTGAATGGCCGGCCATGGTTGGTAATTCCGTCTCTTTCACATCTGCAAACGCGGCCACGCCGATGCGCGCCGCGAATCGCTCCATATTACAATCGGGGCGGGCAAATGAATACCGCGCCGAGCCTTCTGGATTATCTTCAGGGGGCAATATGTCAAGATTTTGGCGGCACCGCCGTTTTTTGCCGATGAACCGGCGTCAGGCCTTGGGCACAATCTCGGGCAGACGGGCGCCGACACGCAACGGCTCGATCCGTTTGGCGAGGCCGGTTTTATCGTCCAACACGACGAAGCAGCCGCACATCGTGCCGTCCTCGGTCGCCGGTTCGAGCCGGATCTTGTCCCCTTTGGAAATGAAGCGTTGCACGGACAGATCCTTCTTCATGCCGATGACCGAGTCGTAATCGCCCGTCATGCCGAGATCTGACTGATACGCCGTGCCGCCCGGCAGCACCCAGGTATCCGCGGTCGGTACATGCGTGTGCGTACCGACGACGACCGACGCACGGCCGTCGACGAAATGCCCGATGGCCTGCTTTTCGCTCGTCGCTTCGCCGTGCACGTCGAAAACGATCGCGTCGGCGTCGCGGCCGAGTTTGTAGCGCTTCAACAGTTCATCGAGGGCACGGAACGGGTCGTCGAGCAGTTCCATGAACAACCGGCACATGACGTTGGCGACGAGGATGCGCTTGCCGCTCTCGGTCTTGTACATGCCGAATCCCTTGCCGGGCGTGTCGGGCGGATAGTTGATCGGCCGCAGTATCTTCTCGTCGCGCTCCATCTGTCCGATCACGTCGCGCTGGTCGAACACGTGATTGCCGGTGGTGATGCAGTCCGCACCGGCCTGGTAGAAGCTGTCACAGATATTGCCGGTAATTCCGAAACCGTGCGCCGCGTTCTCGCCGTTGACGATGACGAAGTCCGTCTTCAGCTTCTCGCGCAGCATCGGCAGGTTAGCATTCAGCACGGCCCGTCCGGCACTGCCCACAACGTCGCCGATAATCAGAATTCTCATGACACTCCTTGTGCACCGATGCGCATCAGCCCGGCCTCGCTGGCGACCCAGTCGAGCGGCTGGTCGTAAGGACCGCGCGGCACGGTGTCCACCCGTTGACCGGAAAAAGCAACACCTATGGCCGTTATTTCGTCCGACTGGCCACGCAGTCTTTCGAGCGTGCGATCATAAAAACCGCCGCCGTAACCGAGCCGGAAGCCTTCCTCGTCATAGGCCAGCAGCGGCACGAACAACACCTCGGGCATGACGGTTTTCGCTTCCGGCACGGGAATTGATGTGCCGAACCCGCCGTCCACAAGGCCGTCGCCAGGCTTCCAGGCGCGAAAGATCAGTGGCGCGTTCTTGCGTTCCACCACCGGCAGCGCGGTGATGTGCCCGGCGCCGGCGACGGCGCTCAACAGCGGCCGCATGTCGATCTCCGCGCCCATCGGCCAGAATGCTGAAACGATCCTGGGCGCATCGCCAAGACCAAGAACCGCCGCCGACGCCATGACATGCGCCGCAAGCGTTTCGCCGGCATCGGGATGCGCCGCGAAGAGTTCCTTGCGCCGCTTCGCCGCGGTACTTCGCATTTGGTCTTTGCGGATCGCGGGATCTGACATCTAAACGGGACCGGCAGGCTGACTTATGGAAATGTAAGACGACGGGCCGCCTGAGCCGTTGGCCGAGAGATCCTCCGTGGCCTGCTACTGCAGGTGGGCGCCGTGAATACCGATCCCAGGGGACCGGCAGGGACAGCTCCCTTACGGTGGATTTAGGCCCCAGGGATAACGTAGGCCTGACGTACCCCGCAGCCCGTCACCCCCAACCTAGGAGCGTTCAAGGCTCTCGGCAATGCTTTCGATGCGCTCGGAGAGTTTTTCCAGGCTTTCGCCCATGCGGGTCTCCGCCGCCGCGGCGGCGGCGGCGCCCTTGCCGCCGGATTTCAGCGTTTCCATTTCGGCATAGGCGTCGGACAGTTCGTCGGCGATCAGCAGCGACACCATGACCAGAAGCTTGGCATCGCCGATCTGCCCGACCGCCGCCACCAGTTCGCCGACGCGCCGGTCGATATAGGCGCCGAGGCGTGTCAGATGCGCCTCCTGCCCGTCATCGCAAGCAACGTTGTAACGGCGGTCGTTAATGGTGACGGTGACCTGCGCCATGATTATGAATCCGTAGGTTCGGCGATCAGGGAATCGAGGCGCTGAATCGTGCTCGCAAGCCGGTCGGCGGCGGCGCGGTTGAGTTCCTTCAATTCGGCGTTTTCCTGGCGCAAACGATCGAGGGCTTCATCGTCGACACCTTCACTGGCCCCCGCGCCCCGGGATACCAGCGCAACGTCGAGCCGGTCGACCGCGGCTTCCAGTCTCTCGAAAGCACGTTCCACACGTGACGCCTTGGCGATGGTCGAAGTCGACAACGCTACTGCCCCCCAATTCGAGCACATCCCAGATAAACAGACGCGACCGTAATCCCATCCGGCAATTAAGGTCAATTAATACCTCAAAAATTCCGTCTAGAATTATGAGATTACGGATGTTTTTTGGCTTTCCGCCGTACGGCTCAGAATGGTCACAGTAAACAGTCGTTGACCTTTCCCGGGAAACCCGTTTTTTTGCCCGCGAAATATCTGCATTAACCACTTCGCCGCGCCATTCCCGGCTGCGGCCAACTCAGGAGGAAATGATGGCGGTACGCGTTGCCATTAACGGTTTTGGTCGGATTGGTCGTCTGGTGCTGCGCGGCATCATGGAAAGCCGCCGCAACGACGTGGAGGTCGTGGCAATCAACGATCTCGGTTCCGTGGACATGAATGCGCACCTGTTCCGTTACGATTCAACGCACGGTCCGTATCCGGGCGAAGTCAAGGTCGACGGCGATACTATCGACGTCGGGTCGGGCCCGATGAAAGTGACCGCCGAACGTAATCCGGCCGACCTGCCGTGGGGCGAACTGGGCGTCGACGTGGCGTTCGAATGCACCGGACTGTTCGTCGACCGCGAAAGCGCCGGCAAACATCTGGACGCGGGCGCCAAAAAAGTCCTGATCTCGGCGCCGGGCAAGGATGTCGACAAGACCATCGTCTACGGCGTCAATCACGAAACGCTGACCGCCGACGACACCGTCGTTTCCAACGCATCGTGCACCACCAACTGCCTGGCTCCGGTCGCGCACGTGCTGCACGACCTGGTCGGTCTCGAAAAAGGTTTCATGACGACGATCCACGCCTTCACCGGCGATCAACGGACGCTCGATACACTGCACTCCGACCCGCGCCGCGCCCGCACGGCATCGACGTCGCTGATCCCGACATCGACCGGCGCGGCCAAGGCCGTCGGCCTGGTGCTGCCGGAACTGCAGGGCAAGCTCGACGGCACCTCGGTCCGCGTGCCGACGCAGAACGTATCGCTGATCGACCTCAAGATCGTCGCCGGCCGCGATACCACGGTGGAAGAAGTCAACGAAGCCATGAAGGCGGCCGCCGAAGGTCCGCTCAAGGGCGTGCTCGGCTACAACGTCGAACCGCTGGTTTCCATCGACTTCAATCACAACCAGAACAGCTCGACGTTCGATGCCACGCAGACGCAGGTGATCGAGGGCAACCTCGTACGGGTGCTGAGCTGGTACGACAACGAGTGGGGTTTCTCGAACCGCATGCCGGACACCGCCAAGGTGATGGCCGGTCTTTAACGCCGGTCGGAACGGGATGGACGCTCCCAGCGGGCCTTATCTGATCGTCCACAACATCGGCCACGCGCGTGACGCCGTGGCCACCGCAAGAGAATTCGGCCGCCCGGTGACGCTGATCAGCGCGCCGGGCGCCGCCGCTTCCATCGGACCGGAAGTCTTCAAGCAGATGATCGATGCGGTTTTGGGCGATGATCCGCCGGACGGCATCACAGTGGTACTCGACTGCGGCAGCGATCCCGGTCCGGCGCTTCAGGCGATCCGGTACGGCTGCGAGAACATACGCCTGGATGCCGACGCGGAGGTATTGGACAAGCTGAGTGACATGACCTCGGGCACGGTTCTGGACGGCGCGCCGCTCGACGCCTATGACATGGCAAACGGCAACGCCAACCTCGCCGTCTGGCTGCAAGGACAAGACAAGCAATGAGCGAACAAGCCACGAACGAGCCCTGCAAGCTCTATATCCTGACCCCGCCCCGGATCGAGGCCGCCACTTTCGCCAGCGACCTGGAACGCACCATCGCCGCCGAACCAAAGATCGTCGGCGCGGTACAACTGCGCCTCAAGGACGTGAGCGACGACGAATTCAAGCGCGCCGCCGATGCGCTGACCCCGGTCTGCCACCGCTTCGGCATTCCGCTGATCGTCAACGACCGGCCGGACATCGCCGCCACGACCGGCGCCGACGGCGTGCACATCGGCCAGCAGGACACCGGCTATGACGAGGCGCGCCAGTTGCTGGGTGACGACGCCATCATCGGCGTCACTTGTCACGCCAGCCGCGATCTCGCGATCGAGGCCGGCGACAGAGGGGCCGATTACGTCGCCTTCGGCGCCTTCTTCCCCTCCGTCTCAAAGGAAGCCAAGCATCACGCAACGCCGGAGATCCTCGAATTCTGGTCGCAGATGACGGTCGTGCCGTGCGTTGCCATCGGCGGCATCACGGCAGAAAACTGTGGGCAACTGATAGACGCGGGCGCCAACTATCTCGCCGTCATCGGCAGCATCTGGAACCATCCTGACGGCCCCGAAGCGGGCGTACGCGCATTCGCGAACGTCCTGCCGCCGTCTTAAGCCGCCGAGGACCGCAAGTTTTCGGTGGCAAGCCCCCCGGCGACCTGTTAGAACCCGCGCCGGGTTCAATCCGCACTTCAAAGATTCAGGACGAGACCGCAATGAAGATCGACGGCAACGCCATCCGTCCGGGGATGGTCATCGAACATCAGGACCGCCTCTGGCGGGCCGTGAAAATCGCACACACGCAACCAGGCAAGGGCGGCGCGTACCTTCAGGTCGAACTGAAGGACATCCGCGACGGCACCAAGCTCAACGAGCGTTTCCGCTCGTCGGAGAAAGTCGAGCGCGTGCGCCTTGAACAATTGGAACATCAATACCTGTTCTCGGACGGCGACATGCACACGTTCATGAACGGTGAGAACTTCGAGCAGGTCGCGCTGTCCTCGGAAATGGTCGGCGAACACGCGGTGGCCTACCTGCAGGACGGCATGAACGTGATGATCGAAACCTTCGAAGGCGAGCCGCTCGGCGTCGAACTGCCGCAGCATGTGACCCTCGAGGTCACCGAAGCCGACGCGGTCGTCAAAGGCCAGACGGCATCGTCGTCCTACAAGCCTGCGATCATGAATAATGGCGTCAAGATACTGGTGCCGCCGCACATCGAGGCCGGCACCCGCATCGTCGTCGATACCCGAGAGGGCACCTACGTCGAGCGCGCGAAGGACTGATCCACACGCATGTCGAACCGGCTGACCCCGCTCCTGACGATCATGGTGAATGCCGCGCAAAAGGCGGGGCGGGCGCTCAGGCGCGACTTCGGCGAGATCGAAAACCTCCAGGTGACCCGCAAGGGCCCTGCGGATTTCGTCACCAAGGCCGATACCAAGGCCGAAAAGATCCTTATCGAGGAACTGCAGAAGGCGCGCCCCGCCTACAGCTTCGAGGTCGAGGAAAGCGGCGTCATCGAAGGCAGCGATATCTCCAACAAGTGGATCATCGATCCGCTCGACGGCACCACCAACTTCCTGCACGGCATCGCGCATTTCGCCGTTTCCGTGGCGCTTGAACGCGACAAACGGATTGAAGCCGCCGTGGTCTATAACCCGATCACCGACGACCTCTATTACGCCGAACGTGGCAAGGGCGCGTTTCTGCGCGATTCCCGGCTCCGCGTCTCGGGCCGGGCGCACATCCAGGACTCACTGTTCTCGACCGGCATTCCGTTTCTCGGCCGCTCCGGTCACGAAACGTTCGTCACCGAACTTCAGGCCGTGATGGGCGCGTCCGCCGGCATCCGCCGCTTCGGCGCGGCGGCGCTGGATCTGGCATTCGTGGCCGCCGGCCGTTACGACGGGTTCTGGGAGCGCGGTCTTTCGAGTTGGGACATGGCCGCCGGTATCCTGCTGGTCCGCGAGGCCGGCGGTATCGTCACCGATTTCGACGGCCGCGACCGTATGCTTGAAACCGGCGACATTATTGCCAGCAATGCTTCCATTGACCGCGATTTCAGGCAATTATTGAAGAGCGCGGCGAAAAACGCGTAAAGCGGTTGAGGCCGGGCCTTGGCTCCGGTATTTTCTCTGACCATAATTCAGCATGCACAAGCATGTGACTTCGTCAGGGCAGTGGAGGCACTATGATCCGCCGACAGGATTTCAGACGACCCCGTATTGCCGATTCAGGTTTCATCGGCTTTGCCGCCGCCGCGTTGATCATGGCCTCGTCCACGTCACTCGCCCAGACATCCTCGTATCAGCCGGCAACCGACAACGTCTACATCAACTGGGGCGCCCTGAACGGCGGGCAAAGTGTTTCGTCGGCGCCACAGCAGCCAAGCGGATACGCCCCACAGAGCAGCAGCGAAAGCGGCAGCAGCGGGCTGCGGATGCCGGGCCCGACCATGCCGCGTTCGACGCTTCACGTCCCGGCGCCGGCGGGCAGTTCCTCCGTCAAACTGAAACAGCCGGGCGCGGCGCCGAAGATGGCGGCCAAGCCGGCGGCACCGAAAGCGCCTGAACCGGCGCCCAAGCCGAAGGTCGCCGAAGCGCCGAAGCCGGCGGAAACGGCACCGAAGCAACTGACCGAGAAAAAAGCACCGCCGCCGACCCCGGCGCCCGAGAAAAAGAGCGAAACCGCCTCGGCACCGCCGCCTCCGCCGGCACCTGAAACCGCTTCGGCACCACCGCCGCCGCCGATGCCGGAATCCGCCGCCCCCCCGGCTGCGCCGAAAACGACCGAGCAAGCAGCCGCACCGGCGCCCAAGAAAGAAAAAGCACCTGAACAGGCCTCGACGTCGACCGCGACGCCTGCCGACGGCCCGACGCAGGTCGTTTTCAACGGCGACGACACCAAACTCTCCGCGGACGGCCAAAGCGCGCTCGAAAGCGTGCTTGGCAAACTCTCCGCAAACGAAAACGCCCGCGTCCAGCTCATGGCCTATGCCGCGGGCGAAGACCTGACCTCCAGCAAGGCGCGGCGCATTTCACTATCGCGGGCTCTTTCAGTACGTTCCTTCCTGATCGAGAAAGGCGTCCGCTCGACGCGCATCGACGTCAGGGCGCTCGGCGACAAGAGCGAGGACGAGCCCCAGAACCGCGTCGACGTCAACGTCATTGAGCGCTGAGGCCTAATGCCGGGTCTTCCAATCGTCCAGAAGACCCGCGCCCCGGGTCCGGACCGACCTGAGGATGGACACGCATGACACGTCCGACGACTTTCCTGTTTCGTATGATCTTGTTTTTGGGCGCCGTGGGTGGCGCCTGCTTTTTCGTGTTCGAACCGCTCCGCGAAGCGTTCATGGCCAATGCCGCCCTGAACGGCCTGATCGTCGGCGTCCTCGTGCTCGGTATCTTCTACAACTTCCGGCAAGTCGGCCTCCTCTATCCGGAAGTTTCGTGGCTCGAGCGGTTCCAGGACACGCTCGCGGAAACAGATGCCGGCCTGCAGATCCGGCTGCCGGAAAGCAGCGATGGTCCGAAATTGCTGGCGCCGATGGCCGCCATGCTTTCGGATCGGCGCGGCAGCCGCTTCAGCCTGTCGGCGCTCAGCATGCGCTCGATCCTGGACGGGATCGCGGCGAGGCTCGACGAAAGCCGCGACCTGTCGCGCTATAATATCGGCCTGCTGATCTTTCTCGGCCTGCTCGGCACGTTCTGGGGTCTGCTCGAAACCGTCAGCTCCATCGGTGAGGTGATTGGCGGCCTGTCTGTGAACGGCGGTGAGACGGCGGCGATCTTCGAGCGCCTGAAAGAGGGGCTGGAGACTCCGATCGACGGGATGGGCACGGCGTTTTCGTCGTCGCTGTTCGGCCTTGCCGGGTCGCTTGTGCTGGGCTTCCTCGATCTGCAGGCAAGCCAGGCCCAGAACCGTTTCTACAACGAGCTCGAGGAATGGCTCTCCAGCGTCACCCGGCTTTCCAGCGGCGCGCTCGGCGCCGACGGCGAGCAAGGCGTGCCTGCTTATGTCCAGGCATTGCTGGAACAGACCGCCGAAAGCCTGGAGAACCTGCAGGTCATCATTTCCAGAAGCGAAGAAGGCAAGCACGCGGTCAATCATTCGCTGAGCGAACTGGCCGACAAGGTGGAAACGCTGACCGATCACATGCGGACCGAACAGCAGGTCATGCGCCGCCTCGCCGAGACCCAGGTCGAAATGAAACCGATCCTGGAAAGGTTGGCGCAGGCGGAAGGCGGTAACGGCGACGCCGACGAAGCCGTCCAGGCGCATCTGCGCAACGTCGACAAGAACATGCAGCGGCTGGTCGACGAGAGCGCCCTCACCCGAAACGAGATCACCGACGCGCTGCGCCGCGAGATTCGTCTTCTAGCCCGGACCATCGCCGCGACCGGCGACAGCAGTTAGGGGCACGCCGCATGGCCGCGATCAGCCGCCGCGAACACCGTTCCACCGTCATCTGGCCGGGCTTCGTCGATGCCCTGGCGACGCTGTTGATGGTTATCATCTTCCTGCTGCTGATCTTCGTGCTGGCACAGTTTTTCCTGGGTCAGGCGCTATCGGGGCGCGACAAGGCGCTGCGCGAGCTGGAAGCCGATCTGAGCGAATTGTCGAAGGTCCTGGCACTGACCAAGGCCGAGAACGAGCAATTGCAACTCGGCGTCGACAGCCTGCGCGATCAGCTGTCCGCATCGCTGGAAGCCCGCGCCAACCTGGAACAGCAACTATCGGGCCTGCGCGCCGACTATGCGTCGGCACAGGCCGAGCTTTCGGAGATGCGGGCCCAGGCCGCGGCCGACAAGGAAGCGATCGACCGTCAGCTCTCGGAGATTGCCGACCTGAGCGGTGACATCGCCGCCCTGAAGGCCCTGAAGGAGGAACTGGAAAAAGAAGTCTCCGCCCTTTCCTTCCGTGCCGCCGAGGCGGAAAAACAGCGTGATGAACTGGAAAAATCGCTTGCCGAAACGACAGAGAACCTTGCCCGTGTCCAGGAACAGCGCGACGAATTGAAGGCCGGACTTGCCGAGAAAGAGGAAATCGCCGACAGCGCGCGGGCGCAACTGGCGCTGATGAACAAGCAAATGGCGGCGCTGCGCAAACAGCTCGACTCCCTGAACGCGGCACTGGAAGCCGCCGAGGCCGAGGCCGAGCGGAAGGACGTTCAGATCAAGGCTCTCGGCCAGAGGCTGAACGCCGCCCTGGCGACGAAGGTGCACGAGCTGTCGCGTTACCGCTCCGAATTCTTCGGCCGCCTGCGCGAGGTCATCGGCAGCCGCAAGGACGTCCGGATCGTCGGCGACCGCTTCGTATTGCAGTCCGAACTGTTGTTCGCCAAAGGCTCGGCAGAACTCGGCGAGGGCGGCCGACGGGAGCTGGCGAAGCTGGCGACGACGCTGCTCGAAATCGCCATCAAGATGCCGGACGACATCGACTGGATTCTGCGTGTCGACGGGCACACGGACTCCGACCCGATCGCGACCGCCCAGTTCCCGTCCAACTGGGAGCTGTCGACGGCGCGCGCTCTTTCGGTGGTACACTATCTGATCAGCGAAGGCATTCCCGCCAAGCGCCTCGCCGCCACCGGGTTCGGCGAACACTATCCGATCGAAAATGGCGAGAGCGAAGCGGCAAAGGCAAAAAACCGCCGGATCGAGCTGAAGTTCACCCAACGGTAGATCATGCCGGTCCTGTTCCTCATCGTCGTCGTCGACCTGATCGGGTTCGGGATCATCATCCCGCTGCTACCGTTCTATGCCGAATACTATCAGGCCACGCCGGCTCAGGTCGGTCTGCTGATGGCCGTTTACTCGGCAGCGCAGTTCATATCCGCGCCGTTCTGGGGCCGTCTCAGCGACCGGGTCGGACGGCGGCCGGTGCTTTTGGGGACGATCCTTGCCGCCGCGCTTTCCTATATCTGGCTGGGGCTCGCGGACACGCTGATCACGCTTTTCGCGGCCCGTGCCATGGGCGGCCTGATGGCGGGGAACATATCGACGGCGTTCGCCTATGCCGCCGACGTCACGACCCGGGAAAACCGCGCCAAGGGCATGGGGATGATCGGCGCCGCGTTTTCCATCGGCTTCATCCTGGGCCCGGCGATCGGCGGCATCCTCGCCGGCGCCGACCCGGCCAACGCCGATTTCCGCACGCCGAGCTTTGCCGCCGCCGGGCTCTCGGCGCTGGCCTTCGTGCTCGGTTTGGTCATGCTCAAGGAAAGCCTGTCCGCCGAAGCCAAGGCCAGGATCGCCGCGCAGTCCCGTGTCGCGCGCATGAAGGCACTCGGCGACGCCCTCCGGACGCCCGGTATCGGCATACTGCTGGTGCTGTCGTTCCTGGCGACGTTCGTATTCGCCGGCCTGGAATCCACGTTCGCCATGTGGTCCAGGCGCCAGTTCGGCTGGGGGCCCGAGCAGAACGGCTATCTGTTCGCGTTCATCGGCATACTGGCGGCAACAATCCAGGGTGGCCTGATGGGCAGGTTGGCAACGAAATTCGGCGTCGAGCGGCTGATATTCGCGGGCGCGCTGGCCTTGACCATCGGCCTCGGCTGGATTCCGTTTGTCGGCTCGGTGCCGGAACTGGTGGCCGCGATGACCGTCGCCGCACTCGGGTTCAGCGTCACGACGCCGGCACTCAATACGGCGATCTCGGTCCGGGGTGAATCGGACATACAGGGCGGCCTGATGGGTGTGACCCGCTCCGCGACCACGCTCTCGCGTATGACCGGCCCCGCCATCGCCGGTGCGGCGTTCGGCTTCATCGGCCTCCATTCGCCCTATTACGCCGGCGCCGCGATCATGCTGATCGTCGCCGTGATCGCCTTCGTGACGCTGCTGACCAAGCCTCGGCCGGGCTGAATTCAGCGGCGGCGAACAGGAGGCTTGAAACCCGCCCGGCGACTATGTATAAGGCCCGCCTGTTTCAAGCGGAGCGAAAGCCATGAAAAAAGATACGCACCCGGAATACCATGACATCACGGTCCAGATGACCGACGGGACGACCTTTCAGACGCGTTCGACCTGGGGCAACCCGGGCGACACACTCAAGCTCGATGTCGACCCTTCGTCGCACCCGGCGTGGACCGGCGTACATCGCCTGCTCGACAGCGGCGGCCAGTTGGCGAAGTTCAACAAGCGTTTCTCGGGTATCGGCCTGAAAAGCTAAATCCGCATAATATGTTATGCTGAGACGCTCCTTCGGCAACCGGAGGAGCGTTTTTCTTTGTCCGGATTCCTGTCCGCCGGAGCGCACGTTCCTGGTATATTGCGTTGCAAAATCAAATTGTTATCGGAATCCGATTTTGTTATCCTGAATGCTGGGAGCAGCCGAGCCGCCAACGGGGGTGCGGTTCGGTTGATGTGTGATGAGTGATTGCCGCCACGGCTGCAGTCGCGTGGAGGTTTGGCGTGCCCGGGATTACTCAATTCGAGGTCCAGGTTCAGCAAGGTCAGCGATGGAGCATTCACGCTCAGTTCGGGTCCTTCCAGAAGGACGCCGCCGTTGAGGAGGCCCGCGGTCTTGAAAGCCTGCCCGGAATCAACGCCGTCAAGGTGGTCCGGGAAGTCTACGATCCCGACCGCGGCACATCCCAGGAATTCGTCATCTATAAAAGCGCCGGCGTCAACACGCTGGACCCCCACGAAACGGACGCGACCAACACCACCGCCGGCAAGAAGAAAGGCTGGGCGAGCGAGGACGACGACGCTTCGGATGACGAGCTTTCCAACACCTTTTCGTCGCTGACCGACGACGACGCGCACAAGCGCCGTAAGAAAGCCGCCGCGAAGCCCAAGGAAAGCACGTTGACGTTGGTCGTCGTAAAGCTCCTGATGGTGGCGCTGATCAGCCTGACCATTGCCGGCTTCTTCACTTTCATGGCGTCGAGCCTGATCAGCGGCAAGGTTCTGTTCGGCACCACGATCAAGGGCAACGCGGAATCCAACGTGCTGTTCGTCGTGTTCGTCGGCACGTTCCTGCTGTCGGCGCTGATGATGGCGTCGAGCCTTCTCAAGAAGACGCAGATCAAGGAAAGCAAGAGCAAGCCGCTGTTCCAGCCAAAGGCCGCCCAGCCGCCGCGCAAGGTCAAAAAGGTCAAAAAGAAGAAGCGCAAGAAGCGCCCGCAGCCGGGTCGCGAGGTTGACGGCGAAAAGCGGGCCAGCGGCAGCGCCGCGGACGACGACGCGGCGAACGAACGCCTGCGCAAGGAAATGGGTGGCGAAAAGGAAGGCGATGCCGGCGGCACGGCGCCGCCGGGCGCCGATGCCAAGGGTACGCCCGGCCTTTCACCCCAGGAAGAGAAACAAAAGACCTTCATGATGAAGGCATTGGGAACCGCGCTTGAGGGTTCCAACTTCAACAAGGAAAAACTCGACAACTTCAACAAGTTCGGCGTCAACCTGTGGGTCGCGGGCGCGACGGAAGCGCTGATGCAGAGCCGCGGCATCGACCAGAAAGCGGCCAACCGCATTCTCGCCGACAGCGTGCAAGTTCTGGGCTACAAGAAATCCCACGCCGAAAACTTTGCCGGCAAGTACGAGGAATACCTGCTGCAGGACAGCCGCTACATGCAGATGTTCCAGGCCGGACGCAACGCCATGAACACCTACATGACCGACGAGGGACATATCGCGCGGCATATGGACGGCGCGCTCGAGGAATGGAACAAGCCGAAGCAGAAGGAAGAGCAGCCGCGCGTCATCACCGTGCTGTTCACCGATATCGCCGGCTCGACCGCGATGACCCAAGAACTGGGCGATGCCGGCGCGCAGGAAGTCGTGCGGGCCCACAACCGCGTGGTCCGCGAGGCCCTGACCCAATTCCGAGGCCGCGAGGTCAAGCATACCGGTGACGGCATCATGGCTTCGTTCGAGCAAGCCTCCGACAGCGTTGAGGCGGCGATCATGATGCAGCAAGGCGCCAACGCGCACACCCAATCCAACCCCAACCTGCCGCTCTATCTGAAGATCGGCATCAACGCCGGCGAACCGATCCAGGAAGACAACGACTTGTTCGGCTCGACGGTGCAGATGTCGGCCCGCGTCGTCGACAAGGCGCAGAAGAACGAGATTTTCGTCACCGACGTGGTCAAGGGGATCTGCTCCGGCAAATCCTACCGTTTCGTCAACCGGGGTGGGTATGAAATGAAGGGTTTCGACGGTCCCGTAACGCTCTGGGAAGTGGACTGGCGTCGAGCGCAAGCCGCGGAATAACGAGGGCGCAAGCCGCGGAATAACGAGGGCGCAAGCCGCGGAATAACGAGCGCGAGGACCGCTTTTATATATCTAGCTCCCTTTTCCGGGCGAAACGCGCGCCCGGCACACACCCCCGAATTTTTTGATCCCTCCCCCCTTGCACGGCACACCAATGGACCTATTTCATTTTCGGTAAGGGCGAACGCCAATCGGGTTCGCCCTCGTGAACGGAGCCCGGCTCGGGGCCGTGACAGACTGTTCAGGCAAATTCCTGGGCGGGCTCATGGATCAAATCGCTCAAAGGAGGATTTGCTATGCGTACGATCGATTTTTCTCCCCTTTTCCGTCATTCCGTCGGCTTCGACCGCATGCAGCGTATCATGGACGCAGCGGCGCAGACCGAACAGAACAACGCCTATCCGCCCTACAACATCGAGCAGCTCGGTGAAGACGGCTATCAGGTGACGCTCGCCGTCGCCGGGTTTGCCGAAGACGACATCGACATCACGCTCACCGACCGGACGTTGGTCGTCTCGGGCAAGATGAACGACGGCGACGAAGAACGTCACTACCTGCATCGCGGTATCGCGGGCCGTGCGTTCGAACGCCGCTTCGAACTTGCCGACCATATCAAGGTCAAGGGCGCGAAGCTCGAGAACGGCCTTCTGCATATCGCGCTTGAGCGCGTCGTGCCGGAAAGCGAGAAGCCGCGCAAGATCGAAATTGCCGCGGGCTCGGGCGCCAAGAGCATCGAGCAAAAGGCCGCCTGATAAAGGCGTAAAGCTGAGAGAGAAGGGGCGCGTCCGGGAAACCGGGCGCGCCTTTTTTTATCGTTGCCCTTCGAGACACTCGCGTTGCTCGTTCCGCAGGACGAGGGAATTGTTTTCCTTACTTCATACGGAGAAGGGCCGAAGGCCCTCTCGAAGTATAGCCGACCGTCAGGCCTTGATACCGTGCCGTTCGATACGCGCGCGGATGTCCGCCGGAATCTGCATGGAACGGTGATCGTCCCGGTCCACGAAGACGTGCACGAAATGTCCGGTCGATGCCGGCGCCTCGTTGCCCTCGCCGAAAAGCGCGATCTCGTAGGTGACGCTGGTGCCGCCGATGCGCCCGGCGCGCAGCCCCGCCGTCACCGTTTCCGGAAACGACAGCGAACGGTGGAAGCGGCACAGGGATTCCACCACGATCGGATAACAGGGATCCTTCTGCCAGTCGATTTGCAGCGGCCCCATCGTGAAACGCACCACGATGGTCTCGATCATCCGGTTGTAGACCACGTTGTTGAGGTGGCCGAGCATATCGTTGTCGCCCCAGCGCGTCGGCACCTCGGTCAGGTACGGAAAATCGCCCCGCCGCCAGTCGAGATGCTCGCTCATGCCTCGCCCTCCACAAGGATCGTCTCGAAGGCATCGCGGATCCGTTTCGGGATGCCGGCCGGCTTGTTCGTCTGGCGATCGACGAAGACGTGAATGAAGTGGCCGGCGGCGCTCGCGTCCGCCTCGTCATTCTTAAAGATGCCAACCTCGTAGCGCACCGAGGAGTTGCCCAGGTGGCCGACGCGCAGTCCGCAACGGACCAGGTCCGGATACGCGACCGAGCGCATGTAGTTGCAGTGGCTCTCGACGACGACGCCGATCACGGACGCGTTGTGGATATCAAGCCCGCCCTTCTCGATCAGGAAATAGTTCACCACCGTATCGAAGTAGGAGTAGTAGGTGACGTTGTTGACGTGCCCGTAGAGGTCGTTATCCATCCAGCGGGATTGCAGGTTCAGGAAGTATTTGTAGTCCTGCGTGGTCTCTGTTTTCTGCGCCGCCATACCTCTCCTCGACTTGCCACTCGAACATAAGTTTGGGGGCCACCGGATGTCCGGTAGCCCCCTGTGTTAATTGCCTCAACCCTGTAAAACTCGCCAGCAATTTTTTATTGAGACAGAATTAAAGCGGCAGCGTTGCCCCGCGTCAAGCGGGTCTTTTTCTTGAAATTTTCTCATATATGTGGATGAAAAAGACCGCCCCCGAAGGGGCGGCGAGTTTTACAGGGAGGCGTCAAAGTGTGTATCGGGTGGCCCGATACCACCTCTGAAGCGTATCCCCGAGGCGTTAATTTTGATTTAATAGATAGTCTGTTAGGCAAACCCGATTCTCGGCCGGTTCGGCCGTGTCAGGAGACGCATTGCTACCGGTTTGGGCCGCCTGGACGATCATGATCGTCGGTTTTCTGCTCCCCCTGCTGCATGTCGCGCTAAGCCCGTCGGCCGGCCCCTGGCGCATGCCGGCGGGATCGCGCTGCCCGTTCAGCCCACGCATCGGCTGGCTCGTGATCGTACTGTTCCTGGGACCCATCGGCTGGATCATGTTCATGACCCGACGCGGACGGCAGAGTAAGACAGGTTAGCGTTTAAAGACCGACTCCGCGCCCTGGCGGGCGTTCTCCTTGAGCTTGATCGCTTCGCGGACGCGTGCGATCTCCGCTTCAAGTTCCTCGATATATTCGCCCAAGGCCTCGATCGACATGACCTCGAGGTCTTTCTTCGGTTGCGGCGCCTTTAGCGGTTCGAATTCATCAAGTTCCATCTGCCCCTCCCAAACGTCGTCGTGGAATGGTAAAAGAGACCGCGCCTTGGAAACAAGCCCCGCCCGCGACCAATAATGACAGAGAAGCGAACCGATGAGCATTCCCACCGATATGAACTGCATTGAAATCACCGAACCCGGCGGCCCGGAGGTTCTGCAACCGACAACCCGACCCGTCCCGGCGCCCGCCCAAGGCGAGGTGTTGATCCGCATCGCGGCGGCGGGCGTCAACCGCCCGGACTGCATCCAGCGCGAGGGCAACTACGCGCCGCCCGAGGGTGTCACGGACATCCCGGGACTCGAGGTTTCCGGTGAGATCGTGGCTTTGGGTGATGGCGTCTCCGCCTTCAACATCGGCGACAAGGTCTGTGCGCTGGTCGCCGGTGGCGGCTATGCGGAATACGTCACAGCGCCCGTACCGCAGGTCCTGCCTGTCCCCGAAGGGCTTTCCATGGTCGAGGCGGCAGCGCTCCCGGAAACCTGCATGACGGTCTGGACCAACGTGTTCGAACGCGCCCACCTCGGACCCGACGAAACGCTTCTGATCCACGGCGGCTCAAGCGGCATCGGCACCACCGCGATCCAGATCGCGTCCGCACTGGGCTCACGGGTGATCGTAACCGCCGGGAGTGCCGAAAAATGCCAGGCGTGCCTCGATCTCGGCGCCGAACGTGCCGTCAACTACCGGGACGAAGACTTCGTCGCGGCCGCCAAGGAATTCGGCGGTCGTGGTGTCGACGTGATCCTGGATATGGTCGGCGGCGACTATATCGAGAAGAATATCAAGGCCTGCGCGCCGGACGGACGGATCGTCAATATCGCGTTCCTGAGGGGCCCCAAGGCCGAAATCAACTTCATGCCGATAATGCTTAAACGCCTGACCCTGACCGGCTCGACGCTCAGACCGCAACCGATTGAACGCAAAGGCGAAATCGCCCGGCAGTTGAAGAAAACCGTGTGGCCGCTGATCGAGGCCGGGCGCGTCAAACCGGTGATCCACAAGGTTTTCCCGCTCAAGGACGCGCACACCGCGCATGAGTTGATGGAATCGAGCGCGCACATCGGCAAGATCATGCTCGAGGTCACGTCCTGAACGCATTCAAAAAATCGCGATGATGCTTTGACCCGGAACCGGGCCTGCGTTTATAAAGACGCCGAGTTTTAACCGGAATGCCATCCGGTCAATCCCTGATGTTCGAGAGGAAAGTGTTATGGCGCATCCATTGATGCCAAAGGGTACCGCCGTTTGGCTGGTCGATAATACGACGCTGACGTTCAAGCAGATCGCCGAATTCTGCGGCCTGCACGAACTCGAAGTCCAGGCGATCGCCGACGGCGACGTCGCGGTCGGCATGCAGGGTCTGGACCCGGTCAAGGCAGGCGCGCTGGCGGCAGAGGAAATCGAGCGTTGCGAAGGCGACCCCAACACCGTGCTGCAAATGGTGAAACCCAATATTCCGCAACCTAAGGTCCGGCAGAAAGGCGCGCGTTACACCCCGGTCTCCAAACGCGGCGACCGGCCGAACGCCATTTCCTGGCTGGTAAAGAACTATCCGGAGCTTTCCGACGCACAGATTTCCAAACTGATCGGCACCACGAAACCGACCATCACGTCGGTACGCGACCGGTCGCACTGGAACATGCCCAACATCAAGGCGGAAAACCCGGTCGGCCTCGGCCTGTGCGCCGCCACCGACCTGGAAAAGGCCGTTGCCGTGGCCCGTGCGCGTTCACGCACGGTTCATGCGCCGAAGGCCGAGGCGGCAACGCCGACATCGGCGGAAGCACCGGTCGCGACACCGCCCGAGCCGGAACCGCAGAGCGAACCGCCCGGCGAGAGCTGATCCTCATCAGAATGCGAATAAAAAAAACGGCCGATCCAGGATCGGCCGTTTTTCTTTGTCCGGCGACTTAACGGTCAGTGCTGTTTCAGGTACTCGATGACCGCCTTGCGGTCCTCTTCCTTGGGCAGCTTCAAATTCATCAGCGAACGGTTGCCGGTCTTGTCCTTGGTGTACTTGGTCGGGTTTTCAAGGTAGGCCATCAACTCATCCTCGGTCCAGGTCCAGTCGGCATCCTTGAGGCCCTTGTAACGGTTATAGCCGTCGGCGGTGCCGGCCTGACGCCCGACAACGCCCGCCAGCGACGGGCCGACCCGATGTTTGCCGGCTTCGAGCGTATGGCAGGCCTTGCATTTCTTGAACACGTTCTCGCCGTCCGCGGCCAGCGCCGTGCCGGGCGCGACCGAAAGCGACAATGCGCAGACCGTGGCACAGCCAAGAACGATTTTACTGAGTTTCATTTCCACTAACCTCTATCAAGTCACGTAAACAGGGCGGTGTTGCCCTGCCGGATTCAATGCCGAGACCCTAACGGCTCGCATTCGCCGAGAAAAGGATTCTCGCATTAAAATTTGTAGAACGCCTATCCCTTCAGGAGTTTCTCCGTGCAAACCTCCTCTATGGCCGCGGTCAGGACCGTCATCGCCACCTTGATCTCGTCGACGCTGGGCAGCGTCGGCGCGATGCGGATATTGCGGTCGTGCGGATCCTTGCCGTAGGGATACGTCGCCCCCGCCGGGGTGATCTTCACGCCGGCGTCGGCGCAGCGCTGGATAACCTTTTTGGCGCAACCGTCCAGCACGTCGACGCTGACGAAATAACCGCCCTCGGGCGTGGTCCAAGTGGCGAGCCCCGTGCCGCTCAGGCTCTTCTGCAGCGCGTCTTCAACCGCGGCGAATTTGGGTGCCACGATCTCGGCGTGCTTGTTCATGTGTTCGAGGATACCGTTCATGTCCTTGAAGAAGCGCACGTGACGAAGCTGATTGATCTTGTCCGGGCCGATCATCGCAAAGAAGATCTTTTCCAGGTGATCCTTGACGTTGTCCGGGCTCGACGCCATCACCGCGACCCCGGCCCCGGCGTGCGTGATCTTGGACGTCGAACCGAAGACGACGGCGCGGTTCGGATTCCCCGCTTTCTCGCACGCCTTCATGATATCGCTCAAATTGGCCGGCCCCTTGCCCAGGTGATGCACGGCGTAGGCATTGTCCCACATGATCCGGAAATCCTTGGCCGCGGCATCCATCGTCGCCAGCGCCTCGACCGTCTCGTCGGTATAGGTCTCGCCGGAGGGGTTCGAATATTTGGGCACGCACCAGATCCCCTTGACCGACGCGTCGTCCGCGACCAGCGCACGGATCGCGTCCAGATCGGGACCGTCTTCGGTCATTTCGACGGCGATCATCTCGATCCCCAGCCGCTCGCAAATCGCGAAGTGCCGGTCGTAACCCGGCACCGGACAGATGAATTTCGGAGACTGGTCGCGCCACGGCCCCTCGCCGTCCGGCACACCGTACAACATGGCATTGGCAAGCACGTCCCACATCATGGTCAGGCTTGAATTGCCGCCAATGATCACCTGTTCCGGCACCGTGCCGAGAAATTCCGCGAACAGGCGCCGCGCCTCGGGAATACCGGCCAGCCCGCCGTAGTTCCTGAGATCGGTGCCATCCTCGCTCGTCGCTTCGCCGGGCTTGACGATGGTCAGGAGATCGTCCGCCAGATCGAGTTGCTCCGGCGACGGCTTGCCGCGGGTCATATCGAGGCTCAGATTGCGGCCACGCAGTTGCTCCATGCGTCCGGCGGCATCCTTGTGGCGTGTTTTTACCGCTTCGGCGTCGGCTTTGGTCAAATCCATTTCTTCTTCCTTCTTCGGTCTCTTATTCGACGTCGAACGGGTAATTCTGCGGCAGGCGCCCGCCGTCGGCGTAAACGGTCTCGCCGGTCACGTAGCTGGCGTCGTCGGACGCCAGGAACACGCAGATCGACGCGATCTCATCCGGTTCCCCCGGACGCCCGAGCGGCGTCCGCGACAGCACACGACGGCGCGCCGCGTCGTTGGCCATCATGGTCTTGCCCATTTCGGTGGCGATGGTGCCCGGCCCGACCGCGTTGACCCGGATGCCGTGCGGCGCCAGTGACAGCGCCATCGACTTTGTCAGTTGCAGCACACCGCCCTTGCAAACGGTATAGGGCACCGCGGTCGGGATCGCGACAACGGCGTTGATCGACGACATGTTGATGATCGCGCCGGAGCCCTGTTTCACCATCTGTCTCGCGGCCGCCTGACCGGCGTAGAAAAAACCGGAGAGATTAACGTCCAACGTG
Source organism: Rhodospirillales bacterium (assembly GCA_965229805.1). Lineage (GTDB taxonomy): Bacteria > Pseudomonadota > Alphaproteobacteria > Rhodospirillales > Casp-alpha2 > UBA4479. The sequence goes on along the minus strand of CBDDJO010000001.1, from coordinate 1,399,640 downwards.
CTGGTCCAGTCTTCCTCGCTTAGTTCGAGAAAATCCTTGGCGACCAGGATGGCGGCGTTCGAAAGGTGCACATCGACCTGCCCGTAGGCATCGACGGCAGCGGCAATCAGATCGTCGCAGTCGGATCTTTTGGAGACATCAGCGGCGAAATACATCGCCTCGCCGCCTTCGTTGCGGATCGCGGCGGCAACGTTCTCGCCCTTGCCGTCCTGAATATCGGAAACGACGACCTTGGCCCCCTCACGCCCGAAACGCAGCGCGCACGCCTCGCCGATTCCCTGTGCCGCACCGGTCACGACGCAGACCTTATCCTTCAACCGCATCAACTCTCCTCCGTTACAGACGATTGCTCTCAGGCTCCGTGTATAACACCCCTCAATCAGGAAGGAAAAAGCCTAAGCCGCGCGATGGCGCGAAATTTCCGCACTTTCGCGGTGACGGAGCGGCGATACGCGGAACGCGGGTCCAGTGCCCCGAGCGTCCCGTTTCAATCGTCCTGGACGTCCTATTTCCGCGCCGAGCCGTAACCGACGCCTTCGAGCGCCTCGGTGATCTCGTCGAGGATCACCGGGTCATCGATGGTCGCCGGCATCTTCCATTCCTTGTTGTCGGCGATGGACTGCATGGTGCCGCGCAGGATCTTGCCGGACCGGGTCTTGGGCAGGCGCTGCACCACGGTGGCCTGCTTGAAGGCAGCGACCGGACCGATTTTCTGGCGCACGAGTTGCACCACGTCGGCGATGATGTCTTCCGGTTCCTTGGTGACACCAGCCTTGAGCACCAGGAAACCGAGCGGCAGTTGCCCCTTCATCTCGTCATCGACGCCGATCACGGCGCACTCGGCAACGTCCGGGTGCGAGGCCAGCACCTCCTCCATGCCGCCGGTCGAAAGCCGGTGCCCGGCGACGTTAATGATGTCGTCGGTCCGGGCCATGATGTAGATGTAGCCGTCCTCGTCGAACATGCCGGCGTCGGCCGTTTTGTAGTACCCCGGGAATTCCGCCAGGTACGCATCCTTGAAGCGCTGATCGGCGTTCCAGAGCGTCAGCAGGGTCGACGGCGGCATCGGCAGCTTGACGCAGATGGCGCCGATATCGCCGGTCGGCACCGGCTCGTGAGTTTCCTCGTGCAGCGCCTGCACGTTCCACCCCGGCACCGGCTTGGTCGGCGACCCCGGCTTGACCGGATATTCGTGCAGACCCAGGCAGTTCGACGCGATCGGCCAGCCGGTTTCGGTCTGCCACCAATGATCGACCACCGGTACCTTGAGCGTGTCGATGGCCCAGTTGAGCGTATCCGGGTCGGTCCGCTCGCCGGCCAGGAACAGCGCCTTGAAATGCGAAAGGTCGTACTTGCCGAGCAGTTCCGCCTTCGGATCTTCCTTGCGGATGGCGCGGAACGCCGTCGGCGCCGTGAACAGCGTCTTGATCTTGTGCTCCGATATCACGCGCCAGAACGCGCCCGCGTCTGGCGTGCCGACCGGCTTGCCCTCGTAAAGGATCGACGTGCAGCCGTGCATCAGCGGTGCATAAACGATGTAGGAATGACCGACCACCCAGCCGACGTCCGACGCCGCCCAGTAAACGTCGCCGGGATCGACGCCGTAGATGTTCTTCATCGACCATTTCAGCGCCACCGCGTGACCGCCGTTGTCGCGTACCACGCCCTTCGGCTGTCCGGTCGTGCCGGAAGTATAGAGAATGTAGAGCGGATGATCGGATTCTACCGGCACGCAGTCGGTGGGCTCGGCGGTGTCCCTGGCCTCGTCCCAGTCGACGTGGCGGGTCGCGGTGATGCCGGCCTCGCATTCCGGGCGTTTCTTGATGAGGCAGACGTCCGGTTTGTGTTTGGCGATCTCGATCGCCTCATTGAGGAGCGGCATGTATTCGATGACGCGGTTGACCTCGATTCCGCAGGTCGCCGACATGATCGCCTTCGGCTTGGCATCGTCGATACGCACCGCCAGTTCGTTGGCCGCGAAGCCGCCGAACACCACCGAGTGAATGGCACCAAGGCGCGCACAGGCCAGCATGGCGATGGCCGCTTCCGGGATCATCGGCATGTAGATGACGACCCGGTCGCCCTTCTCGACCCCGTTGGCCTTGAGTGCCCCCGCGACCTTCGAGACCTCGTCCAGCAATTCCGCATAGGTATACTTCGTGACCGTGCCGCCGGTGACCGGACTGTCGTAGATCAGCGCCGTCTGCTCGGCGCGCCCACCTTCGACGTGGCGGTCGAGACAGTTGTAGCAGGTGTTCAGTTCGCCGCCCGCGAACCAGCGGTAGAACGGCGCATTGCTGTCATCCAGGACCTTGTCCCACTTCCTGGACCAGGTAATCGCCTCGGCGGCGTCACCCCAGAACCCTTCCGGGTCGTCGATGGACCGGGCATAGGCTTCCTCGAAGGCGTTGCTCATGTGTATCTCTCCCGATGCGGCGCGTTCGGATCAAACCGCGCTCTTTAACTTGTCGAATGCGTTCGGCATTATGCAAAAAAACATATTCGCGTGCACGTAACAAACACGCGTTTATCAGGGAGCGGCAGCATGAGCGACGTGAACATCTACGACATCGACCTGGATCAAACACCGGCGAATTACACGCCCTTATCCCCACTGAGTTACATTCGCCGGACAGCAGCCGTCTATCCGGACGTAACGTCCGTCATCCACGGCAAGCGCCGCTATACATGGGCGGAGACCTATGCACGCTGCAAGCGGCTCGGCTCGGCGCTCGCCAAACGCGGCGTCAAAAAGGGCGATACCGTCGCCGTGATGGCGTCGAACACGCCGGAAATGTACGAGTGCGCCTTCGGCCCGGCGATGATCGGCGCCGTCGTCAACACGCTCAACGTCCGCCTCGACGGCGACATCATCGCGTTCTCGCTCAACCACGGCGAGGCCAAGGTGCTGATCGCGGACACCGAGTTCTCGGCCACCGTCAAGGCGGCGCTGGAAAAGATCGACCGCGACATCGTCGTCATCGACATCGACGACCCGGAATTCGACGGCGACGGCGAAAAGCTGGGCGAAATGGACTACGAGGCATTCCTGCAGACCAGCGATGAAGACCTGGAGTGGGACCTGCCGGAAAACGAATGGGATGCAATCAGCCTGAACTATACGTCGGGCACCACGGGCGACCCCAAGGGCGTCGTCTACCATCACCGGGGCGCCTATCTGAACGCGAGCAGCAATGTGCTCGGCTGGAACATGACGCACCACCCGGTCTATCTGTGGACGCTGCCGATGTTTCACTGCAACGGCTGGTGCTTTCCGTGGACCATCGCCGCGCTGGCCGGCACCAACGTCTGTCTGAGGCGGGTCAACGCCAAGGAGATTTTCGCCGCCATCGCGGACCACGGCGTCACGCACTTCTGCGGTGCGCCTATCGTCCTGAATTTCGTCATCAACGCCACCGACGAGGAACGGCGCCCGTTCGATCACAAGGTCGACATCATGACCGCGGCGGCGCCGCCGCCGGCAACGACCCTGTCGCGTATCCAGGAACAGGGCTTCAGCGTCACCCACGCCTATGGCCTGACCGAGACGTACGGTCCCGCCGTGATGTGCGCCTGGAAGCAGGAATGGAACGACGAACCGATCGAGAAGCAGGCGTATCTCAAGGCACGCCAGGGCGTGAAGTACCACATGCTCGAAGACCTCCGCGTCATGGATCCGGAAACCATGCAGCCCGTCCCCGCCGACGGCGAAACCATGGGCGAGGTGATGTTCAAGGGCAATATCGTCATGAAAGGATACCTGAAGAACAAGAAGACGACGGATGCCTCGCTGTCCGGCGGCTGGTTCCATTCCGGCGATCTCGGCGTTCTGCAACCGGACGGCTATATCCAGCTCAAGGACCGCTCCAAGGACATCATCATCTCGGGCGGCGAGAACATTTCGTCGATCGAGGTCGAGAGCGTGCTATTCAAGCATCCGGACGTGATCTCCGCCGCCGTCGTGGCCAAGCCCGACGACAAATGGGGCGAGACGCCGTGCGCGTTCCTGGAAATGAAAACCGGCTCGACGGTGACGCCGGAGGAGCTTATCCGGTTCTGCCGCGACAACCTGGCGCACTACAAATGCCCGAAGAACGTGGTCTTCACGGAATTGCCGAAGACATCCACCGGCAAGATCCAGAAATTCAAACTGCGCGAGCAGGCGAAGGAGATTTGACCCGCATCCTCTCGCCCGATGACCGTACCGGGATCACATGAACGACGTCCTCCCGAACTTCATTCGAGGTCCGTATCGCGCCGGCCTCTGGCTCCCCGGCACTTGGCAACAGTGACGCCATGACCCTGACGAGTTCAGGGTGACGACTGATGGTTGGGATCAAATCCTGCCGAAAAACAACAAGGCCGCCCCTCGCGGGTCGCGGCCTTGATTGTTTTCAGAGTCTCATCGGGGGCCTCAAGCGGCGCCCATATTCAATAATTCGTCTTTGATTCTCAGCTTTTGCTTCTTGAGGTCGTGAATGGCGATATCATCAGGATGGGACTTCTTTTCTTCGTCTTCGATCAAGCTTTCCAGGTCGTTGTGCCGCGAAAGCAGTGCATCAACCCGTTCCGACTTACCCATCGTTACGTCCTCCTTTTCTGATTTTAACTACATTCCCAATTCCAATTGTCTCTCCCAGCACCTGTAATAATACCGCAAACGTGATTAAAATACCATATCGAACCGGTTCGGCTTTCGACCGAATACATCCTAAACGGCATCGCCCATACAGATGTCGAGGCCGCGCGCCGTACGCATCCGGGAACCGTTTAGATTCACCGGTTTAGCCTTGCCCACCACCTCGTCGAGAGCAACGTCGCGGATCCCGCCGTCCCAGAACGACATCATCCGGCCGCTGGCGCCGGAGGCCAGCAGGTCGACCGCGTGCACGCCGAACGACGACGCCAGCGCCCGGTCGAAGCTCGACGGCGTGCCGCCGCGCTGCACGTGCCCCAACACGGTGACCCGGGTCTCAGCGCCCGTTTGTTCATGCAGTTCATTTCCCAGCAACTGCCCGATCCCGCCATAGACGACACTGCCGGACCGTTCGACGAAATGAGATTCGCCACCAACCGGCTTGGCCGCCTCGGCACACACGATCAGCGCGTGGTTGCGCTGTTCCTCGAGCAGGATATCGCGCAACTTGGCGGCGACCGCACTGACCGAAAACGGAATTTCCGGGATCAAGATGACGTCGGCGCCGCCGGCGATCCCGGCACTGAGCGCGATGTGTCCGGCCTGACGCCCCATCGTTTCAACGATCATGACGCGGTGGTGGCTTGCCGCCGTCGGCTGCAGGCGGTCCATGGCCTCGGTGACCACACCGACCGCGGTATGGAACCCGATGGCAAACTCCGTCATCGGCACGTCGTTGTCGATGGTCTTGGGAATACCGATGAACGGTACCGCGGCCATCTTCATCAACCCGTGCAGAATCCGCATGGAGCCGTCGCCGCCGATCCCGATCAGCCCGTCGATGCCGAGTGCGTGGATCGCTTCCACGACCTCGCCCGAGCGGTCCTTCGTGCCGCCGCCGGGGACCGGGTAATTGAACGGATTGCCCTTGTTGACCGTGCCCAGCATGGTGCCGCCACTCCTGAGCATGGCGCCGGAGAACAGATCGACACCCAGGTCGCGTGTTTCCGGCGGCCTTGCCAGCAACCCTTCCGTACTGTCCAGAATGCCCACGACCTCGGCGCCGTGGCCGTGAACGCATCTTTTGACAACGGCCCGGATCGCCGCGTTCAAGCCGGAACAATCTCCACCGCTTGTCAGCACGCCGACCCGTTTCATGCTATACTGCGCCAGTGAAACCTCCCAGTTGCAGGCGGACGGAATATGTTGTCCATTATTAGTCTAACCTGATTATCTGGATACCATGAACGATACCGATACAGATGCACTTAAAAAGCAGTTGGACGATCTTCAACTGGCCCACCGCGATTTGGACGACGTGATTGAGCATCTGATCGAGACGCGGCCGTTCGACCAGATACAGATTCAGCGCCTCAAAAAACGCAAACTGGCGCTCAAGGACCAGATCAGAAAGCTGGAAAGCCGGCTCCTGCCGGATATCATCGCCTGACCATCAGGCGTGTTTGAGTAAATCCCTGTCCGCCAGACGAATCGACGCCTCGGCCGAACTGCCGGTGCTAAGTTCCGCAACCCCGGCTACGATCCTCGGCGTGATGGCCTGACCGGATTCGGAAAACGGCGTCGCGGCAACCGACCTCACGATGCCGGCGGTGCGCTCACGCGCCAGTTGCGCACCCGCGCCCAACAGGATCACCGCGAAATCGCTGCCGCCCAGGCTACCCAGCACGTCCGTCGGCTGCAGCGTCCGTGAAATATCCTTGGCGACATGCACGAGATAGCGGTCGAGCGCGTCCCGGCCATGTTTGCAGCGGACGTCCTCGGCATTATCGACATGCATGACCGCAATCGACGGCATCGCCGCCAGGTCGCTCAGGTGATTGAGAACATGGTTGAGTTCGCGGATGAACTCGCGCCGCCCCGGCACAGGCAGGAAGGCATGACGCGCCAGATCCTCGCGCAGGTTCTGTTCGCGCTCGCGCGCCATTTCCAACTGGCGGCGCAGCGGCTCGATCTCGGCGGCGAGACTGTCCAGTACCTGCTGCGCGGCCGGCGTGATTTCCGCGGCAAGGCCGGCAATCTCGAACGCACTACCGGCGTACGGGCGTTCTTCTTCCGAGCCGTCCGACTGATCTTCCGCGGGATGCTCCCGGCCGGCGTTACCGCCTGATTGATTTTGAACGGGTGCGATTCCCTGGGCACGGTTAACGTCCATGGACTTAACCCCCACTTTTACACATGCCAAAGTATAGCACATATGGTTAACGGAGTGTTGACGATCCCCTTGCGCCAAGCGCGGCCCGGCCTATAATGCCGCGCTTTCCCGCTCCAGCCATGAGGGAGAGCATCATATGGCGGCGCACCAAAACCTTGACGTCGGGATCATCATGGGAAGCCAGTCCGACTGGGAAACCATGAAGAACGCGGCGGACACGCTGGACGCTCTCGGCGTCCGATACGAAACCCGTATCGTCTCCGCGCACCGCACCCCGAAACGGCTGTATGAATACGCGGAAACCGCCAAGGAGCGCGGCCTCAAGGTCATCATCGCCGGTGCCGGCGGTGCCGCGCACCTGCCGGGCATGGCGGCGGCGATGACGACGTTGCCGGTATTCGGCGTTCCCATCGAGAGCAAGGCCTTGAAGGGCATGGACAGCCTTCTTTCCATCGCGCAGATGCCGGGCGGTGTGCCCGTCGGCACGCTGGCGATCGGCAAGGCCGGCGCCATCAATGCGGCGCTGCTCGCGGCATCCGTGGTCGCGCTCGGCGATGCGGACGTGGACAGAACCCTGCAGCAGTGGCGCCAGGCACAGACCGACGCCGTGGCCGAAGAGCCGAAAGACAATGCCTGATAACGAGATGAAGAACACGCACCCGCTGGCGCCCGGCAGCACCATCGGCATCATGGGCGGTGGCCAGCTCGGCCGCATGACGGCGCTTGCCGCCGGCCAGCTTGGCTACAAATGCCATATCTTCTGCCCCGACGAAGACAGCCCGGCCGCGCAGGTCTCGGCGCGCACGACCGTCGCTGCCTACGACGACATCGATGCGCTCAAGGCTTTCGCGGAAACCGTCGACGTCGTCACCTTCGAGTTCGAGAACATCCCGCACGAAAGCGTGCAACTGCTGACCGAACACGCGGTTGTCAGACCCAACTGGAAAAGTCTGGCAACGGCGCAGGATCGGCTCGTCGAAAAGGAATTCATCAACGGCATCGCGCCGACGACGCCGTTTAAGCGCGTCACGTCGCCCGCCGAACTGGAAGCCGCCGCCAGTGAAATCGGCCGTCCCGCGGTCCTCAAGACCGCGCGCATGGGCTATGACGGTAAGGGCCAGGTGCTGATCGCGCCGGATTGCGACTACGCGGCGGCATGGACGGAAATGGGTGCCGACGTCGGCATCCTCGAAGCCTTCGTCGATCTGGCCCGCGAGATTTCGGTGATCGTCGCGCGCTCGCCTGGTGGCGGTTGGGCGACCTATCCACCGGTCGAAAACCGGCATGTGAATCACATCCTGGATACCACTATCGCGCCCGCCGTGATGTCGCCGGAGATGGCCCGGGACGCGGTCGATATCGCGCACGCCATCGCCGACGGGCTCGACCTCGTCGGGCTGCTGGCGGTCGAGATGTTCGTGACGCGTCAGGGTAAGCTACTGGTGAACGAGATCGCACCCCGGCCGCACAATTCGGGGCACTGGACCATGGATGCCTGTCCGACCAGCCAGTTCGAGCAGTTCGTCCGCGCCGTCTGCGGCCTGCCGCTGGGCGATGTTACACCGCACCACGACGCCGAGATGAAGAACCTGATCGGCTCCGCCGTCAGGGGCTGGGCGGACCTGATGTCGGATGCCGGCGCGCGTCTGCATCTTTACGGCAAGAAGGAAATACGCGAAGGCCGTAAGATGGGCCACGTCAACCGGCTCTACCCGCCCGGGCACTGGAAATGACTTGAGCGAAAGCTCAAGTCACCCCGGCGCAGGCCGGGGGCCAAGTTGACCTCGATTTGCTGGGTTCCCGCTTACGCGGGAATGACGAGAGGTTTGACAACGTCACCCCGCGCTCTGGCGGATACCTTCCTCGATGTCGCTCATGGAAAGCCGGTTCTGCTTGAAGGTCTCGAGCAGTTCGATTTCGACCACCACCGAGGGTTCTAGCTCGGCCATGATCAACCCGCGCACAAAGCTGATCAGTTCCTGCGACTGCCCGGGATAGACCAGAAGGTTCGTGACCAGCTCGCGGCGGATCAGCGGCGGGAATTTGATGACCTCGACCGTCAGCAGCTTCTTGACCTTCACCGGAATTCGCGGATTGCCGAAGATGCGGTCGAGGCAGAAACTGTAGATGCCGAAATCGAGCTTGCCGGCGACGGCCTTGGTGAATTCGTTGAATTCATCAAGGAACGACTGCGCCGCGATCTTGTTTTCCAGCAGTTGCCGCACCACGCCCAGAAACGCCCGGTAGCGCAGACGAGCCGGCGACAGCTTGTCGCCCAGTTCGGCTTCGATCGCCTTGATCTCGGCTTCGCGGAACGAGTTTTCGAGGATGTGCTTGGCGGATTTGGTCACGACCGGGTCGAGCGCCTGCGCCTCGATCAACTGGAACAGACGTTCGTACGACCGTCGCTGTTTACGGCTGATTCCTCCCGATCGACCAAGCGGCAGCAGTGCCGCCTGTGCCACCAGCGGGTCCCTGGAAAAGATCGTCGCGACCGCCGCCGCGGCGGCGTTACCCATGTCGTTTTCGCGGAAATCGTCGGTAATGACGAAACGGCTGCCGTCGTGGACGGTCAGGTACCGACCGAGCTTGGAGCAGGCCAGAAAGTGGTCCGCCAAATCCGGCTGTACCGGTATGGTTTGAGCTTGCGCGAGCGCCATGGAGACCTCCGGGTAACCGCGAAAATCATAGCCGACGTACTCCGGCGATGCGAGTCTTCCGGTGCAAACGCCTTCCTGCCTTAAAAAACCGGAAAACCGGGCATTTCAAGCGCTCGGGAATCGCCTCGCGCCGATTCTCAGCCCGTGCCGGCAGCGATCACTAAACCGTGTTCGCGTGTGACTGGCGGCCGGGTTCAGACAATCCCATATTAATTGTAGCGAAGGATAGCCTCGCAGCCGGAACTCCCCCCTTCCGGCGCCGCACCGGCAAACGGTGCGGCCTCACCCCTGATGGCGGGGCACGGTTCAAACGGCCGTGCCCCGCTTTCTTTTAGGAATCAGGCAGAGCGCCTGAAAACCCGAAACGGGTTCGGCAAACTGTTCAGCTTGTTGCGGAACCGCGCCTGATAGCCGGGGATCTTCATGACGTCCGCAATGCGCCGGTCCAGGTACCCCCAGGTGTCGGCGCCGCCCTCGGAATTGTCGGCATGCCAGTAAAGCACGGTCGTCGTATAGACCGGGAACAGCAGACCACGCTTGGTGTAATGGTTGAAGTCCGTGGCGTCGTCGCCGGCCGCGTACCAGATGCGGTTGCAGGTTTCCCACGCCAGCCTTGCCGCCAGCGGTTTATGGGTCGGCAGCGCGAGATAGGCCAGAAGCCGCCGGTGGGCTTCCTTGTAGGGCGCGCAAGCCTCGATGCGGGCGCGGACGCCCGCCGTCACCCGCTCACGGATCTTCATGCCGGCAAGATCCTGTGCTTCCAGCGCCGCCAGCATCTTGCGGTCGAAATAGTCGGACGCGTGCGTCGCCATGTCGCTCATGCCGTCCGGAAAGGCGCGGTAGGCCGCCCCTTCGCCGAGACCGGACGCTTCCTCGCCGGCTTCGAGCGCGCGCAACGTCCAGCCGTCGAAGGCGACGTGCGGCAGGGTCGCCTCAAGCAGTTTGTCTCGAAGTTCAAGGTGCTCGTCGCGGGTCTTCTCGTGTACGCTCTTGTTGCTGGTTTTGGCCATGGTGTCTCCTTGAAGCCGGAGTCTAGCTTATTCCGGCGCTTTCGTCATTTCCTCGACGTAACCCAGGCTGGACAGATCGTCCATCCGCATCGGATATAAAACCCCATCCAAGTGGTCGCACTCGTGCTGCACGACGCGGGCGTGGTAGCCTTCGGCCTCGTAATCCAGTTCATTGCCGTCGAGATCGAGCGCCCGGACCCGGATATGCCGCGGCCGGGCCACACGCCCGGCCATGCCGGGAAGAGACAGGCAACCCTCGACACCCGCCTCCAACGTCTCGTCCAGCACCGTGATCTCCGGATTGACCAGGGCCGTCAGCGGATGGCCTGCACCGTCTTCCGTACGGCCCTCCGGGACCATGTAGATCACCAGACGCTTGGGCACGTGCACCTGCGGCGCGGCCAGCCCGATCCCCGGCGCGTCCCGCATGGTATCGATCATATCGGCCGCCAGGCGGCGGATTTCCGGGTCAACCGGGTCGGAAACCGGCTCGGCAACGCCCATCAGCGCCGGATGGCCCATGCGCGCGATCTTCAGAACCGCCATTTTTCTTTCCTTTTCAAGCGCATCACGTATTTCCAATTGGGCAAAAATAACGTATTTCGCCCTTCACAGGGCCTAAAAGCTTTGATATAAGGCCCGTCACTCGCGGGGCAGGCCCTGCGAAACAGGTTAGTTTGCTCTGTTATTTGGAGAAAGTAGGACACCCGTGCAAGTCACCGTTCGTGATAACAATGTCGATCAGGCCCTGAAGGCGCTCAAGAAGAAAATGCAGCGCGAGGGTATCTTCCGTGAAATGAAACTGCGCCGTTCGTACGAAAAGCCGTCCGAACGCCGTGCGCGCGAAAAGGCCGAAGCCGTCCGCCGCGCCCGCAAGCTCGAGCGCAAGCGCATCGAGCGCGAGGGTTTCTAAGCACGATCCTTCGACCGTCCCTTCGGGGATGCCGATCATGACGAACCGCCCGAGATGTCTCCCGGGCGGTTTTTGTCGCGTTTAGGGACACGATTTCGTCGTCTCCGCAAACCGGCACGCCGTCGACACCCGCCGGCACCGGGGATAAAAGAACCCATGAAGCGCGGCCAGAAACCCCTTTCGCTCCCGGAATTCACCGCGCTGGTGGCGCTGATAATCTCCATTGTCGCCATGGCCACCGACATCATGCTGCCGGCGCTTGGCATTATCGGGCACGATCTTGCCGTTACCGATGCGAACGACGCGCAACTGATCGTCTCGTCGCTGTTTGCCGGATTCGCCGTCGGGCAACTGCTGGCGGGACCGCTTTCCGACAGCATCGGCCGCAAACCGACGATCTATATCGGTTATCTGGTTTTCATTGCGGGCTGTGTCCTGTCGGCAACGGCGGGCAGCCTGGAAACCATGCTCGCCGGGCGCGTCCTGCAGGGCCTGGGCGCCGCGCCGTCGCGCATCATCACCGTCGCCATGGTCCGCGACAGCTACGAGGGCCGGCCCATGGCGCGGGTCATGTCCATCGTCATGGCGGTGTTCATCCTCGTTCCCGCGATCGCGCCCAGCATCGGCCAGGGCCTGATCCTCGCCTTCCCGTGGCAGTCCACGTTCATCTTCCTGGCGCTGAACGCCGTCATCTGCTTCGTCTGGTTCGGGCTCAGGCAGCCGGAGACGCTGACACCGGCACGTCGGCGTCCGTTCTCGGCAAGGGCCATCTGGGGCGGTGTCCGCATGTTCTTCGGCTACAGAATAGCGGTCGGCTACACCTTCAGCGCCGGGATCGTATTCGGCGCGTTCCTCGGTTATCTCAGCTCGGCGCAGCAGATCTTCCAGACCACGTACGGGCTGGGTGAGTTATTCCCGATCTATTTCGGTATCGCCGCGCTCGCCATCGGCGCCGCTTCGATCGTCAATTCGAAGCTGGTGATGAAACTCGGCATGCGTTACCTGAGCCGCCTTGCGCTGGTCGGCGTCACGTTTCTCGGTGCCGCCCTGCTGATTCCGGCGGCGATCCAGTGGCAGGGCGTGCCGCCGCTCGGGTTGTTCATGGCATGGCTGCTGCCGACGTTCTTCTGCATCGGCATGCTGTTTGGCAATTTCAATGCGCTGGCGATGGAGCCCCTGGGCCACATGGCGGGCCTCGGCGCGGCGCTGGTCGGGGGTCTGCAATCGTTCATCTCGATCCCGTTAGGCTGGGCCGTCGGCAATTTCTATGACGGCACCGTGCTGCCGCTAGTCGGTGGCTTTGCCATGCTGGGCGCGCTGTCGTTGCTGGCCATGACGTGGACCGAACGTGGCGCGGCAACGGAACCCGCATAAAGAAACCGCCCGGCAGGACCGGGCGGTTTCATGGTTGATCTGACCGTGCCTACTCCAGCGAGCCGACGATGTCTTCCGTCATCTCCTTGGCGTCGCCGAACAGCATGATCGTGTTGTCGGCATAGAACAGCGGGTTGTCGACCCCGGCATAACCCGGGCTCAGCGACCGCTTCACGAACAGCACCGTGCCTGCCTTCTCGACGTCCAGGATCGGCATACCGGCAATCGGCGACGACGGGTCGGTCTTGGCGACCGGGTTGGTCACGTCGTTGGCGCCGATGACGTAGGCGACGTCGCAGGTCGAGAACTCGTGGTTGATCTCTTCCAGTTCGAAGACCTCGTCATAGGGGACATTGGCCTCGGCCAACAACACGTTCATATGCCCCGGCATACGGCCCGCCACGGGGTGGATGGCATATTTGACCTCGATCCCCTCCTCTTTCAGCTTGTCGGCCATTTCACGGACCGCATGCTGTGCCTGGCCGACCGCCATGCCGTACCCCGGCACGATGATGACCTTGGAGGCATTGCCCATGATGAACGCCGCGTCCGGCGCAGCGCCCGACTTGGCCTGTTTGTTGGGATCGTCGGTGGCACCCGGGCCGCCGCCGCTGTCGCCGCCGAAGCCACCCAGCAACACGTTGAGGATGGAGCGGTTCATACCCTTGCACATGATGTAGCTGAGGATCGCCCCCGAAGAACCGACCAGCGCGCCGGTAATGATCAGCGCCGGGTTGGCGAGGGTAAAGCCGATACCGGCCGCCGCCCAGCCCGAGTAAGAGTTCAGCATCGAGACCACGACCGGCATGTCGGCGCCGCCGATCGGGATGATGATCAGGAAGCCGATGGCGAACGACAGGATCAGCAGCAGCCAGAACGCGGCGTAGCTCTCGGACTGGCAGAAATAGATCAGCAGCCCCAGCATCGAAAGCCCGATCACCAGGTTCAGCAGATGCTGACCCGGGAACGTGATCGGATTGCCCGACATGATGCCGCGCAGCTTGGCGAACGCGATCACCGAGCCCGAGAACGTGATGGCGCCGATGGCCATGCCGAGCCCCATCTCGATCAGACTGGCCGCGGGCAATGATCCGGCGGAACCGATGCCGTAGGCTTCCGGATGATAAAGCGCGGCCAGGGCCACGAACACCGCCGCCATGCCGACCAGCGAGTGGAACGCCGCGACCAGCTCCGGCAGCGCCGTCATCTCGATCTTCTTGGCGACCACGGTGCCGACACCGCCGCCGATCAGGACCGCGACCGCGATCCAGCCGTACGATGTCACGTCCGGGTGCGCGATCGTGGTGACGATGGCGATGGCCATGCCGACGATGCCGAACATGTTGCCACGGCGCGAGGTTTCAGGATGCGACAGCCCCTTCAGTGCGAGAATGAAGAGGATCGCGGAGACAAGGTAAAGATACCCGACAGCTGTACCGCTCATGTTCCGGCTCCCTTATTTCTGCTTCTTTTTGAACATGGCGAGCATGCGTTGGGTCACGATGAAGCCGCCGAAGATGTTGACCGACGCCAGCAGCACCGCGAAGAAGCCCATGACCTTGGAAAAGTCCATGATGTCGGGCCCGACGGCCAAGAGGCCGCCGACGATAATCACCGACGAAATGGCGTTGGTGACGCCCATCAGCGGCGAGTGCAGCGCCGGCGTCACGTTCCACACCACGTGGTAGCCGACGAAACACGCCATCACGAAAATCGTAAACAGCGACAGGAAATCAGCCCCGCCCGATGCCGCCGCCGCATCACCGGTGGCGGCGACGACCTGCGTCGCCGAGTGGGCGAGATCGCCGGCCTGTTGCGCCAGCCGTTCAAGGCCGGTAGCCAGTTCGGCCGCTTTGTCCGCAAGGGTCGCTTTATCCATGATCAGGCCCCCTTTCCGTCTTCGGTTTTCTCGTCATCGTCCTTCTTCGCGGTCTTGGTCTTGGCCGCCGGTTTCTTGGCGCCGCCGCTTGCTTTCAGCGCTTCCTCGACCCGCTCCGAGGCGATCTTGCCGTCCTTGCAGACCATCGTCCCCTTGACCGTGTCATCCTCCTCGTCGAAGGCGAAATCGCCCTTTTCCTTGTCGAAATGGGGCGAGACGAAGTTGAACAGGTTCTTGGCGAACAGTGCCGACGCGGTCTCCGCAAGGCGGCTCGGCAAGTTCATACGGCCGTCGATGATGACGCCGTTCTTGGTCGTCGTGACCTCGCCCGGCTTGGTCAATTCGCAGTTACCGCCGGCTTCGGCGGCCATGTCGACGATGACGGCACCGGCCTTCATGCCCTCGACCATGTCCTTGGAAATCAGTTTCGGCGCCGGCCGCCCCGGGATCAGCGCCGTGGTGACGACGATGTCCTGCTTGGGCAGATGCTCGCGCACCTTCTGTTTCTGCTTTTCGAAGTATTCCGGCGGCATTTCCTTGGCGTAGCCGCCCTCGGTTTCCGCCTCTTTCTCCATTTCCGGATCGACTTCCAGGAACTTGCCCCCCAGCGACGCCACCTGCTCCTTGGTCGCCGGCCTGACATCGGTGGCCGACACCGCGCAGCCAAGCCGCTTGGCGGTGGCAATGGCCTGCAACCCGGCGACGCCGACACCCATGATAAAGGCGCGCGCCGGCGGCACCGTGCCTGCCGCCGTCATCATCATCGGCATGCCGCGGCCGTAAATCTCGCCCGCGTTCAGAACCGCCTTGTAACCGGCCAAGTTGGCCTGCGACGACAGGATATCCATGGACTGCGCCCGGGAAATCCGCGGCATGAGTTCCATTGCGAACCCGGTCGCCCCGGACTTGGCGAGAACGTCGATCCCTTCCGGGTCGGTCAGTGCCGAGAGATGGGCGCAGACGGCCTGCCCCTTCGCGAGTTTGCCGCTTTCGGTTTTGTTGGGCGCGGTGATCTTCCAGACCATTCCCGCGTCCTTGACCGTGGCCGCGAAGTCCTTGGCGATGGACGCGCCGGCATCCTTGAAAGCATCGTCGGAGATCGATGCGCCGTCTCCGGCACCGGACTCGACGACGACCTCGCAACCGAGATTGATCAGCTTTCCGATGACCTCGATGGACGCGGCGACACGGTCCTCGCCCGGCGCGCGTTCCTTGGGTATCGCAATTTTCATGACATCCTCTCTCAGACCCGTTCTTTCTTGTTCTCGCAACCGCTTTCCCGTCGATGCGGCGACGGTCATACGCAGTTATGACGGTTGCGGGATACTAGCGCAAGTGGCGCCCCGCCCCCCGTTTTTCAAGAGGCGGCGGGCAAACCGGTTGCCCGGACCCGGTTCCGGTCCTAGAACGGCTGAACCACCTGCGAACCGAGGGAGAGCGTCATGAACGAGCTTGAGGACATCATCGTCATCCGCAACGGCGAGCCGGCTGAAAACACCTTCCCCAGGGAAGAATTCGACCGGCGCCTGGAAGCGCTCAGGACACACATGGCGGCCGAGAACATTGACGCGGCGCTGTTCTCGTCCTATCACAATATCAATTACTATTCGGACTTTCTCTACTGCCAGTTCGGGCGCGCTTACGGGCTGGTCGTCGACCACGACAATCAGACCAGCATCAGCGCCAACATTGACGGCGGCCAGCCCGGGCGACGCACCGTCGGCGACAATCTGATCTACACCGACTGGACACGCGATAATTACTTCCGGGCGCTGCAAAAGCTTCTCCCGAACGGCGGGCGCATCGGGATCGAGTTCGACCACGTGAACCTGCAGACCATGGAAAAGCTGAAAACGGCTTTTCCGAAAGCCGAATTCGTCGATATCTCGGCGGCTTGCATGCACATGCGGATGATCAAGTCGGCGGCCGAGATCGCGCTGATCAAGCACGGTGCCAACGTCGCTGATATCGGCGGAGCAGCTTGTGCCCAGGCCATCGCACCCGGCGTTCCCGAGCACGAGATCGCGTTGGCATCGACGGATGCGATGGTCCGCGAGATCGCCAGACGCTTTCCCCATTCGGAAATCCGCGATACCTGGACCTGGTTCCAGAGCGGCATCAACACCGACGGCGCGCACAATCCCGTCACCACGCGCAAGGTCGAACGCGGCGACATCCTGTCGCTCAACTGCTTTCCGATGATCGCGGGATATTACACGGCGCTTGAACGGACGCTGTTCTGCGAAGAGGTTTCGGACGCACACCTCAAGTACTGGCGGATCAACGTCGAGGTGCACGAACGCGGCCTCGGTCTGATCAAACCCGGCGTACGCTGCTGCGACATTGCGAACGAGCTCAATGAAATTTATCGATCATACGGCGTCCTTCACCGCCGCACATTCGGTTACGGGCATTCGTTCGGCGTGCTGTCGCACTACTACGGGCGCGAGGCGGGGCTGGAACTCCGCGAGGATATCGAAACCGTGCTGGAGCCGGGGATGGTGGTGTCGATGGAACCGATGATCATGATCCCGGAAGGCGAACCCGGCGCCGGCGGCTATCGCGAGCACGACATCCTCGTGGTGACTGAAGAGGGCGCCGAGAACATCACCGGTTTCCCGTACGGGCCGGAACATAACGTCATCCGCAATTAGCCCCTCCCCTCACTTGTCCTCTTCAGAGGGAGAGATGAGGGGGCAACGGGACTAAACAGGCCGCTTGGCAACCATGTCGATCTCGACCAGCGCTCCCTTCGCGAGGCCGGTGACGCCGACGCAGGTCCGGGCCGGCAAACGGTCGGGCGGGAAGTAGCTGCGGTAGATCTCGTTCATTTCCGCGTAGTCACGCTCGAAATGCGTGATGAAGACGCGCGCCGAAAGCACGTGCTCGAGCCCGAGGTCCAATTCACCCAGCACGATGATCAGGTTGTCCATGACACGTTTGGTCTGCACGCCGACGCCTTCCGGCAGCGGTGCGCTGTCGTCGTCCGGGTCGGTCGGCATCTGGCCGGTGAGTTGGATCCAGCCGTCGCATTCGACGGCGTGCGAAAATGGCGCCACGTGCGTCGGCGCGGCGGCAAAGTTGTGAAAGATCGGTCCTGACATTCGGTCCCCCTTGTAAATTCGGCCAGAATCAGCGGTCGACGTCATCCTCGCGCAGCACGTTGTTGCGCTTGTCGGGGTGGGTCTTGAAATCGTGCCTGAGTTCCTCGACCAGCTTGTCGATCTGTTCGAGTTTCTGCAGCCCGGCCTTGGTCATCTCGTCCTCCTCAAGACGCGTCAGATAGAGCCGGAAACCCTGGATATGGTACTGGATCGCGTTCATGTAGTCGGTCAACGAGCGCGCGCGCCGCATGTACGCCTGGTGCACGCTGCGCAGGCTGTTGACCAGAATTTTCATGATCGCACGCAGGAAAGGGTCGGATTTAGCGAGTTTGCTTTCCAGCGTCTTCGCCGGAATTTCGACAACGACGGTTTCTTCCTTGGCGACGGCATTGGCCATGCGCCGCGAGCCGTCGATGATCGCCATCTCGCCGAACAGTTCGCCGGGGCTCAGCGTCGCAAGCTCGACCTCTTCTCCGTCGACCAGCTTGAAAATACCGACGCAACCGCTCTCGACGATGAACGCGGCATTACCCGGTTCGCCGTCGCGAAACAGGATTTCGCCTTTCTGCAGGAATTTTTTCTTGGTGTCTCCACCTTCGACAAACATAGGCAAACCCTCAACAGCAGACTGACGCGATATTAATCTCAGCGTGCGACAGTCAACAAGCACGCGGGAATCAGTTCGGGTCGGGAATACCGACTTCGTTCAGGGCTTCGGACTGCCGCGCCGCGAGTTTGTCGGCATCGAAGCCTTCGATCAGTTCGTGAAATGTCTGGTGCCAGTTGATCTCGGCGGCCAGGTGCGTGAACACGCTGCCGAGCCCGATCGCAGCACGGTCCATAAGCACGAACTCGCGGGGCGGCGTCACCCCGCCGACCTCCTTGAGCTGCTCGTGGACCTTGGCAGCAACACCAGCACCGTACTGAACGCCGCTTTTTTCCTGAATAGTCTGCACCTTGTCCACCAGCAGCGGCGCGTACAGGAACTCCGCCCACTGGTTGAGGATGCCGATCACGTTGCGGTCCAGGTTCTTGAACCCCCACGTTTCGTAGGCGTGAACGGCGAGGTCTTCGTCGTCATTGAGCAGCGCAAAGTAGAGGTCAATGACCGCACGAACGAAGGGCGCCGGGAAAATCCGGATGCAGCCGTAGTCCAGCAGGTTGATCGAGCCGTCCGCGCGCGCACTGTAGTTGCCGAGATGCGGGTCGCCGTGGATAACGCCGTACTTATAGAACGGCACGTACCACGCCCGGAACATACTGAGCGCCAGCTTGTTGCGCATTTCCAGCGGCGCCTCGCGGCTTTCCAGCAACGGCTGGCCGTCGAGCCATGTCATCGACAGCAGGCGCTTGGTGGAAACGTCCATAAGCGGCTCCGGCACATGCACGCAGTCCTCGTCCGCCAGCATGTGACGGTAGAGCAGCATGTTTCGGGCCTCGCGGTCGTAGTCCAGTTCCTCGCGCAGGCGCTCCGACAATTCCATGTGGATTTCGCTCGGGTCGATGGACTTGTCGTAACGGCGATAGATCGAGAACACGATCTTCAGCTGACGCAGGTCGGCTTCGACCGCCGACGACATATCGGGATACTGGATCTTGCAGGCCAGATCGCGGCCGTCGAGAGCCTGGGCGCGGTGCACCTGGCCGAGCGATGCCGCCTTACAGGCCTCGCGCTCGAAACTCTCGAAGCGTTTCTGCCAGCCCGCGCCCAGTTCTGCCGTCATGCGCCGTTTGACGAACGCCCAGCCCATGGGCGGTGCGTTGGTCTGCAGCTTGATCAGCTCCTTGGTGTATTCCTCGGGCAACACGTCCGGTACGGTCGACAGAATCTGCGCGACCTTCATCAGCGGTCCCTTGAGACCACCCAGCGCCGCCTGGATTTCCCGGGCGTGTTCCGCCTTGTCCAGCTTGATGCCAAACACCCGGCCACCGACCGCCTTGGCCGCGACGCCGCTGACGGCACCGCCAACGCGGGCATAACGGCGGAACCGGCCGCCGAAACTGTTGTCTTCGCTCATAGGGCGCGTCGCACTCCGTTTTTCCGGCGCTCAGCCCTCTCCGCCGAGCCCCTCTTCGGCCAACCAGCCGGCGATATCCTCGGCCACTGCCTGCCAGCCGTTTTCCAGCATCATCCCGTGCCCCATACCCTGATATATATGGGCCGTCCTGCCGCAAATGGAACCCGTCCAGTGTACGTGCGCCGGCGGAATCAGCGGATCGCTGCCGGCGCCAACAACCTTGATGGGTGTGCCCCAGACCGCCATCACGTTGGGCACCAAGGGGGCGTAAAGCCCGGCAACCGCAAGTTGGCTCTCGGCCTGAAATCGACCGATGTAGCGTTGCGCCACAGAAGTCGGGACGGCATCCGAAAACAGCGCCGCGTGCAGGGTATCGACGCTCGCCACTCCGCCCGCATGTACCGCGGCAACATCGACGGCCAGCGACGGATTGGCCATCAGAAGCTGCAGCGCCGGCGCGGCAAGCCCCGTCGGCGGCACCGGCGCCATCATGACGAGGGCCGAGACCTTGCGCGCTTCCGCCGTGCGCCACGCCAGATAGCCACCCATGGAATGGCCGACCAGGATCGGCGGTTCATCGAAACTGTCGACGGCGGCGTGAACCGCGTCCAGGTAATCGCCGAGGGTAAAATCCTGCAACTGGTCGTAATCGGGCCTGCCGCGCCGACCCGGCAGATCGATGGCGGAAACATGGAAACCCAGGTCCGCGAACCACGGCATGAAATGCTCGTCCCAGCACCACGCGCCGGCGAACGCGCCGTGAACGAAAAGGATCGGCGGCGCGCCGTTCGGCGTCTTCGGTCCGCGGGACACGATGTGAACGTCCATGCCGTCCACGCTCATGCGGGAAGGTCCGCTTCAAGTTCGTCGATAAACCCGGAAATAACGCCAAGCCCGAGGTTCCAGAAGGCCGGGTCGGAAGCATCGAGCCCGAACGGCGCCAGCAATTCCCGGTGCCGCAGCGTCCCCCCGGCCGCCAACATCTCGAAGTATTTCTCCTGAAACTTCGGATGACCGTCCTGATAGAGGCCGTAAAGCGCATTCACGAGACTGTCGCCGAAGGCGTACGCATAAACATAGAACGGCGTGTGTACGAAATGCGGTATATAGGCCCAGAGCGTGCGATAGTCGTCATCCAGTTTAATGGCATCGCCCAAGCTTTCCGCCTGCGTCTTCATCCAGATTTCGCCCAGTTGATCAGCGGTCAGTTCGCCCGACTTGCGACGGTCGTGCACCTCGGTCTCGAAACAGTGAAAGGCGATCTGGCGGACCACCGTATTCAGCATGTCCTCGACCTTGCCGGCCAGCAACACACGGCGCTTGGCAGGATCTTTTTCGGCATCGAGGATGGCTCGGAAGGTGAGCATCTCGCCGAACACGGACGCGGTTTCCGCCAGTGTAAGTGGCGTGTCGGACAGCAGCGTACCCTGCGGTGCCGCCAGCACCTGATGTACCCCGTGGCCCAGCTCGTGCGCCAGCGTCATGACGTCGCGCGGCTTTCCATAGAAATTCATCAGCACATAAGGATGCGCCGACGGCACCACCGGGTGCGCAAACGCGCCCGAGTTCTTGCCGGGCCGGGGTTCGGCGTCGATCCAGCGCTTGTCGAAGAACGTGGCGGCGGTCTCCGCCATCTTCGGGGCGAAGCCGGCGTAGGCTTCAAGCACGGTGTCGCGCGCCTGATCCCACGAGAAGTTGCGCTCGTCGGTTTTCGGGAACGGCGCGTTCCTGTCCCACCAGTTCAGCTTGCCGACCCCGAACCAACGTGCCTTGAGCGCGTAATAACGGTGGCTCAGACGGGCGTAGTTCGACGTCACCGCGCCCGCAAGCGCGTCGACGACCTCATCCTCGACTTGATTGGCGAGATTGCGGCTCGAGAACGGGCGCGGAAATGCGCGCTTGGTGTCCTCGATTTCCTTGTCCTTGGCGATGGTGTTGGTGACCAGCGAGAACAGCCGGATGCGGGACCCGAGGCCCGCCGACAGGCTGCGGCCGGCTTTTTCACGCTCGTCAGGGTCGCTGTCGGTCAGGCGATTCAACACCTCGCCCTGGGTCAGATCCTCGCCGTCGAATTCGAAACGCAACTCCGCCATCGTCTCGTCGAAGAGCCGTGCCCAGGCCGAGCGCCCGGTGACCGATTTATCGTGCAGAAGCTGCTCCAGATCGTCGCCAAGCTGATAGGGCCGCATTAGGCGCTCGGCCTTGATCCACGGTCTATATCGGCCAAGCACCGGGTCCGATAGCTTTTCCTCCATCGCCCGGTCGTCGATACGGTTCAGCTCAAGTGTGAAGAACAGCGTCGCCCCCGTGATGGCATTGACCCGTTCCTGGCAGGACTGATGAAACCGTGCGATTTCCGGATCGGCGGTATCGGCGGCATGCAAAAGCTGCGCATAGCTGATGACCTTGAAAGCGCGCTCCAGAATTGCCTCATAGGATCGAACGGCGGCGCCCAGTTCGGCGCCGCCGAGGCCGTCCAGCTTGCCGGCATACGCCTGCTGAAAACCCCGGGCGTCGGCATCGGCCGCAGCGAGATCGGTCTCAAGCGCCGGATCGTCCGGGCCGGCATAGAGGTCGGCGAGGTTCCACTCCGGCAAGCCGGCGCTGGTATCTGATTTCTCAGCAGTCGTCATCTTGTTTGGATACCTGTCGTAAAAATTTTATAAAGGATGTCGGCGCTGTCCCGCCAGTGTCACGAAACACCGATGTCGGGACGACCGCAAGGGAGGACAAGGAAAAAATGAACGTCGACACGTGGCCCAATCTCGCCACCATGTTTTTCGAACAGGCTGCGACGTACCGGGAGCAGCCGTTTCTTTGGAAGAAGCGGGACGGTGTCTACGAAAGCCTGACCTGGTCGGATGCCAACGCCCGCACCGTCGCGCTGGCCCGCGGGCTTCTGTCGCTCGGAATCGAAAGCGGTGACCGGATCGTACTCGTCTCCGAAAACCGCCCGGCGTGGCCAATCGCGGACATCGCCATCATGGCCGCCGGCGGCATCACGACGCCCGCCTACACCACGAACACCCCGGCCGATCACCGTCATGTCCTCACGGACAGCGGCGCCCGCGGCGTGATCGTCTCGACCACCAAGCTCGCCGAAAAGATCATCGCCGGCGCCAGAGGGCTCGACCATATCGAGTTCATCATCGTCATGGAGGAGCCGCCCACCGATACCGGCGGTCTGAAAGTGCTGCGCATGGCGGACGTGCTGGAGACCGGCCAGGCGCGGCACGAGAACGTCTATAAGATGGCGGAAGAGATCAACCGCACCGATACCGCGTGCATCATTTATACATCCGGGACCGGCGGCACGCCCAAGGGCGTCATGCTGCATCATGGCGCAATGCTGCATAACTGCGCCGGCGCCGTCGACGCACTGACGGACCTGGGCCTGGAACGCGAGATATTTCTTTCGTTTCTGCCACTCAGCCATTCCTACGAACACATGGCCGGGCAGTTCTTTCCGATCGCCATCGGCGGCGAGATCTATTACGCCGAGGGTGTCGAAAACCTTTCGGCGAACATGCTGGAAGTGCGGCCGACGATCATGACGGCGGTGCCGCGGCTCTACGAAGCGCTGCATCAGAGAATTACCCTCGGCGTGCAAAAAGCCGGCGGCCTCAAGGAAACGATGTTCAACCGCACGCTGGCGCTCGGTAAAAAGAAATACGAGCAGGGCCGGCTCGGACCGCTCGAATGTGCGCAGGACGTTGTCCTCGACAAGCTGGTCCGCGACAAGGTGCGCGAACGTTTCGGCGGGCGGCTCAAGGCCCTGGTGTCCGGCGGCGCGCCCCTCAATCCCGATATCGGCCTGTTTTTCACGGCGCTCGGGCTTCGCATCCTGCAGGGTTACGGTCAGACGGAATCGGCGCCGGTGATTTCCGTCAACCGGGCACCCGACATGCGCCTGCACACGGTCGGCCCGCCGATCATCAACACCGAGGTCCGGATCGCCGACGACGGCGAGATCTGCGTGCGCGGCGAACTGGTCATGCAAGGCTACTGGAACAACAAGGAAGCCACCGACGAAGCGATCAAGGACGGCTGGCTGCATACCGGCGACGTCGGCATGTTCGACGAGGCCGGTCGGCTCATGATCACCGACCGCAAGAAGGACATCATCGTCAATTCCGGCGGCGATAACATCGCGCCGCAGCGGGTCGAGGGTATTCTGGTCGCCGAGCAGGAACTGTCGCAAGCCATGGTTTACGGCGACAAGCGCCCGCATCTGGTGGCGGTCGTGGTGCCTGATGCGGACTGGCTGACGCAATGGAAGCGCGCCAACAAGAAGAAAGGCGATCTGTCAGACCTTGCCGCGGACAAGGAACTCCACAATGCGCTTGCCCCGGCGTTCGGCCGCGTCAACAAATCGCTCAGCAATATCGAGAAAGTAAGGCGCTTCATCATCGCGCCCGAGCCGTTCACCGTCGAGAACGAACAGATGACGCCGACCATGAAGGTGCGCCGGCACATCGTTCGCGACGTCTATGGCGATAGGCTCGAAGCGCTCTACAAGTCGTAATCTACCCCTGGGGGCCGGCGGGTGCGCGCAGCGCCTGCTTGCGCTTGCGTTCGCGGAGCGAGATGTAAATACCGGTCGAGACAATGACCGCGATACCGAGCCACGTGAACCGGTCCGGAAAATCGCCGAACCACAGAAACCCGAGAATCACCGCCGAGACCATCTCGAAGTAGCCGAACGGCGCCAGCAGCGACGCCGGCGCCTGTTCATAAGCCTTGATCAGCAGCCAGTGCCCGATGACGGCTGCCGATACCATCAGGGCGACGAGCCCGAGCGCCCGCGTATCAGGCCACTGCCAGTGCGCAAAAACGAACGGCGTCAGCACCGCGGCACCGACGATCGACTGATAGAACACGGTTAGCCACGGATCGCTGAGCCCGGTCAGCCGGCGGGTCAGCAGATTGAACATCGCGAAGCACACCGACGCCGCGAGCACGTAATAGACGCCGACCGGCACCTCCTGGAAACCGGGACGAATGATCAACAATGATCCCGAAAAGCCGATCAGAACCGCCGCGAAACGGCGGATGCCGACCTGCTCGCCCAGCACCAGCGGCGCCAGCAGCGTAATCAGAAACGGATAGACGAAGTAGACCGCGAGCGCGTCGGCGATCGGCATCGTCACCAGGGCCGAAAAGAACAGCACCGTCGCCGTGGTCAGCATGACGGCGCGGATTATCTGCATCCCGGCGCCGGGACCGGCCATCTGCCGGACGGCACCCCGTCTCAGGAGCAACGGTGACAGCACGACCGCCGATACCGCGAACCGCGCCCAGGCGACCAGCACCGGCGCATAGCCCTGCCCGCCCAGATCCTTGGCGCCGACGTCCATCAACGGGATCACCATGAACCCGGCGACGAGGAACGCCGCGCCCTTGAGGAGGTCGCCTTCGGTTGATTTCTGATTCACTCAGGCGGTTCCGCTCAGAAAGGTCCTGGCCCAGCGGATCACGTCGTCGGGCGCTTCCTCGGGCAGGAAATGACCGCTCGTGGCGACGCCTTCACCGTCAACCGTCGCCGCGCCCCAGTTGCGCCAGATGTCTAGCGGGCTTTTCGACTTTGGCCCGCCCTTGGCCCTGGCCGCACCCCACAGGCAGGTGATCGGGCACTGGATCTTACGTCCGGCGTTGAAATCCGCCGCATCGTCCTCGTCGTCGCAGGTCGCACCGGCACGATAATCCTCGCATGTTCCCCTGATCACGTCGGGATTGCGGAAGGCGCGTTTGTATTGCTCCATCGCATCGACCTCGAACGTGAAATCGGGCGCGGCCCAGGATGCGTGCAGCCATTCGAGCCAGCCGTCGGGATCGAAGCCGATCATGGTTTCGGGCTGCGGCGCAGGCTGCGCCAAGAACGGCCAGTGAAACCCGCCCATGGCGCTGTTCTTATCGATGGCCACCCACATCTCATGGGTCGGCACCACGTCGAGCGACATGTAGTGCGTCACCCGTTCCGGATGATCGAGCGCCAGCCGGTAGCCGACGCGCGCGCCCCGGTCGTGGCTGATCACCGAGAACCTGTCGTGGCCGAGCGCATGCATCAGCGCCACCACGTCGTTCGCCATGGTACGCTTTGAATAATTGCGGTGATCCGGATCCGACGCTGGGCAATCGCTCGCGCCGTAGCCGCGCGTGTCCGGCACGACGACGGTATGGGTCCGGCAAAGCACCGGCGCGATATGCCGCCAGATGATGTGCGTCTGCGGATAACCGTGCAGCAGTACGACACCCGGCCCCTCGCCCGCGTAGCGGACGTTGAGGCCGACGCCTTCGACCGATATCCGGGTCTGCTCGAACCCCTCGAACATGGTGTTTCCCCTTTTATTCGGCGGTATTCATAGCCGACAATCGCGGCCTCTGTCAGGGCCAATTCCCGGTTTAATCCGTTAGCCGCGCCTGAGATTGGCGACATATATGCCGGCGAGAATCAGGCAAAGCGCCGCAACCGCCTGCAGGCTCACCTCCTCGCTCAGCAGTAACGCCCCCCAGAAAACCCCGAACACCGGCACCAGATAGTTCTGGAAAGCCACGAACGACGCCTCGCGTTCACTCAGCAACTTGAACAGGATCAACGTCGCCAGTGCCGTCGACAGCAGTCCCAGATAAACCGGCGGCCACAGGCTTTCGAACGTCAGCACCGGCAGTTGCCAGCCGGAAAGCCAGAACGCCAGCGGCGCCGTCTGGATGGCGGCGAAAAGAAGCGTCAGCGCGGCGCGGCCCATCAGCGGCGCGGGCGGCATGCGCTGTACGATAATCACCGAGATCGCGTAGCAGATCGCACCGGACGCGACAGCCAACTGGTGCAACAGGCTACCACCGAGCCCCTTCAGCGCCGCCGGACCGACCAGCACCACGACGCCCGCGAAGCCAAGCACGATACCGACCAGCTTTCGGGGCTTTAGTCGGTCGCCGGGCGTGAAGAAGTGCGCCAGCACCAACGTCGCCAGCGGCATGACGGCCATCAGGATCGCGGCGCGGCCGCTGTCGATCCCGTCGACGCCCCAACTGATCATGAAGAACGGCAGGCTGTTGCCGAAGAACGCCAGCACAAAGCAATAGGCCCAGATTTCCCTGCCCCACGGATAGCGGCTACCCATGACCGCGACGACAATCACCATCACCCCCGCGGCGGCGATGAGGCGAACCGCGGTCAGCGGCAGCGGCGGCATGTGCTGCACGCCGATTTTGTTGACCAAAAAGGACGTGCCCCAGATCATCGCCAGCGAAAAGAGCAGGATGACGTGACGCGGGAGGATCGGCCCGAATTCCCCGGGTGCCGGTCCGTTAGCCATTTCGGTTGCCGTGGTACTGCCGGTACCAGTCGACGAAATGAGGGATGCCGTCACGGATCGAGGTGGTGGGCTCGAAACCGAGATCCCGGCGGCTCGCCTCGATATCGGCGAAGGTTTCCTTGACGTCGCCCTGCTGCATCGGCTTCAGGATGACGTCCGCCTTCTTGCCGAGCGCGTCCTCGAGTACGGCGATGAAATCCGTCAGATTCTCGGCGCGGTGATTACCGAGGTTGTAGACCCGCTCCGGCACGTCCGCGTCCGGCGCGTGGTCGAGCACCGCCGTCACGCCCTGGATGATGTCGTCGATGTACGTGAAGTCGCGCCGCATATCGCCTTCGTTGAAGACCTCGATCGGCTCGCCCGCCAAAATCTTGCGGGTGAATATCCACGCCGCCATGTCGGGCCGACCCCAGGGCCCGTAGACGGTAAAAAACCTGAGCCCGGTCGCGGGAATGCCGTAGAGCCGAGAGTAGCAATGCGACATCAGTTCCCCAGCGCGCTTGGTCGCGGCGTAAAGAGACACCGGCTGATCGACCCGTTCCTCGACCGAGAACGGCAGGTCTTCGTTCGCGCCGTAGACCGACGACGACGAGGCATAGACGAAGTGCTCGCAGTTCTTGAGGTGCCGCGCCATCTCCAGCATCACCAGATGCCCCTCGACGTTGGAACGGGTATAGGCGAACGGATTGACGAGCGAATAACGGACGCCCGCCTGCGCCGCGAGGTTGACGATACGCGTGATATCCGGGTGTTTCGCCGCGACCGCCTGCATGGCGTCGTTGTCGGCGATATCCGCCTCGACGAATGTGAAACCGTCGAGCTTTTCCAGCTCGGCAAGGCGCGCGCGCTTCAGCGCCGGATCGTAGTAGTCGTTGACGTTGTCGACGCCGACGATCCGTTCGCCCTGTTCGGCGAGCGCCCGGCAGGTATGAAATCCGATGAAGCCGGCAACACCGGTGACGAGGACAGACATCGACAAACCACTCTTCGAATCCGTAAGGCCCGACCGGTATAACCGTTGAGGCCGGTGAAATCACCCGGAATTATGTTCCGCGGACAATCGGGCGTGACGAAAACTTGCATGTCGCGCAGCCTACCTGAATGCACGATTATTGCGTTCTAAAGGTCAGCAACAGTGACCTATTGTTCTCAGGACGCAAGAGCACTACCTTTTCCTTAACGGGAGATAAGGGTCAAAACCCCATGGTGCAGACATGTCGCTGATACGTGCGACCCTTGAAGACAAGTACACACTCGAAACCGGCCGCGTCTTCCTGACCGGCACGCAGGCCTTGGTTCGCCTGACGCTGATGCAGAAGGCGCTGGACCGTGCGCACGGCCGCGATACCGCCGGTTACGTGACGGGCTACCGCGGCTCGCCTCTGGGCGCGCTCGATCAGGAATTCAGTCAGGCCGGGCATCTGCTAAGCGCCAGCGACATCAAGTTCCAGCCCGCCGTCAACGAGGACCTCGCCGCGACCGCGCTTTGGGGTTCGCAGCAGGTCAACATGTTCGAGGGCGCCAAATACGACGGCGTGTTCGGCATCTGGTACGGCAAGGGCCCCGGCATCGACCGTACCGGAGACGTGTTCCGCCACGCCAACATGGCCGGCACATCGCCGTTCGGCGGCGTCCTCGCGCTCGCAGGCGACGACCCGGCATGCAAGTCGTCCACCGTGCCGAGCCAGAGCGAATACGCCTTCATGGACGTGATGATTCCGTTCCTGCACCCGGCCAATGTCGAGGAAATCCTGCAACTCGGCATGATCGGCCTGCAAATGTCGCGCTACTCCGGTCTTTGGGTCGGTCTCAAGTGCATCACCGACAATATCGACACATCGGCATCCGTCGACATCGGTCCGCACCTTTATGACTTCGCCATGCCCGAGGATTACGAGATGCCCGAAGACGGTCTCCATATCCGCTGGCCCGACGCGCCGCTCGACCAGGAGCGCCGGCTGCACAAGCACAAAATTTATGCGGCTCTGGCCTTCGCGCGCGCCAACAAGCTCAACCGCGTCACCATCGACAATCCGAAGGCCAGGCTCGGCATCTGTGCCACCGGCAAGGCGTACATGGACGTGATGCAGGCGCTGGACGACCTCGGCATCGACGAGGAACACGCCGCCGAAATCGGCATCCGGCTTTTCAAGATCACCATGCCGTGGCCGCTGGAACGCGAATCCGCCCGTCACTTCGCTGAAGGGCTGGAGGAAATCCTCGTCGTCGAAGAAAAGCGCGCCGTTATCGAGAACCAGCTCAAGGAACAGCTTTACAACTGGCGCGAAGACGTGCGCCCGCGCGTCGTCGGCAAGTTCGACGAGGACGGCGAATGGATCCTGCCGTCCGCCGGCGAGCTAACGCCCGCCATGATCGCGCGCGCCATCGCCAAACGGATCGAGAGGTTCCACACCTCCGACCGTATCAAGGACCGGCTCGAATTCCTGACCAACAAGGAAAAATCGCTGGCCTCCGGTCAACCGGATATGAAGCGGATTCCCTACTTCTGTGCCGGCTGTCCGCACAACACGTCGACCAAAGTGCCCGAAGGCTCGCGCGCCGCCGCCGGCATCGGCTGCCACTACATGGCGATCTGGATGGACCGGGAAACGTCGACCTTCACGCACATGGGCGGCGAAGGCGCCAACTGGATCGGCCAAGCACCGTTCACCGAAACCCAGCACATTTTCACCAACCTGGGTGACGGCACCTATTTCCATTCCGGTCTGCTGGCGATCCGCGCCGCGGTGTCGTCGGGCGCCAACATCACCTATAAAATCCTCTACAACGACGCCGTCGCCATGACCGGTGGACAGACCCACGACGGCACGCTCGACCCGGCCATCATCGCACAACAGATCCGCGCCGAGGGTGTCGAACGGATCGTCGTCGTCACGGACGAGCCCGACAAGTATCCGGTCAACTACGGCTTCCCGGCCGGTGTCGACATCCATCACCGCGACGAACTGGATCACGTGCAGCGCGAACTACGCGAAATCAGGGGCGTGTCGGCGCTGATCTACGACCAGACATGCGCCGCTGAAAAACGCCGGCGCCGCAAGCGCGGGCTCTATCCGGACCCGGCCAAGCGCGTGTTCATCAACGATGCCGTGTGCGAGGGTTGCGGCGACTGCGGCATCGCGTCCAACTGTGTCGCCGTGACGCCGAAGGAAACCGAGCTCGGCCGCAAGCGGGCCATCGACCAGTCCGCGTGCAACAAGGACTATTCGTGCCTGGACGGATTCTGCCCGAGTTTCGTCACCGTAGAGGATACTCAGGTCAGGAAACCTGGAGCCATCGGCGCCGTGCCGTTCCCCGCCCTGCCCGAACCCGGCACGGTCGATCTCAGTGACCCCTACAACGTCGTCGTCACCGGTATCGGCGGTACCGGCGTCGTCACCATCGGCGCGATCCTCGGCATGGCGGCGCACCTGGAGCAGAAAGGCGTTTCGGTTCTCGACGTCGCCGGCCTCGCGCAGAAAAACGGCATGGTCTACTCGCACTTGCGTTTCGCCGCCGCCCCGCACGACATCCACGCGGTTCGCATTTCCGCCGGCGGCGCCGACCTGCTGATTGGGTGTGACATGGTGTCCGCATCGGACACGGAAACCCTCGGCAAGCTTCGCGCCGGCAATTCCAAGGCCGTGATCAACGAACATCAGACCATGACCGCCGACTTCACCCGGCAACCCGACATGATGTTCCCGGAAGTGGGCTTCAAACGCACACTCCGCGAGGAAACGGGCGAGAACGCCGTGGACTTCATCGAGGCTACCGCGCTGGCGCGCAAGCTGCTGGGCGACACCATCGCCGCCAACATGATGGTCGTCGGGTTCGCCTACCAGAAGAGCCTCCTGCCGGTCTCCGAAGAAGCCATTGAACGCGCCATCGAACTCAACGGTGTCGCCGTCGAATTCAACAAGCAGGCGTTCCTCTGGGGCCGCCGTGCCGCGCACGACCTGGCCGCGGTCGAGGCCATTGTCGGCCGCTACGACGAAAAACCGCAGCCGTTTGAGCTTGAGGGGTTCATCGAACGCCGCGTCGCCGATCTCACCGCCTATCAGAACAGGGCTTATGCCGATCGCTATAGCGACTGGGTCGAACGCATCCGCGCCACCGAGGCGAAAGCCATGCCCGGCTCGACCGCGCTCACCGAAGCGGTGGCACGCGGGCTTTTCAAGTTGATGGCCTATAAGGACGAATACGAGGTGGCACGCCTTTACACCGACGGCCGCTTCGAACAGGCGATCCGCGATACCTTTGCCGACGGCGGCCGCATCAGGTTCCACCTCGCCCCGCCGCTGTTGGCCGAGCGCGATCCCGACACCGGACATCTCAAGAAAAAGGAATACGGCGCCTGGATCATGCCCGTGTTCCGCTTCCTGGCCGGCCTCAAGGAGCTGCGCGGCACCGCCCTCGATCCGTTCGGCTACAGCGCCGAGCGCAAAATGGAGCGGCAACTGATTTCCGACTACGAAAAGCAACTGGCCGAGATCGCCGACAACCTCACGGCCGACAACCACGCCGCCGCGTTGCAACTTGCCGGCCTGCCGATGCGCATGCGCGGTTTCGGGCACGTCAAGGAAGCGAACGTCGAAGCCGCGAAGGCCTGCGAAGCCGATCTAATCGCCACGTTCCGCGATCCGGGCCGGGCGCCGCAGGCCGCGGAGTAAACCGGCCTACTCTCCCATTCACGGCTTCGAGACGGTCGCGTCGCGCCCGCCTCAGCATAGGGAACGCTCTTCTACCCCATTAGCACCCAGAGAAGTCCCGGCATGATAGCGAACGACGCCAGCGTCGAGATGATTACCGCACCCGCGACGGCTTTCCCGTCGGCACCGTAGTTCTCGGCGAACAGGAATGTAATGACTGCGACCGGCATCGAACACATCAGCACCAGCGTACCGTAAGCGGCGCCCGAAAAACCGAACAGCGCCGCCGCCCCGAAACCGACGGGAATGCCGATCCCCAGCCGCAAGAACGAGATGAACGCGGCGCGCTTGATGCTGACGATCTGCAGCGTCGCCAACGAATAGCCGAGCGTGATCAGCATTAGCGGAATAGAAATGTTTCCGAGCAGCTTGGTTGTCGACAGGATCGCCTTGGGCACTTCGGCATCGGCGATGTGAAAAGCCGTCGCTGCCAGAACAGCATAAACGAACGGCCGCTTGATCACGTCCTTGAAATTGTACTCGTTGGACGCGACCGCGATACCGACGGTCAGCAATAGGATCACGTTGACCACGAAATAGGCGATGCCCAGCGCCAATCCCTCCTCGCCGAACGCCAGAAGGCAGAGCGGGAGTCCCATGTTACCGGTGTTGGCGAACGCAACCGGGTTCAGATACGTGCGGATCGACATGCTCGTCGCCTTCAGGACCACCCAGCCGATCGCGAAAAAGAACACGCTGGTCACGAGCGCCGCCAGCGCCATCTCTAGAAACAGTCCGCCGCCGAGCTTCACCTCGGCCAGGGTCGCGAACACCAGCGACGGGACACCGACGTTGGACACCAGTTGCGTCACCATCTTGCTGTCGAACGGCTGCTTCATCCTGGCCCAGCCGAAGCCGATACCGGCGCAGATCGCGACCGGCGTTACGACGTCGAGCAGGATGCGGGCGAGATCGGCGATCATGCCGCCAGCGCCCCGGTCGTGGAATGACGCATGAAACCGCCTATTCGACCCAGGCGATACGCAGGATGTTGGTGGCGCCGGGCGTCCCGAACGGCACGCCCGCGGTGATGACGATGGGATCGCCGGGCTCCGCGAAGCCTTCCGACTTGGCGGCATGGATGGCTTTCGTGACCATTTCGCGGAACGTGTGGCAGTCCTGGGTCTGCACCGAATGCACGCCCCAGATCAGCGCACTGCGGCGCGCCGTGTCGATGCGCGGCGTCAGGCCCAGGATCGGCACCACCGGGCGTTCGCGGGCGGCGCGAATGGTGGTCGAGCCGGTCGTCGAGAAGGTGACGACCGCCGCCGCCGAGATCGTGTCCGCAACCTGGCGCGCCGCCGCGGTGATGGCGTCCGCCGCCGTCGCCTCGGGCGCGCGGCGTTCGTTCTCGCGCATTTCGCGGTAAACCGAATCCTTTTCGACGCGCTTGATGATCCGGTCCATCATGGCGACGCTTTCCATGGCGTAATCGCCGATCGCCGTTTCCGCCGACAGCATCACCGCATCGGCGCCGTCGTATATGGCGGTCGCCACGTCGGAGGCTTCGGCGCGGGTCGGCGTCGGCGCATGGATCATGCTGTCGAGCATCTGCGTCGCCACGATCACCGGCTTGCCGGCGCCGCGGCACGCACGGAGGATCCGTTTCTGCAGAAGCGGCACGTCTTCCGGCGGCACCTCGACACCCAGATCGCCGCGCGCCACCATGATGGCGTCCGACAGATCGACGATCTCGTCCAGCCGGTGCAGGGCCTGCGGCTTTTCGAGCTTGGAAATGACGTGCGCGCGGCCGGCGATCATCTTCTTGGCTTCGGCGATGTCCTCCGGGCGCTGCACGAAACTGAGCCCCACGAAGTCGACACCGAGATCGAGGCCGAACCGCATATCCTCGATATCCTTCGGCGTCAGCGGCGTGACGTCGAGGATTACGCTCGGCACGTTGAGCCCCTTGTGGTTCGACAGTTCGCCGCCGATGATCACTTCGGTGTCAGCCCAGTCGTGGCCGTGCTCCAGCACCTTGAGGCGCAGACGCCCGTCGTCCAGCAACAGGTCGGTCCCTGGCTCGAGCGCGTCGAACACCTCCGGATGCGGCAGGCACGCCACTTCCGTATTGCCGATCTGTTCCTTCGCTTCCAGGCGATACTTCTGGCCGCTTTTCAGTTCGACGCCACCGCCTTCGAAATCGCCGACGCGCAGCTTCGGTCCCTGCAGGTCGAGAAGGATCCCGACAGCGCGGCCGTATTTCTGCTCCAGACCGCGCACGATGTTGTAACGCTCGCGGTGACCTTCATGCTCACCATGCGAGAAATTCATTCGGAAGACATCGACACCGGCCTCAAAAAGGTCGGAAATCTGGGCTTCCGTACTGCTCGCCGGCCCAAGGGTCGCGACGATCTTGGCGTCTCTATTGCGTCTCATGCGACACACTTTATGCCCGCTGCACATGCGTTGGCCAGCGGAGATCGGCGTTTACAAGGAAAATTCACGGACTTACCGTTAACGGATCGATTCGCGGGCGCCCACACGGAGGTTCGGGCGCCCGTCATATACCGGGGTCCGACGGCATGGCCGGAAACTTCTTCAAACGCGCGCTGCTCTCGATCTTCATCGACAAGAGTGCGCGTCAGAAACTGGACGCGATCGAGGCCGCCAAGCGGGGTGCCCGCGCGCCCGAACCGGCTGCACCGCCCACCGCCACGGACAATGCGGACGATATCCTGCCGGAAACCCTGGTCCGCCAGGCCATCGACAGCGCTTCCGCCGAACTGGCGCGCAAGAAGAACCTGCCGCCGGACCGTGCCGCCCTGATCGAACAGGCGCTCGCCATCCACGACGACAAGTCGAAGCTTCTAAACGACCTGCCCGAGGAGCAGCGCGAGAAATTGATCGTCATGGCGATGCACACGTTCGGCTCGTCCTTCGACGAGAAAAAGGCTGCCGAAACCAAACAAGTCAAAAAGAAGCGAAAGAAGACGTGAGCGATACGGACGAACTCGTCGACGGCGTGCTCGAGGGCAATCGCCGGGCCCTGGCCCGCCTGATCACCCGGATCGAGTCGACCAGGCAAGACCACCGCGCCGAGGCGACGGGCGCCATCGAAAGGCTGTTGCCCGATACCGGCAAATCGATCCGCATCGGTATCTCCGGCGTGCCGGGCGTCGGCAAGTCGTCGTTCATCGAAACCTTCGGGCTGCATCTGGTCGAGCAGGGCCACAAGGTCGCGGTGCTGGCGGTGGATCCGTCGAGTCCCAGGCATGGCGGCTCGATTCTCGGCGACAAGACGCGGATGGAAAAACTCGCCCGGCATTCAAGCGCCTACGTCCGGCCGTCGCCGTCGGGTGGATCGGTCGGCGGCGTCGCCCGGCGCACCCGAGAGACCATCATGGCGGTAGAGGCCGCCGGTTTCGACGTGGTGCTCGTCGAAACGGTTGGCGTCGGCCAGTCGGAATACGCCGTCGCCGGCCTTGTCGACATGTTCGTTCTGCTGGTCGCGCCGGGCGGCGGCGACGATCTTCAGGGCATCAAGAAGGGCATCGTCGAGATGGCCGACCTGCTGGTCGTCACCAAGAACGACGGTGACCTGCAGAAGGCCGCCAACCGGGCTTATCAAGACTACTGGTCGGCACTCCGCATGCTGGGCGGTGGCAACGAGATGTGGCGGCCCGAAGTCATGCGCTGTTCGGCGCACACCGGAAACGGCATCCCCGAGGTCTGGGAAAAGATCGAGACGTTCCGTGACGCCATGAGCGGTGCCGGCCTGATCGAGGAGCGCCGCGCCGAACAGGCGGCAAGCTGGATGTGGGACGAGGTTACCTCGACGCTGTTGGCGGAAGTCCGCAAAAAAGGCGGTCTCGGCGAGAAAATGGAGGCCGATGTCCGCACCGGCAAACGCACCCCGGCGGATGCGGCGCGGGAAATCCTCAAGCAGTTCGATCTCGGCGATTCCTGACCCGCCCGGCCTTGACGGCCTGCGCCCGGTCGGGCAGAAAACCTGCGGACAGTTGAACCGGGCTCCGCCCCAACAAAGATCAGGAGAGATGAAATGCGCCGCCTTCTGGGCACTGCCGTCCTCGCGCTCTTCACCATTTTTGCCATGACCGAACCGTCTTCCGCCGCCGATCCCGAGAATACGCTTTATCTAGAGCTCAAGACCGGCCGCGTGGTCATCGAAATGCGGCCCGACATCGCGCCCCGGCACGTCGCGCGCATCAAGGAACTCGTTCGGGACGAGTTTTACGACGGCCTGACCTGGCATCGTGTCCTCGACGGCTTCATGGCGCAGACAGGCGATCCCAGGGGCGACGGCACCGGCGGTTCCGGCGAGAATATTCCGGCCGAGTTTTCGGATTTCGAGCGTTTCTACCGCGGTACCGTCGGCATGGCACGGTCGCAGAACCCGAACAGCGCCGACAGCCAGTTCTTCATCATGTACGCGCCGAGCGAATGGCTCGACGGCAAGTACACCATCTGGGGCGAAGTCATCGACGGCATGGAACACGTCGATGCGATCAAGAAAGGCGACGATTCGCGTAACGGCATCGTCGACGACCCGGACAAGATCGTCAAAATGCGGGTCGCCGCGGACGTTCAATAACTAACGCGACAGCTCCCGCATCGCGCCTTCGAGACCCTCGAGGGTGAGCGAAAACATCCGGTCTTCCATCAGATCGCGCACCATGCCCACCGACTGGGTGTGATCCCACCACTGGCGCCGAACCGGGTTGATCCACACCGTCTGCGGGTAGACCTGCAACAGGCGCTGCAGCCAGACCGCGCCCGCCTCCTCGTTCCAGTGTTCGACGCTGCCGCCCGGCATGACGACCTCGTAGGGGCTCATGGAGGCATCGCCGACGATGATCACCTTGTAATCGTGCGGATATGTACGCAGCACGTCCCACGTCGGGATCGTGTTTGAATGACGGCGCCGGTTGTCGCGCCAGACGCGCTCGTAGAGAAAATTGTGGAAGTAGAAATACTCCATGTGCTTGAACTCGCCGCGCGCCGCCGAGAATAGCTCCTCCATGACGCGAATGTGCGGGTTCATCGAGCCGCCGACATCGAAGAATAGCAGGACCTTGACCGCGTTGTGGCGTTCCGGGCGCATATGCAGGTCGAGGTATCCCTTCTTGGCGGTGCCCCGAATGGTGCCGTCGAGGTCAAGTTCGCTCGGCGCGCCCTCGCGGGCGAACTTACGCAATCTTCTCAGCGCCACCTTGATGTTGCGGGTACCGAGCTCCAGCGTGTCATCCAGGTTCTTGAACTCGCGCTTGTCCCAGACCTTGACGGCGCGGAAGTTGCGGTTGCCGTCCTGGCCGATGCGCACCCCTTCGGGATTGTAACCGTAAGCCCCGAACGGCGAAGTCCCCGCGGTGCCGATCCACTTGGAACCGCCCTGGTGGCGCTTTTTCTGTTCCTCCAAGCGCTTCTTCAACGTCTCCATCAGCTTGTCCCAACCGCCCATCGCCTCGATCTGCTTCTTCTCGTCCTCGCTGAGCAGCTTTTCGGCCAGCTTGCGCAGCCATTCCTCGGGGATCTCGTGCGCATTCGCGTCCTCGCCCTCGACCGGTTCCAGGCCCTTGAACACCTCGCCGAACACACGGTCGAACTTGTCGAGGTTGCGCTCGTCCTTGACCATCGCTGAGCGGCTCAAATAATAGAATCCCTCGATGTCGAATTCGGCGTAACCGCCCTCGACTGCCTCGACCAGCGTCAGATATTCCCGGAGCGAGCATGGCACGCCGGTGTCGCGGAGCTTGAGAAAGAAATCGATGAACATCAGCCCTCGTCGGTGTCCGGATTCTTCTTATCGACCAGTTGCACGCTGAGCGGCACCGCCGACTTGAGGTGAAGGTCGCGCTGCGAGAACGGGAATTCAACCCCGTGCTCGTGATAGAGGTTCCAGACGTTGAGCAACACGTCGGACTGCACGTTGGCGACGCCCTTCTGCGGGTCGGCGATCCAGATGCGCAACTCCAGGTTCACGCTGTCGCTGCCGAACTCCATCAGCCGGCACACGGGCGCCGGGCTTTCGAGCACGCGCTCGACGGTTTCGGCGGCTTCGACGGCGAGCTTCATGGCGAGCGGCACGTCGGATTCGTAAGCAACCCCGATCGGCAGCTTGAGCCGGATCAGGCTGTCGGAATAGGACCAGTTCTCGACCCGCTGGCTGATCAGGTCCTCGTTCGGGATCAGGTGCTCGGTGCCGTCGCGCGTGATCAGCGAGACGTAGCGCGCGCTGAGCCTGTTGATCCAGCCGAAGGTATCGTCGACGGCGATGACGTCGCCCGGCTTCACGGATTTGTCCATCAGCAGGATCACGCCCGAGATCAGGTTAGAGATCACCTTCTGCAGACCGAAACCGATGCCGAGACCGATGGCGCCGCCGAACACCGCGAGCGCGGTCAGGTCGACACCGATGCTTTCCAGCGCCGCCAGAATGGCGACGACGATCAGAATGACCTTGATGAACTTGCCCAAGAGCACGCGTGCCGACGGCG
The DNA here is from genome assembly GCA_965229805.1 of Rhodospirillales bacterium. Classification (GTDB taxonomy): domain Bacteria; phylum Pseudomonadota; class Alphaproteobacteria; order Rhodospirillales; family Casp-alpha2; genus UBA4479. Next base: position 1,361,387 of record CBDDJO010000001.1, on the reverse strand, counting down.
ACAGCGTCGCCGAGCTTTCCAGACGGTGTTCGACCAGCCTCGAAACCGCGCCCGCGACCCAGAGCAGGACGACGAGTACAAGGCCCGCCTTGATGATACCGAGCATCGAGAGCCGAACATCGCCCAGATTGAGCCCCATGCTGTCGAGCGTGCGGATCGTCGGGTCGAGCAGTCCGACCAGGTTGAGCGCGGCGACCGACCAGGCGACGATGGCAAGCGTACGGGCCCAGCCCGGATCGCGGATGAAACTGGATGCAAAACGGATTACGACCCACGCCGTCAGTAGCGACACCACGCTTTCCATCAGCCGGTGCGGCCATCCGGCGCCCATCGCGGCGAACACGGTGAACCACTGGACCACCAGCCAGACGAAAGCGAAGCTGAGGGACGCCTGCGCCCGGACCTTGGCCCGGAGCAAGCCCGGGCAGCGCGGGTGATCGGCGGCCTTTTCGATCAGGCGTGCCAAGAACGGCGCCAGGATCTTCGCCAACAGCAGGGCGCCGACGACAATCGCCGCCTGCACCCCCGTCTGCCAGATGAAGACATGGGCCTGCAGCCAGTCCCACGCGGTCAGCGCGATGCGTTGTATTTCGGCAGGGTCCAGATATTTATCCATGCCCGCCTATGAAAGCACGGTCAGCAACAAACGCCAATCGTCGTCCTGAACTTGCCCCGGATATAACTCCGGGCTTGGTTCAAGCCCCCATAATTCATGGCCCCAAATCAAGTTTGGTGTGATGAATTTGTATTTAGACTTACCGCCCCTCGCGGCGGTTGAGAAACGCCAGCCGTTCCAGCATGTGGACGTCCTGCTCGTTTTTCAAAAGTGCGCCGTAAAGCGGCGGAATCAGGTCCTTCTGGTCACCCGACTTGAGCACTTCCGGCGGGATCTCCTCGATCATCAGCAGCTTGATCCAGTCGAGAAGCTCCGACGTCGACGGCCGTTTCTTGAGGCCCGGCACGTCGCGCAGTTCGTAGAACACCTCCAGCGCCTGCTTGACGAGGCGCTTTTGCACGTCGGGGAAGTGCACGTCGATGATGGCGCGCATGGTGTCCTCGTCCGGGAACTTGATGTAGTGGAAGAAACAGCGCCTGAGAAACGCGTCCGGCAGGTCCTTCTCGTTATTCGACGTGATCACCACGATGGGGCGATTGCGGGCGTGAACGGTTTCCTTGGTCTCGTAGACGTGAAACTCCATGCGGTCGAGTTCCAGCAACAGGTCGTTCGGGAATTCGATGTCCGCCTTGTCGATCTCGTCGATCAGCAGAACCGGACGCTTTTCGCTCTCGAACGCCTCCCACAGCTTGCCCTGCACAATGTAGTTGGAAATATCGTGCACCCGCTCGTCGCCGAGCTGGCTGTCGCGAAGCCGCGCCACGGCATCGTATTCGTAGAGGCCCTGCTGCGCCTTCGTGGTGGATTTGATATGCCACGGGATCAGCGGTGCGTCGAGCGCGGCGGCGATCTCCTCGGCCAGCACGGTCTTGCCGGTACCGGGTTCGCCCTTGACCAGCAGCGGGCGTTCGAGCCCGACCGCAGCGTTAACCGCGACCTTCAGGTCATCCGTCGCGACGTATGTCTTGGTGCCTTCGAAACGTTTCGTCATCTGTCTTCCGTTGTGCCGGTGGCGTCATTCCGCCGGTTGAGGTTTCGGCATGACACGGAAGATCAGGGACTCGTTGCCGGGTTCCGGGTCGCGGGGGACCATCAGGGCCAGAACGAGCGAGACCGCCGCCATCGCCGTTCCCGACAGGAAAACATACGCGGGCGAGGTTAGCCAGAGGAACCCGAACGCGGCCGGTATGACAATCGCGACGATGTGCGAAATGGTGAAGCTGACGCCCGAAGACGACGCGATGTCGGCCGGGTCGGCGATCTTCTGGAAATAGGTCTTGATGGCGATGGCCATGGCGAAGAACACGTGATCGACGATGTAGAGCGCGACACCCATCCAGGCCTCGGACGCGAAGGCGTAACCGGTAAAAACGGCGATCAGGCCGACGTATTCGATAATCAGCATGCGGCGCTCGCCGATACGCCCGATCAGGCGGCCGATCTTGGGCGCCAGATAGATCGTCATCGCCATGTTGGCGAGGAACATCAGGCTCATCTCGCCGGCGGAAAAGCCGAACTTCTGCACCATCAGGAAGCCCGCGAAGACGACGAAGATCTGACGCCGGGCGCCCGACATGAACACCAGCGCGTACCACAACCAATAGCGCTTGCGGATCACGATCTTCTTGGACTGCTCAACGGTGGCTTTGAACTCGGGAAAGCCGAACCAGGCATAAAGTCCGATCGCCACCGTCACGCCGCCGCCGATCAGGTAAACCCACTTGAGGTCAAAACCCGCGGTATCCAGCATCAGCCAGATCAGCCCGAACGAAATCAGCGCCGCGACCGAACGCGCGCTGACGATCCGGCCCATGACCTCGGGCGCGGATTTCTTGTCTATCCACTGCAGCGTCAGGGACTGGTGCAGGCTTTCGAAATAATGGAAGCCAATCGACATGACGAAGGTCGTCATCATCAGGCCCCAGAACGACGGGTAAAAGCCGGTAATCATGGTGCCGATACCAAGCAGCACCAGTGAGGCCAGCGTGAAGCGCTGCTCGCGGAAAAACAGCAGCAGCATGATGACGGTGAAGCTCAGAAAGCCCGGCACCTCGCGGAACGACTGGATAAAGCCGACGCCGTCGCCTTGAAGACCGGCGACGTCGTGGGCGAAGTTGTTAAACAGCGCCTGCCACGTGGAGAACGAAATCGGCATCGCGATTGCCGTCAGCACGAGAAAGACCTCGCGGCTGCGCCAGCCGTTTCTCAACAATCCGCCTTCGGTCATTGCCGCGTGGTCCTTATGCGTGCCGGAACATTCTGTCCATTTCCGGGGACTTTACCAGCGCACCGTTACGGCTTATATGGGGCATAATGACAATAAATAACGGAAAACAGACAAGAACATGACGCCCAATGACCGCATCCTGCCGCCGATCGCGAATATCGACCAGGGTCACGGCATCGTCCTCGCCCGCGCCCGCGAATGTCCAGCCGATCACATCATCGACTGGCACGCGCACGCACGCGCGCAGCTTCTGTATGCGGTCAAGGGCGTGATGCGGGTAACGACGGAGAACGGCGTCTGGGTGGTGCCGCCGCAGCGCGCCGTGTGGATTCCGCCCGGGATCTCGCACCACGTACAGGCGCAGGGCACGCCGCTTTCGATCCGCTCACTCTATATCCGCGAGGATGCGCTCGACGGTCTGCCCGAGATCTGCTGCGTGGTGACCGTATCGCCGCTCCTCAGGGAACTGATCGTCGAGGCCATGCACGTCGCCGACGATCCGCCTGCCGACAGTCCCGACGCACGGCTGATCCGCGTGCTGCTGGACCGAATCGAGGGCCTGCCGGTGGCGCCGCTCTACCTGCCGATGGTAACCGATGCGCGCGCGCGCAAAATTACCGACGCGTTACTGGACGACCCGGCCGACACCCGCACGCTGCAGGACTGGGCGGCCGCGTTGGGTGCCAGCGAACGCACGCTGGCACGGCTTTTTACCCGCGAAACCGGGATCACCTTCGGGCAATGGCGCCAACAGGCAAAGCTTCTGGCGGCGCTGGCGCGGTTGGCGCGCGGCGAAAGCGTCACCGCTGTCGCCTTCGACCTCGGTTATGCCTCGCAAAGCGCCTTCATCGCCATGTTCCGACGCGCGCTCGGTCGCACGCCGGGGCGGTATTTTTCGGAGTAAGGACGACCATACTCAGCATGTCATCCCAAACTTGATTTGGGATCCATGCGAATTCGCTAACGTGCCCAGCTGGTATGGATCCTGAAACGAGTTCAGGATGACGAATGGTTATGGTGAAACCGCCGCCTTGATGGCCGCGAGCGCGTCCGCCGCCTTGGTCCCGTCGGGACCGCCGGCCTGCGCCATGTCGGGCCGGCCGCCGCCGCCCTTGCCACCGACCGCTTCGGAGCCGGCGCGGACCAGCGCAACGGCATCCATTTTCTCGGTCAGGTCGTCAGTGACGCCGACCACCAGCGACGCCTTGCCGTCGGTGTTGGAGACCACCGCGACGACGCCGGAGCCGATCTGCTTCTTGATATCGTCGACGAAGCCCTTGAGTTCCTTGGCCGGCACGCCGTCGAGCACGCGGCCTGAAAACTTGATACCGTTGATTTCCTCGACCGCCGCCGCGCCGTCATTGGCCGCTTCGCCGCCGCCGCCCATGGCGAGTTTCTTGCGGGCATCGGCCAATTCGCGCTCGAGTTTGCGGCGCTCCTCCAGCAGCGTCTTGACCCGCACCGGCACGTCGACGGGCTGGGTGCGGAGTTCCTTCGCCGCCTCGTTAAGCGCCTTCTCGGTTTCCGCGAAATAGGCCCGCGCACCGGCGCCGGTGACGGCCTCGATGCGGCGCACGCCGGAGCCGACGGCGGCTTCGGAAAGAATCTTGAAAACGCCGATATCGCCGGTGCGCTTGACGTGGGTGCCGCCGCAAAGCTCGGTCGAGAAGAAATCCTTGTCGCTATCGTCGCCCATGGAAACGACACGCACCTCGTCGCCGTACTTCTCGCCGAACAGCGCCATGGCCCCCGCCTCGACGGCCGCTTCCGGCTCCATCAGACGGGTCGTGACGCCGGTGTTGGCGGCGATCTGCGCATTCACGTCGGTTTCGACGGCGAACAGTTCATCGCCGGCGACCGCCTTCGGGTGCGAGATGTCGAAACGCAGCCGTTCCGGCGCCACCAGTGAACCCTTCTGCGTCACGTGGTCGCCAAGGTGACGGCGCAGTGCCTCGTGCAGCAGGTGCGTCGCCGAGTGGTTGGCACGCAGTCTGGAACGGCGTTCGTGATCGACATCGAGGCGCGCCTCGTCGCCGACCTTCAACGTGCCCTTCTCGACCTTGCCGATATGCACGTGCAGGTCCTCGACCCGCTTTTGCGTGTCGGTCACCGTGATGACCGCGTCCTCGGTGATGATGGCGCCCCGGTCGCCCATTTGGCCGCCGCTTTCGCCGTAGAACGGCGACTGGTTGAGCACCACGGAAACCTCCGTGCCGGCGCCTGCCTCGTCGGCGGGCTTGCCGTCGACGACGATGGCGGCAACGCGGCCCTCGGCACTTTCCGTGTCGTACCCGAGGAAATCGGTGGCGCCGACCTCGTCACGGACCGAGAACCAGACCGCGTCGGTGGCGGCATCGCCGGAACCGGACCAGGCTTTGCGCGCCTCTTCCTTCTGACGCTGCATGGCGGCGTCGAAACCGTCCTCGTCGACCGAAATCTCACGCGCCTTCAAGGCATCCTGCGTCAGGTCGAGGGGAAAACCGTAGGTATCGTAAAGCCGGAACGCGGTCTCGCCGTCGAGCCTGGCCCCGGCTTCCATGTCGCCGGTCGTCTCGTCGAGAAGCTTGAGGCCGCGATCGAGCAGCTGCTTGAAACGGGTCTCCTCGAGCTTGAGGGTTTCCGTGACCAGCGGTTCGGCGCGCTTGAGGTCCGGGTAGGCATCACCCATCTCGCGAACCAGCGTCGGCACGAGCCGGTGCATCAGCGGCTCGGCGCAGCCCAGCATGTGCGCGTGGCGCATGGCGCGGCGCATGATCCGCCGGAGCACGTAGCCCCGGCCTTCGTTCGACGGCAGCACGCCGTCGGCGATCAGGAACGACGTCGCACGCAGGTGATCAGCGATAACCCGGTGCGAGACGCTTGCGGCGTCGGTGCCGGATGCTTCCGCCGACGCTGCGATCAGTATCCGGAACATGTCCGTTTCGTAGTTGTCGTGCGTGCCCTGCATCACCGCGGAAATACGCTCGAGGCCCATGCCCGTATCGATCGACGGTTTCGGCAGGTCGATGCGCTCGTCCAACGTTACCTGTTCGAACTGCATAAAGACGAGATTCCAGATCTCGATGAAACGGTCACCGTCTTCGTCCGGCGAGCCGGGCGGACCGCCCGGAATGTGATCGCCATGGTCGAAAAATATCTCCGAACAGGGACCGCACGGGCCGGTGTCGCCCATGGCCCAGAAGTTGTCCGACGTCGGGATGCGGATGACCTTCTCGTCGGGAAGCCCGGCGATTTTCTTCCAGAGTTCGGCGGCGTCCTCGTCGGAGGTATGCACGGTGACCAGAAGCTTGTCTTCCGGTAGCCCAAATTCCTTGGTCACCAGGTTCCAGGCCAGTTCGATGGCGACATCCTTGAAGTAGTCGCCGAACGAAAAGTTACCGAGCATCTCGAAGAACGTGTGGTGGCGCGCGGTGTGGCCGACGTTTTCCAGATCGTTGTGCTTGCCGCCGGCGCGGACGCATTTCTGCGACGTGACGGCGCGGTTGTAGGGCCGCGTCTCGTTGCCGGTGAAGACGTTCTTGAACTGCACCATGCCGGCGTTTGTGAACATCAGCGTCGGATCGTTGCGCGGCACGAGCGGTGACGACGCCACGATCTCGTGACCGTTGGCGGCGAAATAATCGAGAAACGCGCGGCGGATGTCGTTGACTGTCTGCATGCTCTTAAAACCAGGTTCCGGCTCAGGTATTCCCTATCCCCAGAAATGGTGTTTTCCGGGGTGGACGCAAGGTTTTAGCGGCTGGGGCGGCGCCTGTCGAGGGACTGCCGATCAACCGGATAACCGTCCCAAAAAAACGTCACCCCGGCGAAAGCCGGGGTCCAGTTGGGCGATTCCTGGATTCCGGCATGCGCCGGAATGACGATATCGGGTCAAAAGGTTATTCGACCGCCGCTTCCTCGCCGCCCTCTTCGGCGGCTTGGGCGTCTTCCGGGCTGTCCGGACCGGTCATCATCTCGTCGGACAAGAGACCTGCGTTCTGGCGGATCATCTTTTCGATCTTCTGCGAAACTTCCGGATTCTCGCGCAGGAACGTTTTCGAATTCTCGCGCCCCTGGCCGAGACGTTCGCTTTCGAACGAGAACCAGGCGCCGGATTTCTCGACAATACCGGCGGTGACGCCAAGATCGAGCAATTCGCCCATCTTGGAGATGCCCTCGCCGTACATGATGTCGAACTCGACCTGCTTAAAGGGCGGCGCGACCTTGTTCTTGACGACCTTGACCCGGGTCTGGTTGCCGACCACCTCGTCGCGGTCCTTGATGGCACCGATGCGGCGGATGTCGAGGCGCACCGAAGAATAGAACTTGAGCGCGTTGCCGCCTGTCGTCGTCTCCGGGCTGCCGAACATGACGCCGATTTTCATGCGGATCTGGTTGATGAAGATGATCAGCGTGTTGGAACGGGCCACCGATGCGGTCAGCTTGCGCAGTGCCTGGCTCATCAGCCGTGCCTGCAAGCCGACGTGGGCGTCACCCATCTCGCCTTCCAGTTCGGCACGCGGCACCAGCGCGGCGACACTGTCGACGACGAGAACATTGATGGCGCCGGAGCGGACCAGCGTATCGGCGATTTCCAACGCCTGTTCGCCGGCGTCCGGCTGCGAGATCAGCAGATCGTCGACGTTGACGCCGAGCTTCCTGGCGTAAACCGGGTCGAGCGCGTGTTCTGCGTCGATGAAGGCGCAGGTGCCGCCGGTCTTCTGGGCTTCGGCGACCACGTGCAGCGCCAGCGTTGTCTTGCCGGAGCTTTCCGGGCCGTACACCTCGACGATGCGGCCTTGCGGCACGCCGCCAATACCGAGCGCGATATCGAGACCGATGGAGCCGGTCGAGATGCTCGCGACCTCCATTACTTCGCGCTGGCCGAGGCGCATGATCGAACCTTTGCCGAAGGCACGTTCGATCTGGCTGACGGCGGCGTCCAGAGCTTTGTTTTTATCCACGTCGCTATCCTTGTCCACGACACGTAAGGCGGGGCTGCTCATGTTTCGTCTCCGTTCATTACATACACGTTGGGGCGAATCAATTGCGTCATTTGTACCAGTTTTGTTCTCATTGTCCAGGTGTATTTCAAAACATTGAAATAACGCAATAATACATAACTTCGTTCTATCTGTGTTCCAGTCGCGCGGGCAAATCGTTCGCGCGTCCGGCGGGACCGCTTTTCCGTCCAAGCCGGGACTCGGGCGCGCCGTCCATCGCTCTGAAGCTAGACCATGTAGGTGACAGATTCGGTCACATACAAACCCGCATCGGCCAGCTTCATACATGCGCTATGGAAGGACCCGGCGGGTTTTTGTTCGATATATCTGAACGTCATCCTGAACGTGATTGGGGATCCATCCTTCGAGACGCCTCTTCGGGGCTTCTCAGGATGAGGTCAAGTAAGCATTCCTCATGCCGATGCCGAAGCGCAGCATCCGTCTCGAAGCATGTTCGTGGGCCCCAAACGAGTTCAGGGCGACCGAGAAGCAAAGCTAGCCCAGAGCCGGCCCCTACCCCTCGAGCACTTCCTTGACCTTGGCGGCGAGGCTCTTGAGGGTGAACGGCTTGCCGAGGAAGGCAATGTCCGGGTCCATGTCGGGGCCGTTCCTGAACACGTCCTCGGAATACCCCGACATGAGAATCGTCTTGACGCCATCCAGTTCCTGACGCGCCAGGTTGACCAGCGTGTGCCCGTCCATGCCCGGCATCACCACGTCGGAGACGATGAGGTCGATCTTCTTGTCAGCGTTGGCGATGACATCGAGGGCCGTTTCCCCGTCGGTCGCCTCGAGCACGTCGTAGCCCTTGTTCCTGAGCGCGCGGGCGCCGAACAGCCGGACCGCGTCCTCGTCCTCGACCAGCAGGATGACGCCCTGACCGGTGAGGTCGCTTTCCGTTTCCGTCGTCCTGGCCGCCTGAACCATTTTCGCCCTGGCTTCGGTGTCGGTCTTGTAGACCGGCAGGTAGATGGTAAAGGCCGTCCCCTTGCCGACGGCGCTGTCGACGAAGATGAATCCCTCCGCCTGATGCACGATACCGTAGACGGTCGAAAGCCCGAGGCCGGTGCCCGCGCCGACGTCCTTGGTCGAGAAGAACGGTTCGAAGATGCGTTCCAGATTCTCCTTGGCGATGCCCGTGCCGCTGTCTGCGACAGCGATGGTGACGTATTCGCCGGCCGGCAGGATCTCGTGGCCCTTGGGCGTCGGCTGCTCCAGGTTCTCGGCCTTGGTCGAGATGGTGATGGTGCCGCCGCCCGGCATGGCGTCACGCGCGTTGACGCAGAGGTTGATGACGACCTGGTCGAACTGGCCCTTGTCGAACAGCACCGGTCCCAGGTTGCGGCCGTGGTTCATGCTGAGTTCGACCCGTTCGCCGATCAGGCGGCCGAGCAGGTTCGAGAGATCGCCCAGCGCCTCGGTCACATCCATGACCTCGGGTTCCAGCTTCTGTTTGCGGGAGAACGCCAGCAACTGCCGCACCAGATTGGTGGCGCGATTGGCGTTCTGCTTGATCTGCATGATGTCGGCGAAATCCGGATCGTCGGGGCCGTGCCGCGTCAGCAGCAGGTCCGAGAACCCGATCATCGCCGTCAGCAGGTTGTTGAAGTCGTGCGCGACGCCGCCCGCCAACTGGCCGACCGCCTGCATCTTCTGCGACTGGGTAAACTGCACCTCCAGATTGCGATGCTCGGTGGTGTCGATGAAGTGCAGCACCAACCCGGCCGTTTCGCCGGCGGCATCGGTGACCCGCGAGATCGACAGACTGACCGAGAGATCCTTGCCGTCGGCGCGGTCGAGGCGTGCTTCCATGTGCGCGCCCTGGCCGACGCCCATCACCGCCTTGGAGAGTGCGCCCGAAACCTCGTCCCGGTCCTCGCGCGCGATCATGTCGGCGAACGGGCGCTCGGCCCGGTCGTCGGCCTTGAGCCCCAGAAGGCGCCGGAACGCCGTGTTGCAATGATTGATGTTGCCGTCCAGGTCGACGAAGGCGATCCCTACCGGCGCGTCGTGATAGAGCCAGCGCAACCGCTCGGTGAGCATATCCGCTTCGGCGATATCCGCGCCGTCCACCGCGTCCACGTCCGCCGGCGCGACGTCATCGTCATCGAAACCGGCGGCGTCGGTGCCAGTGAGATCGAGCGCCACATCGCGGATGAACAGCGAACGGGTATAAAGCGGCGCGGTGCCGTCCTTGTTCATCCTCGCCGTCTGCATCAGCGTCGCGACGAAAGGTTCGCCATCGTCCGACGGCTGCAGGGTCAGCACCCCCATGCCGACGCCGCCGAGTTCACCGGAGTCCTGCGCATCCGTCACGAACTCGCCGAGCGAACGGCCGATCAAGCCGGCCGGCGTCTCGCCCAGCCAGCCGGCCAGCGTCACGTTGCAGCGGTCGATGAGCCCGTCCGCATCGGCCGACAGGAAGCCGAGCGGCATCAGATCGAAGATGTCCTGAAGCTGCGCCATGTCGCGCTGCAACTCGGCATGACCCTTGATGATCTCGGTCACGTTGTCGAGTTGCCACACGCGTCCCGGCATCGGCGCCAGCCGGCGCGTGCGCCAGCGCAGCACGCGGCCCGAGAGCTTGGCGAAACCGGCATCCTCGTCCGGATTGGCGGACAGGCCCAGCGCTTCGAGCGCATTGCCGGTGCGGGTCGATATCTGGAAATCCTTGAACACCTGCGCGGCGGCACGGTTCATGTTGGTGATCCGGCCGTCGTCGTCGGTCATCAAGATCGCCGCCGAGGTCTGCTCGAAGCCCCACGCCCGTGAATCGGTATCGGTCTCTGGTTCGCGGCCGCGCCGGCCGAAGCACCAGGCGGCGATCAGTGCGAACAGGCCCGCCGCACCCGCCAGCAGCGGCGCCGCGACCTCGCGTTGCGCCGGCACCTCGTACCACAGGTACGCCGCGGCACCCAGCGCCGCCGCCGCGAACCCGACGAACAGCACACCGGGCGGGGCGCCCTTCGCGCCCGCGTCATCGGTGTAAACCTGTTCTGAACCGCCGTCCTGAGCCGTCACCCTGTCCCCGCCATTAATGCAGCGTTTTCCCCTTCATACGCATAACGTAACCGATAACTTCGGCCACGGCGACAAAGTGTTCGGGGGGAATTTCCTCGTCCAGTTCGACGCTGGCATGAAGCGCGCGGGCAAGCGGCGGGTTTTCGACGATCGGAATGTCGTGCTCCTCGGCGACCTCGCGGATCCGGAAGGCGAGCGTGTCGATCCCCTTGGCGATCAGCTTGGGCGCCGGCATCTCTTCCATGTCGTACTTGAGCGCGACGGCGTAGTGTGTCGGGTTGGTAATGACGACATCGGCTTCGGGAACCGCGGCCATCATGCGTTCTCGGGCGCGCTGCTGGCGCAAGGCGCGAATCCGCGCCTTGACCTGCGGGTCGCCTTCCGACTGCTTGTGTTCGTCCTTCACTTCCTGCTTCGACATCCGCATCTGTTTGGTGAACTGATACTTCTGGAACATGAAATCGAGGGCCGCGATGGCCGTCATCACCGCGATCGTCCCGGCGGAAATGAGGATCGCGATGTTTAGGATCTTGTCGAGGATAGCCGCCATCGAATACGCCGGGAACAGTGTGATGTCGCTCAACAGCGGCAGCGTGATCCCGAGCGCCACCGCGGTCACGATCGAAAGCTTCAGAATACCCTTGCCGAATTCGACCAGCGAGCGGAGCGAGAACATCTTCTTGAGCCCGCCCAATGGGGAAACCTTCGAGAGTTCCGGTTTGATTTTCTCCGGCGCGAACAGCAACCCGAACTGCATCAGGTTGCCGCCGATCGCAAAAATCACGATGAGCAGAAACAGCGGCGCGACCGCGAGCCCGGCCTCGATGAACGAACTCGCCATGGCCGCGCGCATGCCCTCGAAATCCGCGGGAATGGCATGCACGTTTTCGAGATACGGCAGACCAATGAGGCGTATCTGATTCGCGATGGCCGGCGACATGAAGATGATGCCGAAGGTGCCGGCCAGCAGGATGACCCAGCTCTTGACCTCCTGCGACGAGGCGACCTGACCCTTGTTGCGGGCGCGCGACAGTTTTTTGTCTGTCGGTTCCTCTGTTTTCTGTGAGTCGTCTTCTTCAGCCATATCGCTTTACCGTCCGCCCGGTCACGGTGCCAGAAACGGCGTATACGCGCCCGAATAGGCCTGCAGGAACACCATCATCATACTCGAAAAACAGATCATCAGCACCCAGATCTGCATGCTTATCTGTAACGGCAGGCCAAAGAAGAAAACCTGCAATGTCGGCATCAGACGGCCGAGAATGCCCAGAGAAAGGTAATAGACCAGTGCCGTCAGCAGCATCGGCGACGCGATCTTGAGGCCGAGGGTAAAGGCATCGGCCAGTGTCACCGCCAGGGTCTGCGACATATCGCCGAACGCAATGGGCTGGCCCGGCCGGAACAGGGAAAAGCTGTCGATCATGGCGCGAATGACCACGTGATGCAGGTCGGTGGCGAAAATGGCGACCAGTGCCGCCGTCGACAGGAACCCGGAAATGACCGAACTCTGCTGATTGGCGACCGGGTCCTGGATGAGCGCGTTGGCCATGGACGAGAAATACGCGATGAACGTTCCGGCGGCTTGCAGCGCGGAGATCATGAACATGCCGATGGCCGCCAGAAAGGCACCGACGACGACCTCGCCGGCGAGCACCAGGAACATCGCCGCCGCACTCGCCGGCAGGGGCGGCACAGAGGCATCGAGAACCGGCAAAAGAAGAAACGTCACGGACAGCGCGAGCGCCAGGCGGTATCGGGTCGGGATGTATCCGGCGGAAAACCCGGGCAACAGCGAGAAGACCGTGCCGACGCGGGCCATGATCACGATAAGGGCCCAGATGTTGGCTTCCAGGAATTGCTCAAGCACGCCGCGCCTCCGCTCAGTTAATGCCGAGCCCGATCATCCGGTCGAACAGCGTACGCGCGAATTCAATCACCTCGGTCATCATGAACGGCAGGAATACCATGATCGCCAGAAAAATCACGATGATCTTCGGCACGAACGTCAGCGTCATTTCCTGGATGGTGGTCAGCGCCTGGAACAGCGCGACGGCGAGGCCGATCAGCAAGCCTGCCATCATGATCGGACCGGCGGTCATCAGCACGACCCAGAGTGCTTCTCGCCCGATTTCCGTGACTGCGGTTGCATTCATCCTCGATCCCCGCAAATAGGCCGGCCGCAGCTTCCGCCCGGCCGGTCCGCGAAAGCGTCAGATCGGCATACGGAGGATTTCTTTATATGCCTCGATCACCTTGTCGCGAACCGCAACCACAGTCTGCAACGTGACTTCGGCTTCCGCAACAGCGGTCACCACCTGGTTGAGGTCGGCGCGATCATTCACGCCCTGGATCGAAAGTTGCTCGCTTTTTTCGCCGATCTTGATAGCTTCGTCGATGGCGCTCCGCACCAGCGAGGCGAATTCGTCGCCGTTCTGTTCCTGTGCCGGCTTCGCCGCGCGGCCACCGAACGCCTCGCCGTTGGCCACGTCGGCATATGCCTTAACGGCGTTGGCGAAACCCATTCCTGGATTACTCATTATTCAGTTCCCGTTCCAGGTTCGCCCGGCAGCTTCTCAGCCGGCGCCCGATTTTGCGGACCCGTTCTCGGGTCCCATTTCGTTATCGCAGCACGTCGATCGTGCTCATCAACATCGAACGCGACGATTTGATGACGTTCAGATTCGCTTCGTACGACCGCTGCGCCTCGCGCATGTCGGTCATTTCGACCAGCCGGTTGACGTTCGGCGTCAGCACGTAACCGTCGGCGTCGGCGGCCGGATGGCTCGGCTCGTAGCGGCGGCCGAACTCCGACATGTCAGGGCGGACCTTGTTGACCCGCACCGTATCCAGCCCGACCGCGCGGTCGAGTTCGTTGCGGAAGGTGATCGTCTGCCGCCGGTAAGGTTTGCCGTTCGGATCCTGCGGCAGCGAGTCGGCGTTGGCGATATTCTGCGAGATGACGCGCAGCCGTGCACCCTGCACGCGCATGCCGGCTCCGGAAATCGCGAATGTTTTGAGAAGATCGTCCATTTTTCCCCTCGTTTCGGTCAGCGTGTCCTGACGGCCGCGGCAATCATCGACAGATGCTTCTTGTAGAGTTGCGTGACCAGTTTGTGCTTGGTGTGCGTTTCGTTGACCTTCGCCATCTGCTCCTCCAGCACGACCGAGTTACCGGTCGGCGAGGTCTCGAACGGTTGGCGCTGCGTTTGCTCGGCGAAGTCACGGATACGCTTGCGCCGCCCCGGCTGGTGCGACGCGTCGGTAACGTTCATATTCAGTTGAATCTTTTCCTGGCGCAGGATTTCCCGGAATTCGAAGGATTTCAGGTCCTTCGCGCGGTAGCGCGGGGTATCCGCGTTAGCGATGTTCTGGGCCAGGACTTCCTGACGCTCCGTCAACCAACCGAGCCGGCTCTTAACGGCAGCAAACAGGGTCGTTTTGTTCAGATCCATACCCGTCGTCCCTTCAACCGCATCCCGGGTCCACAGCGTGATTTCCCGCCGATTTCCTGATGGGCATTATCTGCCGGGTTTCGTTAACAAGTCGTGAATCCGCGTTAACGATATCGGGCACCGGCCCCGGAACACCGGGGGAATTTATGATTTATGATTTGTTAAACCGGATCGGCGAAGGTTAGCCTTGCCGAAGGCGCGGGCTTTGCATGCGCGGAATGGGGAAACGCGGTTGGGACACACCGACGATCTGACGCAGAACAACATGAAGCCGCCGCCGGAGACGGAACGGGCGGTTTCCGTCGCCCTCAAGGAACAGAATGACGGACGCGCGCCCAAGGTCGTCGCGGCCGGGCGCGGTACCGTGGCCGAGCAGATACTCGCGCTTGCCTTCGCACACGGCATCAAGGTGCGCGAGGACGCCGATCTCGCGGAACTGCTGTCGGCCATAGACATCGACAGCGAAATCCCGGTCGAGGCATTTACCGCGGTCGCCGAGATACTAAGGTACGTGTATCTTGCCAATGCGGAAGCGGGCAGCGGCGAGGCGCCCCCGGCACCCGAATGGGCCAAAGGCAATCACTAGGATTGCCCCCTGACCACGAAGGAACAAAATCATGAGTGACACCCCGGAAAACGGCACGGCGCCAGACTACATGAAGGAGATCGAGGATCTGACCAAGCTGGTCGAGAGCGGCCATGAGCTGGTCAATGAGGGCAACCAGATCGATCTCACCAATCTCGAGGAACCGATCGCCGACCTGTGCCGCCGGCTTGCCGAAAGCCCGCCCGAGGATCCGCAGTCGGTGACCATGGCCATACAGCATCTGGTACAGCGCCTGGGCGCGCTGAGCGAAGCGCTGCAGGCGCAGGCCCGCACCGAAAACTAGGCCGGCACGCACATGGGCATGGATGGTTACCTTCGCTTCGTTCTGGCGCTGATCTTCGTCATCGCGCTGATCGGCGTGTTCGCCGTCATCTTCCGGCGTCTTGGGTTCGGGTTTCCGACGAACGCCATGCGGCCCGCCGACGAACGCCGTATCGGTGTCGTTGAAATCTCGCCCCTGGATTCCCGACGTAAGCTGGTCCTGGTGCGGCGCGACGATGTCGAACACCTTCTGGTCGTCAGCCCGACGACGGAGGTGGTGATCGAACGCAATATCCGTGACGGCATCGATTTCAGAGCGGCGCTCGATGCAAACACCGACGACGGACCGTCGTCGGAAGGCGGAGCAGGCAGCCAATGAAGCTGAAGACGTTCCTCGTCTCGTACGGGATCGGTGCCGCCGTGCTGACGGTGGCCGCATTGTTCGGCGCCGGCGATGCCCTGGCGCAGACGTTCAGCCTCGATCTCGGCCCGGGCGGCGGCGATGCCACCGCACGGATCGTACAGCTCGTCGCGCTGATCACGATCCTTTCGCTGGCACCGGCGATCCTGATCATGACGACGTCGTTCGTGCGTATCATCGTGGTGCTTTCGTTCCTGCGTACGGCTATGGGCACCCAGCAGACACCGCCCAACCAGGTACTGGTCAGCCTTGCGATCTTCGTCACGTTTTTCATCATGATGCCGACGTTCGAGCAGGCGTACGACAACGGGATCGAACCGCTGATCGCCGGCCAGATCGACGAGTTCGACGCCTTCGAACGTTCGGTTCAGCCTTTCCGCGTGTTCATGCTGCGCCACGTTCGCGAACAGGATCTGGAACTGTTCGTCGATATCAGCGGGACGCCGGTCGAGCAGGCCCGCGAACAGATGCCGATGCGGGTCCTGATCCCCTCGTTCATGATTTCGGAACTCCGGCGCGCTTTCGAAATCGGCTTCCTGATCTTCGTGCCGTTCCTGATCATCGACATGGTGGTGGCGTCGGTGCTGATGGCCATGGGCATGATGATGCTGCCGCCGATCATCATCGCGCTGCCGTTCAAGATCATCTTCTTCGTACTGGTCGACGGCTGGTACATGATCGTCGGCTCGCTGGTGCAGAGCTTCGGCGGCTAGAGCCCCGAGACGGCCGCTTGGCGGCCTCCTCAGCATGAGGAAAAACGAAAAGCGACTTCATCCTGAGGAGCGCCATGACGTGTCTTAAAGGATGGGGCCGGCTATGTCTTCAATTCAGCGACGACAGCGGCACCCCGTCCTTGAGCTTGTCGCGGTAGGCCGTCAGGAAAGTCTCGGCCTCCTGCACCTTGGCCGTCACCCGTTCCGGCGCGATGGTGCCGATCGAGGCCGGCGCCGTCACCAGCTCGAAGGCTTCCGCGAATTTGGTCTGCATCATGGCCGGGCCGTACTCGCGTTTGATCTGGCTGACTGCCCGCTCGCCGCCGGCATTTGTCAGCGCGATCGCGTAATTGAACAACCGCGCCGCCTGAACCTCGTTCAACGACTCGCCAGCCTTGGCCTCCGATTGCTTGACGAGCAGCCTGAGCGACTTCGCCGCGTCGCGCCAGTTGGCGTTCTTCCAGTACACCTCCATGCGCAGCAATTCCGCGTTTTCGCTTTCGTCGTCGGCAAGCAATGCCAGGGCATCGCCAGTGCGTTTGAGCCCGGTCAAAATCTGTGCCCGCAGATGCCGCCGCTGCGTCGCCAGCTCCTGCGGCATGTTGGGAATCTGCGTCCCTTCCAGCACCTCGAGCGCCGGTTGATACGCCTCGGCGAGAGTGTAGATCAGCGCCAGCCGCGCCCCGACCCGGGCCTTTTCCTCGCCTTCGAGACGGAACTGGACCTGCGCTTTCAAAAGCTCGGCGGCACGGTCGAGCAGATCGACCTCGACCAGCTTGTCCGCCAGATTGCGGATCATCTCGTCGCCGCGCGCACCGGCCGGCGTCAGTTCCTTGAACTCATTATATATGGCGATCGCCTTCACCGGATCGATCGCATCGGCCTCGTTGCCCAGGAACAGCGCGTTGAAGGTGTCGCTCATCTGCTTGGTGATTTCGGGCGCTTCCTCGAAGTGGCGGAAGTGCGTCGCCGCCTCCTTCAGCGTCGACAGGCCTTCGCGATAAAAGCCTTCGTCGAGGTAAAGCGAGCCGAGCCGTCTGAGGTTGTTGAACTCCACCCTGTCGCCACGCCACGCGAAACGGAGTTTCTCGTATTCCTCGATCGCGTCGCGCAGGTCGATGCGGCGGAGTTTCAGCAGCATTTCCGTGCGCGCCACGCGGGCTCTTGCACGGGACGGCCGGTGATCGCTTTCCAGCACTTCCTCCCACAACGTGATGGCACCGTCGAAGTTACCGTCCAGTTCCATCAGCTTGCCTTCGGCGAATTGCAGCATGGCCTGTTCGCCGGGTCTCGGGTTCTCCAGATTGAGCGCGTCGAGAAACAGCCTCGCCCCCTGCCCGTCCCCGGTTTCCGCGGCGACCTCGGCAATCAGGATGCCAAGCGGCATTTTCAGCGCACGCGGATAATCCCTGGCGATGGAGCCGGTGAAGCGGAGATCGCGGGCCGAACCGATGCGGTCGCCGAGCATGGCGCGCGTCGCCGCGCTCCAGAGCCGACCCTCGTCGTTTTCGGCGAGGCTTTCGTGATTGAAATCCTCGAGCGCCTGCTGGTAACGACCGAGCAGGAACTGCGCACCGCCGCGCATGACGCGCACCGACGGATCGTCCTCCAGCAACGGGATGTCGTCGATGGCAACGCGCAGCACGCCCAGCGTTTCCGGCGCAAAGGCGTTGGCGAAGAAAAACTTGGCCAGTTCCAGGCGCGCCGCCGCCTTGTCGCGTTTCGTCGCGTCGGCGACGGCCGCTTCGAGGCTGCGGCGGCGGACACGGAACTGCTCCGTCGTCACACCGTATTTTTCGAGTTCGGGTAACGCCGTGACCATGGCGCGGGACGCGGCCAGTTGCGCGTGCGCGGCGGCGTCCTCGGACACATTGGTGATCGCCAGGCGCACACCCGACGCACCGATTTCCACGCCCTGACGCAGCGAGCGCACGCGCAGATCATCGATGACCGGATTGATCACGATCCCCTGCGCGGCGGCCTGGATTTGGAACTGCGGGAACCTGAACGGGCGCCCGACCGCCTGGCCGAGCGGGATCACCGGAACGACGACGAAGTTGTCACCGATATTCGGATCGGCGATGGCGATCGGCCGGCCGGGCTCCGGCACCGGGATGAACACGCGCGCACCGACCGGCGAGTCGGGTTGCGCCTTGACCTCGAGACCTGCCTGCGGCGCCATCTGGCGCGGCGCGAAATCGACGATCCAGGCGAGGCCGTCGCGTTTGACCGCCGGGTTGTAACGCTGCGACGTGCGGAGTCTGAGAACCGTCGCGTTCTCGTTTGGAATCTGCAGTATCTCGAACGCACCCTCGCCGGCCTGCACCTGCAACGCCGCGGTGTCGACGCTCATCGGCTTGTCGAACACGATCCAGATCGCACCGCCGCGCCGGAACGTCGCCGCCGCGACCGGTTCGTCGAAATCGAAGCGGAAGGCGAGCTGGTCCTCTCCGGGTGCCGCCGAAGCCTGGGCCGGGGTCGGCGCGCCACCCGCCGTCGCCTGGGCGCGCGGGGAAAGTTCCTGAGAAATTTCCTGCCCGGCGGTTTCTCTGGCCGGTGTTTCCGGGGTTTGCGCGGCCTCGGGCCGGTTGCCGTCGGGCGTCAGGGCGCGGGGCTGGCCATCCTCGGCGGCATCCTGTGTCCGCTCGGCCTCGAGCCGGGTCGGCGCCCCCGTGTTCTCGGCGGGCGTTTCGTTTGCGGCATCGGCTGGTGCCGGCGGCTGCGCGGTTTCCGCCGTTTCCACCGGTGCCACGGGTTGCGCCGGGGGCGCGCCCTCGCTCGCTGCTGTCTCGTTCGCGGGCGTGGGCGCCGCGGGTGCGTCCGCTTGCGCCGTCGCCGCCGTCAGGGCGACAGGGGCCGTGCTGCCGCTCGGCTCGCGGACGTCGATCACGACCTTAGCGCCGGATAGGAAATCACGGATATCGGATGTCGCCGGCACCGCCAGCGTCACCGTCGTCGTCTCATTGCCGACTTGCGTCCGGGCAGCGCCGATCAACCGCACGCCGGTGAGCGCGCCGAGCTGAAACCGCACTGGACGCTGAAAACGGACGGTGACGACGCCGGCGTCGACCCCGGCCTGGTACGGCACCTGTTCCTCGAAATCGAAGACGACGCGGGTGTAGTCGGGATGCTCGCCGGTGCGGACCCGGATTTCGGGCGCATCGGTGGCTGTCGCCTGGGCGCTCGCCAGCGTGCGGGCCCGGGTGACCGGTTCGACGGGCACGTCCACTGCACCCGGGCTGGTTTCCGCGCGGACCGCCGGCTTTTCCGCCTCGACCTTCTCGTCGGCCAGCAGTTCCACCGTCACCCCGGTGCCGGTATAGAACGCGAACACCTCGACCGGGCGCTCGAGCCGGAAACTGACCGAACGGCCGTCGGCGCCAGGCAGGGGGTCGGCGATCAAGTCCGGCAACCGGCGGGCGACAGCTTCGAAGTCGCCCTCGATCGGCCGCGAGAAGCGTACCGTCAGGCGCCCGTCATCGATGGTGTGCTGATGCGCCACCGGTACCTGCCAGGCAAACGTGATCAGCGACGACTTGCCCGACTGCTCGACCCGTACCGGCACCCGTTCGGCGAGCGCCGCGGTGGCGCCGAGGGCGAGCATTCCCGCCCCCACGACCGCCACTGCCAGCAACTTGATTGCCCAACGCGCCATCAGAACGCCCTCGCCGTCGGCATGATGATGATATCGACACGCCTTGCCAGCCGGCGCTTGGCGGCGTCATCCAGCTTGGGCAGCCGATTGTACTGGGTCGCCGCATAACCGAAGGCGACGATCTTTTCCTCGTAACCGCCGCGACGGATGGCGTTCGCGACCGACGCCGCGCGGGCGACCGAAAGCTCCCAGTTGGAAGCGTAGCTGGTGCCACCCGGCGGTTCCGGATCGGTGTGGCCGGTGACGGCGATGGTGTTACCGACGTTGTCGAACATCGCGCCCAGCGTCAGCATCGCGCCCTGCGCGCGATCACTGATGACGGCGGCGCCCGGCTCGAACAACAGATCGCCCGGCAGCGCCACCAATAGCCGATCCTCAAGCCGGACGATCAGCACATCCCTGAGCAGAGGATCGTTGGAAAGGTTCTCCTCGATCACCGAAGCCAGGTAGTCCAGGTTGACGGCACGGCGATAGAACAGCGTACCGATGTTCAACTGCGCGGTCGGCTTGCGGATGGTCTCCTCCGGCGCCGGATTGAGCGTCTGCGAAAGCGAGTCGATAATCTTGTCCCACTCGTCGATCTTCACGTTCGACATGGCGAACAACAACACGAAGAACGTCAGCAGCAGCGACACGAGATCGGTAAACGTCAGCATCCACATCTTGGTATTGCGGTGTTCCGGTTCCTCGACGTGATCGAGGTTGATCGCCACGTCGCGTCTCATGGCTGTCCCCCCGTCGCTTCGGGGAGGGTGCGTTTACGCATTTCGTCCAGCGCTTCCTCGAAGCGGACCTCGGTTTCCTCGATCGCGCGCACCCAGAACCAGATCTTGATGTTGCCCTGATCGCCACTGCTGACACCAACGGAAATACTGTCAGGCGGCGCGCCGCGGCCGGTCAGCACGCGCGCCAGTTCGCCAACGCGCGCCATCTCCAGCGTTTGCTGCAGCGGCAGGTAGTAGTTTCCCGTGGGTGGTGTGCCGATCACCACTTCCATGTCCTGGCGCAGTCCCGGCGGCCGGTTCGACAGCGCCGCGACGACACGGTCCAGAAGCGGCAGCTGATCCTCGCGCACCGCCGCCTCGCCCTCCTTGAACAGGACGCTCGCCGGCATGTGCAGGCGCATCAGGCGACCCGGCTGCACGACCTCGATCTTCTCGACCTGCACGGCCGTCGTGAAGATCGAGGTGATCTGCTCCTGGAACGCCTCGCCGGCGATGATGTCACCGTCCTTGGCGTTGAACTCGGTCGGGTCGCTGGTCGGCGGCAGCACCGTCGTGAAGGTGGACGACAGGCTGTCCATGACCGCCGTCGACTTGACCTGTTCGAACGTCGAGATCGACACCAGCATGATGAAGAACGCGAGCACCAGCAAAAACAGCCCAAGAAAGATCGGCACCACGTCCGGCGCCTGATCGGAATCCTGTTGCGGCAGCTCGAAATCGAAATCGCGCATTATCCGTTCCCCGGCCCGCTCAGAACTCGCCCAGCACGCTGACCAGCTTGGTCTTCAGCGTGGCCGCCGTATACGGCTTGATGATGTAGTTGGAGACACCGGCCTGCTTGGCGGCGATGACCCTGTCGGTGGTGCTTTCCGCGGTCACCAGAATGAACGGCAGATCCTTCAGGGCCTCGTCGGCGCGGACCGCCTGCAGCAGTTCGAAACCGCTCATCGGTTCCATGTTCCAATCCGAGATGACCAGGCCGTAGCCGCCTTCGCGCAACATCGCCAGCGCATCCTTGGCGTTCGACGCCTCGGCAATATCGGTGAATTTCAATTGTCTGAGCAATGACCGCAGGACCTTGAGCATAGTCGGATAGTCGTCCACGATCAGGACCTTCATGCCCACGTCCACGGCCATTTCCGCTCCTAATATCCCGATACGTCCGCTTCGGAATGTGCATCCCGAAACCCCATCGTTCCCGGTGTCCCAATCAGATTCTCGACCGAAAATCCGATAATTCCGGGCGACACCCCTGCCGCCCGCATATTCCCGATACCCGTTACTGCAGCGTGCCCGGGGTGCGCGGCAGTTCGCGCAGCGCCCGCAACTCGACGGTGACCTCGCGGGCGCGTTCCGGATTCATCTGTGCCATCACCGGCGCCAGCTTGCGTTCCTTCATGCGTTCCGCAACCTCGAGAAGCGTCACCATCTCCAAATCCTCGAAGATGCGTGCCGCGTCCTTGGGCTTCATGTTCTCGTAGATCTTGACCAGGCTGCCGAGCTTCTTCTCCTGCTGCTCATCGAACACCTTGATGCGTTCCTCGATGACGCCGCGCAGGTCCTCGAGCTCGGCGACACGGCGTTCAATCCGGATTTCCGCGGCCCTGAGAAGGCCTTCGCGGGCTTCCAGTTCACGGGCCTTGGCGGCCAGTTCGTCCCGGCGTTCGGCAAGCCTCATCAGAATCTCGATCTCGGCCGGCGTCAGCAACGTCGGATCGTCGGTGATCAGCTTGGTCGGATCCTGGCGCACCGTCGTCGCCTCGCCCGGCGCAGGCTCCGCCGCCGGTGCCGTCGCCGCCTGCTCCGTCGCCTGGGCCTCGACCGGCGCCGCCTGCTGTTCGGCCGGCTGTTCGGTTTGGGCCTGCGCCTCGGAAATGTTGATCGTGCCGTCCATCAGGCTATCGATACCTTCCCAGATATCGCCGACCCGGATCGTCAGCATCAGGGTCGCCGCGAAAATCGTCAGCGGCAGAAACCGGATTTTTGAAATCAGCTTCTTCATGCTTCTTCTCGCACTTCAGTGTCAGCCGGCGTCACGCAGCGCCCGCAATAATTCCCGTTCGGCCTCGGAGCGCGGTTCGATGCCGCCGTCCTCGTCGGCCTTCTTGCCACCGCCGGCGGCGTCACGCGCTTCGACCTTGGGCGCCTTGCGCGGCTGCACCTCGGTCACGTTCGCAGACGCCGGCTTGGGCACCACGCCGAGACCGTCGCGCGCCTCGCGCACCAGTTCCTCGAGACGGTCCGCCGTCGAACCGCCGCGGTCGGCGAGAAACGCGATGTCGTCGCGGAGCGTCTGCGCGCGCTCCATCTGAATATCGAGCGCCTGGGCGACGGTGCGCAGCTCGTTCAGGTTCTCCTCGGCGCGTTGCGTCGACTCGCCGAACGTCCGGGCCAGGTTCTCGAGGTCCTTCTTGTCCTTGCGCAGCCGGTTCAGACGCTTGTTCAGCGTCATCGCATAGGCGATGGTCACCACCAGAAGCACGGCGACGGCGATATCGATAATCAATGTATAAGGCATCGCTTTTATCCTTCCGTTAACCGTGCATCAGGTATTGCGCGGCGTCTTGTCAACGCGGTCGCCGATCCTGACGGCGATCCGGCTGCCCTTGCGGCCCATGCGCCCGGTGTACATGGGCACATCGCCGCAGACCAGGTGCACGGGGCTGTCCTGCGTGGCACTCAGCATGATCTGCGAACCGACCTTGAGGTCGAACACGTCACGCAGTTTCATGACCTGGGTGTCGATAACCGCCTCCAGGTCGACGTCGGTAACCCAGAGTTCCTCGGCCAGGTGGGTTTCCCAGATCGTGTCGCGGCCGAATTTCTCGCCCATGAACATCTGCAAGAGCAGTTCACGGACGGGTTCCAGGGTGGCGTACGGCAGCAACAGTTCGAGCCGGCCGCCGCGGTCTTCCATGTCGATCCTGAGCCTGGCCACGATGGCCGCGTTCGACGGCCTCGAAATCGTCGCGAAGCGCGGGTTCGTCTCCAGCCGGTCGAAGCGGAAGGTCACCGGGCTCAGCGGCTCGAACGCCGCCGACAGATCGCCCAGCATGACGTGCACCATCCGCTCCACCAGCGAACGTTCGATGGTCGTGTAGGGCCGGCCCTCAATGCGCATCGCCGCCGTGCCGCGGCGTCCGCCGAGCAAAACGTCGACGATCGAATAAATCAGCGAACTGTCGACCGTGATCAGGCCGTAGTTGTCCCATTCCTCGGCCTTGAACACGGAAAGCATGGCCGGCAGCGGGATCGAATTCAGGTAATCGCCGAAACGGATCGAGGCGATGTTGTCGAGCGATACCTCGACGTTGTCGGAAGTGAAATTACGAAGCGACGTCGACATCAGTCGCACCAGGCGGTCGAAGACGACTTCGAGCATCGGCAGGCGTTCGTAGGAAACCAGCGCCGACGACAGGATCGCCTGAATACCGGCGCGCTCGCCGGCCTCGTCGCCTTCCTCGTCGAAACCGAGCAACGAGTCGATTTCGTCCTGGTTGAGAACGCGCGTCGCTTCGCGGGCCGGCGCTTCGCCATCGCCCTCGCCGTCACCGTCGTCGCCGCCTTCCATCATGGCTTCCCACTCGGCGGCAAGCTCGTCGGAATCACCGCCTTCGCCGTCGCCCTCGCTTTCCTCGAGAGCCGCGTCCCATTCGGCTGCTAATGCGTCGTCGTCGTCACCGGGCGCCATAAGGTGCCGTCTCCTTCGTCCCGGGCCGGACCAAAGCCGGCCTCATTGAATCAACATCTCCTTGAACAGGATATCCCTGACCGTGACCGGGGCGACCGCCGCGCGGATGCGGGCCAGAAGTTCCTCACGGAGCCGGTACATGCCTGCCGAACCGTCTAGGTCCTCGATCCTGAGTTCGCGCAGATAGACGTTGAAGTTGTCCATCACCCGCGCGATCACCGCCTCGACTTTCGGTTTATCCTCCTCGGCCTGCAGTTCCAGGCTGACCTGAATCTTGATGAACCTCGCTTTGCGGCCGGCGGTGTTCAGGTTCACCGTCAACGCCGGTAATTCGTAAAACACGGACGGTCCCGTTTCTCCCTCCACCGTTTCCGACGTCGTATCGGAGCCGCCGACGATCATCTTGATGACCGGATCCAGAAGCCCGGTGAAGTAAGCACCGGCCAAACCGCCGAGGACGAGCAGGATAACGATGATGATGATGATCAGAAGTTTCTTCTTGCCGCCCGATGACGGCGCCGGAGAGTCCTCGCCTCCGCCTTCTTCCATATCGTCGTCTTCATCTTCCTCGGCCATGCGCCCTCTGCTCCGGATCAACGACGGCGAAACCGAACCGCTCCTGACCGCCTGTAAAATATAGTCCCGGTTTGGTTAACAAGTTATTGCCAACGGCGGCTCGGGCCTCGTTTAAAAATCCTGCCGCGGCGCCGCCAAAGTTTTGCTGAGCGCGGCATTGCAGCGAATCACAGGATACCAAATAGGCCGTTCCCGGGGCAACCACGCTACGACATATGCCGTTTTCACCGCATCCGCCTGCCAAGGCGGCATTTCCTGCCCGGTAAAGGATGCACGTCCTGCCGGGACTTGCCGGACCCGGACGCCATGAAACTTACTCCAACATATTGAATTTAAAGCGTTTTGTAAATTGGCACGCGGTCTGCATATGAACCGGCAAAAGCACGCGGCCTCCGGGCCGGACAGATGCTTAAGAACGGGAAAAGGATAGTGGACAATGGAAAATACCACGTACGTGGCCCTTTCCAGGCAGGCAACGCTCCGCCGGCAGATGGATGTGGTGGCCAACAATCTCGCGAACATGAGCACGCACGGCTACAAGTCCGGGCAGATGATGTTCGTCGAACATCTCACCAAATCGAAGGGCGGCGAAAGTCTGCTGACCCCGAAACTGGCCTACGTCCGCGACATCGCGACCATGACGGACACCAAGCCGGGTGCAATCGAAAGCACGGGCAACCCGCTCGACATCGCGATCCAGGGCGAAGGATATTTCGTCGTCCAGACACCGGAGGGCGAGCATTACACGCGCAACGGCCGACTGCAGCTCGATAACACAGGACAACTGGTCAATCAGCTCGGACAGCCGGTGCTCGCGGACGGCGGCGCGCCGCTGATCTTCGCACCGGAAGACACCGAGATCGTGATCTCCCAGGACGGCACGGTGTCCACCAACAACGGCGAACTGGGCAAGCTCAGGGTCGTGCGGTTCGACAACGACCAGCTTCTGGAACGTACGTCGGGCGCCCAGTTCACCACCACCGAGGGAAACCCGGCCCAGGACGTGGACGATCCCACCGTCCTGCAGGGTGCGGTCGAGGGGTCCAACGTCGAGCCGATCCTCGAAATGGCGAACATGATCACCGTGCACCGGGCGTACGACTCGGTGAAATCGTTCATCGAGCGCGAGGACGAACGTCAACGTTCGATGATTCGGGACATGGCCGGCACCTCATAACCGAAACGAGAAACCTCCGGGACGGAAGCAGCCCGGTGCATGAAAAGAACGGGAAAGGACTGAACAATGAGATCACTGGATATTGCATCGACGGGCATGCTGGCACAGCAGCGCAACGTCGAGGTTATTTCGAACAACCTTGCGAACATGAACACGACCGCGTTCCAGCGCCGGCGTACCGAGTTCCACGACCTGATCTACCAGGATTTGCGGCGCGTCGGCTCGACATCGTCGGATGCCGGCAACGTGGTGCCGACGGGCGTGCAACTGGGCCTCGGCGTGAAGATGGCGGCGGTCTACCGGATTCACGAACAAGGCAACCTGACGGCGACCGACAACACCTTCGACATGGCCGTACAGGGCAAGGGATTCTTCCAGGTGCTGCAACCGACCGGCGAAACCGCCTATACCCGGGACGGCACGTTCCAGCTCAACCAGGACGGCGAAATCGTGACGCACGACGGCTATCCGCTGCAGCCCGGCATCACCGTGCCGCAGCAGGCCATCGACGTGACCATCAACGCGTCCGGCGAGGTGCTCGCGAAGATCGAGGGCCAGGTCGCGTTGCAGAACCTGGGTCAGATCCAGATCGCCACGTTCCAGAACGAGCCCGGCCTGCAGGCCATCGGCGACAACCTGCTGCTGGAGACACCGGCTTCGGGCTCGGCCGTGACGGGCAACCCGGGAACCGTCGGCTTCGGCTCGTTGCTGCAAGGCTTCCTCGAGACCTCGAACGTCAACGCGGTCGAGGAGATTTCTCACCTGATTTCCGCGCAACGCGCCTACGAAATGAACTCGAAGGTCATCCAGACCTCCGACGAAATGATGGGCACGCTGACGACGCTCAGGTAATGCAGGCCAAGGGTAAGGAGTAATACCATGCGTAGACTGCTTGTTCCCGTGATCGCGATGATCGTCGCCGGCGCCCTGCCGGCGATGGCCGGCGACGGCAAGCCCGGCGGCGATCTGCCGGAGCTTGCCAACATCGAAACCGGACCGACGATGCTCAACGACCATGTCGTGGTCGATACCCGGGTGGTCCGGCTCGGCGACCTGTTCACCAACGCCGGCGACAAGGCCGAGGCCTCCATCGCCTATGCGCCGGCGCCGGGCGAACGCTCGGTCCTGGACGCACGCTGGCTTTACCGGGTGGCGCACGCCTACAAACTCGACTGGCGGCCGCTCAGCGCGATGACCCAGGCCGTCGTCGAACGGGCGTCGATCACCATCCCCCTGGACGAGGTGAAGTCGCAGATTCTTTTTGCCCTGGCCGATCAGGGCGTCACCGAGGAGATGGATGTGGAGTTCGCGTCCCGCTTCGGTGAAATCCATCTGCCGGCCGGCGCGGCGCCGACGGTCAGCATCGAAAACATGATGTATCAGGAACGCACGGGACGGTTTTCCGCCGATATCATCGCCGGCGACGGCGTCGACATGTCGCGCGTCCGCGCCACCGGGCGCGCATTCCGCACCGTCGAGGTCCCGGTGCTCAAGAACCGCGTGCTGCGCGGCGACGTGATCACCGAAAACGATCTGGAATGGATCAGGATGAAAGCCGAACGCGTGCAGCACAATGTCATAGTCGACATGTCGGATCTGGTCGGCAAGACGCCCCGACGCGGCATCCGGGCCGGTTATCCGATCCGCGGCAACGACGTGACACGCCCGCTCCTGGTCGAGAAGAACAGCCTCGTCACGATCATTCACCACGTGCCCAACATGGTGCTGACGGCGCAGGGCAAGGCGCTGCAGAACGGCGCCGACGGCGACGTCGTGCAGATTCAGAACGGACGCTCGAACCAGATCGTCGAGGCCGAAGTGATCGGTCCCGGCCGGGTCGCCGTCCGGACGCTAGCGCAACAGGTCTCGATGAGCCTCAACTAGGGAAAGCCGGGGACGGACCGAAACCGCCCCCCGAAGGAACCATGAAATGAATATCGCAAGCAGAAAAACCCGCCGTTTGTCGATCGTTGCCGCGGTCGTTGCCGCGACCAGTCTGAGCGGCTGCAACCTGGCGACCCGGCTTTCCGAGGTCGGTAGCGGCCCGGCGCTGACGAACATCGAAAACCCGACCGCCAAGCCGGAATATCGCCCGGTCAGCCTGCCGATGCCGGCGCCGCAGGTGGCGGAGGAGAATCCGAGTTCGCTCTGGCGTAACGGCGCGCGCGCGTTCTTCAAGGATCACCGCGCCAAGGAGATCGGCGACATCGTCACCGTGAAACTCGAGCTTTCCGACAGCGCCACGCTCGAGAACTCGACCGAGCGCGACCGCAACGACGGCGAAGACACGAACGTCTCCAGTTTCCTTGGTCAGGAGCGTCGTTTCGCGGAGATCCTGCCGCTCGCCGCAGAAGGTGTCGACCCCACGTCGCTGTTCAGCTTCAACAGCGTTCACCAAACCAACGGCGAGGGCGATATCGAGCGGTCGGAGGACATCAACCTGACCTTCGCCGCCGTGGTCACGCAGATTCTGCCGAACGGCTCGCTGGTCGTCATGGGCCGCCAGGAGATCATGGTCAATGCCGAGTTGCGCGAACTGATGGTGACCGGCGTCGTCCGTCCCGAGGACATCGAGAGCGACAACACCATCAGCCACGAGAAAATCGCCGAAATGCGCGTCGCCTACGGCGGCCGTGGCACGCTCAGCGGATTGCAGCAGCCGCGTTGGGGCACGCAGGTCTGGGATATCATCTTCCCATTCTGAGTTTAACGGTTCCCGTTCTGGGTTCATCTAGGAACCTGGTAACTCTCAGCCGGCGCAGAACGCGCCGGCTTTTTTCTCGCGCCTCATGGCGCGGGACTCGCATGCGCCTCATGGCAGGGGATTGCACGCACTGATCAGAAATCAGGCACAAAAAAAGACGCCCGCGGCGCCCAGCATCGAGAATATCGTCCGTGGAAGTGTTATACTGAAACGTTCACTTTCGTGCCAACCGCGTCAGGTTCGGGCGCGGCGTCGAGTTCCGGCCCCGCGCTCTCCGACTCGTTCGTTTCAAGGATCTTGTCGTTGCTGATCTCAACGACGTCTTCTTTCCGCTCGGCTTTGCGGATCTCTTCCCTGACGGCTTCGGTCTGCTTTTCATTGACGCGCTCAAGTGTCTCCTCAAACTGCTTTTGTTGCACGACGGCAACCTGGAAAGCAGCTGTGGCCGCACTTGGTGCGACGACTGGAGAAACTTGTGTGCCTTCGGTACGCATTCTGCTATCAATCCTTCCGGAGTAAAATTTGTTCTAAATTACTCCTCTACGTAACCATGATACACAATATCGCGCATCGGATGCAACAAAAAAATAGCGCAAGTGTTAAAAAATGTAACACGCGGCTAATCGATTGATTCTATATGCAAATCAACCATGCGCCGCAGCCACGCCGAGCGGCCGGGCGCAGTAAAATTAGCCATCAATTGATGAATTTTTGGGGCCGACGATTCTACGGCCCGGTTTCGCTGGAATAGACTCACCCGCTGCGGCTACCGATCTTTGCGCGAAGGTATTGCGGGATACAACCTGGGCTGCCGCAAAGCGCGGCGCCCCGGTTCAGTCGTCGCGGTGGGTCCGCTCCATCCGCTCGTGGCGTTCCTGCGCCTCCAGCGACAACGTCGCGATCGGCCGCGCCTCAAGGCGCGCCAGGGTGATCGGCTCGTCGGTTTCCTCGCAATAGCCGTAAGACCCGTCCTCGATGCGCTCTAGCGCCTGATCGATCTTGCTGATCAGCTTGCGCGCCCGGTCGCGGGTCCGCAGTTCCAGCGAGCGGTCGGTCTCGATCGCCGCACGGTCGGCGATATCGGGTTCGACGATTCCGCCCTCCTGGAGGGTTTGCAGGGTTTCGTTGGATTCCTTGACCAACTCCGCGCGCCAGCTCAGAAGCTTTTGCCGGAAGTATTCCCGCATGCGCGGGTTCATGAACGGCTCTTTGGCGGTCGGCTTGTAATCGGGCGACAGCGTGACACTCATCTGGTGAATAGCTCCTGAAACAGAGGTGGCTAAGCGCGCGGAATATAATTGCGTCGGGGACCACCTGCAAGCACGTATTTTGCCGCGATAATGGGCGTTAAGACGTTGATTTGACTGAATGATCGAAAGGTATGGTTAATGCCCGAGCAGGCTTATCGGGTAAATTTCGCGATTTCCACCTCGACTCTGAGCTCGATCTCGGCGATCAGGTCGTTCAGTTTCGGATCGTCGCTTTTCGACTTCTGTTCGCGCAACCGCCGCGCCAGGTCCTGAAGCCGGTCCTTGGAAATCGTGCCCGCCAATAAGGCGACGCGGATCTGTTCGAGCCGGTCCAGGAGATCGTTACCATAGTCCATCATCAGGCCGCGCGAGCGATGATCCGTGGCATCCGCCGTCTGCTGCACGGCGAGGATCGAGTCGACCGCCCCCACGCCGCCCGTCGCCTGGGCGTGCTCTGCGGCCTCACCGCCGGAAACGCCACGCAGCGTCTCGGCGAACGCACCATCCTCCGAAGAAGACTTCTTGGCCTTCTTCGTGGCATCCGGGCCTTTGGCCGTGCCTGTCTTGCTGACTTTCATCGTCGTTAAGCCCCTGAAGCGACGCGATAACGGCATGATTAAAACGCCGCATCCGCAACGCGAAACATACCAGCCGCCACATGCACGCGTAAACAACTGTCGAAATTATCCGGGTTTTCCGGGGTTCCTCGTCCTTCCCCGCCGCTCACGATTTTGTGAGGTCAATGAGAATGAATATCATTGTCAACCCTTGCAAGGTTTGATGAGAATGAATATGAGTTTCAATCGCAGATTTATGCAAAAACCAACATTCCAGGTGAGGAAGCATACAAATGTTGAAATCCAAACTTATCCACGCTGGCGCCGCCGCGGTCTCGATCGCACTGCTCGCCGGCCCCGCCGCCGCCGCCGACATGGTCTACGGGCCCTTCCCCGTGACCGTTAAGGGATACAGCGGCGACAAGACCAACTCCGTCTCCTATACCGGCCAGGTCGCGCGGCACACGCTGCACGACTCGCTCAAGGTGCTGGCCGGAAAAGGCAACGGCACGGCCAACCCCGACCTCAAGGCGCAGATGATGTCCTACTTCGAAGGCAAGGACGCCGGCCGCGAGATCATCGCGCCGCAGTCCAATGGCAAGTTCGTCATCAAGCAGGCCGAGGTCGACGAGATCAGCACCAAGAAGAACCTCGCCGGCAAAACCTACGGCGGCGCCATCACCGGCATGCCGAACGCGCGTACCGGCGCCGAGCTGGTCAGCTTCTGGATCGACAAGGCGTCCACCGCCGATGGCGGCCAGGACACGGCCAACGGCTACGACTATCCGCAACTGATTTCGAAATTCATCATGGGCGCGGTGTTCTATAATCAGGTGGTCGACGGCTATCTCGACGAATACCTGGAAGCCGACAAGAAGCCGAACGACAAGCCCTACGGCAAAGGCGCGGCCTATACCGGCAAGGAGCACGCCTGGGACGAGGGCTTCGGTTACTTCGGCGCCCCGGCACACGCGCTGACGCTGAGCCCAGCGGAAGTCTACGCCATCGCCAAGCGCAAGGACGAAGCCATGACCTGGGCCGACTACAACAAGGACGGCATGGTCGATCTGAAAACCGAGATGGTGTTCGGCCCCGCCTACTATGCCGCCGGTTCCGACAAGGGCGGCAAGACCAACTACCTGCACACCATTACCAAGGCGTTTCTCGACGGCCGTAAGCTGCTGGCCGACGCCAAGGGCGAAAAGCTCTCCGACGCGCAGCGCGCCGAACTGAAGGGCTACGCCAAAATCGTCGCCGACAACTGGGAACGCGTGCTTGCCGAGGCGACGTTCAAGTACGCCGGTTCCGTCTACAAGGACATGGCCAAGCTGAAGGTCATCATGGAATCCAACGGCGAAACCGATAAGGCGCTCAAGACCTACGTCAAACACTGGGGCGAGCTGAAGGGCTTTGCGCTGGCGCTGCAGACCGGCAAGAGCAACCTCGGCGAAACCGCGACCAGGCTCAACCGCCTGATCGGTTTCGGCCCGCTGCTGCCGAACAAGAGCCAGGTCACGGACATCAACAGCGACGGCAATTACCTTCGCGACCAGGGACCGGCCTGGGGTGAGTACATGCTGCACATGGCCAAGGTGCAGAAACTCATGATCGATGAATTCGGGATCAAGGCCCGCGCCAACGACGTGACGGGCGACATGAAGGACCTCGCCGGCAAGCTCGGCGGCAAGTCGACTGCAGAGAACGATTGATCCAGTTCCGCGGGGGACCGGGGATACACCCCGGGCTCCTGCGGTTTCTCTTTCCTGGCCGGCATCCACATGGATATCTCATTCGGTGCATATCTTGACCAACTGATCGGACCGCTTTTCGATCCGCAGAAGCGGATTTTCGTCGGGTATCTGTTCAGCGCGTTCCTGATCGCCCTCCTGGTGCAAATGATCGCCAGCCGCGGCAAACTCGCCAGGGTGCTCAGATCTATCCTCTCCGGCGGCATCTGGTGGTCGCGATCGGCCCGCACCGACTACGTCATTGCCGCGCTCAACCAGGTGTTCATGATGGGCGCGGCGCCGAGGTTGCTCGGCAAGCTCACCGTCGCCACGCTCCTGTTCGAGTGGCTGCACGTCGTTTTCGACGGGCGCCCGCTGATCTGGACCGGCGCGCCGGCATGGGTGGTCGCCACTGCCTTCACGGTCACGCTGTTCCTGATGGACGACGTCTCGAAATATCTCGTGCACCGCCTGATGCACCGCTGGCCAGCGCTGTGGAGCTTTCACAAGGTGCATCACACGGCGGAGACGCTGACTCCGTTCACGGTGTTCCGCACCCATCCGGTCGAAGGTGTCCTGTTCGCGCTTCGCTCGGCCCTGGTGCAGGCGACCGCGCTTGCCGTGTTCTTCTTTTTCCTGGGCGACCGGGTCAACCTGGTCAGCGTATTCGGCGCCAATGCCATACTCTTCGTGTTCAATGTCGCGGGGGCCAACCTGCGCCATTCGCACGTCTGGATTTCCTACGGCCGCATCGTCGAACACATCCTGATTTCCCCGGCACAACACCAGATTCATCATTCCGCCGCCGTCGAACACCACGACCGGAATTTCGGCGTCACGCTGGCGGTATGGGACTGGCTCGGCGGCAGCCTTTGCCTTGCCGGCAAGCGCCGCGACATCCGTTTCGGTGTTGCCGGCGACGTCCATGACCATCATACCCTTTCCGCCGTTTACGTTCGCCCGCTCATCGAGGCGGCGGCGAGCGTCCGGCAACTTCTGAATTGGAGACCGAAGACCATGCCTATCAACGCCAAAGCCAAAACCGCAGGTGCCGCAGCCGCCATCGGCGGCGCAATGCTGGTTCTCGCGCTCGGCGCATCGGCCGCCGGCGCCGCCGACAAGGTGCTTAACATCTATTCGCACCGCCAGCCGTTCCTGATCGAACCGTTTATCGAAGCCTACAAGAAGGAGACCGGCACCGAGGTCAATATCGTCTATGCCTCGAAGGGGCTGGCGCAACGGCTGCTGGCCGAGGGCGAACGCAGCCCCGCCGACGTGATCCTGACCGTCGACATCGCGCGCCTGCACGTCTATGCCGACAAGGACCTGCTGGCGCCGGTCGATTCCGAGGTTCTGAAAAACAACATCCCGCCGCACATGCGCGCGCCGGACGACCGCTGGTTCGCCCTTTCCAAGCGTGCGCGGGTCATCGCCGTCGCCCGCGAAGCGAAGGACACGCACGCCATCGAAACCTACGAGGAACTGGCCGACCCGAAATGGAAGGGCCGCATCTGCGTGCGCCCGGGCAGCCACGTCTATAACCGCGCGCTGGTCGCCTCGATGATCGACGCGCACGGCATGGAAGAGACCGAGAAATGGGCCCAGGGGCTGGTCGATAATCTTGCACGCCGCCCGCAGGCCAACGACCGCGCCCAGGTCAAGGCGGTCTTCGAAGGCGTCTGCGACATCGCCATCATCAACAACTACTACTACGGAAAGCTGCTCGATTCCGACAACCCGGTGCAGCGCGAATGGGCGGCATCGGTGCAACTCATTTTCCCGAACAAGAACGGCCGCGGCACGCACGTCAACATCTCCGGTGGCGGCGTTGCCAAACATTCCAAGCACAAGGACGAAGCCGTCCGGTTCTTGGAGTTCTTGACGTCCGAGACCGCACAGGACTTATATGGAAAAATCAACTTCGAGTACCCGGTCAATCCGGCCGTGGACGCGTCCGAAACGTTGAAATCCTGGGGCGAGTTTAAAGAGGACGACATGCCGATCGCACGTATCGCCGACCTGGCACCCGAAGCCCAGCGGGTCATCGACCGCGTTGGATGGTAAGCCACGCCGGCACCGCCGGCATCGGCAAGTTCCGGTTGCGGATTTCGTCCTGGGCCGTTGCGTCGCTTGCGCTGACGCTGGTTTTCCTGGCCCCGATCCTGTCCGTGTTCGTGGCCGCCGCGGGCGACACCGGCGATCTCTGGCCGCATCTGTTCGAAACGGTACTGCCGCGCTACATCGCCAATACCCTGGTGCTGATGGCGGGGGTCGCCTGCGTCAGCCTGCTGTTCGGCGTCAGCACGGCGTGGCTGGTGACGCGCTACGCTTTTCCCGGTCGGCGCGCGCTTGAATGGATGCTGCTTCTGCCGGCCGCCGTGCCGACCTATCTGATCGCCTACACCTACACAGATTTTCTCGAGTACGCCGGACCGGTCCAGCAGATGCTGCGTGAGGTTTTCGGCTGGGAGAGCGCGCGCGATTACCGGTTTCCGGAAATCCGCTCCATGGGCGGCGCCACGTTGGTGCTGGGCGCGGTGCTTTATCCCTACGTCTACATGATGGCGCGCGCCGCATTCATGCTGACCCCGGCATCGCTCTACGAGGTCGGTATGCTGGCCAGGCGCAGCGTGTTCCTCACCGTCGGTCTGCCGCTGGCCAGGCCGGCCATCGTCGCCGGGCTCGCACTGGTGATGATGGAGACGATCTCGGAATTCGGCGTCGTCGAATACTTCGCCATCGAGACGATCACGCTCGGCATTTTTAATGTCTGGCTCGGCATGAACAGCCTGCCCGCCGCCGCCAAGATCGCGTCGGTTTGTTTCCTGTTCATCATCGCGCTTCTGGCCATCGAGATCCTGGCCCGCTCCCGGCGCCGCTTCATCAACACCAGCCGCAAGGCGGCGCCGCTGCCGCCGCAGCATCTGCCGCGCGGCCGCGCGTACCTGTGCCTCGCCGCCTGCCTGGTGCCGATCGTTATCGGCTTCGTGGTGCCGGTCGGCGTGCTGCTGAACTTCGTACTCAGAGGCTATTCCCTCGACTTCGGCGCGGCGCAACTTTCGGCGGCCTGGCACTCGATCTCGCTCGCCGTTTCGGTGGCCGTCCTGATTATCGCCACGGCGTCGTTCCTGGGGTTCGTCGCGCAATACCAGGCCGGGACATGGCTCCGCCGCATCACCGCCGTCGCCTCCATGGGCTACGCCTTTCCCGGCACCATCCTGGCGATCGGCGTGATCACCGCCGCCGGCACCATCGACGACGGCATCGCCTGGATGCTGGACGGGCTGTTCGGCATGTCCTACCACGGCTGGCTCACGAGCGGCGTCGGCCTTGTCGCGGTGGCCTGCGCGATCCGCTTCCAGGCCATCGGCTACGGCGCGGTGACGACCGGCCTGCAAAGGCTGCCGCCCAACATGATGAACGCCAGCCGCGTGCTCGGCCGAACCTTCACCGGCAGCATATTCGAGACGATCCTGCCGCTGATGCGCCTACCGCTGATCACCGGCGGACTTTTGGTATTCGTCGACGTGATGAAGGAACTGCCGATGACATTGTTGCTTCGCCCCTTCAACTATGAAACTTTGGCGACCTACGTCTACCAGTTCGCCAAGGACGAGTTATTGGAGCAAGCGGCGATGCCGGCACTTTTCATCGTCGTCGTCGGGATCGTACCGGTGGTGATGATGAATGCGACCTTGCGCAGATGACTTGTTCTTTCCCGTTACCCGCTGACGCCGCCCCGGCCACCGCAGCCGGAGCGCCCATCCGATGAGAGGCGATACCGCGGCCGGTCTCAGCCTCAGCGGCATTTCGCACGCCTTCGGCGCGAAGCGGGTGCTCAACGACGTCAGCGTCGACGTCGCACCGGGCGAACTGGTTTGCCTGCTGGGTCCCAGCGGCTGCGGCAAGACGACGCTGCTGCGTATCGCCGCCGGGCTCGAGCCTTTGCAGACCGGACGTGTCGCCATCGACGGTGTTCCCATCGCCGAGGGCGGCAACGCAGGCGCCCTGCCCCCGGATCGCCGCGGCATTGGCCTGATGTTTCAGGACTACGCCCTGTTCCCGCACCGCAACGTCCGCGACAATATCGCTTTCGGCATCGACCGCGCCAAGGGCGGCCGGCGCTCGGCGTGGATCGGCGAGGCGCTCGCGGCCATGGGACTGACCGATTTCGCCGACGCCTACCCGCACACTCTGTCGGGCGGGCAACAGCAACGCGTCGCCCTGATCCGCGCGCTGGCGCCGGGGCCCCGTATCCTGTTGCTGGACGAGCCGTTTTCCGGGCTCGACGTGACCCGGCGCGCGCAAATTCGCGCCGACACCCTGGAGTTCGTCAAGAAAACCGGCGTCGCCACCCTGATGGTCACGCACGATCCCGAAGAGGCCATGTTCATGGCCGACCGCATCTTCGTCATGAACGAGGGCGTGGTCGTACAGGACGGCTCGCCCGTCGATCTTTATTTCCAACCCGCGAGCACCTTCGTCGCCGAGTTGTTCGGCCCGGTCAACCGATACGCCGGCACGGTCCGGAACGGCGGCGTCGAAGCGCCGCTCGGCAGCTTCGATGCCGCGCACCTTGCCGACGGCAGCACGGCCGAAGTGATGATCCGCCCCGAAGCCTTCAGACTGGCGGCGGCGGACCAGAAACCGAAGCCCCTACCGGGCGACCCGGATACACTGGTCATGGCGCCCGCACCGCTGGAGGTCGTGACCGCGCGCCCGCTCGGGCGTTCGTCGTTCGTCCTTCTTCGGCTCGAAGACGGGACCGCGCTCGAAACGCGGGTGCCGGGCGCGTTCCTGCCCGGCCCCGGCTCAATGGTGAACGTCGGCGTCAATCCCAGGCTGGCACACGTGTTCGCGACCGTCCCGAACCGGTAAAGATTGCCGGGCGCGGATGTTTTTACCGTCCCCGCCGTCACACCCCGCCATTCGTTGAAGTTATTCGTCAAATATTTCAATAACTTGCAGCTCCCTGAAAACTGGCATCGTGTTTGCTTTTAAACCGGCAAGGACAAGTGTGCCCGATGCGGGCGCAACGGCTTTGACAACAGCGAGCACGATCCATGAGCGGATACGGTCTTTTCCAGCCTTCGACCCTCGGCATGAAGTCGCAGTCGCACCGACTGAACACGATCGGCTACAACATCGCCAACGTGAACACCGGCGGCTTCAAGCGCACCGACACCGAGTTCGAAACGGTGCTGAGCAAGAACTTCTTTTCGCAGAGCGACAACGGCGGCGTGAAACCGTATGCCCGCGCCACCAACGACGTTCAGGGGCTGGTGACGCCATCCAACAACAATTTGGACCTGGCCATCGTCGGCGACGGTTTCTTCGCGCTTCAACCGGACTTGACCGGCACCGACCAGATCTACTTCACCCGTGACGGCTCGTTCGGGATCAATACCGTCGACGGCGAAACCAGCACGGTGACCGCCGACGACGGCGAGACGATCACCGTCGCGAACGGCTATCTCGTCGACAAGAACGGTTATTTCGTGCTCGGTTCGCCGGTCAACGAGGACGGTACGTTCACGTCCTCGGCGGCGGCACCGATGCGCGTCGACCAGTACGCTTTCATCAACGAGGGACAGCCGACCTCGACGGCGCTGCTCGATTTCAACCTGCCGTCGGCGTCCGAATTCGGCGACGATACCGAGACCTATGCGCTGACCACGTACGATTCCGCGTCCGCGGCGCGAAATATTTCTTTCGATTTCGTGCCGATGCAGGCGGACAACCAATGGCGCGTCAACGTACGCGCGGACAACCTGACGTCCTATACGCTCGGGCCGTCGTCGGCGTACACGCGCAGCATCGGCGAAATTGCGAATACCGGCGATGTCGTCGACACGCAGCTTGTATTCGATCCCGGCGACAATTCCGTCAGGCTGGAAAACGCCAACACCAACGTCGGCATCACCAACGCCTTCAACGACTTCGTCGTCGGCGACCAGATCACGTTCGGCGACACCGCGTCGAACAACGGCACGTTCACGATCTCCGACATCACCAACAACGGCTCGACCCTGGTGCTGGAGGAAACGGTGACGACCGAGACGACCGGCGCCAACACCGTCACCGCGGCGTCGGTCGGCGACCTTAGTGACGCTTTGACCTTCGACGGCCTTGGGCAGCTCTCGTCGACGGGGGACATGACGTTCACCGCCACCTGGGACAATGGCGAGACGTCGGACTTCACCATCGACGTCAGTTCAATGACCCAGTTCGCCGGCAGCTTCACGCCGAACCGCACGTCACAGAACGGCCTCGGCATCGCCGATCTATCGGACATCTCGTTCGACAATGCCGGCCACGTGATCGGCACGTTCAGCGACGGTACGCAACGGGCCATCTACAAGATGCCGCTCTATGATTTCGCCAACCCGAACGGGCTCGATTCCTCGAACGGCATGCTGTTCCAGCAGACGGAAGCGTCCGGCGAACCGGTGGAATTCTTCGCCGATCAATCCGGCAAGGCGGACTTCATGCCGAGCGCGATCGAGATTTCCAACGTCGATATCGCGCAGGAATTCGCGCGCATGATTCAGACGCAGAACGCCTACAATATGAGCGCGACGACGTTCAAGACCATCGACGAGATGACCACCGTCGCGCGCGACCTGAAGGCCTGATCCACCAATCCATAATCCGCTATGTGCGAAATTGCACAGTCACCGTGCGTTTGCGGCGGTATTGTATGTCATCCTGGCGGGACGTGCGGGACAACCGGCAAAAGTTACCCAGCACGGCGCGGCGCGGCAGAAAACACCCGGGCACGCGCCGAGCAGAAGCCGACAACCCTTTGAATTTAATGACTTTTAGATATCAAAAATCTGGCACGATATTGGCATAGATAGAAGGCAAACGAGACAGCCGTACCGACGGCAGGCGACGAAAACGGGAAAACGACGATGAAAACTCCGAACAACCGCTTCCGCAAAGGCCTGATCAGCGCCGCGCTGCGTGCCACGCTGGCCCTGGCGCTGCTTGCCCAGGCAGCGGCACCGGCGGCCGCCGCGTCCCGGATCAAGGACATCATCGATTTCGAAGGCGTTCGCGACAACCAACTGGTCGGCTACGGTTTGGTGGTCGGCCTCAACAACACCGGCGACACCCTCGCCGACGGTCACTTCACGAAACAGAGCCTGCAGGCGATGCTCAACCGGCTCGGCGTCAAGCCAACCGACGCCGGCCTCAATTCCGAAAACGTCGCCGCCGTGATGATCACCGCCAATCTGCCCCCGTTCGCCCGCCAGGGTTCGCGTATCGACGTCACCGTCAGCGCCCTCGGCGACAGCTCCAGCCTGCTCGGCGGCACGCTTCTGGTGACGCCGCTGCTGGGCGCCGACGGCGAGGTATACGCCGTTGCCCAGGGCCAGGTCGCGGTCGGCGGGTTCCAGACCCAGGGCGACGCGGAAACGGTAACCAAGGGCGTGCCCACGTCGGGCCGCATCGCCAACGGGGCGATCATCGAGCGCGAGGTCAAGTTCAACCTCGGCGGCATGACCAAGGTCAAGCTAACGCTCCGCAACCCGGACTTCACGACGGCCCGCCGCGTGGCCCAGGCCGTCAACGCATTCCTCGGCACCTCGGCGGCGATCCCGAGCGATCCCACCACCATCAACGTGACGGTGCCGGACAGCTACCGCGACAACGTCGTCAACCTGCTGACCGATATCGAACAGCTTCGCATCGAACCCGATCAGTTGGCACGGGTCGTCATCGACGAACAGACCGGTACCATCGTCATGGGCGAAAACGTGCGGATTTCCAGTGTCGCCATCGCGCAGGGGTCGCTGACGATCCGCGTCACGGAAACCGAACAGGTATCGCAGCCGGGGCCGTTCGCCGAAGTCGGCACGACGACCACCGTCGACCGCACCAACATCGAGGTCGACGAGGGAGAGGACCAGCGCCTGACCGTTCTGCAGGAGGGTGTCAGTCTTCAGGAACTGGTCAACGGGCTGAACGCACTGGGCATCGGACCGCGCGACATGATCACCATTCTCCAGGCGATCAAGACCGCCGGTGCGCTGCAGGCCGAAATCGAGGTGATGTGATGGGCGATCTGGCTTCCCCCGATATCGGTATGCAGATGAGCGCGGCGCGCTATGCGCAAAACGCCAAGCCGGCGGCCTACAGTTCCGGCGCCATGAGCCTCCGGCGGATGCAGGAAACCGCCCAGGACTTCGAAGCGGTGTTCCTTTCCGAGATGCTGCGGCCGATGTTCGCCAACATCGAGGCCGAGGCGCCGTTCGGCGGCGGTGCCGGCGAGAAGATTTACCGTGACATGCAGGTCGACGAGTACGGCAAGGCGATCGCCAAGGCCGGCGGTATCGGCCTTGCCGACAATATTCTACGCGAGATGATCAAGATGCAGGAGGGCAAGTGATGGATGTTGCCAAACGAATGGCCGATCTGGTGAACGTCACCACGCGGCTTATCGATGTCCTTGAACGGGAAAACGAGATTCTGCGCGAGCGGCGTCATGGCGAGTTGAACCTGATCCTGGACGAAAAGGAAACCATCGCCAGGGTCTACCAGGCGCGCATCATGGGTCTCGAGGAAAACCCCGACGTGCTCGACGACGCCAGCGACGAGGACCGCGAACACCTGCGCGAGCTGGCACACAAGGTCGATACGCTCATGGCGCAGAACGCCAGCATGCTGGAAATCGCGATGACAGTATCGAAACGCATCGTCGATCTGGTCGCGGAAGCGGTCAAGGAGGCGCAACCCTCCAGCGGCGCCTATTCGGCCAAGGGAAACACCGTCGGTGCGACGACGAAAGGCGGCTCGATGTCGCTGTCGCTCAATGAAACGCTGTAGAACGCAGTCTAACCGCCACGAAAGGCGACGCACATGGGTACGCTTACGCTTGCACTGAGGACCGCACAAAGCGGGTTGCTGGCCAACCAGCAGGCACTGGACGTTACGTCGAGAAACATCTCCAACGTCAACACGCCGGGTTATTCCCGAAAAACCGTTACCTTCGAGAACTCGGCGCTGGTCGGTGCGGGCTCGGGCGTCAATATCTCCGAAATCATGCGCTCCGTCGACGAGGGGCTGCTGAAAAGCGTCCGCCTGGAAAGCTCGGAATACAACGAACTCTCGGCGCAGGACACGTTCTGGGACCGACTACAGGATCTGTTCGGGACGCCCGAGGCGAATACCTCGCTGAGCCATACCATCACCGGGTTCTCGGACGCCATCGAGTCGCTCGTGGTATCGCCCAACAATGCGCTCGAACATACCGAAGTCGTCCGCCGCGCCGAAGACATGGTCGCGCAGATGCAGCAAATGTCCATCGCCATCCAGGAACTGCGCCTGCAGGCGGACCAGAAACTGACCGATGTCGCCGTCGAGATCAATTCGCTGGTGAACGAGATCGACACGCTCAACGACGATATCATCGCGTCCGGATCGGTCAGCCGCGAGACGTCCGACCTCAGGGACCAGCGCGACCTGAAAATCAGCCGGCTTTCCGAATTGATCGACATCCGTTATTTCTCGCGCACCGACGGCGACGTGGTCATCTTCACGTCGAGCGGACGCACCCTGGTCGACACGGTGCCGCCGGACGTGACGCACGAATCGGCGTCCGCCGTGACCCCGACCACCACCCATGCCGAGGGCGATTTCGGCGGCTTCTTCATCGGCGCCAGTTCGAACCCCGCGAACGACGCCACCGACGACATCCGTGACGGCCAGGCCAAGGGCCTGATCGACATGCGCGACACCGTGCTGCCGAACCTGCAAAGCCAGTTGGACGAATTGTCCGCGCAACTGCGAGACACCATCAACCAGGTTCACAACCGCGGTGTCTCCTTCCCCGGCGCGCAGGAATACAACGGCACCCGCAACTTTATCGAACCGACGACACAGAAGATCTACCTCGACCCGGACAATTCGGCCGACGACGTGGCGATCGCCCTGTTCGATTCGTCGGGCAACGAAAGCGAGCACACGACGCTCAACACCATCATGACCAACGCCGGTTTTTCCGATCGCGGCAGCGGCGACGATTGGCACATTTCGGATATCGCCTCGAGCCTGCAAAGCTGGCTCCGCAACAACGGCGCGACCAGCGCCACGGTCGACACGACGTCCGGACAATTCGACATCGCCCTCAACACGACGTCCCTGAACCTGGCGTTCCGCGACCAGACCGCGACGGCAGACGGATCGTCGACCGGCGACGTGGCGATCTCGTTCGACGCCAACGGCGACGACGTGGTCGACGAAACGGCAACGGGTTTCTCCAATTTCTTCGGCCTCAACGATTTCTTCGTCGACAATCTGGCCGACAACGTCTGGGAAAGCGACGTCCTGTCGAGTTCCTACACCGTTTCGTCGTCGGCCAACCAGACCCTGACTTTCCGCGATTCGGCGAATGGAAGCATCGGCACGCTGACCTTGACCCCGGGCGAGACGCTCGAGGATATCGTGACCAACAT
This sequence comes from Rhodospirillales bacterium, assembly GCA_965229805.1. Taxonomy (GTDB): domain Bacteria; phylum Pseudomonadota; class Alphaproteobacteria; order Rhodospirillales; family Casp-alpha2; genus UBA4479. The sequence goes on along the minus strand of CBDDJO010000001.1, from coordinate 1,318,565 downwards.
CAGCAACGACGGCACCCTGAGCGAGTTCATCACGGCGGACGTGGTTCCGGACGGCTCGGGCGAGAGATTGCGCATTTCGCACAACAACGGGTCGAGCCTGCAGATCACCCAGGCGGCGAACAACACGTTCCTGACCGACAGCGGCATGGATATCGCCGACGTCCGCATTTCCTCGACGCTACAGGTCCGCTCCGACATCCGCACCACGCCGTCGAAGATGTCTGTCGGCGGCGTGCAGTGGGACGCCACGCGCGGCAATTCCGGTGAATACCTGATGAGTAGCGCCGACGACGAAATCGCCAACGCCCTGGCCGACGCCATGAATTCGGCGACCTCGTTCGACGTTTCCGGCGGTCTGCCGTCCGGCAGCATGACATTCAACGAACGTGCGTCGACGATCATCTCGACCAATGCGACACTGGCCAGTACGCATGAACGCAATTCGGACGCACAACGCTCGCTCACGGAATCGCTCGAACTGCAGTTCGAATCCGAACGCGGCGTAAACCTTGACGAAGAGATGGCGAACCTGATCGTATTCGAGCAGGCGTTCGCCTCGTCGGCGCGTATCATCACGACCATTCAGCGCATGTTCGACGCGCTTGAACGCGTCATCTAACCAGCCGGGGATCAAGTCATGTCACGCATTTCCAGCTACGCTTCGAACACCACGCTGATCAACCAGATCCTGCGCACCCAGGAACGCCTGTTCGATCTCGAGACGCAGGTCACCAGCGAGAAGAAATCCCAGGACTACCGCGGCATTTCCGTCAATTCGCAGCGGCTGGTGAACCTCGAAAACACCAAGGCGCAGCTCCAGCGGTTCATCGACAACAACACCCAACAGGAAGTCCGCCTCAATATCCAGGAGACCGTCGTCGAGGGTATCCGTGAAACGGTGCGCGAGTTCCAGGTACAGCTCAACAGCTATGCCAACAGCGACACCAAGAACGAGGAAAAGGTCGAAGAAATCCAGGCCGCCGCCTATCGCGGTCTGGTCAGCATGCAGAACCTGCTCAACACCGACGTCGCCGGGCGCTTTATCTTCTCCGGCTCGCGTGTCGGCTCGGAACCCGTCGAACTCGGCATCACCTCGATCTCGGCATTCCAGGAAAAGTACAACGGCTACAACGTCAACGTACCGACGACGCGCGACGCGGTGCTGGAGAATTTCTCGTTCAGCGAGGATGTGAACAACGCCAAGAACCAGTTCGTGGATTCGTCCAATTTTCTGACTTTCGCCCAGGACGACGACGGCGTGACCACCGACGGCGGCAACAGCTCGATCACCGCGACCTCGGCGCTGTTCTCCAACCTGACCGCGGGCGCCACGATCGAAATCACCGATACCGCCAGCAACAACGGCACCTATACGGTTTCCAGCGTCACCAACAGCGGCCGCACGATCGAGATCGAGACCTCGATGCTGACCGATGAGTTGAACAACGCCGGCTCCGTGCTCAAATACCGCGACCCGGACAACGAGGCCAACGAACTCACACTGGTCGGCGGCAACTTCGGCGACCTGACCTTCGACCGCGCGACCGACACGATCACGGCAAGCGTCGCCGATTCCCTGGACGACATCCCGGTCGGCGCCCGGATCACGCTTTCCAACACGACCAACAACAACGGCACCTTCACCGTCGCCAGCAACGACGGCACCAACATCACGATCGAGTCCAACAAACTGACCGACGAGGGTCTCGGCGCCGGCAACAACTTCTTCGACTTCCACGCCGGTTCGCAGGTCGTGTTCACCGCCAACGGCGGCACCAACGATGATACCATCGCCATCGAACAGTTCGGCGGCGGCGGCGCGGTACCGGACGTCTTCAAGGGGCTCGCCGTCGGCGATACCGTGACCTTCGCGGGCACCACGTCGAACAACGCGACCTACACCATCAACACGATTTCGGACGACGGCTCGACCATCACCGTCGACGAAACCGTGACCAACGAAACCGATACCGCGGCGACGGTGACCGGTTCGAACAGTTTCGCCTACACCATAGGCACGCAGCTCGAATTCACGAACACCGGCAGCATAATTGAATTACAGGATTCCGTCGGTACTGCCGTGGCGGGCGCGTTTTCCAACCTGCAGGTCGGCATGTCGATCGATATCAGTGGCACAGTCGGCAATAATGGCACGTTCACGATCGCCTCGATCGCCGGCGACGGCTCGTCGATCACCGTCGACGAAGCCGTGGCCGACGAAACCGATAATACCGGCGCCCGGGTTCAGTCGTTCGCCGCCGCCGGCACGATCACGGCCGACCCCTGGTATTCCGGCGACACCATCACGACGACGCACCGCACCAGCGATCTCAGGAGTTTCGAAAACGACCTGACCGCCGTTTCACCGGCATTCGAGAAGGCGATCCGCGGCATGATGCTGATCCTGCAGGGTAAGTACGGCACGTCCGGCGGACTGGACGAGAACTCAGAACGGATCAGTCAGGCGAAGTACCTGGTCGAGGCCTCGCTGGAGTTCACGGTCAGCGGGACCGCGCCGTTTGGTACGGAACTCGAGGGCAGCATCGAGCAGGTACAGCAGGATATCGGCTTCAACCAGGTCCTGCTCAACACGCAAAACAAACTGCACACGGACTTCATCGGCTTCATCGATACCTCGGTCGCGGACATCGAAAACGCGGACCCGTTGGAGACCATCACGCGGCTGCTTGACGACACCAGGTCACTTGAAGCTTCATATCAGGTGTTTTCCCGCGTCCGTCAGTTAAGCCTGACTAATTTCCTGTAATAAAAAGATAAATTAGGTCCAATACAAATCCGGAATTGGCTGACTTTACCCTGTTCCGAGCACCGAAAACTGATATGATAGCGAAGGGTCTGTACTAATGGATGGTTATGCGATGAGTTCTCAACAGAGCAAAATCAAAAGCTACGAACGGGTTCCCGAAGGCGGTGAACCGGCGCAAACGGAAGCCTGGGCCCTGCTCGAAGCCGCGAGCCGCATGGCGGCAGCGATCGTCAGCGGCGACCCGACGGAAAAGGAAACCAAGGAGCGCATGAAAACGGCGCTGCGCCTGAACTGGCGCCTTTGGACGATTTTCCAGGCCGAATTGCTCGACGAAAACTGCCAGGTACCGGACGAAATCCGCGTCAACATGCTGACCCTCTGCCAGTTCGTCGATAAACAGACCGTCAAGATTCTCGCCGGCCCGACGCCGGAAATCATGGTGCCGTTGATCGACATCAACCGAAACATCGCCGCCGGCCTGATGAACCTGCCCGAACGGGACACCGAACAGGCCAAGCAGGCATCCGAACAGCAACCGGCCGAGGCGCCCGCCGAAGGTCAACAGGTCAAGATCGACACCGAAGCTTGATGCCGTCAGGGGGCGATCGCGGCGTGCTTGATTCCTCGATGGCCGGGTTTGCGCACGCCGGCACCTCCCGCCTCCCACACGCCAGCAGTTCCACTTGCCGCCGATGACGGAAGATACCGAACACGAAGAATTCCTGGACACCCTGCAGGACATCATCGACCTGCAAAGCGCCGGGAAGATGCCCGAGGCCATCGAGATGATCTCGGACAACGTCGCCAGATACGGCAACCGTCCGGAAATGATGCTACTGACCGCGGTCTGCAGCTACCGGCAGAACAACGCCGGGCAAGCCATCGAGCTCTGCGAACAGGCGCACAAGATCGATCCGGACTGCCTCGAGGTGGTCGACAGCCTGGCCGTGCTCAAGGTCATTACCGGCAACGTCAGCGACGGACTTTATTATGCCAAGCTGGCGACCACGCTGATGCCGCACCCGGATCTGCCGGATCTGCTACCGCCCGATTTTTCCAATTTTTTCAAGGCGCTCAGCGTCGCCGCGCCGTCCAGGCATTATCTCGACGGCCTTTACCTGTTTAACGGTCGCCAGTTCAACGATGCCATTACCGAGTTCCGCGCCGAGCTCGCGCTGAACCCCGAAAACATGCCGGCGGTGAAATCGCTCGGGCACGCCTTGCTGCATGTCGGCCTCCCCGACGAGGCGCTCGATCTTTTAAGCCGATACGCCGAAGTCAATCCGCAAGATCCCGACGTGCCCGCGCTCTCGGCCATGGCGAAATGCATGCAGGGCGACTTCGAGGCGGCGGCGGCGCACTGCCGCGACGCCATCGCCATGGCTCCCGACGATATCGATATCCTGATGCGCGTGCTCGAGGCGGCGCGCTATTTCGACGGCAAGCTTGCCGGCGTCTACGACGAGTTCATCGCCACGGCGAACGCGGTGGTTGCCGAGGCGGCCGCTGAAATCGCGCCGGGCCACAAGCACCGGCCCAAGGAGCCCGGCGAGCCGGTCAGCATCTCGATGGTCAGCAACGCGCTTCATGGGGGCGACCAGCACGCCTTCCTGCTGCCGGTGATCGAGAAGACCGATACCAAGGCCGTCGAATTGACCGTATTCCAACAGTCGCCAACGGGCGGACCGGCATTCCAGGAATTCAAGAGCAAGTCACCCAACTGGCGTCGCATCGTCGACATCGAGGACGATGTGCTGGCGCTGATCCTGTCGCGCCAGGAAACCGATATCCTTGTTGATCTGTGCGGATTCTCGGCCAACGGGCGGGCGGCCGTCTGCGCCGCCAGGACCGCGCCGGTTGTGACCAACATTCTGTGCGAACCCTTCGGCTTCAAGGCACCCGGCACCAACGTCATCCTCTCCGACGACGCCACCATCGCGGTCGACGAACGAAATCTCGGCGAAGGCCAGCGGATCGCGAAAACCGAGGGCGGCCTGTTTGCGCTCAAGCCGCCGGCGTTGATGGACGACGTGCGGCCACTGCCGGCCCTGGAAAATGGGTACGTGACCTTCGGCGCCCGGTGCAGTGTCCCCCACTTCTCGCCGAACACGGTCGCCATGTGGAGCGGCATCCTCAATGCCGTCGACGGCGCACGCCTGATGCTCGGCAACACCCGCAACATCCCGATCCCCACCCGCGAGCGGGTGCGCGCGATGTTCGCCGAAAGCGGCGTCGCCGAACGCATCGATTTCCAGGAATCCCTACAGACGGACGGACCCGACAACGTTTTTTTCCACGGCATCGACATCTTCCTCGACTCGACACCTGTCAACGGCACGATAGTGCTGTGCGAAGCACTCTGGATGGGCGTACCGGTGGTGACGGCGAAAGCCGACCGGCGCAGCAGCGTTATCGGCGCCAGCATCCTGACGTCCGCCGGTGAAGCCGGTTGGATCGGCAACGACGTCGACGATGCGGTCGGGATCGCCGTCGCACTGGCCCGGGACACCGACGCGCTGGCCGACAAACGCGCCGGTCTGCGCGAAACAATCCGCAACTCGGCGCTGATGAACACCGCGAACCACGCGGCGAAACTGTACGCCGCGCTCAAATCCGCGTTCGACCAGGTTACAGGTTAAATCAGTTTTCGGGTTCCGCGTGCGTCACGTCGCCATCGGACGCGAACTCGATTTCCTGCGCCTTGAGGCTTTGATGCAGCCCTTCAAAAGCATTTATTTCGTGGCCGATCAGTTTCTGCGTGAGCTTTAGTCCCTTGTAGATACGGCCTTCATCGACGGCCGACAGGATCTGTTCGCCGATCTCCTTGGAACTCGGTGCCGCCGTCATATAGTCGTCGAGGAACTGACGGAACAGCGACAGGTAGTGGTCTTTCTTGTCCTTGAAGATATACGCGCACTGAAGCGCGAAATAGACGCGCGCCGCCGGCGTGCCAGTTTCCGCCTCGGAAAGAATTTCTTTTTCCCGAAGGATCGCGGCCTCGTTGTGGATCAGAAGGCTCGCGTTGTGGCCGATGTTTTCGACCACGGCCCCGTTGATCACCATCTTGTCACCGGCCTTGAAGTCCAGTTTTAAAGGCATCTTCTACTTCCTTTTCTAAGAAGTGCTTGAACCGCCACAATACCGGGTCAGGGCCTGAAATTAAATGCCTAAACGGCGTGGCGACGCTGCGGTGATCATCCCGGATGGGCCGCCACGCAAGGCTACGCGCACGTCAGTCTCTCGGATTGGACGGTTTTTCGCTTTCCGAGGTTTGAGCGGACGAGACGGGAGTCATCAACGGTATACCGCGAACGAGTAGCCAGCGGAACCACATACCGGAAAACAACGACGTGAGTAATGCCGCGAGAACCAAGGTGACGTAAAAGGTCTCGTTGATAATACCGGCGCCCAGAGCGACACTGGCAAGCACGATGCCCGGGCCGCCGCGTGTATTCATCGCGAAACCGAAATTCACACTCGTCAACATGTCGCGCCCTGCCAAACGAGTGGCCAGCACGACACAGCCGATCTCGATCACAGAGGAAACCGCGATGAAACCAAGCGTAAATCCAATGTCGAGATCGCTGGGCAAGTCGATCTTGAGCCCGACAAGCGCGAAATAGACCGGCACGAACAATCCAACGGATACGTCGCTGATCCGCTCCTTGACCGCCGTGAACTCGTCGTTCGGAACGGCGCCGACGACCATGCCCGCGACCAGCGCACCGAACACAAGATTGATCGAAAGAAGGCTGGCCACAGCCACCAGCAGAAAGCAGATAAGGAAGAGATAGCCGGTTAGCGAGGCCTTTCTTATCAGGTTAAAACGCATCCGCGTAACCCGCGCCAGCAGACGCGGGCCGAACACAAGCGCACACCCGACGAATGCTATTGTTTTAGCAATCGTCAGGGCGAGCATGGCGGGGTCCGGGTCGCCCCCCTGGGCAAGGCTGGTCGCAACCGAAAGCCCGATCCACAAAACCAGGTCCTGTACTGTCGCCACACCCAATACGATGCGGGCGAACCGGGTCTCCATGATCTTCAGATCGAGAAATATCTTGGATATGACGGCTACGAGGCAAAGGGCCGCCATGAAGTTGTCGGTATTCCTCCAATGGATGGAGACTAGGCGCAAGCCCTTAAGGCGTCCGGCTTCCGGCTCGTTCGACGAGCGCGGTCTTGATGTCGCTCAGCACCGGCGCCCATTCGCCCAGCGACGTCTGGCGGAACAGCCGCATCGCGCTGTACCAGCACGTGCTATCGGCGTGTCGTCCCCAGCGCCAGTCGGCGACGGTCGGCAGCAACACCCAGACCGGCGTGCCGAGCGCGCCCGCGAGGTGCGCCACCGATGTGTCGACACTGATCACGAGATCGAGCTTGGAAACGATATCCGCGGTATCGGCGAAGCTTGAAATTCCGGAAGAGAGGTCGGCGATCTGTTGATCCCACCCCAACTCGTCGATCCGTTTCGCATCGTCGTCGAGTTGCAGGCCGTAAAACGTCGCCCCGGCGACCGACAGTAAATCGCCGAAGCGCTCCAGCGGGATGCTCCGGTAGGTGTCGTTCTTGTGCGCGCGATTGCCCTGCCAGACCAGGCCCACATTGAACCCGGGACCGGGACGGAACACATCCTTCGTAGCGCGGATATAGCCGTCCTTGCCGGGCACTGTCTCCGGCGTGGTATCGAAGACGTGCGGCAACTCCATCATCGAAATCTGATAATCGAAACGGGGCACCTTGCCGCCATAGCCGTGCACCGCAGCGATACCGTCCACGGTGGCGACGATGCCGGCGACCGCCTCCGCGCACAGGCAGTGCACCTCGGCCCCCTGCGCGGCAAGCGGCCCCGCGTAGCGGACGAACTGAATGGTATCGCCCATTCCCTGTTCGGCGAAAATCAGGATTCTTTTTTCCGCCAGCGGCTCGCCGGTCCAGACCGGCGCCGGGATCGGCGGCCGAAAATCAGCGTATGCATCCATCCGGAAACGCCACGCGTATTCCTGCCAACCTTCGTGGAACGCTCCCTGCGACAGCAACGCGACCCCCAGGTTGAAATGCGCCTCGGCATGATCCGGTTTTGCGGCGACGGCGTCCCGGAACATTCGGATCGCCGCGTCGTGCCGCCCCAATGTCTGCAATGCGTCGCCGGCATGGATCATCGCCGGCACGTAGTCTGGGTATTCCGCCAATAACGCTTCGAGCATCGCCAGCGCATCGCCGAACCGGCCCGTGCCCTTGAGCGCCTGCGCGCGATAACACCACGCTTCGCGGTTCGTAGGGTCGAGGTCCATTGCGCATGCGAACAATTGCGCCGCGTCCTCGAACCGTTCGAGCGACAACAACGCCTGTGCCCAGTTGGCGACGACCACCGGATCGTCCGGACGGACACGATCGATCTCGGCGTAAGTGGCGACGGCGCCCTCGATATCCTTGAGCCGCGTCTGCGCCCGCGCCCGGATTTTCAGGGCCGCGACGTTGGCCGCGTCCTGATCCAGCGCACGCCCCGTCATCTCGATCGCCCGCTCCGGGTCTCCCGTATTCAGACAGATCGTCGCCAAGCTGTTATAGGCATCGGGAAACGGCGACTTTACGCGCAACGCCCGTTCGATCATCCGCATACCCCGTTCCTTATCGCCCCGCTGGCATGTGATGACGCCAAGCAGATGCAGGGCACCCGGATGGTTCCGCTGCTTCTTGAGGACAGCCTTGTAGGCATTCTCGGCCATGCCGATACGTCCGGCGCCGTACAGCGCAGTCGCCTCATGCATCAGCGTTTCGATTTCCGCTTCCTGTTCGCTCATGATCCTGTATCGGGGCGGGTGCAGCCGTGAATTTACGCTGAAATCGGGTTAAAGGGTTGGTGATTTTCCAGTCACTCTGAAAGTATAACACAATGAAGACGCAGCGCATTGGAATCACTTGGCAACTGACCGATCTGCACGGCTGGGGCATTTTCGGGCTCAACGTCGCCATGCAGCTCGCCCGAAACGGCCCGGTGCCGCCGCTGATCATATCCGAGCCCTATTTCGTCGGTATCACGCCACGCATTCGGCGAATCCTGGGCCCGTACCTGAAAGAACAGCCGCAGATTCTCAAACAGATCGAGGCTCAGCCGGGCCTGGCGACGGTCAACGAAGCAGTGATGCTGCACAGCCTGGGCAATGCGTTCCTGCATTCGCCGATCTCCGACAAGGTGCGCGGTCACACAAATATCGGCTTTATCTTCTTCGAGAACGGAACCCTCGACGACGGCGCGCTCGACCGCGCCGCCCGCTACGACAAGATCGTCGCGGGTTCGTCCTGGAACCGGGACTTCATTAAGGAGCGCGGCTTCGAAAGCGCGGCGTTCGTGTCGCAGGGCGTCGATCTCGAGCGGTTCCGCCCGCGCCAGAAGGCCAATCACTTTCCCGGCCGCTTCGTCGTGTTTTCCGGCGGCAAGCTAGAGCTCCGCAAAGGCCAGGACATCGTGCTCGCCGCGTTCCGGAAGTTCCATGAACGCCATCCGGACGCGCTTTTGCTGACCAACTGGCACAATGTGTGGCCCGAGACGTTCGCCAACCTGCCGCTATCACCCTATATCGAAGCTGCGCCCCAGGCCGACGCGAACGGGTCGATCAGCCTGCAGAGATGGACCGAGGCCAACGGGCTTCCCGCCGGCGCCCATATCGATGTCGGGCCGATCCCGAACGCGAAAATTCCGGAGTTCATCGCCGAAGCCGATGCGGCGCTGTTTCCGAACCGTTGCGAAGGCGGCACCAACCTGGTTGCCATGGAAACCATGGCCAGCGGCATTCCCTGTATCCTGTCCGCCAATACCGGACACCTCGACATCATCGGCGACGGTAACTGCTATGTGCTCGGCCGGCAGACCGCTGTCGCGAAGGAGATCGAACCTTCCGGCGTATGGCGCGAATCCGACGTCGACGAAGTCGTCGAAACCCTCGAGATGGCATACAACGACCGGGACGATGCGAAAAAGCGGGCCGACGCCGGCGTCGCGTTCATGCAGAATCTGTCCTGGAAGAATCAGACCGCAGCGCTGATCGACGAACTGGTCGAGTACCTTTAGCCGGCTGCGGCGGCGAGCGGATCGTCCTTTCCGAGCAAGGCCGTCATCTCCGCCACCTCGACCGTCCACGAATACCGCGCATGTCCCCTGAATACCCGGGTTTTCGGATACCACGGCGTGCCTGCCCCCGCCTCCATGAACACCCAGTACGGCACTTTCGTGACCAGCACCCATGCCGGCTTGCCGAGCGCACCCGCGAGGTGCGCCATCGCGGTATCCACGGTAATGACGAGATCGAGACAGTCGATCAGCGCCGCGCAATTGACGAGTTGACCGTCCCGAACGTCGACGCCGCCGATAATCTCGTCGAACGTTTGCAGCGCCGGGGGCGCATCCGGCAACTCGGCCTGATCCGCGCCGTGCCCGGCCTGCAGATTGACGAAGTTATGGCCGGTTTCGAACAAGGGGAGATAGTCGTTCAGTTTCGCCGATCGCTCCGCGTCCCGGTTGTGGTTCGGATTGCCCTGCCAGACGAGGCCGATATTCATGCGGTCAGCGGGCAAGCGGGATTGCCAGAGCGCACGCCATTCCCGGTTCGGACGCAGCCATTCCGGCTGAGGGATCGTCTCCGGCGTGACCGCAAATAGCGCCGGCAAACTGAACAGATCCGCGTGCGCGTCGAACGACGGCAACGCTTCGCCGAATTCCATCACGTCGACGTTTTCGGCTTCGGCCAAGGATCCGAAAAGATCCCGGAACCCCTCGAACACCACGAAAACCACCCGGCCGGCCCGCGCGGCAAGCTCAGGAATAAACCGCGCGCACATGACGGCGTCGCCGATCCCCTGATCGCAGTAGACCAGAACCGTTTTCCCGGCCACGGCTTCCGCCGCGACAGACCCGAGATAGGGCTGGGTCAGGTTGGCGGTCGAACGTGAGGTATACTCGGGATCCTCGATACGCTTCATGAAATGCGGCCAGGCGGCCACATAATCGCCGCGGCGCAGCAAGAGCTGCGCATAGTGATAGTGGGCATGAGGCACCGGTTGCGGCCGCGCGGTCAGTTGCCGGTAGATCTGTTCAGCGCCGAACAGGTCGCCGTCGTTCTCCAGCCCCACGGCGCGGTGCAGCGCAGCTTTGAGGCGCGCGTCCGCGCTCATGAGGTCGGCGGCCTTGGTTGTGAAACGGAAATCCGTCCTGGCGCCGGTCGCTGCCTCGAATGCACGGAACGGTCCGCGTCAGGAAAATAGATTGAGGACCGATCCCGGCTCGGGCACCGGCGCCGTCAGCTTGGAATTCAACTGCGTCGCGAGTTCCGAATTGATTTCGAACGAAAGCGAAATCGCCCGCAGCGTGTTCCCAAGATCGACTTTCAGATCCTCGATCTCCTGGTTGCGGCGTTCGCTTTCCTCGAGTGTGAGCGACAGCAGCTCGGTATCGGCGTTGGAAAACTCCTGCTGCACCTTGGTCTCGAGGTCGAGCGTCGTCGAGACGGTGTTGGACGTCACTGTGGCGGCGACCGTTGCTTCGTTGATGAAGGCGTCGAGACTATCGGTAAGCCCCGCATTGTCCCCGTCGAGCGTCCCGACCACTGGCGTCAGCGCCTCGAAATCCGCCAGCGCATCCTTGAACCGCGGAATGACGTTGCCGTCGTTTACGTCCGGATGAACGAAAATATACAGGTTGTTCACGCGCTCGGCGATCTTGTCGCGAAGTGCGGTGAATGCCGTCACCTCGTCGGCCGTGACGGTGTTGTCGTCATCGATGATGTCGCGCAGGTCCGACAGGTCGCCCAGGATCTTGTCGAGTTGGGAATAGTTGTTCTGGTTGTTGACGCGGTACTGTTCCAGCACCGGCAGCGACGAGGCGAGTTTCGCCGATTCCTTCTGCAGGGCATCGATCTTGTGTTTGACCGCCGCCGACCCTTCGATCTTGTCCACTTCGTTGTTGAAGCGTTTGATCAGGGAGTTCTGCAGATTGTTGAACTGAACCTCAAACCCCTGTTTCGCAACCGCGCTCGATATGGATGCCAACTGGGCGCTGATCGAATCGACCATTATTCTAACTCCAAGGGCGGCATTCTTGCCTGTTAAAACTATAGACCAAAACGCCCTGAAACGCCATATTTTCTTTGCATTTCACGTGTTTTCGGCAATTCCGTGAAGGTCTTGTTAACGCGCGCCAATTACGCTCTGAACCAGCGGAAACCATCCCTTTTTACCGGAATATTGACCATCGATGCCCTTTGAATACCCGCAAACAGAAGAAGACCGCGCCGCCTTGCGAGCCAGGAACCTCGACGTCTTCAGGAAATACGACGCGGCGCTGGCGCAACGGCTCGAATCCCATCAGCCGGCGACCGAACTGGTGTTCGACGAAGACGGCCAGCCGGACGTGGTGTTCCAGGGCCAGAAGTTTTACGATGGCAATTATCACGAGTACGTCGAGAACCAGCTCGAGGCATACAAGAAAACGCCGTTCCGGTTTTTCCTGGCCATACCGGAGCCGTCGACCCTCGACTCGCATGGCGCCGATTTCCTGGCGAACGTGCTGTCGCGCGCGACCGTCGAGCTCAAGGCCGAATTCTCGCGCCATTTCAGCAGCCTGAAATCGTTCTTCGTCTGCGTCCTCGGCATCGGTCTCGGCGGCCATCTCGACGAGATCGCCGAACTCTCAGGCTGTTCGGCGATGTTCATCGTCGATCCGAACATCGAGACGCTCTACCACTCCCTCGACGTATACGATTGGGCGCCGCTGTTCGAGGAGTGCAAGCGCAAGCGCGGGTTCGTCAAGTTCCTGATCGGCGACAACGACATCGCCCATTTCAGCGTCATCCGCGCCCACGTGCGCTCGGTCAACGTGCCCGCGATCGACGGCATGCTGATCTACAAGCACTATCCGAACACGGTCTTTGACGGCGTGATGAAGGAAATCAGCAACTCCGGCAACCTGTTCCTCGCCGGTCTTGGTTTCTTCAGCGACGAAACCAAGATGATCGAGAATACGCATACCAATCTGGCACGCGGCAACGCGCACATATACACGCGCCGGAACGATCCGCTGATTCCTTATCCCTGTTTCATCGTCGGCTGCGGCCCGTCGCTCGATCAGGACCTGAAGTACATAAAGGAAAACGCAGACAGGGCGATCGTCATCTCGAGCGGATCGGCGCTCGGCCCGCTGCTCAACGCGGGCGTCACCCCGGACTTCCAGATGGAAGTCGAGAACGCGGGCATTTCGCCGGTGATGAAGTACGTCGCCGGGCTCCACAACATCTCCGACATCTGCCTGGTGACGTCGACCACCGTGGAGCCGGACATCGTCGATTACTTCAATCGCATCATCTATCATTTCCGGCCGGCGCTGGCGCCTTACAGTTTCATGTCGGATGACCCGAAGAACACCATTCCCTATCACGACCCGTCAGTCGTCAACTCGAGCCTCGGCTTCGCGCTGGATCTGGGCTTCCGGGAATTGTACTTCTTCGGCTGCGACATGGGCACGCGCGACGCGGATCAGCACCATGCCAAGAATTCGTACCATTTCGCCCCCGGTGCGCGGCTGCCCAACAACAATTTCTGCATTCGCCTGCCCGCCAATTTCGGGGGAAACACCTATACCAGCACCGGGCTTGACTGGGTCCGCGCGCAGGTCGTCACCGCCATCCGCCAGAAAGGACAGGGCCGGACCTACTACAACTGCAGCGACGGCGCGATGCTGGAGGGCGCCATTCCGATGTTCGCGAAGTCGATCAAGCTGCCGGAACCGGAAAACCCGGACTTCAAGATGGCGTTCGTGAAAGAGACTGTCGCCCACTGCCCGGTCATGGACGAGGAGAGATTTTCCAAGGTCTGGAAGCCCGAAGACGTGCTTTCAGTCACGAACGAAACCTTGGAAAATCTGAAAGGCATCATTTCCGAAGCGACGTTCCTGATCGACAAGGATTACCTGCTCGACGTCAACAAGATCGTCTTCCACGGCGCGACCCCGATCGAGCGCGGCGTCGGCACCTGGGTGCGCGGCACCGTGCAGATGATGCTGCTCGCCATCGAATTTTACGGTAACCGCCTGAAGGATCCGGATATGGATCTCGAGTTCGAGGAGATCATCCGCGAGGAATTCCTGAAGGCCCTCGATATCCTGCACGAACAGGCGCAGGAAACCATCAAGCACCACGGTTGACCGCGAGGTCGCGGCACACCTCGGCGAGCGCACCGGACCAGTCGCCGATCGCGGCCTGCCGGTAAAGCCGCATGCTTTCGTACCACGGCGTGTCCGCGCGGCCGAGCCCCCACCGCCAGTCCGGCACATGCGTGATTATCGTCCACACCGGTACGCCCAGCGCGCCGGCCAGGTGCGCGAGCGAGGTGTCCACCGTGACCAACAGGTCCAGCGATGCAACCGCCGCTGCAACCTCGGTGAACGGTAACGGTTCCGCAAACACCCCGCCGGGCCGCAGGGCCGCATCGATTTGTTCGGTCTCGGCCGCCGCCTTGCCTATTTGCAGACTGAAAAATGCGCATCCGGGCATCTCCAGCATCTGCGTCAGATCGACAAGCGGGATCGAACGCTTGTAATCCGTTTTGTTGTCCGGGTTGCCGGCCCACACCAGTCCGACCCGGCGCACGCCGGGTGGCGCCTCCAGTCGTTCCTTCCAGACGGCGATCCGATCCGGCGCCGCGGACAAATACCCGGCGGCGGCAGGGATCGTCCCGGGCGTCGTGTTCATCCGGCGCGGCAGACTCAGCAGCGGAATCTGGAAATCCGCCTCGGGCATGGGGTCGCCGGGGCCCAACACGCCGGCCACGCCAGGCGCCAGTTGCAAGAGACCGTGCAGCGTCTCCGCGCAGCGAAGATAAACGGCCGCCCCCGCCTCCGCCAGCGGCGCCGCGTAACGGGCGAACTGTATGGTGTCGCCAAGGCCCTGCTCGTCAAGAAGCACGATCGTCTTTCCGTTCAACGACTGGCCGGTCCAGGGCGGTATCCCGCCGGCGCTCGGATCGGCACGGCCCGCCACGCGGTTGCGCAGTTCAAAGCCTGCCCAGCCGCCGTCGTAATCACCCTGAAGCAGGCGGCAGAGCGCCAGGTGGTAGCGGGCAGACTCGTTCTCCCGGTCACGTCTGAGACAGCTCTTGAACATCGCCTCGGCTTCGCCGAAGCGGCCGAGCTCGTTCAGCACGGTCCCGAGATTGCAGGCGGACGCGGCACGGAATCCGTCGGCCCGCATCGCCTTGCGGAAATACGTTTCCGCATCCTTGAACCGCGCCGCCGCCGCGTGCGCGACACCGAGGGAATCCAGCACCGCCGCTCGCCCGGGATGGCGTGTTTCCAGGCTCCGCAGAAGAGCTATTCCACCGTCGTGATCGCCGCCCAGGACGCGCGCGAGACCGAGGCCCATTGTTGCCTGCAGACTGTCCGGGACCTTCTCCAGGATTGCCTCGAAGCAGGTTCTCGCGGCGGCGTGGTCGCCGCGCTGCAGCGCCTTCTGGCCCGCTGTCAGCACCTCGTCGAGGGATTGCAGGGTATCGGCCATGATCCATCCGGGTTCGGAAAAAAACAGAGGCATAAATGGTAACAGAACAAACGCCGCGAACCGAAAACGAAAACGACCGCCGCGTTGCCGCGACGGTCGAATTTCTTGGTCCTGTGTCCGGCCGGGAATATTCGGCCGGAACCGGAAAGCCTAGGCTTAACGGAACAGACCCAGGATACCCTGTTCGGCCTGACCGGCGAAGGCCAGGGCGGAGATACCCAACTGCTGGCGAGTCTGCAGAGCCAGCAGGTTCGCGCCTTCCTCGTTGAGGTCGGCGAGGGTCAGTTTGCCCGCACCCGTTTCGAGGGTGTTGACGTACTGTTCCGTGAAGTCGAGACGGGTCTGCAACAGCGCCACGTTGGAACCCAGCGTCTGCGTCCGCGCACGAAGCGTGGTCAGAGCCGCGTCCAGTTCCGTGGTCAGCGCGTCGATCGTGGTCGTCACGCCTTCGGACACGTAGTTGGTCACGTTCGCGCCGACGTTGATCTGGATCGCGGTGCCGTGCGTGGCAGCGGTGGCGCCAAGCGACACGAAACCACCCGTCGTACCCGCACCGGAGCCGACTTCCGAACCGATGGAGATGGTCAGGACCTGACCCTGGGTCAGGGTAACCTCATCAACTGCGGTCGTGTCGACGGCTACCTGGAACGAGATCGAGGCCGTACCGTAGGTGATCGTCGCGCCGCTGCCTTCGCCGTAGGTCACGCCGGTACCCTGATAGGTAACGGTGATCGACCCACCGTCGGTAACGGTGATCTGCGAAGCGGCGGCGTAGTTGAACGTGGTGTTCGTACCAACCGCGACTTCCTCGATGCCGAGACCGGTCTGCGTCGAGTTTTCGGCGCTGATGGTCAACTGGCTCGAGGTCTGATCGGAGAACGATACAGCAAGCGACTCGCTGTCGTTGTCGATCAGGTTCGTGCCCTGGTAGGACGCGTCGGTGGCGAGTTCGCCGATCTGCGAACGCAGGGTCGAGTACTGCGAAACCAGGTCGGTGAACTGGGTGCCGGTCGCCGATTTCAGCGAGGACGCGACACCTTTGAGCTGACGAACGATCGATTCGATGCTTTCCAGACCTTCGAGAGCGGCGGTAACCGTGCTGATGCCCTGGTCAATGCCGTCTTTCTTTTCGTTGAAGTCGAAGGAACGGTCGCTCAGTGACTTCGCCTGGAAGAAGGCCACCGGATCGTCAATGGCGCTCGCGACTTCGAGGCCCGTCGACAGACGGCCCTGCGTACGCTCGACGAGGCTGGTGGTGTTCTGAAGCGAGAGAAGGCTGCTACGTACGGCAGCTGAGAGAGTAACGTCAGACATAAAACAACTCCTTTCTAGAGTTCCTGAATTTCAGCGAGATATTCTTACCTCGCACCTCGACCGCCGCTAACGGACGCTTCGAAGCTCATTCCTCTTACCCGAAGCAAAAACCGTTGTCAAAAAGAATCGACTCGCTCGAAGCGCTTTTTTGGTTAACGAAAATCCGAAAAAATTGACAGCGGGCGCAATCGGAGACATACAATAACGAGGATTTAAGTGTTTTCGTGTCAAAATGCACGAATCGCCGATATCGGTCACACTTGGATGCGTGTCCCTAGAACCGGGGCCGGAAAGGATCAGAACGATGGCAGACAGAGACAAGGTCGAACACATCTCGTCCGTGAAATATACGGATGTCGAGGAAGTTCTGACCGAGGAATTCGGCGAACGCTTCGGCGAGTACCGGAAAAACTACCGCAAAAGCCTGAATTACGACACCAACGGGTACATTCCCGCGTTCCCGCTGACGGTGTCGTTCGAGTTCGTGAACCGCTGCAATCTGAATTGCGTGATGTGTTACACGATCAATCACGCCGACAAGAAAGCGACGCTCGATCTCTCGCATATCGAGGCGATGATGGACGAGTGCAAGGAACACGGCCTGCCGGCAGCGGTCGTCGGCATGGGGTCGGAAGCCCTGATATATAAGGGCGCGCGCGATGCCATCAAGGCGATCCGCGAGGCCGATGTCATGGATTTGTTCCTCGGCACCAACGGCGTGCTGCTGACCGAAGAGCTCAGCGCTTTCCTGGTCGAACAGCGTGTCGCCCGGATCGAGGTGTCCCTGGATGCGGCAACACCCGAGACCTATCAAAAAATCCGCGGCAAGAACGAGCTCGAACGGATCGAGGCCAACCTCGAGAAACTGATCGAAATCCGCGAGCGCGAAGGCTCGAAACTGCCGGTGATCCGGCTTTGCTTCTGCGTACAGAAGGACAATCTGCACGAACAGCGCGCGTTCCTCGACAAATGGCGCGGCCGCGTCGATTACATCGACTTCCAGGAGATGGTCGATTTCGGCGGCGTCGACGAGCTGCGCGCCCTCGGGGAAGAGGCGGCCCGGCCCGACAACGACCTGCCGGCGCCGGAAAGCACTTATTGCGCTTATCCCTTCAACAGTCTGCATGTCTGGTCCAACGGCGACGTCACCCCCTGCTGCACGTTCTTCGGCAAGGCGCTGGTGATCGGCGACGCCCGGACACAGACGCTGAAAGAAATCTGGGACGGACCGGCAATGGCCGAGATCCGCACCCAGCTCCTGACCGGCAAGCTGAACAAGGTCTGCCACGCATGCCTGACCTGCCGGGACAAGGAGAACTTCGCCGCTGCCGGGGAAACCGCCAGCGAGGAAAGCAGCAAAGTGCCAGAACCGGCGCTCACCTAAGGAGACACGAGATGGGGTCCTACGCTGAAGAAATCATTGGCGTCATCAACGAAACCTGCGGCGAGGGTACGTGCGATCTCTCCAAGAAGGATACGCCGCTCGTCGAGATCGGTCTCGACTCGCTCGACTACGTCACGGTCGTGATGGCGCTGGAGGACAAGTTCGACATCGAGATTCCCCAGACGTCGGATAACGATCTCTGGTCGATCACCGATCTGGACAAGTTCCTCGCGTCGAAAGTTCATTAACCCGGCGTTCAGCCGGTCGGGGTAGAATATGCCTGACCACGGGGGTGCGATGCCGGACAACGCCATCCAGATACTGGCGTCACGGATGGAGGGCTTCGGAAACAAGCCCGCCATCTACTGGCGCGGCCGCGTGTTCTCGTACGCCGACCTGGTGGCGCGTATCGAGGAATGGCGCGGCGTGCTCGCGGACAAGGGCCTCGGACCGGGCGATCTCGTCGTCGTTTACGCCGATTATTCGCCGGCGGCGTGCGCGCTCTCGTTCGCGCTTGCTCAGGCCGGCGCCATCCAGCACCTGATCACGCCGGACAACACCTCCGAATTGGAAAGCCAAATTTCCGAGTCCGGCGCCGGCCACATCATCCGCGTCGGCGCCGACGACGACTGGACATATGAGGCGCTGGACACCCCTGCCCCACCGCCGCTGATCCAGGGTTTCGTCGCCGAGCGGAAAGCCGGCCTGATCCTGTTCACGTCCGGGTCCACCGGCAAGGCCAAGGGTATCCTGCACGACATGGAACGGGTCATGGACAAGTTCGTGCCCGAACGCAAACCGTGGCGCACGGTGATGTTCCTGGTGTTCGACCATTTCGGCGGCTTCAACACCATGCTCAGTGTATTCGCCTACGGCGGCATGGCGGTCTGCCTCCGGGACCGTTCGGTCGAGGAAGTATGCCGCGTGATCGAAGAAACCGAGGCCGACCTGTTACCGACGACGCCGACGTTCCTGAACTTCCTCCTTGGCTCCAAGGCGGTCAAAAGTCACGATCTTTCAAGCATCGAACGCATCAGCTACGGCACCGAAATGATGCTGGAAAGCACGCTGGAACGCTTGAACGCGTTCTTCCCCAACGCCGCCATCGTCAACACATACGGGCTTTCGGAATTGGGCGTTCTCAGGACCAAGTCGAAATCGTCGGATTCACCCTGGGTCAAGATCGGCGGCCAGGGGTTCGAGACGAAAATCATCGACGACGTGCTGTGGGTGCGCGCGCACTCACGCATGGTCGGCTACTTCAACGCCCCCGACCAGTTCGACCACGACGGCTGGATGTGCACCGGCGACCGGGTCGAGGTCGACGGTGAGTACGTGCGCTTCCTGGGGCGCCGTTCCGACATCATCAACGTCGGCGGCCAGAAGGTCTCGGCGCACGAGGTCGAGGAGGTAATCCTGCGCGACGGCAACGTGCTCGAGGTTTCCGCCTATGGCGTGCCGAACGAACTGCTGGGCGAGGTGATCGTCGCCGAAGTGTCGCTCAAGAATCCTGAGGGCAAGGCCGAGGCCACGAAACGCCTCAAGACGCTGTGCAAGGCGAACCTGAGCCGTCTCAAGGTGCCGGCGCGCTTCAGGATCGTGGATGCGGCAAACCAGCACAATCTGCGCTTCAAGAAAATCCGCCCCGTCGCGTC
The DNA here is from genome assembly GCA_965229805.1 of Rhodospirillales bacterium. Taxonomy (GTDB): domain Bacteria; phylum Pseudomonadota; class Alphaproteobacteria; order Rhodospirillales; family Casp-alpha2; genus UBA4479. Next base: position 1,298,903 of record CBDDJO010000001.1, on the reverse strand, counting down.
ATGACAGGCCGTTAGCAAGGACCCACGGATGCCCCGCCCGCCCTACACCCATTCCGAGATCGTCGACGCGTATCGCGCCTGCGGCGTCGAACGCGGCCGCACGGTGGTCGTCCATTCCGACCTCGCGCACCTCGGCGGCTACGAAATGGCGGGCAAGGACGCGGTGCTGGAAGCGCACTACTGGGCGCTCATCGACCTGCTCGGGCCCGAAGGTACGCTTGCCGTGCACACCGGCGACCAGACGCTCTGCAACTCCGAGCGGGTGTTCGATCCGGCGACGTCGCCCGGCTACCACATGGGCATGTTTTCCGAGTACGTGCGCCGAAAGCCGGGCGCGCACAGAAGCTTCCAGCCGTTCATCAATTATTCCGTCGTCGGCGCCGGGGCGAGGACCCTGACCGAGAACGTGTCGCGCCATGTGTGGGGACCGGAAACGCCGAAGGCCAGGCTGATCGACGCCGACGCGATCTGCATCAGCGTCGGCCAGCATCCGCGTCTCACGTGCAGCACGATTCACCATGCGGAAATGATGATGGGCGTGCCGTACCGCTATACCAAGGAGTTCATGCAGAACGTGATGCGCGACGGCGAGATCAAACAGGAACCGTTCTATTCCTTCGTCTGCTACATGGACTGCGAGATCGACCGCAACAAGAACCAAAAGATCTTCGGTGCATTCCAGGAAAGTCACGAGGTCAGTCAGGCCGAACTCGGACGGGGAACCGTCTACGGCTACAGCGTCCGCGATTTCTACGCCTCGGCGACAAAGAGCCTCGCCGCCAACATATACGAATGGCTGAACCGGCCGCCGGAAACCCGGCCCTATCGGAAGTAACGGGAAGGAAAGCGTCATGAGCAACGGCAACGAAGACCGCGTCGTCCTGGTGAGCGGTGGCAGCCGCGGACTGGGCCTCAGCATCTGCGAGAGCCTGCTGGGCCGCGGCTACCGGGTGGCGTCGTTCAGCCGCCGCAAGACCGACGAGACCGACGCGCTCGGGAAGACCCACGGCGACAGGTATGCGTTTTTCGAGGCCGACATGTCCGACAAGGACGCGCTGCACGACCTCGCGACCGGCGTGGAGAAAGAGTTCGGCCCGGTCTACGGCCTCATCAACAACGCCGGCATCACCAACGAGGCCCTGCTGGCGCGCCAGGACGAGGCCGCCATCGAGGGCATCATCAACGTCAACGTCATGGGCTGCATCTGGCTCAGCCGCGCCGTGCTGCGCGGCATGCTGCGCCGCTCCGAGGGCCGCATCGTCAACATCTCGTCGATCGTCGGTATCCGCGGCTATAAGGGCGTCGCCGTCTATTCCGCCTCCAAGGGCGCGGTCGACGCCATGACCCGCAGCCTGGCACGCGAAGTCGGCCCCCGGAACGTCACCGTCAACTCGGTCGCGCCCGGCTACATGGAAACCGAACTGGTCGGCCACCTGAACGAGCGGCAGCTGAATTCCATCGCCAAGAAGACACCGCTGCAACGGCTCGGCCGCACCGAGGACGTGGCCGGTGTCGCCGCGTTCTTTCTGTCCCCGGACGCGTCGTTCGTCACCGGCCAGCACCTTGTCGTCGACGGCGGCCTGACCTGCTAGAGCCCATGCAAACCTACCGGCCACAACTGAACTTGAAAGGCACGCGCACCTACGTGCACGGCACCACGCTCTATCAGGAAATATTGAAAGGCGCGGCGGAGACGGGTCTCGGCGCGCCCGACGGCAAGATCCGAATCGACCTCCACAAGCAGCTGCACCGCCAGGCCGATTTCGTCTACCTGGCGCCGGACGAAAAAGCCGATACGCCCGATGCCGCGGTCGCGGGGTTCACGCTCGGGATCGGTCCGGATACCGTCAAGGGCTGGGTCGTGGCCGCCGGGAACGCGGTGACGCAATCGGCACCCTACGACGAGGACGACATCCTCGCCCACGCCGAAATCGCCGATCAAATCATTTCACTGAAAGACACGCCCGGGTTCGATCCCATCGAGGTGACGACATGCCTGGCCGTGAAGATCCACAACACGCTGTCGCCGCCGCCGGAAGGGCAGAAATGGCTGCTGGCGCGGGTCACCCTCGACCGTCCGTTCAGGGACGTGGACATCCGCGATATCTCTCTGGAAGTAACCCGCTTCGTCGGCGGGCGCTTCACGGAATCGGTGATCACAAGCGCCGGCGAAAAGATCGGCAGCTTCAACTTCCTGCTTGGTGAAGTCGGCTAGGGTCCGGCCTCTAGGCGATGTCCGCGCCGGAAATATCCTCGATCAACCCCGCCTTCTTGAAATTCTCGACCGCGTCGTCGTAGGCCTCGATCGGCAGCGCCGAGCCGTCGGCGATGGCCAGCAGGTCCTTCTCGCCGTCGGCGTCGATCATGAGCTGATAGTACGCGAGACCGCCGAAGGTCGATTTGGTCGCCGTCGTACCGGTACCGAGCCCGTGCTGGTAGGGGTAGACGCCGTGCTTGGACAGGAACGGCGTGCCGGTGAACGTCGCCTTGTAGGTGCGCGCCCGCTCGATGGCCTGGATCGCATCCCAGGTCACTTCCATGATGTCCGACAGGTTTTCCGGCTTGATCAGGTTCAAGTCGTCGGCGGAGCTATGGTATTCCGCGTAGCCGATCTGCTTCTTGCCCGGGATCTCCGGCGTGATGTGGCCGCCCCGGATCGGATGGCCGAACGGCACGCGCAGCCCGATGGCGTTGAAGTGCGCCTGGTCGGAACCGTTGCAGACTCCGTCGTATTCGAGAATTTCGTGCGCGAGGCCGCTGTTGCGAAGCGCGTGGCCAAACGCCCGGTCAACGAGCGCATCGCCGAAGTAGCTCTTCACGTAGCGGATCGGCGCGTCGTCGCCACAGATCGAGATTTCGTAACCGCCGACGATGTTGTTCAGCTTTGCCCGGTTGGCGTCGATCCACGTCAGCGCGCCGATGGTCTCGGGCCAGATGCAGAGCCGGTACGAATAGCGCCGGTACTTCATTTCCGACAAACGCCGGAACAGTTCGGTGGCGACGGATACGCCGCTCAGGTTGTCGTTGGCCCCAAAAGGGTGGCACAGATAGGTGCACACCATGATTTCCTTCTTGCTCTCGCCCGGCAGGTAATACTCGCCGACGCGGAGCGCACCGTCGTTCAACTCGGTGTCGATGTGCACCTTGTAGGTGCCGGGCTGCCATGTCTTGACCTGGTTTTGCGAGGCGCAAAGTCCCCAGTCGTAGCGGTAGTAGGACTGGCGTAACGGAATGGCGTCCGGCAGATCCGGGTGCGTCGACACCCGTTCCTTCAGTTCATCCAGCGAAAGTTCGCCGTCGAAGGCGCCTGAATAGATATGCACATGATAGGGATGGTCCGCGAAGTCGATGACGCGCGCGCCGTCCGGCCCCTCGACCCAAGCCTCGTTGACGACGAACTCGGGCGGGATCGTCCAGTCGCCGACCTCGGTACCGGTCGGGAATTCCCTGATCTCGAAATCCAGGTACTTCTGGAGGATATGCAGTGAGTCCCGGAAGTCCGGGCCGCACAACGCGCGGTAGCGGGGGAACAGTTCCTCGACGATCTGCCAGATCGTTTCCCGGCTCGCCTTGACGAAATTGGATGATGGTCCGTGGTCTATAAAAGCCATGTCTCCGCTCGCTTTCTGCCAGCCCCGCCCTTTCGACTTTGATCTCCGGGTCGGGAGTATTAAGGGCAATTGGTAAACATATTGCCAAATTTTCGCAGGCATTCTTGCCGGCGCCAGCTTTCAAACGATCTTAAGATTCGTGATATAAGCTGTACGCGGATTATAGCGACATTTTCAATCAGGAAACAATCGTGACGCATTCGACGACATTTTTTGGCGACGGCGTGTTCATCATCGCCGAGGTGGGCAACAACCACGAAGGCGATTTCGCCCTCGCCCAGGACATGGTCGGCCTCGCCGCCGAGACCGGCGCCGACGCCGTCAAGTTCCAGACCATCGTGCCGGAACGTCTGGTCAACAAAAGCGACGAGCCCCGGTTCTCGACGCTGAAGAAGTTCGCGTTTTCCTACGACCGGTTCGAAGAGCTTTCCAAGCAGGCGCGCGCCGCCGGGCTCAAGTTCCTGTCGACGCCGTTCGACCTGGAAAGCGCCCGGTTCCTCGGTACCATCTGCGACGCCATCAAGATCGCCTCCAGCGACAACACCTATTACGCCCTGATCGAAGAGGCGGCGAAAACGGGACTGCCGCTGATCATCTCAACCGGGCTTGCCGGCGAGACCGATATCCGGCCCGGCGTACGCATCGTCGACGACGTCTGGGACGGCAAGCGGCTGCCCGCCGACGTCGGATTGCTGCACTGCGTCAGCAACTATCCGACCGATCCCGAGAACGCCAACATCGGCGCGATTGCCACCATCGCCCGGACGTTCCCGCGCCGCACGCCCGGCTATTCGGATCACACCATCGGCATCGAGGCGGCCAAACTCGCCGTCGGCGCCGGTGCGCGCATCATCGAGAAGCACTTCACCATCGCCAACGATCATTCCGAATTCCGCGATCACCAACTTTCCGCCGACCCGGCGACCATGAGGCGGCTGGTGGACGACGTGCGCGCCGCCGACGCCATGATGGGCACCGGCGCCTTCGAAATGGCGGCGACGGAAAAGGACATCGCGCCGCAGATCAGGCGTTCCATCGTCGCCGCCCGGCATCTGGACGGCGGCCACAAGGTCACCCGCGAGGACCTCAACTGGACCCGGCCCGGCACCGGCATGGCGCCCGGCGACGAGCACGAGATCATCGGCAAGCGCCTCAAGGCGCCGATGGCCGAGGGCGATCCGTTCTCTCCCCGGAACCTGAGCTGAGGGCGGCCGATGTGCGGCATCGCCGGCGCGCTCGGGCACGGCCCGGTTCCGGAAGACCGTATCCGGGCGGCGCTCGCCACCATGCGGCACCGCGGCCCGGACGCGGACGGCAGCGCGGTCTATCGGATCGGCGAGACGCACGTCACGTTCCTACATACCCGGCTCGCGATCATCGACCTCGACCCGCGCGCCAACCAGCCGTTCGAACGGGACGGTCTCGCGCTCATCTACAACGGTGAGATCTACAACTACATCGAGGTCCGCGGCGAATTATCGAAGCGCGGTCACGCTTTCACCACGCAATCGGACACCGAGGTGCTGCTCGCGGCATACCGGGAATGGGGCGCGGCGTGCCTCGACCGGCTCGACGGCATGTGGGCGTTCGCGCTGCTGGACACCAAACACGGCGAGGTTTTGCTGAGTCGCGACCGCTTCGGCGAGAAACCGCTTTATACCTGGAAAGTCGACGGCACGCTCTACTTCGCGTCCGAGGTCAAAACGCTGACGGCGCTCGCCGGACGCGCGCCCGAAGTCAACACAGGGCAACTGCGCCGCTTCCTGGTCAACGGCTACAAGTGCCTGGGCAAAAGCGGCGAGACCTATTTCAAGGACGTCGACGCCTTCCCCGCCGGCAGCTGCGCGATCCTGAAAGGCGCCGAGCGGCCCGCCGCCGCCCCGTACTGGACGCTGCCGACAAGCATCCGCGAGACCTCGTTCGACGACGCCGTGGCGCATACGCGCAAACTGCTCACCCGCGCCGTCGAGACCCGCATGCGCGCCGACGTGCCGCTCGCGTTCTGTCTTTCGGGCGGCGTCGATTCCACCGTGCTGGCGGCCATCGCGGCAAAGGACATGGACCGTGACATCCACTGCTTTTCGATCATCGACAGCGACGAACGCTACGACGAGAGCGCCAACATCGACGTCATGGTCAAACATCTGGGATGCAAGCATCATCAAGTGCACACATCCACCGAGGGGTTCTTCGACCGCCTCTCGCGGCTTGTCGCCCAGCACGACGCGCCGGTGGTCACCATCAGCTATTACATGCACGCGTTCCTGTCCGAAGCCATATCCGATGCCGGCTACAAGATCGCCATCTCCGGCACCGCGGCGGACGAGATCTTCACCGGCTACTACGATCACTATTCGATGTGGCTCGCCGCCATGCACGATCAGCCGGACACGGACTTCGATCGACTGGTCACGGACTGGCAATCCGGCATGGGCGCGCACGTGCAGAACCCGGGCCTGCAGGACCCGCGCTGCTTCGTCCGCGACCCCGGCCAGCGCGACCACATCACGCTGGACCGAGACCTGTTCTCGTCGTTCCTGACCGAACCGTTCGCCGAAGCATGGACCGAGGACACCTATACCGAAGAACTGCTCCGCAACCGCATGGCGAACGAGCTGTTTACCGAGGCGGTACCGGTGATCCTCAACGAGGACGACCTGAATTCGATGATGTTCTCGATCGAGAACCGCTCCCCCTATCTCGACCGGGCGCTGGTCGAATACCTCTATAGTGTGCCGACGCGGTACCTGATGGGTGGCGGGTACGCGAAGCGCATCCTGCGCGAGGCCGCCGCCGGCATCGTTCCCGACCAAGTGCGGCTCGATACCCGCAAGCGCGGCTTCAACGCCTCGATCAACTCGCTGGTCGACCGCAACGATCCCGATACCCGCGACATCCTGCTCGCCGACAGCCCGGTCTTCGACATCGTCCAACGCGGCGCCGTCGAGGAATTCCTGACCGGTGACATGGCATCGAACAGTTTCTCCAAGTTCCTGTTCAGCTTTATCTCCACCAAGCTGTTCCTGGAACAGCAGGCGGCATGACCACCGTCGCCGTCATCCAGGCGCGCCATACCTCGACCCGGCTACCGGGCAAGATGATCCTGCCGCTGGCGGGCTTACCCGTGATCGCGCACCCGGTACGGCGCGCGCAGGCGGTTCCCGGCATCGACAAGGTGTGCGTGACGATCCCGGACGGCGACGCCCAGGCACCGCTCGCGGACGCTGTCGAAAAGCTGAGCGACGTGCATCTCTCGCGCGGGCCGGAGGAACATTTGCTGACCCGCTTCGTCATCGCCGCCCGCGAAACCGGCGCCGACACCATCGTCAGGCTGTGGGGCGACTGCCCGGCGGTTGACCCGACGCTCGTCGAACTGGCGCTGAACAGGTTTCACGCGGAAAGCCCGGACTGGGCGTACCTGAACGACAAGAGCGGCTGGCCGCTCGGCAGCGAATGCCAGATCCTGCCGCGGGCGCTTCTGGAAACGGCGGTCGCCGAGGTCGCGGACGAAAAGGATCTGGAATACGTGCACACGTGGTTCGACCGGCAGCCGGAACGTTTCCGCAAGCTCGCGCTGACACGGCCCGGCGGCCCCGACCCGAGCCGGCTGGAGGTGCTTCTGGACACCGAGGCGGACTATGCCAAATTGTGCAAAATCTTCGAGAGGCTATATCCTCTGGCCCCACTGTTCGGCATGGCGGACATCGAGGCCCTGGCCGCGGGCGAACCGGACCTGTTTCAGGCCCGGATTTAATCAACGGTCAAGAATCGACTGTTAAGACTTGCGAATACACAGAACCGCCGGGAGGCGCAGGTTGAAAAAGCTCTATTTCCACATCGGCAGCGGACGCTGCGGTTCGACACTTATCCAGTCGGTGTTCAACGACAAGCAACTGCACGGGATTTTCGCCGACCATGGCTGCAAGTACGAACCGCAGCTCTATCTCGACACCTGCGAAATGGCGCACGACAAGACGCTCATCGAAGACCATTGGCGGCCGATCCGCGAGAAGTACATCGATCCCCTCGAAGACACTAATCTGAACGGTTACTTCATCACCCAGGAGAACCTGCTCGGCATGCGGCCCGGCAAGGACGACGAGAACATGTGCGTGCTGTCGTGCGACAAGATCGAATACCTGGCCGCGGGCCACGAAGCGCATATCATCATCATCATCCGCCGCCAGGACGCCTATATCGAGTCCCTCTACAACATGAGACTGAAACGCTGGGAAACCCGCGATTTCGATGCCTACCTGGACGACTTTCCGCTGCACAACTGGCACTGGGCCGACAACATCGATATCTACCGCGACCGTTTCGGCGCCGACCGTGTAACGGTCATCCCGCTGGAACAGAAACTGTTCGCGCAATCACCGTGCTCCGGTTTTCTGGATGCCGTGCTGATGGCATGCGGGGTGACCACGCGCCTCGGTTTTCAGGGCCTGCCCATCATCAATCCGAGCCTCGCGCCAAGAGCGCGCGAAGTGCAGCGCATGGCCAACATCCACCTCAACCGGGACGAAGCGGTCAGAATGGCGGACTGGCTGTCGAAGAACATCCAGAAACGCCCCGACGAGCCGCACGAACTGTTGAGCGACGCGCAGCGCGCCGAGATCGTCGCTTATTTCCGCGATACGAACGCCCGGCTCTGCGACGAATACCTGAGCGATTATCCCAAGGCCAAGCCGTACTACACCGGCGAGGAGGCGGCATGACCACATCCATCCTCGGCGTCGCCGTGGCCGGACTTGGGGTCGGCGAACAGCATGCGCTCGCCTACCGGGACGACCCACGCGCCGAGGTCCGCTGGCTGATCGACCTGGATGCGGACGTCGCCGCCGAGGTCCGGAGCCGGATCGGCAGCGGCGAAACCGCGACGGCGCTCGACGCCGCCCTCGAAGACCCCGCCGTCGACATCGTCTCCATCGCCACCTTCGACCATCTACACGCCGAACAGGTGATCCAATGCCTGAACGCGGGCAAGCACGTGTTCGTCGAAAAGCCACTGGCCCGCACCGCCGACGAGCTTTCCGCGGTGATCGGCGCCTGGCACACGGCGGCGAAGCCGCACATCGCATCCAATCTGGTACTGCGCGACGCCGAGCTCTACCGCTGGCTGTCGTACGAGGTGCAGAGCGGCAACATGGGCCGCATCTATGCCATCGACGGCGACTATCTGTACGGCCGTCTGCACAAGATTACCGAAGGCTGGCGCAAGGACGTGCCGGACTATTCGGCGATGGAGGGCGGCGGCATCCACCTGATCGACCTGATGCTGATGCTGGCCGGCGAGCGCCCGGCGGACGTCTCATGCATCGGCAACCGCATCGCCACGGAAGATTCCGATTTTCGCTACGACGATTTCATGGCCGCGACCTATACCTTCCCGTCCGGCCTGATCGGGCGCATCACCGCGAACTTCGGCTGCGTCCACCGGCATCACCACGTGCTTCGCGTGTTCGGAACCGAAGCGACGTTCATCCATGACGACGCCGGGCCGCGCCTGCATCTGAGCCGCGACGAGGACAAAAAGGCATCGCCCTTGCGCCACGCCCCCCTGCCCGCCTCCAAAGGCGCGCTGATCCCGGCTTTCATCGACAACATCGCCACTGACGCCGATCCAACAGCGACGGCCGTGCGCGAGTTCGACCTGATTCGCGTTATCGCCGCCACCGACGCGGCGCATGACCAAAAAACACCCCAAATCATCGAGTACGACACATGAGCAGTGAAACCAAATACGACATCCCCTTCGGCCGCCCGTGGATCGACGACGACGACCGCGCCGCGGTGATGAAGGTCCTTGAGGGCCACATCCTGACGCATGGCCCCGAATGCAAGGGCTTCGAGGACGACTGGGCCCAGATGATGGGCGGCGGCCATGCGGCGTCCACCTCGTCGTGCATGGCATCGCTGCATCTGGCGTGGCTCGACGTCGGCGTTGGACCGGGCGACGAGGTCATCGTGCCGGCCATGACCCACGCCGCGACCGTGCACGCCGTCGCGCTGTGCGGGGCAACGCCGGTGTTCGTCGACTGCGAAAAAGATACCGGCAACATGAATGCCGAAGATATCAAGGCCGCGATCACGCCGAAGACCAAAGGCATCGGCATCGTCCACTACATCGGCATTCCCTGCGACATGCCTGCGATCATGAAGGTCGCCGACGACACCGGACTGCCGGTGGTCGAGGACTGCGCGATCGCCGTCGGGTCGCGGATCGACGGCACGCACGTCGGCCTGTTCGGGCACGTCGGCTGCTATTCGTTCTATCCGGTGAAGCACATCACCACGTGCGAGGGCGGCATGATCGTCTCGAAGGACGCCGAAACCGTGGCCCGCATCGCCAGGTTCCGAGCCTTCAGCGTCGATCGCACCCATGCCGAACGCAAGGTGCCGGGCATCTACGACGTCGCCGACGTCGGCATGAACTACCGGATGAGCGAGATGCAGGGTGCGCTCGGCCGGACGCAACTGAAGAAGCTCCCGGACATCCTCGAACGCCGCGCGGAGAACTTCGCCGCCCTCAAGGCCGGCCTCTCGGAAATCCCCGACATCCGCGTCATCGACGACGCCGATCCGCGCTACACGAACACGCATTACTGCCTGGTGGCGGTGCTGGAAGGGGCACTGGGCGAACGCCGCGACGACATTATCCTGGCGCTCCAGGGCATGGGCGTCGGCACCAGCGTCTATTATCCCCACCCTGTGCGCAGGCTCACAGCGTACAGGAAACACTACGGCTATGATCAAGGCGCATACCCGAACGCGGAAGCGATCAGTGACCGCGGGATTGCGCTACCGGTGGGGCCGCATCTCGGCCCGGACGACATGCGCGATATCGCGGACGCCATGCACCTGGCCATAAACGGTTAGGAGACGATTAATCAACGCATGGTAAATACAGAGTGATTTCTGCAATCGTTTCTGTTAGGGTCGTGTGCTTGACTGTGGTTAATGCTCAGTTGGGCTAGGTGTCACTTCCCAGAAACGGGAAGTCATTACTCAGAACGAGAGGTCCATTATGGCTCAGAAACTAACCCCCGATCTCATCAAGAAGCGCATGGCGGGCGAGCGTGTTTCGCTTGTCGGCGGCGCCGGTTTCATCGGTCACAACCTGGCACTTGCGCTGCGCCAGATCGGCGTCGAAGTGCAGATCGTCGACAACCTGATGCAGAACAACATGCTCGCCAACGTCAGCGAGATGGATATCGACGACTTCCGGCGGCAGCTCAATCACAACTTCCTGGTCCAGCGCTTCGAGATGATGCGCAATACCGGCGTCGTCATGGACAACGCCGACGCGCGCTCGATGACCGACCTCGCGGAAAGCCTGAAACGATTCCAGCCGACCAAGATCGTGCACCTGTCGGCGATTTCCAGCGCGGTCGACGCCAAAAAGGTCCCGGGGCACTGCTTCGACCTGCAACTGGTCACGCTCCGGAACGTGCTCGAGTTCACGCGCCTGTTTCCGAACGAGGTCAACGAGGTCGTGTTCATGTCGTCGTCGACCGTCTACGGCGACTTTGAGACGGAAACCGTCGACGAGAGCGTGCGCCCGCGTCCCTACGGCATCTATGCCAACGCCAAATTCATGGGTGAACGTCTGATCCGGACCTATCACGACCAGTACGGTCTCGGCGTCACCATCATCCGCCCGAGCGCGCTTTACGGCGAACGCTGCATCAGCCGCCGGGTCAGCCAGGTCTTCATCGAGAACGCGTTGATGGGTAAGCCGCTCTACCTCGAAGGCGGCGGCGACGGGCGTCTCGATTTCACGTATATCGAGGACCTTGTGGACGGCATTGTCCGCTCGATGGCGGCGGCCGGCGGGACCGGTTCGTCCAACACCTTCAACATCACCTTCGGCAACGCGCGTACCATTCTCGATCTTGCCAACGTTGTGAAGTCGGTGGTCCCGAATGCGATCCTCGAGGAACGCCCGCGCGATCAGATCAAGCCGATCCGCGGCACGCTGTCGACGAAACGCGCCCGGGAATACCTGAACTTCGAACCGCAGTGGCCGCTCGAAGTCGGCTACAAGCGCTATTGCGAGTGGTACGTCGATCAGTGGGAACGCACCCGCCACCGCATGGAATACAACTGAGCTTTCGTTCGCCGGCGCTTGCCGCCGCCAACCTTGACGGCAGCGCCTGCGACCGGGTTCGGTTTCCGGTGCGGAAAATCTCATGATCGGTATCATCGATTACGGGCTGGGTAACTTGCGCTCCGTTCTGGGCGCCGTGGAGAAGCTCGGCCACCAGGGCACGATCAGCGCCGATGCGGCCGGACTTGCCGGCTGCGACAAACTGATCCTGCCGGGCGTCGGCGCCTTCGGCGACGGCATGGGCAATCTTCGGGGGCGCGGCCTGATCAAGCCGCTGACCGAGATGGTGCGCCTTGAGCGCAAACCGATCCTCGGCATCTGCCTCGGCTTCCAGCTTCTTGCCGAGACCAGCGAGGAGTTCGGCGCGCACGAAGGCCTGGGCTGGATACCGGGGCACGTCAAACGCATCCGTCCGGGCGATTCTGACCTGCGCGTGCCACACGTGGGCTGGAACGATTTTGAGCGTACCGGCGACTGCATCCTGTTCGACGAGGTGCCAGACCCGGCGCTGTTCTATTTCGTGCACAGCTATCACCTGGAAACCGACACGGCGATTACCATGGGGACCTGCACCTACGGCCGCCCGCTCACCGCCGCCGTGCAGGCCGGCAACGTGTTCGGCACCCAGTTCCATCCCGAGAAAAGCCAGCAGCACGGTCTTCATGTGCTGCGGAACTTCCTGGAGCGCGCCTGATGTTGAGAAAAAGGATCATCACGGTGCTGACGCTCAACGACGGGACGCTGTTCCGCACCAAGCTGTTCAAGCCCGATTACCGCTACACCCTCAACTTCGTCGATGCCTGGTCGGTCGACGAGATCGCGATCCTCGACGTGACGCGCGGCGGCAGCCCGGATCGCGACAAATTCTTCAAGGCGGTGTCGGAGTTCGCGCGCACGTGCTTCGTGCCGATCTCGGTGGGCGGCGGCATCCGCAGCGTCGACGACGTGGCGAGATACATGGACGCCGGCGCCGACAAGGTCGTCGTCAATTCGGGCGCGATCGAGAACCCGCATCTGATCGAGGACATCGCCAATGCCTACGGCCAGCAGTGCGTGGTTCTTTCTATCGACGCCACCCGCCGCAACGAGGGCTACGAGGTGATGTCGCACTTCGCCATCAGGCCGACCGGCCATGACCCGGCGACCTGGGCCAAGTACGGCGAGTCGCTGGGCGCCGGCGAGGTGCTGATCACCGCCGTCGAGCGCGACGGCGCGCTGCAGGGCTACGACCTCGATCTCTGCCGCGAGGTCGCCGACGCCGTTTCCGTTCCCGTGCAGGTGCTGGGTGGCTGCGGCAACTGGCAGCATATGGCGGCGGCCTTCGAGGTGCCGGGCGTGTCGGCGGCCTGCACCCAGAACATCTATCACTTCACCGAACAGAGCATCGCCAGCGCCAAGAAATTCCTTTCCGGCAAAGGTGTGACTGTCCGATATTAAGATACACAATTGGAAAGAACGGAGGCGACATTGATCGAGTTTTGCAAGACCTGCCTGATGCCGAACACGCGGCCGAGGGTCGAGTTCGACGACAACGGGGTTTGCAACGCTTGCCATACCGCGGAACGCAAGAAGTCCATCGACTGGGAAGCGCGTCGCCAGGAATTCATGGAGCTGATCGAGGAGCATCGCGGTCACGACGGCCCCTATGATTGCGTCGTCGCGTGGTCGGGCGGCAAGGACTCGTCGGCCATCGCCTATCGCGTCAAGTTCGAGTTCGGTCTCAACCCCCTGCTCGTCACGTTTTCGCCGCTGATGCCTGACCCGGTCGCAAATCACAACCGCGAGGAAATGATCAAGCTCGGCTTCGATCACATCATGCTGCGGCCCAATCAGAAAGTGTCGCGCCGGCTCTCGAAGCGATTCTTCACCGAGCGCGGCGATCCCAAGATTCACTGGAACGCGGGGGTCAACGCGCTGCCGGTGCAGGTTGCGGTCAATTACAACATTCCGCTGCTGTTCTATGCCGAGCACGGCGAGAGCGAATACGGCGGCCGCGTGCTTTCCGAGGATCACATGAAGATGCGCGATCTGACGGAAGTCCTCGAGAACCAGATCGGCGACGACCCGTTCAACTGGATGGACGACGAAATCGGCGACAAGGATCTCGCCCCCTATCTCTACCCCGATCTCGGCCGGGTCGAGGAGATCGGCGTCAAGGCGCTCTACTTCGGCTACTTCTTCCGCTGGTCGATGCTGGAGAATTGGAACTTCATCAGGGACAAGATCGATTTCATGACCGCCGAGAACGGCCGCACCGACGGCACGTTCACCGATTTCGACAGCCTGGATGACAAAATCGACAACCTTTACTACTACATGCAGTTCATCAAATTCGGCTTCGGACGCTGTGTACGCGACGCGTGTCGCATGATACAGAACGGCCAGATGAGCCGCGGCGAAGGACTTGAACTGGTCCGCAAGTACGACGCGGAGTTTCCGAAGACGTACCACGACGAACATCTGGAATACCTGGGCCTCGACGAGGCCGCATTCACCGAGATCGTCGACAAGCACCGCGATCCGGAAATCTGGGAGATGCGCGGCAACGCCTGGGAACTGAAGCATCCGCCGACATAAGCACCGCATAGGTTTTCTTAACGCCGCGAAGGCACGATGACATGACCATGAACACGGCACGCAAAGAGACGGAGAGTCGCGTTACCGCACCCGACGATTTTCTCGCGGCGGCGTTCCATGCGCCTTGCCGGTCGCTCACGATGCCCTGCGACCTGGGCTTGCTCGAGGCGGAACTGTCGAGCACCGATGCCCCGGCCTTCGTCTGGACCAAGATCGCCGGCCCGGACGCCCCGGCATTCCGACCGTTGACGGACCTGGGCTTTCGCGTCGCCGTCGAGGAGATCACTTACGAACGTCCCGCCGACGCGCCGCTGCCGGCGCACCCCGCCGATCCCGGCTTCACGGTCCGCAAGATCACGCAGAACGCCGCCGCGCGCGAAGCCGCCATTGCCGAGGAACTGGGCGATCTCGCCTGCGACAACCTGACCACGTCGCGTTTCCATCAGGACCCGTCGATCCCCGACGCCGTCGCCTGCGAGATCAAGAAACGCTGGACCATGAACTTCTTCACCGGCAAGCGCGGCCAGGAGATGTACGTCGCCTGCGCCGCCGATGGCAACGCGGTCGGCTTCAACCAGGTACTGACAACGCCGGAATACAAGGTCATCGACCTGATCTGCACCGCCGCCAACTACCGTCGCCGGGGCGTCGCCCGTGCCGTCGTCGAGGCGATGTTCGAACCGGGGCTCAAGACCCGCGTCGGCAGCCAGGCCAACAACGCCGCCGCTGACGCATTCTACAAAAGTCTCGGCTTCGAACCCGTGGGCACGTCGCTCTGCCTGCACTGGCACGCGGGAGAACGCGCATGAACGAGGACGCTTTCACGCTCTACCCCTGCGACCTCTGCGGCGCGACGGACCTCGTCGAGATTCCCTGCGCGCCGCATTACATGGCCGGTCGGCCACTGCACGTCTGCGCCGCGTGCGGTTTCGTGCAGGCCGCCTACCGCCGCACGCCCGAAGCATTGCAGAAGATGTGGGCCGAGGAGATTTACCGCGCCGACGACGCCAAGATCAGCGACAAAACGTACACCGCGCGCATCCCCGCCGTGGTAGCCCGCCAAACCTTCGCCGCCGCGTTTCTGGCCGACACCGTCGACGTGAAGGGCAAGACACTTTGCGACATCGGCGCCGGCGAAGGCCAGTTCCTGGAGATGCTACGCGCGCCGCACTTCGGCATGGACGTCTTCGGTATCGAACCGTCAGCGGAGAACTGCGCCATCCTCGACGACCTGGGCATTCCGAATTTCACCGGCACCATGGAGGATTACGCGGTTAAATCGGATGGCCGCACTTTCGATGTCGCCAGCCTGACCTGGACGCTGGAAAACTGCCAGTCGGCATCGGGCGTGCTCGCCGCCGCGCATGACGCGGTCAAACCCGGTGGGCATCTGCTCGTCGCGACGGGGTCGCGCATCCTGATGCCGTTCAAGAAACCGCTTCAGTACTACCTGGGTCCCAACGTCGACGCGCATCCGTTCCATTTCAGCGCCAACGCGCTGACCAGCCTAATGCACAAGGCCGGCTTCAGGGTGATCGCCCACAACCGCTTCATCGACAGCGACTACCTGACCTTGGTCGGCGAACGTGTCGACGATGGCGGCGACCTCGCGCTCCCCACCGACGACTGCCACGACGTGGTCGAGTTCTTCGAGCGCTGGCACCGGGAAACCCGGACCCACTACGCGGACTGGTGAGGCGGCACGCGCGATGCACATTCCGGCCCTGATCTTCACCCGCATGGACTCCCGCCGCCTGCCCGGCAAGGCGATGAAACGCCTTGGCGACGCGCCGGTGCTGGCGTGGGTCGTGCAACGCCTGTTTACCTCGCGGGAGTTGGACGGCATCGTCGTCTGCACCTCCGACCGTGCCATCGACGATCCGGTGACGGAGGTTTCCGACAAGCTCAGGACCGGTCTCTTTCGCGGGGCCGCCGACGACGTGCTGGGCCGCGCGCTGGCCGCCGCCAGATACCTGAATGCCGACGCAGTGGTGCGGATTTCCGGCGACAGCCCGTTCATGGACGCGGGCCTCGTCGACAAGGTCGTGCGCCGCTTCCGTGACGAGACGCCCGACATCGCCACCAACGTCCATCCGCGCACCTACCCCGCCGGGATGAGCGTCGAGGTCATCGCGACCGCGACGCTCGAACGGCTGGACAGCGCGGTCACCGGCATCGCGGACCGGGAACATGTGACGAAGTATCTTTACGAGCATCCGGACGGCTACCGGATCGACAACGTCGCCGCACCGGAATCCTTACGCGACGTCGATCTGGCGCTCGATACCGAGGCCGACTTCGCTTTCGCCACCTGGCTCGCGGGCGAGGTTGCCGTGGATGCCGGCCTGGATACAATTGTCGAGGCCGCGCGCCGCTATGCGCCGGCAGCGGGAGTGAACGCATCATGAGCAGCCCGGAACGACTGGCCCTGCTGGGCGGCAACCCGGTCATCGGCGAACCCTTCGCGGACTACCAGTCCATGGGCGAAGCGGAGGAGGATGCGGCCCGGCGCGTCGTGCAGTCCGGCTGCCTGTCGGGCTTCTTCGGCAGCCCCGGCCCCGAGTTCGGCGGCGGGCCGGAGGTGCAGGCGTTCGAGACCGAATGGTCGGCCCGCTTCGGCATCAGACACACCGTCAGCGTCAATTCGGCGACCAGCGGGCTATACGCGGCCTGCGGCGCGATCGGCCTTTCGCCCGGCGACGAGGTGATCGTGCCGCCCTGGACCATGTCGGCAAGCGTCGCCGCGCCTATTTTCTACGGCGGCATTCCGGTGTTTGCGGATATCGAGGACGAGACCTTCTGCATCGACCCGGCCGAGGTCGAGAAACGCATCACCAACAAGACGAAGGCCATCATGTGCGTCAACCTGTTCGGCCATCCGGCGCGCCTGCACGACCTCCGCGCGCTCGCCGACAGGCACGGCATTTATCTGATCGAGGACAACGCACAATCGCCGCTCGGGACCGAGGACGGCAAACCGACCGGCTGCATCGGCCACATCGGCATCTACAGCCTGAATTTTCATAAGCACATTCACACCGGCGAGGGCGGCATGTGCGTTACCGCCGACGACGACCTGGCGACGCGCCTCAAGCTGATCCGGAACCACGGCGAGAACTGCACCGACATGCTGGATGGCGGGCCGATCACCAACATGGTCGGCATGAATCTCCGCATGACCGAGATGAGCGCCGCCGTCGGCCGCGTGCAACTGGCAAACGCCGACGCCCACGTGGAAGCCCGCGAACGCATCGCCCGGCGCCTGACCGACGGGCTGCAGGGACTGGGCGGCCTCACCCCGCCCGCCACCCGCGACGGCTGCCGGCACAATTTCTATGTCTGGATGATGAAGGTCGACGAGGATGCGCTCGGCGTCAGCCGGTCGCTGTTCAGCGAAGCGCTGGCGGCGGAGGGTTTTCCGCACGCGACCGGGTACGTCGCGCCCTTGTATCGCCTGCCGATGTTCCAAGAGCGCATCGCCATCGGCCGCGACGGCTGGCCGTTCACGCTGACGGACCGCACCTACGACGACGTCCAGTGCCCGGTGACCGAGGACATGCACGAAAACAGGGCGCTGCTGTTCGAGCCCTGCGCCTATGACCTTTCGGACGACGACGTCGACCGCATGATCGAGGCCGTCCGCAAGGTACATGCCGGGCGCGACCAGTTGAACGCGACAAAAAGCACCGGCTCATGACCCGCACCGTCGCCAGCATCGAGGCGCGCATGGGATCGACCCGCCTACCCGGCAAGATGATGATGATGCTGGACGGCACACCCGCGATCGCGCACCTCGTCCAGCGCATGCAGCAGTGCAAGTACCTGGACGGCCTGATCGTCGCCACCACCGACAACCCCGCCGACGACGCCATCGCCGAATGGGCCGTGCAAAACAACGTGGACTGCTTCCGGGGCAGCGAGGACGACGTGCTGGCACGCGTACTGGCAGCGCAGGAAAGCATGAGCGCCGACGTGGTGGTGGAACTTTGCGGCGATACACCGTTCCTCGACCCGCAGGTGGTCAATCTCGCGGTCAGCGCCTTTCACGCGTCGGGCTGCGACCTGCTGACGACGGCCCGGAGCCGCATGCTGCCGGACGGCCAGGACGTGGAGATTTTCTCGATCCAGTCGCTCCGCGACATCGACGCGCGCTGCACCGATGTCCAGGCGCGCGAGCATGTCTCGGCGCCGTTCTATACCGAACCGCGCTGGCAGGTGCAGGACTTCCGACCGCCCGGCAAGTGGAACCGCCCGGACCTCCGCTTTGTCCTCGACACGGCGGCCGACGCCAATTTCCTCGGCGCGCTCGCTGCCGCAACGAGCATAAGACACGGGCCGCTGTTCGGTCTCGACGCGCTTTTCGAAACCTATGACGCGTCGGGCGAACTGCAGGCATTGCAGGCGGCCTGTCTGGAGGCGGCGGCATGAGCGCGCTCAGAACCCTCGTCGCCGGCTTCGGCGCGGTTGCACGCGGCCTCGCCACCGACACGAAAATGGCCGCGTGGTTCCCCGTCGCCACACACGCGCAGGCACTCAAGGCCGATAGCCGTTTCGACTGGGTCGGCGTCGTCGACCTGGACCCGGCGGCACGCAAAGCCGCCGAGGATGACTGGAACGTTCCCGCCTTCGAAACGGCCGAAGCTGCCGAGCATCTGGCGCCCGACATCCTCGTCCTCGCGTCGCCACCGGGCGCGCGGGCGGATATCCTCGGGGCGCTGCCGAGCGTACGCGGCGTGCTTGCGGAAAAGCCGCTCGGCGACGCCGACGGCACGGCGCTGACCGAGGAAGCCGCGCGGCGCGGCATCCCGGTGCAGGTGAATTACTGGCGGCGCGGCGACGCGACGCTGGGCGCGCTCGCCGCCGGCGAGCTCGGGGAGCGGATCGGCGACGTGCAGGCGGCGACCGGCGTCTACGGCAACGGCCTCGCCAACAACGGCTCGCACCTGATCGACATGATCCGCATGCTGCTGGGCGAACCGAGATGGATCCAGGCCATCGGCGATGCGGCGGCGTGCGTGGCGAGCCCGGTCGCCGGCGACATCCACGTGGCCTTCGCGCTCGGTTGGGCGTCCGGCGCGACGGTAACCGTGCACCCGCTCGACTTCAGGCACTACCGGGAGGTGGCGCTGGATATCTGGGGCACGGCGGGGCGCCTCGCGCTCGAGCAGGAAACCCTCGTCATCCGCGAGATGCCACGCATCCCCAACCGTGGCCTCGCGGACGAATTCGAGATCGCCGCCGACCAGTGCGTATCCCTCCCCTGCACAGTCGCGGAAACGCTGCCGAACCTCTACGCCAATCTTGCCGACGCGGTCGCGGATGGCGCGGTGCTTCTCTCGCCCGGCGACAGCGCGCTCAGGACCGAACGCATCATCTCGCTGATCCGTGCCGCCGCCGACGCCGGCGGCGAGCGCCTTGCGGTGGAAGACGGTTGAGCATGCATATCGCCGCCGCCATCGAGGACCCGGGCGCCGCCAACGGCCTGATCGGCCTCGCCGACGCGCTGGCGGAGAAACGCATCGACCTCAGGATCTACGCCACCGGCACGGCCAAGACCTACGCGCCGGCGGTCGAACTGGACACCGCCGACTTCGCCGATCTCGATCTACCGTTCGGCGGCCGCGACCGCCCTGCCGCCGTGCTCGTCGGCACGTCCGAGAATCCGCAAAGTCCGGTCTTCGACGTCACCGCCGCGGCCCTCGCCGCCGGCATCCCGTGCTTCGGCTTTGTCGACGGCCCGGCCAACGCCGGGCGCCGGTTCCGGGGCATCGGCAACAATCCCCTCGCCCACGTGCCGGAGTATCTGCTGGTCAGCGACCCGGCGGCGAAGGACGCGTTCGTCTCGCTCGGGTTCGGCGCCGGGCGCATCGACATCGTCGGCCATCCGGCCATGGACCGGGTGCGCGCGCGCCGGGTCTGGCTCGACTTCCAGGGCCGGGACACGGTCCGGCAGCGCGTGTTCCCCGAAATCGACGCCGGGCGCCCGCTGGTGCTGTTCATCGCGGAGACCTCGGACGGCCTCGATTCCCGGGAATTCCGACGCTCGGCGGAGTACACGCTGGAAGGACGCGGCGCCAGCGACGGGCGCACCGAAATCTGCCTCGAGGAAACCATCGATGCACTCGAAGGTGCCGCGCCGGAGGCGGCGCTTGCGCTCCGTCTGCACCCCAAGAACGTGCGCGAAACGTTCCGGCCCTACGCTCCCGACCTCGCCGCGGTCAGCACCGGCGGCGATCCGCTGGAAGCGGTCTACGCCGCCGATCTGGTGATCGGCATGACGTCGGTCCTGCTGTTCGAGGCCGCGGTGATGGGCCGCCCGACCATCGCCGTGACGCCGCGCGCGATCGAGGCCGACTGGCTTTCCAGCATCGGCCTCGGCCTGACACGGCACGTTTGCCGGGCCGAGGATCTGCGCGCCAGCATCCCGGACGCGCTCAAGGGCAGGATCGCCGGGCTCCGCAGCCCGGACGACATGGTCCCGGCCGGGGCCGCGGCGCGCATGGCCAACGCCATCTGCCGCCGGATCGAAGTTTGAGAGACATCATGACCGACGCTGCGACAGCCCCCGTGACCCTGACCACCGCGCGCCTGACGCTCCGGCCCTTCGATGCCGCCCGGCACCTGACGGACACGTATATCGGATGGCTGGGCGACCCGGATGTGGTTCGCTATTCGGAGCAACGCCACAAGGTGCACACGCTGGAGACCTGCCGCGCCTTCGCGGCAAGCTTCGAGACGGGGCCCAGCCGCCTCTGGGCCATCGAAATGCGCGAGGACGGCAGCCACATCGGCAACATTCACGCCGACATCGACACCGCCAACGGCCTTGCCGACGTGGCGATCCTGATCGGCGCCCGGCAGGCCTGGGGCCAAGGCATCGGGCTCGAGGCATGGGACGCGGTGCTGGACTGGCTGCTCACCCACGGCGGCATCCGCAAGGCGGTCGCCGGCTGCATGAAATCCAACGCCGCCATGGTCCGGATCATGGAAAAAAGCGGCATGACGCCCGACGGTACGCGCCAGGCGCACTACCAGCTGGACGGCCGGCCGGAGGATATCGTTTTTCGTGCCCGCTTCCGCGACGACTGAGCCGGTAAATTCCCGGAAATCCGGGGTTTTCCGCCCGAAATCGGGGAAACCGGACGAAATTGCCCCCGGAACCCGGCAAGTTCTGCCCGCAGGCGCGGGTTTTCCGCTTTCAGCAGCCAAGTTTCAACAGTTAAATTAAATTAAATCAATGTTTTAATCACCATCCTCAAAACTGGCCCGCGGTTTGCTTCTGATCCGGCAACGAAATTTCGTTCATGGAGAAGTTTAATGGCGAACCTGGCAATCGAGCAGAAGCTTAACGAACACGGCCACATGACTGGTGCGCAGGCGGCGGCCCCGAATTACATAAATCTGGGCGGGTTCGCCGTGTCGTTCGAGGATCTGCTGCAGCGTGTCGGTGCCCGTCTCGAACAGGCCTTCTCAGCCGCCGACAAATCGGGCGGCCTTCCCGAGGTTGCCAAGAGTGCGCAAAGTAACGGCGACGGCCGCGATTACGCCGATGCCCGCGAAACATCCGGTAACGACGACCGCCGCGGCGGTGATGATGCCGAGCGCGGCCGTGCCAGTGCCCAGGATACCCGCGACGGCGGCGCCGAACGCGGCGAGGACGCCCCGCGCGGCGACAAGGCCGCCGACAAGACCGCCGACCGCGACGGCAATGCCGAGCGCGACGCCCAAGGCGCCGGCGACAAATCCGACAAGGCCGACAATACCGGTAACGACGATGCCAAGGATAACGGCTCGAACGAGGCCGCATCCGACGGTAAGAACGGCGGCAAGGACGGCGAGAAATCCGCCGACACCGGCGACGGTAAGACCGCGGACGGCAAGGGTAATCAGAACGCCGCCGAGACCGCCGCCAACGCCACCCAGGCCGCCGCCGTCTACGCCGCCGGCCTGGTCAAGAACCCGGGCCAGCAAAACGCCAACGCCGGCAAGGCGGATCCGCAGGCGCAGGCACAGAAGGGCGCCGACATCACCGACAACGCCGCGCTTCAGGCCGCTGCCGGCAAGACCGCCAAGAACGGTCAGGGCAATCACAAGCTCGGCCCGTCGAACCAGCAGGCCGAGGCCAAGACCGCCGCCGGCGCCGAACAGAAGACGCAGGGCGTGGCGCAGAAGAGCCAGAACACGACCGCGCAGAATCAGGCGCAGCAGCTCGCCCGGACCATCGGTTCGGACAGCCGTGCCAACGTCAACGTGAACGTCACCAAGGAACAGGCTCCGGTCACCTCGAAGCCGACCTTCACCGTCGCCAACGCCTCGGTGCTGACCGCCGACGGCGCCGCCGCCAAGAACAACGCCCAGCAGGGCCAGACCGGCCAGCAGCAGGGCCAGAACCCGAACCTGACGCAACAGGCGCAGCTAGCCGCGCAGCAGCAGGCCCAGGCGGCGCAGCAGGCGAACGTGCAGAACGCCCAACAAGGCGTCCAGCCCGGCACCGGCCAGGGCGGCACCACGACCACCTCCTCCATACAGTCGACCGGCGGCGGGGCGCAGCACACGGGCGGCGGCGAGTCCCTGAACAACACCACGCAGACCGCGAGCACCGGCCAGCAGACGCAGCAGACCCAGCAGACGCGTGAGTCCCAGCCGCAGCAGCAGGCACAGCAGGCGCAGCGTACGAACGTACCGGGCAGCGCCATCACCGAGCAGATTTCGGTCAAGATCACCAAGGCCCTGCAGACCGGCACCGACCGCATCTCGATCCAGCTCAAGCCGGCCGAACTCGGCCGCGTCGACGTGAAAATGGAAATGACCCACGACGGCCGCGTCATGACCGTGGTCACGGCGGAAAAACAGGACACCCTCGACATGCTGCGCCGCGACTCTTCGGAACTCCAGAAGGCACTGGCCGAAGCCGGTCTCGAGAGCGGCGACATGGAATTCAACCTGCAAGGCCAGGAACAGCAGTCCGCGGAAGCGGAGGGCGACGGCACCCCGGGTTCGGGCGATGCCGACGTTGCTGAGGAAGGCGAAACCGATGTCAACGACGGCGTCATGTCCGCTTGGGAAAGCGGCATCTTCGCCAACGGCAGACTCGATATGCGCGCCTAAGCGCGAATCAAGGCGAATAAGGAGCGGGAAAAATGTTTATCAGTGGCGCATCAGGCACCAATCTCGAGGACGGGACCAAGTCAGCGAACTCGGCCGCCTCGCTTCAGGATGACCTGAACCGGTTTCTCAGCCTGCTGACCACGCAGTTGAAGAACCAGGATCCGCTGGATCCGATGGACAGCAACGAGTTCACGTCGCAGCTCGTGCAGTTCGCCAGCGTCGAACAGCAGATTTACCAGAACTCGAACCTCGAACAGCTCGTGGCCCTGGGACAGACCAACCAGGTATCGTCCCTTGTCGATTTCATCGGCAAACGGATCGAGGTTGCCGGCACCGCCAAGTTCCCGTTGGAGAACAGCAGCGCCGAGTTCACCTATACCATGCCCGAAGGCGCCAAGTCGGCGAGCATCATCATCCGCGACGCCAACGGCCTCACGGTCTACGAACAGGACGCAAACCTCGACCAGGGCCAGCACAAGTTCGAATGGGACGGCCGCGACCGCAACGGCAACACCGCGCCGGACGGCGAATATTCGGTGTTGGTCAGCGGTCTCGATCACCAGGGCGAGCTTCTGGATGTTTCGACGACCGTCTTCGGTCGCGTCACCGGCATCGGTGTCGAGAACGGCCAGACCACCATGTTCATGGGCGATATCGAAGTGCCGCAGACGCAAGTTCTCTCGGTCAAGGAAGTCCCGGCAGCAGATGGCGGCGACGAGGAAATCTAACACTGTTCGTTACGGGAGACCGATCCCGTAACACGCTATTCACGCGGGCCGGAAGGCCGCTGAACGAAGGAGACGAAAAATGACACTCTTTGGCGCACTTACTTCCGGTGTTTCCGGCCTGACCGCACAGTCGAGCGCGATCGGCGCGATCTCGGACAACATCACCAACGTCAACACGATCGGCTACAAGGGCACCCAGGTCGACTTCCAGACCCTGGTCACGGTGCAGACCTCCAGCACCTTCTACTCGGCCGGCGGCGTGCAGTCGCGGCCGCGCCAGGATACCGGCGTGCAGGGCCTGTTGCAGTCCTCGACATCGCAGACCGACATCGCCATCTCCGGCAACGGCTTCTTCGTCGTCAACGAGGCGAGCCAGCCGACGTTGTCGAACGAGTTCCTGTTCACTCGCGCCGGCTCGTTTTTCCAGGATGACGAGGGCTTCCTCCGGAATACTTCGGGATATTACCTGCAGGCCTGGCCGACGACTGCCGACGGCACCGTCACCACCAACAACACGTCGCTGACGATCCCCAACCAGAACGTCATCTCGACCGACTTCCTGGCGACGGTGAACCTGAACCGGGTCGGCGGCACGGCGACGGCGACGACGGAAATCGGCATCGGCGCCAACCTGCCGTCGACGGCGACAGATGGCGACACCCACAAGACCGATGTGCAGTTCTTCGACACGCTGGGCAACGCCAACACCACCAGCTTCCTGTACACCCGCGGCAATCGCGACAACGAATGGGATGTCGAGGTGACGCCGCCGTCGGGCGTCAACGTGGCGACCCTCTATTCCGACACCGCCGGGGACACGGTTTATGAAAGCCGCGGCCAGTTAGAATTCCAAGGACTGCCGGCCGACAATGCAACGCTCACGATCACACAAGGCGGCACGACAATCACCTACCAGTTCGACACCACGGGTGCCGAGGCCGATACCGCAACCACGAAACAGGTCGATATCTCCACGTCGACGACGGTCGCACAGGCGGTTTCCGCCCTTGTCAACAAGGTCAAGGAAGCGGACACCAATTTCGCCAACTACGGTGCCGACTTTACGAACAACCGTATTCAGGTGAACCCGGGGCAGTCGACCTCGATATATTTCACCGAGGACGGCACCGACGAGATCACCATCGATCCGACGGGGCTACTGACGTCGACCGGCTCGCCCGCGACGATCCAGGAGTCGAGTTACACGGTCGAGAAAACGGCCCCAGCCAACCGGGACTTTCACCAGTTCACATTCGGTGGACAACCCGCCGACGGTGACACTGTCGTCATCAACGGCATTACCTACGAATTTGACTCCGATGCCTCGGTCGTGGAAACGCCCACTCTCCGCCAGGTCGTAATCGGTGGCGATATCGGCGTAACCCTCACCAACCTGGAAACGGCGATCGAAACCATCGACGCGGCGTTCGCCACCGGTGCCGACACCGTGCGTCTACGGGTCAACGACAGCCAGGCCGAGCCTCCGAGCACGACAAATGACACACTCGTGCTGGAGACCCTGTCATCGGGTTCGTACGACGTGACCTTCAGCGCCGGCTTTACGAACCTGCCGACCGAACCGGACGGCACCGCCACCTATACCGCTGGCGAGGCGTACTCAGTCAACAAGAACCAGGGACTGACGTTCGACTCTGACGGTCTACCGTCGGCATTCAACATCGCCGAGCTGCAGATCGACGGTTTCGCCAACGGTGCCGCGAACATGGACGACGACGCCAACAACTCGGAACGGTTGACGCTCGACTTCGGTACGGTCGGCGAAGCCAACGGCTTCACCCAGTTCGGTGCCGAATTCACGCCGGGCTTCATCACCCAGAACGGGTCGCAGTTCGGGACGCTGGCCGGCGTCACCATCGACGAGAGCGGCCTGATGACGGCGCTGTTCGACAACGGCGAAACGCGCCCGATCTTCAAGCTCCCGGTCGCCACCTTCGTCAACGTCAACGGCCTTAATGCCCGAACCGGCAACGTCTGGAACCAGACCCAGGCTTCGGGCGACAACACGCTCCGCGAGGCCAACAACGGTGTCGCCGGTTCGATCACCCAGGCCGCTCTGGAATCCTCCACGGTCGATATCGGTGAGGAATTCACCAAGATGATCGTCGTGCAGCGGGCCTATTCCGCCTCGACCCGGATCATCTCGACGGCCGACGAAATGCTCGAGGAGCTGGTGCGGATCAAACGATAAGCGCTAGCCCCCTAACCTGACCCCGGGACCACGGGAAACCCTTCCACAACCCACCGTCCCAACCCAAGGCCCCGGCAGCGGACTGAAAATCCGCTGTCGGGGTCGTCCCATTTCATGCTGCCGATTGATCGCCGCCGTGATCGCCGCCATGCTCCCGTCATGACGGACGTTGAAGACATCCTGCAACGGGCCGGGGCGGATTTCGCCCGGGGCGCGTTCGCCGAGGCGGCGGAAGGTTTCCGCGCCGTGATCGCGGCGCATCCGGATATCGGCGAACTCTACATCAATCTCGGCGCGGCACTCAGGGCGGCGGGCGATGTCGAGGGCGCCAAGCGGGCCTACCGTGACGCCATTGAAAGATCGCCGGAAAACCCGCTGGCGTGGTTCAACCTCGCCAACCTGCTGCGTGAGATGAAACGGCACGCGGACGCCCTTGAAGCCTACGAACGCGCCGACGGGCTCAAACCCGGCACGCCGGAATTCCTCAATAATTTGGGCGTGCAGCTCTACGAGACCGGTGCGGTCGAAGACGCGCTGGCGAAATACGACGCCGCGCTTGCCGCCCAACCGGACTTCGCCGACGCGTTGACCAACCGCGGCAACGCCTTGCAGCGCTTGTGCCGGATGGATGAAGCGGCGCGGGCCATCGACGCGGCGCTGGCGGCAAACCCTGCGCATCCGGTCTACCGCCTCAACAAGGCGTCGTTCCTGGCCGCGACCGGCAAGCACGCAGACGCCCTCGAATGGACGGACAAGGCCATCGCCGCCGACCCGGCCTATACCGAAGCCAGGCTCAAAAAGGCGTCGCTCTCGATCCAGTGCGGCGATCTTGAGGCCGGGTTTCGGGATTACGAAACGCGCTGGGACGTGCCCAACTGGCATCCGCTGCCGGCGCGATTACCCATGCCGGCATGGCATGGCGAGGATCCGCGCGGCAAGCGCCTGCTGCTGTGGAACGAGCAGGGCTACGGCGACGCGCTGATTTATGCGCGTTATGTCCCGATGCTGCTGGAGAAGGGCGCGGCACTGGCGCTGATGTGCGAAAAGCCCCTCGCCCGCCTGTTCGAAACCGGCTTCGGGAATGACCTGAGCGTGCATCCGCTGGACGGGCCGGTTCCGGATGCGGATGTCCATGCCTCGGTCATGAGCCTGCCCCACCTTATGGGCACAAGCATGGCGACGATCCCGGCGGACGTCCCTTACCTGAAGGCCGATCCGGTCGAGGCCGCCCGCTGGCGGGCCGAGATCGCCGGCGACACCCCCGCCGTCGGCATCGTCTGGGCCGGTAATCCGAGTCAGGCGCACGACTACAGCCGCTCGATGGCGCCGGACACCGTCCGGCCGCTGCTGGACCGGCAGGACGCGCGGTTCTTCAACCTGCTGGTCGGCCCGCGCGGCGATGAACTCGATCACCCGCGCGTCACCGACGTCCGCCATCGCCTCACCGATTTCGCGGCGACGGCAGCCCTGATGCAGGCACTCGACCTGGTGATCAGCGTCGACAGCGCACCGGCGCATCTGGCCGGTGCGCTCGGCCGGCCGGTATGGGTGCTGCTGGCGTTCGATCCGGACAGTCGCTATTTCCTCGGCCGTGACGACAGCCCGTGGTATCCGACGGCGGCATTGTTCCGTCAGCCGGCGCCCGGCGACTGGACATCGGCGATCAACGCCGCGGGCTCGTCCCTTGACCGCTTCGTTTCCTCGAAAGTAAAGCGTTAACGCGCGTTTACCGTAAGGTTTAGGCCTTTTTTAAGGCCCTTCTGCTTTTCTATACCTCCCAAGATTCTCAGGGACAGATAACAACGAAGCCAACATCGGAAAGCAGAACGCAATGACCGAACTGAAACACTATCGCGAGGGAAACCGGCCGTACCGTTCGGAAGCACTGAGCCCGAGCGGCCCGCCGATGACCATGGCCGACCTGCCGCCGACCGACACCACGCGCTGGGTGCCGCGACGCAAGGCCGAGGTCGTCGCCGGCGTCAGGTGCGGCCTGATCACGCTCGAGGAAGCGTGCCGCATGTACCACCTGTCAATCGACGAATTCCGCTCCTGGGAGCGGCTTCTGGAACGGCACGGCGTGCGCGGTCTCCGCACCACGCGCATCAAGTCCTACCGCAGCACCTGACCCGATTCGGCGCCCGGCCCCGCGTGGCCGGTGCCGCCGGTAGGCAATTTTTGCCGGTCATTAACTTCTTATTCACTAAACCGCCCCTAGCATCCAAACAGGGTTAACGGTGGAACCGCGCTCGCACGCGAAACCGCCAGGGATGACCGGCGATCGTTCGCCAGGGAAATTAGGGGACGCACGTGGAAACCTTTGTTCAGGCAATTAGAAATCTGGGCCCGATGCGGCTCGCCATCATGGGCGGCGTCGTTCTGGGCCTGATCGGCTTTCTGGCCTTCTTCGCGACCAAGCTTTCGACGCCGTCTCTGACGACACTCTACGGCGAACTCGGCCAGTCCGACGCCGCCGGAATCGTGCAGGAACTCGAAAGCCGCAACATCCCGTTCGAAATCAAGCAGAACGGCACGCAGATCCTGGTGCCGCAGGACCGGGTCATGCAGTTGCGCCTGGAACTGGCGCAGCAGGGCCTGCCGTCGGGGGGCTCGGTTGGTTACGAACTGTTCGACGACGCCGACAGCCTGGGCTCCACCAACTTCATGCAGAACGTCAACCTGGTGCGCGCGCTCGAGGGCGAACTTGCGCGCACCATCTCCTCCATCGGCACGGTCAAGAACGCGCGAGTCCACCTGGTGATGCCGAAACGCGAGCTTTTCAGCCGCGAGAAGCAGGAACCGAGCGCGTCTGTCATCCTGCAGATGCGCGGTCCGGTGCGCCTTACCAACGAACAGGTCGCCGCCGTGCAGCATCTGGTCGCTTCCGCCGTGCCGCAACTGACGCCAAACCGTATCTCCATCGTCGATAACAAGGGCTCGCTGTTGTCGTCCGGCTTCGAAAGCGCCGATCCGACCACCGGACTTACCGCCAAGGTCGACGAGCGCCGCCGCCGCATCGAATCCGAATACGCCCGCACCATCGAAGAATTGCTGGAAAAAACCGTCGGCTTCGGCCGCGTCCGCGCCGAGGTCAGCATCGACATGAACTTCGACCGGGTCTCGACCCAGACCGAGGAATACAATCCGGACGGCCAGGTCGTGCGTTCGACCAACGCCGTAGAGGAAACCGCCAACGCGCGCGACACCGAGGGCGAGCCGCCGATCACGGTCGGTCAGAACCTGCCCGACGCCAACCTCGGTGCCGGCGACACCGCGAGCCGCACGGAGAACACCTCGCGTACCGAGGAAACCACCAACTTCGAGATTTCCAAGACCGTCACCAACCACATCAAGGAAGGCGGCGAGATCGAAAAACTCTCGGTCGCCGTGCTGATCGACGAGAGGCAGGCGCTCAACGAGGAAGGCGACAAGATTTCCGAGAAGCGCACCGAAGAGGAAATGAACCTGCTTTCGACGCTGGTTCGCGGCGCCGTCGGCTTTGATGAGGACCGTGGCGACAAGGTCGAGATCATCCAGATGAAGTTCGCCGAATTCGAGGCCCCGGAAGAGGAACTCGAGCTGTTTTTCGGCATGGGTAAAAATGATATCCTGAGGGTCGTGGAGATTCTCGTCCTCAGCATCGTCGCGATCCTCGTGATCCTGCTGGTGGTGAGGCCGCTCCTGTCACGTGCCTTCGAGGCCCTGCCCTCGGCTCAGGAAGCCGCCGAGCGGCTGCTCGCCGATCAGGGCCGCGCGCCGGCGCTGACCGGCCCGGCGGCGGCCCGGGTCCCGGCGGAGACCGAAGAGGACGAGGAGCAGTTCGAGGAGCTCATCGACATCGATCGGGTCGAGGGCCGGGTCAAGGCGTCTTCCGTCAAGAAAGTCGGCGAAATCGTCGAGAAACACCCGGAAGAAGCGCTGGCGATCCCGCGT
The DNA here is from genome assembly GCA_965229805.1 of Rhodospirillales bacterium. Taxonomy (GTDB): domain Bacteria; phylum Pseudomonadota; class Alphaproteobacteria; order Rhodospirillales; family Casp-alpha2; genus UBA4479. The sequence goes on along the minus strand of CBDDJO010000001.1, from coordinate 1,268,627 downwards.
TCCTGGATGTATCAGGAAAGCTGAGGCCGAAACCCGGGGGGAGCTTAGGAAACAATGGCGAAATCACTCGATTACCGGACACTCACGGGGCCTCAGAAAGCGGCGGTCTTCATGCTCGCCGTCGGCCGCGAACATTCGTCGAAAATCTTCGAACGGATGGACGACGAGGAAATCCGCGAACTGTCCCACGCCATGTCGACGCTGGGCTCCGTGAACGCCGGCATCGTCGAGCGCCTGTTCGTCGAGTTCGCCGACCAGCTCTCCACCGCGGGCGGACTCGTCGGTTCCTACGACTCGACGGAACGGCTGCTGATGAGCTCGCTCCCCGAGGATCGCGTCAAGCAGATCATGGAGGAGATGCGGGGCCCCGCGGGCCGCACCATGTGGGACAAGCTCGGCAACGTGAACGAGGCCGTGCTCGCCAACTACCTCAAGAACGAGTACCCGCAGACCGTCGCCGTCGTGCTATCCAAAATCAAGACCGACCACGCGGCCCGGGTGCTGGCGCTGCTGCCGGAAAACTTCTCGATGGAAGTCATCATGCGGATGCTGCGCATGGAAGCGGTGCAGAAGGAAATCCTCGACCACGTGGAGCGCACGCTGAGGACCGAGTTGATGACCAACCTCGCCCGCACCGCGCGCCGCGACAGTCACGAGCTGATGGCCGACATCTTCAACAACCTCGACCGCAACACCGAAAACCGCTTCATGACCGCCCTCGAGGAGCGCAACCGTGAATCGGCGGAACGCATCAAGCAACTCATGTTCACCTTCGACGACCTGGTCCGCGTCGACGCCAGCGGCATCCAGCTCCTGCTGCGCCAGGTCGAGAAGGACCAGCTCGCGATCGCCCTCAAGGGATCCTCCGAGGAGGTCAAGGAACTGTTCTTCGCCAACATGTCGGAACGCGCCGGCAAGATGATGAAGGAAGACATGGACGCCATGGGCGCGGTCCGCCTCAAGGACGTCGACGAGGCGCAGTCCGGTATCGTCCAGACCGCCAAGGCGCTGTCCGACGCGGGCGAGATCGTCATCGCCGGCTCCGACGAGGACAGCGAGCTGGTTTATTGATCGCGGCCGATTTCCGGTTCGTGATCTTGCGGCAGAATTCAAGACGTTTCGGCAGATAGGCTTTTTATGGGCACGGTCAGAAAATTCACCTTCGATCTGGACTTCGACGCCCCGGAGGAACCGGAAACGCCGGAACCGGAGACCGACGAGGAAGAGCCGGAGGAGGAAATCCCCACTTTTTCCGAGGAAGAAGTGGAGCAGGCCCGCGCCGAGGGCTTCGAGAACGGCAAGGAGGAAGGCCGCCGCGAGGCTGCCGACGCCACCGAGCAGAAGCTGCTGGAGACCGTCGAAGCCGCCTGCGAAAAACTGAGCGACGTCTACAACACGCAGACCGAGGCCAACCGCGAGATCGGCCGCGAGATGATCTCGGTGGCGACCGCCATCGCCAAGAAGATGTTTCCCGACCTCAACGCCCGCAACGCGCTGGGCGAGGTCGAGCGGGTCGTGCAGGAAACCCTGAAGGCGGTGACCGAGGAACCGCGCATCCAGATCATGGTCAATCCGGAACTGCGCGAGCCGCTGACCGAGCGGCTCGGCACCATGACCCACCGCGCCGGGTTCGACGGCAAGGTGTTCGTCAACCCGGACCCGGCGATGCAGCTGGGTGACTGCCGCATCGAGTGGTCGAACGGCGCCGCCGTGCGCGATGCCGAGGAAATGTGGCAGATGATCGACAGAATCATCGACGAGAACCTGCACGACGCGCTCGAGGACGACGACGCGGACGAGACCGGCGAACCGGCGGCGCCGGAGCCCGAACCCCAACCCGAGACACAAACGGACGACACCGCACCCGGCGAACCGGCGCCCGCGCAGCCCGAAGCGGCGGACCAACCCGCCGCCGAGGCGATAGCGGACGACGCCGGCACCGCCGCCGACACGACACCGGTCGAGGACACGGCACCGACCGCGGACATGGAACCGCAAACGCTTCCGGATATCGAGCCCGAAACCGGCGGTCCGGAAACGTCTTTCGACGAACAACCGGCGGCGCCGGGCAGCGACGTCGAAACGCCGGACACCGGCGGCGCGGACGCTACCGAAGGGCCCTCCCTCACCGAGGAACTGCACACGCCGCCCGAGATCGACGACGAGACGGACCCGTCCGGCCCGGGCGCGGATGCCGAGGAAGCGGACGCCTTGGAAACGCCGAATTGGCAGGACGCGGTCGGCGAATCGGCGGGCGTGAACGCGCCCATTGAACCGGCGCCGGAAACCGAGCCGGCACCGGAACCTGGCGCCGAGGTCCCCGGCGACGCCCCCGAAGCCGCCGACCCCGGCGCGCACGGCCCCTCGTTCGCGCCCCATGTCGACGACGGCGAGCCTCCGGCCCAGGCTGAAAATACCGAACCAGATCAGGGAGTTGACGACAACGACCGGGCGGCCCCCATCCCGCATATGGACGGCGAACCCGGCAGCGGCGACGAAGCCCGCGGCGACACGGCGGACGGCGAGCAGACGTCGCCGCCCTACAGCGACCCCGATCCTGTGTCGTCGACAACCCAAGCCGCTATACTCGACGCGCAAGGCGCGCTGGATGAAGACGACGAGAATCCCTCTGGTGGATGAACCGGAATAGGAGACGATAAATGGCAGAAGAAGACGAAGGCGGCGGACTGAATCTCGACGATCTCGACGAAACCGAGGACGCGCCTCAACCGGCCCCCACGAACGAAGAGGATGACGGCGGCGATTCCATCGGCGACGCCATGGACATGGACCTGCCGCGCAGCGCCAAGGACCTGGAAGCGGTCTACGACATCCCGGTCCAGGTTTCGGCCGTTCTCGGCAAGACGACGATGCCCGTCAGCAACCTCCTGAAACTGGGCCGCGGCGCCGTCGTCGAACTGGACCGCAAGGTCGGCGAAGCCATCGACATCTACGTCAACAACCGCCTCGTTGCCCGCGGCGAAGTCGTCGTCGTCGAAGACCGCCTCGGCGTGACGATGACGGAAATCATCAAGACCGAGCGGGCGAGCTAACCACGTCCATGGCGGAAGAACGCATCCATAGCGCAGGCGGTTCGTCGCTCGATCTGGCGACCGTTGTCGGCCTGGTCTCCGGGTTCGCGATGATCATCACGGCGATCATGCTGGGCGGCACACCGGAAAGCTTCATCAATCCGCCATCGATCCTGATCGTGATCGGCGGCACTCTCGCCATCACCACGGTCTGCTTCAGTTTCCAGGACATGGCCAAGATGCTCTCGGTCGCCGGACGCACCCTGGTGCACAGCCGGCAAGAGCCGTCCGACGCCGCCTACCGCGCGCTCCAGGTCGCTGAAATCGCCCGCAAGCAGGGCGTGCTGGCGTTGCAGAACGTCGTCGACGACGTCGGCGACGAACCGTTCTTCCACCAGGGTATCCTGATGGTCATCGACGGCACCCCCGGCGAGGAGGTCGAATACATCCTGCGCCGCGACCTGCAATCGATGGTTCAGCGGCATCGCCAGAGCGCCAGCATCCTGCGCAAGATGGCCGAATTTTCGCCGGCGATGGGCCTGATCGGCACTCTGATCGGCCTCGTGCAGATGCTCGGCAACCTGCAGGATCCGACGACCATCGGCCCGGCCATGGCGGTGGCGCTGCTGACCACGTTCTACGGCGCAGTGCTGGCCAACATGGTGTTTCTGCCGCTGGCCTCGAAGCTTGAGAAAAATTCCAACGAGGAAGCCCTGATCCTGCAGGTGTTTCTTTTGACCGCGGCCTCGATCGGCCGTCAGGAAAACCCGCGCCGGCTGGAGATGCTGCTGAACAGCATCCTGCCGCCGTCGCAGCGGGTCACGTATTTCGACTAACGAAGAACCTGGGACATAAACGAGACATGCAACTCATCATTGTCGGAACCCTGGACGGACAAATCGGCGCGGCGAGCCAGATCGCCATCAAGCGCGGCGCCAAGGTGCAGCAGGCGGATACGCTGGAAGAAGGCCTCGACCTTTTGCGGCGGGCCGGCGCGGACCTGGTCATGGTCGACGTCGGGCTCGACGTGCAGGCACTGATGACGTCGCTGGAAGCCGAACGCATCAGCGTCCCGGTGGTCGCGTGCGGCGTTTCCAACGACACCCAGGCGGCGGTCCGCGCGGTCCGCGCCGGGGCCAAGGAATACGTGCCCCTGCCCCCGGATCCGGAACTGATCGCCGCCGTCCTCGAGGCCGTCACCGAGGACCAGCACGCGCTGATCTACAAGGACCCGAAGATGGCCGAAACGGTCAAGATGGCGACACAGATCGCGCCGTCCGAAGCCAGCGTGCTGATCACCGGCCCATCCGGCACCGGCAAGGAGGTGCTGGCGCATTACCTGCACTCGAAATCCAAACGCAAGGATCACCGTTTCGTCGCCGTCAACTGCGCGGCGATCCCGGAGAACCTTCTGGAATCGGAACTGTTCGGCCACGAGAAAGGCGCCTTCACGGGCGCCGTCGCGCGGCGCATCGGCAAGTTCGAGGAGGCCGACGGCGGCACGCTTTTGCTCGACGAAATCTCGGAGATGGACGTCAAGCTTCAGTCCAAGCTGCTGCGCGTCATCCAGGAGCGGGAAGTCGACCGTATCGGTTCCAACAAACCGGTTCAGGTCAACGTCCGCATCATCGCGACGTCGAACCGCAACATGGAACAGACCGTCAAGGACGGACATTTTCGGGAAGACCTGTATTTCCGCCTCAACGTCGTCAATCTGCGCCTACCGCCGCTTTCGGAGCGGCCGGGGGACGTCATGCCGCTGGCCGAGCATTTCGCGGCCCGGTACGCCGACCTCAATGACGTGCCGCGCAGGCCCCTATCCGGCGAGGCAGCCGAAAAACTCCGGGCTTATGACTGGCCCGGCAACGTGCGCGAACTGGAAAACGCCATGCATCGCGCCGTGCTGCTGTCGTCCGGCGACGAAATCGGCGCCGACGCGGTCATGCTCAGCACCGAGGAAGGCGGCACCGGCGGCGCCCATGCCCAGGAAAACGGCGACGGCACCCAGGCGCTGGTCGGGCGCACGGTCGCCGACGTCGAACGCGAACTGATCATCGACACCCTGCAGCACTGTCTCGGCAACCGTACCCACGCCGCGAACATTCTCGGCATCTCGATCCGAACGCTCAGGAACAAGCTGAAGCAGTACAACTCCGAAGGGTTCAACATCCCGTCTCCGGGCGACGCGTCGCAGGCCGGCGCATGAACGTGACGGAAAGCCGACAAGGCAAAAGGAACGACGTAAATGGCTGAAGCCGGCGGCGGCGAAGTCACCACACTCGACACCGGAGGTTTTATCCGCGACCGGCTGGCCTCGGCCGCCAAGCGCGGCGACATCATGCTGGCGCTGGGTGTGGTCGCGATCCTCGTCGTCCTGATCCTGCCGATGCCGCGCTGGCTGCTGGATTTCTCTCTGGCGTTCTCGATCACGTTCTCGGTGCTGATCCTGATGACCGCGCTGTTCGTCGAGCGGCCGCTGGATTTCAACGCCTTCCCGACGATCCTGCTGTTGGCGACGATGATCCGGCTGTCGCTCAACCTGGCCTCGACGCGCCTGATCCTCGCCGACGGTCACGAGGGGACCCATGCCGCCGGTCAGGTCATCGAGGCTTTCGGCGGCTTCGTCATGGGCGGAAACTACGTGATCGGCGTGATCGTGTTCGCGATCCTGGTGATCGTCAATTTCGTCGTCATCACCAAGGGTTCGGGCCGCATCGCCGAAGTCTCGGCGCGGTTCTCGCTCGACGCCATGCCCGGCAAGCAAATGGCGATCGACGCCGACCTGTCGTCGGGCCTGATCGACGAGGAAACCGCCAAGCAACGCCGTAAGGATCTGGAGGAGGAAAGCTCGTTCTTCGGCGCCATGGACGGTGCCGCGAAGTTCGTGCGCGGCGACGCCGTCGCCGGCCTCTTGATCACCTTCATCAACGTCATCGCCGGCATGATCATCGGCGTCGCGCAACAGGATCTGACGTTCGGCCAGGCCGCCGACACGTATACCCGGCTGACCGTCGGCGACGGCCTGGTCTCGCAGATTCCGGCGCTGATCGTTTCCACCGCCGCCGGCATGGTCGTCACCAAGGCCGGCGTCGCGGGCACCGCCGAGGTCGCGATCTTCAGGCAGATGGGTGGCCAGCCGAAGGCATTGGCGCTGGTCTGCTTCCTGCTGTTCGCGCTGGCCGTCCTGCCGGGCATCCCGGCGCTGCCGTTCCTGACGCTGGCGTTGATCTGCGGCGGCGGTGCCTACTACGTGCACTGGCGCAACAAGACCGCCGCCGAGGAAGCGGTCAGGCAGGTCGAGGAGGAAAAGGTCGATCCCAAGGCGATCGCCGACGAGCCGATCTCGACCGCCCTCAAGATCGATCATATCCGTCTCGAGCTCGGCTACGGCCTGTTGACGCTGATCAACGCGCCTAAGGACGGCCAGAAGCTGACCGACCAGATCAAGGCACTCAGGCGCCAGCTCGCGGCCGAAGTCGGTTTCGTCATGCCGTCAGTGCGCATCCAGGACAACATGCAGTTGCCCGCCAACGTCTACGTTATCCGCGTCAAAGAGATCGAGGCCGGACGCGGTGAACTGCGCCCCAACATGCTTTTGGTGATGGATCCGCGCGGCGAGGAAATCTCGATCCCGGGCGAGAAGACGACCGAGCCGACCTTCGGGCTGCCGGCCATGTGGATCGAGGAATCGAATCGCGAGGAAGCGCTGTTCCGCGGCTATACCGTGGTCGATCCGGCAACGGTCGTGACCACCAATATCACCGAGTTGATCAAGGACAACATGTCTGAATTGCTGTCCTACGCCGAAACCCAGAAACTGCTGGACGAGATCGACAAGGACCACCAGAAGCTGGTCGCCGACATCATTCCGGCGCAGATTTCGCTGGGCGGCATCCAGCGCGTGCTGCAGAACCTGCTCGCCGAACGCATCTCGATCCGCGACCTGCCGACGATCCTGGAGGGCGTCTACGAGGCCTGCGGCAACACCCGCAACGTGATGATGATCACCGAGCACGTGCGCGCCCGGCTGGCCCGCCAGATTTCCAACATGAACACCAACGACCAGGGATTCATCCCGCTGGTGACCCTGTCGCCGGGCTGGGAGCAGACCTTCGCCGAAAGCCTGGTCGGCCAGGGCGAGGACCGCCAGCTCTCGATGCCGCCAACCAAGCTTCAGGAATTCATCACCCAGTTGCGCAACACTTTCGAGCGCCAGGCCATGATGGGCGAGCAGCCGGTGCTGCTGACCAGCCCGACGATCCGCCCGTTCGTGCGATCCATCGTCGACCGCTTCCGGCCGATGACGGTGGTCATGTCGCAAAACGAGATATACCCTAAGGCGAAGATCAAGACGGTCGGCCAGATCTGACGCCGGCCATGACGCCGGATTGAACGCATGCGCCTCAAGAACTACACCGCCCCGACGATGTCAGACGCCATGGCCATGGTGCGGGGCGACATGGGCGACGCCGCGATCATCGTGTCGACGCAGGTGGATGCGGACGACGGGCTTTGCTGGGTCACGGCGGCGCTCGAAGACGACGCAGAGATAGCGGAAGAGACGCCGCCGCCGCACGACGCCGACCCGATGGACCCGGCCGAGCGGCACGATTTCCTGGCCCAGGTGTTGACCGCGCACGGCCTACCGCAACATCTGACGGAGCGTATGCTCCGGGACTGCGACATCGCGGACGAAACCGCCGATGCGGCGATGGCGCTGGCCGCCGCGATCGACATGGGCATCGGTTTCAAACCCATCGATTTCGAGGTCCGGAACCGGCCGCTGATGCTGGTCGGCCCGCCGGGCGCCGGCAAGACCATCACCGCTGCCAAGCTGGCCGCGCACGCGCGCTTCGCCGGCAAGCAGGTGTTCATCGCCACCACCGACACCAAGCGTGCCGGCGGCGTCGAACAGTTGCAGGCGTTCACCGACATCCTCGAGATGGATTTGGTGACGGCACCCGACGTGGACGGCCTTTCCGCGCACCTCGATGCCATTGCCGCCGCCGACGCGGCGATCATCGACAGCGCCGGCGCCAACCCCTTCGACGACGAGCAGATGCAGTCGCTACGCGCCCTTGCCGGTGCCGCCGGCGCCGAACTGGTGCTGGTGCTGGCGGCCGGCGCGGATGCCATGGAATCCGCCGACACCGCCCGCGCCTTCGCCGAAATCGGCGCGGCCCGCATGGTCGTCAGCCGCCTCGACATGACACGGCGGCTGGGTGGTATCCTCGCCGCCGCACTGGCCGGCCGCATCGCCATCGCCAACGTCTCCATCAATCCGCAGGTCGCAGACGGCCTCAGCCGCATCAATCCCGTTTCACTGGCTCAACTTATCGTCCCCGACACGGACGACACGGGCGAGCCGATCCAGAAGAAGGCCGCGCAATGAGCGAAACTTCCCCCGCCACTCCCGACCGTCCCGCCCGCACCAAGGGCAACATCATCGCCATCGCCTCCGGCAAGGGCGGGGTCGGCAAGACCTGGTTCTCGATCACGCTGGCGCATGCGCTGGCCATGGTCGACCGCCGTGTCCTGCTGTTCGACGGCGATTTGGGCCTCGCCAACATGGACATCCAGTTGGGACTTTCCACCAAGACCGATCTGGGCGCCGTGCTTGCCGGCCGCGCCAGCCTCGCGCAGGCGGTCGACTACTGCGACGGCGGCGGCTTCGACGTCATCGCCGGACGCTCGGGCTCGGGTGCGCTCGCCAACCTGGCGCAGAACCGGCTGCAGTCGCTGGTCGACGAGCTGGCTCTACTGGCGGCCAATTACGATTACGTGATCCTCGACCTTGGCGCCGGGGTCGAGAGCACGGTGCGCCGCCTCGCCTACGCCGCCGACCAGATCGTCGTCGTCGTCACCGACGAGCCGACGTCGCTCACCGACGGCTACGCGTTCATCAAGATTGCCCACAACGAACGCCCTGAAACGCCGGTCAAGGTGGTCACCAACATGGTCAACTCGACGACCGAGGGCGAGCGCACCTACAACACCCTCAACAAGGCATGCCAGGGCTTCCTCAAGTACTCGCCCGAGCACCTCGGCATCGTGCGCCGCGACGACAAGGTCAGGGCCGCGATCCGGGCTCAGGAATCGATCCTCAGCCGCGCCCCCGACAGCGCCGCCGCCGAGGACGTGAAACAGATCGCGCGCATCCTCCGACGCGGCCGCGCCCAGGCCTCGTAGGCACGACATGAGCGAGGTCGCGCCCCCGTCACCGACCCCGCCGCCCGCCGGGCAGGCACTGCCGCCGCGCCTCGCCGTCGTTCTGACCCAGGCGCAGCTTGCCGACCTGCCGCTGGGGACCAAGCTCGACGTCATCGTCACCAGTATCTCCGACGCCGCCGAACTGAAGGTCGCGAGCCGACTGGGCGAAATCGCCGTCAAGCTGCCGCCGAATGCCGGAAGCGCCTTCAAGCCGGGCGACGCCCTGCTGCTGCAATTATTGAGCAAGGGCGCGTCCCCCAAGGCGCAGCTGGCATTGCCCGACGGCCGACCGCTGACGTTCACACCGCAGGGCACGGCGCAATCGGCGGCATCACAGACCGCCACGCCCACCGCCACGGTCCAATCGACCGGCCAGACCGTACAGGTCACGCCGGGCGCCATCGTCACCGCGACACTGTTGCGCCCTGTCAGCGTCGACGGCGCGTTGATCCTGCAAGCACAGCCGCGGACCGGCATCGTCAGCGCCGGCGCAGCACAGACATCGCCGACTGGCCCCGGTCTCAGCGGGCCGCAATCAGGCACGCAGACCGGATCACCCGCCCCGGGCACACCATCCGCGCCGACAGGGATCCCCGGCCCGGCCCGGACGGGCACCCCGGCGCCGGTGCAGGGCGTCACCACATTCCCGGCTGGCAGCGGCCTCGAACTTCGCGTCGTCACCGTCAACGTGCCTGCATCGCTACCGCAAAGCCTGACCCCGCCGCTCGCGCAGGGGCGGATATCCCTGGCTCCGGGGGCGCAGCTCACGGGCGTCGCCAGCGGCAGCCACGGCGTCGGCCAGACGCTGGTACAAACCCACGCCGGCCCCGTCACCCTGCCGACGCAGCAGCCGCTGCCCGTGGGCACCGAGGTGCGATTCGAAGTCGTGTCCCTGCAGACGCCATCAAGCGTACAGGGTCAGCACGGGCCGCAGCACATGACCGCCATGCCGGTGCTGGAGGGCGAATGGTTCGCCTTCGAGGATGCGCTGACCGCGCTCAGGGACGCCGCGCCGGGGGCGCACCAGCACATCCTGCAGGCAGCATTGCCGCGTGCTGACACACAACTGGCGACAAACGTGCTGTTCTTCCTGTCGGCGCTCAGGGGCGGCGATATAAAGAACTGGCTTGGCGACGGGCCGATGCGCATTCTGGACCGGGTGCGCCCGGACCTCGCCGGACGGCTGCGCACCGACTTAACGCAGATGACCCGCACGGTCGAGGACCCGGCGTCGGGCGACTGGCGGCTACATGGCGTGCCGTTCCTGCACGGCGAGGAACTGGACCGCATCCAACTCCTGATCCGCGACCGCGACGCCGAAGACGGCGAGGACGATGACGGCCATGGCGGCACCCGGTTCGTGGTAGACCTCAACCTGAGCAAGCTCGGACACCTGCAAATCGACGGCCTGGTCGGCGAGAACGACAAGCGTCTCGATCTCGTGCTTCGGACCGACGATCCCCTGAAACCGAACATGCGCGAGGACATCCGCCGCCTGTTCCACGACGCGCTGGATCTTACCGGGTTGGAGGGTTCGGTCGGTTTCAAGGCCGCCCCCGGCAACTTCGTCGATATCCCCAAGCGCCAGCCCGGCGCCGCCGGCGACGTGATGGCCTGAGAGGCGAAGAGAACGCGATGGACGGCACCGACGATATCCGTAAGCGCCGCGATGTGCTGGAGACGCTACCCGCGCCGCAGCCGCGCCACGACGCCGTGGTGGTGCTGGAGAACGACTGCATGGGCGCGAAACTGCGGCTGCGCTACGTGCCCGACCGTGACGTTCTGGTGCCGGAAAGCCTGAGCCGCTACGTCGGCGCGCTGGCCAGGATGCCGTTCAGCAGTCTGGAGGAGACCGCGCAGACGATTCTCGAGGACGTCAACGATCAGGTCATCCCCAACTGGATCGAGGTGACGCTCAGCCGCGCCGGGGACGAGATGCGCCATGAGGTCCGCATCGAGGACCGCCAGCCGAACTGGAAAGAACGCGGGCTGCTCGACCGGCTGGCACCGTGAATAACTCTATCCCGTCACCCTGAGCGCGATTAAGAACCCATGCTTCGAGACGCTCGCGATGCTCGCTCCTCGGCATGAGGCTGTATATTGTTGTCCTCATCCTGAGGAGGCCGCAGGCCGTCTCGAAGGATGCATGGGCCTGAGTAAAGCCCCGGATTATATCTGGAGCATGTTCAGGACGACGATTGCCGGAAGGTGCGCCTACTTAATCTTCGACGACTGGCGGCGGTTGTACTGGGTGACACCGACCTCGTCGAGGTCGAGCTGTTCGGCCTTGTTGATTTCGGCCTCGATGCGGGCGACGCGGCGATCCTCGGATATTTCATACTTCTTGAATTCGAGGAACGCGACGCGCAGTTCCTCGCGTGCGTCCTCGACGGCGTGTTCCTGCTGGGCGATGCGGCTCTGATAGTCCTCGCGGCGACGAATCGCGTGTTCGGCATAGGACCCGTAGAGCATGCCGCCCTCGGTCGGCATGTTCGCCGCCTGCGCCTGCTCGTGCCTGATCTCTTCCTCGAGCGCTTCCAAAAGTCCGATCAGGTTCTCGAGCTGCCGCAGTTGCTCGGCGAGAACGCGGCGCTTCTGGTCCACCTCCCAGTCGTTGAGCCTGACCAGCGCCTTGAAGTCCTTGGCCATCTAACGCCCTATCCCTCCGCCGCCTGGGCTTCGGGCCCGTCCCCGGCGGGGCCGTCGGCGTCGCCCTGCATGCCGAGCAGGTCATAAAGCTGCTTGTAACCATCCTCGAGTGAGGCGTTCTCGCCGATTTCCTGCGAAAGATACCGCTCGAGTGGTTCGTAGTAGTGGATCGCCTCATCGACGGCCGGGTCGGAACCCCGGCGATAGGCGCCGAGACGGATCAGTTCGGCCATGTCCTCATAGGTCGCCAGCAGCTTGCGGGCGCGGACGATGGCGGCGTTCTGCGCCGCCGTGTTGCAGTTCGGCATGGTCCGGGAAATGCTGCGCAGCACGTTGATCGCCGGATAACGATTCCTTTCCGCGATCTCGCGGTCGAGCACCACATGCCCGTCCAATATCCCGCGCACCGCGTCGGCGACCGGCTCGTTGTGGTCGTCGCCCTCGACCAGCACCGTGAACAGCCCGGTGATGTCGCCCTGCCCGCCATGGCCGGGCCCGGCACGTTCCAGAAGCTTCGGCAGTTCGGCGAACACGGACGGGGTATAGCCCTTGGACGCCGGTGGCTCGCCCGCCGAGAGGCTGATCTCGCGTTGCGCCATGGCGAACCGGGTGATGCTGTCCATCATGCACAGCACGTTCTTGCCCTGGTCGCGGAAGTACTCGGCGACAGCGAGTGTCACATAGGCGGCCTGGCGGCGCACCAGCGGCGGTTCGTCGGAGGTGGCGAGTATCACGACGGTGCGCTTCATGCCCTCCTCGCCCAAATAGTCCTCGATGAACTCCTTGGCCTCGCGGCCGCGTTCGCCGATCAGGCCGACGACGCTGATCTCGGCATCGGTGTTGCGCGCCATCATCGACAGCAGCGTCGACTTGCCGACGCCGGAGCCGGCGAAAATGCCCATGCGCTGGCCGCGGCAAGTGGTCAGGAACGTGTTCATGACACGGACGCCGAGGTCGACCTTGCCGCCGACCCGGCGCCGCTTGTGCGCGGGGGGCGGGTTGGTGTGGATCTGGTAGGATTTCATGCCGCTTTCGATCGTCCCCATGTCGTCGAGGGGCGTGCCGAAGGCGTCGATAACGCGGCCCAGCCACGAGTTATCCGGGTAGATCGAGGGCTCAGTCGAGGCCAGTTCCGCCTGGCAGCCTAGGCCGATGCCGTCGAGCGAGCCGAACGGCATCACCAGCGCGCGGCCGTCGCGAAAGCCGATCACCTCGCATATCACGTAATGGCCCTTGCGGCCGTCGACGCGCACGTGGTCGCCGATCGAGAGCGTGCCCTGCAGGCCACCGATCTCGACCATCAGCCCGACGATGTCGGCGACCCGGCCGAAGACCTGATGGTCCGGCAGACGCGCAACCGCGTTGGCGATGTTGTTGGAAAATACCCGCAAAGAGGCTATTCCCCGTCCCTTTCCATAACGCCCATCCTGAAGGCGCTCAACCCGGCACCAGCATGCCCGGTCATTCCTAAATTTGTGTAAAGGATTTGCACACGGTTAACCATAATAGATCGGCAGGCGACAAAAAACCCGGGCACGGAGCCCGGGTTTCTAGGCGCGTTATAATTTACTGACCCTCAGCACCCCGACGTGCAGTTTCCCGCGTTGTCGAACGACATGGTCTTGCCGCTCAGCGGCAGGTGCACGGGCACGCCGGTCGCCTTGACGAAGATCTCGGTCTTAGTGCCGGCGATGACCTTGCCGCCCTCGGTACCGACTTCGTTCGCGTGGGACGCTATAACACTGGCTGGTTTGATCAGGTCGTTGACGACATAGGCGGCCTCGGTCGGGCCGGTCGTATAGGTGTCGCCGATATTCATCACCACCAGCTTGGCCTTGTACTGGTCGCCGACGACGACTTTCTGTTCCGCCGTCACCCCGGTATCGCCCGACAGATAGACCACGAGCCCGTTTGAGAACGTCAGCACGTAGCCCGTCGGCGGACCGGCGTAGGCAGTCAGGCCCGATGCGTCCAGCAGCTTGCCGAGATCGCCGCCGACCATCGCACCGGCGACGCCGTTCGAATGCACGGCGGGCACGGTCGTGACCGTGACGCCGCCGATCTTCTTCGACGCACCGAAGCGGACGAGTTGCGCGTTCTTGGGATCGCCGCCCAAGGCCTTGAGTTTCGACGCGAAGAATTTCGGCATCTCGCTGCCGGTCATGATCACGGCGCCGGTCTTGAGCGCGATGTTGACCGAATTGGTGTTGGGCACCGCCTTGACGGTCACGTCCGGCTTCGAGCACGTGCCCGCCCCCGGCGCGGTCAGGTGCCGGTCGCCGACGTGATCGCCATGCATGTGGCTGACCAGGATGCCGTCGATTTTGCCCAGGCGCGGGTCGTCCGCCCCGGCGACGGTGCGTCCGGCATCGTACAGCAGTCGTGTGCCGTCCGGGTCCTCGAAAATCAGGGCCCGGTCGAAGCGGCAGAAATCGCCTTCGTGAGAACCCAATGGCGTCACCTTGACGTCTGCGACGGCGGCCGTGGCGCACGTCAGCGCCAACCCAGCCAGAACGGTTGTCTTGATTGAATGCAACATGATGCCTCCCTATTGGCAGTTGTTTGCAGCCCCTTTAGCTGTTTCTATTCAGCCCCTTTAGCTGTTTCTATTCAGCCCCTTTAGCTGTTTCTATTCAGCCCCTTTAGCTGTTTCTATTCAGCCCCTTTAGCTGTTTCTATTCAGCCCCTTTGGCTGTCGCTTACAGCGTTCGCGCCCGGCCTTCTGCGGGCCGGGTCAGAGGTATTTATAAGGGGATTGACGGCGCGGATGACAACTTATTTTGCAGGCGGGCGCGGGACCACCTTTCCTTCGAGACGGCCTAACGGTCTCCTCAGGATGAGGTTCGACAAAAGCCACACCTGCACCTCAGGATGAGGAGCGCGAAGCGCGTCTCGAAACATGGATCTGCCACCGATTCCGGCAGCGGGAAAAACGTCACGTCCCGGCGGTCGCCTTCTTCGGCATGGGCCCGCAATGCATCTCGATATCGGCGCGGCGGTTGTTCTCGTTCTTGACGCCGTCGTAGGTGTGCACCTTGAGCCGGCGCTCGCCCCATGCCTCGACGGTGTAGATCTCGAGCCCGGCCTTGCGGAGTTTGCCGGCGACGTAGTCGGCCCGGGCCCGCGACAGTTTGAGGTTGGTCAAATCGTTGCCGACGGTATCGGCGAACCCGGTAACGTCGATCCGGCACGCACCCCCGGTCAGCATATCCTTGATCTTCGGCAATACCTTGGCGATCTGCGTATCCGCGTTCGGACCGGACGCCTTGCCAACGCCGAAATAGACGCTCGCTTCGAAGTCGGCGGGTGGCGCGTCCCTGTCCGCCGGTTTCTTCGCCCCAGCGGTCCCGGCTTCCATCTTCATGGTCTTGGAGAGATTTTCGCTGATCGCCTTTTGCTCGGCGAGAATCTGCTCGGTGACCTTTTTCAGCGCGCTCATGTCGGCGGCGAGTTGTTCGCCCCCACCGCCCTGCACGTTCTTGAGCGCCTGCTGTGTCTTCTCGGCACCGGCGCGGATTTCCTCGACCGTCGCGGTTTGGATCTCCATCACCACCGAGCGGGTTTCCCCCTGCTGCGCCTTCATGTCCTTGCGGATGAAGTCGTATGCCACGTAACCCGCCGGCAGCAGGATTGCCGCGACGATCACCGCGCTCAGGATCGATTTGCCGATGCCGCTGCTTTTTTCAGCCATGATTTCACCTATTGGTTCCCAGGGCGGCGATTATACACATATTTGGTAGAACATTGGAATCCCGCGCGGAATCCGGCCCCCGTGCGGTGCCTCTATTCTGGACGCCGCTGGCGGTGTCTGGCAGCATGCCGCCGACGCTGCAACACCATCTCCAAAGGGGTAATCGTTGATGACGACCACGGCGAAACTCGACGCCCTTTTGCAGAAAGCGGACCGCTGGCACGAGGAAAGATTGCGGCTGCGGTCGATCATCCTCGACTGCGGGCTGAGCGAGACGGTGAAATGGGGCAAACTCTGCTATACCCAGGACAACGGTAACGTCGTCATGATCGCCGGAATGAAGGAACACTGCGCACTGGGGTTCTTCAAGGGCGCCCTGCTCGATGACCCGCATGGGGTTCTTGAAAAGCCCGGCGCACATTCGCAGGCGATGCGCTGGCTGAAACTCGCCAACACGCAGGACATCGACACCATGGAGGCGGTCCTGCATGACTATGTCCGGCGCGCCATGGCCGCCGAAAAGGCCGGGCTCAAGGTGGATTTCAAGGCCCGGCGCGCACTCGAATATCCGCAGGAACTCCGTGACGCATTCGATGACGACTCATCGCTGAAAGCGGCGTTCGAAGCTCTGACGCCAGGCCGGCAACGGGGCTACGTCCTGCATGTCTCCGCCGCCAAGAAAGCCGTCACGCGGGTATCAAGGATCGAAAAATGCGCGCCCCGTATCCGTGCCGGCAAGGGGTTGAACGACCGTTAGTCCGGGGCGTCGAACCCATATGCGCGGAGCACCTTCTGCGCCGCATCCGACAGTATATAGGCAGCCAGTTCCTCGGCCACGGCGGGCGCGCCCTTGATCACCGTAAGCCCGTAATCGGCGCCGACCGCGAGGTTATCCGGCACCGTGACGACCTTCAACGATGCGACGTCCCTTTTCGCCAGCACCGCGTTGGTGCAATAAGTCAGAAACACGTCGGGTTTCTTGGCCTCCATGACCCAGCCGTAGGGATTGCGGCCCTTGGGAGCTTTTTCCGACGTCGGCCCGCCGGTCAGTTTCTCCGCCTTCTTGTCCAGCGTCTTGAACGCACCGGGTTTTACGGCGCCGGCCTTCTCGAACAGCTTCCAGGCGTAGTCGCCGGAAGGGTCAGCCTTCGGCGTCGAGGTGCCGACGCGGACCTTCGGGTCGAGCAACACTTCAAGGAGTGTGTCGGTATCGACCTTCATGCCGCCCCGCGCGATGGCGCAAAGCTTGTTGCGGGCGAACATGGTGACGGTACCGGCCTTGCCGGCCTTAAAGAGCGTCTCCGGGTGCTTCATGTTGGCGGACGCGAAGACTTGAGCCGGTTCCCCTGCCTCGATCCGCTGACGCAACAGCCCGGACGGCGCGAAAGTGTTCTTGACGGTGTGCCCGGTCCGCTTTTCGAAATCGCGGCTTACATCGCTCAAGCTCGCCTTGAGGCTGCCGGCAGCGTAAAGGGAAACCTCATCGGACATAACAGGCCCGGGCAGCAGAAACAGGGACAGAAAAACAAAAAAACACCGCATTGGCGATTCCTCCGCCATAAAAGGTTAACAGGGACATCGATTTTCGGAATTTATGCATATTAATGCATAAATATGCAGGATTACCGGCGGAGGTGAAATATAATCCTTTCCCGGTCGAGCACTCAGGCCCACGAGATCGAATGAAGCTATCAAGTCACGGAAGGACCGGGGCGTTATCGTCCCCGGGGCGCGTCTCAATCGACGGCGAGCATCACATCGGAAGCCTTGATGACCGCCGTCACGTCCTTGCCGACGGCAACACCGAGGCGCGCCGCGGAATCCTTGGTGATCGAGGACACGACGGTGTTGCCGCCACCGATGTCGATGGTAATGACGTCGGTGACGACGCCTTCCTGGACCTCGGTGACCGTGCCCTTGAGGGCGTTGCGGGCGCTGATTTTCATGGCGGAACTCCTGTGATTTCCGGGCCGGGAACACGCAAACCCGTGTCCTCGACGCTGATCTAATCAGTATGTCCGGACGGTGCAACCATTCGTATTCGACGCCGCCGGGTCCCATATAATAGCCTGTTTCCGGGGAGGAAATATGTCCCGTCTGAAAATATTCGTGCTGTTACTATGCGTCGGTTCCCTGGCCGCGGCGCCGGTTCGCGCCGAGAGCGTGAAGGATTCCGCCGGCCGTGCCGTGCCGCTACCGGCCAGCGTGAGCAAGATATTCCCGGCCGGTCCGCCGGCGTCGATCTTTCTTTACATGCTGGCGCCGGACCTTATGGCCGGGTGGCCGCGCGCGCCTCGCGCCGACGAACGCGCACTGATCCCGGCGCCCTACGACGCCCTGCCCGAAGTCGGACGGCTCACGGGACGCGGTGGCAGCGCCAATCTGGAGACCGTACTGGCCATCGAACCCGACATGATTATCGACTACGGCTCGATGAAACCGACCTACATCTCGCTCGCCCAGCGGGTTCAGGAACAGACCGGCATTCCCTATGCCCTGATCGACGGCACGTTCGAGAACATCCCCGCCGCGATCCGCACCGTCGGCACGCTGATCGGCCGCCAGAACGAACTGGAGCCCAAGGCCCGCGAGGCCGAGCGTATCATGGAAAAGCTCGCCGCCGCCCGCGCCCAGGTACCGCTCGCCAAGGCGCCCCGAGTCTATTACGGGCGCGGTGCAGACGGCCTGCAGACCGGCGTCGGCGGTTCGATCAATATCGAACTTCTGAAGTACGCGGGCGCCGCCAATGTCGCCGAGGAAACCGCCAGCGGCGGCAACCTCGCCTCGGTCTCGCTGGAACGGATTCTGGCCTGGAACCCGGACATCATTCTGACCACGGATCCCAATTTCTACGACCTTGTCTGGGATCATCCCGTATGGTCATCGCTGCAGGCGGTCAAGGCGGGCCGGGTCTATCTGTCGCCGACGCTGCCGTTCGGTTGGTTCGACCGGCCGCCGTCGGCGAACCGGCTGATGGGCCTGCACTGGCTTTTGGCGGTGCTCTACCCGGACACCTTCGGCGACGACCTGGAACGGGAAACCCGGCGCTTCTACAAAATATTCTATCACCTGGAACTGACGGACGCGCAGCTTGAAACCGTCCTCGGCCCCGGCACCCGCCCGGACACCGGCCGGTCCAGGTGAACACGGACGCGCGCATCGCCAGGCGCGGCGCCGGCATCTGGTTTGCCGCCGGGCTCGGCGGGCTGGCCGTGCTGTTCTGCATCACCGCGACCATCGGCCAGTACCCGCTGACCGTCAGCGACGTGGTGACGGCACTCTGGCAGGGGATCAGCGGCACCGCGGCGGCCGGCAACACCGCGGCGACCGTCGTTCTCGACATCCGCCTGCCGCGCCTCGCGGCGGCGCTGCTGGTCGGCCTCGCTCTCGCCGCCTCGGGCGCCACCTACCAGACCGTATTCCGCAATCCCCTCGTCGCGCCAGATATTCTGGGCGTCTCCGCCGGTGCCGGGCTGGGCGCTGTGTGCGCGATCTTTCTGTCGCTTTCGGTGCCGATGATCCAGCTTTTCGCCTTCGTGTTCGGACTGACGGCGGTGTTCATCGTCTATGCCATGGCCAAGCTGGTGCGCGGTGCGCACGATCCGATCCTGGTCCTGGTGCTGGCGGGCGTCGTGATCGGCGCGGTCATGGGCGCCGGCATTTCCGTCCTGACCTATCTGGCCGATCCCTATGACCAATTGCCGGCAATCACGTTCTGGCTGATGGGGAGCCTCGCCGGCATAACCTTCGACGACCTGATGGGGGCATGGCCTGCCGTGCTGATCGGTATCGTGCCGCTGTTCCTGCTGCGTTGGCGCGTCAACCTGATGTCGCTGGGCGAGGACGAGGCGCGCGCGCTCGGCGTCGACACCGGCAGGCTCCGGGTCCTGCTCGTCGTCTGCGCGACCCTGATGACGTCGTCGGTGGTGGCGATTTCAGGCACCGTCGGCTGGGTCGGCCTGATCATCCCGCACATGGCGCGGTTCCTCGTCGGCCCGGAATTCACCCGGCTGCTGCCGGCGACTTTCCTGATCGGCGCCGCGTATGTGCTGATCGTCGACACGTTGGCGCGCAGCCTTGCCGGTATCGAGATTCCGATCGGTATTCTCAACGCGTTCATTGGCGCGCCGCTGTTCTTGTGGATACTGGCCCGGGCGAGGAAATCATGGCAGTAGCTCTGGCAACGCATGGCCTCGGCATCGGCTATCCCGGCAATCCCATCGGCCGCGACCTGGATATCGAGATCGCCACGGGCAAGATCACCATGCTGCTGGGCCCGAACGGCTGCGGCAAGACAACGCTGTTCCGTACCATGCTCGGCCTGCTGAACGCACAGGGCGGCGATGTCACGCTCAATGGCGACGAACTCGGTGCACTCTCAAGGAACGAGGTCGCCAGACGCATCGCCTATGTGCCGCAAGTGGCACAGGGCTACTTCCCGTTTACCGTCATCGATGTGGTGCTGATGGGACGTGCACCGTATCTGGGAACCTTCGAGCGGCCGGGTACCCAGGACTGGGCGACCGCCGAAGCGGCGCTGGGCGAAGTGGGTCTGAGCGATTTCGCGGACCGTTCGTTCACCGCGATCAGTGGCGGCCAGCGCCAACTCGTGCTGATCGCCCGGGCACTCGCGCAGGCCGCACCCGTGCTGGTCATGGACGAACCCACGGCGAACCTGGATTACGCCAACCAACACCGGGTCATGCTGCGTGCCCGGGCGCTGGCGGACGGTGGACGTACCGTCATCATTTCCTCGCATAACCCGGATCACGCGCTTCGCTTCGCCGATCAAGCGGTTCTGATGGCTGACGGCCGGGTGCGCGCCAGCGGTCCGAACGAGGCCGTTTTGAACGCGGACAATCTCTCCGACGTATACGGGATTCCCATACGGATCGTCGAGATACCCGCCGAAAATGGCGAAATTCTGCGGATTTCCGTCCCTGATTCATAAAGGTTAACAAAAAGACCCGTAAAGGGTTTGGCGCAGACTCCTCAAATGGTAATATGGTTAACAGATATCGATTCGCAGCGTTTTGGGCGACCCGGAGGGGAAAAATGCGCGTTCTACTGGTTGAAGACGATCCGACGACACAGGCAACGGTCAAGCTGATGCTCGAGACCGCCGGCATGGTCGTGGATGCCACCGATCTCGGCGAGGATGGCCTGGAGATCGGCAAGCTTTACGAATACGACATCATCATTCTCGATTTGATGTTGCCGGACATGGACGGCCTGGAGGTCCTGCGCCGGCTTCGCGATTCGCGGGTGCAAACACCGGTCCTGATCCTGTCGGGGCTCACGGAATCGGAGATGAAGGTCAAGGGACTCGGCATCGGCGCCGACGACTACCTGACCAAGCCGTTCGACAAACCGGAACTCATGGCCCGTGTGCAGGCCATCGTCCGCCGTTCGGCCGGTCACTCCCACTCGGTCATCCATACCGGACAGATGTCCGTCAATCTCGACACCCACATGGTCGAGGTCGACGGTCAGCCCGTACACCTGACCGGGAAGGAATACGGCATCCTGGAACTCCTCAGCCTCCGCAAGGGCACGACCCTGACCAAGGAGATGTTCCTGAACCATCTCTACGGCGGCATGGATGAGCCGGAACTGAAGATCATCGATGTCTTCATCTGCAAGCTCCGCAAGAAGCTGGCGGACGCCACCGGCGGCGAACATTATATCGAAACGGTGTGGGGCCGGGGCTACGTGCTCCGCGACCCGGAGACCATGCCTGAGGTGCAGACCGCCTCTGCTTGAGCGTTTCCGCAATACAAGATCTGGGGCCGGTTCGACCGGCCCTTTTCTTTTGTCCGGATTTCCTAAACGAGCCCCATCTGCGTGAATTTGCCGAGCAGACTTTCGCCGTCATAGGGCTTCATCAGGTAATCGTTGGCCCCGGCAGCGAGCGCTTCATCGATGTGCGCGGTGTCTTCTTCCGTCGTGCAGAAGATGATCACCGGTTCATCGCCGCCGCTTTTACCTCGGACCGCCTTGATGAAATCGATGCCGTTCATGCCCGGCATCTTCCAGTCCAGCAGGATCGCATCCGGCATGGATTTTTCGCACGATTCCAGCGCGTCATAGCCGCCAGCTGCTTCTTCGGTATCGAGGCCGAATTCTTGAATGATCTTGCGGGCTACCATGCGGATCACCTTGGAATCGTCGACGATCAGACAACGTTTCATCTCACGCGCACGCCTTCGGTAAGTATTCAAACCTGGCCCGACAGCGCCGCGAACCGGACCTGATCGTCGTCCGCGGCGACTTCGAGTTCACAGCCCGCCTCAAGTACCAGAAGCTGGGTCAGGTAACTGTGAATGGAACGGCTGTCCATGGACGTTACCGTCTTGCCCGGGGTCAGGCCGTTGGCAAGGTCCTCGCGCAGGCCCGCGTCGTCGCCGGCCGCAGCGACGGCGAGGCCGATGCCCCCCTCGACCTCGGCGATCTGCACGCTGACCGTGCCACCGCGCGGCAGGCATTCGGTTGCGATCAGAATCAGGTTCAGCAAAAGCTTGCCCATCACCGGGTCGATCTCGCGGACACCGTCGCCGAAGTCCGGCCAGTCTAGCGCCGTGCCGGAACCCTCAAGAAAATCCTGGGCAAGCCCTCTCAAAGCCGGCACCTCGGCCCCGCCCTTTCCGGCACCGCCCGCGCCGAAGGCAACCCGATAGAACGCCAGGCGGCGGGTCACTTCCTTGCCGCTCTTGACGGCCAGATCCATTGCGTTGTCGTCGAGCGCACCCATTTCGGCAAGGATTTCGAGCCCGGCGTTGACCGCACCGGCGGCACCGACCAGATCGTGGCACAGCCTGGAACAAACGAGCTGGCTGAGACGTAACTGTTCACTCATGGATCATAACTCCGCGTCGCTGACCGTCCGCCGCACCCGTGGTTCCCGGCGACACGATAGCATGGATAGGAAAGAGGCCAAGACTGCAAATAAGACCGCCCGGGTAGCTTAGTCGTCGGCGCGCCTGACGATGTCTTCGGCCAGCGACGACACCAGGTTCTTGTTACCGGTTTCGGCCGATCCGGCGTTACGGGCACGGCGCTCCGCCTCGGTGCGGACCTCGGCAACGTTGACCGGAATCTGCCTGAGGATCACGGTCAGCACCGCCTCCATGGCGAGAATATGCGCCGCAAGATTTTCCGTGTCGCGGCTCTGGCGCTGGGCACTGGTGCCGAGAATCTCGATGCCCTCGGCGACTTTCTCCAGCGAGGTCTGCAAATCCGCCATATGGCGCACGAATCCGTCGATGCCGAGCGCATCGACCATTTCGGCGGCGGCATCGCTGTCGTTATTTCCGTCGCTCATCAGGGCCCCTCCGGCATGGCGTAAAACGTGACCGAAATGTACCTCCGAAGCCGCTACAATAAAATCCCAGTCGGCACCACAGGTCCATTTTGTTTCAAGAACAGACCAACCCCTTGATATCCAACAAATTTCGTTTACATTATCCAAACGCGGCATGGGGAGTGCCGTAAACAGGAAATGGTGATTTTCATGAAGTCAGTACTTATCGGCGGGCTCGCCGCCATCGTCATCGCGATCGCGGCCGGTGCAGTGCTCAACAACATGAACCCGACGGCGGGCGAAAAATTCTCGACCTCGAACGCACGCGTACACTAAACACGCGACGGCATTCAGATAACGCAACGACGAAAAAGGGCGGTGCCGCGGCACCGCCCTTTCGCTTGATCGATCCGAGGATTACTCGGCGGGCTGTTGCTGCCCGGACCCTTTTTGCATTTCTTCCTCGACCCAGAGCGAATGGTGCTCCTTGGCCCAGTTGAGGTCGACCTGGCCGTCGCCGACGGCGTCGAAGGCGCCTTCCATGCCGACCGAGCCGATGTAGATGTGCGCGATAATGATGACGATCATCACCAGCGCCACCGCAGAGTGCCACAGCACCGAGAGCTGGGTTTCCTCGAGCGAGCTCAATTGCGTCGGCAGGTCAAACCCGAACACATTGATGAACGCGAAGGTGCCGGCCCACGGCTGCACCTCGAACGGCCACATCAAGGCGACGCCCGAAAGCGACAGCGAGAAGCCGCCGAGGATCACGGCCCAGAAAACGATCTTCTGGCCGGCGTTGAAACGCGCGGCTTCCGGGTGCGTGTCCTTGGAAAACATGCCGCCACCGACCGCCAGCCATTTCAGGTCACGGACATGCGGAATGTTATGCCGTACCCAGAGGATAAACATCAACGCAATGCCGAGCATGAAGGCGAAGGCGATATAGTTGTGCGCAAGCTTGCCGTAATAGGTGATCGCCGCGAACGCGTCGGCGCCGATCACCGGTTTCAGGAAATACCGCCCGTAGAGCACGTTAAGCCCGGTCAGCGCCAGCACGATGAAGCTGGTCGCCGTCAACCAGTGCACGGCGCGTTCGAGCGCATTGAAGCGTTCGATGGTCCGCCCTTGCGGATCCGGCCCATGGCCGATCTTGATGCGGCCGCGCACCGCGAAAAATATCACCAGCAGCACGATGATCCCGAGCATGCTCCAGGCTCCGTATGTGCTGAGCGGACCGTTCTTGAACGCCCGCCAGGCGTCGCCGTTGGCCTGCACCATCTGTCCGGCCTTCTGGTCCGGTATCGTTACAGTGCCCGAAATCCCGCCCTTGATGGCACGCCACATTTCGGCGTCCGACATGTTGCCGAGCGCCCCGCCCGGCACCTGGCCCTGCTGTTGCGCCATGACCGGGTTATCCGCGATCAGCGCGACACCGGCGTTCATGGTCATGGCCCCGAAACCGATCAGCGCGGCAAACAAAACCGCGACGGCCCCGGACCGGAAAAATTGCATCGTTTTCGTCATTTCGATCACTCCGAATTCCGCCCGTGCATGAGCCGGGTCAGTTGCCGCTTTGCAGTTTGTTGCGATCCTGAAGCTGTTTGTCCGCTTCGGTATCGACGACCGGCGGACGCACGCTGCTGCCTCGAGTCGGTCCGCCGCCGGATGCAACGCCACCGACGGGAATACCGCCCTGCTCCACGGCCCGTTGACGCAATTGCGCCAGATCGCCCTCACCCAGGGACGAGGTCGGCTTACCGCCCGGATAGACACCCGGTTCGTAGTGCAACGGCCTGCCCTGCTCTTCCTGGCGACACCCAGCCAGCACGACAAGCGCAAAACTCACGACCCCTAAGGTTTTTAGAATTCTTTTGTCGAACATCGTCGTTCCTTGTTCTCTCGACCCGGCACAGCGGGCCGGAATCCATCGGAGGCTAAAGGAGGGGCGGCACCCCACCTAAGAGATGCCGCCGCCTTACCTTTAATCAGACCGATAGGTCAGGAGCCGGCCTTCAGATCGTAGGCCGTACCCCAACCCCATGCGCCCGAGCCGAAGCCGCGGGACACGATCCGCTCGCGATAGATGTCGGAGATTACGTTGCCATCCCCACCGAGCAGTGCCTTGGTCGAGCACATCTCGGCGCAGATCGGCAGCTTGCCCTCCGCGAGTCGGTTGCGGCCGTATTTCTGGAATTCGGCCGTCGAGTTGTTGTCCTCCGGACCGCCGGCGCAGAAGGTACATTTATCCATCTTGCCCCGTGAGCCGAAGTTGCCGGCTTGCGGATACTGCGGCGCGCCGAACGGGCACGCGTAGAAGCAATAACCACAGCCGATGCACAAGTCCTTGGAGTGGAGCACCACACCTTCTTCGGTTTCGTAGATGCAGTCCACCGGGCACACCGCGATACACGGCGCATCCGAGCAATGCATGCACGCCACCGAGATGGAGCGCTCACCTGGCTTGCCGTCGTTGATCGTGACGACGCGCCGGCGGTTGATACCCCAGGGGACCTCGTGCTCGTTTTTGCACGCGGTGACGCAGGCGTTGCACTCGATGCAGCGTTCTGCGTCACACAGGAACTTCATTCTAGCCATTTCTGTGTCTCCCTATCTCGCTCAGGCCGTTTTCACGCGGCAGAGCGTGACTTTGGTTTCCTGCATGTTGGTCACCGAGTCATAGCCGTAGGTGCCGCACATGTTGGACGCTTCGCCCAGCACATACGGATCTGCGCCTTCCGGATACTTGTTCCGGAGCGACTCACCCATCCAGTGCCCACCGAAGTGGAACGGCATGAACACAACCCCAGGCGCAACACGCTCGGTCACGAGCGCCTTGACCTTGGCACGACCGCCTTCGGGGCTCTCGACCCACATCATGGCGCCGTCCTTGATACCGTTGTTATTGGCATCGATCGGGTTGATTTCGCAGAACATGTCCTGCTGCAGTTCAGCCAGCCACGGGTTGGCCCGGGACTCGTCACCGCCACCTTCATACTCCACGAGACGGCCCGACGTCAGAATGGTCGGGAAGTCCTTGGAGAAGTCCTGCTTCTGGATCGACGCGTACTTGGTCGGCAGACGGTACATCTGACGGTCCGAATACGTTTCGTACTTCGGCAGGAGGTCGCGACGCGGCGTGTACAACGGCTCGCGGTGCAGCGGCACCGGATCCGGGAACGTCCACACCACGGTACGCGCCTTGGCGTTACCGAACGGCGCACAACCATGCTTGATGGCGACCCGCTGGATACCGCCGGAAAGGTCGGTCTTCCAGTTGGTCTTGTCGCCGGCAATGGCGTCGATGGTCTTGCGCTCGTCGTCGGTCAGGTCCGCGTCCCAGCCAAGCTTCTTGAGCATGGCCATGGTGAACTCGGGGTGACCGTCCTTAAGCTCGTTCCCGACCGGGTAGGAGCCTTCGGCGAGCAGGTTGGAGCCATTGCGTTCCACACCGAAACGGGCGCGGAAGTTGAGCCCCCCTTCGGCAACCGGCTTCGACGGATCATAAAGAACCGGCGTCCCCGGGTGGTTCAGTTCTGCGGTGCCCCAGCACGGCCACGGCAGGCCGTAGAAGTCACCGTTGGCAGGACCGCCCTTCGCGCGAAGGGTCGTGCGATCGAACGTCGCCTGGTTCGCCATGTGCTTCTTCAGACGCTCCGGCGACTGACCGGTGTAGCCGATGGTCCACATACCCTTGTTGTATTCGCGGGTGGTGTCTTCCATGTTCGGCTCTTCGCGGCCTTCGGCGATCTTGTCCATTTTGATGTTCTTGAAGAACTTGTCGGCCCAGCCGAACTTCTTCGCGAACATCGCCATGATTTCCTGATCGGTGCGGGCTTCGAACACCGGATCGATGACCTTGTCGCGCCACTGCAGGGAGCGGTTCGACGCCGTCACGGAGCCCCGGGTTTCGAACTGCGTTGCCGCCGGCAGGACATAGATGCCGTCCTGACGGTCCGGAATGACCGAGGCGAATGTCGGCACCGGATCGATGACGACCATCAGATCCAGTTTCTCCATCGCCTTCTTCATTTCCGGCAGGCGGGTCTGCGAGTTGACCGCGTGGCCCCAGTAGACCATGGCCCGAAGATTGTCCTTCTGGTCCATATTGGCCTTGTCTTCGAGGACGCCGTCGATCCAGCGCGATACCGGAATGCCCTTCGAGTTCATCATCTTTTCTTCGTCGAATTGACCGGCGAGGAACTCGTAGTCGACATCCCAGACACGCGCCCAGTGCTTCCACGACCCCTTGGCGAGGCCGTAGTACCCCGGCAACGAGTGCGACAGGATGCAGAAATCGGTCGCACCCTGCACGTTGTCGTGACCGCGGAAGATGTTGGCGCCGCCACCCTGGGTACCAATGTTGCCCAGCGCGAGCTGCAGGGTGCAGTAGGCGCGGGTGTTGTTGTTACCGTTGGTGTGCTGCGTCCCGCCCATGCACCAGACAAGCGTGCCCGGACGGTTGTTGGCCATGGAACGCGCAACGCGACGGAGCTGCGAGCCCGGAACCCCGGTCACACGCTCGGTCTCTTCGGGCGTCCATTTCTTCACCTCTTCGCGGATCTGTTCCATGCCCCAGACGCGCTGCTTGATGTATTCCTTGTCTTCCCATCCGTTTTCGAAGATGTGGTACAGGATACCCCAGATCAGCGCGACATCGGTGCCCGGACGGAACCGGACGAACTCGTCGGCATGGGCCGCCGTCCGCGTAAAGCGCGGGTCACACACGATCAGGGCGGCATTGTTCTGCTCTTTCGCCTTGAGAATGTGCTGCACGGCAACCGGGTGCGCCTCGGCCGGGTTGGACCCGATGAGGAACATCAGCTTCGAGTTGTGCATGTCGTTGTAGCTGTTCGTCATCGCACCGTAGCCCCAGGTGTTGGCAACACCGGCGACCGTGGTCGAGTGACAGATACGGGCCTGGTGGTCCCCGTTGTTGGAGCCCCAGAACGCGTAGAACTTACGGAACAGGTACGACTGCTCGTTGTTGAACTTGGCGGAGCCGAGCCAGTACACCGAGTCGGGACCGGAGGTCTTGCGGATCTCCAGCATCTTGTCGCCGATCTCGTTGATGGCGTCGTCCCAGCTGATCTTCTGCCATTTGCCGCCCGACAATTTCATCGGATACTTGAGACGGCGATCGCCATGCGCATGGTGACGCACCGAGGCACCCTTGGCGCAGTGCGCGCCCAGGTTCAGCGGGCTGTCGAAACCAGGCTCTTGGCCGACCCACGCACCGTTCGAAACCTCGGCAATAACCGTGCAGCCGACGGAACAGTGCGTACAGACAGACTTGATTTGTTGGATATTGCCGGCGGCGGATGCCGCTTCGGCTTTCTTGACCATCCCGGCCGGCAGGGCCGAGGCCAGCGCAATACCGCCGGCGGTCACCCCTGAGCGTTTCAGGAAGGTCCGGCGGTCCATCGAACCGCCAATGACTCCGGCTAATGCCTTCGTCAAACGGGGGCGTCCCGCAACCCCGTTGCTCTTCTTGGTGAGCATTAGATATCTCCCAATATTGACCTTTGTTTAAACGTCAGTACGTGGCGCAGCCTAGAAACGGCTGAGCTCGTAATACTTCATGACATGTTCGGTTTCCCGATAACCGCTCACCTTGCGGTCCTCGGGCAACGCCGCTTGCGCCTCTTTCCCCGAAAGAGCGGCAGTGGCGATACCGGCTGCACCGGCGACACCTGCTCCCTTGAGAAAATCACGGCGGGCCAGCGTGTCCGATTTTTCGGTCCTTTTCATTGCTGTCTCCCATTGTTGACACGTACGTGTTGACCATCACTGGTCACATTCGGCGTGACCATCACTGGTCACTTTTTATGGCCACCATGGCCATCTTCTCCCGGACCCGGTCGGCGCTCCCGAACGGCAAGCGCAAAACGTTCCGTCTTTAACAAGCGGCTCAGGCCGCCATCTCGCAGACCTCGCGCTCGATCTCCATAAACAAGCGGCCGATGGTCCCCACCGGCATATAGAGCGCAGCGGACTGCGCCCCCTCAAGGTCCTTGAACATCCGCCCGGCCCAAGGGGCCAGGTGCTTGTCGAAAAACGCCTTCGCCTCGGCTGACCTCGCGTCGTCGCCCCCGAGATTCCCAAGGGCGCCGGTCAGAAGGCCGTGCATCATTTCGCAAAGGCTGGCGATGTGATCTTCCGGCTCGCCCGTACTGTCGGCCGCGGCGATCCCCAGCCGCGCCATGTCGCTACGCAATTCGGCGAGCGGCTTGTCGTAAACGAGCCCGGTGATGTAGAGCGATGCATAGGGCGAAATCTCGCCGCCGGCACCGACCCCATAAAACAGTTCGGTGAATTCTTCCTGGGCCTTGGCATGCGGGGTGCGGACGCACAGCTTACCGAACGACGCGATCGCTTCACCCAGCGGCGTGCTGTCGTCGTGATCGGCGAGACCGCGCATGGTCTCAAGGGATTCCTCGTCCATCGGCTTGGCCAGCACCCGCGCCAGCAGTCCATAGAAATTGGCGCGCATCAGGTCGTCCGATTGCGCGTCGGCATTTGCGGCGCCTGTCTTGCTGGTAACCTGCGTGTCGCTGATGGACGTATCCACTGCGTCTCCCTTGCATGTTCCCTGGCCGGAAATAACCCTGAGTCCGGCTTTTATTATTATTGGTTCGCACCATCGCTCTCACCCGATGGGTACAGGAGATATTATCATTCTTTAGAACGGTTCAAGTCAACGGAATTATCGAATTCCGCGTGATGCAGTGCAATAAAATTACCGCGATTTCAGCGACTTACAGGAGGAGCCCTAAAACTTCATCACGATTTTTTTCGTGTCATGCGAGTGTCTTTTTCATGTGTTTTGTTATTTTTTATTTTATTATCGTAAAATTCGTCACTGTTTTCGTTTGTGTGCTCGGCGTTTTCCGGCTCGCTCGAATCGCTTTCAACCCCTGCGGGTTCGTGCGGCGTGAAATCCGCAATTTCTTCTTCATCCTCGCCATCACCGGTATCGTCGGTATCGTCGGTATCGTCGGTATCGTCGGTATCGTCTTCATCCGCTGGTTCGTCGTCACCGAAGGCGCGGCGCGCCTCCTCGGGCATCATGTCACGCAACTCCTGGTCGCTCAGATGACCGCGGCCAACTTTGTAATTTCCAACCAGTTCGTCGATAACCTTGTGGACGATGCTGAAATCCTCGTCATAGTCGTTGAGACCGTCGCGGAAATTGAAGAACGGGTTCACCCGCCACAGTACGCGTAACGCCCGGCGCTTGAGGAATTCCGGCACGCCGTCGCGCATGAACGGCGTGAAATCGGATTTTTCGTCGAGCGAATCGAGCGGCGGCAGTTCGGCAACGATCTCGCGCTGCTCGTCGGTCAACTCCTCCTCGTCGATGCCGGCAAACAGATCCTCGTCGTCCTCGGGAAGCTTCGCAAACTCGGCTTGCAGCGCGGCCTCCCGGGCTTTCTCCGCTTCGGTGGCCTCGACGTCACCGTCTTCGGAGTCGGGCTCGGCGTGGCCGACGCCGCGCGTAAAGTAATCGTCGTCGTCCTCCGCCTCTGGGGCGAGCGGCGCCATGGCGGGCACGAAATTACGCACCTGTCGGCCACCCGGCAGGGCCGCGAATTCATCGGCCGGCTCGGCGGCAGCGGTCTGGGTCCGCGCCTTTTCCTCGACAACGAATCTCTCCTCGCGGTCATCGGCACCGCCTTTGCTTTTTAGGCGGGACCAGCGGCTCAAGCGGCTTTCAGCCATAGTCACCTCCACGGCGACGATCCTGACGGAAATCGCCCTTGCGCGGGTCGTAGGACTTGCGCTTGCGTTTCTTGAACGGCACGTCCTTGTGGTGGGTGTCGCAAAACTCCTTGATCCAGGCCGCGATTTCCGGCGGCATAACGACCCCTTCCACCATCTGCTCGCTGTCCTCGGTATAACCCTCGGCCTCGAACGGGCACGCCGTGACCAAGTGAACCAGCATCTCCGGGTCGTCCGCCTCTTCGCCCGGTGACAGCACGATGTAGATGTGCGGCGGTTCGTTGGAAAGATTGACGCGGTAACCCTCCGTCTCACCCCGGAACAGCTCGAGCGGCATGGTCGCGGCATGGAAATGCGCCCAGCCGTCGCCCTCGCGCAGCATCGTCCAATCGTCGTGCGGATCCTTTGGCGGCGCGCCCTGGAACACGGCGACCGGCTGATACGAATAATCCGCCCAGCGGTTGTCGCTGTCGCGCCGCTCGATCACGACGCCGAGATCGATCTTTTCGTGAATATCGGGACGCGCGTCCTGTTCCTTCTTGAGCAGCGTTTCCGCGTCCTCGAGGTTTTCCGGACGGTTGACGTTGAAGAACGGATCCACGGGCTCGCTCTCGAACGGCACGTGCACGATGCCGATGCGCTCGGTCCACATGTCGATCTTGCGCATTTCTTCCTCGATCATGGCCCGCCGCAGCTCGTCGCGACGCGCAACCGGCCAAATGCCGAAGACGGGATGGGTGCGTTCGCCGGTGATGGCGCAGGCGAGCGGCGTGCTTTCCGTGGCAACGGCGGCCAGCAGGCGCGCCGTCAGATCGCGCGGCAGAAATGGCGCATCGGTCGCGAAACTCACCACGTGCTCGGCCTCCGGCACGTGCTCGGCCGCCCAGTCGAGCGCCGTCAGAATACCGGCGAGCGGGCCCTGGTGTCCGTCGATAACGTCGGCGACAACAGGCAGGCTGTACTTTGCGAAGCGTCCGGGATCGCCGTTGGCGTTGAGGATCAGGTGATGCACCTGCGGCTTCGCCCGGTCGATGACGTGCTCCAGGATCGGCTTGCCACCAAGTTCCCGGAGCGGCTTGTCGCCGCCGCCCATGCGGCGCGCCAGACCGCCCGCGAGTAGCACACCGACGATCGGTTTCGCGTCGCTCATTCCGCCGCGGCTCCCTTGCGATTGACGCCGCGCGGTTCGTCCTCGACCTGATCGGCGTCGATGTCGAACTCGATGCGGTCCTCACCGGCGAGTGCCATGAAGCGCTTGCCGCGGGCACGGCCGATCAGCGTCAGGCCGACCTGACGCGCGAGCTCGACGCCCCAGGCGGTGAAGCCGGAGCGCGAACAAAGGATAGGGATGCCCATCTGCACGGTCTTGATGACCATCTCGGAGGTGAGCCGGCCGGTGGTGTAGAAGATCTTGTCCTCGCCCGTGATCCCGTTCAGGAACATGTACCCCGCGATCTTGTCGACGGCGTTGTGGCGGCCGACATCCTCCATGTAAATCAAGGGCTTGTCTTCGTGACAAAGGACGCAGCCATGGATCGCGCCGGCCTCCAGGTAAAGGCTCGGGGTGGTGTTGATTTTCCTGGTCAGCGCATAGAGCCAGGAGGTTTTCAGGACCGAGTCCTTGTTGAGTTCGGCGGTCTCGAACTTCTCCATCACATCGCCGAAAACGGTGCCCTGCGCACAGCCGGACGTCAGCGTCTTTTTCTTCAGCTTTTCCTCATAATCGGTCTCGCGCGCGGTGCGGACGACGACGGTTTCGATCTCCTCGTCGTAGTCGATGCCGGTCACTTCGTCGTCGTGGTGCAGCATGTTCTGATTCAACAGATAGCCGACCGCGAGCATCTGCGGATGGTCGCAAATAGTCATCATGGTAACCACTTCGCGGCCGTTGAGAAACAGCGTCAGCGGGCGTTCCACGGTGACCGACGTCGCCACCGCGTTGCCGTCCTGATCAATCCCCGAGACACGCTCGGTCAGCTTCGGATCGGCCGGGTCGGGCCGGATCAGATAGTCGTCCTTAAAGGGGGCGTCGTCACCTGGACGGGTCACCTCGAAGTCTCCTCCCATTTGCGCCGGATTGGCATGCCAAACACCACCACCCGGTTCTTATTTCGGTTGCCGGATCATCCGGGGCAAGAGGGCGCATTTCAAGAAATGATTGCGGGCACCGGGACACGGCCCCGTGATCGAATCGGATCATCCTGCATATTTATGCATTGATATGCATATTTTCCCGAATTAGACTCCGCCGTTAACGAATTGAGGCGCAAAAAGCGCCGTTTTTCGTCCGGTGGCGGCACGCACGTTTCGGGCACCCCGACGGGGAGTTGAGCAGGGACACATGACCGACATTTCCGACGCCTTCGCGACGGCATTGCATCTGCTCGTGACACTCGACCACAGCCTGATCGAGATCGTCGGGCTGTCGCTCCGCGTGTCGCTGACCGCCGTCGCGCTCGCCGTCGTCGTCGGCCTGCCCGTCGGCGCCGCGCTGGCGCTGTTCAAATTTCCCGGACGCAACGCGCTGGTCGTTTTCCTCAACGCGCTGATGGGTCTACCGCCGGTCGTCGTCGGCCTCGTCGTCTATCTGATGCTGTCACGGGCCGGCCCGCTCGGCGTGCTCGGGCTGCTGTTCACACCGACGGCGATGATTATTGCTCAGGCGATCCTGGTGACGCCGATCGTCGCCGCGCTGACACGGCAAGTCGTCGCCGACCTGTGGGTCGAGTACTCGGAGCAGATGCGCTCCATGGGCGCGGGACCGTTGAGCGCCATCCCGGCACTTTTATACGACGCACGCTTCACGCTGGTGACCGCCGTGCTCGCCGGCTTCGGCCGCGCCTCGGCGGAAGTCGGCGCGGTGATGATCGTCGGCGGCAACATCGATCACGTGACCCGCGTCATGACCACGGCGATCGCGCTCGAGGTTTCCAAGGGCGACCTCGCCCTCGCCCTCGGCCTCGGCATCGTGCTGATCTCGCTGTCGCTCGCCATCAACGCCGCCACCTACACCGTCAAGCAGCGCGCCGAGGCGGTGTGGACATGAACGACGCCATGACAAGTACCGTCACACCGGACGTATCCGCCCGCATGAGCGCGGCGGCGGCGGCGTCGATCCTGCCGCTCCGGGTCGAGAACGCCGCCTTCGACGCCGGCGGCAAACGCCTCGTCGACGGTCTCACCTTCGAACTCGAAGCCGGCCCCCGGACCGTCATCCTGGGGCCCAACGGCGCCGGCAAGTCGATCACGCTCAGGCTCTGCCACGGCCTGCTCGCGCCCAGTGCCGGCCGCGTGATATGGCAGGGCGCGGCGCCGGGCGAGGATCCGCTCAAGCGCCAGGCGATGGTATTCCAGCGCCCCGTACTGCTCAGGCGCACGGTGGCGCAGAACATCGACTATGCCCTCAAACTGCACGACGTGCCGCGCGCTGCGCGCCCGGACATCATCGCCGACGTGCTGAGCCGCACCGGGCTCGGCCGCTTCGCCAAGTCGCCGGCCCGGCATCTTTCCGGCGGCGAGCAGCAGAAGCTGGCGCTGGCCCGCGCCTGGGCGACCAGTCCACAAGTGCTGTTCCTCGACGAACCGACGGCAAGCCTCGACCCGGCGGCGACGCACGCGGTCGAGAACATCATCGACACAATGCACGCAGAGGGCACGCGCATCGTCATGACGACGCACGATCTCGCGCAGGCCAAACGCCATGCCGACGAGGTGCTGTTCATCTACGCAGGCAGGCTCATGGAAAAGACGCCCGCCGGTGAATTCTTCAACTCACCGCGCAGCGGCGAGGCCGCCGCGTTCCTCAAGGGCGAGTTGAGATGGTAGCCGCTAGAAAATCGAACGACGAACAACTAGGGAGATTTCACATGTTCAAGTTCAAGACACTCTTTATCGCCGCCATCCTGGCGCTATCGCTGGGCACGGCGAACGCAGCCGAGAAATTCATCACCGTCGCCTCGACGACGTCGACGGCCAACTCCGGCCTGTTCGATTTCCTGCTGCCCAAGTTCACCGAGAAGACCGGCATCGAAGTCCGCGTCGTCGCGGTCGGCACCGGCAAGGCGATCAAGCTGGCGCAGAACGGCGATGCCGACGTGCTCTTTGTCCACCACAAGCCGTCCGAGGAAAAATTCATCAGCGAAGGCTACGGCGTGAAGCGTTCCGACGTGATGTACAACGACTTCGTGATGGTCGGACCGAAATCCGACCCGGCCGGCATCAAGGGCATGAAGAAAGCGGGCGAGGCGCTCAAGAATATCGCCGCCAGCGATTCACCGTTCGCGTCGCGCGGCGACAACTCGGGCACCAACAAGAAGGAACTGGAACTCTGGAAAGGTGCCGGTGTCGATCCGACGGGGGCCGAGAACAAGTGGTACAGCGCCACCGGCTCCGGCATGGGCGCGACACTCAACGTGGCATCGGGTATGAACGCCTATTCCCTGACCGACCGCGCCACGTGGCTCAAGTTCAAGAACAAGGGCGATCTCGCGATCCTCGTCGAGGGCGACCCGGTGCTGTTCAACCAGTACGGCATCATCCTCGTGAACCCGGAGAAGCACGGGCACGTGAAGGTCGAGTTGGGCCAGACCTTCATCGACTGGGTCCTCGGCAAGCAGGGCCAGGGCCTGATCAACGAGTACCAGATCCTCGGCAATCAGGCGTTCTTCGCCAACGCCCAGCCGGGGGCGTGACAAGGCGGCCCCTCCTCACCTGTCCTCTCCTCCATAAATGGAGGAGAGGGACTCTCGTGTCGATGCACGTACCGCTCTTACCCCTCTCCCCTTTCAAGGGGGAGAGGTAGGGTAAGGAGGCTGGCCGTCCCTTACCCGAACAGCGGGTTGCGGAGGCGGCGGGCGAGGAACGCGCGGGTGTGGTCCTGATCTTCACTGTCGTCGCGGCACCAGACCCTGAGCGTGGCGAGGAAGATCAGCGTCAGCGTCACCTCCTCGATCTGGCGGCGACGGCCCATGGCGGTCATGCCCGCCGCGTCGCGCCACCATTGCACGAGGCGCGAGAGATCGAAGATCATCGGCACCCAGTGGTGCGGATGAAACACCCACATCTTGGCGCCCAGCATCTCGGCGGTGACGGCACGGTGCGGCGCCAGCGCGTCGAACCAGCGCCCCATCAGCACCTCGAGCCGGACGCGGGTTTCGGTCTCCGCGAGGCCCTTCGGCAGCGGTTCCAGCATCGCCGCGAGCGCGCGCCCGAACCAGGCATCGGCGATGGCGTTCTTGTCGGCGAAGACGGCGTTCAGTTCGGCGGGCGTGATTTTCAACCGCTCGGCGAGGTCCAGCATGGCCAATGCGTCCCAGCCGGTTTCATCCGCCATCCCGAGCGCCGTGTCGAGAATGGTGTCAGGTGTCGGGGGTGTTTTCGTCTTCTTAGCCATGAGGACATTGTAACACAACACCTCCTCACCCAGCCCCTCCCCCGTTCCGGGGGAGAGGGGTTAACGCCCCCGTCCTTTCGCGAAGTCGTGATAGGCGAGATACGACCGCTGCGTCGCGATGTGCCCAGCGATGTGCTTGGCGTCGTGCCACACCCCCCAGATGAACGACGAGCCGCGCTGCGACAGCCACGGCAGACCGACGAAATAAACACCCGGTTCCGCGGCGACGCCGCGCTGGTGCTTCGGCCGGCCCCGGTCGTCGAAGGCATCGACCTTAAGCCAGGAAAAGTCGACCTTGAACCCGGTCGCCCAGAGCACCGTCGTGACGCCCGCGTCTTTCAGGTCGAGCTCCAGAACCGGGTCGGTCACGCAATCCGGATCCGGCGCGATCTCGCGCGCTTCGGGTTCCGCCGGAAGGTCGAGGTTGTGGCGGGCGATGAAGGCGTCGGCCTCGTCCAGGACGGAAAGATAGTTGGCGTCGCCAGCACGGATGTTCTCGGCGAGGTCGGGGGCAAAGGTGAGGACGCCGTCCTTGTATCCCTCGGTGCGGCCGACCAGGGTCATGCCATTCGCGGCCAGGCCGCGAAAGTCGACGGTCTCGCCGCCGTGTGCGCCCGAAACGGCGATGGTCACATGTTCGGTGCCTTCCTTCGGCGTTTCAGCGTCCCACTTGCCCAGCACGCCCAGCCACCAGACGAAATCGCGGCCCCGGTAGCTGCGCGGCGGGCGGTCGTGCGGCCCGACCGATAGATAGACCTGCCTGCCGGCGCGCGACAGTTCGTCGGCGATCTGCGTCCCCGACGAACCGGCGCCGACCACCAGCACCGCGCCGGCCGGCAATCGGTCCGGGTTCTTGTAGTCGTTGGAATGGAGTTGGGTGAAACCCGCGTCTTCGGGGATCACGTCCGGGATTACCGGGGTCTGGAACGGTCCGGTGGCGGCGACGACGTATGCCGCCTCGATCGTGCCGCCGGATGTCTCGGCGCGGAAACCGGGACCGTCCGGATGGCGTTCGACCGACGTTACCTCGACGCCCTCGCGTACCGGTGCGTCGATCATGCCGGCGTAATCGACGAAATAGTCCGCGACCATCTCCTTGGGCGCGAAGCCGTCCGGGTCGATGCCGCCGAATTCCATGTTCGGGAAGCGGTCGTGCCAGGCGGGGCCGTTGGCGACCAGCGAGTCCCAGCGCGCCGAGCGCCAGCGTTCGGCAATGCGGCCGCGCTCCAGCACCAGGTGCGGCACGCCCTCGGCGCTGAGGTGTTCGCTGGTGGCGATCCCCGCCTGCCCGGCGCCAATCACCAGCGCCTCGACTTTCTCGACGGTCATGGATGGGTCCTTAATTCGAACATGCCACGCTCTCCCCCTCACCTGTCCTCTCCCCCACTTCGTAGGGGAGAGGGACTCACGTTGCAACGCACAGCATACTAATCCCTCTCCCCCTGGAAAGGGGGAGAGGTTAGGCCTATCCCCGCGAAAGCGGGGATGAGGGGGGTGACGATTAAGTGAGGGGGTGACGAATTTCAGGCCGCCGCGAAGGTGAGCGGGATTTGGCCCAAGTCGCCGAAGTCGCACATCACCTCGTCGCCCGGTTTGACCGGCGTGACGCCGGTCATGGTGCCGGTCGAAACGATATCGCCCTTCTTCAGCGGCATGCCGATGGTGTAAGCCTCGGTCGCCGCCCATTGCAGCGCGAACGCCGGGTTGCCGAGCACGGCGTCCCCCTTGCCGGCGTTTCCCTTCTCACCGTTGACGGTAATTTCGGCGCCGACGGTGGCGAGATACATGTCCATCCAGCCCGGGATATCGGGCCCGCAGACGAGTCCGCCGTTGAACGAGAAATCGGAAATGCAGACGGAAATCCCCGCGCCCTTGAAACCACCCTCGAACCGACAGCCGACCAGTTCCACGGCGATGAAGGCGTCCGCCGTCGCCTCCAGCAG
The DNA here is from genome assembly GCA_965229805.1 of Rhodospirillales bacterium. Classification (GTDB taxonomy): domain Bacteria; phylum Pseudomonadota; class Alphaproteobacteria; order Rhodospirillales; family Casp-alpha2; genus UBA4479. The sequence goes on along the minus strand of CBDDJO010000001.1, from coordinate 1,230,688 downwards.
ATCCTCGAACGAGACGATGTGATCGTCCGGCAGGTCGGCGCCCATGCGGAACGCGATCTCGCATTCGATGGCGGCCCCGTGTTCGGTGCGCGCCGGCAGCGTGTCGCCGGGCTTATAAAGGTGCTCCTTGAACACCGGACCGATGGACGGACCGTCCATGCCTAGAAGCTCCTGCGCCATTTCGCTGGTCGCGGCGATCTTCCAGCCGACGCGGGTCAGGCCGGACGCCGCGGCGGCGGCGGCCTGTACCTTATAACTGATGTTGCGTTCGGCGACTTCCGCGACGGCATCGCGGGACAGCACCGTACCCTTGTTGCGGGCGTCCCATATCCGCCGACCCAGCTTATCGAGATCAGGCATCGACACCCTCCACGCCGATCAGCACGCTGTCGGCGGACGCCTGGCGCATCTTGAGCGGCATCGCGTATTCCTCGGATGCATGCCAGCGCTTGATGGCATCGAGATCGGGGAACTTGATCACGACGACGCGCGGATAGGCCATGTCGCCCTCCAGCACCGCCATCTCGCCGCCGCGCACGATGTATTCGCCGCCGTATTTTTCCAGCGTACCCGGCACCAGCGCGCGGTAGGCCTCGAATTTCTCCGGATCGGTCACGTCGACCTGGGCGATCATGTACGCCGTCATCGTCTCCTCCCTGGTATTCTTGTTATCGGTTCCAGTTAAACATTTGTGCGCCGGGATCGAAAGGCAAGGGAATGTTGCGGCCACGGGCGGGACATTCCGGGCCGGTGTGCTAGGGTGACGGGAACACCCACTACAGAGAGAGAAAAATGCCCGACGACAAACCCGGAAAAGAGACCGCGAAACTGCACAAGGCCTACGCGGCGAAGAATGCCGACGAACTGGCCGAGGCCTACGACGACTGGGCCGGCGAATACGAAGACCACATGAAGAGCATCGGCTATACGCACCCGGCGATGGTGACGTCGCTGGCGTCCCGGCATATCCCCGCCGGTGCGGCGCCGATCCTGGACGCCGGCTGCGGCACCGGCATCATGAGCGAGATCATGCAGGCGCTTGGCCATACGCACATCGTCGGCCTCGACGCGTCGCCCGGCATGCTCAAAGTCGCCGCCGAAAAGGCGCACTACAAGGAATTGCATCACCTGTACCTGGGCGAGCCGCTGGATTTCGAAACCGACAGCTTCGCCGGCGTCGTCAGCTCCGGCGTGTTCACGCAGGGCCACGCGCCGCTCTCCGGACTTGACGAACTGATCCGGGTCACCAAACCGGGCGGGCGGCTCTGCTTTTCCGTCGCGCGCACGTACCTGGAGGGACTGTTCGATCCCAAGCGCAAGGAACTGGAGGACGCCGGGCTCTGGCGCCACGTCGACGAGACCGGGATCTACAATTCCGCGCCCTTGGGCGATCACCTGCCGTCGCGGGTTTACTGTTTCGAAGTGTGTTAGGTATCCGATCCCTCTCCCCTTTAAGGGGAGAGGGACCCTGACGCAAAGTGGCAGCCAGGCCCGCAAACCGCACTAAAGAGTGGGCTCCCCCTACCCCAGCAGCGCCCGGATCCTGGCGTCGTTCTCGGCCCAGCTCACCCAGTTGCGGGGGCCGAGGCCGAAGCGGTTCTTGTGCTCGGGGCTGGCGCCGGCCTCGATGAGCACGCGGCAGACCTCGGCCTGGGCCCGCGCGCAGGCCATCATCAGCGCCGTGTTGCCGTACTGATCCGTGATATCCGGCTTGAGCCCCTGTTCGAGCCCGGCCGTGACGGCGTCGGCGTCGCCATTGGCGGCGGCGTCCATGAATTCCTGTTCGGTCATTTTTGTCGTGGCCATCTGGTCCCTCCCGGCACCCAAGACTTCGGGTGCGGGGGCACGGTCGTCAAGACCGTAAACGACGCATCACGGCGCGTTGAAGTGAATGGTGCCGAGACCGGCAATGTCGTAGCCCGCCATGTCCCGGGCGCGTTCCTTGAAATCCGCCGTGTCGCAGTACTTGAACAGGCGCTGCAGCGGCGCCTGGAAATAATCGCGGCGGCGGATCATCAGGTCGAAACGTTCGGTGTGCAGCGGCACGAAATCGAGGCCGTACTGGTGTGCCGCGGCGCGAATCCCGAGCCCGGCGTCGGCCCGGCCCTCGACGATGGCGAGCCCGACGTCGGTCTCTGTGCGCGCCTCCACGTCGGCGAAATCCAGCTCGGCGAATTCGAGCCCGGCCTCGGAGACGAGATACTGGAACAATACCCGGCTGCCGGCCTGCGCCTCGCGGAGCACGAACCTGGCGCCCGCCGCGTCGGCCTCGGCAATACCCCGGATGCGGATCGGGTTGCCGCGGGCGACGATCAGTCCCTGTTCGCGCCTGGCCCATTCGATCAGCACCACGTCGAGCCCGGCGGACGCATCCGCCGCCGGGGCGACGTTGTAGCCGCCGTCGGTCAGGTCGAGCACGTGCATGCCGCACGCCACCGCCTCGCCACGCGAAAATCGCTGCACCCCGTCGAGGCTACCCCCCGGCATCAGCGCCAGTTCGCAGCCGGAATTGCGGACCGCCCACTCCAGCAGCGGATCGTGCGAGCCGACGATCACCGGCGGCGGCGGGTTGGCGTGCGCGGCGGCGATATCCGGAAATATCGACGACCTGGCGAGCCAGATGTCGATCAGATGTTTCGGGAACAGGTACTTGCCGGTGACCTTGGTGTAAGGAATCTCCCCGGCGGCGACGATGTCGTAGACCTTGCGCTGCGTCAGGCGCAGGTAGGCCGCGACCTCCTTGGTGGTCATCAGGTCTTTCATGAGAACCCGGTACTCCGTTCCGCGAACAACCGCTAAACCCTTAAATTTGATATGTCTTTATTTCCGGACAATATGCGTTATCTAATCATCGGGGAACAGCCCCGGCCTGCACAAGACCGCGAATTGAAATAAGCGCGGCAGATCACGAAATATGCGGGAGGGCTGTCAGGGAGTGAAACGATTGCCATGAAGCTGAACGGCAAGGACGTCTTCGTCTGTTCGTGCGAGGACACCATGAGCATAGACGCCGACGCGCTCTCCAAGGCGCTCGGCGGCGACGGCAAGCTGCGTCCCGCAAGGCATCTCTGCCGGACCGAGCTGGATCGCTTTTCCGACGAGGCGCAGGGCGCGGATGAAATTCTGGTCGCCTGCACCCAGGAGGCGCCGCTGTTCCTCGACGCGCTCGAGGAACTGGGCGAGAACGCCCCCGAAGCGGACTTCATGAACATCCGCGAGCTTGCCGGCTGGTCCGACGCGGGCCGGGGCGGCGACAGGGGCGTCACCGCCAAGATGGCAGCGCTGATCAAGGAAGCGTCGCTCGATCTCCGCGAAGCGACCTCGGTCTCGATGATCTCGACCGGAATCGTGCTGGTGCTGGGCCGCGACGACACGGCGATCGAGGCGGCACGCAAGCTTGCCGACCGCATGGACGTGACCGTGGTGCTGGAAGGCGGCGCCGAGGCGAGCCCGCCCGGCGTCATGGACATGCCGATCTTTTCCGGCAACATCAAGTCGGCGAGCGGCCACCTCGGCAAGTTCGAGATCGAGGTCGAGAACTTCCGCCCGACCCTCCCCTCCTCTAAGGACAAACTGGAATTCACCGGCGTCGGCGAGACTGGCAGTTCGACCTGCGACATCATCCTCGACCTGCGCGGCAAGGCGCCGCTTTTCCCGGCGCCCGAAAAGCGCGACGGCTACTTCCATGTCGACCCCGGCAGCCAGGCCGCGGTCATGGAAGCGCTGTTCACCATGACCGACATGATCGGCGAATTCGAGAAACCGCGCTACGTCGACTACGACCCCGGCATCTGCGCGCATTCGCGCAGCCAGATCACCGGTTGCACCAAGTGCCTCGACATCTGCCCGACCGGGGCCATCGAACCGAACGGCGATACCGTCAAATACGATCCCTACATCTGCGCCGGCTGCGGGCTCTGCGCCGTGGTCTGCCCGACCGGCGCGGCAAAGTACAACCTGCCCGCCGGCGACGGCCTGTCCGACCGCCTGCGCGCGCTCGTCGGCACCTACACCAAGGCCGGCGGGACCGACCCCCGGCTTTTGATCCACGACGGCACCTTCGGACGCGACGTCATCGCGCTCGCGGCGCGGCACGGCCGCGGCCTGCCCGGCAACTGTATCCCGTTCGCCGTTAATCAGGTGACGCAGGTCGGCCTCGAGAGCATCGTCCAGGCCTTGGCGCTGGGCTGTTCGGAGATCGCGTACCTGCTGCCGCCGCAAAAGCGCGCCGACCGCGACACGCTGCTTGCGACCTTCGAACTGGTCGACGCCATCACCGACGGTCTCGGTTACGGCACCGGCCGCGTGCGGTTGCTGGAACCGGACGACCCGGACCAGTTGGAAGCGGCACTTTACGACCATGAGACGCCCGACGCGATCCCCGCCGGCGACGTCGCCGGCGCCGGACGCAAGCGCTCAGTCCTCAGGCTGTCGTTGGATGCCCTGCACCGTAAGGCGCCGGAACAGGTCGACGAGATCGCACTGCCCGCCGGCGCGCCGTTCGGCGCCGTCAACGTCGATACCGAGGGCTGCACGCTCTGCCTCGCCTGCGTCGGCGCGTGCCCGACGGGCGCGCTCCGCGACAACGAGAACATGCCGCAGCTCAGCTTCGTAGAGGATGCCTGCGTGCAGTGCGGGCTGTGCCGCAACACCTGCCCCGAGCATGTCATTTCGCTCGAGCCCCGGCTCAGTTTCCGGGACGAGGCGAAGACCGCGCACGTTATCAAGGAAGAGCATCCGTTCCTCTGTATCCGCTGCGGCAAGCCGTTCGCGACCAAGTCATCGCTGGAGCACCTGGAAAGCAAGCTCAAGGGACACGCCATGTTCCAGGGCCCGGATAAGCTCGACCGCCTCAAGATGTGCGAGGACTGCCGCGTCGTGCAGATGACCAGCGAGGACGAGAACCCGCTGGCGCACGGCACGGTGCCGGTTCCGCGCACCACCGACGATTACCTGCGCGAACGCGATGAACTGCGCGAGAGGGCGAAACAGGACATGGAGAAGAAGGGCCTGACGGAAGGCGAAGCCTGAGATGGGGGTCAACATGACCGAAGGCGAAGCCTGATGCTTCGAGACACCCCGGAAGCGATCCGGGGCTCCTCAGCATGAGGCTTCATTGATTAACCTCATCCTGAGGAGGCTTGAAAAGCCGTCTCGAAGGATGAGGCGACATATCCATCCCGATATGTCCGGATGGGGATGACGGGAACCATGTAAATCCCTATATTAAGGGCAACGAAGGAAAGGACGGGAACCCCTTGGACGGCAACACGACCCAGAGCAAAGCCAACGCCGACGCGCCGATGATCGATCCGTTCGGCCGGCACGTCAGCTACCTGCGCGTCTCGGTCACCGACCGCTGCGATTTCCGCTGCGTCTACTGCATGGCCGAGGACATGACGTTCCTGCCGAAAAAGGACGTGCTGAGCCTCGAGGAACTGGAGCGTCTGTGCGGCGCGTTCATCCGCAAGGGTGTGCGCAAGCTGCGCCTGACGGGCGGCGAACCGCTGGTCCGCCGCAACATCATGTCGCTGATCAATAACCTGGGAAAGCACCTGGATACCGGCGCGCTCGACGAGCTGACGCTGACCACCAACGGCAGCCAGTTGCCGCGCTACGCCGACGATCTTGTGGCCGCCGGGGTCAGGCGCATCAACGTTTCCGTCGACACGCTCGACCCGGCGAAATTCCGCGAGGCGACCCGCTGGGGCGAACTGGAAAAGGTCATGGCCGGCCTCGCCGCCGCCAAGAAGGCCGGGCTTGAGGTCAAGATCAACGCCGTCGCGCTCAAGCATCTCAACGCGCCCGAATTCGACGACATGATCCGCTGGTGCGGCGAGAACGATTTCGACCTGACGCTGATCGAGACCATGCCGCTGGGCGACATCGGCGAGGACCGGGTCGACCAGTACCTGCCGCTGTCGCAGGTCCGCCAGGATCTCGAGAAACGCTGGACGCTGACCGACATTCCCTACAAGACCGGCGGCCCGGCGCGCTATACCGAGATCGGCGAGACCGGCAAGCGCCTCGGCTTCATCACGCCGCTGACGCACAATTTCTGCGAAAGCTGCAACCGGGTGCGCCTGACCTGCACCGGCACGCTTTATATGTGCCTGGGCCAGGAGGACGCGGCGGATCTCAGGAAGCCGCTCCGTGCGAGCGACGACGACGCGCTGCTGGACGCCGCCATCGACGAGGCCATCGGCCGCAAGCCCAAGGGCCACGACTTCATCATCGAGCGGCGCGACGCCAAACCCGCCGTCGGCCGCCACATGTCGATGACCGGCGGGTAAGGCCCTTCCCCTCTCCCCCGCTTCATGATGGGAGAGACTCACGTGCAACTTCAACCTGCCGCTCAATCCAAGGGCGGGGCAAAGCGCTGTCGGCTAGGGACAAATCCGCCGTCAGGCCGCCAGTTGTTCGCGCATTTTTTCCGCGCCGGACACCGTCACGACACCCGGATCGTCCTCGACGTTCAGGGTCGTGACCTCTCGGTCGTGGGCGACGAGACTGAACCGGCCGGAGCGGATGCCGAGACCCAGCGCGCTGAAATCGGCGGTGATGCCGATCGCCTTGGCGAAGGCCGCGTCCGGATCGCTCCACATCTCGATCTTTCCCCCGGCGCCGATATTGTCGCCCCAGGCGTGCATCACGAACGGGTCGGCTGCGCTGACGCAGATGATCCTGTTGACGTGCCCGGTCTGCTTGAACAGATCGACCATCGGCACATATTCGACGATATGGCTCCCGGCGCAGACCGGCGTGAAGGCGCCGACGACACCGACCGCAAGCACGTCACTGCCCTCGAAAATATCCGCGACGGACGCCGACACGATCTCTGATCCGTTCCACTGCATGAGTGTGCCGTCCGGAAGTTTGTCACCGACTTTCAGCATCGTTCACGATCCTCTGGCCACAGGTTGAAACCGCCGTAAATGTAACGCGCAATGGTGCCGGGCGCCAGCGGCTAGGTGTCTCCGACTGTCGCCGGGGGGACATGCTTGCGGATGCGTGTCGCTACTGACTGCCCCTCAGCAATTCCTGCGTGCGCGAGCGCTGCTCGGCGATGAGTTGCTGCGTCAGCGCGCGCTGTTTCTGATCCAGTTCGCGGGCAAGCTGCGCCTGCACCTGCAGGATCTGTCGTTGTTCGGAGGCCAGTGCCTGCTGCCGGGTGCGCTGTTCCTGCACCAGCTCGCGGCTCTTGCGCTGGATCTCGCGGGTGCGCTGGCGCGCTTCGGTCAGCAGTTCCTGGATCCGCCGCTCGACGTCCTGGGTCAGATCCTCGCCGGGTCCGAGAAGCTGTTCAGCCTGACCGACCACCGCCTGCAGCCGCCGCACGTCGCGGCCGAGATCGCGCGCCAGCGAGGCCGTACTGCGGCCCGACGCCCGCTTGCGCTTGCCGCCGACGCATTCCATCTGCCCGGTCTCGGCATTGTATTTCAGGTAGAACCGGCCGCAGTCCGCCGTGGTGTCGGCGCGCGCCGGTGCCGCCGGGGCGAGACCCAGCAGCAGGACGGCAGCAATGACGGCAATCCGGCGCATGGGTCAACATACCGCGATCCGTTCCGGAAATGAATTGACGATGCCGCCCGCGTCGGTTTCCATGCCGGCCATGAAACGGTTCCTGATTATTGCCGCCCTCGTGGCGCTGCCCGCCGGCACCGCCGAAGCCCGCGTCACCGTCGCCGAGTGCGAGGCCGACTATAACGCCATGGTCGCCGAGATCGAACGCAACCGCGAACGGTCGCTCGCCGAACTGAACCAGCAGCTTCGCCTGACCTCCGACGAGGACGCGGCCGCCGACCTCGGCCGCCAGATCGAGCAGACCTATCACATGGAAGAGATGTTTCTCGGCAATGCGGCAATCGCGTACCGGGATTGCAAGAAATACGCGGAAAACGGCGGCTCCTGAGCCCCTGCGCCGTTTCGCACCTGCGAACAAATGCTTTCCCTTCCGGTCCCGGTATGCCAAAACCGGTGGGTCGCGCTGACCGAATGCGCACCGATATTCCCGAGACCGAGGAGCATTTCATGGGTTACGAAAACATCACCGCCGAGAAGAAAGACGACGGCGTCGCGCTCATCACGCTGAACCGCCCGGACGCGCTCAACGCGCTCAACGACGCGCTGATCAGCGAGCTCGGCGACGCCATCGACGGCTACGAGGCCGACGACGACATCGGCTGCATCGTCATCACCGGCTCGGAAAAGGCCTTCGCCGCCGGCGCCGACATCAAGGAGATGCAGGCCAAATCGTACATGGACGCTTACAAGTCCAACTTCATCTCGACCTGGGAACGGGTCGCCAAGTGCCGCAAGCCGGTGATCGCGGCCGTCAACGGCTTCGCGCTCGGCGGCGGCTGCGAACTGGCGATGATGTGCGACTTCATCCTCGCTGGCGACGGCGCCAAGTTCGGCCAGCCGGAAGTGAAGCTGGGCATTCTGCCGGGCGCCGGCGGCTCGCAGCGCCTGACCCGTTTCGTCGGTAAGTCGAAGGCCATGGAGATGTGCCTGACCGGCCGCATGATGGACGCCGACGAGGCCGAACGTTCGGGCCTGGCGTCGCGCGTCGTGCCTGCCGCCGAACTGCTCGACGACGCCCTCAAGACCGCCGCCGCCATCGCCGGCATGTCCAAGACCACGACCATGATGGTCAAGGAATCGGTCAACCGCGCCTACGAAACCACCCTCGCCGAGGGTATCCTGTTCGAGCGCCGCGTGTTCCACGCCGCCTTCGCCACCGAGGACCAGAAGGAAGGCATGGCGGCGTTCGCCGACAAGCGCAAGGCCGACTGGCAGGACAAGTAAGGGACAAGCCCCCTCACCTGTCCTCTCCCCCACTTCGTGGAGGAGAGGGACTCTCGCGTTTATGCCCCGTTCTACCCATCCCTCTCCCCCTCTTAGGGGGAGAGGTTAGGTGAGGGGGTGAACTTCAAGATGGATTATACCTTCCTTGCCAGCGTCAGCCCGTCACCGATGGGGATGGTCGAGATCTCGACGCGGTCGTCGTCCTTGATCAGCGCGTTGAAGTTGCGCATGGCGACGACGTTGCCGCCGTCGGCGTCCGGGTCGGCGACGCCGCCACCCATGAAGATATTGTCGACCGCGATCACACCGCCGGTACGGATCAGCGTCAGGCAGCGATCGAAGTAATCCGGATAACCCGGCTTGTCGGCGTCGATGAAGGCGAAATCATGGGCGCCGCTTTCGCCCGCCGCGATCATCGCGTCCAGCGTCTCCGTCGCCGGCGCGATGCGAAGGTCGATCTTTTTCCGGACCCCGGCCTTCTCCCAGAACGGGATGCCGATTTTCGTGTATTCATCCGAGATGTCGCAGGCGACGAGCACACCGTCGTCCGGCAGCGCCAACGCCACGGCGAGAGCCGAATAACCGGTGAACGTGCCGACCTCGATACAGCGTGTCGCGCCCATCATGCGGACCAGCATCTGCATCAACTGCCCCTGCTCCGGCGAGACCTGCATCCGCGCCATTTCGTGCGATGCCGTCTCGTCCCTGAGGGCCTTCATAACCGGATGCTCGCGCAGCGACACATCCAGCATGTACGCGCGCAGGCGTTCGTCGACGTTGATGGAATGGGTGCTCATGAAATTCTCCCGTTGCGCGTTGTCAGGTGGGCATGCGTTCGGTACTTTGCCCGCCATGAGCGACGATGTCATCTATCACATGTGCCGTGCCGAGGAATGGGCGCTGGCGCTGGCCGAGGGGCGCTACGACGGCTCCAGCCAGGACAAGGCGGACGGCTTCATTCATTTCTCGACCAAGAAGCAGGTGTGGACGTCGGCGGCCAAGCACCGCCGCGGCCAGCCGGGCATCCTGCTGCTCTGCGTCAAGACGAAGCAACTGGGCGACGCGCTCAAGTGGGAGCCGTCGCGCGGCGGCGACCTGTTTCCGCATCTTTACGGCCCGCTCGACCCGGACGCGGTGATCGAGACCGTGCCGCTGCCGATGGACGAAGACGGCATTCATGTGTTTCCGCCCGGCTTTCCCGAGCCGTCGCTGGCGGAGAAATAAAGGGTGGACGCCTACAGCCTGCTGAGGCCGCTGATCCGGCCGCTGCAGCCGGAAACGGCGCATCACCTTGCGCTCAAGGCGCTCAAGTACAGGCTGGTCTCGGGCGTCCCCTACGACGACCCGGTCCTGGAAACGGAACTCTGGGGCCGCAGTTTTCGCAACCCGATCGGCCTCGCCGCCGGCTTCGACAAGGACGCCGACGTGCCGATGCAGGCGCTTGCCCTCGGCTTCGGCTTCGTCGAGATCGGCTCTGTCACGCCCCGGCCGCAGCCCGGCAATCCGAAACCGCGCCTGTTTCGCCTCGACGAGGACGAGGCCGTGGTCAACCGCATGGGTTTCAACTCGAAGGGCGCGGACCATGCCGCATGGAACCTGTCGCACCTGCCGCCGTCGCGCCAGCTCGGCGTGATCGGCGTCAATCTGGGCAAGAACAAGGACACCGAGGACGCGGCGGCGGATTACGTGGTCGGGATCGAGAAGCTGGCCCGCTTCGCGGATTACATCGTCGTCAACGTCTCCAGCCCCAACACGCCGGGCTTGCGCGCGCTACAAAGTCGGGCCGAACTGGAAACCCTGATCGACCGCGTGCGCGACACGCTCGAACGCACCATTCCCGAGACCCGGCCGCCGCTGCTGGTCAAGGTCGCGCCGGACCTGACCGACGCGGATATCACCGACATCGCCGCCGTCGCCATGACCGGCGCGGTCGATGGCCTGATCGCCACCAACACCACGATCACGCGGCCGGAAACCCTACGAAACCCGCTCCGGAACGAAGCGGGCGGGCTGTCGGGCAAGCCGCTCAAGGATCTGGCGACCCGCGTCGTTGCGGATTTCCATGCTGCGACCGAGGGCCGGGTGCCGATCGTCGGCGTCGGCGGCGTCGCGTCCGGGGCCGATGCGTATGCGAAAATCCGCGCCGGGGCATCGCTGGTGCAGATTTATTCCGGCATGGTGTTCGAGGGGCCGTCGCTCGCGGGCCGCATCTGCCGGTCGCTCGCCGGGCTCCTCAAGCGCGACGGCTTCGAACATGTCGCGGATGCGGTCGGCGCGGATCACTGATAAAATCGCCGCATGGCAACACGGCAATCGAAGATCACCTGCCCCGAATGCGGGCACGCAGAAACCGAGACCATGCCGACCGACGCGTGTCAGTATTTCTACGACTGCAAGGGCTGCGGCGCGGTGCTGAAGCCCAGGTCCGGTGACTGCTGCGTTTATTGTTCCTACGCAGATACGCCCTGCCCGCCTGTTCAGGAAGGCGGCGCACCGGGTTGCTGTGGCTAAACCGTTAGATGTTAAGCCCCCTCACCCAACCTCTCCCCCTTGAAGGGGGAGAGGGGTTAGTGTGGTACGTGCGCTGATACGTGAGTCCCTCTCCTCCACGTGTAGAGGAGAGGACAGGTGAGGAGGCCGGCTACTGCTGGTCGTGGTCCGGCTTGCCGAACAGCACCCGCGTCACCACCGAGATCGCCATGACGATGAACAGAATACGCACGATGTGGTGCGTCGAGACGAACGCCGTGTCGATGTCCATGGCGAGGCTGATCAGCGTCATTTCGGCGAGCCCGCCCGGTGCGAAGGAAATCCATAGCGCGTGATAGTCGAGCTGCGTCAACTGATGCAGCGCCTCCGCCGCCCCCATGGCCAGGCCCAGCGTGATCGCCGCGCCGACGATGCCGACGCCGACCGGGTTGATCAGTTGCCGCCGTTCGACGCCGACGAAGCGGCAGCCGACGTTAGTACCGATGACGATCTGCGCCAGGTTGACCAGTTCCCCCGGCGGCTTGGCCTGGGTCCATCCCATGAAGTGCACGATGGCGCTGATGAACATCGGCCCCATCAGCGCCGCCGCCGGGATGCCGAGCCGCTTGGCGCCGAAATAGCCCGTCGCCGCACAGGCGGCGAGGATCAGACCGTCTTCTAGCCCCATGTCGCCGATGGCGCCCATGGGCGACACGTCGGGCGGGGTATAGCCCTCGAAGACGCGAAAATAGACCGGGATCAGCATCACCGTGAACATGACCCGCGTCGCGTGGATCAGCGAGATCGAGCGCACGTCGATGCCGTAGCTCTCGGCGATCAGGATCATCTCGCCAAAACCGCCCGGCGTCGCCGCCAGCAGCGATTCCCGCTTCGGCATGCCGGCGAACTTCTGGAACCCCCAGGTCAGGAGCGCCGTCACGACGACGACGAAAATCAGCAGAATGACGATGGAAAAGACCCAGCTTCCGGCCTGTTCGACGATGTCGGGCGTGAAGGCGCTGCCGAGCATCACGCCGAGCACCGTGATCATGATGGCGCGCGACTTACCCGGCCCCTTGAGGCGCACACCGGCGACGGCGAGGGTCGCCGTGAACAGCATCGAGCCGATCATCCACGCCAGCGGTATGCCGGCGAGCGAGAACAGCCAGCCGCCGGCCGAGCCCCACGCCAGCGTCGCCAGCACGACGGGCAGGGTCTCCTTCCAGGTGCGGGTATCCGTTTTATCCGGGCGGTCTTCGGCTTCCTCGTAGGCACTCACGCGCTGAACTGCTCCCGGAGTACCCGTTCCTCAAGATTGTGTTCCGGATCGAACAGCAGGCGCGGCGTGTCGTTCCCGGCCTGCGAGATGTTGACGCTGGCCACGTTCCGGACCTCATGAAAGTCGGCCGTCGCGCTGACCCGGCGGTCGGTCGGTTCCAGTACCTCGAAGGTGATCTTGGCCTTGGCCGGCAAAAGCGCGCCGCGCCAGCGCCGGGGCCGGAACGCCGAGATCGGCGTCAGCGCCAGCAACTCGTTGCCGAGCGGGATGATCGGCCCGGACGCCGACAGGTTATAGGCGGTCGACCCCGCGGGCGTCGCCACCAGCACGCCGTCACACATCATCTCGTCCAGGCGCGCGACCCCGTCGACGATGATCCGGATGCGCGCCGCCTGGCGGGTTTCCCTGAGCAGTGACACCTCGTTGATGGCGAGATGGTCGTGTACACGGCCCTCGGTGTCGGTGGCTTCCATTCTGAGCGGATGCAGCTTGATCACCTCGGCCTTGGCGAGACGTTCCGGCAACCCCTCCTCGGCGTACTCGTTCATCATGAACCCGACCGAGCCCCGGTTCATGCCGTAGATCGGCACGTCCTTGTACATCAGGTCGTGAACGGTGTGCAGCATCATGCCGTCGCCACCCAGTGCGACGATCACGTCGGCCTCGTCGACGCCGACATTGCCGTAAAGGCGCGCGAGGCGGACCCGCGCCTCGGCGGCTTCCGGCGTCGGCGCAGCGACGAATGCGATCCGTTCATAAGCCATAGTGCGTGCAAGTTAGCGACTGGCGCGGGAATGGGAAAGGTTTGATGCGTTCGTCTGGCTGCTCTCCCGTCGCTCCGGCGGACACCGGGGCCCAGGGGTGGTGATCAACTCCACTCGGCACTCATCTCACCAGTTGCTCTGGATTCCGGCATGCGCCGGAATGACGATACTCGTTTTATCCGTCGCCCCGGCGAAGGCCGGGGTCCAGAGCGGCAGGCCTGGTCTAAGGCGAGGAAATATCATCCCACAGGTCACGCCAAGCCGGGTTCAGCCGTTCGATCAGGCGCAGCTTCCATGCTCGTTTCCATTCCTTGACGGCTTTCTCCCGCTGAATGGCGTTGGCAATATCGTCAAAAGCCTCGAAGTCGGCGAGTGTTTTGCAGCCATACTTTCTCGCGAAACCGGGCGACACGCCCTCGCGGTGTTCCCACGCACGTCGGACAAGGTCCGATGTCACACCTGTATAAAGCGTTCCATTTCGGCGGCTGGCGAGGATGTAGACATAGCCTTGTTTTTCCATGCAACGAGATATGCAAAGTCTAGACGGTTTTCTGGATTCCGGCTGGAGCCTGCGTCCGCGAAAGAGGGTGCCGGAATGACGATCATTGTACTATGTGCGCGCGCCCCCCTACTGCGGTTTTTCCGGCTCCGGCACCAGGGCGCGGCGCTCGACGAAGTCGAACACGGTGGTGTCGGTGCCCTGCAGAATGACGAGCTGGATTCTCGCGACCACGGTTTCCGGCAGCGCAGTATCGATGTCGATCATCGCGTAACCGTCGACATGGGCCCGCATCGGCGGCGCCATTTCGGCACGGTCGAGCTTCAAAACAAGGAAGCGGCGGTTGTCGATCTCCGACAAGCCGACGACGCTGCCCTCGACGCGGAGCGGGATCGGTCCCGCGTCGCGGAACAGATCGCCGAGGTCGCGGCGCAGTACCGTCAACCGCGAACCGGTCGAAAGCCCGCCCCCGGTATCCAGCACGAAGCCGAGCATTGGCTGCATCGCCTCAAGGATTTCGATGCGCGCCTCCTTTTCGCGCTTCAGCTGCGTGCCGCCACCGCTGTCGTCCGGCCCGGCGCGGGTCTGCAGGCGCTCGAACGGCGGCACCCGACCGGTGTCGATCAAGCCGGTGCCGAGGCGTCCGAACTGTGCCCGGTGCGCCTTGGTATCGAGCCCGGGGATATCGAGCTCGATACGCCGGAAACCGCCCTTTGGCGTGATCTGCGCGGTGATGGTCCCGGCGTCGCGCTTCTCGGCCGTCTTGGGACCGAAGGTGAAGGTGGTGGCATCGCGCTCCAGCTTCATCACCGGGCCGTCCTTGCCCTTCACGACCTCGACCGTCCCCTGCGCGTTCAACCGATAGAGGCCGGGCGCCTTCTCCGGCCCCCAGACAATATCGGTGACGAACTTGCGCGGCGGCGCGGCGCCGTAACGCATGGTGACATTGACCGGCGCTTTCAGCGCCCCTATCCGGTCCGGATACGGCAGCAGGACGATTTCGTCGGTCTGTGCGCGGACCGGTGCCGGCGGCGCCAGCGCCACGCATACAACAAGAAGAATCGGAAGGCGCCGGATCACGCGTCCCCCCTCAGGGCCGGGTCGCCGGCGGTTGATCGGCAGAACCGCCGGACGGCGGGCCGCGGAAGCTGGCGGCGAGGCCGGTGCCGGCACCGCCCGCGCGCCAGCCCTGCACCCGCGCCCAGATCGCCCGCAGGCCGCGCCACAGCTTCGGTAAAAGCCAGATCAGCAGCAGCGCGAAAAGCGCCATCCAGATCAGGAAAAAGGCCGGCTTGAACAGCGCCAGCAGCAGCCCGATGACGACGATGACATCCTCGAAGATGGAAGCGAACCAGTTCGAGAACGGCTCCGGCGACGTGTTGATGATGGCGCGCCCACCGGTCTTGGCGGCATGCGAACTTGCGGCCACGGCGCCGCCCAGCACCAGCGCGGCCGCCGCCTGCCACGGCTCGGCGACGCCGGAGACACTACCCATCGCCAGCAGCGCGCCGGCCGGGATGCGAATGAAGGTATGCAGCGCGTCGTTCAGACTGTCGATGCCCGGCACCTTGTCGGCCAGGAACTCGATGGCGTAAAGGACGGCCGCCGTCGCCAACACCGGCGGTGACTGGATAACGGCGAGATCCGGCGGCAGGTCGACGACGCCCGCCGCGCCGAGCCCGCCGATCAGCAGCACCGCCAGGTAAAGATTGATGCCGCTGGCCCAGGCCGCACCCATCGCCAGCGCCAGCGCGCTCATGACGTCGGTCGACGCGCCCTCCATCAGAGCCGGCCCCCAAGCGCCGTGGCGGCGATGTAGAACCCGAGCACCAGCAGCGCCCAGAAGAAGACGCGTTTGAAGAGGTCTTCGGAAAGTTTCTGCCTGAGCCGCTGGCCGATCATCATGCCGGCAATGGCGGGCAGCACACCGGATGCCGACAGCACGCCCTGGTCCATGCTCAGCATGCCGTTACCGCCGAGCGCGACGCCGAGCGCCACGGTCGAGACCGTGAACAGCATCCCCATGGCCTGGATCAGCATGTCGCGCGGCAGGCCGATCGCCTGCAGGAACATCACACCGGGCACCACGAACGAGCCGGTCATGCCGGTCAGCACGCCGTTGGTGGCGCCGATCAGGGTCCCGGCCCAGGCTTCCCGCGCCGGCTGAATGGTGAGTTTGATCCCGCCCAGACCGAGACCGGCGTAGCTGACCAGCAACAGGCCCAGCAACGCCGACAACAGCGACAGATCGACCCGCGTCAGCGCCGCCGCGCCGAGCCAGACGCATACCGTCGCCATCAGCATGAACGGCCACAGACGGCGCAGGATGACGGCGCCGTTGCCGCCCACCACCGCCTGCCACAGGTTGGTGACGAACGACGGCACCAGGAGCAGCGCCATCGCGGTCGGCAGATCGGCGGCAACGGTCAGCAACGCCAGTGATATCGACGGCAACCCGAGACCGATCACGCCCTTGACCGTGCCCGCGAGCAGGAACGTGGCGAAAACGATGGCAAGCGTCTCGGGATCGAGCATGGGGAGATGCTAAAACACTTATCGGGGCGAGGAAACATGTACAAACCGGCCCCGCCCGTCGCCCTGAACTCGATTCAGGGCCCATCCTTCGAGACGGCCTACGGCCTCCTCAGGACGAGGACAAGAGTATATAACCTCATGCTGAGGAGCGAAGCGTCTCGAAGCATGCCATGGATCCTGAATCGAGTTCAGGATGACGAGTTAGGTTGATGCCAACGCCTCCACCGCCCGTTCCAGCAAATCTTCCGTCACATCGACGCCGTCCGTGACTGTGCCGAGAAGCGAGGTCGAGAGGTTGAGCGCGGCAAGACCGTCCCCGTGCGCGGCCCGCATCATGTCCCATGCTTCGCCGCCGCCCCGGGCGAGATCATCGATGACGCGCGGGCTCGCCATGCCGACACTGCCGATCAAAGGAAACCCGACGACGTTGTGGAGTGCCGTCAGCAGCTTCGGCCCGACGAGTTGCGCAGGCACGTCGGGCCCGGCGCCAAGCAGTATCCGTTCCGCCTGCTCGCGGTAGAAATCGAGCGTGGCGCGGCCCTTCGGCGTGAATACCAGAAGCGCATTGTGGACATTGTTGAAGACCTTCAGCCTGCCGTCCTTGCCGGGCTGCACCCAGCGCTCGCGCCCGAAGGCGTAGCCGTCCGGCACGCCGACAGAGAGCGCCGCCGGATCGAACACGTAAATATCGGCGTCGAGCCAGACGACCCGGTCGCGGCCGTCGTCGAGAAGCTGTTGCGTCCACGCCAGGCGCGCGATATCGGCAGCCATTTGTTTCCGTGCGCCCGCCGCTTCAAGACACGCGGGCGGGATCAGATTGAACAACTCATCGTGTTTGAGGGCGTAGTCGAAACCATTCGCGTCCGCCCACGCGCGCACGCTTGCGGTGGCGCGGGCGACGATGCCGGGCGCATTTTCCCTGTGGGATTGAATGACGATGGTCGATGCCATGCGCGAGTTTCCCCGCGCGACATGGCACGGTCAATCGCGGGTGTTACGGCTTCATGTGCCGGGCCATCATGTCGCGCCAGTACTCCAGCGGGCGCGTCGGTTTGCCCGGCGTCTTGGCCATGTCGTCCCAGCGGCGGATCTGCACCGCGTCCTCCGAATAGGGCGTGGCGCGGAAGGCATCGAGTTCCGCATCGTTCATCAACCCGCCCTGCATCCTGAGCGTGGTTTCGGAACCGCCGGAAATCCTGTCGCGGTATTTCGGTTCGACCGTGCACAGATAACGCTTGGCGGCGACGTGCATGCGGACACCGGCCAGAACGCGGTCGGAAAATCGATCCTTGAGCAGGTCGGCGCCGGCCTCGTCATGGCCGCGCGCGCCGTCCAACGTCTTGCCCATGTGGTCGGGCACCAGGGTATCGGAGATTTCGTCCTGGCGCACGGCAACGCGGCCGATGTCATGCAGCAGCGCGGCGAGGATCAGTTCCTCGTCGCCGCTCATCTCGTCGGCGATGTCGGCGATCTGCAGTGCGTGCTCGAGCTCGGTGACGGGCTCGGTGCCGTAGGGCACCTGACCCGCGGTTTCGAGCGCTTCGAGAATGGTGTCGACGGTCACTTCGGTCATCTTTGTCAGTCCTCGAGAATCATGGGAACGCGGAGATAGGCGCCGAACTCGCCCGGGAAATCGACGCTGATGCGCGCATGCACCTTGCCCTGGCGGTCGAAGAAAGTGGCGCGCTTCACGGTCGGCAGCATGGTCTCGTGCCAGACGTTCGGATGGATGTAGAGCCCCTGGGTGCCGTCGAACCAATAGGCGGTAAAGTCGTCGGGCCGGACGTCGTCTCCCGACGGCGGTGCCAGCGGCGCGACGAAAGGCGACTGCGTCATCGGAAAGAAAAGCTGCCCACCGTCCGGGTGATAGTTGGCGTGAAACAGCAGCGCCGCCTTGCGGTCTTCGTCCGCTTCGGAAATGGTTTTCGCGACGTCCGGATCGAACGCCTCCGGCCAGCGCGCGTCGGCGGCCATGGTGTACTGGTCGTTGACGGCTTCGTTGCGGGCGCTGAGGACGTTGTTCTCCCACCAGAACTCGAACAGGCCCTCGGTGGTGCCGCCCTCGTCGCCGGTACCGGGGTCGAGTTCGCGCCAGCCCGGCTGCGGCCACTTGACGATCTCGACCGCGATCTCGTCCGGGTCGGAGATCATCACGCCGAGCCCTTCCAGGTTCTCCGGCGTGGCGCGCACGATCGGGATGTCGATGGCGCCGATGGCGTCGGTCTTCTGGGCGGGCGCGTCCGGCATGGGATCTGTCCTCACGAATAATGGCGCGATGGGTTGGCATTTTCCCGCACCGCCGTTTGACAGTCCAATTAATATTTATGGAATTTTTTATCATAAAAACTTATAACTAAAAAAATGAGGAACGGCTTTTGAAGTACATTCAGCTCCGCGCCTTTCACGCCGTCGCCCGCGAGGGCAGCGTGAGCCGCGCCGCCGACGCGCTGAACGTGACCCAGCCGGCGGTGACCCTGCACGTGCAGGCGCTGGAGGACGCCTACGGTCTGACGCTCTTCAATCGCGGCAAGTCCGGCGTCACGCTGACTCATGACGGCCGGGAGCTTTACCGGCTCACCACCCGCATGTTCGAGGACGAGGCCGATATCGCCGCGTTCCTGGGCGGCACGGGCGCATTGCAGCACGGCCACATCGCGATTTCGGCAGACGGCCCGCACGTGGCGCTCGACCTGATTTCCGAATACCGGTCGCGCTATCCGGGGATCGAAGTTTCGATGACGCTCGGTAACGCCGACGAGACGCTGGACGACGTCATGAGCCAGCGCGTCGACGCCGCGCTCCTGGCCAACCCGCCCGCCAACGACCGGTTGGTGCGGGTCCCGGTCCTGCGCCAGAGCATGGTCGCCGTGGTCGCGGCCTCGCATCCGTGGGCGAAGAAGAAGGATATCGGCCTCGCCGATCTCGACGGGCGTCCGGTAATTCTGAGGGAATCCGGCTCGATGACCCGGCGCACGCTGGAACGCGCGCTCGCCAAGAAAAAGATCCGTATCGACCCGGTCATGGAACTGGGCAGCCGCGAGGCGGTCAAGGAAGCCGCCGCGCACGGCCTCGGCATCGGCTTCATGCAGGAACGCGAGACCATCGGCGACGACCGCGTCACCGGGCTGGCCATCCGCGATCTTCGCGAAACCAACCTGGATACGCTGGTCTGCATCAAGCGCAGCGCCAGACGCCGCACCGTCAAGGCGCTGATCGACGTCGCCCGCGACTTATCCACGGCCTGACGGATACCGTAACCCAATCGTCACGCCGCCGGCACCAAACCGCAAAAAGACCGTCACATGGCACGGGTACTTTGCACCCGAAGACACCGGTGCCGGGGCGCCGGTTCGCAGACGAGTGAGGAGAAGTACATGTTCCGCAAAGCCATTCAATCCGCCGCCGCCGTCGCCATGCTCGCGAGCCTCGGCGCCTGTACATCGGTCGACACCGAACAGCGCCTGCAGGCCCTCGAAGACAAGGTCAACCGGGCCCTTCAGAATTCCGCCGCAGCCAAGGTAGATGCCACCACGGCGTTGATGATCGCCGAAGAAAAATAGACGCTCCCGCCCCCTGTGACGGCGTGCCCGGTCCGTGCGTTCCCCCTAAACGTTGCGCGGGGCGGCACGCCGTCCCTCGGCGGCCGAACGGTAGACCGCTTCGACGACGTGCAAATTGGCAAGATAATCGCGAGCGGTGTTGGGCGGTGTCTCGCCGCTCTCCAGGCACTCCAGCACGTGGCGGCAAAGCCGGTAGACGCAATCCCCCGCATAGCCGTTGTCGCGCCAGTCATAGCCGACCAGCAACTCGCCGTTGTCGCCGAACGGGCGCCGGTATAGCCGCGCATCACCGTCGAGCCTGAGCACGCCGGCCGATCCCTCGACCCACATTTCGCCCATGACGAGGCGGCGGTTCCGCGCCGCGTGGTCGACGAGCCGGTTGCCGTCGATGACGGCGCGACGCCCATCCTCGAAGCTCAGGAGAATGATCCCCGCGTCCTCGCCCGCGATGACCGGATTGAGCTTTCTCAGGTCGGCGAAGACTTCGACGACCTCACCGAACAGGTAGCGGAACACGTCGATCAGGTGCACCAGCGTCTCGTGCACCAGTAGCCTCGGCATCTTCTGGAAATAGGGCTGACGGTCGAGGTACGCGTCCGGCCCCTGCCCGTCGCCGGGGCGCAGGCGGAACGTGCCCTGGTAGACGTCGCCCAGCACGCCCGCGTTCAGCATCCCGGCGATTTCCTCGAACCAGGGCTGGAAGCGGAAGTTCTCGTGCACGATCAGCGGCACGCCGGCCTCGTCCGCAAGCGCCGCCGCCTTTTCCGCATCCTCGAGCCCGCCGCAGAAGGGTTTCTGGCAGATCGTCGGAATACCCCGCCGGATGCACGCCGTGACGAATTCCAGATGTGTCGGCGGCGGCGTGACGATGTCGGCGAGATCCGGGTCGGTCACGTCCAGCATCTGCTCGAAGTTCTCGAACACCTTGGCCCCGGTGAAATCCGCCGCGGTCTTCTGCGCGCTTTCCCGGTCGAGCGAGCAGATGCCGACTACCTCGACGTCGAGGCGCGACCACGCCTCGTAATGGAATTGACTGAAAAAGCCGGTGCCGGCGATGCACAGCTTTCGTGTCATGACCGGACCTCCTCGACCTGACGGTCATGCAATCGCGCCAGCAGCACCAGCGCGGCGGCGGCACCGATCAGCGCCATGAACATATCGGCCTGCGTATCCCACGGGTCGCCCTGGGTGCCGAGGAACGCGTCCGCGTCCTGGTTCATCGCCAGCGCCGCCCACCATTCAAGCAGCTCGTAAAATGCGCTGAACGCCAGCGGTACGGCGCAACACAGCAAGAACACCATCTTGCCGGGCCGGAGCGGCGTCTTGCGGATCAGGATTTCCCGGGTCAGCAGCGCCGGCACGAAGCCCTGCGCCAGATGGCCGATGCGGTCGTAGGGATTGCGGTCGAACCCGAACGTGTCCTGCAGCCAGAAACCGAGCGGCACCTCGGCATAGGTATAATGTCCGCCCATGATCAGGATCAGGCCGTGCCCGAACCCGCACCACAAGAGGATACGGGTCAACGGAAACGGCGTTTTCGTGAACCAGATCAGCGGCGCCGCGATCAGCACCGGCGCCACCTCCAGCCCCCACGTCAGCCGGTCGGTGGGACCGATCGCCGACACCGCGACCGCCGCCGCCCACAAAACCAGAATGACGCTTTCGTCATGCCGTCCACGCATGAAAACTCCCTCGATCCGGGGGCACTATAGCGGTCGCGCCGCCTTCCCGCACTATCCCAGACCCGTCACGGCGGTGGAAATTACGTATTCACGGAAATGCCCTTTTTATTGACCCTTGGCCGGGATTCCCCCTATGTGACACGTCGTTTTCGAAACGGAAGAAAGTCACCCACGACCGGCATGGCGAATAATCAGGACATCAATCCGATCGTCAGCACGCTGCGCGCGCGCTTCGTCGAAACCGCACAGACCAAGCTGGACGCCATCGACAACGCCCTGCGGGCCATCGACGGCAGCGCCGATGGCAGGCAGGCGGCGGAGATCAAAGAGATCGCGCACTCGCTCAAGGGCATGGCCGGCAGCTTCGGCTTCATGTCGGTGACGCGAATATCGGAAGCGTTCGAGGACTATCTCGTCGCCGCCCAGGATGCGGAGAAACTGCCACGCGAGGGCGCGCGACGCTATCTTGAGTCCATGCGCCGCATCATCGACAGCGGAAACGAGCCCAGCGACACCGAAACCGACGACATCCTCGCAGAACTCCCGGCGCCGACCGGCACCGCCTAGCATCGGTGCCCGGCGGACCGGCAATTCAGAGTTCGAATGCCTTGCCGATAACATTTTCGTCGTAGAGACCGGCGGTCAGGATATGGCTGACTTGCGTGCCGTCGTCGCTGAACGGCAGGCGCATGAGCTGGTAGTCGAACACCTCTCCGCCCGTTCCCTTCAATTTCATGTTCTGGGTACAGAGCGCCGTCCGCCTGGCGATGATTTCGCAATTTTCGCGGATCGCCTTCCGGGCAATGCCGCTGGGCCAGAAATCGCGAACCGATCTGCCGGTATAGTCCGTGCGCTGCATTTTCGTCCGGCCGCAGCCCCAATGGACGAAGACGAAATCGAGCGGGTCACGGCGCACCTCGACGGCCGCGAAATGCGGCACCAGTCGCTTCGGCGCCCGGTCGAAATCGAACGCCTCCCACGGCGGCGCGAAATGCCGGCCACGCAGTTCGGTCCAGTACCGATACAGTTCCTTCTGTTCGCCGACCAAAATTGCACGTGTGACCGGAACGACGAGCGAATCGAGTTCGATCGTCCGAAAAATCGCCGCGACGTCGTCATCCTCTTTCATCTCAAAAACCAATATAACGCGAGTCGGCACGCCGATGTCCGCAAAAATAAGCGGCCCTATGGCGTCTCAAACCGCAACCGGTGCATCAATCGCGCGGAAACGTCACCGCCTCGATCTTGTTGCCGTCCGGGTCGCGGATAAAGGCACCGAAATAACTAGCCATCGCCGCCTGGCGTTCGCCCGGCCGGCCGTCGCCGTGGCCGCCGTAGTCGATGGCACGCTCGTAGAACGCGATCACCGCTTCCCTCGACGGCGCACGCAAGCATACGTGATGTCCGGTGCCGTCATCGACCGGCATCATGTCCGGGCGCGCGTTAAGCCAGAATTCCGGATACTTCTTGCCGAAGCCGACGGTCGCTTCGCGGTCGACCATGCGCGCCATGCCCAGCGGCTCCAGGACCTCGGTGTAAAAATTGGCACTGTCGGCAAGGTCGCTGACCGCGACCGAAACGTGATCGATCATGCGTCTTCCCCCGATGAGACCGTGTTGTCTTTTTCCAGACCGTAACACGAAACCCATCGGGGACACGACGCCGGGCGACATGGAGTGTCCTCAGGCCGCCTGTTTCCAGGCCCCGCCCGCGGCGGCGGTACGGCAGAAATCGGCGAAGTCGCGCGGCGGCCGGCCGAGCGCGCGGATGACACCGTCGGTGACGTGCGCGTTCCTGCCGTCGAGGGTCTGGCGGCAGATATCCGTGATCACGTCGGCAATAAACGTGCCGGCATCCGCGGCCATGCCGGCGTGGAAGTCGTCGAACGAGATCGGCCGGTAACGGACCTCATGGCCGATGTGACGGGAAAGTTCGGCGGCAATCTCGTCGAACGACAGCAGGCGCGGTCCCGTGACCTCGTAGAGTTCGCCCGAATGACCGTCCTCGGTCAGCGCCGCCACCGCGACGTCGGCGATGTCGTCAACGTCAACGATCGGCTCACGCACATCGCCGGCCGGGAGCGCGATGGCGCCTGCCATCGCCGGACCCCAGAGATATCCCTCGCTGAAGTTCTGCGCGAACCAGGCAGCGCGGACGAGGGTGTGGTCGAGACCGCTATCGCGGACGATGCCCTCGCACCGCTCGGCGACCGGCTCGCCGCGGCCCGAGAGCAGGACGAGTTTCTGCACGCCCGCATCCCGCGCCATCCCGACGAGGGCTTCGACTTGTTCGGCGGCGCCGGGCACCGCGAGGTCGGGAAAGTACGAGATGTAGACGGCACGGACGCCGGCAAGCGCCGGCCCCCAGGTTTCAGCATCTTCCCAGTCGAACGGAATCGCCGCGCAGCGTGCGCCGTGGCGGACGGTAAAACCGCCCGCTTCGAGCCGGCGAGCGATGCGCGATCCGGTCTTGCCGGTCGACCCGATGACGAGAATGGGTGCGTTTTGCATGGTCTGTTCCTTTCGGTCTATATATCGGCTTGTGTCGAACTTTACATTGTGTAAAGTTAGTGGCGCGATAGATACCCGGAGCTTTACACAGTGTCAAGTGGCAATCCTGAAACTCGGAAGAAAATTCTCGATGCGGCGTGGCGTGCCCTGGAATCCGACGACCCGAAGGCGACGCGCATGGGCGATATCGCCAAGCTCGCGGGTGTCAGCCGCCAGGCGCTCTACCTGCATTTCCCGGCGCGTACCGATCTTTTGATCGCCGTTACGCATCACATGGACGAGGTCAACGACGTCGACGGCCGGCTGGCGAAAAGCCGGGGCGCGGCGTCGGGCCTCGAGCGGCTCGATGCGTTCATCGATGCTTGGGGTAACTATATGCCGTTGATCGCCGGGGTCGCCCGCGTGCTGATTGCAATGCGGCTGACCGACCCGGACGCGGGGGCGGCATGGGACGACCGTATGCAGGCAGTCCGGCACGGCTGCGAGGCCGCCGTAAAGGCGCTGGAAAATGACGGCGCGCTTGCCGCACGCATGTCGCGCGCCGAAGCCACGGATATGCTCTGGACCCTGCTGTCTTTCGAGAACTGGACACAGTTGCGGTACGCCTGCGGCTGGTCGCAACGCAAGTACCTGGAGCGCATGAAGTCGATGGCACGGCGCCTGCTCGTATCAGACGGCGGCTGAACGTCCTGCCGCACCTCAGAGATAAAGCATGCTCTTGCGGTGTTCCGGGATATCCAACAACGATCGCCGCGCCTCGCGGTCGGCCTCGGCGCGGGAGACGCCGATATCGGCGAGTGCCGCATCGCTGAGACCGGCCAGGTAGCGGCGTTCGGCGCGGATCCGAAGCGCCAGCACCAGATGGCGCAGCGCGCTGGCCAGCGTACCTTCACGATGTTCGAGATAACGTCCCGACGCGTCCAGAGCGTGTATGTAGTTCGACATGATCCTGATCTCCGATTTGGGGCCTCGATGAAACGCGATCCCGGGCGACCAACCCACCCGATACGCGTCAATCGTCAGGCTGTTGGCACGACCATGCCGTATCCTGTTGCATTAGGGAATGGAATTTGTATTATACTTCCTATTATAAAATCTAATGAATCAAACCAGCCGCTGCGCAACATCGACGTGGCCCTCGCCCGGGCCTTCGTTGCGACTGCCGAAACCGGCGGCATGACGGCGGCCGGGCGGCTTCTGAACCTGACTCAGGGCGCGGTCAGCCAGCAGATCAAGCGGCTCGAGGATCTGTTACAGAAAGACCTGTTCGCCCGCGAGCACCGGCAGCTCGCGCTGACCGCCGAAGGCGAGCGTTTGCTGCTGCACGCGCGGCGTCTGATCGCGCTCAACGACGAGATCTGGGGCCTGATGAGCGCGCCCGGCTTCGAAGGGACGGTGCGCCTCGGCGTCCCCGGCGACATTATCCGCCCGTTCCTGCCGCCGATCCTGCGCAGCTTCAAGAACGCGTGGCCGAAAGTGCGGATCGAGTTGCTGTGCGAGTCGTCGGTGGGACTCAGGGACGCGCTCGCCGCCGGCGACATCGACCTCACCCTGACCACCGAATCCGACACACCGACCGGCGCCGAGCGGCTTTTGACGGAAAACCTGGTCTGGCTCGGCTGCCGCGGCGGCAAGGTGTGGGAGGAAGATCCCCTGCCCGTCGGCAACGCCAACCCGGCCTGCACGTTCCGCGCCGCGATGCTGCGTGGGCTCGAGCAACAGGGCCGCGACTGGCGTATCGTCGGCCCGTTCGGCCACGACGTCATGCTAGCCAAGATCGAGGCCGATCTCGCCGTCACCGCGCTGCTCAGGAGTACGGTGCCGTCGCACCTGGACATCCTCGGCCCCGACGCGGGCCTGCCGGATCTGACGCCGTTCCACATCAATCTCTATCAGCGCACCAGCCAATCCAACGAGATCGCCCGCGAGCTCGCAAACCACATCCGCGAACAGATCACGCGGCGTTTCGACGCCCCCGACCGCATCGCCAGTTGAGCGCATGCCGCTCACGGTCCGCACCCTGACCCCGGCGACGGGGATCGCCGATCATCTGGGCGGCCTCGCCGCGCTCCGCATCCGCGTGTTTCACGACTGGCCGTATCTTTATGACGGCAGCGAAGCCGAGGAACGCAAATATCTCTCCGTCTTCGCCGCGTCCGAGGGCGCGGTCTGCATCGCGGCGTTCGATGGCGCGGATATGGTCGGCGCGTCGACCGGCCTGCCGCTTGCCGACGAGCACGACGAGATCAAGCAGCCGTTCGTCGATGTGGGGATCCCCGTCGCGAACATCTTCTACTGCGCCGAATCCGTGCTGCTGCCGGCCTACCGGGGACAAGGGCTCTACCGGCAATTCATGGACGGCCGCGAGGCGCACGCGCGCGCGCTCGGCGGCTTCGACACAGTCTGCTTCTGCGGCGTCGTGCGGCCCGACGATCATCCGCTGAAACCGGCGGACGCCAAAGCGCTCGACGACGTCTGGCGGCATTTCGGCTACGAGGCGGACGAGCGCCTCGTCTGTCATTTTGCGTGGAAGGACCGCGATCAAGAAGAAGAGACGGCGAAACTGCTGAAGTTCTGGTTGAAATCTCTCTGACCGCCATTTCCGGGCGTCACTCCTGCGAAGGCAGGAATCCAGGACCGCCACCGATCTGGACCCCGACCTGCGCCGGGGTGACGCGGCGGACTTAAACGTAACCGCCCGTTGTATTGCACCTGCGAACGGCCTATGAAACGGACACGTTTCACCGAGCGGAATTTTTCACATGAGCGCAATCCAGAACCCGTCCCTCTCCAAGAACAAGATCAAGGTCCTGCTGCTGGAAGGCATCAGCGACAGCGCCGCCGCATGCTTCGAGAAGGCGGGTTACGAGAACATCGAACGGCTGGCGACCGCGCTCGACGGCGACGACCTGAGCGCGAAACTCAAGGACACGCGCATCCTCGGCATCCGGTCCCGGACCCAGATCACCAAGGAGGTCCTGAACGCCACCGACCGGCTGGTCGCTGTTGGCTGCTTTTCCGTCGGCACCAACCAGATCGACCTGACGGCGGCGCAGCGGCGCGGCGTGCCGGTGTTCAACGCGCCGTTCTCGAACACCCGGTCCGTCGCCGAACTGACCGTCGCCGAAATCGTCATGCTGTTCCGCCGCACGTTCCCACGCTCGGTCGCGGCGCACGCCGGCGGCTGGGAAAAATCCGCCGCCGGCTCGCGCGAGGTTCGCGGCAAGACGCTCGGCATCGTCGGCTACGGCAACATCGGCACGCAGCTCTCGACGCTCGCCGAGGCCATGGGCATGAACGTGATCTTCTTCGATCACACCGACAAGCTTCGGCACGGCAATGTCGAGCCCGCGGCCTCGCTGGGCGAGCTGCTGGCCGGATCGGACGTGGTCTCGCTGCACGTCCCCGACACGCCCGAGACACGCGGCATGATCGGCGCCGAGGAAATCGCGCAGATGAAAACCGGCGCCTATCTGATCAACAATGCGCGTGGCAAGGTGATCGATATCGACGCCCTCGCCGCCGCGCTCGAAACCGGGCATCTGGCGGGGGCCGCCATCGACGTGTTTCCGGCCGAACCAGGGTCGAACAAGGAAACCTTCACGTCACCGTTGCAAGGCCTCGACAACGTGATCCTGACACCGCACGTCGGCGGCTCGACCGAGGAGGCGCAGGAACGCATCGGCGAGGAAGTGGCACGCAAGCTCTGCGACTATTCCGACATCGGCAACACGGTCGGCGCGGTGAACTTCCCGCAGGTGCTGTTGCCGCCGCGCCCGGCCGGCACACGATTCCTGCAGGTGCAGAAAAACCTGCCCGGCGAACTGACCCGCCTCAACGAGGTATTCGCCCGACACGGCGTCAACATCGCGGGGCAGTACTACCAGACCGAGGGCGAAATCGGTTACGTGGTGCTGGACGCCGACGGCGCGGTCGACGAGGCCGAAGAGATTCTTACAGAGATCCGCGCCCTCGACGGCACCGTCCGCGCCCGGCTGGTGCACCGGATCGAGTAGTCTTTCCGCTTCTCCCATCCGGCGCCCGTCCTGGGTCGATGTCTCAGGCGCATGCTTCGAGACGGGCGCGCGGCGCCCTCCTCAGCATGAGGCTACACTTTTCCTCATCCTGAGGAGGCCTGGGCCGTCTCGAAGGATGAGATCACCCCTTCTTCGTCTCGTCCTTCTCCGGTTCGTCGTCGAGTGCGTCCTGGGCGAAGATGTCCTCAAGTTCCTCGGCCCAGGCGCGGGCCGCTTCCTGAAACGCCTTTTCGTCTCTGTGGTTGCCGAACTGGTTCTTGAGACGGCGTTCGTCGTGATCGCGGAACAGACCGGCGATGTGCCTGGCATCCTTGCCCGTGAAGCCGATGTTCTCGAGCGTGATGCGCCCGGCCTCGATCCCGGAATGGAAGGTTTCGCGGATGACGTGACCGACGCCCTGCTCCATCAGCCTGTATGCATGCTGGCGGTCCTTGGCGCGCGCGATCACGGTCAGGTTGGGGAAGCGTTCCCTGACCAGTTCCGCCGTCCGAACCGACTGGTCAGGGTCGTCGACGGCGAGCAGCAGCACCTTGGCCTCCGCCGCGCCGGCGGCGAGCATGACGTCGTAGCGGGTCGAATCGCCGTAGTAGATCTTGTTGCCGTACTTGGCGACGAAGTTGATCTGGTTCGGGTCCAGTTCCAGCGCCGTGAAGCCGATGCGCTTGGCGCGCAGCATGCGGCCGATGATCTGCCCGAAGCGCCCGAAGCCGGCGATGATCACAGGGTGCTCCATTTCCGCCGGCATCGCGTCGTCGGGAATGTCGGGCTGCGGCTGGGCGTAGAAGCGGCCAGAAATCAGGTAGAGGAGCGGCGTCACCGCCATCGACATCGTGACGACGAGGATCGCCATCTCGGCATAGCTCCGCGCCAGCACGTTCTCGGCAACGGCAATCCCGAGGATCACGAACGCGAACTCGCCGCCTTGCGAGATGGCGATGGCGAAGTTGCGTCGGGCCATGGCGTTGAGCTTGTTGACGTAACCGAGGATATAGAGCACCGCCGCCTTGACGCCGACCAGGCCGACCACGCAGCCGATCACCGCCAGGAATTCGGTGATCAAAAGGCCGAAATTGACCGACATGCCGACGGCGATGAAGAACAGCCCGAGCAGCAATCCCTTGAACGGTTCGATGTCGGCTTCCAGCGCGTGGCGGTATTCGCTGTCGGCCAGCAGCACGCCGGCCAGGAACGCGCCCAGCGCCATCGAAAGCCCGACCGACTGCATCAGCAGTGCCGTGCCGACCACGGTCAGCAGACCGCAGGCGGTGAATATCTCGCGCAGGCCTGTCTCGGCGATATTCGACAGCAGGAATTTCAGCAAATAGCGGCCGACGACGATGACGGCCGCGATGACGCCGGCAATGGTCAGTCCGTCGATCCAGATGTCGGTGCCGGTCAGTTCGTCGCCGCCGCCCAGCAGCGGGACCAGCGCGATGATCGGGATCGCGGCGATGTCCTGGAACAGCAGCACCGAGAACGCGGAGCGGCCGTAGCGCGTCGTCAGGTGTCCCTTTTCGGCCATGATCTGCAGCGCGAACGCGGTCGACGACAGCGAGAGCGCGACGCCGATGGCGACCGCGCCCTGCCACGGCACGCCGAGACCGTAACAGACGGCGGCGAGGATCGCGGCACTGATCGTGACCTGTGCGCCGCCAAGACCGAACACCGGCCGGCGCATGGTCCAGAGCCGTTCCGGCTGCAGTTCGAGGCCGATCAGGAACAACAGGAGCACGACGCCGAACTCGCCGAAGTGCAGGATGCTCTCGACGTCCGAAACCAGCCGGAGCCCCCACGGCCCGATCGCCGCGCCGGCCATGAGATACCCCAGCACCGATCCCAGTCCCAACCGTTTAGAAAGCGGCACCGCAACCACGGCAGCACCCAGGAAAATCACGGCTTCGGCAATCAGGGACATGGGGGCGAGAGGTCCTCTTAGATAGTCAGCTTTTCGTCAGGTTAGTCTGCAAAGGTTACAAACCAAAGGTAGAAATTGGAAATATCCGAACCGAGACCCACGTTTCCAAAAGCGTTTCGGAACGCCCGAAGGGATGAGAATTATCCTGGTGCCATCTGGTCAAGCAGTCGGAATTTTACTAAAAATGTATAAAATCAGGATTCGACACTTTGAGGGGTCTGAATGTCGAATGTCTTTGCCAGTCGCGTGATCGGCGCAGCGCTGGCGTTCGTGTTATTCGCGGGCGCCGCTTTTGCCGCCGATGAAATCAACGTCGGACCGGACGGCGCGGCTATTCACGGCTACGACCCGGTCGCCTATTTCGATCCGGGCCATCCCACTCGCGGCAGCGACTCCCTGAGCGCACCTTATAACGGCGCCGTCTACTGGTTCTCCTCGCAAGAGAACCTGCGGAAATTCATGCGCAATCCCGAAAAGTACGCGCCCGCCTACGGCGGCTGGTGTTCCTACGGTGTGCGCGTCGGCAAAAAGCTCAATATCGATCCCAACGCCTGGAAGATCATCGACGGGCGGCTATATATGCAACTCGATCTCGGCACCCAGAAAGTCTGGTATAAGGACTGGATGAAGAATATCGAGATTGCCGACCGCTTGTGGCCCAGCATTCAGTCAACGCCAGCGGACGCCCTCGGCAAATAGGGGCGGCCATGTCAGCCGGTTTCGTTAGAGGCCGCAAATCGAGTCCGTCCATGAAATCGTCGTTGAGCGTCAAATTCATCGCCCTGATCACCCCGATACTGTTGGGTGTCTTCGGGATTTTCGTCGCGCTCCACGAATGGCACAACTATGCAAACGCTCGGGAAGATCTCCGCTTGCGCATGAACATGATGGCCGCCAGCCAGTCGATCATTCTGGCGGAATCGGTTGCCAACAAGGATATCGACCGGCTGAGCCTGCAACTCGCCACCGTGATCAGCGACCCCGACCTCGTCGGTGTCGTCGTTCTCGACGCCGAGAACAGGATTCTCGATGAGTTCGGTGACATAAGTGACGGAGATGCGGACCTGGTGACGGAGGTTCCCATCAACTATTCGGACGGCGATGGGGTGCGGGTTGTTGGCACCCTCTGTCTCGTCATGACCGACCGGAACCTGCTCGCCGACGTGCGGGCGCACATGATCACAAACGGTTTACTGGTGCTGGCGTTGCTCGTCGCCGCGATCCTGACCGCCATACTGACGCACCGCCGCACGGTTCTGCGGCCGCTCGACCGCCTGCTGGCCGCAATCGAAAGCACGGCACGGGGGCCGCGCGACCGGGTCGACTGGCAGTCGGACGACGAGATCGGCCGGCTGATCCGGTCTTACAACGAAATGCAGGAACGCCTGGAAGGCTACGAACGCGAGCTCCGGACGTCGGCCGAGCAGCTCGAACAGCGCGTCGAGGAGCGCACCCACGACCTGGAACGGGCGCGCGAAAGCGCCGTCGAGGCGAACCGGGTCAAGAGCAAGTTCCTGTCGTCGATGAGCCACGAGTTCAGGACGCCGATGAACGCCATCCTCGGTTTTACACAGGTGCTGCAGATGGCGCCGGAACTCGCCGGGAATCCGCGCCTGAAAGACCGGCTTATTAAAATCCAGGAAAGCGCGCAGAACCTGATGGCGCTGCTCGATCAGATCATGGACTTTTCACAACTGGAAAGCGCCGACGACGAATTGCACCTGGAACCGGTCGACCCGGCCACCGTCATCCGCGAGGCGGTGACGCTGGTGGCGCCGCTTGCGGAATCCAGGCACGTCACGGTCGAGATCGACGACAACATACCGGTCGACGCGAGGATCGACGCCGACACCTTCAAATTGAGGAAGGCGCTATTCCATCTTCTTTCCAACGCCATCAAATACAACCGGCCCGGCGGCCGCGTCGACGTCGCCGTGGCCCGCGGCAACGGACGGGTCTGCATCGCCGTCGCCGATACCGGCCAGGGCATTCCCGCCGCTCAGTTTCAACGCATCTTCGAACCCTTCAACCGCCTGGGCCGCGAGGCGGGCAGTATCGACGGCAGCGGTATCGGCCTGACACTGACGCGGCGGATCGTCGAAAACATGTCCGGGGAAATCGATTTCGAGAGCGTCGAGGGCGAAGGGTCTGTCTTTCGGCTGTGGTTCCCGGCGGTCGGCTGACTTCAGCGGTTTTCCGCCGACTGCCGATCCCACATGAACATCGCCGCGACAACCAGCGCCAACGCCGAGAGCCACCATGCCTGCCAGATGCCGTAGGTCGCGTTCGCGGTGACGAAGATGGCAGCCAGTGTCAGCGGTTTGATGAAGACCTCCACATCCGACAACGGGTTTCCGAAACGGCGCCGGAACAGCAGCAAAAACACGGCCGCGCCGATCAACACGCCCGGCACGCCCAATTCCAGCCATAGCTGCAGCGTCGCGTTGTGCGGATGCAGCGGCATCAGTTCCTTGCCGATAGCGATGCTCTCGTGCCCGCCGGGGATTGCGCGGGACGTGTCGAGCCCCCAGCCGGCGAGCGGTCGCTCCAGCGCGCGCTCGATGGCAAACCGCCAGATATAGTAACGGTGTCCGAGCGATCCCGCGGCGCCGTCCGGATCGGTTCGGTACGTCTGTTCGGTGGTCGGCCGGGCGCCATCGTCGAAGGTTTCGAACCCGATCGCCAGCACCGGCGGCAACGCCAGGGTCCCGGCGATGCAGGCGACCGCGACAAGCCGCGGCATGGCCCGTGGAAACCGCCACAACAACGGTGCGGCGGCGGCCATCACGACGAAGGCGAGCACCGCGGCGTTCGAGCCGCTGAGCACCGCCAGCACCGCACCGGCCAGGACGAGTCCGACTGCGTGCCGCATGCGTCCCTGCCGGACAAGGTGCGTGACCACCATCGGCGTCAATAGCGCGATGACGACCATCCCACTCGAGAACACTGAAAGCTTATCGGCCCGTTCGATCGCATTGAGTATGACGCGGATATTGAGGAGTGACACGACCCAACCGATGGCGACGATCGATAGTGACACCATCATGCCGACACAGATCGCATCCAGTGCCCGCGCCCGGATATCCGCCGCCATCAGCCGCGTCAGTCCGGCGCCGGCGAACGCAAGCGCCACCAGCGCGGCGATACGCAGGAACTTCGTGACATTCACCTGGCCATTGAAGGTATCGACGCCACGGTATCCGATCCATGCGAACACAACGACCGCCACGGCCGTCCCGGTCAGCGGCAGCAGGCTTGCGGGTGCCCCGCGACGGAACGCCGAGACGACGCCAAGCAGCGCCAGCACCGCCAGCACCACCACGCACCCCTTCTCCGCGACCGTGGCCACCACGGGCAGCACACCGAAACAGACAACCGCCGCGGTATCGGTTCTAGTTTGTGCCAATGTCCCCGCCCCCTCCGTCACCGCGTATCCCGGCCTATTGTTGAAGTAGCAGGCGGGAGCGCCCCTCTGCAACGCATTCACGCGCATGACGGCGCCCAACCCTCACAATCCGGAGTCTTTACAAGAAAATTCCGGCGCCCTCTTAGCGACTCTGGTTGAGGCCCAGTTCCTTCTGTAGCTTCTTGGTCAGTCCCAGCGACACGATGCGGTAGGATTCCTTGAGCTGATCCTTCAATGCCTCGTCGTCGAGACCCGGTTCGTCATAGTTCTGGATCCACTTCATGCCGCGCGACGCCAGGTACGGCGCCGGCCGGAGCCCCGGCGCGTCGCGGAGGATTTCCCAACCGATGTCGGAGACCTTGAAGGTGATCGCCGGATGCGCGTCCTCGGCGAACCAGCCGATGGCGAAGACCTTGCCGCCAATCTTCCAGACGTCGGCGCCGCCCCACTGGTTGACGTGGGTCGTATGCGGCAGCGAATGACAGAATTCGTTGTATTCGGCGGCGTTCATGCCGCGAAAATAGCCTATTCAAAGCCCCATCGCAGCCCTAATCGCGTAGGCGACGACGCCGAGCACGGCGACACCAGCGCACCAGAGCCCGGCGAACCACAACAGCCTGCGCGTGCGTTCGCTCAATGATAGCCCCCTTCGTCGACCTTGCCGCGGAACACCCAGTAGGCATAGGCGGTATAGGCGAGGATAACGGGGATCAGCACCGCCGCGCCGACGAGTAGGAATCGCAGGCTGTTATCCGGCGCCGCGGCCTCCCAGATGGTGATGTCGGTCGGCACGATATAGGGATAGAAACTGATCCCGAGACCGGCGAAGCAGAGAATGAAAAGCGATTGCGCGGCCAGGAACGGCGCCGCGTCGCTGTCCGTCTTCAGCCCCCGAAACAGCACCAGTGCCGCGACCATCACCAGCGTCGGCACGACGACGGAAAAGGCGATGGTGCCGGAGCCGAACCAGCGCTCGACGTAATCCGGGTTGAGCATCGGCGTGATCAGACTGACCAGGCCGATCAGCGCCAGCGTCGACACACCGCTGCGCGATGCGAAGTCCTGCGCCTGGGATTTCAGCCCGCCCTCGGTCTTCATCACCAGCCAGGTCGCGCCCAAAAGCATGTAGCCGATCACCAGCGCGACACCGGTCAGCAGGCTGAACGGCGTCAACCAGTCCCACCAGCCGCCGGCATAGGCGCGGTCGGCGATTTCGATCCCCTGTACCAGCGCGCCCAGCGTAATGCCCTGCATGAACGCCGCCAGCAGCGAGCCGCCGGCGAACCCCCAATCCCAGAGGAAGCGGCCGCGCTCGGTCTTCCAGCGGAATTCGAACGACACGCCCCTGAAAATGAGCCCGATCAGCATCGCCGTCAGCGGCGCATAGAGCGCCGGCAACACGGTGGCGTAGGCAAGCGGAAAGACCGCATAAAGCCCGCCGCCACCGAGGACCAGCCAGGTTTCGTTGCCGTCCCAGACCGGCGCCACGGAGTTCATGGCCTGATCGCGGTCATCATCCGTATCCAGCAGCGGGAACAGGATGCCGACGCCGAGGTCGAAACCGTCCAGCACCACGTAGGCGAGGATGGCGAAGGCAATGAGGCCGGCCCAGATGAACGCGAGATCGATTTCCATCAGTCGCCTCCCCCGCCCGGCAGCGCACGCTTGATCGCCTGCAGCGGCGTGATCCCGGCGGCGCGGCTGGGGCCGATATCGACATCGATCCCGGCGTCCGGGCGTTTCGACATCAACCGCAGGATATAAAACACCCCGGCGCCGAACACCGTGACGTAGACGACGACGAACGCCGCCAGCGAGGCGCCGACCGCGGCCGCGCCGATGGGCGACACGCTTTCGGCGGTCCGCAGCAAGCCATAGACCGTCCATGGCTGACGCCCGACCTCGGTAGTGATCCACCCCGCCAGCACGGCGACGAACCCACTCGGCGCCATCGCCACCGCCGCCCAGAGCATGAGCGGACTGTCATAGAGTTTGCCCCTTAACCGCTGCCAGCCACTCCACAGCCCGAGCGCCGCCATCGCGATACCGATGGCAACCATGATCCGGAAGGTCCAGAACACGATCGCCGCCGGCGGGCGGTCCTCCTTGGGCCATGCCTTGAGGCCCTTGACCTCGCCATCCAGATCGTGCGTCAGGATCAGCGAACCGAGCTTGGGAATCTCGACCGCGTATTTCGTTTCCTCGGCATCGTCGTCGGGCAGGCCGAACAGGATCAGCGGCGCGCCCCGTTGCGTCTCGTAGTGCCCTTCCATGGCGGCAACCTTGGCCGGTTGGTGTTCGAGCGTGTTGAGACCGTGGAAATCACCGGCGACGATCTGCAGCGGCGCCACGATCAACGCCATCCACATGGCCATGGAGAACATGATCCTGGCGCCCCGGTCGCGATGATCACGGAGCAAATGCCATGCGCCGACGCCGCCGACCACGAACGCCGTCGTCAGGTACGCCGCCAACACCATGTGCACGAGCCGGTACGGGAACGACGGGTTGAACACGACCGCCCACCAGTCCTCGACGATGAACTGGCCGGCCTCGTTCATGCCGAAACCGGCAGGCGTGTGCATCCACGAATTCACCGACAGAATCCAGAACGCGGAAAGCAGCGTGCCGACGGCAACCACGGCCGTCGCCAGAAAATGCAGACGCGGGCCGACCTTGTTGAAACCGAACAGCATGATGCCGAGGAATCCGGCTTCGAGGAAGAACGCCGACATGACCTCGTAGCCCATGAGAGGGCCCAGCACCGGGCCGGTCTTGTCGGAAAAGACGCTCCAGTTGGTGCCGAACTGGTAGCTCATGACGATCCCCGACACCACGCCCATGCCGAAGACGACGGCAAAGATGATCTTCCAGTAATCGAAGACCTTGATGTAGGCGTCGTCCCTGGTGATCAGCCAAAGCGCCTCCAGTACCGCGAGGTAGCTGGCGAGACCGATGGAAAACGCCGGGAACACGATGTGCGCCGACACCGTGAAGGCGAACTGAAAACGCGCGAGCAGCAGTGGGTCGAAGAGTTCGGACATATCCGGGCCTCTGACAAGCCCGGGAAGACTAGCATCTTAGGTCCGTTCGAAAAAGCGTCCCCTCCCCTGTTTCCCCGAACCGAACGCGAAAGGTGGTGACGAAATTTGTAGATGTAAAAGTGAATCGTCATCCTGAACTCGATTCAGGATCCATGGCGGCAGGAAAATTTATGGGTCCTGAATCAAGTTCAGGACGACGTGAAATGGTTTTGACGCTGCCCTACCGCTCGACGATGACGAGGCCTTTTTCCGGGAATACCTGCACGTGTTCGCCGCTGTTGATCAGCGTCGTCACGTCGCCCGCCTCGAAGCGGTCGCACATGGTGAGATCCGCGAGTGCCGCGCCCTGCGCCAGGATCGTGTTGGCGGCGTTGAACAGGATCGCTTTCGGGAACATCCCGCGCGATTTCATCTCGTGCAGCATCCACGCCGACGCTACACCGCCCTTGGCGGTGTTCAGCACCAGAATCTTGCCGTCGTAGGACTCACCGAACAGCGCATGCTGCGGCCGGGAGAACACGCCCTTGATCCGGTCCAGGTCATAACGCGCCGAGAAGTTGTCGCTGGCCACCAGCGCTTCGCCTTTCACGTCCGGGCCGATACCGACGTGGCATTTCAGTTCGATGGTGCTCATACGATTTCTCCCGCGACGGCGGAGGCGATACACGTCTCCATATCGGCGAGCGCCGGTTCGTAACCGTAGCCGCCGAGGATATTGACGATCTTGGTCGAGTTCGACAGCAGCCGCTTCCAGCCGTTGGCCTCGCCGATCTCGCGCGCGTATTGCTGATAGAAGCATGTGCCTTCGAGCACCTTGGCGCCGGCATCCTCGATATCGCGGACAAGGCCCATACGCGTCGCGTCGGCATAGACCGTCGGCGAGGTACAGACGATCATGGCGCTGTCCTTGTGTACTTTTTGCCCGCGCACCAGATCGGCGACCTGCTGCATCTCGACGATGGAAAGCTGCGGTGCCGCGAACACCACTACGTCGACCTTGTCGCCACGGCCGCCGAAACTCGATCTGAGCGCGTTCAGCATGTCGGACGTCACGTCCTCGGCGTCCAGCTTGTCAGCACCGACAGCGCGCGCATCGGGCGCTTCCGGGGTGATACCGATCAGGTGGAAAAGCGGTGTCGAACCGTAGCTCGCCATCGCCGCGCCCAGGTGCTTCATCTGGTCGGACGTCGGCACGGACTCCAGGCCCTCGATCGCCGGCACTTCCCAGTACGACCCCGCCATGCGGCCGACAACGGCGCCCAGCACGCCCCAATCCGTAAGGCCTTTCGGCTGTTCGCGCACGACGTAGCGCCTGGTGGCGCGGCGGTGCCGGTCAAGATGCAGACCGTAACGCGGCGTGCGTCCGGTCAAACCCGCGGCCAGCGCCGACGGCCCGCCCTCGAAATTGGAGCGCGCGCCGCACGCGCTGTTGCAGTAAATCACCACGCCGGTATCGCCGAACGCGACGTGATCGCCCAGCACCGGCGGCATCACCGTCTGATAGTTGATGCAGGTATTGGTCATCAGGATCGAAAGCTTTTCGCACGCCGCGACGAAACGGCGTTCGATACCGGCCATGTCCTCGGTCTGACCGAGGGGGTGATAGTAATTCAAATCGACGCCGCGCGGGTCGGTGATCATCGGCACCGCGACGCGCCTATCCTTTTCAGGATGTGACGCCATTTCCTCCATGAATTCGGTCCCGGCCTCACCGACTGATTCCGGGTCGGCCATCATGTGTACCTGACTGACCGGCACCAGATCCTCGGCATCGAACATACGCCCGACCTTGATCATGTGGTCGATGGCCCAGCGCCTCGGCTCGCCCATCTCGCCGGCAAGCATCGCCTTTTCCTCGTCATTCAGCCGCATGGTGCGCTCCCCCATTAGTCAAAGTGCGGATCGACGCCCGGCGGCATCGAGAACCCGAGATCGCCGCGCGCGATGACCGCCTCGGCGCCGCCGTTCTCGGCCAGCAGTTTCGTCTGCTGCGCCTTGGCGTGGGCGTCGGTCGCATTCGGGTCGACGATCCTGTCCAGTTCCGCCTTCAGTTCGTCGACAACCGGTTTCATGTCCGCGTTGCCGGCAAGGTCGTCGAGTTCCTCGGGATCGTCGTCCAGATTGAAGAGCTGCGGTTCGTAGGCAACGTACCATACCAGCTTCCACGGTCCCTTGCGGACCAGGTAGGCCGCCGTCTTCGACCCCATGCCGTGATACTCGGAAAACGCCACCTTGGCCGTGTCGTCGCCGTCCACATAGCCGGCGATATTGACGCCCGGATGCTCGCTGCTCACGGTTTCGTCGTCGCGCGCACCGACACAGTCGATGATGAACGGATACATGTCGACGAAGCTGACCGGCGTTTTCACCACATGGCCCTCGGGAATGCCGGGCCCGCTCAGGATCAGCGGCACGGCGGCGGCTTCCTCGAACATGGTCGACTTGCCCCAGAGCCCGCGCGCGCCGTTGTTGTCGCCGTGATCGGACGTGTACATGACCCGCGTGCTGTCGGCGAGACCGGCGTCGTCGAGCGCCCCCAGCACGTTGCCGATGTTGAAATCGAGGAACGTGCAGAGCCCGAGGTAGCCGGCCTGCGCGATCTTCACCTGTTCCAGCGAATGGAAATGTTCGTCGTAGGCAAACGCGCCGCGATAATCCTCGAGGTACGGATGCAGTTTCTGATGCCGTTCCTCATAGAGCTTGGGCAACGGAATGTCCTGATCGTAGTAGTGATAGAACATCTCCGGCGGCGCGGTCAGCGGGAAGTGCGGACAGACGAACGAGACGAACAGCACCCACGGTTTGTCGGTGTGCTTCTTTGCTTCCTCGCGGAGCCAGACCTGGGCACGCGCCGCGATCTCGCGGTCATAGGTGGTGTAGACGGATTCACCCGCCCCCGCCATGCCGGCCATTTTGTAGGCGCCGCCGCGCTTGGGCATGCTGTCGTCACGGATCCAGCCCATCATGTCGCCCTTGCCGTCGATGATGTGCATGCCGATCTGCTCGTCGGAAAACCCGTTGTCGTCGTCCGCCGAACGGAAATGCAGCTTGCCGATCGACGCGGTGTGATGGCCGCGGTCACGTAACAGCGAATGCCAGCTCGGGTCCGAACCGTCGAAGGCGATGGCATTGTCCCAGTGTTCGGTCTGGTGCACGTACTTGCCGGTCGCAAACGAGGCGCGCGCCGGCACGCACACCGGGCATGTGGTGTAGGCCGCATCGTAGCGCGTCCCGCGCTGGGCGAGCCTGTCCAGGTTCGGTGTCTTGACGAACTCGTGCCCGTAACACCCCGTCACCGAGCGGGTGTGCTCATCGGACATGATGATCAGAAGATTCTTCGGTTCCACTTTTTAACTCTCCCGGTGTGGTTTTTCTTGGTGGCTTATAGTTCGCCGAAACTCTCGAGCGCCGTGTCGATGACGATTTCCGGCACCTCCGGCGGTATCCAGTAATCCTGGTAATAGAGCGGACCTTCCATGGAATAGACATAGACCCGCTGGCGAATCAGCGCCGTGCCGGCATCGATATTCAGCGCCGCCGCGATTTCAGCGGTCGCGTGATGAATGCTCATGTGGTTGGACACCCGCGTGATGACGAGACCGAATTCCTCCATCATCTTGCGTTTGAAGTTGAGGCCGTTCAGCTCGCTCTTCGGCGTCTCCCTGAACATCGGGTACTTGGCGCCGTCGACATAGAATTCGTTGTAGTAGCAGAAGTCGCCGCCGTCCTCGTCCGGACGCTCGATGAGCAGACGGCGCTTGATGATCAGCGTATTGGCGCCGGCATGCAGGAAATCCTCCCACGGGCCGGGACTCGTGACACGGCGCCGGGACAGCACCTCGGTATAGACCGTCAGCACGTTGCCGTCCTTGTCCATAAAGCGCGTGTGCAACGGGTTTTCCAACTCGCGCCGCCACGGGGCGACGATGGTCCCGACGCCCGCCTTACGAACGATCATGCCGGCCGAGACGAGGTTCTTGAGCGCCCGCTGCACCGTGCCGAGGCTGAACGGCGTGATGGCGGTCAAGTCGGTTTCCGTCGGCAACAGTTCGTTGTCGGCGATGACGCCCGTGCGGATCGCCTCGACAAGGCCGTCCTGCAAGACCTTGTATTTGGGACGCCCGTCCTGATCCGTTCGTTGCAGCTTGGTTTCAAGGAACCGCGCGAGCTTGTCCCAGCCCGGCTTGTTCCTGGCACGCGCGTCCTGCCAGTTCCGCGATGCGTTTCTCGCTGCCCCGCCGCTGCCCATGAATGTGTTCCCAACCGGTTGTTCGACCACCAGCCCCACCAGCTTTTTACAGATTCTTTTTTCATGTTGACAGAAACATCTAAAGACATAACTATATAGAAAGTCAACTACATAGTTTTGACGCAAAAATTCAAAAAACGAAACACGGCGCAAGATCGTGGCTACGGGTGGGAATAACGCAGGGTGGACACGGACAACCGGCAGGAAGCCATCAATGAATTGATGTCGGTGAAGGCCGCCAGGACGAAGGACATCGGCCTGGCGCTGGCGCTGATCGGCGTCGGCCTTTACGGCGGCATCTCGGTACTTTCAACCAAGGCGACCGGGTTCGTCGACGAACAGACGATGGACCACACGACGCTGCCCAGCATCTGGGGCTTCGGCCTTGCGGCGCTGACCGCGCTGTGGCTTTTCCAGGTGATCCTGGAACTCCGCGTCGTCAACACGTCGCTCAGAAGTTTCGAGCACTCGGCCAACGTGTTCTCGATCGAGCGCATGTTCCCGGAACTGACGCCGCTTCTGATCGCGCGCATGATCGCCGCAGTCGCAGCCATCGGAATCTACGCCGTGATGTTCGAGGAACTGCCGTTCTTCCTGATCACCGGCGTGTTCCTGTTCGCCATGCTGCTGATCCTCGGCCGTCCGTTGCACTGGAAGACCGGCGCGCTGGCCGTCATCGGCTGCGCTGCATTCCACCTGCTGTTCGTCACGTTCCTGCAGTTGCCGCTTTGAGGGTGGGAGTATTCAATGCTTGAAGGTCTTATCGGCGGCTTCGGTTACCTGGCCGACCCCTACAATCTGGCGCTGATCCTGATCGGCACCGCGCTCGGCATCGTCGTCGGCGCCCTGCCCGGCCTTTCGTCGCCGATGGCGATCACGGTGCTGCTGCCGCTCACCTACCCGTTCCAGCCGATCCCGGCGCTGGTACTGCTGATGGGCGTTTACGTCGGCACCAAGCTCGGCGGCTCATTCTCGGCGATCCTCTTGCGAACGCCCGGCACGCCGGCGGCGGCGTGCACCGCGCTCGACGGGTTCCCGATGGCGGAGCGCGGCGAAGCAGCCCGCGCACTGGGCTACGCGACCGTGGGTTCGACCATGGGCGGCCTGATTGCATGGGGCATCGCGGTAACGTCGATCCCGCTCCTGGCGACCGTCGCCGTCGAGGCCAAGAACGCCGACATCGCGCTGATCGGCATCCTTGGCCTTGTCCTCGTGTCCGCGTTCGCGCGCGGTTCCATGCTCAAGGGCCTGATCGGCGTCATGCTGGGGCTGCTGATCGCGACCGTCGGCCTCGACCCCATCGACGCCACCGACCGCTTCACCTTCGGCATTCCGCAGATGATGGAGGGTATTCCCTTCACTGCCGCGCTGATCGGCTTTTTCGGCATCGCCGTGGTGTTGAGCGACATGCAGCTCGTCGGCCGCAAGTCGGAACTGATCGCCGACCGGGTCAGCCTCAAGATGCCGAGCCTAAAAGAACTGAAACAGCGCTGGCAGGCGATCGTTACCGGCGGCACATATGGCGTCTTCATCGGCGCGGTGCCGGGCGTCGGCGCCGAAAGCGCGACGTGGCTCGCCTATGCCACCGCCAAGAACCGCTCCAAGACACCGGAGAAGTTCGGCAAGGGCGAACCGGACGGCATCCTGACGCCGGAAGCCTGCAACAACGCCACCACCGGCGGCACCATGATCCCGATGTTGACGCTGGGCCTGCCCGGCGACGGCTCGACCGCGGTGATGCTCGGCGCACTGGTGCTGCACGGGATCGAACCGGGCGTGCTTTTGATGTCGCAGTCGGGCGATCTCGTCTATGCGCTGCTGGCGAGCCTGCTGATCGCGACGATCTTCATGTTCCTGCTGTCGCTTGGCGCGATCAAATACTTCGTGCTGGTGCTGCGTCAGGACCGTTCGTTCCTGTTCCCGTTCGTGCTGGTGCTGGCGAGCGTCGGCGCCTACGCGATTTCCAACACGCTATTTCCGGTGATCGTCGCGCTGGTGCTCGGCGTCGTCGGCTACGTCATGGAAACCAGACGGTTTCCGCTGGTGACGGTCGTCCTCGGCGTGATTCTCGGGCCCATCATCGAATACAACGCGCGCGTCGCCATGGTCATCTCCGGCAACGACTGGTCCGTCTTCGTCGGCACATGGCCGCGCACCATTCTTGTCGCCATCACCGTGCTGCTGGTTCTTCGCGAAATTCAGAAAAGCCTGCAGCACCAGAAACAGCGCAAGGAAGAACTCCTGACCACCGCTTCATATGACTGAGGAAACAACGAAACCAGGGAGGTAAACATGTTGAACCTTAGACTGCGACTACCCACACTGCTGGGCGCGTTCGCCATTGCCGCCATGACGGTAAGCGGCGGTGCGGCCAAGGCCGAATTCCCCGACGGCACGATCCATCTGGTCGTGCCATGGAAGGCCGGGGGCGGGACCGATACCATCGTCCGCGGCTACCAGAAAGGCTACGAAAAAGCCGCCGGCACATCGGTTGTTATCGACAACGTCAACGGCGCCAAAAGCGTGACCGGCACGCTCAAGGTCTCCAAGGCCAAAGGCGACGGCTACACGGTGTTGTTCAACGGCTCGCTCGACGTGACGTCGAACCTGGCGATGAAGCCGCTGCCCTACGACGTGTCCAGCTTCAAGGCGGTCGGCGGTGTCTACACCACGCCGACGTGGTTCATCACCAACACCAAGCGGCCGTACAACGACTTCCAGGACTTCCTCGATGCCGCCAAGGCGAACCCGGGTGAGCTCTCCATGGGCACCGCCGGCTCCACGCACACGCTGGTCGCGCACGCGGTCAAGGGCGCCACGGGTCTGGACTTCAAGATCGTACCGTTCTCCGGCGGCGCCGACCTGAAGAAGGCGATGATCGGCAACGAGGTCGACATCGGCCAGTTCCACTCGCCGGTGATGATCAACGAGATCAAGGCCGGCATCATTCGCCCGCTGGTCGCCACCGCGCCGATGACCGGCATCAACTACGAACCGGCGCAGAAACTGAAGACCCTCAAGGACTACGGCATCGACCTCGAGCTCGCGGCGACGCGCGGCATGATGGTGCCGAAGTCGACGCCTGACGACGTGGTCGCCAAGCTCGAACAGATCGCCAAGGCGGCGGCGATGGACCCGTCGTTCGCCGAGTTCGGCAAGACGTTCGGTTTCGCACCGGTGTGGGTGTCGGCCAAAGACTATCAGAAGCAGCATGAAGACGAAGTGAAGCTGCTGACGGAAATCAAGAACAAGTACATCAAATAACAACCACCCAAAGTTGACTCCCAAGGGGCGTGGCGGATGAAAACGCCGTCACGCCCTTTTCCTTTGCGGGAAGGATAAAAAAGGAACACTCATCATGAGCAGCCAACGTCAGGGACCGCTTGCCGGACTCAAGGTTCTCGATATCGCGACCATCATCGCCGGCCCGCTGGCGGCGAGCCTGCTGGCCGATTTCGGCGCCGAGGTGCTGAAGGTCGAGCTACCGGGCCGTGGCGACGCGATCCGCGCGCTCCGGCCGCACAAGGACGGCGTGTCGCTGTGGTCGAAGGTCGTCAATCGCGGCAAACGCGGCATCACGCTCGATCTGCGCCGGCCGGAAGGCGCCGATATCCTGAAGCGCCTCGTCCGCGAACACGACGTGCTGATCGAGAACT
Source organism: Rhodospirillales bacterium (assembly GCA_965229805.1). GTDB lineage: Bacteria > Pseudomonadota > Alphaproteobacteria > Rhodospirillales > Casp-alpha2 > UBA4479. The sequence goes on along the minus strand of CBDDJO010000001.1, from coordinate 1,186,275 downwards.
TCCGTCCCGGCACGCTGGAGGCTTGGGGCCTGGGCCCGGACGTGCTGCACGAGATCAATCCACGCCTCACCATCCTCCGCGTCAGCGCCTTCGGCCGCGCGGGGCCTTATGCCGAGAAGCCCGGCTTCGCCAGGGTCGCGGATGCCATGTCCGGGTTCCTGAACCTGTGCGGGCCCGAGGACGGCGCCCCCATCCATCCCGGGTATCCGATCGCGGATTCCGTTACGGGACTGTTCGGCGCCTACGGTCTGCTGGCGGCGCTGATGGAACTCAAGGACAACCCGGATGCGCCGGGCCAGGTGGTGACGGTGTCGCTGTTCGAGAGCATGTTCCGCGTCCTCGACTTTCTCGCCGTCGAATACGACCAGCTGGGCGAGGTCAGGCACCGTTACGGCAACCGCAACCCTTACGCTGCCCCGGGCAACGTCTACAAATCGCGCGACGGCAAATGGATCACGCTGGCCGCCAGTGCACAGTCGATCTTTGAACGGCTGTGCCACGCCATCGGCAAGCCGGACCTGATCGGCGATCCCAAGTATGCCGACAACGTCGAACGCCTGAAACACGCGGACGATCTCGACACCATCATCGCCGGCTGGTTCGCGGAGCGGGATGCCGACGACGCGTGCCGGCACATGGAAAGCTTCGACGTCAGCGCCGTCCGAGTGCGCACCATCGACGAGCTGTTCGAAGAAGAACAGATCCACGCCAACGGCATGCTGGTCTCGGTGGAAGACGCCGAACTCGGGACGCTCAGGATGCAGGGGGTGACCCCCGGCTTTTCGCGCACGCCGGGCGCGGTTTCCAACGCGGGCAACGCCGTCGGCGACGCCAACGACGCGGTTTACCGGGACATGTTAGGTTTATCCGACAAAGAGATGATGGCGCTCAAGGACAAGGGCGTGATCTGACTACCGTTCACCCTCAAACACCCACGTCGTCCTGAACCTGATTCAGGACCCATGAGACCCGGCAGGATATTCACGTGTAAGTACGGATCCTGAATCAAGTTCAGGATGACGGAAACAAGGGAAGCGTCCCTACTCCTCGCCGATGACGATGTCGACGACCAGCGCGTTGGCGCTTTGCTCGAGCGCGTCCCGGAAGTCCTCCTCGGACAGGCCCGCCGGCAGGCGCACGCTGGCGCGGGCGTGGAACAGGGTGCCGCCGCCGTGCGGCGCGCCCTCGGTCCAGGTTTCCATCTCCTCGACGCTGGCCTTAAGCCCGGCGACGGTGCGGGTCAGTTCGTGCACGATGCCGGGATGATCGGGGCCGACGATCGCGAAGTCGATGACCGCCCCTCTGTCAGCAGCCGCGCCATCGCCGGCGACGTGCACCGTGACCTGAAAATCGTCCTCGCCGAGATCGCCCAGCGCCGATTGCAGCGCCGCCGACCCGGCCTTGTCCACCTGCACGCGGGCGACACCGGCGAAGGTCTCGGCCAGGTGCGCCATGCGGCTTTCCAGCCAGTTGCCGCCCCGGGCCTCGACGACCTCGGACAGTTGTTCGACCACGCCCGGCCGGTCGCGGGCGATGAAGGTGATGATCAGGGTTTCGGCCATGGCGGCACTCCCTTAATACTAGATGTATATCAGCCTAGATCTTCCAGCAGCTTTTCGGCGGCGGTCTCGCCGAAGCCGCCGTCCTCGAAATGCAGCGACTTGACGACACCGTCGACGACCAGCGCCGAGAACCGCTTGCAGCGCGGGCCGTAGCACTTGTCGGAAAGATCCACCTCCAGCCCAGCGGCGCGGGTGAAATTCAGCGCGCCGTCGCCGATCATGGTGACCTTGCCGTCGGCCGCGTGCGTTTTGCCCCAGGCGTCCATGACCCACGGGTCGTTGACAGAAAGGCAGACGATCTCATCGACGCCCTTGGCCTTGAGGTCGCCGGCGAGATCGATATAGCCCGGCAGGTGCAGCGCCGAGCAGGTCTTGGTGAACGCGCCGGGGAGCCCGAACAGTGCCACCGTCTTGCCGGCGAAGATGTCGTCGGTGCCGGTCACGCCGGGGCCGTCGTCGGTCATGATACCGACGTTCACACCGGGCACACGGTCGCCAACCTGGATGGTCATGAAAAAATCCTCCGCTTGTGCTTATTGATTGCCGCAAACGATGCGGGAAAGGCGGGCGGAAATCAATGGGGCGTGTACGCCGCCGCCCGTTTGCCGCGCCGTCCATGCAAAACAGCGTAGGCGGCTAGTGCCCGATCTCGAAGTCGTTGCCGGCCCGGTCCTCGCCGCTGACCAGGTAGAGTGGGCGGATGCCGTAGCCCTGCGCCGGGTGCTGCTTGCCGATTTCGGCGCCGAGTTCGTGGTCGTAAACACTGGTCGCGGGCATCAGCCGCACGATGAAGGCGGCGCGGCGCTTGTCGGTGCGGTTCGCCGCCGAGCCGTGGATCATGTAGACGTCATGGAACGACACCTGCCCCGCGCGCAGCAGCAGCGGCTCCGCGGTTTCCTCGTCGAAGTGTTCGGCGTCGCAGACCAGGTTGATGGTCTTGTCGCCGCCCTCGATCCAGGAATGGCTGTAGAGCTCGTGCTTCCTGTGCGAGCCCGGGATGAGCTTCATCGGCCCGTTTTCCGGCGTCACGTCGTCCAGCGGGATCCACACCGTCAGCACCTCGAGCGGGCGGATCGGATAATACTCGCCGTCCTGATGCCAGGGGGTCTCCTTGCCGTTCATCGCCGGCTTGCCGAAGATCGTCGTGCCCCAGAGGATGATGTCGTCGCCGATCAGTTGCCGGGCAACTTCGATGATACCGGGATGGGTCGCGAACTCGAACCACTTCTCGGAGCCCTTGATGCCCATGGAGCCGCCGTTCGTCTGGTGCGGCGCCAGCACGATATCGCTGTCGATATGGTCGTTCTGTTCGAGGAAGCGCGCGTACTCGGCACGCATCTCGGCGACCACGTCGGCGGGCAGTTCCCACTTGGGGACGATCCAGCCCTTGTCGCGGAAAGTCTTCAGATCGTCGTCGGATAGTGTCGGCTCGGCCATCGTCATCCCATCGTCATCTCTAAGGCAATTGAATGTCTTTTCATTAAGTTTAAGCCAAGTGCGGGCGCTTTAAAATCCCCGCGCCGCCGCCGAAAAGACCTGACGCGGGCGCGTTGCTGTGGCTAGACTTCCCGGCACCTGACGACACACGACGACCTGGGAGAACCCGCATCATGAACGACACCAACGAGATCTGGCGCTGGCCCGCCGCGGACATCAGCGAGGCCGTGAAGGCCGGGCGGATCACGGCGACGGCGGCGACCGAAAGCGCGCTGGCGCGCATGCAAGCGGTCAACCCGGCCCTGAACGCGGTCGTCGTCGAAACCGCCGACGCGGCGCTCGAAGCGGCCGCCGCCGTCGACCGCGCGATCGCCAACGGCGACGATCCGGGGCCGCTCGCCGGTGTGCCGGTCACCACCAAGACCAACGTCGATCAGGCCGGCCATGCGACGTCGAACGGCCTGCGTATCCAGAAGGACCTGATCGCGGAGACCGACAGCCCCGTCGTCGCCAACATGAAAAACGCCGGCGCGGTGATCGTCGGACGCACCAACACGCCGGCGTTCTCGCTGCGCTGGTTCACCCGCAACAGCCTTTTCGGCGCGACGAAGAACCCGCGCAACTTCGCCCTCACCCCCGGCGGGTCGTCGGGCGGGGCGGCGTCGGCGGTGGCGTCCGGCATCTGCGCGGTGGCGCACGGCACCGACATCGCGGGCTCGATCCGCTATCCGGCCTACGCCTGCGGTATCCACGGCATCCGGCCGACGTTCGGGCGCGTGCCGGCGGTCAACTTCACGGGCGCCGAGCGCAATATCGGCGGACAGTTGATGGCCGTTTCAGGCCCCCTCGCCCGCACCGTCGACGACCTCAAACTCGCGTTTGCCGCGATGAGCCAGCCGGACATCCGCGACAGCTGGTACGTACCCCAGCCCGCGGACCTTCCGGCGCTGCCGAAGCGCGCCGCACTTTGCGTCAATCCGGACGGGCTCGATACCGACCCGCGCGTCACCGCCGCCCTGCACCAGGCCGCGGCATGCCTGCGCGCCGACGGCTGGACGGTCGAGGAAACGGAAACCCCGCCGCTCCGTCCCGCCGTCGCCATGCAGCTCATCCTGTGGATGGCGGAATTCCAGGGCGCGGGCGCGGCGGCCGTCGAAAAGGAAGCGGACCCGGACGCGCTGTTCGTCTTCAGACAACTGCAGCGCCACGCCGCGAAGGACGGCGAGACATCGCTGGAGCGGGTGCTGTGGGCACTCAGGGAGCGCGCGACACTGGTGCGCGCGTGGCAGGCGTTCCTTAGCCAGTATCCGGTGGTGCTGATGTCGGTCTCGGGCGAGCCGCCGTTCCCGGACCACCTCGACGTGGAATCGGAAGCGTCCTTCGACCGGGTGATCGAGGCGCAACTGGTACAGGTCGGCATGCCGGTCATCGGCGTGCCGGGGCTGACCGTGACGATGGGCATGGACGACGGGGCGCCGCTCGGCGTACAGCTCGTCGGCCCGCGCTACCGCGAGGACGTGCTGTTCGACGCCGGTGCCGTCCTCGAGCGTGCCTTTCCCGTGCCGAACCCGGTCGACCCGGCGGGATGAGGGGCGAACGGAATTGACATACCGCCCCATGGGTCGCATGTAATGGCCGATGACGGCAACCGTTGCTATATTTCCCGCCGGCCCGGGACGGGCGAACGGCAGCAATTCCACTTCACTGAATTGGCTGCCGGCGAGCAGGGGATCCGCATCCCGACAATGGTGACGGCGATTTATTGAACCACTTCAAGTTGTTATCCCGAAAAACAGCTACTAATCCAGCCGCTGAAATGCTAGACAGGCGCTAAGAGGAAATCGCATGAATAAAATCAAGATTGCCATCGTCGGCGTTGGCAATTGCGCAAGTTCTTTGGTTCAAGGCCTGACGTACTATCGGACCGGCGACGAAAGCGCGTACGCCGGCCTGATGCATCAACAAATCGGTGCGTGGGGACCGACCGACATCGAAGTCGTCGCGGCATTCGATATCGACCGGCGAAAGGTCGGACAGCCGCTCGAAACGGCCATATTCGCGTCCCCAAATTGCGCCGCCGTGTTTCGCAGCTCGCTGCCGATCTCGGGCGTCACCGTACAGATGGGCCCGGTGCTGGACGGCATTGCCGATCACATGAACGAATATCCCGACGACGAGGCGTTCCGCGTCGCGGACGAAACGCCCGTCGATATCGCCCAGGCATTGCGGGATTCCGGTGCCGAGGTTCTGGTCTGCTATCTTCCGGTCGGCTCCGACGACGCCGTCAAGCACTATGCCCAGGCGTGTCTCGATGCCGGCGTCGGGATGGTGAACTGCGTCCCGGTTTTCATCGCCAGCGATCCCGAGTGGGCGCAAAAATTCGAAACAGCCGGCATTCCGATCATCGGCGACGACATCAAGAGCCAGGTCGGCGCGACGATCGTACACCGGCAACTGACGCGCCTGTTCGGCGACCGCGGCGTTTCCCTCGACCGGACCTATCAGCTCAATACCGGCGGCAATACAGACTTCCTCAACATGCTTCAGCAAACGCGGCTGAAGTCGAAGAAGAAATCCAAGACCCAGTCGGTGAATTCGCAGCTCGACACGCCAATGACGCGGGACACGATCCATATCGGGCCGTCCGATTACGTGCCGTGGCAGAAGGACAACAAGATCGCCTTTATCCGCATGGAAGGCCGGGGCTTCGGCAATGTGCCGCTTGAGCTGGAATTGCGCCTTTCCGTGCAGGACTCGCCGAACAGCGCCGGGGTTGTCATCGATGCCATCAGATGCGTCAAGGTCGGCCTCGAACGGGGCTCCGCCGGTGTGCTCGAGGCACCGTCCGCCTATTACATGAAAAGCCCGCCCGTGCAGATGCGGGATTCCGTCGCGCGCGACCTGAACGAAGCGTTTATCGCCGCCGATGCGGTGGAACGGCAGACCGACGCGGCCCCCGCAATCCCGGCTTCGATCCCCGCCGACGGGCCGAAGGTTGCATTGATCCTCGCGGCCGGCGAAGGCAGCCGGCTGTTTCCGGGCGCCAGCCTGCCCAAGCCGCTGGTGCCGGTGGACGGCGTGCCGCTGGGCGAGCGCGTGCTCGCCACGCTTCGCGAAGCCCTCGGCATTGAGCGCTTCGTGATCGCGACCGGCCACGAGGAGGAAATGGTGCGGAGCTTTTTCCGTTCGGTCGCCAAACGCAACGGAATCGGTTCGCTGACGTTCGTGAGCACCGATGCGTGGCGCCAGGGCAACGGCGCCAGCACCCTGGCCGCCGCCAACGCCCTCGCGGATGAGAATTTCCTGCTGTCCATGTGCGATCATCTTTACGAACCGGGACTGGTCCGCACGCTTACCGCATCGCCGCCGCCCGAACACGGCATGACGCTTGCAGTAGACAGCAACAAAGAGAGCATTCCCGACCTGGACGACGTCATGAAGGTCACGCTGGACGGCGAGCGTATCGGCAAGATCTCGAAATCGCTCGATCCCTGGGACGTCGCCGACACCGGCGTGATGTATTGCACGCCGGGTCTGTTCGAAGGATTGCGCGCCGCGCAGGCCGATGAACGGTACGGTCTGGCGGACGGACTGGCGCACCTGGCGGCGTCGGGTCTCGCCACCGTTTGCGACGTGACCGGGCATTGGTGGCTCGATGTGGATACGCCGACGGCCCTGCGCCAGGCCGAGGCGCACGTGCGCCAGCGCCTCCGCAAGAGCGCGTAACGCCGGGAACGGTCGAGACCACGGCTTTCGGCCACCCGCACTTCGGACAAACGGATCTCGGATGAATGTCATGGCCACGCAACGGTTTCCGGTGACAAGGCGCATGGCGGCGCCGCTCGCCCGCATGCTGTTCCCGCTGCCGGTCAGCGCCAACGCCGTCACGGCGGCATCGCTCGTCACCGGCCTGGTCGCGGCCTGGCTGTTCGCCACAGGTGGCTATTACGGCGGCATCGCGGGCGCGTTGCTGTTCGTGCTGTCCAACCTGCTCGACAATTGCGACGGCGATATCGCGCGCTGGAAGAACCAGACGTCGGTGTTCGGCATGCGTTTCGACAGTTTCACCGATTGGGCCGTGAACGGGGTGTTCTTCATCGGCGTCGGCTGGTCGGCGTGGCAGGCGTCGGGCGAGGTGCTGTGGATGGGGCTCGCCGCGCTCGCGGCCGCCGGCGGCACCGTGAATTACGCCATCGATTGCTGGCGCGACAGCCGCGACCTGCGCGACGGCACCAGCGGCAAGGTCGAGGACGGGCCCGGCGAGGATGCCGGCGACCGTGCCGTCTATCTCTCGCGCGTGCTTCGCTGCGACTTCTGTTTCATCGTCCTCGCGCTCGCGTTGTTCGACGTCGTTTGGATTTTGCTGCCCGCCGCCGCGATCGGCGCCCAGGCTTACTGGGGCGTGCAGTTCTGGAAGGGATTCAAGAGGCATCGTGTTTAGACGCCCCTGGCGGCTGTTCTTCCTGGTGCTCGGCATTGCGCTGTTCGGCCTGATACTGTGGCGCATCGATCTCGGCGAGGCGTTCACTCACGCGTCCCGACTCGGCTGGGGCGCCCTCGCGGTTCTTGCCGTCTGTCTGCTTTCCTTTCTCGCCGATACATGGTCGTGGCAACTGATCCTCGGCAACGGTCGCCGCGGCGGCCGCTGGTTCTATCACCTGTGGAAGGTCCGCATGGTCGGCGCCGCCGCGTCGCGCATCACGCCGTTCGTCGGCATGGCGGGAGAACCCGTCAAGGCGGTGCTGCTCAACCGCCATTACGGCTTCGGCTATTCGGAAGCGGCATCGTCGCTGATCGCCGCCAAGACCATCAACCTACTGGCGCTGGTCGCGTTCCTCGTCCTCGGGCTGGTGGCGGCGACCGGCGCGACATGGCTGCCGCCGGAATTCCGAATGACGGCATGGACCGGCTTCGCCGTCCTGGCGACCGGCATCGCCGTCGTGTTTCTGTTGCAGGTCGGCCGGGCCACGTCGCGGGTCGGGTCGGCGATGCTCCATCGAATCCGAGGCTCCTGGGCCGGGCAGTCGCTACACGCGATTGCCGGGGTCGAGAACCGCTTGATCGAGATTTACCGGCTCGGGCCGCACCGGCTCGCCGGGTCCGGTCTGGCGACATTCGCGAACTGGATGCTGGGCGCGGCGGAACTGTGGCTGATCATGTATTTTCTCGGCAATCCCATCGGCGTCGTCGACGCCCTCGCCATCGAGGCCGGGGTCGAACTGGTGCGCGCCGCCACGTTCTTCATCCCGGCCAGCATCGGCGCCCAGGAAGGCGCCATCGTCCTGCTGATTTCGGCGCTGACCGGTCAGGCCCCGCTCGGCCTGGCGGTGGCGCTGATCCGGCGGCTGCGCGAGGCCGTCTGGGTGCTGTGGGGCGGCGCCATTGCGTGGCTCGGGTTCGAGAAATCGCTCGTCGGCATGCCCGTAACGCCGGCGGGTTCCGCCGCCCCGCAAGGAACCGGGACCGCGAGGCCGCCCGTTGGAGAATAACGTAACACTGCTGATCCTGCGTTCGGCCGGCGGCGATGCCGAACTGACCGAAACCGACCTGCTCGGGCTTTCGTTGATCGAGCGCAACGCCCACGCCGCCGCCAAGGCGGGCTTCGCGCGCGTCGTCGTCATCGGCGGGGGTGCGGACGGCCCGGCCCGGACCTGCGGCGGCATTTCCATCGATTTCGTGACCGCTGGAGACGCTAGGCTTGGCCAGGCCGAAGGCCCCCTCGTCGTCCTCGGCGACACCGTTCTTGCCGATCCGGCGTGGCTCAAGACGCTGTTGGCGATGCCCGTGCAATCCGGCGGCATCGCCATGGAAAACGAGGTTGCCGCCGTGATCGCGCACGACGATGCCGGCGCGTGGCCGATCGACCTCATGAACGCGCAAGACGCCGGCACCTTCTTCGCCGAAGCCCGTGCGGCGGCGCGGCAGGACATCGCGCCGGACCCCGGCGGCAGGTTCATCCTGACATCCGCCGGCGACCGGGACGCGGCCGAGGCGTGGCTGCTCGGCAAGCTGATAAAAAGCGGCGATTCGCTGCTGACGCGGTTGATCAACCGGCGTCTCTCGATGGCGATCAGCCGCCGCCTGGTCCGCACCGGCGTGACCCCCAACCAGATCACCGTCGTCAGCGTGCTGATCGGGCTCGCCGGGGCACCGTTCTTCCTGTTTGCCGAACCGCACCTTCAGGTAATCGGCGCGCTGCTCGTGCTCGCCCACAGCATCGTCGACGGCTGCGACGGCGAACTGGCGCGGCTCAAGTTTCAGGCGTCGGAGACAGGCATGATCCTCGACCTGTGGGGCGACAACGTCGTTCACGTCGCGCTGTTCGCCTGCCTGGGCATCGGCTGGTATTTTACCGGGGGCGCGGTCTGGCCCCTGCTGCTGGCGGCGAGCGCCGTCGGCGGGACGCTGTGGTCGGCGTGGCTCGTCCATGACGACACCGTGCGCCGCGCCGAAACCGGATCGGCGCCGCACTTGTCGTCGGTGACGGCCGGCGACGGGACCCGCCTCGCGAAGATCCTGAACGGGCTCGGCAACCGGGATTTCCTGTACGGCATGCTGGCCCTCGCGTTCTTCGGCAAGGCTTATTGGCTGTTGCCGCTGGTGGCCGTCGGCAGCCCGCTGTTCGCGCTCGGCCTGACCGCCCAGCGAAGACGCAAACGGACACGTGCCGCGCTCGAGGGCAAGAAATAACCCCCTGCCGAGACAGGGGGGTATTCGTTTCATTGGTAGCGGAGGAGGGATTTGAACCCCCGACACATGGATTATGATTCCACTGCTCTAACCAACTGAGCTACTCCGCCGCTGTGTTGGAGACCGGGGATTTACGGCGTTCACGGCGGCCTGTCAAGGTATCCGGAGCAAGTCCGGCACAGCCTTGCCCGCCATCCTTAACTCTATTCAGGATCCATGCTTTCACCTCCCCACGGTGCCGGGTCCTCATGGGTCCTGAACCAAGTTCAGGACGACGTCGATGGCGTTTCAGACGTCACGGTGGAGGCCGCCCTGACGGTTTTTTGATTCCGTGCCCCGCCCAATCCGGCGTAGCATTTCAGGCAATCAGCACAGGGAGGCCCGGATGCGCCGTTCGCCGCTGTTTTTCGCCTGTATTGCCGCTTGTTTCATGGCTGTTCCCGCCCTGACCGGCCCGGCGCTGGCGGAAAAGGTCGACCTCGAACTGGTGCTGGCCGCCGACGGGTCCGGTTCCATCGACGACGACGAGCTTCGCCTGCAGCGCGAGGGCTATGCCGCCGCCATCACGCACCCCGATATCCTGGACGCGATCCGGAGCGGCTTTCACCAGAAGATCGCCATCGCCTATGTGGAATGGGGCGCGCCGTGGTCGCAGCACACCATCGCCGACTGGACCGTGATCGACGGCCCCGACAGCGCCGCCCGCTTTGCCGCCGAACTGATCGCCGCGCCGCGCATGGCGGAGAGCTACAACTCGATCTCGGAAGCCATCGCGTACTCGGTCAACCTGATCGAGAGCAATGTGTACGAGGGCCGGCGCAAGATCATCGATATCTCCGGCGACGGGCCGCAGATGAACGGCCGCCCGCTGCCGGAGGCGAAAGCCATGGCCATGCTTTCGGGGATTACCATCAACGCGCTCGTTGTCTACAAACCGGGCGGCGTGCGCACCGGGCCCTGGGGCGAGCCGCTGATCGACCATTACCGAGACGACGTGATCGGCGGGCGCGGCGCGTTCGCGCATGTCGCCGAGGGCCGCGAACAGTTCGCGCCGGCGATCCTGAAAAAGATGATCCTGGAGATCGCGGAAGCGGTGAAGCGGGACTAGAAAATGCCGTCATTCCGGAACCGACCCCGGACGACGATTTCAACTTTGTCCGCTCCCTACTCCACGTCCGTCGCCGGATCGGGCAGGATGTACTTCGCCGGCGTGCCGGTCTCGGCAGCGGCGGCCGGATCCTCGCCGGTGACGATGCGGCGCAGGAACGCCCGTGTCCCGGTGCCGGACCTGTTGAGACGCCTGAGTTCGGCGACGTTCGCCTGCGCCTCGCGGCCTTCCTCGGTCAGCCACGGGCGGTCGGAAAGATCGCCCCTGGGCGCCGCACGCGGAATGGGCTCCGGGTCCTTGACCCAGTAGTTCACCATCTCGGGCGCCTTGAAATTCGGTTCCGCGAGCGGTTCCGGCGCCTCGAAGCGACTCGGGTGCGGGCCGAAGTAATTGACCAGCCTGAGATTGTCCGAATGCTTGGGCTCGCGGTAGCACTGCACCGCGGCCAGCGATTTATAACAGTATGTCGGTTCCCAGTCGTGCACCTGACGCTCGTACTCGTCGACATGACCGCACGCCGACAACGACACCGCGAAGACCAGCGCAATCCCGATTTTTTTCAACATTTCGACCTCCTGGACCGATGTTCCGGGGTCATAAATGCAGGATGGGTGCCAAAAAGCGGCCTAAACGGCGAAAAGCCGCCCGGGGATCACCCCCGGACGGCTTTCCGATCAGAATCAACAGGTTAAGACGCGTTAACCTTTAGCCGTTAACGTCGATGACCATGCGGCCACGGATCTGTCCCTTCAGGATCTGCCCGGCGAGGTCCGGCAACTCGGCAAAGCCTGCCCGGTTGGTCACCTCGTCCAGCTTGTCCATGGGCAGTTCCTTGGAAAGCCGGTCCCAGGCGACGATGCGGCGGTCCTTGGGACAGGTCGCGCTGTCGATGCCGCAAAGGTTGATGCCCCTGAGCAGGAACGGCAGCACCGTGGTCTCCAGCTTGAACGAACCGGCGTTACCGACGGATGCGCAGGCGCCCCAGTAGGCAAGCGTCGCCAGCGCGTGATGCAGGGTCGGGCCGCCGACGTTGTCGATGACCCCGGCCCAGCGTTCGCGCCCAAGCGGCCCCTTGGGCGGCTCCAGCAGCTCATCGCGCTCGACGATCGTGGTGGCGCCAAGCCCCTTCAGGTAATCGTGCTGTTCGGCACGCCCGGTCGACGCCGCCACCTTGTAACCGAGATTGGCGAGGATCGACGTCGCGACCGACCCGACGCCGCCGGCGCCGCCGGTGACCAGTACTTCCTTGTCCGTGTCCCGGGACAGCTTGTGCTCCTCGAGCGTCATGACCGCCAGCATCGCCGTGAAGCCGGCGGTGCCGATCGACATCGCCTGTTCCAGCGAAATACCCTCGGGCAGCGGCACCAGCCAGTCGCCGTTGACCCGGGCCCGGGTCGCCATGCCGCCCCAGTGCACCTCGCCGACGCGCCAGCCGGTCAGGATCACCTCGTCGCCGGCCTTGAAGTCCGGGTGCGACGATTCCTCGACCACGCCCGAAAAATCGATGCCCGGCACGTGCGGATAGTCGCGCACCAGCTTGCCGATCCCGTTCAGGATCATGCCGTCCTTGTAGTTCAGGGTCGTGTACTTCACCGCCACGGTGACGTCGCCTTCCGGCAGGCGGTCGTTGGGCAGGGTTTCGAACGCCGAGGTGACCTTGCCCTCATCATCGGCGGTCAGCACCAATGCATTGAATTCCGTATCGCTCATAAAATCTCTCCCGGGGAATATGGTTTAACGAGACATTACGCACGCCCACGCTTAGGTCAATCCCCGGACCTTAAGTGCTTACTTCGTTGTCGCTCGCGGCGGCATTCCCTATTCTTGGTTCAGCAGGAGAAGCCCGTTGAACGAACCGCAAACCAAACAGCCGCCCACCCCGGACAGCGATGACGACGCGTTGGAACTCGAATACCGCGACTTCAAGTCCGGGCAGGTGATCTTTCAGCAGGGCGAAATCGGCGCCGAAACCTATTTCGTCGATTCCGGCAAGGTCGAGATCGCGCGCGGCGACGGCACCGCGGAAACGATCCTCGCCGTTGTCGGCAAGGGCGAGCTATTGGGCGAAATGGCCCTAGTCGACGCCGAGGAGCGCATGGCGACGGCGCGGGCCATGGGCAAGACGACGTTGATCGTCGTGCCGAAACGGGTCTTCGACCGGGTGCTCCGAAAAAGCAATCCGATCGTCGTCGCGATGATGAAAACCCTGCTTCGCCGCCTCCGCCACGAGGGCGGCGTCACCACCAAGAAGACGCTGGGGTAATTTGCCGGTTCCGGTCCGATCTCAACGAATACATATCAACGTCATCCTGAACTTGATTCAGGACGACGCACTATTTTGAACGCCCCCCAAACACACACCCACTGAAGCTGCCCTCCACTGTCGGTTATTCCGGGTCCGGGGTAGACGGTATCGTTTTGCGATCAGCCTTCCAGCTTCCAGCCGAGGGTTTCCCCGGCCATGAACGGCACCAGCGTTTCGCCGTTCCCGGTGTCGACGCTGTCCGGCACCTGCCAGTTTTCGCGCTTGAGCGTCATCGTGCCGTCGTTGGGCGCGAGACCGTAGAACGCCGGTCCGTTGAGCGACGCAAAGGCTTCCAGCTTGTCCAGCGCACCCTCCTCCTCGAACACGGTGGCATAGACCTCCATCGCCACCGGCGCCGAGTAGATACCGGCGCAACCACAGGCCGCTTCCTTCAGATGACGCGCATGGGGCGCGGTATCCGTGCCCAGGAAATAGCGTGGATCGCCCGAGGTTGCCGCTTTCCTGAGCGCGAGCCTGTGCGCTTCGCGCTTGGCAATCGGCAGGCAATAAAGGTGCGGCCGAATGCCGCCCTTGAAGATATCCGTCCGGTTGATCATCAAATGATGCGCGGTAATGGTCGCACCTAACGTCGCGGGATCGCCGCCGGCGACGAAATCGACGGCCTCCTTGGTGGTGATGTGTTCGAGCACGACCTTGAGCTCCGGCAGCTTGTTCAGGAGCGGTTGCAGGATACGATCGATGAACACGGCCTCGCGGTCGAAGATGTCGATATCATGGTCCGTCACCTCGCCGTGGATCAGGAGCGGCAGGCCGATTTCCTGCATCACCTCGAGGATCGGCATGACATTCGCCACATCCGTCACCCCCGAGGCGGAGTTGGTGGTGGCGCCCGCGGGATAGAGTTTCACGGCCGAGAATACGCCCTCCGCCACGCCGGAGCGCAGGTCCTGTGCATCCGTCTCGTCGGTCAGATACGCCGTCATCAGCGGCGTGAATCCGGCACCCTGGGGCACGGCGGCGGCAATTCGGTCGCGGTAAGCCCCGGCGGCACGGGTGTCGGTCACCGGCGGCACAAGGTTCGGCATAACGATGGCGCGGCCGAACACATTCGCCGTCGCCGGCACCACGGCCCGCATCACGGCATCGTCGCGGAAGTGCACGTGCCAGTCGTCCGGGCGTTTGATGGTGATGCGATCAGGTTCGGCCATGATTTTTAGCTCGCACGTTTCCGGCGATCTGTCCAGACTTCCCGCCAGCCGTCAGCGTGCTAACATCACCAAAACAACCGGGAGGAACCCTCATGCGCCCAATCGCCGTTCTTTTCGCCATTCTTGTTCTCCTGCCCATGCATGCCGGCGCGCAAAGCTCGCGCTATTCGACGTGGTCCGATCCGTCGGCACAGGATTCGAGTGATACCCGGTCGCTGGACGAATTCATCGATAAACTGAATACGCTGATCGACGAGGCTGAAAAGGCCAAGGCCGCCGACCCGGTGTTCCTGCAGGATCTCCGCAATCTGGCCAACGGCACCGAAACGCCCTGGAACGCCGTGGTGCTCGACGACAGTTTCGCGGACGGTAACTTCACCTCGAACCCCACCTGGGAGGTGCTTTCCGGCGAGTATTTCATCGAAACCGGTTGGGGACTCCGCAACCGGCTGATCGCGGCGCAGCAGAACGAGCAGTCCACCGGCAATTCCGGCGACGACCTTGCGAAGGTGCTTCTCGGCACCATCCTCAAACGCGCCACCGGTCAGCAGGACGGTGGCGGCCATCCCGCCAGCAACGTCATCGTCACCCGGACGGACGTCAGCAACGCGTTCTCGCTGGAGATGGAGTTCTCGTCATGGGAGCCGGGCGGCAATGTCGACATCGGCGTCTTCCAGGGTCAGAACGCCAATCTCGGCTACCGGCTGCTCTACAGTTCCGGCAAGGGCGTGCAATTGCACCGGGTCGGCAGTTCCGGCTCCAGCGTGATCGCCAGCTCCGAACCGTTGACGCTGGAGGACAAGAAATTCCACACCGTCACCTGGACGCGCACCAAGGATGGGCAAATGCGGGTCAGCGTCGACGGCAACGAAACGCTCGCCGCCACCGACCGGGCGTTTTCCGATCCTTTCGACGGCGTGCGGATCTCCAACACGTCGGGCGATTTCATCGTCAAGCGCATTACGGCGAAGGGTATCTGATCAGCGCCCTCACCCCCGCCTTCGCGGGGATGAGGTCTACACGCTCAACACCTCGAAAACATCGCCCGACGCATCCCCACCCTCAATATGACGCCGATGCCAGAGCGCGTAGAACAGCAGCGCCCACTGCGCGTGCCCGTTCTCGGCACCCGAGGTAAACAGCGCCTTGACCGCGTCGGCATCGCAAATCTCGGCGACACCCGGGTTGGCGGCGACCATCGGGCCGAGTTTTTCACCCCGTCCGGCGATCCAGTCACCGACCGGAACGGTGAAACCGCGCTTCTTGGTGAACGGTTTCGACGCCGGAAGCGCCGTCTCCAGCCATTTCCGCAGAATCCACTTGCCGGTGCCGTGCCGCACCTTGAGTTTGTCCGGAAGCCGGAACGCGAAGTCGGCGACGAACGGGTCAAGAAACGGCACCCGGCCCTCGACCCCATGCGCCATCAGGCAACGGTCGAGCTTGGTCAGCAAATCGTTCGGCAGCCAGTCGGCGACGTCCACGGCCTGTGCCGCCTGCAAGCGCGAGCGGCTGTATTCGCCGGCCTCGGTCTCGGCGGCGGCGATGCCGTTACGCCAGCCGACAGGTTCGTTCCTGAGCACACCGGCCCTTGCCAGAATATAGCTGTGGCGCATCTGCCGGCCACCGAAGATGGCGAGGCGCCGCTGCCGGCGGTAGCGCCCGTAACCCGCGAACAGTTCATCGCCGCCTTCGCCCGACAGCACCACCTTGAGCCCGCCTTCGCGCGCCTTGCGGGCCAGCATGTAACTCGGCACCACGGCATAATCCGCCGCCGGATCGTCCATCGCCGCGGCGATCCGTGGCAGTTCGCGCCAGAAATCGTCCTCGGTGACGGTGATTTCCTCGTGCTCGGCACCGCAGGCACGGGCCACCTCGCGCGCGTGTTCGCGTTCGTCGTGAACCCCGGTGCCGGGGAAACCTGCCGTCAGCGCATGTACCGGCGTCGGATTGAGGCGGCGCATCACGGCCAGAATCACCGATGAATCGATCCCCCCCGACAGGAACATGCCGTAGGGCACGTCCGAACGCTGGTGCACGTTGACCGCGTCGGTGATGATGCGGTCAAACTCATGAAGCGCCTCGCCGCGGGATAATTTTTGCGGTGGACCCGGCGGCAGCGCGGCAAGCCGTACGCGCTCGGCGATGCGGCCCTGCCTGACGATCAGAGTCTCGCCCGGCAGCACGCGATAGATACCCGGAAACACCGTTTCGGCGCCGGTCGTGAACTGCAGCGCGAGCAGCTCGTCGCGCTTGGCGGGTTCGAGCGCGGGGCTTACCAGTCCGGCGGCAATCAGCGCCTGCGGTTCAGAGGCGAACACGAAGCCGTCCTCGGCGACACCGTAATAAAGCGGCTTAATACCGAACGGGTCGCGTGCCAGCACCAGCGCGCCGTCACCCGGATCGTGGATGGCGACAGCGTACATGCCGCGCAGATGCTCGGCAAAGTCCATGCCGTGCTCACGGTAGAGATACAGCATCGACTCGCAATCCGAGCCCGTCGCATAGTCGATGTCCGACATCTGCTGTCGCAGTTCGACGTAGTTGTAGATTTCGCCGTTGGCGACGAGGGCAAGACGTCCCGCGTCTTCGTCTTCGGGTGCGTAAAGCGGCTGGTCGCCTGTTTCGAGGTCGATGATGGCGAGCCGCATCTGCGTCATGGCGACGTCGCCATCCGCATAATCGCCACGCCCGTCAGGCCCCCGGTGTCGGATCGCCGCCGCCATGCGGTCGAGTACGGCGGTGGCGGGGGCCGTGCCGTCTGCGGTCATCAGCCCGGCGATCCCGCACATGGTTCAACCCGTGACCTTGTCGAAAAAGGCGAGGTACTGATCGACGACCTGCGCCTCGGTGAAGTTCTCCTGGTAGGCGTCGTGGCCCTGCCGGGCAAGGCGTTCGGCGAGGTTGTCGTCGTCGAGGACGCCGCGGATCGCGCGGGCCATGAGTATCTCGTCGTCGGTGGGGACCAGGATGCCCGTCTCACCGTTCTCGATCAGCATACCCGGCCCCATGGAATCGGCGGCGACCACGGGCAGACCTTGCGCCCACGCCTCGATCACCACGTTGCCGAGCGGCTCATGCCTGGACGGACATACGAAAAGGTCTCCGGAACAGAGCACGTTCGCGGTGTCGTCGCGCCAACCGAGGAAGCGAACCCGGGGCTTGATCGCGAGATCTTCCGCAAGCTTCATCAGTTCCGCCTTCAAGGGGCCTTCGCCGGCCAGCCACAGGTACGCGTTCGGCACCCGTGCCAATGCCTTGAGCAGTATATCGAATGCCTTGTTCTCGTGCAGGCGGCCGAGCGCCACGATCAGCGGCACCCCCTTCGGCGTGTATAACTTGGCGCGGTCGAGGGGCTCGCCCTGCTCGTCGGAAACGAAGTTGGGCAGGTAGTGCGCTTTTTCGCCCGGCCATTCATTTTCGATCAGGTACTCGACGATATCCTCGGTATTGCCGATCAGATGATCGCAATGGGAATAGTACTTGAGGTCGTAATAACCACCGAGCCGGGCCGCATGCACGAATTCACCCTTCGGACACATGGTGGTGGCGCGGTTCATCCATGTCAGCGCCACGTCCGGCTGATAGGCCGCGATTTCACGCTTCATGGCGCGTGGCGTCGCAAAATCGAAACGCCCGCCGAAGGCAAGCTGCACCGGCTCGATACCGGCGTCCTGTAGCAGCTTCGCACGCGCCGGGTTCTCGCGGATGATGACCTTCTGGTCGAGACCTGCGCGGTGCAGCGCGATCACGAGACGCACGAAAAACGCCTCGGCGCCGCCGAACTCTGCACCGGCCATGGCTTGCAGAACCTTCATGGGGATGAAATCAACTCCTCGAATGCCGCCGCGGCCTGGGCCCAGCGCCATGATCTTTGAACGTCCAGCGCGCGGTCGTGCTGTGCGCGCCAGAGTGCATCATCGGTGAGCAGCCGCCGCGCGGCAAGGGCGAAGGCATCGTCGTCAGGGGCGATGAAACCGGTTTCATCGTGGCGTACCCGCTCCGTCATCGAACCGATGGGCTGCACCACGGTCGGCACACCCATGCATTGCGCCTCGGCGACGGCTAGGCAGAACGTCTCGTTGATGTCGCCTTTGTAAAGCATCACCCGCGCCAGGCGTAACTCGTCGATCAGCCGCGCCTTATCGACGGGCTCGCGGAGACGGACGCCCTGCCCTTCGAGCGTCCGCGCCTTGTCCAGTACCTCCGCCATGGCGCCGCCTTTGCGCGCGCCGGCGGCACCGTAGGTGACGGCACCCGCAAAGATGTGCAGTTCCGCACCTGGCACCCCGGGCTCGATATCGTTCGCCCAGCGTTCCAGCAGCCAGTCGAGACCGCGCAACGGGTTGGAGGTGAAGATCGCGCGCGGTCCGGGCGCGTCCGACGCCGGAACCGCATCGCAGAACCGGCCCGGCAAGCCGTAGGGAATGGTCCGGCGCCCGCCCGACGGCACCCAGCCCGGCAGCGTCGCGGCGTGATAGTCGCCGATGAACACGATCACCGGACGGCGGCGGATGAACTGCCAGAGATACCGCGCCTTCAGCATGTAGCGGCACGGATTGTGTGTCCAGAAGACGGTCGTCTTCGCCCTTTCGCAGAGCTTCAGAAGCTTGTCGCCACGATTGGCGATGTAGAGATCCGCCGTCTCCGGCACACCCGACGAAATCGGCCGCCATTTGACGCCGTTGTATTCGAGCGGCGCCTCGCAGTTGTTATAGACGGTGACGTCGTGGCCATGCGCGGCCAGCGTCTCGACGAGTTGGATGACCGAGCTTTCGGCGCCGCCGAGCGGCCCCCGCTCCGGCGTGCGGCCGTCGAAGACGATCCCATCGTCGGCAAGGATGATGCGGGCCATCGCTTAGGTATCCTTCCGCATCTCGGCGGCCTTGATGTGCGACATCAGCGGATAGAGCCCGGCACAGATCGCGATCAGCAGGCCGAGTCCGCCTTCCTTGTATCCGCCACGCGACACAT
This sequence comes from Rhodospirillales bacterium, assembly GCA_965229805.1. GTDB lineage: Bacteria > Pseudomonadota > Alphaproteobacteria > Rhodospirillales > Casp-alpha2 > UBA4479. The sequence continues at coordinate 1,167,033 of CBDDJO010000001.1, read as the reverse complement.
AGCACTTGAAGAACCGCGAAAAGAACCGGCGCACGTTGTTGGCCATGGAGCCAATGTCACCGCTTTCGACCAGATCCTTGGCGCGCGCCGTCGAATAGCTATCGAGTCGCTTAATCATGTCGGAAATATCCCGGTCGACGTGATGCACGAGCCGGTTTTTGAGCATCGCCCCCCGCACACCCGTCCAGTCGAGGGACGGATGCACCCGCTGCATGCCCCAGCGTTTAACCCCTTTCCTGAAAAGCCCCGGGTAGGCGGCCTTGCCGAACGAGGCGCCCCAGCCGTGCCGGACCAGGCGTTTGCCGATGTGATTGTCGACGGGAATCTCGTGCCAGTCGTCTTTCGTTTTCCCGATGACGTCACGGATTTCCGCCGCCAGCGCGTCCGGCACCCGCTCGTCGGCGTCGATCTCGAATATCCATTGCCCGCGGCAGGCTTCGATCCCGGCGTTGCGGCGTTCGCCCTCGATGGACCAGTCGCCTTCGACGATGCGGTCCGTGAATTTCTCGGCAACATCCTTGGAGCCGTCGGTGCACTTGTCGAGCAGCACCACGATCTCGTCGGCGAAGCCGAGCGTGGCGAGGCAGTCGCGTAACTGGTGTTCCTCGTTGTGCACGCTGATCACCGCGGAAAGGATGACCGGGTCCGTCACGCCGCCGCTTCCTGGGCCCGGGCCCACAACTTGTTGGCGGCGTCCTCGGCCTGATCGACGGAAAGGCTGTCCATCAGGGTGTCCGTGTTGCGGTGATCGAAGTCGTCCGGAAATATCTCGTCGAAGCCCTTTGCCGCCTGTACATGATCGCAAAGAGGCCCCCACGGCGCGTACTGTTCCGCCGGCGACGGGCCGAACAGGCCCAGCGTTGGAATGCCGCTCGCCGCCGCCAGGTGCATCAGGCCGGAATCGTTGCCGACATAAAGCGATGTCCGCTCGAGACACGCGCTGACGCTCAGGAGATCGATGCGCCCGACGAGGTCGAGAAGACGTTCCTCGGGCACGGATTCGATCACCGGCAACGCCATCGGTCGTTCGTCGTCGCGCCCGAAGATCGCCACCCGCGCACCGGGCAGGATGCCGTCCGGCGCCGTCAGCCGCGCGATGAGATCGGCAAACGCATGCGCGCGCCACTGTTTACCGCGCCAGTTGGCGGTCGGGCCGATGGCGAGCACGGGCCCGCCGTCGGGGATCAGACGCTGCGCCGCCTCGCGTCGGGCACCGTCGACCCACAGTTTCGGCGCCGGCGGATCGTCCTCGGCCGTGATAACCTTGGCCAGCGACCGGATACGATGTCCGCCGTCACGGGACCGGACCATGCGGTACCGTTTTTTCGCGCCGATCAGGTACGTCACGGGCGCGTTCCGGAGATCGACCAGAATGTCCCAACGCGTGCCGACCGTCTGCGCCCAGAGGTACGCCCAATGCAGCGAGCCGATCATCTTGTCGAGAACGACGATCCGCTCGAGCCCCGGCACGCCCTCGAACAGGGACGCCGCCGCCGGGCCGCAGGCAACCGTGACGTTCAGGCCCGGATTCTCGTCCAAAAGCCTGGCGAGCACGCCCGTGGACAGGATAGCGTCGCCGACCCGCGTCGATGTAACGAATAACGCCCGCATGCGTCCTTTTCCCCTGATTCCCGACCCTTATAAGGGTGCGCCGGGGCAATGCAAACCCCGGCCCTTGCAAGGCCGGGGGGCCCGGCCCCATCTTACACCGTAGGAATCACGGGGTACGCCATGAAACGCATTCAATTGACCGGCCGCTGCATCATCCGCATTTCCGGCGAGGACAGCCGGACGTTCCTGCAGGGCCTAATTTCCAACGATATTCACAAGGCCGACGGCACGCGCGGTATCTATGCGGCGCTGCTGACGCCGCAGGGCAAGTTCCTGTCCGACTTCTTCATCGTCGCCGACGGCGCCGACCTGCTGCTGGACGGGCTCAAGAGCGACGCCGAGGCACTGCTCAAGAAACTCACCATGTTCAAGCTGCGCTCCAAGGCGACGTTGGAGGACGTAACGGACGAACATGCCGTCTATGCCCTGCTCGGCGACGGCGCGGCGGCGATACTGACCGACGGCAAGCAGACGAAGACGGACGACGGCGCAATCCTTTTCGCCGATCCCCGCCTCGCGAACGCCGGCGTTCGGGTTATCGCGCCCGCCGGCATGGATGCGACGGCGCTCGGCGGCGAAAACGGCTCGGAGGACGAATACCAGAAGCAGCGCATTTCACTGGGCCTGCCGGAGGCCCCGTTCGACCTGGAAAAGGAAAAGTCGATCCTGCTGGAAAGCGGTTTCGACGAGCTTTCCGGCGTCGACTGGAACAAGGGCTGCTACATGGGCCAGGAGCTGACAGCACGGACCAAGTATCGCGGGCTCGTCAAGAAACGCTTGTTCCCGGTTACGCTGTCGCGGGCCGGCGTTGAGCCCGGTACCGACGTGATGCAGGACGGCAAGGTCGTCGGTGAAATCCGCTCGGTCATGGACGACCGGGCCATCGCCATGCTGCGTCTCAAGGCGATCGGCGGCGGCGACATGAGCGCGGACAACGCCGTCGTGCACCCGGCGGCACCGGAATGGATGCAATTGCCCGAAAGCGACGACGCGGATGCGTAGACCCGCAATGACCGTTTTCGTCGCCCTGAACTTGATTCAGGGTCCATGAATCCCGGCACCATCTAGGTTTCTACACATGGATGCTGAATCAAGTTCAGGATGACGGCTTTGGTGCTCATGACGGCTACCAAACAACCGATTGGCAGAAATCCCGCCACCCGCTAGCCTTTCCCGGTGATCATTCAGATACTCAGACGCGCACCCCGGCTTCTGGCCCCGGTCGCCCGCATCTACGGGCACCGGCTGGATCAGTGCGGCGCCACCGCCAAGGGCGTGTTCTGGAAGGGCGAGCGATGGCAGGAACGCCGTTTCGAACGCCTGATCGACATCTTCGAGCCGGACGACATGGCGCACGGCGGCGTCGCCATCAACGATTTCGGCTGCGGCTACGGCGCGTTTTTCGATTACTTATGCAAATATCCGGTCATGAGTGGCAGCGTCTATTACGGCTACGACATCGCGCAGCCGATGATCGCTGCCTGCCGCGACCGCATCACCGACCCACGCGCCAAATTCCTGCGCAAGATGTGGGCGACCAAGAATGCCGAATACAGTTTCGCGTCGGGCACCTACAACCTGCACGGCGACGCCGACGCCGCACAGTGGTGGGAATACGTGGAGGCGAGCCTGCGCCAGCTCTGGCACCGTACGGAAAAGGCGATGGCGTTCAACATGCTGCGTCTCGACGAGGCCGAGCAGTTCCAGGGTCTCTACTACGTCGACCCGGAAACAGTGCTGAAGTTCTGCCGCACGCATCTCACGGAGAATGTCGAGATGTTCGACGAGCGGCCGATGCCGGACGCCACGTTCTTCGTACGGAAATAGACTTACTCGGCGGCGGCGGCGCTGCTTCGTGGCGGTGACGCCGCAATTCCGCCCCCGAGATCGTCAACCAGCGAGTCTACGTAGGGCCTCAGCACCTGGATATCGCGCCAGACACCGCGGTGGAAGCGCAGATCGTCGCTGCCGTCGAAACGCCATGTCACATACGCGGGCTCGCCAGGGAACGTGCGCGGCAGGCGTTCGGCCGTGCCCTCGCCGATCATCACGACGACATCGATCAACTTGCGCTTGGGGTCGGCGAACCCGTCCCAATGCTTGGGCCACAGACCCTCGTTGCCGAGGCCGGCCAGCGTCAGCGCCGAAAGGGCGAAGGAATCCGCCCTGTCGGCGGGCGCGATCCCGGCGCTAAAGGCACGCAGGCCGGGCTTGCGGCGGCTGCGCAACAGCGATTCTGCTATCAGCGAATGACGCGCGTTGTCCGCACACACGAACAGCACGTTCATCGTCACGCCTTGAGTTTGGAACGTATCCATCGGCTTCTCCGATCTTCTCCATGACCGGAGTATGCCGAACAAGGCTGACTTGAAGATGACAACCCGAGATTTATTAGAAACCGCTTATATGCACCGTTTATCCGGCGTCTGTGGCGATCCTGGCGGCGATTTTCTCGGCCAGCTTGCCGATCTCGTCCATGTCGCCCGGCACCATTTCCCAGTTCATGGTGAGCCCGTCGCCGATATTGCGCGGGATCACGTGGAAATGGATATGGAACACCGACTGCGCCGCCCCCTTGTCGTTGGCCTGCAGGATGTTGACGCCGTCGGGGGCGACCTCGTCACGGACCGCGCGGGCGACCCGGCTGACGGAACCCAGCGTCGGCCCCATCCAGTCCTCGGGCGCCTCGTAGATGTTGGGGGTGTGGAACTTGGGCACGATCAGCGCGTGCCCGGCAGCGATCGGGTTGATGTCCATGAAGGCGAAGGTCTTGTCGTCCTCCCACACCTTGAAGCTGGGGATCTCACCCCGGATGATCTTGCAGAAGATACAGTCGTAGGTCAGGTGGGATGACATCGGTCGGGTTCCTTTCGCTACTCGCCGCCAACAGGAGAATACGAGAGCGGGCATATCGTTGAAACAACTATGCCGTCGTCCTGAACTTGATTCAGGACCCATGCCACTCGGCAGACGAACCGGATGACGCCCATGGATCCTGAATCTCGCCCGACCGGGCGGTTGGGCTTGTTCAGGATGACGGCACTAGAGAGGTGCTGTCACTCCTTTTCCGCCAGCGCCGCCTGCGCCGCCGCCAGCCGCGCGATCGGCACCCGGTAGGGCGAGCACGATACGTACGTCAATCCGACCTGGTGACAGAAATGCACCGACGCCGGATCGCCGCCGTGCTCGCCGCAAATACCGAGCTTGATATCCGGGCGCGCCTTCTTGCCGCGCTCGATGCCGATCTTGACCAGTTCGCCGACGCCTTGCGCGTCGATGGTCATGAAGGGATCGCCCTCCATCACGCCCTTGCGGTGATAGACGTCCAGGAACGGCGCCGCGTCGTCGCGCGAGAACCCGTAGGTGGTTTGCGTCAGGTCGTTGGTGCCGAACGAGAAGAATTCCGCCGTCTCGGCGATTTCTTCGGCCAGCAGGCAGGCGCGCGGCAACTCGATCATAGTGCCGACCATGTATTCGAAGTCGGCGCCGGTCTCGGTCTTGACGGCGTCCGCCGTCCGGTTGACCACGTCGGCCATCATGTCCAGTTCGGGTTTCATGCCGACCAGCGGGATCATCACTTCGGGTACCGCCTTGACGCCGTCCTTGCCGACGTTGACCGCCGCCTCGAAGATGGCGCGGGCCTGCATCTCGTAGACTTCCGGATAGGTGATGCCGAGCCGGCAGCCGCGATGGCCCAGCATCGGGTTGGCCTCGTCGAGCTGGTTCTTGCGGATTTTGATGTCCTTGAGCGTCACGCCGGCGGCATTCGCGACTTCCTGAAGCTCCTCCTCGGAATGGGGCAGAAACTCGTTCAACGGCGGGTCCAGCAGCCGGATCGTGATCGGCCGCCCTTCCATGATCCGGAACAGGGTCTCGAAGTCTTCGCGCTGATAGGGCAGCAGCTTGTCGACGGCTTTGCGGCGCTGTTCCTCGGTCGAGGACATGATCATTTGCCGCATATGCACGATGCGCTCGGGCTCGAAGAACATGTGCTCGGTCCGCGACAATCCGATGCCCTCGGCACCGAACTTGCGCGCCGTCTCGGCGTCCAGCGGCGTTTCCGCGTTGGCGCGCACGCCCATGGTGCGGAATTTGTCGACCCATTCCATCAGTTTGCCGAAATCGCCGGTCAATTCCGGCAGGATCATGTCGACGGCGCCGTGCATGATCTGGCCCGTGGTGCCGTCCAGCGTGATGACCTCGCCTTCCTTATAGATCTTGTCGGCACACGTCAGCGTCTTGGAGATCGCGTCGACGCGAAGATCGCCGGCACCCGACACGCACGGCCGGCCCATGCCGCGCGCGACCACGGCGGCGTGGCTGGTCATGCCGCCGCGCGTCGTCAGGATGCCTTCCGCCGCGTGCATGCCGCCGATGTCCTCGGGGCTGGTTTCCGTCCTGACCAGGATCACCGCCTTGCCGTCGGCCTTCCACTGTTCCGCGTCCTCGGCGGTGAAAACGATGGCCCCCGTCGCCGCGCCGGGCGATGCCGGCAGACCGCGGCCAACCACGTCCTTATCGGCCTCGGGGTCGAGCATCGGGTGCAGCAAGTGGTCGAGCTGCATCGGGTCGACGCGGTTGACCGCCTCGGCATCCGTGATCAGCCCCTCATCGACCATGTCGCAGGCGATCCTGAGCGCGGCCCGCGCGGTGCGCTTGCCGTTGCGGGTCTGCAGCATCCACAGGCGGTTCTGCTGGATGGTGAACTCCATGTCCTGCATGTCCTTGTAATGCGCCTCCAGCTTGGCGCGGATATCGCAGAGCTCGGCGAAGGTCTCGGGCATCGCCTCTTCCATGGACGGCAGCTCGCCGTGGGCGGCGTCGCGCTCGGCCTTGGTCAGGTTCTGCGGCGTGCGGATGCCGGCGACCACGTCCTCACCCTGGGCGTTGATCAGGTATTCGCCGTAGAACGCGTTCTCACCCGTCGACGGGTTGCGCGAGAAACAGACCCCGGTGGCGCAGTCGTCGCCCATGTTGCCGAACACCATGGCCTGCACGTTGACTGCCGTGCCCCAGCTCGCCGGGATGTCGTGCAGGCGGCGGTAGGTCTCGGCGCGCGGGTTCATCCACGAGCCGAACACGGCGCCAATGGCGCCCCAGAGCTGTTCGTGCGCATCCTGCGGGAACGGCGCGTCGAGCACCTCGACGACGCGTTCCTTGTACATCGGCACGAGCTGTTTCCAGTCATCCGCAGAAAGCTCGGTATCGAGCCGGTAGCCCCGGTCGACCTTGTAGTTGTCGAGAATTTCCTCGAACTCGCCGTGATCGACGCCGAGCACCACGTCCGAATACATGGTGATGAAGCGGCGGTAGCTGTCGTAGGCGAAGCGCGCATCGCCGGACTCGGCGGTCAGCGCCTCGACGGTGTCGTCGTTGAGGCCGAGATTGAGGACGGTGTCCATCATGCCGGGCATCGACGCGCGCGCGCCGGAGCGGACGGAAACCAGCAGCGGCGTCTCGACCGAGCCGAACTTGCGGCCGAGCGCCGTTTCGATCTTGCCGAGCGCGTCGGCGACCTGGCTCTCCAGGTCGGACGGGTAGGTCTTGTCGTTGTCGTAATAGTGGGTGCAGACCCCGGTCGAGATGGTGAACCCTGGCGGCACCGGCAGGCCGAGATTGGACATCTCGGCCAGGTTGGCGCCCTTGCCGCCCAACAGGTTCTTCATGTCGGCGCTGCCGTCGGCGGAACCGTCCCCGAATGCGTATACCCACTTGGTCATCGCGTGTCCTCGTATTGCGTTTGCGCATCGCTTCCGTTCGGAACCCAACTGCGCGACAAACTTTAAAACGTCGTCCTGAACTCGATTGTCTCTCCGCCGTCACCCCGGCGAAGGCCGGGGTCCAGAAAATGGACAATCTGGATTCCGGCCTGCGCCGGAATGACAATTGTTGTCTTCACCTCTCCCGTCATTTCCCCCGCGCCGGGATGACGGCATTTACTTCCCCTCGATCTTCGAAAAGTCCGCGACCCCGTCGAGCGAGGCGCGGATACCGTTCAAAAGCTTCAGCCGGTTGACCCTAAGCGCCGCGTCGTCGGCGTTCACGGTCACATCGTCGAAGAACGTGTCGACGGGCTTGCGGAGTTCCGAAAGCATCAGCATCGCCCCGGCAAATTGTTCTTTATCAATTGCCGCTTCGATATTCGGCCGCACTTTGTCGAGTGCAGCGCTCAGTGCTTTTTCCGCTTGGTCGGTCAGAAGCGCAGCATCCGGCGCATCACGGTATATAGTGGCGTCCTTCTTTTCCTCGGCGCGCAGGATGTTGGCGGCCCGCTTGTACGCGGTCAGTAGATTGCCGCCATCCTCACTTGATAGGAAGTCCTGCAATGCATTGACCCGCGCAATCAGACGCACGAGATCATCTTCACCCCCGAGTGCGAACACCGCATCAATCAGGTCATGGCGCACGCCCTGCTCACGCAAGTGCACTTTCAGACGATCAGCGAAGAAAGCAATGAGGTCGTCGCACGGAACTTCGCCCACTTGCATCAGCGAATGTGCGTTCTCGAAAACATCTCGGAGAGGCACGCGAAGATTGTTTTCCAGCACCAGCCGGATCACGCCGAGTGCGGCACGGCGAAGTGCGTACGGGTCCTTGGAGCCCGTCGGCCTTTCGTCAATGGCGAAGAAGCCGACCAGCGTGTCGATCTTGTCAGCGAGCGCAACGCACACGCTGACCGGTTGCGTCGGGCATGTATCGTTGGGGCCGAGCGGCGAATAGTGTTCCGCGACGGCATCGGCAACGGCGGCGTCCTCGCCGTCATGCTGAGCATAATACCGGCCCATGATGCCCTGAAGCTCGGGGAACTCACCGACCATGCCGGTCGAAAGATCGGCCTTGGCGAGGCGCGCGGCGCGACCACTATTCTCTATGAACCTGTGAATCTCTTCTGGACCAACCCGATAAGAGTTAGCAACGACTTGGCCGATGAAGCCCGTGGCTTGACCATTTATCCGATTCACTTTCTCAAGCAGATTACCGAGTTTGGCGTGGAATATCCGGTCTTTGAGCGCATCGGCGCGGCTTTCGAGCGTCTGCGCCCGGTCCTGATCCCAGAAGAACTTGGCGTCCGACAGGCGCGCGCGCAGCACACGCTCGTTGCCGGCGACGACCTGCGTACCGCCGTCCTTCGTTTCCGTGTTGGCGACGACGATAAATTTGTTGGCGAGCTTGCCGTCCCTGGAAAGCGTCGAGAAATATTTCTGGTGCGACCGCATGGAGGTCGAGAGCACCTCGTCCGGCAGGTCCATGAACTGATCGTCGATGGTCCCCATAAGCACCATCGGCCATTCGACAAGACCCGTGACCTCGTCCAGCAGCCCCGGATCGTCCTTGAGGGTCAGACCTTCCTTGTCGCACAGCGCCTTGGCGTCGGCCTCGATCTTGGCGCGCCGCTCGGCCGGGTCGAGCATGACCTTGGCGTCCAGAAGCTTCTGTTTGTAGTCGGCAAAATCGCCGACCTTGATCAGGTCGGGGGCTAGGAAGCGGTGGCCAACCGTGGCAAGGCCCGCCGTCACGGGGCCAAGCACCACCGGAACGACTTCACCGTCAAAAAGGCAAACCAACGAGTGGACAGGACGCACCCAACGACCCGGATAATCTGCCCAACGCATCGATTTTGGCCACGGCAGGTTCGCCATCGCCTCGGACACCAACCTAATCAGCACGTCTGATGTCGCGGCGCCCTTACTTTCAACCAGCGCGAACAGGAACGTGCCCTTGGGCGTTTCCCGCTCCTCGATCACGGCGCCGTCCGGCAGCGAGCCCTTGAAACCGTTGATCGCCTGTTCGGGGGCGTCGACCTTGGGGCCGCGCTTTTCCTCGGACACGTCCGGCTGCTTTTCCGGCAGCCCGTCGACGACGAGGGTCAGGCGGCGCGGCGTCACGTACGCATCAGCCGACGAGAATTCGAGACCGGCCTGTTTCAGCCCGTCCGTCACGAGGCGTTTCAGGTCCGCCGCCGCGCGCGCCTGCATGCGCGCCGGGATTTCTTCGGAGAGGATTTCGAGGAGGAGTTCAGGCATCGTTGATCCCCTCACCCGGCGCTACGCGCCACCCTCTCCCCAGGGAGAGGGTGCACACCCCCTCACCTAACCTCTCCCCCTGCAAGGGGGAGAGGGATAAGTGGCGCTCTGCGTCGGCGCGAGAGTCCCTCTCCACCACCACGTGGGGGAGAGGACAGGTGAGGGGGGCTCCCATCACGACCCCTCCTCCAGCGCGCCCGACTGGCGCATCCACGCGTCGGCGCAGCCCTTGGCCAGCGTGCGGACGCGGCCGATGTAGGCCTGGCGTTCGGTCACCGAAATGACGCCGCGCGCGTCCAGCAGGTTAAAGAAGTGCGACGCCTTGAGGCACTGGTCGTAGGCGGGCAGAACAAGGTCCTTGTTGCCGCCCGCTTCAAGCACCGCCATGCATTCGGCTTCCGCGTCCTCGAAGTGCTTGCGCACCATTTCCGTATTGGCGTGCTCGAAGTTGTAGCCGGAATATTCCACCTCGGCGCGCTTGAACACGTCGCCATATGATTTCCCGCCAGCGTCGCGTGGAAGACCATTCCAGTCGAGGTCGTAGACGTTCTCGACCCCCTGCACGTACATCGCCAGCCGCTCGAGCCCGTAGGTCAGTTCCACCGGCACCGGATTGCAGTCGTAACCGCCGACCTGCTGGAAATACGTGAACTGGGTCACCTCCATGCCGTCGCACCAAACCTCCCAGCCGAGGCCCCAGGCGCCCAGCGTCGGGCTTTCCCAGTCGTCCTCGACGAAGCGGATGTCGTGCATGTCGGGGTCGATGCCGAGCACGTAGAGGCTCTTCAGGTAAAGATCCTGGATATTGGCCGGCGACGGCTTCATCAGCACCTGGTACTGGTAATAGTGCTGCAGCCGGTTCGGGTTCTCGCCGTAGCGGCCGTCGGTCGGGCGCCGGGACGGCTGCACGTAGGCGCAGTTCCAGACGTCGTCGGCACGGCCGAGCGCGCGCAGCGTGGTCGCCGGATGGAACGTCCCCGCGCCCACTTCCATGTCGAACGGCTGAAGGATCACGCAGCCCTGATCGGCCCAGTAGCCTTGCAGCTTGAGGATCAGGTTCTGAAAGCAGGTTTCCTTGTTCGGTGCGTGCGCCATCGATGAGGTATTCGGCTCCGTTTCGGTGCGATGCAACATACGGGCCGGGGGACCGGTGATCAAGGATTAGGGGCGGCGAAAACGCTCAGGCCGGATAGGGGCAGTCCCTGCGTCCGCAGGACTTGGCGCCGACACCCGCAACAAAGGCGTCACAGGCGGAACAGCGCACCATATCCTCGACCGGGTCAGCGCTGCCCGAGGTCTCGCGCCGGGCCTCGCGTACCTGCTCGGCGCGTTTGCGGTCCTGCACTGCCTGGCGGCGCTGCAGGTATTTAAAGCCTTGCCACACGCCAAAGATGATCAGCGCCAGGACCAGCAGCTTGGGGAGTGAAAATCCGAACATCCGCTGTTGTACGGGGCCGGGGGATTCGCGGTCAAGGGAATCCCTGAAAACCGGACCGTCGCCCCGGCGCAGGCCGGGGCCCAGAAATCACGGGGTCCCTGGATTCCGGCCTTCGCCGGAATGACGAGTGAGGAGCCTCTATCCCTCCCCCGGCAAGGACGACGACCCGTCGCCGATGGACAGCAGGGACGCATTGCCGCCGGACGCGGTGGTGTCGATGGAAAGCGAGCGTTCGTGCACGAACCGGTGCAGGTAGTGCGGGCTGCCCGCCAGCGGTTGACCGGCGCCGATGTCGTCGGCCGGGTCCTCGCGGAACGGGATCACCGGGCGGATCGCCGCGTCGGCGCCCGCCAGCACGCCGTTGATGGCGGATACCAGTTCGACCGGTCCGGCGACGGCGACCGCCTCGATCCCCTTAAGCGCGACCAGATCGGCAATGTTCGCGTCACTGCCGTTCGCCACCGCGGCAAGCGCTCCATCCTCGACGCCGGCACTCCGGAACATCTTCACGACCGTCTCGGCAACGCCCGGCACCGGGTGCCACAGCAGCACACCGTTGCCGGTGGCGAGGGACGCGCCGGTCTCAGCGATCAGCGCCGCGGCGCTGCCGTCACCGCCGGAGCTCATGCAGAGCACCGGACCGCGCGGCGAAAGGCTCAACTCGTTCCGCTCGCCTGTCGGGCCGGGCAGCGATTGCGCGTCCGCGAACTCGACGTCGACATGCGCCGCATAGGCACGAAGGTAGGTCGCCGCCCTGGCCGCGTCCGCTGCGTCGATGCCTTCGACACCCCGGTTTTCCAGGATATCGGCCACATCCTCGATGATATCGCAGCGGCGTTCCACGCTTTCGGGCCAGTCGGCCATGCTGTCCATGACCTTCCCGAGCCTGGCGCGGTCGACGCAGGCGTCGTCCAGCGACAGCGGCGCGTACTTGGTGGCCGCCGACGCCTCACCCGTCTCGGAAACGAAGCGGTGCAGGTAATGCGGCCCACCGGCCTTGGGACCGGTGCCGGAAAGCCCCTGCCCGCCGAACGGCTGCACGCCGACGATGGCGCCGATCTGGTTGCGGTTCACATACGTGTTGCCGACCTTGGCGGCGGCGAAAACCCGGCGCCAATTATCGTCGATCCGGGTATGCACGCCCATGGTCAGGCCGTAGCCGGTGTTGTTGATGGTCTCGACAACCTTTTCCAGCTTGTCCGACTTGTAGCGGACGACGTGCAGGATCGGCCCGAACACCTCGCGCTGGAGCTGGCTCAGGCTCTCGATCTCGAACGCCGCCGGGGTTACGAACGCGCCGTTCTCGGTGCCCGCGCCCAGTTTGGTGCGCATGATCTCGTTCCCCTCGCCCAACATGCGCTTGATGTGGCCGTTCAGCATGTCCTGCGCCTCGGCGTCGATCACCGGGCCGACGTCGGTCGAGACGAAGGCGGGGTCGGAGACCGTCAGTTCCTCCATCGCGCCGGCGATCATCTTGATCGTGCGTTCGGCGACGTCGTCCTGCACGAACATGACACGGAGCGCCGAGCAACGCTGCCCGGCACTCTGGAAAGACGACATCATCACGTCGCGTGTCACCTGCTCGGTCAGCGCCGTGGAATCAACGATCATCGCGTTCTGGCCGCCGGTCTCGGCGATCAGCGGCGGCAGCGTCCCCGGACGCGACGCGAGCGTGCGGTTGATCACCCGCGCGACCTCCGTGGACCCCGTAAAGCAGACCCCGCCGACCCGTTCGTCGCGGACCAGCGCCGCGCCGACGCGGGCGCCGTCACCCGGCAACAGATGCAGCACATCCGCCGGGATACCGGCCCGGTGCAGAAGGCGGACGGCCTCGGCGGCGATCACCGGTGTCTGCTCGGCGGGCTTGGCAAGGACGGCATTACCCGCCGCCAGCGCCGCCGTCACCTGGCCGCAGAAAATCGCGAACGGGAAGTTCCAGGGCGAAATGCAGGTAAACACCCGTCCACCGGTCATCTCGATCACCTTGCCGCCGGTATCCGGCGCGCGCAGGCGCACGCCCTGACCGATATCGTCGCGGGCGCGGATCGCGTAGTAGCGGCAGAAGTCGACGGCTTCGCGGATTTCCGCCACGCCGTCGAGGACGGTCTTGCCCGCTTCGGCGGTGCAGAGCGCCATCAGGCGCGGCATTTCTTCTTCCATCAGGTCGGCGGCGCGTTCCAGGCACAGCGCGCGCTCGTGCGCCGGGCGGGCGGCCCAGCCGGGTGCGGCTCTGGCCGCCGAGGCGATGGCCTTGTCGATATCCGCATCCGTGGCTTCGGACGCGGCGCCGATCCGCTGCGCGTGGTTCTGCGGCGAGACCACGTCGCGGGATTGTTCACCGGCGAGGTCCTGGCCGTCGACGATGGGGCACGCCTGCCATTCGGTGTCGTAGATTTTCGGCATCTCATCGGCCAGTTCGCGGAGCACCGCGCGATCGGTCAGGTCGACGCCCTTGGCGTTGGGCCTGTCCGCGCCATAGATATCGCGCGGCATCGGAATGCGCGGGTGCGGCTTGTGGGCGTAACCCTTCACCTGCGCGACCGGATCAGCGATGATCTCGGCAACCGGCGTTGCCGCGTCCTGTACCCGGTTGACGAACGACGAGTTGGCGCCGTTCTCAAGCAAACGCCGGACCAGGTACGCCAGCAGATCTTCGTGCTGACCGACCGGCGCATAAATGCGGCAGCCGGTGCCGACCTTATCGCCCTCGATCGCCTGTTCGTAAAGCTCCTCGCCCATGCCGTGCAGGCGCTGAAACTCGAAGTCGCGGTCGTTACCGGCAAAATTTAGAACGGCGGCGATGGAATGCGCGTTGTGCGTCGCCAGCTGCGGATAAAAAACATCCGTGTTGGCGAAAAGTTTCTTCGCGCAGGCGAGATACGAAACGTCCGTGTTGGCCTTGCGCGTATAGACAGGATAGCCCTTGAGGCCAAGTTCCTGGGCGCGCTTGATCTCCATGTCCCAGTACGCCCCCTTCACCAGACGGACCATCAGGCGGCGTTCGTGCTTGCGGCACATGTCGGCGAGGAAATCCAGAACGAAAGGGGCCCGCTTCTGGTAGGCCTGCACGACGACGCCGAACCCCTGCCAGTCCTTCAGGTCCGGGTCGCCGGAAATCGCCTCGATGCAATCCAGCGAGATATCGAGCCGGTCCGCCTCCTCGGCATCGATGTTGAGGCCGATGTCGTACTTGGCGGCGTCGAGGCAGAGCGCGCGCAGCCTGGGCACCAGTTCGTCCATGACCCGACCGACGTGGCCCAGTTCGTAACGCGGGTGCAGCGCCGAGAGCTTGACCGAAATGCCCGGTCCCTTGTACGGGCCGCGCCCGGCCGCCGTCTCGCCGATCTTCCGGATCGCGGTCTTGTAGGCCTGGAAATAGCGTTTCGCGTCGTCCATGGTTCGCGCGGCTTCGCCGAGCATGTCATAGGAATAGCTATAGCCCCGGCTTTCCCAATCCCTGGCACGGTCCAGCGCCTCCTCGATGGTACGGCCCATGACGAACTGCTTGCCCATGACGCGCATCGCCTGGTTGACGCTTTCGCGCACGACCGGCTCGCCCAGCCTGGCGACCAGGCGGCGCATGGCGGCATCCGGCGAGCGGCCCTTGTAACCGTGCATGTTGACGACCTGGCCGGTCATCATCAGCGCCCACGTCGACGCGTTGACGAACAACGACGAGGAATGGCCGAGGTGTTTCTTCCAGTCCGCCGAACCCAGCTTGTCGCGGATCAGCGCTTCGCGGGTATCGTCGTCGGGGATGCGCAGCAATGCCTCGGCGACACACATCAACAAAACGCCTTCCTGTGTCGAAAGCCCGTATTCATGCAGGAACGCGTCGATCCCGCCCTTGTGGACGGTCTTGTCGCGCACCGCCTCGACCAGGGTCCGGGCATAGCTCTCGATACCGTCGAGGGCGTCCTTGCCGAGATCCAGTTCGCCCAGCAGGCGTTCGACGCATTCGGTTTCGTCGGAACGGTACTGCGCGTCGATATCGGCACGCCCTTCGCCTTGATGGCTGTCGGCGGACTTGAAGATCATCGTCGGCATAGCACTCCCCCAGGGCATTCCATCGGCCGGCGTCGCGGCCTTTCATTCAGAACCGGTAGCGGTCCCATATCAACCGTTCCTCGACGGCGGCGATCAGGCCGTCGGCCCAGATCGCGGCGTCGGGGCCGCTTTTCGCGCCGAAGCGGCGGCTAAACCACCCCTTCTTCTGCTTGAAGACCGGCATACGAACCCGCTCACCGAAACGCAAGCGAAGTGTGTCGCGGATCTCGCCGGTCTCGTCGGCAAGGCCCAGTTCGATGGCGCGCCGTCCGGTCCAGAACGCGCCCGAGAACAGATCCGGATCATCTGTCAGTTTGCCGCCGCGGCGGGATCGCACGTAGTCCTGAAAACTGTCGTGCATGTCGCCCTGAATTTCCTTGAGCCGTGCCACGTCGGCCTTCTTTTCCGGCAGGAACGGATCCATGAAGGATTTCTTGTCGCCCGCCGTGTGCAGGCGCCGCGTCACGCCGATTTTCTTGATCGCTTCCGAGAACCCGAGGCTCGACGAAATCACGCCGATGGAGCCGACGATGGAATTGTCGTCGACCACGATCTCGTCGGCCGCGCAGGCGAGCCAGTAGCCGCCGCTTGCCGCCACGTCCTCGCAGAACGCGATGACTTTCTTGTCGTGCTCCTCGGCCAAGGCGCGGATACGCTTGGCGATCAACGCCGACTGCACCGGCGAACCGCCTGGCGAATTGACAACCAGCGCCACGGCCTCGGCGCGCTTGACCTTGAAGGCGCGGTCGAGAATTTCCGCGAGGCCTTCCAGCGTCAGGCCCTTGCGCATCGGGCCGACATTGCCGATGACGCCCCTGAGCGGCACCACCGGCACCACCGGCGGCTTGTCGCCGGTGACGAGTTCCCTGATCTTCGGGGTAACGGTATCGGATATGAATCCCATGTCGCGTGCTCCTGTGTTTACCCCCTGTTTGCCAGCCTAGGACATGGGCAGCGGCATTGCATCCCGCAAGACGGCCTCGGCCTCGGCCGTGAAACCGCCGTCCGCATCGTGAACGACGATACGCGTTTCCGTGACGGCCCCTGTGGCCGCCCCCTTCACCGCCTGGACAATGGTGCGCTTCACGGGCCGGCCGTCATCGACGGGCACGAGATCGAGACGTTTCAGCTCCCCGAACTCATCGTGCAAACGCTCCAGGATTTCCGGCACCCGGTCGAAACGGTGAATGATGCTGAGCGTGCCGCCGTCGCGGAGCCGTTCCGTCATGAAACGGAGCCACGTCGCAAGATCCGCCGTGCTTTCGACGCTTGCCAACGCCCGCCCCTTGTCCTTCGGGGCTTGACCCCGCCGGGCATCAAGGAACGGCGGATTGGACATGACGTGATCGAACAACTGCGTCTGCATGGCCTTAGGCGGGGCGGCGACATCGCAGAGTTGGAACCGCGCCCGGTCCTCGAGGCCGTTCTTGTCCGCCGCGCGTTCGGCGAGCGCAATCAGGTTCGGTTGCAGGTCGATGCCGAGCACCGTCACGTCCGACACCCGCGCCGCGAGCGCGAACGCCGCCGCCCCGGTGCCGGTGCCGCAATCCAGCACCTGGTCCTTGGCTCCCGCCGATACGCAGGCCGCGAGCAGGATCGGATCGACGGCGGCGCGGAAACCGTCCTTCGGCTGCAAAAGCGTGACGCGGCCGCCGAGGACGGTGTCCTCGGTGACCCGTTCCTCGGCCTCCTCCAGCACCGCCCAGGCACGCCAGTAATCGTCATCGCCGACCATGACCCGTTGCAGCGCCGTCATGTTCATCGGTTCCAGCACCG
This sequence comes from Rhodospirillales bacterium, assembly GCA_965229805.1. GTDB lineage: Bacteria > Pseudomonadota > Alphaproteobacteria > Rhodospirillales > Casp-alpha2 > UBA4479. Next base: position 1,150,137 of record CBDDJO010000001.1, on the reverse strand, counting down.
AAGACGCGAAGGCGTCCAGCACGAGTGCCTCGATCCCGTCGGCGGCAAGCTCCGCCTGCAGGTAGGATAGGAACACCGGGTCGTTGGAGCGGGTAATTTCGCGCATCGAAATCCTGCCGTTCTCAGTTCTTGCCCACTGTAATAGCGGTCCGTATGCTTTGAAACCAGAGTGGCCCCATGGCCGTATAACGACGAACGGTCGAAGGGCCGCACGGGTCAACCGGAGAGGATAAAAGCGTGGGTGTTGTCGTAAGCCTGGACGGAGAACGCGATAAGCGGCCGTCCCTCGATGAACTGCATACCCTGATTGCCGACGACCTGAAGGCGGTCAACGAAGAGATCGTCAACCGCATGCAGAGCCCGGTTGCGCTAATTCCGCAACTGGCGTCGCATATCGTCGCCGCCGGCGGCAAGCGGCTCCGGCCGATGCTGACGCTGTCTTCGGCGAAGCTCTGCGGCTACGAGGGCGGCAATCGCCACGTGACGCTGGCGACCTGTGTTGAGTTCATCCATACCGCGACGCTACTGCACGACGACGTCGTCGACGAGAGCGAGCTGCGCCGCGGCATGCAGTCCGCCAACGCCATCTTCGGCAACAAGGCGAGCGTGCTGGTCGGCGACTTCCTGTTCTCGCGCTCGTTCGAGCTGATGGTCGAGGACGGCTCGCTCCGGGTGCTCAAGATCCTGAGCCGCGCCTCGGCGGTCATCGCCGAGGGCGAAGTGCTGCAGTTGATGACCACCAACGACACGGAAACCGGCGAGACCCAGTACCTGGAGGTCATCAAGTCGAAAACGGCGCAGCTTTTCGCCGCCGCCTGCCGGATCGGCGCCGTCGTCGCCGAACGGCCGCACGTCGAGGAGGACGCGCTGGAAGCGTTCGGCATGAACCTCGGTATCGTGTTCCAGTTGATCGACGACGTGCTGGATTACCGCGCCGACCAGGCCAAGCTGGGCAAGACCGTCGGCGACGACTTCCGCGAAGGCAAGATCACGCTGCCGGTGATCCTGGCATTCCGCCGCGGCACCGAGGAAGAGCGCACATTCTGGCGCCGCTGTCTCGAGGACCTGGAACAGGACGACAGCGATCTTCAACACGCCATCGAGTTGATGAACAAACACAATGCGCTGACCGACAGCGTCGACCGGGCACGCCACTACGGCGCCATCGCTCGCGATGCGCTCGGGATTTTCGACGATTGTCCGGAAAAGCGGGCGCTGCTCAACCTGATCGATTTCTGCATCCAGCGCGCCCACTAGGGCACGACTGTAGCCAGCATGAACCCCGGGCCATGGCCGCAGGATCAGGCCTTCTTGGTGTCCTCGCCGTCGTAGTCGGCGATCCCGGCGTCGATGGCATAGCAGGCGAGCCGCACCGATTTCGGAATCTGCACGCTCTTGCCGTCGCGCTCGCCCTTTTCGTAGTACTGGATCATGCGCGGCTTGAGGCCGAGCATCTCCGCCACTTTCTTCTGCGACAGCTTGCGCTCCTTGCGCCACTTCCTGAATTTTTTGCCGTTCATCCCCGCTTGCTCCCCAGAGAGCCTCCGGAAAGTCCCCGTCATGCCCAGGTTACTCCCCTCTATCCACCACACCGTAACATAAGTGAAGTATGGCGGGCAGGCTCATTGTACGCACCGAGTGCGTTTACTCAAGCATTCCGGTGCCGATTCCGCGACCCCGCCGGAAGCCCCCGATTTTTTGCGTTTCCGGGCGCCACGGTTCTTGCTCTTGGGGGACGGCAACGGTATAAAGCGCGCCGGTTCCCGACGGAGTGTAGCTCAGCCTGGTAGAGCACTGTCTTCGGGAGGCAGGGGCCGGTGGTTCGAATCCACTCACTCCGACCAATGAAAACCCCTCGTGCTTTGCGGCACGGGGGGTTTTTCGCTATTCAAGAGGTGCGAAACAGTCCTCTCGGCAACTGACGGACCCCAGACGGCATGCGCAGGACCGACAGCAAAATCCTCAAAGTCATCGCCGTCAACCTGGCCGTGTTCGCGGTTCTCTGCGTCTTCGGCGAACTGGCCTTGCGCTGGGCATTCCCGGACAAGGTCTTTTACGGTTACCGCCATGACTATGGCGATCCCCGGCTTATCGTACCCAATCACCTGTGGGTCGGTTACGACCATCGCGATGGTCCGAGTTTCCAGCCCCAAGCCAATTTTAATCCGGACGGCACCCGCGTCGTCAGCAATCCCTGCGGCGGTGCGAATGACGTTACTTCGGTCTTGATTGCCGGGGATTCCAATATCCAGGCGATGTTCGTGCCGGACCCGCAATCGCCGGGGCAAATCCTCTCCGACATCCTGAACCGCGACGGCGCGGAACCGTGCTTCGAGGTCAGCAGCTTCGGCGTCTCCGGGTTCGGTCCGGACCAGACCCTGTTCGCGATAGAAGATTTCACGGCCCGGCGACAATTCGACTACGTCATTCTACATGTTTTTGCCGACAACGACGCCGGTGATCTCATGCGCAACAACTACCCGCGCCGCGACGGCAAACTGGTTAACGACGGCTACTGTTATTTGGACGCCACCATTTACGACAGGCTGGTGTCGCTCAAGGCGATCCGCAAACTCGTCTACTGGATCACCGGGGCATGGCTCGGCGAACGCGACCCCCGGCAATCGCTGACGTCCTCGTCGCGCACGTGCAAGCGGACCCCGGTGCAGGTCTTCGCCAGTTCGCGGGCGCCTTTCATCGAAACCCGCGTCAGCCGCGACCGTGAGATATTCGGCACTGACGCCCGCCAGATCTATACCGGCGACCGCTATGATCTGGAGCTCGCCTGCGGCGCCGAAGACCGCTACACACAATGGCAGCACGAGCAACTGGAGATCATCTTCGAGACTTTCGCCGGCATGGCCGGGAAAAGGGATTTCCAGCCGATCGTCCTGATCGAGCCATCCGAAAAGGACGCTGCGTTTACCTCGCCCCGGCTCAATCCGAAAACCCTCAAGGCGCATTGCCCCGGATATGCACCCGAAAACCTGACGCGCTTTTTCGAGGATGCGATCACCCCGCCCACGCTCGTGGACACGACGATTTCGCTTCTCGACGATTTCCGTGCCTGCGGGAAATGCTATTTCGACGAAAAGGAAATGCCCAGCGACGACCACTGGAACCCGGCCGGTATGACAATCGCCATGAGCCGGGTGGCGGAGATGATCCGCGCGTATGAAAAGAAACAATAATCCCGACTGGTCCCGAAGCTTTCCATTACCGTTTCAGGACATGATTTCCCCGCGCCGCAAACTCATATACGCCTTCTGAATGCCGGCATCGATAACGCCAATCGACCCCATGCCGAAGGCCATATCATCTGCTATCATACCTGGTTGCACGCGACACATTCAGCGCGCATTGTACGCGCTGCCACCGTGGATCACGCGCCTGTTTTTTTCGGCAACCAAATCTGTACAACGCGATCCGTGGTACCGGTCTCCGCCGATTGAGCGGATCGACGGTAGAACACGAAAACACCCATCAAGTGAACGAGCGCGCCGTCATCGTCGGCGAGCGGCACGACGACTCGTTCGTAATGAATGAATGACCGGTCCAAATCAATAACACCGGCCGGGCGCGCCCAATAATGCGGCTGACCGTCGATGGCCATCTTGCGGTAGACCTCGACCGCAGCGGCAGTGGTCTCCGCGTCGTGGGTCTCGTGCAGGTGCTTCCCGGTCAGTTCCATGCCCGAGATATCACGCAGTGTCGTGCCGGCGAAGCGCCAGTAGTAGGTCTCGTCCGGAATCTCGCCCACCCGGTCGGCAATGATCATCCGGTCCGCGATGTCATAAAAATCCATCAGCTCGATATCGCGCAATGCCGGCACTCTTCCGGCTTTCAGGTAGCGTGCTTGCCAGTATTCGAGCACACGGGCGAGTTCCGGGTGCAGGTCGACATTCTTCGATTTACTTGCCGCCAACGAAGCATCACCCTCCGGTCGATTTATGAGACTCTCCGAAGTCAATGCGGATTATCGTCACGATTTTAACACCTGCAGTGCGGGTGACACATCCGTAATAACCGTTGCGGGCCGCCAAAAATGAAACGTACACCGCAGTATATATTACATTTTTTGAATGTGTAACTCGACCATGACTGTTAGACTGAGGCCATGGATACGCACACCGGCAGCAAAACCGACGTCGAGAGCTTTTTCGATCCGGATACCTTCACCCTCACCCATCTCGTCACCGATGCACCGTCAGGGACATGCGCACTGATCGACCCGGTATTGGATTTCGAGCCGAAGTCGGGCCGCACCTCGACCGCATCCGCCGACCGGGCGCTGACGCGGATCGAGGAACGTGGCCTGAGCCTCGAATGGGTGCTGGAAACGCATGTCCACGCCGATCACCTCAGCGCCGGCAACTACATCCGCGAAAAAACCGGCGTGAAGATCGGCATCGGCGCCAACGTCCGCACCGTGCAGAAGACCTTCGCGGAAGTATACAATCTTCCGGACGTCCGAACCGACGGCAGCCAGTTCGACCGTCTGTTCGACGAAGGCGAAGAGATCGCCGTCGGCGGGCTCACCGGCCAGACCATGTTCACGCCGGGGCACACACCGGCCTGCGCGACCTATGTCTTCGGCGACGCGGCGTTCATCGGCGACACCCTGTTCGCCCCCGATTACGGCAGCGCGCGCTGCGACTTCCCGGGCGGTGACGGCGAGACTCTCTATAACTCGATGCAGCGCATCCTGTCGCTGCCGGACGAGACACGGCTTTTCCTGTGCCACGATTATAAGCCCGGTGGACGTGAACTGGTGACCCACACCACCGTCGCCGAGCAATGTGCGAACAACGTGCATCTCGCAGCCTGCAAGGACGCGGCGGCGTATGCGAAAATGCGCGCCGACAAGGACGCGACACTGTCGATGCCGGTGCTGATCCTGCCCTCGGTACAGGTCAACATCCGCGCCGGCCGCCTGCCGGCCCCCGAGGACAACGGCACGCGCTACCTGAAACTGCCGCTCGACCGTCTCTAGAGGTCCGCCTAGCAACGCTGGAAGCCGGCCCCGCCTCGTGCTATCGATGTGGCCATCGAGCGCGGCCCAGGCCGCCCGATTTCCGACAAGGGAGGATCCATGCGCAACGCCGTCATCGGCCTGATCATCGGGATCGTCGCCGGGATCGTTTTCGGGACCACGGTCATCGCGCCCCGGTTGGCGCAGAACGTAAAGAAGGAAATCGGCCTCGCCGACGCCAATGCGCCCGAAAGCGGCGAAAGCGCCGCGTCGACCGCGGAGGCGGTTCCGGAAAAGAACAAACAAACCGCAACCACGGCGACGCGCATCGACATGGCAAGCGCGTATGCCGAAGGTCTCGTCGGGCACGGCAGTCTCGCCAAGCGGCTGGAACGGAACGTCTGGCGCATTTCCGACGGCACGCTGGAATTGCGTTTCCACCCGCCGGGCGCGCTGGTCGAGGAGGCGGAGTCCCTCGATGCTGTGATCTCCGGGGCCATTGGCGCCTACTTCACCGACATGGACGTACTGGCAGCACGCGACCCATCGATGACGTTACTGGCGGGGCCGCCGTTCGGCGCCTCCGTCGCCGCCTACCTCGGCTGGATGGCGGAAGGCGGCGGACGCACGCATCTGACCGAACGGCTGGCGGAACAGGGCCTCGGCGGTCTCGTCTGCGGAATCGTGCCGCATGCCGCCGGCGGCTGGTTCAGGAAGCCGCTCAAGACCGCCGGCGATATCAAGGGCAAGCGCATCCGCGCGTCGGGCGTGCAGGCGGACCTTTACCGCAGGCTCGGTGCCGACATGGTCGGGTTCTCCTATCCGGAAACCCTGATCGCCATGGAATCCGGTCTGCTCGACGGCGCGCAGATTTCCGCGCCGCATGTCGACCTTGCCCTGGGCGCGGCGCGCGAAGGCTGGACCTACTACGTCCCCGGCTGGCGCACGCCGGCGCGGGTTTTCGTACTGGTCGTAAAAAAGGAAAAATGGGATGCCTTGAGAGACGTCCAGCGCTCGCAGCTCGCCACGGCTTGCGGCGATAACATCCGTCACGCCATCGCCGAGGGCGAAGCGCTCCAGTTCAACGCCCTCAAGGAGATCACCCGGAAAGGCGCCGACGTCCGCACCTGGCCCGCCGAGGTAACCGACGCCATGCAAAAGGCGTGGGAGGAAACGTCGGCCGAGATGCAGAAATCCTCGCGCCCCTATTCGCGCATCCGGAAATCGTGGCGCCAGTTCATCAAAGGCCAATCGATCTGGGAAGAACTGGCGCGGCCGAAGTAAACCACTCATAAAGAACCGCAACGGAAAACGCCGCCCCGAAGGGCGGCGTTTCCTGTGCGTATGACCGTTGCGGTCAGGCCTCGCCGGGGCCCTTGCCGCGGCGACGCTGTATCACGATGATCCCGCCCAGAAGGACGAGCGCCGGGATCCAGAAGATCTCCTTCGGCAGCCGGTCGGTCGGCAATTCGACCACCATGACCTCCCAGTCGAAATCGATCTTGGCCTTTTCCGCCGGGCTGCCGAAGCCGACATCGTCGACGATCATCTTGCCGTCCTCGTTGCGGAGCGCGAGGCCGGCGTTGGACAGCAGGCGCTCTGCACCATCGTCGATTTTTTCACCAAGCGGCAACACGACGAACTTCTCGACCATATCGCCCGTGGCCAGGTTCTCGCCGCCGACCTTGACGCGAATTTCCGCGCCGGCCGGCATTTCGGCGGCCAACGCCTCGATCTTCGTCGCGTCGATCTGTTCGTAGGGCGACCAAACGAGGTCCAGCCAGAAGCCCGGCCGGAACAGGGTGAATGCGATCAGGATCAGCAGGATCGACTCGTAGATCTTCGAGCGGGCGAAGAAGTAACCCTGTGTGCCCGCGGCGAACACCAGCATCGCCGCCGTCGCCACAATGAAGATCAGAATACCGTCGAGCCACCCCACATCGATCAATAGAAGGTCGGTGTTGAAGATGAACAGGAACGGCAGCAGCACGGTGCGCAGGCTGTAGAAGAACGCCACGAACCCGGTCTTGAGCGGGTCGCCGCCCGAAACCGCCGCCGCCGCGAACGAGGCAAGCCCCACCGGCGGTGTCACATCGGCCATGATGCCGAAGTAGAACACGAACAGGTGCACCGCGATCAGCGGCACGATCAGACCTTCCTGGGCGCCGAGTTGCACCACGACGCCGGCCATCAGCGACGACACGACGATATAGTTCGCCGTCGTCGGCAGGCCCATGCCAAGGATTAGACTGATGATCGCGACCAGGATCAGCATCACCATCAGGTGGCCGCCGGACAGGAACTCGACCAGTTCCGCCATGACCTGGCCGATACCGGTCAGCGACACGGCGCCGACGATGATGCCGGCGGTCGCCGTGGCGACGCCGATACCGATCATGTTGCGCGCACCGTCGGCCATGCCGGCCAGCAGGTCGGCGACGCCGGACTTGAACGCAGCCGCATAATCGCTCTCGCCGCGGAACAGCGCCTTCAGCGGCTTCTGCGTCAGCACCTGGAAGATCAGCAACGCCGTCGCCCAGAATGCCGACAGCCCCGGCGACTTGCGCTCAATCATCAGGAACCACACCAGCACCACGATCGGCAGCAGGTAATGGAACCCGGTCTTGGCCGTCGGGCCCATTTCCGGCAATTCGACGACTTCGGCGTTCGGGTCGTCCAGTTCCAGGTCCGGATACTTGGCCGCGAACCGGATCAGCACGATATAGACGGCAAGCAGGATCACCGTCAGCGCCCAGCCGGCGTTGTCGCCGAACACGTCCTTCATCCAGCCGATGCCGAAGTACGTGACCGCCGCCAGCACCGCCGTCACGGCGATACCGATCAGAAAACCGTTAACCTTCTGCATGGCGGACCGGAGCGGACCAGACTTGGGCAGGCCCTTCATGCCGTTCTTGGCCGCTTCGAGGTCGACCAGATAGAACAGCGCGATATACGAGATCACCGCCGGCAGAAACGCGTGTTTGACGACTTCCTGATACGAAATGCCGACGTATTCGACCATCAGGAACGCCGCCGCGCCCATGACCGGCGGCATGATCTGGCCGTTGACCGACGATGCGACCTCGACCGAGCCCGCCTTTTCAGACGAGAAACCGACCCGCTTCATGAGCGGGATGGTGAAAGTCCCGGTGGTCACGACGTTGGCGATCGACGAGCCCGAAATCAGGCCGGTCATGGCCGACGCCAGCACCGCCGCCTTAGCCGGGCCGCCGCGCAGGTGGCCCAGTGCGGCGAACGCGACCTTGATGAAGTAGTTGCCGGCGCCCGCCTTGTCGAGAAGTGCACCGAACAGCACGAACAGGAACACGAAACTGGTAGAGACGCCGAGCGCGATCCCGAACACGCCTTCCTGCGTGATCCACAGATGCGACATGGCCTTGTTGAACGAGGCCCCCTGCCAGGCGATGATATCGGGCGCGTATTCGCCGAAGAAAATGTAGGACGCGAACACCATCGCGACGATCATGAGCGGCGGACCCAGCGCGCGCCGCGTCGCCTCCAGCAGACAGACGAGACCGATGGCCGAGACCACCAGGTCGGCGGTGATCGGCAGGCCCGGCCGGTTGGCGAGCGAGTCGGCGAATATCGCCAGATACGCCGCGCAACCGGTGCCGATGAGCGCCAACGCCCAGTCGACGATCGGCACCCGATCCTTGGGCGAGTTCTTGAACGCCGGGTACGCCATGAAGGCCAGGAAGATGGCGAAGCTCAGGTGCGTCGGCCGGGTGTGCGAGTTATTCGGGATCGGGATCAGATCCGCGAAAATGAACGGCAGCGGCGAGGCGATCCAGAGCTGATAGAGCGACCAGCAGATCGCGACGATGGTCAGAAATTTGCCGACGCCGCCTGCGGGATTACGTCCGCCGGTGTCCGTCGACGCGACCAGTTCGTCGAGATCGATTTCCGAGAGTTTGTTCTCTGCGGCAGTTTTAGGTTCGGCCATTTTTTGCGTTCCTTCTCGCCCCGGCCGGTCTTACGCCAGCCCCGTAAAGCTCTCTGATAGTCCCCGTTGCGGCGGTTATGCCCGCTTATTCAAATATTATCCGTCAATCTCAATAACCTAAAAGAGGCGGGGGCGGACCGTCCGGTCCGCCCCCAACCGAACCCGATTACATCAGGCCGGCTTCCTTGTAGTACTTGGCAGCACCGTCATGAAGCGGCGCGGACAGCGAGTCCTTGATCATTTCTTCTTTTTTCAGGACCTGGAACGCGGGATGCAGCTTCTTGAAGGTGTCGAAGTTCTCGAACACCGCCTTGACCACGTGATAGACCGTGTTGGCATCGGTATTGGTCGAGCTCACGAACGTGGCGCCGACACCGTAGGTCTTGGTGTCGTCCGGCGTGCCCGTGTACATGCCGCCCGGGATCGTCGCGGTACGGTAGTAGGACGCATCCGCAACCAGCTTGTCGATCTTCGGACCGGCAACCTCGACGAGGTTCGACTCGCACGACGTGGAGGCTTCCTTGATCGAACCCGACGGGTGACCGACCAGGAAGAAGAAGGCGTCGATCTTGTTGTCGCACAGCGCCTGCGACTGCTCGGACGACTTGAACTCGGTCGCCAGCGCCAGCGCGTCATCGCCGAAACCAAGCGTATCGGCCATGACTTCCCACGACGCACGGGTACCCGAACCCGGGTTGCCGATGTTCACGCGCTTACCCTTGAGATCCATGACCTTTTTGATGTTCGCGTCCTTGCGGGCGACGATCGTCACCGGTTCCGGGTGCACGGAGAAGACAGCGCGCAGTTCCTTGAACGCACCCTGGTCCTCGAACTTGGAGGTGCCGTTGTAGGCGTGATACTGCCAGTCGGACTGGGCGACGCCCATGTCCAGCTCGCCGGCGCGGATGGTGTTGATATTGTAAACAGAACCGCCGGTCGATTCGACCGAACAGCGGATCCCGTGTTCCTTGCGGCTCTTGTTCACCAGGCGGCAGATGGCGCCGCCGGTCGGATAATACACCCCGGTGACACCGCCGGTGCCGATCGAGATGAACTTCTGCGCGGCGTCTGCCGAGCCGGCGCTGAGCGAAAGGCCGATAACGGCAGCGCTCAGCGCGAGGGTTTTCTTGAAGTGCATATGACTCCTCCTTGAGATTTCGATTTAGTTCAGCTCTCCAAATCACTTAAGACATCGGCGGCCGCGAATTTCTCCCTTGCCGTCAATGCCAAATGACGGACGGCCCATACGGCCGACCTGCTATTGGCCGAACGAAATGTCCGGCTACCCGTTCGTCGGTTGTCCCAGCAAGAGGGGCGATCGACGAGCGAATTTCGGAAAAACAATGATTCTCGAAGGGACGCAGAAAAAGGTCCGGCAACGGACCGAGCGACGCATCTCCCTCTGTATTAAGTCTCCCTGACGCGGTCATTTTATTCCCGTCCGTCATTATTGAGAAAAAGTGTAGCATAGCATCAATTACGTGCAAGACAGGGGTTCCCTGCCGAAAAAGTATTTGTTTATTAATGGCTTACTTCGGCGATCGCGGTTTCGACCGCGTGCCCCAGCTTGTCCACCAGTTCATCAAGCTGGGCATCGGTGATGATGAACGGCGGCGCGATCAGGATGTGATCGCCGCGCACGCCGTCCGCCGTGGCACCGCCCGGATAACAAATCAGACCGGCTTCAAAGGCGTGTTTCTTGATCCGCGCGTGCAGCTTATGCGCCGGATCGAAGGTCTCTTTCTTCGCCCGGTCCTCGACCAGTTCGATGCCCTGAAACAGGCCCCGCCCCCGTATGTCGCCGACATGCGCGTGGTTGCCGAAACGCTCGTGCAGCTTGTCGACCAGCGCCGCGCCCTGTTTCGACACCGCGTCCAGCAGCTTCGCGCTTTCGATCTTTTTCTGCACCGCCAGCGCGCCGGCACACGCCGTCGGATGGCCCATGTACGTGTGCCCGTGCTGGAACGCGCCCGACCCCTGGATGAAAGCGTCGTAAATCTTGCCGGTCACCATGGTCGCACCGATCGGCTGATAGCCGGCCCCCAATCCCTTCGCGATACAGACGATGTCGGGAACCACACCGTCCTGCTCGCACGCGAACAGGCTGCCGGTGCGGCCCATGCCGCTCATTACCTCGTCCAGGATCATGACGACGCCGTGCTTGTCGCAGATTTCGCGGATGCGCTTGAAGTAGCCCTTCACCGGCGGGATCACGCCGGCGGTCGCGCCGCCCACCGTCTCGGCGATGAAGGCGGACACATTCTCGGGCCCCAGCCGTTCGATCTCCGCCTCGAGTTCGTTGGCGACGCGTACGCCGTATCCCTCCTCGCTCTCGTCGTCGCGCTTGTCCCTGTATGCATAGCACGGCGAGATCAGCGAAGTTTCCACCAGCAACGGCGCATAGGGCTCGCGTCGCCACACGTTGCCGCCGACCGCGAGCGCGCCCAGCGTGTTACCGTGATAGCTTTGGCGCCGGGCGATGTAGCGCGCGCGACTAGGCTCGCCGCGCTCCAAGTGATACTGGCGCGCCATCTTGAGCGCCGCTTCGACGGCTTCGGAACCGCCGGAAACGAAATAGACCGCACGCATGCCGGCACGTTCGTCACGAGGCCCACGCGCGACCAGATAATAGGCCAGTTCCTCGGCCGGACCCGACGTGAAGAAACCGGTATGCGCGAACGAAATTTCGTCGACCTGTGCCTTGATCGCGGCGATCACGTCCGGGTCGGAATGGCCCAGGCACGACACCGCGGCCCCGCCGGAACCATCCAGGTAGCGTTTGCCGTCGCTGTCGATGACGTAAATACCGTCGCCCCTAACCGCTTTCGGCAACGCCGATTTCGGCGCCCGGTGGAAAACGTGTGTTTCGGATGACATAAACGGGGCCTCCCAACCCAGCATACGTTCCTTGAAGCGAACCATGTTTAATCCGGCGTGGCAACTCCGCATCCGACACTCCGCGATTGCAGCGCGACCACCCCATGCTAGGATGCCGCAACAATTCCGGAGACGACGATGGACCTTAAAGAACACATACGGGGCATTCCCGATTTCCCGAAGCCGGGTATCCTTTTTTACGATATCTCGACCCTGCTGGCGCACCCGGATGCATGGCAGGTGGCGCTCGGCCGGTTGGCGAACGCGGTCACGAAACATCAACCGGATCTATTGGCCGGGATCGAATCCCGCGGCTTCCTGGTCGCAGCACCACTGGCCGCCAGGCTCGGCCTCGGCTTCTGCATGATCCGCAAGGCCGGCAAGCTGCCGGGCGAGGTTGTCAGCCACGAATACGATCTCGAATACGGCTCCGACACCATCCAGATCCAGGCCGACGCCGTCGCGCCGGGCCAGCGCGTGGTTGTCCTGGACGATTTGCTCGCCACCGGCGGCACGCTGGCGGCGTCCGTCGCCCTGTTCGAGAAGGTCGGCGCCAAGGTGGTCGGGGCGGCCTGCATCATCGAACTCAATTTTCTCAACGGCCGAGACAAGGTCGGGATACCCGTCGATACCCTGATCCAGTACGATGACTGAACATGGCTGATACCGCGACCTGGGATATTCTCGACCGCCGCACCATCGACGACCTGCGCGCCGACGGTGTGCCGGCACGTATTCTCGGCGCAATGATCAGCGACGACCCGACGCCCGAGGACCGGGCGCAGCGGATGACCGAGCTTGCCGTCGCCGGCAACGTGCCGAAGCTCCGTGCCGAAACCCACGACTTCCAGGCCTGGGCCGAGAACCACGGCCTCCGGCGTCTCGTCAACGCCCTCGTCGAACTGGACAGGGTACTGACGCTGCCCCAGCGGGGCCAGGCGATCCTGCAGGCGCAGGCCCTGACCCGGCACATACAGCGCACGCTGGGCGATGACATCGCGGTGTTCAAACGGGCGATCTCGGCGGGGTAACGCGGAACCGTCGTCCTGAACTTGATTCAGGACCCATATTCACCAATGACCTTTGGTGCTGGGGCACATGGATCCCAAATCAAGTTTGGGATGACGGGTCGCGCTGTTTACGGATTACGAATCGTCCGTCCCACCAACCGCACCGCCTTCTTGATCACGGTCGGCAGGGCGTGGTCCGGGAAATCTTCCGGCCGGACCCAGATCCCGTCGGCGTTGGCGCGGGCGCGGCTCTTGGCGACAAACAAACGAATCGTCAGCCGGAAGTGGGTAAAAACATGCACCGCTTCACCCTCGACCTGCCGCCAGTCCGCCTGCAGCGGCCGGTGCGCCGCGATCTCATCGTCATCCGGCCAGTCTCCCTCCCGCCAGGGCGTCGACGGCAGCTCCGTCATCCCCCCCAACAGCCCGCTTTCCGGTCGCTTTCTGAGCAGCACCTCGCCCTTCGGGTTTTCGAGCCAGAACATGACGCAACGGCGGTCCGGCCGCGCCTTCCTCGGTGCCCGGGCCGGCAGCCGTTCCGGTTCGCCCTTTCGCCTTGCGGCGCAGCCGTCGGCGAGCGGACACAGCAGGCATTTGGGCGATCTGGGCGTACACACGGTCGCTCCCAGATCCATCATCGCCTGCGCGAAATCACCGGGCCGGTCGTCACTCACGAACGCCTCGGCCCGGGCTGCGATCTCCCGCTTGGCCTTGAGCAGCGGCGTTTCGATATTGAACAGTCGTGCCGTCACCCGCTCGATGTTGCCGTCGACCGGCATGGCGGCGCGGTCGAAAGCAATGGCGGCGATGGCGTTCGCCGTGTAGGGACCGATCCCCGGCAGCGCCCGCAGTCCCTCGGCGGTATCCGGAAACACGCCCCCCCGTTCGTCCGCAACGACGCGCGCGCACTTGTGCAGGTTGCGCGCCCGGGCGTAATAGCCGAGCCCCTGCCACGCCACCAGCACCTCGTTCAGGTCCGCCGCCGCCAGCGCGCCGACCGTCGGCCAGCGCGCCATGAAATCGCCAAAATAGGACCCGACGGTGGCTACCGTGGTCTGCTGCAACATGATTTCCGAGAGCCAGACCCTGTAAGGATCCGCCCGCTCGCCCGGTCCGGCACGCCACGGCAGATCGCGGCGGTGCGCGTCGTACCAGTCGAGGAGCTTTGTACGGATATGCTCGGGTTCGGCCATGCCGTCACTATAGGTCATTTGTACTCTCGCCATACTGCGCGGTTTCCGAGAACACAAGATCGCGAGGCGGCCGACGGGCTCTTGCCCCGGCGGGTGCACACCCGTACCATCCCAATGCTGAACGCTTGAGCCCAAAGGCAAAGATCAGGAACCCCGGTCCGGCATGGCACAGTCCCCGTCCAATTCAGGCTTCGCCGTGGCGCGCCGCGCGCGCAGCCAGCCGCTGAGCCGCGTCGTTGCCGGCCTGACCAAGAAAGCACTCGACAAGCGGGGCTTCGTCGATGCCTCGATCGTCAACGAATGGCCGGTGATCGCGGGCGACCTGATCGGCTCGCATAGCCTGCCCGACCGCATCCGCTTTCCACGTGACCGCAAACAGCCGGGCACGCTCTACCTGTTGCTCGAGAACGGCGCGCTGGCGACCGAGGTCATGCACTTCCAGCCGATCCTGCTGGAACGGATCAACCGCTTTTTCGGCTTCAACGCCGTCGGCGAGATCAAGATCATTCACGGCCCGCTGCCCAAACGCGATGCCGACACGCGCCCGCCGCTGCCGGCGCTGCGCCCGGAGCGCCGTGCCGAAATCGAACAGAGCCTTGCCGACATCGGCGACGACGAACTCCGGAACGCACTGACGCGGCTCGGCGAGCATGTCGCCCGACGGCGCGAATCCGATTGATAACAGAGTATTTTTGAGAACGGAGACTGATCAATGCTGATTTCACGCCGTACGTTTTCGGCCCTCGGCCTTGCCGCCGCCGCCGCGCCCGCGCTTCCGATGACCGCTGCCGCCAAGATCGTCGATACCGAAACGGCCATGACCGAACTGGTGCTGGGCAACGAAGACGCGCCCGTGGAGGTCATCGAGTACGCTTCCCTCGCCTGCCCGGCGTGCAAGCATTTCCATGACAACGTCTTCCCGGTGATCAAGTCGGATTATATCGACACCGGCAAGATCCGGTTCGTCTATCGCGACTTCCCGACCAACACCCCGGCGCTGGCCGCCGCCATGATCGCGCGCTGCGCCGGACCGGAACGCCATAAGGGCATGATCGACATATTCTTCGATACCCAGGCGCAGTGGGGCCGCTCCGAGAACCCGCTGCAGGCGTTGACCATGGTCGCGCGCATGGCCGGTCTGGGGCCCAAGGAGGTCGACGAATGCGTCCGCAATTCGGCGTTGATGAACGGCATCCAGAAAAAGGCGCAGACGGCGCACGAGGACATGGGTGTCAACGCCACGCCGACCCTGATCGTCGCCGGCGAGATCGTCGAGGACGCAATGGAGGTCGTCAAGCTCAAGGCCGCTATCGACAAGGCGCTCAAGGGGCATTGATTCTCTTGTCCCCCGCACCCTGCTGTCATTCCGGCGAAGGCCGGAATCCAGAGCGTCGATAACGGCTGTTCCCGGGATGTCCTGTGGACCCCGGCCTTCGCCGGGGCGACGGCGCGAACTGAGGTTCTTGCCGTCGACTTATCCCCAGAAATTAGCGCTGAAATGAGTCGACTCCGGCGCCGGCAGCCCCCTATAGTCCCACCATATGTTGTGTAAATGTGACAAAAAGACGCCATATTTACATAATAATGAGGTATAGTCAGGGCCTTAGGCCACCAACTTAAGGCCCAGCCGGCCGGGTTTTGGGAGCTATAACGAGCGTGCTGCACTTCAAGAAGTTGCGCCTGAGCGGTTTCAAATCCTTCGTCGAGCAGACGACGCTGGATATCGATGTCGGTCTGACCGGAGTCGTCGGCCCCAACGGCTGCGGCAAGTCCAACCTCGTCGAGGCCCTGAAATGGGTCATGGGCGAGACGTCGGCCAAGCAGATGCGCGGCGGCGAGATGGACGACGTTATTTTCTCCGGCACCGACCGCCGACCGCCGCGTAACGTGGCCGAGGTGGTGCTGACCCTCGATAACGCCCTCAAGGGCGCGCCGACCCAGTTCGGGGACGCCGACGACCTCGAGATCGCGCGCCGCATCGAGCGCGAGAAAGGCTCCGTCTACAGGGTCAACGGTGCCGACGTGCGCGCCCGCGACGTGCAGTTGCTGTTCGCCGACCAGGCAACGGGGTCGCGCTCCACCGCACTGGTCAGCCAGGGCAAGATCGGCGCCGTCATCGCCGCCAAACCGACCGAACGCCGTCTGCTCCTGGAAGAAGCCGCCGGCATCCGCGGCCTGCATTCGCGCCGCCACGAGGCGGAACTTCGCCTAAAGGGCGCGGAAACCAACCTGGAACGTCTCGACGACATTCTGGTCACGCTGGAAACGCAGATGAACGGCCTCAAGAAGCAGGCCCGCCAGGCGACGCGCTACCGTAACCTTTCCGACCTGATCCGCACCGCCGAAGCGACACTCTTTTATCTGCGCTGGACCACGGCGGAAAGCGAGCTGGAGCAGTATCGGATGCGCCTTTCCGAGGTCGAGGCCGAGGTCAACCGGCTCGGCGTCATCGTCGGCGAGGCCGGCACCGAACAGGCCGAGGCCGCCGCCGATATCCCGGCCCTCCGCGATACCGAAGCGTCCGCAGCAGCAGCGCTGCAACGCCTGATCATCGCGCGCGACGGCCTGGACGAGGAAGAGCAGCGGATCCAGGCCCAGGCCGAGGATACCCGGCGCCGGATCGAGGAAACCATCGCCGACACCACACGCGAGCAGTCCCTCATTTCCGATGCCGAGGCGGCGCACACGCGCCTGGCCGAAGAACAGGCGCAGATCGAGGCCGCCCGCGAGGGCGAGGAGGAAAACCGCGCCAAGGCGCAGGAAGAACTGACCAATGCCGGCGCCGCCGTCGAGGCGCACGAGACCGAGCTTTCCGGCCTCACGCAGCGTGTCGCCGACACCGAAGCCCGACGCGGTTCCTTGGAACGGCGTCTCGAGGAATTCACCAGCCGCCAGACGCGCCTGAGCGGGCGGCTGGACGAAATGCGCGCCGAACACGCCCGGCTCGAGGCCGACGCCCCGGAAGCGGACGCCATGAACGACGCCGAGGCGGACGTAACGCGCGCCCAGGGCGCCGTCGAGGACGCCCAGGCCGTGCTGGAAACCGCCGAGCACGCGCACCGGCAGGCGGAAGCCGACCGCGAAACCCGCCGCGCGACGCTCAACGAGGCCCGTGACGACGCCACCAAGCTGCAGGCGGAGCGCGAAGCACTCACAAAACTGCTCGATACCGGCGACCCGGACATGTTCCCGCCGCTGATCGACGCCGTTTCCGTTGAACCCGGGTTCGAAAGCGCGCTCGGTACCGCGCTCGGCGACGAAATCGAGGCACCGATCGACGAGGCTGCGGCCATTCACTGGCGCGCCCTGCCGCCGATGACCGACGCCCCGGCGTTGCCGCATGGCGCGACGCCGCTCAGCCAATGGGTGCAGGCGCCGCCGGCGCTGGCCCGGCGTTTATCGCAGATCGGTGTCGTCGACACGGTCGATACCGCGCGCGGCCTGATCCACCAACTCCGCCCCGGCCAACGGCTCGTCACCCGCGACGGCGCCCTGGTACGCTGGGACGGCTACACCGTCGGCACCGGCGCGACCACGTCGGCGGCGCGCCGCTTGGAACAGCGCAACCGGCTGCGCGAAGTGGAAGAGCAGGCGGCGGGCGCCAACCGACGCCTTTCCGAAGCCGACACGGCGTTCGAGGCCGCCCGCGCCGAGGTCGAGACCCGCACCGAGGCCGTGCAATCGGCCCGTGACGGACTCAGGAACGCGGAAACCGCCCTCAGCGAAGCCCGTGAGGCGCTGGCCGGCATCAAGGAGAAAATGGCCGCGCACGGCTCCAAGCTGGCTGCCGTCGCCGACCAGATCGCGAGCGTCGAGGGCGACCTGACGGAGGTCACGGGCCAGATCGAGGACGGTCGGCGCGAACTGGCCGAACTCCCGGATATCGACGGCGACCGGGCCCGGATCGAGACGCTCAGGGAAGAACTGAACGAGCGCCGCTCGCACCACATGGAATGCCGCGCCCGCCACGACGAGATCGAACGCATGGCGCGCGAGCGCAATCAGCGCCTCGAGGCGATCACGCGCGAGACGCAAAGCTGGAGCGACCGCAAGCAGTCCTCCGAATCAAGGCTTGAGGAACTGACCGCCCGGCGCGCCGAACTGGAAACCGTGCGAGAGGATCTGGCGCAGAAGCCGGCGGCGCTGAACGAGAAGCGTCAGGCGCTTCTGTCCGAGATCGAAACCGCCGAGCAGAACCGCCGCGATGCCGCCGACAAACTGCAAGTCGCGGAAACCCGGCTCGCCGAGGCCGACAAGCGGCTGCGCACCGTCGAGGCCGACATGGCCCGCGCCCGCGAGAACCGGGTCCGCGCCGAGGGCAGCGTCGAGCAGGCGCTGCAAACCTGCCATTCCATCGCCGAGCGGGTCGACGACCGGCTCGAATGCCGTCCCGATCAATTGTTCGAGATCGCCGGCCTCGATCCGGAAAAGGCGCTACCCGACCTGGAGCAGACCGAACGCAAGGTCGAGCGTCTGCAGCGCGAGCGCGAAACCATGGGGCCGGTGAACCTGCGCGCCGAACAGGAAATGCGCGAACTGGAAGAGCAGATCGAAACCCTGAACACCGAGCGCGAGGACCTGATCAAGGCCATCGACAAGCTGCGCCGGGGCATCTCGGAACTGAACCGCGAGGGTCGGCAGCGGCTTTTGCAGTCGTTCGAAGAGGTCAACGAACACTTCCAGGACCTGTTCACCAAACTGTTCGGTGGCGGCCATGCGCACCTGGAACTGACCGAAGCCGACGATCCGCTGGACGCGGGTCTTGAGATCATGGCCTCGCCGCCGGGCAAGAAGTTGCAGAACCTGACGCTGCTCTCGGGCGGCGAACAGGCGCTCACCGCGCTGTCTCTGCTGTTCGCGGTGTTCCTCACCAACCCGGCACCGATCTGCGTGCTCGACGAGGTCGACGCGCCGCTCGATGACGCCAACGTCGACCGTTTCTGCTCCATGCTGGAGGAGATGTCGAAACAGGAGAGCACGCGCTTCCTGATCATCACCCACCACCGCATGACCATGGCGCGGATGGACCGGCTCTACGGCGTCACCATGTCGGAACGCGGCGTCTCGCAACTCGTCTCCGTCGACCTGCAGCAGGCCGAGGAAATCCGCGAGTCGGCTTGATCCTTCCCGGAATTCAACCGTCACCCTGAACTTGATTCAGGGTCCATGACTTCACACGAACACCCGACCGGGTTCGCATGGGTCCTGAATCAGGTTCAGGACGACAGTGGTGTTCGCTGACGCGAATCCCGCACCCGCGAAAACAGGGCTTGCGGCAGCGGGGTATTTTGCTACAACACCCCCGGACTTAAGGACGGGAAACGGGGTGACATAGTCCATTTTTTGAGGCGGAACACCGTCTCGGGGGACATTTCATGGCATCCGACGACGATACCGGCCAGGGGCCGTCGGGAGACCTCGAAAGTTTCGGGCAGAAACTCAAAAAAGCCCGGGCAACCGAGGAATCCAGAAGGCTCTGGAAAAAGCAGCTCAAAGAGCCGCCGAAGACGGCGCTAGGGCTTGCCTTTCGGGTGTCTGTCGAGTTAGTTTCCGCCGTGGCCGTGGGGCTGGCCATCGGCTGGGCCCTCGACGAGTGGCTGGGCACGCGTCCCTGGGTCATGGTGGTGTTCATCGTTTTGGGGTTCGCCGCCGGTGTCATGAACGTTTATCGCCTAGCCTCCGGTATGGGTAATACCGCGGGCTATAGACAAAAAGACGACGCGTCCGGACCTGAAGCATCCGGGACGCCCGAGGAAGGGAAAGATCGAGGTGGCTGAGGGACAATCCCCACTCGCGCAGTTCGAGATCAAAACGCTCGTGGACATCAACGTCGCGGGCGTCGACGCATCCTTTACCAATTCATCGCTTTTCATGGTGCTGACGGTGCTGACCGTCACCCTGTTCCTGGTCGGCGGCATGCGCAAAAGCGCGCTGGTACCGGGGCGTTGGCAGTCGATGGCGGAACTCAGTTACGTGTTCATCGCCAACATGCTGAAGGACACGGTGGGCAGCGAAGGCCGCCCGTACTTCCCGTTCATCTTCACGATTT
Organism: Rhodospirillales bacterium; assembly: GCA_965229805.1. GTDB lineage: Bacteria > Pseudomonadota > Alphaproteobacteria > Rhodospirillales > Casp-alpha2 > UBA4479. The sequence continues at coordinate 1,130,072 of CBDDJO010000001.1, read as the reverse complement.
TCATGTTCGTGCTGGTCGGCAACATGTGGGGCATGATGCCTTACTCGTTCACCTTCACGAGCCACATCGCCGTCACCTTCGCGATGGCGTTCTTTATTTTCGTCGGCGTGACCCTGATCGCCATCGTCAAGCACAAGCTGCACTTCCTGACGTTCTTCATGCCGCCGGGCGTGCCGATGTACATGGCGCCGCTGCTGATCCCGATTGAAATCATTTCCTACCTGTCGCGCCCGATCAGCCTTTCGGTGCGTCTGTTCGCCAACATGCTGGCGGGGCACACGCTGCTGAAGGTGTTCGCGGGCTTTATCATCTCGCTCGGAATCGCCGCCGGCTGGCTGCCGTTCCTGTTCGTCGTCGCGCTGACGGGCCTCGAATTCGTGATCGCCTTCCTGCAGGCGTTCGTGTTCGCCATTCTGACGTGCCTCTACCTGAACGATGCGCTGCATCTGCACTAAGGCACGCGGATAACCCTTTAAACTGTTGAACCAAACTAGAAAGGATCTGACCCATGGAACTTGAAGCTGCAAAGCTCCTCGGTGCCGGCCTCGCCGTTATTGGCGTTATCGGTTCCGGTATCGGTATCGGTAACATCTTTGCTTCGTTCATCCAGGCCGTCGGCCGCAACCCGTCCGCTCAGGGCGCGGTGTTCCCGATGACGATGCTGGGCTTCGCGCTCGTCGAAGCCATCGCGCTGTTCGCGCTGGTTATCGCACTGGTCATTCTGTTCGGTTGATTTCCGGGCGGCCGCACGGCCGCCCGAGAAATCCGCCGCTTGAAGCGGGGATGTCATGCCTCAGTTAGACGTCACCACATACGCACCGCAGCTTGTCTGGCTGGCGATCACATTCGGCGCGATGTTCCTCATCATGTGGAAGGTCGCGGTGCCGAAGATTTCCGATGCGCTGGAAACCCGGCAGATGCGGCTGGAAGATAACCTGAAGAAGGCAGAGGACCTGCAACGCGAGGCGGAAGCGACGCTTGCCGCCTACGAAAAGGCCCTCGCCGACGCGCGCGCCGAGGCGCACGCCGACATTCAGAAAATCCAGCAGCAGCTTCAGGAAGCCGCCGCCAAGGAAGAAGCCGAACTGTCGGAAAAACTCGACGCCCGCATCGCTGAAAGCGAGAAGGCGATCGCCGCCGAGGTGGACAAAGCGATGGAGAGCGTCCGTGACGTCGCCATCGACGTCGCCGCCGACGCGATCGGCAAGCTGACCGGCGAGGCCCCGGCGTCCGACAAAGTCGAGGGCGCCGTCGACAGCGTCCTCAAAGGCTGAGGGAGACCACGGATATGTTCAGCGATCCCACATTCTGGACCGCCGTCGCCCTCGTCCTTTTCGTCGCCCTGATCGCCAAGCCGGTCTCAAGAATGGCGAGCAAGGCGCTCGACGAACGGGCCGAGAAGATCAAAGCCGAACTGGACGAGGCCGAGCGCCTGCGCAACGAGGCGCAGGACCTGCTGGCCCAGTACCAGCGCAAGCAGCGTGACGCGGCGAAGGAGGCGGAATCCATTATCGAGCACGCCAAGCAAGAAGCCGAACGCATGGACCGCGAGGGCCGCGAGAAGCTGAAGGTCTCACTTGAGCGTCGCGAGAAGCTTGCCATGGACCGAATCCAGATGGCCGAGCAGCACGCCATCGAGCGGGTTCGCGCCCGCGCCGTGGACGTCGCCATCGCCGCCACGGGCCAAGTGCTGAAAGACAGCCTGAGCGCCGACAAGGCCGACGCGCTGGTCGACGACGCCATCGAGCAATTGCCCGGACGTCTTCACTAAGGCGAATCCGCAACCGATTCAAAAGAGAGGCCTTTCGGCCTCTCTTTTTTTATCCGCCGCCATGCGGAACTTGAAACCGCCCTCTTCTCTTGAGGTCCGACGGCGCGTATAAGTGGTGCATGAAGTTTCACGTCCTCCCATTCCTCGCGCTTGCCGCCACGGTCTTCGTATCCGGGCACGTGTCGGCACAGACCCCGTTCAACGGCGAGGTGCTGGTCGCCCCGCCGCCGCCCAACTGGACCGGCGGCGCGCCCGAACCGACCGGAACCGGAATCCGCCGGGAATGGCGGCGTGGGTTCATGACCGAAGGCGGCGTGGTCGAACGCATCGTCATCACGCGCTCGGAGAACCAGAAGGATCGGGTCGCGCGTCTCGCGGCACAGGATCTCTCGAAGGCAATGACCGCCGGCTGCGCTAAGCCGAAGGTCTCCGAAATCAAGTACGAGAAAGCGGTAATCGGGACGACGGCGGCGTTCACGGCGCGCTGCACGGCGATCAAGGATACGCCGGCTGACACGGTGCTGTTTGCCATGGGCAAGATTTTCATCGGCGATTTCTATACGTACGCCGTGCGCCGCGTCTGGACCGGGCACAAAGACGACCCGGGCAGCCCGGCCAACTCGCCCCGGACCGGCGAACAGTGGGCCGCGTTTTTCGCCCGCATTGCCGTCTGCAACACGCTGACCAGCCCGTGCGATTCGGCCCAGGCCGAGATCGTCCATGCGCATCCGCGCTTCACAACCATGCGCGCGCTGCCAGTCGTGAACCGTCCCGTGATGACGCCCGAAAACGCCCTCAAGGCGGCCCGCAGGATCGGCGATCTGACCGGCCGCGCCGAAGCCTGCGGCGAGGATGTCGAACCGCTGCTTGGCAAGATCGACCGCATGTTCGCGCACATCACCGAGAACGACCAGGACTCGTCCCGTGCCGTTAAAACGTTCAAGACGGCCCGCGAGAAGGGCCTCAAGGCGCAGGACGCGAAGGAAAAGGCATCCTGCGGCGAGGTGCTGAGGACATTCCGCCAGCACCCGAGCCGCGTCGGCGCGTTCTACCGATACGCCCAGGAGTTTCTGTAAGCAGCACATGACCGACACCATCAACATCATCGAAGCGTCCGGCACACCCGCCGACATGGGCCGCCAGATTGGCGCCGCCGTCGCCCGTTCGTTCAACGAGGCCGTGACCCTCAACCACGAATTCCGCCATACCCTCAAACTGTTCGTGGGCAGCGATTACGTGAGAACGCTCAGGGACGCGGCGGCACATGCCTATCCCCGTCACATGGCGGAGCTCGAAGGCATGGCCGAGGCCATTGGCACGGATACGGAAACGCTGTTCATCTGGAACTGTCGGGGCGACCTCAGGTTCCCGCCTGAAACCGCGCAGGCGCGCCTCGACGCGATGCAGGATGCCTGCACGACCGTGATGTCGGCCGGCGACTTCGAGGCCGGAACACCCTGCGTCGTCGCCCACAACGAGGACGGCTCGGGCGACTTCGTGGCACATCGGTACTGGCTCAAGGCACACCCCGATGACGCGCCCCGGTTCGAGAGCTATCTCTATCCCGGCATGCTGGCCGGGCACAGCGTTGCCGTTACCGAGGCCGGTCTCGTACAGACCATCAACAACATCCGTGCCGGCGACCTGAAACCGGGCGTGCCCCGGCACTTCATCTGCCGCGCCGTGCTTGAATCGGAAAACATCCCCGACGTCATCGGTCATCTGCGCCGGCCGGACCGGGCATCCGGGTTTCATCACGGCATCGCCATGAAAGGTATCGAGCAGCCGATGTCGATCGAAGCGCCGGCGTCGGCCAGCGTTATCCGCACCGTGGACGGCGCCCAGGGCCATGCGAACCATCTTCTCGACGGTCACTTCAAATCGCTGGAGCAGACAGTCACGTCATCGTCCGACCATCGTCAGCGTGCGGTTGATAGTTACCTGGCCGCCGGCGGCGACCCGAAGCAGGCCGAGAACATTCTGTTCCAGCGCGGCGGCGAGGGTGAGGAAAGCGTGTTCCGGCGCCCCGGCGATGGTGGCGACGATTACGGATGTACGCTGGTGACGGCGGTGTTCCGCGTTCATGCGGACCGTGTCGAATGGTCAGTGCACGCGGATCAGGACAATTTGGACGCGATCAGCGGGGCGTTCGGATCATAATGTACGAATCCGGCGCGCCCACGGCGTAAATGCCGCAGCCGATCTGCTGTCTGCCCTCGATATAAACCTTTGAACGTAATCCGATCCCGCGCCCCCTATGGATCGGCCGTACGTCAGTTGGTATTGTAAACTTTAAGCAGCTGCAAAAAATTCGTCTTTACGTCGTCGTCCTCGATCCGGTCGAGTTCCTTGGCGAGTTGCAGCGCACGCCGTGAGATTTTCTCGTCGTCGGCATTGTCGTCGCCAAGCCCTTCGAAAAAGAAGCTGACCGGCACATCCAGTATGCCGCACATATCCCAGAGACGGCTGGAGCCGATCCGGTTTGTGCCTTTCTCGTACTTCTGTACTTGCTGGAAGCTGATACCGAGACGTTCACCCAACTGGGTTTGCGTAAGACCACGCATAATGCGCACCTCTCGGAGGCGATGGCCGACATGAACGTCTGTTGGATGGGGCATTTTATTAGTCCTCCTAGGGAGATATTGGACCCTTGAATTCTATCTTTATAACAAAACCGGAAGTGTGACGGCACGCACAATTCTATATATCCGGCTATTCTTCAAACTTGTTTTTTTATATCAGCTGCAATTGCCGATTATCCCCTTCCAGGATTTGCAACCAGTTTTCCTCCGTAATGACCGTTACCCCAAGTTCTTCCGCTTTTTTACGTTTCGAGCCCGCACCCGGACCGGCGATCACCAGGTCGGTTTTCTTGGAGACCGACCCCGCCACCTTGGCGCCGAGCTGCTCGGCCCGCGCTTTTGCCTCCGATCTGCTCATCGCCTCGAGATTCCCGGTAAACACCAGCGTCTTTCCGCTAATGATCGATCCTCCGGTATCCGCCGCGACGAAGTCTTCGATCTCCAACGCATCCTCGAGATCCGATAAAACCTTGAGATTATGATCCTCCGCAAAAAAGCCGATCAAATCGTCCGCCATCGACGGGCCGATCCCGTCGATATCGATCAGCTCGGCATAGGCGTCCGATTCCCTGTCCGCCGCGGCAATCATAGCTTCGCGCCAATGCGTGAAGCTGCCGTACCGGTTGGCGAGCAGACGTGCGGTGGCCTGGCCGACCTGACGTATCCCAAGTGAATAGATGAATCGTGCCAATTCTATGGCACGCCGATCCTCGATTGCGGCGAGCAGGTTGTCGACCGACTTCTCGCCCCATCCCTCGCGTCCGGTGATCTCGTCACGTTTTGCCGCAAGCCGGAATATATCGGCCGGCGAATGAATGATGCCGTCCTGCCAGAACGTCTCGATGTGTTTGCCGCCAAAGCCCTCGATATCGAAAGCATCGCGCGAAACGAAATGCTTGAGCCGTTCGACGGCCTGTGCCGGACAGATCAAACCACCGGTACAGCGCCATGCCGCCTGTCCTTCCTCGCGGACGGCAAGGCTGCCGCACTCGGGACACGTATCCGGCATCTCAAAGGGCGGCGGCGCCGATGCAGGACGCGCATCGAGATCCACCTCCAGCACCTGCGGAATGACGTCACCTGCGCGCTGGATCAGTACCCGGTCGCCGGCACGTATGTCCTTCTCGCGGATATAATCCTCATTGTGCAACGTCGCGCGCTGCACGACGACGCCGCCGACCGTAATCGGTTCCAGGTGCGCGACCGGGGTCAGCGTACCGGTGCGGCCGACCTGGATACCGATCGCGTTGACCAGCGTCGTCGCCTTTTCCGCGGGGAACTTGTGTGCCGTTGCCCAGCGCGGCGCGCGGCTGACGAAACCGAGCCGCTCCTGCCAGTCGAGCCGGTTGACCTTATAGACGACCCCGTCGATATCGTAATCCAGCGTCGCCCGGTCGGTGCCGAGCCTGTCGTAAAGTGCCATCGTGTCGTCGAACGTCTTACAGACGGCGGCGTATGGATTAACCGGGAAGCCCCATTGTCTGAGCCGATCGTAAAACGACCATTGGTCCGGCCAGTCGATCTCGCCACCGTATCCCTGCCCGCCCACACCGCTGACATCGCCCCAGGCATAGAGGAATATCCCGAGCGGCCGCGCCGCCGTGACGGACGGATCCTTCTGGCGGAGCGACCCCGCGGCGGCATTCCTCGGATTGGCGAATACCTTTCCGCCGGCCTCCTCCTGGCGCTTATTGAGTGCCAGGAAATCGGGCTTGGACATATAGACTTCGCCACGCACCTCGATTTCGGCGGGCGCGCCCTCGATGCGTTCCGGGATTTCATTAAGGGTGCGCAGGTTTTCGGTCACGTCCTCGCCCTCGCGGCCGTCGCCCCGTGTCGCGCCCTGCATGAACCTGCCGTTCTCGTAACGGAGCGACACCGAAAGGCCGTCGATCTTGGGCTCGGCGACGATCTCCACGGGCTCGTCCGCACCCAGGCTCAGGAACCGCCGGATGCGGTCATAGAACTCGGCAACATCTTCCGCTGAAAACGCGTTGCCCAGCGATAGCATGGGTGGGTTGTGACGGACCTTGCCGAAGCCTTGCGCAACCGCCGCACCGATGCGTTTCGACGGGCTATCGTCTCGCACAAGATCGGGAAAGCGCGTCTCGATATCGTCGTTCCGCTTTCTCAGCGTATCGTAATCCGCATCGGAAATCTTGGGCGCGTCTTCCTGATGGTAGGCGGTATCGTGCAGCGCGATTTCCCTGGCCAGCGCCTCCAGTTCCACCGCCGCGTCGGGCTTCAGAAGCTCGCCGACGGGGACCGCGCGAAGCTCATTCTCCGAATTTGCGTCGCTCACGCCGCGGCCCCTTTCAGAAGACTGTCGGCGGCGGCGCGCGCCTCGCTGGTAACTTGCTCGCCAGACAGCATGCGGGCGATCTCCTCGCGCCGCTCCTCGCCCGAAAGCGGCACGACCTCGGTACGCATGCCGTCACCCTCCGCTCCCTTGCGGACATAAAGGTGCCGGGTACCCTTGGCGGCGACCTGCGGCGAATGGGTCACGACGAAGATCTGCGCCGCCGAGCCGAGGCGTTGCAAACGTTCGCCGACCGCGGCCGCGACGGCGCCGCCGATCCCGGCGTCGACCTCATCGAAGACCAGAACCGGCACCGGATCGGCCTCGGCCAGCACCACCTTGAGCGCCAGCATGAAGCGCGCCAGTTCGCCACCGGACGCGATCTTGTTCAACGGTCCGGGTTCGCTGCCCGGGTTGGTGGCGACACTAAAGGCCACCCGGTCGATGCCGTGAGCCGCCCACTTGTCCTCGTCGACCGGGAATACACCGGTTTCGAAGCGTGCCTGGCCAAGTTTCAGCGGCGCCAGTTCGTCGGCCATGGCCGTATCGAGGGTCTTCGCCGCCTTCTTGCGCACCGTGCTGAGCTTCCCGGCTGTGTCCCGGTACGCCTGCTTCGCTTTCTCCAGTTCGGCTTTCAGGCGCTTCACGTTTTCACCGCCGGCATCGACGTCGGCCAGATCGGCTTCCAGTTTCGCCTGCACGTCGGCCAGCGCATCCACCTCGCAGTGGTGTTTGCGGGCCAGCGCCCGGAGCGCGAACAACCGCTCCTCCGCCGCCTCCAGGGCCTGCGGGTCCATGTCCAGATCGGCCTGGGCACGTTCCAGAAAGCCGCCCGCGTCGGCAGCCTCGGAAAGCGCGCGCTGCAGGGCGCTCAATGTCTCGTCGAGACGGCCGCCCGCCTTGCCCGCCGCGCGCTCGATCTCCGTCAACGCCCGGCCCAGGGTTTCGTCGGCGCCGCCGTCGCCGGTGATGGCTTCCATCGCCGCGGTAATCGCCGTTGAAATCTGCTCGCCGTGTTGCAGCATACGGCGCTGTTCGGCGAGCGCGGTTTCCTCTCCCGCCATCGGTGCCAATTTCGCCAGTTCGTCGACGGCATGACGCAGGAACTCTTCGTTCTCGCGTGCCATCCGGCTCGCCTCCTCGGCCGCCGAGAGCGATGCCTGCATGTCGCGAAACGTGGCGAAGGCCCGTCCCACGCCGTCCAGCAGATCACCGAAGCCGCCGTATGCGTCCAGCAGCGCCCGGTGCCCGGCGGGGTCGAGCAAACGCTGCGTCTCGAACTGGCCGTGGATTTCCACCAGATGCCCGCCGATCCGTTTCAGGAGGCCGACACTGACCGGTTGATCGTTAACGAAAGACTTGGTGCGCCCGTCGTTACCCAGCACGCGCCTGAGAATCAGCAGGTCTTCGGAGGCGTCGAGACCGCCTTCCTCCAGTTCGGCGCGGGACGGGTGATCGACCGGCACCTCGAACACCGCGCTGACGCTCGCTTGTTCCGCGCCCTTCCGCAACAACCGTGCCTCAGCGCGGTATCCAAGCGCCAGGCCGAGCGCGTCCAGGACAATGGATTTCCCGGCCCCCGTCTCGCCGGTCAAAACAGCAAGACCGGGAGAAAACTCGAGGTCGAGCTTGTCGATCAAGACCACGTTTCGGATCGACAGCCGGGTCAGCATGGACGTTGATCTCCCGGAAACGTCGGCGTCAGCAGGTTCACCAAACTTTATACCAGGGTTGTTCTTCGGGCTCGGTCTTGGGCTTGTCCTCGAACAGGAAATAGGAGTCCGAATACCACTCGCTGCCGGGGAAGTTATGGCCCAGCACCGATGCCGTCTTGCGCGCCTCGCTGGTCACGCCGAGCGCCAGATACGCCTCGGTCAGCCGGTGCAGGGCTTCCGGTACGTGCGTTGTCGTTTCATATCTCTCGACGACCGCACGGAAACGGTTGATCGCCGCCAGATAATGCTTCTGGGTCAGATAATAACGGCCGATTTCCATCTCCTTGCCGGCTAGATGGTCGTACGTTAGGTCGATCTTGATCTTGGCGTCGCGCGCGTACTCGGAATCGGGAAACCGCTTGATGACCTCGTTGAGCGCATCAAGTGCCAGTTCCGTCATTTTCTGGTCACGCGCCACGTCCGAAATCTGTTCGTAATAGCAAAGCGCCTTCAGGTAATAGGCATAGGCGACATCCCGGTTCGCCGGGTGCAGTTGCGTGAAGCGGTCGAGGGCGATAATCGCGTCGTCGTAACGGTTGGACTGGTAATAGGAATAGGCCGCCATAAGCTGCGCCTTGGTCGCCCAGACCGAATACGGGTGCTGACGTTCAACCTCGTCGAACTCGCTTGCCGCACGTTTATAGTACCCGTCCTGCATCAGGTTCATCGCGGTGTTGTAGATTTCAGACACCGGACGCTCGACGTATTCCGGCTCCTCCTTGATCGTACACGCGACAGCCGTCAGCGCCACCAGCGCCATCGCCATCAAAACCTTCAACGACCGGTAAACACGAAGCATCGGTTTGCCATTCCCATTCCTATTAGGGCTGGAGCAGTGCGCGAGTATATCACGCACGGCACAAGAATCCGCAAGGGCGGAGACAGAACGAAACGCGTGAATTTTCAGTCGAAACTGCGGAAATCGGCGTCCCCGGGGCGCCTTCGGGAACTCAGAGCGCGACCGCCATCGGTTCGGCTTGAAGCCCGCCGTCGACGGCGTCGAGCACGGCTTCGCCGCGTAACACGTCCCATTCCCATGCGGATTCGTCCGCGAGAAGAGCCCTCACCAACTTGTTGTTGGCGGCATGCCCCGAGCAAACGCCTTCGAAGCGGCCGATGATCGGCGCGCCGGCGAGATACAGGTCACCGATCGCGTCCAGTGCTTTGTGGCGCACGAACTCATCGTCGAAACGGAGACCGTCCTCGTTCATGACGCCGTCGTGGCCGACGACGATCGCGTTATCGAGCGAACCGCCCTTGGCGAGGCCCGCTTCCCAAAGCGCCTCGACTTCGTGCAGGAAGCCGAAGGTGCGCGCCTTGGCAAGTTCCTTGCGGAACGCGCCGTTAACGACCTTGAGGCTCATTTCCTGACGGTTGACGACGGCACTCTCGAAATCAATCTCGAAATCGATGATCTGGGCGTCGGCGGGGGAAATCGCGACATGACCGGAACCGTAGGCGACCTCGACCCGCTTAAGGACGCGAATCACGCGGCGCGGCGCGTCTTGCTCGACGATACCGGCGCATTCAATGAGGAAGACAAACGGCTCGGAGCTGCCATCCATGATCGGCACTTCAGCGCCGTTCAGCTCGATCTCGACGTTATCGATGCCGCAACCGGCCAGTGCGGCCATGACATGCTCAACGGTGCCGACCGTAACCCCGTCCTCGTTACCAAGAAGCGAGCACAGCCGGGTATCGACGACGCGGTCGAAGCGCGCCGGAATGACCGCGCCCTTGCCCTGGATGTCGGTGCGGCGGAAAACCACACCGGCGTTCACCGGCGCCGGCTTCATGGTCATGGAAATCTTTTCGCCGGAGTGGAGGCCGACCCCGGTGCAATTGATCGAAGATTTCAGCGTGCGTTGACGAACCATCGGTTCGTTCGTGTCGAGTTCCGTCATCGCGGCGTCATCTTTCTGATCGAACATATTCTCATTAACCCCCGAGCGCTTGGCGCCCTTTATGCTTTGTCTGTTTTGTCGGTTTGTTGATGATCGGTGTAACAAGCGGTGCCGATCCACTCAAATCAACAATTGTTTCGGAATGTTACTTTTTTCGTATTTAAAAACAGTTACTTACTAGACTATTTGAAACGATCGGAATTCGCGAACCGAACGGCGAAAGGGGCGCCCGAAGGCGCCCCCTTACCGTGATAGGAGCGATTCACGGCCGCCGGCCGCTGATCAGTTGGCCTGGCGGCGCAGGAATGCGGGAATGTCGAGCAGATCGTCGTCATCCTCGGCTGATTCCTGGATGCGGTCTTCCGGTTCGAGGCCGCCCAGCGTCGGCTGCGGCATGGCCTGTGATCCGGATTGGCCCACCGCGGCACGGGTCGGCCCGCCGCTCGGGGTCATGATCCGCTCCGCCTTGGGTTCGCCGTTATCGCGAGACGGCGCCGCCGGCTCGGTCCGCTGACCGCTGCCGGTGACCCGGTCGATGGCTGCCTTACCAGTGCCGGTAACCAACTCGAACAGGCTCGATTTGGATTTCGCGGCCGGTTTTTTCTCACCCGGCTCCTTACCACCGTTGATCAGATCGGCCTCCGCCATCGGGTCGGCTTTCTCTGCGACCTCGCGCTTGTCGTCATCGACACCGGCGGCCGGCTTGGGAATGAACGCATCGGCGGCACCGACCTTCGGCGCCGCGGCAACCGGTGTTTCCGGCTCTTTCGCCACGGCGGCGGCCGGCTTCGGCGCGTCTTCCCGTTCCGCAGCCGCGGCAGCGGCGGCGGCAGGTTGCGGGGCCTCGTCGGTCTCGATCGGCAATTCCTCTTCGGCGTCGTCCGCTGTTTCGTCGGTAACGGCCTTGATGTCCGATTCCGCTTCTTCATCAGCTGCGGCTGCGGCCGGTCGCGGCGTATCCTTGATCTCGAAGGCTGGCGCCTCCTCGATGTCGGTCTGCGCATCGCCGTCCGTTTCGGTGGCCGCGGGTTCGTCGGCGGCAGCAGCGGCGGGCTTCGGCGTTTCCTCGGCGGCCGCCGGCGCGGGCTGCGCGGCGGGCACGCGGCGGGCCGGTTCCGGCACCGCTTCGTCTTTCGGCGCTTCCGGCTGGGTCCGACGCGGCTCAGCCCGCTCGGATACCGTCAGCACCTGCGGACGCGGCTGCTCGGCGGCAATCGTGTCGATGCCGGTGGCGACCACGGAGACGCGCATCAGGCCTTCCAGTTCCTGGTCGAAGGCGGAACCGATAATGATGTGCGCATCGTTGTCGACTTCGTCGCGGATGCGATTGGCCGCTTCGTCGACCTCGAACAGCGTGATATCCATGCCGCCGGTGATGTTGATAAGCACACCCTTGGCGCCCTTCATCGACGAATCGTCCAGTAGCGGATTGTTGATGGCCGCCTCGGCGGATTCCAGCGCCCGGCGTTCGCCGTTGGCTTCGCCGGTGCCCATCATCGCCTTGCCCATCTCACCCATGACCGAACGGATATCCGCGAAGTCGAGGTTGATCAGGCCCGGCATGGTCATCAGATCGGTGACGCCGCGGACGCCCGAATACAACACTTCGTCGGCCATTGCGAAGGCATCGGCGAACGTGGTGTTCTCATTCGCGATCCGAAACAGGTTCTGATTCGGGATGATGATCAGGGTATCGACGAAGCTTTCCAGGTCCTGGATGCCAGCTTCGGCGATGCGCATGCGGTGCGATCCTTCGAACTGGAACGGCTTGGTGACCACGGCAACGGTCAGGATACCCCGCTCCTTTGCCGCCTTGGCCAGAACCGGCGCCGCACCGGTACCGGTGCCACCCCCCATGCCCGCTGCGACGAACACCATGTGCGCGCCGTCGAGTTCTTCCATCACACGCTCAAGACTTTCCTCGGCGGCGATTCGGCCGACGTCGGGGCGCGAACCGGCACCCAGACCTTCGGTGACGTCAGCGCCGAGCTGCACCCGGCGATCCGTCTTGGCCCTGACCAATGCCTGCGCATCGGTGTTCGCGACAACGAAATCGACACCCTGCAGGTCCTTGGCAATCATGTTGTTGACGGCATTGCCGCCGGCCCCGCCGACACCGAGTACGGTGATGCGCGGCTTCAGTTCCGGGGAATCCGCTCCCTCGGGGACGCTAATGTTGATACTCATGTCAATCTCCGCTCCTATCGGTTTGATGTGACCTCTTGACCTCTCCACCCCGCGGCATTGCGCGGCGCGTTCGGAATTCCGTTAATCCACTCATTAAAAGTTCTCCCTCAACCAATGCCCGATGCGGCCCAACAGACCACTCGGCGATGGCGTCAGGTTCATTTCCGCCTCGATCGGCATTTCCGCCGAGGCGACGGCATACTGCAAAAGCCCGGACGCGGCCGCGAACGCCGGCCCGGCGACGGCTTCGGCCAGCCCTTCGACGGGCCTGGGACTGGCAAGCCGCACGTGGTGCGAAAATGCCTGCGACGCCATTTCCGTGATACCGGTCAGCTGCGAGGTGCCGCCGGTCAGCACGACGCGGCCCGCGAGTTGCGCGAAACCGGCTTTCTCCAGGCGTTCGTGCGCCAGATCGATGATCTCCTCGACACGCGGGCGGATAATGCCGACCAGCATCGAACGCGGCACCTGAACAGTCCCCGTTTCGTCGTCCTCGCCGACCAGCGGCACCTGGATCACCTCGGCGTCGTCGGACGACGACGGCAGGCAGGTGCCGTATAGGTTCTTCATGCGCTCGGCATGGCCGAACGGTGTCGAGAGACCGCGCGCGATGTCGTTGGTGATGTGGTTGCCGCCGACCGGAATGACGTCGGTATGCACCAGCTCGCCGTCGAAGAACAACGCGATGCCGGTGGTACCGCCACCGATGTCGATACACGCCGCCCCCATCTTTTTCTCATCGTCGACGAGGCATGAGAGCGCGGACGCGAACGGCGACACAACCATGCCGTCGACCTGTAGATGGCAGCGTTCGACGACCGCGTGCAGATTCCTGAGCGGCGCGGTCTGCGCCGTCACCACATGCACGTTAACCCCCAGCGTCTCGCCGTACATGCCAATCGGGTCGCGCACACCGCGGTTGCCGTCGACGGTGAAGCCGACCGGCAGCTTGTGGACGATCTCGCGGTCTTCCGGCATGTCCTTCAGCAGTACCGCCGGGTCCATCAGCCGTCGCATGTCATGCTCGGTGATGCCGTGACCGCCGACTGCGACCTCGCACGACACCAGCTTTGATTTCGGCTTGCCGACCGAGACATTGATGACGACCCGGTCAATGTTGTCGCCGGCCATCTGTTCGGCGCGTTCGACGGCGGCGCGGATCGCGTGCTCGGCGGCGTCCATGTCGACGACGGCTCCCGAGCGGATACCGTGCGTTTGGTGCGTGCCGATACCGATCACCTTGGGCCCGGGCGCACCATAAGGACCGCGGTCCACGTGCGGCTTGGCGATCAGGCAGCAGATCTTCGTGGTGCCGATATCAAGCGCGGCCACGAACCCCGATCTCGGTTTCAGCGATGCCCCGTTTCTCTTCATTTGCGTTTCTCTCTCAACCCCAACTCGTCATCGTTACGTTTCCTGGCCGCTGCCCTTCGGACCGGTCTTGACGATCAACCGATCCGGAATGCGCAGGTCCAGAACCGTCACGTTCTTGTCCAGCACCTTGTGATTGCGATGGTAGGTCGCGAGCCGCTGCCACGCGCCGAGCGCGTCGTCTTCCGGCAAACGCACGTCGATGCCGCCCCTGAGATGCAGGTTCCAGCGCCGGTCGCCGACCCAGGTCGCGGCGCGGACCTGCTGCATCAGCGCGGGCTCGGTGCCGAGCAATGCCAGCAGCGCCGCCGCCTGCATCTCGGCGCCGTCGCCGACGACGACCAGCAGGCCGGCGTAGGATTCCAGGCCATCGGTCAGGATGACCGCGCCGTCCGCGTCGATCAGGTTGAGTTTGCCGTCCTTCTGCCACAGTGCCAGCGGCTCGCGCTCGACGATACTGATAAGAATGGTATCGGGCAGCATCCGCTCAATGGTCGATGCGCGAACCCACGGCAGGACTTCCAGACGTTCCTTCGCGGCATTGATGTCAAAGGCAAGGATCGGCGCGCCGCGCGATACGTTGAGCGCCCTGATCAGGGTCTTGCGGTCGGTCTGCTGACGCCCCGACACCATCACTTCCTGAACCCGGAAACCCATCGATGCGGTCGCCGAGATCGCGGTCCAACGTGCGGTCTCGTAGACCTGCTTGGCGCTGCCGGAGGTAATCGCCCACCAACCGCCGCCGGCGGCCGTGCCCATGATGACGGCGGCCGCGAGCGGAATGAACCAGGCGCGCCGCCACAGCGGACGAACCCGGGGACGCGGCTGCGGACGCGCGCGTTCGGCCCCGCTTTTCGTCTTCTGCTTACGCCCAAACATCATTCGTCGCACTCCGCGTTGTCGACCATCCAGGTCACCAGTTCGGGGAAGGAAATGCCCGCGTACTCCGCCTGCTCCGGCACAAGCGATGTTGCCGTCATGCCGGGCTGGGTATTGACCTCCAGCAGATAAAGCCGTTCGCCGTCGTATCGGAAATCGGCTCTGGAGATGCCCCGGCATCCGAGAGTCCGATGTGCCTGCAGGGCCAGATCCATGCAGGTATCGAACGTTTCGGCATCCAACTCAGCGGGAAGAACGTGCTTCGATCCCCCATCAGCATATTTAGCGTCGTAATCGTAAAAATTTCGTTCCGTTGTGATATCCGTGACGGTCAGCGGCTTGTCGCCCATGACGACGACGGTCAGTTCGCGGCCGTCGATAAACTCCTCGACCATGACCCGGTCGCCGTGCGGCCAGCCGGTCCCCTCGAAGCTGAGCGCGTTGTCGCCAACGCGGACAATGTGCACGCCGACGCTGGATCCCTCGTTGCAGGGCTTGATGACATAGGGCCTTGGCATCGGATCGCCGGCGCGGATTTCATCTTCGCCGGCGACCACGTGATGGGCGACCGGCAACCCTGCGTCGACGAACAGACGTTTCGCCGTCGGCTTGTCCATGGCCAGCGCCGAGGCCATCAGTCCCGAATGCGTATACGGAATGCCAAGAATGTTCAGAAGTCCCTGAACGCAACCGTCCTCGCCCCAGCGGCCATGCAACGCGTTGAACACCGCGTCGGGCTTGGGGTACAGACGTGTGATCAGCGCCCCCATGTCGCGTTGCACGTCGATCGGCGTGACGTCGAATCCCGCTTCCTTGAGCGCCTTCGCACACGCCGCGCCGCTGGCGAGCGACACCTCGCGTTCCGCCGACCATCCGCCCATCAATACCGCGACGTGTCTGGTCATGGCTGCACCTCCTCGGGGCCGTTCGTTATTGTTATGCCGAGGCGGCGGATCTCCCACCGAAGCTCGATACCGGATGTCTCCATCACACGGCGACGGACTTCCTCGCCGAGACGCTCCAGATCACCGGCCGTTGCGTTGCCGGTGTTGATCAGGAAGTTCGTGTGCGCGGGCGACACCTGTGCAGCGCCGACCGTCAATCCTCGGCAGCCGGCCTTGTCGATCAATTCCCAGGCCTTGTGGCCCTCCGGGTTGGCGAAGGTCGAACCGCCGGTACGCTCGCGCACGGGCTGCGTCGCCTCGCGCTGCGCCTGAATTTCCTTCATGCGTGCCTTGATGGTTTCGGCATTGCCGGCCCGGCCCTTGAACATGGCGCCGGTGAATATAAAGTCGTCCGGCACATCCGTGTGGCGGTAGGCGAACCCCATGTCGGCGGCGGTGAGCGTATGCAGCGCGCCCTTGCCGTCGACGGCGTTGGCGCTCTCGAACACGTCGGCAATTTCCATCCCGTAAGCACCGGCGTTCATTCTGAGCGCACCACCCAGCGTGCCCGGAATGCCGACCATGAATTCGAGCCCGGCAATTCCTGCATCCGCCGCGCGTCTCGCAATATTGATATCGGCGGCCGCCGCCCCGGCGCGGACCGTGTCGCCATCTATATCGATCTCCGCGAACGGCTTGCCGAGCCGGATCACGACCCCCGGCACGCCGCCATCACGGATCAGGATATTGGACGTGCCACCGATGACGGTGACCTCCGCGTCTTCGGGACGATTGGTCATGAAATACGCCAGGTCGTCGAAGTCGGCGGGCTCGAACAGCACCTCCGCCGGGCCGCCGACCCGGAACCAGGTATAGCGCGCCAGCGGTTCATCGTTACGGAGCCTGCCGCGCACGGCCGGCATGCGGTCGATCAGGTGCGGGGCGTGTCGTTCAGCGGCCATCATTCGCAGCCTCCCGTGCCTTGGCCCGCAGTTGTTCCAGTTGGTCCGGCAGTGCATTGGCCCAGGCGGAAATGCTGCCAGCGCCCAGACAGACGACGAAATCGCCGTCGCCGGCCATGCCGTCGATGGTCGCGGCCAAGGTATCCGCGCCTTCGAGCGCAATGACGGTACGGTGTCCGCGTTCGCGCAGTCCGGCGACCAGGGCGTCCCTGTCGACACCCGGGATCGGCTCCTCGCCGGCCGGGTAGACGTCGGTGACCACGACCGCGTCTGCGGCGTTGAAACACGTGCAGAAATCCTCGAACAGGTCGCGAAGCCGCGTATAGCGGTGCGGCTGCACCACGGCGATGACATGGTTCCGCGCGACGTCGCGCGCGGCTTTCAGGACCGCGGCGATCTCCACCGGGTGGTGTCCGTAATCGTCGATAATCGTGATGCCGTCGACGGTCCCGGTATGGGTAAAGCGCCGCTTCACCCCCTCGAAACCCGAAAGCGCCCGGTTCAGCACCTCGTCCGACAGCCCCATTTCGGAAGCGATGGCAACAGCGGCCAGCGCGTTTTGCACGTTATGGAGGCCGTGCATGGCAAGCTTGAGATCCGTGATGACGTGGCTCTCACCGGTCTTGCGGTTGGAAATCGTGACATCGTAGGTGGTGCCCTCCGGCGCCGTCCGGACGTTCTCCGCACGCACGTCGGCCTGCGGGCTGAACCCATAGGTGACGATCCGGCGGTCGGAGACGCGCGGGATCATTGCCTGCACCTCGGCGTGATCGATGCAGAGTGCCGCGAAGCCGTAGAACGGGATATTCTCGACGAAGGCATCGAAGGCACGTCTGAGCGCATCGAAATCGCCGTAATGATCCAGATGCTCCGGGTCGATGTTGGTGACGACCGCAATGGCGGCGGGCAACTTCAGGAAGGTGCCGTCGGACTCATCGGCCTCGCAGACCATCCAGTCGCCGTCGCCCAGCCGCGCATTGCTCCCCCAGGCGTTGATGATGCCGCCGTTGATCACGGTCGGGTCCATGTCGGCGGCCTCGAGGACCGCCGCGATCAGCGATGTCGTCGTTGTCTTGCCGTGCGTGCCGCCGATGGCGATCGACCACTTGAGACGCATCAGTTCGCCCAGCATCTCGGCGCGGCGCACGACCGGGATCAGCTTCTCGCGCGCGGCACGAACCTCCGGATTGTCTTTCTTGACCGCCGACGAGATCACGACGACCGTCGCGTCCGCCACGTTCTCGGCGGCATGGCCGATGGCAACATCGATTCCCATGTCGCGCAGGCGATTGACATTGGCACTCTCGGAAATGTCCGATCCCTGCACGCTGTAGCCCAGGTTGTGCAGGATCTCGGCAATGCCGCTCATACCGATCCCACCGATGCCGACGAAGTGCAGCGTGCCGATGCTGAGCGGGATCGATCTGACGCCGGATTTCATGCTGCCTCCTGCGCGGCCGCGCCGTTTTCGCCGTTAAGAGTCGCCTCCACAAGAGATGCCAGCCGTTCCGTCGCATCCGGCCGGCCCGCTTTCAGCGCCGCTTCGGCCGCTTTCTCCAGCAGCATCGGCATGCCGAACATGGATTCGAGACGTGATGCCAGGCTCTCCGCCGTGAAGTCCGGTTCGGGAATGAGCCAGCCGGCGCCGACCTCGTCGACCGCGTGCGCATTGAGCGACTGATGGTCGTCAATGGCGTAACGATACGGCACCAGCAGCGCCGGACGGCCGGCCGCCAGCAGTTCCGCGACCGTAGACGCGCCTGACCGCGAGATCACCAGATGCGCCGCCGCGAGCCGTTCCGGCACGTCGTCGAAAAAGCTCGCCAGTTCCGCGTCGATCTTCAGGCGTTTGTAAGTGCCGCGCACGACCTCCAGGTCTTCCGGGCGGCACTGCTGGGTGATGTTGAGCCGGTCCCGGATTTTGTCCGACAGCTTGCCCATCGCTTCGGGGATGACCTGGCTCAGCACGCGCGCCCCCTGCGACCCGCCGAGCACCAGGATATTGAACGACCGGCCGTCGGTGAAACTCGGATAGGGCGCCTCGCGCACATCCAGAATATTGGTCCGGACAGGCATACCGGTGTGCGTCACCTTACCTTCAGCCCGTGCCGGAATACCCCGGCTTTCCGGAAACGAAACCGCGATGGCTTTGGCACGGTCGGCGAGCAACCGATTGGCGCGGCCGAGAATCGCGTTCTGTTCATGCAGTACCGTGGGGATGCCGGCCAGCCCGGCCGCCATCATGGTCGGGATCGAGGCGTAACCACCGAAGCCGACGACGGCGCTGGGCTTGATATCCTTCAGGAGCGAGCGTGCCTGCAGCGTGCCGAGCCCCAGTTCGGCAACGCTCCGGACCTTGGCCAGCGGCCCCTTGCCGGCAATGCCGCCGGCGCGAATGCGATGTGTCTCGATCTCGCCCAGCGCGCCGCCGTAGGCATCGCCGCGCCGGTCGGTAACCAGCGCCAGCCGGTGACCGCGCGCCATCAGTTCGCGGGCCAGGGCTTCGGCCGGGAAAACGTGCCCGCCGGTCCCGCCGGCGGCGAGGACAATGAGGCGGCTATCGGCCATAGGTGCCACCTCCCTCCTCCGGCCGCTCGCGGGTCAGCGCCAGCACCATGCCCATACCGACGGCGAGCGCCAGCGTCGACGACCCGCCATAGGAAATGAACGGCAGCGTCATGCCCTTGGGCGGGATCAGGCTGACCGACGAGGCCATGTTGATCAGCGCCTGCACGGCAAACTGGGACAGCAGCCCCGTCACCGCCAGCAGGACGAACAGATCATCGCGCTTCATGACACGCCCGAACCCCCGGAGCACGACGAAGGTGAACAGTCCGACCAGCACGAGGCACGCCAGAAGGCCAAACTCCTCGCCGGTGACGGCGAAGATGAAATCCGCGTGCGCGTCGGGCAGCACTTCCTTGACCCGGCCCTCGCCCGGGCCGCGCCCGGCGATGCCGCCGCGCTGAAACGCCTCGATGGCGCGCGATGCCTGATACCCGATGTCGGCGTCCGGCCCGAAGAACCGGTCGATCCGGAATTGCACGTGATCGAAGGTGAAGTACGCGCCGACGCCGGCCCCCACGAACAGCAGACCGATCAGCGCGACGAAGATCAGCGGCAGACCGGCGACAAAGAACTGCGTACCCCAGACCACCGATACGACAATCGTCATGCCGACGTCCGGCTGCATCAGCAGAATTGCGACGGTGACGAGGAAAAGTGCGATCGACATCTGGAACCCGGGAAAGCGGTCGTCCATGCGCTGACGCGCGAACAGCCATGCCGCGACGACGGCGAGACCGGGTTTCACGAACTCGGAAGGCTGCAGCGAGAAACTGCCGATGGAAAGCCAACGCGTAGCGCCCTTGATTTCGGCACCGAACACCAGTGTCAGCAGCATCAGGAACAGTGACGCCACCGTCGTCAGGATGCCAAGCCGCCGGACACCCTTGAGCGACATCAGCGACACGCCGAAGATGGTTAATGCGCCGAGACCCAAAAAAACCACCTGTCGTTTAATAAAATGGAACGATCCCACGTCGATGCGTTCGGCGACCGCGGGCGAAGCCGCCAGCGTCATCACCCCGCCGATCGCTAGCAGCAGGGCGACGGCCGCCAGCGTCCAACGGTCGACGGTCCACCACCAGCGGCCCAGAAGGCTCGTATCGGTGCGGTTCAGCGCGCTCATCCGGCACCTCCCGACCCTGGAAAAACGCCCTGCTCTTCGAGCGGATCGACATGTTCGCCCGGCAGATCCTCGATAAGATCCTTGAACGCATCGCCACGGGCTTCGAAATCCGAGAACTGGTCGAACGAGGCGCAGGCCGGCGACAGCAGGACGACGGCACCCGGCAAACCCGCTTTTCTGGCATCCTCGAACGCGGCCTTGACGGCGGTCTCGATATCCCCGGAAATCGTGAAGGGCACCTTGCCGTCAAGTTCCTGCGAGAACTGCATCGCCGCCTCACCGATCAGGTAAGCCTTGCGGATGCGCTCGAAATAGGGCGCGCAGGCCTTCAGGCCACCTTCCTTGGGCCGGCCGCCGGCGATCCAGTAAATGTCGTCGTAGCACGCCAGCGCGCGCGCCGCGGCCTCGCCGTTGGTCGCTTTGGAATCGTTGACGAAACCGACGCCGTCGACCAGTTCCACCGGCTCCTGCCGATGCACAAGCCCAGGATAACTGTTGATACAGGCCATCACCGCATGCGGCTGGATGCCGGTCATCTTGCACGCCGCGTAGGCCGCCGCCGCGTTCTGCCAGTTGTGCATGCCTTGCAGGCTGGGCACCGAACGCAGGTCCATGACCTGGGTTTCCTGACCCTCGGTGTCGTCATGCAGGATGCCGTCGAGCACATAGACGCCGCCGTGCACACGCTCCTTGGCCGAGACCCCGACGACAAGCTGTTCGTCCTTTTCGTAGAGTTCCTCGTAAATGGCGCGGCTGAATTCGTCATCGACGCCGATGACCGCCGTCCGGGGTTTGGTCTGACGATGGAAGATCAGTTTCTTGGCGGCGATATAGCCGTCCATGCCGCCGTGCCGGTCCAGGTGATCGGCACTGATATTCAACAGCACGCCGACATCGAAGGTGATCGAAAAGGTGAGTTCGAGTTGATAGGACGACATCTCGATGATGTACGTGCCTCCCTCGCCGAGAGGGTCCAGTGCGCAAGCCGGCATCCCCAGATTGCCGCCGATTTCGGCGTCGCGGCCACCGACCTGGAAGATATGACCGATCAGCGCCGTCGTCGTCGACTTCCCGTTGGTACCGGTGATACCGACGAAGGATGCGTCGCGCTGCGTTCGAGCCAGCAGTTCCACGTCGCCGATCACCTCGCAGCCCGCCTCGCGCGCCATGCGTACCACCGGATGCGGTTCCGGGTGGGTATGCGGAATGCCCGGGCTCAGGATCAGCGATGTCGCCTCGCGCCAGTCAATGGTCGTCAGATCGACGATCTCGATGCCCTCCTCCTCGGCGGCGCGCGCGCGGGCGTCTTCATTGTCGTCCCAGGCCCACACCTCGGCACCGCCGCGATGGAGCGCCTTGGCCGCGGCCAAGCCGCTGCGCCCCAGTCCGAGGACGGGCACGGGCAAACCGGCAAACGGGAAAACTTCGATCATCCGCGCCTACCTCAGCTTCAACGTGGCAAGACCGGCGAGCGCCAGGATCATGGCGATGATCCAGAAACGGATGACGATGGTCGATTCCGCCCAGCCCTTTTTCTCGAAATGATGATGCAGCGGCGCCATGGCGAAGACCCGCCGGCCGGTCAGCTTGTAGGACACGACCTGTACGATCACGGAAACCGTTTCCAGCACGAACAGACCGCCGACGATGGCCAGCACCAGCTCGTGCTTGGTGACGACGCTGACCGCGCCGAGCGCACCGCCCAGCGCCAACGAGCCGGTATCGCCCATGAACACCTTGGCGGGGGGCGCGTTGAACCAGAGAAATCCGAGCGCGCTGCCGACCAGGGCGCCGCACAGCACCGCAAGCTCCCCCGATCCGGGCACATAGTGGATCTGGAGATAGTTGGAAAAGATCGTGTTCCCGGCAAGATACGCGATCATGCCGAACACACCGGCGGCGATCATCACAGGCACGATGGCGAGACCGTCGAGACCGTCGGTCAGGTTGACCGCATTGGACGACCCGACCATCACGAAAACCGCGAAGATCACGAACAGCCAACCGAGATTCAACAACAAATCCTTGAAGAACGGCACCGCTAGCGTCGTCTGCAGGGCCTCCGGCAGGTGGCTCAACACCCAGAACGCGGCAACGGCCGCGATGGCGAATTGCAACGCCATCTTGAGCCTGCCGGACAGCCCCTTGGAGTTGCGCTTGGAGACCTTCAGGAAGTCGTCGAGGAAACCGATCACGCCGAAGCCGACGGTCACGCCGAGCACCGCCCAGATATAGGGGTTGGTCAAGTCGGCCCAAAGAATCGTTGATGAGCAGATCGCGAGCAGGATCAGCACACCGCCCATGGTCGGCGTGCCCTTCTTGGTCAGCAGGTGTCCTTCCGGCCCATCGTCGCGGATCGGCTGCCCCTGTTTCTGGCGCGCGCGCAGCAGTTCGATCATCACCGGGCCGAACAGGAACGAAACGATCAGCGCGGTGATGATGGCGCCGCCGGTGCGGAAGGTAATGTAGCGGAAGACGTTCAGGGCCCCGAACTGATCGGCGAGCGGATAGAGGATGTGAAACAGCATGTTTATTCGTTCCCCTCGCCGTTCGGTGCCGAACCCATGGCGCGGATGGCATCTACGATCTTCGACATGTGCGCGCCGGCCGAACCTTTCACGAGCACGAGGTCGCCGGACCGGAGCTTGCTCTCGACCTGATTGACGAGTTGCGCCGACGTCCCGGCGCGCCCGCCATGCAGGTCGTCCGGCAATTCATCGAGAATGTCGGACATATACTGGCCGCAGGCGAAGACCAGGTCGAAATCGTGCTCCCTGATATCTTCGGCGAGGGTCATGTGCTCGTCGCGGGCACGTTCGCCGAGTTCGAGCATGTCGCCCAGCACCACGACGCGGCGGCCGCCGCGGCCGGGCTTGGTGGCCGCCAACACATCGAACGCGGCGCGCACGGCAACCGGACTCGCGTTGTAGGTTTCATCGATAACCCCGAGGCTGCCGTCCTCGAGCTTCACCGTGAAGAACTGCCCGCGTCCCTTGGTCGGGGTCACGTCGGCAAGCGCGACGGCTGCTTTTTCGAGATCGGCGCCAAGCGAGCTTGCCGCCGCCAGTACGGCGATGGAATTCAAAGCCCAGTGCTTGCCGCGCATGGCGATCCGGTACTTGAGATGCTGCGAGCCGACGGTGGCCTCGACCCGAGCGCCGGCGGCATCGGGTTCGTACGCCAGCAGCCGGGCATTCGAGAACGAGTGCACGCCGAAACCCCAGATCATCTTGGCACCGGCGGCACGGGCCTTCTCGGCCAGGCGGTCGAAATGCGGATTGTCGCGGTTGAGCACTGCGGCGCCGCCCTCCGCGAGGCCGTCGAAGACCTCGGCCTTGGCGTCGGCGATACCCTCGACATTCTCGAAATATTCGATATGCACCGGCGCCACCGTGGTGATCAGCCCGACGTGCGGCCGTGCCAGCCGGGAGAGTGGCGAGATCTCGCCGGCATGGTTCATGCCCATCTCGAAGACACCATAACCGCAGTCGGCCGGCATCCGCGCCAGTGACAACGGCAGGCCGAAATGGTTGTTGAGATTGCCGGCGGTCGCCGCGACCTTGCCTTGGCAACCGAGCGCGGCGGCGAGCATTTCCTTGGTACCGGTTTTGCCGACGCTGCCGGTAACGGCACAAATTCTGGCATCCGAGCGCGCCCGCGCCGCGGCCGCGAGACCGCGCAATCCCTGAACCGTGTCATCGACCTTAAGCAGACGTCCCGGCGGCATTTCGGCCTCGAAGCGCTGCTCGACCATGGCCGCCGCCGCACCGCCGTCGAGCGCCGCGGCAACGTGGTCATGGCCGTCGTGATTGGGGCCCTTCAGCGCTGTGAACAGATCGCCAGGCACCAGCGACCGGCTGTCGATCGAAATGCCCGACGCCGTCCACTCGCCGGCAACGGCGCCGCCCGTGGCCTCCGCGGCGTCGTTGGCGGTCCAGAGCGGTTGGTGCGGTGTGCTGGTCATGTTCAACCCTCCGCCTTCTCGAGACCTAGGGCCGTCATCGCCTCGGTTACGTCGTCGAACGGCAATACCTGATCGCCGACGACCTGCCCCTGCTCATGACCTTTGCCGGCGATCACCAGTACGTCGCCTTTACCGAGTCCATCGACGGCGGCGCGAATGGCGTCCCGGCGTCCGCCGATTTCGATCGCGCCGGGCGCACCCGCCATGGCCTGATTTCTGATCGTTGCCGCATCCTCGGTGCGCGGATTGTCGTCGGTGACAATCACCACGTCGGCATACCTGGTGGTGGCACGCCCCATTTCCGGGCGCTTGCCCGGGTCGCGGTCGCCGCCGCAACCGAACACCACATGTACACGCCCCTCGGCATGGGGCCGGATCGCTTTCAGAACGGTTTCCAACGCATCCGGCGTGTGCGCATAGTCGACGTAGACGCCGGCACCGCTTTCATGCGCGCCGCAGAACTGCATACGGCCGGGCGCCGCCTTGAGCGTTTCAAGACCCGAAACCGCCTTTTCCGGGTCGATCCCGAGGGCACCGGCGAGACCGAGCGCAACCATTGCGTTCGAGGCCTGGAAGGTGCCGATCAGCGGCAACAGAAGATCGTGCCGCGTGCCGCCAATCTCGACCGAAAGATCGAGGCCGGCCGGCACAGGGTCCGCATCGATGACACGCAGATCACAGGTCTCGGCGCCACCGACGGCAATCACCTCGAGACCGCGGCGCCGCGCCGCACCGGCAAAGGCTTCGGCGAAACGAGCGTCCATATTGACCACGGCCTGTCCGCCTTCGACGGTCAGCACATCGAACAGGCGCAGCTTGGCGGCAAGATACGCATCCTCGGTGCCGTGATAATCCAAATGATCGCGGCTCAGGTTGGTAAAAGCGCATGCACGGACACGCACACCGTCGAGGCGGCGCTGATCGAGACCGTGGCTCGATGCCTCCATCACCAGATGCTCGATCCCTGCCTGGGCGAGGCTTTTCAGATCGCGGTGCAGGTCGGCGGGGTCGGGCGTCGTGAGCGCGCCGGAGATTTCTGAAAGGACGTTGCCGTCTGCCGCCGTGCCGAGCATACCGAGGGTCCCGGCGCTGGCGGCGGACAATCCCGTCCGGTTCAAGAGCTGGCGCGCGAACCAGGCAACCGAGGTCTTGCCGTTGGTTCCGGTGACGGCGCCGATGTGGGCCGGCTGCCGGCCATGGAACGCAGCAGCCAACAGCGCGTACCGGCGCCGGGGATCCAGTTCCCGGACGACAGGAATATCGATATCCGGCAGGTCCGCATCGTCCATGAGCGCGATGATCGCCGCCGCCCCCCTGGCAACCGCATCGGCGATGAAACGTCGGCCGTCGGTCTTGGAGCCCGGCAACGCCGCGAACACGAAACCCGGCTCGACGCGCCGCGAGTCGCAGGTCACCCCTGTGATCTCGATACGGCTGAGTGCGTCGTCCATGGCGTTCAAAGTGTCTTCATCCCAAATATCATTGAGCCGCAAAGGCCTGCTCCAGCGCTTCACGGGTCTTGCGTGCGATACGTTCGTCCGGCGTCTCGCCCGGTGGCGGCTCTGCCTTTCGTTTCGGCACCGGCGGCGGTGACGGCAATTTGATCTCCATCGATACCGGCGGCTTCAGTGTGCTCGCAGGTCGCACAACGCCGCTTGAGACGGATGCCTTCTTGACCATCGCATCGGCGGCGATCTTCGGTTTCAGGCGTTCGTCGTCGATGAGCGGTAGCGGCACGGGTTCCCTGTCGGCGGCCATCGGCGCGATACCAAGCAACGGTCCAATCTGCGACACGACCCGTTTGACGACGGGCGCCGCGACCCAGCCACCGGTCGCATAGTTGAAGGTCCTCTTGTTGCCGACCGGCTCGTCGACCATGGCGAACACCACGTAACGAGGATCGTGGATCGGAAATGCACCGACGAACGACGACATCAGGGCTTTCTTGCGGTATGTCCCGGCGAACTGCTTTTCCGCCGTGCCGGTCTTGCCGCCGACGAAGTATCCCGGCGCGTCGGCCTTGCGGCCCGTTCCCTTAGCGACGACGAGCCGCATCAGTTGGCGCATCTTTTCGGACGTTTCCGCCGAAAGAATACGCTCACCGGCGACCGGCGCGCCCTTTTCGTGTTTCAGCAGCGTCGCCGGGCGCAGCATACCGCCGTTGACCAGCGAACCGATGGCGGCCGCCAACTGCACTGGTGTCACCGCGATCCCGTGCCCGTAAGAAATGGTCATGGTGTTGATTTCACGCCAGGTGCCTGGAGAGAGCGGATGACCGATCTCCGGCAGTTCCAGCGCGGCGTCGCGCAGCAGACCGAATTTCTTCAGATACGCCTGCTGTCCGGCACCGCCGACGTCGACCGCCATCTTGGCCGCGCCGATGTTGGAGGAATGCACGATGATCTCGGGCACGCTCAGCCAGCGCTTCTCGGGATGGAAGTCGGAAATCGTGAAACGCGAAATTCGGATCGGCTGGGTCGCATCGTACCCCCCCTGCATGTCGACGGTACCGCTATCGAGCGCCATTGCCGCCGTGAACAACTTGAAGGTCGACCCCATTTCATAGACGCCTTTGGTGGCGCGATTGAAGCGCGCCTCGCCGACGTAGCTCGACCGGTCGTTGGGATCGAAATCCGGCAACGACACCAGCGCGACGGTCTCGCCGGTGCGGACGTCAAAGACGACACCGGCACCCCCCAAGGCCTTGAATTCGGTGACCGCGGCCGAAAGCTCGGCCCGCAGGATCGACTGCACTCTGACGTCGAGCGACAGCGGTAGTGGCTTGGCATTCCGGCGCAGGCGCTGATCGAAATAGGCTTCGACCCCGGCGATGCCGTTGCCGTCGATATCGGTGGCGCCCAGCACGTGCGCGCTCAGCGGTCCGTGCGGATAGATACGGCGCTCTTCCTCGATGAAGTCGAAACCGGGCAGACCGAGACGGTTAGCTTCGAGTTGTTGCTCCGGCGTCAGATTGCGCTTGATCCAGATGAAGCGGCCGCTACCGGCAAGATTGCGGGCGAGTTTCCCGGTGTCGATCTCGGGAAATATCCCGGCGATCTTCCGGGCGGCGTGTTCCGGATCGATGACCTCCGACGGGTCGGCATAGAGCGACGCGGTCGGCAGGCTGGAGGCCAGCACCACACCGTTGCGGTCGACGATGTCGGCGCGGCTGACCAACGGCGGAGGTTGCGTCGCCAGCGTCGCATGATCGTCCTGCTCGGTCTCGCCAATGACGGTGAGGTCGACGAGCCGGGCGCCGATGCCGGCGAAGGCAATGGCGATTACGGCGGCGGTCACGAGAAGCCGGTTGCGGCCGGTCTCCAGTGCCTGCTTACCGAAACCCTCGATGCGGCGGTGCTCGCTCGCCGGCGGAAGCTGGCGGTCGGTCATTGCACGCCCTCCGTCTTCACCGTTTCCATTTCCGCCGCCACCTCCTCGGGCCGTTTCGGCAATTCTTCCAGGATGCGGTCGGCGCTGCCGATGCGTTCGGCGTCCAGCGGCCCCACTTCCAGGTATTTGCCGGCCAACGTGCGCAGGCGTGCCGGCTGGTTCAGGTGCGACCATTCGGACTTGAGGACGTGAATACTTTCCTGGGTCTCGACGATCTCGCGGCTTAGGTCGCGCATCTGATCGTCCAAGTCCTGGACCCGGTACTTGATGACGAACAGCGCCACGCTGGCGGCGGCGGCCAACAGCAAAAGCAGCAACGTGGAACGCTTGATGATCATGCCCGCCCCCTCACGCCGCTTCCGCCAGCGGGGCGGCCGTACGGATGCCCCAGCGCAGCCGCGCCGAACGGGCGCGCGGGTTGCGAACGGTCTCGGCGTCCGACGGCACGCGGCCACGCCGCTCCGGCACTTCGAAAATATTGGCAGCGACGTCGCCCTGCACCGGCAGGTGACGCGACGGCTGCGGGCCCGCGCCACTCCTTTCCTGGAAAAAAGTCTTCAGGCGACGATCCTCCAGCGAGTGGAACGAGACCGCGGCCAGACGGCCACCTTCGCGCAACAGCGCGGCGGCGGCGACCAGGCCGCGGTCCAGCTCGGCCAGCTCCTCGTTGACGTAGATCCGGAGCGCCTGAAACGTGCGCGTAGCCGGATCGATGCCATCCTTTGAACGCCGGACCACGCGGCGCACCAGTTCGGCCAACTGGCCGGTGCGGGTGATCGGCGATTGTTCGCGAAGCTCGACGATGGCACGCGCGATCTTGCGCGACGCGCGTTCCTCGCCGTAGCGATAGATAATGTCCGCCAGTTCCTTTTCGGCGAGACGGTTGACGGCGTCCGCCGCGCTCATGCCGTCCTTGTCCATGCGCATGTCGAGCGGCCCGTCGAAGCGGAACGAAAAGCCGCGTGCCGGATCGTCGATCTGCATGGACGACACACCGAGGTCCAGCGCGATACCGTCGACCTCCGTGACGCCGACCTCGGCCAGGATTTCCCGCATGTCGCCGAAACGGCCGTTCAGAACCGTCAGGCGGTTGCCGTAGCCGGCCGCCAGTTCGTTCCCGGCATGGGCGGCATCCGGATCCCGGTCGATGCCCCAAACGGTGCAGTCGGCGGCTTCGAGAAGGGCACGCGAGTACCCGCCGGCACCGAACGTCGCATCCACGTAAACCGCGCCGTCGCGAGGTATGAGCACATCCACCACGTCATCCAGCAGCACCGGAATATGCTTTTCCGTCATCGTCTCAGCCCTCCCCGCCGGCATCAGACGGGCGGCGAAGCTTAAGGGTGAGACCGCGGGTACGGGCCCGCTCGAACACGGGCTTGCGGGCATCGGTATAGGCTTTCGGCGCCCACATCTGGAACGTGCGGCCACGCCCGACGAAGGTGATCTCGTCCTTGATCCCGACATCGCCCAGAAATTCCTCGGGAACGACGATGCGCCCCTCGCCATCGACTGGCAGGCGCTGCGCGCTTTCGACAATGATGGAAAGGTCGTCCTGCTCGTCGGAGAACATCGGCAGGTCTTCGAGACTGTCGACGATGCGCTCCATGAAACTCTCGGCACAGGCCTCAAGCGCGGACTGACGGAAAGACGGAAACACATAGACGCCCTGAAAGCTCTCGCTTTCGAACAGCGCCCTGAAAGTCTTCGGTACCGAAACGCGGCCTTTTTTATCGACCTTGTTGGTATGTGTTCCCGTAAAGACGCCCATTTAGGGCTCCTTAATTCCAACGCGTTAAAAACGGCTTCTGCCGCCTCCCCCCTTGGGCATAGCCGCACTCGGCCTGACATGCCTTTTATGGGATAATTTGGGATATCATGGGTTTTTATGGGCGTCAATGGATTCCGTCTCCATATGGTTAACGAAAGCCTAGGGTATCCGCGCCTTCCAGCATGCCGTTATGGCACCCGTACATGTCCAAACGATGGGGGTATTTGGGTCTTTTCGGGGCGGGTTTGAACGACATCCCACTATTGTCATTCCCGCGAACGCGGGAACCCAGGAAGCCTGATTGGGGGCGGTAGACGGCAGCTTGGCCACCTCAACCATGCCCAAGCTACCCACGGAACAGAAAAGCCAGACGGTCTGTAAGCCGGGTTCTGTCCCCGCCAAAAGGCGATGGATGACCATTCATCTGGGACGCCCGTTGCCGGACGCCTCGCGCAACCTACCCGGACGACAATGCGGAGATGCACCTGCGCCGAAGCGCGATCGTCCCTATTCGGTTTTGCTCCCGGTGGGGTTTACCGTGCCCCGGACGTTACCGCCCGGGCGGTGCGCTCTTACCGCACCCTTTCACCCTTACCCCGGATCAAGTCCGGGGCGGTTTGCTTTCTGTGGCACTTTCCCTGGGGTCGCCCCCGCCGGGCGTTACCCGGCACCGTATCTCCGTGGAGCCCGGACTTTCCTCCCGCAGCACCTTTCGGACAGCTACGAGCGGTCATCCGACCGTCTGGCCGGCGGACATTATATAAGAGCGTGCACCGCGGCAATAGTGCGGCGCGTTTCATCGTCTGCGACGCCGTCGACGCGCGATGGCCGGAAATGGCGCTGAAACGCGGTGACCGCTGCCCCTTCATCGGCAATGTCATACCCAACCCCGGACAACTGACGCGTCACATCGGCCTCATTACAGGGCGCGGGCAACCGTTCCGTGTCCGGCCAAAGCCCGATTCCAGCCTCGGCCAGCATGGTCCAGTCGAACTTCTCGCCCGGGTCCTGTTTCCGTACCGGCGCCACGTCGGCGTGGCCGACCACGTCCCGGGCCGCGATACCGTGACGCTCGACGATGTCTTTGGCGAGCGGGATCAGAGCCTGCATCTGCACATCGGGGAACACCCGGTAGCCCCATTCATGGCCGGGATTGACCAGTTCGATGCCGACCGAACGACTGTTGATGTTACTCTCGCCACGCCACGTGGCGACCCCCGCGTGCCATGCGCGTTCGGTCTCGTCGACCAGGCGGTGGACCGTGCCGTCCTCGTCGATCAGGTAATGCGCGCTGACCTCCGCCTCGGGATCGCACAGGCGCGCCAGCGCTTCGGCGCATGATTTCATGCCGGTGTAGTGCAGCACCAGCATGTCGATGGCCGTGCCCTCACGGCCGTTGAAGTTGGGCGAACGCCAGATCGGTTCCATATCGCGGCTCATGACGGCGGTCCCTGTAGTGTCGAGGTGCGCCGCGCGCGCCGGGCCAGCACCATCTGGCGAACCGTGATCAGCGACACCCCGCCCAGAATCATGCCGCCACCGATCAACTTGGTCAGCGTCAGTTCGTCCCCCATGATCGTCACGCCGCTGGCCACCGCGATCAGCGGCACCAGCAGATTATAGGGCGCCACCGCCGTCACGTCATAGCGGTTCAACAACCAGTACCACAGACCGTACCCGGCAATCGAACTGGCGAGTGTCATATACGCCAGCCCATACCAGAACCGGGGCGCCGCCGCCATCAGCCGCGCCGCCTGCTCGGTTTCCCAGATGAACGACATGCCGAGTGCGATCGGCGAAACGATCAACCCCATCCAGGCGATCAGGCTGAACGGCGAAACGCCTGGGATCTGCTTGGCACGGATTGAGCCCAGCGCCCACATGAACGACGCGACAACGAGGATCAGCAGCGACGGCACATCGACGCCGACCGTCGGTACGCCGATCAGAATCACGATGCCGGTGAACGCCAGTGCCATACCGGCCATGCGCCAGATGCCGAAGGTTTCCTTCAGCATCAACCACGCCAGCAGTACGACGAACGGCGTGCCCAACTGCAGAACGATCCCGGTCGTCGAAATGTCGAGGAACTGGATCGCGTAGAACAGCAACGTGAAATGCCCCACCCCCATGACCAGCGCGTACCCGGCGATGTCGCGGGCACGTTCCCTGGGCACCCGCAGAAACGGGAACAGCAGCACCGCCAGCAGCGCAAACCGGATCGACGTCACGAAATAGGGCGGCACATCGGTCACCGCGACCTTCACGGCGACGAAGTTACAGCCCCATAAAGTGACGGTGGCTAAGGCGGCAAGAACGCCGATCAGGGGCATGACGATCCTCTCTCTTCCCCGCCTCGCCCTTCGAGACGGATGCCCCCGCATCCTCCTCAGGGGGAGGCGGACATGCAATCCTCATCTTGAGGAGCGTGCCCCCGCACGCGTCTCGAAATATGAGCAATATTCAGGAGAAACTCAGTTGAACCCACGCGCTTTCTTGATGCGGTCGTAGGCGTCGTTGATCTTGGCCAGCTTTTCGTTGGCCAGTTCGATGAATTCCTCGGGCATGCCCTTGGCCATCAGGGTGTCGGGATGGTTTTCGCGCACCAGGTCGCGGTACGCCTTTTTGACATCCGCGTCGGCGGCATCCTTGGCCACGCCCAGGATTTCGTAAGCGTCGTCGGCGCGGAACGAGCGCCCGCCCTCGCCCTGCCAGCCGCCCAGATAAATCGTCTGCAGCCGGTCGAAGTCGCGCACCGTGAAGCCGAACAGCAATGCCACCTTGCGCAGGTACTCGACCTCCCCCGGGTGGATGACGCCGTCGGCCTTGGCGATATGGAACTGCGCGCCGATGATCTCTTCCAGAATGTGCCAGTCGCCCTTGAACATCTCGCCGATCTGTTCGGCGTAGGGCTCGAAACCCTCGGCGCTCTCCTTCGCTTCGTCGAAAATCGCCGCGACGGTGGACATGTCCTCCGGTTCGATGTGAAAAAGTTGCTTGAAGGCGTCGACCTCGTCGCGCGTGACGCGCCCGTCCGCCTTGGCCATCTTGGCCGACAGCACGATGACGGCGGTCGTGAAGGCAACCTGCTTGTCGTCGTGGCCCAGCTTGCCGGACGTCTTGTTCCTGTCGACGACATGATGGCCGGCAACAGCGCCGATCACGGCACCGAGGGGACCGCCGACAGCGAACCCGGCGACACCGCCGATGACCTTACCCCAAACGCTCATCGTCCGCGCCTAACCCCCGCTTACGTTATTCGACCCGATGCGGCCCGCCATCGGCAGTTTCAACGCCGGACTCGCCAGGTCCAGTCCGAACGTGAGACCGAGGATATTGACCTCGACCCCCTCTTCCCTGGCGGCGAGAACACCAAGCAGACCGAACAACGATACCTGATAACCGGTCCCGCTGGGGGCCTCGGCGAAAATCTTTCCATCGGGAATGTAATCCTTGCCGATCGCCGTCGGCGGCAGATCGAGGCGCAGTTCCGGCACCGCGCGCGCAACGTGCGCCGTGAAGGTGTTCGAGTTTGGCCCCGGCCAGACGGCGTAGCTCTCGTTGTAGGGATAGCTCTTGGCGGCGGCGTCCACTTTCTCGATCAGGGCGTCGACGCCCTCGCCGCGAATGTCGGCAAGGATGGTCGGCGCGGCGCCGTACCAACGCCCGTCCGGCGCACGCGATGAAATTGCCAACGCATCGCCGCCGCGATACGCCCGCCATCCCATGATCTCGTAGATCGTGAAGCGCGGCGCGTCGGTCGGCTTGACCGCGATCCAGGTATGAATGCCGAAATAGCCGCGCCAGTTGTAAGCCCGTGCGCCGTAGACCTGGATCACCGCGTCCCGCACCTGGGCCGGGTCGGGCGCGATCCCGACCGATTCGCGGCTGGCCGTGCGCCAGTCGGCGTGCACGTTATGCCGATCCAGCGCCGGAAGAACGGACCCCGCCGCCACCAGCGCGAAAATCAGGGCCGTCCGGCGCCAGAATTTCCAACTTCGCAAGTCCTTCTACTCCGTCCGTCGATCCAAGAGCCGTCGAAACACTGGTTTCAGAATAATAGGCATAATGTATATGGGGAACTGCCCGACCGCAAAAAAGAGCGGCAAGTCCGGGTCCACACTGACCGGCAAAACAGCCAGAATTATGGCAAGATTCCGTGTCCCCGAGATGAAACCGGCGCTGAGCGCGGCGCGCCTGCCCGCACCCGGCACGGCGAACATGAAAACCACATAGCTGACGATCATCATGCCGACGTAAACCAGAAACGAAAGCGCGGCGACGAAGGCGATGTAACCGGGGTCGCCGACAAGCCGCGCCGTGATCCCGTCCATGATGCCGATCGCGAAACCGATCAGCAGCACGACGGAAATCGCATCGAACAGCGTTCCCGAGCGTTCGACCCGGGCTCCACCCGCGACCCGGCGCACGGCCCAGGCGGCCACGGCGGCCGACAGCACCAAGATCATCATCCGCGCCATCATGGCGAGCGGGTCGGCACCGATATCGAAACCGAGAAGCGTCAGCGCCGCCAGCGGCAACGTAATCGGCACCAAAAGCGTGGCGATCACCAGCACGATCAGCAACAGCGCGCCGTCGAGCCCGAACATGATACCGAGGGTCGGCGTCGAGAACAGCGACGACGAGGCGGCGGCCAAGATCATTGCCGCTTCCAGACCCGGCCGCAACTCGACGCTCATCAGGATCAGCGTCATCAGCACCGGGGTGACGATCAGCATCCAGACGAGCAATGCGACAACCAGGAACGGCCGGCGCATGCGCTCGACAAGGTCGCTAAATTCGATTCGCAGCATGGCCAGGAACAGGAGCCCCCAGACCGCGACAGCGAGCAGCGGTCTGAGCACGGCGGCGAGATCCGGGAGCAACAACCCCAGGAACACGCCCCCCGCCATGGCCTGCGGCGCATAGCGACTGAGAAAATCCAGTACCTTTCGCAGTACGTCCAAACTCTTTCCCCGTCTTGCCGTTTACGACCGTTTCGTGCATCGATACCGAACCCGGCAGCGAACAGCGGCAAGTGGAGACCGTCCCGGCGCATGGATCAAGCACAACAAGTTCCGCCCCGGCAGGCATTGACGTTCAACGCAACACGGGGGCCGTTCGCCCGGTTGCTGCTGGTGAACGCCCTGCTGTCATTGCTGACCCTCGGCATCTACCGGTTCTGGGCCAAGACCAACATCCGCCGTTATTTCTGGCGCAACGTGTCGTTTCTCGACGATCCGCTGGAATACACCGGCACCGGCGGCGAACTGTTCGTCGGTTTCCTGATCGTGATCGCGGTGCTGTTTCCGCTGGGTCTCGTCTACGGCGCCATCAACACGCTGGTGCCGCCGCAGCACCCGGAAATGCACGTCGCGCTGGAAATCGCGTACTACGTGACGCTTTTCGCACTGCTGCAGATCGGGTTTTACCGCATGTGGCGTTACCGCATGAGCCGGACCCGCTGGCGCGGCGTACGCTTCGGCCTCGATGGATCGACCTGGGCGTATCTGCGCCTCGCCGCCGGCTGGACAGTGCTGACGGCCCTCACGCTGGGCGCGGCATACCCGTGGATGCAGATCGATCTCTGGCGCTATCAAATGCACCACACGCGCCTGGGCGATCAGGCGTTCCGCTTCGAAGGCGACGCCGGAAAACTGTTCCTTGCCTGGACACCCGTGTTCGCCGCCGTTCTGGTCCACGCCGGCATCGCGATCTGGGGCATCCTCGAATTCGGCTTCGGCGAACAGGTGCGGATCAACAGCCTCGACATCGAACAGCGCGACGCGGTGGCCATCGCCGGCGGCCTGTCCATTTTCGCCATCGTCATCGCGCTCCTCGGCTTCATGTTCTACCGGGTGCGTCAGGCCCGGCTGCAGATTTCCGGGCTCCGGTTCGGCGACGCGGTATTCCGTTCCCGGCTACCGTTCTGGTGGCTGTTCCTGATCGGCGCGCTTTGCATCGTCATCATCCTTGCGATCTTCGCCGTATTGCTTGGCGTGTTCGCACCGTCGCTGATCGGCAATGGCGCGCACTTCCGGTACGGTGTGACGGACCCCGCGACGATCACCGACCTGTTCGGATTCATCGCCGCGATGTTCGTGACCGTGGTGTTGATCATGCCGTTCATCTGGACGCTTGTCTTCAGGTTCGAGGTCGCCAAGCAACTCGTCAGAACGACGGCCATCGACAACCCGCACGTGCTGGAACAGGCCGCACAGACCGAGAGCGATAGCCCGCGCACGGGCGAAGGCCTTGCCGATGCGCTCGACATCGGCGGTTTCTGAATGAGCAAAGCCGTTTCATACAACGACGGCAAGACGGCGCTCCGGCGCAAGGTGCTGGCCGAGGTCTCGGGCGATGATCTGGTTCTTACCGACCAGGCGTTCCGGGAGATCGCCCGCTGGCCACTCGCCGACATTCGCTATGTCGATCCGGGACACCGTCGCCCGCCGATCCGCCTCCGCCTTGCCGGCAGCGACGCACGACTGAGTCTCGACGGCGGCGACGACGGCGGCTGGCTCACCCACAAGTGCCCCAACCTGACAAAACGCGACACTGGCGCCGTCAAATGGCCGACCTGGGTCGCGGCGGGCGTCCTCGCTGTCGCCTCGCTTGCCGGAATATTCGTCTATCTGCTGCCGGCGGCGTCGAGCGCGATCGTCGGTCTCGTGCCGCCGGGGATGGAACAGAACATCGGCCGCGAATCCCGCGATCAGTTGATGGCGCTGCTGGGCCGCGCGCGCGACGACCCCGAACATGTCGAGTGCACCAATCCGCGCGCCTACGGTATCCTCAAGAAACGCGCCGACGAACTGGCGAACCTGATGGAAACGCCGTTCCCGGTGCGCGTCAGCGTGGTGCGGGTTCCCATCGCCAACGCACTGGCGCTGCCGGGCGGCGAGGTGGTGATCCTGTCAGGCTTGATCGACAAGGCCGAAAGCGGCGACGAGGTGATCGGCGTGCTGGCGCACGAGATCGCACATGTCGCCCGGCGCGACCCGCTGCAGGTCTCGATCAAGCAGACCGGGGCCGCGCTGATGATCAGCCTCATGGTCGGCGACGTGTTCGGCGGCGCGGCGCTGGGCGGTCTGGTCACCGGATTGATCGAAAGCGGCTACAGCCGGGACGCGGAAGCGGCGGCCGATTTCATCGCCGTCACGGCCCTGAACCAGCTCGGCCTGACGGCGCGACCGCTGGCCGATTTCGTCGAACGCATTGAAAAGGAAACGCCGCTCTCGGACATCGTGCCATCGTTCCTTAACACCCATCCGGGCGGCGCCGAACGCGGGCGCGACATCCGCGAACTTTCCCAGGGGGCAGGCCGCACCATGAGCGGCTATGAGTGGGAAACGCTCCGGAAAATCTGCGAGTAACAGGGTTAATATACAATTAGGTCGGGTGTGCGACCGATCACAGACTTGGCGGCTGTCTTCGTTTCTAATGGTTAACGTCCAGACTTGAGATCGTGCTCAGAACGAGCCCGGCTCCAAGACAAAAGGAGGCAGTTATGAAGTTACGAATGAAAGAAATCATGAACGAAACTGTCGGGGCCGCCCTTGGTACAAGTGTCGGCGTCTGCGTGATCGGCTATGGGGTTCTCAGCCTCGTCACCAACAGTCTCGAGGCGCTGTTCTAACTTAGCCTCGTGGCCGTTACGGACGTTCGATAACGGGATTTCGCGTGACGTCAACCACGTGACTATCCACGCAACGCCTCTGGGCCCAGAGCACGTATCGATTTCAGAAATTCCCGTTTGCGGTTCTTGTCGTCTTCGTCCATTTCGAACTCGAGTGCGAAACCACCGGGTATGCCGCGCCGGACATAACCCTGCTGATATCCGATCCCTTCCATGTGCAACTGCACGAACTGGTTGTTGTCGAACGCAACATCGGGCATGCCCGTAACCGCGGCGCCCGATTCCGACACATCCTGAAGATGCCCGTCGAACGATTGGCCGGCAACGCTGCCGTGGACCCGCGCGTCGACGGCATAACGCGGCGCGGCGCGGTTATCGTTGGTGAAGTATCCCATGCCCCCATCCCGGTCATCATCGATCCGACACGGGGGAACATAACATGGCCCGGTACGGGGCAGAATATCCGTGTTTCCCACACCGGTGCAGCGCTGAACTTATGCCTCGGGCACGTGGCCGATAATCCGCGCGTGTCGCTCGACGTAGGCGTCCCAGCACGCCGGGTTGACGAGCCTGGGCGCGCGCTTGCCGTTCAGCACCTCGATCCACTGCTCGGCACTCCATTTGGCCATGTTGTAGTTGCAGACGTCCGTAATGCCCGCCGCATGCGGCGTCATCAGCACGTTCTGGAACTGCATCAGCGGATGGCCCGGTCCCGGCGGCTCCTCGTCGAACACGTCAACGCCGGCACCGTCAATCTGCCCTTTTGCCAGCGCATCGACGAGCGCCGCCTCATCGTGGACGAAATGCCGCGCCGTGGTGATGAAATAAGCACTCGGCTTCATCATCCGGAAGGCGTCGGCGCCGATCATGCCGCGGGTCTCGTCGGTCAGCGGGCAATGCACGGAAATGAAATCGGACGTCCGGAACAGGGTCTCGAAGTCCGCCTTCTCGGCGTCCCGGTCGGCGAAGTCTTTGTCGGAGATATAGGGGTCGCAGGCGATCACGTTCATGTCGAGCGCGTGCCTGGCGATCTTCGCCGTGCGCCGGCCGATCTGGCCGAGCCCGACGATGCCGAGGGTCTTGCCGGTGGTCTCGAGCCCGGGATAGGCCATGCGGTCGAGGCCCGGCGCTTCGCGCATCATGCGGTCGTGGCGGATCATGTTCTTGCCGAGCGCCAGGATCATGCCGATGGCGTGCTGCGCGACGCTGTCGGAATTGGCGCCGGAATTGTTCATCACCATGATCCCCAAGTCCGTGGCCGCGGCATCTTCGCAGGCATCGTAGCCGGCTCCCATCGACGAGACCGCCAGCAGGTTCGGGCATTTTTCCATGAACGCGCGGTCCGGGCGCCAGCGTGGCTGCATTTCCGTCTTGGCGAGCATCTGGTAACCGTGCGCGTCCTTCATGATGTCGAAGACCTTGGCTTCGTCATCGTCCTGCGCCAGGCGGATCAGTTCGATGCCCGGCGCGTTTTCCAGGATTTCCACGGCGATCGGATGAGCCCACGTATCGAAGTACACGAGCCGGCGGGTGTTGGTGGTCATTTTTCGTTTCTCCCCTAAGCGCGCCATAAATTGCTGCGCCGAAGCGAATTGGTCAAGCGTGGGCAAATCCGAAAGACCTTGCCCGCCAACTCGGGCGTTGCTATGTCCATCCCGCGAGGCAACGCCCTCCCCCATAATGGGTGCAATGACCGGGACGGCCCGGCTCTTCTATTAGGAGGGCCGACGCATGGCTTGGTTCTATTTGCTGTTTGCCGGCATTCTCGAAATCGCCTGGGCCGTTTCGATGAAACAGTCCGAAGGGTTTTCACGCCTCGGACCGAGTATCCTCACCATCGTGTTGATGACCGCCAGTTTCGGTCTTCTGTCGCTCGCCATGAGAACATTGCCCCTCAGCGTCGCATATACGGCGTGGACGGGAATCGGTGCCGTCGGAACATTTGTCATGGGCATTCTTCTGCTGGGCGAGAATGTAACCCCGATGCGGATAACGGCGGCGGTCCTGATCGTGACCGGTGTCGTCATTTTCAAGATCTCATCGTCCGAATAACGCTACGAGGTGGCGATTGCATGCGCCATTTCCGCGACGCGGGCGAGGATCGGCCGCGACGGGTCGGCGATGTAGGACGCCGTATAACTGAGCGGTGTCGGGTGCCAGTCGTTCTCGACCTCGATCAGGCGGCCGTCCTCAAGCGCGTTGGCCGCGAAGACCCGCGGGATACTGGCGATGCCGACACCACGTTCCGCCAACCGCATGATCGCGGACAGCGATGTCGACGGAAACAGCCGTGGGGCTTCCCCGGTGCGCGCGCGGATGGCCTCATTGATTTCGAAATGCGGCCGGGTGTTGTGCGGAAAGGTCAGGATCGGGTGACGGCGTATCTCGTCCAGCGTCATCCGCAACCTGCCCGTCTGGCCAGGTGCCGGACGCATCGCCCAGATCAGCGGAAAGTCGTTAAGCGGCCTATTCGTGACCGTGTATTCGGAAACCGGCCCCATCAGCAATCCAAGATCGATTGCATGTTCGACCAGTTCGTTGCGGAGGTTCGCCGTCACGTCGACGGAGATCTCCACATCAAGGGCTGGATAGGTTTCACGCAATTCCGCCAGCAGGTCGGACAACCATGTCTGCACGATGGTTTCTGACACGCCGAGACGCAAAACGCCCGAGATCTCGACCGGCACGCCGGCGCGCTCGCGCATCGCCTGCACACTAGCGAGCGTTTCCTCCGCAAGGCCGATCAGGTCGCGCCCCGATGCCGTCAGCCGCGCCGCGCCGCCCTCGCGGGTAAACAGACTGACCCTGAGTTCGTCTTCCAGATTGGCGATGCGGCTAGAGATCGCCGGTTGCGTCGTGAACAGACGCTCGGCGGTTTTCGAGAAACTGCCAAGCCGCGCAACCCAGAGGAAAGTTTCCAACTGCTTGAAATTCATGGCTTTTCCACGCTGCCGGTTATAACTTTTATATATAAAATAAATTTATGTATATGTCTAAAAATTATAAATTAGACTTTTCACTCCTCTTTTTGCTTAATTTTCTATCGACAGGGACCAACTTATACGTTGGCATAAAGAAGGTGGGGAGGATTCATGGGCAACGTCGCCGAGGCCCAAAGGGCCGTTTCGTACATGTCGTATGCGGATTTCGACGGGATGAGCGCCGCCGAAGCGCGCGCCCGATTCCGCACCAATGACTACATCGGCCACACCGCCGGGATTGCCCCCGGCATGCTCCAGGGCAACGTGGTCATTCTACCCGCCGAATACGCCCTCGATTTCGCGCGCTACTGCCAACGCAACCCGCAACCGTGTCCGCTGATCGGCGTTTCCGACACCGGCGACCCGATGATGCGGACACTGGGCGACGACATCGACATCCGCACCGACGTGCCGCTCTACCGCGTCTACGAGAATGGGGAACTGGTCGACGAAGTTTCAGATGTTACCGCGCTCTGGCGCGACGATTTCGTGGCGTTTGCCATCGGCTGCTCGTTCACCTTCGAGGATGCGCTGATGGCGGAAGGTATCCGGCTGCGCCACATCGACGAGAACAGGACCGTCGGCATGTTCGTGACCAACCTCATGACCGAACCGGCAGGGCCGTTTTCGGGCGGCATGGTGGTATCCATGCGCCCGCTAAGCACGGCCGATGCAATCCGCGCCAGCGCGGTCTGCGCCCGTTTTCCGCACGCGCACGGCCAGCCCGTGCACATGGGCGATCCGGCCGCGATCGGAATTAAAGACATCGACGCCCCCGACTGGGGCGACACAACCGAATTCAGGGACGGAGAAATGCCCGTCTTCTGGGCTTGCGGCGTGACGCCGCAAAACGCCGTCAGATCGGCCAAGCCGTCGATCTGCATCACCCACGCCCCGGGCAGTATGCTGGTAACGGACGTACCGGCCTGGGCAACGGATTCCAAGAAACCGATCTCATAACT
The DNA here is from genome assembly GCA_965229805.1 of Rhodospirillales bacterium. GTDB lineage: Bacteria > Pseudomonadota > Alphaproteobacteria > Rhodospirillales > Casp-alpha2 > UBA4479. Next base: position 1,089,120 of record CBDDJO010000001.1, on the reverse strand, counting down.
TATAGGGAGACTTACGAATGAGACGTCTAAAAACCATCGGACTTGCCTGTGCCTTCGGCATCGCGGCCATCACGGCCACGAGCCCGGCATCGGCCGCTGACGTGACCATCAAGGCCGTCGGCACCTGGGGTAACCTGACCAATTATCAGAAACACGAAGGCCCGTTCTGGAACGAAGTCATCGGCAAGGCCTCCGGCGGCAGCATCCAAGGCGAAATCAAGCCGCAGACCGACCTCGGTCTCAAGGGCTTCGAGATCATGCGCCTTTTGAAGCAGGGCGTGTTCAACTATGCGCACGGCGTCATGGGCTACGTGTCGGCTGAAAACGCGGTCTTCGACGGTGTCGACCTCGCATCGCTGACACAGGACATCGAAACCGAGCGCAAGGTCGCGGACGCTTACTTCGACATCATGGCGAAAAACTTCGAGGAAATTTACGACTCGAAGCTGATGCAGCTCTATCCGTTCCCGAGCCAGAACCTGTGGTGCAATGCCGAGATCAACTCGATCGACGATCTCAAGGGCAAGAAAATCCGCACCTACACGGCATCGCTCGCCGACTTCGTCGAGGGTGTCGGCGGCACGTCGGTGACCGTGGCGTTCGCGGAAGTCATTCCGGCGCTGCAGAAAGGCGTCGTCGACTGCGGCATCACCGGCACCATGCCTGCCTATAACGCCAAGTGGTATCAGGCCGCGACGCACGCCTACACCATGCGTGTCGGCTGGGGACTGGCGTTCGGCGCAATCAACCTCAACACGTGGAACAGCCTCTCCGCCGACCAGCAGAAACTGCTGACGGAAGAAGTCGACAAGCTGACCGACCGCATGTGGGAAGAAACCGCCAAGGAAGACGCGCTGGCAGTACAGTGCCTGACCGGCGACAGCTGCCCGCTCGGACCGACCGGCGGCATGAAGCTCGTCGAGCCGTCCGCGGAAGATCTCAAGAAGCAGCAGAAGATCGCCCAGGACGTGATCGTCGCGAACTGGACGGAGCGTTGCTCTGCCGAGTGCGTGGCCGACTGGAACAAAATCGTCGGCCCGATTGTCGGTGTAACCGCCACAAAGAAGTAAACGTTTGCGCTCATGACCGGGGAGACATCCGTCTCCCCGGTCTCCCTTTTCATGGAGCACGCTCGTGAATATTCTCGATAAGACCTTGAAGGGCCTGGACGGGATTGCCTTGCGCATGGTCTGGTTCGGCGGTGCGCTTCTGGTCCTCGCCGCATTGATCGTCACCGTCGACGTCATTCTGCGCAAGCTGTTCAATATTTCCATGGCCGGTTCCGATGAGCTTTCGGGCTATGCCTTCGCCATCGCCACCAGCCTGTCGCTGACTTACGCGTTGCTGCACCGCGCCAATATGCGCGTCGACGCGCTCTATCAGCATCTGCCGACGTGGCTTCGCTGCATGCTGGATATCGTTGGTAATATTCTGTTGATCACTTTCATCAGCTACGTGACCTGGCGCGCCTCGGGCTTGCTTGCCGATACCTACGCTAACCAATCGCGGTCCATATCACCGCTGCAAACACCCCTCGCTATTCCGCAAACGGCCTGGTTCGCGGGATTGGTGCTGTTCGTCGTAACCGGAACGGTGTTGACGATCTCGTCGCTGATATCTTTCATCAAGCGCGACTGGGTCGCGGTCCACAAGAAGATGGGCATCAAATCCCTCGACGAACAGATCGAAGAAGAAAGCTGAGACCGCCGCCATGATGATCCAAGCAATCGCTATCCTGATGGGGCTGGTCATTCTCAGCGTGCCGATCGCCGCCGTGCTCGGCTGGCTCGGGCTGTTCATGTCCAACTTCCATTCGTTCATGCCGCTGCACCTGGCGATCGGCGACATCTTCTGGCAGAACTCGATCGAGTTCCTGCTGGTCGCCATCCCGATGTTCGTGCTGATGGGCGAGATCCTGCTGCGCGCCGGCATCACGGAACGCATGTATGAAGGCATGGTGCAGTGGCTGGGCTGGCTGCCGGGCGGCCTGATGCACTCCAATATCGGCGCCTGCGCGCTGTTCGCGGCGACGTCGGGCTCCAGCGTCGCGACCGCGGCGACCATCGGCACCGTGGCCCTGCCGGAGGTCGAGAAACGCGGCTACAACGAACGGCTCTTCCTCGGCACCATCGCCGCCGGCGGCACGCTCGGCATCCTGATACCGCCGTCGATCAACCTGATTATCTACGGCCTGCTGACGGACACGTCGGTGCCGGAACTGTACCTTGCCGGTTTCCTCCCAGGGCTCCTGCTCGCGCTCCTGTTTATGGCGACCGTGGCGCTGGCGTGTTTCTTCCGTCCCAAGTGGGACGGCGACCCGGTGCCGCAGGACTGGGGCGCCAAGATCCGTTCGCTGTCGGGCCTGTTGCCGCCGCTCGGCATCTTCCTGGTCGTCGTCGGCTCGATCTATGCCGGCATCGCGACCCCGACCGAGGGCGCGTCGCTCGGCGTGATCGCCTCGCTCATGCTGGCGGCGCAGAACCGCACCCTCACCGTCGAGATGCTCAAGCTCGCTTTCGAGGGAACGATGCGCACCACCGCGATGATCATGCTGATCATCCTGGCGGCGATTTTCCTCAACTTCATCCTCGCCGCCGTCGGGCTGACTCAGGCGCTTGCGGACTTTATTACCAGCCTTGGCTGGAGCCCGATGCAGACCATGTTCGCGATCGTCGTCTTCTACATCATCCTCGGGTGTTTCATGGAGACGCTGTCGATGCTGCTGACGACGGCGCCGCTGATCGCGCCGGTGGTGATACAACTCGGGTTCGATCCGGTCTGGTTCGGAATCGTGCTGATGGTGCTGCTGGAGGCGGCGCTGATCACACCACCGATCGGGATCAACCTTTATGTCGTGCAGGGCATCCGAAAATCCGGCGGCCTCAACGACGTGATGATAGGCACTTTGCCATTCGTGCTCGCCATGTTCGCCATGGTCGGACTGCTGCTCGCGTTCCCCGACATCGCGCTCTGGCTGCCGAATCTGTTCTACTGATTTTGACTTTTTGAAGGGTTTCACGCCCAACGTGTGCCCAGCGTATTGGAGACTATTGCCATGTGGCAGATCTGGATCGACCGGGGCGGCACCTTTACCGACCTCGTAGCCCGCAAACCGAACGGTGACCTGGTCACCCACAAGCTGCTTTCGGAAAACCCGGAACAATACGAGGACGCGGCGCTTCAGGGCATTCGCGACCTGCTGGGCCTGGACAAGGCCGCTGCGGTCCCGCCCGGCAAAGTGCAGGCGGTCAAGATGGGGACCACCGTCGCCACCAACGCGCTGCTGGAACGCAAGGGCGACCGGACGGCGCTTGTCACCACCAAGGGGTTCGGCGACGCACTTCGGATCGGTTACCAGAACCGCCCCAGGCTGTTCGACATGCATATCAAGCTGCCGGAACTGGTTTACGAACGCGTGCTTGAGGCCGACGAGCGGGTGGCCGTCGACGGCGAGGTGCTGACGCCGCTGGACGAGGATGCACTGCGCACCGGCCTGCAGGAAATCTACGACGACGGCGTCCGTTCCGTCGCCATCGCCTTCCTGCACGGCTACAAACACACAGCGCACGAAATCAAGGCCGGCGAGATCGCCAGGGAAATCGGCTTCACCCAAGTTTCGATCTCACATCAGGTCAGCCCGTTGATCAAGCTGGTATCGCGCGGCGACACGACCGTTGTCGACGCCTACCTGTCACCGATCCTGAGACGCTATGTCGACCGCGTCGCCGCCGACCTGGAAGCGGACGACAAAGACGGCCCCCACCTGATGTTCATGCAGTCCAACGGCGGGCTCACCGACGCCAAGCTGTTTCAGGGCAAGGACAGCATCCTCAGCGGTCCGGCCGGCGGCGTCGTCGGCATGGTCAGAACGGCGCAGATCGCCGGCTTCGACAACATCATCGGCTTCGACATGGGGGGCACGTCCACCGATGTCGCGCACTTCGACGGCGAATACGAACGTTCGCTCGAGAACGTGGTCGCCGGGGTCCGCATGCGTGCGCCGATGATGCACATCCACACCGTCGCCGCCGGCGGCGGGTCGATCCTGGTATTCGACGGTGCCAGGTTCCGCGTCGGCCCGGAAAGCGCCGGCGCCAATCCGGGCCCCGCGTGCTACCGCCGCGGCGGGCCGCTGGCGGTCACCGACTGCAACGTTATGCTCGGCAAGATCCAGCCGCAGTATTTCCCGAGCGTGTTCGGCCCCGACGCCGACCAGCCGCTCGACGGCGAAGTGGTGAAGGAGAAGTTCGCGGCGCTCGCCGAACGTATCGCCACGGACACAGGCGAAGCGAAACGCACGCCCGAGGATATCGCCGAAGGGTTCCTGACCATCGCCGTCGAGAACATGGCCAACGCCATCAAGCAGATTTCCGTGCAGCGCGGCTACGACATCACCAACTACGTGCTCAACTGCTTCGGCGGCGCCGGCGGCCAGCACGCGTGCCTGGTGGCCGATGCCCTCGGCATGAAGACCGTGTTCATTCATCCGTTCGCGGGCGTCCTTTCGGCCTACGGCATGGGCCTCGCTGATATACGTGCGCTCAGGGAACGTTCCGTGCAGGAACCGCTCGACGACGACGCGGTCGGACGCATCATCCCGACGCTCGACGAGATGGCGGCGGATGCGCGCACCGAGGTGACGTCCCAGGGAATCGAGGACAAGAACATCACCGAACACCGCCGCGTGCACCTGCGTTACGAGGGCACCGACAGCGCGCTGGTGGTCACGCTCGCCGATGCCGCCGCCATGGCCGCCGAGTTCGAGGACCTGCACCGGCTCCGCTTCGGGTTCGTGCCCGAAGGCCGCAAGCTGGTCATGGAGGCGCTTGCGACCGAAGTCGTCGGCGCCACCGAGTCCATGATCGATCCGGAAATGAAGGAAAGCGCCGACGGCCGGAAAATCACGCCCCGGGACACCGTCCGCATGTACTCCGACGGCGAACACCACGATACGCCGGTCTATACGCGCGACACGTTCCTGCCCGGCGACAAGGTCGAGGGACCGGCGGTCATCACCGAGGACACGGCGACCACCGTCGTCGAGCCGGGCTGGCAGGCGTACCTGAATTCACGCGGGCACCTGATCCTCAAACGTTTCAAGGAACGCCCGCAGACATTCGCCGTCGGCACCGAAGCCGACCCGGTGATGCTGGAGATATTCAACAACCTGTTCATGAACATCGCCGAGCAAATGGGCGCGACGCTCGCCAACACGGCGTATTCGGTGAACATCAAGGAGCGGCTCGATTTCTCCTGCGCGATCTTCGATATCGAGGGCAACCTCGTCGCCAACGCGCCGCACATGCCGGTGCATCTGGGCTCCATGGGCGAAAGCATCAAGACCGTGATCCGCGAGAACGCGGGCACCATGAAGCCCGGTAATGTCTATGCGCTGAACGCGCCTTATAACGGCGGCACGCACCTGCCCGACGTCACCGTGATCACGCCGGTGTTCGACGAGGCCGGCAAGGACATCCTGTTCTATGTCGGTTCGCGCGGCCACCAGGCCGACATCGGCGGCCGCACGCCGGGCTCGGCGCCGCCTGATTCGACGCATATCGACGACGAGGGCGTGCTGATCGACAACTTCCTCCTGGTCGAGGAAGGCAAGCTCCGCGAGGAGGAAACCTACGATCTGCTGAAGTCCGGCAAGTATCCCTGCCGCAACCCGATGCAGAACATGGCCGACCTGACGGCGCAGATCGCCGCCAACGAAACCGGCGTCCGCGAACTGCGCAAGATGATCTCGCACTTCGGCCTCGACGTGGTGCACGCCTACATGGGTCACGTGCAGGACAACGCCGAGGAAAGCGTCCGACGCGTGCTGGACGTGCTGGCCGACGGCGAGTTCACCTATCCGCTCGACAATGGCGACCAGATTCAGGTCAGGATCAAGGTTAACCGTGAGGCCCGCGAGGCGGTCATCGACTTCACCGGCACGTCGCCGCAGGGCAACCACAACTACAACGCGCCCCTGGCGGTTTGTAAGGCGGCCGTGCTGTACGTGTTCCGCACGCTGGTGGATGACGAAATCCCGCTGAACGAGGGTTGCCTGAAACCGCTCAAGATCGAGGTGCCGAAAAAATCGATCATCAGCCCCGAGTATCCGGCGGCCGTGATCGCCGGCAACACCGAGGTCTCGCAGTGCATCACCGACGCGCTTTACGGCGCGCTCGGGGTGATGGCGTCGGCGCAAGGGACGATGAACAACTTCGTCTATGGCAACGACGTCTATCAGAACTACGAGACCATCTGCGGCGGTACCGGCGCCGGCGAAACCTTCGACGGCTGCGACGCGGTGCATTCGCACATGACCAACACACGGATGACCGATACCGAGGTCCTGGAGAATCGTTTCCCGGTCCGGGTCGAGGCGTTCTCGATTCGCAGCGATTCCGGCGGCAGCGGCAAACATCACGGCGGTAACGGCGTTGTCCGCCGCATGCGGTTCCTCGAAACCATGACGGCGACCACGCTCTCCAGCCACCGGCACACGGACCCCTGGGGACTCAAGGGTGGCAAGCCGGGCAAGCGGGGCGAAAATTCCGTCATCCGCGCCGACGGCAGTGTCGAGCGCTTGCGCGGCAACGACGAGACCGAGATGAACCCGGGCGACGTCTTCGAACTGCGGACCCCTGGCGGCGGCGGTTACGGCGCGCCGGACGAGTAATCCGGCGCCCGTAAGGGCTTAAAAAATCATGCGGATTCAGCGTATTTTAACGCTAAATCTTGTATGCCAAACGGCAAACCGGTATTTTTTATCCGAATCGTCTGGCGGCTTCCGCGTTCGCCATGCGATCCAAGACAGGGAACCAGGAGCAGCGTTTTGCCCATCAAGCGGCTGACCATCTGTCTATCCATCGCCGCCGCCGTCGCCGGACTGTCGACGCACGCCGCCGGCAATCCGCTTGAGGTCGAGCTGACCGGCCTGGTGAACAACCACCCGCAGATCAAGGCCGCCGAGAAATCGCTGCAGTCGTCCCGCAAGGGCGTGGACGCCGCGGTCGCGGATTTCTATCCGGTCGTGTCGGTGACCGGCGACACGGGATATGAAAACATCAACAGCCCGTCGACGCGCTCGGACAACGCGCCCAACGCCTCGGAATTCGGCCGCACCCGCAACACCGCGTCGCTGACCGTCACGCAAAACCTTTTCAACGGTTACGCCACCGCATCGGCGGTCCGCACGGCGCGCCTCAACCGCGAGCTTGCGCAGATATCGTTCGAGGGCACGCGCCAGAACACGATCTTCGAAGGCATTCAGGTCTACATCGACGTGTTGCGGCAACGCCGCCTGATCGAGCTTGCGCGCGAGAACGAAGCGACCATTCAACGCCAACTGAACCTCGAGGACGAACGGGTGCAGCGCGGTTCCGGCGTCGCGGTCGACGTGCTGCAGGCCAAGTCCCGGCTGCAGATCGCCAAGGAACGCCGCGTCAACTTCGAGGGCGCGCTCGAGGACGCGATCAGCCGCTACACCCAAGTCTTCGGCCATCCGCCGGACGTGGAGGCGATGCTCGATCCCGAGCCGCCCGTCGCACTGATCCCGAGCGAGCTTTCGAAATCCATCGACATCGCCGTGATCGAAAACCCTGCCGTCGGCAACTCCGGCACGTCGGTCGAAGTGGCCCGCGAACGCCGCCGCACGGTACGCGCAGAACTTTTCCCGTCGGTCGACCTCGAAGGGTCCTACAACTACGAAAAGCATAGCAATGCGGTACTCGGCACGCGGCGCGATTATTCGCTGGTCGTTTCCAGTACCTGGGATTTGTTCACCGGTTTCTCGACCCGCGCGTCGATGGCGCAAGCGGCCTATGATTATCATGCCTCGAAGGATCAGCACGACCACACGGTCCGCAAGGTAATCGAACAATCCAAACTCGCCTGGCAATCCCTGCTGACGGCGCGCGAACGGCTCGAACTGCTGGAGAACGCGGTCAACATCGCGTCCGAAGTGTTCGAAAGCCGCAAAAAACTGCGCGAAGCCGGCAAAGAAACCGTGATCAACGTTCTCGACGCCGAGAACGAGGTCAACAACGCGCAAATCAACTACACCTCCGCGTTCTACGACGAACGCCTCGCCGTCTATCAGCTTCTGCTCGCCATGGGGCGCCTGGACAGCAAGAACCTGTCACTCGGCTTCTAGGTCCAAGATCATGTCCCTTCTGGTCAGCTTCGAAGACATTCAGGATGCCCGCGCGCGGCTGCATCCCGCCGTCCGCCGCACACCGATCATTCCCGTTGCCCGCGACAGCGCGGAAATCGGCACGGAAGCCCTCTCGGTGAAGTGCGAAAACCTGCAGGTCACGGGTGCGTACAAGATCCGCGCCGCATTCACCATGCTCGACCGCCTCGGCACCGAACAGAAATCGAAGGGTGTGATCCTCGCTTCCAGCGGCAATTTCGCGCAGGCGTTCGCCTTCGCCGGGCGGCTGCTGAACGTGCCGATCGTCGTCGTCATGCTGCGTGAAACCAGCGCCTACAAGGTCCAGGCGACGGAAGGCCACGGCGCCGAAGTCGTCTTCTGCGACGACGCGCTCAACCGCCAGCCGATGGTCGAACGGGTCGCCAAAGAGCGCGGCATGACTGCCATCGACACCTGGGAGGAATACTGGATCACCGCCGGACATGCCTCGCTAGGCATGGAAATCTGCGAAGACGCCGAAGATCTTGAGCAGGTTCTCGTTCCGGTATCTTCAGGTGGTGTTGCCGGTGGCGTCGCGGCGGCGGTCAAGCACATGCGGCCGGGCGTCAAGGTGATCGGTGTGCAGCCGAAACGCGCCAATGCCGCCTACGTCTCGCGCCAGGCCGGCGAACCGACCGCTATCGATTACTGGGACAGCATCGCCGACGGGCTTTCGGCACGCCGGCCCGGCGAGCGGCCATTCGCCCATCTCGAGGCGTACATGGACGACATCGTGCTGGTTTCCGAGAGCGATATCGGCCGCGCCTTCGAAACCCTGCTGACCCGCGCCAAGCTGTTGGGGGAGGCGGCCGGCGTCGTCGCCAGCGCTGCGTTTCTCGCGGAGAAAGTCGATACCTCGCTAAAGACCGTCGCCGCGCTCACCGGCGGGAATCTCACCCAGGATAGCATGCGGAAGCTCCACGCTCTCGCCGAGAACTGACGTTCTTGTTCCGAAGCCCGGACGCAGAAAGGCCCGGTCAAAGACCGGGCCTTTCCTCGGGAACGCCGGGTTAACTCCGACGCCCTGGGGGAAATCAGGAACCCCCGTTGGACGCAGAACCGGCGAGGGTCTCTCCCGAATCCTCTTTATGGCGCATTGCGCGAACGAGCGCTGTTAGATGGATCACATCGTGCATCTCGGTCACCTGCAGTCGACCTGAGCATCGAATTCGAAGGGGCGGTCATACCAGGACGGCTCAACGAAAATGCCGATGCTGGAATCGCCCGGATTCTTCATACGGAAAGATGCCTGCTGACCTTCGGCAAACCGCATGGTTCGCGCCGTCAGTTCGCGGGCCTGCCCACCGGCAATTTCGTAGACCTTGAGTTTGCCGAGTTCCGGCCACATCTCGCCGCGGTTGACGATCTTGAAGGAAGCAACGTCGTTCACGCAGCCGCTGATGATCTCGATGTTGACATTGCCGCCGGCAGCCTGAGCGAGATCGACCGAATTAACGTCGATACCCGGCTTTTCGCTCAGCGGCACGGGGAGCCCCCGTTGCTGGGCCGCGGCGATGCCAACGGCACCGACAACGGTGGCGAATATGGCGATAACGGCGAGAAATCTATAAACGGCAGTCATTTCTTCAAGCTCTCCGGCGGTTTCAATCCGTCGTTGGCTCAAGAAATAGACGCGTTATGTAATCCCCGTATGTCGCCGTCGTTAGCGAATGTTACAAAGTGTAAAAGCAGCGCTGAGCAAGGCCTTCAGCTTTCCAGCGCCGCCATGAAACGGCCCAGCAGGCCGTCGATCCTTGCCTGGTCGATCCAGCGGAAAACACCGACGATGTCCAACGCCTGATCGATCCAGATCAGGTTCGACCCGGCGCCGAGCGCGAAGAAGCTTGTCTCCGGCGCCTGCGGGTAATAGGCCTTGTTCGTGTTCAACCACCAAAGAAAGCCATAGACATTGTAGATGTCGATCGGTGTCCGCATGGCGGTAACCCAGTCGGCGTCGAGCAGCCGTTTACCGTCCCACTCGCCGCCGCGTGCGATCAGCAGGCCGAAGCGCGCATGATCAAAAGTATCGATCCAGAGACCGCCGCCCCAGTGCGTGCCGCCGGGGACCGACACCATCACCTTGTCGTCGACCGTCACGCCGGAATTTTCGTAGCCGTGCCACGTCCAGCCGTCGGAAGCACCGATGGGGTCCATGATCCGCTCCTTGAGGACCTCGGACAACGGGCGGCGGAACATATGCAATAGCGCCAGCGAGAATACGTTGACCCGGACATCGTTGTATTCCCAGAACGTGCCCGGCGCATCAAGCCGCCGTTTCTGACCTTTTCGCTCATTCGTCGAGTCGGCGCCGACCTCGCGATAATGATCGACCTGATCCGGCTTGTCGAAAAGCGTGCCCGACCATTCACTGGTCTGCGTCAACAGATGCCGCCACGTAATTTTCGAATTGTGCTCGCCCTGAAACTCGGGAATGTCGAGGTCGCCCGACACCGGCGCATCGATGTCCTTGATCAGACCGTCGGCGACGGCGATGCCGCACAGCACCGCAAGGTAGCTTTTGGCAATGGAAAACGTCATGTCGACACGACCGGGGTCACCCCAGCTCGCCGCGATCTCACCACCTCTCAACAGCAGGCCGGCCGGTCCACCGCGCGGTTTCAGCGGCCCCAGGAACGCATTCCAGGGCTCGGGTTCGATCTGCGTCAGGCCGGGAACGTTGCCGGCGTCCTCCAGGTCGCGCGGCCACGGGCTCTCGTTGGCTTCGGCGAAGGCAATGGCATCATTGATCTTGTCCGCATCGAAGCCGAGTTGACCGGGGTCGCGGGTTTGCCACGCACCCGTACCGGATGCCGGCGGCACATATGTATTGGTCGTCACTTGGATCATCCTCAGGAAGCATTTTCGAAGCGCTCAGCCTAGCACAGAGGCGCCATCGGCCAAGGCCTGAGTTTTATATACCGCCGACATACAACATTGCCTATGATGACATAATAAATCAGGGGGAATTTCATGCAGCGATGGCTTCGACTAGGTCTTGCGGTGGGTCTACTGTTCGGTGCCATAGGCGCTGCCGGTCCCGCCCTTGCCGACGACCTGCGATTCTTCAAGATCGCTGCGGGCGCGCGCGGCGGCACGTATTTTCCCATCGCCTCCCTGCTGGCCAGGGTCATATCCAACCCGCCCGGCTCCAAATCCTGCAAGGACGGCGGCAACTGCGGGGTTCCGGGCCTGACGGCGACCGCGCAAATCTCCGGCGGTGCGGTCGACAATGTCGATCTGCTGCTGGCCAGAAAGCACCCCGCCGCCATCGCGCAAGCGGACGTCGCATATTGGTCGTACTCCGGCACCGGGCCGTTCCGCACGCGCAAACCCAATGACCTGCTTTGCGTCATCACCAGTTTATATCCGGAGGATGTGCACTTGGTCGCCGCCCGGAACAGCGGCATCGACGAGGTCACCGATATCGCCGGCATGCGCGTTGCGATCGGCAAACGTGATTCCGGCGCGCTTCTGGGTGCGCAGCTTCTGGTCCGCGCTTACGGCCTCGAGGAGGGTAAGGACTTCACCCCCTCGTTCCTGGACTTCCTGGGCGCACAGGATGCTTTGAAAGCCCGCCGGATCGACGCCTTCATCACCGTCGCCGGGTATCCATCCGAGAGCATTGCCGAGATGATCGAGTCTCACGGCGCACACTTGGTGCCAATCGTCGGTAAGGGGCGCGACATGCTCGCGGAAAAGTTCCCGTTCTACACCAAGTCGACGATACCGGACCGCGTTTACCCGGGACAGAATGCGGCGATCGACACGCTCGCCGTCAACGCATTGTGGCTGGCCCGCACGGACCTCAATCAGGCGTTTCTTTTCAAAGTCACCAAAGCTTTCTGGGAAAACCGGTTCGCCCGTTCGATCCTCGACGGTGGACATCCCAGGGGCAAATCCATAACCTTGGCATCATCGTTCGATGGTGTGCCCATTCCGCTCTGTGTCGGCGCACAAAACTATTACAAGGAAATCGGCCGGCTTAAATGACGTCTCCGAATCTACTGACTGCCAGCGAAGCCGCGCAGGCGATCCGCGCGGGAAAGCTCTCGTCACGCGCACTCGTCGATGCCTGCATCTCGCGTGCCGAGGCCCGCGCCGACGATGTCGGCGCCTGGACATACCTGAACCCGTGCATCGCCCGGGAACAGGCGGATAACTGCGATCAGGCACAGGCCGAAGGTCGGGACCTCGGCCCGCTGCACGGCGTACCTGTCGGCCTTAAAGACATCATCGATACTGCCGACATGCCGACTGAAAACGGCTCGGCGCTGTTCGAAGGGCGCCGCCCGGTCGCCGACGGCACCATTGCCCGCCTGCTCAGGCAGGCTGGCGCCGTGATCATGGGCAAGACCGTAACCACTGAGTTCGCGCTGTCCGCGCCCGGCAAGACGAAGAACCCGCACAACCCGGCGCACACGCCGGGCGGTTCGTCGTCCGGTTCCGCCGCCGCCGTCGCCGATCACCAGATCCCCCTTTCCGTCGGCACCCAGACCGGCGGCTCGATGATTCGTCCCGCGTCCTATTGCGGCATTCACGGCTATAAGCCGACATTCGGTTCGATATCGCGGGCCGGTATGTTTCCGCTGGCGCGGCCGCTCGATCATCCCGGTATCTATGCCCGCTCCATCGACGACATCGCGCTGATGGGCGACGTCCTGATGGTCAAGGACCCGGCGGATCTCGACATGCGGGGACATCCGCGCGGTAAGCTGGCTGACGCCCTTGCCGAAACCGCGGGCACACCACCGAAGATCGCCTTCGTCCGCGGACCGATGTGGAAGGATGCCGCGCCCTATCTGGAAGACGTCATGGCGCGTGCCATGGAGCAGCTCGGCGCGCACGCCCAAGAAGTCGAAATGACCGGCGTGTTCGACGACGCGCTCACCTGTCAGGAAACGGTGATGATGGCCAACGTGCAGGCCAATATCGGCGACTACTGCCGCGACCACGCGGACAAGATCCGCGCAGAAACCAAAAGCCGCGCCAAATCCGGCGAAGGCATTGCGGCGGACGAGTACATCAAGGCCATCGAATTCCGCGATACGATTGCCGCCGCCCTTGACCGGATGTTCGACAGTTACGACGTATTGATTACGGCAGGTGCCACCGGCGAGGCCCCCAAAGGCCTGGAAAGCACGGGCAACGCGGCATTTCAGAAGATGTGGACATTGCTCGGCGTGCCGACGGTGACCCTGCCGAAACTTACAGGTCCGACGGGACTACCGATCGGATTGCAGGTCATCGGCCGCCTTGGCCATGACGGCGACCTATTGCGCCATGCCCGCTGGATAGAGGAGGCATTTTGACCGCCGACGTGAATAAGGAGCGACTCTGGAACTCGCTCATGACCCTCGCCGAAATCGGCGCCACGCCGAAGGGCGGTGTGCGCCGGATTGCTTTGACCGACGAAGACAGACGCGCCCGCGATCTGTTCTGCGACTGGGCTCGTGACGCCGGTTGCGAGGTCCGCGTGGACGCCATCGGCAACATCTTCGCCCGCCGTCCGGGCCGCAACCCGGACGCGGCACCCATTGCCACCGGCAGCCACATCGACAGCCAACCGCTGGGCGGCAAATTCGACGGCGCCTATGGCGTGATGGCCGGGCTTGAGGTCGTGCGTGCGCTCAATGACGCCGGGATCGAGACCGAAGCGCCCATCGAAATCATCGACTGGACCGACGAGGAAGGCGCGCGTTTCGCCGCCGGATGCATCGGGTCCGGCGTGTTTTCCGGTATTCGCAAACTGGACGACGCCTTGGCGCTTGCCGACGCCGACGGCGTTACCGTCGGTGACGCACTCTCGGAGATCGGTTACGCCGGGCCGGAGCCGGCGGGCGCAACCAAATTCGGCGCTTATTTCGAGGCGCACATCGAGCAGGGACCGATCTTGGAAGCGGAAGGGCTCTCCGTCGGTGCGGTGCTGGGCGCGCAGGGCCAGCGCTGCTTCGTCGTCACGGTCGAGGGCGTCGACGGCCATGCCGGCACACTACCAATGGTACAACGCCGGGATGCCTTCGTCGGCACGGCAAGAATGACGGCCGCGCTGAACGATCTCGCGACGAGCTATGAGCCGGCAGCGGTGATCACCGTCGGCCACGTTCGCGTGGAACCGAATTCCCGAAACACAGTACCGGGAAAAACGATCTTCACCATCGACAGCCGTCATCCGGACGCGGCGACACTTGAGCAGATGGAAGCGGACATGACTCGCGTCTGCCGGAAGATCGCCGATGCCTCAGGCCTCACCGTCGGGTTCGAAGCCGTGACCCGTGCCGAACCGGTCGCTTTCGACGCCGCCTGCGTCGAGACCGTGCGGGATGCCTGCCGCAAGCGCCAGATGCGGTTCATGGACATTCATTCCGGCGCCGGTCACGACGCCTGCAAGGTCGCCGCGGTCGCACCCACGGGAATGGTCTTCGTCCCCTGCGTCGATGGCATCAGCCACAATGAATTGGAAGCCGCGCACGCCGACGATCTCGCCGCGGGCGCCCAGGTGTTACTGGATTCGATGCTGACCCGCGCCGGGTAGATTACGAGCCGGAGTCCGCTTTCGGTTTCTCCGTCACGTCGGCCATTTTCTTGGAAACCTGCTCGAACTGGTATTCCGGTATGATGTAGGCCCAACCCTCTGCACGCGCGTTGATGGCCTCGACCTGTTTCGCGGCATCGGATGACGTGTCGTCGCCGAGGTACTTGGCCTTGATGGTCATGTAACGTCTTTCGTCCTGCTGCCACATGTGCGTGGTGACATGAATGGCGTCGCTGGTGAAGAAATCGGTGACATAGGCCTCGGCCGGGTCCAGTTCGACATTGTCGCGGCTGCGCACATCGTTGAGTACGAACCCACCCAGCACGGCGGCGATGTTGCGCGGCGCGAACTCGCTTGTCAGCTTCATCCCATCCGGCATGTTCTCGAACGCAAAGTCGCCGGTGACGCCCTTTTGCGGCACGACGATCAGCTTCTCGCCGTCCGGATGGGTTACCTCGGCGCGCTGGATACGCTCCGGCTTGATGTCGACGATATCGCGCTTGAGCCAATCGCGCGGCTCGACACCGATGTCCACCAACCCACGCACAAGCCAGGTCTGATCCTCGCCTGGGCGGCGCACATACATGCCGCCGGTCGTCGTTTCCGGCAGGAAGAAATTGGCACGGCCGACGACCAGATCCGCCATCACTTCGCCGGAGCCGTTCTTGAGCGTCACCTTTTGCGAGCTGGATTTCCTGTCCGACGGATCGCCCAGGTTCAACGCCGCGTACTTGGCGGGACGGTTGGTCTTACGATCGAGCAGTTCCATGTTGGAAAGCCCGAATATGACCTTGCTGACCAGGTTGGCGTGGACCGGATAGCCCCCGCTTTCCTTGAGCCGCCACGTGTCATCGTCGCGGACGAAGGTCAGGGTACTGCCGGTCTGGAGGACAACCACTTCCTGAACGTTGCCGGCGGTCTCCAGGAGTTCCGGGAACAGCCGCTGGCCTTCGAAATTGGTGTCGCGGAAGTCGACCCGGTTCGAAACACCGTAGGCGGCGGCCGCCACGCTGACGATAGCGGCGACGATCAGGATACTGACGGTTCTGGGTGTCATGCTCGCCCCCCTATCCTTCCTGCTTTGCCAGATGGAACCGGCGCGCGCGACGCGTACGGCTCACCACCAGCCAGACCAGCGCGATCACGCCCAGCAGAAGCGGAATGGCCGCGATGTTGATGAACTTCAACAGCGCATCCAGGTTATCGATGTCCTTACGCAGTTCGTACTGCACGTCGCGTAGTTCCTTGCGCAGGCGCACCATCTCGCGGCGGTATTCCTCGGCCTTGGCCTTGTCGGCCGGGCCGATCACCAGTTCGCCGCCGGTCTGCTCGCGGTTGAGAAGATTGGCCAACTCGGACTTGATGGTTTCGATCTGATCGGCGAGTTGCTGTTCCTTGGCGCGGAACTTCTGTTCGGCCTTCTTGCGCACCTCGTCGACGTAGGTGAACGGACGGAACGCCTCCGAGCGCGCGCGCAGGCTCATCAGCGCCGTGCCGCCGCTCAAGTTCTCGAGCGCGTTGACGGCAAAATCCGCGTTGTTGGCGAACGGCACGCTGAAGGTCTGACCGAATAACTGCCGGGATTCCATCCAGAACTGTTCGTGCAGCATATCGACATCGGAAGCGACGACGACGCTGATGTCCTTCTCCGCCTTGGTAACGTGATCCTCGGCCTTCGGCAGGTCGGGCGTTTCCTCCTCGCCTTCCTTCAGCTTCGGCGGACCGTCGGGGAACGCCGTCGACGGCATGCCGAGGACGCGCGCGGCAACCGTCTTCTTCTCGCCCGATGCCTCGAACTCGCGGAACATGCCGACCACGTCCGGGTTGGTGCGCACCTTTTCGACGTCGATTTCCATCGACTGCGGCGACGAGGTGATCAGCGGTTCGACGGTGGTGCCCTTGTCGGCAAGCGGCTTCAGGATGCCCGCGTTGGCAAGCGTGATCCGTTGCAGGTCGGCGGTAATGGCGTCTTCGCCCTTGAAGTATTTAGGCAGAACCGAGAGCCAGGTGACATAGTCGGTGACCGCCGTCTGACCGCGCAGGTTGACGTTGACGCGGCGCGCCTGCTCGACATCGCCCAGCACCTTGCCCTCGACGAGTTCGAGGCCCCAGGCGTTGAGGATCGTGTCGAAGTCCGACGGCCCGGCACCGCCGCGGCCGCGCGCCATGGCGACGTCGATTTCCGAATTCTCGTCGACGAACACCAATGCCTTACCGCCTTTCAGCACGAACTGATCGATGGCGTACATCAGATGGTCGTTGATACCCTTCGGATGGACGATCAAGAGCGCGTCGACGTCTTCCGGTATCGACTTGTCGCTGACGGATATGGTCGTGACCTCGAAGAACTCGCGGATCTGCTCCAGGAATGCCCACGACTGGCCACCCTGCACGCGAGGACCGCCGGCGACAGGCAGGCCGGCGATCAGGCCGACCAGCGGCTTCTCGTCCTGCGCCAGCTTGAAGACCATTTTCGAAAGATCGTATTCGAGAAAGCTCTCACGCTCCGGGCTCAGGTACGCGATACGTTCCATCTCGTCGACGCTGTTGGTGGCGACAAGCCCGAAGTAACCGAGGTCACCGGTGTTATCGAGCGGCACGCCCTGCAGGCCGAACGACACGGCGAGGTCTTCCTCGTCGGTGAACGGCTCCGGGCTGTAGAGCTCGAGCTGAATCTTGCCGCCGGAGATATCGACGTAGCGTTCCAGCAGCTCGCGCACCCGGTCGGCATAGGTCGCGTGACCTGGGTTGCGCTCAGTCAGGCGTTTGGAGACGAACAAGCGCACCGTGATCGGCTCGTCGATGTTCTGGAGGATTTCGCGCGTGCCGTCGCTGAGGGTGAACAGGTTTTCCTCGGTCAGGTCGGCCTCGAGCCCCCGGAACGTGGTGTTGGCGAAGATATTGACGGCGAGGAAGATCACCACCGCGAGGATGGCGGACAGCCCCGCGAGTTTTCCACGATCGATGTCGGCGAGAAACTTCATGATACGCCTCATCGTCCCTTGTTGATTTCAACGGCAATGATGTTCAGGAACAGCCACATCACGATCAGCGAACCGAAGAACACCACATCCTTGATATCGATGACCCCCTGGGTCACCGCCTGGAAATGGGTCAGGAAGCTCATCGAGCGCAGCGCATCCACGAACACACCCGGGGCCCAGCCCTGGAAGAAGTTAAGCACCAGTTGCGCGCCGGACATGGTGAACAGGAAGCACACCGTGGCGGCGATGATGAAGGCGATCACCTGGTTCTTGGTCAGCGACGAGATGCAGGCGCTGATCGCGAGAAACGCGCCGGCCATGACGAAACTGCCGATGTAGCTGGCGAGAATGATGCCGTTGTCAGGGTCGCCCAGCACGTTGACGGTGATCCACATCGGGAACGTCAGCGCCAGCGCCAGACCGCAGAAGGCCCACGCGGCGAGGAACTTGCCGAGCACCGCGTCCAGCGTCGAGACCGGCAGCGTCATCAGAAGCTCGATGGTGCCGGTCTTGCGTTCCTCGGCCCAGAGCCGCATGCCGATGGCCGGCACCAAAAGCAGGAACAGCCACGGATGATAGGCAAAAAACGGTGACAGGTCGGCGTAGCCGCGGCTGAAGAAACCGCCGACATAGAACGCGAACGCGCCGGTCAACGCCAGGAAGATGACGATGAACACGAGCGCCAGCGGCGTCGCGAAGTAGCCCTTGAACTCGCGTTTGGCGATGATCCAGATATTACGCATGCGGCGCCTCCGCCGTTTCCTTGTCCGGGCCGCGCGTGATGTCGCGGAACACGGCATCAAGCGCACCTTTTTCCGTCTTCAACTCGGAGACGGGATGCCCCTTGTCCTTGAGAAGCGCCGCCACGTCCGGCGCGATCGGCGCGCCGGTTTTCGACAACACACTGAAATCGCAATAGCCATTGACCGTTTGGCCCTGCTTCACCTCGCTGACCACGCCGAGGGTCTTGAGGTCGCCCGCGACCGCGCTGGCGGCGGCGGCGGCGACGCGAAGATGCACGGCATTGTGCAGCGGCGAACGCTTCAACAGGTCTTCCGGCGTGCCGTCGGCAAGAATTTTGCCACGTGCGATGATCACAGCACGCGAGCAGACCGCCTCGACCTCTTCCAGAATGTGCGTCGAAATAACGACCGCCTTGTCGGCGGCCATGCGCTGGATCAGCGAGCGGACCTGATGCTTCTGGTTGGGATCGAGCCCGTCTGTCGGCTCGTCCAGGATCAGCACCGGCGGGTTGTGCAGGATCGCCTGCGCCAAGCCGACACGGCGCTTGAATCCCTTGGAAAGGGTTTCAATGGGCTGATCGAGAACACCTTCGATCTCGACCCGCTCGATGGTTTCGTCGATGGCCGTCGCGCGTGCCTTGCCGCTGAGCGCACGTACATCGGCGATGAAATTCAGGAACCCGCGCGTCGTCATGTCGCCGTAGCAGGGCGCGCCCTCGGGCAGATACCCGATGCGTTTCTTGACGCTGACCGGGTCGGCGACGACGTCGAAACCGTCGACGGTGGCGCTGCCCTCGGTCGGCGCCAGGAACCCGGTCACCATCTTCATGGTCGTCGACTTGCCGGCCCCGTTCGGTCCCAGGAACCCCAACACCTCGCCGCGACTGACCTTCATGTCGATGCCGTCGACGGCCGTCAAAGGCCCGAACCGCTTCGACAAGCGCGAAAGAGCGATCATTTCCGCCATGCCTTCGAACTCCCTGCGTCGTTCTTTTGCGACAAAAAATAGGACGCCCAAATGACGTTTCAAGTCCCTGCACGGGACTGGATTTCCGCCGCGCGATGAGGACTTAACATATTGACCCGAAAAGAAAAGGACGGATTCCCAAGCCTATGCTTTCGTATCTCTCAGAGGATCGACTGACCGGTTTTTTCCCAATCGGCGAGAAACGCCGCCAGCCCCTTGTCGGTCAGCGGGTGCTTGAACATCTGCTTCAGAACCCCTGGCGGAACCGTCGCCACGTGGGCGCCGAGCCTGGCCGCGTCGACCACGTGCACCGGGTTGCGGACCGAGGCGACCAGCACTTCGGTGCGGAAATCGTAGTTCGCGTAAATCTCACAGATCTCGGCGATCAGCCCCATGCCGTCCTGACCGATATCGTCGAGCCGGCCGACGAAAGGCGAAATGAACGCTGCGCCCGCCTTCGCCGCGAGGATCGCCTGCGCCGCGGAAAAGCAGAGCGTCACGTTAACCGACGCGCCGTCGTCGGAAAGCGCCTTGCAGGCCTGAATACCGTCTTCCGTCAGCGGCACCTTGATGGTCACGTTGTCAGCGATTGCGCGAAGTTTGGCGGCCTCGGCCAGCATGCCCTCCGCATCCGTCGCCGTCACTTCAGCCGACACGGGACCGGCGACCGTGTCGCAGATTTCCTTGATGGCTTCCGACATGTCGCGGCCCGACTTGGCGATCAGCGATGGGTTCGTGGTCACCCCGTCCACAAGGCCCAGGGCGTTG
This sequence comes from Rhodospirillales bacterium, assembly GCA_965229805.1. Taxonomy (GTDB): domain Bacteria; phylum Pseudomonadota; class Alphaproteobacteria; order Rhodospirillales; family Casp-alpha2; genus UBA4479. The sequence goes on along the minus strand of CBDDJO010000001.1, from coordinate 1,068,941 downwards.
AGGGCGCGGATTTCCGCGACATCAGCGGTATCGACGAAGAATTTCATTTATGCGTTCCTCCCAGTGGCAGGCATCTTCCGGAATGCGGGGCGGGAAATCAAGCCTAGTCGGTCTTTGCCTTCTGCCCCGCCGGTTTTTGCCACGGCTGCACCTCGCAGCCGGTCATGTCGGCATCCGGCCACATGCTTTTGACGGCGCAGGTGAAGCGATTGCCGTCCTCCGTCGTGGACAGGAACGCGAACACGCCGAGCCAGACGAAAAAGGTCAGGACGGCCAGCGTCTTGATCGTCGCGGCAACTTTTTCGCGACCCGTGAAGGCCGCCAGCCGTTTGCGGTTCTTGGCAAACGTCTCCATCATCCACACAATCATGTGGATGGGTTGGCGCAGGTACGCGATGATCCATCTCTTGAGCTTGTTCTTGTCCATGTTCGGGTTTCGGTAATCCGGTCCGGCTGTTTAATTCGGGAGACGATCCTTGCTAACGATCAAACGCCTGTCCTACGACGACGCGGCCATCCTTATAAAAGGTGCAGAGAAGAAAGCCCAGAAAATCGGGGTGCCGATGTGCATTGCCGTCACCGACGACTGTGGCTATCTGATCGCCTTCAAGCGCATGGATGGCGCCAAGGAACTTTCGACCACCCTCGCCCAGGACAAGGCCCATACGTCGGCGATCTCCAAGAAAACGACCGCCGATTACAATGCGCTGGCGGTTCCGGGAAGCCTCGTCAACGGCGTCCAGACGGCGGCAGGCGGCCGGTTCTCGACCGTGGGCGGCGGCATCCCGGTGGTGGTGAAGGGCGCGGTGGTCGGCGCCATCGGACTTTCCGGCGGCGCGGCCGAGCAGGACATTGAATGCGCCGAGGCGGCGCTCAAGGCGTTTCTGAAAACTCAGTCCTGACGCGCCGCACGTTCGTCGCGGATATCCTCGTAAAGGCCGTAAACAGCGGCGGCGCAAACAGCGACAACGATGATCGCAAACGGCAAGGAGCCGATCGATTCCGCAAGCCCGCCGACGAACAGCAGGAATATCGCCGTACCGATGATCCCTGTGATGATACTATCCATAGCTTCCACCCTTATCCTTCAGACCAGTATGGCATAATCGGCGCCTTTTGTCTCGCCGATCCGTTTTATTCCCCTGCCGCTTCGTCGACGCGGCGCGTGAGCCACGCCGCCGTCCTCAGAAGCCGTGCGTCGTCGCCCTTCTTGCCGACGAGCTGCACGCCGAGCGGCATCCCCGCCTCGCCTTCCATCAGCGGCAGCGTCACCGCGGGCAGGCCGGTAAAGGTCCAGAGCGTGTTAAAGGCCGGGCTCCCCGTGGCGTCCAGTCCGACCGGCGCCTCGCCGGGCGCCGCCGGCGTGATGATCGCCTCGAAATTCTCGAACAACGCATCGAATCCACGCTCGAACAGGCCAATACGCTCGATACCGAGGTTGTAGTCGACCGCCAGCACTTTCTGGCCGCGCTCGATCATTTCCGTGAGTTGCGGGCTGAATTGCTCCGGCGCGCGTTGAAAATCATGCGCGAAGTTCTTGGCGAGATCCGCCTCCATGACGCGGCGGTGCCACTCGAACACCTCGTCGTAAACCTCGTCGAGCGGCATCTCCTCGCAGCGATCGCCAAGAAATCCGGTGAGTTCGGCGAACGCCGCCTTCGTGCCCTCCTCGGCCTGGTCCCACGCCGGCGTCTTGACGAACGCCAGCCGGGGGGGCATCGGCGGTTCGGCGGCCGCGGCGGCGACAAGACCGGGGCTGGCTTCCGGCCGCACGGACGTATCCCCGGCGTCATAGCCAATCACCGTTTCAGCCATCAGCGCCGCATCGACGATCGAGCGCGCAAATACGCCCGGCTGATCCAGCGGCGGCGATTGTTTCAGCATGCCGCTCCGGGAAATGGTGCCGAACGACGGTTTGTAGCCGACAACGCCGCAGAACGACGCCGGGCGGATGACCGAGCCGTTGGTTTGCGTGCCGAGCGCGGCCGGTACCATCAGCGACGCGACGGCCGCCGCGGAGCCGCTCGACGAGCCGCCGGGCGTGCGTTTTGCATCGTGCGGATTGGTCGTCTTGCCGGGCGCGTAGACCGCGAATTCGGTGGTCACGGTCTTGCCCATGATAACCGCACCGGCCGCCCGCAGCCGGGCCACGGCGAACGCATCGTCGAGCGTGCGCCGCCCCGCATGGATGGACGAGCCCAACTCCGTCGGATAGTCGTGCGTATCGATGATGTCCTTGATACCGACGGGAACGCCGTTCAGCGGGCCAGTCGGCTTGCCGTCGTAGCGCCGCTTGTCAGCGGCGCGGGCCTGTTCGAGCGCCAGATCCTCGTCGAGATGGACCCACGCCTGAACCGTCGATTCGAACTCGGCAATCCGTGCCAGACAGGACCGCACGAGTTCTTCCGATTTCACCTCGCCGTCGCGGATGGCGCGCGCGGCTTCGGCCGCACCGAGTGAGAAAACCCCTTCCATGATTATGCTCCGCCTACCGTGGTCAGCCCGGCCCGAAGAAGAACTCCGGCAGGAACAGTGCGATACCCGGGAAGTTATAGAGCAGCACCATCGAGAAAATGACGATCAGCAGATACGGCATGATCCCCGAGAAGATCTGCATCAACTGCACGTGCGGCGGCGCCACCCCCTTCAGGTAATAGGCGGCCATCGCCATGGGAGGTGTCAGGAACGAGGTCTGCAGGTTCAGCGCGACCAGCATGCCGAAGAACACCGGCTCGACCTGGAAGTGCTCAAGCAGCGGCAGGAAGATCGGCACGAAGATGATGATGATCTCGGTCCATTCCAGGGGCCAGCCGAGAAGGAAGATAATGGCCTGTGCCAATACCAGGAACCCGACCGTGCCGACATCGAGATGCAGGAACCAGTCCTTGATGATATCGTGGCCGCCGAGATAGGAGAACACCGACGCGAACGTCCACGACCCGATGAACAGCCAGCACACCATCGCCGACGTCTTCGCCGTCAGGTAGACCGCCTCTTTCAGACGCTCCCACGATAGTGACCGGTAAAGCGCAGCCAGAAGCAGGCCACCCGCGGCCCCCACCGCGGCAGCTTCGGCCGGCGTCGCGAGGCCCATCAGGATCGCACCCAGCACCGCCATAATCAGCACCGCGAGCGGAATGAACGACGTCATGAGCTCGTAAAGAACATGCCCGATGGTGACGTCGACCACGGCCGGCTTGGGCGCCAGCTTGGGATTGATGGTGGCGCGGGTCACCACATAGATCATGTAAAAGCCGGCCAGCATCAGCCCCGGGAACATCGCCGCCGCATAAAGCCTGAGCGGCGAGATTTCAGCGATCGCTGCGTAGACGATCAGCATGATCGACGGCGGGATCAGGATACCGAGGCAGCCGCCGGCGCAGATCACGCCGGATGCGAATTTAACGTCATACTTGGCTTCCAGCATCGCCGGGAACGCGAGCATCCCCATCAGCGTCACGACGGCACCGATGATACCGGTCGCGGTCGCGAACACCGCACATGTCGCCAGCGCGGCAACGGCCATGGAGCCGGGCAGGTGCCGGGCGGCGAGCTGGAACGAGAAGAACAACCGGTTCACGATGTTCGCCCGTTCGACGATATAGCCCATAAATAGGAATAGCGGCACCGCGACAAGGACGTCGTTCGACATCACCGAAAACGAGTTCTGTACGAACAGATCGAAAATCCGGTTGTCGAACAAGCTCTTCATACGCAGCGGGTCGAAATAGGCGTAATATCCGAACCCCAGGCCCATGGCGATCAGAGTAAAGGCGATCGGAAAGCCCAGCAGCACCACAAGGATGAACAAGCCAAGCATCATGATGGCGATTTGCGGGTCGGTCATTGCTTGGTCTCCGGATGCGCAACTTCGGTTTCTTGCTGCTTAAGGTCTTCCTTCTCGTGCAAGAGCATGGTTTCCGTTTCCTGCACGTCGTGCAGGCGTGGCGGCCAGCGGCCGTCGCGCATACACTGTATGCAGCGCACCGCCTCGGCGATGCCCTGGAACAGAAGCAATAGCCCGGAAATCGGAATCAGCGTCTTGAAGAAGTAAATCTGGATACGCGCCGGGCTGGACCAGCTCACTTCCTTATAGAACCAGGCATCGGCGGCGTAATGGTAGCCGTAATAAACCAGACACAGGGCGCCCGGGATCAGGAAGGTCAGATAGAGAACGAAATCGATGCCGGCCTGCCACTTCAGCGGCATCAACCGGTAGACGACATCGCCCCTGACATGTGCGTCCTGCGACAGTGCGTAAGCACCGGCCATCATGAAAAGTGCGCCGTACATCTGGACGCTCATATCGAACGCCCACACGGTCGGCGCATTCAATACATAGCGCACGAATACCTCGTAACATGTCGAGAGCGTCAGGATCATAATGCACCAGGCGAACGTTTTACCGCTCCAGGCACTTAGGCTGTCGATCAAATGAAGGATCCGGGTCATGTCCCCAACCTCGGGCAGTTATGACTAAACTTTTTTACGGTGGAAGGGCGGCGCCGCAAACGGCACCGCCCCCCAAGCATTCAGACTGCGTAACAGTCCAACGTTTTCTTAGAGCTTACCAAAGTAATGCTCATACGCACCGCGATAGTCCGGCGCGTTGTTGAGCGCATACGCACCGTGGCGTTTCGCCCACGCTTTTTGCGAGTCGACGACCTTCTTGAAGAACGGGTCTTCCTTGCTGATGCGGTCGATCACGATATCCCAGGCGTTGAGCTGGTCTTTCATGACCGAGTCCGGCGTACGGTAGACGTTGACGCCGAATTTCTCTTTGAGGACCACGAGATCCTGCGAGTAGCGTTCCATCGCCTTCCACGCCATGTCGGTCGAGGCGGCTTCGGACGCATATTCGAGGATCGCGCGCTGTTCTTCGCCGAGGTTGTCGAACAACGTCTTGTTGTAGATGACCTCGAAGCACTCCTGCGACTGGTGGAACGAGCCAAGATGGTAGTGCTTGGACACGTCCTGCATGCCGAAGTCCTTGTCCGACGTCGGGTTGTTGAACTCGGCAGCGTCGATGAGGCCCGACTTCATAGCCGGCTGGATTTCACCGCCCGGCAACTGAACGACGGACATGCCCATTTCCTGCAGAACGTCGGCCGCGAGACCGACGGTGCGGTACTTGAGGCCCTTCATCTGGGACGAGTCCTTGATCTCCTCCTTGAACCAGCCAAGCGGCTGCGCCGGCATCGGGCCGGTGAAGAAGCCGACCAGATCGAGCTTCAGCTTGTCGTGCATCAGCTCGTAGTAGAGTTCCTTACCGCCGCCATAGGCGATCCAGCCCATCAGTTCATTGGCCGACCAGCCGAAGCACGGACCGGTACCGAACAGCGACGCCACCGGCGACTTCGAATACCAGTAAGCGGTCACGAGGTGCGCGCCGTCGAGCACGCCCTTGTGCACGGCGGTCTGCATTTCGGCGGTCTTGACGACGGCGCCAACGCCCAGCAGGTCGATCTTCATCGCACCGCCCGACATCTTGTTGACGCGGTTGACGTAGTCCTGAGCCATTTCGAGGAAGATACCGCCGCCCCAGGCTGCCTGAACCTTGAGGGTGGTGGCGGCTTTGGCGACATGCGGCGCCGCAACGGTTGCCGCGGCAGCGCCGGTGGCCGCAAGGGCGGAACCCTTGAGGAATTTCCGGCGCGATACAGTTTCGGTTTTCTTGGACATATAGCTTCTCCCAAAGTTTCGTTTGCCCCTTGCCACAACCCGGTCGAAGCCGGCATGTGCGCGGAACCTTTGTCATGAAGAGAGCCGAAAACTTTCGAACCCCCCTGCTACGGGTCTTTTACAAGCATCCGTGATGTGCCGGACAAATGGCGGGGACCCAACCCTGTTATCTACTGTTGCCTGTTGTTCAGGGCTTATTCTCATTATTGATCCTAAACTACGTCTCTTCTCCACAAGCGTCAACGATATGGTATACCACCGACCATATTAAGCGACCCGGTCGCCCGGCTCGTTGCCGGCGAAGATAGCGTCCAGGTTGTCCAACGCCCTGAATCCCATGGCGTCTCTCGTATCCTTCGTTGCGCTGCCGATATGCGGCAGCAGAAAAATGTTGTCCAGTTCACGATAGCCCGGATGAATATCCGCCGGCTCGCCGTTGTAGACGTCGAGCCCCGCCGCCGCCAGTTTGCCGGACTTGAGCGCATCGATCAGCGCATCATCATCGATGACGGCACCGCGGCTGGTGTTCACGACGATGGCGCCGTCGGGCAGCTTGGCGATCTTGTCTGCGTTGAGCAGACCTTTCGTTTCCGCGGTTGCCGGACAGTGGATCGAGAGCACGTCGGCATTGGCGAGCAGGCTATCGACATCGGCGTGGAATATCGCGCCTTGCTCCAGGTCCGGGCTCAGTTGCTTGCGGTTGTAGTAGTGAATTTCCATGTCGAAGCCGCGCGCGCGCTCGGCGGCAACGCGGCCGACGCGGCCCATGCCGATGACGCCGAAGCGCTTGCCGGTGGTCTGGGTGCCGACCATGAAGGCGGGGCTCCAGTCCTTCCACCCCTTAGACCGCACCAGGCGCTCGCCTTCCGACGCGCGCCGCGCCGCGCCCAGCATCAGCAGAATGGCGATTTCGGCTGTGGCATCGGACAGCACGTCCGGCGTGTTAGTGACGACGATGCCTTTTTTCTTCGCCGCTTCGGTATCGACGTGATCGTAGCCAACCGAAAAGTTGGCGATCGCCTTGACCCGGTCGGAGAGCTTTTCAATCACCTCGGCGGTGAAATGCTCCGAATGGCACGGCAGGATCGCATCCGCCTTCGCGGACAGTTCGATCAGTTCCTCCGATGTGTAGAGTTTGTCGTCGGGATTGAGGATCGGATTGTAATCGCGCTCAAGCCGGGCCTCGACGGCGTCCGGCAGCTTGCGTCCGACTAGAACGGTCGGTTTGTCCGACATCTTCCCCCCGTGGAATTTCGGTTCATTATGCTCTTGTCCATATGTTGTTTGTGGGTTCCCGAGGGTCAATGATTTTTTCTGTAGATACACATCACAATCACACCTATAGGTAGCGGCCACGCTCCATGATCTCGAGCGTGTATTCCCGGTATGTCATCCCGGCGGCCTTGGCCCGCCGCATGCGCCTGAGCACGACCTCGCGCGGCGGTGTTCTCCAGGCAACGGCAAGCGCCTTTTTCCAACGCCAGCGGCGCCAACGACGCCCCGGCACATGGTCGAGCGGCGGGCCGCCGTTGTGGCCGAGACCGGGGGACGATTTTCCGTCGCGCCCTGAGGCATCGGGGGCAGATACGGGCATCGGAATAAACGTAGCCATGTCGGCATAATTCCATTAAATTATTTCTATGTCTACTATACTAGACGCATCCGATACCCCCGGCGACGACCCGCTAGGCTCACTGCTAGCGGCGCGGATCCGCCGTGAGCGCGATGCCCGCGGCTGGTCGATCGCCGAACTGGCGGCGGCGTCCGGCGTATCGCGGGCGATGATTTCCAGGATCGAGCGCGCCGAGGCAAGCCCGACGGCAGCGCTGCTGGGCCGGCTTTCAGGTGCCTTGGGGCTTACCATGTCGACCCTGTTGGCCCGCGCCGAGGCCGATGGCACGGCGGCGCGCGTCACCCGCGCCGATGATCAGACGCGTTGGCGCGACCCGGAAACCGGTTTCGAACGACGCGCCCTGACGCCGCCGGGCGCCGACCCGGAAATGGTGTCGGGCGACTTGCCGCCGGGAGCCAGGATCGCCTATCCGGCATCGGCCTACGCTTTCATGCGCGGCCAGTGCGTCTGGGTGATGTCCGGGCGATTGCTGATCGAGGAAGGCGGCGAGCAGACGACACTCGGTCCGGGGGACTGCCTGGCATTCGATCTTTCGACGCCGAAGGATTGCGCGTTCTCGAATCCCTCGCCGGACGCGCCGGCGCGCTACATGGTCAGCCTGACGAGGCGCTGAACATCCTTCAACGCCCGGGCCGTTTGAATGTCTTGCGCGCCTTCGCGACCTTTTCGCGGATCACGCAGCCTTCCGCGTGATCGTTGACCAGGCCCATCGCCTGCATGAAGGCGAACACGGTGGTCGGACCGACGAACTTCCAGCCGCGTTTCTTGAGATCCTTGGAGATCGCCACCGAGGTCGGCGAGGTCGACATGCTCTGCGGTCGCTTCACCTCCTCGGGGTCGGGCTCGCGTGACCAGAAGTAGGCGGCGAGCGACCCTTCCTGTTCGATCATCTCCAGCGCGCACCCGGCGTTGTTGATCGCCGCCTCTATCTTGCCCCGGTGACGAATGATCCCGGCGTCCTGCAACAGCCGCTCTACATCTTTCTCCGTGAACTTCGCCACTTTCCTGTAATCGAAGCCCTTGAAGGCTTTACGGAAATTCTCGCGTTTGGCGAGGATGGTGCGCCAGCTCAGCCCCGACTGGAAACCTTCCAGGCAGATCTTTTCGAACAGGCGGATGTCGTCCGCGACCGGATACCCCCATTCTTTATCGTGGTAGGGAAAGAAATCGTCCGTCTGTGCACACCAACCGCAACGCGGTTGGCCGTCCGGGCCCGGGATGGTCTTGCTCATTTCTGCATCGGTCCTTGCATAAGTATTGTACACTCGCGCGGCACACGCCCGAAACACGTTACAGCCTCGGCCCGGCGCATCATATCGGCAAGACCAAATTTGCGGGCAATATACCGTGCGCTGGCGGTGGCGGCGATTCCGTCAACCGGCGCCATCATCCCCTGCTGCCCCACCACGGTCACAAAGCGGTCACTGGCGCGGTCGGGAAGGGCCGCTATTCTTTGTCCGCATTGAGCCATTCCCTACAACCACGGCGCTTCCAATTTGACGATCGTCAGATTCCCTCATCCAGAACCAGAAATTTCATGACGACAATGATAGACCGACGCACGCTACTGCAACTTCTGTTGGCTGCCGGCACCGCACACGTTGTCGGTGGCAACGGGACCGCCCGCGCCGCGGACGTGCCCGGCCTGGCTTTCGGTCCGCCAGAGGACTTCTCCTACGCCTGGCTTAAACGCCACGCCCGGGAAATCGCGGCGAAACCCTACCAGGCACCGCCCCGCCCCGACCCGGCAATCGTCAAACAGATCGATTACGATGCGCATGGCAAGCTCAAGTTCAAGAAGGACCACGCGCTCTATCACGACAGTGCTTACCCGATTTCGTTCCAGCACGTCGGCAAGTTCTTTCCCAAAACCGTTCGCATGCATTCTCTCGCCGATGGCAAAGCCAGAGAAGTTCTATACGATCCGGATTATTTCACCATCGGTGATGACCATGTCGCCGCGGGCCTTGGCCAGCAGCCGTCCGCCTTTGCCGGTTTCTGGGTTCACGAACCGAAGCGCAAGGGCCCTCTCGAAAAAGTCGAACCGTGGGCGACGTTCCTCGGCGGCAGTTATTTCCGGGGGATCGGCGAACTCGGACAGGTCGGCATGTCGGCCCGCGGCATCGCCCTCGATCCGGGGGCGGCGGGCCCGGAAGAGTTTCCCGATTTCGTTGCCTACTGGTTCGAGCCGCCGGCTAGCGAGGACAAACCTGTCACGGTATACGCCCTCATGGACGGCCCTTCGGTCGCCGGCGCATACAGATTCCAGTTGCGCCGTACCGAAGGTGTGGTGATGGACATCGACGCCGACGTCCATCCGAGAAAAACCGTCACGCGTCTCGGCCTGGCGCCACTGACGTCGATGTACTGGTTTTCGGAGACCCGCAAACCGACGATGATCGACTGGCGCCCCGAGGTGCACGATTCCGACGGGCTCTGCATGTGGACAGGCGACGGTGAACGGATATGGCGGCCTCTCAACAATCCAAAAAGCATTTCGATTTCCAGCTTCACGGACGAAAATCCTCGCGGTTTCGGTCTGTCGCAGCGAGACCGTAACTTCGACCACTACCAAGACGGCGTGAGATACCAGTTGCGCCCGACAGCATGGGTCGAACCCAAGGGGGCGTGGGGCAAGGGCGCGATCCAGCTCGTCGAAATTCCAACCGACGATGAAATTCACGACAACATCTGCGCCATGTGGCTACCGGACCAGCCGCACGGCGCCGGCAGCCATATCCAGCTTGCGTATCGGCTGCACTGGCTTGCTGACGAACCGGGGTTTCCTGCTGACCGGCTCGCACGCTGTGTCGCGACGCGGCTCGGTCGCGGCGGCCAGCCGGGCCTGCCCCGGCCAGAGGGCGTTCGTAAATTCATGGTCGAATTCAAGGGCGGCCCGCTTCGGGACCTGCCCAGGGGCGTATTGCCGGAACCGGTGCTCACCACGTCACGCGGCGAATTTTCGTACATCTACACCGAGGCCGTGCCGAACGACGTCCCCGGTCATTGGCGCGCCCAGTTCGACCTCACCGTGGAAGGCGCCGAACCGGTGGAACTGCGGTGCTATTTGAAGGACGGCGAACGAATCCTCAGCGAGACCTGGCTATACCAATACCACCCCAGGGGCGTCGCCTGACGCGCGAAGGCCGGGACAGGCATTCGATAAACGCCCTGGTCACCACTGGCGGCAGACGTATTTCATATCCATGAATTCTTCCATGCCGAAGCGGGATCCCTCGCGGCCAAGACCGGATTCCTTGACCCCGCCGAACGGGATCGGCGGACCGGTCAGCTTGGTCCGGTTGACGGCGACCATGCCGAACTGCAGGCCGCGGCTGAACTTGTAGATGCGCCGCGGGTCCATGGTGTGCAGATACGCCGCCAGCCCATAGCCCGTGGCATTCGCACGTTTGAGCACATCGGCCTCGTCGTCGAACGGCAGCACCGCGGCGACCGGGCCGAAGGTCTCGTCCGTGAGGATTTCGGCATCGTCCGGCACATCGACCAAAAGCGTCGGCTGGAAGAAATTCTCTCCCGCGTCATGCCGGCCGCCACCGACGACCACTTTCGCGCCCTTGGCTCTGGCGTCCTCGACATGCTCGATCTGTTTCTTGACGGCGGCGGGGTTCATCAAGGGGCCGATATCGCAGTCGTCCAGCCCCGGCCCGACGCTCAGGTTCTCGATCTCCGCCGCGAACCGTGTGCAGAATTCATCGTAAACGCTGCGGTGCACGAAGAAGCGGTTCGCCGCCAGGCAGTCCTGACCGCTGGTCGCGAACTTGGCCTTCACGGCTTCGGAGACCGCCAGATCCATATCGGCGTCGCCGAACAGCAGGAACGGTGCGTGCCCGCCCAGTTCCAACACCAGGTGTTTCAGCGTGTCGGCGGACCTGCCGTAAAGCATCTTGCCGATGCGCGTCGAGCCGGTGAACGACAGCACGCGGACGCGCGCATCGTCCATCCACGGCGAAACCACCGTGTCGGGTTCCCCGGCGACGACGTTGAAGATACCCTTTGGGAATTCGGCCATCTCCGCCAACCGGGCCAGCGCCAGCGCCGACAGCGGCGTTTCGTGCGACGGGTGCGCGACGACCGTACAGCCGGCGGCAAGCGCGGCGGAGGCCTTGCGAGTCAGCATGGCGGCCGGGAAATTCCACGGCGTCACCAGCCCGGCAACGCCCTTGGGCTCGCGCCAGACCTCCATTTCCGCGTCCTCGAGGTGGGACGTGACGGATTCGATGTTGGGACGCTTGGCTTCCTCGGCATAGAACTCGACGAACGACGCCGCGTAGTCGATCTCGCCCCGCGCCTCGGAAAGCGGCTTGCCCTGCTCCACCGACATGATCCTGGCCAGATCCTCCTTGTGGGCCAGCATCAGGTCATACCAGCGTTTGAGGTAGCCCGCGCGCACCTGCGGCAAGGCCCAGCCCCAGTCAGGGAATGCCGCGTCGGCGGCATCGACGGCGGCGGTACTTTCGGCGGCCTCGAGCGCGGACACCGTCGCCACATATGAGCCGTCGGCCGGATCGGTGACATCGAACGTGGTGCCCGATCCGTTCGCGGTCCACGCACCGCCGATGAAGCTTTCCGATTTCAGAAGATTCATATCGTCCAATAAGGACGCGAAGCGTTTGTCGAAGTTCTTGTGTTCCGATGACATCCAGCACCCGTTTTTCCGATGGGAACCGGCGGGGGACGATCCGCCCGCGCGAAGGGCCTAACCCTCACCGCCGGCGCCAGTGACCGGACCAGACGGGGCGGGCTCGGACCCGGTTGTGGTTGCCTGCAAGGGGTAACACGTCGGCTAGCGGCGGTTCAACCGGAGCACCTGTTTCCCCCGGCCGCCGGTTCATTCCGACTGGCTACCCTCTTTTGCGCGGAACCGCATTTCTATCCAGCCGGCGATCAGCAGCGTCAGCAGCGTGAAAGTGGTCACGACACCCGCGATCTGGAAATATCCGGCGCCGCACGCGAGGCCGATACCGCCCGCAACCCAGATGCCGGCGCCGGTGGTCAGACCGGAGACGTCGCTGCCGCCGCGGATAAACGCGCCGGCACCGAGAAACCCGATCCCCGTGATAACGCCCTCGATCACCCGTGACGGGTCCGGCGAGAGGCCCTCCGCGTCTTTCAGCCCGCCCAGGGCGAACTCGATGAATATCAGAAAGAACGTGGCCGAACCGATACAGACCAGCATATGAGTCTTCAGTCCGGCGGGTTTGTTCTTTCGCTCCCGCTCCCAGCCGATCAACAGACCGCAAACGGCCGCGATGAACAGCCGCAGCGTAATAACCTCCAGCGAAACGTCGGATTCCTCGAACATATTTCCTCCGGGCGAATTGATATAACGGTGACGCGAAAGCATATGCCGCCAGCGACAATATTAAACCGTCATTTCGAGACTGAGCTTGGTGGGCGCACAAGGACTCGAACCTTGGACCCGCTGATTAAGAGTCAGCTGCTCTACCAACTGAGCTATGCGCCCCCAATGCGGGCCGGGTCATCGTGAACGCCCCGCCCTTTCGGAGAGCGGCGGATATAGCAAACCCGGCCCGATCCCGCAAGATGGCTTGGCCCGGGTATCACGCTAAGGGACACGTCCTTTTCCAACACGCCCGTCCGGCCTACAGCCCTTCGGCCTCGCCGCGGCGGCCGACCGGCACGTCCCGGTGCACACCGACGCCGATGATGAGCCCGAAACCGATCATCAGTGTCAGCATCACCGTGCCGCCGTAGCTGACCAGCGGCAGCGGCACGCCGACCACCGGAATGATCCCCGTCACCATGGCGATGTTGATGAACACATAGAGGAAGAACGTCGTCGTGATGCCGCCCGCCACCAGCCGGCCGAACTGGTTCCTCGACTTGATGGCAATAACGATCCCGTAGGTGACGATCAGCGCATAGAGGAGGATCAGGCCGAGCCCGCCGACGAGGCCGAATTCCTCGGCCAGCATCGTGAAGATGAAGTCGGTCTGCATCTCCGGCAGAAAGTGCAGATGGCTCTGCGGGCCGAGCATGAACCCCTTGCCCATGAGCCCGCCGGAGCCGAGCGCGATCTTCGACTGGATAATATGATAGCCGGCGCCCAAGGGGTCGGTTTCGGGGTTCAGGAACGTCAGCACGCGCTTTTTCTGATAGCCGTGCAGGAACTGCCACGCAATCGGCGCCGCCGCCAGCGCGCCGATGCCGATGACCGCGAACTTCCAAAGCCGAACGCCCGCCAGGAACAGCACCGCACCGCCGGTCATCGCGACCATGATCGCGGTGCCGAGGTCGGGCTGGCGCAGGATCAGGATCGTCGGCGCGACAATCAGCGCGATCGGCACGATCAGCCGCGGGATGGAGCCGATGTCCTCCATCGCGCTGGCGTTGAAATAGCGTGCCAGCGCCAGCACCAGGAAGATCTTCATCAATTCCGAGGGCTGGATGTTGACGAAACCCAGCGACAGCCAGCGCTGCGCCCCCATGCCGACGAAGCCGGCCGCCTCGACGGCGACCAAAAGCGCCAACGCCATGAAATAGAGTACATAGGCATACCGGAGCCAGATGCGGATGTTGACGGTGGCGACGACGATCATCACCCCGACCGCGAACGCGAAGCGCATCATCTGCCGCTCTGCCCACGGCTGCATGTTGCCGTTGGCCGCCGAATAGAGCATGGCGAACCCGACCGTGGCGGCGAGCCCGATCAGCAACACCAGCAGCCAATTGATGGAGATCAGCTTGCGCGCCAGCGTCAGTTCGGGAGTGGAGAGGCCCGAGCGCATTAGGTGCCGTCCTCCGACCGGGTCGCCAGTTCGGTCGCCGTGGGGACACTATCCGCCGTTTCGGCCGACGCTTGCCCGCCGGTACGGTGCGGTTGGTCCTTGCCGGCGATGGCGACGCCGGGCCCGGCGGAGCCCCGGTTATAGGCCTCGACCAGCACGTCCTTGGCAATCGGCGCCGCCGTCGACGAACCGCCGCCGCCGTGCTCGACGACGACCGAAATCGCGTAACGCGGGTTCTCGACCGGGGCGAAGCCGACGAACAGCGCATGGTCGCGGTACTTCCACGGCAGTTCCTCGTTCTTGCGCACGCCCTGCTCGCGTTCGAGCTTGGAAATCCTGCGCACCTGCACGGTGCCGGTCTTGCCGGCCATGGGGAAATCCTCGATCCCGGTCTCCGACCGGCGCGCGGTGCCGGTCGGATGATTGACGACCCGGTTCATGGCCTCGGTCACGAGCGCGAGATGGCCCGGCGGAATGTTCATGGACGGAATGGCCGAGGGTTGGCGGCGTGCCTCGGGCGTATTGCCGATGGCGCGGGTCAGGTGCGGCTTGATGGCGCGGCCGCCGTTGGCGAGCCTTGCCGTCATCAGCGCCAGTTGCAGCGGCGTCAGCAGCACGAAGCCCTGGCCGATGCCGGCGATCACCGTCTCGCCCTGGTGCCAGGGCTCGTCACGGGTGGCCCGCTTCCAGTCGCGGGTCGGGATCAGGCCGCCCTGCTCGCCGGGCAGGTCGATCCCGGTCGGTGCGTCGAGGCCGAACTTGCGCGCCGTCGCGGCGATACGGTCGATACCTGTGCGCTTGGCGATCTCGTAGAAATAGACGTCGCAGCTTTCGGTGATCGCCTCCATGGCATCGACGAAGCCGTGCCCACGGCGTTTCCAGCAGTGGAACTTGGCGTCGCCCAAATCATACTCGCCGGAACAATGCACCTTGTGGTCGGGCGAGATCACACCCTTTTCCAGCGCCGCCAGCAGCACCATCATCTTGAACGTCGAGCCCGGCGAATAGACGCCGGCGATCGATTTGTTGATCAGCGGCGAACGCTCGTTGTTGACCAGGCGCTGCCATTCGGCGGTGCTGAGACCGCGGTTGAAGTCATTGGAATCGTATGCCGGGTTCGACACCATCGCCAGCACGTCGCCGTTGCGCACGTCCATGACGACCACCGACGCGCTCTCGGCGCCCAGGCGCTTGGCGATATATTCCTGAAGACCCATATCGAGGGTCAACATGACCTCGGCGCCGGGCTGGCCCTCGCGGCGGGACAACTCGCGGATCATACGGCCGAAGGCGTTGACCTCGACCTCCGAGCTACCGCCGGTGCCGCGCAGGTCCATGTCGTGCACTTTCTCGATGCCGGCGCGACCGACGCGGAAACCGGGCAGCTTCAACAGCGGATCGTCGTCCAGATCGTTCTCCGACACCGCGGCGACATAGCCCAGCACGTGCGCCGCCTCGGGCCCGTAGGGATAACGGCGGCTGCGGCCGACGTCGATCATCAATCCCGGCAGGTCGGGGGCGTTGATCTCGATCCGCGCCACCTCGGACCAACTCAGATTTTCCTTGAGCGTCACCGGCACGAAAGCGCGGTTGCGGCGCACCTCGCGGATGATGCGGCGCTTGTCACCATCGGTCAGCGTGACGATCTTCTGGACGTGCTGCAGCACCTCGTCGATTTCGTTACCCTTGACGTCCTCGGGCACCAGCTGCAGGCGGTAGTTCTGCTGGTTTTCCGCCAGCGGGCGGCCGAAACGGTCGATGATGCGGCCCCTGGGCGGGGCCAGCAGGCGCAGGTTGATGCGGTTCTCGTCGGCCAGCGTCGCGTAGCGGTCGGCTTCGACCACCTGCAGGTAATAAAGCCGGCCGCACAATGCCGTCAGCAGCACCGCCTTGCCCCCGGCGAGCATCGCGGCACGGCGGGTAAATACCTTATGGCGGTCCGGATCCCTGTTCATGCCCTACTCAACCTGCAGAAAAGCTTGCTGCCAGCGCGTGAACAGCCACGCCAGCACCGGGAATACGGCGACCGTAAGACCGAATTGATAAAGCGCGGAGCGTGCCTGGATCACTTCGCCAAGGATTACCGAAAGCACCAGCCACTCCAGCACCAACGCGCCGGCGGCAACGAACAGAAAACCGATCCACACGATAACGAACGACTTGCCGAAGAAGAACGAGCGCTGCGCCAGCGCCGCGCCCTGCACCGCCAGAAAGATCAGCGCGCTGACCCCGACCGGCAACCCGGACAGGAAATCGTGCAGCAAGCCGATCAGAAATACCGCCGCCGACGGCATCAGGTCGGGCCGGTAAACCGTCCAAAAATAGATGCCGATCATCGCCAGCAGGGGCGCCACTTGCGCGAACCCGGGAATGTGGAACGGGATGGCGCCGATCACCACCAGCACGAAGGTCAGCGCGAACGGCGTCAGATCCCGGGCGAATTTGTCGATACGGTGCCAGAAGGTCGGTTTCATCGCCTTCGATTACCTCGTTTTCTCGCCGCGCCCGGCCTTGAACTCGATAATGCCGTCGAGGCCGTAGTCCAGAACCTGGACGATCTCAAGGCGTGCCGGGTCAACGAAGGGCTCGACCTCGATACTGCTTTCGCCAGCGACGCTGACGACGCCAATCGGCAACCCCGGCGGCAACGCGCCGCCGTGTCCCGACGTCACGATCCGGTCGCCCGGTGCCGCGACCACGTCCGGCGGTAGATGCACAAGACGCAGCGTCTCGCCGTTGGTGCCGGCGATCACGCCGCGCACCCGCGAGCTTTCGATCACCACGGGGATACGCGAGTTAAGATCGGCCAGCAACAGCAGCCGCGACGAGCGCAGCCCCACTTCCTGCACGCGTCCGACCAGCCCGGCACCGGTGATCACCGCCTGCCCCTTGCGCACACCGTCGCGCGATCCGGCGTTAAGGATCATGGTCCGCGCGAACGCGCCGCCACTGTCGCCGATGACGCGGGCGGAAATGCTTTGGGTGCCCGGCGCCGGCACGAAGTTCAGCAACTCGCGCAGCGCCTTGTTCTCGGTTTCCAGCTTGCGGGCGATGGCCTGCCATTGCAGAAGCCGGTCCTGGCTGGCACGCAGCCGGGCGTTTTCTTCCCTAAGCGCCAGCAGCGTCTTGCCCTCGCCGATCATGTCGTGCGCGGCGTCAAGCGGCCGCGACACCGCGTCCAGGATCGGCGCCACCGCGTCGGTGACATGTGCACGTGCACGCTCGAAGGCCGCCGGTTCCATTTTTCCGACAAGCATGAGCGCCGCCGCGGTCACGATCAGACCGATGTAAGCAAAGCGCTGCGCAAAGGTCCTGACCGGCGCGGCAATGCGGCTGATGGAACGTTCGCGGTCGTTCAAACCGAATCACCCAGTCTTCGCGTTGATGCCCAGGAATCGCGGCCGAACCGCGAAGGTCATCCGGCCACAGTAAACTTCTTTAACCTGACCACTGCATGACGACGTGCCGGCAATTTGCGCCGGAATCAGTACATGGTCGTCAGGACGTCCTTCAGACGCTTCATTTCCTCGAGCGCACGGCCGGTTCCCAGAACCACGCAGCTCAACGGATCGTCGGCGATCGACACCGGCAGGCCGGTGGAATGCCGCAGCACGAAATCGATATTGCCCAACAACGCCCCGCCGCCGGTCAACACGATGCCTTTGTCGACGATGTCGGCGGCCAATTCCGGCGCCGTGTGTTCGAGAGCGACCTTGACCGCCTCGATGATGGCGCCGACCGGTTCCGACAGGCTCTCGGCGATCTGTCTTTCCGAGATTACCAGTTCCTTGGGCACGCCGTTCATCAGGTCGCGACCCTTGATTTCCATGGTGCGACCATCGCCGTCGTCGGGCGGACAGGCGGAGCCGATTTCTTCCTTGATGCGCGCCGCCGAGCCTTCACCGACCAGCAGGTTATGATTGCGGCGGATGTAGGCGATGATGGCCTCGTCCATCTTGTCGCCACCGACGCGGACGGAACGTGAATAGACGATGCCGCCCAGCGACAGCACCGCGACCTCGGTCGTGCCGCCGCCGATGTCGACGACCATCGAGCCCGTGGGCTCGGTCACCGGCAAACCGGCGCCGATGGCGGCGGCCATCGGTTCCTCGATCAGATATACCTTCCGCGCCCCTGCGCTTTCGGCCGATTCCTGAATGGCGCGGCGTTCGACGGCGGTCGAGCCGGACGGCACGCAGACCACGACCAAGGGGCTCGCGAAGGTGCGGCGATTGTGCACCTTGCGGATGAAGTACTTGATCATCTCCTCGGCGACTTCGAAGTCGGCGATGACGCCGTCGCGCAAGGGTCGGATGGCGCGGATGTTACCCGGTGTCCGGCCCAACATCTGTTTGGCTTCCTCGCCGACGGCCAGAACCTGTTTCTTGCCCTTTACCTCGGCGATGGCGACGACGGACGGTTCGTTGAGGACGATCCCGCGGCCCTTGACGTACACCAGCGTGTTCGCCGTCCCGAGGTCGATCGCCATATCGGCGGAGAGAAATCCGAAAAGTCTCGAAAGCATAGGCTCAAATATCCAATACAGCCTTATAGTTCATCGAATCCGATACCCCCGCGTTTATAGAAAACGGCGACCGTCATTACTAGGCCGAAAGCGCTTCGGGCGCGGTTTTTTGTCTTTTTACCAATAGTTTGTTCAAAGCCATAATGTAGGCGCGGCAGCTCGCCACGAGGGTGTCGGTGTCGGCGGCCATGCCGTTGACGGTACGGCCCGCCTCTTCAAGTCGTACCGAGACCTCGGCCTGTGCGTCTGTGCCCTCGGTCACAGCATGCACCTGGTAGAGCTGCAACCGCGCATCGTGCGGAAAAAGCGTCTTGATGCAGTTAAAGGCCGCGTCGACCGGGCCATCGCCGGTGGCGTCGCAGGATTGCTCCCGGCCCAGGACACGCATGGTCATCGCCGCCTTGGGCGGGTTGTGCACGGTGCCGCAGTTAACCTCGAGCGAGACCAGTGCCAACGCTTCCTCGGCGCCCGAGCCTTGGTCGTCGATCAACGCGATGATATCCTCGTCGAAAACCTCTTTCTTCAGGTCCGCCAGATCCTTGAAACGCTTGAACGCCGCCTGCAGCGCGTTGTCGCCCAGGTCGTAACCGAGATCGCGGACCTTGTCCTTGAACGCGTGGCGGCCGGAATGCTTGCCGAGCACGATATTCGATTTGGTCAGGCCGACCGATTCTGGCGTCATGATCTCGTATGTTTCAGCGTTCTTCAGGACTCCGTCCTGATGGATACCGCTTTCGTGGGCGAACGCGTTGGCGCCGACGATGGCCTTGTTGGGCTGCACCTGGAAGCCGGTAATCGACGACAGCAGCCGCGACGCCTTCATGATGTGTTCTGTGACGATGTTGGTCGTATACGGCATGACGTCGGCGCGGGTCCTGAGCGCCATAACGATTTCTTCCATAGACGCGTTGCCGGCCCGCTCACCGATGCCGTTGATGGTGCACTCGACCTGCCGCGCGCCGGCCTTGACGGCGGCCAGCGAATTGGCGACGGCCAGACCCAAGTCATTGTGGCAATGGACGGAAATCACCGCCTTGTCGATGTTCGGCACCCGGTTCATGAGCATCTCGATCAGCGCCCCGAACTCGTCCGGCACGGCATAGCCGACGGTATCGGGAATGTTGATCGTCGTGGCACCGGCGTCGATGGCGCTTTCGACGCAGCGGCACAGGAAATCGTGCTCGGTGCGGGACCCGTCCTCCGGCGACCATTCGACGTCGTCGGTGTAGGTGCGCGCGTGCGAAACGCTGTCGATGACCGCCTGGTGCACGGCGTCCGGTTCCATCTGCAGCTTGTATTTCATGTGCAGCGGCGAGGTGGAAATAAAGGTGTGGATGCGCTTGCGCTCGGCCGGTTTCAGGGCTTCGGCGGCGCGGTCGATGTCGCCCTTGGTGGCACGCGAAAGCCCGCAGATGGCAGGGCCTTTGACGCTCTTGGCGATCTCGTTGACGGCCTCGAAGTCGCCCGTGGAAGCGATCGGGAAGCCGGCCTCGATGACGTCGACGCCCATGCCCGCCAAAACCTCGGCAACGCGGAGCTTTTCCTCCAGGTTCATCGAGCAGCCGGGCGACTGCTCGCCGTCCCGCAGCGTCGTGTCGAAGATGACGACGCGGTCTTTATCCTGGCCTTTTGCCATAACGCACCCCCTCGTTTGTCCGGAAGCGGGACAATTCCGTCTCCGGACAGTGTCACGATAGCGTTTCCATAAGCTTAACGCCCGAAAACGCAAGGAAAAAGGCGGGAATTCGGGGACCGGCCTAGTCCCCAAAAAAAAAGCGGCCCCGGTGCTCCGGGGCCGATTTCGTTTTCATTTCGCCTCATCCTGAGGAGCCCCGGACACCGTCCGGGGCGTCTCGAAGGATGGGGGCGACGAAAGCCCGTTCGTCGAGATCCCGGCCTGCGCCGGGATGATCCGGCGATGCCGGATCAGTTCTTGGTCTTGTCGACGAGCTGGTTTTCGGCGATCCACGGCATCATGGCGCGGAGCTTTTCGCCGACCACTTCGACGCCATGCTCGGCGGCGAGGCGGCGAGAGGCCTTGAAGCTGGCCTGACCGGTCGCGTTTTCGGTCATGAAGTCTTTCACGAAGCGGCCGGTCTGGATGTCCGTCAGGATGTCCTTCATGCGCTGTTTGGTCTCGTCCGTGATAACCCGCGGGCCAGAGGCATAGTCGCCGTACTCCGCAGTGTTGGAAACCGAATAGCGCATGTTGGCGATGCCGCCCTCGTAGATCAGGTCGACGATCAGCTTGACCTCGTGGCAGCACTCGAAATACGCCATTTCCGGCGCGTAACCGGCTTCAACGAGGGTTTCATACCCGGCCATGATGAGGTGCGAGAGACCGCCGCAGAGCACGGCCTGCTCACCGAACAGGTCGGTTTCGCATTCCTCGCGGAAGGTGGTTTCGATGATGCCCGAACGGCCGCCGCCGATACCCGACGCGTAGCTGAGCGCGACTTCGAGAGCATTGCCGGTGCCGTCCTGGTGCACGGCGACGAGGCACGGTACGCCGGCGCCACGGACGTATTCGGAACGCACCGTGTGGCCCGGGCCCTTAGGCGCGATCATGAAGACGTCGAGGTCGGGGCGCGGTTCGATCAACTGGAAGTGCACATTGAGGCCGTGCGCGAACGCCAGCGCGGCGCCTTCCTGCAGGTTGTCCGCCAGGTGGTCGCGGTAAAGCGCGGCCTGGCCTTCGTCCGGCGTCAGCACCATGACGACGTCGGCCCATTTGGCGGCGTCGGCCGGGCTCATGACCTTGAGGCCTTCGCCTTCGGCCTTCTTGGCGCTGCCGGAACCTTCACGCAGGCCGATGGCCACTTCGGCGACACCGCTGTCGCGGAGGTTGAGGGCATGGGCATGCCCCTGGCTGCCGTAGCCGATAACGGCGACTTTCTTGCCTTTGATCAGGTTAACGTCCGCGTCACGGTCGTAATAAACTCGCATTTTTCTCTCCCCTGAGATCTGGGTGTTTCTTCGATGAATTCGTAATCCGCCGGAATTGGAGGGTTTTTACAGCCCCTCGACCCCACGCGCAATGGCGGCAACGCCGGTCCGGGAAATGTCGACGAGGCCGAGCGGCCGCATCAGGTCGATAAACGCGTTGAGCTTGCCGGTATCGCCGACGATCTCGAAGACGAAGCTTTCGTTGGTGCTGTCGACGACACGGGCGCGGAAGATGTCGGCGATGCGCAGACTTTCGACGCGTTTCTCGCCGGTGCCGACAACCTTGACCAGCGCCAGTTCGCGCTCGACGTGCGGGCCGTCGAGGGTCAGGTCGGAAACCCTGTGCACCGGCACCAGGCGACCGAGCTGCGCCTTGATCTGCTCGATGATCATTTCCGTGCCGGACGTGACGATGGTAATCCGCGAAATGGCCTTCTCGATATCCACCTCGGCCACCGTCAGGCTTTCGATGTTGTAGCCGCGCCCGGAAAACAAGCCGATGACGCGCGCAAGCACACCGGGCTCGTTGTCCACGAGAACCGAAATGGTGTGGAAATTGATCTGCTGGTCGATTGTCATGCTTCTTGTCCTTGTTACGAGGTCATGGTCGCCCGTCGCTCAGACGAGGACCATACCCTCTTCCGACACCGGCTTTTCGGCCTTGTCGTCAGGGCCCAGAAGCATTTCGTTGTGCGCCGCCCCCGACGGGATCATCGGGAAGCAGTTCTCGGCGGGGTCGACCTGCACGTCGGCGATGACCGGCCGGTCGGTCTCGATCATCTCCTTCAGCACGTCGTCGACCTCGCCCGGCTTGGTGGTGCGCAGGCCGACCATGCCGAAGGTGTCGGCCAGCTTGACGAAGTCGGGCAGGCTGTCCATGTAGCTTTCCGAATAGCGCCCGCCGTGCAGAAGCTCCTGCCACTGGCGCACCATGCCCATGTAGAAATTATTCAAAATCAGGCATTTAACGGGAAGCCGGTACTGCGCGATGGTCGACAGTTCCTGCATGTTCATGAGGAACGACGCCTCGCCGGAAATGTCGACGACCAGGCTTTCCGGATGTGCGATCTGCACACCCATGGCCGACGGCAGCCCGTAGCCCATGGTGCCGAGACCGCCCGACGTCATCCAGCGGTTGGGCTCGTCGAAACCGAGGTACTGGGCCGCCCACATCTGGTGCTGGCCGACCTCGGTGGTGAAGTAGGCATCCTTGCCCTGGGTCATCGCGTTCAGCCGCTGCAGCACGTATTGCGGCTTGATCAACTCTTCGCCCTGCGTGAACTTGAGCGAGTCGACTGCGCGCCAGTCGGCGATCTGCGCCCACCACTTGTCGAGCGCCTTGGCGTCCGGCTTGCACTTCTTGTCCTTCCAGACCTTGATCATGTCCTTGAGGACGTGCGTCACGTCGCCGACGATCGGAACGTCGACCTTGACGTTCTTGTTGATCGAGCTCGGATCGATATCAATGTGGATCTTCTTGGCACCGGGCGCGAACGCATCCAGGCGCCCGGTGATGCGGTCGTCGAAGCGCGCGCCGACGCAGACCATCACGTCACAGTCGTGCATGGACATGTTGGCTTCGTACGTGCCGTGCATTCCCAGCATGCCGAGGAACTGCTTGTCCGATGCCGGGAACGCGCCGAGCCCCATCAGGGTCAGCGTGCACGGATAGCCGGTTTCGCGCACGAATTCGGTCAGCAGCTTGGAGGCCTCAGGCCCGGAGTTGATGACGCCACCGCCGCAATAGAACACCGGCTTCTTGGCGTTGGCGATCAGGTCGACGGCGGCCTCGACTTTGTCCGCTTCCGGTTTCTTGCGCGGCTGATACTTCTTGAGATCGATTTCCTCTTTCGGCGTGTAGTCTTCCTTCGCCATGCAGACGTCTTTCGGCAGGTCGATGACGACCGGGCCGGGACGGCCGGAGCGCGCGACGTGGAACGCCTCGTGCATGACCTTGGACAGGTCCTTCACGTCCTTCACAAGGTAGTTGTGCTTGGTGCAGGGGCGCGTGATGCCGGTGGTGTCGCACTCCTGGAACGCGTCGTTGCCGATCAGATGCGTCGGCACCTGGCCGGTCAGACAGACGATCGGAATGCTGTCCATGAGCGCGTCGGTCAGACCGGTCACCGCATTGGTCGCGCCGGGACCGGACGTCACCAGCACGACACCGACCTTGCCGGTCGATCGCGCATAGCCTTCCGCCGCATGAACGGCGCCGCCTTCCTGGCGGACGAGGATGTGACGGATCTGGTTTTGCTGAAAGAACGCATCGTAGATCGGAAGCACGGCGCCGCCCGGATAGCCGAATACGACCTCGACACCCTGATCGGCCAGGGCCTTCAGGATGATCTCAGCGCCGGATATTTTCGTCGTACTCATCAGTCCGTTCCTTGTGCGTTCAGCAAACAATAATCGACGGTCGGCAACCGCGGCCCCCGACCGTCCAAAACCGTGTCATAGAACCCCCGCCCAGTGGGAGCGGCGGCAACCTAGAGGCTCATGCCTCGGCGGTCAACAAAAACTTGCGAATAAATGAAAAGATTCGCTCATTATCTCTTTTCGAAAATTTCTCATCTGCGACGAAATCGGTACGAATCTGGCGCCTAAACCAGGTCATCTGCCGTTTCGCGAGCTGCCGCGACGCCGTCTTCGCCTTGCTGACCGCGGTCTCCAGATCGATCTCGCCATTCAGATGCCGCATCAGCTCGGCAACGCCGACGGCGCGCATCGCCGGCAGGTCCTCGGTCAGGCCCAAGCCCTTGAATTCCCTGGCTTCTTCGAGCGCACCCGCACCCATCATCCGGTCGAAGCGCGCATCGATGGCGGCATACATTTCATCGCGCGGCGGCATTAGCAAAACCGTCGTATAATCAGCGGCATAGCCAGGCCCGGCGGGCTGGTCCGACTGCCAGGCGGTGAGCGTGCGGCCGGTCCGGGCGAACACCGCGGCGGCGCGAACGAGGCGCTGACGGTCGTTATCGGGAAGCCGTTCGGCGGCTTCCGCGTCGACGGCGGCAAGCTCGGCCCGGAACGCCGCACCGCCGATCGCATCATAATGCGCACTAACGTCGGTGACGATTTCCGCTGGAATTTCAGGAACTTCCGCCAGCCCGTCCGTCAACGCCCTGAGGTACAACCCGGTGCCCCCGGCGATGATCGGCACGCGCCCGCGGGCATGAATATCCGCCAGCACATCCTGTGCCAGCGCCAGCCAGCGACCCGCCGAGCAACGTTCCGACGCCGAAAGACAGCCGAACAGGTGGTGCGGCACACCGTCCATCTCGGCGTCGGTGGGCCGCGCGGTCAATATGCATAATTCTGCATAAACCTGCATGGAGTCCGCATTGACCACCTCGCCGTTAACCAATTTAGCCGCATTCAGGGCCAAATCCGTCTTCCCGCTCGCGGTCGGCCCGGCGATGATGACAACCGGCTGTAAATCGTCCAACGTGTGCCCCCGATAACCCGAAGATTTCTCCCGGAGCCGGCCCGCATGCAATCCGTCCTGACCCTGATCGCACCCGAGGCGGCTCCGCTCACCGACCGCATTGTTGGCGAAGTTCGCGCCGCCCTCAACACCCTTGGGGCGGAAACCGCATCGCCGGTCTGGTTATGTGACGGTATCGCCGCCGACATCGGCTTCGAGATGATCGCGGACGACCAGGCCGAGGCGGCGGCCCGCGACATCGCCGGCCGGACCCCGGTCGACGTCATCGCGCAGGAAGCGGCACATCGCCGCAAGAATCTCCTGCTCGCCGACATGGACAGCACCATCGTCACCGGCGAAACCCTTGACGACCTCGCCGCACACGCCGGGCTCGGCGACGAAATCGCGGCGATCACGGCGCGCGCCATGAACGGCGAACTGGATTTCAAGGACGCGCTCAAGGCGCGCGTCGGCATGCTGAAGGGGCTTTCCGCGGACGCGCTAGAAAGCGCCTACCGGCAGGTCGAGCTGTCGCCGGGCGCCGCGACCCTGGTCCGCACCATGGCGGCGGCGGGCGCGCATTGCGTGCTGGTGTCGGGGGGCTTCAAGTACTTCACGTCACGGGTCGGCGAACGCTGCGGCTTTCACGCGGATCTTTCCAACGACTTCATCATCGAGAACGGCCGGCTCACCGGCGACGTCGTCGAGCCGATCCTCGACAAAGACGTCAAACTCCAGACCCTGATCGCGCGGGCCGCCGAACACGGTCTGTCGCTGGCGGAAACGCTTAGCGTCGGCGACGGCGCCAACGATCTGCCGATGCTGAAGGCGGCGGGCCTGGGCGTCGCCTACCGCGGCAAACCCAGCGTCCGCGCCGAGGCGCCGGCGCGTCTCGATCATGCCGACCTCACCGGGCTGTTGTACGCACAGGGATACCGGGTCGAGGAATTCGTGGGTGATATAAAACCGTCATCCCGGCCTTGAGCCGGGACCCATTCCGAGTTTGTCGCGAACCGCTCCATGGGTCCCGGACCGTAAGCCTCGCGCCCTCAGCCTATCCGGCTGCGGGCTCGGCTAACGCCCGGGATGACGCAGTTGTTTATATGCGCCAATCACCCCTTGTCGATGCGGATGGCGACGAAGCGCAGCCCCTGCTGGCTTTCGACGCGCAACAGCACCGACTTGCGGCCCTGCGCCTTGGCCTCGTCGACCTTGCGGGTCACGTCGTCGGGGGTCGCGACGTCGGCCTGGCTGACCTGGATGATACGGTCGCCCGGCTGCAGGCCCTTCTCGGCGGCGGGCCCG
The DNA here is from genome assembly GCA_965229805.1 of Rhodospirillales bacterium. Taxonomy (GTDB): domain Bacteria; phylum Pseudomonadota; class Alphaproteobacteria; order Rhodospirillales; family Casp-alpha2; genus UBA4479. The sequence goes on along the minus strand of CBDDJO010000001.1, from coordinate 1,042,653 downwards.
GAGGCGTCGACCTCGGTCACCACCACGCCCTTGGCGTTTTCGCCCAGTTTGAAGCGCTCGCGCATCCCCGGGTCGAGCGCCGCGACCTTGAGGCCCAGCCCCTCGACCGGGCGCTCGGCGCCGGTGCTCTGCGGATCCGCCGACGCGACCTCGGGCGGCGCTTCCTTGAGGGTGCCGACGGTCACCTTGACGGTCTTCTCCTCGCTTTCGCGCCAGACCACCACGTCGACGGTGGTGTCCGGCTCGACGTCGGCGACGATGCGCGGCAGGCGCCGCATTTCCGGCACCTCGACGCCGCCGAATTCGAGGATCACGTCACCGGCCTTGATGTCGGAACTGGCCGCCGGACCGTCCTCGACGACGCTCGCGACCATCGCGCCCCTGGCGTCTTCGAGGCCGAGGCTCTCGGCGATTTCGGGCGTCACCGACTGGATGTGCACGCCAAGCCAGCCGCGCCGCACCTCGCCGTTCTTGATCAGTTGCCGGATCACCGGCGACGCGGTCGAGGTCGGCACCGCGAAGCCGATGCCGACGCTGCCGCCGGTCGGCGAGAAGATCGCCGTGTTGACGCCGATCACCTCCCCGTCGAGGTTGAACATCGGTCCGCCCGAGTTGCCGCGGTTGATCGAGGCATCGGTCTGCAGATAGTCGTCATAGGGGCCGGAATTGATGTCGCGGCCGCGCGCCGAAATGATGCCCGCCGTCACCGTGCCGCCGAGGCCGAACGGGTTGCCGATGGCGACGATCCAGTCGCCGACCTCGATCCTGTCGGAATCGCCGAGGTCCGCGACCGGCAGATCGCCGTCGTACTCGACCTTGAGCACCGCGATGTCGGTTTTCGGGTCACGCCCGACGATCTCGGCCTTGAGGCGCGTGTCGTCGTGCAGGATCACGGAAATCTCGTCGGCGTCCTGGATCACGTGGTTGTTGGTGACGATGAAACCCTTGGGATCGACGATGAAGCCGGACCCCAGCGAGGTCGCCTTGCGCGAGCGCTGCTGCGGCTGGTTGCGCTCGAAGAAGTCCTTGAAGAAATCCTCGAACGGCGAGCCCGGCGGCAGTTGCGGAATGTCGAGGCCAGGGCCGCCGTTGACCGTCTGCGTCGTCGAGATGTTGACGACGGTGGGCAGCAGTTTCTTGGCTAGGCCGGAGAAGGTCTCCGGCGCCGCCTTGGCGAACGCGCCCGAGGCCTGCAGCGCGATGGCCATCGCCGCCAGCACCGCGAGAAGGCGGGCCAGCCAGATCGCGGCCTGGGATTGGTCTTCGGCTTTGGCAATCGCCTTCGGATGCGTGCGGACGCGGGCGTGTTTCATCGTCGGAAATACCTCTGCTTTGAATCGCGAAACAATAATGTGCACGGCTGGGCGCGGCTCGTCCAGTTACGGTAGAAATGTGTCGGCAAAGTGGCCGTGTCCAGTGCTTCGGGGAAAATCCGCCTGACGGACGCTAACCTCCCCCTCACCTGCCTCTCCCCCACTTCGCGGTGGAGAGCGACCTGAACTGCCGCACGAGCGCTTCCCATTGACCCTGGTTTTGATACTTTCCACGTGAAGGGTTGTGACGAACCCGAGGGGAACGCGGCGCGGGCGCAAAAGCGCCGCCCGTTCACCGGTACCGGAAGGAGCGCACCGAGATGAGCCTATGGAAGATCGAACCGGTCGCCCAGCCCGACGATCCGCGCTGGCTGAGCCACCGCATGTGGAACGAGGTCATCGTCCGCGCCGACAGCGCGGGCGAGGCATTGCGCCTCGCCGTCGCCATGGACAAGCGAGAGCAGGCCGACGTCGACACCGTCGGCAACGAGTCGCAGGCGCTGACCAGCGGCCTCAGCGACGAGAAACTGTATGCCGTCAAACCGCTCGACCCGCGAGCGAGCGACCGCGCCTTCGACACCGACGGCGCCGACGGGGTGCTGTTCGCCGAACTGGGCAGCGAGGGCGAGGCGCCGTGAGCGCTACGAGATCGTCAACGCCACGAGCGTAATCGCGATAGCGGCCACGGCCGTCCCGAGGAAAAGCGCATAATAGGTGCCGCGTCCCCGCGTGCCCTGGCGCATCTCGGCGGTCTCAAGCTCCTCGGGCTTTTTCGCGGTGGCCGGATTGTGCCGATAGTCGGTCATTTGTCCTCCTTCACGTGTCGGACTCATGCGACGCCGCCGCCCGGGAGACGACGCATCCCGCTCCCATTGAGGTGGTCTTCCAGCCGCGCCGTGTAAAGCCCGGACGGCTGAGGCGCGATCAGCGCTGCCCTACCCCCGCACCAACCAGACGATGACGACCCCGACCGCCGCGGCGCCGATGCCGAAGGCCCTGAGCGTCGAGGTCGGCTGCGCCAGCACGTGCAGCATCATCTTCTTCATGGCGTCCGGGAACAGCGCATAGCAAACGCCCTCGATCACGATGGCGAGACCGAGGGCGGTTAGGAACACTGTCATTGGGTTTCCCATTGCGATCTAGAAATCATTCATCCTTCGAGGCGCTCGCATGCGCTCGCTCCTCAGGATGAGGATACATGACCGCCTCATCCTGAGGCGCCCCGGATCAAATCCGGGGCGTCCGAAGGATGCGCATCAGAGGCTTATTTGTACTCTTTCGGCACCGGGGTCGCCTCGTTGAAGTAGCGGAAGAACTCGCTGTCCGGCGACAGCACCATCGTCGTGCCGTCGTCGAAGGCCCCCTCGTAGGCTTCCATCGAGCGGTAGAAGTTGAAGAATTCCGGGTCCTTGCCGAAGGCATCGCCAAGAATCTGGTTCTTCGTGCCCTCGCCTTCACCGCGCAGGATCTGCGAGGTGCGGTTGGCCTCGGCGAGGATCACGGTGCGTTGCCGGTCTGCCTCGGCCTGGATGGTCAGCTTCTGCTCTTCGCCCTGGGCGCGGATTTCGGCGGCCTGGGCAATACGGTCGGAGCGCATCCGGTTATAGACCGACTGCAGCGTCGCGTCCGGCAGGTCGGTACGGCCGATGCGCAGATCGACCAGTTCGACCCCGAAGTTCGGCGCCTGCGTCTTGAGGATCCGGAAGATCTTGTTCATCACCTCGACACGCTTCGGCGACAGCATTTCCGCGAGCGAGACCTTTGCGACCTCGGCGCGGACCGCAGAGTTGAGCTGCGAGCCGAACACCTGGCGGAAGTTGCGGTCGGTCTGCGCGACCTTCAGGAACTCCAGCGGGTCGACGATCTTGTAACGCGCGAAGCTGTCGACGTTGATGCGCTTCTGGTCCGACAGCAGCACTTCCTGCGACTGCGGATCGAGATCGAGAATACGGTTGTCGACGTAACGCACGTTCTGAACGAACGGGATCTTGAACTTCAGACCGGGCTCGCTCTCGACGCGAACCGGATTACCGAACTGCAGGACCAATGCCTGTTGGGTCTGGTGCACGGTGAACGCGGCGCTGTAGAGCGCGATCCCGCCGAGAATGACGAGAACGCCGATGATGGCGAGAGACTTTTTCATTGCTGCTGGCTCCCTTCGCTTTGTCCGCGTTTCTGCAACTCGTTAAGCGGCAGGTAGGGCACGACACCCTGGCCGCCATCGCCACCGACGCCCTTGTCGATGATCACCTTGTTGGAGCGCCTGAGCACCTGCTGCATCCGTTCCAGGAACAGACGTCGCGTGGTGACGTCCTTGGCCGTCTGATAGGTATCGAAGACCGACAGGAAGCGGGCCGCTTCACCCTCGGCTTCCTTGATCACCTGCTCCTTGTAGGCTTTCGCGGCGGCGATGCGCTTCTCGGCCTCACCCTTGGCGCGGGGCACGATGTCGTTCTTGTAGGCGTTGGCCTCGTTGACCAGACGTTCCTGGTCCTGGCGCGCCCGCTGCACATCGTTGAAGGCGTCGATGACCTCCTGCGGCGGGTCGGCGACCTGCAGCTTGGTCTGGGTGATCAGGATGCCGGCGCCGTACTCGTCGAGAATCTGCTGCAACAGTTTCTGCGTGTCCGCTTCGACCTTCTGACGACCGGTCGTCAGCACGCTTTCCAGAGTCGCCTGGCCGGCGACCTCGCGGAGCGAACTTTCGGCGGCGATCTTCACGGTGCCTTCCGGGTCACGGATGTTGAACAGGAAGTTGGCCGCATCCTTGATCTGCCACTGGATATCGAAATCGATGTCGACCACATTCTGGTCGCCGGTCAGCATCAGGCTCTCGCTCGGCACGTCGCGCTGGGCACGGCTGCCGCCGCCCTCGCCGCGGTAGCCGATCTGGATGGTGTTGATGCGCGTCACGTTCGGGGTATAGACCGTGCCGATCGGCGACGGCAGCCAGTAGTTGAGACCGGGCTGGGTCTGCTGCACGTACTCGCCGAACAGGAGCTCGACGCCCTGCTGCTCGGGCTGCACCCGATAGAAGCCGCTGCCGAGCCAGACCGCGACGACCGCGATCAGCACCAGCACGATGCCCTTGGCACCACCGCCGCCGCCGGGGATGAAGCGTTTCACGCGCTCCTGGGCGCGGCGCAGGGTTTCCTCGATGTCGGGGGGCTGCATACCGCCGCCACCGCCGCCGGGCCGGCCACCGCCGCCTCCGCCCCAAGGGCCTTGACCGCCGCCGCCTCCGCCGCCCCACGGGCCGCCTTGTTTGTTCCAAGCCATTTAAATCCTACCCTTGCTTTTGGCCCGGCCCGGCTGCATCCATATGGCGTCCGGCGGGTCCTTGTATTTTCGCCCTTGCGCGTTAACGACGAGGCATTAACTACATGGGCATTCAGGCGGTTCGCGTTATAAGATAGCGGGGCCGCCCTGACAAACATAGTCGTTAAATCCGGCGACCGATAGGGTCGCGGAAAACCAAGACAGATATCGGTTCGTATCGGGGAGTTTGCAACCATGGCCGAGGTTACCAACGAGGACATTCTGGAAACCCTCAAGGGCGTCACCGATCCGATCAGCGGCAACGACCTGGTCAGCGCCGGGATCATCCAGGGGTTGCAGTCCAAGGACGGCAACGTCGCCTTCGCCATCGAGGTCCCGGCCGAAAAGGGCGGCGAGATGGAGCCGCTCCGCAAGGAAGCCGAGGACAAGGTGTTCGCGCTGCCAGGCGTGGTCTCGGCAACGGTGGTGCTGACCGCCGAACGGGCCCAGGGATCGTCGCCAGGCGCCGCCGAGCAGCAACAGGCACCGAAACAGGGCGGCCCCGCCCCGCAGCAGGGCGCCGAACTGCTGCCCGGCGTCAAATCGATCATCGCCGTGGCCTCCGGCAAAGGCGGTGTCGGCAAATCGACGACCGCGGTCAACATCGCCATGGGTTTGGCGGCGGGCGGCCGCAGCGTCGGATTGCTGGACGCCGACATCTACGGCCCCTCGATGCCGCGCATGATGGGTATTTCCGGACGCCCCAACTCGGCCGACGGCAAGACGCTCGATCCGATGGAGAACTATGGCGTCAAGGTGATGTCGATCGGCTTCATGATCGACGAGGAAACGCCGATGATCTGGCGCGGCCCGATGGTGCAGTCGGCGCTCGAACAGATGATGCGCGACGTCAACTGGGGCGAGCTGGACGTTTTGGTGGTCGACATGCCGCCCGGCACCGGCGATGCGCAGCTGACCATGGCGCAGCGGGTGCCGCTGACCGGGGCTGTCATCGTGTCGACGCCGCAGGACATCGCGCTCCTGGACGCGCGCAAGGGTCTCAACATGTTCCGCAAGGTCGACGTACCCGTATTCGGCATCGTCGAGAACATGAGCTACTTCCTGTGCCCCGATAACGGCAAGAAGTACGACATTTTCGGTCATGGTGGTGCGAAAAGGGAAGCCGAGCGGCTTGGTGTCGATTTCCTGGGCGAGGTGCCGATCGAGATCGACATCCGCGAGATGTCCGACAAGGGCACCCCGATCACGGTCGCCGCGCCCGACAGCCAGAGCGCGGTCAACTACCGCGCCATCGCCGACAAGGTCTGGGCCAGCATCGAAAAAGCCACCGGCGGCGCGCGGCGCCAGCCCAACATCGTCATTCAGTAGGCCGCATCCGGTGTCCGCCCGCCCGACCATCTTGATGAGCATCGTCCGGGCGGCGGCGCTTGCGGGTCTCGTTCTGCACGCGACCGGCGCGGCGAAGGCCGAAACGGTGGTCGCGCTGCCGGGCGCCGAGTGCAAGGAAGTGCGCCAGACGCTGGAGCTTTACGTGCCGATTGCGCCCGGCTTCCGCCAGATCGAGATGCCGTTCCCGGAAAACGAGGAAAAGATCGAGGGCACGCTGTGCCGCCTCGTCACCGTCGGCACCGGCGTGCATGTCGAAAACGAGCAGATCCGCACGCTGAAGGACATGCAGGGCTACGTGAAAGGTGCACTGACCGAGTCCGGCTGGCGAGCCACCGAACAGACCGAACGCTTCAAGGGGCGCTCGAAACACGGCCGCCACGTGTTCGCGCTGACCCGCAACAACGCGATCTGCGTCACCACCATCCAGGTCGGCATGGTGCCGGGCATCGATGCACCACGCGCCGCGCTCGAGGATGGCACGGTCTATCTTGGCTCGCTCAAGCCGCATCAGCGCGAATGGTGGGTCGCGGTGGATTGCTTCCATTTCTGAGGCCGTTCCACGCCCTCTTGATCCAGCACCGCACCGTCCCAACGTTTAAATGACGCAGACCCAGTGACGCGCAAAAAGGGAATGCCGATGCTTATCCGGCTTTTCGTCTTGCTTTGCCTACTGACGGTGCCGTTCGCGGCCACCGCGGACGCGCCCTCCTCGCCCGCCCTCGTCGAAAAACTGCGAGACGGCGGCCATACCATCTATTTCCGCCACGCCGCCACCGACTGGTCGCAGCCGGATCGGGTTAGCGGCCCCGGCGACTGGCAAAGCTGCGACGGCACGCGCATGCGCCAGTTATCGGACGCGGGACGGGCGACGGCGAGACGCGTCGGCGAGGCCATGAAAGCTCTGGCGGTCCCGGTCGGCGAGGTGCTGTCGAGCGAATACTGCCGCGCCGTCGAAACGGCGGAACTGCTGGACGTCGGTCCGGTCACGACGACGCTGGACATCATGAACCTGCGCGCCGCCGAATACGTCGGCGGCCGGGACGCGGCGATCCGGAACTACCGCGCCATCATCGCGAAGCCGCCGCCCGCGGGCGGCAACCGGGTGATCGCCGCGCACGGCAACCTGTCGCGCGCCGCGACCGGCGCCTATCCGGGCGAAGGCGGCGCCGTGATCATCATCGCCGATCCGGCGGCCGAGCACGGCTTTCGCGTCTTGGGCCAACTCGACCCGGACGACTGGGCGCGGCTGGCGGGGCAATAGACGCCCCCGGCACCGTCGGGCATTTGCGATCAAGGGAATACCCGTTAGTACTTGCCACAGGTCGACTATCGGTCGTGTAACATGCACTATCATCACCGGACATGAGCGGACTAGAGCATTTAAATGGAAATCGTGCTCGAATACATCGCACGTGGATACATTCCACTGATTGCAAACATCGGTCTGCTCGCGCTGCTGGCATGGGCGGTCTCCCTGTTCGGGCGCTATATCTTTGTCGAGTCCCGGCATCCTTCACCGGCGGCGGCATCCATCGTCGGCACGACGTTCGGTCTCACCGCCGCATTACTGATGGTGGTGCCGATCGAGATGGAACCGGGCATCATCGGCGACGGCCGCGGCGCGCCGATCCTGATGTCCGGTATTGTCGGCGGCCCCGTCGCGGCGGCGATCACCTGCGCGATCGCGGCCGGGATGCGGCTTTATCTGGGCGGCCCCGGCGCACCCGGCGGCGCCCTCTATATCGTTATCATCGCCTGTGCCAGCGTTATCTGGAACTATGTCAGCATCCGCCGGCAGCATAGCGGCATCGACATTCCCGCGTTCGTGCTGCTCGCGACCATCACCACCGCGGCAACCGCACCTGTTGTGCTTCTTTTTCCGCCGGCAAAGCAACTTCCGGTTCTCCTCACCCTCTGGCCCCAGTTATGGGCCGCCAATGTCGTCGGCGTCATCATTCTGGGCACCTTGATCCGCCGCGAACACCAACGGCGAATGGCGGAAAACGCCCTGGTCGAGGAACGCTCCCGCGCCGAACGCGAGGCGAACGCGAGAACGCGGTTTCTCAACGCCATGAGCCACGAGATGCGAACGCCGCTCAACGGCATCCTCGGCATCCTGCAACTCGTAAAGGAAAAATCATTGCCTGCCGAGGTACGCCGCGATCTGGACGTGGCGTCCGATTCCGGAAATTATCTGCTGACGCTGATCAACCAGGTTCTCGATCTCGCCAAGCTGGATGCCGGGAAAACCATCGTCAAAATGGAACCCTTCACCGTGGCGGCTCTGGTGGACAATCTGTATTCGATGTTCAAGTACCAGGCCGACGGAAAAGGCCTGCAGTTCAGAACGCATCTGGTCGGCGACACGGAAACCGTCCTGCTCGGCGATTTCGAGCACATTCGCCAGGTTCTGTTCAACCTTCTCGGCAATGCGATCAAGTTCACCAAAGCCGGAAACGTCGACATCCTGGCGCGGGTCCAGGGACAGGGAGAAAGCCGGCTGCTCAGGGTCGAGGTGAGCGACACAGGTCCCGGGATCCCCGCCGATCAGCAGGAATCCATATTCGGCGAATTTCATCAGACGGCGGTCGGTGCCGAAACGCAGGCAAGCACCGGACTGGGCCTCAGCATCTGCCGTCAACTCACCGATGCGATGGGCGCGCGGCTCGCCGTCGAGAGCACCGAGGGCGCGGGATCGACTTTTTCATTCGAGGCCGATCTGGAAATCACCGACGCGCTGCCCGCAATGCAGACCGGCACCGAGGATGCCGGCGCCGTCGAACCGCTCCGGATTCTTGTGGCGGAAGACAATTCGGTCAATCAGATGGTGGTCCGCGGCATGCTCGAACAGGACGGGCATACCGTTTTCATTGCCGACAACGGCAAGATCGCCGTCGAAACCATGGCGCAGATGCCGGACGCGTTCGACCTTATCCTGATGGACATACAGATGCCCGAAATGGACGGACTGGACGCCACACGGGCCATTCGGGCGCTACCCGATGTGCCCGGCGATTTTCCGATCGTTGCATTGACGGCAAACGCGTTCACCAACCAGCGCGAGGAATTCATCGCGGCGGGCATGGACGACGTGCTGACCAAACCGCTGCGGCTTGAAGACCTTCGCCGGAAACTGCTGCAAATCGGGCAGGCCGTCGACCCCGGCAATAATGATGCACCCGTAGCACCCGACACACCGGACACCTCCGGCGGCGATGCCGTGACGGATGAACAAAACGCGGCGATCACCGCAAGATTGGCCGAGCTTGCCGGCCTTGTGGGCAAAACCGAGCTGCTGGACATGATTGATCAATTTGAAACCTCGAGCCGGGATATAATCGACCAACTCCGCGAGACGGGCGACGACATGTCAGAACGCAAATCATTGGCGCATCAACTTGCCGGCATGGCGGCGAATATGGGTTTCGGGAACATCGCTCAACTCGTGCGCCGGATCGAATACGACGCGCTCGACACGGCTGAAACGGAAGAACTGATCGAGACGATGGACGGTACACTCACGGAATCGCTCAATGCCGCCCGGCAGACGATTGCGCCGTTGGAGAGCCGGGAGCGTCCCGGCCAGGACAAAAACTAGGAGGACAAGGGGTTGCGCAGATACACATCGTTGATTGTCATTGCGGTCCTTGCCATCGGCGTCTTTATCGCGACAGCCCTGATCATCGAACGTTCGACCGTTTCCAAACGCGATGACGCGATGGCGGTTTACGAGGCGATCCGGGATGAACTGGCCAAGGCGGTGTCGAGGGCGAAAACGGCCCTGGGGGATCTGGCAAACAACCCGTCGATCCTGCGGGATGAACCGACCGAGTGCGGCGGGGCTTTGTCGTACGCGTTGGCGACCGGGATCGAAATCTACGACGTCTTTCTGCGGATCAGGGCCGACGGCGTCCTGGACTGCACGCCGGGTGGCGCCAGCAAGGCGATAGATTTTTCCGACCGCGTGTATTTCACCAAGGCGGTCGAGGAGCGCGCCTTCGTGGTTGGAGAATTTCTCGTCGGCAAGGTATCCGGCGAGCAGGTGCTGGCCGTGGCGCGGCCCGTGTTCGGGACCAACGAAGACATACGCTTCGTCCTGGTGTGCGGGCTGAAGACCGACTGGCTACAGACCGTAATTGACATTCAGAATTCCGACAGCGATCTGATCGTGGAAATTTCGGATGCGTCCGGGGTGTTGCTGTCCTATTTCGTCGGCGAGGGTGAAAGCGATGTGAGCGCGGCCAACAGGGTCGAACTGATCCGGCTGCCGTTGCTGCCGGGCCGCTTTGACGCAGAGGTCGTCATCTACACGCCGACCTGAAGCCAGACCTCACAAAAACTTCTTTGCCAGATCGACCGTGGAACGGCGGCCGAGCGATTTCCCGTGGCGCCGGAGCCAGTTGGCAGTCGCCGTGCGGCCGCGCCGGTTAAGATACGCCAGCACGTCCCAGTGCGGCTCGAGGTGGCTGTCCGGATGCAGTTCGCCGGTGTAACGCGCGCCGTCGAGCATGTGGAAACGGTGATCCAGCATCCTGAGCACCAGCGGGTCCGTCTGCACGGAATGTCCGTTGGCCATGCGGCGCACGGTCTCGATCAGCTCGACCTCCTTGCGGAGCGGCTGCGAGAACATGATCCTATTGACATTGCCCTGGATGTCCTTGGCGTCCGTGGGTACGTCCGCCCCGTTTTCCGGCGTCAGGCGCACCAGCAGGGTATCGGCGGCCTCGCAATGCTCGATCAGCGGCAGCAGCGGCGGGTTGGCGGAATAGCCGCCGTCCCAGTAATAGCGCCCGCCGATGCGGACCGCGTGACGGTAAGTGGGCAGGCACGCCGACGCCAGCACCGCGTCGATGGTGATCTCGCCCGCGGTGAAGATGCGTCCGCGCCCGGTCCGCGCCTCGGTGGCGTTGATGAACAACCGCACCGGTGCATGACGCTGGAGTCCGTCGAAGTCGATCAGGTCGTCGAGGATGCGCCGGAGCGGGTCGATCTCGAACGGATTGAATTCATAGGGTGACATCACCCGCGAAACGGCACGGATGAAGACGTGCGCCGGCGTCGGTCCCGGTTGCGGCGGCCGGCCCGGCTCGGCGTCCAGGTAACGCGCCATCGGCATGTAGCCGTGCGAGGCGTTGACGGCGCGCCAGACCTGATCGAGCTTTTGCCGCGCACCGTCCGTGCCCGCTTCCATGAGGCCCGCGGCCAGCGCCACCGCGTTGACGGCACCCGCCGACGTCCCGCTGATGCCGTCGATCCGGCGCGCGCCGCTTTCCAGAAGCCGGTCGAGCACGCCCCACGTGAAGGCCCCGTGCGCACCGCCACCCTGAAGCGCCAGATTGAGGCGGTTTTCCCGGTGGCGGCGCCTGGGGAGATAGAGCTTGGGCGGGGCCGTTTTCCCGGCCTCCGGCGTCTCTCGGGTCGCCGCCTCAGTGCGGCTTGGCGGCGGGATGGGCGCCGGGGGCGGCGAGAATGGCACGAAAGCCGTTAAGGGCGCGCGCCACCCCCTGGGCGACGCCCCGGAAGATGCCGATAAACATGTCGCGGATGGCTTCGGCGCGCATTTCCTCCGCTTCGCGGGTGAAGCGCGCGATCTCTTCCGGCGTGAATTCCTTATAAGTGATGTCGCCAATGATGGGTTTCATCTGTAAAACTCCTGTAATCAGAATTTCCTCTGATATTGCGTTGCAACATCAGTTGTTGCATTGCAATATAATCAGGGTCGGGAGTCGCCGGAATCCCCTCGTTGCTCATAACCCTTTTGCGTCCGGCGCACATGTTCACGGAGCTGTCATGGATATCGCCAACCAGATGATTCTGTTCGCGAAAGTCGTCGACACCGGGGGTTTTTCGGCGGCCGCGCGGGCGCTCGGGCTGACGCCCTCGGCGGTCAGCCGGCAGATCGGCAATCTCGAGGATCGGCTCGGCGCCCGACTCCTCAACCGCTCGACCCGGCGCGTGTCGCTGACCGAGGTAGGACGCGAGTTCCACGCCCGCTGCGCCGACATCGCGCGCAGTGTCGAGGACGCCGAGGCGCTGGTCGCGACCCGGCTCGACCATCCGCAGGGCACGCTGCGGATTTCCGCCACGTCCGCTTTCGCGAAAGCGCAAATCCTGCCGATCCTGCCGGCTTTTCTGGCCGACAACCGGGACCTCAAGCTTTCGATCGAACTCACCGACCGCGAAATCGACCTGATCGGCGAGAACATCGACGTCGCGATCCGCTTCACCGAACAGATTTCGGACACCTCGATGGTGGCGAGGAAACTCGCATCGAACCAGCGCATCTTCTGCGCCGCGCCCGATTACATCCGCGCCTTCGGCGAGCCGAAGACGCCGGAAGACCTGGCCGATCACAACTGCCTTCGGCTTTCGACCGTCGAGAAGTTCAACAACTGGGTGATGAACGACGGACACTCGAAGGTTTCCCGGCGCATCACCGGCAACTTCGAGACCAACAGCTCGGACGCGCTCTACCATGCCGCGCTCGACGGCCTCGGCATCGCCAAGCTGTCCACTTATCTGGCGCGCGACGCGCTCGACGACGGGCGGCTGGTACGCGTGCTGCCGGACTACGCCGAGGACGCGTCGGACGTTCTCGCCATCTATCCCAACCGCCGAAACCTGTCGCCCAACGTCCGCGCCTTCGTCGACTTCCTGGCGGTGCAGTTCGGCAAGGTGCCGCCGTGGGAGCGTGAGAAACAGAAGGATAAGTCGGCGGCGTGAGCGCCCTTTCAGCCCTGTGCCGAACGGCTTTCAACGGGGTTTCGGATGCGGGCGTGGCGAGCGAAGACCACAGCCCCTCATGAGGTAAAAACCGAAGGCGCGGAAGGCGCGAATACTTCGGGCCCGTCCTTTAATTTATAGGGCTGAAGATATGCGTGACGACGCCATTTTGTTCCAACGGCAAATCCACACCGTGAACGTGGTGATATTCTCTTTGTTGCGACGCAAGAGTTCCCGAAACGAAGCCGATTAAGCGTTTGTCCCTCAATTCTTGAAGGTATGGACGTTCGGATTGCTCCCATGTTTTCCCGAGATAAGGTTGCTTGCTGATAAGTTGATTCGTGTATTCCCGACCCCACCATTCGACAAGGCGGGACCCCCAGAGCACCCAACGCAGATCGAAAGGATCTCGCTGCAGTTCTCCGAGCGAAAGGTGTCCCCACCACCCTTCGAAATCGAGGAAATCGAAATCCCGCCATGCCGGGAACGCCCCGGATGCCGACCATTTGGACTTCCATAGCGAAACGATCGGACATAGCGGCCCAAACATCTCCGGCTCATTCGTCGCCTCGTATGCACGATATGTCCAAGCTGCATCCGATCTTCCACCCGTAATAATCGTTTCCTCTCCCATTCACGCTTTAACGTATTTACTGACAGCAAATGCTCTTCATGAAGATAAAAAACACGGTTTAGCTCGGCATAGAAAATCGTTCCGGGAGAGAACGGAACACAATCCGATCCCGGCCCTCCCGGTATTTTGCTGGCACGGGACCTGCTTTCGCCGATCATCGTGCGGCCCATGATAAGTTCCGGCCGCGGCCAACGACATCCGTGTTTTCCGCAATCGTTCCATGCCGGGAAAGCGGCCTCTCAGTTCATCCTTCGAGACGCGGCTTCGCCACTCCTCGGGATGAGGCCCCCGGACCCGGTCCGGGACATCTCGAAGGATAGGTTGCTACGCCCGCTCACAAAACCGTGGGCACGCGTGTGTCACATCCGCTAGCGCGGCACATAAGCGGGTGGTAGATTGGAATCCTGTTCCGGCTACAGCGGGATCCCTTGAATGCAGCACCGTTACCTTCTGGTCGTCCGCTTCGCGCTGATCAATGCCGTTGCCGCGGCACTGCTGGCCGCGGCCTGGCTGCAGGGCTGGCTCGACGGCATCCTGAACGAACGTTTCTGGGAATTGTCGGCGCTGATCTTCCTGGTGTTCGTCTACGGCCTCGCCATCTGCGCGCACCGGATCTGGATCCACAGCATCGAACTGAACGGCGTCAAGGCCGGCGCCCCCGAACCGGAAAGCTGGGCCGGCCGCTACCTCGCCGAGGTCGCCGGCGCGGCGCCGCAAAGCCGGCAGATGCTGGCCGACGGGTTTCGTCTGAAAATCACCAACCGGGTCGCGATCGTCCGGCACATCGCCAACGCGCTGGTATTTCTGGGCCTGATCGGCACCGTCATCGGCTTCATCATCGCGCTTTCGGGCGTCGACCCGGAGAGCGCCGGCAAGGCCGAGAACGTCGCCGCCATGGTGGCGACGCTGATCAGCGGTATGTCGGTGGCGCTCTACACCACGCTCACCGGCGCCATCCTCTATACGTGGCTGACCATTTCGTACCGAATCCTGGTGACCGGGGCTGTCGATCTGATCACCGCCACCGTCGAACTTGGAGAGGCGCGTGGAAGGTCTGGATGAACTGGACGACGACGCCGCGGGTACCGTCTTCCGCGACGTCATCCTGCTGGCGCTGATCGGCTTCGTCGCCATGGTCATCATGCTCTTACCGCACGTGGTGCCCGAAAAGAAACGCACCGAGGATCAGAAGGCCCCCGGCAACGTCATCGTCGAGATGCACTGGCCGTCCGACATCGCCGCCGACGTCGATCTGTGGGTGCAGGCGCCGGACGAGTTGCCGGTCGGGTTCTGGAACCAGGGCGGGCAGACCTTCAACCTACTGCGCGACGACCTCGGCACCGAGGGCGACGCCACCAACGAGAATTTCGAGATCAGTTATTCGCGCGGCATCCCCGCCGGCGAATACATCGTCAACGTGCACATGTACGGCCCCGCGCCGCCGGACCGGACGGTGCCGGTCAACGTCACGGTCAGCGTCCGCAAACAGTTCGACGAGGCGCACCAGATCCTGTCGACGGATCTGGTGTTGCGCCACCGCGGCCAGGAGGAAACGGCGTTCCGCTTCCGTCTGACCGACATCGGCGATCTGGTCGACGGCAGCGTCTCGACCCTGCGCCGGCCGCTGATCACGGGCCAGGGTTTCATGGGGAACTGACCGATGGAACACCCCCGCCTCCATCCTTCGAGACACGCGCTGACGCGCGTTCCTCAGGATGAGGGTTGTCGTTCTTTTCCTCATCCTAAGGAGCCCCGGAGGAGCGTCTCGAAGGACGGGGAAAAGAACAAGGCCAGGAAGGAAACCGAACCATGGATATCCTGATCTACATCTTCGCCGCGGCCGCCGCGATCGCCGCCGGCCTGGCGGCACTGGCGATCTGGGCGCCGCGCCCGACACCGGTCCGGATCGGCGCGCTGGTCGTCGCGGTGCTGTTCCTGCCGATCGCCTACGTGCAGTCGCTCGAGATGCTGTCCCGGCCCAAGCCCGCCAGCTTCGAATGGTTCGAGCGGTCGCAAGATACCGCGCAGGTGCTGAGCGTCAGCTTCGACGAGGGCCGGACGATTTATCTGTGGCTGCGCATGCCGGGCGACGTCGAACCCCGCGCCTATGAGATTCCATGGAACATCCGCCTCGCCGAGAAGCTGGAGGACGCGGTCGACGACGCGGTCCGCAAGAATTCGACGATCATCCTCAAGGAGCCGTTCTACCGCCGTTCCATGGATGAATGGGGGGACCTCAACGTCGAGATCATCCCGCCGCCGCTGCCGCCGCAGAAACTGCCGCCGTCGATGCCGCCCAAGGTCTTCAACCCGAGGAAGGGGGACAGTATCTGATCGAGACCGGTTTCATGCAGATGGGACCGGCACCGATGCGCCAGGAACCGCTAATATATTGAATTATTTCATTATTATCCGGACGCCGTTATGTTTGCCGGCGGTTTCCGGGCGGCGGTTTGCATATTCGGTTATGACCCCCTATGGTTGCCGCAAATCAAAAAGGTGACTTTTGCACGACATGTGCGGATTTACGTCACCGACCGGCGGTGCGCGTTCGACGAACCACGTCATCACGAAACTGAACCAATCAGTCTGTTCCGCATCGCCCCAAAAATAACAATGACCATTTATTCTTGAGAGCGAGGGTCCCCGCATACGGCCTTTGCCGGAGGGGAGTTTTATGCATATCGAGGACTTCAAAGTCGTCGTCAAGAAACACGTCAAATACGTCAAGGGGCAGGTCGGCGGCAAACGGGCCGACGTTCGATACGCCGATCTGTCCGGGCTCAATCTCGACAAACTGCCGCTTCGCGACGCCATCCTGACCGCCTGCGACTTCACGGGCACGTCAATGGTCGGCACGGACCTGAGTGCCGCCGATTTACAGAACTGCAATTTCGCAGACGCCGACCTGAGCGATGCGGTACTGGATTCATGCGATCTCCGTGGCGCCAACATGCAGTCGGTGCGCGCCCGCAGTGCGTCCTTGCACGCGGCGGATCTTCGCCCGGCCCGTCTCGTCCGCAAACCGTCCGCCGACGCGGATATCAAGGACGATACCATCGTTACAACGACGGCAAACCTGCGTCAGGTCGACCTGAACAACGCGGATCTCAGCTACGCCAAGCTGAAGCATGCCGATCTCGGCCATGCCAATATGGAAGGCGCCGACATGACGGGGGCGGACCTCGAATCGTCCAATCTCGAACGCGCGAACCTGCGTGGCGCGATCATCAACTCCACGAATTTTCGGTTCGCCGAGACGGAAACCGCCGAGATTCCGACGCCGCTGTCGGACATCGAAAGCGACTTGCGCGTTCAACTGCTGGATCATTATGCGTACATCAATTCGGACGGTACCAAGGGCACGCTGGCCAGCCTTGATGGCAACGCCTACGACGAGATCGTCCTTAGCGGCCTCAACCTGAGCGCGGTCGGCTTCAAGGGAGCCAAATTGCGACGCGCGGATCTGAGCCGCGCGATCTGCATTTTCACCAATTTCGAGAACGCCGATCTCAGCGGTGCGCGGCTGCACGGCGCGGATTTCGACGCCACGAGTTTCAAGGGCGCCAACCTGTCCGGTGCCGATCTGAGCCACGGCAAGTACCGGCCCGTCAAGACGAAGGCGGGTTCCGGCACCGGCGCGCGCGAGCGTTCCTGGCCGGTCGATTTCACCAATGCCGATCTGTCGAACGCCAACCTCGAGGGCAGCCTGTTCAACGACGTCGATTTTCGCGGCGCGACGCTCGATGGCATGTCGTTCTTCGGCGCGACGTTCATGAACTGTTACTTCGACAACGGGGTCTCCGCATGGATGCGCGAACAGAGCAATCAGCCTGACGGAATCAGCACGCGCGAAGCCCCTGACACGCCGACAGCCCTTGCCGGGGATTGAAAAGAGGCGGGACCAGCATGTTCAGAGAAAATGACCGCAAGCAGACGCTTTTCGACGTCACCATGTTTCCAAGGTACGTCATTCTCGCCGCCGGCGCGGGGTTAGCGCTTTTTCTCGCGATCTAGGCGCACGTTCGGGCCGGTGCCAAAGACCGCCTGCAACGGCTACGCCGCAAGCAGGACGGGATGTTTCTCAGCTAACCACGTATACGCACATACGGTGGAACTTATCCGGCTCCGACAACGGCATCATGTTCATCTCCGGCGTCTTCTCCGCCAGGCGCCACTGACCCCTACTCTCCAGTTCCTCGATCACCGGGTGAAACGCCGCGTCGGCGGCGCCGTCGATGCGAAGCGAGAAAATCACCGGACCGCCCGGGCGGGTCACCCGGACCAGTTCGTAAAGGCTCTCCGGCGGCGCGTGTCCCGGCGTCAACGCACCGACGATCAGCGTCGCCGCGAAATGGTCGTCCGCGAAATCCAGCGCTTCGCCGAGCCGCATGGTGCGAAGTTCGCTGTAAACGCCCTTCCCTTCCGCGACCTTCAGCATGTCCGCCGAGAGGTCGATGCCGGTGACGTTTTCGAACCCGAGCAGCGCGATCAAATCGCCGACCATGCCGGTGCCGGCGGCGGCATCGAGGATCGGGTCGTCGCCTTCCGGCGCGTAACGCGCGAGCAGCGCGGCGGCCAGCGGCGGCCCCCGATACCCGGCTTCGTAGAGATCCGCTTCGTAGGTCGCGGCCCAGCCGGCGTAGGCAGCGGCGGTTTCCTCCTCGGTCTTGGCCGCATAGACGCGGTCGTACCAGGTTTTTTCCGTATCCGTCACATCAACCACCGATCATCTGCCAGACCCGATCGGCGGCGACATTCAGTTTTTCCGATATGGTGACTTTGGGCATGGCGGTTCCTCCGATATTTTGTCGTTGTCGTGCCGATTGTAACCGAACCGGAGGGCATTTTCGATGGCGTCACAAGACTGGCATCACAATTTTATCGACGTGAACGGTATCACAATACATGCCGTGCGCGCCGGCGACCCGGCCAAGCCGTCCCTGCTGCTGCTGCACGGCTGGCCCGAGTTCTGGTTCACGTGGTCGAAGATCATCCCGGCCTTGGCCGCCGATTACGACGTCATCGCCCCGGATCTGCGCGGTTTCGGCGATACGGAGAAACCGGCGGGCGCGGCGCTGGAGAGCTACCGGCTAGAGGATCACATCGCCGATATCCAGGGCCTCATCGACGCGCTTGGGTTGGATCGCGTCGGTATCGTCAGTCACGACGTCGGCGCCATGGTGACGCAGCCGCTGGCGCAGGCGGCGCCGGAGAAGCTGAGCGGGCTGTTCTTCTTCAACTGCCCCTACCCCGGCATCGGCACACGCTGGTGCGCACCGAAGCACTTGAACGACATCTGGTACCAGGGCTTTCACCAACAGCCGTGGACGGCGGACCTGCTGGCGACCAGCCGCGACGCGATCCGCGTCTATTTCGGAAACATGCTGCGCGACTGGGCGTTTGATGCGGCGAGTTTCACCGACGAAGACGTGGAAGCCTGGACCGATAACTTCCAAAAGCCCGGCAACCTGCAGGGCGGCTTCAACTGGTATTCGGCGATCTTCCCACGCCGCCTCGCGATCATGGAAGGCGCCGCGCCCGCACCGGTGCCCATCGACGTGCCGACATGCGTGCGCTGGGGCGAGCATGAACCTTTCATGCTGATCGAGTATGCCGACCGGCTCGGCGAATACTTCACCGATCTCGACTTCGCCCCCGCGCCCGGCGCCGGGCACTTCGTGCACTGGGAAACGCCGGACTTCGCGATCCGCGAGATCAGGGCGTTCTTCGCACGAATCTAGTGCCGACGCCGGTGCCGTTCGCGCTCTACGCGTCGAAACGGCGGTTCCGGTCCTGCCACAGTTCAAGAGTGGCGAGTGCGACCACCAGGAAGCCCAGAATGTAATGCGCGACGGCAAGGTTGCCGCCGTAGCCGTACAGATAGGGCGACCCGATCACCCACAGACCGCACAACAGCTCCAGATGCTCTTCCCAGCGTTGCAGCCACATCAACTGCATGAACCCCAGCGTGACGATGAAAAGACCGACCACACCGGCATTGATGTAGACGTAATTCGCGGATTGCTCCGCGAAGACGGTCGGCGCGGCAATGACGAGAATACCGAGCAGGACGGAAACCATATCTTCCCAACTGCGATGCTCGGTAAACCAGTTTTGCTGAACTGATAGCGACATGACAAATCCTCCTATGTGCGACGATTGCCAATCACCGAACGCCCATGCGAGGAGTTGTCAGATGACCTGAACGACCCCCCTTTTGACGGGCGTCCGGCACACCTTTTAACAATTTTATATTGTATTACATTTGCATCGCCGCCGCAATTGGAATCGGGGGCGTGTAATCAGGCGCGTTCGTCCCGGATCAACTTAAAGCCGCCGCTCCAGCGTGACGAAGCTGAACGCGGGGCCGTCGTCGGTTTCCGGCGGGTAGCGTTCGCGAAAACGCTCATCCCACTCGACGGGGTCGATTTCCGGGAACAGGGTGTCGCCGTCGATCTCGGCGTGTACCTCCGTCAATTCGATGACGTCGGCGTCGCGCATCAGCTCGGCGAAAATCTCGCCGCCGCCGATGATCATGACCTTCTCCACCTCGTCGACGCGGCAAAGATCGAGCGCGCCCTCGATGGTCGTGACCGTCTCCGCCCCCTCGAATTCGGCGTCCGCGTCCCGGGTGATGACGATGTTGCGCCGCCCCGGCAGCGGGAACGGCAGGCTCTCCCACGTCTTGCGGCCCATGATCACCGGATGGCCCATGGTCACCTTCTTGAAGTGCTTGAGATCGGCCGAGATCTTCCACGGCAGATCGCCGTCGCGGCCGATAACGCGGTTCTCCGACATGGCGACGACGAGGACGATTTCCATGATATCTCCTAAAAGCGCCTCGTCCCTCAAGACATCCCGGAACGGGTCCGGGACACCTCAGGGTGAGGCGAAAAACAAATCCTCATGCTGAGGCGCGAGCGAAAGCGAGCGTCTCGAAGCATGCTTGGTCAATACTCAAACCGCGATCGGGGCCTTGATGTGCGGGTGCGCCTCGTAGCCCTCCAACGTGAAATCCTCGTACTTGAACCCAGCGATGTCGGTGACGTCCGGATTGATGATCATCCGGGGCAGCGGCAACGGTGCGCGGGTCAACTGCAGATCGGCCTGATCGAGGTGATTGGCGTACAGGTGCGCGTCGCCCAGCGTGTGCACGAAGGTGCCGGGCTTCAGGCCCGTGACCTGCGCCATCATCATGGTCAGCAGCGCATAGCTGGCGATATTGAACGGTACGCCCAGGAACACGTCGCAGGAACGCTGGTAGAGCTGGCAGTTGAGCCTGCCGTCCATGACCTGGAACTGGAACAGGCAGTGGCACGGCGGCAGAGCCATGTCCTCGATATCGGCCGGGTTCCATGCCGAGACCACCATGCGGCGCGAGTTCGGCTTCTCCTTTATCTCGCGGATCACCCAATCGATCTGATCGATGGTGCGACCGTCCGGCGCCGCCCACGAGCGCCACTGACGGCCGTAAACCGGGCCCAACTCACCGTTCTCGTCAGCCCATTCGTCCCAGATCGAAACACCGTTATCGTTCAGGTACTTGACGTTGGTGTCCCCGGCGAGGAACCACAGAAGCTCGTGGATGATCGACTTCAGGTGCAGCTTCTTGGTGGTCAGCAGCGGGAAACCGTCCGCGAGGTCAAAGCGCATCTGATGGCCGAACACCGCCTGTGTGCCGGTGCCGGTGCGGTCGCCGCGAAACGTGCCGGTCTCGCGGATATGGCGGAGAAGATCGAGATACTGCTGCATGGACCGAGTTTACGCGTCCGCGCCGCCGGCTGCCAACACCTCGCGGGCGGCAGCCACGCATCTTTCCGGCGTCAGTTGCCCAAGGCAATGATATCTGCCGTTTTCAAGGGGGTGAATGCACTGGCCGAGACAGCCTTCGCAATCGATCTCCGGCACCTCGAAGCGGACGTTTTCCGGCATCATGCGCGAATCATAGGGCACGCTGTCGACGACGTGCGCGGCTGAGGCCAGGCACAGCGTCGGCACGCCCGTTCCCACAGCCAGATGCATGATCGAGGTATCGACGGAGACGACGAGCGCCGCCCCCTTGAGCAGCGCCGCCTTGGCCATCAGGTCGCTTTCGTCGACGCGCACCCCCGGCATATCCGCCAGACCGGCGTGGTGCGGCGACCGTTCGCGATCGTTCGGCCCCGCCGACAGGACGATGTCGTGGGTGTCGCGAAACGCCTCGGCAATGGTGGCGAAAACGTCCGGCGCCGCTTCGCGCTCGGGAATGGCGGAATAAGGGTGCAGCACGATATGCGGGCGCCCCCCCGTAACGGCGTCCGGCAGGCGTTCGGGATCGAACCGCACCACGGGCGGCGGCTCGGTCTTGCCGGTCAAGGCGTTGGCCAGTTCCCACCAGCGGATCAGCCGGTGCGCCATGGCGGGCTCGGGTTCGACCCAGGTCGTGTACCAGTCCCGGTGGGCCTGTAACGCCGCGTCGTGCTTGGGCCAGGTGCGCGGGCTGAGCGCGGCGCGCTCCGGCGCACCCGATGCCATGATCATCACGTCGTCGACCGTCGGCAGGCGCAGATGATCGGTACTGATCGCCGCCCTGACCCCGAAATCCCTGATCTGGCGGCAGACCGCGATCCGGTACATGGGCTGGCGGATGAATTTGCGGTAATCGACCGGCATCATGCGGACACGCGCCGGGAACAGGAAGCTGGCGAAGCGGCTTTCGGCACGCACCACCAGCGTCACCGGCTCGTCCTCGGGCACCAGGGCGATGAAGCGATGGATTATCAGCGAGAACAGGATCGTATCGCCGAGCCCGCCGGAGGACACCAGCAGCAGCCCGCGCTTCTCGGGCCTGGCCTTGGCGGCCATGCCCCGGATCACGTTCTCGGTGATTTTCTGGACGATCGACAGCGGCTCTCTCCCTACCCCACCGGCGCATTCTAGCCGGGTGCGGGGGCTGTGCAATCCGCCAACGCCGATACACACTCAACCGTCATCCCAAACGTGATTTGGGATCCATGCATTCAAATGGCGCAGCCGCCGCCCATGGGTCCTGAATCGAGTTCAGGACGACGAACGTATGTGCCCAAGCGCACCCTTGTGCCCCTGCCTCCCATCCACCTTGCGAAAAAGCATGGAGGGGCGCATATTACGGGTGCCGGTTCGTCCGGCTATGGTGATAAACGCTTATCGGAATAAGCGTAGCGGACCCGGGGGCAGTGCCCGGCACCTCCACCAAGTTTTCCTGTCCCCATGCGGGGCAAGTTGATGGGGGTGAAACAGGATCGACGCGCGTAGTAAAGGATAAGTTTTTACCCGGCATGGTTCCGCCGTTACCGGGCCATTTTCACAAGTGCCAACGACAATGACGCACTTGCGGTCGCGGCCTAACACGCCATAACGACCACGGGGTTCGGGGGGCACCTGGCAACAGAAGCCCCCCACTTCTTTTTTATGACCCTCCGCTGCCGTCCTTCGAGACGACCTTCGGTCTCCTCAGGATGAAGAGCGGGGTGAACCTCATCCTGAGGAGCGAGCATAGCGAGCGTCTCGAAGGATGAGACGATCCGCCTTTCTGCCTTTAACCACCCGGTCATAGCGTCTACATTACCCCCATGATTGATGAAGACAGCGATATTCTCAGGTACGATCTCTGGATCGAGGACGCGCTCCGCGGCGTCATTCGCCGCTCGCTCACAACCATCGAGGAAATGGGCCTGCCCGGCGACCATCATTTCTACATCACGTTCCGCACCGACCATCCCGACGTCGACATCGCCGACTGGTTGCGGGCCGAATACCCGGAAGAAATGACCATCGTCCTGCAACACCAGTTCGAGGGCCTGACCGTCGCCGAGGACGGTTTTGCCATCAAGCTCCGTTTCGGCGGCCGGCCCGAATTCCTGTCGGTGCCGTTCGACGCCATCACGTCGTTCGCCGATCCGTCGGTGAGTTTCGGCCTGCAACTCAAATCCGTCGACCTCGACGAGGACGACGACGAACTGACGCCGGAGGAACTGGGCATCGATCCGACGGCGCGTCTCAATGATACCGGCCTGGACGACCCGGCCGACGGCGACGACGAGCCGAAAACAGGCGAAGTGATCGCCCTCGATTCGTTCCGCAAGAAACAAACCTGACCCCGGCGCCCGGGCGGACGTCCCGGCGCGGATTGCCAAACCAGTGAGCCAGGACGATTGCCATGAGCGACTACGTGCACCACACCATGTTCCCGCTGGGGTCCGACGAAACGCCCTACCGCAAGCTGACCGACGAATACGTGAGCGTCGAGAAATTCGGCGATGAGGAAATCGTCAAAATCGACCCCAGGGCGCTGACGCTGCTGACGTTCGAGGCGTTCAAGGACGTCTCGCACCTGCTGCGCCCCGGCCACCTGCAACAGCTCAGGAACATCCTCGACGACCCGGAGGCTTCCGATAACGACCGCTTCGTCGCGTTCGACCTGCTGAAGAACGCCAACATCGCGGCCGGCGGCATCCTGCCCATGTGCCAGGACACCGGCACCGCCATCGTCATGGGCAAGAAGGGGCAAAACGTCTGGACCGGCGGCGGCGACGAGGCGGCGATCTCGGAAGGGGTCAAGAAGACCTACATGGAAACCAACCTGCGCTATTCCCAGGTTTCGCCCGTCGATATGTTCGCCGAGGTCAACACCGGCGACAATCTGCCGGCGCAGATCGACCTCTACGCCGACGAGGGCGGTGCCTACAAGTTCCAGTTCATCGCCAAGGGCGGCGGCTCGGCGAACAAGACGTTCCTGTATCAGGAGACCAAGGCGCTTCTGAACGAAAAGCGACTGACGGAATTCCTGGACGAGAAGATCCGCACGCTCGGCACCGCGGCGTGCCCGCCCTATCACCTCGCCATCGTCATCGGCGGCACGTCGGCGGAAGCCAACCTCAAGACCGTCAAGATGGCCTCGACGCGCTATTACGACGCGCTGCCGACCAACGGCGGCAACCACGGTCAGGCCTACCGCGACCTGGAGTGGGAGGAACGCGTCCTCAAGATCACCCAGGACATGGGCATCGGCGCGCAGTTCGGCGGCAAGTATTTCTGTCACGACGTCCGCGTCATCCGCCTGCCGCGCCACGGCGCGAGTTGCCCGGTCGGCATCGGCGTCAGCTGCTCGGCCGACCGCCAAATGAAGGGCAAAATCACCAAGGACGGCGTATTCCTCGAACAGCTCGAACACAACCCGGCCAAATACCTACCGGACATCACCTCGGATGCCTTGGGCGGCGACGTGGTCGAGATCGACCTCGAGCGGCCGATGAAGGAAGTGCTCGCCGAACTGACCAACTATCCGGTCAAGACGCGCCTGTCGCTGACCGGCACGCTGATCGTGGCGCGCGACATCGCGCACGCCAAACTGCAAGAACGCCTCGACGCGGGCGAGGGCCTGCCGCAATACTTCAAGGACCACCCGGTCTATTACGCCGGCCCGGCCAAGACGCCGGAGGGCTATGCATCGGGCTCGTTCGGGCCGACCACGGCGGGACGCATGGACAGCTACGTCGAACAGTTCCAGGCCGCCGGCGGCTCCATGATCATGCTCGCCAAGGGCAACCGCTCGAAAGCCGTGACCGACGCCTGTGCCGCGCACGGCGGGTTCTACCTCGGCTCCATCGGCGGCCCGGCGGCCCGCCTCGCGCAGGACTGCATCACCAAGGTCGAATTGGTCGAATACGAGGAACTGGGCATGGAAGCGATCTGGAAGATCGAGATCGAGAACTTCCCCGCCTTCATCGTCGTCGACGACAAGGGCAACGATTTCTTCGCCGAGTTCAAAAAGCCGGTGCCGGCGTAAACATCGACAACGTCATCCCGGACGCGATGCCGTCCAAATCTATGATTTGACGACGGGCATCAGCGATCCGGGGCCCATGGCACCATCCGCCGAGCATCTGGAATAGGTCCCGGCTCTCCGCTACGCTGCGGTCGGGATGACGAATTGAGAACAGCTCCGATGACCGATACCCCATCATGTCCCTCCTGACCGCCCTTGCCGTCGGCCTCGGCCTCGCCGCGGACGCGTTCGCCGCGTCCGTCTCGCGCGGTTGCCTGGTCCGCGAGCGGGTCGGCATGTACGCGTTGCTGATGGCGGTACTGTTCGGCGGCTTCCAGGCGCTGATGCCCTGGATCGGCTGGCAGGCGGGCGCACCGGCGCAGGAGGTTATCCGCGCCTGGGATCATTGGGTCGCCTTCGTCATTCTGTTCGCGATCGGTGCCAAATCCATCCATGAGGGGATGCGCGGCCAAGACAGCGACGAGGCTGAAGAACGGCCCCGCAACCGGCAACTGACGCTGGCGGCGCTGGTCGTCACCGCGATCGCCACCAGCATCGACGCGCTTGCCGCCGGATTCGGTTTCGCGCTGGTGACGACCGATATGTGGCTGATGATCGCCGTCACCGGCGCCGTCACGTTTGCGCTGTCCTGGGCGGGGGTGCATCTGGGCTGCCGCATCTCGGGCCTGGTCGGGCAGCGTGTCGAGATCGTCGGCGGCGCGATCCTGATTCTCATCGGCGCGAATATTCTATACCGACATCTGTCGGTATAGAGAGCAACCGTGATATAACGCGTCATCCCTGACGCGATGGACGTCCAAATCGATGATTTGGCAACGGGCGTCAACGGCCCGGCATCCATCGCACCAAGCATCTGGAACAGGTCCCGGCTCTCCGCTACGCTGCGGCCGGGATGACGTGGGAGAGTGAAACACATGACAGACAAACGCACTGAAACATCCGCGGCGGTCCAGGACATCCGCGAAGCCCTGGCCAGCCAGCATGTCGATAGCGGCCGCAGCCTGACCCAGACGCTGGCCGTCGCCTGCCGGATTCTCGCCGCCAACGGCCACGGCAGCGGCCTCGCCGGACAGATGACGGCGCGGGGCGACGCGCCGGGCACCATGTGGACTCTGCCCTATGGCATGGGCTTCGAGGAGGTCACCGCCTCCGACTATCTGCTGGTCGATAACGATCTCAAGGTCATCGACGGCGAGGGCACGCCGAATCCCGCCAACCGTTTTCATCTGCATGTCTATGCCGTCCGTGACGACATCGACGCCATCGTCCACACCCATCCGTTGAACTGCTCGGCGCTGTCGATGATCGGCGAGCCGCTGAAGCCGATGCACATGGATACCTCCATGTTCTACGGCGACGTCGCGTTCCTGCCGCGCTGGCCGGGCATCCCCTTCGGCGACGAGGAAGGCGAGATCATCTCCGAGGCGCTCGGCGACAAGAACGCGATTCTGCTGGCGCATCACGGGCAATTGTGCGCGGCGCCGACGGTCGAGGCGGCCTGCGTCATGGGCGTTTTCATCGAACGCGCGGCCGAGATGCAACTGAAAGCCATGGCGGCGGGCGATATCAGGGAAATCGAACCCGATCTCGGACGCGAGGCGCACGACTGGCGTCACGCCCCGGAGGCCATGCGTACGACATTCGAGTACTTCGCGCGCCGGGCGCTGACCGGCAACGACGACTGTTTACGGTAGGAAACATGACGGACACACGCATCGAAACGGACAGCATCGGCGAGATCGAGGTCCCGGCGGACAGGTACTGGGGCGCGCAGACCGAGCGTTCGAAACGCAATTTCCCGATCGGCGACGAACGCGAGCGGATGCCGGTCGAACTGATCCGCGCCTTCGCCATTCAGAAGGAAGCCGCCGCACGGGCCAACATGGCGCTGGGCGTGCTGGACGAGAAGACCGGCGCGGCGATCGGCCAGGCGGCATCGGAAGTTTCCGACGGCAAGCTCGACGACCACTTCCCGCTGGTGATCTGGCAGACAGGGTCCGGCACCCAGACCAACATGAACCTGAACGAGGTCATCTCGAACCGCGCCATCGAGATCATGGGCGGCACCATGGGCACCAAGTCGCCGGTGCACCCGAACGACCACGTGAATGCGTCGCAGTCGTCCAACGACAGCTTCCCGACCGCCATGCACATCGCCATCGCGCTGGAAACGACGGAACGGCTGATGCCGTCCCTCGACGGGTTCGAAAAAAGCCTCGTCGCCAAGGCGGACGAATTCAGGGATCTCGTCAAGATCGGCCGCACGCACCTGCAGGACGCCACGCCGATGACGCTGGGCCAGGAGTTTTCCGGCTACGCGCACATGGTCGCCGAGAACATCGAACGACTGAAAAAGTCGCTCAATCAGATCTACGAGCTGGCGCAGGGCGGCACCGCCGTCGGCACCGGCCTCAACGCGCCGGAAGGTTTCGACGTGCTGTTCGCCGAGGAAGCGGCCTCGATCACCGGGCTGCCGTTCCGCACGTGTCCCAACAAGTTCTATGCACTGGCCAGCGAGGACGCGCTCGTGAATCTCGCCGGCAAGCTCAACACCATCGCCGCCAGCCTGATGAAAATCGCCAATGACATCCGGCTTTTGGGCTCGGGGCCGCGCTCCGGGCTCGGCGAGCTGATCCTGCCCGCCAACGAGCCCGGCTCGTCGATCATGCCGGGCAAGGTCAACCCGACGCAGGCCGAAGCCCTGACGCAGGTCTGCGCGCAGGTCATGGGCAACGCGACCACCGTTTCCGTCGCCGCCTCGCACGGGCACCTGGAACTCAACGTCTTCAAGCCGGTGATCGCGGCGGCGCTGCTGCGCTCGATCCGCTTGCTGGCAGACGCGACGCAGAGCTTCCGGGTGCGCTGCGTTGACGGGATCGAGGCGGACCGGGCGCGCCTGACCGAACTGACCGACCGGTCCTTGATGCTGGTGACGGCGCTAACGCCGGAGATCGGCTACGACAGGGCCGCCGAAATCGCCAAGAAGGCACATGCCGAGGGCACGACGTTGAAAGAAGCCGCCCTCGCCCTCAACTATCTGGATGAAGCCACATTCGACAACCTGGTCCGCCCCGAAACCATGGTCGGGCCGAAGGATTGACGCGTAGCAGCATCCCTTTCGTTATTTGCGGGAAGGCACAATGATCCCTGACCGTTTCATCGATCGCTACGCTCAAGTTTCTATCCTTGCCGGCATCGTGTTTAGCTATTTTCTCGGGTTCGAATTTGCGGTTTCAGCGATCACAGTGCTTGCTTTGCCGCTCCTGCTACTGATTGAACGCAGATCCGGGCAACTCGCCCCTTCATATGACGATAGGCGGCGTTACGGCCTCTTCTTTTCGGGAACTGTGCTGCTGCTCATCATTCCTAGCGTGGGCATGATAACACTCTGGTTGATCAAGGGTTATGACCTACCGCACCGGTTCATACAGGCAATCTTCCATACCTTGGACGGTCAATTTCCTGCTGACGTCGTCATTTACCTGATCACGTGTATAGTCGGCCTAGTGCTACTGGTTTTCCTGGGTTCAACCAACAAGCTGACAACAGCGTCCGACTTTGCAGGACCAGCCGACGGGCCGGTCTCGTCATTGCGCGCCATCGTAGACCCTTTCATCTTGATACCGATAGCAATCGTATTGAACTTTAGCCTCCGGTTTTGGTTCGCGGGCGACGTGCTAAAAGAAAACGGGCCGGTTCTTTCGGTCCTTGATTTATTGAGCACATGTATTGTTCTTTGTCTGATAACGACCAAGTTACTGCTTAGGGTCACCACGCTTACACCGTACGTGATCGACTCCGACGGGGACCAATATGACGCCTGACGCCAACGATCCGGGACACCTCTCCAACTCCACGCTCGACACGCCGGAGATCCGCCAGGCGCGGGTCGATCTCGCTGCCTGCTTCCGAATGGCGGCGCGCCTGGGCCTGCATGAGGGTATCTGCAACCATTTCTCGTGCATGGTGCCTGGGCGCGACGACCTGTTCCTGGTCAACCCGGACGGCTATGCGTTCAGCGAAATCACCGCGTCGAAGCTGCTGATCTGCGATTTCGACGGCAACGTGATCGAGGGCGACGGCACGCCCGAGGATACAGCGTTCTTCATCCACGCCCGGCTGCACATGCGCCACCCGGCGGCGCGCGCCGCCTTTCACACGCACATGCCGAACGCCACCGCCCTTGCCATGCTGGAGGGCGAACCGTTCGTCTGGGCGGGACAGTCGTCACTCAAATTCTACGGTCGCATCATCGTCGACGAGGATTTCAACGGCCTCGCGCACGACACCGACGAGGGTGACCGCATCGCCGAGGCCATGGGCGACAAACCCATCGCGTTCCTGAAGAATCACGGCATCGTGGTCACGGCACCGACCATCGCCAAGGCCTGGGACGATCTTTACTACCTGGAGCGCGCCGCGGCGGCGCAGGTCATCGCCATGAGCACCGGTCGGCCGTTGAAAGCGATCCCCGCCGAGATCGCCGCCAAGACGGCGCACCAGATGACGCTCGGCAACCGCGACAGTGCCGGGTTGCACCTGGAAAGCATCAAGCGGACCCTGTTCCGCGAGGAACCGGATTTCGCTGACTGACAACAATCAATTCACAAGGGGAAGAACATGACCAACGTCACCATCGTCACAGGCGGCTCGCGCGGCATCGGCGCTGCCACCGCGAAACTCGTCGCAAGCCATGGCCATGTGGTCTGCGTCAACTACGTCAACGACGAGAAAGCGGCCGAACGAGTGGTCTCCGACATCGCGGCGGCAGGCGGCAAGGCGCTCGCCGTCAAGGCCGACACCGCGAACGAGGCCGAGGTCGTGGCCATGTTCGAGACGGTGGACAAGGAACTGGGCCCCGTCACCGGACTCGTCAACAACGCCGGCATCAACGGCGGGCGCAAGCGTGTCGAGGACCTGTCGCCGGACGAGATCAGGCGGCTGCTCGATATTAACGTCATGGGCTGCATAATCTGCGCCCGCGAAGCGATCAAGCGCATGTCGACCAAGCACGGCGGGCAAGGCGGCGCCATCGTCAACGTGTCTTCGGGTTCGGCAAACCTCGGCAATCCGGGGATCGGCGTTCTTTACGCCACGTCAAAGGGGGCACTCAACTCGTTCACCATCGGTCTATCTCAGGAAGTCGCCGCCGAGGGTATCCGCGTCAACACCGTCGCACCGGGCATGACCAAAACCGACATGCCGGGCGAAGACCGCTTGAAGGCGCAGGCGGAGAAAATCCCCATGGGCCGGGTCGCGGAGCCGGATGAAATCGCCGAGGCGATCTGGTTCCTGCTCAGTGACAAGGCCGGCTACATCGCCGGCGCCAATATCCGGGTCGGCGGCGGGCGGCTCTGAGCGTGCCGGACTACCTCACCGACGGCCCCACGTCGGCATCCCTGACGATGGTGCTGGCGCACGGTGCCGGCGCGCCGATGGATAGTGATTGGATGACCATGGTGGCGGGCGCGGTCGCCGAAAAGGGCTTCCGCGTGGTGCGCTTCGAATTCCCCTACATGGCCGAGCGCCGCGATACCGGTAAGAAACGCCCGCCCAACCCGCAGCGCATCCTGGAGGAGACCTGGCGCGAAGTCATCGGCGACCTGAGTCCAGACAAACTCGTCATCGGCGGCAAGTCCATGGGTGGGCGCATGGCGAGCCTGGTCGCGGACGACGCGGGGGTGCGCGGCCTCGTCTGCCTCGGCTATCCGTTCCATCCGCCCGGCAGACCCGAGAAGCTCAGGACCGAACACCTTGCGGCCCTGAAGACACCCACGCTGATCTGCCAGGGCGAGCGCGATCCCTTTGGCACCAAGGACGAGGTGCCGGGCTACACGCTCTCGGACAAGATCGAACTGCACTGGGCGCCAGACGGCGATCACGGCCTCAAGCCGCGCAAGAAGTCCGGCCACACGGAAGAAGAGAACATCGCCGCCGCGGTCGACGCCATCGCCGGTTTCATGGGCAAGCTTTAACCTCCTCACCTACCCGCTCCCTTTCCACTTGCGTGGGGAAGAGGGGGCACACGTATTGGCAGGCGCGTGGCAAAGCCCTAGCATCCCCGGAAGGGAGACAGACATGAAACTCGATCACATCAACGTCTGGACCGACGACCTTGCGGGAACGACCGCGTTCTTCACCGAGATCCTCGGCCTGGAAGACGGCTTCCGCCCGGATTTCAAGTTCCCCGGCGCGTGGCTTTACGGCGACGGCGGCGGCCCGGCCATCGTGCACCTGGTCGAGGCCGCGCCCGAGGAAGGCGGTACGGGGCCCCTGGATCACATCGCCTTCCGGGGCGACGACTTCGACGGCCTGACGGCCAGGCTGAAGGAACGCGGATTCGAATACGAAGTAAGGGTGATCCCGAATACCAGCGACCGGCAGGTGTTTTTCGTCGCGCCCTTCGGGCTCAAAATCGAGGTCAATCGCCCGCCCGAGACCGCATGAGCGGCGATCCCACCGAAATCCGGAAACGCTCCGTCAACATCGCCGGGCACGCCACCAGCGTGTCGCTGGAGGATGCGTTCTGGACGCGCCTCAATGCCATCGCCAAGCGGCGCCGCACCAGCCTGAGCCGGATCATCCGCGAGATCGACGAGACGCGCACCGGCAACCTGTCGAGCGCACTGCGCGTGTTCGTGCTAGAAAACTGCCCGAAGGACTGAGGCGACGCCTGTCCTTACTTCAGTAACTGCCTGAGGATATCGGCCGGGTCGACTTTCTTTTGCTGTTGCGGGGCCTGCTGCGGCGGCGGTTCCGCGCCCTCGCCGGAACCGTTCGACTGTGGTGGCGGTGCGGATTGCGAGCCCGAGCCGCTCGAGCCGCCGGTCACACCGCCAAGGATACCCTTGATCAGGCCGCCGACGCCGGGCGCCTTCTTTTCCAGCTTGTCGAGGCCCGGGACCTTGATCCCCTCACCGCCGGCGCTGCCGGCGCCGCCGAACGACTTGATCTTCACGTTCGGTTTATCGATGTTGCCGGTAACCTGGAACGGGATATCGCTGGGCAGCCGCGCCACGTTGGCCAGCACCGTCCCCAGCAGCCCCTGATCCACCGAAAGCTTGCCGCCGATATTCATCGACCACAGCGGCAGGTTGATGTCGCCGGCGATGTCGCCCTCGTAGAGGTTGGACAGAATTTTGGTATCCGGCGTGTTGATGATGCCGTTGGAGATCGTGAACGAGCTGGTGACGTCGGTTTCACCGATCTTGGTCTTGCCGCCAGCGCCGACGAGGGCGCCGAGGCCGGTGTTCAGCACCTCGAATACCTGCATCAGCGGCCCCAGCGCGAGACCGATGATCGGCAGGTCGGACAGCGAACTCTGACCCTTGATGCCCTTGACCTCGATCGCGCCCTTACCGTCCAGGTCGCGAACCCAGTCGGCGACGCTGCCGCCGGTGGTGCCGACATCGATCCTGGACGTCAGCTTGCCGGTGGTGCCGGCGATACCAGCCGCCTTGGAAGCCGCGCCGATGTCCATGCCGCCGACGGTGACGAGGCCGGCCAGCTGCGGCGTCTTACCCGACGCGTCGACCTTGGCCGTCGAATTCACCGAGCCACCGAATACCATGCCGGAAAGTTCGTTCACGTTCAGAACACCGTTGTCGATCCCGCCCAGCAGCTTGGCGCCGTCGAGATTGTATTCGCGATAGGAAATCCGGGGCGCGGTAAAAGTGATGTCCGCGTCCGCGGCGTTGAGCCCGGAAAGATCGATCGGCGTCTCCGGCCAGCGGTCCGAGACCGCCGCAATCAGGTGTTTGAAATCGATGCGCCCGCTTTCGGGCACGATAAAGCTTGCCGGGATCGCCCGTGCCCGCCGGGGCGCCAGCGCGGCGGATTTCTGCGCCGGCAGGAACGGATCGACGGTCACGTTACCCGCCGCCAGCGTCGTCGTCACCTTGGGCCGTTCGCCGGCCAGACGCACCGTGCCCTCGCCGTTGATTTTCACGGCACCGACGGCGGCCACCAACTTAGAGAACGAGAACGCATCCAGGCCGCCCTTGATCGTGGTCGAGACATCCATGCCGCCGATGTCGCCCGACGGCCGATAGTTCATGCCGAGCTTCCTGAACAAGCCGGCGGTGTCGCCATGGCGGAACCGGAGCCCGAGATCGAACATGTTCTTGGCATCTAGAAGCTTGAGATTGCCGTCGGCGTCCAGCGTCGCCGCCATCGCCTTGACCGACGAATTGAGCGACGGCTCGAGCAGATTGCCGTTGATCTTGGCCGCCACCTCGACCTTGCCGAGCGTCTTGGCCGGTACCGGCAGTTCGCCGCCCGTAAGTGCCGCCAGCTTCGCCGGATCACGCATCTCGGCCTTGACCTCGAGACCCTTCGCCGTCGGCGTGCGGTCGAGGCCCAACAGCGAGCCCGTCACCGACACCCCGGTCGAGAGCGCGTCGGCGATCGAGAACTTGCGGATCGTCAAGTCGCCGCCCACCAGCGAGAGATCGGCGGCGGCGTCGCGGATCGGAATGCCCTGTGTCTTCAACAGCCCGACGTTGGCGCGCAGGTTGGCGTCGATCTCGCCGAGCGGCTTCAGGGCATCGAGCGGACCGGCAGGTTGCGACGGGGCCGTTGCCTGGCCGCTGTCGGTGTCGCCGCCCGAAGTGTCACCACCGCTCTTGGGTGCGTCGTCTTTCTTCGCGGGGGCTTCGGCGAGATATGCATCCAGGTCAAGCTGATCGACGGTAACCGACGCGCCGATACCGATCCTGTCGCGAAGGGCGACGGTGGCGGCACCGTTGATATTGGTCTTGTCGAAAGACAACGCCAGTTTGCGGACCGATACCGTGCCCGGCGTGAAACCGGCGTCGACGTTGAAGTTGAGCGTGCCCGGCTTGCCCGGTTTAAGCGCCGAGGTGTCCGCATCCGCCCATTTCATCAGCGCCTGCGGATCGGCGATCTTGCCCTGCACCTGGCCGTCGAAGGCAGGTTTGCCGTCGCGCGCGGTCAGGAACCCGAACGCCGCGAGGTCACTGCCGCCGGGCCCCTTGAAGGAAAGTTGCGTCAGGTTGAACTCGCCGTTAGCGAGCTCGGCATTCAATACGGCGTTGGTGAACTTACCGCCCTTAAGGGACACCTCGCCGATGTTGAAGGCGACCGACGCGGCGATGTCCTTGGGCAGTGCAAACGGCGCCGCTTCCCCGGACTCCTTAACGGAAGCCGTCTCGGGCGCCGATTCCGCATCGCCGGTACCGTTGCCCGCATTACCCGTTGCCGGGGTTGCCGTTTCCGTCAGCCATGGATCGGCGTCGACCTTGTCGATGGTCATCGATGCGTTGATCTTCGGCACGCCGTTGAGCCTGCCGCTGACCTTGCCCGTGCCCTTGGCGCCGCCGAAGTCGAGCGCGAGATCGTCGAGCGCCAGCGATGCCGCCGAAGCGTCGAGCGCGCCGGAAAGCTTGAGCGGCTGACTGAGCGGCTGCGGCAGCGAGGCACCGTCGGCGAGCGCACTCACGACCCTGCCCACATCCGGGCTCGTCAAATCGAGCGTACCCTTGAACCTGGGCTGCTGGTCGAGGCCGAGCACGGTCCCGGCAAGCGTCAGCTTGGCACTTTCGCCGCCGATCATGAGCGAGAGTTCGAGCGGGAACGTCCGGCCGCCGACGATCTCGCCGATATCGGCATCGATGCCGAGGCGCATCCCCTTGGCGACAAACGAGCCTTGAGCGCGGAACGGGCCGTCCGTCAGTGACGCCGCCACCAGGTTCATGTCGATGTCGGTGATCTGCTCGTGGACCTTGGAGCCCGCGTCCTGGTACGTCAGCGAACCGTCGACGATCTCGAAATTACCGACCGCGATGGCCGGACCGGCGCCGCCGCCGTTCGCCGGCACATCGGCCGGCGCCGCCGGTGCGGTGTCCTCGGGGCTCGCCTTGGGCGGCGTGATTTCCCAGGTGGCACGACCGTCGGCGAGGACTTCAAGGAAGATCTGCGGCTCGACCAGGCGCACGGTCTCGATACTGATATTGCCGGCGATCAGCGGGGCCAACGCGATCTGCACCTCGACCCGGCGCAACGATGCCAGATCGGGCGACTGCGCGCCATCGATGCTGCTGAGCGAGACCTTCTCTGCGACCAGCCGGGGCGCCGGCAGCACCTTGAGATCGACATCGCCGGCGATGACCAGCTCGCGGCCGGTCAGCTTGCGGACCTGGTTGGTAATATCGGGCTTGTAGGCGTTCCAGTCGATGACATTGGGAACGATCAGCACGGCGGCCGCCAACAGGCCGAAAAGTCCGCCGATTACCCAGAGAATTTTCTTCACGGAATTGTCTCCAGTCCCGGATTCATTGTTGCCGTTCGATGCCGGTTCCGCCGTCGGCCCGCATCGTAGCGAGTCCAGTAAGGGCGGGCAATCGGCGGCGCGTCAGGTCATGCAACGACGACGGCGCGGAAGTCGTTCACATTGGTGTACGTCGGACCGGTCACCAGCAGATCGCCGGTATTGTAGAAAAGCGTGTAGGCATCGTTGTTTTTCAGCGCATCGGTGACACTGAGACCGGTCGCCAGCGCGCGCGCCACGGTCGTCGGGTCGACAAAGGCGCCGGCGTTGTCCTCGGAGCCATCGACGCCGTCGGTATCGCAGGCAACGGCGTAGATCCCCTCGGCACTATCGAGCGCCTCGGCGACACCCAGCAGATATTCCGTGTTGCGTCCGCCGCGTCCGTTGCCGGTCATGGTCACCGTCGTCTCGCCGCCCGACAGAATCACGCAGGGCGCGGCCTGGGGCCCGCCCCCGGCCTTGCACGCGAGCGCCAGCCTGGCGTGCTCGCGGCCGACATCGCGAGCCTCGCCCTCGACCCGGTCGCCGAGATCGACGATGCCGTAGCCGGCCTGGCGCGCGACCTCGGCCGCGGCTTCGATGCTCTTGTCCGGCTTGGCGGCGAAGATGACCTCGTTACCGTCGAACAACGTATCGCCCGGCTTGGGCGTTTCCGATGCCGCCTCGTTCAGATGGCGTATCACGCTTTCCGGCAGCTCGAGCGCGTATTTTTCGACCACCGCCAGCGCGTCGGCGAACGTCGTCGGATCCGGCACCGTCGGCCCGGAACCGATAACCGCGGGATCGTCCCCCGGCACGTCGGAAATCAGGATGCTCAGCACACGCGCCGGATGCGCGGCGGCGGCGAGACGTCCGCCCTTGATCGCCGAGATATGCTTGCGGAGAGTGTTCATCTCGCCGATATCGGCGCCGCACCGGAGAAGCTGGCGGTTCACTTCCTGCTTTTCCTCGAACGTGATGCCTTCGGCGGGCGCGGTCAGCAGCGCCGAACCGCCGCCGGACATCAGCGCGATCACCAGGTCGTCCTCGGTCGCGCGCTCCGCCATCTCGAGGATGCGCCCGGCCGCTTCCCGGCCGGCTTGGTCCGGCACCGGGTGCGCGGCGAGCACGATTTCGACATGGTCACAGGCGACCTCGTAGCCGTAGCGGGTGACGACGAGTCCGGAAAGCTCGGTATCCGGCCATGCCGTTTCGATGGCCCGCGCCATCGCCGCCGAAGCCTTGCCGGCACCAAGCACGACGGCCTTCTTCGGCGCGGTGGGCAGGATCGGCGGCACCCGGACGTTCGGGTCTGCGGCGCGGATCGCGGCGTCGGCAAGCTGTCTCAACAGCGCTTTCGGGTCGGGCATCGGTGTCGGGTCCTAAAGGCGGATGATCTTGCCGGGGTTCATGATGTTCCCCGGATCGAGCGCGCATTTGATATCGCGCATGACGGAAAGCGCCTCGCCGTGCTCGGCTTCGAGGAAGCCGATCTTGCCGTAGCCGACGCCATGTTCGCCGGTGCAGGTGCCGTCCATGGCCAGCGCACGCATCACCATGCGTTCGTTGAGCGCGTCGGCGCGTGCCATTTCTTCTTCATTGTCGGGATCGACGGCGATCACCAGGTGGAAGTTGCCGTCGCCGACATGGCCGACGATGGGCGCGGTCAGGCCGCTCTCGGCGATGTCCTTCTTGGTTTCCAGGATGCACTCGGCAAGGCGTGAGATCGGCACACAGACGTCGGTGGCAATGCCCTTGGCGCCGGGTTTAAGCGCGATGCCTGCGTAATACGCGTCATGGCGCGCCTGCCACAGTCTGGAGCGGTCCTCGGCCTTGCGCGCCCAATTGAACGCGGACGCGCCGAAATCCCCGGCGATGGCCTCGACCTGTTCGACCTGCTCGACGACACCCTTCTCGGAGCCGTGGAATTCAAAGAACAGGGTCGGCTGCACCGGGTAATCCAAGTCCGAATACTTGTTGCAGGCGTCCATCTGCACCTCGTCCAGAAGCTCGATGCGCGCCACCGGTACACCCGACTGGATGGTCAGAATCACCGTGTTGACGGCGCTTTCCAGATCGGGGAACGCGCACACCGCCGCCGACATGGCCTCCGGGATGCCGTAGAGCCGGAGCGTCACTTCGGTAATGATACCGAGCGTCCCTTCCGAACCGACGAACAGGCGTGTCAGGTCGTAGCCGGCGGAGGTTTTCTTGGAACGCTTGGCGGTACGGATCACGCGGCCGTCGGCGAGCACCACCTCAAGCGACAGCACGTTCTCGCGCATGGTACCGTAACGCACCGCGTTGGTACCCGACGCGCGGGTCGCGGTCATGCCGCCCAGCGACGCATCGGCGCCCGGATCTATGGGGAAAAAGAGGCCGGTATCACGCAGGTACTCATTCAACTGCTTGCGGGTCACGCCCGGCTGCACCCGGCAGTCCAGATCCTCGGCGTTGACGGTGAGCACCTCGTTCATCTGCGAGACATCGATACAGACACCGCCCTCAAGCGCCGCCACGTGGCCTTCCAGCGAGGTGCCCGTGCCGAACGGCACGATCGGCACGCCACGCTCGGCACAGGCGGCGACCACGCGCGACACCTCGTCGGTGGACTGCGCGAAAACGACGGCGTCCGGTGGAATGCAGGGGTGGAACGATTCGTCCTTGCCATGCTGTTCGCGGATCGCCTCCGCAGTCGTAACGCGCTCGCCGACGATCCGGCGCAGCGCGTCCAGAAGCTCATCGTCGACCCGGCCTCTGGCGGCGGATGTCATCGGGTTTCCTTCCATGGTTCACAATGTAGGACGCCTTACCCGATTCCGCAAAGGCGGGATTCCGCAAAAACCGATGACATGTTATTGTGGATGCATGCTGTACCTGATCTGCGCCGTGATCTGGCCGCTTGCGTTCGCCGCGCTCTACTTCGGTTATCCGGTCCTGTTTCCCGGCAAACCGCCGCTCGACGAAGGCTGGATATTCCTGATCGGTCTCCTCGGCATGGCCGCGTTTACGTTCGCGGGTGCGCTGCGTATTCTCGGCTTTCTCCGGAACGACAAGCTGAGACGCGAGAAATCGCGCGCCGACGCCGTCAACGAGGATCCAGGAATCTAAGTGACAGCAAATTAAGTCTTCTTGGCCTCGATCGCTTTCCTGAGCGCCTCCATCTGCGCGTCGAGGCCGGGCATGGTCGGGTGGATTTCCTTGACCTGGATCAGCACGTCGAGCGCCTGGGCCTCCAGGCCCTCGGCTTCGTAGATCATCGCCAGGCCCGACAGCGCCCCGAAGTGCCGGGGCTCGAGCGCGAGGGTCTTTTGGATATCATGCACCGACGTCTCGTGGTCACCCATGTAATAGGCGACCGTGGCGCGCTTGTTCCAACCCTCGGCGAAACCGGGCGCGGTATCCGTTACCTCGGTGAAGTACCCCAGTGCCTGCTTCAGGCGTCCGGAATTCATCGAGATCACGCCCTGGGCGAACGGCGCGCTCGCCGCGCGGTTGTCCGGCAGGCTCCAGATTTTCCAGATTTCGCGCTCCGCCTCGACGGCCTCGGCATGGCTCCCGGCACTTTGAAGTTGCTCGAACAGTGGCGGCAGCAGCGGGCTGTCCTGATCCGCGGCGGCGGGCGCCGAACAGATCAGCAAGGCGGCGACGACAAACGCCTGACAAACCCTTTTCATCATCTTGATATGGGGCCTGCGCCAGCCCCGGACAAGTTCGGTCAGGACGTCTTCACCGGCAACCGTACCGTGACGCGGGTGCCTTTACCTGCCTCGCTCTCGATCTCCAGTTTCCCGCCGTGCGCCTCGACCAGCGACTTGACGATGGTCAGGCCGAGGCCGGTGCCGGTGCCGGCGATGTGCGGGTTGGTGCGCGACTGCGAAAACGGTTCGGTAATCGTCGCCAGTTGATCGGCGGCGATGCCGATGCCGGTG
Source organism: Rhodospirillales bacterium (assembly GCA_965229805.1). Lineage (GTDB taxonomy): Bacteria > Pseudomonadota > Alphaproteobacteria > Rhodospirillales > Casp-alpha2 > UBA4479. Next base: position 1,003,307 of record CBDDJO010000001.1, on the reverse strand, counting down.
TCGGCAACGGTGAACGTAAACGTCTTGCCATCCGAACCCGCCGTGATCGTGATGCCGCCTTCGAGGTCCGTGAACTTAACGGCGTTCGATAGCAGATTGAGCACGATCTGGTAGACCGAGCGCTTGTCGGCATAGAGCGGTGGCAGGTCCGCCGGAATATCCTGCTTCAGGCTCAGGCTTTTCTTGCGGAGTTGCGTCTCGACGCTGCGGATACCGTCGCCGAGCACGTCCCGGAACGGGAATTCCTCCGGATGCATCTGCCGTTTCGACGCCTCGATCGCCGAGAAATCGAGAATGTCGTTGACCAGGTCGAGCATGTGCCGGCCGCTGCGGTGAATGTCCTCCGCATAAGTCACGTAGCTGTCGGCGCCGAGCTTGCCGAAATATTGTTCCTTGAGCATTTCGCTGAAGCCGATGATCGCGTTCAGGGGCGTCCGGAATTCGTGGCTCATGGTCGCCAGGAATTCGGACTTGGCGCGGTTCGCCTGCTCCGATGCGATCAGGGCGTCGTTGAGCGCCTTCTGGTTCGTCTTGCGCTCGGTGACGTTGCGGCCGATACCCCGGTAGCCGATGAATGTGCCCTTCTCGTCGAACGTCGGCCGGGCACTGATCGAGAGGAAGACCTTGCTGCCGTCGGGCTTGACCCGGGAATGCTCGAAATCCCGGTACGGCAGCCGATCCCGCATGCTTTGAAGCATCGCCTCGTATTGCACCGGATCGGCCTCGGGCGCGCCCCCCTCCTCACGCGTCTTGCCCAAAAGCTGCTCGGGGGGCACGCCGGACACTTCCTCGAAACGCGGCGAGAAGTAGGAAAACCGAAGCTTGTCGTCGGTCTCGAAAAACCAGTCCGAGCTGATGTCGGCCCAGTCGGCGAGCCGGCGCTGGGTGGCGCGCAGCTCGGTATTGCGCTGCATCAACTGGAACAGCATCAGCGGCAGGGCAATCGAGAAGATGAGGCCGAACAGCAGCACAAGCTTACCGCCCGTCGCGGAAAAATCGGTGGTCGTCAGGCTGGTCGGCGCGATCTCGATCATCCAGTGCCGATTGCCGACGGTCACGGTCCTGACCGCGGAACCGGTGAGATGCTGACCGGGATGGTTCTCGTAGACGACGTCTCCTCGATCGGATACGTGCAGGTCGTGGTCTTTCAGGTTGTCGATCGGCAGCGCGCTTTCAATCATCCTGTCGGTCTGGAACACGATGTTGATGAAGCCGTCGAGCCGGTCCGCGTCCCCATTGAAGACCGGCAGATAGACGACGAAACCGCGCCCCCCCTGCGCCAGATCGACGGGCGGCGTGACCTGGAACTCCCCTGTGCGTTCGGCTTGACGAAGCGCCGGTCCCGCGACGGGATGCGCGCGAACGTTCAGGCCGAGCGCACCTTCGTTACCCTTGAGCGGATTAACCCATTTTATCACGCCGTCGGCGGCGACCCAGTTGATGGCCTGAATGTCCCTGAAGCGCTGCAGCTTCGGTTTGACGATGGCCATGAAATCGCCGGGATCGCCGGACCGGGAATCGACCCATTCCTGGCGGATCAACTGGCCCAGCACCAGCCGCACGTCGATGTGCGCCGCGAGGTGCGCGGCGACGAACTCGATCTGCTCATCGGCCTCGGAAATCTGCCGAGCCAGCTCGAACTTCTTGATCTCGATCCAGACGTACGCGGTTGAGGAAAGCAGCAGGACGAACACCACCAGCGGTACGATGACCACGTGATTGACGAGCCGCGACAACCGGCTTTTTTCGCCCAGACTATCCGTTTCTGTCATATACCGTGCCTGATTACAGCAACCCCAGCGTATACGGCCGGAACATCCGAGCGGACGTCCCGACAATCGTCATGGTGTCATGAATCCGACCCAAAAACCATGCCGCTATGCGGCATATCGATTCGTACGGGATCAGGAGTCCGGCAGCGATGTGGGACGCGGGCCGCCGGTGGCCCAATCCAGAAGCTCGACCGTGTGCAGCACCGGTGGAGCCTCCGGCCCATCCATGGCCGTCTCGATCTGCGTCAGGCAGCCGATGTTGCCGGTGGCGATGCAGACGGCATCGAGGCGGCGCAGGTTGTCGGCCTTGCGGGCGCCGAGTTCCGCCGCCCACTCGGGCTGCATGATGTTGTAAGTCCCGGCCGAGCCGCAGCAGAGATGGGACTCGGCGGGTTCCGTTACCTCGAACCCGGCGTCGCGCAACAGCGCCGCCGGCTCGGTCTTGAGCTGCTGGCCGTGCTGCATGGAGCATGCCGAGTGATAGGCCACTTTGGGCCGGACATCGTTGGTCAGCTTCGAAAGTCCGAGTTCCGTCAAGACTTCGGATATGTCACGGGTTTTTTCGGAAATCACGCGCGCCCGCGCCGCCCATTCGGGGTCATTCCGGAGCATCCAGCCGTAATCCTTGACCGTTGTGCCGCAGCCGGACGCGTTGATGACGACGGCATCGATGGTGCCGTACATCTGCTCGGCCTCTTCCCACGCCGAAATGTTGCGCCTGGCCGCATCGTGACCTGCTTTCTCAAGTCCCATGTGGTGCACCAGTGCACCGCAACAGCCGATGCCGTCGGCGATCACCACCTCGCAGCCGAGCCGATTGAGGAGCCGCACCGTGGATTCGTTGATGGACGGCCGCAAAACCTGCTGCGCGCATCCGATCAAAAGCGCGACGCGCATCCGCGTCTCCCCTTCCGCGTTGTGGACCTGCGCATGATCGACCGCATTGGGCCCGGCGATGTTCGTCGGCGCCAGGTCGAGCATGGCGCGGAGACGCCCCGGCATCAGCCTGCGGAACGGCCGGCCCAGCGCCGCGCCCAGCAGCGCCAGCCGGAACATCCCGGGATAAGGCAGCACACGCGCCAGCACCCAGCGGAGCATGCGGTCCGGCAGCGGCCGGGTATAGGTCTCTTCGACATAGGTACGGCCGTAATCGACCAGGTGCATGTAATCGACGCTGGCCGGACAGGTCGTCATGCACGACAGACACGAGAGGCAGCGATCAAGATGCTTGGCGAGCTTGGGCGTCGCCGGTTGGCCGCTCTCGAACGCCTCCTTCATCAGGTAGATGCGGCCGCGCGGGCTGTCCAGTTCATCACCCTTCAACACATAAGTCGGGCATGTCGCCGTGCAAAAGCCGCAGTGCACACATTTCCTGAGAATGTCGTTGGCGGCCTCGATGTTCGGGTCGGCCAGTTGCGCGATCGAAAAGTTGGTTTGCATGGTGCGCTCAGATCCCTGGATACATCCGGCCCGGGTTCAGCACACCCTCGGGGTCGAAGCCTTCCTTGATGTTACGGGCGAGGCCGGCTTCAGTATCCGACTGCGGCTGCATCACCGGCACCTCGCCGCGGATATCGGCGGGCGCGCGGATCAGCGTCGCGTGGCCGCCCACTTCCGCGACGGCGGCGCGGATCACCTCGGCGCCGGCGTTGACGACCGGCGCCAGCGACAGCCAGATCTGGCCGCCGCCCCAGTCATAGAACACCTCGCCCTTGAGGGATTCGAGAATGAACAACGCGATTCTAGACCCGTCCGCCGGCGGCACGGAAATCCGCCACACGTAGGGCAGGTCGTCGCGGCCGACGAACGGTCGTACGTCGCGCACCTCGCGCCAGAAAGTCCTGGAATTCGTGGTGTGCAGTTCCTCGATTTCGCCGAAATCCCTGATCTCGTCCTTGAGCGCTTGCGTGCGATGTTCGACCGACGGCCCCGGCCCCTCGAGCCGGAGCGCGGTGACCCCGCCACCGCTGCCGGACACATAGTCCACGGCGGAAGAGGACGCGGCAACCGCCGGCAGATGCGCCGCGCCGGACACATCATGCGACGAGCCCAGCGCCTTGGACATCACCTTCATGGCGCCGTGGTCGTAGACGCCGTCGGCGCGCCAGCCGACCAGCAGCGTGCGGATTTTCTCCGGCTGCGGCAGCACCTTGAGCGTCACGTGCGACATCACCGCCAGCGTGCCGAACGAGCCCGCCATCAGTTTCGAGAGATCGAAGCCGGTGACGTTCTTGACCACCGTGCCGCCGGACTTGAACACCTCGCCGCGCCCGGACACCGCGTGAAAGCCGAGCACGTGATCGCGCGCCGCCCCTTCCTTGATGCGCCGGGGGCCGGCCAGGTTGGTGGCGACGATGCCGCCGATGGTGCCCCTGTCGACACCGGCGCCCAGCAACGGACCGAGGTCCGGCGGCTCGAACGAGAATTGCTGGCCCTTGTCATCAAGGGCCGCCGTCAACTCGGCCATCGGAGTGCCGGCCTTAGCCGTGACGAAAAGCTCTTCCGGTTCGTAGGTCATGACCCCGGACATGGCGGAAAGATCGAGGACCCCCGCCGTTTGCATAGGCCTGCCAAGGGGACGCTTGGTGCCGCCGGCGACCACCTCCATCGGCGTCTTTTCCGAAACCACCCATTTCACGGCGTCGAGTAACTGGTCTTCGTTTTCGGGTTTGAGCGTCTCGGACATGGGCAATCGGCGCGGCTCGGGGTCAGAATCTCGGGATGTCGGGGAATGGCAACTTGCCGTGATGGATGTGCATCTTGCCCAGTTCTGCGCAGCGGTGCAGTTCCGGGTATACCTTGCCCGGGTTCAAAAGGTGCCCGGGGTCGAACGCGCATTTGACGCGCTGCTGCTGCTTGAGGTCGTCCTCGGTGAACATGGTGCCCATCAGGTCACGCTTCTCGACGCCGATACCGTGCTCGCCCGACAGCACGCCGCCGACCTCGACACAGAGCGTCAGGATGTCGGCGCACAGCTTCTCGGCTGTTTCCAGCTCGCCAGGCTGGTTGGCGTCGAACAGCACCAGCGGATGCAGGTTGCCGTCGCCGGCATGGAAGACGTTGGCGACGCGGAGCCCGTGCTTCTCCGACAAGCCCTGCATACGCTCCAGCACCTCGGCCAGTTTCTTGCGCGGGATCGTGCCGTCGACGCAGATGTAGTCGGGCGAAATGCGGCCGATCGCCGGGAACGCGTTCTTGCGCCCGGACCAGAAGCGCGTGCGCTCCTCTTCGCTCTCGGAAATGCGGATGGTGCTGGCGTTGCAGGCCCGCGCGATGTCCTCGACCCGGTCGACGAGGTGCTCGACCTCGGCCTCGGGGCCGTCCAACTCGACGATCATCAGCCCCTCGACATCAAGCGGGTAGCCCGCGTGCACGAAATCCTCGGTGGCGTGGATGGTCGGCTTGTCCATAAGTTCCATGCCGCCGGGAATGATGCCGTCGGCGATCACGTCGGCGACGCATTTGCCGGCGTCGATCATGGTCGGGAAGCCGATCAGCAGCGCGCGGGCCACTTCCGGTTTGCGGAGAATGCGCACGGTCACCTCGGTAATCACGCCCAGCAGCCCCTCGGAGCCGGTGATCACGCCCAGCAGGTCGTAGCCGCCGGCGTCCAGGTGCTTGCCGCCGAAACGCACGATGTCGCCGTTCATCAGCACCATCTCGACGCCAAGCACGTTGTTGGTGGTGAGCCCGTATTTTAGGCAGTGCACGCCGCCGGAATTCTCGGCCACGTTGCCGCCGATCGAGCACGCGATCTGCGATGACGGGTCGGGCGCGTAATAGAAACCGGCATGCTCGACCGCCTGCGTGATGCCGAGGTTGGTGACACCCGGCTGGGTGACGACGCAGCGGTTCTCGAAATCGATGTCGAGGATCTTCTTGAATTTGCCGAGGCCAAGCGTGATCGCGTCGGCGAGCGGCATGGCGCCGCCGGAAAGCCCGGTGCCGGCGCCGCGCGGCACGATCTTGATATCGTGTTCGTGGCAGTATTTGAGGACTTGCGAAACCTGTTCGGTGGTTTCCGGCAGCACCACGATCAGCGGTAGCTGCTTGTAGGCCATCAGGCCGTCGCAGTCGAAGGCGCGCAGTTCCTCGTCGGTGTCGATAACGCCCTCGCCCGGCACGATCTCACGCAACGCGGCGGCAAGCTCGGCACGCCGCGCGATAACGGTCTCATCCGGTTTCGGCATTTCCACGGATCGGTCTCCCCGGCACTTCTTAGCGTATTCTTAATGTAGGGTTTCAGTCTGCCACGTAAAACCCGTGGCGTCATCTTCGCTCGGGCATACCGTTCAGGCGGCTTCGGGTTTCGCGCCGGACAGGTTCTCGCGGATCGGCCAGTGCACCAGCGCGGCGCCGAAGCCGACGACGATTCCGGCCCACCAGATCGGATCGTAGGACCCGGTGGTGTCGTAGAAATAGCCGCCCAGCCAGACGCCGAGGAAGCTACCGACCTGGTGACTGAAAAAAACGATGCCGAACAGCGTGCCCATGTAGCGCGGGCCGAACATGTAGGCCACCAGCCCCGACGTCAGCGGCACGGTGGAGAGCCACAACAGCCCCATGGCGGCGGAGAACAGGAGCACGCTGACCCCTGTCACCGGCAGCGAAATGAAGGCGATGATCACGAACGCGCGGGCGATATAGAGGTAGGCCAGCAAGCTCTTCTTGCGGTACTTGTCGCCGAGGCTACCGGCCGTGTAGCTGCCGATGATGTTGAAGAATCCGATGATCGCCAGCGACCACGCGCCCCATTGCGCGTCGAAACCGAGGTCCATCAGATACGACGGCATGTGCACGGTGATGAAGGCGACGTGAAAGCCGCAGACAAAGAAGCCGAGGGTCAGCAGCCAGTAATCGCGGTGCCCGGACGCCTGTTTTATGGCCGCCATCAAACCCGGGTTGGCCCCGGCTACGGTTTCGGCGGCGGCTTCGGTATTCGGCTTGCCGGCAAGCGCCACAGCGCAGACCAGCATGATCAGCGCACTCGCGGCCAGGATCATCAGCGCCGGCAGCCATTCCATGCCGGCGGTCATCAGCCCCTGGATCCCCGGCACCACGGTGCATTGGCCGAGCGCGCCGGCGGCGGTGACGACGCCGAGCCCCCAGGTGCGGCGTTCCGGCGGCAGGGCACGGGCGACGGCGCCGAGGACGACGGCAAGGCCGCTCGCGGCCTGCGCCATGCCGATCATGATGCCGGCCGACAGATTGAGGGTCAGCGGGTCGGTGGCGTAGCCCATGAGCGCGATACCGCCCGCGTACAAAATCCCGCCCAGGACGATGACGCGCCCGGCACCCCATTTTTCGGCGACGGCGCTGGCGAACGGCTGTCCCGCACCCCACAGGAGGTTCTGCACCGCCATGGCGAAAGCGAACACCTCGCGCCCGGTGCCCATTTCGACGCTGATCGGCGTCAGGAACAGGCCGAAACTGGCACGCAGTCCAAACACCAGAAGAATGACCATGGCGCCGGCGCCGAGCACCACCATCGGGGTGCGCCAGACGGGCTTGGGTTGAGCTTGGGCGTCGCTCATATGAAATCTCCGGAAAGGCGGCCGGCACGGTGCCGGTCGACTATCCGGAGATTAACCGACACCCGCTTGAGCGGCAATTCGCGGACGTCGGAATTATTGTCACGGGAATAATTCTCGCCGGGCGTAAATCGAAGGCCCGACGTCCAGACAAACGAAAACCGCGCCCGTGGCGGCACGGGCGCGGCCAAAGGATCGTTCAGGCGCGGATCAGCCCTGGCGGGCCTTGAAGCGCGGATTGCGTTTGTTGATGACGTAGACCCGGCCACGGCGGCGCACGATACGGCAGCCTTTTTCACGCAGCTTGGCCGACTTCAACGAGTTTCTGATCTTCATAACCCGATCCCCGGCAAACAAATCAAAGCGGAACAAATAAATAGCCTCCCGGACACCCCAGGAGACGAAAGCGGGCGGAACATACGAGGGCCCGGGGGGGCTGTCAACGGAGAATGCGCCTTTTTCGGACCGGCGCAGGTCCAAATTCCGCGCCTTGCATGGCGAATTTCGCCGTCTATGCTGCCATAGTACTCCCTGGACTTGTGACAACACGGACAATACCCCCCCTGGAGGCATATCCATGTCGGAGCCCACGCCCGGCGAGATCCCCGGCGCGGCCGATCAAGGCCCTGAGGCCAGGAAGGCCGCGGAAAACCTGCGTGGCATCCTGTGGATGCTGGCGTCGACCATCTGTCTCGCCTCCATGCACACCACGATCAGCTACGTTTCCGACACCGTGCACCCGTTCGTGGTGGTGTTCTGCCGGCTCCTGTTCGCGCTCATCGTGGTGCTGCCGTTCTTCGTCAAGCACGGAACGGCACCGCTGAAGACCGAACGCCTCGGCATGCTGATTCTCCGGGGCGTGCTGAATTTCTGCGCCATGGTGGCGTTCTTCACGGCGCTCAGCCTGTCGCCGATCGCCGACATCACGGCGCTCTCGTTCACGGCGCCGCTGTTCGCGACCCTGCTTGCCGTGATCATCCTCAAGGAACGCCTCGGCTGGCGGCGCATCGCCGCCATCGTCGCCGGGTTCGGCGGGACGCTGCTGGTACTGCGGCCGGGGTTCGAGGAAATCAGCACCGGTTATTTCCTGGTGCTTCTGTCCTCGACGTTCTGGGGCGCCTGCGTGATCATCATCAAGAACCTGTCCAAGACCGAATCGTCGGTCACCATCACCACGTATATGTCGCTGGTAATGGCGCCGCTGGCGCTGGTGCCGGCATTGTTCGTGTGGTCATGGCCGAGCGCCTTCGACCTCGGGCTCCTGGTGCTGCTCGGCCTGCTCGGCGGCTGCGGCCAGCTCTGCGTCAGTCAGTCGCTCAAGCATGCCGAGACCCACGTCGTCATGCCGTTCGATTTCGTGCGCCTGCTATGGGTATCGATTACCGGTTTCGTGCTGTTCGCCGAGGTGCCGGACGCCTTCGTCTGGGGCGGCGGCGCGCTGATCTTCGGATCGACCGCCTACATCACCATCCGCGAACACCAGAAACGCAAAAAAATCGCCGGCGAGCTTACCGGTGACGAGGTCATTCGCTGAATTCGTCCAGCAGTTCGCGGGCGCGCACCGTGAGCCAGTCCATGAAATCCTCGGGGTTACGCTGGAGGTAGGTGTCGGCGAGCTGCCGGCGGCGATTCGGCGCGGCGGCAAGGCGCTCGACGATGACCCAGCGGTTCCATTCCGTGATCACGCCCCATTCGGGGTCGGCGAGGTTGGTGTTGGGCAACCGGTAATGATAGGTCGGCCGCGCCTTGATCAGCGGGTCGTCGACCCGGGCGCGAACACGGTCCTCGTCCAGGTGCGCGAACAGAGGCAGCATGTCGAGTTCGCGGTTGCGGGTCGGGTTATCGGTAATGAAGTCGTCGATAAGCTGATCCATGTCCGGCGCGTAGTCTGGACGCAGGATCCGGCGCGCGTAGTCGGCCGGAAACGGATCGACGTAAGGCAGAAGCCATCTGAGCGGATCGACACGGATGCGCCGCCGCAGCAGCGGCGACATCAGGAGATAAGCCTGCAACACCGCGAGAATATCCTCGGCCGCCAGCGATCCCGCTTCCGGGTTAAGCTGCAGACCGAACGCGTAACTGAGGCCGTCTTCAGTCCCTTCCGCACCGGCATCCCTGAGCGTGTCGATCAGACGGTCGAAGTCCGGAAGTGCGTCCAGCGGCGCCGGCGGGCCGACGATCTCGGTCGGCACGAAGCCGCTGGAGAGATCGCCGATGATCTCCTTGGCCTTTTTTTCGAAGTCGTCGGCTTCCGATTTCGGATGCACCATCTGCGCATCGAGCTCGATCTCGAAATCGCCGATACCTGTCCCGGTGACCTTGCGGGCGTGCGGGCTGGGCCGCTCGATACGTCCGCCGAAAGTCCGCTCGACCAGTTCCGCCGCGCGATCCAGATCGAGGCCGCCGAATTCGATCTCGACGCCGATGCGGCGCGGTTCGCCGGCGTCGTTAGTGGTCTTCGGCGGCGTGCGCTGCTTGGTCATGCTTTCAATATAAGGGGGTGGGGCGCATATCTAAAGGCTACGTCGCGATTGATCGCCGGGCCCGAACCTGCATAAGCTTGAGCCATGGACGAAACCTCCGCTCCGCTCGACGACCAGCGCCACCTGTTCGATCTCGAGGACGGCGTCGTATTCCTGAACGCGGCGTCCAAGTCGGTGATACTGAAGGCATCCGTCGCGGCAGGCCAGGCCGGTGCCGCCGCCAAGGGCCGCCCGTGGGCGATCGACGAGCCCGCGCGTTACGTGCAGGCCGATGACATCCGCGACCGGTTTGCCAGCCTGATCGGCGCCACGGGCGACGACATCGCTATTCAGCCCGCGGCCAGTTACGGCATCGCGACGGCGGCGAAGAACCTGACCGCGCAACCGGGCCAGCGCATTCTGGTGCTGGAGGGGCAGTTCCCGTCCAACTTTTATGCCTGGCAGCGCCTTGCCGAACGCAGCGGCGCCATCCTCGATACCGTTTCGTGGCCCGAGGACGGCGACTGGACCCGTGCCGTGATGGACAGGATCGACACCGATGTCGCCATCGCCGCCTTGCCGCCGTGCCACTGGACCGACGGTTCGCTCGTGGATCTGACCGTTATCGGCCCGGCACTTAAAAAAGCGGGCGCGGTGTTCGTGGCCGACGCCACGCAATGGGTCGGCGCAATGCCGATCGACGTGAAAGCGATCGGCGCGGACTACCTGGTCTGCGCCGCCTACAAGTGGCTTTTGGGCCCCTACGGCCTTGCGTTCATGTACGCCGCGCCCGCGCACCAGAATGGTCTGCCGCTGGAAGATCACCTGTTCAATCACGGCGGCGTCGACAGCATCACCGGCGGGCTCGGCTATCCGGAAGGCTTTACGAAAGGCGCGCGCCGCTACGACGCCGGTGAATACCTGAGCCTGATCACGCTGCCGATGATCCAGGTCGCCCTCCGACAGTTGCAGGACTGGGGACCGACGCGCATCGGCACCGCGCTCCGGCCGATCACGGCACGGATCGCCGAGGGAGCGGACGCCCTCGGCCTCGACGTCGCGCCCAAGGTATTCCGCACACCGCATATCCTCGGGCTCAGGCGCCAGGGTGGGTTCCCCGCCGATATCACGGACCGCCTGGCCGCCGAAAACGTCCATGTCAGCGCCCGCGGCGGCGCCATTCGCGTCAGCCCGCATCTCTGTAACGGTATCGATGACGCGGATGTGTTTTTGTCGCGAATCGCGAAAGTGGTACACAAGACCTAGATCGGTCCGGCTTTAGGCTTATTTAACCCTATTTTTCCGTACATCCGACACGAGAATCATATTTTAATAATGTAATTCAACACCTTAAGTCGTTAACAATTATTCCGATTATGTGACTGGGCTCACAGCCAGAGGAAAAGGGATACCCTATAAATAGTGTCATCAAGGTTCGGGACGCGTCGTTACCCCCGGGCCCACGAACAGGCAAACCGCCGGTGACGGCGGGACGCAAAGCCACCGGCCTCAACAACAAGAACAAGAGGCAGCGGAGCTACCGAAGGGAAAGGGAATAAGACAATGTGGATTTCCGACATTATCAGTTCCAAGCGCTGGTTTTTCATTAGTCTCCTGATCACGTTGCTGGTCCCGGGCGCCGTGCTGGCAACCCTCAGCTTCTATGCCGAGGATATGTCCCGGGAAGAAGCGCTGGAAGTCGCCGCCGTCGCGGTCAAGAACTACATCGACGAGAACCCGCCGCGCCAGGGCTGGCAGGCCACCAAGGTCTATGTCAGCCAGGACATGAACCTGATGGTCGACGTTCACGTGCCACGCTTCGACCACGCCGAGGTGATCCGCACTCGTTCGGAACGGATCAAGTATTCCTACCTGAAGCTGGCCTGCCCGCCGGACGGTGCCTGGGTCTACGAATGGATGACCGGCGAGAACCGGATCTGGATCAACCTGCATCATCACGGGAACTCGCTGCTCGCCGCGCCGTGCCCGAACAACCAGTCGAAGAGTTTCTTCAACTCCTGATACGACACCGCCCAACATTCCTTCCCCGAGAAAAGAGGCCCGTCCCCGGCCTCTTTTTCTTTGAGCCGCCCCGGCCGCTGCGGTTATATGGCTGCCGTTCAGGCATGGAGGACCGACGATGCGCGCGATGATCTTCGAAACCACGGATGGACCCGACGCCCTTAAAGCGGCGGAGAAGCCGGTCCCCGAGCCCGGCCCGGGCGAGGTGCTGGTCAGGATCGGCGCCGCCTCGATCAACTACCGCGACCTGCTGATCGCCAAGGGCGGTTACCGCAAGCGCCAGAAACAGACGGACCTGGTGCCGCTTTCCGATGGGGCCGGCACGGTCGAGGCCGTCGGCCCCGCTGTCGACGAGTTCAAACCGGGCGACCGTGTCACCGCGTGCTTCTTTCTCGACTGGCCGGCAGGGCAGGCCAGCGAGCACGCCATGGAAAGCGACAGCGGCCGTGCCCGGGACGGCATGCTTCAGGAATACCGTGTCATCCCCGTTAGCGGTCTGGTGCATACCCCCGCCAACCTGAGCGACGCCGAGGCGGCAAGCCTGACCTGCGCCGGACTGACCGCGTGGTCGGCGATCGTGCGACTCGGCTGCGCCGAACCGGGCGACGCGATCCTCACCCAGGGCACCGGTGGGGTCTCGCTGTTTGCATTGCAGTTCGCGAAGATGAACGGCTGCCGCGTCGCGATCACCTCGTCGTCGGACGAGAAGATCGAGCGCGCGCAGGATCTCGGTGCCGATCAGGGCATCAACTACGCGGCGACCGAGGACTGGGGCATTGCCGCCAAAAGATGGGCGGGTGGCGACGGCGTCGACAACGTGGTCGAACTAGGCGGCACCGAAACCATGAAGCAGTCGCTGATCGCGGTGCGTCCCGGCGGCACCCTGAGCCTGATCGGCGTGCTTTCCGGCGCCACCACCGGCAACGTGTTGCTGCCGTTCATCATCAGCCGCGACGTGCGCCTGCAGGGCGTGACCGTCGGCCCGAAGGACGCCATGCAGCAGATGTGCAAGGCCATCGAGACCGCCGGCATGAAACCGGTCATCGACAGGGTGTTCCCGCTCACGGACGCCGCCGAGGCGTATCGCCATCTCGCGTCGGGCAAGCACTTCGGCAAGGTCTGTATTTCCGTTTCCGGGGACTGACGCTGTTGACGTCGGAACCGGCCGCTTTTGCCCCACGCCCGCTCCGGGGCGTGATGTTCTCATTGGCGGCGGCAGCGCTGCTGGCGGCCACGTCGATGCTCGCCAAGCTGCTCGGCAACGACCTGTTCGGCCCGCCGCTGCATCCGCTGCAGGTCTCGGCGGGGCGCTTCATGTTCGCGTTCTCGGCGCTGGTCGTGGTGGCGCCGTTCCTGAAGCTGCGCTTCGACAAGGGGACGCCGTATCGCTGGCACTTCCTGCGCTCGACACTGGGTTGGCTCGGCGTCAGCTGCACCTTCGCCGCGGCGGCCCAGATGCCCCTCGCCGAAGCGACCGCGATCAGCTTCCTCAGTCCGATCTGGACCATGATCTTCGCGATCCCGTTCCTGGGCGAGAAGGTCGGCCCAATACGCTGGTCGGCGGCGGCGATTTCGATGATCGGCGCGCTGATCCTGATCCGCCCCGGTACCGAGGCGTTCCAGTTCGCGGCGATCCTAGCGCTCGCCGCGGCGGTGCTGATCGGCCTCGAAATGGTCGTCATCAAGCGGCTTTCCGGCGGCGAACCGGCGATTCGCATCCTGTTCATCAACAACGCCTTCGGCGCCACGGTGTCGCTGAGCGTCGCGTCGTTCGTCTGGACCCAGCCCACGGCCGGGCAATGGATGCTGATGATTACCCTCGGCCTGATCATGGTGACGGCGCAGTCGTGCTTCATCCAGGCCATGAAGTCGGCGGACGCCAGCTTCACGGTGCCGTTCTTCTATACCACCCTGGTGTTCGCGGCGGTCTACGATTTCGGGCTGTTCGGCGTGATCCCGGAAGCGCTGAGCTGGCTCGGCGCGGCGGTCATCATCGCCGGCGCGCTTTTCCTGGCCTATCGCGAAAGGCAGTTGCAGCGGCGGGCGCGTTAACGGACCACGGTCCCCGGGAACTCCAGCCGCACCCGGAGCCCCGGGTCGTTGTCGTCAAGCGTCAGGTTAGCGCCGTGCAATTTGGCGACGGCAGCGACCAGCGACAGACCGAGTCCGCTGCCGGGGGTCGAGCGGCTGCTTTCCAGACGCACGAAACGATCGAGCACGCGCGCGCGTTCCGCTTCCGGGATGCCGGAGCCGGTGTCGGAAACCTCGATATAGGGTTTGCCATCGTCCTTGCCCGCCCGGACGTGAACCGTGCCGCCCTCGGGCGTGTACTTGAGGGCATTGTCGAGCAGGTTGACCACGGCCTGCGAGATCAGGTTCGGATTGCCGCGCACAATAAGGTCCCAGGCGATATCGGCTTCGAGGACGAGCCCCGTCTCCTCCGCCGCCGGCTCGTAAAGCTCGACCACGTCGGCGATCCGCGCCGTCAGATCAACGGTGTCGAGTTTGGAGCGGTCGAGGCCGGATTCCGCCTCCCCGATCAGCAGCAACGCGTTGAAGGTTTTCAGCAACTCGTCGGTTTCGGCCATGGTTTCGCTCAGCGCCTCGCGATACGTTTCCTTGTCCTCGTCCGACATCAGCGTCACCTCGAGACGCGCGCGCAGCCGGTTCAGCGGCGAACGCAGATCGTGCGCGATGTTGTCGGTGACCTGGCGCAGGCCGGTCATCAGCGCCTCGATCCGGTCGAGCATGTCGTTGAGGTTGCGAGCCAGGCGGTCCAGTTCGTCGTCGGTGCCGCTGACCGGCACGCGGCGCGACATGTCGCCGTCCATGATTTCGCCCGCCGTCTTGTTGACGCTGTCGACACGGCGGAGCCAGTGTCGCGCCATCAAGAGTCCGCCGCCAAGGCCCAGCGCCAGCGCCAGCGCGCCGATCCAAATCATCGACTGTCGCATGCGCTGCTCAAGCCGCACCTGGTCCTGCACGTCGTAACCGACCAGCAGGTTGAAGCCGCCGGGCAGCACCAGATGCCGCGCGTGCGCCCGGTGTTCGACCATGCGGCTGCCGATCTGGCGCTGATAATCGAAATCCATCCATTCGCCGGGCTGGGTCGCGGCCGGCCACGAATTGAGGTTGCCGGCAATCGGGCGACGGTTCGGATCGGTCAACAGGTAAAGACTGAGGCGCTGGCCCTGCGAACGTTCTTGAATAACCTCGGTTAGCCCGAACAGGCCGGCCTGGCGGTAATGCTCGGCAAGGCCGGTGATCTCGGCCTCGATGGTTTCCTCCGTCTGCTCGGCGACGAAAACCGCCGTGTTCCAGTAGAGAAGCGCGAACAGCATCGTCACCGAAGCGATGGAAAGCACCGCGTAACCGATGGCCATGCGGAACCATGACGTTCGGATCAGGCGGACGCTAACCAGGCGCATGCAGACGGTATCCGGCGCCGCGGACGGTCTCAAGAAGCGGGGTGTCGAAGCCCTTGTCGATCTTGCCGCGAAGCCGGCTGATGTGAACGTCGATGACGTTGGTCTGCGGATCGAAGTGATAATCCCAGACGTTTTCCAGCAGCATCGACCGGGTGACGACCCGGTTCGCGTTGCGCATCAGGTATTCCAGCAGCTTGAACTCGCGCGGCTGCAGGTCGATTTTCTCGCCGCCGCGCGTCACGTTGCGGGTGATCAGGTCCATTTCCAGATCTCCGCAGGAGAGCTTGGCCTGCGTGTCCGGCGTCCCCTTGCGGCGCCCAAGCGCCTCGACCCGGGCCAGCAGCTCGGCCATGGCGAACGGCTTCACCAAATAATCGTCGCCGCCGGCGCGCAGCCCGGCGACCCGGTCGTCGACCTTGCCGAGCGCGCTCAGGAATAAGACCGGCGTCGCCATGCCCTGGGCACGCAACTGTTCGACCATCTGCAGACCGTCCAGTTTCGGCATCATGCGGTCGACGATCAGCACCTCGTGCGCTTCCGAGGCGATGCCCAGCGCATCCTCGCCGTTGTCCGCGACATCAACGACATGGCCCGCTTCCTTAAGCGCCTTGGCGATGAACGACGCCGAGTATTTGTCGTCCTCGACAAGCAATATCCGCATCGGTGTTCCTTGTTTATCCGACATCATTTAGTCCCATTGCCACCAAACCGCCAACCCCGAACATGAAAATAACGAACGGGCGGCACCGGAGATTTCCGGATACCGCCCGCCCGCCAGGGAGGAGAAACAACGGGACCGGCCGCTAGGGGGAGGCACGGCCGGTCCCTGGGGGCGAGGCCACCAATCAGGCGGCCCCTACGGGGATTGCGATAAAGCGTTGCCCGCCATTACGCTTGACCAGGGCCAGTACGGACTTGCGTCCGTCCTTGCGCGCCTGGTTCAGGCTTTGCGTCAGGTCTTGCGGTGTCGTGAGATCCTTGCCGCCGGCCTTGGTCAGCACATCGCCACGGCGCAAGCCCTTCTCGGCGGCCGGACTGCCCGGCTTGACCCCGGCCACGACGACACCCTTGGCGTCCTCGGACATGCCCAACTCACGGGCAATCTCCGGGGTCAGCGGCTGCACAGCGAGGCCGAGATTGTTCTCGATGCCTTCAGCCGGTTCGGGATCTTTCTTGGCGACGTCCTTGCTCACCGGCTGCTTGCCGATCTCGACCGAAAGCTCGACCCGCTCGCCGTCACGCCAGACGACAATCCGGCTGTCCTTACCGGGGTCGATGTCGGCGATCACGCGTGGCAGTTCACGTAGTTCCTCGATCCGTTCGCCGTCGACCGACAGGATCACGTCGCCCGCTCTCATGCCGGCACTGTGCGCCGGGCTGTCGGCGTTGACGTCGGCAACCAGCGCGCCTTCGCTGGATGTCAGGCCGAGACCGTCGGCGATGTCATCGCTGACCGGCTGGATCGAAACGCCGAGCCAACCACGCTCGACGGTGCCCGTGGTCTTGAGATCGGCGACGACTTTCTCGGCAATGGCCGAGGGGATCGCGAAACCGATCCCGACATTGCCGCCGTTGGGCGAAAAGATGGCCGCGTTGACGCCGACCACGTTACCGTTCACATCGAACGCCGGGCCGCCGGAGTTGCCGCGATTGATCGGCGCATCGATCTGCAGGAAGTCGTCATACGGTCCGGCACCGATGGTGCGGCCGCGCGCCGACACGATCCCGGTATTGACCGAGTGGCCGAGACCGAACGGGTTGCCGACGGTCAACACCCAGTCGCCGACCCGGACGTCGTCCGACTTGCCGAATTTCACGAACGGCACCGGCTTGTCGATGTCGATCTTGATCAGCGCCAAATCGGTCTTTTCGTCGACACCGACCAGTTCGGCCTTGGCTTCCGTGCCGTCCTTGAAGGTGACGGTAATTTCGTCGGCCTCACCGACAACGTGGTTGTTGGTGACGATATGGCCCTCGGCATCAATCACGAAGCCGGAACCGGCACCGATCCGCTTTTGCCCCTGGCCGTGACCGTCCGGGCCGCCAAAACGCTGTCCACCCGGGCCTTCCGGCATATTGAAATAACGCTCGAAGAATTCGCGCATGTTGCCGGGAACGTTTTCCATCTGGTTCATGACCGGTTTCGACGACGACGAAACCTGGATATTGACGACTGCCGGCGACACACGCTCGACAAGGTCGGCAAAGCTGGCCGGCATCGCGCGGTCCACGGACTTCGCCGAAATGCTGTTCTCCGGCGTCTTCGCCTGCAGCGGCAACGTGATCGCGCCGGCGGCGACGACCGCCGCGCCCAGCGTCGCGATGGCAACGGTCCGCGTCCGCCGCGCCCGACGGTTTCCCGGTATCGTTTCCGTGTTCGGCATCTTGTGTGCAAACATGTTTTCAATTCCTCGCAAAATCATCGCGTTCGTTCGTGGCTTTATCCGCCACACACCTGCAAGGTAGGTAGGTCGACATTACGAGGGTATTTCCAGAGCATTAAATCTCGTTCATGTTCGGGTCATGACAGACATCAGCGCAATGTTCGGCACCGCGGCGATCATCGTCCTCGCCGGCCTGGTCCTGCAGATATGGACAGCCGTGCGGACATCGCAGGCATTCGGCGACCGGATATCGCTGGCGCTGTTCGTCGCGGCGCTGGCGCTGGGCGCCCGTGGCGGCGCCGCGCTGTTCGGGCTGTTGTCCGCCGACGTCATGGGCGAGATCGTGATCCTGGCCGCCTCCGGCGCGTTGCTCGCGGCGAGCTATTTCAACCGTCCGTCGGCCGCCGATCCGGAGCTGTTCGCGAGAAACATGATCGACACGTCGCCGAAGCCGATCATGATCAAGCGCGCCAGCGGCGAATACGAATACGTCAATCTCTCCTTCGAGAACGCGTTCGGCGTTTCGAGCGCCGGTGTCATCGGCCGGAAGGCCGAAGAAATCTGGGATGACAATCTGAGCATGGCGGCGATGGAGGCCGACAGGCAGGTTATCCGAACCGGCCAGCCCAACGCCCACAAGGTGATATTCACGCTGCCCGGCGGCGAGCCGCAGGACTGGCTGATCAACAAGTTCCCGGTCCCAATGCCTGACGGCAGCACCGCCATCGCGACCGTCTATACCGAATTCTCCGAGCAGATTGCGCTCGAACGCCGGCTGGCGGAGAGCGAGGCCCGCATCCAGACGTTGCTCGACAACTCGCCGACACCACTCTATTTCAAGGACCGCGATCTGCGCTTCGTCATGACCAACCGGCGCTATCTGGAAGTCTACGGCGTGACTCTGGAGCAGGTGCTGGGCCGGACCTCCGAAGAGATATTCGGCAGCGGCCGGGGCGATGCGTTCATCGCCCACGACCGCGAGGTGATGGAGCAGCGCAAGCTGATCACACACGAGGAAAACATCGACGATGCCACGTTCCTGACGTCGAAGTTCCCGATCGTCGACAGCGGGGGCGAGCTGATCGGTGTCGGCGGCATCGAGACCAACATCACCGACCGGGTCGAGGTCGAGCGCGCGTACCGCCAGGCGCGCGACGAAGCGGAGGCATCCAACCGCTCGAAGTCCGCGTTCCTCGCTAATATGTCGCACGAGCTGCGCACGCCGCTGAACTCGATCATCGGTTTCTCGGACAGCCTGCTCGCCGGTACGCTCGGCAAGATCGAGAACCCGACGCACCGGGAATACCTCTCGATCATCCGTGACGGCGGCGAACACCTGCTGCAATTGATCAACGACATCCTCGACCTGTCCCGGATCGAGGCCGGCAAGCTGCAACTGGAGGAAGGCGCCGTCGACCTCCGCACGGTATTCAGCGATTCCATCCGCCTGACCGCGGAACGCGCCGGTAACGCGGGAATCTACATTGACAACCGCATTCCCGAGAAACTGCCTGAAGTCTTCGCCGACGAGCGGCAATTGCGCCAGGTACTGATCAACCTGCTCTCCAATGCGATCAAGTTCACCGAGGCCGGCGGCCGTATATCCGCCTTCGCCGGACCGGCGGACGACGGCGGCATCGAAATCCGCATCGAGGACACGGGCGTCGGGATCGACGAGGAGAACCTCAAACTCGTGCAACAGCCTTTCGTGCAGGTCGCCGACGCCATGACACGGCGGCACAAAGGCTCCGGCCTCGGTCTCGCCATCGTCAAATCGATCATCGACATGCACGGCGGCACGTTCACGCTGGAAAGCGCCCTGGGCAAGGGCACGACGGCGATCATCACGCTGCCGGCGGCACGGGTCCTCAACAACGAAAACTGATCCAAACGGCCGAAAACAAAACCGAACGGTCGATTTTCACGTATCAGTGCCATGGACGCTTTTTACCGCCGAATCGCCGTTTCCGCGGGCACCGTCGGTTTTATCCTTGGGGTGCTGGCCGTCCCTGGGACAAGCACGGCCGCAACCTTCGATCCGATTACCGCCTACGGCCCGGAGATCGTCTTCGACGTCTACCGCAAGGGTGAGCGCATCGGTCTGCACCGGGTGGCATTTCGGCGCGACAACGGCGTGCTGATCGCGGAAAGCCAGTTCGCCATCACGATCACCATACTGCGCCTGCCGGTCTACAATTACGAATACACGTCCACGGGCCGCTGGCGGCACGGACGGCTTCTCCGGCTCGAGGCCCGTACCGACGACGACGGCGCCGTCAGCGAGGTTTACGCGGAACGCAACAACGGCCGGCTGAAAGTACGTGCGAGCGGCGTTCAGTCCGTCGCGCCCGCCGATCTCTATCCGACGACGCACTGGAATCCAGGCGTGATCGGCGCCACGCAGGTGCTGAATACCATCACCGGACACATAAATACCGTACGCATGCGAAACCTCGGCACCGATGACGTCGTCACCGGCGCGTCACGCCGCATGGCGCGGCACTTCGTCTACGAGGGCGACCTCGAAACCGAGATCTGGTACGACATGAAAGGTCGCTGGGTGAAGATGCGCTTCGCCGGCAAGGACGGCGTGCCGATAGAATACCGCTGCAGAATCTGTGGCGGCATGCCGCCTGATTTCGAAACCGACGCCGGCAAAGAACAGGGAATGCTGTGATGAAAGGCTTTGATACGTATTGCGATTTCCTCGAACGGGTGACGGCGGCGAACGTTGCAGAGTTGGAAACGCTGGTCTCGCCCGGCGTTCGTTTCAAGGACCCGTTCAACGACGTGGTCGGGGCTCCGGCCATGCGCGCTGTCTTCGATGACATGTTCGAGCACGTCCAGGGCCTGGAATTCCATATCCATCACCGCATGACCGATGGCGAGGCCTGCGTGATCCTGTGGACGCTGTCCGGGCGCATCATGAGCCGCGGCTGGTCCGTCGACGGCGCCAGCCAGCTTCGGTTCAGCGATGACGGCTTACTGACCGAGCACATCGATCACTGGGACGCGGCGGCCGGTCTGTACGAGAAAATGCCCGGGATCGGCTGGCTCATCCGGCGCCTCAGGAAACGCCTGGAGGTTACGATATGAAACGCGTGTTGATGCACAACAACGCCTTCCCACACTGAAGGACCACCCTCGAAAAGTGCGCTAAAAGCACTCCGCCCGTCAGCCGGCGCCGTGCAGCATGATGTGCTTCTTGATCAGGTCGGCGAGATTGCGGGCACCCATTTTCTCCATGACCTTGGCGCGGTGCACCTCGACGGTACGCTGCGAGATGTCGAGTTCGTAGGCAATCTGCTTGTTCATGGCGCCGTCGACGACGAGCTTGTAGACGTCGACTTCGCGCGGCGTCAGCGAGTCGTAATCGGCCCGTGCCTGGGCGCTGTCCTCAGCGCCCTGCGCCTGTTTCCGGCGCACGTCCATGGCGCGATCGACGCTCTCCAGCAGGGCCTTGTTGTCAATCGGCTTCTCGTGGAAGTCGAATGCGCCTTCCTTCATCGCCTGGATCGCCATCGGCACGTCGCCGTGCGCGGTGGCCAGAATGATCGGCACGATGATCCCGTCGGCATTCAGTTTCTCCAGCAGTTCGAGCCCGCTCATGCGCGGCATGCGGACATCGAGGATGAGACACCCCGCCGTCTCCGGCTCGAATGCGTCGAGGAATTGCTGCGCTCCGGCGTGGCTCTGCCAAGGCAGATCCACGGAATCCATCAGGTCCTGGAACAATTCGCGGTTGGCGGCGTTGTCGTCGATGATGTGAACGATGTATTCGGTCATTACAAAAGCCTGCCCAGTCTGCTGTCGAGGGTCGCGCATACCGCATCGATGAATTCGTTGACCTTGATCGGCTTGGCGAAGAAGGCGTCGACGCCGGCATCCTCGCACCGGGCACGGGTGTCTTCCTGCACGTCGCCGGTAAGCGCGAAGATCGGGATGTTCCTGATCGCGTGCACCGAACGGATATAACGTGTCGCGTCGATACCGTTCATGCCGCCCAGGTTGATGTCCATGATGATCAGGTCGGGCAGCTGTTCGAGCGCCAGCGCGATCCCCTCCTCCGCCGAGGTTGCCGTGATCACCTCGACGTCGGTGTATTCGCCCAGCATGTCTTCCATCAGGCGCACGTTGGATTCGATGTCCTCGATATAGAGCACGACGCCCTGCGGCCGCTTGTCGAGTTCGACCGTCCCCGCTTCCAGAAGTTCGTCCGGGGCTCCCGGCGGTTCCGTCCGCGGCAGGTCGATCCAGAATTCGGAGCCCTTGCCTTCCTTGCTCTCGAAATCGAGTACACCCTTCATCGCGTTGATCAACAACCGGGTCAGCGCCAGACCGACACCGGAGCCCTCGATCCCCGTCTCCTCGCGGCCGAGCCGGGAGAACGGGCGGAACATCTCGTGCTGGCGGCCTTCGGGAATACCAATCCCGGTGTCGCCGACGACGATGCGGACCAGGTTTTCCTTGAAGGGTTTGATCTGAATCCAGATCTTGCCGCCCGGCGTATTGTATTTGCAGGCGTTGTTGAGAAGGTTGATCAGGCACTGTTTGGCGCGCAGGAAGTCGCATTTCACGCCCAGCGGATCGAGATCCGGATCGGTCCTGTCCTCGAACGCCAATCCTTCATGCTCGATCACCGGCTTGACCATTTCGAGACTTTCGTAGACCAGATCGTCGACCGTGATCGCCTCGATGTTGAGGTCGAGCTTGCCGCTTTCGATCTTCGACAGGTCGAGCACATCGTTGATCAGGCTCAGCAGGTGCCGCCCGCCCTGCAGGATGTGCTTGATCTGCTTGGCCTGGCGCTCGCTGAGTTCGTCCTTCTTGCTGTCCAGCAGGAGCTGCCCGAACCCGATGATCGAATTGAGCGGCGTGCGCAGTTCGTGACTCATCTGCGTCAGAAACTTGCTTTTCTGGGTACTGCCCAGTTCGGCGATGGTCCTGGCCTGTTCCAGTTCGGCCGTGCGCTGGCCGATCAGAGTATCGAGCTCCTGGTTCACGTTCTGCAGGTGCGTGACCTCACCATTCGCGTTGCCGATGATGTCGTTGATCAGATCGGCCAGCGCGACCAGGTCCGGGTCCTCGCCGCCGGGGTCGACCCGGCCCGGCCCGGAACCGTCACGGATGAGACGTAATTGCCCGGTCAGCGTCGCCAGGGCGCTTCTCAGATCGGGCTGCGTCGATACGCGTTTGGCGGCATTGCTCATGTCGCGCGCGGCACTCCCAGGCCTTGCAAATCACAGGGGCCGGGCGGCGGCCGCTGACTGGCCGCCGACAGACCCTCACGCCCATATTATCAGGGTTGCGGCGCGCGGCAATCACGCGTCTTTGGAGCCATGAAACGCAAACGGAATCACGGTTAACCGAAACTTTACGGGGCGCGGCGGATGATCGTCCGAAACGCGAACCGAGGACAGACGAAAGGCCCGACATGCAACGCGACCGCGCCCCGAAAACGACCCGGATTGCGCAACTGCTGGTGATCGCCGAGAGCGCCGACAACGACGAGGCGGCGGCCGCGTTCCTGCTGGCGAAACGTCTCATGACCAAGAACGGCCAGAGCCTGGTCGCCATGCTCCGCCCCGCCCGCGAATGGCCACACCTCTCCGACGAAACCGGCCAGGCGCGGCTCTTCAAGGTTTTGAGCTTGACCGATTCCGACAAGGAGGGCGAGAGCATCGCCGCGTTCCTGATGTCGGTGCGGCTGATGAAACGCCTCGGGCTCGCATTTTCGGACATCATGACCGCCGACGCTGGGGCCAATGTCGGCGCCGGCACGGAAGACGGCACGCTTTCCGAGGCCGACATGCACCTATACCGCTTCGCCGAGATCGAAATGATGTCGCTCAGAAATCGGCTCAACCGGCTGCAGGGCAAGCTCGCCCACCAGGACGGCGAACTGAAGCGCTATCGCGCCGCCTTCAACGAACTGATGGACGCAAGCTGGTCGCTACACGGCCGCGACGGCGCGGCGGTCTACAACTGAACCACCTCTCATCCTGAGGTGTTCCGCCCCGACCCGGAGCCTCACGAGAAACACGCAGGCATTGGGATTACGCCCGTCCCAACCCATCGGCGATTGCACCGCCGCGTCGTCGCACTTGATCCGGCGCGCGTGCGGGTGCTTACTATGGGGTAACAACGACGCCGCCGCAAAGGCGGGCACCATCCGATCAAGCTCTTTGAACGGCCCGGAAACAGGCGGGGGGATGGTTTGAGACCGGAGTTGATGGATATCCTGACGGCCGTCGAGGCCGCATCGACGCCTGCGGACCTGCAGGCGCTGATGGAGAATGTCGTCCAGGATTTCGGCTTTGGCGGCTACGCGTACCACAAATACAATCCCGCCGACGGTGACATCGACTACTTCGGCCAATGGCCGGAAGAATGGCTCAAGCGCTACGACGAAAATCATTACGTCGACATCGATCCCGTCGCGGAAAGACTGCTTCGCTCGGTCACGCCCTTCACCTGGCGCGAAGCGCTTCTCGACCGCCCCGTGAACGCGCCTGAGCGGCTGGTCATGAACGAAGCGCGGGATTTTGGTATCACCGACGGCGCGGAAATTCCGATCCATGAGGCTGGCTTCGGGCTGGCGACGCTCTCGGTGTTCTCTTCCGACCCCAACACGTTCCAGGAGGCCTGGCAGACCAACAGGCACGAGTTTCATCTGTTCAGCCTCTATTTCCATGAAAAATACAGCAGCCTCGAGCCGGACCCGGCGACGGTCCCGGAACCGCACCTGACCAAGCGCGAGCGCGAATGCCTGGTGCTCACCAGCCGCGGCAACACCGCCTGGGAAATCGGCAACATCCTGTCGATCTCGGAACGGACCGCCAAACAGCACCTGACCAGCGCGGCCCGGAAACTGGGCAGCTATTCGAAGCACCACGCGGTGGTCAAGGCGATCCTGACCCGGCTGATCCTGCCCTGAACCACGGCATCTTCCTTTATTTCGAGCAACATGGCGTTGTCTGCGCCTCTTGGTTGCACCCTCTCCGCCTTTAGGCGGACTGCTTTTGCCAGACAATCCCGCTTGAATCGCCCCTGCGTATCAGCAGGGGGCAACGATGATCGACCTAATCACTTCGCAGAATGCCAATCAGCATAACCGGCTACTTAGTGAGATGTTTCGTCTCCGCCACCGGATTTTCAAGGAACAGTTGGGCTGGCCCGTCGAAGGGGTCAACGGCGAAGAACGGGATCAGTTCGACCGGCCGGACACCGCATATCTTATCGTTTCGGACAAGACGAACCGCGTCATAGGCGCCTGGCGGCTGCTGCCGACGACGCGCCCGTACATGGCATCGTCCGTATTCAGGCAACTATTCGGCGACATCGAACCGCCGAGTGCCCCCGGCATCTGGGAATGCAGCCGCTTCGTGGTCGACCCGCCGGAACGGCACGCGAGCACGACCGGCATCGATCTGGCGACGGCGTCGTTACTCGTCGGAATCACGGAATTCGCCGTTGCATATAACGTGCGGGAAATCATCTCCGTCGAAACGCCGGCGGTGGCGCGCCTGCATGCCCGGGCACGGGGACGTTCGCCGGTGTGGCGAAGCACCGTGCAATCGATCGGCGACACGCGGGCACTGGTCGCGCGATATGACATAGACGGCGAACTGCTTGTGTCGCTCCGTGAAAAATACCGCACCCAGGCGCCGATTATCCGACAAATGGCCCTTTGGGACCAGGCGGCGGCGGCCTGACCGGAAAGACGAATTGAATGGCCCGTCAGAACACCCTGCGGCTCGCCGAGAGCTTTCGACACGCAATCACCTACTTGATCGGAGAGGCCAATCGGAGCGGCTTCGACCGCGTCGGCGCCTCGCTGGAAAAGGTCAATGAAGCGGTCGACGAAGAATTGGACCTTCGAGGCTTTCAGGAAAGCAACGGCATGCCCCAAGCGGACCGGGACCTCAAGAAACAAAGCGTGAGGGAGAACTAGTCATGGCATTGAGCGCTGTAAGAACATCGCCGCAAACATCGACGATATCGGAACTGCAACGGGCGCAGATCTCTCTGTCCGCGAAGACCCGCCGCTCTCAGGGAATGGCGGAAGACCGGACCGAGGTCATCAACGGCGCCATGGCGGCTTCCGGCGCGTGCCCGCCGCCGATCTTCATTGCCCGGAACGACGGCGCCTATTTCGAGGATATCGACGGGAACCTGTACATCGATACCTGCATGGGGTTCGGCGTGCATGTGCTGGGTCACCGGCCGGCCGCCGTCGAACAGGCGCTCCGCGACCAGATCAAGCGCGGCTGGCACTTCAGCCTGCGCGGCGAGGACCAGTTGGCCTACGCGCGCCTGATCCAGGCGGCGGCGAAATCGAACGAGCGCGTCGTGTTCTGCAATACCGGCACCGAAGCCACGATGTATGCGATCCGCGCCGCGCGCGCCCTGACCGGGAAATCGAAGATCGCGTTGTTCGATATCAGCTATCATGGCGCCCACGACAGCGTCCTGGTCTGGGAAACACCGGGCTCGGCGCCGGGCGACCCGCAACCCACGACATTGGGCCACGGAATCCCGAGCGGCGTGCTGGACGATGTGACGTTGCTGCCGTACCGGCATCCGGTGGCCCTCAAAAGAATCCGCGAAAACGCCGACGATCTCGCCGCCGTCCTCGTCGAGCCCGTGCAGGGGTCCCGCCCGGACGGCGACGTCGCCGACTTCCTGCACGAGTTGCGCGATCTTTGCGACGAGTTGGGTCTGATCCTGATCTTCGACGAGGTGCTGACCGGCTTTCGCCTGTCCTACGGCGGCGCCCAGGAACGTTTCCGGGTGCAGGCGGACATCACGACGTACGGCAAGGCCGTTGCCGGCGGCCTGCCGATCGGGATTGTCGCCGGCCGCAAGGACCTGATGGAATCGTTCGGCGACTTCATGTCGCCCGGCGGGATTTTCTTCGGTGGCACGTTCTCCGGCAATCCGCTCAGCATCGCCGCCGGGCTTGGCGCCCTTCGGCACCTGAGAAGCCACCCCGAGACGTATGCCCATATCGACCGCCTCACGGCACGGCTGACGACCGCGTTCAACGGCTACTGCGAAAACAACGGGTACGCCGCGCGGATCGCGAGCTGCGGGTCGATGTGGCAAATCTTCTTCGGCGAGGAGGCGATCACCGACTTCGGAAACACGTCGATTACCGCCGAAAGCGCGTTCTACATGCACTGCCTGAATGCCGGCATCTTTATTCAT
Organism: Rhodospirillales bacterium; assembly: GCA_965229805.1. Taxonomy (GTDB): domain Bacteria; phylum Pseudomonadota; class Alphaproteobacteria; order Rhodospirillales; family Casp-alpha2; genus UBA4479. Next base: position 976,498 of record CBDDJO010000001.1, on the reverse strand, counting down.
GCCACGCACCGGTGTTATTTCTCGGCGGCACATACCGACAAGCATGTCGACGCGATTTTCACCACGTTCGTGAATGCGCTGGAAATGGTCCGTGCCGATGGCCTCGTTTAATCATACCCGCCGCATCGACGGCGACCCGCAACCGACGAAGGCGGCAAGATCATGATCGGCGGCAGCGAGACTTACCAGAACCTGCTCATCGCCGCGGCGGAAATGCATTACCTCGCGGCCGAGGAAACGGACAGTGAAACCAAGATGCGCATGACCGTGCTCGCGCTCGACCTGGAACGCATGGCCGGCGACATCAAGCCCGATGAAAACAAGGCCGATGACGAGGACGAGACAAGACGGCAACCGGACCTTCGGCTGGTGCATGACGCAAACAGAGGCGGGGCGGATTAGGGCGCGCACGCAAACGATCGAACGGACGGAATTGTGCACCCAAACAAAAACCCGGGCTTTAAGCCCGGGTTTTCGGTGGTGGGCACGACTGGGATTGAACCAGTGACCCCCTCGATGTCAACGAGGTGCTCTCCCGCTGAGCTACGCGCCCTTGGGGGCGAAAACGCCCCATCAGGGGGGCGTTTATATCGATTTCACGCGGCAATGCAAGCCGTGAGCGCAAAGATTCCGCTGCCCACTTGCCAGCCCCCGGCGGGGGCGGTTTAATTATCGGCGATTCCCGCGCGTCGCCGCCCGTCGGCGGCATACGGGGGAAGCCTTGAAACGGCGCAAACGGGCAGAAGGCGCGATTTGGACGCATGACCGACGACGATATCCAGCCGAACCTCTCGAAAGACGACCTGACTCCCGGTTTCGACATCCTCAGGCCGGAAACGCTTACCTCCCCGGTGGTGTTCGCCTCGCCGCATTCGGGCCGGCGCTATCCGGTCGGCTTTCTCGAGGCCTCCAAGCTTGATGACAGGGCGATCCGGCGCTCGGAAGACGCCTTCGTCGACGAGTTGTTCGCCGCCGCCGTGGATTTCGGTGCGCCGCTGCTGCGCGCGCATTTCCCGCGCGCCTATGTCGACGTCAACCGCGAGCCCTACGAGCTTGACCCGGACATGTTCCATTCGGCGCTGCCGGGCTGGGTCAACACCACCTCGCCCCGGGTCAACGCCGGCCTCGGCACGGTCGCCAAGATCGTCGCGGGCGGCGCCGAGATTTATGCCGACACGCTCGATTTCGACGAGGCGGTGCGGCGCATCGAGACCCATTACAAGCCCTATCACGCGGCGCTGCGGAGGCTGATCGACGACGCGCTTGCGGCGTTCGGGCGCTGTCTCGTGGTCGACTGCCATTCCATGCCGTCGATGGCGCTGCCGAGTGCCAACACCAGCTTCGGCAACCCGGACATCGTGCTCGGCGACTGCCACGGCTCGTCCTGCGTCCGCGAGATCACGCACATCGCCGAGCGCACGCTCAGGGATTTGGGGCTTTCGGTCCAGCGCAACAAGCCCTACGCCGGTGGCTACACGACGCGGCATTACGCACAGCATCACATGGGCGTGCAGACTCTGCAGATCGAGATCAACCGCGCGCTCTACATGGACGAGGTCAACATCCGCCGGCTCGCCGAATTCGGCCGCCTGGCCGAGCGCATGCGGGTGCTGATCGCCGGTCTCAGCGACCTGGCACCCGACGTGCTGGCGCCGCCGCTGGCGGCCGAATAGGCGCCCGGCCTTGAGCGCGCCCGAGTTGCTGATCCGGGACCGCATCGACGCCGACATGGCGCGGATCACCGAAATCTACACCCATCATGTGCTCAACGGTGCATCGAGCTGGGAACTGGCGCCGCCGGACCAAGACGAGATGACCAAACGCGCGCACGCGCTCAGGGACGCCGGCTATCCGTACCTGGTCGCCGAAATCGAGGGCCGCGTGGAGGGCTACGCCTACGCCGGCGCCTACCGCCCCCGGCCCGCCTACCGCCACACCGTCGAGCATTCGATCTACATCGACGACACGGTCAGGCGCGGCGGCATCGGCCGCCGGCTGCTGGAGGAACTGATCGAGACCCTGACGGATCTCGGTTTCCGGCAGTTGATCGCCATCGTCGGCGACGCCGAAAACCGCCAGTCCATCGATTTCCACGAAAAGATGGGCTTCACCCACGTCGGCCACGTGAAAAACATCGGTTTCAAGTTCGGACGCTGGATGGACCAGATCATCATGCAGATGCCGCTGGGCCCCGGCGCCGGCACCCCGCCCGGGCGCGGCTGAGCCCGGCGAACCGCAGCATCCTGCACCCAGTGCGGTTTTGCAGCGCCGAGAAGAATCGTATTACCGCAACGCAAAAAAAGGGCCGCGCCACCGGCACGGCCCGAGTATTTGGGAGGAAACATCCAAGTTTGCAGCAGCTTAGTGACAATATGAAATCGCCATTCCGTTGCTGCAATGCACAAATTAAAGGCTTTTCTCGCAGTTGCAAACAAAAAAGTCATATTTTTTCAAACCGGGTAATTCTTGCCCGGAAACGTGACGTTTTTGCCACGTTCCCATGACTGCCCTGCCTGGCCGAAGATCGTCCGCTCCACCGCCGCGTTAACAGTTCTTTGATTTTATTGGCGGAATCTTGGTTAACGCGGCAACACGCCGTTGGCATCTCGTTTGCTTCTAGAAGGGTGGGAAAGGAGCGGAACGTTGCGGATCAACCGGGAAACACGCGCTTGGATTATCCTGTTCGGCACCACCATCGGTGTCGCCGTCATCATGCTGGCGACGGCAACGGTGGCGCTGTCGGACGTCAGGCTGTCGGAGGCCGCCGAGGAACGCGCGTTCGCCATCTGTGAACGCGCGACCCAACGGTGGGAACGCACCTCCGACGTGCCGGACAAACTGCTGACCGCCATCTCGCTGGCCGAATCGGGGCGCTGGTCGAAACGTCACCGCCGCGTACGCGCCTGGCCGTGGACGGTGACGTCGGGCGGGCCCGGCAGCTACTTCAATTCCAGGGAAGAGGCCATGAACGAAGTCCGGCGCCTGCAGGCCGCCGGTGTCGAGAACATCGACGTCGGCTGCATGCAGGTGAACCTGCATTTCCACGGCCACAATTTCGACGACGCGGCCGCCGCCATGGACCCGGACATCAACGTCGCCTACGCCGCCGAGTTCCTGACCACGCTTCGCGGCACATCCGAGACCTGGGCCGAGGCCGCCGGGTACTATCATTCCCGAACCCCGGAACGCACCGAGTACTACCGTGGCAAGGTCGAGAAATTCTGGGCCGGGCTTACGGACGGACGGCCGCAGGAGCCCGACACGGAGACCGAGGTCGCCGCCCGTGCGCCGGCGCCGGCAGCGGAGCCCGAAACCTTCACCATCACGCCCATCGACCGCAAGCGCACCGCCGAACTGAACGCACGCTTCAACAAGCTGAAAACGGCGGCGCGGCAACTGCGCGACGACATGGACCCGGAACTCAAACGCCAGAAGCAGCTTGAAGCGTGGCGCACGGCGCGCGGCCGGGCGTCGCAACTGGCGCACCTGCTGGCGGTGCGCAAGGCGGAACTGGCCGCCAAGCGGGAACGAGAGCTCGAGAACGCCTTTAAAACCGACCGTGCATCACGCTTCGCCGACAACCGCCGCCGCCAGTTGGCGGAGTGGCGGGAACGGGTGTCGTCGGGCAGCCATGAGATCGGGAATTGAGTCCGGCTAGAAAGACCGCGGCATCCCGAGCACGTGCTCGGCGATGTAGGAAAGAATGAGGTTGGCCGAGATCGGCGCCGTCCGGTAAAGCCGCGTTTCGCGGAACTTGCGTTCGATGTCGTATTCCTCGGCAAAGGCGAAGCCGCCGTAGGTCTGCATGCAGGTATCCGCCGCGTGCCACGACGCATCCGCCGCCAGCAGTTTGGCCATGTTGGCTTCGGCCCCGCACGCCTCGTCGGCGTCGAACAGGTCGGCGGCCTTGGCCGACATCAGCGCCGCCGCCTCGGTCTCCGCATACGCCTGCGCGATCGGAAACTGAATGCCCTGGTTCTGCCCGATCGGCCGATCAAAGACGCGGCGCTCCTTGGCGTAATCGCTTGCCTTCTCGATGAACCAGCGCGCATCGCCGATGCATTCGTGCGCGATCAGGATGCGTTCCGCGTTCATGCCGTCGAGAATATAGCGGAATCCCCTCCCTTCCTCGCCGATCAGGCTATCGGCGGGAATCCTGAGATCATCGAAGAAGACTTCCGTGGTGTTGTGGTTGAGCATGGCGCGGATCGGCTTGATGGTGAGCCCGTTGCCGAGGGCTTCGCGCATGTCGACGAGGAAGATCGACATACCGTCATGCGGCTTCCTGCCTTCGTCGCGAGGCGCCGTGCGCGCCAGCAACAGCATCAGGTCGGAATGCTCGGCGCGTGACGTCCACACCTTCTGACCATTGACCACGTATGCGTCACCGTCCTTCACCGCCGTGGTGCGGATGCGCGACGTGTCGGTGCCGCTGGTGGGCTCGGTGACGCCGAACGCCTGCAGCCGGAGCGAGCCGTCGGCAATGCCGGGCAGGTACGCCTGTTTCTGTTCCTCGGATCCGTGCCGCAAGAGCGCGCCCATGATGTACATCTGCGCATGACACGCCGCGCCGTTGCCGCCCGATCGGTGCACGGTCTCCAGGATCGTCGCCGCCTCGCGGATGCCGAGGCCGGAGCCGCCGTATTCTTCCGGGATCAGGCACCCCAGATAGCCCGCATCAGTCAGCGCCTTCACGAACGCGGTCGGGTAGGCCCGCTCACGGTCCAGCTCGCGCCAGTATTCGCCGGGGAAATCCGCGCACAGTTTTTCGACGCTGTCGCGGATCGCTTGTAATTCGTCGTCGGAGGTCTGATCTTTCATGGAACCGGTTTACACCACAGTTTCGGATTTAGAAACTGCACATGGGCATTCGCCGGCCGTCCGGCAACGGCCGCATTCAACGGGGAGGACACCATGCTGAAACTCTATGACGCGCCGATCTCGGGCAACTGCCAGAAGGTCCGGCTAATGCTTTCGATCCTGGGCATCGAATACGAGAAAATCCCCGTCAGCCTGCCGGACGGCGAACAGAAGACGCCGGAGTACCTGGCCATCCATCCGCTCGGCAAGGTGCCGGCCATCGACGACGGCGGCGTCAAGGTCTGGGACTCACAGGCGATCCTTGTCTACCTCGCGACCAAGTACGGCAACGACGACTGGTATCCGGACGATGCCGAGGGCCGTGCCGAGGTGCATTCGTGGCTGTCCGTCGCCGCCAACGAAATGTTCAACGGCCCGGCCATCGCGCGGGCGATGGTTATCTTCAAGCGCGAAGGCGATCAGGAGAAAGTGCGCAAGGCCGGCGAGGCAACGCTCGCCGTCGTCAACGACTGGCTGGAAAACCGCGACTGGCTCGCCTGCGGCCGGCCGACCATCGCCGACATCGCCGTCTATCCCTACGCCGCGCTGGCATGGGAAGGCCACGTCGATATGTCGGCCTATCCGGCGATGAACGCCTGGATCAAGCGGGTCGAGGCGCTGCCCGGCTACATCGGTATGAAGAACATGCCGCGGCCAGCATAGAAAAGTCCGAAACAACCATCACCGTCACCCTGAACTCGATTCAGGGTCCATACGAACCGGTGAAACGGTGGCTTTTTGAGCACATGGATGCTGAATCAAGTTCAGCACGACGCAGGGTTTGCGATTGCCGGGGCCCGCTATCGCCGAGAACTGTCAGTCCTTCAATCGGTACCCGGTGCGGAAGATCCACCAGATCAGCCCTAGGCAGATGCCGAGGAACACCAGCGACATCAGGAAGCTGGCGAGGATCGAGACGTCGCCGGCGCCGTAGAAGCTCCAGCGGAAACCGCTGACCAGGTAGACGACCGGGTTTAGCAGGCTGATCTTCTGCCAGAGCGGCGGCAGCATATCGATGGAATAGAAGGTGCCGCCCAGGAACGTCAGCGGCGTGATGACCAGCAGCGGCACGATCTGCAGCTTCTCGAACCCGTCCGCCCAGATGCCGATGATGAAACCCAACAGCGAGAACGTGATCGAGGTCAGGACAAGGAATCCGACCATCACCAGCGGGTGTTCGACGTGCAGGTCGACGAAGAACCCGGCGGTCGCGAGAATGATGGTGCCCAAAATCATCGACTTGGTGGCCGCCGCGCCGGCGTAGCCGACGACGATCTCCAGGTACGACACCGGCGCCGACAGAATCTCGTAGATGGTGCCGGAAAAGCGCGGGAAATAGATGCCGAAGGACGCGTTCGAGACGCTTTGCGTCAGCAGGCTCAGCATGATCAGACCGGGCACAATGAACGAGCCGTAACTGACCCCGTCCACTTCGGTGATGCGGGACCCGATGGCGGCCCCGAAAACGATGAAATAGAGGCACGTGGACAGCACCGGCGAGACGATACTCTGCATCAGCGTGCGCCCGGTGCGCGCCATTTCGAACTTGTAGATGGCGAGGATGCCGCGGAAATTCATTCGCCTTCCTCCTCGCGCACCAGGTTGACGAAGATATCCTCAAGCGAGCGTTCCGAGGTCTCGATATCGCTGAAGCGGATACCGGCCTTGGAAAGATCGCCCAGCAAACCCGTGATGCCGGTTCGGTCGGCATTGGTGTCATAGGAATAGACCAGCGCCATGCCATCGCCGGAAAGCTCGACGCAGTGCTTCTCCCACAGATCTTCCGGCACCTTATCGAGTTTCTCCTGCAGCAGAATACGGAGTTCCTTCTGCCCGAGTTTCCGCATCAGCGTGTTCTTGTCTTCGACGAGGATGATCTCGCCCTTGCGGATGACGCCGACGCGGTCGGCCATCATCTCGGCTTCCTCGATGTAATGGGTGGTCAGGATGATGGTGACGCCGCTCTGCTGCAGGCCGCGCACCACGTCCCACATGTCCTTGCGCAATTCCACGTCGACGCCCGCCGTCGGTTCGTCGAGGAACAGGATCGACGGCTCGTGCGACAGCGCCTTGGCGATCAGCACGCGACGTTTCATGCCGCCCGAAAGCGTCATGATCTTGCTGTCCTTCTTTTCCCAGAGCGAAAGCTGTTTGAGGGTCTTCTCGATGTGCGCCGGGTCGGGCGACTTGCCGAACAGGCCGCGCGAAAACGACACCGTGTCCCAGACGCTTTCGAAGGCGTCGGTGGTCAGTTCCTGCGGCACGAGGCCGATGCGCGACCGTGTTTCCCGGTAATCCCTGACGATATCGAAGCCGTCGGCGGTGACCGAGCCTTCGGTCGCGTTGACGATGCCGCAGACGATACTGATCAGCGTCGTCTTGCCGGCGCCGTTCGGGCCGAGCAGCGCGAAGATTTCGCCTTTCTCGATATCGAGATTGACATCCTTGAGCGCTTGAAACCCGTCCTTGTAGGACTTCTGGAGATTCTTGATCTGGATGACCGGTTGCATGCGGGCTTAATTAGTCTCCCCGCGCCCGGATGGAAACCCCTGAGCGAACTTTTCACAAAACAAACAATGCCGTCGTCCTGCACTCGATTCAGGACCCATGGGCGGCGACCGTCGTTGTTTGAAAGGCATGGGCCCCAAATCAAGTTTGGGGTGACGTGTGCGCGTTGTAATTTAGGGGGTGCTATCCCCAGAGTTGCGGTTTCGGCGGATGGATTCTCCCGCTCGTGAAATCGAGGCCGGGCTTGCGGTCTTCCTTGAGCAGCAGCGGCCCGTCGAGGTCGACAATCCTGACCCCCTGCGCCACCAGCACCGCCGGCGCCATGGCCAGCGAGGTGCCGACCATGCAGCCGACCATGATGCCGAAACCGAGCGCCTCGGCTTTATCCTTGACCGCCAACGCCTCGGTCAGGCCACCGGTCTTGTCGAGCTTGATGTTGATCATGTCGTACTTGCCCTTGAGACCATCGAGGTCGGCGGCGGTGTGCAACGCCTCGTCGGCGCAAAGCGGTACCGGGCTCTCGATGCCGCGCAGTCCCTCGTCGTCGCCGGCGGGCACCGGCTGTTCCAGCATCTCGACGCCGATATCTTTCAGATAGGCACCCTTGTCGGCAACGATCTCCGGCGTCCAGCCCTCGTTCGGGTCGACGATCAGCCGGGCATTCGGCGCGCCGGCGCGGATCGCGTCCAACCGCGCCTCGATGTCTTCGGCGTCCATCTTGATCTTCAGCAGCGGCGCATCCTTCAGTTCGGCGGCGCGCGCGCCCATTTCGTCCGGCGTGCCGATACCGATGGTCTCGGCCGTGATTTCCGGATTGAGCGGCCCGAGTCCGCATAGCTCGGCAACAGAAGTCCCGGTCTGCTTGGCGCGCAGATCCCAGAGTGCGCAGTCGACTGCATTCCTGGCCGCGCCCGCCTCCATCAAGGACTGGATTTCGGCGTTGGCGGCATCGCTTTCGACGGCGCGGCGCACCGCCTCGATCTCGGCGGTCACGCTCTCGATCGTTTCGTCATAGCGCGGATAGGGCACACACTCGCCCCAGCCCTTTACGCCGCCCTCGACAATTTCGACGACGACCACGTCGGCCGCCGTCTTGACGCCCCGGGAAATCGCGAATGGGCGCGCGAGCGGCCAGCTCTCGGCACGGACGGTCAGTTCACGAGCCATGATCAGAGATTATCGACGATCTTGGCGACCCCAGTCCGAACGGCGTCGACCGTCGGCAGGCCCATGCTGTCCTCGGTCTCCTTCAGCAATTTTTCCGCCGCCGCGTCGTCAAGGCTCTTTGTGTTGATGGAAATGCCCACGACCTTGACGTCCGGATTGACGTTCCGGGCCGCCCACAGTCCGGCGTCGATCACCTCCTGGAAGCTCGGCAATGGCTTGTCGCCGAGACCGCGCGCGGCCTTGCGCGCTGCGTCGTGGCAGATCACCAACGCGTCCGGCTGCGAACCGTGAATGAGCCCCAGCGTCACACCGGCATAGGACGTGTGATAGAGCGAACCCTGGCCCTCGACCACGTGCCAGTGATCCGGGTCGGCGTCGGGCGACAGCCACTCCGCCGCGCCGGAAATGAAGTCGGCGATCACCGCGTCGACGGATACGCCGGTCCCGCCGATAAAGATACCTGTTTGGCCGGTCGCAGCGAAGGTCGTCTTGATCCCACGGTTTTCAAGCTCGCGCCAGATCGCCAGCGACGTGTACATCTTGCCGACCGAAACGTCGGTGCCGATGGTAAGCAAACGCTTGCCGGTGCGCTTCTTGCCGCTGGCGACATCGAAGTCACGGGTCGGATGGCGCACATCGGTCAGCGTGCGGCCGTGCTTCTCGGCAGCCTCGGCGATCTTCGGGTTGGAAGAGAGCTTGCGGTGCAGGCCGCTCGCCACGTCCATGCCGTTCTCGATGCACTGGACGATCGGATCGACCCAGTTGTCCGGGATAATCCCGCCCCGGTTGGCGATGCCGACGATCAGCGTCCCGCAGCCGGCGCCCTTGCCTTCCGCTGGCGACATATCGGGCAGGCCCAAGTCGGCCTTGCAGCCGTCCAGCCGAAGCTGGCCGACGCACCATTCGGGTCGCCAGTCCTTGACGCCGATGGCCGTCTTGGCCGCCAGCTCGTCGGGCGCATCGCCCAGAAACATCAGGTACGGTGTACGAAACGCCATGCCACATCCTCTCTCGGTTGATTGCTCTTTTGCGGCAGTCTGTCCGAACGCCCTCGTCCCGTCTAGGGTCCAGTCCCGCCGCAACGGTGGTATCAGCGCGCGTTCGGCGTTGACCGAGCGCAGATTAGCGGAGATAAAAAGTTCATGACAAACGTAATCAAAGCGCCCGATCCCGTGATCATTCCGGTCGCCGGGTCGAATGACACCTTTCCCGTTCACCGCATCTTCTGCGTCGGCCGGAACTACGCCGAGCACGCCCGCGAAATGGGCCACGACCCGGATCGCGAGCCGCCGTTCTTCTTCGAAAAGCACCCGAGCGCGCTCTTATTCGCGCCGGCACCGGACGGCGCCGGGTTCCCGTATCCGCAGAAATCCCAGGACGTGCACCACGAGATCGAGCTGGTGGTCGGGCTGGCCAAGGGCGGCAACGACATTGCGGTTGAGCACGCATTCGATCACGTCTGGGGGTATGCCGTCGGCATCGACATGACGCGCCGCGACCTGCAGGGCGAGGCCAAGAAAGCCGGCCGGCCGTGGGAAATCGGCAAATCTTTCGACAACGCCGCGCCCATCGGCATGTTTCACTCGATCGCCGAGGCGGGCCATATGACCGAAGGGCACATCCGTCTCGACGTCAACGGCGAGCGCCGTCAGGACGGCAACATGAACGCGATGATCTGGAAAATTCCGGAAACCATTGCTTATCTCTCAGCGCTGTTCACGCTGCAGCCCGGCGACCTGATCATGACCGGCACGCCGGCCGGTGTCGGGCCGGTCAAGAAGGGCGATGTGCTCGAAGGCCACATCGAGGGGCTCAGCTCCATCAAGATCACCGTCACCTGACGGTATCCCGGCACGTCCCGGCGACAGGGGCGGCCGAGGGGGAAACATGAACGCGACCTCCACGCAACCGACGACCGGTCAGGTCGGCGTCGCCACGGCGATGCTAATCCTGACGCCCTTGTTCTGGGCCGGGCACAGCGTCGTCGCGCGAATCGTCGCCAACGAGATTCCGACATTCACGCTGGTCAGCCTGCGCTGGCTGGTGGCATTCGTTGTCCTGATGGCGTTCGTCATACCGACCGTCTGGCCGCAGCGCTGGCTTCTGGTGCGGCACTGGCGTTACGTTCTGCTGACCGGACTGATAGGCCCGGCGCTGTTTCCGTGCCTGCTCTATACGGGGCTCAAGACGACGACGGTCACCAACACCTCGATCATTCAGACCTCGGTGCCGGGGCTTGTGCCGTTCATCGCCTGGATCTTCCTGAAGGACCGGGTCACATGGCAGCAGGTGCTCGGGATTTTGGTGTCATCCATCGGCGTCGTGCTGATCGTGACGAAGGGGAACCCGCTGGCCATCGCCGACGTCGAATTCGTGCCGGGCGACCTGGTGATCCTCTGCGCCTTCACCATGTGGGCGCTTTATACCGTGGTGGTCCGCATGAAGCCGGCGGAAATGCATCCGAACACGCTGCTGGCGTCGAGCATGCTGATCGGCGGTGTCGCCACGTTTCCCCTGTGGATGTGGGAGCTTTCGCAAGGCATGACAATTCCGATGACCACGCAGTCGGCATGGGCGTTCGGCTACATCATGCTGTTCCCGACATTATTGGCGTATTACTTCTACAATTACGCGATCAGCATCGTCGGCCCGACCAAGGCGGGGCTGGCGTCGCACCTGGTGCCGCCGCTCGGCATCTGCCTCGGTGTCATATTCCTCGACGAAAGCTTCCACACCTTCCATGCCGTCAGCTTCGCGGCGATCCTGACCGGCGTGATCGTCGTTATTCGGGGCGGGCGCGCTTCCAGTAATCAAGCGCGAGCCTGAGCGCGTCATTCCTTGCCATCCCTGGCTTGATCGCCGGTTGATAGAGCGCGCGCAACAGCCAGCGATCATGATCGGTCAACTCGAAGTAACGGCTGGAATCGTTGAAGATCGACGGGCTGACGGCGTTGGAATCGTTGGGCAGACCAAGGATTTGCGTGATCTCCTCGACCGCGCAGGCGCGGTGGTAGCTGACCGGGTGGCGCGACGGAAAAGCGATCACGGCGGCGACAATCTCGCCCTTCTTGGTGAAGTAGTTGGCGAAGCAGGTCGAGTTCCGGACCATCCACCGGACTTTTTCCTCGTCGTCCTTCCAATATTTAGCGAGCGCACCCGGCAGGTCCTCGTCGTCCATGTAATAGAGAATGACGTTGACCTTGTTCCTGTCGAAGTCGGCGGCCAGTTCGCCGGCCTTATGCTTGGCGAACGAGTAATAGAGTTCGATGCGATGCCCGGTCGTTTCGCTCAGGTCCTTCGCCACATCGTCGATGAAAGTTTCCAGATGCGCCGGGTAGTCCTTGCCCTGGATGCCCATCAGCATCGGCTTGGCCCACTTGCGGACATGATCGTATTTCTGCCCGGTGTATTCGTTGCCGAAGGCGATGACGTCGAAATTCCTGAGCAAGTCGGCGTTCGTGAAACTTTCGTCGGCACCGGACGAAATTGGGCTCAGGACCAGAAATAGGGCAATCAGAAACCGTGGCATGACGGGAATTTGCCCGAATAATCAGGCGATTGCCAGTATTTCGGGCTGTATCGGCACCCTGCCCGCGCCCTCGTATCGTCCCGAAATTGCCTTATTCCGCGCCATAAATCGCCACACCTGGAAGCAATATTGGGTATGGGTAAACGAGCGTCCCCACGCTTGGTTTCTCCACCTCTCCCCCCAACCGACTGAGGGGATCGCCAAACGGCGGTCCCCTCATTTTTTTGCAAACCTTATCCTCCTCACCTGTCCTCTCCTCCACAGGTGGAGGAGAGGGACTCACGTATCAATACACGTGCCACTCGTATCCCTCTCCCCCTCTTAGGGGGAGAGGTTAGGTGAGGGGGTCAGCGTGCCAGTTCCAGCAGCAGCTTCGCCACTTCGCGCGGGCGTTCGATCATCATCATGTGCCCGGTCTTCCGGAGCACCGTCGGCGTCACGTCGGCAAGCGCGTCGATCACCGGTTTCACATTTTTGACCGGCGTCATCTTGTCCTCGTCGCCCGAGATCAGCGCGGCGGAAGCCTCGACCTTGGCAGCGGCGGTGCACGCGTCCTTGTAGGCATCGCAAGCCTTGAGATCGTTCGCCAGCACCCCCGGTTTCGCATCCCGAAGCAGCCGTTCCGCCGCGCCCATGGCCCAGAGCCCCGGATGCAGATGCCCGCCGGTGTGCGCGATCACACCGAAGCCCCAGTCGGTGATCAGTCCGGCTGCCAGCCTGCCGCCCGCTTCCGCCGCCGCGATCAGATCCGGATGCACCGGCATCTCGGCGGCCGCGCCCAACAGTCCGACCGCGCTTGTCTTTTCCGGATACCGCGCGGCGAGTTCGAGGGTAACGAGCGCCCCCATGGAATGCCCGGCAACCGACGCATGCCCGACGCCAGCAGCCTCCATGAACGCCGCGGCCCAATCGGCCATGTCGGCAACCGTCGCAAGCGCCTCTCCTTCGGTATGGCCGTGACCGGGCAGGTCGAGCGCCAATACGCGGACGCCCCGGTGCGCGAGGTAGCGGCTTTGCAACTGCCACACCGTGCCGTCCATCCCGGCACCGTGGATCAGCATCAGCACCGGGGTGTCGTCGGGCGCGTCCGTGCCGCCGGTCGCGGCGTGCGCTTTCTTGCCGTTGACGTTGATTTCCATCGTTCACCCCCGTTGCGAGGCGCGCAGCCCCGCTTTCAGGTCATTGATGATGTCATCGGCACTTTCGATGCCGACCGAAACGCGGATCAGATTCTCGCCGATACCGGCCGCGTCGAGGGCTTCCGCCGACATCTGCTGATGCGTGGTCGAACCCGGATGGATTACCAGCGTCTTGGCGTCGCCGACATTGGCGAGGTGGGACGCGAGCTTGACGCTCTCGATGAACCTGCGGCCCGCCTCACGCCCGCCACGGATGCCGAAGCTCAGGATCGCGCCCGCGCCTTTGGGCAGCAGTTGCTTCGCCAATTCGTGATCCGCGTGCGACGGCACCGACGGGTGGTTGACCCACTCCACTTCCTCCGCCGCGTCCAGGAACGCCGCCACCTTGAGCGCGTTCTCCACGTGCCGCTGCATCCGGAGCGGCAGCGTTTCCGTCCCCTGGATAATATGGAACGCGTTGGCCGGGCTCATGCAGGCGCCGAAATCCTTCATCCCTTCCGCGCGCATCCGCATGATCATCGCCTGCGTGCCGAATTCCTCGGCGAAGTCGATGCCGGCGTAGCCGTCGTAGGGTTCGGTGAGCGTCGGGAACTTGCCGCTGGCTTCCCAGTCGAACGCGCCGGAATCGACCACGATCCCGCCGATGGCAATACCGTGCCCGCCGATAAACTTGGTCAGCGAATGCATAATGATATCGGCGCCGTGCTCGAACGGCTTCATCAGATACGGCGTCGTGAAGGTGCTGTCGATCATCAGCGGCACGCCGGCTTCGTGCGCGATCTCGGCAATGACGGGGATATTCATGACCTCGATCCCCGGATTGCCCAGCGTTTCGCCAAACACCAGACGCGTTTCCGGCCTGATGGCTTTCCTGAACGCGTCCGGGTCGCGCGGGTTGACGAAGGTGGTCTCGATTCCGAAACGCGGCAGGGTATAGCTGAACAGGTTGTGCGTGCCGCCATAAAGCGATCCCGACGAAACGATATGCCCGCCCTTGTCCATCAGCGTCGCGATGGCGAGGAAGATCGCCGCCATGCCGCTCGCCGTGCAGACGCCGCCGACACCGCCCTCGAGCGCAGCGATGCGCTCTTCCAGCACCGCGACCGTCGGGTTCGAGAGTCTGGAATAGATGTGCCCCGGCTGTTCCAGGTTATAGAGCGCGGCGGCGTGATCGGTGTCGTCGAACACGTAGGACGTGGTCTGGTAGATCGGCACCGCGCGCGACCCGGTCGCCGAGTCCGGCTGGTGCCCCGCGTGCAGGCTGAGCGTGTCGAGGTCGTAGAACTTCGGCTGGACCATGGTCCCCTCCGTCGCCATTAGGCTTTACAAGAATAGTCCTTCTCATTAGGCAGATGCCTCGAAGCCGTCAAACGAATCCCCGCCGGGGATTGAGAGAGGATCGTCATGAGCCGCGAGATCAAATCCGTCGCCGTGCTGGGCGCGGGCACCATGGGTACCGGCATCGCCGGGCTGGCCGCCGAGAAGGACTGCAAGGTCCTGCTGCTGGACGTCTCGATGGAGGCCGCCGAAAAAGCGCTGGAACGTATCGTCAATGGCCGCCCCCCGGCGATCGACACACCAGGCAAGGAAGCAAACATCACGCTTGGTACGCTGGATGATGATCTCGAAAAGATCGCCGACTACGATTGGATTTGCGAGGCGGTGATCGAGGACCTGGACACCAAACGCACGCTGTTCGAACGCTTCGAGCCCTTGCGCAAGGACGGCTCTGTCGTTTCCACCAACACGTCGGGTATTCCGCTCAGGGACATCACGGCGGGCATGCCGGCGCGGCTGTTGGGTGATGTCGCCGTCACGCACTTCTTCAACCCTGTGAAGATCATGAAACTGTGCGAGCTGGTGCCGGGTGAAAAGACCGATGCCGACGTGATCGATGCGTTCCACGGCTTCCTTGGCGGCGTCATGGGCAAGGGCGTGGTCAACGCCAAGGACACCGTCAACTTCATCGGCAACCGCATCGGCTGTTTCTGGATGCTGAAGGGCCTGCACGCGGCGACGGACGCGCGCAAGGCGGGGCTTTCGCAGGAACGCATCGACGCGCTGATGTCGGCGCCCATGGGCCTGCCGCCGACCGGGCTTTACGGACTCATCGATCTGATCGGCCTGGACATCATGGATTTCGTCGGCAAGAACCTGGACATCAACCTGCCTGAGGGCGACGCGGGCCTTCCGTTCACGCAATTCCCGGCCGCCGAGCAGGCGATGCTGGAACGAGGTCAGTTGGGCCGCAAGACCGGCGGCGGGTTCTATAAACTCACCAAGCTGGACGACGGCTCGCGCAAGAAGGAAACCTTCGACCTCGACGCCGGCGATTGGCGCGACGCGAAAGAGATCACCGTCGATGCAGAACCCGGCGTGATGCTGACCGACACCGCCGACGGTAAATTCTGCTGGGACATCATGGGCGCCACGCTGGCCTATGCCGCCGATCTGGTGCCGGAAGTCTCGGATGACATCGTCAACGTCGACCGCGCCATGCGCTGGGGGTTTGCCTGGGGCCGTGGTCCGTTCGAACTGTTGGACGCGCTGGGCCCGAAAGCGTTTCTCGCCAAATGCCGCGAGAACGGCCATGCGCCGAAAATGCTCGAGGTACTGGAGAACGCCGGCGCGGAGACGTTCTACCGCAATGACGGGAAAGAGTTCCTCGGCCTCGACGGCACATACCACCCGGTGCCGGCTGAGTAAGGCCCCCTCACCTGTCCTCTCCCCCACTAACGTGGCGGAGAGGGACTCACGTATCAACGCAATGCACGCCCTTATCCCTCTCCCCCTCTTAGGGGGAGAGGTTAGGTGAGGGGGTAAACGTTCGAATCAGATCTTCGCGAGCGTCTTGCGCAACTTGTCGATCATCTCGTCGATGTGTTTCTCTTCCGCCACGAACGGCGGCGCGATGATGCCGCTGTCGCCGGTGAACTTCACGTGCAGCCCGTTCCAGAACAGATCCTTCTGTAGCTGCGTGCCGAGCGCGCCGGGGCCGCCCTGCGGCTTGACCTCGACGGCGCCCAAAAGCCCGTAGCTGCGGATATCCTTGATGCACTCAAGGTCCTTAAGGCTGTGCAGCGCTTCGCCGAAGTAACCCGAAAGCGTGCCCGCGCGTTCGAATAGGTTGTCCTGCTGATAAAGGTCCTGCGCCACGTTGCCCGCCGCGCATGCCGCCGGGTGGCCGGAGTACGTGTAACCGTGGAAGAACTCGATGGCGTTTTCCGGTGAGGCTTCGGTGATGGTCTCGTAAATCTCGTCCTTGACCGCGACCGCGCCCATCGGCTGCGCGCCATTGGTCAGCGCCTTGGCCATGGTCATGATGTCCGGCGTGACGCCGAAGGCATCGGCGGCGAAGGCATGACCGAGACGGCCGAAACCGGTAATCACCTCGTCGAACACCAGCAGGATGCCGTGCTGATCGCAAATTTCGCGGAGGCGCTCCAGGTAGCCCACCGGTGGCACCAGGCACCCGGTCGAGCCGGCGATCGGCTCGACGAAAACGGCGGCGATGGTCGACCCGCCATAGGTTTCGCAAATCCGTGCCAGGTCTTCGGCCAGCTCGGCGCCGTGCTCCGGCTGCCCGGGAACGAAGGCGTTCTCCGCCATCCACGTGTGCCGCATGGTGACCACGTTCGGCATCACGTTGGTGAAGGTCTCGCGGTTCTTGACCATCCCGGCGAGGCTGACACCGCCGATGTTGACGCCGTGGTATGCGCGTTCGCGCGACACGAAGCGGTTACGGTGCCCCTCGCCCTTGGCACGGTGATAGGCCATGGCGATCTTGAGCGCGGTGTCGATGGATTCCGAACCCGAGTTGACGAAGAACACATGGTTGATCGGCTCCGGCGCGATGCGCGCGACCTTGGACGCCAGTTCAAACGAGCCCGGATGACCCATCTGGAACGGCGGCGTGTAGTCGTTTGTGAGAAGCTGGTCGCGCACCGCCTCGGCGATTTCCGGGCGGCCATGGCCGAGCGGCACGCAAAATAGACCCGACGAGCCGTCGATGACCGTGCCGCCCTTGTGGTCGATGAAGTACATCCCCTCCGCCTTCACGACGAGCCGGGGATTGGCCTTGAAGTCCCGGTTGCCGGTAAACGGCATCCAGTGTTGCTCGAGCGAGTTCGTCGTGAATTCCATGGGATCCTCCACAATCAAGTGGGCGCGTGACTGAGGTCCGCGCCTTGGTTACGCCTTGTTCGTTCTGTCGCTTATAAGGGCCGCCACCGGCCCAGTCAGCCGAAATTCCAGTACTGAGAGCGTAGACGTTTGACCTGGACCCACAATAGGGCCAGATTCCCGTATTGTGCCGGACCACGACGGGTCCAATGGGCATAAACCGGGGGGCACAACGTGCGCGATGCGATCTTCCATCTGAAGCGCAACAGGAATATCAGCCTGCAGGCGCAGATCAGAGAAACCCTGGTCGACGCCATCCTGGCGGGGCAATTGCTGGGCGGCGAACCGCTGCCGTCGAGCCGCCGCATGGCCGAGAACCTGGGCGTGTCGCGAAACACGGTGGTGCTGGCGTATCAAAATCTGGTCGATGACGGCTACCTGATCGCGCGCGAGCGCAGCGGCTATTACGTGAACGAGGAAATGTGCGGTCAGGCCGTGCCGCCGCCGGCGCCGCGCCCACACATCGCGGAGAAGGAACCGGACTGGGAAACACGCTTCCGTGTCCACCCGGGACAGCAGGAGAACATCGAAAAGACCATCGACTGGCCATCGTATCCGTACCCCTTCGTTTACGGGCAGGTCGACCAGCAACTTTTCCCGCTGGCGGCGTGGCGCGAATGTGCGCGTCAGGCCCTGGGCCGCCGCGCCATGGACGCGTGGACCGGCGACCGCCTGATCCACGACGACCCGATGCTGATCGAACAGATCCGGACGCACATCCTGCCTCGGCGCGGCATCAATGCGAACGGGGACGAAATCCTCGTCACGCTGGGCGCTCAGAACGCGCTTTATATCGTCGCCAGTCTGCTGTTCACCGAGGAGACCACGGTCGGTGTCGAGGATCCCGGTTATCCGGATTTCTTCAACATCGCGCGACTCAAGACCAACCGCGTCCGGGCCATCGCCGTGGATCAGGACGGCCTGCCGGCGGACGAACGCATCGACGGCTGCGATTACCTATATGTGACGCCGAGCCATCAGTTCCCGACCACCGCGACCATGCCGCTCGAACGCCGCGAGGCGTTGCTGACCCGCGCCGAGACCAACGACATCGTCCTGATCGAGGACGACTACGAGTTCGAAACCAATTACGTCGGCCGGCAGACCCCGGCGCTGAAGTCCATGGACGAAGCGGGTCGCGTGATCTACGTCGGTTCGCTGTCCAAGTCCCTGTTCCCCGGCCTGCGCCTCGGCTACATGGTGGCGTCGAAGCGCCTGATCGAGGAAGCCCGCGCGCTGCGCCGCCTGATGCTGCGCCACCCGCCGACCGTCAACCAGCGCCAGACGGCACTGTTCCTGTCGCTGGGCCACCACGACGCGCTGATCCACCGGCTGCACAGGGAATTCCGCATTCGCTGGGAAGCCATGGACCACGCACTGCAGCACTACCTGCCGGCGTCTGCCACCAAGCCCGGCTTCGGCGGCACCAGTTTCTGGGTCCGCGGTCCGGACAAGCTCGACGCCCAGGAACTGGCCGGGCGCGCCAAATCCGAAGGCGTGCTGATCGAGCCCGGGCGCGTGCATTTCCTGGGTGAACATCGGCCGACGAACTATTTCCGGCTCGCCTTTTCATCCTTGCCGACGGAACGGATCGAGCCCGGCGTTCGCATCCTCAGCGAACTGATCTACGGTTTCGGTCGGTTGTAGCGCGAACCCGGACAACGTCTACCGGAACCTCTCCTTCGAGACACACCATTGCCTCATCCTGAGGAGGCCCGATGAGGTTCCAGCACCAAGCCTCCGGACCCTGCCATCTTGACCCAGACCGCCCATCAGGCCTCTAATACACGCAATAACGGCCGCAAACGGTCTCATTACACGAAAACGGGGGATGTGCCCCGGCTTGGGAGAAGACAACCATGACCACCAAAACCCGGATCGAGGTCCGGCCGATGACCGGCGCACTGGGCGCCGAAATCTTCGGCGTCGACATCGCCAGGATGGACGATGCGACGTTCGATGAAATCTACGCCGCATGGCTGGAGCATCTGGTCGTCTTTTTCCGCGACCAGGATATCACGCCGGAACAGCAGCTCGCCTTCGCGCACCGCTTCGGCGAGATTCATACGCACCCCTACATGAAGGGCCTCGACGACTATCCGGAAATCCTCGAGATCGTGAAGGAACCGAAGGACACGTACACCTTCGGCAACGTCTGGCACACCGACCAGATGTTCACGCCGAAACCGGCCAAGGCGACGATCCTCTATGCCAAGGAAACACCCCTTGCCGGCGGCGACACCATGTTCGCCAACATGTACATGGCGTATGATCACATGTCGGCGCCAATGAAGCAGATGCTCGCGGGCGTGAAGACCTACAACGCCGGCGCCAAGCGGAAGTACAACGACGAACGCTCCCGCGCCGAACGCTACGCCGGCACGTCGGCGATGGCCGATAAGGTGCGCGACCCGGGCAACCAGATCACGGAATCGCAGCACCCGGTCATCCGCACCCATCCGGAGACCGGCAAGAAGGGGCTCTACATCGGCAGCCACACGCAATCGCTCGACGGTTTCACCGACGAGGAATCGGCGCCGATGGTCGATTACCTGCAGGCCTACTCGACGAAACCCGATTTCACCTGCCGCTTCCGTTGGGCGCCGGGCTCGATGGCGATCTGGGACAATCGTTGCACCCAGCACCTGGCGCTCGCCGATTACAACGGCCATCGCCGTTGCATGCACCGCATCACGATCTGCGGCGACGAACCCTTCTGACTTAAGGATCTGAATTCATGACCAAACGCATTGCCGTCATGGGATGTGGCGCGCTCGGCGGCTACGTCGGTGGCTACCTGACACGGGACGGCCTGGATATCACCATGATCGACCCGTGGCCGGATCATGTCGCCGCCATGCGCGACCCGGGCCTGAAACTGGAGGGCGTCACGGACGAGGAATGCTTCGACATTGAATGTAACACGGTGCTGCAGAGCGAATTGCCTGTGCCCAGCGATATCGAGCCGTTCGACATCGTCTTCATCGCCGTCAAATCCTACGACACCCGCGCCGCGGCCGAGTTCGTGAAGCCCTACCTTGCGCCTGACGGCGGCTTCGCCGTATCGCTGCAGAACGGCATCAACGAGCACCTGATCGCCGACGTGCTGGGCCAGGAACGGACCGTCGGCTGCATCGCCAGCCAGATATCCCTGTCGCTGCCGGGGCCCGGCAACATCCAGCGCAAGATCAAGAAGGGCGGCGACCAGCACACCGTGTTCCGGGTCGGCGAAATGGACGGCGCCGTGACGCCGCGCGTCGAGGAAGTGGCACAGATGCTCGCCGCCATCGACAGCACGCTCGCCACCGACAACCTGATGGGTGAACGCTGGTCTAAACTGGCGCAGAACGCCATGCGCAATCCGGTCTCCGCCGCGACCCAGCAGGGCGCCAACACCAACGACAAGGACGCGCACATCCGCCGCATCACCATCGGCCTCGCCGCTGAATCGATCCGCGTTGCCCGCGCCGACGGCGTGAACCTGGTCAAGATCATGGGCCTCGACCCGGATATCCTGGTCGGCGCCGACGAGGGCAACCCCGACGCCTCCAAGACCGTGCTCGACAAATTTCATGCCGACATGGAGCGGCGCAAGGATAGTCAGCGCCCGTCGATGGCCCAGGACGTGGAGAAGGGCCGACCGACCGAGATCGACCACATCAACGGCCTGATCGCCGACCGGGGCAAGGCGCACGGCATCCCGACGCCCTTGAACGACGGTATCCGCGCCGTCATCAAGGCGATCGAGGCCGGTACGGTGAAGCCGGGCCCCGAGACACTCCGCGATCTTTGAGGTTAAACTGCGCCTATGCTGAGTGAACTTCCGTTCGAGGTGCCGCACGCCCTCATCGACAAAGCGAAAGCGCTGCCGCCGGTCGAGATGGCGGTCGCCGGCGCCGACCACCCGGTGGCGCTGGAAAGCGCCAGGCAGGCGGCGGAAGCCGGCCTGATCGTCCCGACGTTGGTCGGCGACAAGGCCGACATCGAACGCATCGCCCGCGATATCGGCTGGAACATCGCCGGCATCCGCGTCGTCAATTCGGGCCCGGAGGCGCACGCCGCCGACGCCGCCGTGCAGTTGGCGTCGGCGAACGAGGTGCAGTCGCTGATGAAGGGACAACTTCACACCGACAGCATCATGCGCGCCATCGTCGCCCGCGACGCCGGGCTCCGGACCGAGCGGCGCATTAGTCACGTCTTTCACATGACGGCCCCCGGATCCGACAAGGTGCTGATGATCACCGACGCGTCCGTGAACGTGGCGCCGGACGAAAAGACGCTGCTGCATATCGTGCAGAACGCGGTCGATCTGGCGCACGCACTTGGCTACGAGATGCCCAAGGTGGCGATGCTGTCGGGCTCGGAAAGCGTGATCGAGAGCATGCCGTCGACGGTACTGGCGCGTAGGATCGTCGAACGCGCCGAAGCGGGCGAAGTACCGGGCGCACACGTCGGCGGGCCGTTCGCGTTCGACAACGCGGTCTCGCCGGAGGCCGCCGAACTGAAAGGCATCACCGGTCCTGTCGCCGGCCAAGCCGACATCCTGGTGACGCCCAACATCGAAATGGGCAACGGGCTCTTCAAGATGCTGGTCTATTTCCGCTCGGCGCTGGCCGCCGGCGTGGTGCTCGGCGCCAAGGTGCCGGTGGTGCTGACCAGCCGCGCCGACCCGCCGGAAGCGCGTTTCGCCGCCTGCGCCATTGCGCAGTTGCGGGCGAATTACAAGGCCTAGACCTGGAATCACAAACCATGCTCAGGTCTGGGTCGCCCCCTCACCTGTCCTCTCCCCCACTGACGTGGTGGAGAGGGACTCACGCATCGACGCACAGCATACCCTTATCCCTCTCCCCCATGCTTGGGGGAGAGGTTAGAGCCTGCCCCCGCGAAGGCGGGGGTGGGGGAGGAAGGCTGTCCCGGAGCGCTTCGAAGTATGGGGTTCGAGCTTCAGAAGCTAGTGCAAACTCGGCCCGGCCTCGTCGTCGTCCACGTCATCTTCGTCCGGGGCGTCCGGGCATGGACCGGCCTGGTGCGAGATCATGCGCCAGTTGCCGTTCTCGAGGATAAACGCATTGAGCGCGACCAGCGCGCCGCCGCCAAGCGTCTCATAACACGTCACCAGCGCGAACTCGTTGTAGCTGATGACGCGCGGCGAGTGCATCTGCATGTCGGAGACGCCGGGGTCCGACAGAATGTGCCCCCAGCTCCGCATAATCTCGGCGCGGTCGTAGATCGGCGTCGCGCCCGGGTGCAGACACACCACCGGGGCTTCCCACGCCCAGACATTATTCATCGCCTCGACGTCGCCGGACGCAAACGCGGCATAGAACGCGTCGTTGGCGAACAGGATCTTTTCCTCGTCCGGGTGCATTCCCGTTATCAAAGCGCGCTCAGTTTACGGCCCGGCGCAATGTCATCCGGGTCGATGCGGATTTCGATCAGCGCCATCCTGTCGTTGTTGAGCGCGTCTTCCAATGCCGGGCGGAAGGCGGCGGTCTCGGTCACCAGGTAGCCTTTGCCTCCGTAGGCCTCGCAGATCGCCGGAAAATCCGGGTTGACGATGTCGGTCCCCGAGACCCGGTCCGGGAAGCGCCGTTCCTGGTGCATGCGGATGGTGCCGTACATCGAATTATTGACCACGATGAAAATGCACTTGGCGCCGTACTGCAACGCCGTGCCCAACTCGTTGCAGTTCATCTGGAAACAGCCGTCGCCGGCGAACGAGACGACGACCCGGTCCGCGTACATCAGCTTGGCCGCGACCGCCGCCGGCACGCCGTAGCCCATGGCCCCCGACGTCGGCGCCAGTTGCGTGCCCGGCTTGCCGTAGCGGTAATAGCGGTGCACCCAAATCGCGTAATTGCCCGCCCCGTTGGTGACGATGGCGTCGTCCGGCAGCAAGTCGCGCACCGTCTCCATGACAACGCCCATGTCGACGGCACTTTCCGATTTCTCAGGCGTCGTGAAGTCGATGTAATCGCCGTGCGCTGATCTCGCGTCCTCCGCCCAGGCCGCGCTGTCGACCGGGTTCATCTCGGCGCAGGCCCGCAGGAACTGCGTCACGTCGGCGTGGATCGGCAGTTCGGCGGCGTAGACCCGGTTCAGTTCCTCACCCGACGGGTGCACGTGCACCAGCGACTGGTCCGGATGCAGCGGCTTCAGCAACTCGTAGCCGCCGGTTGTCATCTCGCCCAAGCGCGGGCCGATGACGATCAGCGGATCGGCGGTCCTGACCCTGTCGACCAGTTTCGGGTCGGCGCCGATGCCAACGTGTCCGGCATAGAGCGGGTGATTGTTGTCGAAGCAGTCCTGGCGGCGGAACGCGCAGGCGACCGGCAGGTCGTTGGCCTCGGCGAACTTCGTCAACGCCTCGGTCGCCGCCGGGGTCCAGCCGCCACCGCCGACCATCACCAGCGGGCGCGTGGCTTTGGCAAGGCGGGCGCGGAACGTCTCGACATCGGCCGCCGCCACGCCCGGCCGGGCAATGGTGACGGCCTTCGTTTCCGGCGCGTCGGCCTCGGCGGCCAGCATGTCTTCCGGCAGCGCCAGCACCACCGGTCCCGGCCGGCCGGCAAGAGCGGTCTGGAAGGCGCGCGACATGTACTCCGGCACACGGGACGTGTCTTCGATCTCGGCGACCCATTTCGCCATCTGCCCGAACATGCGGCGGTAGTCGATCTCCTGGAACGCCTCGCGGTCGGCCTGGTCGCGGGCGACCTGCCCGATCAGCACGATCATCGGCGTCGAATCCTGGAACCCGGTGTGCACACCGATCGACGCGTGCGTCGCCCCCGGCCCGCGCGTCACCATGACCACGCCCGGCTTGCCGGTCAGCTTGCCGTAGGCCTCCGCCATGTTGGCGGCACCGCCTTCGTTGCGACAGACCGTGACCTGGATGCGGTTGGAAACGTCGTGAAGTGCGTCCAGGACCGCCAGATAGCTTTCCCCCGGCACGCAAAACACCCTGTCGATGCCGTTGGCGACAAGCGCCTCGACCACCATCTGACCGCCCGTTCTCATTGATTGATGTCCTTCCCTAGATTGGTTTTCAGCATCTTCGCGAAGCGTCCGGCCGTTTGCAATGCCCGGCCACCGCGAAATTCAAAAGTTGGCCCCGGTTTTGCTCACTACAGGTCATTACGGGAGTAACCAACGGTCAGTCCGGCATTCTGCCCTCGATTTAGGCATTTTTCGTTCCGGATTGATCAAGGTCTATGCAGTGAAGCGGCCCGTCACGGGCTTGGGAGAGCCTTAGGCCGCTTCGACAACTCGGAGGAAATACTATGTCGGGTATCAAAAACCGGTGCGGCGGCGCGCTTATGGCGCTGGGCACCATCTTCGTCGCGTCCCCCGCGGCGGCGCAGGAACTGAACGGCGCCAACACGGCGTGGATTCTCACGTCGACGGCGCTCGTGCTGTTCATGACGTTGCCGGGCCTCGCGCTTTTCTATGGTGGTCTGGTACGGGCCAAGAACGTGCTGTCGGTGCTGATGCACTGCTTCGCGATCGCCTGCATGGCCTCGCTCCTGTGGCTTTTCGGCGTCTACAGCCTTGCCTTCGACGAGGGCAATGCACTGATCGGGGGCCTCGGCAAGGTGATGCTTTCCGGCGTCGGCTTCGACACCGTTGCCGGCGACATTCCGGAAAGCGTGTTCTTCATGTTCCAGATGACGTTCGCCATCATCACGCCGGCGCTGATCGTCGGCGCCTATGTGGAACGCATCAAGTTCTCGGCGGTAATGCTGATCAGCGCGCTGTGGCTGATCGTCGTTTACGCGCCCGTGTGCCACTGGGTCTGGGGCGGCGGCTGGCTCGCCGAAATGGGCATCATGGACTTCGCGGGCGGTCTCGTCGTGCATGCCACCGCCGGCACCTCGGCGCTGGTGATCGTCATGATCCTCGGCGCCCGCTCCGGGTTCCCGACACAACTGCACCCGCCGCACAGCCCGTCGATGACCATGATCGGCGCGGCGATGCTGTGGGTCGGCTGGTTCGGCTTCAACGCCGGTAGCGCGCTGGCCGCCGACGGCGGCGCCGGCATGGCGATGGCGGTGACGCATATCTCGGCGGCGACCGGATCACTGGTGTGGGTGTTCATCGAATGGAAAAAGTTCGGCAAGCCCAGCCTCGTCGGCATCGTTACCGGCATGGTCGCAGGCCTTGCCACGATCACCCCGGCGTCGGGCTTCGTCGGCCCCATCGGCGGGCTCTGCATCGGCCTGCTGGGCGGGTTCGTCTGTTACTGGGCGGTCGGTCTGGTCAAAGAAAAGCTGGGCATCGACGATTCGCTCGACGTCTTCGCCGTACACGGTGTCGGCGGTATCCTCGGCACGCTAGCGGCGGCGGTGTTCGTCACCGACGGGCTCGGCGGCGCCGGACTCGCCGACGGCATGACGGTCGGCACGCAACTGGGCGTACAGGCAACAGGCGTCGTCGCCACGGTGGTGTGGTCGGCGGTCGCGACCGCGGTCATCGTCTTCGTGGTTCGTGCCATCTGCGGTCTGCGGGCCGACGACGACGAAATGGAAGTCGGCCTCGACCTTTCGTATCACGGTGAACGTGACTACAATCTCTAACCTGCGGACAGAGGAGAGTTCCGATGAAAATGATCATGGCCGTCATCAAACCGTTCAAGCTCGACGCTGTCCGTACGGCATTGACCGAACTGGGCATCGAGGGCATGACCGTTTCCGAGGTCAAGGGTTTCGGTCGCCAGAAAGGTCAGACCGAAATTTACCGGGGGGCCGAATACAACGTCGAATTCGTGCCCAAGGTACGGCTTGAAATCGTCGTCGATGACGACCGCGCCGAACGCGTGGTCGAAGCGGTCAGCCAGGCCGCCCAGACCGGCAAGATCGGCGACGGCAAAATCTTCGTCATGGACGTCGGTCAGGCGGTACGCATCCGTACCGGCGAAACCGGCAACGACGCGCTTTAGGCACCTACACACCCATGTCGTCCCGGGCGCGGCTTTCCTCCGATCTATGATCGGAAAGGAAAGTCAGCGACCCGGAACACGTCCGGGGTTCGGGGGATGACGTCTGGATTTTGTCCCTACTGCAGCGGCTCGACCTTGGCGGCGCAATACTTGAACTCGGGAATCTTGCCGATCGGATCGAGCTGCGGATTGGTCAGTTCATTCGCCGCCGCCTCGACATAGGCGAACGGGATGAAGATGGAACCCGGCGACACCGCGTTGTCGGCGCGCACCGCGATCTCGATCTCGCCCCGGCGCGTCGCCACCTTGACCTTGTCGCCCGGCTCGATGCCGAACTTGGCGATGTCGATGGTGTTCATCTGTACCGTCGGCGTCGGCTGCACTTGGTCGAGCACATAGGACCGCCGTGTCATGGCGCCTGTGTGCCAGTGCTCAAGCTGGCGCCCCGTGATCAGGATATACGGAAACTGCTTGTCCGGCTGCTCGTTGGGCGGCGTCACCTCGGCCGGCACGAACTTGCCGAGGCCGTCGTCGGTGGCGAAGCGGTCGGCGAACACGATGTCCTCGCCCGGATGGTCCGGCGCCGGGCACGGATAGGTGACCGAGTTCTCCTGCTTCAACCGCTCCCACGTGATGTTGTCCAGCGACGGCATCGCCTGCTTCATCTCGGCGAACACGTCGGCCGGGTTCCTGTACTTCCACTTAAGGCCCATCTTCTTGGCGATCTGAATGGTGATCCACCAGTCGGGCCTAGCCTCGCCCGGCGCGTCCAGCGCCTTGCGGCCCATCTGCACCTGGCGGTTGGTGTTGGATACCGTGCCGTCCTTTTCCGGCCACGCCGTCGCCGGCAGGATCACATCGGCATACATCGCCGTTTCGGTCAGGAAGATGTCCTGCACCACCAGGTGTTCGAGCTTGGCGAGCGCCTCGCGGGCGTGGGTGGCGTCTGGGTCCGACATCGCAGGGTTCTCACCCATGATGTACATACCCTTGATTTCGTCGTCATGGATCGCGTGCACGATCTCGACCACGGTCAAGCCCGGGTCCGGGTCAAGCTCGGCGCCCCACAGTTCCTCGAACCGGTGCCGGATGTCGGCGTTACCGACCTTCATGTAATCGGGCAACACCATCGGTATCAGGCCGGCGTCGGACGCGCCCTGCACATTGTTCTGACCCCGGAGCGGATGCAGCCCGGTGCCGGGACGGCCGGTGTGGCCGGTCATCAGCGCCAGCGAGATCAGGCAACGCGCGTTGTCGGTACCGTGCGTGTGCTGCGACACACCCATGCCCCAGAAGATGATCGAGCGTCCGGCGGTGGCGTACTTGCGCGCCACGGTGCGCAACTCGTCGGCGTCGATGCCGCAGATCTCTTCCATCTTCTCCGGCGCGAAGTCCTTGAGGTGCTTCCGCATGTTCTTGAAGCCCTCGGTATGCGACTGGATGTACTGGGTGTCGTAAAGTCCCTCCTCGACAATCACGTGCATGATCGCGTTCAGCATGGCGACATCGGAACCCGACTTGAACTGCAGCATGTGCGCCGCGTGACGCTTGAGCGCCTGGCCACGCGGATCCATGACGATCAACTCGGCGCCGCGCTTGGCGGCCTGCTTGAAGTACGTCGCCGCAACCGGGTGATTTTCGACCGGGTTGGCGCCGATGACGACGACCACGTCGGAATCCTTCACCGCCGTGAAAGGTGCCGTCACCGCGCCCGACCCGATGCATTCCATCAGCGCCGCCACCGACGACGCGTGGCAGAGCCGCGTGCAGTGATCGACATTGTTCGACCCGAAGCCGGTGCGGACCAGTTTCTGGAACAGGTAGGCTTCCTCGTTCGAGCACTTGGCGGAACCGAACCCGGCGAGGCTCTTCGGGCCGTGTTCGGCGCGAATGTCCTTAAGCCCCTTGGCCGACACCTTGAGCGCTTCCTCCCACGTCGCTTCGCGGAAGTGCGTCCACGGATTGCGCGGATCGATGTTGAGACCCTTGGGCTTGCCGGGCTTCCTGATCATCGGCTTGGTCAGCCGTTCCGGACTGGTCACGTAATCGAAACCGAAGCGCCCTTTGACGCACAAGCGGTTTTCGTTGGCCTTGCCGGTCGCACCGTCGACCCATGCGATCTCGTCGCGGCCGGTCTTCTTGTCCGTCTTGACGTTGTAGGTAATCTGGCAGCCGACACCGCAATACGGGCACACCGACTGCACTTGCTTGTCGGCCTTGCGCGCGCCCTTCCCCTTGTCGTCGACAATGGTGCTCGGCATCAGCGCGCCGGTCGGGCACGCCTGCACGCACTCGCCGCAGGCAACGCAGGTCGAGTTCCCCATCGGGTCGTCGAAATCGAACACGATCTTGGAATCGTGGCCGCGCGACGCCATGCCGATGACGTCGTTGACCTGTACTTCGCGGCAGGCGCGGACACACAGGTTGCAGTGGATGCAGGCATCCAGGTTGACCGCCATCGCCGAATGCGAAACATCGGGCTTGGGCCGCTTGGCCCTGGGGAAGCGCGACGTCTTGACGTTCATCGCCTTCGTCCACTTGATGAAATCGGATTCCGTGTCGTGCGCGTCCTTCATCTTCGGCTGGTCGGCCATCAACAGCTCGATCACCATCTTGCGCGAGGTCTTGGCGCGCTCGGAATCGGTGATGACCTTCATGCCGTCCGCCGGCGTCCTGACGCACGACGCGGCGAGCACGCGCTCACCCTCGATCTCGACCATACAGGCGCGGCAGTTGCCGTCGGCGCGGTAACCCGGTGCGTCCTTCCAGCAGAGGTGCGGAATGGTGGTGCCTTCGCGTTTGGCTACCTGCCAGATGGTCTCCCCGGGGTCGGCCGTGACGTCCTTGCCGTCGAGGGTGAAGGTGATTTTGTCCGCCATCACGAAACCTCCTTCTTAAAGTATTTCATCACCGAGCGGATCGGGTTCGGCGCCGCCTGCCCGAGGCCACAAATCGATGCGTCCGCCATCGCCGTCGACAGTTCGTCGAGCAGCTTCGCATTCCATTTCTTCTCGCCCATCAGCTTAACGGCCTTCTCGCAGCCGACGCGACAGGGCGTACACTGTCCGCAGCTCTCGTCCTCGAAGAACTTGAGAAGGTTCACGGACACATCCCGCATGTGGTCCTTGTCGGAAAGAATGACAACGGCGTGCGAACCGACGAAGTGGCCATGCTCTTCGAGCTGACCGAAATCGAGCGGCAGGTCGCCCATCGAGGCCGGCATGATGCCGCCCGACGGTCCGCCCGGCAGGAAGCCCTTGAAGGCATGCCCGTCGAGCATCCCGCCACAGGCCTCGATCAGTTCCTCGGCCGTCGCGCCCGCCGCGGTCAGCACCACGCCCGGATTCTTGACACGCCCGGAGACCGAATACGACCGGTTGCCCTTGTGGCTCTCGCGCCCCTGGGCAATGAACCAGTCGGCGCCCCGGCGCAGGATTTCCGGCATCCAGTAGACGGTCTCGACATTGTGCACCAGGGTCGGGCGGTCGAACACGCCGACCTGCGCGACATAGGGCGGTCGGTGACGCGGCAGGCCTCGCTTGCCTTCGATGCTTTCGATCATCGCGCTTTCCTCGCCACAGATGTAGGCGCCGGCGCCACGCCGCAGTTCGACGTAGCCGGGTTCGATGATCCCTTTCTTTTCCAGCAGCGCGATCTCCTTCCGGAGCACATCGAGGATCGCCGGGTATTCGTCACGGAGGTAGATATAGACGCGCGCTGCCTCGACGCCCCAGGCACTGATCAGCGTGCCTTCCAGAAACTGGTGCGGTTTGGTTTCGAGATAGAGCTTGTCCTTGAAAGTGCCGGGCTCGCCCTCGTCGGCGTTGATGCACATATAACGCGGCCCCGCGGCGGCACGAACGAACCCCCATTTGCGACCGGACGGGAACCCGGCGCCGCCGAGCCCACGCAGACCGGCCTCCAGCAGCGTCTCGATTACCTCGTCCGGCGTCTGCTTGCCCTTCCTGAGATCTTTCAGAACCTTGTAGCCGCCTTCCTTCACGTAGCTGTCGAAGCTCTGGAACTTCTCGCGCTTCGGCTTCACGTCGCGTTCGCGCGCCGCCTTCAACAGCGACTGCACGGATACGTGGCCGGTATAATTCTTGCCGATCGCCGCGGCAGGGGCCTTGTCGCAAAGTCCCATGCAGGGCGCGTGCACGACACGCAGATACTTCGGCGCCTTCTTGCCGAGCGACTTGATGATGTCCTTGGCGCCGGCCATCTCGCAACTCAAGGAATCGCAGACACGGATCGTCACTTCCGGCGGCGCGTCCTCGCCTTCGCGGACCACGTCGAAGTGGTGATAAAAGGTCGCGACCTCGTAGACCTCGGCCATGGCGAGCTTCATTTCCTCGGCCAGCGCCGCCAGGTGCGGCGCCGACAAATGCCCGTACTTGTCCTGGATCAGGTGCAGGTGCTCGATCAGCAGATCGCGCGCGCGCGACTTTCCCTTGAGGAGCTTCTGCACATCCGTCCGGGCGTCGGGCTGGACCTGGCGGCCCTTCGGAAACGCGCGCCCTTTCTTGCGGTTACCGCTGCCGGGGCGTTTCGGCTTGGTTTTTCTTTTCTCGAAAGTATCCATTTAATCTACTTCACCAATGGCAACAGTTTCTTGAACGCGTCCGTCCCGGCCTTGCCCAGCCACTCGAACACAACCATTTCCGTCGTCACGATTCCCGCGCCACAGGCGCCGAGTCGTTCCAGGCACGCCTGCTCGCTCTCCAGCGTCCGGGACGACGTGGCGTCGGTGACGACGAACACCTCGTAACCTTCGTCCATCAGATTGGCCGCCGTCTGCATGACGCAGATGTGCGCCTCCATACCGGCGATCACCGCCTGCTTGCGGCCGAGCGCATGGAACGCGTCGGCGAAATCCGTATCCTCCATGCACGAAAAATGCATTTTCTCCAGCACCGGCAACCCTTCCGAAACGCCGGCGATTTCCTTGACCGTGCGGCCCAGGCCCTTCGGGTACTGTTCGGTCAGCAAAACCGGGATTTCCAGCTCGCGTGCGACGGAGATCAACAACCTGGCGTTCTTGAGGGTGCGCGCGGGCGCCTGCATCGCCGGCACCAGCCGTTCCTGCATGTCGATGACTATCAGACATGAATCTTCGGGTCTGATCAGCATGGTTGCCGCCCATCGGTGTTTCCCCTGTCGCCATTCTGGTCGATGGCATGCCTGAGACCATATGGTGTGCCCGGCCCGGCGGTCAAACCGGTAAACGTCTCCGTCACGGTTTCCGACATTAGGCAGCCGCCATCGTGCCAGCCATCGCTTGGGCGACATCGTCTACGTTCTGGACGACGCATACCCCCGCCGATTTGAGCGCCGCGTTCTTGGTGGCGGCGCTGCCGCTGCCGAACACCGAGAGCGTGCCGGCATGGCCCATGCGCCGCTGCGGCGGTGCGTGGCGCCCGACGACAAGGGAAACGACGGGCTTAGAGGTCTTGGCGTCTTTCAGATAGGCGGAGGCCTGCTCCTCCTCGTTGCCGCCGATCTCGCCGATCAGGACGACGCCGCCCGTATCCGTATCGTCCATGAACAGTTCGAGGCAACGGGTAAACCCGATCCCGTGCACCGGATCGCCGCCGATGCCGACCGTCGTCGACTGGCCGAGACCGATGGCCGAAAGCCCGGCAACCACCTCGCTGGTCAGCGATGCGGAGCGCGACGCAACGCCGATGGTGCCCGGCTTCGCGTCCACCGTCGACATGACGCCGATCTTGCACTGCCCCGGCGTCAGCACCCCCTGGGAATTGGGCCCGACCAGTTCGCTCTTCGATCCTTTGAGCGCATCCTTGACGCGCACCATGTCGAGCACCGGGATGCGTTCGGTGACGCAGACAATCAGCGGCATCTCGGCCTCGATCGCCTCGATCATCGCCGCCGCGGCGTTGTGCGCGGGGACCATGACCATGGTGGCGTTGGCACCGGTCTCGGCCATGGCATCACGGACGTTGTCGAATACCGGGCGGCCGATATGTTTTTTGCCGCCCTTGCCCGGCCTGACGCCGCCGACGACGTCGGTGCCGTAGGTCATCGCCTGATCGGTATAGAACGTGCCGGACCGGCCGGTGATTCCCTGGACGATCAGCTTGGTATTCCGGTTACAGAGAATGCTCATACCACGATCCTCCTTCAGGCGGCGCGGCTGGTCGCCGTGTCGATAGCAGCGCCGATGGCCTCGCCGATATTATCACGGCGCAGGTGCGGCACGTTCCGGTCGACCAGCATCTGACGCGCATAATCCGCGTTGTGACCCGCAAGGCGCGTCACCACCGGCACCTTACGGTCGGACCAGGCGAGCGCCAGCGCCAGCGCTTCGGCGATGGTGTCGCAGGGCGTCATGCCGCCGCCGTGAACGTTGACGAGGATCGACTTCACCGCCGGGTCGTTCAGCAGAATGCCGATGCCGCGCGCCACCTGCAGACTGGTCGCCGTGGTGCGGATATCCATGAAATTGGCGGCCCGCCCGCCGGCGTCCGCGATCATGTCCTGGGTCGCCAGCGCAAGGCCGGCACCGTTGACGACGACGCCGATGTTGCCGCCGAGGCGCACCAGATTGATTTCGTCCTTCTGCGCCTGCATCTCGATCTCGTCGCCACCGGCGCTCGAAGCCAAGCCGGCGAATTCGGGATGGCGAAAGAGTGCGTTGTTGTCGATGCCGACCTTGGCGTCGACGGCGCTGAATGTGCCGTCCCGGGTCAGCGTCAGTGGATTGATCTCTATCAGCGTCGCGTCGATGCGCCGGAACACGGTGATCAGCGCGGCAATAATCTCGCGCGCCTGATCGACCGCCGCACCGCCGATGCCAAGCCGGCCGAGAAACGCAATACAGGCATCGTCATCGACGCTTCCGTCAGGGTTCACCGGCAGGGTTTCGACAATATCCGGGTCGTGCGCGACCCGATCCTCGAAATCGACGCCGCCGCTTTGCGATCCCAGCACGACGATCCGCGCTTCGGCCTGATCGACGAGCACGGCAAGAAAAAAGTCGCGTTCGGATTCGACCGCCGTTTCCACATAGACACGATCAACGGCTTCGCCTTCCGGACCGGTCTGCTGGGTGACAAGGCGCGTGCCGAGCATGCGCTTTGCGATCGCCGCGACCTTGCTCGGCGCCGGCGCCAACTCGACACCGCCCGCCAGCCCGCGCCCGCCGGCGAGGATTTGCGCCTTCACCGCGACCTTGTGGCCCGGCAGCGCCTTGGCTGCGGCCTCCGCCTCCTCGGGCGTGGAAGCGATACGGCCGTCCGGCATGGGAACACCGTACTGTGCCAGGATTTCCTTGGCTTCGTATTCGTATAGGTTCATGGGCCACCTCCCGCGTGGATGGGGATAACTCCCGCATTCGATTGTTATTGCGCTTTTTTTGCTTTCAACCGCAAGCGCTCTTGTCAATCAATCTGGTATACCTTATACCAGCAATCATGTTTCGGCAATTCAAAAAACTGCAGAAAACCAAGGGTTGCGGAGGTCGCTTTGGGTGCAGCGCAGCAAAAACCTGAACCGATTCCGTTGTTGCGGCGCCGATTTAAGTGGCATAAGGTATACCAAGAACAAACGTGCTGGCCGAATGTTTCCCGGCGTGCTCTAACGGTCCGGGGAACATTTGCAACGACCAGCATTCAGGAGGGGGCGATGGCGCGGAGCTTGAAGCTCAAGGCAGTCGGTACGAATTTCAGTCTCAAGGATCACATTTACGAGGTCCTGAAGGACGCCATCACCGGCATGAACATCTACGATGCCGATGCCGACCTGAAACTCGAAGAACGCAAGATGGCCGAGCAACTCGGCATCTCCCGCACGCCGATCCGCGAAGCGCTCGCACGGCTCGAGCAGGAAGGCTTCGTCGACATCCAGCCACGCAAGGGCATCTTCATCAAGCGCAAGTCGCTGGAGGAAGTGCTGGAGATGATCACCGTCTGGGCGGCGCTGGAAAGCATGGCCGCGCGGCTCACCACCGAGCACGCCTCGGACGACGAAATCGCCTCGCTCCGGCGCATGGTCGCCGACTACACCAAGAACGAAGCGCGCGAGCATATGGACGAGTACTCGGAAGCCAACATCCGCTTCCATCGCCGCATCCTGGAGCTTTCCAAGTGCTCGATGCTGCACTCCATCGCCGACGGGCTGTTCCTGCACATGCGCGCGATCCGCGCCCGGGCCATGGCGGAAGCCGACCGGGTCAGTCTCTCGGTCGACGATCACATGCACATCATCGACGCGCTGGAGAAACGCGACGGCGATCTGGCCAGCAAGATGGTGCGCGAACACACCATGCGGCTGCACGCGCACATCCGCAGGAACTGGCATGAATTCACCGACCTGAGCGAAGCCGAGCTGGAACCGACGCCGGCCGGTAAATCGAAACGCAAATCAACGGGCTGAAACCGGCCCAACGACCACGGAGGGAACGACATGTCGTCGACCGCGACGGAACTGAAGCAAGAAGAAGGCGCCGAAGGCGCTCCGCTGACGGACGGATTCCATCTGGTTATCGATGCGCTCAAGCTGAACGACATCAACACCATATATAATGTGCCGGGCATCCCGATCACCGACCTCGGCCGCTTCATGCAGGCGGAAGGCATGCGCGTGCTGTCGTTCCGCCACGAGCAGCACGCGGGCTACGCCGCCGCCATCGCCGGCTATCTGACACAGAAACCCGGGGTATGTCTGACGGTGTCCGCGCCCGGCTTCCTCAACGGCCTCACGGCGCTCGCGCACGCCACCACCAACTGTTACCCGATGATCCTGATTTCCGGTTCGTCGGAACGCGAGATCGTCGACCTGATGCAGGGCGATTACGAGGAGATGGACCAGCTCGCCATCGCCAAGCCGCACTGCAAGGCCGCCTACCGCATTCTCCATGCCGAGGACATCGGCATCGGCATCGCGCGCGCCATCCGCGCCGCGGTTTCGGGCCGCCCCGGCGGTGTCTACCTCGATTTGCCGGCCCAGCTTCTGGGTCAGGTCATGGATGCAGCGGCCGGCGAGAAATCGCTGGTCAAGGTCATCGACCCTGCACCGGCGCAGCTCCCTGCACCCGAGGCTGTGAAACGTGCGCTCGACGTTCTGAAAGACGCCAAGCGCCCGCTGATCATCCTCGGGAAGGGCGCGGCCTATGCACAGGTCGACGACGATGTCCGCAAGCTCGTCGAAACCAGCGGCATGCCCTACATCGCCATGAGCATGGCCAAGGGTCTGCTGCCGGACGATCACGACCAGTACGCAGGCGCCGCCCGCTCCCTCGTCCTGAAAGAGTCGGACACGGTCCTGCTGGTCGGCGCCCGGCTCAACTGGCTGCTCAGCCACGGCAAGGGCAAGGCCTGGGGCGAGGCGCCGAAGAAGTTCGTGCACATCGACATCGAGCCCAAGGAAATGGACAGCAACGTCGAGATCGCGGCGCCGCTGGTCGGCGATATCGGATCGTGCGTCCGCGCGTTGATCGACGGCATGGGCAAGAACTGGAAAACGCCGCCCGCGGACTGGACCGACGCAGTCAAGGCGAAGCGCGACGCCAACGTCGAAAAAATGGCACCGCGTCTGCAGAACAACAACGTGCCGATGGACTTCCACGGCGCGCTGGGTGCGCTGAAACGCATCATGAAGGAGCGTCCGGACACGATCCTCGTCAACGAAGGCGCCAACACGCTCGACTTCGCGCGCTCAATCATCGACATCTTCAAACCGCGCAAGCGTCTCGACGTCGGCACGTGGGGCGTCATGGGCATAGGCATGGGTCAGGCCATCGCGGCAGCGGTGGAAACCGGCGAGCGCGTGCTCTGCGTCGAGGGCGACAGCGCCTTCGGGTTCTCCGGCATGGAGGTCGAGACCATCTGCCGTTACAACCTGCCGGTCTGCGTCGTTGTCTTCAACAACGGCGGCATCTACCGAGGCACCGACCAGAACCCGTCGGGTAATGACGATGTCGCCACCACGGTGTTCGTCAAGGACGCCCGTTACGACAAGATGATGGAGGCGTTCGGTGGTGTCGGCGTCAACGCGACGTCCCCCGACGAGTTGAGCCAGGCGGTCAACGAAGCCCTCGACTCCGGCAAGCCGACGCTGATCAACGCCGTCATCGACGAGAAGGCGGGGACAGAGAGCGGCCGCATCGGCAATCTCAACCCGCAGAGCGTCGTCAACAAGAAATAACAGTGCGCGTCCGCAACTTCTTTATATAGGAGCCCCCGATGAAAGCTCTCGAAGGCGTCAAAATTCTGGATTTCACGCACGTCCAGTCCGGCCCCACCTGCACCCAGCTCCTGGCATGGTTCGGCGCCGATGTCATCAAGGTCGAACGTCCCGGCGTCGGCGACGCGACGCGCAAGCAGCTCGTCGACGTGCCGGGCGCGGACTCGCTCTATTTCACCATGCTCAACCACAACAAGCGGTCGATCGAGCTCAACTCCAAGAACGAGACCGGCAAGGAAGTGCTGGAACGCCTGATCAAGACCTGCGACGTGCTGGTCGAGAATTTTGCGCCGGGCGCGCTCGACCGCATGGGCTTCTCGTGGGAACGCGTGCACGAATTGAACCCGCGCATGATCATGGCGTCGGTGAAGGGTTTCGGCCCCGGCAAGTACGAGGACTGCAAGGTCTACGAGAACGTCGCGCAGTGCGCCGGCGGGTCCGCCTCGACGACCGGCTTCCTCGATGGCGTACCGACGGTGACAGGCGCGCAGATCGGCGATTCCGGGACTGGGCTACATCTAGCGCTCGGCATCTGCGCGGCGCTTCTGCAACGCGAGAAGACCGGCAAGGGCCAGAGGGTCTTGGCCGCCATGCAGGACGGCGTCGTCAACCTGTGCCGCGTCAAGCTGCGCGACCAGCAGCGTCTCAAGGCCGGTCCGCTCAAGGAATATTCGCAGTACGGCGAAGGCATTGCCTTCGGCGAAGCGACGCCGCGCGCCGGCAACGATTCCGGCGGCGGCCAGCCAGGCCGGATCCTGAAGTGCAAGGGTTGGGAGACCGATCCCAACGCCTACACCTATTTCATCACTCAGGCCGCGGTCTGGGAACATATCTGCGATGTTATCGGCGAGCCCGACTGGAAGACCAAGGAAGGCTACGCGACACCGCCGGAACGTCTCGACAAGCTGACCGAGATTTTCGGACGCATCGAGCAATGGACCATGACCAAAACCAAGTTCGAGGTCATGGACATCTGCAACCCGCTCAATATCCCGGTAGGACCGATCCTCAGCATGAAGGAAATCGCCGAGGACGAAGGCTTGCGCGCGACGGGAACGATTGTCGAAGTCGATCACCCGGAACGCGGCGCGTACCTGTCGGTCGGCTGCCCGATCAAGCTGTCGGACAGCCCGGTCGATGTGGAGCGGTCGCCGCTGCTGGGCGAACACACCGAGGAAATCCTGACGAAGGTCCTCGGCTACGAGGGCGAGGAGCTTGAACGCATCAAGGCTTCCGGCGCCGTCGGCGAGGCCAAGGCGGCCGCGGAGTAAGAATTAAGACGTCCGGATCGCATACCGGGCGCGGGATGAAATTTTACGAGGGCGCCGCCCCGGCGGCGTCCGGACAGGAGAGGACAACATGCGCGTTATCGTTATGGGACAGCAGGCATTCGGTCAGGCCGCGCTCGAAAAAATCCTCGAGCATGGGCAGGACGAGGTCGTCGCCGTCTACACCGCCCCCGACAAGGAGGGCAAACCGGTCGATCCGATGAAGCAGGCGGCACTCGACGCGGACCTGCCGCTTTATCAGCCCGACAATTTCAAGGACGAAGCGGTGCTGGAAGAAATGCGCGCGCTGAATGCCGACGTGATGATCATGGCTTACGTGATCATCTTCGTGCCGGAAGCCGCACGCGACATCCCGAAGATGGGCTCGATCTGCTTCCACCCGTCCTTGCTACCGCTGCACCGGGGGCCGAGTTCGATCAACTGGCCGATCATCTGGGGCTCGACCAAGTCGGGTCTGAGCTGGTTCTACCCGACGGACGGCCTCGACGAAGGCGACATCCTTTTGCAGAAGGAAGTCGACATCGGTCCCGACGACACGCTCGGCGACATCTACTTCAAGAAGATATTCCCGCTCGGCATCGAATCGGTAATCGAGGTGTTGGAAATGTATCGGGCGGGCAACCTGGTGCGCATCCAGCAGGACGAGAGCAAGGCCACCTATGAAAGCTGGTGCCGCAAGAAGGACGCCGAGGTCGACTGGTCGAAGCCGGTCGCCGACGTCTACAACCTAATCCGCGGCACCAACCCGCAACCCGGCGCCTGGACCACGGTCGCCGGCAACGAGGTGAAAATCTACGACGTCGCCAAGCAGGACGGCGACGGCGCCCCCGGCGATGTCGTTTCCGTGGGCGAGGATGGCGTTGTCGTACAAGCGGACGGTGGCCGCATCCTCGTAAAACGGGTCCGTGCCGACGGCGGCAAAGTGCCTGCCGCCGAATGGGCCGCAGCAGCCGGCATCGAAGCCGG
Organism: Rhodospirillales bacterium; assembly: GCA_965229805.1. Taxonomy (GTDB): domain Bacteria; phylum Pseudomonadota; class Alphaproteobacteria; order Rhodospirillales; family Casp-alpha2; genus UBA4479. The sequence continues at coordinate 937,720 of CBDDJO010000001.1, read as the reverse complement.
GCAGAAATTCGGCGCCTGACGGCAGCCACGACAGGAAACACTCAGGATCGAAAGTCTTTGAACCATGGCTAAAACCGACATTGAAATCGCCCGTGAAGCCTCGCCGAAACACATCAACGACATCGGCGCCAAGCTCGGCATCGACGCCGAGCACCTGCTGCCCTACGGCCACGACAAGGCCAAGGTATCCGCCGACTTCATCAAGAGCCTCGAAGGCAAGGACGACGGTAAGCTGATCCTGGTGACGGCGATCAACCCGACGCCGGCCGGCGAAGGCAAGACGACGACGACCGTCGGCCTCGGCGACGGCCTCAACCGCATCGGCAAGAAGGCGACGATCTGTATCCGCGAAGCCTCGCTCGGTCCAAACTTCGGCATGAAGGGCGGCGCCGCCGGCGGCGGTTACGCCCAGGTCATCCCGATGGAGGACATGAACCTCCATTTCACCGGCGATTTCCACGCTATTACCTCGGCGCACAACCTGCTGTCGGCGATGATCGACAACCACGTTTACTGGGGCAACGAGCAGGAAATCGACATCCGCCGCATCGCCTGGAAGCGCGTGCTCGACATGAACGACCGCGCGCTGCGCCAGATCACGTGCTCTCTCGGCGGCGTCGCCAACGGCTTCCCGCGCGAAGCCGGCTTCGACATCACGGTGGCTTCTGAAGTGATGGCCATCCTGTGCCTGGCTTCCGACCTCGCCGACCTGGAACGGCGCCTGGGCGACATGATCGTGGCGTACCGCCGCGACCGCTCGCCGGTCTATTGCCGCGATATCAAGGCCGAAGGTTCGATGGCCGTGCTGCTCAAGGACGCGATGCAGCCGAATCTGGTGCAGACGCTTGAGAACAATCCGGCATTCGTGCACGGCGGCCCGTTCGCCAACATCGCGCACGGCTGCAACTCGGTGGTCGCCACCAAGACGGCGCTTAAACTGGCCGACTACGTAGTCACCGAGGCCGGATTTGGCGCCGACCTGGGGGCCGAGAAATTCTTCGACATCAAGTGCCGCAAGGCGGGCCTGAAACCGAGCGCCGTCGTCATCGTCGCGACGATCCGCGCGCTCAAGTCGAACGGCGGCGTCGGCAAGGACGATCTCAACAACGAAAACGTCGAAGCGCTCAAGAAGGGCTGCCCGAACCTCGGCCGCCACCTGGAGAACCTGAAGAAGTTCGGCGTGCCGGCGGTGGTCGCGATCAACAACTTCCACACCGACACCGACGCGGAAGTGGAAGCGGTCAAGGAGTTCGTCACCTCACAGGGCGCGGAAGCGATCCTCTGCGAACACTGGGCCAAGGGCTCGGAAGGCACCGAGGAACTGGCCAAGAAAGTCGTCGACGTGGTCGACGGCGGCAGCGCCGACTTCAAGCCGCTCTATCCGGACGACATGCCGCTGCTGGAAAAGATCAACACCGTCGCCAAGGAAATCTACCGCGCCGACGAAGTGCTGGCCGACACCAAGATCCGCAATCAGCTCAAGGACTGGGAAGATCAGGGCTACGGCAAGCTGCCCGTCTGCATGGCCAAGACCCAGTATTCGTTCTCGACCGATCCGAGCCTCAAGGGCGCGCCGACCGGTCATAGCGTACCGGTCCGCGAGGTTCGCATCTCGGCGGGCGCCGGCTTCATCGTCGTCGTCACCGGCGAGATCATGACCATGCCGGGGCTGCCACGGAAACCGGCGTCCGAGTCGATCAAGCTCAACGCCGACGGTCTGATCGAGGGCCTGTTCTAAGAAAGACTACGGCCGTACGGCCGAAGGAGGTTATGCCATGATGTCGATATTGACACCGGTACGGGGCGACGGAAACGGCGGCTATGTACTGGCGCTCGGTATCGCCTTCGGCAAGGTCTTCGGCGGTCATCTCGACGTCATACACGCGCATGCCCGTCCCGAGGACCTGCTGCCTTACGGCGTGCCGGTCTCTCGCGCACTCAAGGAAATGATCGTGGATTCGGCACGCAAAACCAGCGAAGGCGAGGAAGGCCGCACGCACGACCTGTTCCGCGAGTTCTGTGCCAGTCATAATCTCGAAGAGGTCGATGAGCGGCCGAAGAAAAACGACCCGGGCCAGGTCACGGCGACCTGGCGCGAGGTCGAAGGCAAACAGGCATCGATCGTCGCCGTGCACGGCCGGCTTAACGATCTCGTCATCGTCGCCAACCCGGACCGGGTAACGACACTCGGCATGAATACTTTCCAGGCTTCGCTGTTCGAAGTCGGTGCGCTGACCGCGGTTGCCCCCAAGCGCGAGGTGGACAGCGTGCTCGAGCATGTGGCCATCGGCTGGAACGGCAGCGCCGAGGCGGCGCGCGCCGTCAAACGCTCGCTCCGGTTCCTGTTCAACGCCAATACAGTCACGATCATCTCCGGCCTCGGCGAACACGATTTCGATCTCGGCCCCGAAGCGTTGCAGAGCTATCTCGCCGGGCACGCCATCGAGGCCGACGTGAAGACGGTCAAGGTCGGGTCGCAGAACAGCGGCGCACGTCTGCTCGAGACCGCCACCGAGGTCGGCGCCGATACCCTGGTCATGGGCGCCTTCGGCACGGAAAAACGCCAGAAGTTCGTTCTCGGCGGCGCGACCGGATACGTATTGGAAAATGCACAGATACCACTTTTAATGGCACACTGACATACCACCCGAAAGGGATGGAAGAGACACGATGTTGGACGGCACACCGATCCCGAATCCTCAGACAACCGCGAGCGGTCGCGGTGTGTCCGAATGCCGCAATGTCAAGCTCAGTGCGCCTTTTGCGACTTTTTACCCACGCATTTCCGGGAAAAACAAGTTGATAGGAATCGCCAGTCTGTTATGATCGATTAACTGGTATACCTAATGCCACAATAGCAAGACCGTAAAGTTTGGCGGAAGATCGAACGAAAACGGCCACGGAAACATCACTCACATCCGGCCGGCTCCGGACTTCCCGGAACGGTTGGAAACCGGGAGGAATATTCATGGTCAAGCTAAAGACGTTAGCATTGGGCGCCGGCTTTGCCGCCGCCATCACGGCCTCGACATTCGGGGCCGTTACCAGTGCCACGGCGGAATGGTCGCCGCGGAAGCCGGTCGAATTTATCATCATGGCGGGAACGGGCGGTGGCGCCGACCAAATCGCGCGCCTGTTGCAAGGTCTCATCGAGAAGAAGGACCTATCGCCGCGTCCGTTCATTCCGATCAACAAGCCGGGCGGATCCGGTGCCGAGGCCTTGCGCTACCTGCAGGGCAAATCCGGCGACAACCATACCGTTCTCGTTACCCTGAACAGCTTCTACACCACACCGATCATCCAGGAGGGTCTGGGCGTCGACGTCACGAAGTTCACGCCGATCGGGCGCATGGCGCTCGATACATTCCTGCTCTGGGTGCACGCGGACAGCAGCATCGGCAACCTCGATCAGTACGTCACCGAAGTGAAGTCCAAGGGCAGGGACTGGCGTGTCGGCGGGACCGGCTCCGGCCAGGAAGATTCGATCCTGACCGCGATGATGGAAGCCGAGTTCGGCTACAAGGTCACCTACATCCCGTTCCCGGGCGGCGGCACGGTCGCCAAGAACCTGATCGGTAAGCATATCGATTCGACGGTCAACAACCCGGCCGAACAGAACGAGTTCTTCCGTGCCGGCAAGTCCAAGCCGCTGGTTCAGTTCACCCCTGAACGTATGGGCGCCTATCCCGACGTCCCGACAGCGCGCGAGTTGGGACATGATATCGTTTACTTCATGCAGCGTTCCATCAACGGTCCCCCGGATATGGACCCGGAAGCGCGCGATTGGTACATCAACCTGTTCAAAACCCTGTTCGATTCCGACGAATGGCAAAAGTTCTGCAAGGACGACGGCCTGACGTGCGACCAATGGGTTGGCGGCAGTGACCTGATGTCCTTCCACGAAGACCAGTTGAAGCGCCACAAGGCGTTGATCGAAAAGGTCGGCGCGGACGCGATCACGGGGCAATAACCCGAAACACGACGGGAGCGCGTCTTTGGCGCGCTCCCACCCCTTTTTACACTGTCTGAATACCGTTTCTGAACGCGCCGTGGAATTTTACAGCCCGAGCCGCCGTGCTGCCGACAGCGTTACTCCATAGGTTGTCTGCCAGCCGGTCGAAACACCGGGCGAAGAGAGACCGAGAGACACGACATGACCGTACGCACAGCAGAACTCCTCATGGCCATAGCGACGATCCTCATATCGGTGGGGCTGATGTGGAAAAGCAGCGAACTCGCCATCGGCTGGGTGCCGCGCAAGGGACCCGGGTCCGGATTCTGGCCCTTCTGGCTCTCGACCGGCATGCTCATGGCGTCGATCTGGACGCTGGTGCGCTGGTTCCGGAAGCAAACGCCGGAATCCACCAACCTCGAGCCCTATCTGCCGCGCGAAGCCATGTACGTGGTCGGCGTTTCCGTCGGCGCGCTCTTTTTCCTGCTGGTCGCGACACATCTGGTCGGCATCTACATCGGCCTGCTTTTGTTCATGCTGTTCTACGTCAAGTTCGTCGGGCGGCATTCGTGGCCGGTTTCGCTGTCCCTGACCATCGGTGTCCCGGTGGCGATCTTCATGCTGTTCGAATGGGCGCTGACCATACCGTTACCGAAGGCGATATCCGAGCCTTTGTTCTACCCAATCTACGACCTGATGTATTGAACCGGCGGCGCGAAGGATAACAGTCATGGAAACAGTCCTCATATCATTGGGTGGCGGCCTTCTGGAAGCGTTCCAGCCGCTTAACCTCGCCATGATCATTCTCGGCTGCGTGATCGGCCTCTTCGTCGGCGCGATGCCCGGGCTCGGCTCGGTGAACGGCGTTGCGATCCTGTTGCCGATCACGTTTCTGGTACCGCCGAATTCGGCGATCATCTTCCTGGCCGCGGTCTATTACGGCGCCATGTACGGCGGCGCCATCAGTTCCATTACCCTGGGCATACCCGGTGCTTCGACGGCGGTCGCCACCGTTTTCGACGGCCGTCCGCTGGCCCAATCCGGCCGCGCCGACAAGGCGTTGACGGCGGCCGCCATCGCGTCCTTCATCGGCGGCTCGATCTCGGTGGTGCTGTTCACGCTGTTCGCGCCGCCGCTTGCCGAGTTTGCTCTAAAATTCGGCCCGCCCGAGGAATTCGCACTGATGTTCCTGGCTTTTGCGACATTCATCGGCCTTGGCGGCGATGACATCCCGAAGACAATTTTCTCGATCCTCATCGGCCTGGTGCTGGCGACGATTGGCCTCGACATCATATCCGGCAAACCCAGGTTGATCTTCTTCGACATCACAGGGTTCCTGCACGGCGTGAACTTCCTGGTGCTCGCCATTGGTATTTACGGCATCGGCGAAATGCTGTGGACCCTCGAACAGACGCGCGGTGACGTCGTCGTTCACAAAGTCACGACGAGCTGGGCCGAGTTCAAAAACAACGTGCGCGCGGTCCGCGAATACATCATGACGACGACGCTGGGCTCTATACTCGGCTACTTCGTGGGCACGCTGCCCGCGGCCGGCGCGACGCCCGCGTCTCTGATGTCCTATGGACTGGCAAAAACGTTCTCGAAGAAACCCGAGACCTTCGGCAAGGGCAACATCTCAGGCGTCGCCGCGCCGGAAGCGGCCAACAACGCCGCCTCGACCGGGTCCATGCTGCCGATGATCACGCTCGGTATCCCGGGCTCGCCGACGACCGCGATCCTGCTCGGCGGGATGATTATCTGGGGCCTGCGTCCGGGGCCGTTGCTGTTCACGGAGCATCCCGACTTCGTCTGGGGCCTGATCGGGTCGCTTTACGTCGCCAACTTCTTTACGGTCCTCATCAACCTCGCGTTCATTCCGCTTTTCGTCCGCGTGCTGACGCTGCCGTTCACAATCCTGGCGCCCACGATCTTCGTGCTTTGCATTGTCGGTGGGTATGCGCCGACCAACACCCTGCACGATGTCTGGCTCATGCTGATCTTCGGTGTCGCGGGTTATTTGTTGCGTAAACTGAATTACCCGGTGGCGCCGGCGGTGCTCGCGATCGTTCTCGGGCCGCTGGCGGAACGTTCACTCAGGCAGTCGTTATTGTCCACGCAGGGCGACGCGATGGTCTTCATCGAGCGGCCGATCTCGGCAACGTGCATCGCGCTCGCCGTCATGCTGATGGCCTACCCGATCGTCAGCAGATTGATCAAGGCGCGTAAAGGCAAGGCCGGCTAACCGCGGGAGCGCCGGCCGCCCTTTTTCGTTTCATGCGCTTGCCGGACACGGCGAGCCACAGGGGAACACCGATCTTCCGTCACACGGGCGGTGATAGCTTGAGGTGCTCGGCGCAATTGCGCCGAGCCACCCCCATCCTCGCGGTCAGCTTGCGAGTCGCTGGCGTGGGCTATCACCCGACTGCCGGCGCCCGCGTGACGCATTGCCCTTGCCGTTCGCATTCTTCGGTTTTCCACGGCGCCATTTCGGCCGGCGCTTGGATTTGCCCGGCTGCCCATCCCGTTCACCACGCGTGTTATGATGCGGGTGTGCCGGCTGCGCCGCTTCGCCGACCTCGACCGGTGCACTTTCGGGCGCCCCGTCACGGGTAACCGTATTGCCGATCAGACGCTCGATATCGCGCAACAGCCCGCGTTCCGCATGTTCGCAGAGCGAAATCGCGACCCCGCTATTGCCGGCCCGCGCGGTCCGGCCGATCCGGTGCACATAGGCTTCGGGCACGTTCGGCAGTTCGTAATTGACGACGTGCGAAACACCATCGATGTCGATGCCGCGTGCAGCAATATCGGTCGCCACGAGGACCTTTGTCTTCCGGTCACGGAATGCAGCCAGGGTGCGTTCACGCTGTGGCTGGCTCTTGTTCCCGTGGATGGCGCCGGAATTGATGCCGGCTTTCTGCAGAAACTCGCACACCTTATCGGCACCGCGCTTGGTACGCGTGAAGACGATGGCGCGTTCCACGTCCTTGCCGCGCAGGATGCCGACGAGGGCGTCGCGCTTTTGGGCGCGTTCGACATGCATCACGCTCTGGTCGATACGCTCGATCGGGCGCGATGTCGGCGCGACCGAAACTTCCGACGGGTTGTCGAGAAAATCGTCGGCCAGCGAACGGATCTGTTTGGGCATGGTCGCCGACAGCAGCACCGTCTGCCGCTCTTCCGGCAACCGGGCGAGAATCTTGCGGATGGTCGGCATGAAGCCGAGGTCGAGCATCTGGTCGGCTTCGTCGAGGACGACCGTTTCGGTCGCATCGAGACGCACCGCGCCGGTCTGCACGTGATCGAGCAAGCGACCCGGCGTGGCGACGATGATATCCGTGCCGCGTGCCATGGCGCGAATCTGCCCGCCCGGCTTGACGCCGCCCAGGATCACGGTCACCGAGACGCGCATGTCGCGGCCGTAAGTGCGGATGCTGTCGGCGATCTGCGAGGCGAGCTCACGCGTCGGCGCCAAAATCAGGGCCGATGCGGTTTTAGCCGCCGGGCGCTGGCGCCGGGCATGAATGCGGTTGAGCAGCGGCAACACGAAGGCCGCCGTCTTGCCGGTGCCCGTCTGGGCAATGCCGACGAGGTCCTTGCCGGACAACATCAGCGGAATGACTTGCGCCTGGATCGGCGTCGGTTGTGTATAGCCTTCGTTCGTAACCGCGCGAAGGATGGGCTCGGCAAGGCCGAGGTCGTTGAAGTTTTTCAAAATGTAACTTTCACATATAGCCGCTTGCCGGAATCCATGCGGACCCGGTGGCGTCTGGTTTTCAATTTGGGAGCTTGCGTAGATCAGCAACCATGTTCGTGTGCCGGTTGAGGCACGGCCGCTTATGTCCATCGGATGCGGCGACTGCTGACAACAGATGAGGTCATCTACACGCAGTAATGTGAGAGGTTTGTGTCACGCCCGCCGTCCAATAGCAAGCTTATTCGCACCCGCAGCAAAAATCAGCAATCAGCCGGCGGCTTCTTTCAGCATCTCGCGGGCGATGATGAGTTGCTGAATTTGCGAGGTGCCTTCATAGAGCCGGTAGAGCCTGACGTCGCGGTAAAACCTCTCGATCCCGTAGTCCGCGATGTAGCCGGCGCCGCCGTGAATCTGCACCGCCCGATCGGCGACACGGCCGACCATCTCCGAGCAGTAGTATTTGCAGATCGCCGCCAACTTGGTGATGTTCTCGCCGGCGTCCTTGCGGCGTGCCGCATCCAGCACCATCGATCTGGCGGCATAGATTTCCGTTTCGCAGTCGGCCAGCATCGCCTGCACCAACTGAAAATCGGAAATCGGCTTGCCGAACTGCTTGCGCTCCAGCGCGTAGGCCAGGCAATCGCGGACCAGGCGCTCGGCGTTGCCGATGCAACTCGCGGAAATGGTCAGGCGTCCGCGATCGAGTACTTTCATCGCGGTCTTGAAGCCCTTGCCCTCCTCGGGACCGATAAGCGTGCCTGCCGGCACACGACAGTTGTCGAAAATGACGTCGCATACGGGCGCGCCCTGCTGACCCATCTTTTTATATGGCTTGCCAAACGACAGGCCGTCCGTGTCCCGCTCGACGAGAAACGCGGAGATACCGCCGGCGCCCTTGTTGTCGGGGTCGGTCCGCGCCATCACCGTGAACACGCCGGCATTGGGGGCATTGGTGATGAAGCGCTTGGTGCCGTTCAGCACGTATTCGTTGCCGTCCTTTTTCGCGGTCGTGCGCAGTGATGCCGCGTCGGACCCGGAATCCGGTTCCGTGAGCGCGAACGAGCCGACCAACTCACCGGTCGCCATCCTCGGCAGGTAATTCCGTTTCTGTTCGTCCGACCCGTCGATGACGATTCCCTGGCTGCCAATGCCGTTGTTGGTCCCGAAGGTGGAGCGGAACGCCGGCGAGGTGTGACCGATCTCGGTGATGACCCGCACCTCTTCCTCGACGCTGAGGCCGAGGCCGCCGTATTCCTCCGGGATCGACAGCCCGAACAGCCCCAGATCCTTCATCTCCTGAACGATACCGGCCGGCATCTCGTCGTTGTCGCCGACCTCGGCCTCGAGCGGAATCAGCCGTTCCTCCACGAACCGGGACACGGTATCCAGCAACTGATTGAAAGTTTCCTCGTCCAACGCCATTGTTCGCTCCCTCGGTCGGCCGATCGCCGCATTGTCATGAATTTCGCTTTGCAGAATATAGTTCCATTTATGCTTTGGCGAGGATAAGTTTAACGAACGGCTTGCCGCAGCGGCCCGTTCGCGTTATCCCCGCCGCGACACCGCGATTTATTTTGCTCTGCGAAACAGGTACGTTTGCCCATGCCCAGATCCCCGAACGCAGCCATGCTCAACGGCGACGACGACGGCAAGGACCGCCGCTTCGTCACGGCGCTGGCGCGCGGTCTCGACGTGCTACGCTGTTTCCAGCAGGGCGACGTCGGTCTCGGCAATCTGGAGATCGCCAAGCGCACCGGCCTACCGAAACCGACCATTTCGCGCCTGACCTACACCCTGACGCAACTGGGCTATCTCACCTACTCCGAGCAGCACGGCACCTACCAGCTCGGCCCCGGGGTGCTGCAACTCGGCTACGCGATGCTGTCGGGCCTCGACTTCCGCGAACGCGCCCGTCCGCTGATGCAGGAAATGGCCAATACCGTCGATGCGACCATCGCGCTGGGCGCGCGCGACCGGCTGAATCTTGTGTACCTCGAATCCTGCCGCGGTCCGGGCGCCGTAACGCTGCGGATCGACGTCGGCTCGCAAATCCCGATCTCGGTAACGTCCATGGGCCGCGCGCTGCTGTCGGCGCTGCCGGACGACGAGCGTAACTTCCTGCTTGAGCACATCGAAAAGAAATGCGCCGACACCAAGGAGTTCGCCAAGATCAAGAAGGGCGTCGACAAGGCCATCGACGACATTAAGACGCGCGGTTTCTCCATGTCGCTCGGCGAGTGGCGCTCCGAGGTCAACGCCGTCGGCGTGCCGTTGATCGCGCGCGACAACCGGGTGTTCGCGCTCAACTGCGGCGGCCCGGCGTTCCGGGTTTCCAAGGAATACCTAGAAAAGGAATGCGGCCCGCGTCTCGTCGAGCTAGCGCAGCGGATCGCCGCGCTTTCCTAGGCCTTACCTAAATCTTCGGCACCACCAGCGCATCGAGCGCCACGGCGCCTTGGCCTTCCGGCAGCACCACGAACGGGTTCAGATCGACGCTCGATAGCTTGTCGGCATTGGCGGCGGCGAACCGGGACAGGTTGACCAGCGCGTCGGCAAGCGCGTCCATGTCCGCCGCCGGCTTGCCGCGCACGCCCTTCAGGAGCTTGGCCCCCTTGGTCTCTTCGATCATCCGGAACGCTTCCGCCTTGTCGAAGGGGGCGAGGCGGAACGAGACGTCCTTGAACACCTCGACGAACACACCGCCGAGCCCGAACATCACCGCCGGCCCGAACACCGGGTCGATCTGCACCCCGAGGATCGCCTCGACGCCGCCCGAAACCATCGGCGCGACGATCACGCCTTCATCCTCGGCATCCGGCATCGCCCGCCCGGCGCGCGCCGAAATCTCACCGTAGGCCGCGGCGGCATCCTGCGGCGTCTCGACCCCCAGCATAACGCCGCCGATCTCGGTCTTATGGGCGAACGCCGCACCGTTGATTTTAAGCGCGACCGAACCGCCCAGCTTCGCCGTCGCCTCGGCGGCGGCGGCGGCGGACCGGCAAAGCATCGCATCGACGACGGGCAGATCTGCGGCCTGCAACAGTTCACGGGACTCCCATTCACTGAGCGTGCGGACCGGAATGTCGGCGGGCGCCGGCAAGTCTGCCATGGGTACCGTCGACCGGCGCTCAAATCCCTCACCGATCCGCGTCAGCGCGGCAATGGCGCCAATGGCCCGGCACGGATCCTCGAAGATCAGATAACCGGCGTTGCTGTAGGTATCGATCATCTCCTGATCGCCGACGATCGAGAGAATCAACAGCCGATCCGGGAACTTCCGCCGGATCGCATCCAATTCCTTCAACAGCGGTTCGACCACGTAGGGCGAACACGCTGCGAGTGTGAAGAACGCAACGGCGGAATCATAGCCACCCTTGTCGAGCATGATGTCGAAGTTGACGCCGACCAGACTGAGATCGTTGAAGAACTGCGCCGTGGTGTCGACCGGGTTGAGGGCGGACGCGAACGGTAGTTTCTCTTTCAACAGTTTCTGCGCATCGTCGGGCATCGGCGCCACGTCCAGACCGAGCTTCACCGCGTGGTCCGCCATCTGCACGCCGACGCCGCCGGAGATCGTGACGAGCCCGACCCGGCCCGCCTTGGGGAAGATCCCCGCCGTGCAGGCATAAGCGGCGTCCAGCATGTCCTCGGTCGTTTCGGCGCGGTAAACGCCCAGTTGCCGGAACACGGCATCGTAGATCTCGTCCGCGCCGGCCAGCGAGGCCGTGTGCGACGCGGCGGCGGCGGCGCCCTCCTCGCTCTGGCCCACTTTCATGAAAATTACCGGCTTCTTGTTGGCGCGTGCCTTTTCGAGGGCGCGGATCAGCGCCGGGCCGTCCTTGACGCCTTCGGCGTAGGCGCAGATGACCTTGATGTCGTCCCGGTCGGCGGCCCAGTCGATGCACTCGGCCACCGTCACGTCGCACTCGTTACCGGTGGTGACGACATGGCTGACGCCGAGGCCACGCCCCTTGCAGACGGCGAACAGATGCGTGCCGTAGGCACCCGACTGGCTGATGATGGCGAGCGGTCCCGGCGGCGGGTAGCCCTGATCGCCCGTCGACGAGAACGTCGCGAAAAAGCGATTGTGCAAATTGAGAACCCCGAGACAGTTCGGCCCCAGCAACCGCACCCCGGTGCGTTTCGCGAACGCGGTCAGTTCGTCCTGAGCCGACGTGCCCGCATCGCCGACCTCGGCAAAGCCGGAACTAAAGACGATCGCCGACTTGACGCCGCACTCGGCACAGTCCTCCAGCGTCTCCAGCACCAGCTTGGCGGGCACCGCGACCAACGCGCAGTCGATGGGCTTGCCGATGTCCTTGACGGATTTGTAGGCGTCAACGCCCTGGACCTTCTCCCGGTTCGGATTGACCGGATAGAACGGGCCTTCGTAACCCCACTCGATCAGATAGCGAAGCGGGCGGCCGCCGATCCGGCCCGGGTCGTCGGACGCCCCGATGATGGCCACACTCTTCGGGCCGATCAGGGCTTCCAATCCAGCTCGCGGATCGTTCATTTGACGTTCTCTCCCCAACTCGCACCGGACTTCAAGCCCCGGCTTTCTCGTAATTTCGGACGGTTTTCAGGCGAAAACCAACCTCTGATTGCTTTACATGCGATCCGAAAAAATGCAAAACTTAATTTTACTATGCAAAACAAATGAGAGTTTAAGCGGAACGCATTCTCCAAGTTTCGAACTGCAATCAAAAATACCGTTGGGAGGTACAAATGAAAACGAAGACGATGGGAGCGCTCTGCGCAGCCCTGGTCATTTCCGGCGCCGTCGCCGCGAATGCCGCGGAAGTCAAACTTCCGAAGAACATGGCGTGGACCGCCTATAACACCGGGACCACCGGGTATAACCAGTCCGTCGCCATCGGCAAGGCCCTCAAGGACAAGTACGGCGTCACGCTCCGCGTGGTGCCCGGCAAGAACGATATTTCACGCCTGACGCCCGTAAAGGCCGGCAAGGTCGGCTACTCGGCGAACGGGATCGCGACGTTCTTCGGTTCCGAAGGCGTATTCCAGTTCGCCGATCCGGCGTGGGGCCCGATGCCGATCCGCGTGTTGCTGTCGGCCAGCGGCTCGGCCGGCCTGAGCGTTGCCGTCGCCGCCGACAAGGGCATCAAGACCTATGCCGATCTCAAGGGCAAACGCGTCGCCTACGTGCGCGGCGGCGATGCGCTCAATGTCGGGATCGCGGGCATGCTGGCCTGTGGCGGTCTGACCTGGGACGACGTAGAGAAAGTCGAGTTCCCGGGTTACGGCGCGGCGTGGGAAGGCATGGTCAACGATCAGGTCGACGCCATGTTCGCATCGACCCTGTCGGGTCCGACCAAGAAACTCGAAGCCAGCCCGCGCGGCATCTTCTGGCCGCCGACCCCGCACGGCGACGAAAAATGCTGGGGCGGCATCAAGAAAGTCGCGCCGTATTTCGTGCCGCGCAATATTACCCGCGGCACAGGCATCTCGGCCGAGAAACCGTATGAAGGCCCGGCCTATCCGTATCCGATCCTTATGACGTTCGCGTCGCAGGACACGACCGAGGTCTATTCCCTGACCCGCGCGCTGGTCGAGGAGTACGACAACTACTCGAACGCCGAACCGGCGGCCAAGGGCTGGGCACTCGAAAACCAGCTTCTGGATTGGGTCGTGCCGTTTCATGAAGGCACGGTGATGTATCTGAAGGAAGCCGGTGTCTGGACCGACGCCCACCAGGCGCACAACGATAAGCTTATCGAGCGCCAGAAGGTGCTGGCCGACGCCTGGGCCGGTATGGACAAGGGGATGGAAGGCGACGCATTCAAGAACAAGTGGCTTGAAGTGCGTGCCGCTGCGCTGACGAAAGCCGGCTTCGATCCCATATGGAAGTAACCGATAAGGACGACGAGCAGCCGGCGGCCGAGCGCCACCGGCAGCTCAATCTGTTCTGGAGGTCGGTCGCCCTTGTGGCGGCCGTCCTTACCATTGTGCTTGCCGTCGATCAGGTGCGCCTGATCTTCGGCATGCAGTGGCTCGGCGATATCATCAAGCTGTCGAACCACTACCTCTATGCAATCCTGGGCCTGCTCTTGCCGCTCACGTTCATTTTCTTTCCGGCAAGCGGGAAAGTCCGGCACCCCGGCGTGCCCTGGTACGACGCGGCCTTGTGCGTCGTCACCTTCGCGACCTGCGTTTTCTTCTTTCTCAATTCGACGACCATCGTCGATCACGGCTGGGAATTCGTCGCGCCCGATCATGCGATCTATGTCAGCTATGTGCTGTGGGCGCTGACCCTCGAAGCCGTACGCCGCGCCGGCGGCTTTGCGATCTTCCTGATCGTCACCGTCATTTCCGCCTATCCACTATTCGCCGACAGCATGCCGGGACCGATCTCCGGTCTCGCCAGCACCTGGGGCGAAACCGCTTCCTATCACACCATGAGCATCGAGAGCATTCTCGGCATCCCGATGCGCGCCTTCGCCGAACTGGTGATCGGCTTTTTGATCTTCGGCGTCGCGCTGCAACACACGGGCGGCGGCCGGTTCTTCCTCAACCTCGCGTTCGCTTTGCTGGGCGGGGTACGCGGTGGCGCTGCCAAGGTGGCGATTTTCTCAAGCGGCCTGATGGGGTCCATGAGCGGCAGCGTCATCACCAACGTGCTGACCACCGGCGTCATGACCATCCCGGCGATGCGTCGCACCGGGTTCCAGCCGCACTACGCGGGCGGTGTCGAGGCTTGCGCGTCCACGGGCGGCGTCCTGATGCCGCCGGTGATGGGCGCGACGGCGTTCATCATGGCGACGATCATCGAGGTGCCTTACGTCGATATTGCCATTGCCGCCGTGGTGCCGTCGGGGCTCTACTTCTTCGGGCTGTTCATGCAGATCGATTCCTACGCCGCTCGCATGAAACTGGAAGGTCTGCCGAAAGCCGAACTGCCGAAACTCGGCGAAACGCTGCGCGAAGGCTGGTATTTCGTTTTCGTGTTCGCGATGCTGATCGTGATGCTGGTCTATCTGCGCCGGGAAGCGCTGGCGCCGTTCTATGCAACCGCGATGCTGCTGTTTCTCAACCAGGTGTTCCCGGCCAACCGCTGGGACATGGACGGGGTCAAGAAATTCCTGATCGCCGTCGCCCGACTGTTGACCGAACTGACGGCGATCCTTGCCGCCGTCGGGCTGATCGTCGGCGCGCTGTCAATGACCGGCATGGCGGGCACGCTGGTCAACGACCTGGTGTTCCTGGCCGGCGGCTCGACGCTGACGCTGCTGCTGATGGGCGCCATCACCAGTTTCATCATGGGCATCGGCATGACGGTCACGGCGGCCTATATCTTCCTCGCCGTGGTGCTGGCGCCGGCCCTGATCCAGGGTGGGCTATCGCCGATGGCGGTGCATCTGTTCATTCTGTACTGGGGAATGTTGTCATTCATCACGCCACCGGTGGCGCTTGGCGCCTACGCCGCCGCCGCACTTGCCAAGGCGACGCCGATGCGCACCGGGCTGGAGGCCATGCGCCTCGGCAGCATCATCTATTTCATACCGTTCTTCTTCGTGCTCAATCCGTCGCTGATCCTGCAGGGCACGGTCACCAGCATTCTCGCCCACATCACTTCCGCGTTCGTCGGCGTCTGGTTCGTCGCCGGGGCATTGCAGGGATATCAGATCGGTCTCGGCCGGCTCGACAGGTGCGGCACCCTGCAGTGGCCAGTGCGCGCGCTGATGGTGCTTGCAGGGATGAGCCTGGCGACACCGGGCGGCGGGCTGTTGCCCTGGACCAATATGGAGGGCATCGTGGCCTCCGTCGTCATGCTGATCGCGGCGCTTGCGCTGTTCTTCACCGGCACCACGGTGCGCAAGAACGGCGCGGCCCAGAAACAATAAAACGGAGGGAAGCTTGAGCGCGCAGGATCTATTCGACCTCACGGGCAAGGTCGCGCTGATTACCGGGTCGACAAAAGGCATCGGCAAGGAAATCGCCAAGGTATTCGCGGACGCGGGCGCCAAGGTCGTGGTATCGAGCCGCAAGCCGGAACGCTGCGACGAAACCGCCGCCGAAATCCGCGAGGCCGGGGGCGAGGTCTTACCGATCCCGTGCAACATCTCCGACAAGGAACAGATCAAGGCGCTCGTCGACGCGACCCTGGCGGCGTGGAAGAAGATCGATATCCTCGTCTGCAACGCCGCCGTGAACCCGTACTTCGGGCCGCTTTCCGGTATCACGCAGGACGCCTACGACAAGATCATGGACGTCAACATCGGCTCCAACCTGTGGCTCTGCAACATGGTCATTCCGCAGATGGCGGAACGCAAGGACGGCGCGGTGATCATCGTCTCAAGCATCGGCGGGCTGAAGGGCAGTGAGAACCTGGGCGCCTACGGCATTTCCAAGGCCGCCGACATGCAGCTCGCGCGGAACCTCGCGGTCGAGTGGGGACCGTCGAACATCCGCTCCAACTGCATCGCGCCAGGGCTGGTGAAGACGGACTTCGCGCGCGCCCTCTGGGAGGATCCGGAACAGACCAAGCGCGCGCTCGCCGCCTATCCGATCGGTCGGCTGGGCGAGCCCGAGGACATCGCCGGCGCGGCGCTGTTCCTTGCATCCAAAGCCGGCAGCTTCGTCAACGGCCACACCCTCGTGGTCGACGGCGGCAGCACCATCGGCTCCGGCAGCTATAGCTGAAGCCAAGGGCCTGTTGAGATATACCGCGTGGCCGTGACGCTGCCGGATTTGTTCGCTCCGGCAGGAGAACGGCGCAGCGCGATGCGGGGCATCGGGCAAGGCGTTCGACGAACCGGACGGGAAAATCCGGCGCGCCCGGAGGGTGGGGCGAAAATGGTCCACCGGTGCGTCAATCGGCTTGGCCGTATTGCCGATACGCCCGGCGCCGATTTCCTGCCACTGAACCATTTTCGCACCCATTACGGCTTACGTGCTATATCTCAACAGGCCCTAAAGCCTGCGAGCACACGGCCCTTGTCGGTCAGCCCGGCGATGCGGTCACCGAACGCCGAGAACCGCTCGTCCAGGGTCTGGCCGCGCAGGTAGCGGATATAGATCTGCTGCAGGATAACCGCGATCTTGAAGACGCCGAACACCTGGTACCAGTGCACGTCCGTGCAATCGAGGCCTGTTTTCGCCGCGTAACGTTCGATCACCTCTTCGCGCGACGGAAAACCCTTGTTCCAGGTCGGCATGGAGGCGCCCAAGATCCACTTCGGATCATCGTCCGCCTGCCCCCAGAAGGTGAGCACATAGCCGAGGTCCGAGAGCGGATCGCCCCTTGTGCACATGTCCCAGTCCAGCACCGCACGCGGCACCGCCGGGTCATCGGCGTCTAGCAGCATGTTATCGAGCTTGAAATCGTTGTGCAGCAGGGTCGCGCGCTGACTTTCGGGAATACAGCCGTGCAACCAGTCAATGATGCTGTCCATCACCGGATTATCTTCGTGGATCGCGGCACGCCATCGTTTCGTCCAGCCCGAGAGCTGGCGCTCGATGAAACCGTCGGGACGGCCGAGATCGCCGAGCCCGGCCTCCTCGGGATCGACGCCGTGCAGGTCGGCCAGCGTGTCGATCAGCATCGTGCCCATGCGCGCCAGCAGGTCTTCCGGCCAAGCGCGGTCTTCCGGCAGTTCACGGCGGACGACGATGCCGTTTCTGCGCTCCAACACGTGGAACGGTGCGCCGATGATGTCCTCGTCCTCGCAGACCACGAAACTGCGAGGCGCCAGCGGGAACGTTCGCCACAAATCATCAAGAACCCGGTGCTCACGCTTCATGTCGTGGGCTGACGGCGCGACCGGCCCGAGGGGCGGGCGCCGGAGCACGTATTCCGTTTCGCCGAAGCGGACAAGATAGGTCAGGTTGGCGTGGCCGCCGCCGAACTGGGCGAGTGTGAAGTCACCGGCCGTTTCCGGCAGAAACGCGCGTAACCACGGCTCGAGCCGCGTTGTATCGATCCGCTCGTCGTCTCGGATATCAATGACTTCCCTGTCGGGCGTCGTCATCGGTCTGCTCAGACGACCTCGAACAGGCCCGCCGCGCCCATGCCGCCGCCGACGCACATGGTCACGACCACGTTCTTGGCGCCGCGCCGTTTGCCCTCGATCAGGACATGGCCGGCAAGGCGCGCGCCGGTCATGCCGAACGGGTGACCGATAGCGATGGAGCCACCGTTGACGTTGAGCCTGTCGTTGGGAATGCCGAGCTTGTCGCGGCAGTAGAGCACCTGCGAGGCAAAGGCCTCGTTCAGCTCCCAGAGATCGATGTCGTCCATGGTCATGTCGAAGCGTTCCAGAAGACGCGGCACGGCGAACACCGGGCCGATGCCCATTTCGTCGGGTTCGCAACCGGCGACAGTGAACCCCTTGAAAATGCCGAGCGGTTGTAGCCCCCGTTTCTCCGCTTCCTTCGCGCTCATGACGACGCATGCCGACGCCCCGTCGGAAAGCTGGCTGGCATTGCCGGCGGTGATGAAGTTGCCCTCGCCCATCACCGGCTGCAACTTCTGCAACCCTTCGATATTGGTGTCGGGGCGATTGCCCTCGTCGCGATCCAGCGTCACTTCCTGATCGGAGACCTCGCCGGTTTCCTTGTTCTTCACTTCCTTGACCGTGGTGATCGGCACGATTTCGTCGTCGAAATGGCCCGCCTGCTGGGCGATAGCGCAGCGCTGCTGGCTCTGCAGACCGTACTCATCCTGCGCCTCGCGGCTAACGCCGTAGCGCTTGGCGACAAGATCGGCGGTGTCGATCATGCTCATCCAAAGTTCCGGCTTGTGTTCCATCAGCCAGTCTTCCTCGAAATGGTGTCGGTTGAGGTTTGGCTGCACGAGGCTAACGCTCTCGACGCCGCCCGCGACCGTTACCGGCACGCGATCGACGATAACCCGTTGCGCCGCCATCGCGATCGCCTGAAGTCCCGACGAGCAGAACCGGTTGACCGTGGTGCCCGACGTCGTTACCGGCAGCCCGGCGCGGTAAGCGGAAAGCCGCGCGATGTTCTTGCCGGTCGCCCCTTCCGGATAGCCGCAGCCGATGATCACGTCCTCGATCTCTTCCGGGTCGACGCCGGCGCGCGCGACCGCCGCCTCGATGCAGTGCGCCTGCATGACGGCACCGTGGGTTTTGTTGAATGCGCCCCGGTAGGCTTTGCCGATCGGCGTGCGGGCCGTGGATACGATGACGGCTTCGGTCATGGTCTCTTCCTCTAAGCTCTATTTATTTCGACTGGTAGTCGGCAAAGGACTTGCCGGATTTCGCGAGTTCTTCCAGAAGCGGCGCCGGGCGCAGCAGATCGCCATGCGCATCGTGCAGCCGCTTCATGGTTTCATGGATTTTATCGACGCCGGTCAGGTCTGCAAAGAACATGGGCCCGCCACGGCCGATGGGATAACCGTAACCGTGCACCCAGACGAGATCGATGTCACTCGACCGGGTGGCGATGCCCTCTTCCAGCAGCTTCGCGCCCTCGTTGATCAGGGTATACATGCAGCGTTCCATGATCTCCTGATCCGTCACCTCGCGGCGCGCGATGCCCATTTCCGCCGAAACGCTCTCGATCAGTTTGGCGATTTCCGGGTCCGGCTCGGGCGTGCGGCTGCCGTCGGCGTACCTGTACCAGCCCATGCCGTTCTTCTGGCCGTGCCGCCCCATCTCGACGATGCGATCCGCGATGGTCGACGAATAACGCTCGTTGGTGGGGAAGTGTTCGCGGCGGTGCTTCCTCACCATATAGCCGACGTCGAGCCCGGCCAGATCGCCCATGGCGAACGGCCCCATGGGAAAGCCGAAGTCGTAGACGACCTTGTCGATCTGCTCCGGCAACGCGCCCTCCTCGAGCAGGAATTCCGCCTGCGAGCGATAACGGTAAAGCATGCGGTTGCCGACAAACCCGTCGCAGACACCGACCATAACCCCGACCTTGCCGATGTCCTTGGAAAGCTTCATGACGGTCGCCTGCACCTCGGGCGAGGTCGCCTTGCCACGCACGTTCTCCATCAGCTTCATGATGTTGGCGGGCGAAAAGAAGTGCGTGCCGACCACGTCGGCGGGCCGCTTGGTCGCCGACGCGATCTCGTCGATGTCCAGCGACGACGTATTGGTGGCGAGGATCGCGCCCGGCTTACAGACGGCATCCAACTGGCCGAAGATCTTCTTTTTCAGGTCCATGTCCTCGAACACTGCCTCGACGACGATGTCTGCGTCCGCGAGGTCCGCGTAATCGACAGTGCCGGAAAAACGGCCCATGGCGGCGTCCATTTCATCCTGCGCGATGCGACCGCGTTTGACGCTACTTTCATAGGTCTTCTTCGCCGCGGCGAGACCGGCATCCAGCGCGTCGTGGTTCTGCTCCAGCACCGTGACCGGGAAGCCGGCACTGGCAAAGCTCATGGCGATGCCGCGGCCCATCGTGCCGCAGCCGATGACGGCGACTTTATCGATGGAACGAAGCTGCGTCTCCTTACCGACGCCCGGCAGCTTGTGCGCCTGACGTTCGGCGAAGAACAAATGCCGTTGCGCCTTGGACTGATCCGACTGCACCAGTTCATCGAAATTCTTGCGCTCCAGCTTCATGCCGTCGGCGACGCTGATACCCATCGCCGCCTCGACCGCCTCGATGCAGCGTTCCGGCGCAATCAGGCCGCGCGAGCGCTTGGCGATCTTTTTCCTGTATTCATCCAGCGTTTCCTTGGCGCCCTCGCGTGCGATTTCCATATCGCTGACCCGACGCGGCCCTTTGCCGTCCTTGACCAAACCGTTCGCGAAGTCGAGCGCGCCCTCGATCAGGTCACCCGGGACGATGGCATCGAGGAAACCGAGGTCGAGCGCCTTTTCCGCGTCCACGTACGCGCCCGACAGAATGATATCCAGCGCCGGCGCGATGCCGATCAGGCGCGGCAGGCGCTGCGTGCCGCCGGCGCCGGGCAACAGCCCCAGGTTGATCTCCGGCAAGCCGAAGCGCGCCGATTTGTCGCCGACCCGATAATGGCAGCCCAATGAAATCTCGCAACCACCGCCGACGGCCGTGCCGTGAATGGCGACCACGACCGGTTTCTCGCTGGCCTCGAGGCGGTTGATCAGGACTGACAGCGACGGCTCCTTGCGGGGCTTGCCGAACTCCGTGATATCGGCACCGCCGCAGAAGCACCGGTTGCGCCCGGCGAGCACGATGCATTTGACATTGTCGTCCGCTTCGGCCTTGTCGATGGCATCGGCCACACCCTCGCGGACCGCGATCCCCAGCGCGTTCACCGGCGGATTATCGAGCGCGATCAGGGCTACGGCGCCATGGATTTCGTAGTCGACGGGACCTGTCATCGAATGTCCTTATTTTTGAAACTTGCTTTTGCACAGCGAAATTGCAGTATGGTGTGGAGCCACAGGGTTGTCCAGCCCATGCAGCCCGTCGAGTCCAGTTTTCGCGCATCAGGTGGACATTGGCCAGTCCCGGCAACGGGGGCTGCACTTCAGGTGAAAGTCCGGCACACTGCGGCAAACCATACCAAGGCAGGAAAACCATGAACTTCGATTTTTCAGAACGCATCGAGCAACTTCGCAGCCAGTTGATGGCCTTTATGGATGAACACGTCTATCCCAACGAGAA
Organism: Rhodospirillales bacterium; assembly: GCA_965229805.1. GTDB lineage: Bacteria > Pseudomonadota > Alphaproteobacteria > Rhodospirillales > Casp-alpha2 > UBA4479. The sequence continues at coordinate 916,481 of CBDDJO010000001.1, read as the reverse complement.
GGTCTTTATCGAGCAGCTCGAGGCTGGCGACCGCTGGAACACCCCGCCGGTCATGGAGGAGATGAAGGCGAAGGCGAAGAAGGCCGGGCTCTGGAACCTGTTCCTGCCGGAGGCCGAATACGGCGCCGGGCTGACTAATCTGGAATACGCGCCGTTGTGCGAGATCATGGGCCGCTCGCCGATCGGGCCCGAGGTCTTTAACTGCGCCGCGCCCGACACCGGCAATATGGAGGTGCTGGTCCGCTACGGCACCGACGAACAGAAGGAACGCTGGCTGAAGCCGCTCCTGGACGGGGAAATTCGCTCGGCGTTCGCGATGACTGAGCCCGACGTGGCCTCGTCCGACGCCACCAACATCCAGTCCCGGATCAAACGCGACGGCGACCAATACGTGCTGAACGGCCGCAAGTGGTGGACGTCGGGCGCCGGCGATCACCGCTGCGAGATCTTCATATTCATGGGTAAATCCGACCCGGACGCCGAGAAATACCGCCAGCAGTCGATGATCCTGGTGCCTCGCGACACCCCGGGCGTGAAACTGATCCGGCCGCTGACCGTGTTCGGCTACGACCACGCACCGCACGGCCACTTCGAGGTCGATTTCAGCGACGTGCGCGTGCCGGCATCGAACATGATCCTGGGCGAAGGGCGCGGCTTCGAGATCGCGCAGGGCCGCCTCGGTCCGGGCCGCATTCATCACTGCATGCGTCTGATTGGCGTCGCCGAACGCTCGCTCGAGGCGATGTGTGCGCGGGCCAAGAAGCGCGTTGCCTTCGGCAAATCCTTGTCCGAGCAGGGCGTGGTGATGGATGCCATCTCGCGCTCCCGGATCGAGATCGAGCAGGCGCGGCTGCTGACCCTGAAGGCCGCCTATATGATGGACACGGTCGGCAACAAGGTGGCGCGCTCCGAAATCGCCATGATCAAGGTGATTGCGCCGCAGATGGCCTGCGACGTCATCGACCGGGCGATCCAGGTGCACGGCGGCGGCGGCGTCTCCGAGGATTTCGGCCTTGCCTATGCCTGGGCGAAGACGCGCAGCCTGCGCCTCGCCGACGGCCCCGACGAAGTACACCGCACGTCGCTCGCCAAGATGGAACTCAAGAAACAGAGCCCGCGCTGGATCTACAGCGAATAGGCCAGGCGTCGTCCGGACGCAACTGCGCGCCGGATGATGTATGGCTACCTATAAAATGCCTATTTAATACTCGATATTAACATAATGAGTATTTTATATGCATAATTTCGGATGGATTTTACAGTGTAAAACCGCAGACGTATCCAGCATCCGCCCGGAATCCTGACGTGAGTCCAGCGGCTTAAGAGGCTCATCCACATTTTCAAGCGCCCTCCCCGGCAAATGGCCCCGTTCTTGCGATGAAACGGTGCAGTGCAACAACAACCCTATGGGGAGAGGCTAATTATGAGGTCATATCTCAAAACACTTCTGGGTGCGACGGCGATCGCGGGCGTGACGCTCGCGGGTGCGACCGCCCACGCCGCCGAGACCATCAAGGTCGGCATTCTTCATTCGCTTTCGGGCACCATGGCGATCAGCGAAACCACGCTGAAGGACATCATGCTGATGCTTATCGAGGAACAGAACAAAAAGGGCGGCGTTCTCGGCAAGAAGCTCGAGCCGGTCGTCGTCGATCCGGCGTCGAACTGGCCGCTGTTCGCAGAGAAGGCGCGTGAACTGATTTCTGTCAACAAGGTCGACGTGGTCTTCGGCTGCTGGACGTCGGTGTCCCGCAAGTCGGTGCTGCCGGTCTTCGAGGAACTCAACAGCATCCTTTTCTATCCGGTGCAGTACGAGGGCGAAGAAAGCCAGCGTAACGTGTTCTACACCGGCGCCGCGCCGAACCAGCAGGCGATACCGGCGGTCGACTACCTGATTGACGAGGGCGTCGAGCGCTGGGTTCTTGCCGGCACCGATTATGTCTATCCGCGCACGACCAACAAAATTCTCGAGGCGTATCTCAAGGGCAAGGGCGTCGCCGGTGACGATATCATGATCAACTACACGCCGTTCGGTCATTCCGATTGGCAGACGATCGTCTCCGACATCAAGAAATTCGGTTCCGCCGGCAAGAAGACCGCCGTTGTCTCGACCATCAACGGCGATGCCAACGTGCCGTTCTACAAGGAACTCGGCAACCAGGGCATCAAGGCTGAGGATATTCCGGTCGTCGCGTTCTCGGTCGGGGAAGAAGAACTCGCCGGCCTCGATACCGCGCCGCTGGTCGGTCATCTTGCGGCATGGAACTATTTCATGTCCGCCGACACACCGGAAAACGCCGCGTTCATCGAGACGTGGCAGGCCTTCACGAAGGACGAGAATCGCGTGTCCAACGACCCGATGGAAGCTCACTACATCGGTTTCAACATGTGGGTTAAGGCCGTCGAAATCGCCGGCACCACGGATCCGGACACGGTCATCGACAGCTTGGTCGGCGTTTCTGTGCCGAACCTGACCGGCGGCTATTCGGCCATGATGCCGAACCACCACATCACCAAACCGGTGCTGATCGGCGAAGTGCAGGCCGACGGCCAGTTCGAAACCGTATCCTCGACGCCGGGCCTGGTCCCGGGCGATGCCTGGTCGGATTTCCTGCCGGGTTCCATGGACCTGATCAGCGATTGGCGCGCACCGCTCTCGTGCGGCAACTTCAACACCAAGACCGGCAAATGCGGCGGTCAAGGCAGCTAAGCACCTAGATTGTTCGGGGGTGGCCACGTGCCACCCCCGGGCATCTAATCATCACATCTTCCGGATGCTGGACCTGCCTCGATGAATACGCTTTTCAAGACACGCACCTCGTTACTTCTTTTCTTATTCAGTCTTTTCATTTTCATGCCGGTCCAGCCGGTACATGCCGACGCGCTCGCGGACAAGATCAACCAACTCGCCGATGGCGGATTCAACGACCGCCAGAAAGTCATCAACGCGCTGGCGGAAACGGCTGACAGCCGTGTCGTGCCGACGCTCGAAGCCCTCGGCGACGGCCTTCTTTATCAACAAAAACTCGGTGGAAAAGTCGTCATCGTCGAACGCGCCGGGAGTAAGTTCAACCTCACCGATCCGCTGACCCTCGAGCCCATCGGCGACATGCCCAAGGCGGCGCTCAAGAAGATCAAGGTCAACAACCGGCTGCGCCGCACCATTCGCGACGCGCTGGGCGGTCTGCAGCTCCGTTCCAGACAACCCACAGATCGCATGGCCGCGGCCGAGGCGGTCTTCCAGTCGAGGGACCCGGGCGCCATCCCGCTTCTCGACACCGCCATCGAGAAGGAAGTTAAGGCCGACGTCAAAAAAGCCATGCTCGAAGCTCGTGCCGCTGCCGTGCTTTCCAGCGACCTTACCGAAGCCGAAAAACTCAAGGCCATCAAGATTATCGAAACCCGGTCCGGCCGCGACTCGCGGTCGCTGCTGCTGAACTTCGCCAATGACGCCGAAGGCAAACTCAAATCCGCGGCGGAGGAATCCGCCAACGTCATTGAACGAAGCCTCGCCGCATGGGCGTCTGCGCAGAACGTCTGGTACGGCCTGTCGCTGGGCTCGGTACTGCTACTCGCCGCGATCGGACTCGCCATCACCTTCGGCGTGATGGGCGTCATCAACATGGCGCATGGCGAGATGGTCATGCTCGGTGCCTATACCACCTTTGTGGTGCAGGACATCATCCGCACCTCTTATCCGCAGTTGTTCGAGGTTTCGCTGCTGATCTCGATCCCACTCGCGTTCCTTGTCGCCGGCGCCGTCGGTGTCGCCATCGAACGCGGCATCATCCGTTTTCTCTACGGCCGACCACTTGAAACCCTGCTCGCGACCTGGGGGATTTCGCTGGCCCTGCAACAGACCGTGCGCTCGATCTTCGGTCCGACCAATCAGGAGGTCGGCACACCCGACTTCATGTCCGGCGCGTTCGAGATCGGCCAGATGACGATCACCTACAACCGCCTCTACATCCTGGTCTTTGCGTTGGTAGTTCTCGCCGCGCTGATGCTGGTCATGAAACGTACACCTTACGGTCTGCAGATGCGCGCCGTGACGCAGAACCGTTCGATGGCCGGCGCCATGGGCATCCGCACCGACTGGGTCGACGCGCTGACGTTCGGTCTCGGCTCCGGGATCGCCGGGATCGCCGGCGTGGCGCTGAGCCAGATCGATAACGTCAGCCCGAACCTGGGTCAGTCCTACATCATCGATAGCTTCATGGTCGTCGTCTTCGGCGGCGTCGGCAACCTGTGGGGCACGCTGGTCGGCGCCATGACGCTGGGCGTCGCCAACAAGTTCCTCGAACCCTACGCCGGCGCGGTGCTGGGCAAGATCGTCGTGTTGGTGTTCATCATCCTCTTTATCCAGAAGAAGCCACGCGGCATGTTCGCGCTCAAAGGCCGGGCGGTGGAAGCATGATGACCAATTTCATCGCCGGCGCCCTCAGCATCCGGTCCTACGTCTTCATCGCCATCATCGCCGCGATCGTCGTTGTCGTCGGCTTTCTCAATCTGGCGATGCCCGAAACCAGCCCGTTCTATATGTCGAGCTACGTCGTATCGCTTTTCGGCAAGTACCTGTGCTACGCCATGCTGGCGCTGGCCATCGATCTGGTGTGGGGCTTTTGCGGCGTGCTGTCGCTGGGCCACGGTGCATTTTTCGCGCTCGGCGGTTACGCCATGGGCATGTACCTGATGCGCCAGATAGGCAGCCGCGGCGTTTACGGCCACCCGGAGCTGCCGGACTTCATGGTGTTCCTCAACTGGCAGGAACTGCCGTGGTACTGGTACGGCTTCGACATGTTCTGGTTCGCCGCGCTGATGGCGATCCTCGTGCCGGGTCTGCTGGCGTTCGCATTCGGCTGGTTCGCGTTCCGCTCGCGCGTCACAGGCGTCTACCTCTCCATCATCACCCAGGCCATGACGTTTGCCCTTTTGCTTGCGTTCTTCAGGAACGACATGGGTTTCGGCGGCAACAACGGGCTCACCGACTTCAAGGACATCCTCGGCTTCGACGTACAGTCGGATACCACCCGCGTCGGCCTGTTCGCGGCCAGCGGCATCGCACTGATCGCCGCCTTCCTTCTGGCGCAGGCCATCGTTTCATCCAAGCTCGGCAAGATCCTGATCGGGGTCCGCGACGCCGAGAGCCGGACACGGTTCCTCGGCTACCGGGTCGAGCATTACAAGCTGTTCGTCTGGGTCCTGTCGGCGATGGTCGCCGGCGCCGCCGGCGCGCTCTACGTGCCGCAGGTCGGTATCATCAACCCGTCCGAATTCGCGCCCGCCAACTCCATCGAGGCGGTGATCTGGGTCGCCGTCGGCGGCCGCGGCACGCTGGTCGGCGCGGCCTTGGGCGCGGTGCTGGTCAACGGCGCCAAGACGATCTTCACCGGCGTGATGCCGGAAGTGTGGCTGTTCGCCCTAGGTGCATTGTTCATCGCGGTCACCCTGTTCCTGCCCAAGGGCATCCTCGGCCTCGCTGGCCAGATCATGGCGAAGCGCCGTGAGCGACGGGCCACAGGCGGCCACCCGCAGCCGCAGGAGGCCGACTGATGACCCAGACCGGCGATACACTGCTTTATCTCGACAACGTTTCGGTCAGCTTCGATGGATTCAAGGCGCTGAATGCGCTTTCGCTCTATATCGCCGAGGGGGAAATGCGGGCCATCATCGGTCCCAACGGCGCGGGCAAGACGACCATGATGGATGTCATCACCGGCAAGACCAGGCCCGACCTGGGCACCGTCGCATTCGGCAAGGATGCCGATCTCACCAAGCTGGACGAAGCCGCCATCGCCACGCTCGGGATCGGCCGCAAGTTCCAGAAGCCGACTGTGTTCGAAAGCCACACGGTCTACGACAATATCCTGCTGGCGCTCGACCGGCCGCGCGGCGTCATCAGCACCTTGTTCGACAAGTCGAACGGCGCCGATCACAAACGCATCGACGAGATTCTCGAGATCACACGACTGGGCAACCTCGCGGGGGAGATGGGCGCCAATTTGTCGCACGGCCAGAAACAGTGGCTCGAGATCGGCATGCTTCTGGCGCAGGACCCGATGCTTCTGCTGGTCGACGAACCCGCCGCCGGCATGACCGATGCCGAAACCGCCGAAACTGCGCGGCTTCTGAAGGAAATCGCAAAGGATCATTCCGTCGTCGTCGTCGAACACGACATGGACTTCGTCCGCGATCTTGGCGTCAAGGTCACGGTACTGCACGAAGGCTCGGTACTGGCCGAAGGCTCGCTCGACCAGGTGAGCGCCAATCAGGAAGTCATCGATGTGTACTTGGGGCGCTGATTCATGCTGACAGTTGAAGACGTCGATCTGTTCTACGGTGCCGCACAGGCGCTCAAGGATGTCTCGATGCAGTCCGAAACCGGCAAGGTGACCTGCGTCATGGGTCGCAACGGCGTCGGCAAGACAAGCCTGATGCGCGCCGTCGTCGGCCAACAGCCGCTGACCCGCGGCGCCGTCAAATGGGACGACACGGATATCTCGACGCTTCCGGTGTTCGAGCGTGCGCGACGCGGCCTCGCCTTCGTGCCGCAGGGACGCGAAATCTTCCCGCTGCTGTCGGTGGAGGAGAACCTGGAAACCGGGTATGCCTGCCTGCCGCGCGGCCAGCGCCGGGTGCCGGACGAAGTCTTCGACCTGTTCCCCGTGCTCAAGGACATGCTCAAGCGGCGCGGCGGCGACCTGTCGGGCGGCCAGCAGCAGCAGCTCGCCATCGGCCGGGCGCTGGTGACGCGGCCCAAGCTGCTGATCCTCGACGAACCCACTGAGGGCATCCAGCCTTCCATCATCCAGGACATCGGCCGGGCGATCTCGTATCTCAGGGACACCGGCGACATGGCCATCGTTCTGGTCGAGCAGTATTTTGAGTTTGCGCGCGACCTTGCAGACCGCTTCACTGTCATGGACAGGGGCGAGGTCGTTCTCGCCGGCGACAAGGCGGAAATGAACGAGACCGATGTTCGACGACACCTCACCGTTTGATTCCGCCGCTGCACCGGTGCTGCAGCGAACCAAAGGCGCCGCCGCATGCGGTTTCAAGAAGCGCGGCGGCAAGACGGTTCTCGACCGCCTGCATCAATCGGGTTCTTTCAAGGTCAGGCTGCCGCGCCTCGATCCCGGTCAGGCACCGGAAGCCGTGCTGCTCAACACGGCGGGCGGCCTGACCGGCGGCGATAGTCTCATGTTCGAGGGAGCCCTGGCCGAAGGCTGCGAAGCGGTTTTCACGACACAGGCAAGCGAACGTGGGTATCGCGCGCTCTCCGGCGACGCCCGGGTGGCGAGCCATCTTGAGGCCGGGGCCGGCAGCACCCTCGCCTGGCTGCCGCAGGAAACGATTCTGTTCGACGGAGCGCGGCTCAAGCGCACGTTCGAGGTAGATCTTGAAGGCGATGCGGCGTTGATCGCACACGAGTCCATTATCTTCGGCCGCGCCGCCATGGGTGAGGTGATGAACACTGGTGCGTTTTCGGACGTCTGGCGCATCCGCCGTGACGGCCGGCTGATCCACGCCGACGCGCTCCGGATCGAGGGACCGATCGCCAAGGTGCTGGGATATGCTGCGACTCTTGGTAATGCACGCGCCATGGCGACGATCCTTTATGCGGCGCCCGATGCGGAAGACCGTTTACAAGCTGCGCGTGACATCATCGACGGCCTCTCACCCGCCATCGGCATCGCTGGCGCCAGCGCGTGGCAGGAAAAGCTGATAATCCGCGCCGTCGCCGACACCGGCGCCGGGCTGCGGCGGATCGTGGAACCTTTGATCACCAACTTGCGCGGCGGCAAACCAATGCCCCGCGTCTGGTCGACATAAAAGAGCGAGGAGAGGGACATGAACCTGACCCCCAGGGAGAAGGACAAGCTGCTGGTGTCGATGGCGGCGATGGTCGCCCGGCGCCGGCTCGAGCGCGGCGTCAAGCTGAACCATCCGGAGGCGATCGCATTGATCACCGATTACGTGATCGAGGGCGCGCGTGACGGCAAATCCGCCGCCGAACTGATGGAAGCCGGCGCGACCGTCATCACCCGCGACCAGGTCATGGAAGGCATCGCTGAGATGATCCACGACGTCCAGGTCGAGGCGACCTTTCCCGACGGCACCAAGCTCGTCACCGTTCACGAACCAATCCGCTGAGGAGGCCGACATGATCCCGGGAGAAATCATTCCTGCCGACGGCGAGATCGAGCTCAACGCCGGTCAGCCGACCGTTATCATCGAGGTCGCCAACACCGGTGATCGCCCGGTGCAGGTCGGCAGCCACTATCATTTTTACGAAACCAACCCGGGCCTCGAGTTCGACCGCGAGAAGGCGCGCGGCATGCGCCTCGATATCGCATCTGGGACCGCGGTTCGCTTCGAGCCGGGTCAGACCCGCGAGGTGACTCTGGTGCCGCTGCTGGGCGGACGCGAGGTCTACGGCTTCAATCAAAAAGTGATGGGAGGCCTCGATGCCGGCTAAAATCTCACGCGCCGCCTACGCGGACATGTTCGGCCCGACCATCGGCGACAAGGTCAGGCTCGCCGACACCGAACTCTTCATCGAGGTCGAACAGGACTACACCACTTATGGCGAGGAGGTGAAGTTCGGCGGCGGCAAGGTGCTGCGCGACGGCATGGGCCAGTCGCAGACGCCGCGCGCGCTGGGCGCGGTGGATACCGTCATCACCAATGCGCTGATCATCGATTACTGGGGCGTGGTGAAGGCAGACGTGGGTCTGCGCGACGGCCGCATTGCCGGCATCGGCAAGGCCGGCAATCCGGACACCCAGCCGAACGTCGACATCGTCGTCGGCCCGGGCACGGAAGCCATCGCCGGTGAGGGCAAGATCCTTACCGCCGGCGGCTTCGACGCGCATATCCACTTCATATGCCCGCAGCAGATCGAGGAAGCGCTGATGTCCGGCGTCACCACCATGCTGGGCGGTGGGACCGGCCCCGCGACGGGGACCAACGCCACCACCTGCACGCCCGGCCCGTGGCACATCGGCCGCATGATCCAGGCCGCCGACGCGTTCCCCATGAACCTCGCGTTTTCGGGTAAGGGCAACGCGTCGAAGCCTGAAGGACTTTACGAACAAGTCCTGGCCGGCGCATGCGCGTTGAAATTGCACGAGGATTGGGGCACGACGCCCGGTGCCATCGACTGTTGTCTCACGGTCGCCGATCAGATGGACGTGCAGGTGATGATCCACACCGACACGCTCAACGAGTCCGGTTTCGTCGAGAACACGGTGGCATCCTTCAAAGGCCGCACCATTCACGCCTTCCACACCGAAGGCGCGGGCGGTGGCCATGCGCCGGACATCATCAAGGTGTGCGGCGAGAAGAACGTGATCCCGTCGTCGACCAACCCGACGCGGCCCTACACGGTCAACACCATCGACGAGCATCTGGACATGCTGATGGTGTGCCATCACCTGGATAACCGCATCCCAGAAGACGTGGCCTTTGCCGAAAGCCGCATCCGCCGTGAAACCATCGCCGCCGAGGATATCCTGCACGACATGGGTGCGTTCTCGATCATCGCGTCGGACAGCCAAGCCATGGGCCGGGTCGGCGAGGTCCTGATCCGCACCTGGCAGACCGCCGACAAGATGAAGCGCCAGCGCGGCGCTCTACCCGAGGAAACCGACGACAACGACAACATGCGGGTGAGGCGCTATATCGCCAAGTACACCATCAACCCGGCCATCGCGCATGGCATGGCGGCGCACATCGGCTCCATTGAGGTCAGCAAGCGCGCCGATCTCGTGCTGTGGTCGCCGGCGTTCTTCGGCGTCAAACCGGACATGGTGCTGCTGGGCGGGACCATCGCGGCGGCGCAGATGGGCGACCCGAACGCATCGATCCCGACGCCGCAGCCGGTGCATTACCGACCCATGTTCGGATCATACGGCAAATCACTGACGGCGAGCGGGGTCACATTCGTCTCGCAGGCGGCGATGGAGCAGGGCCTGAAGCAGATCCTCGGCGTCACCAAGGAGTTGGTGCCGGTCGTCAACACACGCGGCGGCATCTCAAAGAAATCCATGGTGCTCAACGATTACCTGCCGAAGATCGACGTCGACCCGGAAACCTACGAGGTGCGGGCCGACGGCGACCTGCTGACGTGCGATCCGGCCACCGAACTGGCCATGGCGCAACGCTATTTCCTGTATTGAGGATATGAGAATGTCGGCATTCCATAGATATGCTCATCCTTCGAGACGCAGTGCTGCTGCTCCTCAGGGTAATGACTTCATTATACCCCCTCATGCTGAGGAGACGCTCCGGCGTCGTCTCGAAGCATGAGCCCGGCGTGAAGATCATGCAGCGCGCACGCGAAATCAGACGCAAGGGCGAGTGGAACGGGGTCGCGGTCGATACCGTCGTGCTCGGCTACGACGACCGCTACCGGCGGCGTATGGCGATGACCGGGACGGACGGGCTCGACTTCGTGCTCGACATGCCGAAAGCCGCCGTGCTCGCCGACGGCGACGCACTCGTGCTCGACGACGGGTGTCTGGTCGCGGTCAGGGCCGCCGCCGAGCCGCTGCTGGAGATCACCTGCGCCGACCCGGTGCACCTCGCCAAGGTCGCGTGGCATCTCGGCAACCGGCATCTGCCGACGCAGATCGACGGCCGGCGTATCCTGATCCGCGAAGACCACGTGATCGCCGACATGGTGCGCGGCCTGGGGGCCGAGGTGAACCACGTCGAGGCCCCGTTCACTCCCGAAGGCGGTGCCTACTCAGGCGGCGGGCATCATCACCACAATCACGACGATGACGACTATCATGGCCATACCCATCACCATGCGGGGCACCAACATGGATAACGCCGCGTTATACAGGTTAATGGCGTGGCTGTCGCCGTCCTACCCGGTCGGCGCGTTCGCCTATTCGCACGGTATCGAGTGGGCGGTCGAGGACGGGCGCGTCACCGACGAAGAGTCACTGGCGGCGTGGATCGGAAGCATCGTCCGCCATGGTGCGGGCTGGTCGGACGCGGTGCTGTTCTCTGAAACGTACAAATGCAATGGCGATCCGGCGAAACTGGCCGAGATGAACGATTTTGCCGTGGCGCTTACCCCCTCCACCGAACGGCATCTCGAAACCACCGCGCAAGGCACGGCCTTCGTCAAGGCAACGAAAGACGCGTGGCCGTGGGCCGATATGGATGAAATGACGGCGGCGCTCGGCCCCGAGGCCGCCTATCCGGTCGCCGTCGCGATGGCGGCATCGGCGCACGGCATTCCGCTCGAAACCGCGCTCAATGCCTACTTGCACGGCTTCGCGGCCAATCTGGTTTCCGCGGGCGTGCGCCTGATCCCGCTTGGCCAGAGTGCCGGACAGCGAATTCTGGCCGGGCTGGAGCCGGCCATTTCCGAAACGGCGGGCAGCGCCGAAAATGCGTCGCTCGACGAGACCGGCGGCGTCGCGATCCTCAGCGACATCGCCGCCATGCAACACGAAACCCAGTACACGAGGTTGTTCAGATCATGAGTTCTTCCGCTAACGGACCCCTCCGGGTCGGCATCGGCGGGCCGGTCGGCTCGGGCAAGACGGCGCTGATGGAGCGTCTTTGCCAGACATTCCGCGACGTTTACGACATCTGCGCCATCACCAACGATATCTATACCAAGGAAGACGCCCTGATCCTGACCCGCGCCGGCGCGCTGCCGGAGGAACGCATCATGGGGGTCGAAACCGGCGGCTGCCCCCACACGGCGATCCGCGAGGACGCGTCCATCAATCTTGCCGCCGTCGACACCATGAACGGGAAGTTCCCAGACCTCGACGTGATCCTGATCGAATCCGGTGGCGACAATCTGGCGGCGACATTCTCGCCGGAACTGGCCGATATCACGATCTATGTCATCGACGTGTCGGCGGGCGAGAAGATCCCAAGGAAAGGCGGGCCCGGCATCACCCGATCCGATTTATTGGTCATCAACAAGACCGATCTGGCACCGTTGGTCGGCGCATCCCTCGAGGTCATGGACAGCGACACCAAGCGCATGCGCGGCGACCGCCCTTATGTCTTTTCCAACATGAAAACCAAGGAAGGGCTCGACACCATCGCCGGCTTCATCATCGCCGCCGGCGGACTGGATGCCGACAAGGCGAAATCCGCTTCGTCCTGACCTTTCCCGGAAGGCGGAGAGGGATTATTGCAACCGCTCATCAATGCGGCTCCATATTTACAATTTCTAGGCGCGCGATTCCGGATGACAGGATTGGTCATCGGCTTCGATTATCCAAGCCCGGCGCTTGACGAAATTGGCACAAGACCAAACATCGTCTACTCTGGGTAAGTCGAAACCAACAGGTGCCCAACACTTGGACGAAACCTTTACCGACTTGGTCGAAACCACGATTCACAGCGCCGATCTGTACCTGCAGATCGCCGCGGTCATCGTCACCGCCATATTTTCATGGCTGATCTCCCGGTACCTTAGGCGCCGCATCGAGAAGATCACCGAAGACGACACGCAAAAGGAAACGGGCCGGATCAAGGCCCGGGTCGCACAGGTCGGCAGCGCCACCTATCACCTGCGCGAACTCATCTTCCCGGTCACCAACGCCATCCTGCTCGGCATCGCCGTCGCGGTCTCCCGCGAATTCTTCAACCAGCAATGGCTCGTACAATTCGTCCAGGGCATCAACTTCCTGTCCATCGCCTATATCGCGGCGACACGGATCTCGACCACCCAGACGGTCCGGTACTTCACGCTGCTGGTGCTCGTGCCGCTGATCGTCGTTTATGCCATCGGCCTTTTGGACGATCTGGTGCAGGTTACCGACAGTATCGGCTTCTCGCTCGGCAACATCGAGTTCACGCTTTATGCGCTGGGACGGACGGTCATCTTCGGCGCCATCCTGTTCTGGGTCGGGCGCCTTTCCAACCAGCGCGGCTCGGATTTCATCCGGCGCCGCCAGACACTGACGGAAACCACCAAGGAACTGGCTCTCAAAACGTTCCAGATCGCGCTTTTCGTCCTCATCTCGCTGATCATCCTGCAGATCGCCGGGATCGACCTGACGGCACTCGTGGTGTTCGGCGGCGCCATCGGCGTCGGGCTCGGTTTCGGGCTGCAACAGATTGCATCGAACTTCATTTCCGGCATCATCATCCTGCTCGACCGCTCGATCGCCATCGGCGACTACATCGAACTGGAGGACGGCCGCACCGGCACGTTGCGCGCGCTGACCATGCGATCGGCCACGCTCGAGACATACGACGGCAAGGACATCATGGTCCCGAACGAGCGTTTCATCACCACCGCGTTCACCAACTGGACCCACAACAACCAGAAGCAGCGCTATCCGATCGTGTTCGAGGTCGCCTACGGCACGGATCTCGAGAAACTGTTCGATATCCTGCGCGAGGTCGTGGCGTCGCATCCCCGCGTATTGAGCGGCGACGACCTGCCGATCGAGGAACGCCCGGACGCCGAGGTGCAGGGCTTCAACGACAGCGGCATCGAGATACTTGTCGAGTTCTGGATGGAAGGCGTCGACGACGGCAAGAACCGCGTCGGCGGCGATTTACTGTTCATGATCTATCAGGCGCTGATGGAGAACCACATCGAAATCCCGTTCCCGCAGCGCGAGGTCACGATCAAGGAAGACCGCCGCAAGAAGCCGTAGGCCAGAAATTACCGTTCGAGAGCATGAACGCCTGCTGCTCTCCTGATCATCATCTGCCAAGAATGTCAAAAATGTAAAATAATTTACATCGACGGAAGGCGCTATTATCCTCGCCCGGCAACCAACAACGGCAAGGCGAGGCCCCGGTGGCAGAGGTCACACGATCCGGCATTAGCGACCGACAGCAGGAAATCATCGGCCTTGTCCGGGAACGCGGCTATGTCTCCATAGACATGCTGGCCGAACGCTTCGGTGTGTCGCAGCAGACCGTCAGGCGCGATATCATTTTTCTTTCCGAACAAAGCCTGGTCCAGCGTCATCATGGCGGCGCCGGGCTGCCCCCGGGCACGGACACACTCGCATACTCGAACCGCAAGGTGCGCAACGCCGCCGAAAAGGCGCTGATCGGCCAGGAAATCGCCGGACATATTCCCAACGGCGCGTCCGTGTTCATCGACATCGGCACGACCATGGAAGCGGTCGCGGACGCACTGGTGAACCACGAGGGGCTACGCATTATCACCAATCATATCGGGGTGGTTTCAGCACTTTGCGAGCATACGGACTTCGAGATCATCCTGACCGGCGGCCTGGTCCGCAACCGGGATCGCGCCATCACCGGCGAATCCACGACGGAATTCATCCGCAATTTCCGCGTCGGGTACGGCATTTTCGGGATCGGCTCGCTGACCATGGACGGTCAGCTTCTTGACTACCATTACCGCGATGCCCAGGCGTCCCGGGCGGCGCTGGAAATTTCGCGGGTGAAGTTCGTCGGCATCGACCACTCCAAGTTCAACACGGATGCAATGATGCCGTTCGCGCACGTATCCGAAATCGACGCCCTGTTTACCGACGGCGAACCGCCGGCCGAACTTAAGGACACCATTACCGAGAGTGGGTGCGAATTGTTCGTGGCGAATAACGACTCCGGCGGCAAGAAACTTAAGAACGCCGGCTGACCCGACTTATCCACACAATGTATATAAATTGACAAATTATGTAAGAAAACTTACATTCTTGAGTCATATAACGTACCTACATTGTGGGTACCAATTAGCGCGCCGGGAAAACCGGCCTGTGGAAACGTCGAGGTTAAACGAAGGCCTGTCCCCTTATGTCGACCATCGAACTGAGCGGCATCACCAAACGCTGGGGCGAAGCGATCGGCGTCGACGACGTCTCGTTTCGTGTCGACGAGGGCACGTTCGCGATCCTTCTCGGCCCGTCCGGCTGCGGCAAGTCCACCACGCTTCGCATGATCGCCGGGCTTGAAGACGTCAGCGACGGCACCCTGACCATCGGCGGCAACGACATGACCTACACGCCGGCGTCGGCTCGCAAGCTCTCGATGGTGTTTCAATCCTACGCGCTGTTCCCGCATCTCGACGTCGAAGAGAACATTCTTTTCGGCCTCAAGGTCCGCAAAACACCGAAATCCGATATGGCGGCGCGGCTCAGGAAGGTCGCCGAGATCGTCGGCTTGTCCGGATTGCTCGACCGCAAACCCTCGCAACTATCCGGCGGCCAGCGTCAGCGAGTCGCCCTGGCCCGTGCGATCATCGCCGAAAACCCCATCTGTCTGATGGACGAACCCCTTTCCAACCTGGATGCGAAACTGCGCCAGGAAATGCGGATCGAAATCCGCACCCTGCAGCAGCGCCTCGGCATGACCGTGATTTATGTGACGCATGACCAAGCCGAGGCAATGAGCATGGGCGACAAGGTCATTCTTCTGCGCGACGGCAAAATCGAACAGGAAGGCACGCCGGACCTGCTTTACGACAAGCCGGCGACGGCGTTTGCCGCGTCGTTCATCGGCACGCCGCCGATGAACCTGCTGAAGACGGTCCCCGGTGGTTCCGGCACGGTTATCGGCGGCACCGGCGACATCCCGGTCCTTGAGGGGGCGTCCGCGGCGCATCTGTTCGGCATTCGACCGGAACACATGCAGTTCGTCGATACCGGCGGCATCGAGGTCGAGCTCGTGTCGGCCGATTACCTGGGTTCGGAAACCATCGTCGCCGCACGGATAGGAGATCAGAACATCCTCGTGCAGGCGCCCGGGCACGTGCGGGTCCCGGAACCGGTCCGCGCGCGCGTCGCCTGGAACACTGAAAACGTCCACGTATTCGATGCCGGCAGCGGCCGGCGTGACGACAGCGTCAGGGCTTTGCCGATCTGAAGCCGGACGCAAAACGCCCGTACCGGGAGTATCCGGATCGGGCCAGGGAGGGGCGCCGGGTGTCCGGCGTGCCGAATTTACGGAGGAGCTAGGGATGCTTACCAAACTGAAACGCTCGGCCGGGAAACTGGCCTTGGCTGCGGCCTTGAGCCTCGGCCTGACATCGACCGCGTCGGCGGTCGAACTGACCATGTACTACCCGGTTGCCGTTGGCGGCGCACTGACCAAGATCGTCGATGGTCTGGTCGCGGATTTCGAAAAGGAAAATCCGGACATCAATGTCAAAGCGATCTATGCCGGCAACTACAACGACGCGCGTATCAAGGCGCTGGCGGCCCTCAAGAGCGGCGAACCGGCACAGACCTCGGTGATGTTCTCGATCGACATCTACGAACTGATCGAACAGGACGCCATCGTCGCCTTCGACGACGTCGTCTCGTCCGCCGAGGACAAGGCCTGGCTCGACAGTTTCTACCCGGCGCTGATGGAGAACGGCCGCACCCAGGGCAAAACCTGGGGGATTCCGTTCCAACGCTCGACCATCGTCATGTACTACAACAAAGACGCCTTCCGTGCCGCCGGTCTCGACCCGGAACAACCGCCGGCGACTTGGGAAGAGCTCGTCTCCATGGGCAAGAAGCTGACCAAAAAAACCGGCGGCAATGTCGATCAGTGGGGCGTGATGATCCCGTCGACCGGTTATCCGTACTGGATGTTCGGCGCGCTGACCATGCAGAACGGCCAGACGCTCATGAACGGCGACGGCAACGAAACATACTTCGACGCGCCCGCGACCGTCGAAGCCCTCGAGTACTGGCAGGATTTGGGCGAGAAACACGGCGTCATGCCGTCCGGCACCATCGAATGGGGCACGTTGCGCCAGAACTTCCTTGAAGGCAAAACCGCCATCATGTGGCATTCAACGGGCAATCTGACCGCCGTCAAGAACAACGCCAGCTTCGACTTCGGCGTCGCCATGCTGCCGGCCATGAAGCGGCGGGGCACGCCGACCGGCGGCGGGAACTTCTATCTCTTCAAGCAGAGCACTGACGAGGAAAAGGCTGCCGCGCTGAAGCTGATCAAGTTCCTGACCCAGCCCGGGCGCACCGCCGAATGGAGCATCAAGACCGGTTACCTCGGCACCCGTCCGGATGCCTATGAAACCGATGCGCTGAAGGCGTACGTGAAGGAATTCCCGCCGGCCGCGGTTGCCCGCGATCAGCTGGAATTCGCCACGGCGGAACTGTCCACGTATCAGACGGGCCGCGTCCGCAAACTTCTGGATGACGCCATTCAGGCGGCGCTCACGGGGTCGAAGTCGCCGGCCGATGCACTCGGCGATGCCCAAAAGCAAGCCGACCGTCTGTTGAAGCGTTATCGCTGACGACCAAGCCTATACTGTCCCGGGAGCTTCCCGTCCGGAGGTTCCCGGGGCAGTGCGTTTTTCGATGAACAGGGCCTGAACGCGTAAACACGGATGAACAGACGCATCTCGCAGTCTCACATATACGGATGGTTGCTGCTGATACCGGCGGCGATCTTTTTGATTGCGTTCACCTATTATCCGGCGGTGGCGACGCTCGCCAAGAGTTTCTTCTCTCAGGGGACGGCGCTCCGGCCCACCGAATTCGTCGGGCTCGATAATTTCGAGTACATGCTCGGTGACGACGTGTTCTGGAAAGTGGCCTGGAACAACGTCTTGTACGCCGCCGGCACGATCCCGATTTCCATCGCCCTGGCGATCCTGATGGCGGTCTGGGTCAACGGCAAACTGCCGCTCCGGTCCCTCACCCGGATGGCGTACTTCACGCCGACGATCCTGCCGATGATCGCGGTCGCCAATATCTGGCTGTTCTTCTACACACCCGAGATCGGTCTGCTGGACCAGATCTCGGGTGCATTCGGGCTTCCCAGTCACAACTGGCTCGGCGACCCCGACACGGTGCTCGGCTGCATCATCGCCATCACGATCTGGAAGGAAGCCGGCTTCTTCATGATCTTCTATCTGGCGGCGCTGCAGACGCTACCGCCTGAACTCGAGGAAGCGGCCAAGCTGGAAGGCGCGAGCCGATGGTATTACTTCCGTCGGGTCATGTTCCCGCTGCTGATGCCGACGACGCTGTTCGTGCTGATCAACGCGGTGATCAATTCCTTCAAGCTCGTCGATCACCTGTTTATCCTGACCAAGGGCGGCCCCGACAACGCGAGCTCTCTCCTGCTCTATTATATCTACGAGGTCGCCTTCAGCTTCCTCGATCAATCCTACGCGTCGACGCTGACCGTGGTGCTTCTGCTGGCGCTGGCCCTGATCGCGGTCGGGCAATTCTACTTCCTCGACAAGCGAGTGCACTACAGATGAGCGGGCCGGTCATGAACCGCGGCTGGGTGTACTATCTGGAAACCGCCGGCGCGTGGCTGCTGGCGCTGTTGTGGATTCTGCCCCTTCTGTACGCGTTCTGGAGCGCGTTTCATCCGCGCGAGTATGCGATTACGTTCGAATTGTTCGCCCCGCTGACGCTGGAAAATTTCCGTATTGCCTGGAACCAGGCCCCGTTCGCCAGGTATTTCCTGAACACCTTCATTCTCGTGACGATGATCCTGGCGGCGCAGTTCGTGTTGTGTACACTGGCCGCCTATGCCTTCGCGCGGTTCGAGTTTCCCGGCAAGTCCATCGCGTTCGTGATGGTTCTTCTGCAATTGATGATCATGCCCGAGGTGCTGATCGTCGAGAACTACGTCACCATGAGCAAGCTAGGCTTCGTCGACACCATCACGGGTATCGGTCTGCCCTACATGGCGAGCGCATTCGGCATCTTCCTGCTGCGCCAGGCCTTCAAGACCATCCCCCAGGAACTTGAGGACGCGGCCCGGGTCGAAGGCTGTTCGCGTCTGCAAATTCTCTGGAAGGTCTATGTGCCTCTGGCGCGTCCGACGTACATCGCCTACGGGTTGGTCTCGGTCAGCCACCACTGGAACAACTTCCTGTGGCCGCTGATCATCACCAACTCGGTCACGACGCGGCCGCTGACGGTCGGCCTGGCCATTTTCGGCGCCCCGGAGTCGGGTGTCGACTGGTCGATCATCACCGCCGGCACGCTGTTGGCCGTTGCGCCCCTGCTGATCGCGTTTCTGTTGTTCCAGCGCCAGTTCGTACAGTCGTTCATGCACGCGGGGATCAAGTAATGGACGGGTCGACCGGCGATAACGGTTTTGACGCCGATCTCCTGATCATCGGCGGCGGCATCAACGGCGCCGGTATCGCCCGCGATGCGGCCGGACGCGGGCTCCGCGTGGTTCTGTGCGAAAAGGGCGATTTGGCTTCCGGCACATCATCGGCCAGCACGAAACTGATTCACGGCGGGCTTCGATACCTGGAACACTATGAGTTCGGGCTGGTTCGGGCGGCGCTGTTGGAACGCGAGGTGTTGCTCGGCAACGCGCCACACATCATCTGGCCGCTCCGGTTTATCCTGCCGCAAAGCCCGGGCGTGCGGCCGGCGTGGCTTATCCGGCTGGGTCTGTTCCTTTACGATCACCTGGGCGCGCGCAAGCGCCTGCCCGGCTCGGGAACGTTTTCGCTCACCGACACGCCACAAGGGGCGCCGCTCAAACCCGGACTGACAAAGGCCGCTTATTATTCGGACTGCTGGGTCGATGACGCCCGGCTCGTGGTCCTGAACGCGCTCGACGCCAAAGAACGCGGGGCGAAAATCCTAACCCGAACCGAATGTCTGCGCGCCGTCCCCGAAGGCAAGGGTTGGCGGGCAGTGCTGCTTGACCGCCGCACGGGCAAGGAACGCGAAGTACACGCACGCGTCGTCGTCAATGCCGCCGGACCGTGGGCCGAGACATGCATGACCGATGTTATAGACGGCGCACCCGTGACGTCGCTCCGGCTGGTAAGCGGCAGTCATATCATCGTCCCGAGACTGTTCGACCACGACGATGCGTATATTTTCCAGAACCCGGACAGGCGGATCGTGTTCGCCATTCCCTACGAGCATGACTTCACCATGATCGGCACCACCGACGAGGACTTCAACGGCAACCTGGACGAGGTCCGGGCATCGGACCGCGAAGTCGACTATCTGCTCGAAACCGCGAACAGGTTTTTCCAGCAGCAAATCACGAAGGACGACATCGCCCGGTCGTTCTCGGGTGTGCGTCCGCTTCTGGGTGGCGGCACCGATGACGCCAAGGCAGTGACCCGCGACTATCGCCTCGACCTCGGCCGGTCCACCGAAGGCGCACCGGTGATGTCCGTTCTCGGCGGCAAGATCACGACCTATCGCAAGCTTGCCGAACGGGCGGTTGCCGGACTGGCGACTATCCTCGATATGCGCGCCGGCTCGTGGACGGCAACGGCGGCACTGCCCGGCGGCGATGCCGCGAACGGCGATATGGACGCTTACGCACGAACCCTCGCGGAACGGTATCCATGGCTCTCAGAGGACCTGCGGCAGCGCTACGTACGGACATACGGCACCCGCACCGCGGCGCTGCTGCAGGGTGCCCACAGCATGGCGGACATGGGCCGGGAATTCGGCGCCGGCCTTTACGAACGGGAAGTCCGGTATCTGGTCGCCGAGGAATGGGCCGTAACGGCGGAGGACATCCTCTGGAGACGCACAAAGCTCGGTCTGCACGGCGGCAAAACATTGGCGGATGAGTTGCAGCGCTGGCTCGACACACTTCCCGAGTTTCAAGACAACGAACAATCTCTCCCGGAACAAACCCCATGAAACCGATTGCCTCCTTCCCCGCAGCGCACCGCAAATCCATTCGCGGCGTGTTCACCGACATCGACGACACCCTGACCACGGATGGCCGCCTTACCGCGAAGGCATATGCCGCCATGGAACGGCTACAGGATGCCGGGGTCGCCGTCGTCCCGATCACCGGCCGCCCGGCCGGATGGTGCGACCATATCGCACGCATGTGGCCGGTCGACGGCGTTGTCGGCGAGAACGGCGCGTTCTACTTTCGCTACGATCGGGAACACCGCCGCATGGACCGGCGTTACGTCGACCCGGACGACGTCCGCGACGAAAAGCGTTGGCGGCTCAAGGAATTAGGCCAGGAAATCATGACGGCGGTGCCAGGATCGGCGATCTCCGCCGATCAGCTCTACCGGGAGACCGATCTCGCGATCGACTTCTGCGAGGACGTACCGCCATTACCACGGGAAAGCATTGACCGGATCGTTGAAATCCTGACCGACGCCGGGGCTACGGCGAAAGTCAGTTCTATTCACGTCAACGGCTGGTTCGGGAATTACGACAAGCTGACGATGACCAAGCTATATGCGTCCGATTGCCTCGGCATCGACCTGAATACGGAGGAGCACGGTTTCGTGTTCGTCGGCGACTCCCCGAACGACGGCCCGATGTTCGATTTCTTTTCCCATTCCATCGGCGTTGCCAATGTCCGGGACTTCGAAGACCGTTTACCCTGCCCCCCGACCTACGTCGCCAACGGGCATGGCGGTGACGGGTTTGCCGAAGTCGTTGATCTGATCGCCGCCGCGAAGACCGGGCCCGCCGCATGACGACCATCCTGACCTGGAATATTCAGTGCGGTCTGGGCGTCGACGGGCGTGTCGACCTCGTGCGCATCGCCGATGTCATCCGCTCCATGGCGGAAGCGGATGTGATCTGTCTGCAGGAGGTTTCCCGTTTCAACCCGGAACTCGACGGCGGCGAGAACGTCGATCAGGTCGCGGCCCTGGCAGCCTTGTTTCCCGAATACCGGCCAGTGTTCGGCGCCGCGATCGATCGTCTTGGCGATCGTGTGAACGAACGCCGACAGTTCGGCAATATGATCCTGTCGCGTCATCCGGTCCTGCAGGTTTTCAGGCATCAGCTCCCGCAGCCGGCGCCGGAGGGCGCTTGCAAACACATGCCGCGTCAGGCTCTCGAAATCGTCATGGAGACGACTGGAACGCCACTCAGAATCACCACGACTCATCTTGAATTTCATTCCGAAGCTCAGCGCCTGGCACAGGTGCACGAACTGCATCGGATACATGACAACGTCGTCGCGAACCGGAGATATGCCGAACACGCGCCGCCGACAGGGCCTTATGCAGCCACCGCACGGCCGGTCGATGCGGTGCTTTGCGGCGATTTCAACGCCGCGCCAGATGATCCGGTATATGACGCGCTGTCACGACCGGTATGCGGTGGGGACGAGGACCGGTATCGAGATGCATGGCCCATCGCGCACGGCGAAACGCCGCATGCGCCGACCTGCGGCATTCACGATTTAAAGCAGTGGCCGCAAGGATCGCATTGCCGGGATTTCTTATTTGTCGCCGGGACCCCAACGAAGTGTATCCGGGATGTCCTGGTTAACGAGGACACGCCCGCATCCGACCATCAGCCGGTATTGCTTGTACTGGACATGTAAAGCCCCGAACACGAATGCCTGCCAAAAGGAACGTCGCTCTGCATTCTGATTGCGGGGGCACGCATCCATTGGGGCGCATGGTGGCTACTGAAACAACTTTCCAGGAGATCTCATGCGACGCCGTTGAACAACACCTTGCCCATGCCGTCGGCGTCGTAGCCACCGAGATCGGCGACACGCTTCCTGAAGGTCTCCGAAGCGCAGAAATCAAAGAACGTCTGCATCGGCGCCTCGAACCAGGCGTGGCGGTCGACAAGAAGATCGAAGCGCTCGCGCATCACCGGCACGAACGAGAGGCGGTACTGGTGTGCCAGCGACGCAAGCCCCAATGCCACATCACCCGAGCCGTCACTGACCGCGAGCGCGGCGTCGGTTTCGGTACGCGCGACGTCGGCGAGATGGAGCCTGGTCTTGTCGATGCCAGCGTCGTCGAGAAGGTGTTCGAGCAACCGCTGGCTGCCGGCCTCCAATTGTCTCGGAACGAGTTTGACATCCGTCACGCTCTCGATTCCGGTGATCTTGCCGTCATGCTCGGGCCGGAAGATAAGCCCGCGCTCGCGCCAGATCCACCGGCTCAGCACCACCGGCTTGCGGGCGAATCTCGCCTTCACGGTCTCGACGTTCCAGGTTTTCGTGTCCGGCTCATAAACATGCAACCCCGTGGCAATGCCGTCTCCCTGCTCGAAACGCTCAACGCCGTCCATGGAGCCGTCGAAGAACATCGCCATGCCGGATTTCGATTCCCGGAGCGCCCATTCCAGCAGCGGATCGTGGCTGCCCAGCATAACGCCGGGCCGCGCCTTCGCCTGCGGCTGAGCGACCGCCTGTCCAGTGCTGCTCTCGGACAGCCACCGGTCGATCGCCGCGCGCGCAAACAGCAGCTTGCCAAGCGCGCGCGTACAAGGGATATCGCCGTTTGACGCCAGCTCGTAGACCTTGCGCTCCTTGACCCGCAGCAGCGCGGCCAATTCCTTCGCGGTCAGGTATTCCTGTTTTTCGTCGGACATACGCGTCGAGCCCCAGCTTGCCGGATGTCGCCAGAATATGACGCATGCCGGCCCTTAGACAACCGCGCCCATCTGCGACACGGACACGCCCCGGGCATGGCTGCCGGATCGAAGCCAGTGCGCCCAATACAATCATATTTCGATGAATAGCGAAGCGTTTATGAATGACAATGGAGATGGTCCGGCTAAAGTAATTCCCGATCCAACGAGAGGAACGCCCCATGCACAAGAACGACTTTCTGAAACGTCACACGGACGGCCCGATGATCCGCATGCCCAATGCCTGGGATGCCGGTTCGGCACGGATCATGGAGGCCGCCGGGGCCGAAGCCATCGGCACCACCAGCGCCGGCATCGTCTACACCATGGCGCGGCCCGATTACGAGGGCGACCTCAGCCGCGACGAGTGCCTGCGCGCCGTCGAGGCGATATGTAACGCGGTCGATATCCCGGTCAGCGTCGACAGCGAGGACGGCTACGGGGAAACGCCCGATGACGTGGCCGAAACCTTCCGCATGATGATCGAGGCCGGCGCCATGGGCGGCAGCATCGAGGACCATCGGCTTACCGGCGGCAACGAACTGGCGAGCGCCGAGGAAACGGTCGAACGAATACAGGCTGCACGCGGGGCCATCGACAAGGCCGGGGTGCCGTTCGTTCTCACGGCGCGGGCGGAGTGCTTCCTGGTGCCGCATGACGACCCCCTGAACGATTCACTCAAACGTATCAAGGCCTACGAGGCCGCGGGGGCCGACTGTCTTTATATACCGGGGCTGAGAAAGCGGGATCAGATTGCCGCACTTCTGGATACCGTCGATACGCCCGTCAATGTACTGATCGGAATGAAAGGCTTCGACATACCGCTTGATGAACTGGCAGCCATGGGTGTTCGCCGCATTTCCACCGGCGGCAGCGTCATGTGCGCGACGATGGCACTTGTGCGCGATGCGGTCTCAGGCTTGCAAACCGGTGGTCTCGGCTATCTCGACAACATAATCGGCCACGGCGAGCTCACCAAGCTCTTCGGCAGCCAAAAGCAATAAGGAACCCGGACCATGCTGTTCCCCAACCTGATCGGCACGTTCTATCTCTGGATCATGCGTCGCCGTCAGCGCCGCCAACTCGGTGACATGGAGCCCTGGCAACTGCGAGACCTCGGCATCTCGGGCCGGGACGCGAAGCTGGAAAGCCGGAAACCCTGCTGGCGGGCTTAGTTATGCCGTAGCATGTGCCACGAGACTACTCGGCGGCTGACGCCAACCCCGCTAGATAGCGTTCTTCGGCTTCGGCAAAGGCGCGGCGCGTCGTCTGCACATCCCACGGACGCTCCTTAAGCGTTTCATGATCCCATTCGCTGCGCGGTTCCTCCGGTTCGAAGAAGTCGCCGCCATAGACGTGGATCGCCGCCGAGTATTTACCGAGAGGATTGGCGACCGAGTGGATAATGCCGTGTCCCAACGTCGCCACGTCGCCGGTGCCGAGCGAGTCGGCACCGGCCGCCTCCAGGCCGTTATCCGTGCGCTTCCAGAATACGTTGTCCTCGCGCCCGTTATAAAGCCCGATGACCGCGAACATGTTGTGATTGTGCGGGATGAGCGTCATGTACGGCGACCAGATGAAGTTGATCACCGTCAGGTCGTCGGAACGGTGCAGCAGGTCGATCCCTGCTTTCTTCGGCTCACCCAGTTCCCTGACGATGCCGTTCGGGTCACTGACCGCTTCCTGAACAAGTTCGCGGACGGCGGTCTGGCCTTCCTTGACGGCAGCACCGCACGCTTCAATGAACCCTTCCTTGCTGAACATGGTCGCTCCTCATATCTCGAATTTCGTATATGAAGATATGCAGCAACGAAGGGCGGCTGTCCAGACGTCTGCGGGTCAGGCTTCGAGTTCGGTGTCCCAGTAAAGAAAATCCCGCCAACTTTCGTGAAGGAAGTTTGGCGGGAACGATCGGCCGTTCTCCTGAAGCGTATGGCAAGTAGGCCTTACAGGCTCCCGCACCGGGAACATTCTCACCTGCTTGGGCAACTTGTGCCCCTTATGCAGATTGCAAGGCGAGCACGCCGTCACCACGTTTTCCCATGTCGTCCGTCCGCCCCGGCAGCGCGGCACCACGTGATCGAAGGTCAGTTCCTCGGCCGCCATGCGCCCACCACAGTACTGGCAGGTGAACCCGTCGCGCAGGAACACGTTGAAACGCGTGAACGCCGGACGTCGGTTCATGGGGATGTATTCCTTGAGCGCGATCACGCTCGGCAGCGCGAATTCCTGCGACGGAGAACGCGCCTTGATATCGTATTCGGAAACAACGGAGACGCGGTCGAGAAAAACCGCTTTCAAGGCTTCCTGCCAGGACCAGAGCGAGAGCGGAAAGTAGCTCAGCGGACGAAAGTCCGCGTTCAGGGCCAGGGCGGGATAGCCGTCTATGGACATTGAATACTAAATCTCCTGTCCAGGATCGCTAGAGAATACACGATATTGAAGGAATGCAAAATATTTGCGCATGAATCTTTCGTGACCCGATCACGCCTGATTGGGGGCCTGCAAGTCGACTTCGAACACATCGGCAAGGAAGAACATCCCCGCCTTCACCGCGTCATCATCGAGGCCGTGGCCGAGGCCTGGGCGTCCGAGCCCATCGCACGGCACACCTGCCAACCGAAGCACCGAAAGCGCGGCCGGCATGAAGTCGAACGGCACGACCTCGTCTGCCTGCCCGTGACAAAGCAGCACCGGCGGCTTGGCGGTGATCTCGTCGGGCAGAGCCTCGACATCGACCAGCATCCCCGAATAGCCGAGGATCCCGGCGCACGACTTGGCCCGACGTAGCCCCACATGGAGCGCCAGCATGGTGCCCTGCGAGAACCCGACCAGCGCCAGATCCTTGTCTTCGAGCCCGAGCACGGCAAGCTGCTCGTCGATGAATGCGTCGAGGATCGGCGCCGCCTTGCGCACACCTTGGGTGCGGGCTTCGTCCGAGAAATCCTGCAGGCTGAACCACTGATAACCAACCGGCCCGCCGTCGAACTGAAACGGCGCATGCGGCGAGACGAAACGGGCGTCGGGCAATACCTTCTGGAAGAACGGTGCCAAGCCCATCAGGTCATCGCCGTCGGACCCAACGCCGTGGCACAGAATCACCAGTTGCTTCGGCGTGCGGCCGCCCAGCGGCTCCAGGGTGGGGCCGCTCAGCTTCGGCAGGTCCGGGGTTTCGTCACTCATACTTGCATGCTCCAAAGATTAGGGTGCACAAGTGGTAGCGCATATCGTTCACTATTGTCACCCCGCGCAGCCGTTTTCAGACCGGGAGCCGAGATGACCACCGTTACCCGTTTTGCGCCGAGCCCGACCGGATACCTGCATCTGGGCCACGCCTATTCGGCATGTTTCGCGGCACGGACGGTGGCTGAATGCGGCGGGCGCTTCCTGCTCAGAATCGAGGATATCGACCGGGGACGCTGCCGCGCGGAATTCGAGGCCGCTATCTTCGAGGATCTGGCCTGGCTCGGCCTCGCATGGGAAACCCCGGTGCGTCGCCAGTCGGCGCATTTCGAGGACTATGCGGCGGCGCTCGGAAAACTGGCGGATGCCGGGCTGACCTATCCGTGTTTCTGCACCCGCAGGGACATCAAGGCGGAAATCGATGCCGCCGGCGGCGCGCCACACGGGCCGGACGGACCGGTCTATCCGGGCACCTGCCGTCATCTGAGCCGGGCGGCGCGCGAAGACCGCATCGGCGCCGGTGAAGCGCATGCGATCCGGCTCGATATGGAATCCGCGACCAACCGTACCGGCCCACTGACATGGACGGACGCGACGGCGGGCACCGTCACGGCGAACCCCGCCCGGTTCGGTGACGTGGTGCTGGCCCGCAAGGACACACCCACCAGCTATCACCTGGCTGTCACCCTCGACGATCATGTCCAGGGCGTAACGCTGGTGACCCGCGGCACTGACCTGTTCGAGGCCACGGACGTACACCGGCTGCTGCAAGCGTTACTGGATCTGGACGTCCCCGGCTATCACCACCATCCGCTGCTGACGGACACCGACGGCAAACGTTTCGCCAAGCGCGACAAGTCGCTGACACTCCGCGAGCTGCGGGCAAGCGGCAAATCGGCGGAAGAGGTCGTCGCGATGATGAATGGTTACATCGATGCTTAGGCTGGTACACATCCTGCTGATTTTCATTGTCCTGCCGGTCCGGGCGGAGCCGGTCCACACGGCGACCGTCACCGACATCGTTGACGGTGACACGATTTTTATCGACCCGCCGTACAAGGACGGGGCGGAAATCCGGCTTGTCGGCATCCAGGCGCCGAAGCTGCCGCTGGGGCGCAAGGGCTTCCCGACATGGCCACTGGCGCCGGAAGCGAAAAAGGCGCTCTCCGACATGGTGCTCGGCAAGCAGGTAACGCTCAGCTTCACCGGTGCGCGGCGCGACCGTTATGCGCGATGGCTGGCGCATCTTCATGTACTGGACGTCAGGGACGCGCCGCTTTGGGTACAAGGGGAAATGCTCAGACGCGGCATGGCGCGGGTCTACAGCTTCCCGGACAACCGGGGCCTCGTCACCGAAATGCTGGTGCTGGAACAAGCGGCGCGCGCCCAGCGGCGCGGCATCTGGGGGCTTCCTTACTATGCCATCCGCAATCCGGACCAAGAGGCACTGCTGGGCGAACTCGGCACGTTTCAGGTGATCGAGGGCCGCATCCTCGACGCCGCTCAGGTCAAGGGCACGGTTTATCTCAATTTCGGTGCCGATTGGCGCCAAGACTTCACGGTCTCCATCGACTACAAGTCCCTGAAACGGTTTGGGGAAATGACGCCCCATCCGCGCGACTGGTCGGGCCGCGCAATCCGCGTCAGAGGCTGGCTCTCAAAGCGCAACGGACCGATGATAAAGGCCTCACACCCCGAACAGATCGAGCTTCTGGGCCGCTGAGGTGCCATCAAATCGCCTTCGTTGAGAAATAGACGGCTGATGAGGTAAGCTCCTCCTCGTACCAACTGAAAGAGAGTTTGAAATCGATATGAACCGACGTTTCGGCTGGATTTTCTGTGTACTTCTCGTTGCCGCGGCCGCGGTTTCGGGCTGCACCACCAATCGCGCCACCGGCGAACAGAGTTTCACCGCCTTCATGTCGGAAGAGGACGAGATGCGTGTCGGCGCCGAAGAGCATCCGAAGATGCTGGAAGCCTTCGGCGGCACTTACAGCGATGCCGAATTGCAGGCCTATGTCTCCGCGCTCGGCAAGAAACTGGTCGCGCAATCCGAAACCCCGAACGCGGAGTTTCAGTTCTTCGTGCTCAACGACGATACCGTCAATGCCTTCGCGCTGCCGGGTGGATACGTCTATATTTCGCGCGGTCTGATCACGCTCTGCGAGGACGAGGCCGAACTGGCCGGTGTCATCGGTCACGAAATCGGCCACGTGACGGCCCGGCATTCCGCGCAGCGATACTCATCGGCGGTGGCGACCAATCTCGGCCTGACCGCCGTCGGCATCCTCGGCAGCGTGTTCGGCGCGCCGAGCGGTCTCGGCAACGTCGTCTCGTTCGGCGCGCAGGCCGCGCTGCAGAGCTATTCCCGCTCGCAGGAGTTGGAAGCCGACCGGCTCGGCGCCCGTTACATGACCCGTGCCGGCTACAACCCGTCCGGCCTCACGGATTTCTTCGCCAAACTCGACATGCAAAACGGGATCGAGGCAGAGATGGCGGGACGGCCCAAGAACGATTACAACATCATGTCGACACACCCGCGCACGACGGACCGGATCGAACAGGCGCGCCAGATCGCAACCGAACAGATGCCGCCCAATGCGATCCGTGCGCGCCAGAATTTCCTGTCACGGATCGACGGCGTGTTGTTCGGTAAGGATCCGAAGGAAGGGTTCATGAAGGGCGATACCTTCATTCACCCGGATCTCGGTTTCCAGTTCGCGTTTCCGCCGAACTTCAAGGTCAACAACGGCAAGTCCGACGTGGTCGGCACTGACGGCAAGGGCACGACGATCATTTTCGACATGGAAAGTCCGAAGGTCGCGACCGGCATGCCCAATCTGATCGACTACGTCGGCCGTCACTGGGGGCCGAAGGCGAATTTCCAGCCGGCCAACCTGGAACGCCTGACCATCAACAACCTGGAGGCGGCGACCGGCACGGCGCGGGTCACCACGAACAAGGGCGAAATGGACATCCGCCTGATCGCCATCCGCGCCGCGCGCGACCGGATTTATCGATTTGCGTTTCTGACCGAGCCTGCCGTCACGTCCGCGATGTCGGTGCCGCTCAGGCAGACCACCTACAGCTTCCGCACCCTCGCGCCTGGCGAAGGCAAGGACATCAACCCGCCGCATATCCGGCTCAGGACCGTCAATGCCGGAGATACACCGGAGACGTTCTCGAGCACCATGCCACTCGGCAAATATAACGACGCCTGGTTCCGCGCCCTCAACATGAATGTGGTGTCGGACGGTCTCGCCACCGGCGAACGGGTCAAAGTGATCGGCAACTAGGGTCTGGAGCCCGCCGCAAGTTGCAGAAGGTGGGTCAGCACCGAAAGCGCTTCCTCATAGATCCCGCCTGCCCCGCTCTCGCGCGGCCCGGCAACGTTCAGCACTTTCGGCCGTTTCGCCTCGAGCCAGCGCAGCGCCGCCAGCGGTGAATGGGTGCGCCTGAGATCGATGATGTGATAGGGCTTCTTCAGTTCCTGGGCGATGGCCAGTGTCTCGGCGGTGCCGCCGTTCGGCGCGCCCCGGGTCAGGATGAGCGTTGCGTCGCTGTCGACCACATTCTGGCGGGTCCGCGCGGCATAGGCCGAGCTTTTCATCTCCTGCATCGGATATTGCGCCGGGATCGGCCCGTCCTCGGCGCGGCGACCGCGCGGTACCCAGCCGCCGCATCGGAGGCCGAGTTCAAGGGCGGCATCCAGCGCGGCGCGATCGACGCCGGTCTGTCCGCCGGAAACTATTTTATCGGGCAGCACACCGCGGGGCCCCTCGCCGGAGCCTCCGGACACCGTCGTTTCCGACGGCGCCGTCACCGGCCTTACGCCGCTTCCAGGATTTGTTCGAGCTTGGTCGTCGCTTTATCGACGTCGGTCTTTTCGACGGCGGCGAGTTCGGATGCCAGACGGTCACGCGCCTGTTCATAGATCTGCCGTTCGGAGAATGACTGATCCGGCTGACCGACGTTGCGGTGCAGGTCGCGCACGACCTCGGCGATCGACACCGGGTCGCCGGAATTGATCTTGAGATCGTACTCGGCGGCACGACGGCTCCACATCGTGCGCTTGACGCGCGGACGGCCCTTCAGTGTCTGGATGGCCTCGTCCATGCGCTTCTTGGACGAAAGCTTGCGCAGGCCGGAATTGGCGGCCTTGGCGACCGGAACGCGCAGCGTCATGCGGTCGCGGTCGAAGCTGATCACGAAGAGTTCCAGCCTGTGACCGGCGATTTCCTCCTCCTCGACGCTGAGGACCTTGCCGACGCCGTGCGTCGGATAGACAACGAAATCACCGGGATTGAATAGCAGTTCAGCCATGGGGTTTTCTTTTTCTCTCACTCATCAAAACTCACCCGCCCCGGATCACGGCGCGGATGAGAGATACAAACCTTCGCCCCGACGTTGAAAGGGGGCCCGACAGGCCCCGAAACGTAAGGTCATTTTTCAGTAATATGATACCACAATTTTGCGCTGCAGAAAAGAGCGGCGGGGCGCACCCGGATGGGCCGCCCCGCACAAAAATTCTCTTTATTTTATAAAGCGTTAGTCGCCTTTCCCGGGATTCTCGCTCAACATGGCCTCTTTGTCCGGTTTGCCGTCCCATTCCTCGGAATCGGGCAGCGGATCGCCCTTGCGGGTGATATTCGGCCAGATGGCGGCGAATTTGGTATTGATTTCGAGCCACTTTTCGACGCCGGGCTCGGTATCGGGAATGATCGCCTCAGCCGGGCATTCGGGTTCGCAGACGCCGCAATCGATACATTCGTCGGGATGAATGACGAGGAAGTTCTCGCCCTCGTAAAAGCAGTCGACGGGGCAAACCTCGACACAATCCTGATACTTACACTTGATGCAATTTTCGGTAACGATGTACGTCATTCGCGTGTCCTCACTCGGTAATATCCAAACCCAAGCGCTCTAATACTCTCTTGCGGGCGATCCCGCTGTCTCGGTCGCGCACGTAGAGCAATCCGGCGACCCGTCTGACGAGGTTCGCTTCGTAATCATGCAGCTCACCATCCGCATAAGCGACCTCCCACAGCATTTCCATCATATCGATACGTTCGGCGTCGGAAAACGCGTCACGGATCAGGCGCGTCGCCGCGTATACCCGGTTGGCGTCGTGGTGCTGTTCCACCGCCGTATCGATCAACTGTTCCGCATCATCCGCCGATAAGCCGAAACGATCAACCAGTATGCCGACGATCGCCTCGCGCTCACGCTGATCGAAGTCTCCGTCCAGCAGCGACGATTCCACCAGCACCGCGACCGCGGCGGCGGCCAGTTCGTCGGCGTCGTCGGTATCGGTCTGGGGCGCCGCCTCATCCCCATTCAGGAACGATTTTATTTTCGCAAGCATGCGGTTGGGTATCACAGGGCTATCAGCGTAACAACCATGATTAAACTGCGGTTTTAGCTTGCCGGGCGGCGGCACGGACGGCACCCTCCGGGCCATGGAACGAGGCGAATACCTGAAACAGCTTTCGGCGGCGTCGGAACGGAACAAGGGGCCGATCCTGGACGTCCTCGAACGGGTCTTGCCGGACAGCGGCCTGGTGCTCGAAATCGCCAGCGGCACCGGTCAGCACGCGGTGCATTTCGCCGCCGCGCTCCCGGCCCTGGAATGGCAACCGAGCGACATCGACCCGGAACTCCGGGCATCGGTCGAAGCGTGGCGGGCGGAAGCCGGGCTTTCGAACCTGCGGGCGCCGGTCGACCTCGACGTCACGCGGAACCCGTGGCCTGTCGAGGCAGCGGACGCCATTATCAATGCGAACATGATCCATATCGCGCCTTGGGACGTGTGCATCGGGCTTCTGGACGGTGCCGCACGCATCCTGCCCGAGGGCGGTATCCTTTACATGTACGGACCCTACAAGATCAGCGGCGAGCATACGGCACCCTCGAATGCGCAGTTCGACCAATCCCTCAGGCTGCGCGACCCAAGTTGGGGCATCCGCGATCTGGACCAGGTCGTCGAGGAGGCCGGACGGCGCGGACTCGACCTGATCGAGACCGTCGAAATGCCGGCCAACAATCTTTCGGTGGTTTATCGGAAAACAACGGGGTAGTTGAAGGCTAGCGATCGTCGAACGATCCCGCCACCCGAGGCCGCCTATAGGCTACCGCCCCTTCTTCCGCTTCTTCTTTTTCCCTTCAGGCTCCCACCTGGCGCGAGCCTTGTTGGAGACCCCGGGCCGGTCGAGGCCCAGTTCGTGCGCTTCCAGGCGTCGGATTTCGTCCCTGAGCCTGGCCGCTTCCTCGAACTCCAGGTTGGCGGCGGCGGCCTGCATACGGTCGTTCAGGTCGGCAATGACCTTCTGGATGTTGTGGCCGACGTGCTGGGTCTCGCCGGAAACGCCGGTGTCGACGGTGACGTAATCCTTCTCGTAGACGCTTTCGATGGCGTTGGAGATGTTCTTCTTGATGCTTTCCGGCGTGATGCCGTGTTCCTCGTTGAACGCCTTCTGCTTTTCGCGGCGGCGGTCGGTCTCGCCGATGGCGTACTCCAGGCTTTCCGTCATCTTGTCGGCATAAAGGATCACCCGGCCGTCGACATTGCGCGCGGCGCGGCCGATGGTCTGCACCAGCGAGGTCTTGGAGCGCAGGAAGCCTTCCTTGTCGGCGTCAAGAATGGCGACCAGCGCGCATTCCGGAATGTCGAGCCCTTCCCTGAGCAGGTTGATGCCGACCAGCACGTCAAACGCGCCCAGCCGTAGATCACGAATGATTTCAATACGTTCCAGGGTGTCGATATCGGAGTGCATGTAGCGCACGCGGATTCCGTGCTCGTGCAGGTATTCGGTTAGGTCCTCGGCCATGCGCTTGGTCAACGTCGTCACCAGCACGCGCATGCCACGCGCCGCGACATCGCGGCATTCGCCCAGCAGGTCGTCGACCTGGGTTTCCACCGGGCGGACGATGCATTCGGGGTCAATCAGGCCGGTCGGGCGGACCACCTGCTCGACAAACACACCGCCGGTGCGCTCCATCTCCCACGGGCCCGGCGTCGCCGAAACGAAGATCGACTGCGGGCGCATGGCGTCCCATTCCTCGAACTTGAGCGGCCGGTTGTCGACGCACGACGGCAGTCGGAAGCCGTACTCGGCCAGCGTCGATTTACGGTTATAGTCGCCCCGGTACATGCCGCCGATCTGCGGCACCGTGACGTGGCTTTCGTCGACCACCAGCACCGCGTTTTCCGGCAGGTATTCGAACAGCGTCGGCGGCGGGTCGCCCGGATTGCGCCCGGTGAGATACCGGGAATAGTTCTCGATCCCGGCGCAGTGACCGGTGGTTTCCAGCATCTCGATATCGAAGGTCGTGCGCTCCTCGAGCCGCTGCGCCTCCAGCAGCTTGTCCTGCGCGCGAAGCTCGTCCAGCCGCAGTTTCATCTCTTCCTGAATCTGGGGGATCGCCTGCATCAACGTCGGCCGCGGGGTGACGTAGTGGCTGTTGGGATAGACCGTGATTTCCGCCAGCGTCGACGTTTTCTCACCGGTCAGGGGATCGATCTCCCATATCCCCTCCAACTCGTCGCCGAAGAACGACAGCCGCCACGCCCGATCTTCCAGGTGGCTCGGGAAAAGCTCGATCAGGTCGCCCCGGACCCTGAACGCGCCCCGGTAAAAATTCTGGTCGTTGCGCTGGTACTGAAGCTGCACCAGGCTCTTCATCAGCTCGCGCTGCTCGATGGTCATGCCCGGTTTCAGCTTCACCGTCATCTCGGAATACGTCTCGACGGCACCGATACCATAGATGCACGACACCGAGGCGACGATGATCGTATCCGGCCGTTCCAGCAGCGCGCGGGTCGCCGAGTGACGCATGCGGTCGATTTGTTCGTTGATCGACGCGTCCTTCTCGATATAGGTGTCGGTGCGCGGCACGTAGGCTTCCGGCTGGTAATAGTCGTAGTAGCTGACGAAATACTCGACCGAGTTATCCGGAAAGAAGTCCTTCATCTCCGAATAGAGCTGCGCCGCCAGCGTCTTGTTGGGCGCGAGCACCAGCGCCGGACGCTTCAGGTTCTGCAGGCAGTGTGCGACCGTAAAGGTCTTGCCGGACCCGGTGACACCCAGCAACACCTGCGCGCGCTCGCCGCTATGCAGCCCTTCGGTCAGTTGCTCGATCGCCTGCGGCTGGTCGCCCGACGGCTCGAACGGCGACGTCAGCTTGTATTCAGCCGCCTCGCTGAAGGCCGGGCGGGCTTCGGGGATGAAGATGGGGCGCGTATCCATGCCCCGAATATAGGGAACCTGAGCGCCCGGTGCTAGGCTGGCGGCGCCGCCACCGCCGTCACCACATAGCGTAGCGGCCCGCTCGGATCCCAATCGGTAAACGGGTAGCAGGTGACGAGGGTCAGCACGTCGGCGCCGGGATCAAGGACGATATCCTGCTTGCGGACGTCAAGAACGTTCTTCTCGACCACCACGTAGCCGATTTCCAGGCCGCCCGGACGTTCAACGTCGATCCGGTCACCGATGCGGACATCCTTCAGGAAGGCGAAATGCGTGTCTCGGTACGCGGCGACGACGCTGTGCCCCAACCCGCCCGGCAGGGCGGTGCCGGCGACATGCCCGGGACCGAACGGCAGGGAACGGCCGTCGGCGCTCGCCAGTACGATCACCGACACCTGATGCCGGGACAGCG
Organism: Rhodospirillales bacterium; assembly: GCA_965229805.1. GTDB lineage: Bacteria > Pseudomonadota > Alphaproteobacteria > Rhodospirillales > Casp-alpha2 > UBA4479. The sequence continues at coordinate 881,349 of CBDDJO010000001.1, read as the reverse complement.
ATATCCGCGCCACCGGACGTGTATCGGCCCACGGCCACGGACGGGGCGCGGCCCCGTGCGCGGGTGCCGCTGCCCAGGCCCGCTCCAGCAGCATCTGCGCCAGCGCCGCCTTGGCCGGAATAAACAGCCCGTACCCGGCCAGCACGAGACCGGCCGCGATCAGGACGATCCCGATGATCTCGCGCATGCGGCGGGACGGCGGCCGTTTCATGCGCGCCCGATATCGAATGGACAAAGAGAAATGGCGCAGTACATAGCTTCGGTGCTCCCGAAAATACTGGTCCACGCATCGGACATCGTCATTTTGGCGTCATTAGGTGGAAAATGAGATGAAATCGGGGCAAGGCTTGCCGCAAGGGAAGACCGGGCGTAAAGTTCCGCCGGTTCAAATCGACCTGCCAGACACAATCCGCGGAGTTCACCGATGTCCATCGTCGCCGACCGTTTGAGCGTCATCAAGCCGTCCCCCACCATCGCCATCACCCAGAAGGCGCGCGATCTCGCCGCCGAGGGCCGCAACATCATTTCGCTGAGCGCGGGCGAGCCCGATTTCGACACCCCGGCACACGTCATCGAGGCCGCGAAAACGGCGCTGGACGAGGGCATGACACGCTACACCGGCGTCAACGGCACGCCGGAGTTGCTGGACGCGATCAGCGCCAAGTTCAAACGCGACAACGATCTTGAGTACGGCCGCGACGAAATTCACGTCAGTTGCGGCGGCAAGCCGGTGATCTTCAACGCCATGATGGCGTCGCTCGATCCGGGCGACGAGGTGATCGTGCCCGCGCCCTACTGGGTCAGCTATCCGGACGTGGCGGTCCTGTTCGGCGGCAAACCGGTGATCGTGGATTGCCCGAAGGAAGCGGATTTCAAGCTGACGCCGGAGCAACTCGAAGCCGCGATCACGTCGAAGACCAAGTGGCTGATCCTCAACTCGCCGTCGAACCCGACCGGCAGCGGCTATACCGAGGACGATCTGAAAGCGCTCGCGGACGTACTCAAGAAGCACGAACGGGTGTGGATCCTGACCGACGACATCTATGAACACCTCGTCTACGACGGTTTCAGGTTCAAGACCATCGCCCAGGTCGCGCCGGAACTGAAATCCCGCACGCTGACCATGAACGGCATGTCGAAGGCGTACTGCATGACCGGCTGGCGCGTCGGTTTCGCCGGCGGTCCGAAGGAACTGATCAAGGCCATGACCATGGTGCAGTCGCAATCGATCACGCACACGGCCGCCGTTTCGCAGGCGGCATCGGTAGCCGCGCTGAACGGCCCGCACGATTTCATTGAGGAGAACAACAAGGTCTTCCGCGACCGCCGCGATCTCGTCGTCAGCATGCTCAACCAGGCACCGGGCCTGAGCTGTCTAACGCCGGAGGGCGCGTTCTATGTCTATCCGTCTTGCGCCGGCGTGATCGGCAAGAAAACACCAGGCGGCAAGGTCATCGAAAACGACGAGGATTTCGTGGTCGAACTTCTGGATGCGGAAGGCGTCGCTGCAGTGCACGGCGAAGCCTTCGGCCTCAGCCCGCATTTCCGCATTTCCTATGCGACGGCGACGGACGTGCTCGAAGACGCGTGCTCGCGTATTCAGCGGTTCTGCGCGTCGCTTGCCTGATCTCAAACCTCATCCTTCGAGACGCCCGCTTCGCAAGCCCTCAGGATGAGGACAGAATCAAAGCGCCTCACTCTGAGGAGAACCGAAGGTTGGTCTCGAAGGGTGAGACGTTTTATTACGCCGCCAGCCCCTTCTGCATCACCGCCGTCATCCGCTTGATGAAGTCCTGCGGGTCGTCTACCGGCTCGCCCTCGACGATGCGGGCCTGATCGAGCAGCAGGAAAGCCGCGTCATTGAGCGCGCTGTCGCTCGCGTCCTTTTCGGCCACGCCCGCCAGATGCCGGATCAGCGCATGCTTCGGATTAACCTCGAGCACGCGCGGCGACGCGGCGTCGAGCTGGTTGTGCGCCTTCAACAGTTTCTCCAGATGCATGTCCATGTCGCCCTCGTCGGCGACCAAGCACACCGGGCTGTCGGTCAGGCGCGATGACGTTCGCACGTCCTTGATCCTGTCGCCGAGCGCCAGCTTGAAGGCGGCGGTCAACGCATCGACACCGGAGACCGCGTCTTCCTGGGTCTCGTCCGTATCATCCGTTTTGTCCGCGTCCTTGATATTGGAGAGATCGACACCGCCCCGGGTCGCGGATTTGAACGGCTTCTCCTCGAACTGGCCAACGGCGGGCATCCAGAACTCGTCCACCGGATCGGTCATGAAAAGCACCTCGATGCCCTTGGCGCGGAAGCCTTCGAGCTGCGGACTTCTCGCGGCGTGCTCGGCGTCCTCGGCGGAGATGTAGTAGATCGCGTCTTGGCCCTCCTTCATCCGCTCGACATAGTCCTTCAGCGAGGTCCAGCCGTCGACGGCGGACGACTTGAAACGCGCCAGTTCCATAAGCCGGTCCCGGTTCTCGAAATCCTCATGAATACCTTCCTTGAGCACCATCCCGAAGGTATCCCAGAACTCGGCGTATTCGTCCGGTTTCTTGTCGGCTTTCTTCTTGAGCTCACCCAGGACGCGCTTGACCAGCGCCTTGCTGATCTTGGCGACCGCAGGATTGTGCTGCAGCATCTCGCGGCTGACGTTGAGATCGATATCCTCGCTGTCGACGATCCCCTTCACGAAACGCAGATAGGCGGGGATCAGGGCGTCACAGTCATCTGTAATGTAGACCCGGTTCACATAGAGCTTCAGATGCCCCTTGCGTTCAGGGTGGAACAGGTCGAACGGGCGGGAAGACGGAATGAACAGCAGGTTGGTGTAACTGACGACCCCTTCGGCCTTGTTGTGCAGCACCATCCACGGTTCGTCGAAGGCCATGCCGACGTGGTGGTAGAACTCGTTGTACTGCTCGTCGGTGATGTCCTTCTTGTCGCGTGTCCAGAGCGCCGATGCGCTGTTGAGGGTCTTGTCCTCGTCGTCGTCCTTGGCTGCCTTCAACACCACCGGCTGGGCAATGTGGTCCGAGTACGTCTTGACCACGTTCTCGACGCGCGCTGCTTCCAGAAACTCCTTGGCATCCTTATTGAGATGGACGATGACGTCGGTGCCATGACCGGCCCGCTCGGCGTCCTCGATCTCGAACGAACCGTGGCCGTCGGAGGTCCATCGAAAGGCGGCGTCTTCGCCGGCCTTGCGGCTGATCACCTCGACCTTCTCGGCGACCATGAAGGATGAGTAGAAGCCGACGCCGAACTGGCCGATCAACGCCATCTTGGCGTCGTCGCCGCCGGCCTGGGCCTCCTTCAGGCTCTCCATGAAAACCTGCGTCCCCGACTTGGCGATGGTGCCGAGCGAATCGATCATGTCGTCCTTGCTCATGCCGATGCCGTTGTCCGTAACGGTCAACGTCTTGGCCTCGGGATCGATGCCGATGCCGATCTCGAAAACGCCCGAACCCTCGACCAGGTTCGGTTCGGTCAGCATCCGGTAGCGCAGCTTGTCGCAGGCGTCAGACGCGTTGGAGATCAATTCACGCAGGAAAACTTCCTTCTGGCTGTAAAGGGAATGGGCCACGATATCGAGAATCTTCCCGACCTCGGCCTGAAAGGAATAGGTTTCTTTGCTCATGTTCGTTTCCACCCGTATACGTCGTCAGACGGCGCAGGCAAACCTCGCCAGCACCATAACCATGCCGGATATGTGGACAATCTTTCCTCTTCGCAACCCCTGAAACCGCGAAAATCCGGGGCTCAGGCCTGTTTGGCGGGCGGCGGCGCGCCGATTTCGCGGACAGCCTGCATCAGCCGGTCGATATCGATCGGTTTGGCGTACCCCTTGTCCGCGCCGATCTTGATCGCGGCGCGGACCACATCGTCGGCGGGCATGTTCCCCATACCCGCCGAAATCGCAATGATGTGCGTATCGGGGTTCTTGGCGCGGATCTGCTGGATCGCCTCGATACCGCCCATGCCGGGCATGAAGATATCCATGACGATGACGCCGAAATCGCCTTTCTCGGCGGCCGCGAGCACCTGTTCGGCGCGCATCGCCTCGACCACCTCGTACCCGGCCTGACGCAAAGGCCGGGCCACCGCAAGCAGTGAAAAATGGTCGTCATCAACGACAAGAATACGCATGCCGTTCTTTCCCTCCAGAGCGCAATTATCTTAACGACCCAGCGCTTCACCGCAATCCTGCTTCACGAACCTGACAACAGACATACAGGCTTGAAATCCGATCGGCATCGCGCCAGTGTCGTTGCATGGCTGCGGCTTTCGATGAACCGGGACGAATTATCGCCGTCCTGGGCCCGACAAACACCGGTAAAACCCACTACGCGATGGACCGCATGCTGGGCCACGCGTCCGGCATGATCGGCTTCCCGCTCAGGCTTCTGGCTCGCGAAAATTACGACCGCGCCGTCTCCATCAAGGGTAAGGATCAAGTCGCACTGATCACCGGCGAGGAAAAGATCCTGCCGAAAGACGCACGCTGGTTCATGTGCACGGTCGAATCGATGCCCGTCGACCGCACGTTCGCCTTCGTCGGCATCGACGAAATTCAGATGTGCGCGGACCCGGACCGGGGGCATATCTTCACCGACCGGTTGATGCACGCGCGCGGTCGCGCCGAAACCATGTTCATGGGCGCGGAAACCATCCGCCCGTTACTGAAGCGGCTGGTGCCCGAGGCCGAAATCGTGACCCGGCCCCGGTTCTCGATCCTGACCCATGTCGGTCCCGCCAAGATCAACCGGCTGCCGCCGCGCTCGGCCATCGTCTCGTTCACGGCATCCAACGTCTACGCCATCGCCGAGTTGATCCGGCGTCAGCGGGGCGGCGCCGCCGTGGTGCTGGGCGCGCTGAGCCCGCGCACCCGCAACGCCCAGGTCGCCATGTACCAGACCGGCGAGGTGGACTACTTGGTCGCCACCGACGCCATCGGCATGGGCCTAAACATGGACGTCGATCATGTCGCGTTCGCGGCGCTCAAGAAGTTCGACGGCCGCAAGGTACGCCACCTGGCGGCACCGGAACTGGCGCAGGCGGCGGGCCGCGCCGGCCGGCACATGAACGACGGCACCTTCGGCACCACGGTCGAGGCCGGCACGCTCTCGGATGAGATCGCCGAACGAATCGAGGAACACCGTTTCAATGCGCTCGAACATATCTACTGGCGCAATACCGACCTGGATACATCATCGCTCGCGGCACTCCGGAACAGTCTCAACCAACGCCCGGCAATTGCCGGTTTGCAGCGCACCCGGCGCGCCGACGACGAAATGATCTTCGACCGGCTGCGCAAGGAACCGGACGTGACCGCCACCGCCAAGGGAAAGAAGCGCGTCGAACTCCTGTGGGACGTTTGCCAGATCCCCGATTTCCGAGGCGTGATGAGCGATGCGCACGCCAACCTCGCGATGGCCATTTACCGCAACCTGACCACCGGCACCGAACGGCTGGCCCCGGATTGGGTCGCCGCCAACGTCAAGCGTCTGGACCGCACCGATGGCGATATCGATACCCTGATCGGCCGTATCGCCGGCATCCGGACTTGGACATACGTGTCGTTCCGGAACGACTGGATCCAAGATGCCGAGCACTGGCAGGAACGGACCCGCGCCATCGAGGACCGGCTGTCCGACGCGCTGCACGAACGGCTGACACACCGCTTCGTCGACCGCAAGACGTCGGTGCTGATCAACAAGCTCAAGGACAACCCGGACCTGACAGCGGCCGTACGCACCAACGGCGAGGTGCTGATCGAGGGCGAACCGGTCGGCCGGCTGCACGGGCTCCGCTTTTATTTCGATCACGGGATCGAGGGCGACGCCGGCCGCGCCGTCGCCAATGCCGCGCACCGCGCCGTCCGTCACGAGGTCGCGCGCAAGGCCCGTATCATCGCCGCATCAAACGACAAGGCGTTCGCACTGGAATCCCCGAACGACGACCGGCTGCCCAGGATTATGTGGGAAAGCGTTGAGGTGGCGCGTCTGATTCCGGGGAAATCGACGCTCAGGCCCGACGTCCAGGCGCTTGCCGGGGATTTGCTGGATGCGCCGGAACGTACCGCCGTCGAGCGCCGGGTACGGGAATGGGTCGAGACGCAGGTCGACCGTGTTTTCGCGGACCTCTTCAAGGTGCAGGACACCGAACTGAAAGGCGCGGCGCGCGGTCTAGGGTTTCAATTGCTGGAGGGGCTCGGGTCGCTGCGCCGCGGGAACGCGTCGCAACAGATCGATGCACTCAGCAAAAGCGACCGCAAACAGCTTCGCGGTTTCGGCGTCAGGATCGGCCGCGACATGGCCTATATGCCGGCGCTCTTGAAACCTGAGGCGGTGCGATGGAGGGCACTGCTTTGGGCGCTCGCGGGCGGGTACCCCGCTGTCCCGCCCCTGCCGACGCCCGGTCGGGTGTCCGTGCCGATCGGCAAAGGTGACGACCTGAATTTCCTCGAGGCCTGCGGCTATCGGCCGCTGGGCCCGCTCGCGGTGCGGATCGACATGGCCGAGCGTCTGACGTCGAAAGCATGGCTCGCGGCCAAGGGCGGTCCGTTCCTGCCGTCCCCGGAACTCCTGTCGCTGATCGGCGCGACCCTAGATGATTTCCCCGGCGTCATGCGGGCCATCGGTTTTAAGCGCATCCAGAGAAAGACCGACGATGGCACGCCGGAGGACCGCTACCGGCCCATGCGCGCGCAGGAAACCAAGCCTCCCCCCGCCAAGCGCCGCAAGCGGTCACAAAAACCGGCTACAGCGGCTGATCCGCATTCGCCCTTCGCCAAGCTCAAAGATCTGTCGCTCGGGGGCTGAGTTTGACCGGCGATACGATCCGCATCGACAAGTGGCTCTGGCACGCGCGCTTTTTCAAAACCCGAACACTGGCGCAGGGCTTCGTTACCGGCGGGAATGTCCGGGTCAACAAGCAACGGATCGAGAAGGCGAACCACAGCGTCAAACCCGGCGACGTGCTGACTTTCGTCAAGGGCCCGCAGGTCCGCGTCATCGAGATTGTGGCGTTGGCGACGCGGCGCGGCCCCGCCTCGGAGGCGCAGGCGCTCTATAACGACCTGTCCCCGCCGACACCGAGAAAGAACGACCCGGATCGGCCTGCCCCGGTGGCACAGCGCGAACGCGGCGCCGGCCGACCGACCAAGCGCGAACGGCGAGAGACCGACCGGCTCAAGGGCGAGTAGCTACGCCACAGCTATGTGCAACCAGCGGCTCCGCGTCAGTTCGAACCTGAGGAACCCTTGCACATCGCGAAAATGGTTCTCCGTCTGCAGGAAGCCGGCCCGCTCCAACACCTTTACCGAACGTACGTTGTGGTGCATGGCAATGGCCTGTACCCGTTCCAGTTCCCGGTTTGCGAAGGCGTCCGTCAGCACGGCGCGTACCGCCTCGAGACTGTAACCCAGATTCCAGTGCTCCTTGCGGATGGTGTAACGCAGCGTGTAGCCACCCGCGTCCTGGCGATACCAGAGCCCGCATTCGCCAACATCGAGATCACCGTCGGTGAGGCGGATATTCAGCATCCCGAAATCGTCCCTGGTGAAGGCGGCGCGGTAGCCGTCGAACAAGTCACGCGCCTGCAGCCGGTTCATGGCCTTGGCATGGGTATTGGCTTTGAGAAGCGGGTCCGAATGCATCTTGGCGAATGCCTCGAAATCCGCTTCTGTATAGGGCCGGAGCGTCAGCCGCTCCGTCTTGATCGTGTTCATTTTCTCAATCCTGCAACTTCGCCGTCCCCTGCAGGGGCGGGCAGTCAATCTCCTCGATGCGGCACAGGCGTGAATGCCGACGCCCGCGCGTCTCCGGTCATGCGACCGGCCAATCGTCGCAGGATCGCCACGGCGCCCTTGTTGCGGGACTGAGTGACGGCCCAGAAAGGCATAATATCGATCTCGATCACGGTCATTGTCATTTCCAAACAAAAAAACGCGGCGCCGGAGCGCCGCGTTTCAAAACTCTCCCGTTAGGACAGGTCAGGCCGACGCGGCGGCGGCCACCATCGCTTCGGCGATACGTCGTTCGTCCTCGGCTTTCCCCTTGCCGTCTTCACCGGCCTCGGACACGGCCTTTTCGGCCGCGCTGAGACGCTCACGCGCTTCGCCGGCATCTATGTCTTCGACCATCAGGGCTTCCTCGGCGAGGACGGTGCAGCGTTCCGGCGAAACTTCGCAGAAACCGCCAGCGACGAAGATCTCTTCTGTCACCTTATTGCCCTCCATCACCTTGATGACGCCCGGACGCACCGTGCAGATCAGCGGCGAGTGGTTCGGCAGGATACCGACGTCGCCCTCGGCACCCGGCACGACGACCATCTCCACCGGCTCCGATTTTAGGAGCCGTTCCGGCGAGACCAGTTCAAATTCGACCGTATCGGCCATTTACGTCTCCTTCGGCGCCCGCTTAAGCCGCTTCGGCGGCGAGCTTCTTGGCCTTCTCGGTGGCCTCTTCGATGGTGCCGACCATGTAGAATGCCGCTTCCGGCAGGTGGTCGTACTCGCCGTCGACGATACCCTTGAAGCCCTTGATGGTGTCTTCCAACGACACCAGGACGCCCGGCGTGCCCGTGAACACTTCAGCCACGTGGAACGGCTGCGACATGAAGCGCTGGATCTTACGTGCACGGGCAACGGTCAGCTTATCTTCTTCGGACAGTTCGTCCATACCCAGAATGGCGATGATGTCCTGCAGGTTCTTATAGGACTGCAGCGTCTGCTGAACTTCGGTCGCGACGCGATAATGTTCTTCGCCAATAACCCGCGGATCGAGAATACGCGAGTTACTGTCAAGCGGATCGACGGCCGGATAAATACCCAGTTCTGCGATCTGACGCGACAGAACGGTCGTGGCGTCAAGGTGCGCGAACGACGTTGCGGGCGCGGGGTCGGTCAAGTCATCCGCCGGCACGTAAATGGCCTGCACGGACGTGATCGAGCCCTTGTTGGTCGAGGTAATCCGCTCCTGCATGTTACCCATGTCGGTCGCGAGCGTCGGCTGGTAACCCACCGCCGACGGGATACGGCCGAGAAGCGCCGAAACCTCGGAGCCGGCCTGCGTAAAGCGGAAGATGTTGTCGACGAAGAACAGCACGTCCTGGCCTTCCTCATCGCGGAAATATTCGGCCTGGGTCAGACCGGTCAGCGCGACACGGGCGCGGGCACCGGGCGGCTCGTTCATCTGACCGTACACCAGCGCGGCCTTCGAGCCGTCACCTTCGAGGTCGATAACACCGGATTCGATCATTTCGTGATAGAGGTCGTTCCCCTCGCGGGTCCGCTCGCCGACACCGGCGAACACCGAATACCCGCCATGCCCCTTGGCGACGTTGTTGATCAGTTCCATGATCAGCACCGTCTTGCCGACGCCGGCGCCACCGAACAGACCGATCTTACCGCCCTTGGCGTAAGGCGCGATCAGGTCGACGACCTTGATGCCCGTGGTCAGGATTTCGGTTTCCGTCGACTGGTCGACGAATTCCGGGGCCGGGGCGTGGATCGGCGCACGCTTCTTGGTTTTGACTTCGCCACGCTCGTCGATCGGCTCGCCGATGACGTTGATGATGCGCCCAAGGCACTCAGGACCGACCGGCACCGAGATGGCTTCGCCGGTGTCGGTCGCTTCGAGACCACGCTCCAGCCCCTCGGTGGAGTCCATGGCGATGGTCCGCACCGAGCTTTCACCAAGGTGTTGGGCCACTTCGAGAACCAGCAGCTTGTCATTATTCTGAACATGAAGTGCGTTCATGATCGCCGGCAGTTCGCTTTCGAACTGCACGTCCACGACCGCGCCCATGACTTGGGTAATTTTACCGACGTTGTTTGCCATCGTTTATCTCCGTTGCCTTGCGGCGTCTATATGATCAAAGCGCTTCCGCGCCCGAGATAATCTCGATCAGTTCACTGGTCACAACCGCCTGACGCGTCCGGTTATAGGTCATCGTCAGATCGTCGATCATGTCGCCAGCGTTTCGTGTCGCGTTGTCCATCGCGGTCATCCTGGCACCATGCTCGGATGCCGCGCTTTCCAGCAGCGCCTGGAAAATCTGCGTCGCCACGTTGCGAGGTAGCAACTCTTCAAGGATTTCCTCTTCTTCCGGCTCGAAGATGTAGACAGCACGCGCACCACCATCGGCAGGCGCGTCGTCTTCCCCGTTCGCGTCTTCGTCGATTGAAAACGGGATCAACTGCTGCGGCGTTACCACCTGGCTGATCGCGGACTGGAATTTGTTGAAGATCACCGTGCAGACGTCGAATTCGTCGTTTTCGAACATTTCGGTGATTTTGTCGGCAACCTCCGCCGCTTCGTCGAACTCGACGCCGCGACGGCCGATGTCGGTAAAGCCCGCGACGATCTTGTCCTCGAACTCGCGGCGCAACAGATCGCGGCTCTTGCGGCCGATCGTGATAATCTTGAATTCGGTACCGTTCTGCGCGCATTCACGCAAACGGCGGCGGGTTTCGCGCACGATGGTGCCGTTGAAGCCGCCGCAGAGGCCGCGGTCCGAAGTGCACACCACGAACAACTGGCGATCACCACCGGTGCCGGTCAGCATCTTCGGCGCACCTTCGGTGTTGCCGACGCTCTTGGCGATGGAGGTCACCATGCGGTGCATACGCTCGGCATAGGGTCGCGCCTGTTCGGCTCCCTCCTGCGCCCGGCGCAGCTTGGCCGCCGCGACCATTTTCATCGCGCTCGTGATCTTCTGCGTCTTCTTGACGCTTGAGATCCGGCCTTTCAGGTCCTTCAGATTAGCCATGTGGCGTCTACCCGGTCCTTACCTGCGCGTTAAGAAAAGTTCTTCGAGAACTCGTCGAGCATCTTGGACAGCTTTTCCTTCGTGTCGTCGGAAAGCGCGCCCTCCTCACGGATCGTCTTCAACAGATCCTTGCCCTTGTCGCGGACTTCATCGAGCCAGCGTTTCTCGAAGTCGGTGACCTGATTGAGCTGAATGCCGTCGAGATAACCTTCGACGCCGGCGAAGATCGCAACGACCTGTTCCTCGACCGGCAGCGGCTGATATTGAGCCTGCTTGAGAAGTTCGGTCAGGCGCGAACCACGGGCCAGCAATTTCTGCGTCGACGCATCCAGGTCGGAAGCGAACTGCGCAAAGGCTTCCATTTCGCGGTACTGGGCCAGTTCCAGTTTGATCGAACCGGCGACCTGTTTCATGGCCTTGATCTGCGCGGCGGAGCCGACACGCGACACCGACAGGCCGACGTTCACCGCCGGGCGGATACCTTTGAAGAATAGGTCGGTTTCAAGGAAAATCTGGCCGTCGGTGATCGAGATGACGTTGGTCGGAATGAACGCCGACACGTCACCGGCCTGGGTTTCGATGACCGGCAGCGCCGTCAGTGACCCGTTGCCGGCGTCATCACCCATTTTCGCCGCGCGCTCGAGCAGACGCGAGTGCAGATAGAAAACGTCACCCGGATAGGCTTCACGCCCCGGCGGACGGCGAAGCAGCAGCGACATCTGACGATAGGCGACCGCCTGCTTGGAAAGATCATCGTAGAAGATAACCGCATGCATGCCGTTGTCGCGGAAGTATTCACCCATGGCGCAACCGGCATAGGGTGCCAGGAACTGCAGCGGCGCCGGATCGGACGCCGTCGCGGCGATCACGATCGAGTATTCGAGTGCGCCGTAATCTTCCAGCGTCTTGACCAGCTGCGCCACGGTGGAGCGCTTCTGGCCGACGGCGACGTAGATGCAGTAAAGCTTCTTGGATTCGTCGTCAGTGTTATCGTTGACGGACTTCTGGTTCAGGATGGTGTCGATGATCACGGCGGTCTTGCCGGTCTGGCGGTCGCCGATGATCAACTCGCGCTGACCACGACCGACCGGGATCAGCGAATCGATGGCCTTGAGACCGGTCTGCATCGGCTCGTGCACCGATTTACGCGGGATGATGCCCGGCGCCTTGACCTCGACCAGCGCGCGTTCCTTGGCATCGATATCGCCCTTGCCGTCGATCGGGTTGCCGAGCGCGTCGACGACGCGGCCCAGCAGCTCCTTGCCGACCGGCACGTCAACGATGTCGCCGGTCCGTTTGACGGTGTCGCCTTCCTTGATGGTGCGGTCGTCGCCGAAGATAACGATACCGACGTTGTCGGTTTCGAGGTTCAGGGCCATCCCCTTGATGCCGCCCGGGAACTCGACGAGCTCACCGGCCTGCACCTTGTCGAGACCGTAGACACGGGCGATGCCGTCACCGACGGTCAGCACCTGGCCGACTTCGGCGACCTCGGCTTCGTTCCCGAAGTCCTTGATCTGCTTCTTGAGGATATTGGAAATTTCTGCGGCTTTGATTTCCATCAGCCAATCCCTTTCATGGCGAGGCGCATTTTCTGCAGTTTCGTTTTCAGTGAGTTGTCGATCATTCGCGACCCGACCCGGACGACGAGGCCGCCCAGCAACGTCTCGTCAACGCTCTGGTCCACCTGTACCTTGGAGCCGATCGCCTGTTTCAGCGCATCCTCGATAGCGGCAAGTTGCTTGTCGCTCAGCGCCTTGGCGGAAACCACCTCGGCACTCACTTCGCCCCGGCTCGTGGCGAGCAGGGCCTGATACGCTTTGATCATGCCGACGAGCGCGAAAAGGCGGCGGTTTTCCGCCACGACGCCGACAAAATTTCTGGTAAGAGTAGAGAAGCTGGCCGCCTCGGAAACGGCGTCCATCGCTTTGACCTGATCGTCGCGCGAAATGATCGGCGACCTGATGAGACGGGAGAGGTCTTCGCTATCTGCGATCATCGCCCCCAATTGCTGGAGGTCATCGGCGACTTCGTCGAGTTGCTTGTCGTATTCGGCCAACTCAAAGAGCGCCGTCGCATACCGACCTGCCAACCCGGTCGCGCCCGAACTATCCGCTGCCACCTGGGAAATCCCTCTCGTTAGGCCTTGAGGCCAGTTGTTTTAGTGCTTCTGACGCGCCATGAGCCCGGCTTTCGCCAATCCCACGACATCCCCTGTCCCGCAGGGCTTCCCTGCGAAAGCGGGGAACAGGTATCATACTGATTACGGGTGTGCAACCCGGCTTGAACCGCTTTTTTGCAGCGCAAAACCATCATTATTTTCAGGCGTTTACCGGTCCAATTCCACAGGCGTTCCGGAATATTCGCAGCCCCTTGTGAAAAAGCCCGCAATCCCCCTCAAAAGAAAGAGACTGGATCGACGTCGACCTGCACACGGACCTTCTTGGCAATCGGCGTCCGTTCGATCCAGTCCCGTACCAATCCCTGTGGGGCGACGCCCTTCGGCGCGGACAGTAGAAGACGCCGGCGGTGACGACCGCGCAGCAATGCCATGGGCGAGGGCGCCGGGCCCAATACGCGGATTCCTTCGTTACGGGGCGCGGTCCTGGCGAGCCCCGCCGCTACGCCGTCGACGGCCGTCTCGTCCCGGCCCGAGACGACCAGCGCGACCAGTCTCCCGAACGGCGGCATGTGTGCCTGCTCTCGGGCCTGGCTTTCGGCATCGATGAAGGCGTCCCGATCGCCGGCCGCAAGCGCCTTCATGACATTGTGGTCCGGCATATAAGTCTGCAGATACACCCGGCCCGGCCGGTCGCCGCGGCCGGCCCGCCCCGCAACTTGAAAAAGAAGCTGGAAAGTCTTCTCGGCAGCCCGGAATTCACCCCCCGACAGGCCGAGGTCGGCATCGACGACACCGACCAGCGTCAGCCCCGGAAAGTGATAGCCCTTGGCGACGATCTGCGTGCCGATGACGAGATCGATTTCCTTCTCCTCGATCAGACGCACCAGTTCGGCGGCCTGTTTCGGTCCATGCACCATGTCGCTGGCGGCGATGACGGTGCGGGCTTCCGGAAACAGAAGTTGAATTTCCTCTGCCAGGCGCTCGACGCCGGGACCGCACGGCACCATGGATTCCTTGTCCTCGCAGTTCGGACACTGTTCCGGCGGCTTGGTCTGGAACCCGCAATGGTGGCACTGCAGCCGCCCGACCAGACGGTGTTCGACCAGCCACGACGTGCATCGCGGACACTGCAGGCGGTGCCCGCAGGTTCGGCACAGCGTCAGGGGCGCATAGCCGCGCCGGTTCAGGAACAGCATCGCCTGATCCCCGGCCTCGAACGTCTCGGCGAGCGCTTCGGCAAGCTTGGGCGACAGCCAATGACCACGTGCCGGACCTTCCTTGCGCATGTCGACCACGGCAATGCCGGCAAGGTCGGCGCCACCGTGCCGGGCCGGCAGGGTTACCTCGCCATAGCGCTCCCGCTTGACGTTGGTGACACTCTCCAGCGACGGCGTCGCGGAAACCAGCACCGCCGGAATGTCCTCCAGCTGTGCGCGCACCACGGCCATGTCACGAGCGTGATAAACGACACCGTCCTCCTGCTTGAACGAGCCGTCGTGCTCCTCGTCAACGACGATCAGACCGAGTTCCCGGAACGGCAGAAACAGGGCCGAGCGCGCGCCGACGACAACCCGCACCTTGCCTTCGGCGACGGCGCGCCAGGTATCGCGGCGTCTGGCGCCCGTCAGCTCCGAATGCCACATCGCGGGCTCGGTGCCGAAACGGTCCCTGAACCGTGCCAGCCACTGTGCGCCGAGCGCAATTTCCGGCAACATCACCAGGATCTGCTTGCCGTCCGCGAGCGCCTTCGCCACGGCTTCGAAATAAACCTCCGTCTTACCCGACCCCGGTACCCCGTCGATCAGCGTGACGGCGAAGCCTTTGCCGACACCGGCACACAGGTTATCGGCGGCGGCGCGCTGCGCATCCGAAAGCGTGACCCCTTCGCGTGCCGGATCCGGTTGCGGCCAGTCGTTGTCGGGGTGCACTTTCACGGACGCCAACACGCCCGCATCGGCAAGCCCCTTCACCACCGAGGCGCCGCAGCCCGCTTCGCGCGCGATGTCGGCCGCCGGCAGCGGCGGGTTATCCTTGAGAAACGCGATGACTTTTTCACGTGCTTTCGTGCCACGAACGTCCGGCGGATCGGCGGCCAGTGTGTAGGCGGTTTGCGGCTTCGGTGGGTCGAGCGCGTCGGGGACGCTGAGTACCATGCGCAAGACCGCGCCCTGCGGATAGAGCGTATAGCGCGACACCCAGTCGACCAGCTTTACCAGCGCCGGGGGCAGTGGCGGCACATCGCGGCGCTGGTAAATCTCCCGAAGCTTGCCGGCGTCCACCTCGCCGGTCGCCTGCCCCCAGACGACACCGGTCGCGCGCCGGTTGCCGAGCGGCACGTCGACGACCTCGCCGACATCGTATTCGGCATCCGCACCGATCAGATAGTCGTAGGGTCCCGCCAGTGGCAGTGGCAGCAAAACCGCGATGCGATCACCGCCGACAAATCGGGCCGGACCCATCCTACTATTAACCTCTGCGAAACGTTCATCGTGCATTTCTTATGTATTAAGGCGAAAGCCGTTATAATGAAATGATTCGCATACAAGAGCTTTCACTGGGAGAAGGCCATGAGTGGAGAACTTTCCGACGCCCTCGACACGGATGACGACGAGACCGTGGCATTGAGCCCCGATGACGTCGCCGTGTTCCTGATGCACAACCCGACGTTTTTCTCGGACCACCCCGACGTTCTGGATTACGTCGAGTTGCCCGACCGCTTCAAGGCGGGCGGTGTGGTCGACTTCCAGCGCTATCAGTTGCAGCGGCGCGAAAGCGAGATCGATGAACTCCGCACCACCGCCCAGGACGTGATCGAAACCAGCCGGTCCAACATGTCGATCCAAACACGGACGCACGCCTCGATCCTTGCGTTGTTACATGCGACGACCCTGGAACAGCTCTATCGTATCGTTTCCGACGATCTACCGATCCTGCTCGACGTCGACGTCGCCGTGGTCGGGTTCGAACCGGCCACCAGCGCCAACGTGACGACCCTCAGCGAACATTTACGGACGCTTCCGCCCGGCACCGTCGATGCGATCGTCGGGGCCGATCAGGACGTCCAACTCTACCGCGAGTTCTGGGACGACGGCCTCGTTTTCGGCGGTGCGGCCGGCCTCGTGAAGTCCGCCGCGATCTCCCGGATCAAGCCGGGAGTCGCCATGCCGAACGGCCTGATCGCACTGGGTGCGCGCGACAATACCTTTGCCCCCGGTCAGGGCACCGAGTTGTTCTCGTTCCTGGCGCGGGTCGTGGAAGCCTCCGTCATGCGCCTTTCCGGCGAGCAGCCTTGATCGGCCTGCCGGTCCAGCCAGCCGTCGCCACCGCTCTCGAAGATTGGATTTCCTGGCTTCGTCACGAACGCCGCCTGTCCGATAAGACCGTGGAAAGTTACAGCCACGACGTCGCCACCTTCATGCGCTTCCTCGACCGCCAGCTTGGTTATGCGCCGGGAATCGACGATCTCGCCGACATGAGCCGGAGCGAGCTCTGGGCCTATCAGGCTGACCGCCAGGCAGCGGGCCTGACGCCGACTTCCATGGCGCGGGGACTGAGCGCACTCAAGAGCCTATACGCATTTTTCGATAAACGCGGTATCTGCACCAACGTCGCGGTGACCAACGCCGAGATGCCGAAACTGCCGAAATCGGTGCCGAAACCGATGAGTGTCGAGGAAGCTTTCGAAACGCTCGACGCCGCCGAGGACATTGCCCGCGAGCCGTGGTACGGCAAACGGGACCGGGCGCTGTTCGCGCTCCTTTACGGATGCGGGCTCCGCATCGGCGAGGCGATCGCCCTCAACCGCCGCGACGTCGCCGGGCTGGAGCGGATCGTGGTTACCGGCAAGGGCAACAAACAACGTGTGGTGCCGATGCTGCGCATGGTGGCAAAGGAACTCGACGCCTATCTCGCGGCGTGCCCCTATGATACCGGCGCCGACGGGCCGTTGTTCGTCGGCGCGCGTGGCAAACGGCTGAACCCGGCGCTGGCGCAGCGCGCCATGCGCGGCGTGCGGGCCGTCCTCGGCCTCACGGAGACGGCGACGCCGCATGCGCTCCGCCACAGTTTCGCGACGCACCTGTTGTCGGGCGGCGGTGATCTTCGGACCATTCAGGAATTGCTGGGGCACGCATCGCTGTCGACGACGCAGCGCTACACCGCCGTCGACGGTGAGCGGCTTCTGGATATCCACGCCGCCGCGCACCCACGCGCGCGGCGCAAAGTTCAGGATTAGGGCGCGAGCCGGACCGCCGTGCGATAGAGAACGAGTCCCACCAGCGCCAGACCGACGACCACCATGATCGCCAAGTCGTAACCGCCCGCTTCCCACAACAGTGACCCGGCCACCGGCGCCATCGCCCACGCCAGCAGATACGGCACTGCAACCGCGCCGCTGATGGCGCCGAAATTGGCCGTGCCCAGAATTTCCTTGGTAATGACCGGGCGCATGATGCTGGTGACGCCGTGGCCGCTCCCCTGCAGGATCACGAATGCAACCACCAGCGCCGGCGTGACGGCTGAAAAATAAAGCGCGGTGCCGGCGCAGGCGACACCGACGAAGCACGCCGTGGTGATACCGTGGCTACTGACACGCCGTTCGGCCGCCATCATGGCGAGCCGCCCCGCCACCTGCATCGGCCCGATCATCGATGCCGCCAGCACCGCCGCGTCGCCGGACAGACCGCGGTCGGTCAGAATCGGCAGGATGTGGTTGATGATGACACCGTGATTGCCGCCGAGAATGGCAAAACCGATGGCCAGAAACCAGAACGCCGGCTTCCTGAGTACGCTGCGAACGCTGAACGCGGGTTTTCCCGCTTCGGTTTTGTCCGGGACCTCGGCAGCGGTTTTCTTTTGGTATTCGTTCTCGAGGAATCGGGCCGCGCTCCATACCAAAGGGGCGCCGACGAAAATCACCAGTCCCGCCATGGTCCACGTCGCCGCGTGCCAGCCGAACGCATCGGCGATGGTATTCGACAACGGAAACGACACGGTGCCCGCCAGACCCGCAACCAGTGTCACCAGCGTGATGTCGCGGCGCGCCCGGTCATCCCGGGTTCGGGTAATCAGGGCAAAGCAGGTCTCGTAGAGACAACCACCGAGACACGCGCCGACCCCGAGCCAGATCAACCCGAACACCCAAACCGACGGCGCGAACGGCAGTAACGCCACCAGCACGGCGGCAATCAACGCGGCGAACGTTAGGACATGCGGTCCCCGCCCGCGGTCGACGAGGCGGCCGGCAATCGGCGCGAATACCGCTGCCATCAGGATGGCACCGGTGAAGGCGGCGGTGATCGCCGTCTTCGGCCATGGTTCGGCGGCTTCCCACTGCACCAGCAGTGCCGCAAAAATGTAATACAGACCGGCCCAGTAAATGGTTTCGCCGATCGCCAGGAATATGATGGCGCGCCGCGCGGTCATCGCGCACTCCGTCAGGAAATTGGGTTAGATAACCAGAAACTGATACCCGACACCGGCCAACGTGCCGCCGGTCAGCGCCAGAGCGATATAAAGGACGAAAACCGGCCGTTTGACCAGTGCGAAGACGGCAATCGCGGCGGGGATGCTGGTGATACCGCCGGCGACGAGGAACGCCATGCCCGCCCCCGGACTGACGCCCATGCCGATCAGGCCGTCGACCAGCGGCAGCGCCGCGTAACCGTTTAGGTACGCCGGCACGCCGACGATCACGGCGGTCGGGATGGCCCACACACTACCGGTGCCCAATGCCTGCGCAATCATGTCGGCAGGCACGTAGGCGAGCATCAGGCTTTCGATGAAAAACGCGATGGTCAGCCATTTGCCGAGGAACAGCGTGACCGAAAGCACTTCCTTGCGGAAGGTCTCCCGGCGCTTTTGCTCTTCCCAGAAGCGCCATGTGACGGCTTTCGGATTGCGAACACTCGATGCCCCGCAGCCGCCGTCGCCGACACCCGGCAGCAGCGGGTTGGCGAGCCAGCCCCTGCCTTGCAGTGCCCACGTGACGTAGCCGCCCATCAGGCCGATCCCGACGGCAGCCGCCGTCTTGGCGACGGCGAAGGGCGTGCCGAGTGTCGCCGCGGTCAGCACGAACATGGATGGGTCCATGACCGGCGATGCCAGCCAGAACGCCATCACCGCGGGCAGCGGGACGCCCATGGACAGAAGCGCCGCGATCAGTGGAATGACGCCACAGGAACAGAAAGGCGACAGCCCGCCGAAAAGCGCGGCGAAGAAGATCATGATGCCGAGATTGCCGGAAAAGACGCGCGCGATCAGGCTGTCCGCGCCCGATGCCTTGGCATACGCGGCGAGGCCAATGGCGAGGCCCAGGAACGGTGCGATCTCGATAAGGTTGATGCCGGTGAAGCGAAGCGTTTCCGGCACCTGTCCGGCGTCCAGCACCAGAAGCGCAAAGAACGCCACGCCGGCGACGGTCCACGCCATCTGGCTGCGGAGTGCCGAAACGACACGCCCGAGGATGCCGGCATCGGACCCGGGCGCTGCCGGGCCGCAACACGACGCCGCCGGTTTCGCATCCTCGATCTTGACCGCGCTGCTCTCGTTCATGCCGCGTCGTCCTTATTAAGAATATCCAGCCCCATGCAGCAGTCATCGGTCAGGAAGCTTATCAGGTTCCGCATCTGGCCATAATCGGCGCGGGTCGTCAGCACCCGGCCGTCGCGCTGCTGTTCCACGAGGCCGGCGCCGGCGAGGGTCTTGATGTGATGGGTCAGCGTCGAGGCCGGGACGCCGAGTGCGTCCTGCAGCGCACCTACGGGGGCACCATCGTCGCCCGCGCGCACCAGCGCGCGATAGATCGCAAGGCGTGTGGGATGGCCGAGGGCGGCAAAACAGTCGGCGGCGGTTATCTCTTTCATGGGCCTTATGTAGCCGATCCGGATCAGCAATTCAACTATATTTCTAGAATTATCGAAATAATATCTTTTGCGAAATCGAGACGGTCACCCGGCGCAGGCCGGGGTCCAGAGCAACGGGCTTGAAAAATGTTCTGGATTCCGGCATGCGCCGGAATGACGCCGATGCGGCTTAAATATGAATAGCCCGGCCGTCGACGGCGAGTGCCGCTTCCTTGACCGATTCCGGCAGCCCCGGGTGGCCGTGGCAGATACGTGCGATATCCTCCGCGGAACCGCCGAATTCCATCACGTTGACGACTTCCTGGATCAGGTCGCCGCCCTGCGGGCCAATGATGTGGCAGCCCAGCACCCGGTCCGTTTCCGCATCCGCGATGACCTTCACGAAGCCGTCGGCATCAGCGTTGCAGCGCGCCCGCGAGTTGGCGGAGAACGGGAACTTGCCGGCCTTGTACTTGACGCCGGCTTCCTTGAGTTGCTCTTCGGTCTTGCCGACCGCCGCCACTTCCGGATGCGTGTAGACGATGCCCGGAATGGAGTCATAGTCGATATGCCCGGTTTCGCCGGCCATGATCTCGACACAGACCACGCCCTCGTCCTCGGCCTTGTGCGCCAACATGGCGCCGCCGATAACGTCGCCGATGGCGTAGATGCCCGGCACGTTGGTCTGAAAATCCTCGTCCACCTTGACGAAGCCGCGGTCCGTTACCTCGACACCGGCCTTGTCGAGGCCGAGTCCTTCGATATACGGGCGGCGGCCGATGGCGACCAGCACCACGTCGGCCTTGAGGTTTTCCTTCTTGCCGCCGTCGGCCGGTTCCATGGTCAACGTGACGCCGGACTTGTCGTTCTTAGCGCCGGTGACCTTGGTCTTCATCTTGAACTTGAGGCCCTGCTTTTCGAGGAGGCGCTTCATCTGCTTGGAAACCTCGCCATCCATGCCGGGTAGCGCGACGTCGAGGAATTCGACGACGGTCACCTCCGAGCCGAGCCGGCGCCAAACGGAGCCCAACTCAAGCCCGATCACACCGGCGCCGATGACGACCATCGACTTCGGCACCTTCTGCAGATCGAGAGCCCCGGTGCTCGAGACGATTTGTTTCTCGTCGATGTCGACACCCTTGAGCGGCGTCGTTTCCGAGCCCGTGGCAATGATGATGTTCTTCGTCGCCAGCGTCTGCTTCTTGCCGCCCTTGGCCTGCGGCGTGACAGCGACCTCGCCAGCTTTGTTAACGACGCCGGTGCCGACGATGTAGTCGATCTTGTTCTTCTTCATCAGGAACTCGATCCCGCCAGTCAGATCCTCGACGACCTTGTCCTTGCGCGCCAGCATGGTTTTGAGATCGAGCGACACCTGCGCCTTGATACCGTGCGCGGCAAATTCATGCCCCGCCAAGTCGTAGTGATGCGACGATTGCAAAAGCGCCTTCGACGGAATGCAGCCGACGTTCAGACAAGTGCCGCCGAGCTTGCCGCGTTTCTCGACAACGGCCGTTTTCAAGCCGAGCTGGGCGGCGCGGATCGCCGCCACATACCCACCGGGGCCGCCACCGACCACGACGACATCATAGGTCTCGCTATCGCTCATCCCTCTATTCTCCCTTCCCCACCGCCTTCGCGAAGGCGGGGGTCCATCATCCGTCAATTCGACTTCCCGTCTTCGCGGGAATGACGGTCAAAAATTAAACGTCCAGCATGATCCGCTGCGGGTCTTCCAGAAGATCCTTCATGCGAACCAGGAACGAGACCGCCTCGCGGCCGTCGACGATGCGGTGATCATAGCTCAGTGCCAGATACATCATCGGCCGGATTTCGACCTTGTCGCCGACCGCCATCGGACGCTTCTGGATCTTGTGCATGCCAAGGATCGCGGACTGCGGCACGTTGAGGATCGGCATTGAATTCAGCGAGCCGAACACGCCGCCGTTCGAAATGGTGAACGTGCCGCCCATCATTTCATCCATGCCGAGCTTGCCGTCGCGCGCGCGGCGGCCGAAATCGGAGATCGTGCCCTCGATCTCGGCGAACCGCATCTGATCGGCATCCTTCAGCACGGGCACCACGAGGCCCTGCGGCGTACCGACGGCGACCCCGACGTTGTAGTAGTTCTTATAGATCAGGTCTTCGCCGTAGATCTCGGCATTGACCGCCGGCCATTCCTTGAGGGCGATACAGGCGGCGCGGACGAAGAACGACATAAAGCCCAGGCGCACGCCGTGCTTCTTCTCGAACTGCTCCTTGTACGCCGTCCGCAGTTCCATCGCCGCGCCCATGTCGACCTCGTTCCAGGTGGTCAGCATGGCGGCCGTGTTCTGCGCCTGTTTGAGGCGCCCGGCGATGACCTTGCGGAGCTTGGTCATGCGCACGCGCTCCTCGCGCGGATCTTCCGGGCGCGGCGGCATCTCGGAGGACGGCGTGAAGCCCTGCGACGACGGCGCGGCGGGACCGCCCGGCGCGGGCGCGGCGCGGCGTTTGGCCGAACCGTCCTTGATCGCATCCATCACGTCGCCCTTGGTGATCCGGCCGTCGGGGCCAGTGCCCTTGATCAGGTTCGGGTCGAGATCGTTGTCGTCGACCAGCTTGCGGACGGCGGGCGACAACGGCGGGCGCGAAGTCTGTTGGGGGGCCGGTGCCGCGGCGGGCGGTGGTGGCGGCGGAGGCGGTGGCGGAGACGCGGCAGCCGACTCTTCTTTCGGCGCTTCCTTGGCTGTTTCCTTAGTTGCTTCCTTCGCTGTTTCCTGGGGCGCCTCTACTGTTTTCTCCTCGGCCGGCGGCGGCGATGCAGCCGCGCCTTCGGCACCCTCGTCAAGCGTACCGAGCACGGCGCCGACGCCCACGTCCGATCCCTCGGCGGCGGCGATCTCCTTCAATGCGCCGGCAGCGGGTGCATTGACCTCGATCGTGACCTTGTCGGTCTCCAGCTCGCACACGGCCTCGTCCTGCGCCACGGCGTCGCCCGGCTGCTTGAACCATTTGGCGACGGTGGCTTCGGTCACGGATTCGCCGAGCGTCGGGACTTTGATTTCAACGGTCATGTGACTTTTCCTCGATACCTGAATCTGGATGTCCGTTTAGCGCTTCTTGGCGCGCGCCGACTTGGTGGACGATTTCTTGGCGGCCGCTTTCTTGGTGGCAGACTTTTTAGCGGCAGGTTTCTTCGCCGCCGTCTTCTTGCCTGATGCCTTTTTCGCCGCTGCCTTCTTGGTGGAAGACTTCTTGACCGCAGGTGCCGCGGTCGTCTTGACCTTGCGCGTCGGCGCCGATTTCGTGGCCGCCTTTTCGATGGTCAGCGCGGAATCGACCAACGCCGCTTGCTCCGCCATGTGTTTCTTGGCGAGGCCCGTTGCCGGTGCCGCCGCCGCCTTACGTCCGGCATAGCGAACAACCGGATCGTGACGGCCCATCTGCTCCAAATGGGTCTCGAGTGGCTCGCGGATATACGTCCAGCTTCCCATGTTGTGCGGTTCTTCCTGGCACCACACCACCTTCGCGTTCGGGAATCTGCTGAGTTCCTTCTCCAGCGCTTTTTCCGGATACGGATAGAGCTGTTCGACACGCAGGATATAGATGTCCTTGATGCCGCGCTTGTCGCGTTCCTCGGCAAGGTCGTAGTAGACCTTGCCCGAACACAGCACGACCTGCTTGATCTTGCTGTCGGCGACGAACTCGCCCTCGTCCCAAAGCACGCGATGGAAGCTTGTCCCCTCGCCCATTTCATCCAGTTTGGAAACGGCACGCTTGTGACGCAGCAGCGACTTCGGCGTCATCAGGATCAGCGGCTTGCGGAAATCGCGGTGGATCTGACGGCGCAGCACATGAAAATAGTTGGCAGGCGTCGTGCAGTTGCAGACCTGCATGTTGTCCTCGGCGCACAGCTGCAGATAGCGCTCAAGCCGTGCCGACGAGTGCTCGGGGCCTTGCCCTTCGTAACCGTGCGGCAGCAGCATGACGAGACCGCACATGCGCAGCCACTTGGCCTCACCCGACGATATGAACTGATCGATGATGACCTGCGCGCCATTGGCGAAGTCCCCGAACTGCGCTTCCCACAGCACCAGCATGCCGGGTTCCGCCAACGAATAGCCGTATTCGAAACCGAGCACGCCCGCTTCCGAAAGCGGGCTGTTCAGCACCTCGTACGGGGCCTGACCGAAACGCAGGTTGTTGAGCGGCGTGTAGCGGTCTTCGTTCATCTGGTCGACAAGTACCGAATGGCGCTGCGAGAAGGTGCCGCGCTCACTGTCCTGGCCCGAAAGCCGCACCGGATGCCCTTCCAGCAGCAACGTCCCGAACGCCAGCGCCTCGCCGGTCGCCCAGTCGATGCCCTCGCCGGTGTCGACCATCTTGCGCTTGGCTTCGAGTTGGCGCGTGATCTTGGAGTTGAGACTAAAATTGTCGGGGGTGCGGGTCAGCGCCTCGCCGACCTCCTTGAGACGCTCCAGCGGCACGCCCGTGACACCGCGCCGGTCCTCGCCGCTGGCCACCGACATGCCGGCCCAGGCACCGTCCAGCCAGTCCGCCTTGTTCGCCTTGTAGTTCGACGCCGCCTCGAAATCCTCGTCGAGATGGTTCTGGAAGTCGGTCCATTCGTGGTCGACCTCCTCCTGGCTCATGACATTCTCGCGCACCAGCTTCTGCGCATAAATCTCGCGTGTCGTCGGATGCGCCGAGATTTTCTTGTACATCAACGGCTGCGTGAACATCGGTTCGTCGCCCTCGTTATGGCCGTGGCGGCGATAACAGATCATATCGATGACCGCGTCCTTCTTGAACTTCTGGCGGTACTCGGTGGCGATCCGCGCCACGTGCACGACCGCCTCGACGTCGTCGGCGTTGACGTGGAAGATCGGCGCCGCGACGACCTTGGCAACGTCGGAACAATACGGCGACGACCGCGAGTGCTTCGGATTCGTGGTGAAACCGATCTGGTTGTTGATCACGATATGGATCGTGCCGCCGGTCTTGTAGCCGCGCAGGTTCGAGAGATCGAACGCCTCGGGCACCAGGCCCTGGCCGGCGAACGCGGCGTCACCGTGCAGCAGCAGCGCCATCACCTTTTCGCGTTCGCTATCGTTCCGCTGGCGTTGCTTGGCGCGAACCTTGCCGAGACAGACTGTGTTGACGCATTCCAGGTGCGACGGGTTGGCGGTCAGCGAAAGGTGCACCGAGCGGCCGTCGAACACACGGTCCGACGACGACCCCAGATGATACTTCACGTCACCGGAACCGCCGACATCGTCGGGGCTCGACGAGCCGCCCTGGAACTCATGGAAGATCGCCTGGAACGGCTTGCCCATGACGTTGGCGAGCACGTTCAGGCGTCCGCGATGCGCCATGCCGAGGACGATTTCCTCGACCCCCATTTGCGAACCGCGCTTGAAGATCTGCTCCATCGCCGGGACCAGGCTTTCGCCGCCGTCGAGGCCGAAGCGCTTCGTGCCGGTGAATTTCTTGTCGAGGAATTTCTCGAAACCCTCGGTCTCGATCAGGCGATTGAGAATCGCCTTCTTGCCCATGACCGTGAAATCCGGCTGGTTGCGAATACGTTCGACCCGTTCCTGAATCCAGGATTTCTCGTCCGGGTCCTGGATGTGCATGAACTCGACGCCGATGGAACCGCAATAGGTCTGCTCCAGCACCCGCATGATCTCGCGCAGCGTCGCCTGCTCGAGACCGAGCACGTAGTTGATGAAGATCGGGCGGTCGAGGTCCTTGTCCTGAAAGCCGTAAGACATCGGATCGAGCTCGGGATTTTCCGAACGTTCCTGCAAGCCGAGCGGGTCGAGGTTGGCGCGTAGATGCCCGCGCACGCGATAGGCGCGAATCAGCATCAGCGCGCGAATGCTGTCCATGGTCGCTTCGCGCACCTGCCGGCCGCTGGTTTGCGGTTGCATCGCCACCGGCTGCCCAACCGTCATTTGCTGGCCGGCACTCATCTGTTCGGAGAGCGTCTCCAATTCACCCTGGTCCAGCACGCCGGCATCCGACGGCGCCCATGAGGCACCGCGGCGTTCGGTCATCAGGTCGCGGGCGTCATCCGCGAGACTGGCGAAAAAATCCTGCCAGCGGTGATCAACCGAGTGCGGGTCGTCGAGATAACGCTCGTAAAGCTCGGCGACGTAAACCTGATTGCCGGAATAAAGAAACTGGGTGGGATCCATACCGTCCATCTGATTCTCGCCCGGAGGCGCTCCCTGGTTATTCCTGGTCGTCCCGCGGCGGCGGACCGTTTTCTCGCCAATGGTCCGTCGGCTGCGGCGTCATTGTCATTACCTGCACGCCTTCGGGCGCCTCGAAACGGTGCCACGCGCCGCGCGGCACCACGACGAACGAACCCGCGTCCATTCGCAGCGTGCTTTCATCATTTCCGTCAAGAATGGTTACCGTGGCGTGGCCCTTCAGAACCTGGACAAGTTCGTCCCCGTTCGGATGGCGTTCCCACGCGCTGGTGCCCTGGAAGCTGGCGGCGAACACGCCGCCGTTTTCCGTATCGGCAAGCCTGTCGAATGCCGCATCGACGTCCGGCCCCGATGACGTCGGAGTCCGGTTCCTGAGAACCGTCAGCGACGAAAACGCCGCTTCGATATCGACGGCATTCAGCGGCATGCGGACATCATTTCCCGAGTGCCTTGAGCATCGTGTCGCCGATGCCCGCGGGGCTGTCGGTGACGTGGATGCCGGCGGACTTCATGGCCTCGATCTTATCGCCGGCACCACCTTTGCCGCCGGAGATAATCGCGCCCGCATGCCCCATGCGGCGGCCCGGCGGGGCCGTCAGGCCGGCGATGAAGCCAACAACCGGCTTCTTGACCTTGCTGTCCTTGAGAAGTTGCGCGCCTTCTTCCTCGGCCGAGCCGCCGATTTCGCCGATCATGACGATGCTCTCGGTCTCGTCGTCAGCCAGGAACATCTCCAGGCAATCGACAAAGTTGGTGCCGTTGACCGGGTCGCCGCCGATGCCGATGCAGGTGGTCTGCCCGAGGCCGGCCGCCGTGGTCTGCGCAACCGCTTCGTACGTCAGTGTGCCCGAGCGGGACACGATGCCGACCGTACCCTTATTGTGGATATGGCCCGGCATGATGCCGATCTTGCATTCATCGGGCGTGATCACGCCCGGGCAGTTGGGACCGATCAGGCGGGTTCCGGAATTCTGGAGCGCGCGCTTGACCTTGATCATGTCCATCACCGGGATGCCCTCGGTGATGCAGACGACCAGCGGGATATCCGCGTCAATGGCCTCAAGGATCGCATCGCCGGCGAACGGCGGCGGCACATAGATCACCGACGCGTTGGCGCCGGTCTTGGCGACCGCGTCGCTAACGGTGTCGAATACCGGCAGGTCGAGATGCTTGGTCCCGCCCTTACCCGGCGTCACACCACCGACCATCTTGGTGCCGTAGGCAATCGCCTGTTCGGAGTGGAAGGTCCCCTGCGCGCCGGTAAAGCCTTGGCAGATGACCTTGGTATTTTTGTCGACGAGAACGGACATCAGCGGGCCTCCTTCACGGCTTTGACGATCTTTTCCGCGGCATCCGAAAGATTGTCCGCGGAGGTGATGGCGAGACCGCTTTCTTCCAGGATCTGCTTGCCCTTTTCGACGTTGGTGCCCTCGAGCCGCACCACCAGGGGCACGCCGATATTGACCTCCTTGGCCGCCGCGACCACACCCTCGGCGATGACGTCGCAGCGCATGATGCCGCCGAAGATGTTGACCAGAATGCCCTCGACGTTGGGATCGCCGAGAATGATCTTGAATGCCTCGGTGACGCGTTCCTTGGTGGCGCCGCCGCCGACATCCAGGAAGTTGGCCGGATCGCTGCCGAACAGCTTGATGATGTCCATGGTCGCCATCGCCAGACCGGCGCCGTTGACCATGCAGCCGATGGATCCGTCGAGCTTGATGTAGTTGAGTTCGTGCTTCGCGGCTTCGATCTCGGCCGGGTCTTCCTCGTCCTCGTCACGCATCTCGGCGACGTCCGGGTGACGGTAGAGCGCGTTGTCGTCGAAGTTGACCTTTGCATCGAGCGCAATGACGTCGCCCGAGCCGGTCACCACCAGCGGGTTGATCTCGACCAGCGACATGTCGAGTTCGATAAACGCCTTGTAAAGCGCCATGATGAATTTGCCGGCGGACTTGATCTGGTCGCCCTCGAGGCCGAGACCGAACGCCAGTTGGCGGGCGTGGTAGGGCATGATCCCGGTTGCCGGGTCGATCGCCACCTTGATAATCTTTTCGGGCGTTTCGGCGGCGACTTCCTCGATCTCCATGCCGCCTTCGGTCGACGCCATGATCGTCAGCCACGAGGTTTCACGGTCGAGCAGCATGCCAAGGTAAAGCTCGCGCGCGATGTCGCAGCCTTCCTCGATGTAGAGGCGTTTGACTTCCTTGCCCGCTTCGCCGGTCTGTTTGGTCACTAGAACGTGGCCCAGCATCTCGCCGGCGTTCTCGCGCACCTCGTCGACCGACTTGGAGACGCGCACACCGCCCTTGCCGTCCGGATTGTCCTGGAAGCGTCCGGCGCCGCGGCCGCCCGCATGAATTTGCGATTTGACGACGCAGATGCCGCCGCCCAGCTCTTCGGCGGCCTTGGCCGCCTCGTCAACGGTATACGCGACATGCCCCTTGGGCACGGCGACGCCGTACTTGGAGAGGAGCTGCTTCCCCTGGTACTCGTGAATGTTCATAGCCTATCCCCGGTTGGGCCGCCCCCGGACCAGCGGGAGCGGCGTTACCCCTCAGGTCCGATTACTTCTTCGCCGCCGTCTTCTTTTTGGCCGCGGACTTTTTCTTCGCCGGTGCCTTCTTCTTGGCGGGCGCCTTTTTCTTCTTGTCGGCCTTCAGCTTCCTGACGACCTTATTCAGATCCTCGACCGCCTTGACCGATTTGCGGAACATCGCCCGCTCATTGGCGTCAAGATTGATCTCGACGATCCGCTCAACGCCCTTGGCGCCGATCACCACCGGCACGCCGACGTAGAGGCCTTTGACGCCGTATTCGCCTTTAAGATACGCCGCGCACGGAAGGACACGCTTCTTGTCCTTGAGATAGCTCTCGGCCATCGCGATTGCCGACGATGCCGGCGCATAGAACGCGGAGCCAGTCTTAAGCAGCGCAACGATCTCGCCGCCGCCCATGCGGGTGCGCTGGACGATGTCATCGACCTGCTTCTGCGTAATCCATTTCATCTTCACCAGATCCGGCAGCGGAATGCCGGCGACCGTCGAATAACGCACCGACGGCACCATGGTGTCGCCGTGGCCGCCCAGCACGAACGCGGAGACGTCCTCAACGGAAACGTTCATGGCCTCGGCGAGGAAATACTGGAACCGGGCGCTGTCAAGAACGCCAGCCATGCCAACGACCTTGTTGTGCGGAAGTCCCGACGCGTCACGCAGAATACCGACCATGACGTCAAGCGGGTTGGTGATGCAAATGACGAAGGCCCCCGGCGCATACTTCTTGATACCGGCGCCGACCTGTTCCATGACGTTGGTGTTGATCCCGATCAGGTCGTCGCGGCTCATCCCCGGCTTGCGGGCAATCCCGGCCGTGACGATGATCACGTCCGCCCCCTTGATCGCGGAATACCCCTTGGTGCCGACCATCTTGGAATCGAACCCTTCGACGGGCGCGCTTTCCGCAATGTCGAGTGCCTTGCCCTGCGGGATGCCGTCGACGATGTCGAACATAACGACGTCGCCGAGTTCCTTGAGGCCGACCAGATGCGCGAGCGTGCCGCCGATATTCCCCGCACCGATGAGTGCGATCTTATTTCTTGCCATGAAATTCGTTCCCGTAGCTTTCAAAAGAGATGAAAACGCCGCTTGTTACGGCCATTCCTTGGAGTCGTAACGCCTTTGTTCACCGGGGGCAAGGATTCACCCGCATTTCGGACCTATTGGTCCATAATTGAAAACGGCCATAGCCGGGCATTCTGGCACATCTTGAAGGCGCCGCGATGACGTTGACGACGAACGGGCGCGGCGGTTCTATTTTCCGACGGATAGAGATGCGAATGCGCGGTGTTCGGGGGACATCAGTTCCCTCCGCTCAGCCCGCACCCCGGGCGCCTTCGTCCTCGTGCGGAAGGGCGATATAGTCGAACGACTGCATCTCCATCAGCCGCGACACCGTGCGTTCGAATTCGAACGCGCCGTCGCCTTCGGTATAAAGCTCGTTCGGCGCCACGGCGGCGGAACAGACGAGGTTGGTCTTGGCCTCGTAGAGCGCGTCGACGAGCGTCACGAAGCGCTTCGCCACGTCGCGGTTATGCGGACCCAACTTCGGAATATCCTTGAGGATCACGGTATGAAACCGCCGGGCCACGGCCAGGTAATCGCCGGGACCGAGCGGCTTGGCGCACATATCATCGAAATCCATGAAGGCGACGCCCTCGGCGGCGCGCGGGATTTCCACGACGCGACCGTTGACTTCAAGTCCCATTGACCGGGGCTGCGCACCGATGGTCAGGCTCTCGAAGTCCTGTTCCAGCTTTTGCGACGACTTGTCGCCGTTCGGCATCAGGTACGCCTCCATGCCCTGCAGACGCTCCAGCCGGTAGTCGCGAACGGCACTGACTTCGACGACGTTCATTTTCTCCTGGATCAGGTCGATAAACGGCAGGAAGCGCTCGCGCTGCAGACCGTCCTTATAGAGATCCTTCGGATGGCGGTTCGACGTCGAGACGACGACCATCCCGAGATCGAAGAACGCCTCGAACAGGCGGCCGAGGATCATCGCGTCGGCGATATCGGTGACGTGAAACTCGTCGAAACACAGCAGCCACGCGCGCTCGTGGATGACCCGCGCCAACGCCGGGACCGGATCCTTCTTTTCCGAAACCTTGCCCGCCTTTTGGGCTTCGCGGAACGCGTGGATACGCCGGTGCACCTCCTGCATGAAAGCGTGAAAGTGGACGCGCTGCTTGTTCTCGACCGGCACGTGATCGAAAAACAGGTCCATGATCATGGACTTGCCGCGGCCGACACCGCCCCAGAGATAGAGCCCCTTGGGCGGCTGACGTTTCTTACCGCCGATCCCGAGCCGCGCCGCCCAGCCCTGCTTGCCCATCTGCGAATCATAGGCGACCAGGTCTTCGCCGAGTTTGCCGAGGCGTTCCATCGCCTGCGCCTGCGCAGGGTCGGCGTTGATCTTCCCCGACTGCACGAGGTCGTCATAGACGCTTTGCGGTGACGGCATCGGCGGCGCCCCCTCGCCGTCCTCAGGCGGCGCCGCGCGCGGATGCGGGAACGACGTTGGCGAAGACCTTTTCCATTTCGCGGCGGACGCGGTAGGCGGTGCTGTCCTGCGGCGCCTCGACATCCGACCAGCAGATGACGGCGTCCTTGGGCAGCGGGTGCTTGAGGGTGATCCCGTGCGCGAGACCGATCGGCACGGCGTCCGCCTGACGGGAATCGGCCGCCGTCATCAATCGGCCCCAGACCGTGTAGCCGCCCTCGCCGTCCAGGGTCTCGCCGGCTTCCAGGTCGCGTTTGGCAACGGCGACCACGTCACCCTTCCAGTCACGTGCCGTTCCCGTCGGCATGTTCATCAGCCCGGCCCAGGCGACGCTGACGCCGAGTTCCAGGCCGATCAGATGGTAAGGCCGCCAGAGCGCCGAATACCTACCGCTTTCGTCCGTCACCAGACCGTAATCCGAAAAACAGCGCTCGACGTAATCCGTCGGCGCCTCGAACGTCACATACACGCCCCAGCGCAGGTCGTCGGGAATATCGATGCCGTCGCGCGTGCGGCTCGAGACCACCTCGACGGTACCCTTGCGGTCGAGCACGCCGCCGTCCGCGGACGGAACGAGTTTCGACGCCAGTTGCGAGGTCGCGCAGGGCGGGAAGGTGAGCCCGCCCGCCGGTGCCTCGAGCCCGCAGGCGTTGGCGACGGCGGCCATTTCGATCGCCGACTTGGTGCCGTCGAGGAACGAATTGAACATTTTCGCGTTCATGCCGCTCTTCTCGGCCCGTTCGGCGGTCAGCCCGTAATAGTCCCAGACCGTGTCCGGCGTCGAGGCGTGGAATTCCGGCATGTAGAGCGTGCCCTTGCCGGCGCACACCACGTCGAGACCGATCGACCGCGCCCAGTCGACCTGCTCGGCGATCAACGACGGCTGGTCGCCGTAGGCCAACGAGTAGACCACGTCGGCGGCGTCGGCCTTGCGTTTCAGGAGCGGACCGGCGAGCACGTCGGCCTCAACATTGACCATGACCACGTGGCGACCACGCTCGAATGCCGCCAGCGCGTGCTTGATCCCGGCTTCCGGCACGCCCGTCGCCTCGACCACGACGTCGAGCCCGCCGGCATTGATCAGCGCCTCGCTGTCGTCGGTCACCCAAGTACTGCCCTGGGCCAGCGCCTTGGCGGCGGAGGTCGCGGAAATCTGCTCGTCCGTCCAGCCCGTCTCGGCGAGCGCCGAAAGCGCGCGATTCATGTCCAGGTCGGCGACGGCAAGCAGATGCATACCCGGCGTGCGGCGCACCTGCGACAGGAACATGGTGCCGAATTTTCCGGCACCGATGACGCCGACGCGAAGCGGGCGGTCCTGACTGGCGCGTTCTTGCAGCAGATGACTGAGGTTCATGATAGGCTCTCCTTTGCGGGCGCCGACTTTAACACCGCTGATCAAAGCTTGAAACACCGGCGACGCCGCGCCAATTACGCCGAGACGGGATTGGACGGGTTCGATGGATCAGTTGTTGTCGCACGAAGGGGTCATCCGGATCGGCGTATTCGCCGTCGTGCTGCTTGCCATGATGACACTGGAATCCGTGCTGCCGCGCCGCGGGCAAACACTCGGTCGCGGCGAACGCTGGCCCGCGAACCTGGGCATCGTCGTCGTCGACACCATCCTCGCACGCCTTCTTATACCGTTGCCGCCGGTCGCCGCCGCCATCTGGGCGGCGGAAAACGGCATCGGACTATTCAACCTCACGGTCCTGCCAGAACTACCGGTCATCGCGTTCTGTGTGCTATTCTTGGATCTCGCGATCTACGTCCAGCACGTGGTGTTCCACAAGGTGCCGGTGCTGTGGCGATTGCACCGGATGCACCACGCGGATACGGAAATCGACGTCACCACTGGCATCCGCTTTCACCCGATAGAGATCGTCCTGTCACTGCTGATTAAGATCGCGCTCGTGCTGGCTCTCGGCATTCCGGCGGTGGCCGTCATCATTTTCGAAATCGTGCTGAACGCGTCATCGATGTTCAATCACGCCAACCTGAAATTACCGCTGTGGTTCGACCGGGCGCTGCGAACCGCCATCGTGACGCCCGACATGCACAGGGTACATCATTCCTGGCACTGGCGGGAGACGGACAGCAATTACGGGTTCTGCCTTTCCGTTTGGGACAGGCTGTTTCGCACCTATACGCCGCAACCCCGCGACGGCCATGAGGCCATGGCTATCGGCCTGCGCGACTTCCGGACGGCCGACAGCCGGGGGCTACTCGGCATCCTGATGATCCCGTTCAAAAACGGCGAGGACGTCAGCGGTCGTCATACCAACTTGCAGAAATAAACACCTATTGTGACGGCTCGCGGCGGTTCCCGGCCAGAAGTGGTTCCCGCCGTGATGCCGTCACATCACAAGGGGACCGCGACGACGCCCGGGGGCCGCAGCGTGCCGCCCTCCGGGTCATGTTTCCCGCGCCTTCGGGGCGTCGGGAAGGCTTGCCGATACGAAGGCATCGCCTGCGCCTCCCCTCCTGCCGAAGAAACGGGAAACAGGATCACAACAGATGTTTATTCCTGCAAGTTGGTATTAAGCGCCTTCATCATCTCGGCGGTGGCGCGGTCGTCCTCATAAGCGCTGGCGCCCAAAGCCGAGATCACGCCGGCGATGTCGTCAGGTTTCCGGTTCTGGCTCATCTTGACCTTGGTCTCGATCCGCTCGACCGGCATCTCAAAGGCGACGATACCCTTCACCTGCCGGGAAAGCGCGCCATCCGGCAAATCCGCCGTCGACCAGTTTCCCGTCGTGTCGTTTTCGAACGCGGCGACAAGCGTGTCCAGAATGTCAACCGCACCCGCCTCGTCTTCGACCGCACGCGGCTTCCCATGCAGGTGCACGGCGGCGTAATTCCACGTCGGCACCAGCCCGTCGTGGGCATACCAGTTCGGCGAAACATAGGCATGCGGACCGGAAAAGACGGCGACCGACGGTGAGACACCGTCGAACCGCGCGCCGTGCGGGTTGGCCCGCGCCACGTGGCCGATCAGGCGGTCCCCGGTCCACAGCATCGGCAGATGCGAAATGTCGGCGTCCAGGCCACTCGCGCCCGGCAAGGTCATCAGGATGCCGAACGCATGGCCGGCGGCGACCTCGCGCGCCAGCGTCTCGTCATCGCTCGCGAAAAACTTCGGGATATACATCGCCGTCACTCCATCCGGTCATTGTCTGGCATACCACAGCATCATATATAAGATGCATGGTTGCCGCAGGGTATTAGGGGATTTCGAAGCTCCTCGACAGAGCCTTTACCGCGCCCCGGAGGGGAGCCACTTACGGACAGGGAGAACGACATGGACGAAGACGTCTTCAACATGACTTTGAGGAAGTTCCTCAAGAACGTCGGCATCACATCGCAGCGCGAGATCGAGAACGCGGTGCGCACCGCCATCGACGAAGGCAAGCTTTCCGGCGACGAAAGCATCGAAGCGAAAGTGACACTTTCGATCGAGAGCCTCGGCGTGTCCACGGACGTGAACGGCAAGATCGATTTGAAATAACGCGAGTGGATACCCACGGCCATTCAAACAAAGAGCCCCCGGCGATCACCGGGGGCTTTTGTTTTTCGATATCGCTAGGCGTCAGCGGCGCTGCACGAGCGCCTTCTTGATTTCCGCGATCGCCCTGCCCGGGTTCAGATTCTTCGGGCAGGTGTTCGTGCAGTTCATGATGGTGTGGCAGCGGAACAGCCGGTACGGGTCATCCAGGTTGTCGAGCCGCTTGCCGGTTGCTTCGTCGCGGCTGTCGGCGATCCATCGATAGGCCTGCAGCAGGATCGCTGGCCCCAGGTAACGATCGCCGTTCCACCAGTAGCTCGGGCACGACGTCTGGCAGCAGAAGCAGAGGATACATTCCCAGAGGCCGTCCAGTTTCTCACGCTCTTCCGGACTTTGCAGACGCTCGCCAGTCGGCGGCTGGGTATCCGCCTGCAACCAGGGCTCGATGGAGCGGTACTGCGCATACGGCACGCTCAGGTCGGGCACCAGGTCCTTGATCACCGGCATGTGCGGTAACGGATAGACCTTCACGTCGCCGCCGATCTCATCGATCGACTTTGTGCACGCCAGCGTATTCGTGCCGTCGATATTGAAGGCGCACGATCCGCACACACCCTCGCGGCATGACCGACGGAACGCCAGCGTAGGATCGATCTCGTTCTTGATCTTGATCAGCGCGTCCAGAACCATCGGTCCGCACTTGTCGAGATCGACCTCGTAGGTATCGATGCGCGGATTCTTGCCGCTGTCCGGGTCCCAACGGTAGACGCGGAAGGTCTTGACGTTGGTGCCGCCGGAAGCCTTGTAGGTCTTGCCTTCGGTCACCTTCGAATTGGCGGGAAGCGTGAATTCAACCATCTGTCATACCTTCCTCAGTAGACCCGGGCCTTGGGTTCGATGTACTCGACCTCGTCGGTCAGCGTATAGGCATGCACCGGCCGGTAGCCGAGCTTGCAGCCGCCATTTTCATCGATCCACGCCAACGAATGCTTCATCCAGTTCTCGTCGTCGCGGTCCGGGTGATCCTCGTGCGCATGAGCCCCCCGGCTTTCATGACGTGCCTCCGCGGAATACATGGTCGAAACCGCGTTCGGCACGAGGTTGGTGAGTTCCAGGCTTTCGACCAGGTCCGAATTCCAGATCAACGAGCGGTCATGGACCTTCAGATCCGTCATCCGTGCCGTGACGGCATCAAGCTTTTCGACGCCTTCCTTTAGCACCTCGGATGTGCGGAACACGGCGGCGTTGTTCTGCATGACGCGCTGCAGGTCGCCTCTAATCTGCGCTGTCGCAAGTTCACCGTCGGCGTGACGCACCTTGTCGAAGCGGGCCAGCGCCTTTTCGGCGGACGCCGTGTTGAGCGGCGGCAGCGCGGCGCCCGGCTTGACGATTTCGGCAGCGCGGATCGCAGCAGCGCGGCCGAACACGACAAGGTCGAGGAGCGAATTGGTGCCGAGCCTGTTGGCGCCATGCACGGAGGCGGACGCACACTCACCGATGGCCATCAGCCCCGGCGCGACCCGGTCCGGTTCGTCTTCGGTCGGGTTCAGCACCTCGGTACGGTGATTGGTTGGAATCCCGCCCATGTTGTAGTGCACCGTCGGCAACACAGGGATCGGTTCCTTGGTAGCGTCTACACCCGAGAAAATGCGCGCCGTTTCCGTGATCCCCGGCAGGCGTTTATGCAAGACGTCCGCGCCCAGGTGTTCCAGGTGCAGGTGGATGTGATCGGCTTCGTCGCCAACGCCGCGGCCGTCGCGGATTTCCATGGTCATGGCGCGGCTGACAACGTCACGCGACGCGAGATCCTTGGCGGTCGGTGCGTAACGCTCCATAAAGCGCTCGCCTTCGGCGTTGGTCAGATAACCGCCTTCACCGCGGGCCCCCTCGGTGATCAGACAGCCGGCCGAGAAAATGCCGGTCGGGTGAAACTGCACGAATTCCTGATCCTGCAGCGGCAAGCCGGCTCGCGCGATCATGCCGTGACCATCTCCGGTACAGGTATGCGCAGACGTACACGAGAAATAGGCGCGACCGTAGCCACCCGACGCAAAAACGGTCATCTGCGCCTGGAAGCGGTGGATCTTGCCGTCGTCGAGGTTCCACGCAACGACGCCCTGACAGGTGCCGTCGTCATCCATGATCAGGTCGATCGCAAAATACTCGATGAAGAACTCGGCGTCGTTCTTGAGAGACTGCTGATAGAGCGTATGCAGGATCGCGTGCCCGGTGCGGTCGGCGGCGGCGCAGGCGCGCTGCACCGGCTTCTCGCCGAAGTTGGCCATATGGCCGCCGAACGGACGCTGATATATCTTGCCGTCCTCGGTGCGCGAAAACGGGACCCCGAAATGCTCGAGTTCGTAGATCGACGGCACGGCCTCGCGGCACATGTATTCAATGGCGTCCTGGTCGCCGAGCCAGTCGGCGCCCTTGACGGTGTCGTACATATGCCAGATCCAGTTGTCCTCGGCCATGTTGCCGAGTGACGCACCGATGCCGCCCTGCGCGGCGACGGTATGGGACCGGGTCGGGAACACCTTTGAAATACAGGCCGTCTTCAGACCCGCCGCCGCCATGCCCAGCGTCGCCCGCAGCCCGGCACCGCCAGCGCCGACGACGATGACATCGTATTTGTGATCAACGATCTCGTAGGATTCAGGCATTCGGATCAGCTCCCGAAGGTCAGGCGGATAACGGCGAACACGGCGCAGGCGCCGGTCAGGTAAACGGCGAGTTTGACGAGGATTAGCGTCGTCAGCTTGGCGGCTTCACCGTGGATGTAATCCTCGATGATCACCTGCAGGCCAAGAAAAGCATGATGGAACATGGTGACGATCAAGAGAATAAGCAGCACCGGGTTATAGTGCGTCCCGACCCACGCCTTGAATGTTTCGAGGTCGGCACCGACGACGCTGGTCGCCGACAGCACGAACCAGATCACCAACGGCACGAGCGCGATGCCGCTGATCCGTTGCACCCAGAAATGATGCGCCCCTTCATGCGAGGCGCCGAGTCCCCGGACCCGGCCCAGTTGCGAACGAAGTTCCATGATCAGCCTCCCACCGTGTAGACCGCTATGAACGTCAGCACGGTTAGGATCAACGCAATGGCGACAACGGCGAGGCCGCTGGCACGAAGCTGCGTCAGATCCAAGCCCCGTCCGGTATCCCAGACAAAATGCCGTATGCCGTTCGCAAGGTGGTACCAGAGCGAGAACACGACCCCCAGCAGCACCAACTGGCCGACCCACGACCCCAGAACGGCCTGCGCCGTCGCGAATACTTCAGGCCCGTAGGTCGCGGCCATCAGCCAGTACGTCAGCAGAAGCGCCCCGACGCACAGGACGACTCCGGTGATACGGTGCGAAATCGAGAGAATGGCATCGAATGGTAATTTGTAGACTTGAAGATGCGGAGAAACGGGACGGTTCCGGGTGGTCATGGTGAATGCCTTTCGTTGGGCAATGCATGCATTCGAGATTTTTTAACCGGTGAGTTAGTGGTACCCGCCGCATTGGGGAAAGTCAATTTCTCGTGGTGCATTGCAGCAACGGGAGGCCATGCCGAACCCCGCATCCACCATACGAAATACAGGATTCAGGCGATTCATCCACGCGGTGTGGACAAGCTGTGGATAAATTGGGGAAAACGGCTTCGTTTTTACACAAGAAAGTAACGTTACCCCCAACTTTCTACGTAGCGGCGAAATCCGTTCCGTCGCATTGTACTTGGGCACGCGAGTACATCGTCGCGGCGCTGCCGGTTTTCCGGCGGCACCGGTCGCGGCAAGGACGGGGGAGCATCTGGTCCCTCTGTCCGAGCCTCGACGCCACGCGCTGCCTGTGGCCGGGTTTCGGCCCGCCACTCCGGTCGCTCGCTGCCCAGGTGAGCGGACGGCGCGCAGAGGTGGTGACGGAGTGTCCGTTTGCAGTCGGGGTGCTTCGGTATCCAGGCGGCAAAACGTAGAGAACGGAGCCGATCTCTGCCCAGGGTACGGCCCCGCTCGAAGCGAGGACACGGTGTCTCATGGGCGAACGGAGCCTGGCCGGCTCCAAGAGGCGTCAGGTGCACTGATCCAGCAGTGCCGGGTGGAGGTTTCCCAGGACCGATACCGCTGACGCCTCTTTTATTTTGCGCGTTTTCAGCGCGGTATCAGCACCCAGTAATCGAGATCGAGCACGACTTGCGGCAGGTACTTGCCGTCGTCGCCCTTCAACGGATGATCGGCGCACGGATGGTCCTTCGCCGCCACGGTGCGGAGCCGGAGCGCGCCGAGGTCGCCACGCCCCTCGCATTCGGCCTTGTCCAGCACCTCCGACCAGGCGAACACGGTATCGCCCGCGAAGATCGGATTGGTGTGTGAGCCGGCGTTGATCGCCGCGACGCGAAACGCGTTGGCGAGGCCATTAAAGCTGAGCGCGCGGGCGATGGAAATCACGTGCCCGCCGTAGACCAGCCGTTTGCCGAAGCGTCCTTGCGCCTGCGCGAACTGGTTGAAGTGTACCTTGGCGGTGTTCTGATAAAGGCGCGTCGCCAGCATGTGCTCGGCGTCCTCGACCGTGGTGCCGTCGACGTGGTCGATCTTCTCGCCGATGTCGTAATCGTTCCAGAGATCGCCGCTGCCGGCGAGGGTGGTGTCGTAAGCGCCGAAGTCGGTTGCCGCGGGCAGCACCAAATCCACCGCCTCCACCGCGTCCTTCAACTCGGGGACACTCGCATTTGGCGCCGGGCTTCCGGTGTCCTTCTTGTTGACCATCACCCAGCGCTTGTAATCGACAACGGTCTCGCCGGTCTGGTTCAACGCGATCGACCGCACGTAGACGACGCCGGTCTTGCCGTTCGAGTTTTCCTTGAGACCGATCACTTCAGACTTGGTGGCTATCGTGTCACCGGCATAAACCGGGGCGCCGAATATACCTTCCGCATAGCCGAGGTTGGCGACCGCGTTCAGCGACACCTCCGGCACCGTCTTGCCGAACGCGATATGGAACGCCAGCAGGTCATCGACAGGCTGGCCAACGAAGCCGACGCTTTTCGCGAACTCGGCGGACGACTGGACGGCGAAACGGCCACCGTATAACCCGGTGTAGAGCGCGATGTCGCCATCGGTGATGGTCCGTGGCGTTGCATGCTCGAAGACCTGGCCGAGCGCGAAATCCTCGAAATAATTGCCGGGGTTCGTCTTCTCGGTCACCTCAGATGCTCCCGGCGGTAATGGCGTCGGCCAGCGCCAGGACGCGCTTGGCATCCTCGACATGCAGGTTCTCGACCAGTTTGCCGTCGACCACGACCAACCCCTTGCCGGCCTTAGCGGCTTCGGCATGGGCGTCGATGATCTTGCGCGCCCAGGCGACTTCTTCATCGGCGGGCGCGAACTCCTCATTCGCGGCATCGATCGTTTTGGGATGGATCAAGGTCTTGCCATCCATGCCGAGTTCGCGCCCCTGCACGCACGATGCCCGGAACCCGGCGTCGTCGGACAGGTCGAGATGCACGCCGTCTAGCACGCCGACCCCCGCCGCCCGGGCGGCGAGGATGCAGTGCTCAAGCGCATAGAGGAACGGCAGGCGGTCCACCGTGTGACGGCAGCGCAGGTCCTTTTGCAGGTCCGACGTCCCCATCACGAGGCAGCCGACCCGCGGATGCGCATACGCGATCTCCTTGGCGTTCAGGATACCGAGCGGCGTTTCCATCATGCACCAGATCTGCATGTCGTCCGGTGCGCCGGCATTTTCCATGATGGCGACGGCATCCAGCACCATCCCGGCGCTTTCGACCTTGGGCAGCACCACGGCGTGGCATTTCATACCAGCGACGGCAGCGACGTCGTCCCGGCCCCATTCCGTATCGAAGCTGTTGGTCCTGACGGCGATCTCGCGCGAGCCGTAACCACCCTCGTCGAGTGCCGTTTTGATCAGGCCGCGTGCCTCTATCTTGGCTTCCGGGGCAACTGAATCCTC
This sequence comes from Rhodospirillales bacterium, assembly GCA_965229805.1. GTDB lineage: Bacteria > Pseudomonadota > Alphaproteobacteria > Rhodospirillales > Casp-alpha2 > UBA4479. Next base: position 840,895 of record CBDDJO010000001.1, on the reverse strand, counting down.
AAGGTCCAAAATCAGGCCGTCGGCAGGCAGTTCGCGGCCTTTCTGCATGGCACGGGTGTTGGACCCGGGCATGTACAGAACGGAGCGTCGGGGGCGGGCGGCAGGGTTCGTCACGGTTGTCTCCAGTCTCATTTTGTGCGGCGCAATAAGCTACAATTGTCCCCGTTGATATGGCAAGGTCAGCGGATGGACGTCATCACGCTGCAATCTCGTGTTAAAACAGGCTACGTCGGCAACGCCGTTGCCGAACCGACACTGAAATGGGCGGGCGTTACGCCACACGCGGTGGACAGCGTGACCCTGCCGCATCATCCCGGGCACGGACCGGTTACCCCGGAAGTGACACCTAATGATGTACTTGCAAACGGCCTCGTTGCCGCGATGGATGAATGCACCGGGTCGGCGTATGTCCTCAGCGGATACCTGGCGAATGCAGCACAGGGGCAAGCCTTGTTGGATTTCATCACGAACGCCCGCACCTCCGGGCGGGTTGCGGCGTGGTATCTTGATCCGGTGTTCGGCGACGATCCGGAAGGTACGTACGTCGACGCGGCGATTGTCGATTTTTTCCGCGACAGCGCCCTGCCCGCTGCCACATGCGTCCTGCCGAACAGTTATGAACTGGGCATTTTGAGCGGAACGCGTGTGAACACCGTCGAAGACGCGACCGCCGCCGCCCGGACCCTGATATCCCTGGGACCGAAAACCGTGCTGGCGTCGTCCGTACCGGCAGCCGACGGCGGTCTCGCCAACGTTCTTGTGACGGCACAGGAAGCGTGGGTCACCTCGGTCCCAAAACGCCCGCTACGTGCCAAAGGCACCGGCGACATGCTGAGCGCGGCATTTACCGGCCTACTCGCCAGCGGCGTACAAGCCATCGAAGCGGCACAATCTGCGGTAGCTGCCGTCGACACCGCGGTTCGCGATGCCAGCGACCGCGATCTGGTTGAGCTCGACCCGCGGAAGGCATTGATTTAATTAAATTTTTAAAGGATACGCCCAGTGGAAAGTACGTACACCGAATTGCTTGAACAGCGCCCGCCAAAATGAAAGCATAAGCCCTCTTGAGGGCTAAACAAGCGACGGGTTAACCGTGTCCGATTATCTGCGCGATATCACCATCATGGTGGTGGAAGATCAGGAGTTCACCGCGAATTTGCTGCGGAAGATGCTCCGGGTCCTTGGTGCCAGTGATGTTCATTTGTTCGACAATGGTGAAGACGCCTGGAATTACTATCGGAGCAACCCCGTCGATCTGGTTATCACCGACTGGCAGATGTCGCCAGTGAACGGCATCAAGCTGGCACAACTGATCCGCAAGAACCCGGAAAGTCCGAATACCTTCGTGCCGATCATCATGGTGACCGCGTTTCGAGAGCGCGAGCATGTGTTCAAGGCCCGCGATGCCGGCGTCACCGAATACGTCATCAAGCCGGTTTCCCCCAAGGGCCTATTTAGCCGGATCGAGGCGGTGATCGAACGACCCAGGCGCTTCGTCCGTGTCGGCGAGTTTTTTGGCCCCGACCGCCGCCGTCATCACGGCGAATTCAAAGGACCCGACCGGCGCGGACAGGGAGCGCCCGCCAAGAAACCCGATCCGAAGACGGCTGCCGCCGCCAGGAAGCAGGATATGGAACAGGACGAGATCAACACGACCTTCAACCCGGACGACGTCGACCGGGTCAAGACGAAGTAAAAAAAACGCCCGCCGCGGAGTGCGGCAGGCGTTTCTTCATCTTCGAAATCGGCGACGGAAAATCAGGCCGCGTCTTCCATGTACTGGCCGACAAGGGTTTCGGCGATCTGCACCGTGTTCAACGCCGCGCCCTTGCGCAGATTGTCGGACACCACCCACATCGACAAGCCGTTCTCGACCGTCGGGTCGGAGCGGAGACGGCTGACATAAACATCGTCCTCGCCGGCGCACTCCTTCTGCGTCACGTAGCCACCGTCGGCACGGTCGTCCAAGACAGTAATTCCCGGCTGGGCCTGCAACGCACGGCGTGCTTCGTCCTCGTCGATCGGACCGTCGAATTCCAGGTTCACCGCCTCGCCGTGACCGACGAACACCGGCACCCGAACGCAGGTGGCATGCACCTTGATGCCCGGATCGAGAATCTTCTTGGTTTCCACGACCATCTTCCATTCTTCCTTGGTCGACCCGTCGTCCATAAACTTGTCGATGTGTGGAATGCAGTTGAAGGCGATCTGCTTGGTGAACTTGCTGCGATGATCTTCCGTCGGCTCGTTCATGTAGATGCCCTTGGTCTGGGCGAATAACTCGTCCATGCCTTCCTTGCCGGCACCCGATACCGATTGATACGTGGACACCACGCAGCGATTGATCGGGACCAGATCGTGCAGCGGTTTCATCGCCACGACCATCTGGATTGTCGAGCAGTTCGGGTTGGCGATGATGCCCTTGCGCGTATACCCGGCAATGGCGTCCGGGTTCACTTCCGGCACCACCAGCGGCACGTCCGGATCCATGCGCCAGAACGACGTGTTGTCGATGACCACGGCGCCCGCGGCGGCGGCCTTGGGACTGTAGATTTCCGAAACCGATGCGCCCGGCGACGATAGCACGATGTCGATGCCCTTGAAGTCGAACTTGGCGAGGTCCTGGCACTTCAGGATTTCATCGTCACCGTAGCTCACTTCCTTGCCGAGCGAACGTTCGGACGCCAGCGCCACGACCTCGTCGGCCGGGAAGCGGCGGTCCGCCATGATCTGCAATATCTCGCGGCCTACGTTCCCCGTAGCACCGACAACTGCAACTTTATAACCCATCTCTTGTTATCTCCTTTGGGGGTCATCCATGACCCGCCGATATTGCTGTGGGCGTCGGCTGCACACGACTTCGGCCCGCGAGCGTCTCAGCGGGCCGTTTCATCAAAACACGAAAAAGCCGCCCGCTATTGCAGGGTGGTCGTTTTTTCCGCGGTGGTCGTCATGAACAGCATTCAAATTTCCTTCGATCCGCCGGAAATCGCAGTCGATCCCGACCGAAATCGCGCGGACCATAACGTGAAGCATGAAAAATGGCAAGTTAGATACGCTATTCGGCCAATAAGGCGCTGTAATGATCGCCCGCTATCCCCCGCTGATCGCCGCTCACCCGCTATCAGGCCGGTGCCCCTCGGTCGGAAACAAAAACCGGGACACACTGGTCCCGGTTTTCTGGAAATTGATCCTGGATCAAACCCGAATGCAATCCGGAGCAGTTTTCAGGATGACCGTCTCGTAATCGTCACGCCGCCTGCTTATCCAGCTCATCGCAGATCTTTTCGCCCATTTCCTGGGTCGAGATCAGCGTCATACCGTCCTGCATGATGTCGCCGGTGCGGTAGCCCGCCTCCAGCACGTTGGCGCAGGCTTTTTCCAGCATGTCCGCATCTTCGCCCATATCGAACGAGTAGCGCAGGCACATGGCGAACGACAGCACGGTGGCAAGCGGGTTGGCTTTGCTCTCGCCGGCGATGTCGGGGGCCGAGCCGTGCACCGGCTCGTAGAGCGCGCGGCGGCGGCCGCTTTCGTCCGCCGCACCCAACGACGCCGACGGCAGCATACCGAGCGAACCCGTGCACATCGCGGCGCAGTCGGAGAGCACGTCGCCGAACAGGTTGTCGGTGACGATGACGTCGAACTGCTTGGGCCAGCGCACGAGCTGCATGGCGCAGTTGTCGGCGTACATATGCTCAAGCGTCACGTCCGGATAATCCTTGGCGACCTCGGTCGCGATCTGACGCCAGAAGACACCGACCTCCATGACATTGGCCTTTTCGACCGAGTGCAGCTTTTTGCCGCGCTTCTGCGCCAGTTCGAAAGCGGCGCGGACGACGCGTTCGATCTCGTCGCGGGTATAGGACGTGGTGTCGACACAACGCTCCTGGCCTTCGTACGTCTGCATACCCTTGGGCTGACCGAAGTAGGTGCCGGCCGTCAGTTCGCGGACAATCATGATGTCGAGGCCGGAAACGACGTCGTTCTTCAAGCTTGAGGCGTCCGCCAACGCCGGCATGCAGGTCGCCGGGCGCAGATTGGCGAACAGGTCCATTTCCTTCCTGAGACGCAGCAGCCCCGCCTCCGGGCGAGCGTCGCGCTCGACGTTGTCCCACTTCGGGCCGCCAACGGCGCCCAGCATGACAGCGTCGACGTTCATGGCCTTCGCCATGGTCGCGTCGGCAAGCGACGTCTTGTGCGCGTCGTAGGCGGCACCGCCGACCAAGTCGTCCTCGATATCAAACGAGACATGTCGGCGCTTGTCCATCCACTCGACGACGCGTTTTACCTCGCCCATCACTTCCGGACCGATCCCGTCGCCAGGCAACATCAGCAGTTTCTTGTTGGCGGCCATTGGTGTGTTTCTCCCCTCTTTCCGTCATTCCCGCGCACGCGGGAACCCAGGGCCACCGGTACGTCGTTCAGGACTGGGTCCCCTCTTTCGCGGGGATGACAATTGGTAAATTTACTCCGCGGCGCTCATGGAGCTGTTGAGCCAGCCCTGACTGGCTTCCTTGTCTTTTTCGAAGCTGTCGATCTTGGTTTTGTTCTGCAGCGTCAGGCCGACGTCGTCGAGACCTTCCAGAAGACATTTCTTTTTGAACGGATCGATATCGAACTTGATCTCGCCGCCGTCCGGACCCGCGATGGTCTGGTTCTCCAGGTCGACGGTCAGCGTCGCGTTGGCGCCGCGTTTCGCGTCGTCCATCAAATCCTCGAGCTGCTCCGGCGTGACCTTGATCGGCAGGATGCCGTTCTTGAAGCAGTTGTTGTAGAAGATGTCGGCGAACGACGTCGAGATGACGCACTTGATCCCGAAATCCAGCAGCGCCCACGGCGCATGTTCGCGCGACGAGCCGCAGCCGAAGTTGTCGCCGGCGACGAGGATCTTGGCGTCGCGGTAGGCCGGTTGGTTGAGGACGAAATCCTCGACCTCGTTGCCGTCGTCGTCGTAGCGGTATTCATGGAACGCGTGCACGCCGAGACCGGCGCGCTTGATGGTTTTCAGGAACTGCTTGGGGATGATCATGTCGGTATCGACGTTGATCATGTCCATCGGCGCGGCGGCACTGGTCAGCTTCTCGAATTTTTCCATTTCTCAAATCCTCCGTGTTTACTTGCCGCGCGGTCAGTCCAGGTCGCGGACGTCGGCGATGTGACCGGTGACGGCGGCCGCCGCGGCCATGCCCGGGCTCACCAGATGGGTACGGCCCTTCGGCCCCTGACGGCCCTTGAAGTTGCGGTTCGACGTGGACGCGCAGCGCTCGCCCGGCTCCAGTTTGTCGGCGTTCATCGCCAGACACATGGAGCAACCCGGCTCGCGCCATTCCCAGCCGGCTTCGATCAGGATCTTGTCGAGACCTTCGGATTCCGCCTGCTCCTTGACGAGGCCGGAGCCCGGCACCATCAGCGCGGTCACGCCGTCGGCGACCTTGCGGCCCTTGACGATCGAAGCGACGGCGCGGATATCCTCGATCCGACCGTTAGTGCACGACCCGACGAACACCTTGTCGACCTTGATGTCCGTCATCTTCATGCCACCGGTGAGGCCCATGTAGTCGAGCGCCATCTTGGCCGATTCCTGTTTGGCCGGGTTCTCGAAATCCTCCGGCCGCGGCACGGTGCCGGTGATCGGCGCCACGTCTTCGGGGCTCGTTCCCCAGGTAACCTGCGGCACGATCTCGGAAACGTCGAGGGTGACTTCCTTGTCGTAGGCCGCACCCTCGTCGGACGGCAGCGTCTTCCAGTATTCGACAGCGGCTTCCCAGGCGGCGCCCTTCGGCGACATCGGGCGGCCCTTGAGATACTCGAACGTGGTTTCGTCCGGCGCGATCAGACCGGCACGAGCACCGCCCTCGATGGTCATGTTGCAGACCGTCATGCGCCCCTCCATGGAGAGGTCCTTGAACGCCTGACCCGCGTACTCGATCACATGGCCGGTACCGCCGGCGGTGCCGATCTTGCCGATGATGGCGAGGATCAGGTCCTTCGCCGTGCAGCCCTCGGGCAACGCGCCGTTAACGTAGATACGCATGTTCTTGAGCGGGCTCTGCAGCAGGGTCTGCGTCGCCAGCACGTGCTCGACCTCGGAGGTGCCGATGCCGAACGCCAGCGCCCCGAACGCGCCGTGCGTCGCGGTGTGGCTGTCACCGCAGACGACCGTGGTCCCCGGCAGCGTGAATCCCTGTTCCGGGCCGATGATGTGGACGATACCCTGGCGCACGTCGGTGACGTCGAACAGCGGCACGCCGAATTCCTTGCAGTTCTTCTGCAGGGTTTCGATCTGGATACGGCTTTCATCGTCGGCGATGACGCCGCCGCGATCGGTCGTCGACACGTTATGGTCCGGCACGGCCAGCGTCAGGTCCGGGCGGCGCACCTTGCGACCGGTCATGCGAAGCCCCTCGAACGCCTGCGGGCTGGTCACCTCGTGCGTGAGGTGCCGGTCAATGTAGAGCAGACACGTCCCATCGTCCTGCACGTTGACCAGGTGACTATCCCATATCTTGTCGAACAGCGTTTTCGGCTGCGCCATCATTCCCTCCACATCGTTGGTGCCGCCGCCGGGTCCATCCCGGCGGCAACGTTTTGGGGGACCGCCCGGTCCCGGTGTCTTATTCGTCGGTGGCCTTGTCGTCCGCGGGCGCCTCGGCCTCGGCTTCCTTGGCCTTCTTGATCTCGCGGGCCTGGGCATCGCGGGCGCGCTTTTCTTCCTGCGCGATACGCTTTTCCTCGGCGGTCAGCTTGGCCGAGTAACCGTGGGTCTTCTCCGCGATACGCGCCGACTTACCCTGGCGGCCGCGCAGATAGTAGAGCTTGGCACGGCGGACATCGCCACGGCGGATCACGTCGATGCTGTCGATGCTCGGCGAAAAGACCGGGAACACACGCTCCACGCCTTCGCCATACGAGATCTTGCGAACCGTGAACGATTCGTTGATGCCGGTGCCATTGCGCCCGATGCAGATACCTTCAAACGCCTGGACACGCTCACGCGTGCCTTCGACGACCTTCACGTTGACACGGAGCGTATCGCCGGGGGCGAAGTCCGGAACCTGCCGTTCGGCGGCGAGGCGTTCCTGCTGCTCCTTCTCGAGTTGTTCGATGATGTTCATAGCTTGGTTTCCTTCTTGGCTTAAATATTGCCGCGCTCGTAGCGTTCCCACAAGTCGGGACGCCGCTTGCGCGTAATTTCCTCGGCCTGGGCATGACGCCAGGCGCGAACGTTTTCATGGTGACCGGACAGCAGGACATCCGGCACTTCCAGTCCGTGCCACTGGCGCGGGCGGGTGTAGTGCGGGTATTCCAGCAGGCCGCTCTCGAAACTTTCCTCCTGAAGAGACTCCTCGGCGCCGATTACGCCCGGCAACAAGCGGACACAGGCATCGATCAGGGTCATGGCCGGCAACTCGCCGCCCGACAGCACGAAATCGCCGAGCGAGATTTCCTCGCCCGGGTAGGCTTCCATGATCCGTGCATCGATCCCTTCGAAGCGTCCGGCAACAGCGATCAGACCCGGCCCGGCGGCAAGATCGCGGACCCGCTCCTGGGTCAGCGGCTTACCGCGCGGGGTCAGATAAACGAGAGGCAGGTCTTCCACACCTTCGCGGGCGGCCTCAATGGCACGGCCCAGCACATCGGCCCGCATTACCATGCCCGGCCCACCGCCGAACGGCACGTCGTCGACGCTGGCGTGCCTGTCCTCGGCGAAACGGCGGATGTCGACGGCGTCCAGAGACCACAGACCACGCGTCAGCGCCTGCCCCGTCAAGGACACGCCGAGCGGCCCCGGAAACATGTCCGGGAAGATGGTCAGCACGCGGGCGCGCCACATCTTGTCTGCCTGTTGGTCGTTCACGTCGTTTCGCCCTCTACGCTCTCGTCGTCTTCTTTCTGATCCGGCGGATCGAACAATCCGTCCGGGGGGTCGATCACCAGCTTCGCGCCTTCGATGTCCACCTCCGGCACTGCCGCCCGTGTGAACGGGACCATGACGTTGCCGGAAATCTCAACCACCGGACCGGCACCGAAATCGAAGACACCGATCACTTCCCCGATCCTTTCGCCCGAGACCGTCACCGCTTCCAGCCCTTTTAGGTCCGAGTGGTAGAACTCGTCCTCGTCGGGCTCCGGCAGCTGATCACGCTCGATGAAGAGTTCCGTCTTCTTGAGCGCTTCCGCCGCCGTGCGGTCGCCGATCCCGTCGATCCTTGCCAGAACCACGCCCTTTTGCGTGCCCGTGACCTTCAGATCGAACCGCCGCGCGCCCGTCTTGTCGAAGAGGGGGCCGTAGTCCCCGATCGCGGCCGGATCGTCGGTGAAGCTCTTGATGCGAACTTCGCCCTTGATGCCCCGGACGCCGACGATGACGCCGAGGCGGACGGGATTCTCCAGGCGCTTGGGCATGGGCGGGCGTCAGGACCGTTCCGTGATCAGGCCTCCTCTTTCTTCTCTTCGTCCTCGGCCGGCGCCTCTTCGGCGGCGGCTTCCTCAGCAGGCGCTTCCTCGGCAGCGGCTTCTTCAGCGGCGGCTTCCTCAGCCGGTGCCTCTTCAGCAGCGGCTTCCTCGGCGGCTTCCGCCTCGGTCGGGGCTTCAGCAGCCGCGGCGGCTTCCTCGGCGGCCTTTTTCTTCTCTTCGGCCTCGGCCATGCGTTCCTGCGCCTTCGCTTTCGGCAGGTGCTTCTTGGTCTGATCGTGAATCACCGGGCGTTCACCCATATCGGCGTCCGCCAGGAACCGGGCAACGCGATCGGACGGTTTCGCGCCGACGCCGATCCAGTACTTGATGCGATCGGCATCGAACTTGACGCGCTCCGGGCTGTCCTTGGCGAGCATCGGGTTGTAGGAGCCGACACGCTCGATGAAGCGGCCGTCGCGCGCACGGCGCGAGTCGGCAACAACGATGCGGTAGTACGGGCGCTTCTTGGCCCCGCCGCGGGAAAGTCGAATGGTCAATGACATGTGCTTTTCAATCCTTCTCAGTAGTCGTCGTTAAATCATCGGTTAAAGTTTCAACGCCGCAGCCTCTGGTGCCGCGCCGTTATCTCATGCCGGGAGGCATCCCGCCCCCCATTGGAGGAAAGCCACCACCGGGCATGCCGCGCATCATGCCCGCCATCCCTTTCTTGCCGACTTTCTTCATCATCTGTGACATCTGTTTGTGCTGTTTGAGCACGCGGTTTACTTCCTGCACCGTGGTGCCGGAGCCCGTCGCGATACGGCGACGACGCGAACCATTGAGAATTTTCGGGTTGCGGCGCTCCTTCGGCGTCATTGCCAGGATGATCGCCTCCTGATGCGAGAGCATCTTGTCGTCGATGTTGGCGCCCGCCATCTGCTGCTTGGCCTTCTGCGCGCCCGGCAGCATGCCGAGGATGCCGTCGAGGCTGCCCATCTGGCGGATCTTCCGGAACTGATCGACCATGTCCTCGAGCGTGAACTCGCCCTTCATCATCTTCTTGGCGAGCTTTTCGGCCTCTTCTTCCTCGACGACCTGCTGCGCCTTTTCGACAAGGCCGACCACGTCGCCCATGCCGAGGATCGACCCCGCAACGCGATTGGCGTCGAAAGCATCCAGCGCGTCCATCTTTTCGCCGGTGCCGAGAAGCTTGATCGGCTTGCCGGTGACGGCGCGCATCGAAAGCGCCGCGCCGCCACGCGCATCGCCGTCAACACGGGTCAGCACGATCCCGGTGATACCCACCTTCTCATCGAACTCGCGCGCCAAGTTGACCGCGTCCTGACCGGTCATGGCGTCGACCACCAGCAGCGTTTCCGACGGACTGGCGACATCGCGGACCTGCGCCACCTCGCCCATCAGTTCCTGATCGATGTGGAGCCGGCCCGCGGTATCCAGGATGACCGCGTCGTAGCCCTCGGTACGGCCGGTGTGCATGGCGCGCTTGGCGATTGCCACCGGCTGCTCGCCGAAGATCGGCGCCAATACCTGTACGTCGGTCTGCTGGCCGAGCTGCTGCAGCTGCTGCTGCGCCGCCGGGCGATAGATGTCAAGCGACGCCATCAGGACTTTCTTCTTGTCCCGGCTCTTGAGCCTAAGACCGATCTTGGCCGAAGTCGTCGTCTTACCGGAGCCTTGCAGGCCAACCATCAGGATACAGGCCGGCGGGCTGACTTCGGTGTTCAGGCTCTCCGGCTCGGTGCCGCCCAGCATCTCGACCAGGTGGTCATTGACGACCTTGACGACCTGCTGGCCCGGCTGCACGGACCGAAGAACCTCCTGCCCAACCGCCTTCTCGCGGACGCCATCGATGAACGTCTTGACGACCGGCAGCGCGACGTCGGCCTCCAGCAGCGCGACACGGATATCGCGCAACGCGGCGTCGACATCGGCTTCCTTCAACGCACCCCGTTTTTTGAGGCCGTCGAGGATGTCACCGAGTTTCGTCTGCAGGCCTTCAAACATCGCCAATTCCCGTTCTCACCGGATGACCAACCACACGCAACGCGTTTCGCGCCAACGTGCGAAACTCGCAGATTGGCGGCGCCCCTCGAGGCGTGGGTTTCGAATTACCCTGAAATCGGCGGCAAATTATGTTCGGACGGCCCGGAAGTCAAGCTTTACGGGACGTTCCGGAAAACCGGTTCAGGCCAAATCGTTGAAAAGGTTTTTGAGCTGATCGCGTTCCTTGCCGTACTCCTCCGCGGCAAGGATCTTGTCGATGGTCTCGCCATCCGATGAAAGCGGCAGGCGAAGCGCGATATAAAACGTATAGAACCCGGAATCCAGAGGCACTTCCGTCAGGAATGTATGCGGTTCGCGGGTCGCCAGGACTTCATTGTACTGATCCCAGATACACTGCGCATAATCCGGCGGCGTCAGGTCCATGACGGACCGCCCGGAAAGATCGTAATGATGCATGCTCGTGACCGCAGTTCCCCAGTAGCGGTATGTGAAGTCCGCCGGCACGTCGCTGACGTCGACGACGCAAACCTGAGGCAGCAGTTCCGCCGGCAAGTCGAGCAGGTTGATATCGGTCCACGACGGCCCGACACCTCCTGATTGTACTTTTTTCCCGTTCCAGTAGTGATAGGTGTCGACAAGGTTCTGAAAGTTGTGGTCATGCAGAGACAGTTTTTTGAATCTTATCGTCGGCACTGAATGGAAGCTCCGGAGGGAAACGTGGAAGGCGGCTCATGATAAGCCACAAGAAAGTATATTAGAGAAAACTGATGATCAATTGTTCATGCTTCCCGCCCCCTGTAACCGTTGACCCCTAAACGGCTTCGTCGCACGGTGTTCGCATGATTACCGCGGACCTGGATAACACGATCAGCCGCTACGGCCTCTCGACACGCGGCGCGTTTCACCCCGCACCGGACGATCCAGTGCCACTGAATATGCGCACAATCGTGCTTATCGGCAACAAAGGACACGAAATATGGCGTGTTTTTTCAACCGCCATGGCGAATGTGTCACACCCTCTCGACACCTGGACTCGCGCCGTTTTGACGCCGATTGCCCGGGATTTCGGCGCCGAGGCCGTGTTCCCCTTCGACGGCCCGCCTTATTACCCGTTCCAGCGTTGGGCACAGGCCGCCGACGACGTCACGCCTTCACCCATCGGGCCGCTGATCCATCCGGAGTACGGTATGTGGCACGCCTACCGCGCCGCTTTCATGTTCGAAGACCGTCTGGAAATTCCTGAAACCGGCGACAAAACGCCGTCGCCCTGCATTTCGTGCCTTGATAAGCCGTGTCTGTCGACGTGCCCCGTCGACGCATTCTCCGCCGAGGGCTACGACGTACCGGCGTGCCGCACGCACATCGGCGGCACCGCCGGCGAGGACTGCCTGACGGGCGGTTGTCTTGCCCGGCGCGCCTGCCCGGTCGGGCGGGAATATATCTACGAGGCGCAGCAGGCCGCCTTCCACATGCACCATTTCCTGAACGCCGATTGAGAGGGTTTTCACCTTCGCTATGGACTTCCAGGGCCTCACGGACCTATACCGTGCGCCATGAACAACGGTTTGCCCTTTCGGAAGATGCACGGGCTCGGCAACGACTTCGTCGTGATCGACGCACGCGCACGCCCGGTGACTTTTGACGACGCGCAGGCGAAGCGCATCGCCGACCGCCACACCGGCGTAGGCTGCGATCAGTTCATCGTCCTCGAACCGCCGACCAACGGCGCTGCCGACGTCTTCATGCGCATCCGCAACCACGACGGCGGCGAGGTCGGCGCCTGCGGCAACGCGACCCGCTGCATCGCCGACCAGCTCATGAACGAGATGGGGTCAGACCGCGCCGTCATCGAAACGCTGGCCGGCAATCTCGAGACCTGGCGTGCCGAGGGCGGCCTCGTCACCGTCAACATGGGGCCCGTGAACACCGACTGGCAATCGATCCCGCTGGCCCGCGAGGTGGACACGCTGCATGTGGACCTTGCCGTCGGGCCGCTCGCCGACCCGGCCTGCGTCAACGTCGGCAACCCGCACGCGAGCTTTTTCGTCGACGACGCCGACGCCATCGACCTCGCGGCGCACGGCCCCGAGATCGAGAACCACCCGCTGTTCCCGGAACGCACCAACGTACAGGCGGTGCAGGTGCTCTCGGAAAGTCGCATCCGCGTCCGGGTCTGGGAACGCGGCGCCGGCATCACGCTGGCCAGCGGCTCCAGCGCCTGTGCGACCGCGGTGAACGCGCATCGGCGCGGTTTCACGGGCCCGAAAGTCGAGGTCGAACTGATCGGCGGCGTTCTCATCGTCGAACACACACCCGAAGGCCGCGTCACCCAGACCGGCCCCTTCGCCACCAGCTTCGAGGGCGTGATCACGCCGGACCTGATGGGAGCGCCGGCATGAGCGCACCGGAAGTCATCACCATGGGCTGCCGCCTGAACGCGTTCGAGAGCGAGGTCATCCGAGATCACGCCGGGCGCGCGCACCTTGATGACGCAATCATCGTCAACACTTGTGCCGTTACCGCTGAGGCCGAGCGCCAGGCACGTCAGACCATTCGCCGGATGCGCCGCAAAAACCCCGGCAAGCGGATCATCGTCACCGGCTGTGCCGCTCAACTGAACCCCGGCGAATTCGCCGGCATGCCCGAGGTCGATCACGTCATCGGCAACGAGGAAAAGATGAAGGCCGAGACCTTCGCCGGTCTGAACGGGCACGCGGAAATCAAGGTCGCCGACATCATGACGGTGCGCGAGACCGCATCGCATCTGGTCAAGGGCTTCGACGGCCGCGCCCGCGCGTTCGTTCAGATTCAGCAGGGCTGCGACCACCGTTGCACGTTCTGCATCATCCCGTTCGCGCGCGGCAACAATCGCTCGGTGCCGCTGGGCGCCATCGTGGAACAGACCCGGACACTGGTTCGCGAGGGATATCGCGAAATCGTGCTGACCGGTGTCGATATCTGTTCCTACGGCTCTGACCTGCCGGGGCGGCCGCGCCTGGGCGAGATCGTCAAGCGGCTGCTGGTGCAGGTGCCGGAACTGGCACGGCTGCGCTTGAGTTCCCTCGATCCCGCAGCCATGGACGACACGCTGTTCGAGGTCCTGGCACACGAACCGCGCCTGATGCCGCATCTTCACCTGAGCCTGCAGGCCATGGACGACATGGTGTTGAAACGCATGAAGCGCCGCCATTTGCGTGACGATGCCTTCCGCGTCGCCGAGCGGGCCCGCGCCGCGCGGCCCGACGTGGTGCTGGGCGCCGACCTGATTGCCGGATTCCCGACGGAAACCGACGGGATGTTCGAGAACACGCTCTCGGCCGTCGCCGACATGGGTCTCACGCATCTGCATGTGTTTCCCTATTCCGAGCGCGACGGCACACCGGCCGCCAAGATGCCGGCCGTCGACGTGCCGGAACGAAAAGCCCGCGCCGAACGGTTGCGCGCCGCCGGCGACGCGGCACTGGGAAATTTCATGACGGTGCAGTCAGGCCGCGAGGTCCGCGTGCTGGTGGAAAAAGAGAGCCGGGGCCTGACCGAACATTACGTGTCTGCCGAAATCCTCGGCGGCGCCGAGACGGGCGAAATCGTCTTCGGCCGCGTGACGGGTACCGCCAGCAGCACCCTGCAGGTGCAGCGCTTCTCATGAACGACGGTGAACAGACAGGCTGGCTCGGCAGGCTCCGCCGGGGCCTCGGTAAATCGTCCGAGAAAATCACCGGCTCCATCGGGTCGCTGTTCCGGGGCCGCAAGCTCGACCAGGCGGCACTCGACGAACTGGAAGAAGTGCTGATCACATCGGACATCGGCGTGACCACATCGGCCAAACTGGTCAACGCACTGGCCAAATCGAAATTCGACAAGGACGTCACCGACGAAGAAGTGCGGGAAGCACTGGCCGACGAGATGGCCACGGTGCTGGATCCGGTCGCACAGCCTTTGGAAATCGACGGCGCACACACACCGCACGTGATCCTGGTCTGCGGCGTCAACGGGTCGGGCAAGACAACGACCATCGGCAAACTCGCCAATCGTTTCAAATCAGAAGGCAAGTCGGTGATGCTGGTCGCCGGCGACACCTTCCGCGCCGCCGCCGTCGAGCAGTTACAGATTTGGGGCGAGCGATCTGATTGCCCGGTCGTTTCCGGCACGCACGGCGCGGACGCCGCCGGGCTCGCCTTCGGCGCGCTGGAACAGGCAAAGGCGCAGGATATCGACGTCGTCATGATCGACACTGCCGGCCGCCTGCAGAACCGCAAGGACCTGATGGCAGAACTGGAAAAGATCATTCGCGTCATCAAGAAGCTCGACGACACCGCGCCGCACTCGACGCTACTGGTCATGGACAGCACCATCGGTCAGAACGCGCACAGCCAGGTCGAGACCTTCAAGGAAATGGTGCACGTCTCGGGCTTGGTCATGACCAAGCTCGACGGCTCGGCCCGGGGCGGCGTCGTCATCGGACTTGCCGAGAAATTCGCGATCCCGGTCCACGCCGTCGGCGTCGGTGAAGGTATCGACGACCTGCGCCCGTTCGAAGCCCGTGCGTTCGCGCGCGCCCTGATGGGGCTACCGGCGGCTTGAGCGGACTTGGACCGGCGCCGGTGAGCGACTAAGCTCTCCCCACGCAGCAACGGGGCCGAACCGGCCCGCACATCCTAGGGAGAAACATCACCATGCTTTACGAGCTTCGTATCTATCATTGCGCCCCGGGCCGCATGCCCGCCCTGCTGAAGCGCTTCGAGGACGTGACTCTGAAAAAGTGGGAAGAGCACGGCATCCGCCAGGCGGGGTTCTGGACCGTCGAAATCGGCGACAACAACCACGACCTCTATTACATGGTCGAATGGGAAAGCCTTGCCGAGCGCGAGGAGAAATGGAACGCCTTCCAGGCCGACCCGGAATGGATCAAGGCGCGCGCCGACAGCGAAAAGGACGGCCCGATCCTGAAAGGCATCTCCAATCACATCCTGAAACCGACGGCGTTCTCGTCGGTACAGTGAAGGATTACGCGTCCACGATCTCCGGATAGACGAACAATGCCGGCGCGCCGCCCGTGTGCAGAAACAGCACCGGGCCGGCACCGGCAAGCTTGCCGCTCGATGCATAATCGATCAGCCCAGCCATCGCCTTGCCAGTGTACACCGGGTCAAGAAAGATCCCTTCCGTCCGCGCCAGCGTGCGGACGGCATCGGCCATCTCCGGTGTCTCAACGCCGTAGCCCGCGCCGACGTAGGCGCCGTCACAACTGACCTCGATCACGTCAACGAGGTCGGGGCGGCCGATAAAATCGCAGATGTCGACCACGAGCGCCGTGACCTTCTTTTTCTGCTCGGCGCCCGGGCGGCTGACGCACATGCCCATGACGGCGATCTCAAGACCCGCCAGCGCGAGCCCGACCAGCAATCCGGCCTGCGTGCCGGCGCTACCTGACGCGTGCACGATCAGACCTGGATGAACACCAGCCTCGCGAAACTGCCCCGCCAGTTCGAAGGCACAGGCGACGTAGCCGAGCGCCCCCAGCGCGTTCGAGCCGCCGACCGGCACCGTGTAGACGGTTTCGCCGGATGCGGTCAGTTGATCGACCAGTGCCGCAAGCGCCGCGTCCATGTCGGCACCCTTGTCAATGAAACGCGGCTCCGCGCCGAAAAGATGATCGAGCAAGGCGTTGCCGTTGGTCTCGTAAAGGTCATCGGTGCGCACCCGCTCCAGAACGGTGTGGCATTTCATACCGAGCCTTGCGGCTGCGGCGGCCGTCTGGCGCACGTGATTGGATTGCGTCCCGCCGGCGGTGACAATCGATGTCGCCCCGAGCCCTTGCGCGTCCGCCATCAGGAACTCCAGCTTGCGGACCTTGTTCCCGCCGAGCGCGAAACCGGTGCAGTCGTCACGCTTGATCCAGATTTCATGCCCACCGAGGGCTTTCGACAGGTTCGGCAGAGACTCCAGCGGCGTCGGCGCGAACGCCAGCGGCACGCGCGGGAACTTCGTCAACACGTCGGTCATCAGGGGGAGGTCACCGGCATGTCGATGGGGCCTTCGGCGCGGCTGTGCACAAACTGATCGACGTAATCGTTGCCACTGCCCGTCATCCGATCCGAGGGGCCGTGCCAGATAATCTTACCGTCGTGCAGCATCGCTACCCTGTCACCGAGACGCTCGGCGCCGGCCATGTCACTGTCGATGGAAATCGCCGTGCAACCGAGCTGGCGCACGAGGTCGAGGATCAAGTCGTTGATGACGTTTGACATGATCGGGTCGAGCCCGGCCGTCGGCTCGTCCAGCAACAGGATTTCCGGGTCGCCGAAGATGGCACGCGCGATTCCGACGCGCTTCTGCATACCGCCCGACAGTTCGGCCGGCGAAAGATCGGCGACGTGCGGATCGAGCCCGACCATCACCAGCCTGTCGATTGCCGCGTCGCGTATCTGTTCACGGTCGGCGCCTCCCGACTGAATGGCCCGGAAACCGACATTTTCCCACGTGCTCAGGCTATCGAACAGCCCGGAGCGCTGAAACAGCATCCCCGTGCGGGCAATAAAGGCGTCACGCTTTTCGCCCCGGTACCTTGCCGTGTTCTCACCACCGACGATCACCTTTCCCCGGTCGAGAGGAATCAGGCCGAGGATGCATTTCAAAAGCAGCGTCTTGCCGGAACCCGACGTGCCAATCAGCACCAGCGATTCCCCTTCTTCGACGTTCAGATCGACGCCCTTGAGCACATGCTTGCCGCCGAAGCTTTTGACCAGACCGGAAACCTCGATAAACGATTGCGTCACGCCGTCTTCTCCCATCCGGCGGGATCAGGGGCCGTTTTAAACCATTCGGTTTCCCGTTCATAGGCACAACCCAGGCGATAGAGCGTTGCCTCGTCGAACGGCCGCCCGACAAACTGGATCGATGACGGCAACCCCGACTGGGTAAAGCCGCTGGGCACGCTCAGTCCCGGCAGCCCCAGGTAGTTGACCGGCCGCGAACAGTGGCCGACACGTTGCAGCATGGCCGCCGCGTCGGGTCCGTCGCGAACATCGGTTTCGGCAATGCTCGGCACGTCCATAATCATCATCGGCGTCATCAGCGCGTCGACCTTGCCGAACACCATGTCGTTGAATTCCGCCAGCGCCTTGGTCCGCAGGTTAAGCGCCTGTATGTAGCGTGTCGCCGGCGTCGCGAAACCGCCCGCGAAACGCGCGAACGTCTGCTTGCCGTAATCGTCGCCGCGCGTCTCCATCCAGTGCTGGTGCAGCGACGCCCCTTCGGTTGCCGTGATCAGGCTGGTCAGCGCGTTGGAAGATGCGATGACGTCCGGCATATCGACATCGACGATCTCGGCGCCCGCCTTGGCCATTGTCTCAACCGCGCCCTCGAACCGTTTTGCGAGTTCGTCCGAAATCCCATCCATGAAATGGCTGGTCGCAAGACCGATCCTTAGCCCCTTGGCGCCGTCCTCGATACCGCCAAGGTAATCCTGAACCGCAACGTCGGCGGATGACGCATCGTCGGCGTCGTACCCGGCAATGACCGAGAGCATCAGCGCGTTGTCCGTCACCGTCCGCGTCAACGGCCCAACGGTGTCCAGCGTGTGCGAGAGCGGCATGGCGCCGAACCGGCTGACCCGGCCCATCGTTACCTTCATGCCGACGACGCCGCAGCACGCTGCCGGCAGCCGCACCGAACCGCCGGTATCGGAACCAAGCGCGGCGAACGTCGCCCGCGACGCCACCGCGGCGCCCGAACCGCTGGAGGAGCCTCCAGTGATGTGCGCCGGATTCCACGGATTGCGGACGTTGCCGGTGATCTCGTTGTGGCCGGTGACGCCGAGCGCGAACTCGACCATGTTGAGCCGGGCGATATCCAGCGCACCGGCCTCGTCAAGACGTGCCAGCGCGCCTGACAGCACATCGGGCATGAAGCCCTTGCGGATCTTCGAACCGCATTCACTGAGCCGACCCGGCCGGTAAAACATATCCTTGTGCGCCAGCGGCACACCCGACAGGGGCTGATTGCCCGGTTTGGCGTCGGCTTCCTTCGCCTGGCGCATGGCGTCGCCCTCGTCCATGCCGGCGACGAGGTTAAGGGTCGGGCTATAGGACTTGAGCCGTGCGACGGACGCTTCGGTCACTTCCGCCGACGAGACCTTGCCGGCCTTGATGGCGGCGGCGATCTCCGTCAGGGACGCATCGCAGGGGTTGGCAGGCAGATCGCTCACGACGTCACGTTCCGTCCCTGCCCGGCGCCAGTTCGCGCAGCAACTTGTAATAACGCGCGGGTTCGGTATCGAAATCGAGCCCGCCGCCCGCGTCCGCGACGATCCGGCCCACCGATTTGCCTGAGCGCGCCGGGTCCATGATCTCGCGACCACCGAGATCGACGGCCTGGACGTCCTTCATCCAGTGCTGAAAGTGCTCGTCACCCGTCATGGCTTCCGGATCCAGTTACCGCCGGCGTCCTGGATGAATTCGCCGGATGCGGCCCGGCTGATTGCCTTTTCCGCGGCGAGGCGCTCGACGTTGTTAAGGGGGATGTTGTTCTTGCGCGCGATATCCCGGTAGAGCTGGCGGCGCTGCAGGTTCACCTGATCGACCAGTTGCGCGACGCCGGGCGCACCCTGAACGACTCCGACGTAACCATCCAGCCGTTCGCCGACCAGACCATCGGCCTGCGCCTGCTGCAACGACAGCGACTGCGCACCGGCCGGCCCTGTTGCAAACAGGCCCAGCGTAAAAACGGTGACGGCAATCAGGCGGAAAAACTTGGGCATCGGAATCTCTTCCTAGAACAAGGCCGGGTTGTTCGAAAGTGCTTTGTCCAGATCATTTTCGACACGGACCCGAACCTCGTGCTCGATCTTGACGTTCAAGTTGATGACGATGGGTTTGTCCGGGGCTTCGACTTTGACCCGGGGTTCACAGGCGATGATCGGAATGGTCAGGGCCACCGCGGCGAGGACAGACCAAATATTACGGTACGACATCGGTCGCGCTCCGTCTGTTTACTCCTCCTGCGGCTTTCCGGAAGGACCCTGCACCTGGTCCCGGATGCTCCCCGGAAGGTCTTGAATAACGCTAGCGCTTTGCAACAGGTCCCGCAAGGCTCCTTGCAGCGCGACGTTGAGTTCGATGGGCTTGCCGCCGTAAAGGGCCGGATTCGCCCCGTTGATCTTTGCCTTCGCGGTGATGTCCCCGGAGAGCGGCCCGTTCAGAGACATCTGCAGATCGGTATAGCGAAAATCGGAGAGTGCGTTAGCCAGCAGGTCCGCCATCTGGCCGCCTTGCTTGAGGCTTTCCAACGCCATCTGCGAACGAAACCGGAGCGCACCTTTGTGCAGCGACCAGATGCGCGCATCGTCGATCACGGGCCCGTCGTCGGTAATCCGCACGGGAACGCGCCCGGCAAGCGCACCTTCCGCCTCGAGGCCGTTGATCTCCATGTTGCGGGCTATGCTGGCGGTGTTCAGATTGTTGAGGTGCGCGGTGATCACCTCCGGCGGCCGATCGAACGGCACGTCGAGATCGCTGATGACCAGACTGCCGCCGGCAACCGGCCAACTGGCGTTGACGACGTGTATGCCGCCGGCGCCCCGCAGTTCGAACGTCACCCTGCCGTCCGAAAGCGGCATCCCGGCGTCGAGCAAGCCGACCGTCAGGGTCTGCGGCGCTGCGGTTCTCAGGTTCAGGAGGTCGGCGATTTCGATCATGCCGTTAACGCGTTTTACCTCGGCGGGTGCCGTGCCGAAGGCAACATCCGTCAACGAAACCGTCGCCGTCGAGTTCATGGCGTCACCGACCCACGCGAACTGCGCCCCTCCCTCGAGGCCGCCTTCGACGTCGGCGACCACGCCTTTCAACGCGGGAAACAGATCCTGCGGCTGAGGGCCGCCGGCGGCGAACGTCCATGCCGGCAAATCGAATTTCACGGCGCCCCGGCTCTCGGGAATCTGGTACTGGGCCTCGATATCCGCACGCGGGCCGTCCGGGAAACCGGCTACGCCCGTGAAATCCGCCGCGGACGGCCGATACTGCCCCTTGCCGGTAAGCTGGACCGGCTGAACACGCACGGGCCGGCGGGTATCGACGACGTCGGTCGACTTGATCGCAGCACGTGCGCCCAGAAGCGTATTCCTTCCCTCCAGACTGATCGCAGCATCCAGACCGGTGATGGCGATATCCAATTCCGCCGCCTTGAGGTTGCCACCGTCGGCGTCGAACTTCACCCACCATGTGCCCCGGCGGGCATCATAGCTGGCCGTACCGTCGAAGCGTGGCAAAGTACCGACCAACGGATACGGTCCGGCACCATCGAGCGCGATCTCGGCACTGTTGAGCACCAGCGCAAGATCAATCCGTTTCGGGCCGTCCGCGCCCGACACGACATGTACGAGGGGAATGGCGTCCGTACGCGGACAAACCGAAAGCGGCCCCGGCCGCAGTGTCCCCTGATCGAAAGCGATGCTGGAAGCGTGAAAGACCGTGCAACCTTGCGGAAAAACCCGGATGCCTTGGGCGCCGTATTCGACGTCGGCGCTGAACGAGACCCGCCCACCGCTGACGGAAACACCGGAGCGCGGCGACCCGGACAGGCGCATATCCGCCGTTACATCCAGGTCCGGTTGCCGGAACGGGCCGGAAACGCGGATACCCGCACGTTCGACGACAATCTCCATGCCGCCAGCTTTCAGCTCCCACGGATCAAAGCGCAGCGCCACGTTCTCGAACATCATCCCGTCCGTGGTCGCCGGCCACAATGTACCGCCTACATTGCCGGAGAACGGGAACCGACTGTTGAGCACCCCCCGGTAATCCGTGGCGATGCGCAACGGATCGGCAGCCGTCGGCCCGCCAGCCAGAAACGGCACATCGGCAGCGCCGGCCAGCGACAGTTCAAAATGGCGGCCAGAGCCGGGCAGCCCAAGATCGAGATCAAGATCGCCGGACGGTTGCAGCCGCCAACCGCGGTTATCGACGGCAAGCTTTAACGCGCCGTTCATGGTGGCATTGGCACCGTTCGCCGTGGTGAGACCGAGGTGGGTAAGTGAAAACGTGCCGGCGAGACCGTCTGCCGCGCGCACCGCATTTTCTGCAATCCCGGCCGGCAGCGCCTGCAGATCACGTCGCGACCCCGCGATGTCGAAATGCAAGCTCCCGACCACGTCTAGCGGCACCGGCAGGGCGAACGATCCCTTGAGACCGTCGGTCGCCGCCTCTCCGGTCAGCCGCAGTGGCGCCACCGGGTCGAAGATGTCATCCGTTTCGGCGCGCACCTGCATGGAAAGGCCCGCGCCGACACCGCCCAGAAAAAACTCCGCCGTTGCCGCCTTGCCGTCGACATCCCCTGCCAGATCGACGTTGCCCAGCGCGATACCGTCGATGGCCACGTCATGTAGCGTCAGCGATCCGCTGCCCTGCATGGCGCCGGATAATCGTCCGGCAATATTCAACGCGCCCCTCATCTCGGTAAATGCCACACGCGCTTCGCTCGTCGCGTTCTGAATGTCGACCGTGAACTGCAGCCGATTCTGCGGATCGAGAATGCCGCGCGCGCGGCCGCTAAGCCGCGCTTTAGGGTGCTGCAGCGCAAACTGCAGCTTGGCGTCGGTGCCGATTCCGTCGGTCAACAGGATCACGCCTTCGACCGCGGCTTCCACGTTCCCCAACGGCGTGGTGATCCCAAGCAATCCGGCGGAGACCGTCACCGGGCCGATCAGACTCAGGGCGGGTGCCGACGCATCATCACCCGGCACCCTCAGCAACTGTTCGAGCGGCCCCAAGTCGACACCGCCGGTATCGATCGCAAGCGGCAACTCCGGCTGCTCGATCCGGACGCCGTCTATGATCCCCTTTGCGAGGCGTCCGGGCGAATAGCTGATGCTGAGTCCCTGAACACGAACGTTGCTGCCGGCGCCGAGATCGATCCCGGAGACGTCGGCCTGTGTCAGGCCGATGCCGTCGATGCGGAATGCCGCGTCCGGAAATCCCTTTGCGGCAAGAAAGCTGCCCAGTGCCCAGGCACCGATCGAGGGGATGGCAAGATACGTCCCGCCCACGGCTACGGCGGCGATGGCCACGAAGATCAGGGCCAGGGCGGATTTCCTCATGGGTGCATGCTCACGCCAAGTTTACGGGCGGTCAAGCGGAAGCCCCTTCCGCTGTCGCCGTTCCATTGCCATATATAGGCGTATGAATAATCAAACCTCCATGCAGGATGTGACGGCGGCCGTTCTGGGGTTCTGGTTCGGCGGACTGGACGAGAAAAGCGCTGAAACACTGCAACCATTCTGGTTCGAGTCGACACCGGAAACGGACGCCGACATCCGCGAACGATTCGGCGATATCCTCGAATGGGCGAAACGCGGCGCGTTCGACGGCGAAATCAAGACAGCCGACGATTTTCTGGCGATCGTGATCATTCTCGACCAGTTTCCGCGCAACATCCACCGCGGCACACCCGATGCCTACGCCGCCGACCCGCTAGCATTGA
Source organism: Rhodospirillales bacterium (assembly GCA_965229805.1). Classification (GTDB taxonomy): domain Bacteria; phylum Pseudomonadota; class Alphaproteobacteria; order Rhodospirillales; family Casp-alpha2; genus UBA4479. The sequence continues at coordinate 817,996 of CBDDJO010000001.1, read as the reverse complement.
AATGGGCTAAAAAAGCGGTCGCCGAAAGCATGGACAAACGGCAACCGCCGCCGCATCGCCGCATGTTCCTTTACCTGCCGTTCGAACACGCCGAGAACATCAACGACCAGGAAGAGGCGGTTCGGCGGTTCGAGGAAATGGGGTATGATGATTTCACGAAGCATGCCATAGCGCACCGTGACGTAATCAAGGCGTACGGACGATTTCCACACCGGAACGGGGTATTGGGGCGCAGATCGACGCCGGACGAGGAAGAATATTTGAGCCGCCCGGGGGCCGGCTGGTAACAAGGGAACTCAGGACATGTCTCAAATGAAACCGATCGGAACATTATGCGCACTCACGCTCGTGGCCGGCACGCTCGGCGGTTGCGCATCGCTCATGAACGCGGACAAGATCAATACCGGCACGTTCCGCCAGCTCGCAGAGGAGCGCAATCTCGTTCTGCTGGAAGCCCCGCAATACAAGAATACGACGCCCACGCGCGTGACCTACAACGACCGGCGCGTGCTCGAGGAATATACCCTCTACCGCTCGGACAAGGGCCAGGCAGAGATTTTCCACGCCCGTCCGACGCGCCATGGCGGCTACAACACCGTTCTGGACTTCAGCAAACTCATCGTCGACTCCAGCCGTATGTGGCGCTTCAATCAGGGACAGACCCTGAATTTCGGCGAAACGTTCCTGGTCAAGAACGATGTCGCCGAGTTCTGGGTTCAGCCATACAAGCAGGTCGAAGCGGGCCGCGAATGCGCCGGTTTCTCGGGGACATGGGATACCCACCCCAAGGATCGCCAGTTACGGCCGAGAAAAGCCATGTTCGGCTATCATTGCGCCCCCAAGGGAACGTCGTTCGGGCCCAATGAGGCACAGGCATTCATGCAGTCGATGCAGATTCGCGGCGTGACCGTGCCACAGCGGATCGAAACCGTCTACGACATGAAAAAAGACGATGCACCGCCGGCGCCCAAGAACGAGCAGCGTAAATACCTGGTGCTGGCGCAGGATGGCGGCGGTGGGGGCATCGCCGGACTACCGGCGTTTCCGCTGCTGATCGCACGGGTCATCACCGACATCGATGGCGAGGGGTGCGGCAACTGCTGACTCCGACCGAACATCAGGTTCAGAGGTTTATTCTGATCGAGACCGATGGTTCGATGACGTCGAAGGCGGCATCACCGAACGACGGCGGCCCCAGGAACACCGGAGCGTCGTTGGAGAAGCCGTAATCCTCCAGCGGGATACCGAGAAAGCCCTGGTCGAATTCGTCATTGCCGTTTTCATCGTGATAGACGGCAACCGCATAGCGACCGGGCGGCAGATCGCGGAAAGTGACGCGGGCGATCCGGCCTTCCGGCAGGACTTCGGTTTTGACCCGCATGCCGTCCGAATCGGGAAAAGTATCCGGGTTGTCATAGAGCGCGACATGAACGTCGCCCTTGTCGCTGGCAAGGCCCATGATCTCGACCTCGAGCGTTGCCGCGACGGCAGTGGCCGGCAACAGCAAGCCTAATAACAAGAGAACCCGGAAGACAAAACGCCGTCCCATGACGGCACCCGTTATACGTTGATATTCAGGTAAAAACCACGCGGCGCGTTTTGATCGAGCGGCTGACCCTGATTCATAAGGCTGCGCAGACGTTTCACGCCAGCCTGCTCCTGCGGCGATTGTTCATGTTCAAGGAATTGCGCCCGCGAACGAACCTCGCGCACGCTTTCCGACTGATACTGGGTGCGGACCGGCTTCGCCGCGCCCGCACCGCCAATTGTGACATTGACCCCGTCTGTCATAGGAATAACCCCGTCCCTTCCAGTATCGACGCTAGCGGGGAAAGGGTTAACGGGCGGTAAAGCATCACCGCTTTGCCGCGATCAGGCTGTGGATAACTCAGGGATGGCGGAAAATCTCGAACCTCGGACCATCTCCCGCGCGATAGACCTCGAGCGCCCAGGTCACGCTCGGAAACGCCAGATCGTCCCAGGGAATGTCCGCCCAGTCGAACAGTGCCGCATCCGAGCTTTCGGGGCCCGGATCCAACTCCGGTCCGGTCATCGCCGCCTGATAAATCATGTAGATCTGAGAAATCCTGGGAATCTCGAACATCCCGAGGAACGCCCCCATCTCGACGCTGGCACCCGATTCCTCGACCACCTCGCGCCCGGCGCCCTCGTCGATCGTCTCGTTCAGCTCCAGATAGCCCGCGGGGATCGTCCAGTAACCGATGCGCGGCCGGATGGCGCGGCGGCACAGCAGAATCTTGTCCTGCCACGTGCAAACCGCGCCGGCGACGATGCGCGGGTTGTCGTAGTGGATGAAACCACAGTCGACACACACCATACGCTCGCGGTCGTCCCCTTCAGGGACCGTGCGCACCACGGGTCCCTGGGCTTGTGTGTCGGCAACGCTCTCGGTCTTGTCGCTCATAATTCTTACGGAATTCCGATCCCTGATCGAAACCAGCCATCGTTCCGCCGCATAGTGTCAGGATTAGCATCGGGCTGCAAATGCGGCTGCGAAAGCGGCCCCGGGGTGATATAAACGATTCTCGGGGTTCCAAGGGAAAGATATGGCGATCCACGCAGCGCGCGACGACGAGGTCGAATACGACACCGCAAGCACCGGCTTCAGCGACAAGACGTTTCTGGGCGGCTTGAGCCTCGGCGCACGTTCATGGCTTTATTTCCTCGCCTGCTTGATCGCCGCGGCGGCTTTCGGCGCGCTTTACTACCATGTCGACCAGCGTCTCGATCAGGCACTCCAGAACCTACAGCGCGCGGCCAGGATCGACGAGTTGGCAAACACCGTGGAGCGCGGCACCTACAGCCTGCAGGCGCGCCAACGCAAGTTTCTGCTGACCCGTGATACCGAGATCGCGGCCGGCTTCTCGGCCGACCTCACGGATGTATCGGCCGCGCTCGACGAATTGTTCAGCTACCCCGAAGCGCAGCCGCTGGCACAGCACGTCACCACCATCCGCGACGGCCTGGTACAGTACGATCAGCAATTCCAGACGTTCCTCAATGCCGAACGCGAAATCGGCGCCGGCACGGACGATGGACTCAGCGCGCAGTTACGCCGCACCTCCGCTGACCTCAGGGCCGTGTTCCGCGACAGCGGCAACGCCAACCTAATCAACCAGGTCGAACGTATCGACCAGCAGGGCGAGGAAACGATCCTGTCCGGCTCCAAGAAAGGCGTCGAGGAGATCCGCAAGCGCTACGAGGCGCTGCATGCTTTCATCGATGCCGCGAACCTGGACGATCAGCAGAAAGCGCGAATCGACACGCTCCTCAAGCAACACGAGACACAGATGCTCTCGATCATCAACGCGCGCTTCGAACTTGCGGATCAGACCCGACGCTTCGAGGAACTGTTCGATTACTTTGTGCCAAGCCTGACCGGGCTCGCCGGATTCTCGGAACGGCTGCGTATCCAGGCCGCCGCCGATGTACGCAACATGCAGTTATTCGCGCGCTACACCATCGTCGGCGGGTCGATGGCGATCGTGCTGTGGCTGTTCTTCTTCGGATTGCTGCTGATCAAGAGCCTGAGCGGACCGGCAAAACGGATCGCCGACGCCACCGAACGAATCGCACGGGGCGCGAGCCACGTCAGCGTGCCGGCGCAGGGCAACAAGGACGATTTCGGACGCATCGCACGCATGCTCGACGGCTGGGCCGATACCATCATCGAGGCGGACCAGCTCAGAAACGACCTGGAGCGGACAAGCGACCGCCTCAACCAGGCGGTCGACAACGCCGACGAGGCGGCCACCCGTGCACACGCCGCCGAACAGCGCGCCGACCGGGCCGAGCGCAAGTTGGAAGGAGTGCCCAAAGCCCTACCGGCCCCGGAACCACCGCCCGAGCCGGAATCCGAACCCGAACAGGAAGTGGCCGCAGAACCGCAGCCTCGGCGCCAACGGCAGCGGCCGATCCCGGCGCTCGATATCGGCGATGTAACCCAGGGCGGGCCAATCTCGTCGGTCAGCCAGCAACTGCAGAACTTCACCCAGTACGTCACCGCCGCCGCCAACGACGTCGAGCGCACCGAAGCGCTAATCAAGGGAATCGACCAGATGACGGTGCTGGTCGACGATATCTCCGAACTCGTCATCACGATCCGCGACCAGAGCAACCTGTTGGCGTTCCGCTCGCCGGGCAAGGAAGCGGCGCGCGATTCCGAACGGAACGGCGACGACAACCTCGTGGCGTTCTCCTCGGACCGCCGCGCAACGGAAGCCGATCGGGTTTACGCGCAGCGCTTCGATCATCTGCGCGAGGCCACCGACCAAACCGAACGCACGGCGCACCGGATCAAGAACACGCTCGAGGATGTGAGCAATATCGCCCGCGAGATCGCGGAAACGGCGTCACACCAGGCGCTCGACGCAACGCACCGGCTGCTCAATCAGTCCGAATACCTGCAGAACATGCTGGACGATATCCTGACCCGGGTTCATCCGGCAAAACCGGGCGCCCTGTCGGAGCGGCGCGAGCCAAAGCGGTCGAACGACGACCCGTTCGCGTAACCAACTGAACGACGACCCGTTCGCCTAGAGCCTTTTCAAGGGAATCCCGATCGTTCCGACGTGGCGATTTCGGCCCGGCTCCAGGAACGCGGACGAAGGACATGCATGGGCATATTCGAGGACAAGTGACGCAGAGACGGGCCGAAACCGCCCGTCCCATACGGGTTTCGCCCTGGCGGGCGTCCGCGGCGTCGGCACGCTTGCCCGACCTGCCTTCGCCGAAGCGAAGCTCCGGCTTCGCGCAGGCAGGTACGAAGGTATTCCGGCCCGTGCCGGATGGACCGGCAACGCGCCGCGCGCCCCTCCTGACGGTTCGCCACACCAGGGCAGAAACGGAACCGATCGGGATTCCCTTGAAAAGGCTCTAGTCCATGAGCGCGGCGACGCCCGGCAGCGGCTTGCCCTCAATCCATTCCAGGAACGCACCGCCTGCGGCGGAGACGTAGGAAAATCCCTCTTCCGCGCCGGCGCCCGCCAGTGCGGCGACCGTATCGCCACCGCCGGCGACGGATAGCAAACTGCCCTGCCTGGTCAATTCGGCAACGGTTTGCGCGACGAGATTCGTGCCGGTGTCAAACGGCTTGACCTCGAATGCGCCTAAGGGACCGTTCCACAGCACTGTCTTTGCCGACAACAGCCGCGCCTGCAGGTCGGCGACGCTTTTCGGCCCAATGTCGAGGATCATCATGTCGTCCGGCACGTCGGAAAGCGAAACGGTGTCCGATGACGCCCCTTCCCCGAACTTATCGGCAACCACCGCATCCAGCGGCAGCACGATTTCGCAGCCTGCATTGGACGCCGCATCAACGATGGCGCGCGCCTCGTCCGCCATCTCCTTTTCACAAAGCGATTTGCCGATGCCGACACCATTGGCATAAAGGAACGTGTTAGCCATGCCGCCGCCGATAACGATCTGGTCGACTTTTTCCGACAAATGCCCCAGCACCGCCATCTTGGTCGAGACCTTGGCGCCGCCGACAACCGCGATAACCGGATGGGCGGGTGTTTCGAGGGCGTTCGTGAGCGCCTCGATTTCCACCTGCATCAGACGCCCCGCTACTGAGGGCAGCTGATGCGTGATGCCTTCGGTCGATGCGTGCGCCCGGTGCGCGACGGAGAACGCATCGGACACGAACGCATCGCCGTTGGCGGCGAGCGCCTCGGCGAACCCGGGATCGTTCTTTTCCTCACCCGCGTGGAAGCGCAGGTTTTCCAGCATCACGAATCCGCCCGCAGGAGCTGCGTTGATCGCCTCGGCCGCCGCATCACCGATACAGTCGTCCGCGAACGCCACGGTTTTTCCGGAAATTTGCGCCAGACCCTCGGCGACGGGACGAAGGCTCATTTCGGGTTTCACCTCTCCCTTGGGTCGGCCGAAATGCGACAGGATCACCACCTTGGCACCCTTGTCCGCCAGTTCGTTGAGCGTTTCCAGCGCACGGTCGATACGTGTGGTGTCGGTAATCTTCCCTTCGCGCATCGGCACGTTGAAGTCGACGCGGACCAAAACCCGCTTACCGGCGACATCGAGATCATCAAGGGTCTTGAGCGGCATGTTTTCCTCGCGAAGTGAATGGTCAGAAACGCGCCCGGCTTATAGCCCGGCGGCGACGGACGGGCAATATGAGGGGCTCAATTTTCCCTGAGGGCATCCAACCGCTTACGGGCCTCGGCGGCCTTTTCGTTTTCACCGAGCACTTCATAGGCGCGGATCAGGCGTTCCCAGCCCGCCAAGTCCCCGGGGTTATCTTCCAGTCTCTCGGCAAGACGGGTGACCATGGAGCGGATAAAAGCCGCGCGTTCTTCCGGCGTCATTTCTTGCGCCGCCTCGACCTGTTCGCGGGTCGGGCCGGGCGCGATCGGCGATGCCGTTTCCGCGCCGACGGCCGGTGCATCCTTCGGCATCGATGCTGCCGCCCCTTCGGCCAGTCGCTTTGCCGTCTCGCTGGGCTCAATAAGCGACGCGTCGAAACCGCCCTCACTAGCGGCACGGGCGATCTGCTCGCGCACCGCCGTGGCAAATGGTGCATCCCCGGGCTGAATTGCCAGCAGGTCGGTCCAGGTCTGCGCCGCCCCTTCCAGGTCACCGCCCATGGCTTTGTCGAGACCGATGTAGAACCAGGGCTTGGGCAACATCGGGTCGCGGTCCCGCGCTTCCAGGAAATCAGCGAAGATTTCCGGCGTGAATGAGCCATCACGCACCATCAGGCGTGCTTCCGCCCAATCAGCCAGCAGTTCGGGCTCTCGGTCGGTCAACTCCACGGCGCGCTGATAGGCCGCCGCCGCCGGGCGCGGTTCGCCGATATTGGCGTAGGTGCGGCCCAGGAGCGTCCAGCCGCGCGCATCGTCAGGATTCTCGCGCAGCCGGTCCTGCAGCCGCTGGGCCAGTTCGCGCATCGACTTGCCCTCGAAGCCCGCCGCTTCCGGGGCGCGCTTGACGTCCGTCCGTTCGGCGAGAGGGAAGTCGGGCATGTTTGGCGTGCCGGTCTGCAGATAGAAAACGAGCGATGCGGCGGGCACCGCGAGCGCGGCGGCGACAATCGTCCAAAGGCCCGTGCGCGGCGCGCCTTTGGGCGTTGTTCCGGCCTGCTGATCCTCGGCGGCGGCCAGCAGGCGGCGCTGGATTTCGAGGCGCGCGGCGTCGGCTTCGGCATCGGCGATACGCCCCTCGGCCTGATCGCGATCCAACTCGGCAAGCTGATCCTTGTAAACGTTGATGTCATATTCGGCGCGCCGTGCCACGACCTTCTGGGTGCGCAATTGCGGCAACACAAGCACCCCAATGACGATAACGACCAATAAACCGGCGAGCGCCCAGAACATCAGGTATTGTCCTCGTCCAGCAGACGTTTTAATTTCTCCCGATCGGCATCGCTCAAGGATTGCGGCGTGGCGTCCGGCGTGCCAACCGTACGCCGACGACGGAAGAACAGATAGACGGTGCCGAGCCCGAACAGGATCAACGCCAAGGGCCCGAACCAGAGCGCGTAGGTCTTGAGTTTGAACGGCGGATTCAACAGAACGAAGTCACCGTAGCGCGAGACCACGTAATCGATCACTTCCTGGTTCGTATCGCCGGCGACGATCCGCTCGCGCACCAAGAGGCGCAGGTCGCGTGCGAGATCCGCGTCGGAGTCGTCGATGGACTGGTTTTGGCAAACGAGGCAGCGAAGGTCCTTCCCGACCTCGCGGGCGCGCGCCTCCTGCTTGGGATCGTCGAGAATCTCGTCGGGCTGCACGGCTTGCGCGGGCAGAGCCATCAGCACCATAAAAATGATCACGAGCCATTTCATCCGCCCTGCCCCCGCAGATGATCGATGAGAGGCTTCAGCGTCTCCGACCATACCTGATCGTCGATGGGCCCGACGTGCTTGTAGCGGATCACGCCTTGTTTATCGACGACGAAGGTTTCCGGCGCGCCGGTCACGCCGAAGGCGATGGCCGCCTTGGATTTTGGGTCGTCGCCGGCGAGCGTGTAGGGATCGCCGTGACGCTTCAGCCATGTCGGCCCTGCGTCGCGATCTGGCTCGCGCCAGTCGATGCCGTGGACCGGCACCCAGCCGTTTTCCTTGATCTTCATCAGGAACGGATGCTCGACCCGGCAGGCCACGCACCACGACCCGAAGATGTTCACCAGCGACACCTGGCCGTCGAGGTCCGCACTGGCGAACCCCTTGTCGTCGCGCCCCTTGAGCGCGGGCAGGTCGAAGGCGGGCACCGGCTCGCCCTCGAGCATGTTCGGCAGTTTCTGCGGATCGAGTGTAAGCCCGATCGCGAGATAGCCGCCGATCACCAGGAACGCCGCGAGCGGCAGGATGTAGAAAAGTCGCCTCATGCCGATATCGTCACTCAGCCGGCTGCGCGCCGGCCGGGGCCGGGGTGCGCCTGGGGGCGCCGACACGGAACCGGCGGTCGGAAACCGACAGCGCACCACCCACGACCATGGTCAGTGCACCGATCCACATCCAGGCCACCAGCGGGTTGAAATAAAGCCGCGTGACATAGGAGCCGTCGGATTTGCTGTCGCCGACGACGGCATAAAGATCACCCGAGAGCAGCGTATGAATACCGGCCTCGGTGGTCGGCATCTGGCGCACGGTATAGACCCGTTTTTCCGGGAATAGTTGCGTGACCACCTCGCCATCACGGCTGACGGTGAACCGCGCTTCGGTGGTCATGTAGTTGGGGCCCTGTTTCTCCTCGGCGCCGTCGAAGCGGAATTCGTATCCCGATACCGTCACCGCCTCACCCGGGCGCATGCTCTGTATGCTCTCGACTTTCCAGGCACCGGCGCCAGTCACGCCGAAGACCGCAAGCGCCAATCCGAAGTGCGCCAGCGTCATCCCCCAGTTGGCGCGTGGCATAGTCGCCAGACGGCGCAGCGACTGACGCACCGGCACCCGGAACAGGCGGATACGCTCGGCCAACTCGATCAGCGTGCCGACGGCCAACCACGAGCCGATGGCGACACCGACGATGCCCCATGGCGACTGATCCGACTGCCACGCCCACGTGGCGACGGCAAGGACGAGGGCAACGGCAAAGGCAAGCCACAAAGTTCGAAGCGCGCGCATCACATCGCCACGCTTCCACGCCAGCAGCGGACCGACCGCCATGGCCGCGACCATCGGCGTCATCAGCGGGATGAAGACGGCGTTGAAGAACGGCGCACCGACGGAGATCTTGTCCTGGCCCTGCGATATCGCATCGATCATCAGCGGATAGAGCGTCCCCAGCAGCACCACGCCCGCCGCCGTGCCCATCAGCAGGTTGTTGAGTAGCAGCGCGCCTTCGCGGGAGACCGGCTGAAACAGTCCCGTGCTTTTCAGTTGCGGCGCCCGCCACGCGTAAAGCGCGAACGACCCGCCGATGACGATCAGCAACAGCACGAGGATGAACACGCCCCGTTCCGGGTCCGTCGCGAATGCGTGCACCGACGTCAGCACGCCGGAGCGCACCAGGAACGTTCCCAGCAGCGAGAACGAAAACGCGACGATGGCGAGGAAAATGGTCCACGCCTTCATGGTGTCGCGCTTTTCGACGACGACGCAGGAATGCAGCAGCGCCGTGCCGATCAACCACGGCATGAAGGATGCGTTCTCGACCGGATCCCAGAACCAGAAGCCGCCCCAGCCGAGTTCGTAGTAGGCCCACCACGAGCCGAGCGCGATGCCGCCGGTCAGGAAGCACCATGCCGCCAACGTCCACGGCCGCACCCAGCGCGCCCAGGCGGCGTCGACACGCCCCTCGATCAGCGCCGCGATGGCGAACGAAAACGCCATCGAGAATCCGACGTAGCCGAGATAGAGCATCGGCGGATGGAAGGCGAGGCCCGGATCCTGAAGCAGCGGATTCAGGTCCTGCCCGTCGGCGGCCGGCGGGAACATACGCTCGAACGGGTTCGAGGTCAGCAATATGAAGAGATAAAAACCGACCGCGATCAGCGCCTGGATCGCCAATGCGCGGGCCTTCAGGGCCGGCGGCAGATAGCGGCCAAACAGCGCCACGGCAGCGCCGAACACGGCGAGGATTAGCACCCAGAGCAGCATCGAGCCCTCGTGATTACCCCAGACGCCGGAGACTTTGTACAGCATCGGCTTCGCCGAATGTGAATTCTGCACCACGTTGACGAGCGAAAAATCGGAAGTCACGTAAGCGTGGGTCAGGCAACCGAAGCTGACCGCGACTAACAAGAACTGAACCACCGCAGACTGATCGGCGAAGCCCATCCAGCCGGCGTGTTCCCGCTCGGCGCCGATCAGCGGGATGGTCCCCTGCACACACGCCACCATCAGCGCCAGGATCAGGGCGAAATGTCCAAGCTCGGCAATCAATTCTCGTTCCCCTGCCACTGACCGGATTTCTTGATGGCCTCGGCGACCTCGGGCGGCATGTAATTCTCGTCGTGCTTGGCCAGCACCTCGTCGGCGACGAACGTGCCGTCGACGATGCGGCCTTCGGTGACCACGCCTTGGCCCTCGCGGAACAGGTCGGGCAGGATGCCGGTGTAGCTGACACTTACGGTATTGGCCGTGTCGGTGACGCGGAACAGAACCGTCTCGCCGCCGGATCTGTCGACGCTGCCATCCTCGACCAAGCCGCCGAGGCGGAAGCGGCGGTCGTCGGAAACCTTGCCGGCGGCGACGTCGCTCGGGCTCATGAAGAAGACGATGTTCTCTTCGAACGCATTCAGCACCAGCGCCGCGGCGGCGCCGAGCAGCACCAGCGCGACCAGCACGAAGGTCAGTCTTTTGTGTTTACGCTTCATCCGCTTCCCTGGGCATCTGCGCTTCGACTCGCTCCAGTTCGGTACGCGTGCGTTTCAGCGCCGACAGGCTCAGCACCACCAAACCCACCAGCACGACGGCGGCAATGGCATAGCTCGGCCATACGTAGCCCGCGTGCTTGGTCATGGAGAGAATGCTGTCTGCGTTGTTCACGTCCAAGCCTTTCTATGCCGCTGCCTGGCGGTGCCTGAGCGCACGGGTCCGGTTCGCCATCAGTTCGCGGCGGATGCGGACCAGCACAAGCCAGAAATAGTAGAACTGAAACGCCGCCGCCATAAGAAACAATGGCGTAAGCATATCCGGGTGGATCGTCGGGCCGTCCATGCGCAGCACGCTGGACGGCTGATGCAGCGTGTTCCACCAGTCGACGGAAAACTTGATGATCGGCACGTTGACGAAACCGACGAGGACCAGGATCGCCGATGCCCGCGCGCCCCGTCCAGGTTCGTCGAAGGCATCACGGAGCGCCATGTAACCGAGATAAAGGAACAACAGCACCAGCACCGAGGTGAGCCGCGCATCCCACACCCACCACGTGCCCCACATGGGCTTGCCCCAGAGCGAGCCGGTAATCAGCGCCAGGAACGTGAACGCGGCGCCGATGGGGGCCGTCGCCTTGGCCGCCACATCGGCCAGCGCGTGCTTCCAGATCAGCGCCACGGCGGCGGCGACCGCCATCGCGGTATAGCAGAACAGCGCCATCCACGCCGCCGGTACGTGGATATACATGATCCGCACCGTATGGCCCTGCTGGTAATCGACGGGGGACGAGAACAGCGCGAAATAGAGACCCAACGCAAAGCACACGATCATTGCCGCCAGCAGCCACGGCTCGACGCGGCGGCTCAGGCGCTGAAAACGGGTCGGGTTCGCGAAGTAATGCAGCATCGGGTCTTTTTACGCAATTATCTTGGGGTTTAAAACACCTGTTACCGGCTAGGTCACGGCATCGCGAAGCGCATAAGCCGCCGCCCACGGCGTCAGGGCCAGCGCGCCCAGGAACATCCCGCCCAGCAGCATCAGGTTGGCTTTCGCGCCTGTCCCGTACAGCACCGCATCGCCGGCGCCAGCGGCGAAGATCAGCACCGGAATGACCAGCGGCAAAATCAACAATGACAGCAGCACGCCACCACGGCGGGCACCCAGCACCAATGCCGCACCGACACTGCCAATCAGGCTCAGGATCGGCGTCCCAAGCAAGAGCGTCAGCAATAGCACCGGCCAGATGTTTTCAGGCACGTTCATCATCACGAACAGCAGCGGCGCGATGACGATCAGCGGTAGGCCCGTCGTCAGCCAGTGCGTCAACACCTTGGTCAGCACCACAATTTCCAGCTGCACGGGCGCCAGCACCAGCAGTTCCAGCGAGCCGTCCTCGTAATCCCCCATGAACATCCGGTCCATGGAAAGCATCGCCGCCAGCAGCGCCGCGACCCAGATCACGCCCGGACCGATCCGTGCCAACATGTTGGGTTCGGGGCCGACACCGAACGGAAACAGCACCACGGCGACAACGAAAAACGCGATCACCATCACGCTGTCCGCACTCTGGCGAAGCGCGAGGCGGATCTCACGCCGGAACAGGACCGCAAGCGCGCTCATGATACGGTCTCCAGCGTCAGGGTGTCGGATGCGTCGAGTCCCAAATCGGTATGCGTCGAAATCACCGCCATGCCGCCGGCACTCATGTGCCCCTCGATCAGGGCGCGGAGGGTTTCCGAGGTTTCCGCATCCAGCGCCGTCGTCGGCTCGTCAAGCAGCCACAAGGATGCGCCCGATGTCAGCATTCGGCTCAGCGTCACTCGGCGGCGCTGACCGGCTGAAAGGTAACGTCCCGGCAGATCCGATAGATGGCCTATCCCCAGGGCCTGCAACGCATCCATCGCGCGCAGGCCGCCGGCCCCGGAAAGCGATGCCCAGAACAAGACGTTTTCGAGCACACTCAAGGCCGGTTTGACCGCGTCCGCATGACCGATGTAGGCGAGGCGCGCGTTGTGGTCCTGAGGCTCCTCGGCAATATCGGCACCATCCCAGGTAATTATGCCGGAAGCGGGCCGCATCAGCCCCGCCATCAGACGTAACAATGTCGATTTACCGGCGCCGTTCGCCCCCCGCAGCATTAGCGCCGCCCCACTTTCGAGCGAGAACGACACGGCCCGGAGCACCTGCCGTTCCCCCCGCACGCAATCGATGTTCTGGCCGCCGAATACCGCCATTCTCACCCTCGAAAAAGCCGGCTGAAACTAGCTCATGGAGCGGGGCAAGGAAAGCCGCAGGGTCAACGGAACGGACAAAATAAAACGGCCGGATCGCTCCCTGGGGGAAAAGATCCGGCCGATTAGTTTCGGCGTCTGGCGCCGATAGGGGACCAGAGAGGGGGGTCTCTGGTGTATAGACGAGGAGGTCTATGATCATGAAAATAGGCTTCGAATGTGGCGCGATTATGGCACCAAACATTACAAATTTGTTAGGTTTCCAGCGTTTGGCACAAGCCCTTGATTCACGGTCTGGAATCAGTTTTCGCGGGCGTCTTCGATGACCTTGCCGTCGTTCGGCAGCGTGCCCTCGGGAACACATTCCGCATGCCCCTTGAGCTTGCAGACATTCTGGATCGTCTCCTCGATGCTGCCGACGAGCGCACTGCCGGCGTCGGCGACTTCGCATCTGACGGTCATCACGTCGGTCTTGCCGTCGTGCGTAACAACCACCCGCGCGCGTTTTATTTCCGGGTGGCGGCGTACGATCTCCGCGACCTGAGCCGGATGCACGAACATCCCCTTGACCTTGGTGGTCTGGTCGGCGCGGCCCATCCAGCCGGCAAGCCGCATGTTGGTTCGCCCGCACGGGCTGGCGCCGGAGAGCCTCTTCGACAGATCGCCGGTTGCGAAGCGAATCAGCGGATAGTCCGTGCGCAACACCGTGACAACGACCTCGCCCACTTCGCCGTCGGCGACCGGATCGCCGGTCCCCGGGCGGACGACCTCGACGATGTGGCGCTCGTCGACGATCAGGCCCTCGCGCGCTTCCGTTTCGTACGCAATGTTGCCGATGTCAGCTGTCGCGTAGACTTGGCCGCAGTGGATACCGTGACCCTCGATTTCCTGGCGTAATGACGGCGGCAACCCTTCGCCCGCGACGCACGCCTTCTTCAGGCTCGTGGCGTCGCACCCAATTTCGTCAGCTTTTTCGAGAAGTTGCTTGAGATAACTGGGGGTGCCCGCATACCCGGTCGGCTTAATGTCATTGATCGCCTGTACCTGCAGTTCGGTGTTGCCGACGCCGGCCGGGAAAACGGCACAACCCAGCGCATGCGCACCCGCTTCCAGCATGATACCGGCCGGAGTGAAGTGATAGGCGAACGTATTGTGCAGAATATCGCCGGCGCGGAAACCGCTGGCGTAAAGCGCCCGCGCCGTCCCCCACCAATCCTTGCCGTGACCTTCCGCATCGTACGTCGGTCCGGGCGACTGGAATATCCGGGAAAGCTGCCCGACCGCCAGGGTCGTCATACCGCCGAGCGGGTCGCCGGCCGACTGGATGTTGACGAGATCGGACTTCCGGGTCACGGGAAGTTTGGCGAGCGCCGCCCGGTCGGTAACGGATGCCGGATCGACACCGGCAAACGCCTTGCCGAAATAAGGGGCGTTTTCCTGTGCATTCCGGATATGACCCGGCAACGCCCCGAACAACGCGGCATCGCGTTCGTCCGGATCCCGCGTTTCGAGATCGTCGTAGAACCGATTGTCCGACATAGTCAGCCGAGCCAGCGTTTACGACGCCGGTAGTGTTTGACGTCGCGGAAATTCTTGCGTTCGCCACTGGAAAGCCCGAGATAGAATTCTTTCACGTCCTCGTTCTCGCGCAGGTTGGCGGCGGGGCCGTCCATCACGACGCGCCCGTTCTCGAGAATATAGCCGTAGTCGGCGTAACGGAGTGCAATGTTGGTATTCTGCTCGGCCAACAGGATGCTGACGCCTTCCTTCTTGTTCAAATCGTCAACGATCTCGAAGATTTCCTCGACAAGCTGTGGCGCGAGCCCCATGGACGGTTCGTCCAGCAGAATCATCTTGGGGTTCGACATCAGGGCGCGGCCGATGGCGCACATCTGCTGCTCGCCGCCGGAGGTATAGCCGGCCTGTGAGGTGCGGCGGTCCTTGAGACGCGGGAAATAGCTGTAGACTTTCTCCATCGAAGCTTCGATAGCGGCTTTGCCGTCGGTGCGCGTATAGGCACCGGTCAGCAGGTTCTCCTCGATCGTCAAATGTTCAAAACAATGCCGGCCTTCCATCACCTGGATGACGCCGCGCTTGACGAGGTCGTTGGGCGACGACGCTTCGACCTTCTTGCCGTCATAGACGATGGAGCCCTTGGTCACTTCACCGCGTTCCGCATGCAGAAGGTTGGAAATCGCCTTCAGCGTCGTCGTCTTGCCGGCACCGTTGGCGCCCAGGATGGCGACGATCTGCCCCGTCGGGACCTCGAGCGAGACACCCTTCAGAACGAGAATCACGTGGTTATAGATGACCTCGATATTATTTACGGCGAGGAGAATGCCGGCGCCCTCACGGGCGCCGGCGGTATCCTCCGCCACTTGGGCGGTACTGCTCATATCAGCTGCAGGACCTGGGCGTGATGTTGTTTTCCTTAGCGTAATTAGAGGAGTCTTCCTCAATCAGCTTGTCGATCACATCACGGTCGGAAGTGTAGAACTCGGAAGCAAAGCTCCACTTCTTGGCCTTTGCGTCCCACTGCTGAAGGGCGACCTTGCCCGGACCCGTGTGGTTTTCACAGGTGATCTGGACCGGATACGTGAACCCTTCGAGGCCGAGAACGGCGAGACGCTTGGCGTCGACGTTGAGGGATTCGAAGCCGTCACGAACCTGTTCGCTCGTCACTTCCTTGGTGTTGTGGATGCGCATGGCGTTGCGGATCGCTTCGGACGTCCACATCGCGGCCACGAGACCACGGTTGTAAAGAACCTCGCCGATGCGGTCGCGATCGCCGCCACCGTTACCCTTGTCGTAGACGAACTTCTTGATGTCGTCATGGGCACGGAAATTGTCACCCGCGGCGTGGAAGGCCCCCGACAGGTAGCCGTCGGCGTCTTCACCGGCCGGCAGCACGTCGTTCTCGGAACCCGACCACCAGACACCGATGAAGCGGTCCATCGGATAGCGGATCGAAGCGGCTTCCTTGATGGCGACCTGGTTCATCACGCCCCAGCCCCACATCATGGTCCAGTCCGGACGCTCGCGGCGGATCTGCAGCCACGTTGCCTTCTGTTCCTGACCCGGGTGGTCGACGGCCAGCAGCATCAGCTCGAAACCGTGCTTCTTGGAGAGTTCCTCCAAGGTCCGGATCGGTTCCTTGCCGTACGCCGAGTTGTGATAGACCAGCGCGATCTTCTTGCCCTTCAGTTTGTCCATGCCGCCTTCTTTTTCGCCGATGTACTTGACGAAGACGGAGGCCTGATCCCAATAGGTCGCCGGCGGGTTGAAGATGTACGGGAACACCTTGCCGTTGGCGGCCGAGGTGCGGCCGTAGCCCATCGAGAACACCGGAATTTTGTCCTCTGTGGCCTTGGGGATCAGCTGATAGGTGATACCGGTCGAGAGCGGCTGGTAGACCAGACCGCCGGACGGCTCGGTCCCCTTGGTGTTCTCGTAGCACTCGACGCCCTGCTTGGTGTTGTAGGCGGTTTCGCACTCGATGTACTTGATCTTGACGCCTTCGATGCCGCCGTCGCGCGCATTGAGCATCTTCCAGTAATCGCCGTAACCGTTGGCGAACGGGATGCCGTTTGGCGCGTACGGACCGGTCCGGTAGACCGTGGCCGGAATGACCAACTCGTATGCGTCGGCGACCGCGGTCGTCAGCGGCATGGCAACCGCAGCAACCGCCAGTGCTTTCGTCAGAAGTTTCAGTCTCATGTGTGCCTCCCTTTTGAGGTTGTTTTGACGGCTTCGCCGCCGGTTAATCCCTTGGATGTCAATATGCTAACCCGAGTCCCTCCGATTGGATAGGGGGTCCCCGTCAGTACGGGAACGGCCACTTCCTGAGTTTCTCCTTCAATATCTGCCAGAGCCGGGCCAAACCGTGCGGCTCAACGATCAGGAAGAAGATGATCAATGAGCCCAGCAACATAACCTCGACGTGTTTCGCGGCACCGACCGCGAAGCCCATGCCATCGACCATGATGACCTTGAGCGTGATCGGGACCAGAACCATGAACGCGGCCCCCAGGAACGACCCCAGAATGCTGCCGAGGCCGCCGATGATGACAATGAACAGCACAAAGAACGACTGGAAGATATCGAACGCCTCGGTCGGTTCGGCGCTACCCAGCCAGACGTTGAAATAAAGCGCACCGGCGACACCGATATAGAACGAACTGACCGCGAATGCCGTCAGCTTGGCTTCGAGCGGGCGGATGCCGATCAGTTCGGCAGCGATGTCCATGTCGCGGATCGCCATCCAGCTGCGGCCAACGCGCCCGCGCACGATATTCTTGGCGGCAAGCGCAAATACGACGACGAAGGACAATGTGAACAGATACCGCACGGCAGGATTCGCCTCGGGCCCGGTAACCAGGAACCCGAACACCTCGCGCGGTGGCGAGACGATCATGCCCGTCGGCGAGTAGTTGAAGAACCAGCCGACCTTGTTGAACAACCACACCAGGAAGAACTGCGCCGCAAGCGTCGCGACCGCCAGGTAAAAGCCCTTGATCCGGAGCGACGGGAGCCCGAAGAACACGCCGACACAGGCTGTGACGCCGCCCGACAGCAAGATCGCGACAATGAAGTTCAATTCCGGAAACGATGTCGTCAGTTTGTAGGACGCATAGGCGCCGACCGCCATGAAACCGCCGGTGCCGAGCGACACCTGTCCGCAATAGCCGGTCAGGATATTGAGGCCCAGTCCCGCCAGCGCGTAAACCAGGACGTGAATGAGGATGGCGTTGGCCCAGTAGTCGTTGATGAGGAACGGCACGACACCGAACGCAACGACAAGCAGAAGTCCGATGAATATCTTGTCCTGCGGAATCGTCAAGATCGCCTGATCGGCCCGGTAGCTCGTCTTGAATTGACCGGCTTCGCGGTAAAACATGGCCGTCTACACCCTCTCGATGATTTTTTCGCCGAACAGGCCCTGCGGCCGGACCAGCAGGAATACCAACGCCAGCATGAAGGCGAACCAGTTTTCGATGGCGCCGCCGACGAACGGACCGACATAAATCTCGGCCACCTTTTCACCAACGCCGATGATCAGCCCGCCGATGATGGCGCCGGGCACCGATGTGAAACCGCCCAGGATCAGCACCGGCAGGGCCTTGAGCGCGATCAGCGAAAGTGAAAACTGGATGCCCGATTTCGAGCCCCACATGATCCCGGCCACCAGGGCCACGAAACCCGAGACCGACCACACGATGACCCAGATGGTGCGGAGCGAAATACCGACACTGAGCGCCGCCTGATGGTCGTCGGCGACAGCGCGGAGCGCGCGGCCGATGCGTGTTTTCTGGAAGAAGATCGCCAGCACGATCACCAGGACCGCCGCGACGACTGCGGCGACAACCTCGAGCTTCTCGACATAGAGATTATAATTATCCAGCAGAAAATCGGACGCGCCATGCGGCAGACCGATATCAAGCGGTTTCACGTCGGATCCGAACAGCGTATCGCCCAATCCTTCCAGGAAATAGGCCAGCCCGATCGTCGACATGAAGAGGATGATCGGTTCCTGGTTGACAAGATGGCGCAACACCAGCCGCTCCACCAGCCAGGCGACGATGACCATGACCCCCATGGTGGCGATGATGCCGAGCCAGACCGGCAATGCGAAGCCGAACAGCTCATAGAACCAACCATCCTTGGAAATGAAGTCGTATAACGCCAGACCGGCGAACAACGCGAACACACCCTGCGCGAAGTTGAAGATGCCGGAGGCCTTGAAGATCAGCACGAAGCCGAGCGCGACAAGCGAGTACATCACCCCCGCCATCAGGCCGCTGATCACCGTCTCTAGAAAAAACAGCATAATCTACACGCCTTGTTCTTCTTCGTCGTCGTGCGCGACACCGAGATAGGCGTCGATCACGTCCTGGTTCATGCGCACTTCATCCGGTGTGCCCTCGGCCAGCTTCTTGCCGTAATCCAGAACCACGACCCGGTCGGAAATGTCCATGACGACGCCCATGTCGTGCTCGATCAGAACGATGGTCGTGCCGAACTCGTCGTTCACGTCGAGGATGAAACGGCACATGTCCTGTTTCTCTTCCAGGTTCATCCCCGCCATCGGCTCGTCCAGCAAAAGGAGATCCGGTTCGGCGGCGAGCGCACGGCCCAGTTCGACCCGCTTCTGAAGACCGTATGGCAGCGTCCCGACCGCGGTCTTGCGGATCGCCTCGATCTCCAGAAAATCGATCACGCGCTCGACCACGGCGCGATGCTCCATCTCTTCCTTCTCGGCCGGACCGAAACGTATCGCCTGCCAGAAGACCCCCTTGTTCATCTTGGTGTTGCGCCCGGTCATGATGTTGTCGAGCGTCGTCATACCGTTAAACAGCGCAATGTTCTGGAACGTCCGCGCGATGCCCTGACGCGCCGCCTCCGACGGCCGCACCTGGCGCCGCGTCGTGCCCTTGAACGTGATCGTGCCTTCCTGCGGGTGATAGAAACCGTTGATGCAGTTCAGCATCGAGCTCTTGCCGGCGCCGTTCGGACCGATGATTGCGAAGACCTCATGCTCCTTCACATCGAACGAGACATTGGAGAGCGCCTTGACCCCGCCGAACGCCAGCGAAATCCGGTCCACTGCGAGGATCGTATCCCCGATATTTCTTTCATACGCCATGGATGTCGCTGCTTATTCCGCTGCTTGTGCCTGTTGGGAGGGATAAATCCGCGCTTCGCGAATCTTGACGTCGGCCTTGATCGTGCCGGTACGGCCATCCTCGAAGGTGACGGTTGCCTCAACCGGGCAGACGTCAACACCGGAATAGAGCGCGTCGATAAGCTGACCGTAACGTTCGGAAACGGTGTTACGGCGGACCTTGCGGGTCCGCGTCAGCTCACCGTCATCGGCGTCGAGCAGCTTGTGCAGAATCAGGTATCGTTTGATCTGCGAACCGGCCAACGCCTCGTCCTCGGAGAGATCCTTGTTAACCTTGTCGACGCACTCGGCGACCAGGTCGTAAACCTCGTCGCGCATCGCCAGATCGGTGTAACCGGAGTACGCGAGACCGCGCCGCTCGGCCCAGTTGCCGACCGCTTCCAGATCGATATTGATGAACGCTGCCGCGTGGTCCTTCTCGTGGCCGAACGCCACCGCCTCGGTGACATACGGGAAGAACTTCAGTTTGTTCTCGATGTACTTGGGCGCGAACATCGTGCCGTTGTTGAGCTTGCCGACATCCTTGGCGCGATCGATGATCTTGAGATGCCCGTCGGCGTCGAAGAAGCCCGCGTCGCCCGTCATCACCCAGCCATCGTCGGTCTTGGTGTCGCGGGTCGCGTCGTCGTTCTTGTAATAAGCGACGAATACGCCCGGGCTTTTGAACAGCACCTCGCCGTTATCGGCGATCTTGAGTTCGACGCCGGTGGCCGGCGGACCGACGGTATCCGGCTTGATATCGCCGTCCTTCTGCATACAGATAAACACCGACGCCTCGGTCGAACCGTAAAGCTGCTTGATGTTGACGCCGAGCGAGCGGAAGAAGTCGAAGATATCGGGACCGATCGCCTCGCCGGCCGTATAAGCGAGCCGGAAGCGCGAGAACCCGAGTTCGTTCTTAAGCGGCCCATAGACCAGAAATTCGCCGAGACTGTATAGAAGGCGGTCGACAAACGACACTCGCTTGCCGTCCAACAGGTCCGGGCCGACGCGAAGCGCGACGTCCATGAACTTCCTGTAAAGCCACTGGTTGATCTTGGTCGCGTCCTCCATCCGGATCGACACCTGCGTCAGAATGTTCTCGAAGATGCGCGGCGGCGCGAAGAAATAGGTCGGGCCTATTTCCTTGAGGTCCTGCATGACCGTGTCCGAGCTTTCAGGGCACGAAACGCAAAAGCCAGCCACATAGGACTGACCGTAGGAAAAGATGTTGTCGCCGACCCAGGCCATGGGCAGATAGGCCAGCACCTCGTCACGCTCACTGAGATTATCCCACGCAACACCGTTTCGCGCGGTAATGATCAGATTGTCGAAGCTGAGCATCACCCCTTTCGGACGCCCGGTGGTGCCGGACGTATAGAGCATGATGGCGATGTCAGTGCCTCTCCCCTTGGCCGCTTCCTCCTCGAACCAGTTCGGGTTTTCGGCCAGAACCTTGCGGCCCGCCTCAATCATGCTGTCGAGTGAACGCACGAACGGCTGGTCGTAATGGCGCATGCCGCGCGTGTTCTCGTAAACGATTTCCTTCAACGAAGGGCAGCGATCCATGATCTCGAGCAGCTTGTCGGTCTGCTCCTGGTCCTCGACCACGGCGAAGCTGGCTTCGGCGTGCTCGAGCACGAACTGCATTTCTTCGGCGACCGAGTCCTGATACATCGGCACCGGCGTACCGCCGAGCGCCTGCGCCGCGGTCATCGCCCAGTAAAGTTGCGGCCGATTGTCGCCGACGATGGCGAGGCTGTCGCCGCGCTCGAAGCCGTACGCCTTGAGCCCGGCGGCCATCGCCGCGACCTCGTCCTTGACCTGACGCCAGGTCCAGGACTGCCAGATGCCGAGGTCTTTCTCGCGCATGGCAGAACGGTCGCCGAAGCGCCGCGCGTTCTCGATCAAAAGTTTCGGAAACGTATCGGCGGCCCCAACCGCCGGTTCGACGTCACCCATCATGTTTTCTCCCTGCGCATCCCCGGTCTTGGCGCCGGTGTCATGCTTTATTGTCGAAAGAGGTTTGCAAAACAAATACTCATCGACAAGTCAAAAGATCGTGTAGCTAAACTCCGTATCGCTGTGCGGAACCTGATCACCACCCTTGATCAGTTACGTTTACGTAAACGTAAAACTTGAAGCACCTTAATGGCTTCGGAAACGATATATCAAGGTGTAATTCGGAAACCCTTTTTATCTGATCCCGACTCCCAATCGGGCCACCGCGCATCATGTCCAAGTCCGGTTTGCCTATAAACCGCCCCAGCAAAGCCCGCAACGGGTTGAGGCATGGCGTTACGGCACCAGGAACATTACATCAGTGGCATGGACAAAACCGCGAAAATGTGGAGATTCCACGTCAATCAATCAACGTGCGCATGACCTAGGAGGGCAGCACCGTGTCTATCACCGGAACAGACAGTCTTGGAACCCGCAAAACCCTTGATGTGGCAGGAAAAACTTACGACTACTTCAGCCTTGAGGCGGCCCAGGCGGCCGGCATCGGCGACGTGTCGAAACTGCCTTACTCGCTGAAGGTCGTGCTGGAAAACCTGCTGCGCCGCGAAAACGGCCGCACGGTGACCACCGACGACGTCAAGGCGGTCGGCAAATGGCTGGACACACGTACCTCGGATCACGAGATTGCCTATCTGCCCGCGCGCGTCCTGATGCAGGACTTCACCGGCGTTCCCGCTGTCGTCGATCTGGCGTCCATGCGCGACGCGATGGTTTCGATGGGTGGCGACCCGGACAAGATCAATCCGCTGGCGCCGGTCGATCTGGTCATCGATCACTCGGTGATGGTCGACGAAGCCGGCAACCCGACCGCGTTCCAGAAAAACGTCGAGTTCGAGTTCGAACGCAACATGGAGCGCTACGAGTTCCTGAAATGGGGCCAGCAGGCGTTCTCGAATTTCCGCGTCGTGCCGCCGGGCACCGGCATCTGCCACCAGGTCAACCTGGAATACCTGGCAAAGGTGATCTGGAGCCGCGAGGACGCCGACGGCCGCCTGGTCGCCTATCCGGACACGCTGGTCGGCACGGACAGCCACACCACGATGATCAACGGCCTCGCCGTCCTCGGTTGGGGTGTCGGCGGCATCGAGGCCGAGGCGGTGATGCTCGGCCAACCGGTTTCCATGCTGATCCCCGAAGTGGTCGGCTTCAAGATGACCGGCAAGCTGGCCGAGGGGATGACGGCCACCGATCTTGTGCTGACGGCGGTCGAAATGCTCCGCAAGCAGGGCGTCGTCGGCAAGTTCGTCGAGTTTTACGGCGACGGGCTCGACAACCTGTCGCTGGCCGACCAGGCGACGATCGCCAACATGGCGCCGGAATACGGCGCCACCTGCGGTTTCTTCCCAGTCAGCCCGGCGACACTGGACTACTTGAAACTGACCGGTCGTGAAGACGAAAACATTGAACTGGTCGAGAAGTATGCCAAGGCACAAGGCATGTGGCGCGAAACCGGCGCCGCCGACCCGGTGTTCACCGATACACTGGAACTCGACCTCGCGTCCGTCGAACCATCGATCGCCGGCCCGAAACGGCCGCAGGACCGTATCCAGCTCTCGATGGCGTCGAAGGCCTTCAAGGAAGGCTTCAATACGCTAACCGGCCGCGAACAGGGCAAGTCGGCCCAGGTCGGAGATTACACACTGGAAGACGGCGCGGTCGTCATCGCCGCCATCACGAGCTGCACCAACACCTCGAACCCGGCGGTTCTGGTCGGCGCCGGCCTGGTCGCCAAAAAGGCGCACGAACTCGGCATCAAGCCGAAACCGTGGGTCAAGACGTCGTTCGCGCCGGGCTCGCAGGTGGTCCAGGAGTACATGGACAAGGGCGGCCTGACCGAGCACATGGACGCCATCGGCTTCAACCTGGTCGGCTTCGGCTGCACCACATGCATCGGCAATTCCGGTCCCCTCAAGCAGGAGATCGAGGAAGCGATCATGGACCAAGGCATCACCGTCGGCGCCGTGCTGTCGGGCAACCGCAACTTCGAAGGCCGCGTGCACCCACTGTCGACCGCCAACTACCTGGCATCGCCGCCACTGGTCGTCGCTTACGCCATCGCCGGCAACATGAACGTCGACATCTACAACGATCCGCTGGCCGAAGATAAGGACGGCAATCCGGTATACCTCAAGGACATCTGGCCCTCGAACCAAGAGATCAACGAGTACATGACGAGCATCATCTCCGCCCAGATGTTCCGTGAACGGTATTCCGACGTCTTCAAGGGCGACGAGCTCTGGCAAAAGATTTCCGTCACCGGGGGGCAAACCTTCAAGTGGTCGCCGGGTTCGACCTACGTGCAGCACCCGCCGTTCTTCGAGGCCGACGACGCGGCCACCGGCGAGCCCGAGGACTTCACGGGCGCGCGCGCGCTCGCCATCCTCGGCAACTCGGTCACCACCGACCACATCTCGCCGGCCGGCAACATCAAGAAGGAAAGCCCGGCGGGCGAATTCCTGCTCGAACACCAAGTGCGTCCGGCGGACTTCAACTCGTACGGCGCACGCCGCGGCAACCACGAGATCATGATGCGCGGCACCTTCGCCAACATCCGCATCAAGAACGAGATGGCGCCCGGCACCGAGGGCGGCTGGACCACGCACCGTCCCTCGGGCGAGGTTCTGTCGATCTACGAAGCGGCCATGCGCTACCAGGAGGAGGACGTGCCGCTGGTGGTCTTCGGTGGCGCCGAGTACGGTACCGGCTCGAGCCGCGACTGGGCGGCCAAGGGCACGCGCCTGCTGGGTGTCAAGGCGGTGATCGTCGAGAGCTTCGAGCGCATCCACCGTTCCAACCTGGTCGGCATGGGCGTGCTGCCGCTGCAGTTCAAGGACGGCGTCACGCGCGAGACGCTGAAGCTCGACGGCACCGAGACCTTCGACCTGACCGGCATCAAGGACGGCATCAAGCCGGGCATGGACGTGACGCTGACGGTCCACCGCGAGGACGGCGCGTCGGAGGAGATCACGCTTCTCTGCCGCATTGATACCCTGGACGAGGTCGACTACTACCTCGCCGGCGGCATCCTGCAGTACGTGCTGACAAACCTGAACAAGGCAGCGTAAGCGCGGCTCAAATGTCTAACGCAAAGGGCGTCCTTCGGGGCGCCCTTTTTGATTTCGGCAAGTGAGATGTTAGGGTTTGCTGTGAATAGCAAAGTTCAGAACGTGTCCCGTTGCCGTTTCACCGCGTGATCGCACCGGGTGCGCGCGGTAAAAAGGACACCTCATGTTTCGCTTCAGCGTTATCGCCCTTCTGGTCTTCGTCACCGCGGGCTGCGCAACGTCGCCGGAGACGAAGAAGGCGATATGGGAAAGCGGCAGGATTATCCGTCCAGGTGTGGAAGGTGGTTTCTGCATGCATCGCCGTATCTCGATGGTCCGGGACCGATGCTTCAAGGATCAAGGCGAGGAAACGGCTGCCATCGTGTACCTTCATGGCTGTGCGGGTTTCGATCTGCCGAATCAAGGTCAGATAAACATGCTTGGAAAACTCGACCTGCCGATCTTTGCGCCGAGCAGTTTTGGTCGCCCCAACCGCCGCGCCCAGTGCGGCAGCGGCAATATCACCTCAAGAATGGGGATGCGCGCGGAAGAAGCCCGGATTGCCATCGAACGGGTCAAATCCATACCGTGGGTCGATCCCGACAAGATCGTCCTGGCCGGTTTCAGTGAGGGAGGTTTTGGAGTTGCCGCTTACGGTGGCGACGAGTATGCCGCACACATCATTCTTGGCGCCGACTGCAAACATGGCCTGAGCGCTCCTGTGGACAAGCCGATTTTGTTCATCGCTGGGAAACACGACCACGGCCGCACCTGTGCGTCATGGAGCAGCAATTTTGCTGCACATTATGTGGAGAGCGGCCACACTGTATCCGACGATCCTCGTACATATGAAATCATCGAAGGCTTCCTGAAAAAATATGGCATCATCGACGATGGTTAATACCTATTCCGCCGCGCCCACCAACGGCTGAGTTGCGAGAAGGTCAGCAGATACGCCGCCGCCGCGACGTAGGCAACCAGCGTGCCCCAGAACATGCCCATGGCCGGCAGACTGAACGCGGCGGTAACGCAGAACGACACGACGCCACCCAGACCCATCGGCACGTGCTTGAGGACAGCGGCGATCTCACTCCCCGTGTACGTGATGTGGATCACCAGGATCAGCGGATAGAGGGTGATCGGGAACGCCGTCAAGATGCCGGTCCACTGCTCGCCGACGTGGCCGGCGATACCGGTGATCAGCAGGATCGCCGCCGTCGCCATGCCGGCGCGGAACGCCATTACGCGCCAGCCGAAACTGACCCGCGCCATGATCGGCGTGTTGGGCAGATAGGCCATGAGCTTGGACACGATCACAAGGCAGGCGACAATCACCGGCACCGAGAATGCGAGTGGAATACTGGTGAAACTGACGAGCCAGGCTGACGCCGCATACCCCGCGTTGGCGAGGATCGAGGGCAGGATCACGCCTCTGACTCCGCCGATTGCCTGCTTGGCGGCGGCCGCCGCGTAGATGTAAATGAATACCAGCGTGGTCACGAACCCCGGCACCATGTGATGCGCGGAGCGGGCCGCGAAATCGGCGCCCTGCTCGGCACCGGTGAAGATAATCACCATTCCCGCCCCCAGCGGCAGCCCGGTCAGCAGCCCGGCAACGCGCGGCCCGACGCGTTCGGCGATCAACGACAGCGCGACAACGATCGAAATCGAGGCCGTGGCCTTCAGAAGAAACAGCAAATCGATGACCATGACCGGCCCCGGGTGGACGAGATAATAAAGTGACGCTCGATCAATAGCGGAAACCCGCGATGATGGAAATGCCGGGCTCACCGGCTTGTGACTTGAGCGTGAAGAGCGAAAGCGCGTATCACAGGAGCATGGCTTGCACCGCATTCCCCAAGTGGCGTTCGTTTCTGCCGGCTCTGTTGGTGGCGCTGGTGCTGAGCGTTTCCTCCCAGACCGAGGCCGGCGACAAACTGACGGTGGTTGAACTCTATACATCGCAGGGATGTTCATCCTGCCCGCCGGCGGATGACTATCTCGGCACGCTCGCCAAGCGCCCGGACATCATCGCGCTGTCGCTGCATGTCGATTACTGGGATTACATCGGCTGGCAGGATCCCTACGCCCTTCCCGGCAACACCGAGCGCCAGCGCGCCTATGCACGCGACCTGGGCATGGGCTACGTCTACACACCGCAAATGGTGATCCAGGGCATGGCCCACACAACCGGGTCCAACCGCGACAGCGTCGAACGCCTGATCCGTGACCTGCGCGGCGCCAAGCGCCTCGACATCGCGATCAGGCAAGCTGATGGCGGCTTTAAAATCGACATTCCAGGCGGCACGTTCGAAGATGAGACCGGCCGCATCCTGATCGCCGCCTATGACGCCAAGCACGAAAACGACGTGTCACGCGGCGAAAATTCGGGCCGCACACTAGCGCACTACAACGTGGTCCGCGATTTGGTCGAAGTCGGCTCGTGGAATGGCAAACCGGTATCGCTGACCGTCACCGAAAAAATGGTCGAGATGGCGGGGCATGACGGCTGCGCCGTACTCGTGCAGTCCGTCGACAGCGGCCGCATTCTGGGGGCCGCCAAGATCGGCCTGACGCCGGGGACCTGACGGGCTACTTCCGTCCGTTCCGCTCCACCTTCTCCGCCATCAGACACAGAATCTCAAACATCATGGTTACGCCGACCAGCGCCGTGTTGCCGCTTTGATCGAACGGCGGCGAAACCTCGACCACATCGCCGCCGACGATATCAAGGCCCGAAAGTCCGCGCAGCATCCGCTGCGCATCGAAGGTCGAGTAACCGCCGATCTCGGGCGTGCCGGTGCCGGGCGCATAAACGGGATCAAGCCCGTCGACGTCGAAGCTGACGTACATCGGCCCGTCGCCGACGACCTCCCGCGCCAGTGCCGCCACCTTGTCGGCACCAAGGTCGAAATACTCCTCGATCTCGACCACGCGGATGCCCTGCTCCCGGCCCCAGTCCTTGTCCTCGGCGGTGTAGAGCGACCCGCGGATGCCGATCTGGATGGTTCGTTTGGGATCGAGCAGCCCCTCCTCGATGGCGCGGCGGAACGGCGTGCCGTGCGTGTACTGGTGGCCGCCGAAATAGCGATCCCAGGTATCCGTGTGCGCATCGAAGTGCACCATGCCAAGCGGCGTGCCCTCGGCGATACCGCGCATGATCGGCAGCGTGATCAGGTGGTCGCCGCCCGCCGTCAACGGCATGACGCCGGCGGCATGAAGGTCCGTAAAGAACGCCCCGACCCGTTCCAGCGTATCCAGCAGATCGACCGGATTGACCGACGTGTCGCCCATGTCGGCGCAGCTCGCGAGCCGGAACGGCTGCGTGCCGGTGACGTGGTGCACGTTGCGCACCATGGTCGAGAGATCGCGCATCTGCCGGGGGCCGTGCCGGGCGCCGGCACGGTTGGTGGTGCCGCCGTCCCAGGGCACGCCAACGATGCCGATATCGACCTCGCCCGCGGCCGTTTCCATGTCCACGTGCGGCAGCCGCATGAAGGTGGGGATACCCGCGAAACGGGGCAGGTCGGCGCCGGACCGCGGCAGGTACTTCTTGTATTTCTCGTCCATTATTCCTCTCTCACCTTCCGACACCCTACGCGATCCTGGGTACCGGCGAAATGGTCAAAGAGACGTCATGTCCGGGTCACGAGGTTGCCACGATTGAAGCCTAAAAACAGCGTCGATCCGGGGCACCCCGGCATAACCTGGGAGGCCAAGATGACGAAACCCTATCCGTTCCCCGCCGAAAGCGGAATTGAACCCGACCTTACGGAGCTGCTGGCCGATCCGATGCTCAAGACACTCCTGGATTACGACGGCCTCAGCACCGACGATCTGCGCGCCTGCATCGCGGATTGGCGCAACCGGCAGCTTCGAATACCGGCAGCGGCCTGAGCACCCGGGAACGGATCCACCGGCAGTTGCGCGGGCAGCCGGCAATCACCATACTTCACGTGTTGAATTTCGATTGCCGACGAGGAGAGTCCCGACATGGCCAGTGACAGCCTGCACGCCCCACGCGAACGCCTGAGCAAGGAAACCATCCACCTGCATCACGCCATCGTCTCATTGATGGAGGAAATGGAAGCGGTGGACTGGTATCGCCAGCGCGCCGACGACTGCGAGGACGAGGAACTTAAGGAAATTCTGCTGCACAACATGCGCGAGGAAATGGAACACGCATGCATGGTGCTGGAATGGCTGCGCCGCAACAACGCCGACTTCGCCAAGGAACTTGAGGACAACCTGTTCAAGGAAGGTCCGATCTCCGGCCATCACGGCTGAGCAAGCTCTCATTACCTACCGTCACCCCCGCGCAAACGGAAATCTGGGTCCACCCGAGGTTCAATGAGCCACTGAAGCACCGAGAGCACAGAGGTGTTGGGCCCGGTTCTTCCTCTGTGTCTCTGTGGTTTAATAATTTCCATGGCTCATGGCCGGGCCGGATGAGGTAAACGCCCCAGGGTCAGGACCTATTAATCTTCGAGGATCCGCCGCACCCCCGCCCGGCCATCCGTGCGGCACCAGGGTTTGTGCCCGCCGAGGCCGCGGTTGATGTACTCCCGGTCGGCATCGGCCATGGCGCCGACCCGAATGTCCGTCAGCGCGTCCTCGTCCAGGCCCGAGGCGGCTTCGAGACGTGCCCGTTTTTCGGCGTAAGCCTCGTGCACCGGCGTACGTACGAGCCCGCAGAAACTCGCGACCTCGTAGTCGTAGATCAGGTCGTAATAGGGATCGAACGTATCGGCGGCGGCAAACGGAGCCGAAAGCAGTACGAGCGAGAAAACCGCGGCGTTAATTCTTGGCAAAGTACTCGCCGATAATTTCTTCCTTGGTATCGAGCGACACGTCGGCGACTTCCCGGCGGGCGCCAAGCTGTTGCCACTGTATTTTCCAGTAAAGCTCGTCCTCGCTCCGCAGCAAACCGACGAACGCATCGAAAAAACTGATATCGAAAAACGCGGTGACGTTTTCGTTCTCGTTCTGGCCGAACGGAAGCTCGGCCTCCATGTCGCCGTAATTCTTGAACACCGCCGTACCGACCATCTTGCCGCCGTCTTCGTAAAGCCGGACGATAATCGACGGCCTCGGCGCCGGACCGGTACGCTTGTTCAGCACCTGGATCGCATAGCGGGAAATCTTCTGGACCGTGGACGGCATGAGCGGGTTCCTCAGTCGGTTAGGCGGCCGCGGCCTGTGCGGCGGCGGCTTCGGTGTCTTTCATGCGCTTCATGGCCGCGCGTTTCTTCGAAGCCTCGACAATCGCTTCCTCGCGGCGTTTCTTGATCTCGTAGATCACCGCACCCAGGAGCGTCAGCCCCATGATGACGACGGCCAGCGCCGAAATCGACGGGTTGACGCCGAACCGTGCGAGACCGGCGAGCTCGGTCGTCAGCGTGCCGCGCGCGACCATGGTGAAGACCGTGGTGTTGTAGTTCTCGAACGAAGTCAGGAACGCCAGCACGACGGACGACAGGATCGCCGGACGCAGGAACGGGATCAGCACCTTCCAGAAGACCTGCGTATGCGTCGCCCCGAGATCGAGAGCCGCTTCCTCCTGGGTCCGATCGAAGCGCTGCAGCCGGGCGATGAACACCAGCATGCAATACGCCGATATGAACGTCGACTGACCGACGATGGTCAGGAAGAACGGGTTGTTGGTGGTCTCGTAGTCGAGCCCGACCAGCGAACCGAAACGTTCCCAGAAAATCACGGTCGAAATACCGATAATGACACCCGGCACCAGCACCGGCGAAACGACAATGGTGTAGTAGATCGGCCGCACCCGTTCGGAGACCTGCATCAGCATGATCGCGCCCGCGAGCGCGGTCGGTACCGAGAGCGCGACGACACCGGCGCCAATCCAGAGCGAGTTGATGAACCCGGAAACGAGCCGGTCGTTCTCGCCGAGTTCGACGAACCAGTTGAGGGTCGTGCCTTCCCACGGCGTGATCGTCGGATAGCTCGACGTGTTGAACGCCGACGCCGACATGATCAGCAGCGGCCCGAACAAATACAGGAAGAACAGGAGGATGTACCCCCGGACCACCCAGGCGCGGAGTTGATTACTGCTCATTTTCTCGCGATGTCCCCAAGCCCGACCTTGAACACCCGCATCATGATGCGCACGAAGATGATGCACGAAACCAGCAGCACGAACGCGTACGCCGAACCCTGCGGCCAGTTCCCGCCGGTGTTGTACCATTGATAAATGATCTGCGTGAACCACAGCGACGACGGGCCGCCGAGGATGTTCGGCGCGGCGAGCGCCCCGGCGGTCAGCATGAACACCATGGTGCAGCCCGACGCGATGCCTGGCTTGGCGTGCGGCATGACGACACGCAGGTGGATTTTCATCCACGACGCACCCATGTCGCGCGCCGCCTCAACCTGGTTCGGGTCGAGGCTTTCGATCGCGTTATAGAGCGGGAAGATCATCAGCAGGATGTACGCGTACGTCAGCCCCGTATACAGCGCGACGTTGGCGCCAAGGAAATCGTACGGCTGATCGAGAACGCCGATGGCCATCAGGAAATTATTGATCAGGCCGAGGTCGGCGAAGATCAGCTTGAAGGCGAAGGCGCGCAGGATCTCGTTGACCCAGAACGGCAGCAACAGACACAGGAACAGCAGCCGCTGACCGCGGCCGCGCACCGATTGCGCCATGAAGAACGCCAGCGGATAGCAGAGCAGAAAATTGATGAGCGTCACGATCACGCTGGCGAAAATGGTCTTCGCGAACACCTCAAGGTGCAGCCAGTTGAACAGTTCGGAATCGCTCTCGCGACCGAAGATCAGATACTCGTAATTCTTCAGTGTATAAACGTCGTTCGGCCCGCCGATTTCGTTCGGCGTCAGGTTGAAGCGGAACGAGAAATCCAGCATGTAAAGCTGCGGCAGGATAATCATGAAGATGATCCAGCCGGCCGTGAAAATCAGCAGATAGGCCGAGATGGCGAGACCGTTCTTTTGCACGAACTGCAGCGCGTTGAGGTTCGCCGTCCACTTGCCGGCCTCGCGCTGCACGAACGGCGCGATCAGCAATGCGGCGACAATGGCGATGAAAATCTCGACGAACCCCAAACCGCTGTCGGCGGGTGCCTGCGCGTTCGGGTCCTGGATCACCAGTTTCAGTTCGTGGCTTCCCGCCGGCAGTTCCGGCAGCTTGTCCGGGTTGGTGATCGTGATGTTGAGGTTGCTGCCGCCGCCTGCAGGCGCGTTGGCGGCGGGCGCCCCCGATGCGGACGAACCGCCCCCCGGCAGCGAGGGCGAAACACTGGGCGTACTGGAACCCGGCAGCGACGGCGAGATCCCGAGCCCACCGCCGGAACTGGGCGGCGGCGTCGGCGTTTCCGCCGTTTCCTGATTGGATTCCGAAGGCGTCGGCAGGCTCGGGCTGATCTGACCCTGCGCCAGAATGACGTCCTGTGTCATATACGGTGCGGGCACACCTTCATTCATCAGCGAGTTCTCCAACCGGCAACGCCACGGCGCGGTCCGGGTCGAACGACACCTTCACGGGCGTGCCGGGATCACGGCGTTGTACGCCGGCGTCGTTGACGATGGCCATCTTGAACGGCTTCTGGTCGTTGTCGGATTTCAGGAACACGTGAAGGAAGCTGCCCTCGAACTCTTCCTTGATGGTGACCGTTTCGAACATGGTGTCGCCTTCGGCATCGCCGTCCCGGGACGGGCGCAGGACTTCCGGACGAATGAACAGATAGGCCTCGTCGCCTTCCTTGAGGCCCCGGTTGTTGATACCGCGAAGCGGGCCGAACTGGGTATCCAGTACGGCGTAGTTGCCCTCGGCGCGGCTGACGGTGCCGCTGAAGGCATTGTTTTCGCCGACGAACGACGCCACGAACGCCGTCGCCGGGTCGTTGTAGATATCGGAACCGTTGCCGACCTGCTGCACGATCCCGGCACTCATCACGGCGATGCGGTCCGACATGGTCAACGCTTCGCCCTGATCGTGGGTGATATAGATGAAGGTAATGCCGACGCGCTGCTGGATCGCGCGCAGTTCCGTCCGCATGTGTTGGCGCAGCTTCAGGTCGAGCGCCGAAAGCGGCTCGTCGAGGAGCAGCACCTCGGGCTCGACGGCAAGCGCCCGGGCGATGGCGACACGCTGGCGCTGGCCGCCGGACAGCTCGGAGACCATCTTGTCGCCTTGTCCCGGCAGCGCGATCAGGTTGAGAAGTTCCTCGGCGCGGCGGCGGCGTTCGTTGTATTTGATGCCGTTGACCTCGAGCCCGAAGGCGATGTTGTCGGCGACGCTCATCAACGGGAACAGCGCCAGATTCTGGAAGATCAGCGCCGTCGGCCGGTTATTGGGGCCGATGCCCCGCATGTCCTTGCCGCCGATACGCACACTGCCCTCGGTCGGTTCGTTGAAACCGGAAACGGCGCGGAGAATCGTCGTCTTGCCACACCCGGACGGGCCCAGGAAGCTGAAGAACTCTCCCGATTCAATCGTCAGGTTGCAGTTATCGACGGCGACGAAATCACCGAAACGTATCGTTACCTGGTCAAGCTCGACGCTGCTCATCCGTCCCCCTTATGGACCTCTGCGTTCGGTCCTCCCTCGCATAATTTTTTGTTATTGGACGACTTCAGCCGTCTCTTATTCATCCGGCGACGGCCGCCCGGCGAATGCCGGGCGGCCGAACCGCGGATGATCAGGCGGCGACGAATTTATCGCGGTACTCGGCGCGGATCGACGCATACCACGCCGGCTCGTCCGGCCACCACCACAGCTTCGAAAGCGCGTCGCCCGGATAGGCCAGGTTGAACGCCTTCTTCGAAAGATCGTCGAGCTTGTCGGCGTAGCCCTTGACCGTACCGTTGTAGCCCGTCTTGATCGCCGAGTCGGCAGCCGCTTCGACGGTATAGATGGCATTGATAAGCTCGTAGGTCTCGGCCTTGTTCTTGGCACCGATCGGCATGCAAAGACCATCGAGCCACGCGAACGCGCCTTCCTTCGGCGCCATGTACTGAACCGGCTTGTCGTCCTTGAACAGTTCGATCGCCGGCCCGTCCCAGGTCTGGCCGAGGACGACGCCGTTCTGCATGAAGCCGGTTTTCTGGGTGTCGTGGTCGTTCCAGAACTGTTTGATCCAGGGTTTGTGCTCGACCGCGAACTTGGTGATCTCTTCCCAGATCTTGCGCATGTTATCTTCGTCCTTGTAGGCGTTGACGAACGGCGGCAGCTTGCCCGCGCCTTCGAGGTAACGCCCGATGCCGGCCATCATAGAGTGCGGACGGCCCTGCACCTTGCCCTTCATTTCCGGGATCCAGAGATCGCCGAGCGACAACTTGCCGTACTCGGTCGACCACAGGTCGGTGCGCCAGGACATGGCTTCCGTGCCCCAGATGTGCGGCAGGTGATGCTGGCCGCCGCCCCAGGTCCAGGCCTCGGACGCCTTGACGAAGGCCGGGTCGACATTGGACAGGTTCGGAATCTGGGAAAGGTCCCACGGCTGCAGCAGCCCGAGGTCGATCCACTGTCCCTTGCGGTTCAGCGTCGGGGTGATCATGTCGAAGCCCCGGCCCTTGGACGCCTTCATCTTGTTGAGAAGCTCCTCGTTGGAACCGAGCGGCGTCACATTGACCTTGATGCCGGTGTCTTTTTCGAACTTCGAGATGAAGTCCTCGGTAAGATAGTTGGTCCAGACGATCGCATTGACGGTGCCGGCGGCGAACGCGTCGCGGATCACAAACGGACCAACGGCGGCGGCGCCGGCGACGGCGGCCGTCCCCTTGAGAACGGTGCGGCGGTTAAATTTCTTGGCCGCCTCGACCGTCTGTTGAGCGCTGGTTTTCGATTTTGAAGTCATCAACGTAGCTCCCTGAGTCTGTGTGAGTAATCTGAACGACAGGGTGCGACGCCGTTTTTCGTGCGTTCGAGCCTGCCCTGTCGATATCTTCCCCGCGTTGGTCCGCAAGGACTTATGAAAATTATGAAACTCTATTTGTTACTTGGTCAACGGTCCCTTCATGACGATTTCATGCATTATAGCGACTAGCTTCGGGTGGAATCGAAAATTACCGTTAGTGCCAAATGTCCCGTTTTCTTGGAACCAATCGGCCAAAACCGCAGGAATCCAACGCCCGTGCGCTTGCCATTTGAGCGGACCGCCCTTTAACTAACGGCAAGCACACAACGCTGAACTCACGGGAAACGGGGTGGAAACATGAGCACGACCATTCACCATTTCATCGACGGTACCGTCGTCGAGGGCAAAAGCGGCCGCACCGGCGATGTCTTCAATCCGGCGACGGGCGAGGTCACCAGGCAGGTATCGCTGGCCTCATCGGACGAGGTGCGCAAGGCCATTGCCGCCGCCGACGCGGCGCTGCCCGGCTGGGCGGCGACGCCGCCCGCCAAGCGCGCGCAGGTGATGTTCAAGTTCCGCGACCTGCTGATGCAGAACCACGACAAACTCGCCGAGGCCGTTTCGGCGGAACACGGCAAGACGTTCGAGGATGCCAAGGGCGAAGTCGCGCGCGGTCTCGAGGTCGTGGAGTTCGTCTGCGGCATTCCGCACCTACTGAAGGGCGAGTATTCCGATAGCGTCGCCGGCGGCGTCGACAGCGTCGGTATCCGCCAGCCGGTCGGTGTCTGCGCCGGGATCACGCCGTTCAACTTCCCGGCCATGGTGCCGATGTGGATGTTCCCGGTGGCGCTCGCCTGCGGCAACACGTTCGTCCTGAAACCAAGCGAACGCGATCCCTCCGCACCGCTGTTGCTCGCGGAACTGCTGATGGAAGCCGGGCTGCCCAAGGGCGTGTTCAACGTCGTCAACGGCGACAAGGAAGCCGTCGACACGCTGCTGACCGAACCCACCGTCGGTGCCGTCAGCTTCGTCGGCTCGACCGCCATCGGGCGATATATTTACGAGACCGGCTGCGCCAACGGCAAGCGGGTGCAGGCGCTCTGCGGCGCCAAGAACCACATGGTGATCATGCCGGACGCCGACATCGACCAGGCCGTCGACGCCGCCGTCGGTGCCGCCTTCGGCTCCGCCGGCGAACGCTGCATGGCGGTCTCGGTCGCGGTTGCCGTCGGCGACGACGCGGCCAACAGCTTCGTCGAGAAAATGGCGCCCCGTGTGCGTGGCCTCAAGATCGGCCCCTACACCGACAGCGCCGCCGAGATGGGACCGGTGATCACACAGGAATCCAAGGAAAAGATCGAACGCTACATCTCCGAAGGAGAGGCAGACGGCGCCGAGGTCGTGGTCGACGGCCGTGGCATCAGCCTGCAGGGTTACGAGAACGGCTTCTTCGTCGGCGGCACGCTGATCGATAAGGTCACCAAGGACATGTCGGTCTACAGGGACGAAATCTTCGGACCTGTGCTGTCGGTCGTCCGCGCCAAGAGCTACGAGGAAGCCAAAGGGCTCGTCATCGATCATGAGTACGGCAACGGCGCGGCGGTCTTCACCCGTGACGGCGACACGGCGCGCGACTTCGTCCGCGACGTCAACATCGGCATGGTCGGCGTCAACGTGCCGATTCCGGTGCCGGTGGCGTACCATTCGTTCGGCGGCTGGAAGGCCTCGCTGTTCGGCGATCACTCGATCCACGGCATGGAAGGCGTGCGGTTCTACACCAAGCTCAAGACCGTGACCGCGCGCTGGCCCAGCGGCGTCAAGGAAGGCGCGGTGTTTAACTTCTCCGCGGGGTCGGACGTTTAATCCCGGTTCAACACACACGTCATTCCGGCGAAGGCCGGAATCCAGGCACCCATGATTGCTGGACCCCGGCCTGCGCCGGGGTGACAATATAGTTCTTCCCGCGCCCACGCATCCACGCCTTTAACTCCTCGATGAGTTGCCGCAGATGCCCGGCCTTGTCGCGGTTATCGCACATTCTGTCTTAATATCACGTTCTGGCTTTTGCTCGTTCGCCCATGCCAAGCTCCAACGCAGTCCAGAATTGAGTCGCCATTCGTTCGTTTACGATTTTCAAATCATCGAAGTCCCAATTTTGGCCATTAATGCCGAGACGCAACGGCTCAATAATTTTGCCCGTCTGATCGAACACCTCCCCGAGGTATCCATACAAGAGATTGATTTCTTTGGATGTCTTAAACAGAGAGTGTCCAATGTGGTGGTCACGATAGTCTTTGAGTTGCTTCAACTTGTTCTTCCCGATGTCACGCTGCGTCAGCATCTTGAATCGAACACGAGCCTTACATATCGAACGAGCCGCGACCAACCTATGTGTGGAGCTTAGATGAGGAAGCTCAGGAGTCCAATCAGCAGCAGATTCGATGTATGAGGAAATAACCTTCTTATCATCAAGTAGTGCCATTAAGTGCCGCAGAGACGCTCGATTTATTCCGCGCCTTTTTTCAATATCTATCGGATCGTACATTCGCGAGAGCGCCCCAATTATCGCCTGCAGAATCGCGTGGTAAACGACATTGAGACCATTCGCTTCATACGTCTGATCAAAATGACGTCGAAAATCTTTGTTGTCGTTTATATAGTTCAGCATGGAGTTGAGGCGTGCCGCCTCCTCGAAATCCCTCAAAATTCTCGGCAGTAAATCTTCAATTGTTTCAGTTGATTTTATCACCGAACCATTTCGCAAGAGTGGCGTTCCTCTAGCTAATATCGTTGTTAGGGCTTATGCCCATGGACGACCGGCGCGTCCTTGTAGTGCCGGTGCAGATCGTCGCGCCCGAAATCGTTAACCGGATCGCGCCACAGGCTGTGCACGTGGTTACCGCCGCCTTGCGTGTTATCGAATTCAATCAGGAGACGCGGCCCGTGGACGCGGTAATAGAACGCGTCGGTCTCGGAAACGGGTCCGGCCCAGGCGAACCGGGTCTCGGCCCAGCCTTCCTCGACCAGCTTCATGTATGGCGTGCCGATCTCGTTCCGGGCAAGACCGACATAGGTGTTGATGAGTTGCAGCAGGAGAATGCGCTGGCTGGCGTCGAGTTCCGTAACCGGCAGCCCTTCGGGTGTGTCGAGCGCGTCGCCGCGTCCCGGGCCGGCAACGATATTGCCGAGCGACCTGTCACCGATCTTCGCCTTCGCTTTCTGTTCCGGCTTCAGGGACCGCATAAGACGGAGCGCGAGAATGAACTCGTCATACTGGATGAACTTGCCCTTGTGTTCGCCGGACGGCACCCGCATCGGGTTGGTGCCCAGAAACGTTGGCGTCACCGACACCTCGCCAGCCGCAGGCACGGTGACATTAATGGACAGATGATGCCCCTCGAACCGCCACCCCCACGGAAATTCGCCCGGCGTGCCGAACACGCTGACGAAATACTTTTCGGGATCGCGGAAGCTGAGGGACGAGCCTTCGATCCCGGCCAGGATTGCCTCCAACGCCATGATGTCCCGCACCTTGAGGATACCGCGTGACGACAATGTCGAACGCATGAGTGTTTTCAGATCTTCGCGCTGACGGTCGATCAGGTCACCGATCTTGATACCGTCCCGATAGCGTGGTGTGTAGTGCCAGTCGAAGCGCTCCTCGTCGGTGAACTCAAACGATGCATCTCCCGCGCGCGGCGCGAGGCCGGCAATGAACGCCTTTGCGGCTGCCGCCATTTCGTCCGTCGGTGCCTCGTGTGTCGCGGCGGGACCGCTCCACATGGACAGCGCGAATACCATAACTGTCAAAAACGAAACCGGTTTCAGGCGGGTCACGTCATGCCTCCCTCGTGTCCCGGTGCCTCCGCTTCATATGGGGATGCGGATGCGCCGTTCAATTACCGCGTTTAGTTCGCGGCGACAGCGGAGGTTTCAGGGAAAGTCCCGGCTTTCAGGAAACGCACGGCATCGCGCAGCGACGGCGCGAACCCGGTAAAAGGGTCCGAGAGCGAGAGTACAAGACGGGCGTGGCCGATCCCATCATAGAACCGGGCCGCCGACTGAATGCCGGCAGTGTTCAGCGCGGCGGCAAGTCTTTCGGAATGCGCCGGAACGACGGTGGTATCATCGGACCCGTGCAATAAAAGCGCCGGCGGTGCGTTGCCGTCGACGAAAGCGATCGGACGCGCCGCGTTCTCGTCCGTCAGGTGTTCGAAGACGGCGCGCACGTAATCGATCTCGGAGGGGTAAAACGCATAGGGCCCGGCCAGCCCAACCCAGCGACCGAGCACGGCCTGCGAAAGCCCCTGCGCATTCAGGTACGACCCATCGAGCGCGATCATCGCCGCGATGTGCGCACCGGCGGAATGCCCAATCAGATGGATTCCATCCGTTCTGCCGCCGTGAGCATCCGCGTTTTCGGTCAGCCAGTGAACGGCCTTCGCCCCATCTTCGACGAACACGGGAAACGCGATTTCCGGATAGACGCGATAGTCGGCGACGGCAACCAGGAACCCGGCGCGGGCCAGGGCACGCCCGACGAACGCATAGTCTTCCTTGTGGCCGCCCTTCCAGCTACCGCCGTAAAAAAACAGGATCGTCGGCAAAGGTCCTGTCGCCTCGATAGGCTTGTAGAGATCGAGGGTCTGGCGTGGATGCGCCCCGTAGGCAAGGTCCGGTGTCCGGGTGACCCCGTCCGCAGGCGCAACGGCGTTGACCATGTCGAGGCCCGAACACCCCTGCAGCAGCACCGCGATGGCAACTACAGCGGCGGCAAGACCCGGTCTGATTTTTCTAAGATACGCAGGCATCATGTACCTGATACGCGGCGAACGGTGATTTGGATGGGTGTTACTGCACCATCGGCACGATACAGAGCGCCAGCACCACGCCCATGGCGACGTTGAAAATACGGCGGCGCCTGTCATCGGCGAGGAAGCCTCTGAGCGCCGTGCCGAACCCGGCCCAGACGGACACGCTCGGGAAGTTGACCAGCACGAAAGCGACGGCGACAAGAAACACCGATAGAAACGGTCGCGCCGGATCCGTGTAGATCGCCATGGCGCTGACACCCATCATCCAGGCCTTGGGGTTGACCCACTGGAACATGGCGGCGGCCATGAAGGACATCGGCTCGCGGCGCGATTCCGACCCGCCCAGCGCGCCCGATGTGGCGATCCGCCAGGCAAGATAAAGCAGATAAAGCCCGCCTGCGATCTTGAGCGCCGTATGCACCGACGGGAACGTGGTCAACAGGGTGCCTAGCCCCGCGCCGACACATACCAAAAGCAAGAAGAAGCCGCCGGCGATGCCGCACATGTGCGGGATGGTGCGCCGGTATCCGAAGTTCACGCCGGACGCGAGCAGCATCATGTTGTTCGGCCCCGGCGTGACCGAGGCGACGAACGCGAAAATCACCAGCGCGATGAACGTATCGAAAGCCATGCCGGAAACTAACCGCAGCCAGAATCCGGCGGCAACAAGGGCATTGTCGCCGTGACAATAAATCCGCTTCTTTCGTTAATGAAAAAATTTTCATTTGACTGAAAATTATTATCTGATTTCATATCGCCATGAATACGGTGCCGCGAGACCTGGACGACGATGCCAACGCCCGCAAGATCGGCGCGGAAATCCGCGATCTTCGGAAGGCGCGCGGCCTGACGCTGGAGGAACTGGCCTCGCGCATCGGCCGTTCGGTCGGCTACGTCAGCCAGGTCGAACGCGGTCTGTCGCCGCTGACCATCCCCAACCTGAAGGCCATCGCCGAGGAACTGGGCATCGGCGTCAACTGGTTCTTCCGGAACGAGGGTGCGAAACAGTCGTCCGACGAGGACGGCCTGATCGTCCGGCGTGAAAACCGGGGCCGGCTCGATTTTCCCGGCACCGGCGTCACCGAGGAACTGCTGTCGCCGAGCCTCAACGGCATGTTCGAAATGATATTGGGCCGTTTCCAGCCGGGCGCGGAAACCGGCGACGCCAAGTACGCGCAGACCGGCGAGGAAGGCGGCTACGTGGTTTCCGGCGAACTGGAACTGATCGTCGGCGGCAAGGCGCATCGGCTGCGCGCCGGTGATTCGTTCACCTTCCCGCTCTCCGCACCGCATAAGTCGCGCAACCCGACCGACAAGGAAACCATTGTCGTCTGGGTCGTCGCACCGCCCACCTATTAACCCAAATACCAGGGACGGACTAAATCATGGCCAAGGAACTTCCCAAGAAAGCACGTGTCGTCATCGTCGGTGGCGGCGTCATCGGCTGCTCGATCGCTTATCACCTGACAAAAAAGGGCGTGACCGACGTCGTGCTGCTGGAGCGCAAGCAATTGACCTGCGGCACCACGTGGCACGCGGCGGGCCTGATCGGCCAGTTACGCGACAACCACCACATGACCGAACTCGCCAAGTACACCGCCGAGCTTTACCTGGAGCTTGAAAAGGAAACCGGCCAGGCGACCGGCTACAAGGTTAACGGTTCGCTTTCGACCGCGACCAATGAGGGCCGCATGGAGGACCTCAAACGCCGCGCCGACATGGCCAAGGTGTTCGGCCTCAAGGTCGACGTGCTAAGCCCCGAGGCATGCAAGGAACATCACCCGCTGATCGAAATCCATGACGTCATCGGCGGCATCTTCATCCCGACCGACGGTCAGGCCGACCCGGTCGGCATCACCCAGGCGCTGGCCAAGGGCGCCCGCATGGGCGGCGCCGAGATCTTCGAGAACACCAAGGTCGAACGCGTGCAGGTCGACGGCGACCGCGTCACCGGTGTCGAGACCGAGGCCGGGACCGTCATGGCCGATCATGTGGTTCTGGCGTGCGGCATGTGGACGCGCGAGTTCGCGAAGCAGATCGGCGTCACCGTACCGCTGCACGCGTGCGAGCATTTTTATATCCTGACCGAGGCGTTCGAGGGCGTGACGCCGGATCTGCCGGTCTACCGCGATTACGATCACTGCGCATACTACAAGGAGGACGCCGGCAAGATTCTGCTGGGCGCGTTCGAGCCCAAGGCCAAGCCGTGGGGCATGGACGGCATCCGCGAGGATTTCAGCTTCGACCAGTTACCGGACGACTTCGACCACTTCGCGCCGATTCTTGAGGACGCCATGCGGCGCATGCCGGCGCTCGAGAACGCGGGCATCCAGACCTTTTTCTGCGGCCCGGAAAGCTTCACCCCCGACGACCGCTATCATCTGGGCGCGGCGCCCGAGGTGGAAGGCCTGTTCGTCGCCGCCGGCATGAACTCTATCGGCGTGCAGTCGGCGGGCGGCGTCGGCAGGCTGATGGCCGACTGGATCATCAACGGCCACCCGCCAGGCGATTTCAACGGCGTCGACATTCGCCGCAACCAGCCGTTCATGCGCAACGCTAAGTACCTCCACGACCGGGTCTCGGAAACGCTCGGGCTTTTGTACGCCACGCACTGGCCGTTCTATCAGTACAAGACCAGCCGAAATGTGCGCCGTTCGATCCTGCACGGGCATCTGGAAAAGCTGAACGCCTGCTTCGGCGAAACAGCGGGCTGGGAACGCGCCAACTGGTTCGCACCCACGGGCGTGACACCCGAATACGAATATTCCTTCAAACGTCAGAACTGGTTCGAACATTCCGCCGCCGAGCACACGAACGTACGCCAGAACGTCGGCGTCTTCGATCAGTCCTCGTTTTCCAAGTTCCGGGTCCAGGGCCGGGACGCCTGCAAGGTGTTGAACAACATCTGCGCCAACGACATCGACGTGGCGCCGGGCCGTATCGTCTATACCCAGTGGCTCAACGAGCGCGGCGGCATCGAGGCCGACCTGACGGTGACGCGGATCGCCGAAAACGATTACCTGGTCGTCACCGGCGCCGGCGCGCAGGTACGCGATTTCAAGTGGCTGACGTCGCACATCCCGGATAATGCGCACTGCATCGCCACCGACGTCACGTCGGGCTATGCCGTCATCAGCATTATGGGTCCCAACAGCCGCGCGCTGCTGCAGTCCGTCAGCCCGGACGACCTATCGAACGAAGCGTTCCCGTTTGCCCATTCACGCGAGATCGAGATGGCCATGGGCCTGGTCCGCGCGTCGCGCATCACCTACGTCGGCGAACTGGGCTGGGAGCTTTACGTGCCGACCGAGTTCGCGCCGCACATCTTCGAGACGGTCATGGACGCGGGCGCGGATCACGGTCTGTTACCCGCCGGTCTGCACGCGCTCAATTCGCTCAGGATGGAAAAGGCGTACCGGCACTGGGGCCACGACATCTCGGAAGAGGAGAGCCCCGCCGAAGCCGGCCTGATGTTCGCGGTCAAACCGGACAAGGGCGATTTCATCGGCCGCGATGCGGTGCTCAGGCAGAAAGAACAGGGCGTGAAACAACGACTGGTGCAGTTCCAGTTGGAGGACCCGGAGCCGCTGCTTTATCACAACGAGCCGATCCATCGCGACGGCAAGATCGTCGGTTATATCACGTCCGGCATGTACGGTCATACGCTGGGCGGTGCAATCGGCCTTGGTTACGTCAAGAACGCGGACGGCGTCGACGCCGCATTCATCAACGAGGGCCGCTACGAGTTGGAAGTCTGCGGAGTCAAATATACCGCCACGGCATCGCTCAAACCGCTGTTCGACCCGAAGAACGAGAAGGTCCGCATCTGAGCGGTGTGATCGACGTCACACTTGGGCGCGAAGACAAGGCCTACCCTAGGTTTGGCGTCTGTGCCATAGTGGCATGAGAAGCGTTAGGGGAAGACGTTGAATACCGAAGAGCAGCCACAGCGCGCGGGAACCGCGGGCGAATTGCTGGCATTGTTGAATAACTGGGGCAAGCAGCAGCGTGAGCAGAACACGCTGCTGCTGATCTCGCTCGGCGTGCTGGCGACGGACGACGCCGACCCGGCGTTCTGGAAAGATTTCGACAATACTATGTCTTTCTTCCGGCGACGCCATAGCGCCGTCGATTATACACTTTCGAAAACCGACCGCGCGTGTTTGGTCAAGATCACCGAATACAATCAGGTCACGCTGTTCACCGACGTAAAAGTCGAGTTACTGCGGCTGATTCAGCATTACTTTCCCGACCAGTTCGGTCTCATCGACCAGT
Organism: Rhodospirillales bacterium; assembly: GCA_965229805.1. Lineage (GTDB taxonomy): Bacteria > Pseudomonadota > Alphaproteobacteria > Rhodospirillales > Casp-alpha2 > UBA4479. Next base: position 774,309 of record CBDDJO010000001.1, on the reverse strand, counting down.
CGCGGCTGCTGCGTCCGATCGATCTTCTGTTCAAGTTGCCGAACGCGGTCCGTTTCGTCGAGCGCTACACCGAAGTCGAAAAAGGCGAAGACGGCGCACCTGTCCCGCCGCCGGCGCCGAAACGCAAGCTGCGCCGGCTCGGTGAGCAGGACATCGACCGTGTCGTCGAGGTCAACCAGCAGATCGGCACCGCATCGTTCGCCAAGGTCTTCGTACGTCAGCAGCAGATGGTGGAAATACTGCCGGGCGGCCCGCCACAGAACGTGATGGACGAATACTTCGTCGGCATGGATGCGCTGAAGTCTCATGTTTTTCTCGACGTCGAATTGCGCGGCAGCGGCAACATCTTCAACCAGCTCACCATCACGCTGGATCGGTTGTTGCTGGACGCGTTCGGCGCCGCCAATCCCGGTCGCGCTGCATGCTCCATCAATCTGAACGTGGAATCGGTCTTCACCCGCGCGTTTCAGGCGTTCCTGGAAGGCGCCGACGATCACGCCTTCGAAAACATGGTGTTCGAGTTCCGCCAGGCCAATGTTTTGCAGCAGTACGACGAATACGAGGTGGCCGCGAACCTGATTGCGTCACGCAAGGGCCGCATCGCCATCGACGCGGTGTTCCCGGAAACCGTCGGCATCGTCAACATGAACAGGCTCAACGCCGACTACGCCAAGGTCTTCTGGCGACAGGGGGCAGAAAGCGTCCTGCAGGATCTGAGCAAGGAAATCGAGGAAATGCAGGATGGCGGCACCCAGTTCATCCTGGCCCGGGTCGACGACGACCTCGGCATCCAGGTCGGCCACGACCTCGGGGTCACCCTGTTCCAGGGCTTTCACATCGACGACATGATGAAGGGCTAAGGCCCCGCACTTCAGGCAACGGCGCGGTAGCCCTCGCTGGGCATCAGGCCGTCTTTCTCCGCATCGAAGAACACCTTGTCGAGGCGCGCGAAGCGGATCACCCGCATGACGCCGTCGCGCACGCGGGCGAGACGGAAGCTGCGCCCCGACAGACGCGCCGCCTGCAGGACCTCGACCAATCCGGCAAGCCCGGCGCTGTCGATCCGGTAGACGTCGGACATATCGACGACGAGACCGTCGCTTTCCGTGAGATATTTCAAGAGAACCTGGCGGGTTTCGTTGACACGGCGGAAATCCAGGTCGCCGGAAACGCGGATCGTATGCATGACACCCTCCCATCGGGCCGTGACCGGATGCGGCGCATCCGGGTCCGGGATTCGGACGATCGGATCATCGGCGAGGATTGCGGCAAGGCCGCGACGCAAAAAAGGTTATTTGGTGGCAGATTCGGACACCATCCGCGCCTTCGGGATCGTGAAGGTGACCGTCGTGCCCTCACCGAGGCGGCTTTCGATGTCGACGGCGCCGCCGTGCAGCTCGACCATCGACTTGACCAAGCTCAGGCCGAGGCCCGTGCCCTCGCTCTGCAGGTTGGCAGGACGGCGCAGCTGGTTGAACGGCTCCAGGATGTGCCTGAGATCGTTTTCGGGAATACCGAGGCCGGTATCGGTGACGCTGACGACGCCGTTTCCGTCGTCATCGACAGTGCCCGACACCGTCACTTCGCCGCCGGGCGGCGTGAACTTCACAGCGTTGGAGAGCAGGTTGAGGAGGACCTGGTTGATCGCGCGCTCGTCGGCGTGGACGCGCAGGCTGCCCTCGATAAAGTTCGTACCGAGCACCAGCTTTTCCGTGTTCGGCCAAGCACGCGCGATGCGGAGCGCATCCGTCACGGCGGTACTCATGTCGAACTCCTTCTCTTCCAGTTCGAACTTGCCGGCGTCGATCTTGGAGAGGTCGAGGATATCATTGACCAGTTTCAGAAGATGCGCGGCCGAAAAATTGATATCCATGGAATATTCAAGGTACTTGGGATGGTTCATCGATCCCAGATCGCCGCGGATCATCATTTCCGAGAGCCCCTGGATCGCATTCAGCGGCGTCCTGAGTTCGTGGCTCATGTTGGCAAGGAACGCGGACTTGGCGCTTTCCGCCTGAACCGCGCGGGCGCGTTCCAGGTTGAGATCGAAGTTGCGCTGCTTGAGTTCGATGGTCACCAACCGAAGCGCCCACAGCGGCACCAGCAACACCAGCAGTGTCAGACCGGCAATGATGATTCCGAAAATCGCGAAGTCTTCCTTGATCAGCGCCGACGTTCTGGTCGCGTCGACATAGACCTCGGAGATCGCAACGACCGCACCATCCTTCTTGATCGGCACATAGGCCTCAACGTAAATATCCGGCCGGTCGGACTTTTGCGTGCCGTCGTTGACTTCGGCATACGACTTGCCGGTGGTAAGCACCTGCAGGGCCGTGATGTTGTGCTCACCGAGATCGCCGTTGGCGTTCAGATTGTTCAGGTGGTCGGATACGACCTTAAGACGGCCTTCGGCATCAAACAGTTTGTAACGAAATATGTCGCCGAACTTGCTGACCCGTTGCAGGAAGTCGCGCTCCGCGGGCGTCGGTTCCTCACCCTCGGCGATGCGCTCGATGCGCTCGATCGATGTACCGATATAAGCAGCCCAGGCGATCGCCTCGCGTTCCGCCTGCTGGCGGATCAGACGCTCGCTGACGCCGTCCAGAATCATAACACTGACGAACACGAGCACCGACATCGATAAAATCGATGCCACGGCCATGGGGCCGATACGAATCCAGATACTCTGCGTATCGCGCTGCGGAACCATTCTTTTGACCAGATGCCGATAAAAGGTTGAGAAACATGCCTTTTCCCTGCACCCCACGCATCAGAAATTAGGTCCGGCGCAAGCCTTAATTCGGCAACGCACAAAGCGGTCCTTTACCAGAAAAGCTAAAAGAAATCATTCATTTACGCAAAAACCGAGACATCGCGCCGTTTGCGGCCTCCGTAAAAATTCTTACGGGGCGCACTTCATATACACATCCATAAGTAGAATCACGCGACGCTGTCGTCGAGGAGCGAATCGCCCGGCTTGATACGCGAAAAATCGACCGGTTCGGTGCCCAGCGTGATGTCGCCGTCCTCGAATCGCACCACCGTGTAGGTCGAGTTTTCGAGGTCACGGACGTCGGGAAAATCGGCGCGGTAGTGCGCGCCGCGGCTGTCTTCACGCGCCGTCGAGGCGGCGACCACCGACTTCGACACCAGGATCAGGTTCTTGAGGTTGAGCCAGTCGTGCCACGTCAAGTTATAGGCAAGGTTGTCGCCGGCGACCCCGACGGTGTCGAGTTCGGCATCGAGCTCGTCGAGCGTGCTCTTGGCACGGGCGAGGCTCGCGCCGTCGCGGACGATGCCCGCGTCTTCCCACATCTGCTCCCAAAGCTTGGTGCGCACTTGGTCGATTTGGGCCGCCGGACGTTCCAGCGGCTGCATGCAGAGCCGGACCGCGGCCTCGATTGCCTCCGCATCCGGGGCAGCGAGCGCCGCGCTCGGCTCGATATCCCTGGCGATGGTATCGCCGGCGATGCCGCCGAACACAGTCGAGTTGGCAACGCCGTTGCCGCCCAGCCGATTGGCCCCGTGCACACCGCCGGTATCCTCACCGGCCGCGTAGAGGCCCGGCACCTCGGTCGTGCAGTCGGGTTCGAACACCACACCGCCCATCATATAGTGCGCCGTCGGCACCACCTCGACATTCCCCGAAACCAGATCAAAGCCGCAGTCGGCGCAGCGTTCGACCATCCCCTTGAAGCTCTTTTTCACCATTGCCGGATCGAGATGCTTCATCGTTATGTAGAGACCGCCATGTTTGGCCGTCACGCCGTTGCGCATCTCCTGGAACATGCCGCGGCTGACGATGTCGCGGGTCGCACGCTCGCCGCGTTCGTCGTATTTGTGCATGAAGCGCTCGAGGTTGCCGTCGAGCAAATGCCCACCAGCGCCTCTGAGCCCTTCCTCAATGATCGTGCCGGTGATGCGCGTGTCCTCGCCGGCGATCAGGCCGGTCGGGTGGAACTGCACCATCTCCATATCCCTGAGCGTCAGCCCGAGCCGAAGCGCCATCGCCATGCCGTCGCAGGTCTTGTCGCCCGACGGCGTATGGAACTTGTACATGGTCGGGCCGCCGCCGGTCGCCAGCAACACGGCGCTGGCGCATACCATGCGGAATGCGCCTGTGCGCATGTCGATCATCAGCACGCCGGCGATACGTTCACCATCCTTCGACGGGATCAGGGCAACGGCACGGTGATCCTCCATTCTCTTGATGTCGCGCGCCCACACCTGCTCGGCGAGGCGGTTGATGATCTCGATTCCCGTCAGGTCACCCTTATGAACGGTGCGGTCGAAGGTCTGCCCGGCGAACGCCTTCTGGTGCACGGTGCCGTCCGGATTGCGGTCGAAGTAACATCCGAGCTCGTTCTCCAACTCGCGGATCCGTACCTGCGCCTCCTCGACCAGCGTCCACGCCAAATCCTGGCGGTTGATCCACTTGCCGCCCTCGATGGTATCCATGAAGTGGCGCTCGGTGCTGTCGCCGGGGGCGAGCGCGACGTTATAGCCGCCTTGCACCATGCGGGTGCAGCCGCACTTGCCGAGCAAGCCCTTGACGGCGACCGTGACCTCCAGGTCCGGGTTGGCGGCCTTGGCATGCAGCGCGCCGAACAGGCCGGCGCCGCCCGAGCCCAGTATCAGCACGTCGGTTCTCGTTTCCTCGATCTGAACGTTCGTGGACATGTCAGCGTCCTCCCGGATTGAAAAGCAGCAAGGCGCCGGCGCAGATCAAAAGCGCCAGCACGCATTGCCGAAAACGTCTGTCGTCGAAATGGCCATAGAGCCGGACCCCGATCCACGCACCCAGCGCGATGGCCGGCACCGCGACGGCAAAACGGGTGCCGGTTTCCGCCGTCACCAGGCCGCCCGCCGCCAGCCAGCCGAGGGCCATGCCGTGCATGGCGAGAATATAGGGTTGGGTGACGCCGCGCGCCTGGTCCCGGGACCAGCCGCGCTGGGTGCACCAGATCGCGGGAATAAACCCGGAAAGACCGGCAAACCCGCCAAGCACGCCGCCAATCCAGCCAACGCCACCATCGAGCGCGCGGCCGCCCCTGGTAATGACGGGCAAGTTGGCAAGCATCAGCATCACCGTACCGTAGACGACCAGCCCGGCGCCGGCGACCAGCTTGAACGTCGCCGGGTCGATCACCTTCAGGAGCTGCGCGCCGATCGGCACACCGATGGCGCCGCCGATCAGGAACGGCCAGAGATGGCGGAAATCGAGCTGTTTTTTCATCAACGCCAGCATCACGACGTGCATGGCGAAGAAGCAGGCGACGATCAACGGCACGGTCTCGCCCGGCGAGAAGAACTGCAGCCAGATGGCGGCGGCGACCAGTGCATCGCCGAACCCGGCGGCGCCGGCGACGAACGACGCCACGAACGCGCCCGCCAGGATAATGGCGATCTCAGGCCCCATTGAGCAGAAAGATCAGGCCGGTGCAGACGGCAATTCCCGTCCCGACGGCGACGGCGACGCGTGAGCTTTCCCGGCTGCCGACAAACTCCAGCGCGAGCAGCCTGAGCCCGCCGGTCAGGTGCGCGGCAAGCAGAATCACGAGACCTGTCTCGAGCAGTTTCGCAAGCGGTGTTTGCGACCAGTTCAGGAACCCGTCCATCACGGCCGCACCTTCGATGGCGAGGCCCAGAACGTAGAAATGCGCCGGCAGGAACAACGCCAGCAAAAGCCCCGACGCGCGATGCAGCACGAACGCCCAGTAGTGCGGATGATTGCGGTGCGCCCCGGTCCTCATAGCGATGCACCCGCCTGGTAAAGGCCGATCACGGCGCGGAAGCCCATGACCAGAATGATCAGACACAGCACCGCCATGATCATGTGTGTGACTTTCGCACCGAGACCCGTCATCTCGTTCAGGATCGTCCGCACGCCGATCGGCGCGTGGATCGCGACCGCGATGATGAAGACCGAATAGAACGCAAACCAGATCGCATTACCGGAAACCCGCCCGATGATCTCGGCGGCGCTCAGGCCGCCCTGCACGGCATAGATGATCATCGCCAGATGCACGAGGACGCAAACGGCGAGCACCGCCGCCGAAAGGCGCTGCCAAACCCAGAGCTTGGTTTCGACACGGGCGCTGGCCATCAGTCGTCACCACCCAACAGGCCCTTCAACGCCACCTTCGCGGTCTCGCGCTTCAAGCCGGCAATGGAATGGGTTGGGCTCAGGTGTTTCGGACAGTGCTCGACACAGCCCTGCTGCGAATGGCAGGCGTGACAGCCGGCGTCACCGGCGACCGCCGCGAGACGCTGATCGTTGCCACCGTCGCGCACGTCGTTGACCAGCGTCCAGGCGCGATTGAGCGCGGCGGGACCGAGGTAGTCCTTGTTCCAATCCACGATATCGCAGGCCGCGTAACAGACGCCGCAACCGATACATTCGATCCCGGCCGATGCTTGCTTGCGCTTCTTGTCGTCCGGTTTGATGAAGTCGAAGTCGTCGTGGCGTGTCTTGGTCGGATGGAACTTGCCCTCGGCCCGATCCAGCTTGTCGAAGAAATCTGTCATCTCGCAGGCGAGGTCCTTGACCACCTGCAGGTTCCGGAGCGGCGCCACCTCGAGCGTGCCGTCACCGGCGACCTTGTCAACATGGGTGCGGCAGGTCCAGCGTGGCCGTCCGTTGACGGTCATGGCACAGGACCCGCAGACGCCGACCCGGCACGCGAAGCGGTAGCTTAGCGTCGGATCGATGTTGCGCTGAATATAGGTGATGACGTCGAGGACAGTTTGCGACGGCTGGCGGGGCACCTCGAAGGACTGGAATTCGCCTTCCTCCGCACCGCGCCAGACCGAGACCTGAATGGTGTTGCTCATGGCACGGTTATACGCTCCGTAACCGGGCATAGCCAGCACAAAACATGAAATTATATTGATTTATCATATAGATACTTGATTAATATTCATATTAAACGGCGGCAATGACGCACCCGAAAGCGTCCTTCGGATGCACCCAGGGGAGCCCGTCCGTCTCGCGCACGTCAAGGCCGGCGTCCCGCCATAGCGTGGCGGCAGCGGCCGGTTCGGGCGTCCTGATCGAGAACCCGGCGAAACGTGGCGAAGCGGCATCGGCCGCCGCGAACGCGTCCGGAAACCGGGCATCGAACGCATCCGGTGTGTAGACGCCCAGTGTCCCGCGCGGCGTACGGATCCGGGCGACACCTTCGTCCGCCTCGAAATCGGTGGCATCGGCGAAGGCGGCCAGGAACTGGATCGCGCCGGCCGGTTCGGGCGTCACCACGAACACCTCATCGACGGTTTCGGCGCCGTTGGCGTGCTTCTGATAGTCGGCTTTCCAGAACAGGTCGGGGCGCCACTGCTTGCAGGTGAAAAACGCCATGCCGGGCATACTCGCATCGGAAAGAAAGGTCAGTGAAAACCCGACCGTCTCCTCGCTACCGTCGGGCAGCTTGGCCAAACGCTGGAACTCGAACGGCGCATAGACATGCAAGTCCCTTTCCAGGAACTCGGCGCGGTCAGCCTTTTCATCGGTACTGTCGAGCACCAGCATCGACATGCCCTCTCCGGCTTCGAGATAATCCCGGTTGAACGCCGCGAACGAGAAATTCTTGGCGTCGGCTTCGGTGATGTCTTGCGGACGGGTCACGGAAAGCACTTCGAGGAAGCAACCGTCCAACTGCGCCAGCGTGTTGCCGGTCCCGAACGGGTGCTGCGCCTGAGGGGTCATGGTGAACCCAAGCTTTTCATAGTGCGCCCGCGCCTTTTTCAGGTCGTTAACGCACAAAACGAGATGATCTATTCCTCGGGGCATGACCGCACCTTTCCGCTTTAATAAGGTGGCGATGTTAGGGAGCCCCCGGACCGGACGCAACCGGGCCGGATGAGACGGGCCAGGGAGAAATTACACATGCCGTCCGACCGTATCCGGGGGATACGCCTTGAGCGTTTGCAGATACCGCTGGCGGTCCCCTACAAGCTCGCCTTCGGGCCCGTTACCGCGTTCGACACGGTGATCGCCGAGATCATCGACGACGACGGCAGATCCGGTTTCGGCGAGGCAACGATCCTCACCGGTTACACGCCGGAGACCATCGACGGTTGCTGGCAGACCATTCAAAACATTGCCACGAAGATCGCCGGCGGTTCGTTCGAGGCGGCCAAGTCGGCGGCTTTCGCACACCACCACGACGCGCCGTTCACGGTCACCGCCCTGGTCACGGCCATCGAGATGCTGGAAGGCCATCCAGTGTTGTCGCCGGGCGACGGTACCGACGTGTCGCTCCTGGCAATCCTCAGCGCCATGGACGAAGCGGGCATCGAAAAGGAGATCGCGGCTCACACCCAGGCCGGCTACGAAACCATCAAGGTCAAGATCGGCTGGGACGTGGACGATGACCTGAAACGCGTCGCCTTCATCCAGTCGTGCCTGCCCCCGGGCGTCAATATCCGCATCGACGGCAATCAGGGGTATTCAAAAGACGACGGCGTCAGGTTCGCCGCCAGCGTCGACCCGACAAATATCGAACTGCTGGAACAGCCCTGTCACATGGACGACTGGGATGCCTCGAAAGCGATCGCGGAAGCAACCAATGTCCCGTTCATGCTGGACGAGAGCATTTACGGCCCACCCGAGATCGAACGCGCCGCTAAAATGGGCGGTGTCAGCTACATCAAGCTGAAGCTGATGAAAGCGGGCAGCATCGACAATCTGATGGCACAGTTGCGGTTGATCCGCGATCTCGGCATGCAGCCCGTTCTCGGCAACGGCGTCGCCGCCGACCTCGGTTGCTGGATGGAATGTTGTGTCGCCCACCGAATGATTGATAATGCGGGCGAAATGAACGGTTTCCTGAAACAAACGCAGCCGCTGTTCGACGCGCCACTGCGCGTCGTCTACGGACGGGTACAACTACCCACCAAAGCGCCCGCCTTTACCGAGCATAGCCGCTTTGTCAGAGACTCGATCCTGATCGGCGAGGGCTGACACGTGTTCGGCCTGCCGACCGACATTGTCACGCTCCTCACTCTATCGATATTCGCCGGCGGCCTTGCCAAGGGCATCAGCGGCGTCGCGCTTCCGATCGTCACGCTTTCCATCGCGCTCAATTTCGTCGAGCCGCGGATCGGCCTCACGATGCTGTGCTTTCCCATTGTCATCACCAACATCTGGCAGATGTTCGGTGCCGGGAACATCCTTAAACCCGTCAAGCGGTTCTGGCTGATGGGGGGCATATTCCTGGTCTGCCTCTATATCGGATCGCGGCTGATCACGGTGGTTGAAACCTGGGTCCTCTTCGCCGCCATCGGCGTGACCGCGCTGGTGTTCTCGATCTCGCAGTTCTACAAACCGGACGCCAAGCCGCTCGGCCCGCGCGCGGAAAAAATTCTCGGCCCCTTTGCCGGCGCCATCGCCGGCCTCATGGGCGGACTGACAACCGTCTGGGGCCCGCCGATCATGATGTTCCTGTTCATGCTCAGGATGGACAAGGACATGTGGGTGGCGTCGATCACCGGGCTATACCTGTTGGGCGCGGTGCCGCTGGTCGTGTTTTACTTCAACAACGGCATGCTGGCCGGCGACAGGTTGTGGCTGTCGGTGGCGGCCTGCGTCCCCGCCATGGCCGGAATCCTGATCGGCGAACGCATCCGCCGCTTCATCAACGAAGCCCTGTTTCGCAAGATTCTGTTGATTACGATCTTCGTCGTCGGACTCAACATGATCCGGCGCGCCGTCTTGGGGATGTGAAAACGCGCCGCCGAATAATGCGCACCGAATACCTTTATTTTTACCGGCGGCCACCCGCATAATGCATTTTTGGGGGAGGGTGTTTCGATTTCGGAATCCATGCGCATCGTCAACATCGGCATCGGCGACCTGTCGTCGGGCCTCAAATCCGTTCACGACTACTGGAACGGTTTGAGGAACGGACGCATGGCGCCGACGTGGGCCGAGTTCGAACTGGTCCGCATCCCGTCGAGCCTGCTGCCGACGACGCTCGTTATCGATATCCACGAACCGCTGGAAAAAAGCGTCTTCCGCTACTGGGGCAGCAAGATGACGGAAATCCACGGCGAGGACATGACGTCGAAGCACCCACACGATCTCTCGCCGCCGGGCTTCGGCGATCAGGTCCTTGCCGATCACCGCAAGATCGTGGAAAAGAAAATACCCATGGCGTGGCACTATTCCTTCCTGGCCGCCGGCGGGTACATGCATTCGCACAGCGTGATCCGCCTGCCGCTCTCGGCGGATGGGACAAACGTCACGCACATCGTCGTGGCGATCGATTATTCCCGCGAAGCGCTGGACCTGATCCGACAGGGCCGCGAGAAATACGCCGAGGCCGTCGGCACGGCGCCGGAGCGTCCCGACCAGTAGTACCGCAGGGTTCCGGCTATTCCGCCGCCCACGGAAACGGGATCAGCGTGTCGAGGTTTTCCGAAAGCTCGTAGACGCTCGAAACCGCCAACTCGTGATCGAACGGCAGGTTGTCCCGCTCGGCACGCTTGCGAAGCCTGTCATGATGATAGTCCATGACGTCTTTCGGAATCGGCATCTCGCCGCAATCGAAGATACGCAGATATCCGTCGGCGTCACGGGCCGGCATGATCCGGCTTTTCATGAAATTACTCGGCGACCACGGAATATCCATGGCGCCAGCCTCACAGGCGCGGATCGTGCCGATGGCAACGTCGCCGTCACCCATTTCCAGCACCTTGTCCATCACCGGACGCACTTCGCGGGCGATCATGTCACATTCCGCCTTGAATTCCGGCATATCATCGAGACGAATGTGCCGTGCCAGATAGATCGCCATCCGTGTCGAGCGCAGCCCCGCCGCGTTGGCCGCGGGCGTCGGGATGCCGAACGCCTCGTGCGACGATTTCGTGGTCACGCTGACCGCGCCGCCGATCGCCGCCAGGGTGCCGCCGTAGGCGACCAGCGCCTCGCACTGCGCGTCGTCATAGGGCCATGCCCCCATCCAATGCAATGACGTCACCGGCGTAAATATGTCGTCGTGGCCGAGCTTCTGCAGATACTCCTGCGTCAGCTCGCGGGCCATTTTGATGGCTGCCGCGTCCTGTACCAGGTGAAGCGTCTGGCCGAGCTCGAGACCGTAATTCTTCACCCCCTGCCCGGCCGCAAGCAGGGTATCGATGATGCAGGTCAGGATCGCAATGGACGGCGGGATGTTGGTGCCGGTCAAAAACCCGGGTTGGCGCCGGTGCAACTCGACACCGAGTTCCTGGTAACGTGCCGCGAGACGGTCGAGATACTGATAGTTCCGGATACCCTGCTCGATGGTGACTTCCTTGGTGTAGGACGCGGTGTAAGCGAGCCCCGAACCGAGATAGCCGGAATACCCGGCCGCGAAACCGACCTCGGACGTCAGCCTGGGCATAGAGGTGCCGGACAGTACAATGGCCGGTTTGTCGATGGATTCGATCAGTTCGCGCGTGGCCTTGGGACCGTAGTTGACCATCGGATAACCGTTGAGCATCGAGCGCCCGGCTTTCCTCGACTCCTCGACACCGTTGGCGGCGTTCTCCCACTGTTCGTTCCGGGTATAGCTGTCGGTCGTCGTCGGCACGATGTCGGCGTGGCCTTCCTTGTCGAGACAGACCATCAGTTCCTTCTGCAGTTCCAGCGTGCCGAAACCGCCGCGCGGCTGCGTCAGGCAACGCCCTTCCTCGTCGGCCTTGCGCATCACCCAACCGAGTTGCTTGTGCTTCGGCATCGCGAGGTGATAGGCGGCCGCCTCCTCGAGGTCGATCTCGGCCCCCGTGGGCCAGCGCGCGAGATTCCTTTCCCGCATCGCATCGAACACATCGTCGGGGATGCGTTCCGCCGAGAACTCGAGACCGTCCGGGTCAGGCTGCGGGTGACCGTCCATGGATACCTTCCTTCCGGGATGCCGGATTGCCGGCGATATTGTTATGCGCGAACCGAAGCGCCGCGTCGGGTGCCACGCCGGCCAGCAGGCCGACGGCATAAAGCGCGTACGCGCTGTCGATCAGCAGCGCCGGGTTCCTGGGACGCAGGGACTGCGGGTCTTCTGCATCGAACAGCCCGGCGCGCAGAATCTCCGCCGGGCCATTACCGTGCACCAGCACGCCGCCGGTGCCGACGACGGTACCGACGCCGGTCAGGTCCTTGCCGTATTGCACCGTGACCGGACCGGTCAGGGTCTGTTTGACCTCGATGCTGCCGGCGTGACGTTTCATGGCGCGGGCGACGGCGCTCCGGGCCAGCGCCGCGTCGAAGCGCCGCTCGGCATCCGTTTGCGGCAGGCGTTCCACATCCGCCTCGATGGCACTCAGAAAGCCCTCGATATCGCCCGCCGTGAAATCCGTCTCGCGGGCGAACGCGTCGATACCAGCGGTCTCGACGATGGTGCGGGCGTTGTGCCGCATCCCGAGATCACCCTCGACCGTGCGCTTGGCATAGGGCTCGGGCAGCCCGTATTGAACGACACCGCCGTCAGCGGGCACCCCCGAAGAAATGGAATGCACATCCGTCGTCGCGCCACCGACGTCGACCACTACAAGATCGCCCCAACCGGGATAGCTTTCGCTGCCCTCGGCCAGCAGCCGCGCCCCGTCCATGACGGCAGCGGGTGTCGGCATCAGCACCGCGTCGAAGCGCGTCTCGGCCTTATCGATCCCCTTGGCGTGCACGATCCGCTCTATGAACACCTCGCGGATCGCAGCACGTGCCGGTTCGACGTCGAGAACGTTGAACGCCGGCATCACGTTACCGGCGATGCGCGCGTCAATCCCGGCATCGCCGAGCGTCGCCGCGACGTCGTCGGCCACGACCCGGTTGCCGGCGACGATGACCGGACAGGCGAGTCCCGCGGCAGCCAGTCTGTCCGCGTTCCAGCGGATGGTTTCCTCGTTACCGCCGTCGGTGCCGCCGGCAAGCAACAGAATGTCGGGTTTCTGCGCCGCGATGCCCCGCGCATCCTTGTCGGTGAGCTTGTAGGCGTGCGCGCCGATCAGCTTGGCGCCCGCGCCCAACGCCGCCAGCCGCGCCGCCTCGGCGGTCAGTTCCTTGACGAGGCCCACCGTGATCATGGCGAGCCCCCCCGCCGCGGAAGACGACGCAAGCCTGTGCTTGAAATCCGGCAATTCACCGAGTTGGTTTTCGAGATCGGCAAGCGCGGCGTCGAGGCCGGCATTAACGTCGCTGGTCACCGTCGACGGCCCCTGCCCGGCGCCAAGAATCGTCCCCGCGTTGAGGTCGATGGCTCGCAACTTGGTATAGGTGCTGCCGAAATCGATCAGAAGCGCGCTCGCGCCCGTCATGCCGCGGCACCCCCGGCCTTTTCACGGAAATCCTCATCCAGCATCCGGACCACATCCGGCGTGCGGGTGCCGGGCGGGAACGCACGGTTGAATCCCATATCCAGATAGCGCTGTTCGACGTCCGCCCAGGCCTGTTTGCCGACCACGAGATTGCCGCCGACATAGAGGGTAATGTCGTCCAGGCCGGCTTCGATGCACATGTCCTTGAAGCCGCGGCAGTCCAGTTCACCCTGCCCATAAAGCGACGACACCAGGATCGCGTCGGCGGCGGTCTCGATCGCCGCCTTGATGAAATCCTCGGCCGGCGTCAGGGCACCCAGCGCCACCACCTTGAAACCTTCTTTCTCCAGCGCCATCGAAAGAATGCGGTTGCCGACGATATGTGTGTCGGCGCCGATAACCCCCGTCACCAGTGTGAGGTTTCCGCGCTGTTCGGACGTCAGATTCATTCCGCGGCGTCCCTTCCCATACCCGGAGCATCCACGAGTTCGCGCATGATCTGCTCGATCTGACGCGCGGTCTCGCGCAGGCGGTCGAGCTTCGAAACGGCCATCTGCAACGACATGCGCGCCGCCGGCGCGTGCAGCGAAAGGCCCGCCACGACGCGGTTGCGGGCGTCGAACACGGGCACCGCGATACCGATAATGCCGATGGTGTTTTCCTCGCTGTTGCAGGCATAGCCCTGGCGCCGGATCATCTTGAACTCCGCTTCCAGCGTCTTCGAGTCGGTAATCGAGTATTCGGTGAACTGCTCCAGCGGCGCGGCGCCGACGATGCGCCGGCGGCTGCGAGTCGGCAGATGCGCCACCAGCAGTTTGCCGAGCGCCGTCGCGTGCAACGACACGTGCGTGCCGACCCCCATCTGCAACCGAAGCGGCCACGAACATTCGACACGGTCGATATAGACGACGCTGTCGCGGTCGAGCACGCCGAGATTACAGGTCTCGCCCAACTCGTGAACCAGCCCGGACAGAACGGCGCGCACCGGCGACGCGTGCATGAAGGCCGACATCGCATCCGTCGCCAACGACATCAGGTTCGGCCCAACCAGATACTTGTCGCCGTCCGGCGCCCGCGTGATCATCAAGGTTTCTTCCAACTGCTTGACGACGCGGAACACTGTCGGGCGCGGCAGATCCGTGCGCATCGCGATATCGTTCAGGCTTGGCGGCTTCTCGGCCGTCAGAATGGCGGAAAGGACGGTCATGCCCTTGCCGAGCGCCGAACTCGTGTCCGGCGGAATGATATGTGACAACGGTTCCCCGTCAGGCATGCGAGCCTCCCCTTCACTGTAGCGACTGGGGAAGCAAAGCAGTTTTAAGTGATTTTGGCAATTTATCGCAACAAATCGTCTCGTTTTTCATATTTGTGCACAAAAATTAGGGATTTGAAGGACGCCGCTCCATGCGACAGCATGACCGGTCAGAAAAAGGGGCCCCGCCATATCCGCTACTGAAAATCAGGAGATTGCCGTCTGGCCACTGTTCCGTCTCGGACTCCGCGACGGTTTCAGCCTGCCCGCGTTCATGGTCGCCGCAAGCATGGTCGGCTACGGTGCGCTCGTGCACTCGGCGGACATGAGCCTCGCCGTCGCCATCGTCTCGACCCTCGCTATCTGGGGACTGCCAGGTCAGGTCGCGTTCATCGAATACATGCTGCTGGGCGCGCCGGTCGTTTCGATGCTGATCGGCGTCTCGCTCGCCAACATGCGCTTCCTGCCGATGAGCATTTCCCTGGCGCCGCTGTTCCGCGGCTCGAAAAGCGGCTGGCGCTGGCGGTATCTCTGGGTCCAGTTCATGTCGGTCAACACCTGGGTCGGGCTGATGCGCCGGGTGCCGGAATTGACGCCGGACCAACGCGGCCCGTTCTACGCCGGGTTTTCGACGCTGTGCCTGATCGCCGGCGCCGGCGGCGTTTCCGTCGGCTATCTGCTGGCGGAAACCCTGCCGTTCTACGTCACGGTAACGCTGGTGTTCCTGAACCCGATCTATTTCGCCTTCGTGTTCGCGGCCATGCGCGCCCGCGCCGGGCTGCTGGCGTTCGCCGCCGGCGCCGTCTGCGGCCCGCCGGTCTATCTACTGACGCCGGACTGGAGCCTGCCCATTGCCGGCATCATCGCCGGCAGCGTCGGGTACTTCACCGACCGCTTTCTGAGACAGCGCTCATGAGCGGCGCCATCACCGATACCGCCACCTGGGGTATCTGGCCGCTGCTGGTCATGGCCATCGCCGTCACGTATCTGTGGCGCGGCATGGGGACCATGATCGCGGCCCGCATCGATCCGGAAAGCCCCGCCCTGCAATGGATCGCGTGCGTCGCCTACGGCCTCCTGTCGGCGCTGATCTCGCGTATCTTGTTTCTCCCGGTCGGCGTGCTTGAGAAAACTGAACTGGTTGACCGGCTGGGTGCGACCGTGTTCGGCTTCGCCATGTTCTTCCTGTTCAAAAGGCACATCGGCGTGGGCACCCTCAGTGCCGCCGGCGCTTTCGGGATCCTTGTCTGGGCCCGTGGCCAGGGTATCCTCTGATCATGCGCCGTTCATTGATCCCCGGCGTCCTCTTCGTCTGGGCCGTTCTCGCGGCGCCGGCAAACGCACAGTCGTGCGGCGCGCCGGCGCCGGTCTGCAAGGCCGCCGAAAGCGTCGTCATGATCTCATCGTTCGAACCCGTCGGCAGCGCCCTCGTCATCGGCGACGGCCTGCTCGTCACCAACCGGCACATGATCGCCGACAATCCGGCGGCGAAGATAACGCTGGCCGACGGCAATACGGTCGAGGCGCGCGTCGCCCCCACAAGCTATCCGGGCGATCTGGTGGGCCTCGTCGCCGCCGATGTCGCGGCGCCGGCCCTCGCGCACAACGTCACGCCGAGCATGGAGAGCGACCTGTTCGTCATCGGTTTCGATGTCGGGCGCCAGGCGATCCGGATCTATGCGCCGGGACGGCTGATCGTGCCGCGCGCCGACACACCGCTGGCCCGGCTGCACCATAACGCACGCTCGTTGCCGGGCAATTCCGGCGGCGCCTTGGTCGACGCCCAGGGCCGTCTGGTCGGGATCGTCGCCTCGGGTGGCGAGGGCCGGAACGAGGCCATTGCGGTTTCCGAACTCACTCGATTGCAGGCGGCAACCGCGCCCGAAAAGACCGACGAGTCGCTACGCATCGGCCGCGCCTACGTGCGCTGTATCGAACGGCTCGACGCCGTCAGGGCTTCGGCGGGCCGTCTCGACAAGGAAGACGCCATCGAAATAGAGGATGCGTGTCTTGCCACCTCCAACCGGCAACTGATGGATGAAGCGGGGAAACTGTTCGGCACCCGGCGCGATCTCGACCGCGCGCTTCGGATGCTGGAAGCCTCGCACAGACTGGACCCGAACGCCCCCAATTCGCTGATCTCGCTGGCGGTGACCTATCACATCGCCGGACGCTTCAAGGACGAGATTCCAATCCTCTACCATGCCCTCGACTTCATGCCGGCCGACCCGCAAATCCTGCGCCTGGCACTACAGGCCGGCGTCTGGGGTGGCGATCAGGCACTCGCCGACCGCGCCATGAAGACCATTGAGACGGAACTGCCGCAGATGGCGCCGCCGGCGAAGCGGTTCTACGAGAACCCGCCACCGCCGCCGAAACTCAACTAAGTTTTTATCAGGGCCCATCGAGCGGATCGGGAATCCAGCCGTAGCGGGTCTGCTTGGGACCTGAAAGCGGCCGCGCGCGCTTTAGTATCCAGTCCCGGAGTTCCGGCCCGTGCCAGTCCGGGTTTGCCGCCAATGCCCTGACCGCGAGCGCGGCAATGCGCGGCACCGCGAAACTGGAGCCTGAAGCCTTGCCCGGTGCGCCGCGATGATCGGTGACGGGGATACGCTCGCCCGGCGTCATGATGTCGACACTGCGGGCGCCGAAATTCGAGCCACGCGCGAGCCGGCCGTCCGGCTCGGACGACGTCACGACGATGGCGTTCGCGAGGCTCAACGCCGCCGGGTAAACCGGATCACGGTCGATGTCGCGGCCGTCGTTGCCGGCGGAAATGATGAACAGCATGCGCGGATGCTTGCGCGCCGCGTCCGCAAAAGCCTGCCAGTCATCACCACTGTTGGAGCCCATTGCCAGGTTAACGATGCGCACACCTTTCTCGGCAAGCCAGGTGACGGCGTCGGCCATTTTCGCCATATCGGGGCGCGGATAGCGGACCGGCACCACCCGCGCCATCGGTGCCTCGCGGATCAGCACACTCATCACCGCCGAGCCGTGATGCAACGGAAAGAACGGCGTCCGCCCGGTGTCGATGTCGAACGGCCTGTCGTCGCCGTCCCACAAATCGCGCCCGATCAGTTTCCCCCCGGTGTCGCGCGCGAGCCGGTTCTTGAACGGGTCGATGGTGTAATTGACGCCGCTGTCGATCAGACCGACCGTCACCCCGCCGGGATCGGCGGTATCCGGCACGGCCGGATTGAGCACGATCTCGTCCGTTACCGTACTCAGATCGTCGGCATAGACGCGGATCGTCTGCGCCGCATCGCCGGCACCGTAGACGATCTCGCGCGCCTGATTGATGCGGCAGGCATTGTCCATGGAGATGCTGAACAGTGGTTTGTCGCCGTGCAGTTCGACGGCGATCTTGCGCAGTTGCCCACCCGGAAACAGCACGCTGACTTCCAGTCTGCGGCCGTCGGCGAGCAGCATCACCGTCCTTGCCCGGCCGGGCGCGCCACGAAAGCTGTCGACGGCGTGCTCGATCAGCCGCACACCGTCGATGGCGCGGCGAAAGCGCTGTGGATCGGTGTAGGGGGGCTCGCAGGCGATAGCGAGCACGGGGCGAAACACATCGGCGACATTCGCCGCGCGCACCGGTTCCGGCGCAAACGCGAGGATAAATAACGTCAGAACGATGGTGCCGAGGTTCCGCATCACGCGGAAAGGTGCGCCGCTCGCCGTCTTCCGTCAACGCGCGGACGCATAAAGAACCGGAGACGGGTGCATCCGTGCCTGCTCTGCGGCAACTTACAACGGGGGGATGGCTGCCGCCCGGCCGCTGCGGCCCGTCTCCGGAATCTTCCCGCCAGAGCGGGTCGTGTCTTGATCTTTATCAGGTAATCCTGATGCTCCACTTAAGAGTGATCGTGATTTCGCCGCAACCGAATCCGCGCGGATGTTACGTTTACGATCAGTCTGGGACGCTTGCGGCACGGCGGCGGCAACGTTGCAAGGTCAAGAAAATGATCCTGAAACGCGTAAAATGCCGTAAGTTGTTGATCGCAAACGGGGACGGTATAAAGCGGCGAATATTGAGGAAAGCTAGGTGACGCCCACACATTTCGACATCTATGTGCGCCAAGGGGGTCGCTGGCGCCGTTACGAGACGATTGAGAAAGAAGATAAGGACGCAGCCGTTCTGCGCGCCGCCGATCTGGACAAGAACGGCGGCTTCGACGGTGTGCGCGCCATGGCGGTGGTCGAGTACGGGTCGGGCCGCCCGCCGCTCGAAACCCTCGCCTGGATCAGTCCGCATCTCAACAAAATGGCCAACGTTCAGCGGCAGATGAAAAACGCCGTCAAGGCGGCAGCGGATTCCGGCGAACCGCCCAAGGACCTTGACATCGACGCGCCCGACCCCGGGCTGGTGCAGTCCTATATCGACGAACCGGTGGAGGGCCCGGCGCCGGCGCCCGAGACCAAGGCCGCGCCGCCGCCGAAGACCCCCGTGGAAGCGCCCGATCCGATGCGCACCGCCGCCAAGATCGCGGGCGCAGTGGCAATCGCGTTCGGCATCACGGCTGTCCTGTTCGTCCCGATCTCTGCCGGCATTCGCAGCCTCGGCAGCAACATGGACCTCGGCTCTCAGGCAATCCAGAACGGCATCTTCGGCACGACGCTACTGGTGTTTCTGATTTCCGCTGGCATCCTGATGACCCGCGTCTACCGCGAATACCAGGACCTCATGGATCAGGTGCCCGACCCGGTGCCTGTACCCACGGTGCCGACGTCCGCCCCCACACGCAATCGCATCTACGATGAAGAACCCGTACTGCCGCGGCGCCCACGGGGCGAGGCGCCTATACCGTCGATGACCGAAGATGACGACGCAATCGAAGGCACCTCTCCAAAGGAAGAGGAAACCGCCGGGCCCAAGACCGTCAGCATGTCCGAGCAGATGCGGCGTGCCGTGTTGGAGTTCCTCGCCAACTCGCTGGCCGCCATCAAGGACGAGGTGCCGCGCATGAACCAGCACGTCAACTTCGGGCTCAACCTGTTCGGCGCCGGCGCGGCGGAACGCTACGGCGAGCATGCCGGGCTCAAAGGCGTGCAGAGGTTCGTGCTGGTGCGCGAAGCGATCGGCGCACTCGGCAACACCGCCGAGCGGGTCGACGCGTTCTGCCGCAATTTCGAGGCATACCGCGCCGAGGAGCGGTATCGGATGATGATCAATGCCGGACGCAGCACCATGACCAAAACCATCGAAGGCGATTCCAAGGCCTTCGACGACTTCGCCGACACGGTCAAGCTGTGGACATCGGATTCCGCCGCTCGCGCTCAGTCGCAGGGGATCGTCTGCATCATGTTCACGGATCTCGTCGGCTCGACGCAGATGACGCACGAACGCGGTGACTACGGCGCCCAGGAGGTGGTCCGCGTTCACAACGCCATCGTGCGCACGGCCCTGGCGTCGCACCATGGCAAGGAAGTCAAGCACACCGGCGACGGCATCATGGCGAGTTTCACCTCAGCCGCCAATGCCGTGCGCGCGGCGATGCAAATTAGGGAATCACTCACCGAGCATAACGCGGACGACGCGCTGCCGGTCCGGGTGCGCATGGGCCTTAACGCCGGCGAGGCGGTGCAGGAAGAGGACGATTTCTTCGGCACCACCGTACAACTCGCGGCGCGGGTTTGCGACAAGGCAGGGGAAGGCGAGGTTTTCGTCACCGATAATGTCCGTGAACTTTCCAAGGGCCAGGGCATCGAGTTCGAAGCGGCCGGGAAATTCGAGATGAAGGGCGTTCCCGAAC
Source organism: Rhodospirillales bacterium (assembly GCA_965229805.1). Taxonomy (GTDB): domain Bacteria; phylum Pseudomonadota; class Alphaproteobacteria; order Rhodospirillales; family Casp-alpha2; genus UBA4479. The sequence goes on along the minus strand of CBDDJO010000001.1, from coordinate 754,014 downwards.
CGATGACGCTCTACCGGGTCGGCTGGGCCGTCGATTAGCCTGCGGCCAGCCGCTTTACCGCGAGATCGGCAATTGCCGTGTCCTGCGCACCACAGCCGGTGAGATCGCAGACGGTGATCTGATCGGCACGCGTGCGGCCCGGATGGGTGCCGCCTGTCAGATGGCCCAACTCGGCGACATCGTTCTCGAACCCTGCCTTGCGCGCGCTTCGAAGTTCGCCGCACTCGGCGCATTGTGCCGAACTGTCGCAGACCACCAGATCGGCCTTAGCGAGGATCGCCGGATCTATCTCGTTCTTGCCCGGCGCGTCCGACCCCATGGCCGTGATGTGGGTACCGGGCCGCGCCGCATCGGCGGAAAATAACGGTGACATCGCCGGCGTCGTGGTGACGATGACATTGGACGCCCGCACCAGATCGTCGGCGGCGGTCACGACCTCGACATCGAACGGCACGTCTTCCGCAAAAGCTTCCGCCTTGGCCGCATCACGCCCCCAGACCCGGACCTCGACGACCTCGCGAACCAGCGACAGCGCCTGCAACTGCAGCCGCGCCTGCAGGCCGGTGCCGACGATGCCGGCGCGGACCGGCCCTTCGGGCGCGAGATGCCGGGCGGCGACGGCTCCCGCGGCGGCGGTTCGAATGTCTGTCAGGTAACCGTTATCCAGCAGCACGGCGCGCACCTGTCCGGTTTCGGCATCGAGGACCGTCATCATCCCACCGAGGGACGGCAAACCCAGTTTGGCGTTCTCGAAGAACCCGGTGCTCATCTTGACGCAGAAGCCGTCGAACCCCTCGACGTAGGCAGTCTTGATGTCGACCTCGCCATGCTTCTCCGGAATATCGAGGCGCAGGATCGGCGGCATGATTGCCTTGCCGGCGCTTAAGGCCGTGAACGCGTCGGCAACGCAGTCGATTACGTCGAGATCTAGTTTCACCGCGTTCCTGAGTGCGGCTTCATTGAAGACGGGGGGCGTGGTGCCGGTCATGCAAGCCTCAACTCACGATTTCCAGAAACCGGTCCATATCGACGTTGCAACCGCTGACGACGATCGCCGTCGGGCCGGGTGCGAGGTTCAGCTTGCCCGACATCAACGCGCCAACACCGACCGCGGCGCCACCTTCGGCGACGATGCGATCCTCGCGGAAGAGCGTGCGCATGGCCGACGCGATCTCCTCCTCGGTCAGCAACAGCGTCTCGTCGATCAGGCGCCGCGTAATTTCGAACGTGTGCCTGTTTTCGAGCCCGATGCCGCCACCGAGGCTGTCGGCAAGGCTTTCCACCTCCTCGACCGGCACCGGATGTCCGGCCTTGAGCGATTCCACCATCGCGGCGCCCCGGTCCATGGTGATGCCGGTCAGGCGCACATCGGGACGGAGCGTCTTGACCGCGATGGCGATCCCCGCGAACAGGCCGCCGCCCGAAAGCGGCACCAGGACGTTGGCGGCGTCCGGCATGTCCTCGAGGATTTCGAGGCCGATGGTCCCCTGTCCGGCGATCACCGGCGGCACGTCGAAGGGGTGCAGGTAGGTCAGACCATCTTTCTCGATCCGTTCCATCGCGGCGACCTCGGCCTCGTCCTGCGAACGGCCGACGATCACCACCTCGGCACCCAGCTTGCGGATCGCATCGACCTTGTTGGCCGGCACCAGTTCCGACATGTAGATTGCGCACGTGACTCCGAGCGCCCTGGACGCGAAGGCGACACCGCGCCCATGGTTGCCAGTCGAAACGGCGATCACACCCCGCGCGCGTTCCTCGTCCGAGAGCGACAGCAACGCATTGGTGGCACCACGCAGCTTGAACGCGCCGGTGTCCTGCATGGTCTCGAGCTTGAGCTTGACCGTGTGACCGAAATGCTCGCTCAGGTACGGCGAGAGCCGAAGCGGTGTCCGCGTCGCTCGGCCGGCAAGGCGCACCGCGGCGTCACGGATGTCGGTCAGGGTCACGGGACGCTCGGCGCTCATCGGCCGCGCCCTATCCGGACCAGGGCTCGGCGATGACGGCGGCGCAGTCGCCGCGTTGAATCAGGCCCGGCATATGGCGGCAGACGATCTGACCGGGGACTTCCGCAACCAGTTCGGTCGGCGAGCGGTCCGGATCTTCCAGGTAATGCACGCGGGCGATGACGTCGCCCTTTTTCACGTGCTCGCCCAGGTCCTTGCAGATTTCGAACAACCCGTCCGTGCGCGCACCAATGAAACAGTTGCCGTTGGGTGTATGGATCAGTTTCGAGGGCGCCGGGATATCCGGCTCACCCGCGACCACGCCGGTGTGCTTGAGGATATTCATGATACCGCGTTCGGCCACGGCGATGGTCTCGACGGTCGCCGTCGCGGCACCGCCCAACTCGGTGGAGACGAAAACCTTGCCCGCTTCCTCGACCACCGTGTCGATCATGCCGACCGCGTCCAATTCGGTCAGGATCATGCCGTAGGGCGCGGCAAAGGCCTTCAGCGCCGCCAGCGTCGCCGCCATCTGTTTCTCGTCCGGCAAGTCGTGGATGATGCCCATCGGCAGCAGGTTCATCGACCGTCCGCCGGCGTGAATGTCGACCACCACGTCGGCGCGGGCGATCAGGCGCGTGGTCACGAAGTGCGCGATCATCTCCGTGATCGTGCCGCGGGCATTGCCCGGAAACGACCGGTTCATGTTGCCGCCGTCAATGGGCGAGGTCCGCTTGCCGGCGCGGAACGCTGGCAGGTTCAGCGCCGGGACGATGATGACCCGGCCCCGGACGTCCTTGGCTTCAAGGCTGGCGCGCAGCTTGGTCAGCGCGATCGCCCCCTCGTATTCGTCGCCGTGGTTGGCGCCGGTGAACAGCACCGTCGGACCATCGCCGTTCTTGATCACCGTGACCGGCATGGGGATCGAACCCCAGGACGATTCGTCCCGGGACCACGGAATGACCATGCAGCCGTTCTGCTTACCGTCCGCGTCGAGGTCGATGTCGCAGGATATCTTGGAAAACTCTTCGTCGCTCATGGCACGAGTTTGGGGGAAGCGGCTTAGCTATTCAATACACCAGTCGTCGTCCCAAACTTGATTTGGGACCCTAGCGGCGCCGGCATAGCCGTCGCGTGCATGCTCATGGACCCTGAATCAGGTTGGGGTGACGCGGGGAAGAGTGCGCCGGTGAAAACGTCAGTATCCGACCGCGCAGCCGTCCTTGCGGGGATCCGAACCGCCGGTGAGGATGCCGCGTTCCCAGTCGATCCAGATCGCCTGGCTGCCACCGATGGGCTTGGCGGGCTTGATCCGCTTGTGGCCCATTTTTTCCAATGCAGCGATGGTCTCGGCCGGAATCGTCCCTTCCATCTCAACCTCCATCGAGCCCGAGATCGGAAATACGCGCGGCGCGTCCTGGGCCTCCTGAATATCCATGTCGAAATCCAGCAGCTTGGTCAGGAACTGCATGTGCCCGAACGACTGGTACTGGCCGCCCATGACGCCGAACGGCATCACGGCCCGGTCACCGTTCGCGACCATGCCGGGGATGATGGTGTGGAGCGGCCGTTTGTTGGGCGCGATGCAGTTCAGATGGCCCTGTTCCAGGGTAAAACCCTGGCCGCGGTTGGTCAGCATCACGCCAGATTTCGGCGCCAACAGCCCGGTACCGAAATTCGAGAACAGCGTGTTGATGAAGCTGCAGGCGTTGCGGTCCTTGTCGACGACGGAAATATAGACCGTGCTTTCGTTGACGGGCGCGGAGACCGGCGGCAGCGGATCGAGTGCCCTCGCCGGATCGAAGTGCGCGGCGAGTTCCCTCGCGTGCGCATCCGACAGAAGCCAGTCCGTCGGCACATCCGCTTTATTGGGGTCGGCGACATAGATATTCCGGTCCTGGTAGGCGAGACGACCGAATTCGATTTCCATGTGCAGTCGCTCGACGGACAGCGGGTCGACGCCGTCCGTCGGCACGTCCTTCAGCATGTTGAGCAACAGCAGCGCGATCACGCCCTGGCCGTTCGGCGGACATTCGTAGACGTCGTAACCCCGATAGTTGGTCGAGATCGGCGTCACGTATTCGCCGGTCGCCGCCTTGAAATCCTCCAGCGTGTGCAGGCCGCCGTGCGACTGCAGGAACGAAACGATGTCCTCGGCGACCTCGCCGGTATAGAACGCGTCGCGGCCGTTGTTGGCGATTTTTTCGAGCGTCGCCGCCAGTTCCGGCTGGTGGTGCATCTCGCCGCATGCCGGCAAACGGCCTTCCGGCATGAAGACGCGGGTCGCGTTGGGACACCCCTTCAGCAGATCCTCGTTGCTCATGAAATCGGTCGAGACACGCGACGAGACCGGATAGCCGTCGCGGGCGTACTCGATGGCGGGCTGCAACAACTCGCCGAGATCCATCGTGCCGTGATTCTTCGTCAACGTTTCCCATGCATCGATCACGCCCGGCACGATCACCGCGTGCGGCGACTGGCGCTCGATGGTGGTGATCCCCTGCTCCGCGTACCATTCCGGTGTCGCGGCGGCAGGGGCGCGGCCAGAGCCGTTGAAGGCGGTCATGTCGCTGACCGAGCCTTCCGGCGCGAAGATGCAGAAATTATCGCCGCCGATCCCGGTCGATTCCGGTTCCACCACGCACTGCACGGCGCACGCGGCCACTGCCGCGTCCATCGCGTTACCGCCGCGGCGCAGGATGTCGAGACCGACCGCGGTCGAGATCGCATGCGACGTCGCCACCATCCCGTGTTTACCGAATGCCGGCGAGCGGCCGGGCTTTTCAAGATCGCGCATCGGAGTCCTCGTTATTCTTGGATTTGACTATCGAACGATTCTTGTATGTAGGTACAGGCATGCGATTGCCAAGGGTATTTATTTGTTACAGCAATCTGGCCGGTCATGAATTCCTCGGTTAAGGTTGTCCCAATGAACAAAGCGGTCGACATGAACGGACGCAATCTTATTCGTCAATAACTAGGGAGAAAGACCAATGAAACCAATCTTATTCAAAAGCTTTTGCGCAGCGGCACTGGCCGGTGCCGTCGGCGTGTTTGCCCCGGCAAGCGCCAAGGCCGCGCCCGACTTTTCATGCTCGACGGCGAAACTGATCGTACCGTGGAAAGCCGGCGGCGGTACGGCGGTGATCTTCAACATCTTCGAAAACATCATCAACAACGAGATCAAGGCCGAACCGAAAATCCAGGTCGTGACCATTTCCGGCCAGGGCGGTAACAAAGGCGCCAAGGAAGCAAAAAGTTCCAAGCCCGACGGCTGCACCTTGTTCGCCATTCACCAGAGCGCCATCGTCAGCTATCTGAACGGCCGCGTCGATTTCACGTGGGACGCGTTCGACATGGTGGCCCAGGTAACCAAGACACCGGAAATCGTCGGCGCCTCCGGCAAAGCCCCCTGGGACGACTTCGCCGAACTCAAGAAGTTCGCCATCGAAAATCCCGAACAGGCCAAGACCGGCGCCACCTTCGGCTCGACCAGCCAGTTCATGTGGCTGCTGATGGAAGACCTGACGGGCATGAAATTCAAGTACGTACCCTTCGACGGAACGCGTGAACGGATGACGGCGCTGCTGTCGAACACGGTCGACCTCGGCACCATCAACGTCGCGTCGGGGCGCAAGTACATCGAATCCGGCGAGATGAAGGCCTACGCCATCGCCGATGACGAGCGTTCCAAGTTCCTACCCGATCTGCCGACCCTCAAGGAACTCGGTGTCGACATGAATTACGCGCTGGTGCGTGGCGTCGTCGCGCCGAAGGGCACACCGCCGGAGATGGTCGAGCACTGGTCGCAGGTATTCAAGAAGGCCGCCGAGAACGAAAGCCTGAAAAAACAGCTCGATGCCAAGGGCACGGTCGTCAAGTGGCGCAGCCCCGACGATTACGCGAAGTGGTTCAAAAAAGAATACGAGGACCACGAGCGAGTCGCCATCAAGATCGGCATGTATAAAAAATAAGCCGGTCAATGTCTCCGGCCGGGGGTGGCATAATCGTCACCCCCGGCCGCCATTTTCCTTGAACCATTTTCTGGTGATCCGACATGAGCCGGATAAACCGCGATACCTACATCGCCATTTTCCTGATGATCGCCTGGTGCGTGTTCTTCTGGGCCAGCTTTGACATTCGTCAGATCGATTACGGCACCATGGGCGCCGAGGTCTGGCCGCGCGGCATTCTTGTTATTCTGTTCGTGCTGACCGGTATTTATCTTTTTCAAAGCATCAAGGCCGGTCCCGACGAAGCCACCGCCGAACCCTTTTCCATCGGCGGGTGGTTCCGGAAGTACCAGAACCCGCTCTGGTGTTATGCCCTTTATTTCCTGTTCCTGCTGACGTTGCCGGTCCTCGGCATGCTGATCGGCGGCATTGCCCTGGTGTTCTGCCTGCTCACCGTGCTGGGCGAACGGACGCCCCGGTACCTGCTGCTTCACGCCGTCATCGCCGTGGTCTCGATTACCGGGATGTGGGCGCTCTTTACCTACGCACTTGGGGTGATCCTGCCGCAAGGCGAGATCTTCTCGATACTTTGAGGGGCCGGCGATGATTATCGACAACATCATTCTGGCGGTTCAGGAACTGGCGACCATCAAGACGCTGGTCCTGATGGCGGTCGGCACCGTGGCCGGCCTAATCGCAGGCGCCATACCAGGCTTCACCATCGCCATGGCGGTCGTACTGACGCTGCCGTTCACGTTCGGCATGCCGCCGGCGCAGGGCCTCGCGACCATGATCGGCGTGTTCGTCGGCGGTCTTTCCGGCGGCCTCATGTCGGGCATCCTGATCGGCATCCCCGGCACGCCCAGTTCCGTCGCCACCACGTTCGACGGCTTTCCCATGGCGCGCGGCGGTAAACCGGGACTGGCGCTCGGCCTCGGCGTCTGGTCGTCGTTCTTCGGCGGTATTATCTCCGCGGTGCTGCTGGTGACGCTGGCGCCGCAACTGGCCAGGATCGGCCTCGAATTCCAGCCCTGGGATTATTTCGCGCTGATCATGTTCGCGCTGACCATCGCCGCCAGCCTGGCCGGCGAGAATCTGATTAAAGGCCTGATCGCCGCCGCCTTCGGCCTGCTGGTCGCGACCATCGGCGAGGACAGCATCAACGGCATCGCGCGCTTCAACTTCGGTTCCGACGCGCTGAAACAAGGTTTCGATTTCCTGCCGGTCCTGATCGGCCTGTTCGCGTTCTCGCAACTCCTATCCGATATCCAGGATCGGGTCCGCGCCCGTCAGGCGTTGACGGAAGCCGGCGCCGTCAGCGCGCGCATCGAGCACCGCAAAGCCGCCGTGCAGGTGCTCAGGAACTGGGTCAACCTGGTCCGCTCGGCATTCATCGGCGTGTTCACCGGCATCCTGCCGGCGGCGGGCAGCACGATCTCCAACATCCTTGCCTATGACCAGGCCAAGAAAGCCTCCAAATCGCCGGAGAAGTTCGGCACCGGTCACGTCGAAGGGATCGTCGCGCCGGAATCGGCGAACAACGCGACCGCAGGCGGCGCCCTGATCACAATGATGGCGCTTGGTATTCCGGGGGACATCGTGACCGCGGTGATGCTGGGCGCATTGCTGATCCACGACGTGATCCCGAGCCCGAGCTTCATCAGCGACACGCCGGTGCTGGCCTACGCCATCTTCATCGCCTTCTTCGTCGCCAACTTCCTGATGCTGATCCTGCAATCCGGGGCGCTTCGGCTTTTCGTGCTGGTGACGAAGGTCCGCATGTACATCCTCGCCAGCATCATCCTGGCCTATTGCGGTATCGGTATCTTCGCGCTCAACAACGTCGCCTTCGACATGTGGACCCTGTTCTGGTTCGGCATCGTCGGCTACATCATGCGCAATCTCGGTTTCCCGCTGGCGCCGATGATCCTGGGCGTGGTGCTGGGCCGCATTGCAGAATTGTGGCTGTCGCGCGCAACCGCCATCTCGACCGAGATCACGCCGTTCTTCACGCATCCGTGGTCGCTGTTCTTCATCATCCTGTCGCTGTTCTCGCTGTTCTTCTCGGCCTACCAGACGCAGCGCGGCCGCAAGACATGGACGATCTTCTTTACCCCGGCCTTGTTGGCGGTGCTTTCCATCCCAATGTTCATGATGATCGGCACAGTTCGGCCGATCCTGGGCGGCGTACTTCTTGTCGGCTCGGCTTACCTGATGTTCAAAGTCTACCGGCGCGGCTGGAAAGTCGACCCCGCCGACGCCGAAGGCCACACACTGAAAGAAGGCTAATCCATGGAATGGGGTAACGACATTTACAAGGCGATCAAGGAGGCCGGCGTCGACCAGGTCGCCTACGTGCCGGACGCAGGGCACAAAATCCTTATTAATGCGTGTATCGACGACAACGATATCGAGGCGGTCTCGCTGACCACCGAAGAGGAAGGCATCGCGCTTTCCGCCGGAGCCTGGCTCGGCGGCGAAAAATGCGTGATGCTGATGCAGTCGTCGGGCGTCGGCAACTGCATCAACATGATGTCGCTGATCGAAACCTGCCGCTTTCCGTTCTGCGCCTTTGTCACCATGCGCGGGCAATGGCATGAGTTCAATCCGTGGCAGATGCCGATGGGCACGACGACCAAACAGGCGCTGGAAACGGCCGGCTGCCTCGTCGATGAGGTCGAAGACCCCGCCGACGTCGGCGCCAAGGCCGCCGCGACCATCCACAAGGCCTTCGTCGGCCAGCAATCCGCCGTGCTGCTGCTGAGCCAGCGCATGGTTCCGATCAAGACCTTCGGCAAGTGAGGAGGACATCATGAGCAAACGCGCTGAGAGTTTCCCCCTTCACCGCCGCGAGGTCGCCAAGACGCTCCTGCACGCCCGCGACGACATGCTGGTCGTCACCGGTCTCGGTTCCACCAACTGGGACTTCACGGCCGCCGGCGACGGACCCAGGATCTTTCCGCTGTGGGGCGCCATGGGCGGCGCCGTGCCGATGGGGCTCGGGCTGGCGCTGGCGCAGCCCTCGAAACGCGTGCTGGTCGCGACCGGCGACGGCGAGATACTGATGGGTATCGGGTCGCTCGCCACCGTTGCCGTGAAAGCGCCGAAGAACCTGGCGATCTGCGTCTTCGACAACGAACGCTACGGCGAAACCGGGATGCAGACCACGCACACGGCCTCCGTCGCCGATCTCACGCTGACCGCAAAAGGGCTCGGCATCAAGGACGCCGGCACCATCACCGACGAAGACGGGCTGACCGCCGATCTCGACACGATCGTGAACGGCGACGGCCCCGTGTTCCGTTCGATCAAGGTCCGGGCCGAACCGCTCGAGTTCATCCTGCCGTCGAAGGACGGAGTGCACCTCAAGAACCGTTTCCGCATGGATCTCTTGGGGCCGGACGCGGTGTAACTGTCTCCATGCTTCGAGACGCCCCGGCATATAATCCGGGGCTCCTCAGCATGAGGTTTGAATTTTCCACCTCATCCTGAGGAGCGGCCCATACTCCCTTTGGGCCGCATCTCGAAGGATGAAAAGCACGGGTGGTGGATTCCCGGCACTTTTGCGCTAGCATGCGCCGTGCCGCGAAGGCGGCCATACGAATGAGATAGCAGGGAGGGCATCATGAACGCTCAGGACATGAGCGCCGTCGAGGCGTGCATCCGGAACTATTTCAAGGCGCTTTATACCGGCGACACAGAGCTGCTGATGGGCTCGGTGTTTCATCCGAACGCGCATCTCTACGCCGCCGATCTCGGCGGCGGTTTCGTCGACTGGCCGATGAACGAGTTCAAAAAGGTCATCGAAAGCCGCCCGTCGCCCGAATCCTCCGGTGCCGAGCGCCGCGAACGCATCGTTTCCATTGACGAGGCCGGGCCGGACACGGTGATGGTCAAGGTCGAGGTGCTGGTCGGCACCCGCGACTTCGTCGACTACCTGTCGTTGCTCAAGCTCGACGGCGAATGGCGGATCATTTCCAAGACCTGCGTGATGGTGAAGGATCACGCCGAGACCGCGGCCTGAAAACAAAACGCTTAGGGAGCAAGACATGAGCAATCTTCAGAAATACCAGATGTTGATCGGCGGCGAGTGGGTCGACGCCTCGAACGGTGAAACGTTCGAGAGCATGAACCCCTACACCGGCGAGAACTGGGCGGCGTTTCCGCGCGGCACCGCCGACGATGCCGACCGCGCCGTGGCGGCCGCCCGCAAGGCGTTCACGTCGGGCGATTGGCCGAAGATGACGGCGACCCAGCGGGGACATTTGCTACGGAAGCTCGGCGACCTGATCGCGGAAAAGGCCGAGGCACTGGCCGAAACGGAAGTCCGCGACAACGGCAAGCTGCTCGCCGAAATGGGTATGCAGCTCAAGTACGTGCCGCAGTGGTACTATTACTTCGCGGGCCTCGCCGACAAGATCGAGGGCGCGGTGACGCCGATCGACAAGCCGGAACATTTCCATTTCACGCGCCACGAGCCGTTGGGTGTCGTCTGCGCGATCACACCCTGGAACTCGCCCTTGCTGCTGGCGGGCTGGAAGCTGGCGCCGGCGCTCGCGGCCGGCAACACGGTGGTCCTCAAACCGTCCGAGTTCACGTCGGCGTCGAGCGTCGAATTCGCGCGCCTGTTTGAGGAAGCGGGCTTCCCGCCCGGCGTCGTCAACGTCGTCACCGGCTACGGCCACGAGATCGGCGCGGCGCTGACAGAGCACCCGGGCGTCGACAAGATCACCTTCACCGGCGGACCGGAGACCGGCCGCCGCGTTTATCAGACAGGCGCGTCGCAGTTCAAGCGGGTTTCGCTGGAGCTCGGCGGCAAGTCGCCCAACATCGTCTTCGACGACTGCGACATGGACAACGCCGTCAAGGGCGCGATCTCCGGTATCTTCGCGGCGACCGGCCAGACCTGCATCGCGGGCTCGCGCCTGCTGGTGCAGGAAAGCATCCACGACGAGTTCGTCGACAAGCTGATCGACATGGCCAAAACCGCCAAGATGGGCGACCCGATGCTGATGGACACGCAGGTCGGCCCGGTCACCACGGTGCCGCAGTACGAGAAGATCCTGAGCTATCTCGACATCGCCAAGGACGAAGGTGCCGAAGTGCGCATGGGCGGCGACAAGGCCGACGCCGGCAAGTATTTCGTGCAGCCCACCGTCTTCACCGGCGTCAACAACAAGATGCGGATCGCCCAGGAAGAAGTGTTCGGACCTGTTCTTTCGGTGATCCCGTTCAAGGACGACGAAGAGGCGATCGAGGTCGGCAACGACGTGGTCTACGGGCTTGCCGCCGGGGTCTGGACGCAATCGATGCGCCGCGCCTTCACCATGTCGGCGAAACTCCGCGCCGGCTCGGTGTGGGTCAACACCTACCGCGCGGTCAGCTATATGGCGCCGTTCGGCGGCTACAAGAGTTCCGGCATCGGCCGTGAAAGCGGTCAGGAGTCGATCAAGGAATTCATGCAGACCAAGTCGGTCTGGATGTCCTATGCCGAAGACACGCCGAACCCGTTCATCATGAGATAACGGGGACATGAGCGCCCCGAAAACGGTTATCGTCACCGGCGGCTCCCGGGGCATCGGCGCTGCCGTGGTGCGGCGCTTTGCCGCCGAGGGCTGGCGCGTAATCTTCACCTATGTCGCCAATGACGACGCCGCGAACAAGGTCGCCGACGAAACGGGTGCACGCGCCATCAAGGGTGACGTTGGGTCGGAGGCGGACATTCTGGCGCTGTTCAAGACGCTCGATGACGACGGCATCTACCCGGACGCCCTCATCAACAACGCCGGCATCACCGGGCCCAGGCGGCGCATGGAAGACGTCACGTGGGATACCGTGATGGACGTCTACCGCGTCAACGTCGCGGGCTCGGTCGCCATGTGCCGCGAGGCCGTGAAACGTATGTCGACCCGTCACGGCGGCCGGGGCGGCGCCATCGTCAATCTGTCTTCGACCGCGACGCTGGCCGGCAGCCCGGGCCAGTGGATCGACTATGCCGGCTCAAAGGGCGCTATCGACATCGTCACCAAGGGTCTCGCCCGCGAGGTCGGCGAGGAAGGTATTCGTGTCAACGCCGTCGCACCCGGCTATACGCTGACCGAGATGTCGATCGAGGGGCAGATCGCGACCCGCTTCGACGCGGAATTCCGTCACGAGGTCCCTCTCGGCCGCATCGGCACCGTCGAGGAAGTCGCGGCGGGCGTCTACTGGCTCTGCACCGACGAAGCCGCTTACGTCACGGGCTGCGTACTGCCGGTCGCCGGCGGGCGGGTGTAGGGAAATTCGTCGTCGCCCTGAACTCGATTCAGGACCCATGAGGTTTTCACAGTTCGTGCCGGTGATCATGGATCCTGAATCAAGTTCAGGATGACGAGATTTTTTGAATTCTCCTACGGCCGGAACATCAGCATCGTCTGGATGAAACGCTGCAACACCGGTTTGATTCCCGCCGCGAGGTCGTCGCGGTAGCCGAACGGATACATCTCGTCCATGTAGGTCGCCCAGCTCAGTTCGAGCTGCACGGCATGGATATCGTTCGCCGGGTCACCGTAATGCCGCGTGATGTAACCGCCGATGTAGCGGCCGTTCATCTTCCAGCTATACCCGGCGGCTTCGCCGGCGACGGCTTCAAGATTCGCCTGCAGGCGCGGATCGCAGCTTTCACCGTTGTTGGTGCCGAGGTTGATGTCCCAGAGCTTGCCGTCGAAGAACCTGGGTAGCTCGCTCTTGATCGAATGTGCGTCCCATAACAGCGCGTAGCCGTGCTCGGCCTTGATGGCGGCCAGCGTTTCAGCCAGCTTCGCGTGGTAAGGCGTGTGATAGATATTGCGGCGTGCCTCGATCTCGGCGTCGTCCGGTTCCTCGCCGTCCCTGTAGATCGGCTCGCTTTTGCCGGTGCGCAGCGGCAAGAGCCCCTCCGTGTCCTGGCCGGGGTAGAGGTTCACGTTCTCCGGCGGGCGGTTGAGATCCACACAATAGCGACTGTGTGTCGCCACCAGCATGTGCGCCCCCATCGCCGGCGCGAAGTCATACAGCACCGGAATATGCCAGTCGGTATCGGCGACCAGCAAACCCGCGTCGGTCATGCGCGGTTCGATGTCGTCCGGGATATGCGTGCCGGGATGCGGGGCACTGATCAAAAGCGGCGTCGTGCCCGGCGTAAAGTCGAAGATATCCATCCGTTGCTTTCTTATTCGGCGGCGTCGTCGAGCATGCCGGCCGGCTTGTCGTACGGCCGGTCGTGCGTCAGCGCCGGAATGCGCGCGCGTGCCTTGCCGACCTCGGCCGGGTCGACCTCGGCGATCACCACCGCTTCCTCGTCCTCCGGTCCCTCGGCGAGGATCTCGCCCCACGGGCCGACGATCAGCGAATGGCCGTAGGTGCGGGCCTTGCCGTGGCGCCCGGACTGACACGTCGCGAACACGAAGCACCCGGTCTCGATGGCGCGCGCCCGCAACAGCACGTGCCAGTGGTCCTGCCCGGTCCTGTGCGTGAATGCCGCCGGCACGGTCACGAAGTCGGCGCCCGCCTTGGCGAGATCGCGGTAGAGGTGCGGGAAGCGCACGTCGTAGCAGATCGAAAGTCCCATCTTGCCCCAGGGCGTGTCGGTAATGACGGCACGCTCGCCGGGCGCCAGGCTGGCCGATTCCCGGTAACGGTCGTCGTCGCCCAGGTTGACGTCGAACAGGTGGATTTTTTCGTACGTCGCCTGCACGATGCCCTGGCCGTCGATCACATACTGGCGGTTATAGGCGCGGCCGTCGGGGGCCGGCACGGTAATGGAGCCGAGATTGATCCAGACCCCGAGTTCCCGGGCCAGGTCCGCGAACAGCGGCAGCGCCGGATGGGATTCCTCCGGCAGCGGGCCGGTATGAATGCCGTCGGCGTCGATGTCGTAGCACGAAAAGAACTCGGCAAACTGTAAAAGCTGGCCGCCCTGCCCCGCCGCGTCACGGGCCATCGTCTCGGCGCGCTCCAGCGTCTCCTGCATGTTTGCGCCGGCGCAGGTCTGCACCAGCGCGACCTTGAATTTGTCAGCCATGTCACACTCCTGTTTGCCACAGGTTTAACGCGCAACGCCGTCCGGATCACGTATTTTCCGCGATCCATCCCCGGACTTTTGGCTTCACGGTTCGGGTGCTATCACTATGTAAAGAATAACCGAGGGGAGAGGCGTACATGGCCGACGACGTCCGTGGCGGCAACATCTACGAACAGGGTCTCGACAAGACCACGGCCAACTACCGGCCACTGACGCCGCTCAGCTATCTCGACTGGGCCGCCCGTGTGTTTCCCGAAAAGACCGCCATCATCCACGGGCCGCACAAGACCACCTGGGCCGAGTTCGATGCCCGCTGCAAACGGCTGGCGAGCGCGCTGCAAAAGCGCGGCATCGGCGCCGGTGACACGGTGTCGGTGATGTCGCCCAACGCGCCAGCGATGCTGGAGGCGCACTACGGCGTGCCGATGTCGGGCGGCGTGCTGAACGCGCTCAACTTCCGGCTCGACGCCGAGACCATCGCCTTCATTCTCAAGCACGCCGAGACCAAGGTGCTGATCACCGACCGGGAATTCGCGGATGTGATGCGCGATGCCGTCGCGATCCTCGACAACCCGGACCTTTTGATCGTCGACGTCGACGACCCGCTGGCCAAGGGCGGACACATGATCGGCGGCATGACGTATGAAGACCTTCTCGCCGAGGGCGACCCGGACCATGACTGGCAGCCGCCCGAAGACGAGTGGCAGGCGATCTGCCTCAATTACACGTCGGGCACCACCGGCAACCCCAAGGGCGTCGTCTATCATCACCGGGGCGCGTACCTGAACAGCATGAGCAACGCGCTGGTGTTCCGGCTCGGGCCCGAAAGCGTCTACCTGTGGACACTGCCGATGTTCCACTGCAACGGCTGGACCTACACCTGGGCGGTGACCGCCGTCGGCGGCACGCACGTGTGCCTGAGGAACGTCGACCCGGCGCTGATCTTCCCGCTGATCGAGGAACACCGTGTCACGCACATGTGCGGTGCGCCGATCGTGCTCAACATGCTGGTGCACGCCCCCGCCGACGTAAAGCGCACCTTCGAGCACACCATCGAGGTCGCGACCGGCGGCGCCGCACCGCCGTCGACGGTGATCTCGCGCATGGAAGGCATGGGCTTCAACGTAACGCACATGTACGGCCTCACGGAAACCTACGGCCCCTCCACCATCTGCGTGTTCCAGGACGAATGGGCCGGTCTGCCGCTCGACGAAAAAGCCGCCATGATGGCACGCCAGGGCGTGCGTACCCCGGGCCAGTTCCATCAGACGGTGCGCGATCCGGACACCATGGACCTGGTCCCCGAAGACGGCGAGACCATCGGCGAGATCATGTTCCAGTCGAACACGGTGATGCGCGGCTATCTCAAGAACCCGACGTCGACCGAAGACGCGTTCCGGGGCGGCTGGTATCACACCGGCGATCTCGCCGTGCAGCACCCGGACGGCTATATCGAGGTCAAGGACCGCTCCAAGGACATCATCATCTCGGGCGGCGAGAACATCTCGTCGCTGGAAGTCGAGGAATGCCTTTACAAGCATCCGGGCGTGATGGAATGCGCGGTCGTCGCCATGCCATCGGAAAAATGGGGCGAGACACCGGTCGCCTTCGTGACGCCGACCGCCGAGGCCGAGGAGAAACTCGACGCCCGGGAGCTGATCGATTTCTGCAAGGAGCGGATGGCGCGCTTCAAGGCACCGACGCGGGTCGTGTTCGGCCCACTGCCCAAGACTTCGACCGGCAAGATCCAGAAATTCGTGTTGCGCGAACGCGTGGACGACATCGCGGAAGAAAAGGACGACTAGATGACAACGACATTGATGGGCGGCAAGACGGTGCTGGTCACCGGCGCCTCCTCCGGCCTCGGCCGGCATTTCGCGCAGGTGCTGGCGGGCGCGGGCGCGAAGGTCGCCGTCGCCGCCCGGCGCGTCGAAAAGCTGGAAAGCCTCGCCGCCGAGATCGCGGACGCGGGCGGCAGCGCCGTCGCCGTCGGCATGGACGTCACCGACCGGTCCAGCGTCACCGCCGCGCTGGACGAGGTCACCTCGGAGTTGGGCGTGCCGGAGGTGCTGATCAACAACGCCGGCATCGCCACCGGCGCCGGCGCCCTCGACGTCACCGATGCCGACTGGCACAAGGTGCTGGACACCAACCTGGAAGGCACCTGGATCGTCGCCCAGGAAACGGCAAAACGGATGAAGGACGCGGGCGGCGGCAACATCGTCAACACCGCCTCGATCCTCGGCATCCGCGTCTCGGCGGGCGTCGCGCCCTACGCGATTTCCAAGGCCGGGGTGATCCAGATGACCAAGGTGCTGGCGCTCGAGCTGGCGCGTCACCAGATCCGGGTCAACGCGCTGGCACCGGGCTATATCGAGACCGATCTCAACCAGGACTTTCTCAACTCCGATCCCGGCCAGGCGATGATCAAGCGCGTGCCGATGCGCCGATGCGGACGCGTGCAGGATCTCGACGGACCACTCCTGTTGCTGGCGTCCGATGCATCCAGCTACATGACCGGCGCGGTCATCCCCGTCGACGGCGGGCACTTGGTGAATACGCTTTAGGGAAAGATGAGGCCCATCCTTCGAGACACGGCTGCGCCGCTCCTCAGGATGAGGGAGAATAATAACGTTGCGCCTCACCCTGAGGAGGCACGCAGTGCCGTCTCGAAGGGCGAGGCATGAAACAGAGGGAATAAAACATGCCATACGCCGAACGCGACGGGGTGAAGATTTATTACGAGGAGACGGGCGCCGGCACGCCGATCCTGTTCCTGCACGAATACGGCGGCGACAGGCGGAGCTGGGAGCCGCAGGTGCGGCATTTCTCGCGCGATCACCGCTGCATCGTCATGTGCGCGCGCGGCTATCCGCCCTCCGACGTGCCCGACGACGAAAGCCTGTATGGTCAGGACCACGCCAACGCCGACGCCGTCGCCGTCCTCGATGCCGCGGGCGTCGAGAAAGCCATCGTCGTCGGCCTGTCGATGGGCGGTTATACGGGTCTGCGCCTGGCCATCCATCATCCCGACCGGATCATCGCGCTGGTCGCGGCAAGCGCCGGGGCGGGTTCGCTCCGCGAAGGACTGCAGGTATTCCGCGACGAGGCCTTCGCGCGCTCCGAGGAATACCTGGAAGCGGGCAGGATGCTGGCCGAGCCGTTCGCGAACGGCCCGACGCGGACGCAACTGAAGCGCAAGGACATTCGCGGCTGGGAGGAATTCCGAGATCAACTGGCCGAACATCCGGCGATGGGCGCGGCCTAGACGCTCCGCCACGTGCAGGGCGGGCGAGCGTCGCTGTTCGATTTCGAGGCTGAATTCAACGCCTGCGCGGTGCCGACGCTGCTTCTGGTCGGCGACGAGGACGACGTGTGCCTCGACGTGAACGTGTGGCTGAAGCGCGCCATGCCGACGGCGGGGCTGCGCGTTTTCGCCAAGTCCGGGCACCTGATCAACCTCGAGGATCCGGCCGCCTTTAACGCCGAGATCGCCGATTTCCTGAGAGCCGTGGCGTCGGGCACCTGGCCGGTGCGCGAACCCTTCGACGGCAGCTACGCCGGCATCGGCCCGAGGTAGGGCTCACAAGCCTTGAGGGCCCCGCGCGCACGGGCCAAAATCGGGTCAACCATACCCAAGGGGAAGACATGGATTTCACACTTTCACCCGAGGTCGAGGAAACGCGCCTCGCCATCCGCACGTTCGTCGAAGACCGCATCATGCCGCTGGAGCAGGATCCGGCGAGCTATGACGATCACGAGAACATCAACATGGACCTGCTGAAACAGGTGCAGGCGGAAGCGCGCGCCGCCGGGCTGTGGTGTCTCTCGATGCCCAGGGAACGCGGCGGCCGCGGCTTCGACACGGTCGGCATGGCGGCGTGCTACGAGGAAATGAACCGTTCCATCTTCGGGCCCGTCTGCTTCAACGCCGCCGCGCCGGACGACGGCAACATGTACGTATTGAACAGGATCGCGACCGACGAACAGAAAGAGAAATGGCTACAGCCGATCATCGACGGCAAGGTCAGATCCTCGATCGTCATGACCGAACCGGCGCCGGGCGCGGGCTCGGACCCGGGCGGCATGATGCTGACCCGCGCCGAGAAAAAGGGCAACGACCGCTGGATCGTCCACGGGCACAAGTGGTTCATCACCGGCGCCGGCGTCGCCGAGCACTTCATCCTGCTGGCGCGCACCTCCGACGAGCCACGCCGTAACCTGACGGCGTTCCTGTTCCACAAGGACGACCCCGGCTGGGAGATCGTGCGCCGCATCCCGATCATGGGCCCGGAGGAACACGGCGGGCATTGCGAACTGAAATTCGACGGCCTGGAAATTCCCGACGAGAACCGTGTGATGGGCGTCGGTGAAGGCATGAAATGCGTGCAGATCAGGCTCGGCACCGCGCGGCTGACCCACTGCATGCGCTGGACCGGCCTTGCCAAGCGCGCGCTGGAGATCGCCGGCGACTACATTTCGGAACGCGAAGCCTTCGGCTCCAAGCTGTCGGAACGGGAAAGCGTGCAGTTGCTGCTGGGCGACGCGGCGATGGATATCGAGGTTGGGCGCTTGCTGACCATGAAAGCGGCATGGGCGCTGGATCAGGGTTCGCGCGCGCGCAAGGAAGTCTCGATGGCCAAGGTCGCCGTCGCCGACGTGCTGTTCAAGGCCGTCGACACGGCGATCCAGCTCAATGGGGCGCGCGGCTATTCCAAGGATACCGTGCTGGAATGGATCTACCGCTATGCCCGCCAAGCCAAGCTGGTCGACGGCGCGTCGGAGGTACACAAGATGGTGCTCGCCGGTGCACTCGCCGATGAGGGCATGGACTTCTGGTCATGGGATTCCGGGGGCCAGAAAGGCCCCACGGGGCAACCCGACAAGTGAGTGGCCGCAACGACGACGCCGTCACCAATATGGACCGGGACGCCATCAAGCGGCTCGAGGTGTGGATCGCGCGCCAGTCCGGCGGCCGCGCGCAGGTCAGCGATTTGCGGCAACTTTCCGGCGGCGCGATCCAGGAGAACTGGGCCCTGAAGCTCGATCTTGAGGGCGGCGACTGGCCGGGCTCGCACGATCTCGTCTTGCGCAAGGACGCGCCATCGAACGTCGCCGTTTCTCACGGCCGCGCCGAGGAGTTCACGATCCTCAAGCACGCCCACGACGCGGGCGCCGCGGTGCCGGTGCCCTGCGTGCTGTGCGAGGACACGGACGTGCTGGGCACGCCTTTTTTCATCATGCACCGGGCCGAGGGCACGGCGGCGGGCCACAAACTCGCCAAGATGGACGCCAACGACGCGCTCGCCGAGGACCTCGGCCGCAACCTGGCGCGCATTCACTCCATTGCCGACACGGACGACCTGGCGTTCGTGTCCAAACCCGACGGCCCCGCCGCCATGTCGTCGGTCAATGAATACCGCCGCCACCTGGATGAGTTGCCGGGGTCGCACCCGGCGCTGGAATGGGGGCTCAGGTGGCTTGAAGCCAATGCGCCGGCGGGCGGCGAGACCGTGTTCTGCCACCGCGACTACCGCACCGGCAACTACATGGTCGCGGACGGCAAGCTGACCGCGATCCTCGACTGGGAATTCGCCGGCTGGTCCGACCCGATGGAGGACATCGGCTGGCTCACCGCCAAATGCTGGCGCTTCGGCGCGAACGACCGGACATGCGGCGGTGTCGGGTCGCTTGAGGCGCTGATCCGGGGCTACGAGACGGAAAGCGACCGCACCGTGGACCCCGCGCAAATCGGTTACTGGCAGGTGATGGCGACCATGCGCTGGGCGGTGATCGCCCTGCAGCAGGCGGACCGTTTCGTCTCCGGCGGCGAGCGCAACCTGGAGCTGGCGCTCACCGCGCATATCGTCCCCGAGCTGGAATTGGAAATTCTCACGGAAACCGCGCCCGCCGACCCCGCCCCCCTGCCGGAGAACGCCGCGCCCGTGCGTCCGGCGCCGTCACTGGCGGCGCTACTGGGAATCGCCCGGGATATCGTCCGAGGCGATCTCACCGGCGTGCTCGACGGCGACCAGCGCTACAAGGCGCTGATGGCGGCCAACGCCCTCGGCATCGTCGGCCGGCAGATCGACGGCATGGATACGGACGGCGAGGACCTGAGCGCGCTCGCCGCGAAAATACGCCAGGGGAACGGCACCCCCGAAGACCACGCGCTGTTGCTGGCCCGGGTCCGCGCGACCCTCGCCGAGAGCAATCCGCGCGCGCTCCGCTAACCACATTTCACATAAAAAAAACCCCCCGGGGACGAACCCCGGGGGCGAGTTTTAAACAGGGAGGCTTCACGTCTGGGAGACGCGAGGGGCCGGAGACCGGTCCCTCTTTTCCGGACAGGGCGTCCGGAAACTGGGTGGAACCTTCTGGAGATACAGCGTGTTCAGCGCGATCATCCGGTTCCGAATTCCGTCTTCGTTGTTGCGTTGCAACATCGAATGCAGAGTTTATATAGGCAGATTATGGGCGCACACCAGAGAAAAACACGTATTGCAGCCATGCATTGAGCGCATGGCTTGTCACAAAACTGCTATCTCTTGATGGGCGCCAGTTTTTCCACGATGAAGTCGCGGAAAGCCACGATTCTGGCGGAATCCCTCAGCTCTTCCGGATAGACGAAATACATGTTCAGTTCCGGCCCCTGCAATTCCGGCAGGACTTCCACGAGATTGCCGATTTCCCGGCCCATGTATTCCGGCAGCGCGCCGATGCCGAGCCCGCTTTGCACCGCACGCAGGATTCCGTAGATCGAATTGACCCGCAGCACCGGCTTGCGGGGGATACCGTCCTTGGCGTGCTCGGTCAGCAGCCAGTTGAGGTTCGCCGCCGGCGGACGCGCGTCGTCGCCGTAGACGACGATGCGGTGCTTGTCGAGGTCGCGCGCGTTCTTGGGCATGCCCATCTGCTGCAGGTATTCGGGCGCAGCGTAAATTCGATAATGCAGGGTCATCAGCTGACGCTGCACGAGATCGGGCTGGGTCGGCGGGGTCAGGCGGATCGCCACGTCGGCCTGCCGCATGGACAGATCGAGCTCGGTATCGGCCAGCACCAGCGACACCTCGATATCCGGATAGCGGTTGACGAACTCCTTCATGCGCGACGCCAGGAACACCGACCCGAAGGCGACGGTCGACGATACCTTCAGGGCGCCCTGAGGACGTTCCTTGTTTTCCGCCAGTTGCGACTGAACCCGCGCCAGTTGCGCGAACACGTTGTGCGCGGTGTCGTAAAGCGTTTCACCCTGCTCGGTCAGGATCAGGCCGCGCGCGTGACGATGAAACAGCGGCGTGCCGAGGCTCTGTTCGAGCGCCGACACCTGACGGCTGACGGCCGACTGGCTCAGATTGAGAGTCTCGCCCGCATGCGTGAAGCTGCCGGCGTCGGCGACGGCGTGAAAGACCCTGAGTTTGTCCCAATCGATCGGCACCGCCACCCTCCCCGGCCGGCCAGTGGATGTGGAGCCCGGCCTATTCGGCGGCCGCGGCCTCCTGATTCTCGTTCTCGGCCAGGAATTTTTCCGCCTCGAGCGCCGCCATGCAGCCGGTGCCCGCCGCGGTCACCGCCTGGCGGTAAATGCGGTCCTGCACGTCGCCGGCGGCGTAAACGCCCTCGACGCTGGTCTGCGTCGTGCCCGGCACGGTCTTGATGTAGTTGTCGTCCCACATGTCGAGCTGGCCCATGAACAGCTTGGTGTTCGGGTCGTGGCCGATGGCGATGAAAACGCCGTCGACGGCCAGGTCCTGGGTTTCGCCAGACTTGGCGTGTTTTAGGCGCGCGCCTGTCACCCCCTTGCCGCCCTGCTCGCCCAGCACTTCTTCCAGCGTGTGGTCCCAGACGACCTCGATCTTCTCGTTCTTGAACAGCCGGTCCTGCAGGATCTTTTCGGCGCGCAGTTCGTCGCGGCGATGCACCAGATAGACCTTGGACGCGTGGTTGGTCAGGTAGAGTGCTTCCTCGACCGCGGTATTGCCGCCGCCGATCACGGCCACTTCCTTGCCGCGATAGAAGAACCCGTCGCAGGTCGCGCACGCGGAAACACCGAAGCCCATGAATTTCTGCTCGCTTTCCAGGCCCAGCCAGCGTGCACTGGCGCCGGTGGCGATGATCAGGGTGTCGCCGAAATACTCCGCCCCACTATCGCCGACGGCGCGGAACGGCCGTTTGGACAGGTCGACCTCGACGATCGTGTCCTCGATCATCTCGGTACCGACGTGCCCGGCCTGTTCGTACATCTGGTCCATCAGCCACGGCCCCTGGATCACCTCGGCGAAACCCGGATAATTCTCGACGTCGGTCGTGATGGTCAACTGGCCGCCCGGCTGGATGCCCCGCACCAACACCGGCTCCAGAGACGCCCGCGCCGCATAAATCGCGGCCGTGTAACCGGCGGCGCCGGAACCGATGATCAGGACTTTGCTGTGGCGGGGGTCGGACATGGCGTTCTCCTGCGGGATGCCAGCATATGGTTAATTCGGATGGCTTCCTAAATAAGCCGAACCGCGTGCGGACGCAACGGACGGATGCGGCGCGGATGGGTTTCCGGGCGGTTTCATGCAGGTTTACCACCGGTCGTGCCATCGTCATACATGAACGCAATTTTATTGCGCAACATCATTGCGCGTACGCGGCGAAAGGTGATACGACATGATTCAAATACAGGGCCCCAAGGGAGCACGCCGTTGCAAAAAGTGAAACTCGACGCCATCGATCTCCGGATTCTCCGCGACCTACAGGATGACGGCCGCATCACCAACGTCGACCTAGCGGCGCGCGCGGGAATCTCGGCGCCGCCATGCCTACGGCGTGTGCGCGCGCTTGAGGAAACCGGTTTCATTCACGGCTATCACGCCGAGATCGACGGCGGCCTGATGGGCTACAAGGAAATGTTCTTCGCGCTGGTCGGGCTCGACAGCCAGTCGCAGACGGTCTTGAAGGAATTCGAGGACCTGATGGCGGGCTGGCCCGAGGTTCGCGAGTGCCACATGATCCGCGGCACCGACGACTTTCTCCTCAAGGTCGTGGCGCGCGACAAGGAACACCGCGACGAACTGACCATGGGCATCACGTCGGCGACGCACGTCACCACGGTGACGACGCTGGAGACCATCCGCACGTCGAAGAACCAGCCCGGCGTGCCGATCGACGCGGACGCCGAAGTGGAAGAGGAATAATCTCCGAGATCAAACACCGCCCGTCATCCCAAACTTGATTTGGGGTCCATGAAAAACCGACACCGTCAGACCATGATTGCATGGGCCCTGAATCAAGTTCAGGGCGACGTTGGAGGCTGCGCCGCGCGCACCCCTCAGGTCCAGTTGACCTCACAGATTTCGTAGGATTTGCCGCCACCGGGGGTCGCGACCTCGACGACGTCGCCGATGGTCTTGCCGATCAGCGCGCGCGCCAGCGGCGACGTGACGGAGATCTTGCCCTCGTCGAGGTTGGCTTCCATCGCGCCGACGATCCGATACGTGGTTTCCTCGTCGGTGTCGGCGTCGGCGACCAGCACGAAGGCGCCGAACTTCACGGTGTCGCCCGACATGTTCGCGGTGTCGATGGCTTCGGCGCGGCTGGTGACGTCTTCCAGTTCGGCGATGCGGCCTTCGATAAAGCCCTGCTTTTCGCGCGCGGCGTGGTATTCCGCGTTCTCGGAAAGATCGCCGTGCTCGCGGGCCTCGGCGATCGCCTTGATCACCGCCGGCCGCTCTTCGGACTTCAGCCGCCTCAGTTCCTGTTCGAGGGCCTGGAGACCCTCTCGCGTCATCGGCACACGTTCCATGTTCCCCGGCCGGAAACCCCGGCCCTCCTTTAATATTCCCCGATAAATACCGGCCCGGATCACCGAAAGGCGATCACCAGCGCGGCATCATTTAAGGGAAAAGCCTAATACGACGCTTCAAAATAGGCCTGCAAGGGCGCGACTTCAAGCCCGCCGGCGCCACCCTCCGCGATAATGGCGGCAATCGCCTCGGCGGCGGCGCGGGCCGCGGTCATGGTCGTATAGTGAGGCACCTGGTTGACCAGTGCGGTACGGCGGATGGAATAACTGTCGGCGATGGAGCGCGCGCCCTCGGTCGTATTGATGACGAGTTGCACGTCCCCGTTGGTGAGCGCATCGACGCAGTGCGGCCGCCCCTCCAGCACCTTATTGACCTTGCGCGCGGCGACGCCGTTGGCCTCGAGGAACCGTTGCGTGCCGCCGGTGGCCATGATCGAGAAGCCGTTGGCGCTCAGGATCTTCGCGATCTCCAGTGCCTTTTCCTTGTCCCCGTCGCGGACCGAGATAAAGACGCCGCCCGACATCGGCAGGCTCATGCCGGCGCCGAGTTGGGATTTCGCGAAGGCGCGGTTGAAGTCCCGGTCGATGCCCATGACCTCGCCGGTCGATTTCATCTCCGGACCGAGGATCGTGTCGACGCCCGGGAAGCGTGAGAACGGGAATACCGCTTCCTTGACGGCGACGTGCTTCATGGTGCCGCGTTTCGGCAGGTCGAAGCTTGCCAACTTCTCGCCGGCCATCAGCCGGGCCGCGATCTTGGCGATCGGCACGCCGGTTGCCTTGGCGACGAAGGGTACGGTCCGAGACGCGCGCGGATTGACCTCGAGGATGTAGATCTCCGTGCCCTGGACCGCGAACTGCACGTTCATCAGGCCGACCACGCCCAGCGCCTTGGCGAGCAAGATGGCCTGGCGCTCCAGCTCGTCGATGACGTCCGGGCCGAGCGAGAACGGCGGCAGCGAACACGCGCTGTCGCCAGAATGAATGCCCGCTTCCTCGATGTGCTGCATGATGCCGGCGACGTAGACGTCGGTACCGTCCGAAAGCGCGTCGACGTCGACCTCGATCGCGTCCTGCAGATAGCTGTCGAGCAGCACCGGGCTCTTGCCGGACACCACGACCGCCTCGCGCATGTAACGTTCTAGCGCGATGTCGTCGTGGACGATTTCCATGGCCCGTCCGCCGAGCACGTAGCTGGGCCGGATCACCAGCGGATAGCCGACCTGCTTGGCGACCTTCATGGCTTCCTCGTGCGAGCGCGCGAGCCCGTTCGCGGGCTGGCTCAGGCCGGTCTTGTTCAAAAGCGCCTGGAACCGTTCCCGGTCCTCGGCGAGGTCGATGGCATCGGGAGACGTGCCGAGGATCGGAATGCCCGCGTTTTCAAGTGCGGCGGCGAGCTTCAGCGGCGTCTGCCCGCCCAGTTGCACGATCACGCCCTTGAGCGAGCCCTTGCGCTGCTCGACGCGCAGCAGCTCGATCACGTCCTCGGCGGTCAGCGGCTCAAAGTAGAGCCGGTCAGAGGTGTCGTAGTCGGTCGAGACCGTCTCCGGGTTGCAGTTGACCATGATCGCCTCATAGCCCGCATCCTTGAGCGCGTAGGCCGCGTGCACGCAGCAGTAATCGAACTCGATCCCCTGGCCGATCCGGTTGGGGCCGCCACCGAGGATCGCGACCTTGTCGCGGTCGGTCGGCTCGGCCTCGCATTCCGGTGCATTCAGGCCGTCGCCCTCGTAACACGAGTACATATAAGACGTCTGCGAAGCGAACTCGGCGGCGCAGGTATCGACGCGCTTGTAGACCGGCGTCACACCTAGCTTGTGACGTGCCGCGGTCACCGCTTCGAATGCCTGGCCGGTCAGCTCGGCCAGGCGCTCGTCCGAGAAACCGAGCTTCTTGAGCTTCATCAGGTCCTGCGCATCGTCCGGGATGCCGTCACGGCGCACCCGTTCCTCGGCGTCGACGATGTTCTTGATACGCTCCAGGAACCAGATGTCGTACTTCGACGCGGTCTGGATATCCTCCATCGCCATGCCGTGGCGCATGGCCTGGGCGATGTAACGGATGCGGTCGGGCCGCGCCTCGGTCAGCACCGCCTTGAGGACGTCGATATCGACCGCGCCGTCCGGCTTGACCGCGCCCTCGATCTCGATCTCGTTGAGGCCCGTCAATCCCGTTTCCATCGAGCGCATGCCCTTCTGCAGGCTTTCCTCGAAGGTGCGGCCCATGGCCATCGCCTCGCCGACGGATTTCATCGATGTCGTCAGCAACGCCTCGGTGCCGGGGAACTTTTCGAACGTGAAGCGCGGAATCTTGGTGACCACGTAGTCGATGGTCGGCTCGAACGACGCCGGCGTGACGCCGGTGATGTCGTTGTCCAGTTCGTCCAGCGTGTAGCCGCAGGCGAGCTTGGCCGCGACCTTGGCAATCGGGAAACCGGTCGCCTTGGACGCCAGCGCCGAGGAGCGCGACACGCGCGGATTCATTTCGATCACCACCAGGCGCCCGTCTTCCGGGTTGACCGCGAACTGCACGTTGGAGCCGCCGGTATCGACGCCGATCTCGCGCAGCACCGCGATCGAGGCGTCGCGCATGATCTGGTATTCCTTGTCGGTCAGCGTCAGCGCCGGCGCGACGGTAATGCTGTCGCCGGTGTGCACGCCCATCGGGTCGACGTTCTCGATCGAGCAGATGATAATGCAGTTGTCCGCGTGATCGCGGACCACCTCCATCTCGAATTCCTTCCAGCCGAGCACGGACTCTTCGATGAGCACCTGGTTGATCGGCGACGCCTGCACGCCGGACGTCACGATCTTTTCGTATTCCTCGGCGGTGAAGGCGATCCCCCCACCGGTGCCGCCGAGTGTGAAGGCGGGCCGGATCACGGCCGGCAGGCCGACGATCTTGAGCGCGTCCATCGCCTTCTGTTTCGAGGCCGCCGACAGCATCGTGACTTCCTTCACCTTACCGTCATGATCGGGGATCTCGATCATCTCGTATTCGCCGGTGAAGATTTCCGAACGCGGCGTGCCGAGGCCGATCTTGTCCATGGCGTCGCGGAACAAAAGCCGGTCCTCGGCCTTGGCGATAACGTCGGCGCGTGCGCCGATCAGTTCGACGCCGTATTTTTCCAGCGTGCCGCGCTCGTCGAGCGCCATCCCGGCATTGAGGCCGGTCTGCCCGCCCATGGTCGGCAGCAATGCGTCCGGACGTTCCTTGGCGATGATGTTTTCCAGCACTTCCGGCGTGATCGGCTCGACGTAGGTGGCGTCGGCCATCGACGGGTCCGTCATGATGGTGGCGGGGTTGGAGTTGACGAGGATGACGCGGTAGCCCTCCTCCTTCAGCGCCTTGCACGCCTGCGCGCCGGAGTAGTCGAACTCGCACGCCTGGCCGATGACGATGGGCCCGGCGCCGATGATCATAATGGATTTGATGTCTGTTCTTTTCGGCATGGTTCTACGCCACCCCTAACACGTCATTCCGGTGCAGGCCGGAATCCAGAAATACCGGCGTCATCACTGGCCCCGGCCTTCGCCGGGATGACGGCATCGGAATACCAGCCTCTGTGCCTCTGTGGTTCATTAACCGCATGCTCATTTCGCCCCGTCCATCAGGTCGGTGAAGCGCTTGAAGAGGTAGTGGCTGTCGGTCGGGCCCGGCGATGCCTCCGGATGATACTGCACCGAGAAGATCGGCTTGCCCTCGACGCGCACGCCCTCGTTGGAGCCGTCGAACAGCGACACGTGGCTTTCGACCACGCCCTTGGGCAGGTCCTTGCCGTCAACCGCGAAGCCGTGGTTCTGGCTGGTGATCTCGACCCGGCCGGTGGCGAGATCCTTGACCGGCTGGTTGCCGCCGCGGTGACCCTGGTGCATCTTCGACGTCTTGCAGCCGAGGGCCAGCGACAGCAGCTGATGACCGAGGCAGATGCCGAAGATCGGCTTTTCGCTGGCAATAAGGTCCTTGAGCACCGGCACCGCGTATTCCCCGGTCGCCGCCGGATCGCCGGGACCGTTGGAGAGGAAAATCCCGTCCGGCGCATGGCCGAGGATGTCGTCGGCCGTTGCCGTCGCCGGGACCACGGTCACGTCGCAGCCGGCGGAGGCCAGGCAGCGCAGGATATTGAGCTTGATGCCGTAGTCGATGGCGACGACCTTGTATTTCGGATCGGCGAGCTTGCCGTAGCCCTCGCCAATGACCCAACGGGTCTCGTCCCACTTATATGTCTGCTTGCAGGTGACCTCGATGGCCAGGTCCATGCCTTCGAGGCCGGGCCAGGCCTTGGCTTTCTCGATCAGCGCCGGAATATCGAACGTGCCGTCGGGGGCGTGCACGATCACACCGTTGGGCGCGCCCGCGTCCCTGATCCGGCGCGTCAGCCTGCGCGTGTCGACGCCGGCGATCCCAGGCAGGTTCATGGACTTGAGCCACTGGTCCAGATGCTGCGTCGCGCGCCAGTTGGCAGGTTCGGTGATGTCGGCCCTTAAAATACAACCCCGGGCGGCCGGGGTTATGGTCTCGATGTCTTCGGGGTTCGCGCCCACGTTGCCGATGTGCGGGAACGTGAAGGTAATGATCTGACCGGCGTAGCTGGGATCGGTCATGATCTCCTGGTAGCCGGTGAGCGAAGTATTGAAGCAGACCTCGCCGACCGCCTCGCCGGCGGCGCCGACGCCGCGGCCCCAGAACACCGTGCCGTCGGCCAGAACGATGGCGGCGGTCGCACCGCGTGGGGCGCGCAAAGACTCCGCACCCTTGTGATCGGGCGCCGTTGTTTCTACCTGTTGTGTCACGATATGTGCCAGCCGGGTCCGGTTTTGACTGGCGAAGTAGATACGCAAAGCCCCTCGCCGCGTCAAGAGAATGCGGCAATTATTTTAATCTTTTAAAATCAATAGGTTGGAAAATTTAATCCGGTTGTCAGCGATGACCCTATAGGATAACGTCCGGGCCGCTCGACCAATGGAGGGAAGATTCCATGCTGCGGCAGCAACTGAACGACATGCTCAAGGACGCCATGCGCGCCAAGGAAGAGCGCAAAGTGTCGACGATCCGCCTGATCAACGCGGCGCTCAAGGACCGCGATATCCAGGCCCGCGCCAAGGGCAACACGGACGGCATCTCCGACGACGAGATTCTCGGGCTGATGCAGTCGATGGTGAAGCAGCGCCGCGACAGCATCGAGGCCTATTCCAACGGTGGTCGGCCGGACCTCGCGCAGCAGGAATCGGAAGAGATCTCTTGCATCGAGGCGTTCCTGCCGTCGCAGCTCTCCGGTGAAGAGACGGATGCCGCCATCGACGAAGCCATCAAGAAATCGGACGCCGACAGCATCAAGGACATGGGCAAGGTGATGGGCTACCTGAAGGAGCACTACGCCGGACGCATGGACTTCTCCAAGGCCGCCGGCACCGTCAAGACCAAGCTGGGCGCCTGACGATTCGCGCGTTTTCGTCGTTCTGAACCTGATTCAGGCCTCATATCAATAAACACCGGCAACGCCGAGGCCTCATGGATCCTGAACTAAATTCAGGATGACGGCAGTGTTGTGGATGAAAATGGGGGTAACTGGGTGGTTCAGGGCCGTCCGCACCCTTCCACGTTCCCCCCCGCTAGCGTAGATTATCCCGTTCACCTGTGGAGCGCCCATGAGCACATTCAGCCCGGAATTCCTCGACGAAATCAGGCGACGCGTGTCGATCGCCGACGTCGTCGGCCGCACCGTGCGCTTGAAGGAACGCGCGCGCGGCGATTTCTGGGGTCTGTCGCCGTTCACCAAGGAAAAGACACCGAGCTTCCACGTGCTGGAAGACAAGGGTTTCTATAAGTGCTTTTCGACCCAGAACTCGGGCGATGTGTTCACCTTCCTGATAGAAGTCGAGGGCATGTCGTTCCCGGAGGCGGTCGAGAAACTGGCCTCGGAAGCCGGCCTGGAGATGCCGCGCGACACGCCCGAGGAACGGGAACGCCACCAGAAACGCAAGACACTGGCCGACGTCAACGAAGCTGCCGCCAAGTTCTTCGAGAAGATGCTCCGGATGCCGGAAGGGCGCGGCGCGCTGGCATATCTGAAAAAACGCGGGCTCGACGATGCCTCGGCCCGGCACTGGCGGCTCGGTTTCGCCCCCGATGCGCGGGGCGCGCTCAAGGCGGCACTCGGCCGCGACGGCATTTCCGAGGAACTGATGATCGAGGCCGGTTTGCTGCGGGCACCGGAAGACCGGGAGCCGTACGACTGGTTCCGGGGCCGGGTCATGTTTCCGATCCTCGACCGGCGCGGCGGCGTCATCGGCTTCGGCGGCCGCATCCTCGGCGACGGCGAACCCAAGTACCTGAACAGCCCGGAAACACCGCTGTTCCAGAAACGCTACGCGCTCTACGGCCTCGACAAGGCAGCCGCCCCGGCACGCAAGGCCGGGCGCATGATCGTCTGCGAGGGCTACATGGACGTGATCGGTCTCGGCCTCGCCGGCTTCGACAACGCCGTCGCGCCGCTCGGCACGGCCTTGACCGAGGATCAATTGAAGGATCTCTGGCGCGTGGTGCGCGAGCCCGTCATGTGCTTCGACGGCGACGAGGCGGGCCAGCGCGCCGCCTTCCGTGCCGCCGAACGCGCATTGCCAATCATGCAGGCGGGACACGCGCTGCGCTTCGCGATCCTGCCCGCGGGCGAGGACCCGGACAGTCTGGTCCGCAGCCAGGGCCGCAAAGCGTTCGACGACGTCCTGGCCGCCGCGCTGCCCTTGTCCGAGATGATCTGGCGCGAGATTACGCACGGGCGCATGCCCAATACGCCCGAGGACCGCGCCGACGTGCAGCAGAAACTGGACCAGCGCGCCCGCGATATTTCCGACGCCACGTTCCGCAGGCATTTCTCCGACTATTTTTCACGCAAGCTCTGGGGCGAACGCGGCCAGGCGCCCGGCCGCGGCGGCGGACGCGAGAAATTCACGCCTCGGGGCGGTTTCGGCAAGGTCAAGGTCGAGGGCGCGGTAATGGCCGACGCGCGCACCGAAACCAGCGGCATTACCCCCGCCGACGTGCTCCGCGAAAGAATATTGCTGGCGACCCTGATCAATCATCCCGAGATCTTCGACGAGGTCGAGGAACGCCTTGGTATGCTTGAGTTTTCAGCGGTCGAGCTTGACAATCTGCGCCAGCAGGTCTTAAACACCCTCGCTCGGTATGAAAGCCTTGACTCCGAGGGGCTGCGGAACCACCTCTCGGAGGAAGGTTTTGGTGCCGAAATCGGCACGCTTTTGAGCAAAAACGTCTATATGCACGCCCGGTTCGCAAGATCGGACGGTGACGTTAAAGAGGCTCTGAACGGGTGGCTGGACACTTGGCAGAGACTCACCGCGAAGGCCCAGGACGGGGAGTTGCGTCAGGCCGAAGCGGCGCTGGGGGAAGACACGACGGAACTGACCTTCGGCCGCATGAAGGCGTTGAAGGTCAACTGATATTGGGGTCGCCGGACGCCATGAGGGCACCGGGCGTATAGGGGTTGTTACTATTGGCCAAAGCACAGACTAGCGAAGCCCGCACCACAACGGAAGAAAGCACGGACAGCCCGCTCCTGGATACTTTGGGTGCCGCCGTCAAGAAGATGGTCACCAAGGGCAAGGAACGCGGCTACGTCACCTATGACGAACTGAACACCGCGCTGCCGCCGGAAGACGTCTCCTCCGAGCAGATCGAAGACACCATGGCGATGCTCTCCGAAATGGGCATCAACGTGGTCGAGAACGAGGAACAGGAAGAAGCCGCCAACGACGCCCAGGCCGAGGAAGAGGCCGAGGAAGGCGAGAAGTCCACCGCCGGCAACGTCGACGACAGCGATCTCGGCCGCACCGACGACCCGGTCCGCATGTACCTGCGCGAAATGGGGTCGGTCGAACTGCTGTCGCGCGAGGGCGAGATCGCCATCGCCAAGCGCATCGAGGCCGGCCGCGACATGATGATCGGCGGCATCTGCGAAAGTCCGCTGACGATCCAGGCCATCGTGCGCTGGCACGACGCGCTGGTGAACGAGGAGATTCTGCTCCGCGAGATCGTCGACCTGGACGCCACCATGGGCGGCGGCCCTGGCCAGCCGCAGCCCGGCGAAGGCGAGGACGATGAAGAAGAAGAGGGTTCTGAAGCCACGCCAGCCGCCAAGGAAGAAGAAAAGCCGGCGGAGAACAAGGCCGACAAAAAAGAAGAGACCAAGAAAAAAGCCTCACCCGACGACGAGGACGAGAAAGAGAACAAGGACGGCGAGGAAAGCAGCGACGAGGACGAGGACGACGAGGATGACGAACAGAACAACCTGTCCCTCGCCGCGCTCGAGGAAAAGCTGAAGCCCGAGGTCATCGAGACCTTCGAGAACATCGCCAAGACCTACAAGAAATTCCAGCGCCTGCAGGTGATCCGCATGGAAGCCATGCAGGGCACCGGCGAGTTCAAGACGTCGCAGGAAAAACGTTACGCCAAGCTGCGTCAGGAACTGATCGAGCTGATGGAGGGCGTGCACCTCAACAACGACCGCATCGAGGCGCTCGTCGACCAGCTCTACGGCCTCAACCAGCGGCTTGTCCGGCTCGAAGGCAAGCTGCTGCGCCTCGCCACCACGTCGCGCATCCGCCGCGAGGATTTCCTCGAAAACTACCGCGGCCACGAACTCGATCCGGACTGGATCAAGACGTGCAAGAAGATGCCGACCAAGAACTGGCAGCGCTTCGCCGAACGCTACAAGGACGATGTCATCGCGATCCGCATGGAAGTGGCCGAGGTGTCAGGCGCCGTCGGCCTGCCGATCCAGGAATTCCGCCGCATCGTCGGCATCGTCCAAAAGGGCGAACGCGAGGCCGCCAAGGCCAAGAAGGAAATGATCGAGGCCAACCTGCGTCTCGTGATCTCGATCGCCAAGAAGTACACCAACCGCGGCCTGCAATTCCTCGACCTGATCCAGGAAGGCAACATCGGCCTGATGAAGGCGGTCGATAAGTTCGAGTACCGCCGCGGCTACAAGTTCTCGACCTATGCGACCTGGTGGATTCGCCAGGCTATAACCCGGTCGATCGCCGACCAGGCGCGCACCATCCGGATCCCCGTGCACATGATAGAGACCATCAACAAGCTGGTCCGCACGTCACGCCAGATGCTGCACGAGATCGGCCGCGAGCCGACGCCGGAGGAACTGGCGACCAAGCTCTCGATGCCGCTGGAAAAGGTGCGCAAGGTGCTCAAGATCGCCAAGGAGCCGATCTCCCTCGAAACGCCGATCGGCGACGAGGAGGACAGCCACCTGGGCGATTTCATCGAAGACAAGCTGGCGGTGCAGCCGCTCGACGCGGCGATCCAGGCCAACCTGCGCGAGACCACGACCCGCGTGTTGGCGTCGCTGACGCCGCGCGAGGAACGCGTGCTGCGCATGCGCTTCGGCATCGGCATGAACACGGACCATACGCTGGAGGAAGTCGGCCAGCAGTTCTCGGTCACCCGCGAACGTATCCGCCAGATCGAAGCCAAGGCGCTCCGCAAGCTCAAGCATCCGTCGCGCTCCAGGAAACTCCGCAGCTTCCTGGATTACTGACGGCGGTCAAAGCCCTCACATAAAATACCCGATCAGGCGGCCGAGGATCAGGACCGAAATCCAGATCAGGATCGACGCGGCACCCGCGATACGAAGCTTACGGTTGGGCTCGGTCGGATTGAGGATACTGTCCTCTGTCTGCACCAGTTCGGACCAGCGCGGGTTCGAACGCACCCAACCGATGTTGATGAGCCCGGCACCGATCACCGCGAGCTTGTAGATGAACAGATCCGACTGCGCGTAATCGACGGGTTTGACAATGAACAGCGCGGTGCCGCTGACCGCGGCGAGGGCGAGCCCGGCCGCCGCCGTCGGCACCAGTATATTCGCGAGGTTGCGGATACGCCCCCTGCGGATCACGCCCATGAGCCGGAGGTCGAACGGCACGATGGCGCCGATCAGCAGCGCAATCCCCAGGATGTGCGCGGCATTGACCAGCGGGTAAACCCAGAACGAGCCCCGAAGCAGCACCGCCGGCTCGGACGATGCGATCGTCGTCAGAATGTCCACGTCGTCTGCCTCCCTGACGAATTCGGACGCGGTGCCGGCGCGTTCCCTCCCGCCGTTATCGTTTTATTGCCGGCGGGACGTCAGCCCCGTTCCGGATAAAGGTCGTACGTATTGCCGTCGATGATCACCCGCCCGGCCTTGACCAGCCTCTCGTTCGGGTCTTTCGAGCGGTGACCGCTGACCGTTATCTCCTTGCCCTCGGCGAAGTGTGCGTCGGTCAGACCGGCGCGGTCGTTGCGCCACGGCTGGCCGACCTCGACCGTCCACTTCTCGCCATTGACGTTGAGGCGCACCAGCCCGTGCGGATTGCCGAGCCGGGCAAGGGTAATCGTGCCGGTGATCTCGAAATTGCCGTCCTCGGCCCAGCGCCAGCCATGGTGCGCGCTCGCCGGCAACGCCGTCGCGAGCCCGGCGGCCACCGCCAGACAGAAACCGAAAGTCAGGAACGTCCGTCGTCCAAAGGTCATCGGAACCTCCCGTTGCATTGCATGACGTTCTCTCACATGAGGACGCGCCCGGCAAATGACAAGACGGCGGCAACTGCTGGACGGGTACCATTTCGCCCTGTCATCATCGGTGGAAACAGGGTAATCAGTTGTCCGCGCGGGCGTGCCCGCGCCCTGGTGGGCCTGTAGCTCAACTGGTTAGAGCCGACGGCTCATAACCGTCTGGTTGCAGGTTCGAGTCCTGCCGGGCCCACCACTTTTCGCTCTTTCGTCGCCGCCAATGCGCTTTTTCCATCGGCAGGACAACGACAAAGGATTGCATGCATGTCCGGCGCCGCACGATTGCTGATCTGTCAGGAATGCAGCCTTTCGAGCCGGCCCCGAGCGGCCGGAATCGATCTCGAGGAGATCGACAACGCATTGAATGCCGCCGGTCTCGCCGGGCGGGTGCGACCGGCACTCGCGGCCTGCATGAACTGTTGCGGTAACCCGGTCACGGTGGCGCTGCAGGGCGAGGCCATGGCGAGCTACGTTTTCTCGGGCGTGTCGCTTTCAACGGATCTCGACGATATCGTCGCGAGCTGCCGGGTCTATATCGAGAGCCCGGAGGGTATGATCACCGATGCACATGCCTGCGGACGGCTGCGCGAGCTTCTGGTGGCACGCCTGCCGCCTATTCCGGCACGGTGATCGTCGTCTCGGCACGCAGTGGCTTGCCGCCGACAGCCAGCAACCGGTGGTCGTTGGCGTTGAGCGTCACGGCAATCACATGCGCGCCCGGCGCCAGACCGGAGATGTGAAGCCACGAACCGTACTGGCGCGCGATCTTCTCGCCGTCGACATAGACGTGCGCATGCCCCTCGCCCGGAACATGGTCCATGCCGGCGCGTTCGGGCGCAAAGCGGAAGCCGTCGGTCACGATCTCCAGGTTCCATCCCGAAACCGGGTCCGGCGTCGCGTTGATGCGGATGCCGGGTGCGCCGGATCCCTCGGGCAGGGACAGCATCTCGCCATGCGGCGCATGGTTTCCGTGATCGCCGTGACTGCCTGAATGATCGCCATGATCGTGCCCGTCGAGCGTAATGCCGTTGCCGGCGGCGACGAGAAAACCGGTCAGGCCGCCCAGGACCAAGCCGACAGCGAGAAGCGCGAGTGGTCTGTTCATTTTGCGATCACTCTGGACGGCGCCCCCGAAGCTCCGGCCTAGGCCGTCCGCGTTTCGTCGGCGTCACGGTTCCACAGATATCCGGCGAACAGGCCGACGAGAACCCACGCCACCATGCCGACCCCGAAGGCGCGGCTGGCGAACAGCGCGCCGAGCTCGGTCGGCACGGGCCCGGTGAACCGGTCCGGTTCCGGCGCGCCGATCACGTGCGGCGCCAGCAGCAGGGCCGCGGCAATGGCCCATGCCGTCACGCCGTGGCCAAACGCGATCAGCCACAATGCCACGGCGGCCGCGGCAACCGTCACGAACCACCATGCCTGGCGCGCGTAGACATCGGCGGCGGCGACGCCCGGCACCTCGGGCGAGAGCGTGAAGCCCGGCGCGAAATGGACGGCGATGAAACCGGCGATCCCCCAGACCATGCCGTTGCGGGCATTGACCGTCGCGCCCCGTTGCGTCGCCAGCGCCATCGCCGCGACGAGGATCAGCGCGTAGCCGCAATAGATCGCGATGGTAAAGGCCATGCTCAGCCCGTCGCGCAGCGGCTCGATGCCGCCCACGTCCTGGTGTGCGCTGACCGTTTCGGCGCCGAAGTGAACAAGTTTACCCGACTCGTAAAGCTCCGCGTGCAGCAGCACCGGCTGAACGAAATACAACTGCAGCAGGCTCGCGATAAAGCCCGCGGCAGCACCAGCGATCAATGCGCTGGTCAGTATGCGCGTGAACATGACGTCAGTGGCAGGGGAAGCCGGTCGCGTGACGCACGTCGTGGGCGGCGTCATGCAGCGTCGACGCCTGCACGTGCCCGGCAACGTAAATCATCCCCAGGCCGATCAGGGCCGCGAAAGCGATTGCCAGAATGTCGAGTTTGACCGCACCGGCCGTCGTTGTCTGAGTAACCATGTCGTCTCCTTTCCCCGTCACACCCGACGGAATTGACTCGTTGCTTGCCGGCAGGTCTCCTGGCTTGCGGGTCTTCGCCTTGTTGCCTGCCTTCCCGGGTGTTCCCAGTGGCGCAAATGGCAACGGCTATCCGCTCACAGTTGCGGGGGCAGCCACGGTCTTGGTCCCTGATGGGTACGCCGCACCGTGTTCCCATTTAACCCTCGTCGCTCTCGCTCCGAAGGGGCCGACCCAGTGATCATAAATAAGTGACAGAGTGATTCAAGCGCCTTGTCGTCGCCGGCGCCTGCGGTTTCAGTTCCGGCGCCGGCGTGCACGTGCGTCCGCGCGGTGCGTGGGCACGAGAACCGGCCGCGTCGACAGCACGATCATGCCCTCGAACTCACGCGTTGCCGTCGACTTGTATTCGAGACGCCCGATTCGCTGACGCGCCATTTGCGCCTCGCGGACGACATTGCTGTTAGCCGGCAGGAACGCCAGCCATTCCATGAAACCGAGACGGCCGAGCTCCTTTGCCCGGCGCGTGCCGACGCTTATAGATTGAAGTACGGTGAGTATGTTTTCGAGAACCATCGCGCCCTCCGTGCGGTGGGCGGGAGGGGCAAGGGTCGGTCACGTGTAAACGGCCGGGCCGTAACTGCATCGCAATGCTCCTTGCCGGGACACCCCGCCCGGGTTGCGTTGACATTCGATGGCAGGTCTCCTGACTTGCGGGTCGCCGCTTTCCCGAACCTTCCCGGACCGTCGGGTCCAGTGGTGCTCCTCGGGATCGCTCGCCGCTCACAGTTGCGGGGGCAGTCACGGAATCGGCGGATTAAGTCCGCCTCACCGCGTTCCCTTTTACTCCCCGGCGCGCGCTTGCGGACCGGGAACCATCGTCATTGAGTTTTCCTTGAAACCTGGCCCGGCGTCAACAGGCCTGCCGCTCAGATACCCCGTTCAACCATCAGGTACCAGCCGTAGCCAACCAGCGCGGCCGGCACGGCGCTGTAGATCGTCGCCACCAGCGCCGCCTTGGGTGCAACCGCGATCGCCGGAAACAGTGCGTCGCCGTCGTTGGCAATGGCATTGCCGAGTTGCGCCGAGAACGGCAGCGAGCCCGCGAGATAGAGAGTCGTGACCATGATCTGCGGGCCGCAACCGGGTATGAACCCGACAAGAATCGCGACCGTGGGCACCACCGGCCCCCAGACCGCGAAGAACGCCGCCAGATCGAGACCGGTCGCGCTCACGGCCAGATCGTAGCCGACGAAAGCGAAGATCACCCAGGTCATCACGAAATTGGTGTTGGCCATCGCCGAGGACAGAAGGCCGGGACGCGCGCTCGAATACGCCGCTTCCTCGCCGACGAAACCCGAATTACCGAGATCGTTGCCGATCCACATCAGGAGTCCGAGCACGGCGCCGATAACGCCGAGCCAATGCGCCGGCGCGAAGCCGGTGAGTTCCAGGAATGGGGCGTCCACGTCGACCTGGAATGCACCGAGAATGCCGATGACGAGACCCGGCACAATGAGCATCAGCCACAGAACCTCGCCGGGCCGGCGCCCGGCGGGTCTCGGCGTGGCGCGGTCGCAATTCGGTGGCGGCGTGTTCGAGGGTTTCCGGCGCAGAAACCCGGGGCCGTGGATGAGGTCGACCGCGTAACCGGTGATCACGGCGACCGGCATGGAAAGTCCGAGAACCAGAAGCGCCGCTTGCGGGTCGCGCGCCAGCAAAAGGAACATCGCGTCACCCATCGTCGCGGTCAACGTGGCGACCACGGACCCAAAACTCAGATAGCCGCGGGTAAACTGCGTCACGGCGATGATGGCGCCGCCGCAACCGGGGAAGGCGCCCAGCAGGGTCGCCGCCGGCACCTGCCAGCGGCGGTTGCGCTTCAGCCAGATGCCGAGGTCCGTCTTAAGGGCGCGTTCCGCCCACAGTACCAGCATCAGGGTCCCGGCGACGAACACGGCGACGGCAAGATAGGCCTCGCTCATGGCGTCGAAGGCGATCCGCCAACCGTTCGGCACCGTCGAGACGACGAGCGCCAGGGCCGCGATGAGCAGGCCACGCTGGCCGATTTCCCTGCTTGGCAGCGGGATCGCGCGAATTCTAGGCAGCAGCAGGCTTTTCAGCATTTTCGTTAGTCCTATGCACGGCGAAATCGCCGACATCTTCTGCATAAAATTTAATGATAATAAGTCGCAATTGCAATAGATCGATTGCGATAAATGTTTGCGCGGCCCGATTTTCCCTCTGCGGCCGGGACGCGACAGCGAGGTGCTTATACTAATGACGATTGACGAGGGTCTGGTTTCACCCGTCGTCCACGGCACACCTTAAGTCGGGTGTTCTAAAGACCGGTTCCAGTGGTTCGTTACTATTGCCTGCAGTGGTCCCCTTGATAAGGGAACCCGGCGAATCCGATCCGTCACGATCGATGATGCGCGGGCGGTTTCCGCGCCGCCCCCGGCACGTCTCCACCGGCGATCATGAAGAGGAGCCCTAGCCATGCCCGATGCAAGCGACCTCAATTACCGCGCCCACCCCAACGTCCCCAGCGTCGACCAGTCCGACCGGCGGGTTCCGGTCAACCTGCGCCAGTCCGGCCCGACTCCGGTGCAGATGCTGATATCGACCCGGGTCCGGAAATCACCGTTCTGGCACCTGTCCATCGAGGCCGGCGCATGGCGGGCGACCGTCTACAACCGGATGTACCATCCACGCGGTTACGTACGGCCGGAGGACGGCGGCGCGATGGCGGAATACGACGCACTGGTCAACCGCGTGACGCTCTGGAACGTCGCCGTGGAACGACAGATCCGGGTCAAGGGACCGGACGCCGAGGCGTTCGTCAACTACGTGATCACCCGCGACGCGGCCCGAATCCGGCCGATGAACGGCAAATACTGTATTCTTTGCAATGAAAAGGGCGGCATCCTCAACGATCCGGTGCTGCTGCGGCTCGCGGAGAACGAGTTCTGGTTCTCGATCTCGGATTCCGATCTCATGCTATGGCTGCAAGGCGTCAACATCGGCTGCGGCTTCGACGTCGACATCGCCGAGATCGACGTCGCGCCGTTGCAGATACAGGGGCCTCTTTCCGAGGACCTGCTGGCCGACATCGTCGGCGAGGAGGTCCGTGAAATTCCCTATTACGGCCTGATGAATACCGAAATCGGCGGCTGCCCCGTGGTCATCAGCCAGACCGGATTCACCGGCGAGAAAGGCTACGAGGTCTATGTCAGGGATGCATCCCTCAACGCCGAAGAGGTCTGGTACGCGATCCGCGGCATCGGGTCGCGCTACGGACTTCGCGTGATCGCCCCGGCGCATCACCGGCGCATCGCCGCCGGCATCCTGTCGTGGGGCCAGGACATGGACGCCGAAACGTCCCCGTTGCAGGTCAATCTTTCCTATCAGGTGCCGCGGCAGAAAACCGCCGAGTATATCGGCAAGGCGGAACTGGAGCGTCAGCGCGCCATGATCGAGGCCGGCACAGCGCCGTTCGCCATGAAACTGGTCGGGCTCGAGCTCGGCGGCCAACCGATCACCGACTATGCGCCCGACTTCTGGCTCATCTCCGATCTGAACGGGCACCGCGTCGGCTACATCACGTCGCCCTGGTGGTCGCCGGAACTGGAGAGCAACATCGCGCTCGGCTATGTCCCTTGGTCGATGAGCGAAATCGGCACGGAACTCACGGCCGAACTACCGGAGGCCTACGTCGATTTTTCCGGCGAACCGGTCAACGCCACGGTCGTCGAGGTGCCGTTCCGGCCCTCGGTCAACCCGAGCGCGCGCGAAATCGCGTCGGCGGCGGGACGCGATTCCGCGTACTGAGCGGCGGTCGGCCCCGTGTCACTCGGGGAGATCAGGCATCTGCCTGCCCGATGCCGCCACGCACGGCGCCGGCATCGACGTCGCCCCACAGCACCCGGTGATCCTCCGGCAGCGGGCGACTGTTGGGCATGGCGAGCCAGAGCCGCATCAATAGCCGGTCGCGGCCCGCGTCCCGGTCGTCTTCGAACGGCTCGCGGGCGTGATAGGTAATATGCGAGTTCAGGAACTGGATGTCGCCGGGCGCGAACGTCATCCCGAAGGACAACTCGTCCGCCAGGTTCCGAAGCATGTCGAGCGCTTCGGCCTGTTGCGCCGTCAGCTTCGGCGCCGCGGCCGAGGTCTGCGCCGCCTCGATATAGGTCATCGAGAAGTGGCTGGTGAAACATCCGTCGCGCACCCCGAACACGGGCAGCGCGTATAGCGCATCGGCGGTATCCGCTTCCTCGCCGAGGCGGCAGCGGTAGACCGGTTCGAACAGGACTTCGGCGAGGTCCGGGCGGCGGCGGATCATCTCGTTCATGACCGCCACCGAGCTGCACACCTTGCTGAGCCCGCCTTTCGCCGCCTGGCGCACGCACAGCAGCACGACCACGTCGGTGCGGTCGGTGTGAAACCTGAGCGCACCGTTGTTGAGGGTACGCGCATAGGACGACAGGAACGGCTTGCCGTCCGCCATCCTGGCATTGTCGATCTGGCCGTAGCGCTTGCCGACGTCACCGCCCTCGTCGCGGATGAAACGCATCAGCTCGCCGCGCTTGTTCTGATAGACCGGCCGGCCGACATTGCAGCCGAGACCCATGTAGAGCTTCTGTAACTGGTCTTCCGAATAGCGTCCGACCGGCAGCCCACTAAGCTTCATCATGCCGCTGCCGTCCTCGAGCTCGGCGCGGATATCCTCGATCAGGGCCGCGACTCCGGGCAGCGGAAAATCCTCGGGCGTGATGTCGCGCCAGCCGATGCCTTTTTTCTCGACCGCGGCCAGCGCAGCTTCAAGTTCGACGACGTGTGCCGGTTCGAGCGTCCGCACCCAACGGTCCGACGCCGCGATGTCGCGGCCGTGCCAAACGCACGCACCTTCGATGGGCGTAATCATCGTCATCAATGGACGCTCCCGGCAATGTTGCCGCGCAGAAAGCGGCGGCGCTGACGCAGCGGATTGTCGCCGCTTGCGCTATGCCATGTGCAGCGGTTGTCCCAGATCAGGGTATCGCCCATACGCCATTGATGGCGCGCCTGGAACCGTTCCTGCCCGCACCAGTCATAGATTTCGTCCAGAAGGACAATCGCTTCGTCATCAGGCATGCCGAGAATCCCGACCGTGT
Organism: Rhodospirillales bacterium; assembly: GCA_965229805.1. Lineage (GTDB taxonomy): Bacteria > Pseudomonadota > Alphaproteobacteria > Rhodospirillales > Casp-alpha2 > UBA4479. The sequence continues at coordinate 712,536 of CBDDJO010000001.1, read as the reverse complement.
GGATCGGATTGACGAAGACAGACTCACGCCCCGTGTCCGGATGGCGCCGGATCACCGGATGATCGATCAACGGCTTGTCCCGGTCGGCGGGATCGAGACGGTTCTGCACGTCCTTGCTACGCCCGCCGAAACGGAACGTGCCGTTAAGGCCGTCGATCTTTTTCCTGAGCGCCGCCGGCATTTCCGCGCACGCCATGGCCATATTCGCGAACAGCGTATCGCCGCCCTGATCCGGAATCTCCAGCGGATGCAGGACGGTCGCCTTGGCAGGCACGTCGAGGTAGCACATGTCGGAATGCCAGCCGAGGCCGCGCCGGGATTCGAAAGCATCGACCTCGCCGTCCTTATTGAGGTTGGTCATGACGATCAATTCGTCGAATTCCGGATGCCGGTACTTTTTGGTCACGTGAATCTGCGGCTCGCCGAAGATGCGCTCGAACGCGACTACCTGCGCCGGCGTCAGCGACTGATCGCGAAAGACCAGCACGCAATGCTCCAGAAACGCCTCGTTGACGGCGGCCTTCGTCGCCGCATCAAGCGATTTCGTGAGATCGACGCCGCGAACTTCCGCCAGCAACGGCTCTCCGATTTTGACAACTTCCACCGGCATGGCGCGAAGTGTACCGAAGTTGTACGTTGTCCACCAGTATCGGAAATGACGCAAAATGCCCGAAATCGAAATCCGCTCCATGAGGCCCGAAGAACTCAAGGCCCCACCGACCCGCAAGGCTTCGTCATGGGGATCGTGGACAGCGCGCCCGTATCCTCGTCGATCTCGGTCGTTGGATATCCGGACGGGTATGGTTTTCCCGGGTCCGACATCGCGCCCCCGGGATTTGCCCCGTCGCGCGTTTGTGCCATGATCGGTCACCGATTTTAGGGGGAGAACAATGACGGCATCCGACCCGACCGCCGACGGCGGACCGATCCGCATCCGCCGCGTGGATGCCTGGGCGTTGCGCGTCGGCATCGACCGACCGGTCGAGACATCTTTCGGGGTCATGCGCAACCGGCCCGCCGTGTTCGTGCGCCTCGAAGCCGACGACGGCAGTTTCGGCTTCGGCGAGATCTGGTGCAACTTCCCGTCCTGCGGCGCCGAACACCGGGTCATGATCGCCGTCGAGGAACTGGGGCCGCTGTTGACGGCGCATCAATTCGAAAGCCCGGAAGACGCGTACCGTCAGATCACCGAGAAAGTCCAGGTACGTGTTCTGCAGACCCTGGAGGTCGGCCCCTTCAACCAGGCCGCGGCCGGGATCGACATTGCGCTATGGGACCTGGCCGCCCGACGCGCCGGCAAACCGGTGCGTAAGTTCATCGACGACGGCGCCGGAGACAGCGTGCCCGTCTACGCCAGCGGCATCCATATCGGCATCGCCGAAACCGTGATCGCCGAGGCGCGCGGAAAAGGCATCCACAACTTCAAGGTCAAGGTCGGCTTCGACATGGCCGACGACCTGACGGCACTCAGGGCGATCGCCCCGGGCATAAATGACGGAGAGCGGCTGTTCGCCGACGCCAATCAGGCCTGGGACATCGCTGCCGCGCTGGAATTCACCAAGGGCGCCTCGGACGCGAACCTCGAGTGGCTGGAGGAACCGTTGCGCGCCGACGCGCCGGTCGCCGACTGGCAGCGTCTCGCGTCCTCGGGCGGCATCCCGCTGGCGGCCGGCGAGAACATCACCGGCATGCAGGACTTCAAGTCGGCGATCAACGCCGGACATCTGAAATACGTGCAGCCCGACATGGCCAAGTGGGGCGGTTTTTCGGCCTGCCTGCCGGTCGCCCGCGCAATCCGCGATACGGGACTGACCTATTGTCCGCATTACCTTGGCGGCGGCATCGGGCTCATGGCATCGGCGCATCTGCTGGCGGCGGTCGGCGGCAAAGGGCTGCTCGAGGTCGACTGCAACCCCAACCCGCTCCGCGAGGCCGTTCCCGGCACGGCGATCGCGGCCGGCAATGTCGTCATGGACGACGCCCCCGGCCTCGGCATCGACCAGATTCCCGCCGAGTTGATGGAGCATGTGACGCTGCACCGCCATTGGCCCGACTGAAAAGCTTCCGTTGCTGCCGCCGCCGACCCGGCATAACCTGAGCCGATGAACCCACGGAATATCCGACGCCTCGCCCTGGCTCTGGTCGTCACCGTACTGCCGCCCGTACCGGCGATGGCCCAGGATGTATTCGACCGCCTGCAGGGCGAAACCATGTCGATCTTCGACTACGGCATCAAACGGCTCCGGAGCGTCGCCATTCAGGTACTGCCGAAACTGCAGGGCCAAGGCGATCCCATGCCCCAGTCCGAGGTGTCGTTCGATCCGGACGTCCGCCAGATCCGCGTCAATTTCTTCGTACCGATGAATGCCGGCAACGTTCCCCCCTCGACATGTTGGGAGCGCCGCGCGACAGCGATCCGCGCATTGTTCTTCATCGGCACCACGCCCTATACGGTACCGGTCAGCAATGAACAGCGCATTGTGCGCAGGCTCGGCGCCATGTTCACAAAGGAGCCGATCGATTTCGGCAACGTGGTCCAGGCAACCGGCGAACGACTCTCGGAACTGACGCGGGTGCGGATGACCATTCCCATGTCGGGCAGCACGACCCCTCTGGTCTGCGAAAGCCGCGTCGCCGACCTCCGGACCAGATAAGCCACCCCCTTCGATCCTGCCAAACCTAGCTTCGCAAAAAAAATTCTATTTGCGAATGATTTTCACTTGCGCTCAATGTCCGTCCTCGTTATGACTCGATGAGAATGATTATCAATATCATTCTTTGCGAAAGATCGAAGCAAAGGGAGTTCGGTCATGTGCGATGCCTGTGCGAGCCATGCAAAGCCCGCCGCCACCAAGGCGGGGCGCCGCAAGATCTGGGATCTTAGCGACGGCTGGCACTGCTCCATCGTCGGCACCTGCCTGAGCCTGCGCGACCTGCGCGCGCTGGGGCGCAAGCTGGCGCTCGAACCGAAGCCGGGCTTCCCCGTCGATTATCAGCTGCACGGCCACTTCGTCGGCCACGCGGCGACCCGCAACAAGACATCGAAATTTCTGAACTCACTACTCGATCGTAAGCATGCGTCGGCAATCCGCAGGCTTACGAAAGCTTCCTCTCCTGATGATCTCACCCGTGCATGGGAGGAAGCACTCGAGGCCGGGGATATTCCGGGCCCTTTCTGGGCCTTGATGAGCCATCCGGATACCCCGGTGAGGCTGGCGGAACGCATGTTTGCAGATGTGCACATGCTCTCTCACCTTGTCGGCGCGAGCAATCGCGCCGACATCCGCCGCCTTAATGAACTTGAAGAAAATCTAGCGCAGGCGCGCGAGGACCGCGACCGTGAACGCCGCCAGCACGCCGAACGCATGGCCGAAAAATCTCGCCTTGTCGGCGACCTTGAGGAACGCCTTGCCGAAAGCACCGGCGGCGGGATGCGACAGATCCGCGTCGCCGACCTGAACCTAGCCGAATTCGATACGGCGGAAACCGATGCGATCCTCGCCGAGAACAAAACACTGCGCGCCGAACTGGATTCCCGCGACCGTGAGATCGAGCGCATGCGCGCGATGATCGACGGACTGCACGACGAGGCGGCCGAGGTCGAGCACGCTCTCAACAACATGCACCCCGTAGCCAACGACGCGGACGATATGCCCACGGACGCACCGGACCTTGCGGGTCGCTGCATTCTCTATGTCGGCGGGCGGCCGCAATCCGTGAACCGTTACCGTCAGCTTCTACATAACTGGAACGCCGAACTGCTGCACCACGACGGCGGCCAGGAAAAGTCCATCCATGAACTGGCCAGCGCCATCGCGCGCGCCGATACCGTCGTTTTTCCGTGCGACTGCGTCAGCCACGACGCGGTCTGCAACGTCAAGAAGCTGTGCCGTCAGCTGATGAAGACATACGTGCCGCTTCGCACCAGCGGGCTGGCGCCGCTGGTCGCCGCGCTGCATGCGCAGAACAACGGCACCGAGTTGCCACCGGACGAGATCACGACGGAACAGTACGGAATCAATTAACCGGGAGTACGGTCACCTCCCGGCCATAAAACGGCGCCAAGCCGGAAGGAGAGGACAATGAAGATAAGCTTCGCAGCGTCCCTGGGCGTTGCATTCGCGCGCGGGCAGCGGCGGACCGCCGTCACGTTCCAAGCGTCGCGAATTGACAGCGAAACTTCATTGGCACTAACGTGACCACGACGATGCTGGTTCCCACCGGGCAAAGCCCGGGGATTAAAAGGGAACACGGAAGGGTGGACCTTGACGGCACCCGATCCGTGGCTGTCCCCGCAACTGTGAGCGGAGAGTCCGGTCCGATAAACGCCACTGGGAAACCGGGAAGGCTGGACCTGAGACTGAGACCCGCGAGCCAGGAGACCTGCCAGCGTCTCGTCACTCAACCGCCGGGCGGGGAATCCGGGGGTGCGGCCAAGCCGCTAGTGGTGGCGAAAGTCATCGCGATGAGGATGAGCAGCCACGACGGTTACCCATTCCCATCCGCACCGAACCCGGGTTTTCGGACCCGATTTGCATACACGGCCGTGTGTACGTACGCATGTCCGTATTCAATCAGCGGACGCGGATATCCCGGTCACGGGAGCGGCGTCACGCTATGACGCCAAGGAGAAAACACGATGGGTAAGTATTCGATTATGATGGTGAGTGCAGCGGCGCTGTTTCTAGGGCTTTCCACGCCTGCCGACGCACAGGATCCCAAACTTTCCGACCTGATCAAGCTGATCGAGAAACAGCAGCAGCAGATCAACGCGCTGCGGGCGCGGCTGGAGACGACCGAAGGCAAGGCCGAGCAGGCGGCCACCGATGCCGAGGCGGCGAAGTCGAAGCCGTCGTTCCTGGACACCGTCACCGTCGGCGGCGTTGCCGAGGTCGAGGCGACCAACTCGGAGGACTTCACCGGCACCGATACCAGCGACATTACGCTCGCGACCGTCGAGTTCTTCGTCGACACCCAGCCGCACGAGTATCTGTCGACGCACGTGCAGTTCCTTTATGAGGACGACGGCAACGAGAACATCACCCTCGACGAAGCGTTCGCGACGCTCGGCAACACGGAAAAGTTCCCGCTCTACATGCAGGCCGGCAAATGGGCGGTCCCGTTCGGCGCCTTCGACACCGACCTCAGCTCCGATCCGCTGACGCAATCCCTGGCCGAGGTCAAGGAAGCCGCCATCCTCGGCGGCGTGGCGTACGAGGGCTTCACGCTCGAGGGGTACATCTACAACGGCGACACCCAAAAGGGCGGCGAGAGCGACAAGATCGATCAGTTCGGTCTTGCCGCCGGCTACGGCGGCGAGACGAACGGCGTCGCCTACAACCTGGGTGCCGGCTACATCAACAACATGGCCGATTCCGATGCGCTCACCGACACGCTCGGCGGCAACGCCACGGCGATTGATGGTTATGTCTCCGGTTTCGACGTGCACGGCGACGTCGCGTTCTCGAACGTGACGCTCAGGGGCGGCTACCTGACGGCGCTGAAGTCGTTCGAAACGGGCGAGGTCGCGTTCGACGGCCAGGGTGCGCAACCCGCGGCGTGGCACGCCGAGGCCGCGTACAGCATGCCGATCCTCGGCCACGACACTACGTTCGCCGCCACCGTGCAGGGCACCAGGGAAGCGCGCGCGCTCGGCCTGCCGGAGATGCGCTACGGCGCCGCGGTCACGGTCGGCATCGTCGAGCATTTCTCGATCACCGGCGAGTTCCTGCATGACGAGGACTACTCGGTCGCCGACGGCGGAACCGGCAACAGCGGGCATACCGCGACCATCAAACTGGCCGCGGAGTATTAACCCCCAAGGAGAGAGGACGAAGCCAAATGTTCAAGAAGATGACGATCGCGGCGGCAGTGCTTTTCGCACTGCCGACCGGCGCCGCACAGGCGTCCGGAGCCAAGAGCGTGGTCACACACTATGCCGACATCGCACATGCCATGTACTCGGATTCGCTGGCGACGGCGGAAACCCTCAGGAGCGCCATCGCCAACCTGACCGCGAACCCGAACCAAACCACGCTGCTGGCGGCGCGCGGCGCGTGGCTGGCGGCACGAGTGCCTTATCAGCAGACCGAGGGTTACCGTTTCGGCAACCCGGCGGTGGACGACTGGGAAGGCAAGGTCAATGCGTGGCCGCTTGACGAGGGGCTGATCGACTACGTCGACGCCAGCTACGGCACCACCGCCGACGCCAACCCCTATTACACCGCCAATGTCATCGCCAATCCGAGGATCTCCATCGGCGGTAAGGAAATCGATGCGACCGAAATCACGCCGGCGTTGCTTTCGGACACGCTGCAGGAACTGGACGGCGTCGAAGCCAACGTCGCAACCGGCTATCACGCCATCGAGTTCCTGTTGTGGGGCCAGGATTTGAACGGCACCGGGCCGGGCGCGGGCGCGCGCAAGGCAACGGACTTCGATCCAAAGAACTGCACCAACGGCAACTGCGACCGCCGGGCCCAGTACCTGACGGCCGCCGCCGACCTGCTGATTTCCGACCTCAAGGACATCATCGCCAAGTGGGCCGAGGGCGGCGAGGCGCGCGCCTACGTCACCGACGATCCGGCGCAGGGCGTGGCCGCGATCGTTCAGGGACTCGGTTCACTCACCTACGGCGAACTGGCCGGCGAACGCATCAAACTCGGTCTGATGCTGCACGACCCGGAAGAGGAGCATGACTGCTTTTCCGACAACACCCACAACTCGCACTACTACGACCAGATCGGCATGGTGGCGATCTACAACGGCCGTTACGTGCGCGTCGACGGCAGTGTCGTCGAGGGACCGGGCCTCGCGTCCCTGATCACCGCGAAGGACGCAGCAACCGCGGCGGCCATCGAAGGGGCCATGAACAATGCCACCGGCAAGCTCGCCAACCTCAAGGCGACCGCCGATGCCCGCATCATGGCCTACGATCAGATGCTTGGCGAGGGCAACGCCGAAGGCAACATGATCATCCAGGCCGTGGTTGATGCCCTGGTCGCGCAGGCCAAGGCGATCGAGAAGGCAGCGCCGATCCTGGGCGTCCAGGCCGCCCAGTTCGAAGGCTCCGACAGCCTTGATAATCCGAACGCGGTCTTTAAATAAAACCGACGATGTCCGGCGCAGGCGGCCACGTTTCGCCCGCGCCGGACACTTTTAAAGGATTGCCATGATCGTCTCCCGTCTCGCCGGCGGCATCCTCTTGCCGTTTCTGCTCGCTGCCACTGCCGCACACGCAGTAGACGAGGCGGAGATCGTCAAACCCACCACCGATTTCTCCAAGGCGGAAAAATACGAAGTGAACCAGGGCGGTGCGGCAACCGTGCGTCCGCGCGACAATGCCGACGCGTTCTCGCAAAGCTCGGCCAACCTGAAACTCGAAGACGAGATGCGCTTCAAGGTCGGCAACGGGTTCTTCCGGCGTCTCTGGGTGTCGGCGCCGGCGTCGACGCAAGCATCCGACGGGCTCGGCCCCCTGTTCAACGCGCGCTCGTGCCAGCGCTGCCACCTTAAGGACGGTCGCGGTCACCCGCCGGAGAACGCGCACGACACCGCGATTTCGATGTTCCTCAGACTATCGATCCCACCCCGGAACGAAACCGACGAGAAACTGCTCGCGGAACGCCGCGTCAACGTCATCAATGAGCCCACCTACGGCGGCCAGCTTCAGGATTTCGCCATCCAGGGCATCGACCCCGAGGGCGACATGAAAATCGCCTATACCGAACAGCCGGTCGAACTGGCCGACGGCACGGTGGTCAACCTGCGCAAACCCGCGTACAGCATCGCCAATCTCAAGTACGGACCGATGCACCCGGACGTCATGATATCACCCCGCGTCGCGCCGCAAATGATCGGCCTCGGTCTTCTGGAAATGGTGTCGGCGGAAGATATCCTCGCCCACGCCGATCCGGACGACAGGGACGGCGACGGCATCTCCGGCCGGGCCAACCGGGTCTGGGACAAGGAAACCGGAGCCGTGACGCTGGGCCGCTTTGGCTGGAAGGCCGGCAACCCGTCCGTCCACCAGCAGTCCGGCGAGGCGTTCGCCGGCGACATCGGCATCTCAAACCCGGTTGCCGGCCAGGCCTGGGGCGACTGTACCGAAAAGCAGACCGCCTGCCGCGAAGCGCCCGACGGCGCTTCGGCGCAATACGACAACCTGGAAGCGAACGAGGAAGTCCTGGAGCTGGTCACGCACTATTCCCGAAACCTCGCCGTGCCGGCACGCCGCGACGTCGAGAAGGCCGAGGTGCTCCGCGGCAAGAAAATATTCTACGAAAGCGGCTGCGTCTCATGCCACGTGCCGAAGTTTATTACCCGCATCGACGAAACCCGGCCCGAGCATTCGCGCCAGTTGATCTGGCCCTACACCGACATGCTTCTGCACGACATGGGCGAAGGGCTTGCCGACAACCGGCCGGAAGGCGTGGCCGACGGCACCGAGTGGCGGACACCGCCCTTGTGGGGTATCGGCCTGACAAAAACCGTCAGCGGCCACACGTACTTCCTGCATGACGGGCGCGCACGCAACCTGCTGGAAGCGATCCTCTGGCACGGCGGCGAGGCCGAGGCGGCGAAAGACGCGGTCACGCGCCTGAACAAGGAAGATCGGGACGCGCTTATCGAATTTCTGGAGTCGCTATGATGGACAAACGCCTGCTGATCGCCCTTGCCGCAAGCATTCTCGCCATACTCGCCCTACCGGCGCTGGCAGCGCCCGACTACGCTGGAATCCGGAACAGCATCGAAACCGGTCACGTCCAGCCCGGCTACACGCACTTCGCCGAAAAGGCGGTGGGGCTCGACCGCGCCGTCCGGGGGCACTGCAAGAACACCGGCGAGGCCCCCGACCGGCTGGCGGCGCAGACCGCGTTTCACGACGCCCTCGACGCCTGGCAAGCGGTACAGCACATTCGCAGCGGCGCCATCGCCGAGAAGGACCGGCACGCCCGGCTTCAGTTCTGGCCCGACCAGCGCGGCATCGCCGAGCGGCATATGCGCAAGCTGCTGGCGGAACCGCTCTCCGAAACGCTGATGGACGACATCGCCACGACCAGCGTCGCGCTGCAGGGTTTCCCGGCGCTGGAACGCCTTTTGTTCGGCAGCCAACCTTTGTCGCAACAGGTGATCGAGCCCGAAAAGGCGGCGCGCTGCCCGGTCGCCGTCGCCATCTCGCACAACATCGCCGAAATCGCGGGCGCACTCGCGGCAGCAACCCGCCCGGTCGACGACAAGACCTATGTTACCGACGTGGTCAACGATTTGGTCGTCGGCATCGAGTTCATCCAGGCCCTGAAACTCAAACTGCCGGCGGGCGCCCGCAAGCCGCGCCCGTTCCTGCTGGAGAACTGGCGCAGCAAGCGCAGCCTTCGCAACGTCGTGATCAATCTTCGCGCGCTCAGGGAACTCTATAAGCTGATGGCCGAGAATCTCCCCGGCAACGGCGCGCGGGTCGACGAAATCCTGACCGGCTTCGAGGACATCCGGCGCGAGATCAGCGCGCTCGGCGAGAACGGCAAGGCGGCCCTGAACGAGGATGGCGGTCCAAAACAGTTCAAGACTCTCGCCGCGTCGCTCGAGAATCTAAGGAGTGCCATCGGCAAGAGCATGCCGGACGTGCTGGGCATCACCCTCGGCTTCAACAGCCTGGACGGAGACTGACCCATGGCCATCGACCGGCGCGCCTTCAATTCGTCCCTGCTGGCGCTCGGCCTCGGCATGATGCTGCCGGGCACAGCCCGCGCCGGCGCCGGCGGGGGTTTCCTCTCAACCGGCATGGACGAACTCCGCAAGCGTCATCTGGTATCGCGGCTCGGCCCGGACCTCGGCATCCGATGGGATCTGGTCCTCCCCGCGCGGGGGCACGGCACCGCGGTCCGGCCCGGCCATGACGAGGGGCTGGTCGTCGCCCGCAGGCCCGGCACCTACGCCATCGCCTTCGGACTCGGCGACGGCCGCGCGCGGCACACGATCGATCCCGTGGACGGACGGCATTTCTACGGCCACGGCGTCTACAGTCCGGACGGGCGCACGTTGTGGATGACGGAAAACGATTTCGAAACCGGCCGGGGCGTCGTCGGCGTCTACGATGCCGGCGCGGGCTACAAAAGGCTGGGCGAGTTCGCGACCGGCGGCATCGGCCCGCACCAGTTGCTGCTGACGGCGGACGGCCGCACGCTTGCCGTCGCCAACGGCGGCATCCTCACCCATCCCAAACGCGGACGCGAGAAACTGAACCTGGAAACCATGCGTCCGTCACTGGCCTACATCGACAGCGGTTCCGGTCGCATCGCGCGACAAGCGTTCTTCGAGACCGAGCGCGAACGCAAACTCTCGATCCGTCACATGGCAACGCTCGCCGACGGCGGCGTCGCCGTCGGCTGCCAGGACCAGGCCGACGACGGGAAAACCCCGCCTCTCGTTTACCTCCACGACCGGCATTCGGGTAAAGGGTTGATGCCGGTGCCGATGCCGGCGGACGTGCTGGCCCGCTTCAACGGCTATTGCGGCTCGGTCGCGTGCGACGGTTCGGGCGGCACGCTCGCGGTGTCGTCGCCCCGGGGCGGGCTGGTCGGATTCTGGAAACTGCCGGACGGATCATGGCAAGGCCACGTCGAACTTGCCGACGGCTGCGGTATCGCGCCCGGCAGGCACGGCATCACCGTATCCAGCGGCAAAGGCGTTCTCGAGAACGTGGCGAACGGTCTCGTCCCGGCCGGAACGGCTGAACACCCGTTCCGGCGCTGGGACAATCACATGACGGCAATCGGCGCCTGAAAAATTAGGACGACGAGTCGTCGTTTTCGAACATGTGCTCCTGCAGATAGTTCTGCACGCCGGCCTGCTTGATGATGTTCTGCTGGGTTTCGATCCAGTCGATGTGCTCCTCGGTGTCCTCGAGGATCTTTTCGAGAATTTCCCGTGAGACGTAGTCCTTGGCCGTCTCGCAGACCTCGATCGCGGTCTTGAGCATCTTCTGGTTGGTCGTCTCGAGACCAAGATCGCTGGCGAGGCATTCCGGCACGTTCTCACCGATCTTGAGTTTGCCCAGATCCTGCAGGTTGGGCAGACCGTCGAGCATCAGGATCCGCTCGATCAGGTAGTCGGCGTGTTTCATCTCGCCGATGGACTCGTGATAGACCTTGTCGGCGAGACCCAGAAAGCCCCAGTCCTTCATCATCCGCGCGTGCAGGAAGTACTGATTGATGGCTGTCAGCTCGTTCTTGAGGATGCCGTTGAGCTGCTTGAGAACCTTCGCGTCGCCTTTCATGGTCGCCTCCTAGCTGTCGAATCGGACATTTTCCCCTGTTTAACGCACTTTAGAGTCATTGTCATTTTTTATATATGCCATTGATAATCAATCTCATTTTTAGTTTTCCCGCAGCCACCAAAATTTGTGCTATTGACAATTATTCTCATCACGACTGATAATCATTCGCACGAGGAAACTTAAAAAAAAATCCAAGTTTGCGAGACGATTATGTACATCTGTAACTGCAACGGCATCACCGACAAGGAAGTCGAAACCGCAGTGAAAGCGGGCGTCGAACGCTGGGACGACGTGCACGCTTTCTACGGTTGCGAACCCTGCTGCGGTCAGTGCCAGTGCGAGATCGTTGAAGCGATCGTCGAACACGACCGGAACGCCAAAGACACCGCGCCCGCGGGCGTGATCGCGATGGCAGGCTGACATGATGATGTGGCGCGCCCTGAAACCGGGCACCATCCTTGCGGCGCTTCGCCCTGCCAAGAAAACCGACACATCGAAAAAGCGGGCGGTGAAAAACACGCCCAATCCGCAGCCGAACCCGGCGCACTGATTCCCGGAAAACCTGCCTCTTAACCGGCGTGGCTATACATCGGCCGCCCCGGCACCGGCATTTTGGCGCGCGCGATGACGCCCGCATCCGAGACCGTGATGAACAGCTCAGAATTGTTCTCGCCACCGAACGCGAGATTTGTCGTGGTGCGGCCGATGTGACGGCAATCGACCACGAGCACTTCCTCGCCGTGCTCGTCGAAGGCGTAAACCCGGCCACGGCTGGCGTGACAGACATATAACGTGCCCCGTTCATCGAGCGCCATGCCGTCCGGCCCGATGACGCCGGCGGGCAGGCGCGCGAACAGACCGACCTTCGACGGGCCTTCCGGAAACAGCGGGACCCGCCAAACCTGCTGGGCTCGGGTCATGGCCACGTAAAGCACCTTGTCATCCAAGCCCGTGACCAGCCCGTTCGGGCTCGGCCCGTTGGAAATCAAACGCTCCAGCGTGTTCGTGCCGGGTGCCACCCGATAGACGCGACCCGTCGGGTCGTGCAGCCCGGTCGTCCCCTGATCGGTGAAATAGAGTGTGCCGTCGGCCCCGAAAAAGAGATCGTTGCACCCCTTGAACCCCTCGCTCCGGTTCGATGAGAACCGGTCGCGTGTCGCGCCCGTCTTGGGGTCGAGCATGACGATGCCGCGTTTGTAGTCGGCGATCTGGATGGTGCCGTCCGGCAGCACCCGGAGCCCGTTCGGCCAGCCGTCGTATTCGGCACCGACCGACCATTCGCCGCCGGGCGTGATGCGGAAGATGCGGCCCCACGGAATATCGACGCACCAGATGTTGCCGTCGCGGTCGAACGACGGGCCTTCCAGGAACGACGGCACGTCGGCGCCCGGCTTGTTGGCATCGACCCAGTCCGACGGCCGGCCGCTGACGTGCAGTGCGTCCGGCAGTTTGGTGAACACCTCGGCGCGGATTTCGGTGACGGCCATTTGATTTCATCCCCCCGGTTTTTAATCTTGAGCGTGCATACAACAATTTCGTTCAGGTTGGTATAGCTTCCGTTCGCCGGATCGGCGGCGGCACCGATATTCCGTCCGGCACTGAACCGATTTGCCGCGGCCTCCGTACCCCTACCAGAGCCCGCCGAAAAAAGCCGGGCATAAGACAGGGCGCATGTAGCCATTAAGCATTTGTTTTTAATGACTATTTATGCGGAGCCCGTCCGTGCCTTCCGGCCGGACGGAACCGACACTGAAACGGAGTTACATCATGAAAACCGGATTTATTGCCAGCAGCGCCTTTGCTGTCGCCCTTCTAGCCGGCACCGCGTACGCGGCGCACCACGAACTCGCCGTCAAGGCGAGCGACCAGGATGTGTCCGGAGGCACCGTCACCGCCAGCATGATCATGGCCGACGCCAACGGTTGGCTGGTCGTGCACCGCACCGACGACAGCGGCAAGCCCGGCCCCGTGGTCGGCCACGCGCCGCTGAAGCAAGGCAAGAACGTCGAAGTCGCCGCGATCCTGACCGAAACCGTCAAGCCGGGCGAAAAGCTGATGCTGATGCTGCACGGCGAAAAAGGCGGCAACTCGACCGGTATTTTCGAGTACACGCTGGGCGCCAAGGAAGACGGCCCGGTCAAGGTCGACGGCAAGCTGGTGATGGACATCATCACCGCCAAGTAAGCGCCAACCGGCCTTCCATTCCCCCGGAAGGTTCGAGAACGGGCCGCGGTGCCATATCGGTGCCGCGGCCCTTGCCTTGCGTCTCGAAATTCCGCCGGCGGCTTCCTATCTGATGAGAGGAAAGGTGAAACACGCGATGCCATGCCACCTCCTTGACCGCCGCACATTCATCGGACTCGGTGCCGCCGCCGGCGCGGCGTGTCTGACCGGTCTACCTGCACGCGCCGCCGGACCGGATATCCTGACCAGACCGATCCCGAGTACCGGCGAGCGGATTCCGGCCATCGGCATGGGCACGTGGATCACATTCAACGTCGGCGCGGACAAGAAACTCCGCGACGCCCGCACGGAAGTGCTGGCGACATTCTTCGAGCTGGGCGGCGGCATGATCGATTCGTCGCCCATGTACGGCTCGGCGGAGGACGTGGTCGGCTACGGGCTCCGCAAACTCGGCACCCCGGACGGGCTTTTCTCCGCGACCAAGGTTTGGACGCCTCTGGCGGCGCACGGCGAGGAACAGATCGAGGACTCGCGCCGTCTCTGGGGGCTCAGGACCTTCGATCTGTTTCAGGTACACAACCTCCTCAACTGGGAAGGCCATATCGAAACATTGCGCGCCGAAAAGGCCGCGGGCCGCATTCGCTACCTCGGCATCACAACATCGCACGGCATGCGCCACGACGGCATGGAACGCATCATGCAGTCCGCAGACATCGATTTCGTGCAACTGACCTACAACGCCGTCGACCGCGACGCCGAGAACCGGTTGCTGCCGCTGGCCGCCGAGCGCGGCATCGCCGTCATCTGCAACCGTCCCTATCGCCGTGGCGGGCTGATCGATCATGTGCAACGCCACCCCCTGCCGGCATGGGCGGCGGACGCAGGGGCCAACAACTGGCCCGAATTCCTGCTCAAGTTCATCGTCTCGCACCCGGCCGTGACCTGCGCCATCCCGGCGACCACCCAGGTCGTGCACATGGCGGAGAACATGGGCGCGCTCCGGGGGCCGATGCCGGACACGAAAATGCGCCGGCGCATGGCGGAATACGTGGCGAACCTCTGAGCCATGGACCGCCTGATCCCCTTCACCCCCGACGTCTATGTCGGCATGTTCGCCGGCTACAACGAGACCACCTGGACCGCGTTCACGGCGGCCGTGGCTCTCGGGCTGGTGACGCTGATCTGTATTCGGCGCGGCGACCGGAACGCCGGGCGCATCCTGGCGCTGAGCGTCGCCACCTTCTGGATCTGGACCGGCTGGGCGTTCTTTATCGAGACCTACGCGCGCCTCAACTGGGCCGCCGTCCCGTTCGGCTGGCTGTTCATCGCGCAAGGCGTGGTGACGGCAATCTGGGGCGGGGTGCTGGGCCGCTTCGAAACCTCAACGGGGCGTACGCACTCGGTCGAGATCGGCACCGCGTTGCTGTTCGTCGCACTGATCGGCCATCCTGTGCTGACATACGCGCTCGGCCACCCGATTGAGACCGCGCACGGTTTCGGCACCGCGCCCGCAACCGTGGCGCTGATCGCCGTTGCGGCGCTCTACCTGATCTACGGCCGACGTGTGCTGTGGCTTGCCGTCTGGCCGGTGCTATGGGCGGCGTGGGACCTGGCGTCGGCATGGACCATGGGGCTCTGGCGCGACGTGCCGCTGCCGGCGCTGACGCTGTTCTTCGCCGCCTGGCTCGCCGCCCAACGCCTGCGCCGCTAGGGTGTGCCAAGCATTGCCAGACGCCGCCTAAAGCGATATCACAACGGCCAAATCCAGACCTAATTCCAGGGAAAATCGAGCCATGGCCAGCTACCAGTATTCCTATGTCATGCAGGGCGTTTCCAAGACGTTCCCGGGCGGCAAGGAAATCCTCAAGAACATCACGCTCTCGTTCATGCCGGACGCCAAGATCGGCGTGCTGGGCCCGAACGGCGCCGGCAAGTCGACGCTGATGAAGATCATGGCCGGGATCGACACCGACATCTCCGGCGAAGCGTGGGCCGCCAAGGGCGTGCGCGTCGGCTACCTGGAACAGGAACCCGCGCTCGATCCCTCCAAGACCGTCGAGGAAAACGTCACCGACGGGCTCGGCGGCGTGAAGGACCTGCTTGACCGCTTCAACGAGGTCTCGGCCAAGTTCGCCGAGCCCATGGACGACGACGAGATGAACGCCGTCATCGCCGAGCAGGCGGAACTGCAGGAGAAGATCGACGCCGTCGACGGCTGGGACCTGGACCGCACCATCGAGATCGCCATGGACGCGCTGCGCTGCCCGCCGCCGGACAGCGCGGTCGACAAACTATCGGGTGGCGAACGCCGCCGCGTCGCGCTGTGCCGCCTTTTGCTGCAGAAGCCGGAAGTGCTGTTGCTCGACGAGCCGACCAACCACCTGGACGCGGAATCGGTGGCGTGGCTGCAGCGGCATCTCAAGGAATATGCCGGCACCGTCGTGATGGTGACGCACGACCGCTACTTCCTGGACAACGTCACGGGCTGGATACTCGAGCTCGACCGCGGCCGCGGCATCCCTTATCAGGGCAATTATTCCTCGTGGCTGGAGCAGAAGGAAAAACGCCTCGCCCAGGAAGAGCGCGAGGAAACCGCGCGCCAGCGCACCCTCAAGGAAGAGCTGGAGTGGATACGGCAAAGCCCGCGCGCCCGTCAGGCGAAATCCAAGGCGCGGATCACGGCCTACGAGGACCTGCTGGCCAAGTCGCAGGAAATCGCACCGGGTTCGGCGCAGATCGTCATCCCGGCGGCACCCCGCCTCGGCGATCTGGTGATCGAGACCACGGGGCTCCGCAAGGGCTACGGCAATCACCTGCTGATCGACGATCTTTCGTTCAAGGTGCCGCCGGGCGCCATCGTTGGCATCATCGGCCCCAACGGCGCCGGCAAGACGACACTGTTCCGCATGATCACCGATCAGGAAAATCCCGACGGCGGTGACATCCGCATCGGCGATACGGTCAAGCTGGGTTACGTGGACCAGTCCCGCGACGCGCTGAACGACAACAAGACGGTGTGGGAGGAAATCTCCGGCGGCCTCGACGAGATCGATCTCGGCAAACGCAAGATGCAGTCCCGCGCCTACGTCGCCCAGTTCAACTTCAAGGGCGGCGACCAGCAGAAGAAGGTCGGCCAGCTTTCGGGCGGCGAGCGCAACCGCGTGCACCTCGCCAACATGCTGAAATCCGGGGCCAACGTCTTGCTGCTCGACGAACCGACCAACGATCTCGATGTCGACACGCTCCGCGCGCTCGAAGGCTCCATCGCCGACTTCGCCGGCTGCGTGCTGATCACGTCGCACGACCGCTGGTTCCTCGACCGTTTGGCGACGCACATCCTCGCCTTCGAGGGCGACAGCCACGTCGAATGGTTCGAGGGCAACTACGAGGACTACGAGGCCGACAAGAAACGCCGCCTCGGCGACGACGCGCTGGAACCGCACCGGATCAAGTACAAGCCGCTGACGCGCTAGCATAAAGCAATGAATTCTTGAACGGAGGACGGCATGAACGGCACCTCTCTCAAAACCCACCCGATCCATCTGGGCACCGGTGCGACGGCAGTGATCGAGCCCGCCTTCACCGGCGATCTGGCGTGGTACGAAAGCTATGCGTCACGGCATGAAGCCGATGGCGCCGAAGGCCGGCTGGTCAACCTGCATACGTTCAGCGAACCGTGGAACATGTGGGAAATGCATCCGAGCGGCCATGAAGTGGTGCTCTGCATCGAGGGGCGCATCACCCTTCATCAGGAGATCGAAGACGGAAGCGTGACGACCACCACGCTCGGTCCCGGCGAGTATGCGGTCAACGATCCGGGTGTCTGGCACACGGCGGATGCCGACGAAGACGTCACGGTGCTGTTCATTACAGCCGGTGAAGGCACGCAGCACCGACCGCGGTGAGCACAGGACGGAACCGCGTCCGCTTCAACGACAAACCGCAGAATCGTTGATCTGTCAGCGTCTTGCCGTCCGGAAACGGAAGTCTGGCCAGTTCCGGCGGACGCGTTAGTATCGGGAACAACCTCGATACAGATGACAGGACGCGCAAACATGGATGCCCAGACCACCGAATACGATCCCCGGACTTTCAAGGGGCTGACCTTCCACGACGCCCGCAGCGCATTCGCCGACGGCTCGGACACGCCCAGCGCCTACCTGGAACGTTGCCTGGAAACGGTCGCCGTGCGTGAGCCGGTCGTTCAGGCCTTCGCGTCCCTGAACGAAGAGACTGCGCGTGCCGCCGCCGCGGCCAGCAGCAAACGCTGGAAGGACGGCAATCCGCTTTCCGCCATCGACGGCATGCCCGTCGGGATCAAGGATCTGCTCGAAACCAGGGACATGCCGACCCAGTTGGGTTGCGCCGCCTTCGACGGCAATTTCCCGAAAAACGACAACGCCGCCGTGTGGGCGCTGCGCCAGGCCGGCGCGGTGATCTTCGGCAAGACCGTGACGGCGGAACTGGGCGGCAATCATCCCGGGCCGACGACCAACCCGTTCGATGCCACGCGCACGCCCGGCGGCTCGTCGTCGGGTTCGGCGGCAGCCGTCGGCAGTGCCATGATGCCGGCCGCGATCGGCACCCAGGTCGGCGGCTCGATCATCCGGCCGGCGGCATTCTGCGGCAACTTCGCCCTGAAGCCCAGTCAGGGCGGCATCCATCGCGGCGAGCGCCAGGCAACGTCCATGAGCACCCATGGGCCGCACGCCGCATGTATCGAGGACATGTGGCAGGTCGCCATCGAAATCGCCAGCCGCACCGGCGGCGATCCCGGGTCCCCGGGATTGACCGGGCCGTTGACGCCGCCGCACCCGGTGCGCCCGGAACGGCTGATCGTTCTTGAGACCGAGGGCTGGACACGGCTCGACCCCGCGACCGTCTCAGCGTTCGAACAGCTTCTGGACGGCCTGCAGAGTACCGGTGTCGAACTGTTGCGTCGCGGTGACCATCCATGGATCGAGAGTCTTGAGGCCGGCATCGGTAATGCGACGGAGGTCTGCGGCTTGATCACGGCGTGGGAAAACAGGTGGTTCCAGCGCAATCTCGTGGACCGTTGTCCCGACGGCGTCAGCGCGCGCACGCAGGCCACCCTGGCCAAGGCCGAACAGATGTCGCCGGACGACTACAACAGCTTGCTTTTGGCGCGGGAAACCGCGCGGACCTGTCATGCCGCGCTGGCGCCTTTGGCTGATGCCGCGATCACCCTCGCCTGCCCCGGACCGGCGCCGCATTGGGCGGGCGACAAGCCCGGTGAGCCGCTGGCGCCCCGGCCGACCGGCGATGCGGTGTTCAACTATCCGAGTTCGATGCTCGGCGTGCCCGTCGTCACCGCGCCGTTGATGGCGGTCGACGGGATGCCCGTCGGCTTGCAGATCATGGGACAGCGTAACGCGGATGCCCGCATCACCGCGATCGCCCGCTGGATTCACGAAAACATCGATCCCGTCGTCGTATAGACGTCGTAGGCGGTAACGAACCGGTTTTGTTACGCGTGACGTGCCTAGGGTCAGGACCCTAGCTACTTCGGCGCGCCTTTGATGGTGTTGCGACGCATGGTGTAGAGGGTACTGCCGACGATGATCGCGGCGCCCGAGAGCGTCCAAACGGTCGGCGTCTCGGAGAAGAACACGATTCCGATGATACCGGCATAGATCAGCCGCACGTATTCCATCGGCGCGATCGCCGCCGCCTCGCCGACCTTAAGCGCCTTGATGAACATCCACTGCATCAACGACATCAGGCTGCCGATCATGACGATGAAGATCATCTCGTCCACGCTCGGCATGACCCACTGGAAGTATGTCGGAACCGACAGGACGATGGTGATGGTCACCGAGTGAAACACCAGGATGGTCGAGGCGTTGTCGATCTGCGAGATCTTGCGGAGCAGAATTTGCACGGCCGAGACGAACAGCGCCGACGCAACCGCCATCAGGGCGTACAGATTGATGTTGTCCGGGTCGGGTCGAATAATCACCAACACGCCGACAAAACCGATGACGATACTGCTCCAGCGGCGGATGCCGATGACCTCGTTCAGGAAGATAATGGCAAGGATCGTCGTGAACAGGATACGCGCGAACGAAATAGCGGTCACTTCCGCGAGCGGCATGTTCACGACGGCGGAGAACCCCAGATACATCGCGAAGATCGACAGCGTGGCTCTCAGGAAATGCATCCCGTAGATGCTGGACCGGAACACCGTCGCCCGGTTCCGGAAGATCACCGGCGAGATGATGATCAGCACCATGATCTGGCGAAAGAACAGGATTTCGATCACCGGAATGGTCTGGCCGACGTGTTTGATGAGCGATGACATCAGCACCGACACCAGCGACGCGACCAGAATGATGAGCGAGCCGCGGATGTTGCCGGACAGCGCATTCCAGCGTTCGATGTAGTTCTGCATGTTGCGCAATTTCAGCCGCCGAGCGGCCCGAAACGATCCGAGATGGTGTTTGATACGCCGATCATCATCCACATATTTGCCTGACCGGCAACGCCGGGAACGACGGATAAACTAATCCCCAGTCAATCAGCTGAGGCTTTGTTCGAGCACCCAATCGCAAAAGCGCCGGATTTTGGCCGTGTTGCCGTCGCGTGTCCGATAACAGAGAAAGTGCAATTCCCGTTTGATGCTTTGAAACCGGCCCTCGCCGAACCGCACCAGGCTGCCGGCGTCCAGTTCGGCCTGTGCGAAACGCGCCGTTTCAAGCGCGAGACCCAGTCCTTGAACGGCGGCGGCGATCACCATGGAGCCGCGGTCGAAGGCCGGGCCGGTCTGTGCGGCGTTCAGGTCGAGCCCGTTCAGTTGGAACCAGTCGGACCAGCGCACCGGGCTGAATGTGGATTCCAGACGCACCATGTGCGCGAAATCCCCGGCTTCGGCGTTGGCGTGCGCCTTGGCGAAGGCAGGCGCGCAAAGCGCGGCGATTTCCTCATGACCGAGGGCGCGCACGGTCACGCCGGGGCCGCGGGCCGCCTTTCCATAAGCGATGATGACATCGAGTTCCTCGTGACGGGAAAGGTCGACGGCATCCGCGCTCGACGAGATACGGATGTTGATGTTCGGATGTTGCAGCATGAATCCGGGAAGCCTCGGACTGAGCCATTTGGCGGCGAAACTCGGCGTACAGTGAACGGACAGGTCCTGCTTCTTCGTCGGCGGGCTCAGTTCGGCGCAGACCGCGTGAATGCTCTCGAACGCGGGCGACAGGGTGGCCAGAAGCCGCTCGCCTTCCGGCGTCAGGATCACCGTCCTGTTGGTGCGCACGAACATCGGCCGTCCGAAATGCTCCTCCAATGCGCGTACCTGATGACTGATCGCCGACGGCGACAGCGCCAGCTCATCCGCGGCGCGGGCGAAACTGCCGAGGCGAGCCGCCGCCTCGAAGGCGCGCAGGGCATGCAGGCTGGGTGTCCGGTGCAACGCATCCCTCCATGAATCTGATTCATCTATTGTTGAAAAAACGTCGTTTGTCAAAAACCGACGTTTCGAACACCATTTACCCATCGACCGCCCGGGAGCGAGACTTGGGCGCCATCGCATTCAGAAAGTCGAGGACCATCATGCTGGACGACAAGACAAATCATGCCGCCCCCCCTGCGGCCAAGCGCGAGCGGATTTCGCTTTACCAGCCGGAGCAGGAAGGCCTCATCTTTCCGGAAATCCCGGAATTCGAAACGTTCGAAGAAGAACGTACATATCGCAAGCAGCACCTCGTCGCCGCCTGCCGCGCGTTCGACCAGCACGGTTTCGATTACGGTTTCGCCGGGCACCTGACGATCCGCGACCCGGAGCGCCCGGAACTGTATTGGACCAATCCGATGTGTGTACACTTTTCGCAGGTCAAGATGTCCAACCTGATTCTCGCCGATCACCGCGGCCGGGTCGTCGAGGGCGACTATGCGATCAATCGCGCCGGGTTCGTGCTGCACGCTGCCGTGCACGAAGAATACCCGGAAGTCATGGCCATGTGCCATGCGCACACCACCTACGGTACGGCGTGGTGCGCCACCGGCCAGCCGCTCGACATGATCAGTCAGGACGCGGCGGCGTTCTACAACAGTCATGCCGTGATCGGCGCCTCGGCCGGCGCGGTCGCCGTC
Source organism: Rhodospirillales bacterium (assembly GCA_965229805.1). Taxonomy (GTDB): domain Bacteria; phylum Pseudomonadota; class Alphaproteobacteria; order Rhodospirillales; family Casp-alpha2; genus UBA4479. Next base: position 690,965 of record CBDDJO010000001.1, on the reverse strand, counting down.
GAGGAAGGAAGCGGCTTGTCCGTCGCCAAGCAGATGGGCCGCAACCGGGGCATCCTGCACCAGAACCACGGTCTGCTGACGTCCAGCCAGCACAGCATCGACGACGCGGCATTCTGGTTCATCGCGCTCGAGCGCGCCTGCCAGCAGCAGTTGATGGTCGAAGCCAGCGGCATCAAACCGAAGCTCCTGTCGGACGAAACCGCGCAGTACAGCCGCGAACATGTCGGCAGCGACTATATCGGCTGGCTGCACTTCCAGACGCTGTACAACCACATCGCGGCGACGCAGCCGGACATGTTCGACTGACGCCGCCTCCCACCGGCCAAGCCATCAGAAAACCCCGCAAATGGTTTTGCGGGGTTTTTCCGTGAGATGACGGCGCCGGCGGAGGCCTAAAGAACGAAAACGCCGAGCACGCCCCACACCGCAGCAACGAGCGCCAGCGCAACCGCGCCGCCACCGATCATGATGTTCGATACTTTTTTCAAAGATACGTGATTGTCGTTGTTCATTTTATGCCCCTCGTCTAGGTCCGGTAATTCCTTGATTTTTCCTTACGGAACCTGAAATCGCTTGTCCAGCACAAACCCCGTGGTTCTCAGAATGGAATCTCAAAACCGGGGGAACAAGTCGATTCTCGTAATATCACCGGTTATAACGGTTCTCCGGATATTTATGTTGCAATGCAGCATAAATGCTTTACTAAAGCCCCAGACATTCCCCGGACACCGGAACGAAATCCATATGGCCAAGTTGATGCTTGCGGCCCTAACAGGCCGCATTTCCTTTTTTGATCGCGCAGACCTGCTGATCCCCCTCACCCCGAAACTGATCAAAACCGAAGTTCTGGCGGGCCTGACCGTCGCCTTGGCGCTTGTTCCGGAAGCGGTTGCGTTCTCGTTCGTCGCCGGCGTTCATCCGCTGGTCGGTCTCTATGCCGCATTCATCGTCGGTCTTGTAACGGCGTTGATCGGCGGTCGTCCGGGCATGATTTCGGGTGCCACCGGCGCGCTGGCCGTCGTCATGGTATCACTGGTCTCAACACACGGTGTCGAATACCTGTTCGCGACGGTGGTCCTGATGGGGATCCTGCAGACCCTTGCCGGCCTGTTGCATCTCGGCAAATTCATCCGCCTGGTGCCGCATCCGGTGATGATGGGGTTCGTCAACGGCCTCGCGATCATCATTTTCCTGGCGCAAATGACCCAATTCCAGATTCCGGCCCCCGACGGCAGCGGCAAGATATGGATGACCGGCCTGCCCCTGGCGACGATGCTGGGACTGGTCGCCCTTACCATGGCGATCATCTGGCTGATGCCCAGGTTGACCGCCGCGGTGCCCGCGCCCCTGGCGGCGATCGCCATCGTCGCCGGGATCGTCATCGCCTTCGGCATCGACGTGCCGCGCGTCGGCGACCTCGCCTCGATCGAGGGCGGGCTCCCGTCGCTGCACCTGCCGATGGTACCGCTTAGCCTGGAAACGCTCCGGATCATTTTTCCGTATGCGCTGATCCTCGCCGCCATCGGCCTGATCGAGAGCCTGCTGACCCTGAACCTCGTCGGCGACATCACCGGCAAGCGGGGCGGCGCGTCGCAGGAATGCATCGCCCAGGGCGTCGCGAACACCATTACCGGCTTTTTCGGCGGCATGGGCGGCTGTGCGATGATCGGCCAGTCGATGATCAACGTGAAGTCGGGCGGCCGTCACCGCCTGTCCGGCATCGCCGCTGCCCTGTTCCTGCTCGTGTTTATCCTGGTGGCGTCCGGATTGATCGAACAGATCCCGCTGGCCGCCCTGGTCGGCGTGATGTTCATGGTCGTGATCGGTACGTTCGCCTGGCAGAGCATCACCATCCTGCGCAAGATTCCGCTAACCGACGCCTTCGTGATGCTGCTGGTTACCGCTGTCACGGTGATCAGCGATCTTGCCGTCGCCGTCGTCGTCGGTGTCATCGTCTCGGCCCTCGCTTATGCCTGGAACAACGCCAAGCGGATTCACGCCAAGACGCACATTACGCCCGAGGGCGCTAAGGTCTATGGCATCGAGGGACCGCTGTTCTTCGGTTCCGTCGACGGGTTCGCCGAAATCTTCGACCCGGCCGGCGATCCGAAGCTGGTGATCGTCGATTTCATGAATAGCCGCGTCGTCGACCAATCCGCGTTGCAGGCGATCGAAGCCCTGGCCTCGAAGTATGAGGCGCAAGGAAAGAACCTGCAGCTCCGTCATCTTTCGCGCGATTGCCACCGACTTTTGAACCGGGCTGGGCAGCTCATGGTGGACTCGAACGACGACCCGAACTACGGTCTCGCCGTCGATTATTACGTCAAGACGGGCAGCCTCGGCAGCGGTCACTGAACTCCAAGTAACATAGGACACAGCGTAAGAGCCGTGTCGCAGCACTTCTCTACCCTCAACAGGTCTGCTCCACGCATGCGGGCATGACGGTGGTGTGTATTTCCCTGAATTCATTGTGCTACGTTCTCGACTTCTGATCGAAGCAGCACGGACCCCGTATCATGACCGACAACGCCATCCAGAATCTCGTCACGGAGCTCAGGGCCGCGACCGCCGGCATCGACGACCCCGCCGAAGCGATCCGGCGCGTCACGCCGCTCGTCGAAAGAATGGCCGCCGACACGTCTTGGGTGAAGCCCGCATACTACGAGTGCGACGCGGAGCAGGGTTTCGGCATCAACATCCTGAATGAAGAGCCCGACCACACCTTGCTGGTCGAAGTGATCTGCTGGCTGCCGGGCCGTGGCGTGGCGCCGCACGACCACCAGACCTGGGGTGTCGTCGTCGGCATCGACGGGGTCGAGATCAACGTCGACTGGAAACGTTTGGACGACGGCACGAAATCGGGCTTCGCCGATCTCGAACCGGCGCGGGAGACGGAGGTCACCCGGGGCACCGTCTGCACCCTGATGCCCGACGACATTCACGGGGTGCGTAACGACGGCGACGTCCCGTCGGTTTCGCTGCATGTCTACGGCCGGACGCTGGCGCGCCTCGACCGGTCCGAATTCGATCCCGTCAACAAGACGCAGAAACCCTGTCCGCAGCGCAAGCGCATGACGGCGGACGCCTGAACCGTAATCACTGCATAACGTAATGGGGCCGGTCCGATGCCGGCAGGTCGGGTCAGGCCTCGACGACGGACTTGATTTTTGCCGGACGCTGCTTCGAACGCTCGGCGATCGTGTTGTCCTGTTCCTCGATGGCGGTACGCGCCAGGTCCAGAAGATCGTCGCCGAAGGTCTGGTCGAGGCGTTCGATTTCGACCCGGCGGTTGGACGACAGCGTCCCATCCTCATATGTGACGTTGAACAGCCGAAAACGCGGGCTTTTTCCCTTTGGCTTTTTTTGTGCCATTGATTTCGTCTCCGTATTGGATGTGGTGCTGTTTATCCCGTCACTCGGCCGTCGGGGATACCGGGCCGTCGCCGCTGTTCTCCTCGGGCGGGTCGGATTCTCCCGACTTCTGCTCCCTTGCGTCCTGCTTCTCAGCAAGGCGCTTTGCCTTCTTCATGCTTTTTATGCGCTCGCGCTCTTTACGTTCGAAGGCGTAGTTGGGCTTTCTGGGCATCGTTTATCTCCGTCGCCTGGCCGCAGGGGCCGGCAACGCCGCGCGGGCGATCGGTGTGTAAGAAGCGGTGCCTCGCCCGCGTCCGAAGACGCGGGCGAGGTCTTGCGCAATCAGTCGATGATCGACAGATTTTCGGCGGAGGACTTTCCGTCCCGGCCGGGCTGGACCTCATAAGAGACCTTCTGCCCTTCGTTGAGGCCGCTCAGTCCGGCGCGTTCAACGGCCGAAATGTGAACGAACGCGTCCTTACCGCCGTCTTCCGGCTCGATGAAACCAAAACCCTTTGTCGGGTTGAACCATTTAACAGTACCTTTAGCCATTGCTAATACCTCCAACAGGTGTGTATCCGGCGCGGCACACCTTGTGCTCACGCGGTCGGGTTACGCTCACATTGTCAGGGGATATCTAAGCTAATCGGCGCACCGGTCGGTCCAGGTAACACCAAACGAATGTATCGCGAACTCACTGCGTATAGAGTAATCCCGGCCAAAGTCAATCAAAACGGCGGCACCCCCAGCAACTTGCCATCCGCAGCGGTCGGCATACTGGCCCGCGGCCCCTTCCCCGTGTCAGAATGCACGCGAGAAAATCGACGCCCGACAAAAGAGAGCAACCATGCGCACCATCACGCTTCCCGGCGGCGAGACCGTCCCCCAACTCGGGCTCGGCACGTGGTTCATGGGCGACCACGAGTCCGAGTTCGAGCGCGAGGTCGCCGCTGTCAGATATGCCATCGGTCGCGGCCTGCGTCTGATCGACACCGCCGAGATGTACGGTAGTGGCGGTGCCGAAGAGGTCATCGGCGCGGCGATCAAGGATTGCGGCGTCCCGCGCGAGGAGCTGTTCATCGTTTCCAAGGTGCTGCCAAGCAACGCACACCACGCGGACGTGATCCGCGCCTGCGATCGCAGCCTCGCGCGCATGGGCACGGATTACGTCGACCTTTACCTGCTGCACTGGCGCGGCGGCGCACCGTTCCAGGAAACCCTCGACGCGTTTGCCGAGTTACAGGCGGCTGGCAAGATTCGCCATCACGGCGTTTCCAATCTGGACCAGGGGGAAATGGAGGAATGGCTTTATTGCCGTGGCGGCAACGGCATGGCGACGAACCAGATCCTCTATAACCTGAGCCGGCGCGGCCCCGAATGGGACATTCTGCCTTATTGCCGGGAACGCGGCGTGCCGGTGATGGCCTATTCACCGCTGGAACAGGGCCGGCTCGCCGGCGACCCGGCACTCGACCGGGTGGCGGAGCGGCACGGCGTCCGTCCGCTGCAGATCGCACTCGCCTGGGTGCTGGCGCAGGAAAACGTCATCGCCATCCCCAAGGCCGTCGATCATGGCCACATCGACCAGAATATCGCCGCGCTGGAAATTGAACTGGATGACGATGACCACGCCATGCTCGACAAGGCATTTCCGCCGCCGGCGGGTCCGTCGCATTTACAGATGCTGTAAGTTCGGTGTCGCCGGGTCGGCTGAAGCCAGCGGCAACCGCCTGGCCGCCTTCAGATGTTTCGGTCGTGCACCCCGAACATCTCCTCCCAGATCTCCTGATCCTGAGATGCGAAATCGAAGTGGGTCACGATGTTGGTTACGGAGCGACCGTCGGACGATAACGGTAGCCGGATACTCGGCACGATCAGCCGTTGCCCGTACATCCGCGTTACAGACGCATCCCACAGGAACGGCATCGGCGTGCGTTTGACCAGCACATCTCTGTAGTCCGAGAGAACCTGTGTCCGCCGGGCTTCTTCCAGATACCCCATGTCCGTGGTCAGCAGGGATTGACCCGTTCGGTCGAAATTAAGAACGTTGGTCAGCCCTGTCCCCCAGAACCGGAAGACGATGTCGAACGGCACGGCGGTGACGTCGACCATATGGGTATACCTGATCTGGTTGGGCGGCAGGGAGGAGAGATCGAGATCCTGCCAGCTCGGTGCGAAACGGTCGCCACGGCACGCATCCCATCGCGCGTAAATATCCGTGCAGCCGCTATTAAGCACGGCAGAGAGTGAAATATGAACCGACGAAACGCTGACATCGCTGCGGACACGGGTGTCCGCATGCCGTTCCGATTTACGTTTGTCAGGTCCTTTAAAGATAACGGAGTTCATCTGTCCACGTCCACATCGCGCGATTAAGGAAAAATCAGTCCATGACGTCATGCGGCTATCGTCGCAATTTTCATTCAGCCTGCTTGGGCTGCTCGAGCGTTCGAGCCGGCGCTGCGCGGTCGTCATCGGGATTTCAAAAATGAGTTCGGTAACGGGAATTCAACCTTCGGCGCAGTTGAGTCGCGCATGGGCCACCGGGACTTTCTCGTCCTCGCCAAGCACAAGCACCACTCGCAGCGGCCCCCGAGCGGCATGGATTCCGGTCAGCGGCACCCGGTAAGTCGCCTTCTGGTTACTGGCGAAGCGCATCTTGCGGCGCGACACGATGCGGCGTTCCTGTTCTGCGATAACGATGATCTCGCCCGGCTGCGCCCACGGCTGCAGACCGTTGCGGATCTCAAAAACGGCGCGGTCGGCCTGACAGGCCGTCTTGATCGACATCGAGGGAAGCGGATTGGGGTTCAGACGCACCTGCGCTTCGGCAGTGGCGGCGAACAGGCTCATGGCCAGCACCAGCGCGGCGGCGATCCGGAAGTTCCCGGGATATTGTTGTTTTTTCATGGCGTCCTCGTTCTGAAAATCACGAACGCATCATGACGCCTTGAACTGACCCCTTTTTGACCACAACCTGACAGCAAACTAACAATGCCTTACAGTGCGGCCTGTAATTCATCGGCAACGGGAACGCATTCACGGAAAATCCGTGTTTTCAAGGAGATGAGTATTGCTGGAACGGATTCTGCTGGTCGAGGACGAGACGATCATGCTCTCGCTGCTGTCGACGTTCCTTGAGAAAGCGGGCTATCGGGTCACGGGGGCGACCAACGCGGCGGAAGCACTGGCGTCGTTCGAAAAAAGCACCCCTGACCTCGTCCTCCTGGACCTCGGACTACCAGATGAGGACGGCATCGTTATCCTTAGAAAAATTCGCACGGTATCGAACGCACCTGTTGTCGTGCTCTCGGCACGGACGGGCAACGATCAGCGCACCTCGGCGCTGGAACTCGGCGCCGACGATTTCATCAACAAGGGCGTCGACCCGCAGGAATTGCTGCTCCGGCTCCGGAACATCCTGGGCAGCGCATCGGCCCCGGGCACGCCGGACAGACATGTCGTCACGTTTGCCGGCTGGCGGCTCGACCTGGAAAGCCGTGAACTGCATAACCCGGCGGGCGAGGAGGTCCGCCTGACACCGTCGGAATTTCAGATGCTCGCGGCGCTGGGCCGCAACTCCGGCAGTGTCGTCAGGCGCGGCGCACTCGTGGACGCGGTCTCCGGCGTCGAGCACGGGCCCACCGAACGCAGCCTGGACACGTATATCAACAGGCTCCGCAGGAAGATCGAACGCGATCCCAAAAACCCGGACATCATCGTCACGCTCAAGGGGGTCGGCTATCGCCTCAAGCGCGATGCATGAGCCAAGGCTAGGCTACCTACCTGGCGTGCCGGTTGTGCACATCAAAAAGTGCTTCCCACTGGCGGGTCTGTTGCGAGGCGAAATCGAAGTGAGTCACAATATTGGTGACGTTTTCGCCGTCCCATGAAAGCGGCAGCCGTATCGACGGGACGATCAGCCGGCGGGCATGCTCGCGGGTCGATGATGCGTCCCACAGGAATGGCATTATCGCGCGCGTATCGATAACCGTTCTGTAGTCAGCCAGCACCTGTTCGCGCCGGCGTTCGTCCAAATAACCCATGTTGGTCGTCAGCAACGATTGCCCGGTGCGATCGAAATACAACACATCGGTAAGTCCAGTCCCCCAGAACCGGAATGTCACGTCGAACGGTTCGGTGGCGATGTCGACCACATGGGTATACCTGACGCGGTCGCCCGGCAGCCGGATCAGGTCAAACCCGGTCCAGTCGGGCGCGAACCGCTCACCCCGCACCGCGTTCCAGTGCTCGTAGATTCCCCGGCACCCGCTCTCCATGATGTCGTCGAGGGGCACTTGCACGGACGTAACGGCAACACTTCCGAGTGCCGTACCGTTTTGGTCGTCTCGCGACATGTCCTTCCCCCGCCGCAGGCCGGCAGCGAACGATGAAAACCGGACCCGCTTTGCGACAGCAACGTTTCCAGTCCCTTGCGCGCGCATGGAAACATACCGCCAACCTATAATCGAAAGTATCGGGGAAAACACTTTCCAGTTAAAGAAGGAAACAACGCGCACCGCAGCCGATCTGTAGACTTAGAACGGGGCGTCCCCCTCCAGGCACATGCGATGCATGATGCGGCCCTCGCCGTGATCGTAGTCCGTATGCGCCACGTGCAGAAGCGCACGATTGTCCCAGATCACCAGATCGCCGGGCCGCCATTTGTGGCGGTAGGTCACACCCGGCGTCAGCACGCGGTCCAGCAGGCCGTTAACGAACGACCTGCTCTCGACCGGCTCCCAGCCTTCGAACCGTGCGAGTTTGCCCGGATGGACGTAGATCGCTTTCCTGCCGGTCTCCGGATGAGTGCGGATGAACGGATGCACTTGCGCCGCACCGAATTCCTTGCGGGTTGCGTCGTCGACGTAGCCCACGTCCTGCTCGATCGAGTTGACGGTTTTCATCTTCGCCAGTTCGGCCTGCTCGTCGGCGGGCAGCGCCGCATAAGCCGCCTGCATGTTGGCGAAGCCCGTGTCGCCGCCCTTGGACGGCAGCTTGACCGCATAGAGCACCGTCATCTTGGGCGGGCGCGGGTGGTTGGTGTGATCGGTGTGCCAGTCACGGGACCCGATCGGCATGACTTTGCCGTCGTCGCGGGTGGTGTTGGCGACACGGCTGTCGAGCACCGCGATCTCCGGATGTTCCGGCATCAGCAGTTTCGAGAGATGCTGGCGCATGGGCTGACCGAAGATCTTCATCGCTTCCACATACCCGGCCGGTGTCAGGTTCTGATCGCGGATCACCAGGACCAGATGCTCCCGAAGCGCATCACGCATTGCCTCGGCGTCCGTTTTCGCAACGGGTCTGGAAAGGTCGGCGCCGACGGCCTCGATACCGAAGGTTTCGGACAGCGGCGTGAGGGTGACGGACATTTCAGATGCTTCCCTTTGTTGTGCTTGTTGCCTGAAGTTTATTTTCCCGACCCCGCGACGGAAACCCCTATTCCTCCGCGTGACATGCCGGGCCCAGCCGTTTATTCAAGACTTCTTCATCGAACGCACCAAGGAAAGGCATTCAACGCATGACATTTCGCGTCGGCATCATCGGGCTCGGGATCATGGGCCAGCGCATGCTGGGCAACATGGCGCAGCACGACGCCTTCGATGTGGTGTCCGTCTTCGATACACGCCGCGACGTGCCCGGCCAGCCCTATGCCGAACGTGCCGAGGGTCTGATCGCCGATCCCGACATCGATCTGGTTTATATTGCCTGCCCACCCGAACATCACGCGGCATACGCCATTGCCGCGGCGAACGCGGGCAAGCCCGTGTTCTGCGAGAAACCGCTTGGCGTCGACGTCGCGGACTCACGCGCCCTGGTCGAAGCCATAGAGGAAATCGGCGCTCCCAACGCGGTCAATTTCTCGTTCGCGTCGAGCCCGAGCCGGGCCTTCCTGAAAACAAAACTGGCCGACGGTGCGTTCGGCACCATCGAGGCCATCGACATCCGTCTGCATTTCGCGTCCTGGCCGCGCGGCTGGCAGGAAGGCGCGGCGTGGCTCGCCGAGCGCAGGCAGGGCGGCTACGTGCGCGAGGTGCTGTCGCACTTCATCTACCTGACCGAGAGCGTCTTCGGCCCGGCGACGCTGGAAAGATCGCTGGTTCGCTACCCGGACGGGCCCACCGGCAACGCCGCCGAAAGCCATGTCTTCGCCGATCTCAGTGTCGGCGGCGTGCCACTCTCGGTCGCGGGCGGCGTCGGTGGCACCGGCCCCGACCGGGTCGAATACACGGTCTGGGGCAGCGACGCGTCCTGCCGCCTGGACGACTGGTACACCGTTTATTTGTCCACGGGCGAGGCCTGGCGGCCGGACATGACCGATATCCCCGATCCGCGCCAGACCGGGCGCATCCGGCAACTGGACAGCCTCGCCGCGTTCATGGCGGGCGATGCCCACGAGCTGCCCGATTTCCGCGCCGCGCTCTCGGTCCAGGAAACCATCGAAAGCATTCTGGTGCGGGGTTCGGGATAGTCGGCGCCGGCGCTCCGAATTGACGCAAAACCCCTCGGGCGCCGGGGGACTGGCTTTCGCGGCGGCGGTGTGTAGAGTGCGGCCATGACCGACCCCAACGACATCGACGCCGACGCGCACCGGCGCGGCTTCGCGCTGACCCTTCTCGGCGTTCTCGTGCTCACGCCCGACACGCTGATGATCCGTCTGATCGACATCGATCCGTGGACCATGAATTTCTGGCGCGGCGCCATGATGGCGGTGAGCCTCGCCGCCGCCTACGGTTTCGCCCGGCGCGGCCAGGCGCTCGCCGATATCCGCGGCCTCGGCCTTGCCGGTCTCGCGGTCGCCGTGATCTACGCGCTGAACGCCATCAGTTTCGTGTTCGCGGTCGAGAACACGCTTGTCGCCAACGTGCTGATCATCCTTGCAGCGACGCCGCTCATCGCCGCGCTGCTGTCCGTCATCGTCCTCAAGGAACGGGTCGCCGGGCCGACGTGGGCGGCCATCGCCGCCGGCATGGCGGGCGTCGTGATCGTCGTCGGCGACGGTTTCCGGGCCGGCACGTCGCTGGGCGACGCCTTCGCGCTTTTCACCGCGACGGCACTGGCCGTTACGTTCATCACCATCCGCCGCAACCGCCACGTGAACATGGTCCCGGCGGCAGCACTGGGCGCGTTGCTTTCGGCGGTGCTGGTGGCACCGTTCTCCGCGCCGATGTCGGTCCCGGACGGCCACTGGGGACTGATGCTTTTGCTGGGCTTCGTCATCATGCCGGTGTCGTTCGGCCTGATCACGCTGGGTCCCAGGACGCTGCCGGCGCCCGAAGTGGCGCTACTGATGCTGCTCGAAACCGTGCTGGGACCGCTCTGGGTATGGCTGGTCATCGACGAGGCACCGAGCGACACCGTATTCATGGGCGGCATCGTCGTGATCGCGGCCGTCGCGATGCAGTCGGCGTGGCGGCTCAGAAGGCGGACAAGACCCGCGTGACACCGTACGACGTGATCGTACTCGGCGCCGGCGCCGCCGGCCTGATGTGCGCCATGACGGCGGGCGCGCGCGGCCGGTCGGTGCTGTTGCTCGATCACGCCGACGCACCGGGCAAGAAGATCCTGATTTCCGGCGGCGGGCGCTGCAACTTCACCAACCTGCATTGCGGACCGGAGAATTTTCTCTCCGCCAATCCGCATTTCTGCAAATCGGCGCTGGCGCGCTATACCCAGCACGACTTCATCGACCTTGTCGGCAAACACCGCATTCCATGGCATGAAAAGACGCTCGGTCAGCTTTTTTGCGACACGTCGGCGCGCGACATCGTCGCCATGCTGCTCAACGAATGCCGGGCCGCGAACGTGACCATTGGCCTGTCGCACGTGGTTACGGACATCACGAAAAGTGACCGCTTCCACGTCGAAACGAACAAGGGCGCGTTCGAAGCCGATAGCGTGGTGCTGGCGACGGGCGGCCTGTCGATCCCGAAGATGGGCGCGACGGGCTTCGCATACGATGTGGCGGCACGGTTCGGGCTGTCGTCGGTGGACGTGCGGCCGGGCCTGGTGCCGTTCACGCTGGCGGGCGCGGACCGGGAGATGACGGCATCCCTGAGCGGCGTTGCCGCCGAATGCACCGCATCCACCGCCAACACCTCGTTCCGCGAGGCGTTGTTGTTCACCCACCGGGGTTTCTCGGGACCGGCGGTCCTGCAGATTTCATCCTATTGGACACCGGGCACGCCGGTCGTTTTCGATCTGGCGCCGGACCGGGACGTCGCCGGAGAATTGTTGCGCGCAAAGCGCGATCACCCGGCGGAGCACGTCCAGACCACGCTCGGGCGCATCCTGCCGACCCGCATGGCACAGATGATCGCGGCCCGCGCGGACGCGACCGGGCGCATCGGCGAGATTGCCGACAAATCCCTGAACAACCTTGCCGAAACGGTGCGCCGTTTCACCTTCACGCCCGCCGGCACCGAGGGCTATGCCAAGGCGGAAGTCACCGCCGGCGGTATCGACACCCGGCATCTCTCGTCGAAAACCATGGCGGCGAAAGACGTGCCGGGGCTTTACGTCATCGGCGAAGCGGTCGACGTCACCGGTTGGCTCGGCGGCTATAACTTCCAGTGGGCCTGGTCGAGCGGCCATGCCGCGGGCTTGGCGGCGTGACAACTCGGGCGGCGCCCCGCAAGCGCCGCAGACCCCGCCCCCAAAGCGCGCCTTGACCTTCCCCCGGCGGGAACGTCTAGGAGATGTCCTTCATCACGTTCATCACCAGGACGAGTTCCAGCCAGATGAAAACTGCCTTGGCCGCCTTTTCGGCGATTTGCCTTTCACTCGCATTCGCCGTTCCGCCGGTGCCGGCCCACGAGGGCGCGACCGGCGTCGTCAAGGAGCGCATGATGATGATGGACGGCTCCAAAAAGTCGGTCAAAGCGTTGGCCCGCATCTTCAAGGGACAGGACGGCTACGAAGCGGGCAAAGTCGCCGCGCTCGCCCGCGACCTTGAGCGAAGCTCCGGCAAACACCTTACGTCACTGTTTCCCGAAGGCAGCGTGGAGCAACCAAGCGAGGCGTCCGAAGAGATTTGGGACGATTGGGAAAATTTTATCCGGTATGCCGACGACCTCGATAAAGCGGCCCGGCAACTCGCGGAGAATGCGGGTTCGGGCAAGGATGCCTCGGAAGACGCTTTCCGGGACGTGGTAAAAGCGTGCCGCGGCTGCCACGACGAGTTCCGCGAAGACTAGAGCCCTTTCGGAGAAATCTGAGTCATTCCGACGTGGTGATTTCGGTTTGTCTCCAGGAGCGAGGACGAAGGACATGCCTAAGCATATTCGAGGACGCGCGACGCCGAGACGGGCCGAAATCCCCCGTCCCATGCGGGTTTCGCTTTGGCGGGCGCCCGCTACGTCAGGCCGCTTGCCCGATGCGACGGGATCGCGCCGCGCGGCCTTCCTGGCGGGTCGCCGCGCCAAAGCCGAAACGGAATTGGCGCGGATTTCTCCGAAAGGGCTCTAACCGGTGTGACCTGCAAGACCCGTCAAGAAAACGTCACCCGGACGACATGTGCCTGTGACGGTTTCGACGGATGGTAACTTGATCTACCATTCCTGACGGAGACGCTTCATGGCCAACTGCCGCACCCTCGTATTCTCGTTCGTCCTGATTTTGCTCGGGACCGCCGCCGCCTCGGCCGGCGTGGTCGAGATCGGGCCGCGCCCGTACTTCCTGATCGAACGAATGCAGGACGGCCCGCTGAAATCGCGACTGCAGTCGTGCGCCGACCGGCCCATGGAGCGGAAGCTGTTTTCCATCGGCCACCGCGGCGCACCGCTGATGTTCCCGGAACACACGGTGGAATCAAACACGGCGGCGGCACGCATGGGCGCCGGCATCCTGGAATGCGACGTCACCTTCACCAAAGACAAGGAACTGGTCTGCCGTCACGCGCAGAACGACCTGCACACCACCACCAACATTCTGGCCTCGCCGCTGGCCGCCAAGTGCGCCCAACCGTTCACGGCGGCGAACGCCGACACCCCCGCGAGCGCCGAGTGCCGCACCAGCGACATCACGCTGGCCGAATTCAGGACGCTCAAGGGCAAGATGGACGCCGCCGACAAGACCGCGACGACGGTCGAAGCGTACATGGACGGCACCGCGAACTGGCGCACGGATCTGTACGCCGCATCGAGCGGCACACTGATGACGCACGCGGAATCGATCCGCCTGTTCCGCAGCCAGGGCGCCAAGTTCACGCCGGAGCTGAAATCGCCCGCCGTGGAGATGCCGTTCAACGGATTCACGCAACAGGACTATGCACAGAAGCTGATCGACGAATACAAGGACGCCGGCGTGCCTGCGTCCGACGTCTGGCCGCAATCGTTCAACCTGGACGACGTGCTCTACTGGATCGAACACGAACCCGCATTCGGCAAGCAGGCCGTCTATCTGGACGGCCGTTACGGCGACGAGAGCTTCGATCCGATGAACCCCTCCACCTTCAAGCCCAGCATGAACGAGCTGAAGGCCAAGGGCGTCAACTATATCGCGCCGCCCATGTGGATGCTGGTGACGGCAGAGAGCGGCAAGATCGTGCCGTCGCCTTACGCAAACGAAGCCAAGGCCGCCGGCCTCAAGATCATCACCTGGACGCTGGAGCGCTCCGGCCCGCTGGCCGGCGGTGGCGGCTGGTATTACCAATCAATCAAGGATGTCACCGACGGCGACGGCGTCGTGTTCGAGCTTTTGGACGTCCTGGCCATGCAGGTCGGGATCACGGGTATATTCTCGGACTGGCCGGCAACGGTGACATATTACGCCAACTGCATGGGCCTCGACTGACCGGCGCGTCAGGTTCCGAGCAGCCAGGCCTCGGCGTCGGCGAGCACGAAAAACGTCTGATATTCGACGCCGACCACCTCTTCGGCGAACGCCGCATAGGCGCCGACCAGGATCTTCTCGATCTCCGCGTTCACCAGAACGGCCGTCCTGGCGCCGGGGCCGCGCACCTCGGTGAATCTCTTGGACGTCGCGATGAGGCCGTCGAACGAGTCAGGCGACATACCCGACAGGCTGGCACCGGAAAAATCCCAGAGCACCAGTTTCGGCCGATACGCCGCATAGTACTTCGCCATCGCCTCGGTCAGCTCGTGCGGCGTGGCAAGGCCGGTGACCACGAAATGCACGTACTCCGGTTTCTCGTGAAATGCGACAGACATCGACTAGCCTTGATGCTAAAGGTTGTATCGCAAGCGCTGTTTAATACATGAGCGCGTTAACCGATGCAACGCCGCGCAGCAGCGATCCCCGCCATTCAGGTTGCAGCGGGAACATGCGCCGGGCGATACTCGGATATCGCACTCAGCGCCGGAGGATCACATGCGCCAGTTCCTTATTTTCACCGTCGGCGGGCTGTTGGGCCTGATGGGTGGCTTCGCCGTGGGGATCTTCGTCTATCCCTATATCTTCCTGGCCGATGTCGTCGCCAACGAACAGTTGCAGGACGCGGCGCAGAAACAGGTTGTCGCCACCGGCACCTTCATTCACGCCGATCCGTCGGATCCGATTCACTATGGCAAGGGCGGCGTCACGGTTTACGCCGACGCGCTGCAGACCGGCGGCGATTTCGAGGTCGGGCCGGGTCCGAAGTATCACGTCTATCTGGTGCCGGACGATAACGTCACGCCCGAGACCGCGGTCGACGAAAGCATGTACGTGGATCTGGGCCGGCTGAGGGCCTTCAAGGGGTCGCAGGTGTTCGAGATTCCGGCCGGTGTCGACACCCGGTCCTACAAGAGCGTGGTCATCTGGTGCGAGCAGTTCGGGGTGTTGATTTCGCCGGCAAGATTGGCCTTCGATGGCGGATAACAGACCCCGTGAAGCACCTTATTCGGCCAGCCAGTGCCGCGCTTCCAGTTCATCCATGAACGCGCGGATATAGATGGGCAACACTTCCGATGCGGAGGCAGCATATGCCTTCAACAGGATGACTTCGGACTCGTCGCTGACAATCATCGCCGTTTTAGCGCCGGGGCCGCGCTTCTCGGCGAACATCGCCCCGGCGGCAGCGATCTTCTTGAAAGCCGCCGCACCGAACCCGGACAGCGACGACCCCCGGAAATCCCAGAGCGCGTGCTTGAAGGCGTATTTGGCATAACACTCGTTCACCAAGGCAACGACTTCATCGGCTTCCGGCACCCCGTCGATCTTGATCTCGAAAATATTCTCGTTACAGGTGCAGGTCGATTCAGTCGGCATTCTCGGACTCCCAGTTGCCGAATCCTGTCCGGCGGAACACGTCACGTAATAGCGGGCAACTCACCCCACGACAATACCCCGCTGGCGGTAAAATGCCCCGGCACCGATTCTTCCTAGACAACAAACTTTGGAAATCCAATAGTGCCGACGTATTGGGGACGGCAAAACCGCAAGAGTTTCGGGGGTAACGGGACGATGGGCGATTTTGACTACGACCTGGTGGTGATCGGGTCCGGCCCCGCCGGCCAGCGCGCCGCGGTCCAGGCGGCAAAACTCGGCAAACGCGTATTGTTGGCGGAACGTCGGAATGTCGTCGGCGGCGTCTGTCTGAACACCGGCACGATCCCGTCGAAGACCCTGCGCGCCGCGACCATGCATCTTTCCGGCTATCACGAGCGCAGCATCTACGGGTCCGCCTACAAGGTGAAGGAAGAGATCACCATGGCCGACCTGCTGGGCCGCGCCAATCACGTGCGCCAGCTCGGCATCGATGTCGCACGGCACCAGATGCAGCGCAACGGCATCAAGATCATCGAAGCGGCGGCCTCCTTCGTCGATCCGCACCGGGTGCGGCTGGCGCCCCTCAACGGCGGCGCGCCGTCCGAGATCACCGCCGCCAACGTGGCCATCGCCGTCGGCACGGTGACGACACGCGATCCGAACATCGCCTTCGACGGTGCGCACATTTTCACCAGCGACGACATCCTCGAACTCAACACCCTGCCTCGGAGCCTGACGGTCATCGGCGCCGGGGTCATCGGTATCGAATACGCGACGATCTTCGCGACGCTGGGCGTGCGCGTCACGGTGGTCGACAAGCGCACGCAACTGCTGCCGTTCGTCGATGAGGAAATCGTCGATACACTGGTGCACCTGATGCGCCAGGAGCGGGTCACCATGCGGCTTGGCGAGGGGGTCAGCGGCGTCGAGGTCGTCGACGGCGAGCAGGGCCGGAAAGTTCACATCGCGCTCGAAAGCGGCAAGCACATCAACACGGAAACCGCGCTTTATTCGATCGGCCGTACCGGCGCGACGGACACCCTCGACCTGGAAGCCGCCGGGCTCGCCGCCGACACGCGCGGCCGCATCGCGGTGAACGAGCATTACCAGACCGAAGTGCCGCACATTTACGCCGTCGGCGATGTCATCGGCTTTCCGAGCCTGGCATCGACGTCGATGGAGCAAGGCCGGCTCGCCGCGTGCCACGCTTTCGGCGCCGCGGCGCACAGCTTCCCGGATCTTCTACCCTACGGTATCTACACAATCCCCGAGATCTCGGTGGTCGGCCGGAACGAGCAGGAACTGACCGAAGCGGGCATTCCCTACGAGGTCGGTCGCGCCGCCTACCGGGAAATCGCCCGTGGCCAGATCGTCGGCGATCAGGCGGGGCTGCTGAAACTGATCTTCGATCCGGAAACGCGCAAGCTGCTGGGCGTGCACACCATCGGTGACGGCGCGTGCGAGCTGATCCATATCGGTCAGGCGGTGATGTCGCTGGGCGGCACCATCGACTATCTGATCGACACGGTGTTCAACTACCCGACGTTCGCCGAATGCTACAAGACCGCCGCCTTCGACGGGGTTAACCGTCTCGGCTGAGCAATGATTCTTCGAACGGAAACTCGGACAGAAGTTCCCATCCGGTTTCGGTGATCAGCAATTGCTGTTCCAGCTTCACCCCCTCGCCGCCGTCTTCCGCGCCGATGAAACTCTCGACGCAAAGCGTCATCCCGGGTTCAATCACGCCGTCGTAACCGGCGTCCGGAAAATCCCCGTGGTGATAAAGATACGGGTACTCGCCGGTCATGCCGCAACCGTGCGCCGACAGGTAATAGCGGTGCTTGTAATAGCGGTTGGGAATGTTCCAGGCCCTGTCGGCATATTCCCGGAACGTGAGCCCCGGCTTCAGGATATCCATGTTGTGGTGCACCTGTTCATGCGCCAGCTTATAGATCGTCTTTTGATGGTCAGTCGGCTTGCCCGGCCCCGAATGGAACGACCGCGAGAAATCCGCATAATAGCCGTGGCAGCCGACGACATCGGTATCCAGCGCGATCATCTCATTTTCGCCGATGACGTTAGCCGAGCATTCCTGGAACCATGGGTTGGTGCGCCGCCCGGCGTTCAGCAGACGGGTTTCGCAATAATCGCCATTGCGCGCGATGACCGCCGCGTGCAGCACCGACCAAAGCTCGTTCTCCGTCATGCCGGGACGGATCCCATTTCGCAGTTCACCGACCGCGGCCTCGGTCGCACGCAGCGAGGCAACGACGCACTTCACTTCTTCGGCGGATTTAATGCAGCGCGCCATCTCGACCGGTTGCTGGGCATCGACGATGCGGAAACCTTCGTCCTTGAGCGCGATCGCCGCGCCGGCGTTGAGGCGTTCGAGCCCGACGGTCGCGTCCCCGCCGACAAGCTCGCGGATGGTCGCCGCCATGTCCTGTCCCCACGCCTTCTCGCGCTCGGCGATCTCGGGCCCCGCGGCGACGAAGCTCGCGGTCATCGCCGGGCGCACCTCGTCAACGGTCTCGAACCCGGCGCCCAGGTGCCCGCAGCCGGTGAATTCGAACAGAATCGAGCGATCCTGCGTGAGCAACAGGTAACGCGCCGGCTGATTCCTTTGCGAGAACACCTGCATGTTACGAGTACCGGTGGCATAGCGGATATTGACGGCATCCGACAGGATCACTGCGTCGATGCCGTAATGCGCCATCTGGCCGCGCACCCGATCCCGGCGGTAGGTGCGTACGGCCGCGAGATCAATACCCCGGCTTTCCGGTGCCGCATCCAGGATATCGAGATCGCCGGGCGCGCTGCGCCCGCCGTGCCAATCCAGTTCGGCCATTTTCATCCTCCGATACGAGGGGGGTTCACTGCCCGTACGCAGCAACGCACGGGGACGGGGGTTTCCGCATTGGCGAAAACGACATATTTTTGCCGACATGACAAACCGGTCCCGCCCCCGGGCATGGGGCGCCGGACCGCCAGAGGGGGAGAGTTGTCATGTCCGTCACCCTAGCGCGCCTGAAACCGGCGCCGATCCCGGCGGTTCACCCGGTTCCGGAATACAACACCGACGCGCGGCTGGCCGCCGTCTATTATGACACCAAATCGGTGCTGCGCGTGCCATGGATGGGCGTCGTCACCATGGCCTTCGCGCATTACCCGATGTTCTACGACACGCTGTGGGGCGGGCTTCGTCCGCTCTGCGGCAGCCGCGAGTTCGTCGCCGCCTGCCGGGACCTGCGTCGGCACGCCGAAGACCGGACCGCAACTCTCGCGCCGACGCCGATCACCGGGCTTCTGAACGGACTCGGATACGCCGAACGAGAGGTCGACGACATCCGCGCGATGATCGAAATCTTCTCGCACGGCAACATGCCATACCTGATGATCGCGACCGCGGCCCGGCTTTTGCTGGAAGACAACGCGCTCGCATCCGGCGGCACGGCCACGCCTGAGGCGGAATACCACGGGCCGGCGTTGACGACGTCTCTCAACCTGATCGAACCGCATCACGCCGACCAGCCGACGGTCGCGGTCTATGACGACATCAAGACACGGCTCGGGCTGCCATTCGTCAACACGGATTACCGCGCGCTGGCACGCTGGCCGAGTTACTTCGCCCCCGCGTGGGGCGACCTCGCACCGAAAGTCGAGACCGCCGAATACGAAGCCGTAGTCGCGTCCGTGCACGATTTCGCCGTCGAGGCGATGCAAGCGCTGCCGAACCCGGGCGGATTGACGGTCGAGGCGTTAAGCGATGCCGCCGACAAGGACGCGAACGCGGACGAGGTGCTGGAGGTGGTTCGGCTGTTCCAGTGGCTGTTGCCCGGACTTATCACGAACGTCGCCTATTTCCGGGCCCAGCTTTGACCGCATCGGTCAGTCTTCGCCCCCGCCGTATTCACGCAGGTGCTCTTCCCTGATCTTCGTGTGATCGCGGCTCCAGTCGACGTAGGTCGCGATCTGCGCGACCCGTTCGCCGTCGTCCGAGAACGGCATCCTGAGCGAGGTCTGCACGTAAGGGAGGCCGCGCACACCGGCCTGTATCGTATATTCCGATCCGATCGCCTCGTGGCACGCGACCACTTCCATGTACTGATCCCGTGTCTGTTGCGCCGTCACCGGCGAGCGAATCTCGCTGATGGATAGACGGGTGAAGTCCTTGCCGTGCAAATCCACGGATGCCGTGCCGTAAAAGCGGAAAACGAAGTCGAGCGGATCGTAGTGCACGTCGACGACAAGGAAGTAAGGAATCAAGGTCATCGGAAGCTGAAACCAATCCCACTCGCGCCAGGACGGGGAACGCCGTTCGCCCTTGATATTGAGCCAGTATTCGTAGGCCGCCTGATAATTCGGTTGGTCGAATCTGATCGGCGAACGCCGGAGATAGTCTTCTGGAGGCATTGTCTGATCAACTGGTTCCTGCTTTTCCCATCATAAGCACCTATGCACCCGGAGACCATGCGAAACGGATATGCGGAATGGACCGGTTCGCGGGCCAGGCGCGTCAGGCCTGCAGACTTTATATTTGCAATTAATAATCATTTGCAATAAAGACAATGCCTGCGTCCCCACCGTCATCGGAATAACTGCCTGAATGTCTCCTGTCGTCGCTATCATGCTGGTTGTCGCCTGCGAGCCCGACCTGCTTCGCTGCAAGCCCGTATTTCACTGGAAAGAGAGCTGGGCGACCGTCGCCGCATGCCGCCGCGACCGGTCCCGGATCACCGGTCTGGTCGAAGACCGCTATGGCGGCGGAATGGCCATTATGACCACGTGCCGTCTTTATCTGGACGAGGACGGCACGATGCCGCCACCCAGGGATTCGGACACGCCGACGATCTTCTGAAGAAGCATCGGACATGCCGTCGATTCTTTAATGAAACGGGTTCAGGACAGGGCCTAATTTAACGTGCCGGACGCACGCTGTGCGGATATACCATTATCATGGATTGCGCAGCCAAACCCCTGACGATGCGCCGCCTCGACCCGGCGCAATCGCCGGTTTCCGAGCATCACGCCATGCTGCGTTATTGGCAGGGTCTCTCCCGTGACCGCATGGCGCCGTCGTGGTCCGAGTTCGATCTCACGCAGATAGAGCCGAGGGTGCTGCCGTGGACGGCGGTGGTCGACATCAGCCCGGACATGAAAGACATCCGCTACCGCTTCTGGGGCACGCAACTGACCCTGGTGCGCGGTGAGGATTTCACCAACCGGCCGGCGCTCGACATCCCGCCGCTGGAACTCGGCCGGTTCATTCACGATTCGTATGCCGCAACGGCAAAGCTCGGGAAGCCCGCTCTCGACATCGAGGAATACGTGACGCAGAGCGGCCGTACAGGCAGCAAGTCCGTGCTACGGTTGCCGCTGTCGGACGACGGTGAAACGGTGAACAAGGTCGTTGCCTGCATGATCTACGACGTGTCGCGTAACGGCCAAGAGGTCGCCGAGTTCCTAGAAAGCGTCCACGCCGTGCCTCGCAAATACGACTGACCGGCTCACGCAGCGGTGATCTTGCCCGGCGCGTTCGCTCTGGACGCGGACGCCGCAGCTCCCCACATATGCCTAAAGCTCTCGCATCCGTGCGGGACGGACATTCTGACAAGGGGAGACGACAATGGACGAAACATCGGGATATGTACCACCGAAAGTCTGGACCTGGGACAAGGAAAACGGCGGACATTTCGCCTCGATCAACCGGCCGATCGCCGGCGCCACCCACGATAAAGAGCTGCCGGTCGGCAAGCACCCGCTGCAGCTTTACTCCAAGGGCACGCCCAACGGAGTCAAGGTGACGATCATGCTGGAGGAACTGCTGGCCAAGGGTCACGCAGGCGCCGAGTACGACGCCTGGATGATCGAGATCGGCGACGGCGACCAGTTCGGTTCCGGCTTCGTCGGCATTAATCCCAACTCCAAGATTCCGGCGATGGCCGATCATTCCGGCGCTGAACCGGTCCGAATCTTTGAAAGCGCTTCGATTATGTTCTATCTCGCCGAGAAGTTCGGCGACTTCCTGCCGACCGGGCAGCCGGCCCGCACCCAATGCATGAACTGGCTGTTCTGGCAAATGGGCAGCGCCCCTTATCTCGGCGGCGGCTTCGGCCATTTCTACAACTACGCGCCCGAAAAATGGGAGTACCCGATCAACCGCTTCGCCATGGAGGTCAAGCGTCAACTCGACGTGCTCGACCGGCATCTGGCGGAGAATAAATTCATGGTCGGCGACGATTACACCATCGCCGACATGGCGATCTGGCCCTGGTACGGGGTGCTGTGCCTGGGCGAACAGTACGGCGACGCCGGCACGTTCCTGGACGTCAAATCGTATGAGAACATGCAGCGCTGGACCGCCGAGATCGGCGCCCGCGACGCGGTTAAACGCGGCCGCATGGTCAACCGCTCCAAGGGCGACCCGAAATCGGAACTGAAGGAACGCCACGACGCCAGCGACTTCGACGGGCTGACGCCGGTCTGAGCACGGGGAACGGCACCGTCCAGCACGGCCGCAAGAACCGCTAAAAAGCCTGAAAGCGCAATCACTTCAATAGCGTGAAGGCGGGTAACGGCGATTATTGCGCCGTTGCAGTCTGCCCACCCGGCACACCGGAAAAAACACGGAAGTTGTTGCGGCCGGCCTGCTTGACCTCGTACATGGCCGCATCTGCCGCCTTGATCAGGTCGTCCACGTTCATGGCATGATCCGGGCTGACGGCGATGCCGATACTGCCGCCGACGGTGCAATCGGCATCATTGAACATGATCGGCTCGCGGATCCCATCGAGAATCTTCTGCGCGATTTTCTCGATATCACTGTATTCCGTAACCTGGTCTAGGATGACGACGAACTCGTCACCGCCGATCCGCGCTGCCATGTCGGTTTCCCGAATCATCTGAGTCAACCGCTCGGAAACGGTGACAAGAACATGATCGCCGGCATCGTGGCCGTGTGTGTCGTTGATCGGCTTGAACTTGTCGAGATCCACAAACATCAAGGCGACGTTCTTTTGGGCACGCTTGTTGGCCTTGATCGCGTGATCGAGGCGTTGCATGAACGCCGTCCGGTTCGGCAACTTGGTCAGCCCGTCCGTGAGCGCCAACTCCTTGTAGACATTTTGCTGCTGTTTCATCGCCGTGACGTCGTGCCACACACCGACGAGGCCGCCAACATTGACAGGGCTTTGCCGAACCACCGCCCAACGGCCGTCGGACAACTGGTCCTCGTCGGACTGGCTGACCGGGTACCGGCGGTTTTCGAAGGCCTCAAGGCATTTCCCAATGTAGCTTTCCCGGTCCATGCCGTCGGGGAAACTCTCTCGCCCCTCGGCCCACACCCGGAGGATTTCCTCGTATGTCACGCCTTCTTCGAGGATATCCCTCAATTTCGGATACATGTCCGCGAAGACATTGTTGTGCAGCAACAGTTTGCCGTTTTCATCGAACAGCAGGAACCCGTCGCTGATGCTCTCGATGGCGGCGTGCATGCGTTCGTGCGTTACCCGGGCCTGCTTCTGCGCCTGGCGCATTCTCGCATCGATCTTTACGGCGATGAGGGAAAGCAGGGCAATGACCGTCGACGCGGTGGAGACGATTGCCGCCAGTACCACCGGGCTCAGCATGCCTTCAATCCTGACCCCCGAACCGAGTGTCTGGATACAGACCGTCGCCTGCATGGCAACGTAATGCATTCCCGTAATCGACAGGCCGAGAATCGTCGCGCTCGCGACCTGGAACGGCAACACGAGATACGGCGACACATCCATCTGCCGCAGCCTGTCCGCATAGACACCGACGATACCGAGAATCACCGCGACGAGGATCGACAGCGCGAACCAGGCCTTGTCGTAATAAAGCGCCGCATTCATCCGCATCGCTTCCATGCCGGTATAGTGCATGGCGCCGATGCCGGCCCCGATCAAGGTGCCGGCGAGAATCCGGCGCGGATGATCCCCGATCCTGAGATCGCGCCGCAACAGCGCCAACCCGGCAAAGCAGCCGATAATCGCCGGCACGACGGATATGATCGTCAGTGCCGTGTTGTAGGACACCGGGATCGGCAACTCGAACGCGAGCATGCCGATGAAGTGCATCGACCAGACACCGAAACCCATCGTGAAACTGCCCACCGCCAGCCAGCGCCAGTCGTACCTGGCGTCATGCGCGGCATATCGTGCAAGCCTGACACCCGAAAACGCGGCGATCACCGCGACGATGTACGACGCCATCACCAACAGCATGTTGTACGTGGCTTCCAGCGGCTGCTGGGTCAGTTGATCAAGCGACAGAAATGACAGCATTTGGTCGTCCCCGAACGTGCGCGCCACCACGGTATACATGTAACTTCAACCGTGCGCGGGTTCGATTTATTGATGTACGCACACAATGCCGAAGACCCGCCACGCATGCCATCCGTATTACCCACATTATGAAAAACTACTTATTTTCAACACGATCAGCAAGGCAGCGTCACGTAGACCGCGGTGCCGAGATTGTCCTCGCTGGTGATCGCCAGCCGGCCGCCGTGCGCGTCGACCAGGGATTTGACGATGGAAAGCCCGAGCCCGGTCCCGCTTTCGGCGACATGCGGGTTCGACTGCCCCTTTGCGAACGGCTCGGTGACACGACCCAGAAGATCGTCGGAAATGCCGATCCCGGTGTCCGTCACGCAGATCGTCAGTTCACCGTCGCCGGCCTTGACCGAGATACCGACCTCGCCACCGCTCCGGGTGTACTTGACCGCGTTGGCGAGAATGTTGAGCAAGATCTGCGCCACCGCCTTGCGGTCCGCATGTAACACGGGCAGACCGACCGGAACTTGCAGGTCGAGGGAAATATCGCGTTCGTGCGCCGAATGCTCGACATTGCGCAGGCACTCGCCGAGCACATCTGCGATGTCGAAGTCCACTTTCTGCAGGGACCGCTTACCGGCCTCGATGGCGGCGATATCGAGAATGTCGTTGACCAGCCTGAGCAGGTGCTCGCCGCTGTCGTGAATATCCCGGGCGTAGTCGCGGTAGCTTTCAGAGCCGAGTGGCCCGAAATACTCGCCGCGCAGCATCTCGCTGAAGCCGAGGATCGCGTTCAGCGGCGTGCGGAACTCGTGACTCATGGTGGCGATGAACTGTGACTTGGCGAGGTTGGCGCGCTCTGCCACGGCAAGCGCTTCGCGCATCGCCTCCTCCGCCTGGACGAGATCGGTGACGTCGACGGTGATCGAACCGACCTTGGTAATGTTGCCGTCACGGTCGTGAACCGGAAACTTGGTGATCGAAAGCGTGTGCAGCTTGCCGTCGACGAAGAACCGCTCGACCTGGCGGTGCACCAGCTTGCCGGTCTTGAGCACCTCGTCTTCCTGCGCATTCATGACGTGCGCATCGTCGTCCGGCTGAAACCCTTCGACGTGTTCGGAACGGTGGCCGACCATCTGTTCGATGTTTTCGCCGTACCATGCCAGATACGTGCGGTTCGGCCGTTCCACGACGTGGTCGCTGTTCTTGATCAAGAGACCGAACGGCAGATTCTCGAAAATGGAATCGAGAATGCTTTCGTTTTCCTGCAACGCCTCGGTGCGGTCCTCGATATCGTGTAATTGCCGCGTGAAACGCACCACCGTCAGGATCAGACCGACGAACACCAGCACCGCCGACAGGGCGTAAACATACACACTGTAGGTAAAATGCAGCGACGCAATGGCGCTCGCGCCCCGGTCCAGCGGCTGCGCTATCTTGTAAAAAAAATCGGCGATGTGCAGGCACGCCACCACCCAGAGTCCGGAAAGCACACAGGCGACCCCCGGCAGCGCCCCACCGCGCCTGAGATCGATACGCCGCCTGAAGACAACGGCGCTGGCCGCCACGGCGATGGCCGCCAGCAGCACGTCGACAACGATCATGGTCCCCCACGGCGGGAAAATCGTCTCCGCCACTACGAACGCGTCCTTTCCGGTGCCGCACGAAACCGGCACCGATCCTCAAAATTCAAGGAACAGCCAAAAGCATGCATCCCATACGCGCCACCCCTTGCGGGCGGCCTCTCCCCAGAACGCATTATATTGTAGTGATTCTAAAATAATAGTGTATTTACGGGCCCACCGGCCGCGCCGCGGAATTCAGCCTAAGCGGCTGAAAACCCGGTCGAAGAAGCTGGACAGCGGTTCGTCGCCGGCGAGACTTTCGAAGTAGTAGATATTGATCCCCTGCGTCACCGCCTCTCCGTTCTCGGAGCACGGCATCCGCAGCACCGTCGCACGGCCGAACACTTTTTTCACGGAGATGAACTCCTTGACCTCGAGATGCGGTTTGCGCTCGCGCACCAGGGTTCCGCAGCCGCCGTTCTTGCTGACCCCGAGAGATCTGGGCGGCACGTCGGCCGGGCTCTTGTGCGTATAGTCCCGGCCGAAGACCTGCGTCAGCTCCGACCCCCAGTAACGGTAGACGGAACTGAGCGGTTGTTCCTGGATATTGGTGACACTGGCACGCGGAATCGCCTCGTTCTCGAGATCGGCAAGCGAGAATTCACGCCACCCCGGCGCCCAGCGCTCGCCGCAAAGTTCACGCCAGTAAGCGAGCGCATGTCGCTGATAAGGAACGGGCGTATCGTCGGCGCCGATGAATTTCGACACGATCCTGATATCGTCAATCTTCATTGTTCCATCGCGCGTCCAGGGACGCATTCACACATTCATGTATGGGAACGGCATACGCGTCCCTTATCGACGATCTTAGCCCGCGGTCGCGGGCAAGCCTAGAACCTATTCGCCGCCGTCTTTCCCGGCACCGCGCCGGAACGCCACGCCGAGAGCGTCCTCGTAGACCTTGAGCATGGCGCTTTTCGGCTCGTCGCCGTAACCGGCCTCGATCGCCGCCTTGTAACTGCCGATCATGGCGTTGACGACAGGCAGCATGGCGCCGGCTTCCTCGGCCATGCGTTCGACATTGATAATATCCTTGTAGGCGGCACTAAGGGTGAAGTCGGTGTCGAACTTGCCATCCAGCATGCGCGGCACGAAATACTCCGAGGCGAAGCTTCTGGAACTGCCGCTCATGACCATCTCGGCAACCTGTTCGGGGTCGAGGCCGACGGCGACGGTCAGCGGCAGCACCTCGGCAAGCGTCGCGATGTTGACGTTGTAGATGATGTTGTTGAGCGCCTTCATCGCCTGGCCGGTGCCGACGGGACCGCAGTGGATGATCGAGGTGCCGACCTTCTCCAGGTAGGGCCTCACCGTTTCGAAGGCCTCGTCCGAGCCGCCGAACATCACAGTCAGTGTCCCGTCCTTGGCGCGGAACGGCATCCCAGAAATTGGGCAGTCCCAATAATCGATGCCGAGCTTCGCGGTTTCGTCGGCAATGGTCAGCGCGTCGGTGCGGTCGAGCGTCGTGGTGTCGACGATGGTCAAACCCTTGGGCGCGGCTTCGGTAATGCCGCCATCGCCGAAGATGGCGCTCCGGACCTCGGGCGCATAGGGCAGACATATAAAGATCAGATCGCAGGTTTTGGCCATCTCGGCGGGTGACTTACAGGCCGTGGCGCCGGCTTCGACGAGCGGCCGCATGGCACCGTCGTGGGTATCGAAAACGCTGAGCGCGCCGGTCTTCGAAAGCATGTTGAGCGCCATGCCCGCGCCCATGCGGCCGAGGCCGATAAATCCGACGTTTGTCACTAATATTCTCCCGAGAATGATGTCGTTACTCGACAGTCTAGGCAGCGACCCTCGCGCCGACAACGCCGTTCCGCACCCAGTCGGGCGGTCAGGATGTTTTTGGCCTGGCACCCATTTCGGTGACGAATGCGGCAAGCGCTTCATAAGGCTGCGCACCGACAAGGCCGTGTCCTTCGCTGACGAAAGTCGGCACACCTGTCACGCCGTAGGTATGCGACTTCGACCAGTCGGCGTCGACGGCCTCCTTGAACGAGCGCGTTTCGATCACGGCACGCGCCGCCTCGACGTCGAGACCCGCCTTGCCGACGACATCCAGAATAATGTCGGTCTCGGCAATGTTGAGCCGCTTCACGAAATAGGCTTCGTAGAACAGATCGTGGATCGCGTCGCCGCCCGGCTGGGTTTCCGCCCACTTGCCGACTTCCTGGGCGAGACGGCTGTTATAGGTGTGCGAGCGGTCCTCGAACGGCAGACCGTCCGCACTCATGAGACCGCGCATGCGGGCGTTCTTTTCGTCGATCCCTGCCTGGTCGGTGCCGAACAGATCCATCAGGCGGCGCCCTTCGGCCGGCGTATCGGGATGCAGCGGAAAATGCACCCGCCGGACCTCGATATCGAAGTTCTCCTTCAACTTCTTGACCCGGTTGTCGCCGAGATAACACCACGGACAAACGTAGTCGGAGAAAACTTCGAGGGGCAGCGGTTCGGACATGAGGTACCTCTTGGGCTGTAAAGTGCGGTCAGGGGATATTGTCACATATCCGGAGCGGGTCCAAATAGGCGCATCGCGTACATCCTGACGTCATCGCGCTAACGCAAGGAGGCCGATTGATGCTAGGATACCGGGAATCGGATTCGCATGCCGCCGGCATCGCCGGGTCCGCGACTTTGGGAGTTTCGACATGGCCCCTGCCGACAAGAAAATGCCTTCGGAGGACGACGTCGTCCTCACCGACGTGATCCCGTCCGCGCTCGACGACAACACCCACGCCGAGGTCCGCGCCCTTTACGTGGAAAGCACCGAGACCTTGCGCTTCGTCAAGACGCACCAGTGGCGAACCGTCGGCGCGACGCTGCTGGTCTTCCTGGCGCTGATTTTTATCGCCGGCTTCGTCGACGCCGACAAGTCACTAACCCAGAAATTCATGGGCATCACCATCCTGATGACCACGTCGGTGATCTTCACACTGATCGTCTACCAGTTCTGGATGCATAACGAGGCGCGCAAGATCGACGCCATCGGCGAGCATATGTCGAGCGTGTTCCGGGAAATCCGCGCCATCAAGTCGCAGCGCGAGGGCAACCTGCACCGCTATACGCTGCTGACCTTCATGATCGTCACGATCGTTCTCGGCGCCGTCGTGGTGCACATGGCGCTCAGCAGGGTCGCCGGCGGCTGACGCTCCAGGGCCCGACACCGAACTCACCCGGCATGCAGCGGCCGAACGTCCTTGAGGCGACGGCAATCGAACAAAAAACACACCGGTCCGACCTGCAGGCCGGACCGGGGCAACCGCGCCGGGATTATTCGATACCCAGCATTTCCTGGGCCTTCTTCAAGGTCGCGACGGATTCGGCATGCTTGCCGGCCTTATGCAGCGCCTCACCTTCGGCGCGCAGGGCCATCACCTTGCTCTTGTCGGCACTGGAAAGCTCGGCGGTCTCGATCGCCTTATCGATTTTCCCCATCCTGAGCGGGCACGATCCGGCAAAGGCGGGCGCCGAGGCCACGAGCATCAACGCGGCGGCAATCGAAGCTAAAACGCGGGTCTTCATGGCATGTATTCCTTTTCCCTGCCGGCATGCGCCGGACTTGCTGGTTCTCGCCGGGACCACCGGGCATGCGTGCCCGACCGCCACCGGATAAGTTCCACAATACCTTGAAATATGGCCATTCGGTGGCCGCCGGTGCAGAGCTTCACGGAAAGTTGATCGCCCGGAAAAAGGCACCGGGTAGATCTCGCAAGCCCAGCCTTTCAGGCCGTCCTGCATCGACACGGTTAGAAAACAATCACTTCAGTGGTTGGCGTTCCGGTGCTTTAGAATGGTTATGTGCAACATGGCCGCGCGGTATCAACGCGCTATCCATGCCCGCGCGAGTGCGCTAAAACCGCTGCATGACCCCAGCCGACGATGCGCCCGCATCAGACCCCGCGCCCGAGCCGCCGCTTTTCCGCAACAGGGATTTCCTGCTGTTCGTGCTGTGCCGGACCAGCAACGTCGTCGGCGTGCACGCACTGACCGTCGCGGTCGGCTGGCACGTCTACCAGATCAGCGGCGACCCGGTCGACCTTGGCCTGATCGGCCTCGCCCAGTTCGCGCCGGCGTTCCTGCTGTTTCTCGTCGCCGGCATGGCCGCCGACCGGTTCGAGCGGCGCGGCATCGTCATCACCTGCAACGTTGTGCATGTGATTGCCGTATCGATGCTGATCTGGCTGTTTCATACAGATGCCGTCGCGGTCGCACCGATCCTGGCGATTCTGGTATTGCACGGCGCGGCCCGGTCGTTCTTTCACACCACGACGCAGGCAATCCTGCCGAACCTGGTCTCGAAGCAGGTATTCCCGCGCGCCGTCGCCTTCGCCAGTTCCGCCAACAAAGGTGCGCAGTTGCTGGGGCCGGCACTGGGCGGGCTGCTGATCGCGTGGCTCGATCACGGCGCCTACACCGCGATTCTGATCGCGTTCGTCGCCGCCGGCATCGCCGCGTCGCTGATCGGCCGACGCATCAAGGTGCACACGCCGGAGCCGTTCGGGCTCGAGACCGTGATCGGCGGTTTCAACTACGTGTGGCGCAACAAGACCGTGCTCGGCGCCATCTCCATCGACCTGATGGCGGTGCTGTTCGGCGGCGTCATGGGTTTGTTGCCTGTCTTCGCGGCTGACATTTTGCACGTCGGACCGGACGGCCTCGGCCTGATGCGGGCGACACCGGGGGCGGGCTCGCTGATCGTCGGCCTGATCCTGACGCAAATGCCGGCGCCCGGCCGCATGGGCCCGGCGCTGTTCATTTCGGTCGCCATCTTCGGGCTGTCGATCGTGGTGTTCAGCCTGTCGACCTGGTTCTGGCTCTCGATCGCCGCGCTCGCCGTCTATGGCGCGGCGGACATGATCAGCGTCTACGTGCGCCAGACCCTGGTGCAGATCGCCACGCCAGATCACATGCGGGGCCGGGTTTCGGCCATCAATTCGGTTTCCATCAACGCGTCGAACGAACTCGGCGACTTCCGCGCCGGTATCATGGCGGGCGGCATCGGGTCCGTCGGCGCGGTGCTCGTGGGCGGCGCCGCGACCGTCGGCATCGCGGCGCTGTGGTGGAAAATGTTCCCGACTATCCGCCGGGTCGATCGCCTGGACGGGCCGTTGTAACGCGCGATGACGAACGCCGACCGCAAGCGCCGCCAACTCGAAAAGCTCAGGAAGCACGCCGACCTGCTGGATAACTGGATCCGCATCCCCGGCACGCGGATCGGCATCGGCCTCGACGGCATCCTCGGCCTGCTGCCGGTTGTCGGCGACACCGCGACGCTGATCGCCGGGCTTTCCATCGTCGCCCGCGCGCACGGCATGGGCATCCGCGGCCGGGCGCTGCTGGAGATGCTTTTCAACGTCGGCATCGATTACGCTTTCGGCACCATACCGCTGCTGGGTGACCTGTTCGACTTTTTCTGGAAATCGAACCAGCGCAACATCCGTATCATCGAGCGCGAGATCGAACGCCGGGAATGATCGCGTCTGGCTTGACGGCCTACGACGTCAGTGCGTCGAGCTGTTCTTCCATGGCGTCGTATTCGGCGTAGACCCGCTCGACATAGCTGCCGAGGATGTCGCGGATCGAGGCCATGCCGACCAGCCGGCCGTCGTCCAGCACCGGGATATGACGGATGCGGTTGTCGCAAAGAAGCTGCGTCACCTCGCGTACCGGGGTGTCGACGTTGCAGGTGATGACATTCTTCGACATCACCGCTTCGACGGTGTCGTCGAGGACGCCCGCGCCGGCACGCGAGATGCCGCGCGCCACGTCGCGCTCGGAAATGATGCCGACGATGGTGTCGTCCGCCGTCACGGCAAGCGCGCCGATGTTCAGTTCGGCCATCCGGTCGTTGGCGGCGCGGACGGTCTCGGCCGGCGCCACCTGGGCGACGTTGCCGCCCTGGAATTCTACGAGAGCCCTGATACGCATGGTTCCTCCTGGCCGCCGATGCGGCGCTGGCGCCACCCGGCGGCATCATTGATCATAAGGGCTCAGTGTCTCGGTTTCCGGTGAACTGCGCTTTTTCCAATGCGACCCATTTCGGTCTTTGGGGGACCGTCAGGCCGCCAGCCAGCGGCGCGCTTCGTCCTCGTTGGAGAACGTCCTGGCGTCGATTTTGTTGGAACGCGCCTGACCGCAGAAACGTTCGCAGACCTTCTTCATCTTCGCATCGGCGACGACGGAGGCGATACGCATGCTTTTCGCCCGTTCATGCGATGTTTTTTCCATGTTGGCGAAGGCGATGGCGCTGGCGTTGTCGATCAGGACCCGGCCGATGCCGGTGAAGTCCCAGATCTGGTAGCGGATCGTGTCCCACGCCGGGTGCTGCCAGCCGCGCACGGTGGCGTCCATCATGCCGTTCGGCGTGACGTCGCCGGTGATGCGAAAAAGCAGACCCTCTTCTTCCTCGACGATTTCGAAACTCATGGTGCCTTCCAGCGGGAGCGTCTCCCGGCCTGTCCTGATTATTACATGGTTGCGGCGGCGCCCCGGGGGGAGGGCAACCGCCGCTGAGTTTTGGGCGTACATCCGGAGGGAGGGCCGGAAAGCGTCGCTTCGACGTGTACGCGTATGGACGTTATAGAGGGCTTATGTAAGCGAAATGTGTGTGGAATATATATAAAGGTGAACGGCACGTGTTCACCGGCCGGCGGCACAACGGGCCCGGACACGAAAAAAGCGGCGGGAAAGCCGCCGCCGCCTTACGTCAAACCGCGTTACAAGAACATAAAAGCCCCTCGCCGGGACGCGACGCATGGCGCGCCCCGCGGCAACAAGGACGGGTGGACCGGGTTACTCGATGATTTCGAGGTTTTCGGCGGCCATCTTGCCGCCGCGGCCTTCGACCAGCTCATAGCTGACCTTCTGGCCTTCGGTCAGTCCTGCCAGACCCGACTGCTGGACCGCGCTGATATGCACGAAAGCGTCCTTCGAGCCGTCCTCGGGCTCGATGAAGCCATAACCTTTCGTCGGGTTGAACCATTTCACGGTTCCGTTGGGCATGTCTAATCCCTTTCACGACATCAATTCACCGGAGCTGCAACCGCGCAGATCTCCTGGATAACGTTCACAATGTCGGGAAGTAACTGGGCTCGCCGTGGAAACGGGTGGTCACAACAACTCACGACTGTGTACGTCGCAAAAGTTTAGCGAATCCGTGCCGATTCTCAAATTGAATATTTTGCTGCACGCACTTTATGCGAATTAGGGACCGCCGCGGCGGGTGGCCGAATTCCGCCGTTACGACGGATTCAGATCCGACGTCTTCTTGCGCAGCTCCTCGATCAGCCCGGCGACGGAGCCGGTCTGCTTGACGATCGAGGCGAATTCCTGCTGCAGGGTGATGCTCATCGACGCGCCCTCGACGACCACGTCCAGGACCTTGTAGACGTCCTCCTGGCGGCCGACCCGCCACAGTACGCTGATCGGTTTGCCGTCGGCGCCGTCCGGGCGCACGATCTCGGTGTGCACGGTGGCCCGGTTTTCGTCGACCGGCGAGGTCTTGAGGATGTCCAGCTTTTCGCCGGCGTAGTTCTCGAAACGGTCGACGTACATCACCACCATCAGATCCTCGAACAGATCCAGAAACTCGGTCCGCTCGGTCTCGCTGGCGCGGCGCCAGTTGCGGCCTAGCACCCAGCGGCCGATGGCCTGCACCGCGAACTTGTCGTTGAACAGCGTGCGGAACGCCTCGACGCGGGCCGGCCGTTCCTTCGACGGATCGGTCAGTGACGCGATGGCTTCCTTTTCAAGGTCGTGGATAAAGGCGCGGGCACCGTCCTCCAGTTCGGCGGCGTTGGCGCCCGGCGCGGATACGAGAAATACGACGGTAAAGAGGGCACAGAAAAGACGTTTCATATGACGAACAACTTTCAACTCGCGGCTTGCATCTTATGGCTTGCCTGAAATTTCCTGTCCACCGGTGAAATCGGGGAATGCGGCTGGCGCCGAAGATACATCAGGACCGGATGCGGTGCCATTGCTAATCGCGTTGGCGCGGGTCTGCCGGTACAAACTCCGGGTCGCAGCATAAAGGTCGATGGAATTCTTTTCCAGATCGTCCGTGATGTCCAGTAGCCCGGCCCGGGCATGCAGCGCGGCCACCCCCGAACGCGCATAGGTCAGCTCATCACGCCCGGTATTGGCGGCCCACGCGTTGAACGGATCGGCGAGAAAGTCGACGACGAGGCCGACCGTATCACGAGGATTTGATGGGCCGAGGACCGGCAGTATCACGTAAGGACCGGCCCCCGAGCCCCACACCGCGAGGGTCTGGCCGAAATCCTCGTTATGGTGTTCGAGACCGATCTCGGCGGCGATGTCATTGAGCCCGCCGAGCCCGGCGGTCGAGTTGACGGCGAATCGGGCCAGCGTCGTCAGCGCGCGGTCGACCTCGCCCTGCAGCACGTCGTTCACGAACACCACCGGCGCACGCAGGTTGTCGAGGGCGGATCCGATACGCTGGCGGAACCACAAAGGCACCTGATTGTAAGCACGGGCGGCGGGCTGGAGCACCCCCTTGTCGAGCACACTGTTGAAAGTGAAGACCGCACGGTTGAGCGGCTCCATGGGATCGTTCAGCGCCCGGTATTCCTCGTAAGCTTCCCTGTCACTGACCGGCGGCGGCGTCGCGCATCCGACGAGGCCGAGAAGCCCCAGCGTGGCGATGAATACGGCGGCCCGCCCCGGCATCAGTGCGGCCTGCGTCCGGGATTGGTGCGCGGTACCGCGCACGGCTTTGTCGAGTCCGGTTCCATACGGCCCAGCCAACGCCGGCGTCTGGCCGCCACAAGCGCGCGCCAGGCGCGGTCGTCTACCCGTTTTCTCTGAAGTACGCGTCCCACGTCCCACCTCATCTTCTGCCGTCCGTCCGGACCCCGGCCATTGTCGCAACGGGTTTCTGCACCCGTAACGCATCCGGCCTCGGCCCGGCAACCCATTCCGTGCCGTTTCCGGCAACCCAATCTAAGCCTAGCCCGCAGATGGTTAACGATTGGTGTCCCGGCGCCGTCCTATGGCTTGCCGCCACATGCTTTTCTAATTTTGGTGTTGACATAAAGATATGTTTATATGTTTTATTCATTATCGCTTTTTAAGGAACCCGCATGAACGAAACCGTGCAACTGCTGAAGGCCCTCGCCGAGCCGACCCGGCTCCGCATTGTCGCGCTGTGCCGTGCCGGCGGCGATCTCGCGGTGAGCGAGTTCGTGCGCATCCTCGGCCAGAGCCAGCCGCGCGTGTCCCGGCATTTGAAACTCTTGACGGAGGCTGGCGCCCTGGCCCGCATCCCCGAAGGAAGCTGGGTCTTCTACCGCATCGACGACACCGGTCCGGCGGCGGCCATCGTCGCCGCGCTGATCGATAACATGCCGGGGGACGACATTACTTTTCAGCGCGACCGCGAACGGCTTCAGGCCGTCAAGCGCGAACGCGCCGAGGCCGCGGAAGCGTTCTTCAGCGCCAACGCGAAGGAATGGTCGAACATCCGCCGCCTGCACGTCGACCAGAAAGAGGTCAACGCCTGCCTGGAACGACTCACCGGCGACCGGCCGATGGGCGCGTTCCTCGATATCGGCACCGGCACCGGCGACATGCTGGCGCTGTTCGCCAACCGGATCGACCGCGGCGAGGGTGTCGATCTCTCGCGCGACATGCTGGCCATGGCCCGTTCGACGCTCGAAAACGATGGCCTTTCGCACTGCCGCGTGCGCCAGGGCGATCTCTATTCCCTCCCCTTCGAAAGCGCGGACTTCGACACCGTGATGATTCACCAGGTCCTGCACTACGTCGACGACGTGGCCGGCGCCCTCACCGAGGCCGGACGCGTTCTGGCCCCGGGTGGAAGATTGCTGATCGCCGATTTCGCGCCGCACGAGGTCGAGGACCTGCGCAAGACATACCAGCACCGACGCCTGGGCTTCGCGGATACGGAGTTCGACACCGCGCTGACGGATGCCGGACTGACGCTCGACGGAGTCGAGCATCTCCGCGGCGATCCCCTGACGGTGGTCGTCTGGTCCGCATCCAAACCCGGTATCAGCATGAGACGGAGCGCCGCACAATGATCCACCGCCCGAACAAAAACACGGAACCGCGCCTCATGAACGTTTCGCGGGGCGGCCGTCCGCCGTCGCCGGCGATGATGATCGCCGCACCGCTTCCCGACGACGTCTCGGTTTCGTTCGAATTCTTCCCGCCCAAGACCGACCAGGCGGCGGAGACGCTGTGGCAGGCGATCAAGCGCCTTGAGCCGCTGTGTCCCAACTACGTCTCGGTTACCTACGGTGCCGGCGGCACGACCCGCGAACGCACGCACGCGACCGTCACCCGCATCGCCGACGAAACGTCACTCGACGCGGCGGCGCACCTGACCTGCGTCGGCGCGACCACGGACGAGGTCGACCAGGTGGCGCAGTCCTACTGGGACGCCGGTATCCGTCATATCGTCGCGCTGCGCGGCGACCCGCCGCCGGGCGCCAACCGCTATGAGCCGCACCCGGGCGGCTACGCCTATGCATCCGATCTTGTCGCGGGTCTCAAGCGTGTCGGCGACTTCGAGGTTTCCGTCGCCGCCTACCCGGAAACACATCCGGAGGCGATCAGCGCGGAAGACGACCTCGACAACCTGAAGCGCAAGATCGACGCCGGGGCGACCCGCGCCATCACTCAGTTCTTCTTCAATCCGGAAGTATTCGTGCGCTTCCTCGACCGCGCCCGCAAGGCGGGGATCACGATCCCCATCGTGCCGGGCATCATCCCGGTGACCAACTTCAACCAGGCCGCCAAGTTCGCCAAGATGTGCGGCGCCGACGTGCCGGACTGGATGTACGGGCTGTTCGACGGACTCGACGAAGACCCGGAGACCCGCAAGCTGATCGCCGCCAGTGTCTGCGCCGAACAGTGCCGCGTGCTGCACGCCAACGGTGCCGACGCGTTCCACTTCTACACCATGAACAAGGCCGATCTCTGCTACGCGATCTGTCACATCATGGGCGTGCGCACGCTCGGCGCCGCCGCCTGAACACCGCGCCCCCTGGGAACCAACGAGAATAAACGATATGACCTGCCTTCACGACCACGACCGCCCTGCGCCCACCGGTACGCCCGGCGAACGCCCCGACATCGAACCGGCGTCGAAGTCCGACATGCCCGCGACCCCGGCGCCGGACCGCTCGGACGAACTGAAGCGTCATCTGGAAAAACGTATCCTGGTGCTGGACGGCGCCATGGGCACCATGATCCAGGAACAGGAATTCTCCGAAGAAGACTTCCGGGGCGAACGGTTCAAGGACTGGCCGAGCGATCTTAAGGGCAACAACGACCTGCTGACCCTGACCTGCCCCGACGCGATCCGCGATATCCATCTCGGCTTCCTGGAGGCAGGCGCGGATATTCTCGGCACCAACACCTTCAACGCCAACCGTATCTCACAGGCGGATTACGCGATGGAGGCGCTCAGCTACGAGCTCAACTACCAGGCCGCGCGCCTTGCCCGCGAAGCCGCCGACCGGGTCACCGAGGAAACCCCCGACCGGCCGCGTTTCGTCGCCGGCGCGCTGGGGCCAACCAACCGTACCGCCTCGATCTCGCCCGACGTCAACGACCCGGGCCACCGCAACGTCACCTTCGACGAACTGGTCGAAACCTACGCCGAGGCCATCGAGGGCCTGATCGCCGGCGGCGTCGACCTTCTATTGGTCGAGACCGTGTTCGACACCCTCAACGCAAAGGCCGCGATCTACGCGATCCTCAGGCATTTCGACCAAGCCGGCCGGCGCTGGCCGGTGATGATTTCCGGCACCATCACCGATGCGTCCGGCCGCACGCTGTCGGGGCAGACGCCTGAAGCGTTCTGGCAGTCGGTGCGCCATGTGGACCCGCTCACCGTCGGCTTCAACTGCGCGCTCGGCGTCGAGGACATGCGGCCGCACATCAAGGCCGTCGCCGATATCGCCGACACCTGCGTCAGCGTCTACCCCAACGCCGGTCTACCCAATGCTTTCGGCGGGTACGACGACACGCCCGAGCATATGGCGGAACACCTGGGCGAGTTCGCGCGCTCGGGCCTCGTCAACGTGGTCGGCGGCTGCTGCGGCACCACGCCGGCGCATATCGAGGCGATCAGGGAAGCCGTCGAGCGGCACGAACCGCGCACCGTCCCGACCAAGGATCACACCATGTGCCTGTCGGGCCTCGAGCAGCTCCGCCTCGACGACGTCACCGGTTTCGTCAACATCGGCGAGCGCACCAACGTCGCGGGATCCGCCAAGTTCGCCGGCCTGATCCGCGACGGCAAGTTCGACGAAGCTGTCGAAGTCGCGCGCCAGCAGGTCGTGAACGGCGCCCAGGTCATCGACATCAACATGGACGACGCCATGCTCGACGGCGAGGACGCCATGCGCACCTTCGTCAATCTGATCTCGTCGGAGCCCGACATCGCCCGCGTGCCGGTGATGGTCGACAGTTCCAAGTGGGAGATCGTCACCGCTGGGCTCAGGTGCCTGCAGGGCCGTTCCATCGTCAACTCGATCAGCCTCAAGGAAGGCGAGGCCGAGATGATCGAGCACGCCCAGGAAGCCAGACGTTTCGGCGCCGCTGTCGTCGTCATGGCGTTCGACGAGAAAGGCCAGGCCGACAGCTACGAGCGCATGATCGAGATCTGCAAGCGCAGCTATAAGGTGCTGACCGAGACGGTCGGCTTCGCGCCCGAGGACATCGTCTTCGATCCCAACATCTTTCCGATCGCGACCGGCATCCCGGAACACGACAACTTCTCGAAGGACTACATCCGCGCCGTCGAGACCATCAAGACCGAACTGCCGCACGTGAGGACCTCGGGCGGACTTTCCAACATGTCGTTTTCGTTCCGTGGCAACAACGGCGTCCGCGAGGCGATGCACGCGGTGTTTCTATATCACGCCACGCACGCCGGGCTCGACATGGCGATCGTCAACGCCGGCCAGCTCGCGCTTTACGAGGACATCCCCGAGGAACTGCGCCACCGGGTCGAGGACGTGGTGCTGAACCGCCGCGAGGACGCCGCCGAACGCCTGCTGGAAATCGCCGACCAGGCCAAGTCGGGCGCCAAGGCGCGCGAGGAAGATCTGTCGTGGCGCGAGGAAAGCGTCGAGAGACGGCTTGAGCACGCGCTGGTGCACGGCATCACCGATTACATCGTCGAGGACACCGAGGAGTGCCGCGCCGCTTCCGAGAAACCTCTCGACGTCATCGAGGGGCCGTTGATGGACGGCATGAACGTGGTCGGCGACCTGTTCGGGTCGGGCCGCATGTTCCTGCCGCAGGTGGTCAAGTCGGCGCGCGTCATGAAACAGTCCGTCGCCTACCTGCAGCCATATCTTGAGGCCGACAAGAAGGAAGGCGACACCAAGGGCCGCATCGTCATGGCCACGGTCAAGGGCGACGTCCACGACATCGGCAAGAACATCGTCGGGGTGGTCCTGCAATGCAACGGCTACGAGGTCATCGACCTCGGTGTCATGGTGCCCTACGCCAAGATCATCGAGACCGCGGTCGAGCACAACGCCGACATGATCGGGCTGTCGGGCCTGATCACGCCAAGCCTCGAGGAGATGTGCACGGTGGCGCGCGAGATGCAGCGCGCCGAACTGGAGATGCCGCTATTGATCGGCGGCGCGACCACGTCCAAGGCGCACACGGCGGTCAAGATCACGCCCAACTATGAACAGCCGGTGATCCACGTGCTGGACGCGTCGCGCGCCGTCGGCATCGCCAGCCGTCTGCTGAGCGAGACCCGCCGCGATGCGCTGGTCGAGGAAGTGGCCCAGGAATACGAGGCCATCCGCGCCAAGCACGGCGGCCGCGACAGTGCACGCAACATCATCGAACTGGAAGACGCCCGCGCCAACCGGTTCCAGATCGACTGGGAAAACACGACGCCGCCCGAACCCATGTTCACCGGCCTCAAGGTGTTCGAGGAGTACGACCTCACGGAACTGGTCGAGCGCATCGACTGGACGCCGTTCTTCCGCACCTGGGATCTGGCGGGCACCTATCCGCGCATCCTAGAGGACGACGTGGTCGGCGAGGCGGCGCGCTCGGTAAAGGCGGACGCCGACGCCATGCTCGAGAAGATCATCGCCGAGAAATGGCTGACCGCGCGCGCCGTGATCGGCTTCTGGCCTGCAAACGCCAGCGGCGACGATATCGAGATCTACGGGACCGAGGGCGAGAACGCGCCCGTCGCCACCATCCGCTGCCTGCGCCAGCAGATGCCGAAATCCGGCAAGCGCGCCAACATGTGCCTGGCCGACTTCGTCGCGCCCGGAGAAACCGGCGTGAAAGACTGGATCGGCGCCTTCGCCGTGACCGCCGGGATCGGCGCCGACGAACGCGCCAAGGCCTTCGAGAAAGCGGGCGACGATTATTCGGCGATCATGGTCAAGGCGCTCGCCGACCGTTTCGCGGAAGCCTTCGCCGAACGCATGCACGAACGCGTGCGCAAGGAGTTCTGGGGCTACGCCGCCAACGAGGCGCTCGACAACAACGCCCTCA
Organism: Rhodospirillales bacterium; assembly: GCA_965229805.1. Taxonomy (GTDB): domain Bacteria; phylum Pseudomonadota; class Alphaproteobacteria; order Rhodospirillales; family Casp-alpha2; genus UBA4479. Next base: position 650,941 of record CBDDJO010000001.1, on the reverse strand, counting down.
TCAAGGAAGCGTATGACGGCATCCGTCCGGCGCCCGGCTATCCGGCGTGCCCGGACCATACGGAAAAGGGCCCACTGTTCGAACTTCTGGCGGCGGACGAAAACGCCGGCATGGAACTGACCGAGAGCTTCGCCATGATGCCGGCGGCGGCGGTCTCGGGATATTACTTCTCGCACCCGGATAGCGCCTACTTCGGCATCGGCCGCATCGGCAAGGACCAGGTCGAGGATTACGCGGCCCGCAAGGGCATGAGCGTCGAGGACACCGAGCGCTGGCTGGCGCCGAATCTCGGCTACACGCCGGAGATTTGAACTTTCCGTCCTTAAGCCACCCCGTCACCCCCGCGAAGGCGGGGGCCTAAATCAACCACGTTCTTGGATTCCCGCCTGCGCGGGAATGACGGCTTGGATTCGGGCGCATCGGCATTCAAAGAATGAACCCGGTCATATACAATCCCCGCATGCGGTTCCTGATCGCCCTCATCGTTCCGATCATGCTGCTGACGTCGTGCGCGAACCGCGGCGGCGAGCGCTCGGACCTGGAAACGTGGCTGATGAACTTGGGCCAGATCGCCTACGATTCGGCGAAGCAGGCCAACCGGCCCGAGAAGGATTACTGACGACACTCGCGCCCCAGGTCCGCCCGTCATCCCAAACTTGATTTGGACCCCATGCTAGGCGTAGCGGGCGGCACGCCTAGGATATATGGATCCTGAATCGAATTCAGGACGACGATAACGTGAAGCTCAAACCCCCGGCGTCTGGCCGCTGTCGGCGATCTTGGCGGCGCGGATGCGGCGTTCCAGCTCGCGCCGTTCCAGGTCGCGGCGGTCGCCCTCGCGACGCTCCTCCCCGTCCCATCCGGGCACATCCTCGGGGCCAGCCTGTTCGCGGCGGCGCTCGGCGGCGCGGCGGTCGCGTTCGCGGCGGTCGTCCTGACGGCGTTCGTGCGCGGCCTTGGCTTCGTCATCCATCGGCCAAAAGCTGTCGATGGCATCCTCTTCCCACTGCTCGTCCTGGACGCGGCGCTCTTCCTGGCGCCGTTCCTGTGCCGTGCGGCGGTCTTCCTGGCGGCGCTCGGTGCCGTCCCAGCCGAGCACATCGGCCGCCGACAACTGCTTTTCGCGCCGGTCGCCGTCGCCGCGCCGGTCGTCGCCACGGCGATCGCCGCCGCGTTGGCCGGCCTCGGGAAATTCGGGAATCTCGGCCTCTTTGGGGGCTGCCGGAAAATTTTCTGCGGATTTGTCCTGAAAATCTGCCATCACACGATCATAGCAGCGTTCGGGCGCCGCTGGCGATGGCCGTAATCAGCTTTCGGAAACCCGGCGGTAATAATCCGGGTCCAGCAGAACGCTTTCGGCGAGCGTCCGCATACGGCTGTAATAGCCTTCCTGGACCACCTGGAAATGGGGTGTCGGCGCAACCGAACTGCCGCGGCCCGCGACCACCCACACGGTTTTCGGATCATCGGTTTTTACGAATCTGTCGCCGACTTCGATACCGTTTCTGTTTCTTCTGAGCACAGCCTTCTTCTCCGTACCGGACACCATCGACATGCTTATCGATACGCCGAACCGCGGTCGGATTCAAGAACGTAAAATACGTAGTCGGGACTGTTATTTCTTGGCTTTGGCGGACGCCGGTTTTTTCTTCGTGGCGGCCTTCTTCTTGGACGCCGCGGGTTTCTTCGGCGAGGATTTCCGCTCTTTTTCCGGCGCGGCGGGCGATTTCAGCATACCGCTCGCCTGCATCTGGTTAACCACGCTCTGCATCTGCGCATAGAGTTGCAGAAAGCCCCGGACCGGCATCGCGACATGGCCCGACACCACCGATTCGGGCACCTTCGGATCGCCGCCGGAACGGTCACTGGCGAACGAGATGCGCGCCACGGGCCCGCGCAGCGAAACGCTGGCGATTCGGTCCGCGTAGACCTCGGGCGCCGCCGGGTTGTTGACGATTGCCGGTTTCTTGTCCGCCATGACGTGTCCTCCTCGACATTTCGCTGAATTATGCCCGCAACCCGTGCATATACCAAAAGAATTAGGAATGCGTGAGGGACACACCCCGGCCCACGATTTATACTCCGCGCGATGCATGACGACACCCTGACAACCGATGCCGGTTTCGACGCCGCGCCCGCGCTGGTCGCCGGGGTTCGCGATGCGCTTTGGCTCAGCCGGGACGGCGAAATCGAGACGTTGAGCCACCGCGAGACCCAGAACCGTATCCGGGACGGCGTCCGCCCGCTGGTCTGCCACCGCCGGCTGACCGCCGCGACGATCCGCGCCGGCCAATTCCAGGGCTTCGATATCCTCGAGCTTTTCGCCTTCGTCCGGCCGGCCGTCTTCTGCCTGCCGACACCAGCCGGCGTGGCGCAGTCGCTGGGCCTGCCGTTGCCGGACGGCCCGGCGCAGACAGCGGCGATGCTATTCGAAGCGGCGGACATGCTGCTCGGCGACCTTGCCAAGGCGCCGCCCGAGGCCAAGGACATCGCCTGGACAATGGCCCGCGCCAGCTGGCCCTGGGGCGCGGCGGTGCTGACCCGGTTCGGCGGCGGAGAGGCGCCGCATTCGTCGGCCATGCGGGGTGCGATGCAAGTCTGGCGGCGGCTTTCCGATTGGGAGGACCGGCCGCGCGAAGCACCGGCGGGCAGCCTCCCGGTTTCCGAGTCCGAGACACGCACCCGGCTCGGCATGCTGCTCGGGCGCACGTCGGAACGGCGGCCCCAGCAACAGCGCTACGCCGAAACCGTCACCGCCGCCTTCAAGCCCCGCGACACCGAGGACGAGCCCAACATGGTCATCGCCGAAGCCGGCACCGGCGTCGGCAAGACGCTCGGCTACGTCGCGCCCGCAAGCCTGTGGGCCGAACACAACGACGCGCCGGTGTGGATCGCCACCTACACCCGCAACCTGCAACGGCAACTGGACACCGAGCTGGACCGTCTCTATCCGGACCGGCAGATGAAGCGCGACCGTATCGTCGTCCGCAAGGGACGCGAGAACTATATGTGCCTGCTGAACTACGAAGAGGCGCTGGGCCGCGCCCAACTCGCGGACGGTCCCGACGCCATCGCGCTCGGCCTGATCGCGCGCTGGATCCGCGCGACACGGGACGGCGACATGGTCGGCGGCGATTTTCCGTCGTGGCTGACGCACCTTTACGGGCGCGAAGTGACGACGGACCTGACCGACACCCGCGGCGAATGCATCTATTCCGCCTGCCCGCACTACGGCAAATGCTTCATCGAGCACACCCAGCGCCGCGCCCGGCACGCCGACCTGGTGGTCGCCAACCACGCGCTGGTGATGATCAACGCGGCCATGGGTGGCGATCCGGAAAGCCGCCCGCTGCGCTATGTGTTCGACGAGGCGCATCACCTGTTCAACGCCGCCGACGGCGCTTTCTCCGCGCATCTGTCCGGCATGGAAACCGCCGAGTTGCGGCGCTGGCTGATCGGCGCCGAAGGCGGCAGCCGGTCGCGGTCGCGCGGCCTCAGGGCGCGGGTCGAGGAATTGATATCGGGGAACGAAGCCGCCGAGAACGCGCTGGAGGACGCGCTCCGCGCCGCCAAGGCGCTGGCCGGACCCGGCTGGCACCAGCGCATCGGCGACTCCCGCCCCGACGGGCCAACGGAAAAGTTCCTGGCACTGGTCCGCAACCAGGTCTATGCCCGCGCCCGCGACGCCGACGGCCCCTACGACCTGGAGGCCGCGCCGCACCCGGCGATCGACGGACTGGTCGCCGCGGCGCTGGCGCTGAAGGCAGATCTGCACGATATCCAGCGGCCGCTGACCGAACTGATGGTGGCGCTGCACAAGGTGCTCGCCGACGACGCCGACACCTTGGAAACCCAGACCCGCACCAAGATCGAGAGCGTCACCGCATCGCTGGAACGCCGCGCCGTCAGTCAGCTTGCGGCGTGGCGCGCCATGCTCGACGCTGTCGCCGACGAGACACCGCCGGAATTCGTCGACTGGTTCGGCATCCAACGCCTGGGCGGGCGCGACTTCGACATCGGCTTTCACCGTCACTGGGTCGATCCGACGGAACCGCTGGCAACGGCTGTCTACAAGCCGGCGCACGGCATCGTCATCACGTCGGCGACGCTGACCGACCGCACCGGCGATCCGGATACCGACTGGCAGGCCGCCGAGATCCGCACCGGCACCCGGCACCTGCCCGTGCGCCCGTTGCTGACGCGCGAGGAAAGCCCGTTCGATCATGCCAAAAATCTCAAGGTGCTGGTGGTGGGCGACGTGCGGAAGAACGATATGGACCAGACCGCGGCGGCCTACCGGGAACTGTTCAAGGCGTCGGGCGGCGGCGGGCTTGGTCTGTTCACCGCGATCTCGCGTCTGCGCGCGGTCGAGAAACGTATCCGCGAACCTTTGGAGGATTCAGGCATTCCGCTGCTGGCCCAGCATGTCGATCCACTGGACACGGGGACGCTGGTCGACATTTTCCGCGCCGAGGAGCATGCGTGCCTGCTGGGCACCGACGCGGTCCGGGACGGCGTCGACGTACCGGGGCGGTCGCTGAGATTGCTGATCTTTGACCGCGTGCCGTGGCCCCGACCGGACCTGTTGCACAAGGCACGCCGCGCCGCGTTCGGCGGCAAGGCCTACGACGAGATGCTGACGCGGCTCAAACTTTCGCAGGCCATCGGCCGGCTGCTGCGCCGCGCCACCGATAAGGGGGTTTTCGTGATGCTGGACCGGCAACTGCCGTCGCGCATGGAGACCGCGTTTCCCGCCGGCGTCGCCGTCGAACGGATCGGCATGAAGGACGCCATCGACATCACGCGGACGTTCCTCGCCGAACGGGACTAATCGGCCCCGGATGCGTGCTTAGTGAGTTGCGCCCCAGACTCGCACCGTGAGACCGAGCCCGAACAGCATCCCCGCGAACCACAGTAACGTCGGCTGGTATTCCGGCACCTCGACGAACAGCCCGGCCGGCGCCTTCAGCGAACACAAGTTGGTGGTCCAGTAGAAGCATTCACGCGCCAACTGGAATTCGTCGCCCAGCACCTCGTGGAAGAAGATGAACCACCATGCCGTGGCCACCACGAACGCGACGATACCGAAAACCATCAGAAGATTGCTCAACTTGCGCATTATGGACTCCCCACCTGCATGACCGGCCACTGGAACAGCACCGAGAGCGTGACGACGGCGATAAGCGTGGTGAACAGGATCGCCGCCGAGGTGCGCTGCACATAGACGTTATAGTTCTGCGCCACGACGAAGCACAACGCCCCCGCCGGCAGGGCCGCCATCAGCATGCCGACGGCCTGCCACAGCGGCTCGACGTCGAAAACGTATAAAAAGAAGACGAGCGTGATCGCCGGATGGATCAGCAGCTTGAAGACGCTGAGCGCGCTGATCTCGCGGAAGCCGTAGAACAGCGGCTTGCCGACCATGAACAGGCCGATGGAAAACAGCGCCGACGGCCCGGCCGCGCCGGACAGGATCGCGCAGAACGTCTCAACCGGAGCCGGCAGGGCGAACCCCGTGAACGACCACGAAATGCCGGCGACAGACGATACCATCAGGGGGTTCCGGGCCAGCGATTTGGTCACGCCCCAGGCCGCGTTCAAGCCACGTTCGCCCCGGAGATCGGCCTCGATCAGCACCGCATAAAACGGGATCATGACCACGGTCTGAAAGACGGTGGCGACAATCGCCGGCAGCGCGCCGGCCTCGCCGAACGCAACGATACAGAGCGGGATGCCCATGTAGCCGGTGTTGCCGAAGATCGCGACCATGCCGAACATCGACTGCTCGGAAAGACGGGTCTTGAACACCCAGCGCGCGAACAGGATGGCGATCACGGTGGTGATGACGCTGCCCGCCGCGAACGCACCCAGATAAGGCCAGTTAAAAATCTGATCCGGGTTGACCCGCGCCATCGAGAAGAACAGCAGCACCGGCAGCGCCACGAAATAGACGAACTTGTTGATGGCCTCCGAACTGGCGGCGCCCAGAACGCCGAAGCGACCGCAGGCGTAGCCCGTGAGGATGATCGCGAAGACCGGCAGGACGACGTTGAAGATCGGTTCCATGAAACTCCTGAACCCGCCGGGCACTTGAAGCGGGCAATTCCGATATCTAAGCTCCGGGACGCATCCGCACAAGCAACACCTGCATCTATTGGGAGAAATACGGTCATGAGCGCGCTTCAGGGACGCAAGATCGGCTTTATCGGACTGGGCCTGATGGGGAAACCCATGGCCCGCAACCTCGCCAAGGCCGGCGCGGCGATGATCGTTCACAACCGCTCGCAGGCGCCGGTCGAGGAACTGGCGGCGGAAGGCATGGTGCCCGGCGGCAGCCCGAAAGGCGTCGCCGCGGCCGCCGAGATCGTGATCTGCATGCTGACCGACACGCCCGCCGTCGAAAAAGTGATGCTGGACGAGACGGTCGGCATCATCGCCGGGATTACGCCGGAAACGCTGGTGATCGACATGAGCACCAGCAAGGTGCCGGCGACCCGCGCCATCGCGGCCGCCATCGAGGCGAAGGGCGGGCTATATGTCGACGCCCCGGTCTCGGGCGGCACCATCGGCGCCGAGGAAGGCACGCTGACGATCATGGCCGGCGGGTCCGACGACGCGTTCGAAAAAGCGCGTCCCCTGCTCGAGGTCCTGGGCAAGAAGATCACGCACGTCGGCGGCGTCGGCACCGGGCAGGTCGCCAAAGCCGCCAACCAGGTGATCGTCGGGCTCAACATCGGCGCGGTGGCCGAGGCGCTGACGCTGGCCAAACACGCCGGCGCAGACCCGGCCCGGGTCAAGGAGGCGCTCGGCGGCGGCTTCGCGGATAGCCGCGTCCTCGAAGTGCACGGACAGCGCATGATCGACGACACATTCGTTCCCGGTGCCAGGGCGACCGTGCAGCGCAAGGACATGGACCAGGCACTGGAACTGGCCACCGAACTGGGCATCGAACTGCCGGCGACGGCCTTGAGCCGCGATCTCTACGACCGGCTGATCGAGGCCGGCGGCGGCGATCTCGACCATGCGGGTCTGATCAAGGCGATCGACCCGGGCTAGGGCCCGTCAGTTTGCCGGCCAGGGCCAGGTAGCGAGGATCTCGACCGGCCCCGCGGCACCGATCCGCAGCAGATAGGACACACCAGGCTTGAGGTCCGCGCCGAACACCGCCTGCACCGGTGCGGTCACGGAATGAACCAAGAGATAGCTGCCGTCCAGGCTCTCCCGGAACGTGCGCAGTCCCTTTTCCGACATGTTGTGAAACGCCGCCTGGTAAGCGACATCCAGGGTTTTATCGGACGCTTCGTAGCGCATGATGATCCCGGATTCCCCCGACCCCTGCGGATCGAGCACACGAACCTTGGATCCCGGCTCGATCCGCGCCGCGACCGTCTGAGCCACGCCGCGGTAGTGCGCGTAGGCCGGCGCCTTGTCGAAGCGGAGTTTTTCAGCGAACGCCAGCGGACCGATCACGATCAGGACCGCCGGCAGCCATTTCAGTTTGGCCAGCGGCAGGCGGCCCCCGAACCGGGTCAGCAGCACGGCGCCGCTGAGCGTGATCGCCAGCACGGCCAAACCGCCCAATTGCTGATTGTAGCGCCAGTATGAGGCGATGGTCTTGGCCTCGTAGCCATGGAACACGGCAACGTAACAGAACGCCAGGAACGCAGTATGGCCGAAGAAGATCAGCGCGATCGTCAGCATCGCCCGTGAATAGGCCGTACCGCCGCCCATGACCGCACGTGCGCCGACAATCACGGCGGCCAGCATCGCAGCCAGATAGGCGCTCTTCTTCAACAGCACATAGACCATATTGCCGAGGATCGACGGCAGCAGGTCGATCGACCAGTCGTCGAACGGACGGATGGTGAACTCGCGGCCGGCCAGCTCGTTCACCACGTAATACCGCCAGACCCCATAGACGACCACCGCCGGCAGCGTGATCAATACCGCACATCTGACCAGGCTGGCGAACCGGATACGCGGATCGACGAGCCCGACAAAAAACAACGCGCCGACGCCGAGACCGAACAGTTCCAGCGTGGATTGCTTTAGGCTGACCAGAACGGCGAAAATCAGACCCGACAAAAGCGCCGCCTTGCGCGCGCGTCGCTCATTGTTCTCCCCCAACGCATCCAGCATCCACCAACCCGCCACGACACCGGCAGCGAGCGTGACGCTGGTCGCGAGGTCCGCGTAGGCGGTCAGAATCACTTTCTGGACGAAGGTCGGATTGAAAATCGTTGCCGCCGCGACGGCCAGAGAGGCGAAAAGCCACGGATGGATACCCGCCTCGTCGCGTCCGGTCACGAACAGTGCGCGGCGCACCGCCAGCAGACCCAGCGTCAGCAACAGCAGGATGTTGAGCAATGCGCCCGCGTTCTCGGCGACGCCGCCTTGGATGCGGCCCGCGAAATAGGCGAGAAGCTGCCACGCATACGGATAGGCCGGGAACGACGCCGCCGACTTCGAGTGTCCCTCGCCCGGAAAGCGGTCCACGTTCAGTAGATACTTCTGCCCGGTCAACCAGTGCGAGAACTCGTCCCATTGCGAGCCCTGCATGGCAGAAACTAGGAGCAGCAAGGGCGCCGCCCACACCAGCATCCTGAGGTAGATCGGATCGATCAGCCACCGGTCGCGCCGCACGAAGACCGCCGCAGAGACCAGTGCCGCGGCGCCGAGCGCGGCCGCGAGCATGGTAAACGGCACATCCGTCAACGTCCCCGCGAGAGTATAGACGACCACCACGGCGGCCCAGCCGAGCAACGGATACATCGGTTTGTCCGCTTCCCGGCCGCCGATGAGGCTGCCCAGAGCCGCGAGACCGAACCAGATCAGGGCGATGCTCGCAAGCGCCACGATCTGGCGCGGATCCTCGAAAAAGAAGGCGGCGTACTCTGACATATCGGGCAATGCTCTCAAATCGCGGCGACGGGAATGACGACAGCAGGATGCTTACGCGCCCGGCCGATAACCTATCAAGGGAATTCTCATCGAAACGAAAAAAGGGGCGCTCCGGAGAGCGCCCCTTCAATCCGTCGGTGGGTGAGACCGGACTTAAAAGCCTCTAAGTCTCCAGGGCTCTTAAAAGCCCATGCCACCCATACCGCCCATGCCACCCATGTCGGGCGCGCCGCCGGCACCGGCCGGTTCCTTCGGTTCCGGCTTGTCGGCGATCATCGCCTCGGTGGTGATCAGCAGGCTGGCGACCGATGCCGCGTCTTGCAGCGCGGTCCGGACGACCTTGGTCGGGTCGATGATACCGGCCTTGATCAGGTTCTCGTACTTGTCCGTCTGCGCGTTGTAGCCGAACTTGCTGTCCTTCTGGTCGAGCAGCTTGCCGGCGACCACGGCGCCATCGGCACCCGCGTTCTCGGCGATCTGGCGCAACGGCGTCTGCAGGGCACGGCGCACGATGGCGACGCCGACCGTCTGGTCGTCGTTCTCGCCCTCGAGCTTGGCCAGCGACTTGGTGGCATAGAGAAGCGCGGTACCACCGCCGGCGACGATGCCTTCCTCGACCGCCGCACGGGTCGCGTGCAGCGCGTCGTCGACACGGTCCTTCTTCTCTTTCACCTCGACCTCGGAACCGCCGCCGACACGGATCACCGCAACACCGCCGGCCAGCTTGGCCAAACGTTCCTGCAGTTTCTCACGGTCGTAGTCGGACGTCGTTTCCTCGATCTGCGCGCGGATCTGCGTGCAGCGGCCCTCGATGTCCTTCTTCTTGCCGGAACCTTCGACGACAGTGGTTTCTTCCTTGGTGATCGACACCTTCTTGGCGCGGCCCATCATGTCGATGGTCACGTTCTCGAGCTTGATGCCGACGTCCTCGGAAATCACCTGGCCGTTGGTCAGCACCGCGATGTCTTCGAGCATCGCCTTGCGGCGATCGCCGAAGCCCGGTGCCTTCACCGCCGCGACCTTGAGGCCGCCGCGCAGTTTGTTGACCACGAGGGTGGCGAGCGCCTCGCCCTCGATGTCCTCGGCGATGATCATCAGCGGACGGCCTGACTGAACCACCGCTTCCAGGACCGGCAACAGTGGCTGCAGGCTGGAGAGCTTCTTCTCGTGGATCAGGATGTACGGGTCATCCAGTTCGCACGTCATCTTCTCGGCGTTGGTCACGAAGTACGGGCTGGTGTAGCCGCGGTCGAACTGCATGCCCTCGACGACGTCGAGTTCGGAATGCAGCGACTTGGCTTCCTCGACCGTGATCACGCCGTCGTTGCCGACGCGCTCCATGGCCTTGGCGATCATGTCGCCGACTTCGCGGTCACCGTTGGCCGAGATCGTGCCGATCTGCGCGATTTCCTCGTTGGTCTTGACCTTCTGCGAACGCTTCTGGACGTCGGTCACCGCGGCGACAACCGCCGTGTCGATGCCGCGCTTGAGGTCCATCGGGTTCATGCCCGCGGCCACGGCCTTGGCGCCCTCGCGGACGATCGACTGGGCGAGCACGGTCGCCGTCGTCGTGCCGTCACCGGCTTCGTCGTTGGTCTTGGACGCGACTTCCTTGACCATCTGCGCGCCCATGTTCTCGAACTTGTCGGTAAGCTCGATGTCCTTGGCGACCGTGACACCGTCCTTGGTGATGCGCGGTGCGCCGAACGATTTGTCGAGCACGACGTTGCGGCCCTTCGGCCCCAGCGTCACCTTGACCGCGTTGGCCAGCGTGTCCACGCCCTTGAGCAGGCGGTCACGCGCATCCGCGGAAAATTTTACTTCTTTAGCCATAGATAATCCCCTTTGGGTTCTTCCTGGTTGGTTTGGCTCCGTTCCCGGGACCGAGTTATTCGATCACGCCGAGAATGTCGGATTCCTTCATGATGATGAGGTCTTCCCCATCGACCTTGACTTCGGTGCCGGACCACTTGCCGAACAGGACCTTGTCACCCTTCTTGACGTCGAGCTTGGCCACGGTGCCGTCATCGGCCCTATGGCCGCTACCGACGGCAATCACCTTGCCTTCCATCGGTTTTTCCTGGGCGGTGTCCGGAATGATGATCCCGCCGGACGTTTTTTGTTCCTGTTCGACGCGGCGAACCAGGACACGATCGTGTAAAGGCCGGAATTTCATGGAATGCGTCTCCATAACGGTTTGAAAAATTTAAAATTTCGATGAAGCGTTAGCACTCGATATGAGTGAGTGCCAGTGATGTAGGAAAGATGGGAAAGGGTGTCAACCCCGGCAGGTCTGTCGAATTCGGCATCCACCGGTGGAATCGGGTCGCAACCTATAGCACCACGCCAGCAAACACCATACCCGAGCGCGGCCGCCCGGCGCGGTCACGGACATACGGCCAGAATGCCTCAAACAGGACTGGCGGCGCGCCTTCGCCGACACCGCGTTATTGCGAACTGCAATACCCCGATGGCTAGCGCCGGCACATCGGCGGCGGCAACGGCAACAGTCTTACATCATCGGATGGGCCGGCGCCGTCAACGCCGCATGCAACAGCAACACGCCGGCAAGAAGAATGATGAGACCGCCGAGCATGCCGGCAATGTCGACGGCCAGGCTCAACCGGCCGGCGTTACCCGGCAGACGCGCCGCCAGTCGCAGCGACACCCGGCGTGCGCAGACGGAAAGCACGGCAAGCGTCGAGACGGTGATCGCAGTGCCGAGCGACATGGCAAGCACTGCGGCCACCCCGGCCAGCCGGAGATCCAGCGAGTAGGCGACGAGCAGGACCAGGATCGCGCCGCTGCACGGACGCAGGCCGACCGACGCAACCATTCCGGCAAGACTCTGCCAGGACAGGGGCTTGTCCAGATCACGCAGCGACGGCCCATGAGCGTGACCGCAATCCCCGCAGGCTTCACCATGGCTGTCCGGATGCCCCGGCGCGTGCGCATGCGCACCGCCATTGCCGTGCGTCGCCAGAGAAGACCGCCGCCGCGACAGACGGCGCGCCCGGCTCGCCAGCAACGTCAGCCCGACCAGCATGAGAAGTCCATAACTCAGCGTTTCCAGGTCCCAGGCGACCCCCTGCGCGCGCCGCATCGACATATCAAGCATGCCGACGGTCGCGGCGACCGCGGCCACGGCGGTCAATCCCTGACAAAGCGATGCGACGAATGCCAGCACGACCCCGCGGCGCATCTCGCTCTCCTGTGTCAGGAGGTAGGTAGAAATGATGACCTTGCCGTGTCCCGGCCCGGCGGCATGGAACACCCCGTACAGGAAACTGAGGCCGATGAGCGCCCATGAAGCCGCCCCACCGTCGTTGCGCACGGCCCGCATCGCAGTAGATAATTGGCGGTGCAGATCCCGCTGTAAGACCTGCACCTGAACCAGTATGTCCGACCAGAATGCGCCCACCGCATCTGACGCGGCAACGACGGCACCCCCGCATACGGCAAGCGCCATGGCACCAAACATAAGCCACCGCCGCGTTTCCGGCGTCATCGGCAGCGCACTTTCACCCGCTCGGCGAATATTTTTCCGAGCGTGACGTCCGGCGCCGCACCGCGGTCCATGGACTGCGCCAGCATAACCGCCTCCGTCGTCGGCTCCGGCGCCACGATCAGGCCGCTACATCCATCCGCCTGCGATCCGCGAAACGAGACGACGTCACCCTTGAGATGAAGAATCTCGATATAGTAAGTGGGATCGTAGACGGAGAACGAAAGCCGCTCAGCCGATGGGTCCACGGGTGTCGCCAACGGTACTGCGAAGCGCATCCACATGCGGCCCTCCTGAACGCCGGTTTCGAATGTCTCCACCGTGCCCAGGTCGACTTTCGAGCCGCCCGCACGCACGTCCGTGAAATAGTCGTATTCCCGCAGGTTCTTGAGGTTGGTGCGGGCGATTTCCTTGAGCGCCTCTTGCGGCGTGATCTCCAGACGGTCCATGCCCTCGGTGGCGAACACGGTGTAGAACTCGTCAAACGTCCAGTGTTCTTCGATCGCCGTGACCCGCCCGTTGTCATCGAGAACGACGGTACTGCGCAGATCGATCCAGACATGCGGGTGCGCCGCCGCCGGTGCCGCGAAACCCAGCGTCAAAAAGAAAAGGGCCGCCGGCACGCATCGGTTCCACGTCAACACAATGGACCGGTTCCTTCTCACTCCCCCTGCAATGCATCCCCTCCTTATCGTCAACCGCGGCACCGTAATTATGGCCGCCATCTCGGTGGCGACGTGATCGACGGTGTGTTCAGGCACAACACCAGCCGCTGCAGCCCCGTCCCCACGATCGGCGGCGAACGATGAACCACGCCAGCGTTACCGACATCCTGGCTTCCCTTGAATATTGAAACGGCGAACCGCGGCACCCGATGGACCGCGCCACCGAATGCTTTCTGATCCCGCAGGGCGCGTTCGCCATCCACTCGCCCGACATATTCGGTCCCGGGCCCGAGATACGTCGTGATCAGCCGGAACGGCACGCAATCCTGATGAAACCGCCAGCATGCGTCGTGTTTGACCGCGTCCACACGAACATCCACCAGATTGCTCTCAGAAATCTCCGAAAAGCGAGCGACATTCTCCGCCACATCGGCGATGAACAAATCGGCTTGTTCGCATTCAGGCGTTCCCGCGCCGGACAGCATTGCGGAGAGTGCCGCCTCCGCCTCATCCAGCTCGATGAGGACACGGCCACTGGGCAGGGCAGGCCAGGCAAGCGCACCAAGCCAATTCTTTAAGGACGCCGGCACATCACGTTCCCAGATCGCCATACCGACGCCGGGATCGGTTATGCGCGCAAGAATCTCCGGGCAATCGCCGGTCAATGAACCACCGCCGGAACCCCCCGACGCCTCTAGGCGCCGGGGCGATGCACTTTCGAAATGGGTATCCATGCGCGGTTCCGCTTAGTACTCCGCGGCCAGTTTGATGGTCGCGGTATGCCCGCTGTTGCCGGTTCCGCCGTCGGCGACCGAGTAGTCCTCGTCATGCAGGAACTCGCCGGTGATCGAGAAATGCTCGACGATGCCGACCGTGACCGCGGCGCCGTAGCGCATCTCCGGCAGACCGAGCGCGCGCGCTTCCCTGGTGCCCTGCACGGTGGCGGCGAACGTGGTGTCGTGGCCGAGGATCGGCATGCTGTACGCGGCCTCGGCGTGCCACGCCGCGGGTTGCGCGCCCTGGCCGTCGAACGCGACCTCGCCCGTTTCGAACGACTTCAGCGCCGTCAGGTAGCCGCCCCTGAGCGTCACGTTCGAGAACGCGACGTCGCCGTGCACGTCGAAACCGGAGACATAACCATCAATCGCCGTGGCGTTGCCGCCGAGCGTGTCGGTGAGCGCATCGGAATCGGCCATGTTGTTGATGTAGCCGGCACCCAGGTTGTAGGCGACGCCGTTCGTCTCGCCGCCGTAGCCGGCGGCAAGACCGAACTGATCGATCTTGTCGCTCTCGCCGCCCTTCTGGGTGTCGCCGTTGTAGATGTACCCCTCGAGCGTGAAGCCCTCGTACGCCACGCCGCCGAGGATGGCGGCTTCCTTGACCTCGGCCAGGGATTGCGTCAGCGGATCGGAACTGAGGTCGGTGTCGAAGGCGCCGAACGGGACCGCCCATTTGCCGGCCTGCATGTAGAGCGGGAACTTTTCCGTGTTGCCGAGCGTCGCGAACGCTTCGTCGAGGGTGATGTTCTCGTTGCCGTCGTCCTCATAAAGGAACTGCACGTGCGTCGACAGATACTCGTGCGGCTGGGTGTCGACGAAGAACTCGACGGTCGCGAGCGTAATGTCGCTGGTATCGGTGCCGGTGAAGTCCTCCGAGTTGGTCGCCTCGACCTCGGCAACGCCGCCGACGGTGACGGTGTCCAGGAACGACGGCTTCGACTTCGCCGCCTCGGCATCGGTGGCCGCCTGCTCGGCCTTGCCTTCGGTCGTCTCCAGCCGCGCCCGCAGCGCGTTGATCTGTTGCTGCTGCTTCTCGATCAGCTTGATCAATTCATTGAGTTTCGGATCTTGTGCGCTCGCAGGACCGCTCAATCCAATCATCAAGGCTGCGGCGGCTACCGCACTGCCCATGCGTAGGCGTGACAAAGGTTTCATAAGTCTCTCCTCTTTTTCTGGTTTTCTCGCCGCCGGGGCGGCGTATGTAAGGCTCTAGCTGCTGCCGGACAGGCAATCCCGCAGGGAACGCGCCATGTTCCGGATTAGTTCGAAGTAAAGATCCGGTCCGTCGTCGAGGCCGGCGCCCAACGGGTCGAGCACGCCGGATTTCGCCGCCGTGCCTTCGGTCACGGTACGGATGATCTTTGGCTCGAACTGGGGCTCGGCGAACACGCACACCGCACCCAGATCGCGGACCTTGTCGCGGATTTCCTTCACGCGGCCGACGCTCGGCGAGATACCTGGATTAATGGTGATCGAGCCGGCGGCCAAGATGTCGAAGCGCTTTTCGAAATACTGGTAGGCATCGTGAAAGACAATGAACCCCTTGCCGCGCACGGGAGCCACCGTCTCGCGCACCTCGCCGATCAGTGCATCCAGTTTGTCGCTCAGCCGCTGTTCGTTCTTTTCGTATACCGCCGCGTTCTTGGGATCGAGCGCCGCCAGCGCCTCGGCGGCTTCGTGCACAATGGCCTTGGCATTTTCGGGATCGAGCCAGATGTGGACGTCGACCTCCTCGCCGTGATGGCCCTCGTGCTTGTGCTCGGCCTCGTGCTTGTGTTCGTCGTGCTTGTGTTCGTCGTGCTTGTGTTCGTCGTGCTTGTGTTCAGACGCGTGTTTGTCCTCATCGTGCTTGTGCTCCTCATGACCGTGGTCATGATCGTGCCCATCGAAAGCACCGCCTTCGCGCAAGTCGAGCCGGGTCAGGCCGTGCGCATCCATAAGCTCGACCTGCTTCGCGCCGTCCCCGAGCGATTCGATAGGCTTGTCGAGGAACGTCTCCAGTTCATGGCCGATCCAAAACACCAGCTCGGCGTTATGCAAGGCGCGCGCCTGCGACGGCGTAAGGCTGTAGGTGTGCGGTGAGGCCGCGCCCTTGACGATGAGTTCGGGAGTGCCGGCGCCTTCCATTACCGCTGCGACCAGTGAGTGTATGGGTTTAATCGACACGACGACCGAGGTGTCTGCCTGCGCCGTCGCGGTATACGGCGCGGCAACGGCCAACAGTGAAACGGCAAGGGAACGCAGGATCTTCATCTTCCACCTGATATGTAATGTAATAATATAACGTTATGGTATGTTATATTATCACACACCTAAACGCGCAAGCCATAATTTTAGGCCCCGGCTTCGCGTTGCCGGCATGCCCGGCACGCAACCTGATTTTCCGGCACGCGCCGGCGGCGCATTGCCAGCCGACACGAATGCTGCTGGAATGGTGCGGGCGAAAGCCGTCGGCGGCATCGGGATTGCCGGGCTGTTCAGCTACGCTGGCCGGAACCGATCGGAGTGACATTACCTGCATGACAACACCGAACGACCTGAACCGGAATGAAACTGCGGTATATGACGAGTTGGTCCGCCAGGGCAGCGCGCTGACCGCCTACGAGCTTCTGGATTCCGTCCGGCCGTCCGGCATCCGCTCGCCGACCCAGGTGTACCGGGCGCTGGAGCGCCTGGCGGAGATGCGGCTCGTGCATCGCGTCGAAAGCATAAACGCCTTCATTGCCTGCACGCACGCCGACGACGACCCGCACCCGAGCGCTGTCGGCTTCGCCATATGCGAACGATGCGGCAGCGTCACCGAGATCGATTTATCAGCCATCGAAAAGAAACTCAGCGGACTTGCGGACAAGTCGGGCTTCCGGACAGAGCATTCGCTGCTCGAGCTTCGTGGAAAATGTCGGAACTGCCAATCCGGTTGACGCGGGGTCCCGGGGGCGGCAACGCTCAGGTCCGTTCGCCGTATCGGGCGCGGTTGTAGGCCGAACGCAGCATCTCCAGCACGAGACCGATGACGAGGCTGGCAGCGACATTGAGCGCGACGCAGGAAATCCCGGTAGCGATGATGATGACGCGGCAGCTCGGCTTGGCATCGAAAACACGGCGGCCGAGCGCCATCTCGGCGCCGGCGATGGCCAGCATGGCGCCCAAGGCGCTCAATGGCAGTACCGCGAGAAACGCCATGGCGCCGGGGCCGAACGCGACGCCGAGACCGAGGCACAGCGCGCCGAACAGCGCCGGCGCGACCCAGGTCCGGGCGCCGAATCCATATTGCGCCACCAACCCGCCGGACCCGTGGCACATGGGCATGGCACCGATCGGCGCCAGCGCCAGGTTCAGCACCCCGGTCGACGCGGCAAGCCGGTTCGGGCCCAGCTTTTCCTTGTCGTCCGGGAAATAGTCGGCGGCGATGGCGGACGTCGCGATCACGGCGTTGGAGAAGGTCAGCGCCAGTTGCGGCAGCACGGCAATCAGCAGCGCCGTCTCGAAATCGGCGAGCGCCGGGAACGAAAGCGCGGGCAGACTCCATGAAAACGCGACACCGCCGAGTTGCCCCGGGCTCATGCCGAGCGACACCGCCGCCGCGGCAACGAACACGAGGATGCACGCGAAGGCGCGAAAACGGGTGAAGTAAAGCGCCGCCAGCACCGCGAACGCGGCGAGGCCGATGGCCGGGTCATCGACGATATGCTCGAAGCCGATCATCGCGAGCTGCGCGCCGACACCCAGTTGCACACCGGCGATCACCGTTCCCGGCACCAGGCGGGTCAACCGTCCGATGACCCCGCCCGCCGCCAGCACCAGCAACACGGCACCGACGATCAGGCCGGTCGCCATCATCTCGGCCGGACTCAGCGCGCCGACGATGGCCAGCGCCGCGACCGCCTTCATCGGCTGCACCGGCACGGGACGGCGGTAGAACACGGCAATGGCGAGCGCGAAAAAACCGAAACCGGTCAGCACGCCGGTCGCGTCGACCGCGCCCAGCGCCACTACCCCCAGCACCAAAGGCAGAAAGGTACCGAAATCGGCGAGCGAACCGGAAACCTCGCCGATGAGGCCGGACTGGCGTTTGGGGGATTGGCCGTCTGACGTCATATTTGGTCACTCATGCTGCGGCGGCCGCCCAAATATCGGCAAAACCGGTTTGCCCCGGCTTAATTCCATAACAAAATGCCGCCTTCCGGGAAGTCTCACCGGAATCTTTTCTAATATAAACAGAAAAATTCAGGTCTGCTTCAGGGTGTCACCCTGGTCCGGAACAGCACGCGTGCCCAGAGCGCCACAGGCGACAGCGCCAACATCGCAAACACGGCGATCACCACGACGACACCGGCCGGCAGCGGCGGCGCCGGCGGCATGTGCCGAACGTCCCGGACCGCCGTCCCATCCGGTCCCGGCAACGTCATCGACGCCGTGTACCGGGCGCCACCAGGCGCATCAAGCCTTACATTGAGCACGCACGGCATGCCGCAGCCGGCACTGCTATCCGCGACCCGAACCGTTATCCGGTCCGCGAACAGACGCGGCGGCGGCGTACCCGGCGGCGGCGCGGCGGATGTTCCGGTCCACGCCGTCGCGGCGACGTTCGGATAGTGCCCGCGTGGGAACCTGAGCACGATACTACCGCTGTCACGGCCGTCCACGATCGGCCACACCGCCGACAGTTCCCATGGCCCGGCCTGCAGTTGCCCCAACGGCCGATAGGCAATTGCGTGCTCGGTCCGTGTCTGTTGCGGCACACCGTAGACCCACGCCCCGTGCGCACTGGCGAGCACCACGGCGGCGCCGGGCAACAGCGCCGCCGCGCCACGCCATCGCCAAGCCGGCCGCTGACCACGCCGGCGCTGGCGCAACAGCACACCATAGACGCCGGTCACGATCCCGATGCAGAGCCCAAGCCCGCTGACGAACCACAGGATCTGCGTACCGAGACCGCCAAAGGTGCCGAAATGCAGCGGGTCCGCGGTCTCCACCCAACGTTCGAAAAGCCCGAGACCGGTGCCTCGGCGCACACCGATGACCTTGCCCGTCGCCGGCACGAGATGCACCTGGTTGGCGCGGTCGCGCACCACCCAGGCCTCGGCCTGGCCCACGAAGGTCAGCGGATCGCCGGGCCGCACCGGCAGCATCGCGTAACCGGGCTCAAACTCGGGAAGCGTTGACGTCGCGATCGCCGCGGCACGGTCGAGATCGATGCGCCCCGCCGTCGCCGGAACGTCGCGAACGAACGCGGCTTCCAGTTTCGAGCGCCCGGGCTCTTCGCCGATGATATCGGCGGCCGCCAGCAGGTATTCGGCCAGGTACCAGATGCCCGTCAGGCTCAACAGCAACGACACGACAAGCGCCCACACACCCACCTGACGATGGACGTCGGACCAGAACGCACGCGGGCTCTTGCCGAACCGGACCCGGGTGAACGCCCGCCACCAGCGCCGGTAACTGAGAATTCCGGTAATCGAAGAAGTCAGGACCAAAAGCCCGATCACGCCGACGACAAGCACGCCGTGAAACCCGATCACAGGCGGAATCAAGTAGAACTGCTTGTGGAATATCCGCAGGAAACTGGCAATGCCGAACGTGCTCCGCTGTCCTTTTACCTCGTATGTATAAGGGTCGACGAAAACCAGCCGTATGTCGCCGCGCCGGGGGGCAATGGCGACACGGGCCGACCACCTCGGCCCCGCCGGGGCCCGCACGCGCAGCACAAGGGCATCGGGAAAGGTGTTTTCTACGGCGTCCACCGTTCGCTGCCAGGAAAAGCCGTGCAGGTCCGCACCAGCGGGTGGCGCGGCCCGGCGCACCGGGTCCGCCAGCCATTCCAGTTCGTGGCTGAAGACGGCGATCGTTCCCGAGAGACAGGCCAGAAAGATCAGCAGGGCGGCGTTAACCCCGATCCAGGCATGTATCCTGAAAAACCACTGCCGACGGCCTTCCATCTTCGAGAACAGCGCCCGGCGCTCAGAACGTCATCGACAGCGCCCCGATGACCGAGAACGGCTCGCCCGGGTGCACGATCGACTGATCGCTGGCACGCACATAATAGTGCTCGTCGAGCAGGTTCTTGACGTTGAGACTGAGCTTGACCGTGTCGTTCAGCCGGTACCAGGCGGCGGCATCAAAAACGACATACGGATCCAGCTTCACGTCGTTGTCGAACTGCGCCGAGTTTTCGCCGACATACCTGGCACCGCCGCCGACACCCCAGCCCTTCAGGTCCGAATTCTCGGCAAAGTTATAACGCGCCCAGAGCCGTGCCTTGTGCAACGGCACGCCGCCGAGACGCTCCCCGACCTCCGTCGGATCGTCCTCGTTCCTGAGCACTTCGGAGTCGGTGTACGAATAGTACGCCAGCAGGTTCAGGCCCTCCATCACCTCGCCGGTGACGTCGAACTCGATGCCGCGGGACTGATGATCGACGCCGCGCACATACGCCTGGGTTACGCTGTCGTACTCGGCGACATTTTGCTTTTCGATCTGGTACACCGACGCCGTCGCCGAGAAACGCCGGTCATCGGTCTGGAACTTCACGCCCGCCTCGTACTGATCCCCCGTTTCCGGGTCAAGCGGCTGACCACCGGCGTCGACGACGCCGGGGGCCACGGGAATGTACGACTGACTATAGCTCGCATAGACGGCGGCGTTCCGGGTGACGTCATAGAGCGCGCCGAAACGCCCGGTGAAGGCATGATCAACCACGTCCTCGGACGATATCGTCCCGATCGTGTAATCCGTCTTCACGGCATCGTAGCGACCGCCGAACAGCAACTTCAAACGCCCGTTCTCCAGCATTTCCACCTGATCCTGGGCATACAGCGCGCCCTGGTGCGTGTCACCTTCGCGGACGTCATCCTTCTTGCCTTCGAAA
Organism: Rhodospirillales bacterium; assembly: GCA_965229805.1. GTDB lineage: Bacteria > Pseudomonadota > Alphaproteobacteria > Rhodospirillales > Casp-alpha2 > UBA4479. The sequence goes on along the minus strand of CBDDJO010000001.1, from coordinate 630,223 downwards.
TCGGCGGCTCCGGCATCGACGTTGGGGTCGTTCGAAATCGCGACATTGGCTAGGTTCTGGCGCCGCCGCGCGAATTTCGAGCGGTCGAAGAAATATTCGCCGCCAACCAACGCCTTATGCTCGATCGAGCCCATCTTGAAATCGGCAACAAGGTCCGTATTCGTCTGAAACGTGGTTTCGGTGCGATCCTCGTCCTGGAATCTGAGCCTGATCGTCTCGTTGCCGACAGTGCCTCTGACACCGCGCGGACGAACGGATTCATTCTTGGCGTCCGTCATATGAAACAGCACCTGATTGCGGACGGAAAACACCTTGTCCAGATCGTGACGGACCTGCAGGTTGGCGTTGTAGTCGGTGATGTCGCGGCCCTTGAGATCCGGGTCCTGGAACGACGTGTCGTCGTCGACCAGTTGTTCACCGTGAAAACCGATGGGGACGCCGGTGTCGTACGGCTGTTCTTCGTGCACATAGGCGAGGTCGAACAGCACCTCGGTATCGTCGGTCGGCTGCCATAACAGCCCGGCGCCAGATGCGACCCGTTCCAGTTCCTGGTTCTCGCGGAACGAACCGGAATCAGTATAGGCCAGCGCGGCCCTATAAGACAGCTTGCCGTCCCCGGTGATCTTGCCGGTCGCCTCGCCCTCGCTGCGGAAGTAGTTGTAGCTGCCGACCTGCTGTTCGAGATTATATTCCGGCGTCGCCGACGGCCTTTTCGAGACCATGTTGATCATGCCGCCCGGCTCCAACGATCCATAGAGAATGGAGGCCGGTCCCTTCAACACCTCGACCCGTTCGGCGTTCAGCAGGTCGACCGCGCCGGCGTCGGCGATCCGCATACCGTTGCGCATGAAGTCCGGCGCCTCGAAACCGCGGATCATGGGAAACACCTCGGTTGTCGCATTCTGCGTATTACCGGCACGAACGACACCGCTGACATTGTCGTAGACGTCGGCAAGACTTAGTGCGTTCTGATCCTCGATCACGTCGCGCGGCACGACCTGAATCGATGCCGGGGTTTCGTGAATCGAGGTGTCGGTCCTGGTGCCGGTGCCGCTGCGCGATGCCGAATAGCCCTCGACCGGGCCGTAGGCGCTTTCTCCCTGCCCCTCAACCGTGATCGGATTCAGCACCACCGCATTGTCCCCGGACCTTGAAAGAACCACCGTCCCGTCGGAAACCGACCAGACGATACCCGTTCCCTCCAGCAACACGGCGAGGGCGCCTGAAGCTGTCATCCGCCCTTTCACGGCGGGGACCTCGCGGCCATTCACGTCGGCGGCGTCACCCGTAACCTGCAGCCCGGATTGCCGCCCGAAGGTATTGAGCGCGGCGGAGAGCCCCCCTGCCGGAATATCGAAATCGACCACCCGCTCGGCGCTTTGCGCCTGCTCTGTTACGACCTGTGTCTCGGCGGCACGCGCGGGCGTATCCGGGACAGCGAAGGTCGACACACCAGCAACCAACACGGCCATCGATACGCGTGTGCCCAATCGCGCCGCGCGGCTTCCGGTCCATTCGCTTTCAAACATATCCACTCCTTATATTTTTAATGCGACTAATAATTATTTGCGCATTTATCTATAAGGACGATGTGGTCGGATTTTTTTTCCGGTCCGCGACGGACCGGCTTCAGGGGACGGACAAAACGTGAAGATAGGGTGTTACGTTACGGACGGCGCCGCCGGACGGCTTGACGAGCGCACCGAGCGCGCGGACCGGCTCGCGAACATCGTAAAGACCCGTGACGCGGGACTGGGCGAGACCGGCATCAACGATCACCACCCATCCCGGCTGATAACGGTCGATCTCGGCCACGACCTCGGCCACCGTCGCATTGTCGAAGAACAACTTGCCGCCACGCCATGCCGCGATGTCGGCCGCCGGCATTTCCCCGATCGTGGCCTGCCCCGTGCGACGGTCGACCTTCGCGGTGGCCCCAGCGGTCAGGACCGTCTTCAGCGGTGGCCGCGTATCCGCATGGCCAACAGCGACGCGGCCGTGACTGACGCCGACGGCAAGGGCTTCGTCGGAGCGTCGGACATTGAACGCGGTACCGAGGGCCCGTGCCGTCAATCCGTCCGCCGTTACGGTGAACGGACGCGCGGCATCCGGGGCGACCTCGAAGTACGCCTCACCAGCCAGCAGACGCACGTTCCGGGAATGCCCCGTGAATCCCGTTTCAAACGCACTTTCCGGCGCCAGATGAACAATGCTGCCGTCCGCCAGTTCGATCACGTCGGTTTCTCCGGCCGCCGTCGTGTAATCGGCGGCCCACCGCAGCGTGAGCGACGGCACCACGGCAAGGGCGATACAAGCCGCAAGCGCCACGGCCGCAGCGGCGGCGAACACGCGGCGGCGGGGTGTGCGCTCGGCGATGGGGGCTTCAGAATCCGACCACGCAGCCGCGGTGACCGGAGGCACGTCGCCGACCAGCCGCCAGGCCTGCTGAGCCCGTGTCCAACCGCGGCGATTGACGGACGCGGCGGCAAGCCAGGCGTCCAGCTCGCGGCGCAACACCGGGTCGGCGGGCCGTTCCTGCAGTTGCAGCAGGAAATCCATGGCCGTCTCCAGGATCTCGTCTTCCGGGTCTTCGTTCGTCATGTGCATCCAGTGGCAATCTAGGGGCCGACACCTCGGCTCCGGGCGATCGGATCACGGTTCTCCATTCTCAAGACAATGACGAACGAACGCCGAATTCATTCACATTTCCGAATGCGGGGTCAATCATCCGTGCCGGCGCCGGCTGTTTCCTCAAGCACCCGGACAACGTCCAGCATCGCACCCCGGATCAGACCGTGCACCTTGGTGACTGACACCTCGAGCCGCGCGGCGATCTCCTGCATCGTGTAGCCGCCGAAGCGATGCATCTCGACGGCAACCCGGCTTTCGTCCGGCAATCCGTCAAGCACCCGGCGAACGGCGTCCAGTTGATGGCGATGCAGCGCCTCCTGTTCGGGCGTGCGCGGCTGGCTCGGCTGCATCCACCAGACGCGCTCATCCGATTGGCGGGCCTGTTCGAGGGATTGCCGCCGCGCCCAGTCGAACGAAAGATTGCGAACGATCCGGTAGAGGTAGGCAACGGGCCTATCGATGCGACGCGTGGCTGTGTCCTGATTCTGCGTGAAACGGATATAAGCTTCCTGCACGACGTCCTCGGCCCGCGCCCGGCAACCGAGGATCGGTGCCGCATATTCGATCAATGCCGAACGATGTTCGACGAAGATCGCCGCGTGCAGCGTCTCACGTTTTAGTGCTCGTTCCGTCACGTCGCCCCCAAACCTGCGCCCGCCGACGATGAACTGCCGAGCGGAAAGGCCGCACTCTATCTATATTGCGAATGATTATCAACCGCACTGAAAGGCACGGAATTTGATACAGGTTCACGACCGGTTGGCGAGGTCCGGATATGTCTTCAACAGACCGGCGCGCCAGAACACGACGCGGTAATCCCGGAACCGGTATTCGGCAAGCGGTTCCACGCCGTCCGGATAGTCCGGCATCTGGTCGAGGTAATAGTACGCAACGACCACGCCATCGGGATGCTCGGCGATGAAGGTGTCGGTCACCTTCTGCGACAACCCGAGTTCCGTCATCGGCTTGGTCAGACGGCCGAGGAACTGGTACTGGCCATGGTAGGTGCTGAAGTTGGCGAGGGCGTGCCCCTCGTCCTCCAACGTCTTCAGGTCACGGGCGATCGGCCTGAGGTCGTAGGCGAGATCGAGCGCGTCGCGCGCCGTCAAGTGAACGACGGCGACCAGGACCGACATGGAAAGCGCCAGTGCCGCCACCCCCCTGAAGGCGTCCTTGCGCGCGAAGACCCAGCAGCCGGCGGCGGCGATCAGCAGTACCGCCCCCCAATGCGTATCGAGACGATGAAACCACGCCGGGGCTTCGAACAGTGCGGGATCATCCGGCAGCAGCACGGTGACGAGGCCGAGAACGGTAAAGAAAAGTGCCGCGATCAGACCGTCGAAGCGGCGCCCTTCGGTATCAAACGCCCGCCCCAGCAGATGCGCGAACAAAAGTGCGAAGGCGGGGAATTCCGGCAGCAGGTAATGTAGTTGTTTGCCGGAAATCAGCGAGAACGTGACAAACGCCGGCACCACCCACGCTATCAGCAGGCGGTAGCCACCGCCGCCCGGCGCACCCTTTGCCCGCACCGCGCGCCAGAGCCGCGGCCAGACCAGCCACGGCAGCAACAGCGGCGCCAGCAGCGCCGCATACCACCAGAACGGCCGCGCGTGATCGAAGCTTTCGACGATGCGCCCCGCCGACTGGCCCCAGAAAATCATGTTGCGGTATTCCTCGCCGCCGCGAATGCCGGCCGGCACCGCCCACATGAGCGCGATCGCCGCGCCGGCGAGCACGCTCAGGCAAAGCCGCAGATACCACGTTTTCCACGATACCAGCGGCTGATCCGGGCCGCCCGGCAGCGTGCGTCCCCACCACGGCGCCAACAACGCCACCGGCAGGATGTGCAGCAGGATCGCGGGCCCCTTGGCGAGCACGCCGATGCCGATGGCGAGAGCGGTCACGGTCCAGCCAGCGAGACCGCCGCGCCGCCACGCGGCAACGACGCCGGCGAGCCCGGCCAGTGTGCAGGTCGCCAGCATCATGTCGAACATGGTCAAGGTCTGGAACACGGCCCAAAATGCGGTGCCGGCAAGGATCACCGGCGCCAGCCGTGCCGCATCCGTCTCGGCCGGCCAGATCAACCGTGCTAGCCGTCCGGTTCCGTAGAGCGCCGCCAGCGCGAACAACGGCGCCACCAGCCTGGGCCACCAGTCGTTGACGCCGAACACCGACCAGCCGGCGGTCATCAGCCAGAACAGCAGCGGCGGCTTGTGGTGATAGGGTTCGCCGTTCAGGTGCGGCACCAGGAAATCGTCCCTGAGCCACATTTCCCAGGCGACCGCCAGGTATCGGGTCTCGTCGACCGGCAGCGGCGGCCGCAGCACGACCGCAACAGCCACCGTAATCAACCAGCAAATCGCCCAGACCGGGACGGTTCTAAAATTCATTTCTTCGCCGCCTCGCTGGCACCCACGTCATCGGCATCGATGACGCCGGCATTCAACAGCCTATGACTATCGCGATAACGGCGGTAGAGCCACACCCCGAGCGCGCCGGACGCGGCGAACAGCACGATGCTGACGACAAGCCTGGCGCCCGGCTCGACGGCGAAACCGGAGCCGACCAGCGCGAAAATCAGCATCTGCGGGATGTAGCCGATCGCCGAGCCGCTGATGAACGGGACCGCATTGGCGCGCGAGACACCGGCCAGCAGGTTGGTGAGCACGTTCGAGCCGATCGGTAGGAAACGGATCAGCAGTGTCGTGGTGAAGGTGTTCTCGCTCAGGAATTCGTCCATGCGCTTGAGCTTGTCGGGGAATCTGTGCACCACCAGGTCGCGGGCCAGGAATCGGGCGACGAGAAATGTCGTCGTGCAACCGAGTGCCGCCGCGGCGACGCTGATCGCCGTCCCGAAGGCGACGTCGAAGGCATAGCCCGCCATGAACGCAACCGCCTGGCGCGGCAGACCGACCGCGGTAAAGAGCGCGCCTGCACCGAGGAAGATGATCTCGCCGCGGACACCCTCGCCACGGACATAGGTGTCAATCCAACCCTCGTCGAGAATGCTGCCCAATGGCGTTAGCTTGATCGCCGCGCCAATCCCGATCAGCAACGCAAACAGCAATATGGAACGGAGAACGATACGTGGCGTCATTGTGTCTCTTTACCGTCGCCGGCAATGACCCGAACCCGGTTCGGGCGGCGCTTCAGCCACATCACGCCGATCAGATCGACGATTCCGACCCAAAGCCGGTTGAAGAGACCGTACTTGGACTGCCCGCGTTCGCGCGGACGGTGACTGACCTGGACAGAGACCACGCGTCCGCCGGCGCGGATCGTCAGCGCCGGCAGGAACCGGTGCATGTGATCGAACGCCGGAAATGCCATGAACATGGCGCGCGGAAAGACCTTGAGGCCGCAGCCGGTATCCGGCGTCCGGTCGCCCAGCAGCGTGCCGCGGACGGCATTGGCGATCCTGGATGACAGACGCTTGAGCCGGGTGTCCTTTCGTTTGGCGCGCCAGCCCGCGATCATCAGAAGCGCGTCGGCCGAACCGCCCTCGCCCGCGAAGCGCTCTAGCAGCGCCGGGATGTCGGCCGGATCGTTCTGGCCGTCGCCGTCCAGCGTCGCGACCAGCGGGGCGGCGGCATGGCGAACGCCGGTGTGGATCGCCTGCGACTGGCCGAACCCGCCGTCGTGGCGCACCACGCGCAGCATCGGGAATTCGTCGCGCGCTTCGGCCAGCTTGGCCGCCGTCCCGTCGGTCGAGCCGTCGTCGACGTAGACGATTTCGAACGATTTGACGCCATCGAGCGCGGCCGTGATCTCACGGATCAGCGGCAGCACATTCTCCGCCTCGTCCTTGACCGGAACGACAACCGAAACGTCGACCAGAGGAATATCCCGACCGGCATCGCCCATTCGCGCACGGTCTCCTTGAAAATCTTACGTTTTGGACGCTGCGCTTTTACAACGCCCGCCCCCGGGGGGCCAACAAAAACAGGGATTTGAGCGAGAAAATTCGGTCATTCGCCCCTGAGACGGTCAAGTCTGAGCCGCTGGCGCTGATCGGTCAGCCGCCTGAGCGCCACCATGGCCGCGCAGAACACCCCGAGCGCAGTGCCGCCGGCGATCAGAAACATGATCAAAAGCTGGTATTTGACGGCCTCGACCGGGTCGACGCCGGCCAGAATCTGGCCGGTCATCATGCCGGGCAGCGACACCAGCCCCGCCGCCGCCATGGCGTTGACGGTCGGGATCAGACCGGCACGCATAGCACCCTTGAGCGGCTCCTGCATGGCCTCGCGGAAGGTGTGACCGAGGGCAAGGCGCGCCTCGATCCGGTGCCGCCCGGTGTCGGCTTCGGCCAAAAGCCGGTCCAGCGCCAGGCTGACACCGGTCATGGTGTTGCCGAGGATCATGCCGAGGATCGGAATCGCATAGCGTGGGTCGTACCAGGGATCGGCGTGCAATTGCGTGGTCAGCGTGAACAACGTCACGATCCCGGCCGCCACCAGCATCGATGTGGTGCCGAGACCGTACCCCCAGAAGCCGGTGAAGGTGCGGTCCTGGCGCGCCATCGACTCGCGCCCGGCAAACGCAACCATGGCAACACCGACGAGCAGTGTCAGCCATGGCGAGACCGCCGTGAACAGTGCCTTGAGCACGAGGCCGACAAGGGTCAACTGCACGACCATGCGCACTGCGGCGATCAGCAGCCGGCGTCCGGTGCCGAGACCGTACCAGATCGAGAGTCCGGCGTTCACCGTCAGCAGCGACGCCGCGAGCGCGATATCCCAGTAGCTGAGCTGGATGTAACTCATGGCGCATCCTCGCTCAGCACCCCGTCTTTCATCAGGTAACGCCGGTCCGACATGCGTTTCGCCTGCGCCCGGTCGTGGGTCACCAGGACAATAATGATACCGGCGGTGATCTTCTCGTGCAGCAGGCTCTCGACCTTGGCCGTGGTTTCCGGATCGAGCGCCGAAGTGGGCTCATCCAATAACAACACCCGGGGGCCCTGCACCATGGCCCGCAGCAGCGCCAGGCGCTGCCGCTCGCCGGTCGAAAGTCGGCTTACCGGCCACGACATGACGTCGCCGTGGAACCCTAGTCGCACCAGATAGCCCGCGGCGATATCGGAATACTCGAAATGATCGCCGACCCGCTCGGTCCACCAGCCGCTGTCGGCGGCGACATAGGTCACCTGTCGGCGCCACGCGTTGGCGGCGATCGTCGTCCTGTCGACATCGTCCAGCGCAACCCGGCCTGTGCATGGGTCGAGATCGGCAATCGCACGCAGCAACAACGATTTGCCGGACCCGGACGCGCCCCGGATCGCGACGCACATCGCGTCCGGCACATCGAGGCTGATCGGCTGCAGAACGGCGCGCGACAGATGTTCGATCTTCAGCATGCCTTATCGTGGCCGAGGCCGGCCGCGTCGACAAGCGGCCCGTGATCGGCTAACAGAAGACCCACAGGAAAAAAGGGAAACAGCATGCCGGAAACCGAGCCCGAACGCCTCTGGGAAGAGACCGTGTCTCCCGACTGGGTCGACTACAACGGCCACATGAACGTCGCCTATTACGTGCTGATCTTCGATCACGCGACCGACGCGTTCCTGGAAAAGATCGGCATGAACGAAGCGCACCGCGAGGCCACCGGCAGCTCGGTGTTCGTCGCCGAAGCGCACATTACTTATGACAACGAGGTGATGGCGGGCGAGCGCGTCTACGTGACATCGCAACTGCTGGACTGCGACGAGAAACGCCTGCATCTGTTCCACGCCATGCATAACGCCAAGGACAACGGACTTTGCGCGACCAACGAGCTGATGATCCTGCAGGTCAACCTGAATACGCGAAAGGTCGGGCCGTTCACGGACGAGGTGCAATCCCGGATTCAAGACATATATAAGACCCACCAGGCCCTGCCCGTGCCCGACAAGAAGGGCCGGGTGATCGCCATACGCCGCAAGACCTGACGCGGGCGAAACGGAATGAATGACAGATGACGCTGATTTCCCAGGAAGTATTCGACCGCATTCCGACAGCCGTCATCGTCGTCGACAGCAAGCGCCGCATCCTGCACGCCAACCACGCCGCTCTTGAACTGGTCGGCATCAACGCACCGGGCCGCGATCTGGCGCTTAACCTGCGTCATCCGCGCGTGCTCGACGGTATCGACCGGATCCTTAAAGGCACACCGGAGGCGGAAGGCGAATTCACGCTGCCGGTGCCGGTAGCACGCAGCATGGCGTACCGGATCGAACGGCTGCCGGACGCGCCGCTCGACGACGGGTCCGTCGCAACCCTGGTCCTCAACGACATCACGTCGGCCAAGAAAGCCGAGGAGATGCGCGCCGATTTCGTCGCCAACGTCTCGCACGAACTGCGCTCGCCGTTGACCGCGCTGATCGGCTTCATCGAGACCCTGCGCGGCCCGGCCAGTGACGACATCGACGCCAGAAGCCGTTTTCTCGACATCATGTACCGGGAATCGCAACGCATGGCGCGGCTGATCGACGATCTGCTGTCGCTGACCCGGGTCGAGATCAACGAGCACGTGCCGCCGCGTCATACCGTCGACGTCGCGCGCTCCATCAACAACGTCATCGAGGCGCTGGAGCCGCATGCGAGACAGAACGGCGTGACCTTCGATATCGACTGCCCCGCGGACCTGCCGAAGGTGACCGCCGATTCGGACCAACTGCACCAGGTGTTTCGCAACCTGATCGAGAATGCCATCAAGTACGGCGGCGAAAATAAATCGATCGACATCGCACTGCAGGCGGTGGAGCGGATTCCCGGTTCGGCACGGCGCGGCGTCTCGATCGCCGTCACCGATCACGGCCAAGGAATCCCCAAGGAACTGATCCCGCGACTGACCGAGCGCTTCTTCCGTGTCGACGAGGCGCGTTCGAGCGCCGGCGACAACTCGATCGGCTCGACCGGGCTCGGGCTGGCCATCGTCAAGCACATCATTAGTCGCCACCGGGGCCATCTTTCGGCCAGCAGCGTGGTCGGCGAGGGCAGCACCTTCACGGTCTTCATTCCGACCGATTTACAGCCCAAAAATGAACGAAACTGACCGGCTGTGACCGGTTCAAAGCCTTTTCCACAGCCAACTCCGGCCATGTCATAAAACCGTAGTATTTCTGTCATATAATGTAAGTCGTCCGGGCGTAGGTTCCGCCGCGAATGGATGCCGCACACGCGTTTCGGCGCCGCCGGCATCCGCTATCACGGAGTTCGCTCCGAAACGCACTATAGGCAGGAGTCAGCCATGTATCGTAAGTTTCTCGGGATTGCCGTCGTTGCCGGTATCGCATTTGCCGGTTCGGCCGCCGAAGCCCGCGACCAGATCCGCATCGTCGGTTCGTCGACCGTTTATCCTTTCGCGACCGTCGTTGCCGAACAATTCGGTAAAACCACCAAGTTCAAAACCCCGGTCATCGAAAGCACCGGTTCCGGCGGCGGCTTGAAGCTGTTCTGCGCCGGCGTCGGCGTCGAACACCCGGACGTCACCAACGCATCGCGCCGGATCAAGAAATCGGAAGTCGACAACTGTGCCAAGAACGGCGTCACCGACATCACCGAAATCAAGGTCGGTTATGACGGCATCGTTTTCGCCAATTCGAAGAGCGCGGCGCCGATGAAGGTCTCCAAGCAGCAGATTTTCCTCGCACTTGCCAAGAACATTCCCGACGGCAAGGGCGGCCTTAAGGAAAATGACAACATGACCTGGGCCGACGTCGATTCGTCGCTGCCGAACAAGAAAATCGAAGTGCTTGGCCCGCCGCCGACCTCCGGCACGCGCGATGCGTTCGCCGAACTGGCGCTCGAAGGCGGCTGCAAGACCTTCGACTTCATCAAGGCGATGAAAAAATCCGACAAGAGCAAATACAAGGCCGTTTGCCACGGCGTCCGTGAAGACGGCGCCTATGTGGAAGCCGGCGAGAACGACGTGCTGATCGTCCGCAAACTGGAAGCCAATCCGGACGCCTTCGGTGTCTTCGGCTACTCGTTCCTCGAACAGAACGCCGACAAGGTCCAGGGTTCGGAAATCGGCGGCATCGCCCCGACGTTCGACACCATCGCAGACGGCTCCTACCCGGTGTCGCGTCCGCTGTTCTTCTATGTGAAGGGCGCGCACGTCGGTAAAGTGCCGGGCATCAAGGAATACGTGGCGGCCTTTACCGCCGAGAAAACCTTCGGTCCGGGCGGCACGCTGTCCGACAAGGGCCTGATCCCGATGCCGGATGCGGAACGCAAGAAGTTCCAGAAAGACGGCGAGATGATGGCCAACAACATCTCGATGTAAGGACAAAGGGTCCCCGGTTATTTCACCGGGGACCCCCTTCATCACTTTCGTTTTTGAATTTATGAATAATCAGAACATCGAAGTGCCACGGGGATTCTAGATCATGTCGTTTACGTTCGTACTTGGCGCGCTGATCGTCCTCACGGTCGCCGGGTTTTACCTCGGCCGCTCCCGATCCCTGGCAAGTACCGGTGGTACGCCTAGCCGCCTTCACTCCCGGCCGCATTATTACGGCTATTTCGTCTCGCTCTGGTGCGGTATCCCGACGCTGCTGATTCTCGGTGCCTGGACGGTGTTCCAGACCCCCATCATCGAGATGATGGTCCAGAGCAGTCTGCCGGAACGGATGCTGGAAGGCGATCCGGCGCAAATGTCGCTGATCATGAACGACATCCGCAACCTGGCGTCGGGCAACATCACGTCAGGCGAAATCACCCCGTCAATTCAGGCCGCCGCCGACCGATACGTCAGCCTGCAGAACACCAGCGCACTGGCCAAGTTCGTGGCGATCCTGGCCGCCGGCATCGCCGCCCTCGCCTATGCGCGAAACAAGATCAGCCCGCAACTCCGGGCCCGCAATCAGGTCGAAAAGACCATGATGGCGATCCTGATCATCTGCTCGATCATCGCCATCCTGACGACCATTGGCATCGTCATGTCATTGGTCTTCGAATCCTACCGGTTCTTCGAAAAGATTTCCCCAGTCGAATTCCTGTTCGGTCTCGAATGGAGTCCGCAAACCGCGCTCCGCTCCGACCAGGTCGGCGCCAGCGGCGCGTTCGGCGCCATCCCACTGTTCGCCGGGACGCTGCTGATCTCCTTCGTCGCGATGTGCGTCGCCGGCCCTATCGGTCTTTTGTCGGCGATCTACATGGCGGAATACGCACCGGCGAAAGTACGCGGCGCGGTGAAGCCGCTGCTCGAAATCCTCGCCGGCATCCCGACCGTCGTCTACGGCTTCTTCGCCGCGCTCACGGTGGCGCCGTTCCTGCGCGACCAGGGGACCATGCTCGGTCTCGATATATCATCCGAGAGCGCGCTCGCCGCCGGCCTTGTCATGGGCATCATGATCATCCCGTTCGTCTCGTCATTGTCGGATGACGTGATCAATGCCGTGCCGCAGAGCTTGCGCGAAGGGTCCTACGGCCTCGGCGCGACGAAATCCGAAACCATCAAGCGCGTGATCCTGCCGGCGGCACTACCGGGCATCGTCGGGTCGTTCATGCTGGCGATCTCGCGGGCCATCGGCGAAACCATGATCGTCGTCATGGCAGCCGGCCTCGGCGCCAACCTGACGGCCAACCCGCTCGAAGCGGTGACGACGGTTACGGTGCAGATTGTCACGCTTCTGGTCGGCGACCAGGAATTCGACAGCGCCAAGACACTGGCGGCGTTTGCCCTGGGGCTGGTGCTGTTCTGCGTGACCCTTTGCCTCAACATCATCGCCATGGCGGTGGTCAACAAGTACCGAGAGCAGTATGACTGATGCCGTTATGAATGATGTTCAATCCCCCCAGCAAATGCGCCGTGACCGCGCCGCAAATGCGTCCGAGGCCGTGCGCCGCGGCCTGAAGAAACGTTATGCCGCCGAAGCGAGGTTCCGCGCCTACGGTATCGGCGCCATCGGCATCGCACTCTCCTTCATCGTCATTCTGTTCACGACGATTATCTCCAGCGGCCTGCCCGCGTTCACGGAAACCACGATCGCGATGAACGTGGAACTGAAGGAAGAGGTAATCGACCCGGAAGGCACGCGCGATTCGTCAACGCTGATCAACGCCAACTACCGGAAACTGGTCTTCGACACGTTGCTGGCGCGGTTCCCGGACGTCAGCAGCCGCGGCGAACGCCGCAAGTTGACCGCTATCCTCAGCTCCGGAGCGGCGTTCCAGGTGCAACAGGCGGTCACCGAAGACCCGTCCCTGATTGGACAGACGGTCACGTTCGACCTTCCGGTCGCCGCCGATTTCGATCTCTACGACAAGGGTGTCATCAACAAGGAAACGGCCGAATCCGACAGGCGCGTCTCCGACCAGCAGATGGCCTGGTTCGATACCCTGAAGGAACGCGGCATTATTACCACGGGCTTCAACACCACGTTCTTCAGCAACGCCGATTCGCGCGAGCCGGAACTTGCCGGGATCTGGGGTGCGGCCATGGGGTCGCTCCTCACCATGCTGGTCACGCTGTTACTGTCGTTTCCCATCGGCGTCTGTTCCGCCGTTTACCTCGAAGAATTCGCGCCGAAGAATCGCCTGACGCAGATCATCGAGGTCAACATCAACAACCTGGCCGCGGTGCCGTCGATCGTGTTCGGCCTTCTGGGTCTCGCGGTGTTCATTAATTTCTTCGGCCTGCCGCGCTCGGCTCCTCTGGTCGGCGGCATGGTGCTGGCGCTGATGACGCTGCCGACCATCATCATCGCAGCGCGCGCCGCGCTGAAAGCAGTGCCCCCGTCGATCCGCGAGGCCGCGCTCGGGCTCGGCGCATCGCGCATGCAGGTCGTCAGCCATCATGTGCTGCCGCTGGCGATGCCGGGAATCCTGACCGGCACCATCATCGGCATGGCGCAGGCGCTCGGCGAAACGGCGCCGTTGCTGATGATCGGCATGGTCGCCTTCATCGTCGACATCCCGGGCGGCATCACCGATCCGGCGACGGTGCTCCCGGTGCAGGTCTATCTCTGGGCGGACAGCCCCGAACGCGCCTTCGTCGCACGCACGTCGGCAGCGATCATGGTCCTGCTGACCTTCCTGATCTTCATGAACGCATTGGCCGTCGTGCTTCGCAAGAAGTTCGAACGGCGCTGGTAGGAGAACCCTCTCATGGGCGAAGTTGAAATGAACAATCCGGTCGAGGTCACGGCCCCCGCCGTCAAGTCCGATGCGGCACGCGAAACCAAGTTCCATACCCGTGGCGTGCAGGTCTTCTACGGCGAGAAGCAGGCCCTGTTCGATGTCGACCTCGATATCTACGAGAACGAGGTAACGGCGCTGATCGGCCCGTCGGGCTGCGGCAAGTCGACGTACCTGCGCACACTCAACCGGATGAACGACACCATCGATATCTGCCGGGTCAGGGGCACGATCAAACTCGACGGCACCGACATCTATTCCGACGCCATCGACGTCGTACACCTGCGCGCCCGTGTCGGCATGGTGTTCCAGAAACCGAACCCGTTCCCTAAATCGATCTACGAGAACATCGCCTACGGCCCGCGCATCCACGGCATCGCCACGGGCAAGGAGGAGATCGACCAGATCGTCGAGGAAAGCCTGGTCAAGGCGGGCCTGTGGAATGAGGTCAAAGACCGGCTCGAAGAGCCCGGTACCGGCCTTTCCGGCGGCCAGCAGCAGCGCCTGTGCATCGCCCGGGCCATCGCCGTGCAGCCGGAAGTCATCCTCATGGACGAACCGTGCTCGGCGCTCGATCCGATCGCCACGGCGCGCATCGAGGAACTGATCGACGAGCTTCGCGACAACTTCACCATTGTCATCGTGACACACTCCATGCAGCAGGCAGCGCGAGTATCGCAACGCACCGCGTTTTTCCACCTCGGCGATCTGGTCGAGGTCGGCGAGACCGGCAAGATATTCACCACGCCGCAGGACCAGCGCACGCAGGATTACATCACCGGCCGCTTCGGCTAATCGGGAGCATTGATCAATGGCAAGCGAACACGACCACATCGTTTCCGGATTCGACGAGGACCTGAATCAACTCGACAACCTGATCGCCGAGATGGGCGGCCTCGCGGAGCATCAATTCGCAGACGCCATCAAGGCGCTGGTCAAGCGCGACGGCGAACTGGCCGAGCAGGTCATCATCAACGACAAGCGCATCGACGCCATCGAGGAAAACGTCGATCAGCACACGATCTCGATGCTGGCGCTGCGCCAGCCGATGGCCGACGACCTGCGCGTCGTCATCACCGCGCTCCGGATCGCCAGCGTGATCGAGCGGATCGGCGACTATTCCAAGAATATCGCTAAACGCACCGTCGCGATCACGCAAACCCCGCCGGTCGGGCCCAGCCGGACCATCGCGCGCATGGGCAACGTGGTACAGGGCATGATCAATACCGTGCTGGACGCGTATCTGCAGCGCGACGCCGACCTTGCCGAGGACGTGCGGCTGCGCGACGAGGAAGTGGATGCACTGCATACAAGCCTGTTTCGCGAACTGCTGACGTACATGATGGAGGATCCTCGGAGCATCTCCGCCTGCGCGCACCTGCTGTTCGTCGCCAAGAACATCGAGCGCATCGGCGATCACGCGACCAACATCGCCGAGCACGTTTATTTCCTCGTCCACGGGACACTGCCGGAAGACAACCGGCCCAAGGACGATCAATCGAGCTACACCGTTATCGGCGGTGAAGACTGAAACTGAGACAACGCCATGACCGAAACTTCACGCATTCTGATTGTCGAGGACGACCCGTCGCTCGTCGAGTTGCTGCGTTATAACCTGGAGAACGAAGGCTTCGACGTCGACGTCGCCCGTGACGGCGAAGCGGGGCTCGAAGCGGTCGATGCCGACATTCCGGATCTCGTCGTCCTCGACTGGATGCTGCCGAATGTTTCCGGCATCGAAATTTGCCGCCAGTTGCGCCAGAAATCGGAAACCCGCGGCATGCCGGTGATCATGTTGACCGCCAAGGGCGAGGAGAACGACCGTATTCGCGGCCTTGAGACCGGTGCCGACGACTATATCGTCAAGCCGTTCTCGCCGACCGAACTGACGGCGCGCATAAAGGCGGTGCTGCGCCGCGCCCATCCGGAACAATCCGGCGAGGTGCTGCGCTATGCCGATATCGAGATGGACATCACGTCGCACCGCGTGACGCGGGACGGCAAGGCGATCAAGCTGGGCCCGACCGAGTTCCGGCTGTTGCGTTCGTTCCTGGAAAAACCGGGCCGCGTGTTC
Source organism: Rhodospirillales bacterium (assembly GCA_965229805.1). Taxonomy (GTDB): domain Bacteria; phylum Pseudomonadota; class Alphaproteobacteria; order Rhodospirillales; family Casp-alpha2; genus UBA4479. Next base: position 614,395 of record CBDDJO010000001.1, on the reverse strand, counting down.
TCGCGCGAGCAGTTACTCGACAAGGTCTGGGGCCGCGACATCTTCGTCGAACTGCGCACCGTCGACGTGCACATCCGCAGACTGCGTAAGGCGCTCAACGCGGAAGCGGACGCGGACCTGATCCGGACAGTGCGCTCCGCCGGATATTCGCTCGACGCGGCCAAGTACTGAGACCGCGAATACCGCCGCGAAATTTAATCCGCGTTATCCTTTTCTTTAAGGAATTCAGCCCTATGCTTCTTTGTTGAAGCCTGGGGGCAAGAATGCCGCAATCGCGCTGGACGTTCGGACACATACAGTCCGCCATTCGCAAGACGATCCGCAACGAGCACCTGCTGCTGGTCGGTCTCGGGCTGGTCGTCGGGTGCATCGCTGGCGCCGCCGTCATCGTCTTCCGCGAAACCATCGAACTGATCGAGGTCTCGACGTTCGGCATCACCACCAACATGCTGGCGCGCTACGAGATTACCGTCGACACTTGGAAGCTGATCCTCATCCCGGCGGCCGGCGGCCTCATCGTCGGACTCATTACATGGAAACTGATGCCGGGCGGCCAGGCCCAGGGTGTCGCCGACGTGGTCGAGGCCTCGGCCATGCGCGCCGGACAGATGTCGTCCAGGGTCGGTGTGCTGTCGGCACTGTTGAGCGCGCTTTCCATCGGGTCCGGCGCGTCGGTCGGCCGCGAGGGACCCGCTGTCCATCTTGGCGCCTCACTCGCCGGCTGGGTCGCCAGGCGGCTACATTTGTCACGCTCTCTTTCCAGAACGCTCCTGGGGTGCGGTGTCGCCGCCGCGGTGTCGGCATCGTTCAACGCCCCCATTGCCGGCGCCCTGTTCGCGACCGAGGTCGTGGTCGGGCAGTACGCACTCAAGACGTTCGCGCCGATCGTCGTCGCCAGCGTCGCCGGCACGGCGCTGTCACACATCCATTTCGGGGAGGTTTCGGCGTTCCTGCTCGGGGACAATCACATTGCGTCGTTCTGGGAGTTTCCCGCCTTCATCGGTCTCGGCGTGGTTTCCGCCGTCGCCGCCATCGTCATGATGCAGAGCATCTTCTGGATGCAGGACCTGTCGCCCAGGATCAAGGCGCCGGTCTGGATCAAACCCGCCATCGCCGGTTTGATCGTCGGCATCATCGCAATCTGGCTGCCGCAGATCCTGAGCGTCGGCTACGGCTTCGTCGAATGGGCGATTCTCGGCCAGTTCGAGGTCAAGCTCCTGATCGCCATCGGGCTGGCCAAGATATTCGCGACCGCACTGTGCCTCGGGTTCGGATTCTCCGGCGGCGTGTTCTCGCCTGCGCTCGTATTGGGCGCGGCGGTCGGCGCCAGCTACGGCCTGATCGCGGCCGACGTATTCCCGGCGCTGGCCTCCAGCGTCGGCGTCTACACGGTGGTCGGCATGGGCGCGGTCGCCGCCGCGGTGCTCGGCGCGCCGATCTCGACCACGCTGATCGTCTTCGAGATCACCGGCGATTATAAGCTATCGCTCGCCGTGATGCTGGCGATCGTCGTCTCGACGGAGCTCACACATCACCTGTTCGGTGCATCGTTCTTTGCGGAAACGCTGCGAAGACGAAATGTCGATCTGCGCGATGGATTCGAGTCCGAGGTGCTGGACGCGATCAAGGTCCGGCATATCCTCGATCACGGCACCAACGTCGCCGCCGAGACGATCTCCATGGAAACGCCGATCGGCGATATCCGCGAAAAACTGAGCGCGTCGACAACGGGGGAACTGTTCGTCGTGCAGCCGACGGGCGAGCTTTACGGCACCATCACGCTGCAGGACTGCGGCGTGACCCTGTTCGATACCGAATGCAACGATCTGCTGCGCGCCGCCGACGTCGCCCGCCTGCATCCACCGATCCTGAACGAGGGTGACAACCTGGGTGCCGCCATGCGGGTCATGCGCGAATCGGGCGAGGACCACATCGCCGTGCTCCGAGATCCGCACACCAAAGTGTTCACCGGCTGCGTACACCACCGCGACGTCATGACCGCCTACAACCGCGCACTCCTTAAGGTTCGCCACGAAGAGCACAACCAGTAGCAAATTGTCCCGGCCCGAGCGGTTTCCAGACCTCGCTCCCGTGTTATAACCGGCGTATGTCCGATCCCTTCGAACTCGACGACGATCCCCGTCCGGCACCCACGCCGCCCACACGTACACCCGGCTACCTGGACGGGCTCAACGACAGTCAGCGCGAGGCCGTCGAAGCCGTCGAGGGGCCGGTTCTCGTCTTGGCAGGCGCCGGCACGGGCAAGACCCGGGTGCTGACGACCCGGCTCGCGCACATCCTGATGCAGAACCGCGCCGGTCCGGGCGAGATCCTCGCCGTCACCTTCACCAACAAGGCCGCCGGCGAGATGAAGGAAAGGGTCTCGCATCTGGTTGGCCGCCCGGTCGAGGGATGGTGGGTCGGCACGTTCCACGCCATCGGCGCGCGCATCCTGCGCGCCAACGCCGAGGCCGTCGGATTGAGCCCGCAGTTCACAATTCTGGATGCCGATGACCAGATCCGTCTGATCAAGCAGATGATCGACGTCCACGAGATCGACGAGAAGCGCCTGCCCGCCCGCGCCATCTCCGGCATCATCCAGCGCTGGAAGGACCGGGGCTTTCTGCCGGACAAGGTGCCCACGTCGGAAGCCGGCCAAGGTGACGGCAAGGTGCTCGATCTCTACAAGGATTACCAGGAGCGCCTGACAACATTGAACGCCGCCGATTTCGGCGACCTGCTGTTACTGTGCCTGAAGCTGTTCCAGGATCAACCCGAGGTGCTGAAAAGCTACCAGCGCCGCTTCCGCTACATCATGGTCGATGAGTACCAGGACACCAATGTCGCGCAGTATTTGTGGCTCCGGCTCCTGGCGCAGGAATACCGCAATATCTGCTGCGTCGGCGACGATGATCAGTCGATCTATTCCTGGCGCGGCGCCGAGGTCGGCAACATCCTGCGGTTCGAGGAGGATTTTCCGGGCGCGCGCGTGGTGCGGCTGGAGCGTAACTACCGCTCGACGCCGCACATCCTCGCCGCCGCGTCGGGACTGATCACCTTTAACGAGGGCCGCCTCGGCAAGACGCTCTGGACAGACGTCAACGACGGCGAAAAGGTACGCGTGCGCGGCGTCTGGGATGGTGAGGCCGAGGCCCGGCTGGTCGGCGACGAGATCGAGGCCTATCAGAACAAGGGCGAGAACCTGAGCGACATGGCGGTGCTGGTGCGCGCCGGGTTTCAGACCCGCGAGTTCGAGGAACGGCTGATCACGCTCGGCGTGCCGTATCGGGTCATCGGCGGCCCCCGGTTCTACGAACGCCAGGAAATCCGCGACGCCGTCGCTTATCTACGCGTCATCGCCCAGCCCGACGACGATCTCGCGTTCGAGCGCATTGTCAACGTACCGACCCGGGGCATCGGCAAATCGACATTGCAGACCGTCCACACCTATGCCCGCGCCGAGCGCGTGTCGCTGACCCGCGCCATCGCCAAGCTGCTGGAGACCGACGAGTTGCGCCCGCAGGCCCGGAAATCGTTGGGCGACCTGCTCGCCATGTTCGACATGTGGCGAGTGCAGGCGGCGGCGGGAGAGCCGGCAGAGCTTTGCAAGCAAGTGCTGGAGGAAAGCGGCTATACCGACATGTGGCGCGCCAAGAAGGAGCCCGATGCGCCCGGCCGTCTCGACAACCTCAAGGAATTGGTGGTCGCGCTCGAGGACTTCGAGATGCTGGGATCGTTCCTGGAACACGTCAGCCTGGTGATGGAGAACGAGGAACGCAGCGATACCGACAAGGTCAACATCATGACGCTGCACGGCGCCAAGGGTCTCGAGTTCGGCACCGTGTTCCTGCCGGGCTGGGAAGAAGGTCTGTTCCCGAACCAGCGCTCATTAGACGAAGGCGGACTGGCGTCGCTCGAAGAAGAACGCCGCCTCGCCTACGTCGGCATCACGCGGGCGCGCAAGCACGCCATGATCTCGTTCGCCGCCAACCGCCGTGTCTACGGCCAGTGGCAAAGCGCGACACCGTCCCGCTTCGTCGATGAACTGCCGGGCGAACATATCGACGCCTTTTCCGAAAGCGGCGTTTATGCACGCCGGGACGCCGTCTCGAAGGAAATGACCGATCCGTTCGCCGGCGTCGACGGCATCCCGCGCTCGCGCCGCCGCATGATCGAGGTCGATCGGGGCGCATCCTACAAACCCGCCGGCAACGGCACCGGGTTCGATATCGGCGTGCGCGTGTTCCATCAGAAATTCGGTTACGGCAAAGTCACGTCGGTCGACGGCGACAAGCTCGACATCGACTTCGAGAAAGCGGGCCAAAAGCGCGTGATGGCCAGCTTCGTGCTGCCTGCATGATGGCCGCGCCACCGCCGCAGCCGCTTTGGCGGCTCGAGGTAACGGTGCCAATGCACGCGGTCCAGGCATTCGAGACGGTGTTCGAGGGAATCTCCGTTGCCGTCACGTCGATGGGCGATGACGATATTCCGTGGCGGGTCGAAGGTTACACCGACAGCGAACCGGACACGGGCGCCATCGAAGCCGGTCTCGCCATCGCCGCGGATGCCGCCGGGATCGACATCCCGCCCCTCAACGTCGAGTTCCTGACCCCGCGCGACTGGTTGGCGGAGAACATGGCGACCTTCGCACCGCTCCGGCTCGGCCGGTTCTTTATCCATCCGAGCCATTACGACGGCCCCAGGCCCGCCGCCTGCATCCCGTTCCGGATCGACGCCGGCACCGCGTTCGGGTCCGGTACGCACCCGACCACCGGCACGTGCCTCGCCGCCCTCGCCGACCTTGCCAAGGCGCGCCGGATAAGAAACGCGTTCGATCTCGGCTGCGGCTCCGGCATTCTCGCCTTCGCCATCGCCCGGCTCTGGCCGGCACGCGTGCTGGCCGCCGATATTGATCCGGAGGCAGTGCGGGTAACGCGCGTCAACACCCGCGATAACGAGCTCCGGCACCGGATTCACGTGGTCCGCAGCACAGGCTATCGCGCCACCGCCGTGCGCCGCACCCGGCCCTTCGATCTGATCGTCGCCAATGTGCTGGCGCGGCCGCTGATCGGCATGGCGCCGGAAACCATCGGGCATCTGACACCGGGTGGCGTCGCCGTACTTTCCGGCCTTCTGAATCGCGATGCACGGCGGGTTGCCGCACGGCACCGCGCCATGGGGCTCGTGTTCGAGAAGGAATGGCGGCAAGACGGCTGGTCGACACTGGTCATGCGGAAACCGGAGCGGAGACGGGGGACGCGATGATCGACCGCGACCGCCGCCGCCGGCTTGTGCACCTGTTGATCGGCATCAACGGCGTCGGGTTCATCGGTGTCGGCACGCTGCTCGGCGGCGCGGGCGAATTGGGTTACGTACCCTGGTACGGCATCGGCGGCGTCGCCATGATGTTCGTCGGCATCGTCGTGCCGTTCTATCGCGAGTTCACCTCACTCCGTCAGGGATTCGAGGAGGTCGAGCGCGAAACCCTCAAGACATTCCGCCGCGACCGCCAGCGCGAGATCGGGCACCAGACCGTGCTCGACGCCGGTTCGCGTCCGCAGCCGTTCGAACGCGTCCGCAGCCAGCCGCTGATCGCCATTCTCATCACGGTGATCGCCTGGGCACTGGTGATCGTCGAGGCCGTGCGCTGGCTCTCTTAAGTGTTGTTATCGGGCAGTGACTTGAACGCCGTGAGCGCGCGCTCGCGGGCACGTTTATGATCGACGACTGGTTTCGGGTAAGTCCGGCCGAGTTCGATCCCGGCGTCATACAACACGTCGTCCGGTGCTTCCCACGGCGCGAACAGGTATTTGTCGGGCAACTTCGCGATTTCGGGCACATAGGTGCGGATGTAGTCGCCGTCCGGATCGAACTTCGATCCCTGCACGATCGGGTTGAAGATGCGGAAATAGGGCGCGGCGTCGGCGCCGCACCCGGCGACCCACTGCCAACTGAAGGCATTTACCGCAAGATCGGCGTCGACCAGCGTGTCCCAGAACCAGGCCTCGCCCGCCTGCCATGGCAACAAAAGATGCTTGACCAGGAACGACGCCGTCACCATCCGCACACGGTTGTGCATGTGCCCGGTCTGCCACAGTTCCCGCATGCCGGCGTCGACCATCGGATACCCCGTCATGCCCCGTTGCCAGCACGCCAGTTTCCCATCGTCGTCTTCCCACGGGAATTCCCTGAATTTCGGATACATGGGCTCTTCCGGCAGGTCCGGTAGGTGGTAAAAGACGTGATAGGCGAACTCGCGCCACACCAGTTCCTTGAGAAACTTTTCCGACGCGTTCGACCAACCGGCAGACTTTATGGTTTCATGCCATACTTGGCGCGGGCCGATATCGCCGATGTGCAGAAACGGCGACAGGTTCGACGTCACCGTGTCGGCGGGGAAGTCGCGGCGGTCCTCGTAACCGACGAGCCCTTCTTTCAGAAAAGCGCGAAGCCGCGCCATCGCCCCTGCCTCACCGGGCCGCCAGCGCGCGCGCAACCCGCCGGCCCAGTCCGGCTTGGCCGGCAACAAGTCCCAATCGTCAAGATCGTCGCCGGCCACCGTTTGGCCGAAGGCTTCAACCCTGTCCGGCGCCGGCATCGGTTTCTCCGGATCGCCTCTCTCCCGACACGCCTGCCAATAACGGGTGTAGACCTTGTAAAAACCGCCCTGTTTGGTCTCGATCGTCCAGGGTTCGAACAATAACGACCCGTTGAAGCTCTGAACGTCGAAGCCCTGTTCCTTCAAATTCGCCTTGATGCTGGAATCCCGTTCAATCGCATACGGCTCGTAACAGCGGTTCCAGTAGATGCCACCGGCGCCGGTTTCATTCACCACATCCGCCAGCACATCCGCTGCCGAACCACGCCGCAGTATCAAGCTGACCCCGCGTCCGGCAAGTGCGTCCCGTAACGCCGCAAGAGAATGATGCAGCCACCAGCGCGCCGCGCCGCCGGGCTTCCATTCACCGGGCGTATCATCGTCGAGGATGTAGAGCGGCACCACCGGCCGGCCGCTCTCCGCCGCGGCATGGAGTGCCGGGTTATCGGCAACACGCAGATCCTGTCTGAACCAGACGATGAGCGGGCTGATATCGGTCATGAAACTCCGGGATATTGGTCGGCGACGTCGACCTAGATACGCGTGTACCCGGCTTTCGGATCAAAGCGTCTTACTGCGGATCGACGCAGTCGTAACCCCACATGGTCTTGTAGCCGACGGCCCCCAGCTTGACGCCGCCGCGCGACACCGCCTTCTTGCCGTATTTGGCGCAGTGCTTCTCGGCCATCGCCACCGGCTCGACGAAGCGGATCGTCGAAATGGTGATCGCCGTCGGCGACGCGGCGATGATGCTGTCCTTGTCGTCGGAACCGCACGCACCGAGCGAAAGCGGCACCGTCAGAACCGCCAGCGCAAGGAAGCGGAATTTGGATGTCTTTTCGGACATTCGGGAATTTTGCGGAATCCGACGCGCGCGCGCAAGAGGGCCGTCCGGCCGGTGTCAGCTCTCGAAGAACGGCGCCGGCATCAGTAGCTTGTTCTGCTGTTTTTCCAGATAGCCGGCCTCGGCGCTGATCTTGAGGTAATTCTGCCAGTCCGGGTCGGCCTGCATGGCGGCGCGTTTCTTGGCGCGGTCGGCGGCGTCCTCGTAAACCCAGATGTGCACGTAGCTGTTGGGATCGCCTGTTTCCGTCATCGCATACAGGAGCGGTTTGCCGAGATTACGGGTTTGCGGCTCCCATCCGTGCTGCAGGTAAAGCTCCAGATGTTTCTTGATGGTGCCGGGACGGCAGGTATAAGTGCGATGGTCGTAAATCATGTTGGATGTCCTTTTTCGTAACGGAAACGGTTTCCTTATGCGACAGTACGACGGGAACAGAAACAGTCCAACGCTGGATTGCCGCCCTCCCGATCCCTACATTTAATGAACCAAGAAGGGGAATTTAAGACCATGACTTCAGACGACAGCGGCGCTTCCAGGCATATCGTGTTTCTCGACCGGGAAACGTTCCCGGAACAGGTGACGGTCCGTCCGCCGGCGTTCGCCCACACGATGGACGAACACCAGCGCACGCGACCGGAAGAGGTCGTGGGCCGCGCCAAGGATGCCGAGATCGTCATTACCAACAAGGTACCGCTCCGCGCCGACACGCTGGCCGAACTGCCGAAACTGAAAATGATCGCTGTCGCCGCGACCGGCACCGACATCATCGACCTCAAGGCCTGCGCCGAGCGCGGCATCGTTGTCTCCAACATTCGTGAGTACGCGATCGCCACGGTGCCGGAACACACCATGGGCCTGATTCTGTCGCTCAGCCGCTCGATCCGTCCCTACCACAACTCGGTCGCCGCCGGACGTTGGAAGGAAGCCGATCAATTCTGCTACTTCGACTATCCGATCTTCGATTTGCGCGGCAAGGTGCTCGGCATCATCGGCGACGGCGTGCTGGGCAAGGCGGTCGCGAAACTAGGCGAAGCGTTCGGGATGGAGGTCAGATACTCCACCTACAAGGGTGTCGACGGCATGGGGCCGCTCTATACCCCGTTCGAGCGCATTCTTTCCGAAAGCGACGTGATCACCATGCACTGTCCGCTGCTGGACAGCACCCGCAACCTGCTCGGCCCGGCCGAGTTCGACCAGATGAAAAAGCGTCCACTGGTGATCAACTCGGCGCGCGGCGGTCTTGTCGACGAACAGGCGCTGGTCGACGCGCTCAAGGCCGGCAAGATCGCCGGCGCCGCGTTCGACGTGGTGACCACCGAGCCGGTCCCGGACGATCATCCGTTCCTGGAGATCATGGACCGGCCCAACTTCATCCTGACGCCGCATGTCGCGTGGGCCAGCATCGAGGCAATCCAAGGCCTCGCCGACCAGATGGTCGACAACATCGATGCTTTCGTGGCGGGAAGCCCCCGGAACGTCGTCGGCGGCTAGACGGTAAACTTCTCCGTGCCGTCGTCATACTGGATCGTATAGAGATCCTTGCGCCGGTCGATCCAATTGCGGACCGTGCCGAAGTGCTTGTGATGGGACAACTTGTCGAGATCGAGGTCGTGGATCAGCACCATCTCGGCGTTGGGCGTGCATTCCGCGGCGACACCCTCGCGGTCGAAGGAAATGTCGGACGGGGTATAAATGCCTGATTGCGCATAGTGAATCTCCGCCGTCGAGACATATGGCAGGTTGCCGCACGCCCCGGCGATGGCGACATAAATGTGATTCTCGATGGCGCGTGCGTGGGCGCAGTAGCTGACCCGCAGGTGCCCCGAGCGCATATCCGTGTTGTAGGGCACGAAAATGATGTTGGCGCCCTTGTCGGCGGCGATCCGCGCCAATTCGGGGAACTCGATGTCGTAGCAGATCAGGATCGCGACCTTGCCGCGGTCGGTGTCGAACACGTGCACCTTCTCACCGCCGCTGACGCCCCACCACTTCACCTCGCTGGGCGTGATGTGAATCTTGTACTGTTTTTCCAGCGTTCCGTCGCGGCGGAACAAGTAGGCGACGTTGAACAACTTGTCGTCCTCGACCGCCAGGTGCGAGCCGCCGACGATGTTAACATTGTAGCGGATCGCCAGTTCCGCGAACATTTCCAGGAACGGGTCTGTGAATTGATCCAGCGCGCGCGCCGCGTCCTGTGGCTTGTCGGTGGTCATGATCGAAAAAAGCTGCGTCGTCAGCAGCTCCGGGAAGACACAGAAGTCGGCGCGGTACTCCGACGCCGTGCCGACGAAGTGCTCGCACTGCTGCGCGAAATCCTTGAAGCTCTCGACCTTCTGCATCTGGTACTGGACGACGCAGAGCCGGGCCGTACCGGGATGATTCTGCGCGCCTTCCTCGGCCCGGAAATCCGGGTTGCGCCAGATCATCAGCACGGCGTTGCCGCAGCTTTCCTCGTCCTCGGCAAGATACCCTTCGATCACGCGAATGATCTCGAAACCGTTGGAAAGCTGCGCCACCAATACCGGGTCGTCCAGTTCGCGGGCGACGACCTTGTCGACGTATTCGTCGGCGGTCATCTCGCCGGCGTGGTGATGATAGCCCGGGATGCGGCCGCCGATGACGATACCCTTGAGGTTCTTCTCGACCACCAGTTCCTTGCGCGCTTCATAGAGACGCCGGGCCAGCTTGTAGCCCTGATATTCGCGCGAGACGGCGATATCGATACCGTAAAGATATTCGCCGTCTTCCCTGTGATTACGGATGAAACCGTCGTCAGTGACGGTATCGAAGTCGTGCGCGCTGGAGGCAACATGTCCGGAGATCAGTAGCGACGACGAAATCGCCACAAGCTCGCCCTCGACCTCGACGCCCAGTTGTCCTTCGGGGAACGAGCGGAGCTGACTCAGGAACTGGGGCCGTCCCCATGGCTCTATACTTTTGAATACATCGGTCTGGACCCGGAGCACGGCCGGGTAATCGGAGACGCGCAAGGGCCGAACGGCGACCTTGCGTTCGTACTTCTCAAGTTCGGAATCGTCCATGTTCTGTCCGTGATCCCAGGGTCAAAGGGTGTTTGAGAGTACCGGACGCACCGGCCGTTTCCAAGACGCGCTCACGCGGGGAGCGGAATGAATTCGTCGTCGCCGGGCACACCTGGGAACTTGCCGGCGTGCCAGTCCGCCTTGGCCTGCTCCAACAATTCCTTGTCGGAGGCGACGAAGTTCCACCAGATCGTGCGCGGGCCGTCCATCGGCGCGCCGCCGCACAGCATCACCCGGCTTTCTCCCGTCGAGACCACGTCCGGTTTTGCGCCCGACGTGAGCACCGCCATGGTGTGTTCCGGCACGCTCTCGCCGTCGATCTCGAGACCGCCAGCGACGACGTAGACCGCACGTTCCTCGTGCTCGTCCGGGATCGCGATCCTGCAACCGTTGCCCGCCTGTATGTCCAGGTAGACGGTCGGCCACAGCACGTCGACGTCTGCCTTTTTGCCGAACGCCTCGCCGGCCAGAAGCTTCATGCAGACACCGCCCTCGTCGAATTCCGGCAGCGATTCCGTCGGGTGGTGTTTGAACGCGGGCTCGGTTTTCTCGTGCGGTTTGGGCAGGGCGACCCAAGCCTGAATGCCGTGTACGGTCGACAGTTTGGCGCGTTCCTCGTCGCCCGTGCGTTCCGAATGCACGATACCGTGTCCCGCCGTCATCCAGTTCACCGCACCAGGGCAGATCGCCTGCTCACACCCCAGCGAATCCCGGTGCATAATCTCGCCCTCGAACAGATACGTCACGGTGGCAAGGCCGATGTGCGGATGCGGCCGCACATCGATCCCCTTGCCGGGCGGAAATGTCGCCGGCCCCATGTGATCGAAGAAAATAAACGGCCCGACCATGCGCCGCTTGGCGTAGGGCAAGACCCGGCGCACCTCGAAATCGCCGAGATCCGTGGGCCGCGGTGAAATCATGAGATCGATCGAAGATGGCATCGTGCACTCCCTAATCGTTCGTTTCCCGTATATGGGAAGAACAAGGCGCAAAAGAAAGGCGCCATCCGGGAGAGGATGACGCCAAGCCTAGGGTCCTGACCCTAACCCCGGCACCATGTGCCGGCAGGGAATGTTATCAGTACGTGATCGTCGTCGCGGCTTCGGCCAGTTCCTCCGGCGTCAGGTTGAACGGTACATCGGGCGTCGGCTGATCGCGTTCGATTACCACGGCCTCCAGCGGCGTATCTAGCGTCACGGTTTTACCGTCGGCACCGGTGATCTCGACGACACCATCGTCGATCAGGGCCATGGTCAGCTTGTTTTCTTCCTGCAGCCCCCAGAAATCGGTGCCACGCACACCGATCGTCGCGACCGGTGTGTTCAATGTCAGCGACCCGCCTTTGACCTTGTTGATCCGGCCAGACACCATGCGGAACACACCCTTGGTCAACGTCAGAACACCGTGGCCTTTCTTCCCGGGAACATAGATCATTTCATCGATCATCAGTGTCGAATTATCACCGATGAAAAGCTGGCTCTCGTCGACGAAACTGATTTCCACGCGCGTGTCCTCGCCGGTCAGGATGGTATCCAGGAACTTCACATCGCTGCCCTTGCGGAGCGTGCGCGGCAGGTTTTGCAGCACGCCGGCGATGTTGCCCCGGGCGCGGGTGACGTCGCCGATGTCTTCGCCGACGAAATCGCTCAGTGACGCGTGTTCCTCGGTGGCATCGGCATGGAGTGTCATCGCCGGTGCAAGCAAAAGAGCTAAAACGAGGGCAGCACAATAGGCTGCATGAAAAGACTTCATGTCAAAAATCACCTTTATTTCCCTGAGTTTATGTAGGTCAGCCCGTTGTTCGGACTTTTAAAAAGGTAACTTTCTTAAACCCAATCGACAATCAGGGATTCCCCGTAGAAGCGGCGCTACGCCGGCATCACGTCGAAAGCGATGGAAATTCGCCGCTGACCCCCCGTCAGCGGCACGGTGCAGTGATAGAAATGGCTCGGAAACAACAGCATCAACCCGGGTTCCGGGCGAAAGAATGTCAGCGCCGGATCGTGCCTGGCATGGATGTCATCCGGCGGCCGGCCGAACTCGATCCACCCGGCCCGGTCCGGATCATCCGTCTGGATGCTTGCCGGCACCTCGACATAATAAACGCCCGAAAGCCACGCCGCCGGATGGATGTGCGGCACCTGATGGCCGTCCTCATCCATCACCACGCCCCAGACCGAAATGGCGACCTCGTCGGGACAGGCGTCGATGAGCGGATGCGCGGGCTCACCCGCAAATCGCCGTCTGTAGGCGCGGAAAGCGTCCTCGATCTCGCGCCGGAAAGTGTCCATGGGGCCGAGCGGGTCGACCAGCAGTTCCCCCGAATGCCGGCCTTTCCGGGTCGCGTGCGCCACGGGCGACGGCGTCAAGGTCGGATGCGTGAGAACATGTTCGGCGAGCGCCGCGTTGAATGCGTCCATGTCCACAAAGCCGGCCGGCGTCTCCAGCGGTCTTTGCATGATGAAACGCTCCGGATCGTCCAGTTCCAGCGCGTCCCGGTCCCGGCCCAGGTCGCGCAAGGCAAAGGCCTTGAACGCCAGCGCCGCCGGATGCGACGGCGTGCCGGAGAGGAACTGCTCGATCCCAGCCAGCGCCGCTGCCGGCTCGTCCGCCGCCAGCGCCATGTCGGCCAGGTTGACGGCAGCCTTGGCAAAGCCCGGATCGATTTCCAGCGCACGGCGGTACGCCTTGGCGGCATCGTCTACCTTGCCCAGCACGGCAAGAGCCTCGCCCATGTTCAGTGCCGCCGCCGCATGCCCCGGTTCCAGCGCCAGTGTACGTCGGTAGCGCTCTATCGACGCCAAATAATCGCCAAGCCTTTGCTGTGCGACGCCGATATTGAAATGCGCGGCCGCAAGGCCCGGATCGATTTCGGCAGCGCTTTCCGCCGCATCCCGTGCAGCAGCATCATCGCCCATCCCACTCAGCACAGCGGCAAGATTGGTGTAGGCAACGGGATCATCGGGATGAAGCGCGATCCAGGCTGCGAGAGCGTCGCGCGCGCCCGCGAGATCGCCGGCGTTGCGGCGCGCTTCGGCATGACCGATCGCCGCGCCCGCATGCTCGGGATCACGGCCCAGGGCGTTCCGGAACCAGCCGGCAGCCTCCATGTGCCGTTCGCGCCCGGCCAACAGCAGACCAGCGTTGTAGGCAGGCTCCGCATAATTCGGCGCCAAATCGGCAGCGATCCCGTAAGCGGCAAGCGCCCTTTCCAATTCATTCGTTGCCGCCAGCACGTTGCCCAGGTTCATGTGGATTTCCGCATCCTTCGGGGCACGTTTGACCGCATCTTCCAGAAACTGGCGAGCATTTTCGGTCTCGCCGCACTGGAACGCCGCGATGCCGGCGAGGTTCAAAACCGCCGCATCGCGGGTCCGGCCCGCGAGCATCTGCCTCGCTTCGGCCAACGCGTCGTGCGGCCGCCCTTCCCCGAGCGCATCGCGGATACCCGTCAGACGCCGGTCCGATTTGCGTGTTCGACGTTTCGCCATCGGTTAACATTCGGATGTTGCGCGCACTCTCGCAAGCCCGCCGATCCGGAGATATAGTTCCCCGATGACCGAGCAGACGATGCCGCCCCAACTTGCCGACGCCCTCGCCCATCATCAAAAGGGCGAATTGGAAGCTGCCGAAGCCGGGTACCTCGGCGTTATCGAAGCGGACCCGGCCAACGCCGACGCCTACCATCTGCTCTCGATCCTGCGTCTGCAACAAGGTCAGGCCGAAGACGCCTTGCCACTGATCGACAAGGTCATCGAACTGGCGCCCAAAGCCGCCGATGCCTACGGCAACAAGGGCACCGCGCTGCAAGCGCTGGAACGATACGGCGAGGCGGCGTTCGCGTTCCACACCGCCATCGAACTGGCGCCCGACGCCGCGCATCACCACTACAATCTCGGCAACACGCTGCGCGCCGACGACGACAAGGCGGGCGCCGTTCGTGCTTACCGGGATGCCATCCGCTGTGCGCCGGACCTGGTGCAGGCGCATTCCAACCTGGCGACGACGCTCTCGGAACTGGGGCTGTTCGACGAGGCCGTGGCGCATTGTAAGCTGGCTTTGCAGTATCAGCCCGCGTTCGCCGACGCGCATTACAACCTCGGCAACGCGCACCGCGAAGCGGGCCGCTATGCCGACGCCGCAGATGCCTATGAGACCGCCCTCGCCAACGATCCGGATCACGCCGACACCTATTGCAACCTGGGGCTGACGCAGATGATTACGCCCGGCCTCGACCGCGCGATCCGCACCCTCGGCAAGGCGGTCGAGGTCCGTCCCGATCACGACATGGCACGGTTTTACCAGGCTGTCGCCAGCGAGATGACCGGCGCCGACGCGACGCGCCTGTTTGACGGGTTGCCCGAGGATGACGCCACAGTGGATGCGTGGCTGGACAGTTGGGACTACGTCAAAAGCCATTCGACGCTCAAGACCGAGATCGTTCACTGCCCCTACGCGCTGCTTGACCACGCCCTGGAGATGGCATCGCTCGAAGGGCTGGTGCTTGAATTTGGGGTCCGGCACGGCCAGTCGATCCGTCACATCGCAGCGGAAGCCGGTCAGCCGGTGCATGGTTTCGATTCCTTCCACGGCCTGCCCGCCGCCTGGGGCGGCGAGCCGGAAGGGATCTATTCGACGGACGGCGTCCTACCGGACGTTCCCGGGAACGTGACCCTGCACGCCGGCCTGTTCGAGGATACGCTCGGACCGTTCCTCGCCGATCATCCGGGCGACGTCCGGTTCTGCAACATTGACTGCGACATCTACGAATCGACGATGACGGTGCTGGAAGGCCTCGCGCCGCGCATCAAACCCGGCAGCGTCCTGGTGTTCGACGAGTATCTGATCAATCCGACGTGGCGCGACGACGAATACCGCGCATTCCGCGAAGCCGCCGAGAAACACGGCTGGCGTTACAGTTACCTCGCCTTCGGCATCGTTACCAAACAGGCGGCCACCATCATCGAAGCCGTCTAGTTATCCGCTCAAGTGCAATACAATGTTGCGCCGGTGCGGCCGGACCCGATGCTCGAACAGGTAAATCCCCTGCCACGTCCCCAGCACCGGTCGGCCCTCGGCAACGGGGACCGAGAGCGACACGTCCGTCAGCGCACTCCGTATGTGCGCAGGCATGTCGTCCGGCCCCTCGGCGGTGTGGCGGTAGAGCGACGGGTCTTCCGACACCAGCCGTTTGAAGAAAGTGTCCAAGTCATGAATCACATCGGGATCGGCGTTTTCCTGGATGGTCAGCGACGCCGAAGTGTGGCGGCAATAGACCGTCAGGAGCCCGCTTTCGACACCGCTCTTCGCGCAGAACCCAACGGCGTCCCGCGTGAACTCGTAAAGTCCCTGCCCCTGCGTCTCGAGTTCAAGCTGGGTTTGTGCGTGCACCATGCTTTCCTGTTAGCATTCCCGGCGATATTTGCAAATGAGAGGGCATCGATGCGCATTCGACAGGGACCCCTTCCCGGCAGCACCACCGATGACATCACCCGCGGCGTGGTACGCCTGATGAGCGATCTGGGCCATGCGCCACTGCTGGAATTCCGTCTCACCAACAAGCGCCGGGTCGACGTCGCGGCGCTGGACCGGGACGGAAAATTCATCGTTATCGAAGTCAAAAGTTCGCTTGCGGACTTCCGTGCCGACGGCAAATGGCAGGAATACCTGCTCTACTGCGATTTCTTCTATTTCGCGGTGAACCCGGATTTCCCGCAGAAGCGCCTGCCGGATGACGTCGGCCTGATCGTCGCAGACGCCTACAGCGCCGCAATCCTGCAGGAAGCAAAAGAGTTCCCGATGAATGGCAACCGGCGCCGGACGCAGACGTTACGCTTCGCACGCACGGGCGCCAATCGCCTTGCCGGCCGGGACGACCCAACCGTTTGATCAGCCGATCCGGTGCAGCTGCTGTCCGTAGGCGTTGAGCCACGCTTCGGCCTGCGCCTCATGGGGCGTCAGCTTCTGTACCAGTGCATGAAAGCGCGGGCCGTGATTGCGCTCGACGATATGCGCGACCTCGTGCGCGACGATGAATTCGAACACGAAGGCGGGCGCCAGGATCATCCGCCACGAGAAATTGAGCGAACCGTCGTGCGCACAGGACCCCCAGCGGGACGTGGTGTCACGAACGCTGATGCGGCCGACGCTGACACCAAGCTCGGCGGCCTTTTCCTGCGCCAGTGCGGAGAGCCGCGCCTTCGCTTCCTTCTTGAGCCAGTCGAGGAGCCGTCGCGGCAGATAATCGATATCGCCCGAGACGCAGACCCGACCGTCTTCCAGCCAGACGCCGCGCCGGGCGTCGGGGCGGTGCTCAATCACGTGATCCTCGCCGAGGATCGGGATCGTGCGACCGGGCTCGAACGGGGTGCGTTCGGGGAGCTTGTCGAGACGCTTTCGGAGCCATCCATGCTGGCTTTCCAGAAACCCGAGCGCTTCCGCTTCCGACGCGTACCATGGCAACGTCAGCGCCACGCCGTCGGTCTTGGGGTCAATACGCAAGATAATGCGCCGCGCCTGCCGGTTCCGCCGAAGCAGCACCGACACATCGCGGCCATCGAGGTCGAAACTGAATTCCTTGCTTTTGCGGCGTGCGGCCACCAGCCCGGTCAGGCCGCCGCCGGGATCGGCGTGCCAACCGCGTCGAAGGCATCGAACAGCGCCTTTCGATCAGCATCGCCAAGCGGCACGAACGGCGGGCGCAGGTTTTCCCAGCCTGCCTTGCCGGTGTTGCGCGCGGTCAACGCCTTGAGTGCCGGCGGCAGCGGATAACCAGCGATCGCCTTGCGCATGGCGCTCAGGGTCTCGTGGTCGGCTTCCACCTCAGGTGTGTCACCGTTCGCGACCCAGCCGTTGTAGACGGCGCCGTTCAGGAACGAGGACACGTTGGCGACGGCGGTGATGCAACCGGCACCCCCCTTCCTGAGCAGCGGCAGCATCAGTTCGTCAGCACCCGAGAACACGGCGAAACCGGGGAATTTCTCGGCGGCGCCCGCCATGTTGTCGAACACACCGGAGCTGTCCTTCATGCCAACCACGGTTTCCGGATAGGCCTTCAGCAGCATCTCAATCAGGTCATACGTGATCGGCACGCCCGACATCTGCGGGAAGTGATAGAGATAGATCTTGAGCCGGTCGTCGGCGATCTTGTCGATGACTTCGGCGAAGGCGTCGAACAGGCCCTGATCGGACATGTTCTTATAATAGAACGGCGGCAACATCAGCACCCCTTTGGCGCCGGCATTGATTGCCGCCTGCGTCAGGTTAATGGTGTCGATTGCCGCGCAACAGCCGGTGCCGGGCATCATCACCTCGCCGGGGATGCCCCGCTCGACCAGACCCTCGATGATCGAAATCCGTTCCTTGAGGCCGAAAGAATTCGCCTCGCCCGTGGTGCCGAGCACCGCAAGCCCGTCGCAACCGTTGGCCAGCAGCCATTTTCCGTGTTCCGCCGTCAGGTCCAGGTCGGGCGACAGATCATCTTTAACTGCGGTAACGACGGCGCTGAAAACGCCTTTATAGGGTGAGTGCGACAACGTCTTGTTCCTCCATCGGCTTGGTAATTCGGTTGCACAGGTTTAACCGAACCTATTTCGGCCAGTCTACTACATAATCTTCCATGTACTCGACATCACGCTCGGAAACGACCCGTCCGAACACCGAGATTCCGGCTTCGATCACCGTGTCCGTGGTGCCGGACACCAGCGGATGCCACCATTCCAGGTCCTTGCCCTCGGCCAGACGGCGATAGGCGCAGGACTGCGGCAACCAGGGAATCTTGCCGACATTCTGCGGCGTCAGGCGGCGGCAATCGGGGACGAAACGCTGCCGATCCTCGTAACTGGTGCAGCGGCAGGTCTCGAGATCCAGCAGCCGGCATGCGGCATTGGTGAACAAAATCTCGCCGGTGTCCTCGTGTTCCAGCTTGTTGAGGCAGCATTTGCCGCAACCGTCGCAAAGCGATTCCCATTCCGGTCCGCTCATCTCGTGCAGCGCCTTCCGCTTCCAGAACGGAACCTCTTCCGGCGCCTTCTTCTTTTTGCCCAAGCCGAACATCGATCCGATTCACATCACGCGCCGTCCGCGCGTTCAAGGTCTATCAGGTGAATGAACGAACCGACCACCCTGCGGTCGGCAAGACCGGTTTCACCGAGCTCGCGGCCGGACGCGTCCTCGGCCCGGAACAACGGCAGGCCCGGGCCTTCCTCGACCACGGTCGCGAAGTGAAATTCGTGGCCACGGAACCGTGTGCGTGCACCGCCCAATGGTCCGGCCTTGGCCAGCGCCACGCGCCGGTAGCCGATATGAAGCCGTTTTGCCGCAAAGGAGGTCTCCAGCGGCAGCAATCCGGCCATGGGGTGGCGGCGCCCCTCGGCGTCGGTAAGGCCATGCCCCAGCACCATGTAGCCGCCGCATTCGCCGTAGATCGGTTTGGATGCATCGGCGGCCTGTTGCAGGCCGTCCATGAAATCCCAGTTCGCTGAGATACGCCCGGCATGCAGTTCCGGATATCCGCCCGGCAGATAGATCGCGTCCGCCCTCGGGTCCGGCGCCTCGTTGGTCAGCGGCGAAAAGAACGAAAGTTCGGAACCGGCGCCACGCCAGCCTTCGAGGACGGCCGGATAGGCGAACGCGAAGGCATCGTCGCGGGCGACGGCAATCTTCTGACCCAACGGCGGAATTAGCAGCGGCGCATCCGATTTCGGGCGCACCGGCCACGGCCGCATGGCGCGGCGCATGGCGGGAATGTCCAGGTGCTCGCCGATCCAGTCGGCGGCCTTGTCGAGGAGTATCTCCAGGTCCTTGTGTTCGCGCGCCTGGACCAGCCCCAGGTGCCGGGAGGGCAATTCCAGCGCGTCGTTCCGGGGCAACGCGCCGTAGACCTCAAGATCAGGCGCGATCTTCTTCATGGCATCCTTGAGGATTTCCACGTGCCTTCCCCCGCCGACCCGGTTGAAGATCACACCGGCAACGTCGACACCCTTGCGGTGCGCCGCGAACCCCTTGGCCAGAACGGCGGCACTCGCCGCCTGCTTGGCGGCGTCGACCACCAGCACCACCGGCCAGCCGGTGATTTCCGCCAGCGCGGCGGTCGAGCCGTCGTGGCGGTCGTCCGAGGGCACCGCGCCGTCGAACAGCCCCATAACCCCCTCGCATATGATGTCGTCGGCCTTGGCCGCCATGTCGCCGGCAAGCTCGCCCAGCGTTTCCTCGCGCATCGCCCAAGGGTCTAGATTGCGGCACGACCGGTTTGTGGCCGCGGTATGGAACGCAGGGTCGATATAATCAGGGCCGGTCTTGGCGGAAATGACGTCGATGCCGGTCTCACGCAGATGGCGCAGCAGGCCCAGCGTGATCAGGGTCTTGCCCGCGCCCGAGGAAGGTGCGGCGATGATCAGGCCGCTGCCGGGAACGCCCGATAGGCGCCGTGTCGTCACAGAATCTGTCCGATCCTCTCGGCCATCGCCTTCGGGTCGGTGCCGTGCGAAAAGTGCGTGACCAGTTTTCCTTCCGGCCCCATCAGGTAGATGATCGAGGTATGATCGACGAGGTAATCCTGCGGATCGTCGCCCGTCGGCTCATTGAGACGGTAATAGACCCGGTATTCGCGGGCGGCGGCCTTGATCTGTTCCTCGCTGCCGGTCAGTCCGACCGTGCGCGAGTGAAAAAACGAGACATACTCGGCCAGATGGTCGGGCGTATCACGGGCGGGATCGACGGAAATGAACACGGGCGTGATCTGCTTGGCCTTTTCGTCCCCCAGCATGTCGAGTGCCGCAGCCATATCGCTCAACGCCGTCGGGCATACGTCGGGGCAGTAGGTGTAGCCGAAGAAGACCAGCATGTATTTGCCGAGAAAGTCCTCCTCGGTAACGGTCTCGCCCTCGTGATTGACCAGCGTGAACGGACCGCCGACGGACGGACCGCTTTCCGACTGCGTGCCACCACCGGCCGTTCCCGACCCGCGCTTGGCGAAATACTCGGTACCGGCGAGAACCAGCACGAAGGCGACGATGACGACCCCGACCAGCAGCAGCAACAGCTTGCCGCCTGAGGATTTTTTCGGTTCCGGTGTATCCTTTTCCGGCTCGACCGGATCCAGCACGTTCGGCGTCTCAGACGAGGAATCCGGGTCTTTTTTGTCTTCCGACATATCTTTTCCAATCGCTGGGGTCGCGCCCCGCCAATCATACGGACATGCGACGTATCATCAAGTCCGCTAACGATTTCCGGGCGTTGGCGCAGCCACCGTATAAGCTTAAGATCGGACCATGATGGAACAAGGGCATGCGCGGAAGCCGGAAGGCGAACTGCGGCGCGGCTGGACCACGGGCACCTGCGCCGCCGCCGCCGCCGCCGCCGCGTTCCGGGCACTGCTGACCAATGCAGCGCAGCAATCGGTGACCGTCCGTCTGCCCAAGGGCGAGGCGCCAACGTTCGATCTGAGCCGCTGCGAAGAAACTGACGGCGGCTGGCGAGCAGGCGTCGTCAAGGACGCCGGCGACGACCCGGACGTGACACACGGCGCCGAAGTGATCTCCAGCGTACGGAAGATCGCCGCCGGTGAAGGTATCCGGTTCAGGGCCGGCGACGGCGTCGGTACCGTGACACTGCCGGGCCTGCCGGTGCCGGTCGGCGAACCGGCGATCAACCCGGGGCCGCGCGCGATCATCGGCGATGCGCTGGCCGCCGTCGCCGACGAACTGGACGCGCCCTGCGATGTGGAAGTGACCGTCTCGATCCCCGGCGGTGACAGGATCGCGGAAAAAACCATGAACTCCCGGCTCGGCATCAAGGGCGGGCTTTCGATCCTCGGAACGACCGGTGTCGTCATTCCGTTCTCGTGCGCGTCCTGGATCAACTCCATTCACCGCGGCATCGACGTCGCACACCTGCAGGGGATCGAACACCTCATCGCGGCGACCGGTTCCACGTCCGAGGCGGCGGCGATGCGCGAGCACCCGGACCTGCCGGAACAAGCGTTCATCGACATGGGCGATTTCGCGGGTGGGCTGCTCAAGTACTTGCGCCGTCATCCGGCGCCCCGCCTGACGATCGTCGGCGGCGTCGCCAAGCTCACCAAGCTGGCGCAGGGGCATCTGGACCTGCACTCCAAGCGTTCCTCGGTCGACATGAAAAAGCTGGCGGATGCCGCCCGAAAACACGGCGGCACGAAGAACCTGGCCGATGCCATCCATGGCGCCAACACCGCTATGGAAGCGTTCGAACTCTGCCGTCAGGCAAACGTGCCGCTCGCCGACGTGATCGCACGCCAGGCGCGGGAAACGGCGATGGCGTCGCTGGCCGGAGATACGGACGTCGGGATCATCGTCTATAACCGCGCCGGCGAACGGGTCGGGACAAGCCATCATGGCGGATAGGACCGTCGTCATCCTGGGTGGCACGGCGGAGGCACGCCGGCTCGCCGACACCCTGGTCGAGGATCATGGCGACCGGCTGCGCGTGATCACCTCTCTGGCCGGTCGCACGAAGAACCCGAGGCTGCCGAAGGGTGAGGTACGCGAGGGCGGCTTCGGCGGTGCCAAGGGACTTGCCGATTATCTGAAAGAAGTATCCGCCGATCTACTGATCGACGCGACGCATCCCTATGCCGCGCGGATCACGGCGCACGCTGCCGAGGCCACGGAGGCAACCGGTGTACCGAGGCTATTGCTCGACCGCCCGGCATGGCAGGAACGGGAAGGCGACCGCTGGATTCACGTAAAAGACATCGACGCGGCCGTGCAGGAGATTTCGCGGAAGTCGGATGCCTGTCTGATCACCACCGGGATCAACGACCTCGGCGCCTTCACATCAATCGTCACCACGAAACTGTTCGTGCGGCTGATCGAAAAGCCGGAGACCCTGCCGCTCCGGGGTGCCGAGGTCGTCATCGGCACACCGCCCTACAAGAAGAGCGACGAAGTCGCGCTGATGCAGCTTCTCGGCATCGACCTGATGGTGACCAAGAACGCGGGTGGCACAGCGACGTACGCCAAGATCGAGGCGGCGCGCACCCTGGGGATCGAGGTGATCATGATCGACCGACCGCCGCTACCGGCAGGCGATACCGTCAACAACGTCGACGACGCAATAACGAAAACTCCGGCAATCCTCGACTAATCCGCCGCATCCGGATGCCGGCCCCGGTCGATTGGGAGCATTTGCTCACCCAGCATGAACGTCATTACCGCGTCCCGCGCGTCATCGAGGGTCATACCATGCTCGGCAATGGTGTCGGCGGCTTCGGCAACGATCGCGTCCACGTCATGCATGGCCTTGAGGCGCTTGAACAGATCGTCGTGCTCGACGCCGATGCTTTCACCGATCAGGTCCATGTAGTTGACGATCTCGAACGGCCACGCGGCTTCGTGCGACGTGATTTCGCGGTGGTCGGCATGAAACACGCTGCAGAGCGTATCCACGCCGGCGGCCTCCGCCGCCGTTAGCACGTCGGCGATGGCGGCTTTCTGGTAGTCCGGCATGGTCGACAGCGACGACATCTGATAGCCGGCCCGGTCGATCCCCAGATCGACGAGTTCTACGCCCGGGATCGCTTTGAGCAGTTGTTGCACGGCCACCGTCACACCGCGCGCACCCGGAAACTCGAACAGCGCCACCCTCTTGTTCACCGGCGTGGTCATCAGGCGCTTCATGTCGTCGAGCCGGCGCGCCATGTAGGCCGGGAACATGTTGATGTCGAACAGCGTCTCGCCCGGCGATGAGACTGACGGCAACATGATCTCGCCGAACTGGATCTGGCAGGTTGGACACCACGCCAGCACCTCGGACGCGCCCGTCTCATGAAATCGCTGGATCGTCGTCAACGCCTGCCGCCCGGCGTTCTCGGTATCGCCGGGGCGGAACTGCAGCACGCCGCAGCAGTTACCGGGCCCGCCGTAGACCTCGTAGGTCGCACCGAGTTTGTCGAGCACGTCGAGACACAGGAGTCCGATGTGCGGCGTCCGTAATAGGTTGCAGCCGGTATAGAAGACAAGATCCGGCGGCGTCTCCGGGGCCGGACGCTTAGCCGGCGGATTCAGTTGCGCCAGCACGTCGACCGGCAACTGCAGCCGCGACAGACTGCGCACGCCACGGCTCATGGCCTGGAACAGGTCGCGGCCCTCGCCGCGCCGGGCATCGGGTTCGCCCCGTTCGTTCAGGCGCCGGCGCGCCATCGCCAGCATGAAGCGCGGGTTGATGCCTTCCGGGCAGGCGTCGATACAGTGCGCCGTGCCGCAGCATGTGCGCGCCCAGGTTTCCGCATCCGGACCGTGCACCTCGCCCTTGAGGATATCGATGACGCCGCCGGCGAGCCGTTCCGGCGATGTGCCGTCGATTTCTGCGATCGCCGGCGTCGGGCACACCTCGGCGCACTTGCCGCAGACCGTGCACGCGTCGACGATGCCGTCGATACGGCGGTCCAGGTCGGCGATGAAACTCTCGACGGTCGCCTGCATGGCCCTCTCCCGCTTTCGGTCACGCTAAGGCAGGGCCCGAACACGGTCAATCAAGGCATTGTCACGGCAACATTTTCTTGAACGACCTACCCGGATTTCGGCCGGAGCACGTGATGGTGATCCTCGGCATAGAGGCGGGAATCTTCAAATGTCTCCGGCCCCAGCACCCGGCCGACCATGATCAACGCGGTCCGCGTGATTCCCGCCGCCTTCACCTTGTCGCGGATATTGGCGAGCGTGCCCTCGATAAACATCTCGTCGGGCCAGGTCACGCGATAGGCGACGACGACCGGGCAGTCCTCGCCGTAGTGCGGGATCAGCGTGCGCTGCACGTGCGCGAGATTGTTGACCGACAGGTGGATCGCCAGCGTCGCGCCGCTTTTGCCCAGCGTTTCCAAGTCCTCGCCGTCCGGCATCGACGACGAGCGAACGGCGGTCCGGGTCAGGATCACGGTCTGCGCCACGTCCGGGAGCGTCAGTTCCTTCCTGAGCGCCGCCGACGCCGCCGCATAGGCCGACACCCCCGGCGTCACGTCATAGTCGATGCCGAGACTGTCGAGACGGCGCATCTGTTCGGCGACGGCACCGTAGAGCGATGGATCGCCCGAATGCACCCGCGCCACGTTCTTACCCGCGGCGTGCGCCTTCTGCATTTCCGCGATGATCTGATCCAGGTGCATTGGCGCCGTGTCGATGACCAGCGCGTCCTTCGGCGCTTCGGCGATGACCGCTTCCGGCACCAGCGAGCCCGCATAGAGAACCACCGGTGCGGCCTGGATAAGCTTCAACCCACGCACCGTGATCAGATCCGCCGCCCCCGGTCCAGCACCGATGAAATGAACAATCATTGGCCTTTGATCACGCCTTCGAGGACATCGAGAATGATCTTCGTGCCCTTTTCAACCAGCAGTACATCATCGTCGACGATGACCCGCTCGACGTTCTCCGGCACCTTGCCGAGTCTGCTTTCGAGATCAGGCGGCAGATCGCCCTTCATGAGGCCCGGCGGCAAGCGGTTGCCGCGCTTGGCAAGGCCCGGCGGCAACTGGTCGCGCTTAGCCAACCCCGGCGGCAAACCTTCGCCGCGGCCTTTCCCTTTCGCCTTGCCGGAACCGCCCTTGCCTTTCTTACCGTCCTTGTCGTCGTCATCATCTTTCTTCGCACCCGGAACCTTGTCGTAGTACTCCTCGATGATCCGTTTTTCAGCTTCCTTGAAGACGACATCCGCAAGATCGCCCAGGACCTTCTCGGCGGTCGAGCCTTGCGACGGCGGCGTCGACTGCGCCTCGGCCTGAACGGAGAGCAGCAAAACCGAAATCGCGACAATCAGAATTCTCATGACGTTTCCTCTCACCTTACCGATCGGCCAGCTTGGCGTCGTAGCCGCGCGGCGTATAAACCCATTCCCGCATACCTCGTCTGATATGCCGGGTTGCGCTGGAACCGACGAGAACCAGCGTCAGCATGTCCACCATATCGACTTCCAGCGCCGAAAGTGTGGTCACCTGCACACTCTCGTCGTCGCGGCCGAGATTGCGCGCCAAAACCACCGGCACGTCATCGGGCCTGTGTTCGAGCAGAATATCCTTGGCCGCCGCCAACTGCGTACGCCGCCGCTTCGAGACCGGGTTGTAGAACGCCACAGTGAAATCGCCCTGGGCCGCCGCCGCGATCCGTTGCTCGATCACCGCCCACGGCGTCAACAGATCGGAGAGCGAGATCAGCGCGAAGTCGTGACCAAGTGGCGCGCCGATCCGGGCCGCCGCCGCCTGCACCGCCGAGATCCCAGGGCTGACCCGGATATCGATCCGGTTGAATGCAGGATCGTCGTCCCGGTCCAACACCTCGAAGGCGAGCGCCGCCATGGCGTAGATGCCGGCATCGCCGGAACTGACCAGCGCCACCTCGCGGCCTTCGGCCGCGAGCTCGATGGACCGGCGCACACGGGCTTCCTCCTCGGAAAGCTCGGACATATGACGTTCCTTGCCGGCGACGGCATCGCCCAGAAGGTCGAGATAAAGACCGTAGCCGACCACGTCGGTCGCCTGCGCCAGCCACGCGCTCACCTCCGGCGTGCGCCACGTTGCCTGTCCCGGCCCGATACCGACGATGGAAAGTCTTCCCCGGGCGCGGCCGACGGATACCGGATCGACGGGCGCGGGCGCACAGGCGACGGCGCAAGTCGCGCGCGCGGATTTACGTTTTGCGACGATCAGTTCACCGTCCGTACCGGCGGCGGCGAGGGCCGCGCCCTCGGCCACCCCGTGGCAACCGACTTCGGCGAACACCACATCGGACGGATTGGCAAGGCGCGGCGTTTCCTGCTCAAGGCGGGATGCGTCGAAGAACCGTGCCGGCACGCCGAGGTCTTCCGCGACAGCATTGACGGCGGGCTCGTCCGATTTGAGATCGATGGAGACGACGCATGCGACCGCGCCCACCGCGAGGCCGGCATCGGCGAGCGTCGCCGTCACCAGTTCCTCGACCTCCGCTGGATCGCAGTCACGCTCGCAGCCGACGCCGACGCACAGCACCTGCGGATGGATAGTAAACTGTCCGTCGCCGGCAACGGTATCGGTGATGCGGATGACCGTCGCCGCCGTATCGTCGGCGTTCGGCACGTCGAGCCAGTCCGGCATCGGCAGGTGCGAATCGCGATCGATGCGGATCGGTTCGCCATTGAGCATCGCCGCCATGACCGCCTTGGCCGGGGCCGGGTCGGCGACATGCCAGCCCGGCGGTGGATCGTCCAGCGCAAAGCCGAGCGCCACGTCCCCCGCCGTCGTCACCGCGGCCTCAATACCGAGCATTGCCGCGATCTCACGTGCCAGTCCGTTCGCACCGCGGTGCCCGCCCAGCACCGGCACCACGGCGGAGCCGTCCTCGGCGAGCGCAAGCACCGGAGGCTCGTTACGCTTGTCGGCCAGCACCGGCGCCACGGCGCGCACCAAAATCCCCGTCGCGCAGATGCCGACAATGGGCGTACCGTCCAGAAACAGATCACGAATATGTACCAGCGTCTCGGCAAATGCCCGGTCAGGCGCGCCGGTCCGGTTCACCAGGCCATGCACCTCGCCACCTGTTGTTTCGATGAGCCGGCGGGCCATTGCCTCGCCGGTCCGGTTGAGCGCAATATAAACAGGCCCGGGCATGTTCATGTGTCCACCGCCTCGGCACGGCGTGCCAGAATCATCGAGAAATAGGGCGCCTGGTCTTCACTCACATTCATCAGCGGCATCACTTTTTCATCCGTGAGAGTAGCCCGCTCCACGTAGACCGCCGTCTCCAGCCGCCCAAGTTTGTCGAGCACGCTGCGCACCTTCTCCAGATGCCGGCCCACCTTCATGATGGCGACCGCGTCGGCAATGGCGATGCGCGCTTCCAGGTCGGCTTCGTCGAGCGGCGCGGGCACGATGGCCAGGACCTGATTGCGCGACACCAGCGGCTGCCCGGCCCTGGCCGCGCAGGCCCCCAGCGACGACACGCCCGGCACCACTTCGCACGGGAAGTCGCCGGCGAGCCGCCCAAACAAATACATGAACGAGCCATAGAGAAACGGATCGCCCTCGCACAGCACGGCGACATCCCGCCCGGCCTTGAGATGGTCCGCGATCTCGTCCGCGTAACGATCGTAGACGTCGTTGGCCGGGAAACGCCCCGGCACCATCGGCGTCTCGATCACGATCTCGGTCTTGCCGGCCGGGATGTGCGGTGCGGCGATGGCGCGCGCCATACTGTCGGTGCCGTCGGCCGGTGCCGGATAAGCGATGACGCCGGCTTCCGCGATCAGCCGCACCGCCTTGAGGGTCAGCAGTTCCGGGTCACCCGGCCCGACACCGATGCCGTAGAGCTTGCCGGTCATGGCTTTGTCATCCGCCATTGCAGCACATCGATGGCCGGTTTCAGCGCCGTCAGTTCGCCGACGGGCTGTGCCTGGGCGATGCCGATGCGCACCAGTTCGCCACCAATGGCGCGCGCCGCCGACATCAGATACCCCTGCGCTTCCAGCGTCACCGCGTTGGCGACGATTCGACCGCCCGGCTTCAGCGCTTCGACAGCGGCGGTGATGACTGCCGGACTGGCGGCGATGCCGCCGCCAATGAACACCACGTCCGGCGCCGGCGCGCTCTTGTCGAGCACCGCCGGAAAATCGCCCTCGACGATTTCCAGCTCGGGCACACCGAGGGTTGTCGCGTTGGCGCGGATGCGTGCGGCACGCCCGGCATCGCGCTCGAAAGCAACGGCGCGGGCGGCGGGTTCGGCACGCAGCCACTCTATGGCAACCGTGCCGCTGCCGGCGCCTATATCCCAGAGCCGCTCGCCGGATTTCGGCGCCAGCGCCGCGAGCGTGACCGCGCGTACGTCGCGCTTGGTGATGGTGCCGTCGTGGTCGTAGGCGTCGTCCGGCAACCCAGGCGCGCGTGAAAGAACCGGCGAATCCTCGCCGGCATGGCAGTCGACGCAGACCGTATTCAGATTGTCGAAGTCCTGGATAAACCCCTCGGCGGCGATACCGTCGGTGCGCTTCTCGTGCTCCCCGCCGATCCGTTCCAGCACCGTCAGCGGACTTCGTCCGTAGCCCATGTCGATCAGCAATCCGGCGATCTCACGCGGTGACGAACCGTCGCGGCTGAGCACGATCAGTTTCACACCCGGCTGAATATCGCGCCGGAGCGCCGCGAACGGCCGCGAATGCACGCTGACCGTGCGCAGCATCGGATCCGAGAGTGCCCAGCCCATGCGCGCGGCGGCGAGCGAAAAGGCGCTCGGGGAAGGCAGCACCCGAACGGCGTCGGCGCCGAGGATCCTGATCATGCGGACGGCAACGCCATAGTTCAGTGGATCGCCGCTGGCCAGCACGCAGACGGTTTCCGTCCGCGCCCGTTCACCCAGCGTCTCGATATCCGCCGCCAGATCCTTGCCCCAGGCCAAGCGCTCTCGGTCGTCGTCCGCGCCCAGCATCGCCAGATGCCGTTCGCCGCCGGCAATCACGGTCGCGGTGTCGAGCGCGTCCCGCGCCGACTGCGACAAGCCCGAAAGCCCGTCCTCGCCAATCCCGATCACGATGATGGGCAGACTCATTTCAATCCTCCCGCCAGCGCGTTCACCGCAGCGGACGCAATGGCACTGCCGCCGATCCGGCCCCGAAGCGTGATGAATTCGAGCCCGAGCGTGCTCTCCGCCAAGGCGCCCTTGGATTCCGCCGCACCGACGAAACCGACCGGGAAGCCGAGCACCGCCGACGGCTTCGGGGCGCCGTCCGCAATCAGTTCGAGCAACCGGAACAGCGCCGTCGGCGCATTGCCGATGGCGACGACCGCGCCCTCCAGCCGCGGCACCCAGCGTTCCACGGCGATGGCGGAACGCGTCGTGCCTTGCCGTTTCGCGTCGCCAGCAACACCCTCGTCATCGAGGGTGCAGATAATCTCGTTGCCGCTCAGATGGCGCCGAATGACCCCCGCCGCGACCATGTTGGCATCGACGAACACCGGCGCGCCGGCTTTGAGCGCATCCCGTCCGGCATCCACGGCTCCGTCCGTAAAGGCAATATCGTCGGCAATCGCCGGCATGCCGCAGGCGTGGATCAAGCGCACCACGACCTCGGCCACATCATCGGGGAACCGGTCGAGCACCGCTTCCGCACGCACCGTATCAAACGATTGCGCATAGATCGCCGCCGGGTCCTTGAGGTACTCACCCATCATCATCACCGCCCCCGGACGCGTTCAGTTCTTGGCGTCCGAACCGTCACCGTGGTCATGGGCATGATCGTGATGATGCCCGTGGTGATGATCGTGCGAATGCGCGTGGCCGTGATGGTGATGGTCGTGCTTGTGGCCGTGCCCCCGGCCCAGGAACACCCCCCGGTCCTCGGCATCCTCCTCGACACCGGCACCCATCACGTGATGGTGGTGGCCGACCTGCGCCAGACCCTGCTCGTCCTCGAAACCGAGCACCTGTTCGCGGTACTTGCAGAGCTGGCAATTCATGGCGTTGGCCTCACCGCCTTCGAGGGCCTGATGAAACCGCTCGACGAAGGTGTCGATGACGTGGTCCTGATCGTTGAGGTATCCGGCCTTCACGAACTCGACGTCCGGGAATTTCTCGGCAGCCTCGTCCACCCACTTGAAAATGCGTCGCACCAGAATACCGGTGAACAGGAAGTACGGAAACACCACGATGCGCTTGTAGCCGAGCTTGACCGCACGCTCGAGGCCCGCGTCCACGAGCGGAAAGGCGACGCCCGAGAAACTGACCTCGGCCCAGCCGAAACCGATGCCTTCCCACAACATGCGCGCGACCTTGGAAATGTTGGAATTCGCATCCGGATCGTTGGTGCCGCGGCCGACGACCATCAGCAGCGTATCGCTCACATCCACATCATCCGACGCCGTCTCGACCGCGTCCCGAACGCGTGCCTCGGCGGCCTTCAGCATCTTCGGATCAATGGCGAGGTCGCGGCCGAACACCACTTCGATCTCCGGATTTTCGGCGGCAAAGGTGTTGATCTCGGAGGGCAGATCGTTCTTGACGTGCCCGGCGGCAAACAGCATTCCCGGAAGGCAGATAATCTTCTTCGCACCCCGGTCCTTGAGCTTTTCGAGGCCGGTCCTGATGACCGGTTCGGCGAATTCAAGAAATCCGCTTTCGATATCGTGTTCGGGAAGTCTGTCCTTGAGCCGGACGGAGAGTTGGTTGAACTCGTCGACGGCGGCTTTGTCGCGGCTGCCGTGGCCGCAAATCATGACGGCGGCTTGATCTGTCATTGCCTGGTCCTTGCCTTCGTGCGTTCAAGGGCTGGTCATTGCCTCCGGCCCCGATCAGGCGCGGACTATGACAGAAATGACGAGGCCTAGAAAGTCACCAAACGACAAAAACTACGCTCAGGCAGCGCTTTCGGTCCGGCTGGGCGGCAGCGAGGCGGCGCGCTGCTCGTATTCCCGGGCTTCCTCACCGCGGCCGAGCGACTTGAGGAGCGAGGCATAGTTCTTGAGGCCCGTCACCAGCGACGGGTGACCCGGATCAAAGGTCCGCTCCTTGATGGACAGCGCACGCTTCAGGAGCGGTTCCGCCGCTTCCAGGTTGCCCTGCTTCTTGTAAAGAAGGGCGAGATTGTTCAGGTCGGTGGCGACGCTCGGGTGATCGTAGCCGAGCACCCGTTCGTCGATCATCAGGGCACGGCGGTAAAGCGGTTCCGCCTGTTCGTAACGCGCCTTGGAATAATGGATCAGCGCAAGGTTGTTGAGCGACGTCGCCACGTCCGGATGATCGTTGCCGAGCGTCTTCTCCAAAAGCCGCAGGCCGCGCGTGAACGCCTTGACGGCATTGTCATGATCGCCGCTCTGGTAACATGCGGTACCCATCTTGTTGAGCACCTCGGCGCGGCGCTCGTCGGCGCCCGGCGGCAACTCGTCGATCGCCTGTTCATAGAGCTCGCGCGCGTTCTCGGGCGCAATCAGCACCATGTAGAGGTCGGCGGCAATGATCTTCGCCGTCGCCGACGCCTGCAGCATCTTCGCCGCCCGTTCGCGGAGACGCCGTCCCTCGTCGCCCTCGCGGGTGCCGAGTTGCTCGGTCAGCGTGATCGCCGTTTCGAACTCGCCGGCCTCCAGCGCCGCGAGCGCCTGCCGCTGAGAATCGGCAAGCCCTTCCCCGATCGGGATCATGTCGCGGAGCTTGCGGTGGATGACGTTGTATTCGCTCGCGAATTCACGGAGCCGCGTGTCCTGCTCCTTGGCGCCGATCCCTTTGGCCCGCAGGAATTCCTGGAGATTCCGAAAAGCGGGATTCTCGCGGCCGATGGGCCCCTGGATGCGTTCCTCCGGCGCCGGGTCGTGATGTGGTTCGGCCGCCCCGCGACCGCGCGCCACCCACATGCCGACGAACGCGCCAACGATGGCGGCGATCCCGGCGGCAAGGGCTATCCCGGCCCACTGCGGCAGTTCGGCGAATGAAAGTTCCACGCTCGTTTCCTTCGGGGCGTTTCTGCTCCGAATCGGAGAATCGGCCAAAAACGCTTCAATATCAACAATTTCCCGAAATTCGGACGCGGCTTCGTTGACCTTCGGAGACGGGTGTCGTCAACTTCCGGTATGGTCACCCTTGGTCTCGCCGGCGCCGCCGCGCCCTTCGATCCGTTGATCCTGCTCATTATTGCAATGGGCATCGAAGCCTATGTCGGCGAAGCCGCGTTCGTGTTCCGACGCGTCAAACATCCGATCGCCGTCATCGGGGCGATGATCGGATTCCTCGACGACAAGCTGAACCGGCCCAAACGCTCTCAGGTCGACCGGGCCGTGCGCGGCACTTTCGTGGTGGTCTTCATGGTCGCGTTCGCCGCCACCGTCGGTATCGGCGTGATGTGGCTGACCCTCAATCTGCGCTGGGGCTGGGTGCTGGAATGCGCCCTACTGGTGTCGCTGCTGGCGGGCCGTGGTCTCTACGACGCCGTCGCCCGCGTGGCGCGGGGCCTGGAGCGGGAAGGCCTCGAAGGCGGCCGCCAGGCGGTCAAACATATCGTCGGCCGAGACCCGAACAGCCTCGATGCGCCGGGTATTTCCCGCGCCGCCGTCGAGAGCCTGGCCGAGAATTTCTCGGACGCGGTCGCCGCGCCTGTGTTCTGGTACGTGCTGCTCGGATTCCCGGGCGTGCTCGTCTACAAGACCGTCAACACCATGGACAGCATGATCGGGCACAAGACGCCCTTGCACAAGGCGTTCGGGTTCACCGCGGCCCGGCTCGACGACGCGCTGAACGCGATCCCGGCGCGCATTTCGGCGCTGATCTTCGCTGCGGCGGCGTTGTTCGTCCCGACCGCGAACCCGAGTGCCGCCATCCGGACCGCCCTGCGGGACGCGAAGAAGCATCGCTCTTTCAACGCCGGCTGGCCGGAGGCGGCGATGGCCGGCGCGCTCGGCATCGCGCTCGCCGGCCCGCGCATCTACGGCGGCGAACGGGTCGACGACGACTGGATGGGCGACGGCCGCGCGCGGATCGGCCACCGGGATATCCAGCGCGCGCTTTATCTTTACGGCATCGCGTGTCTGATCACCGGCGGCATCGTCGCCGCCATCGCGGCTTTACGTCTGAATCTCTAGCAAAAACCTAACAAGGAGTTCGTCATTCCGGCGCAGGCCGGAATCCAGAGCGGAGAACCAAGCGTTTCTTACGAACTACCCCGCCTGCATCCTTGGACTCCGGCCTGCGCCGGAGTGACGGAGGAAGTTATCCAGATTGATTCCCAGACTGCCTATGGCAAGATGGGACGGACGGAGGGATTCGAACCCTCATCTTCCTCGGTGCGTGGCCGCTTGCCCTAACAAGTGCTGCTTGTGTCCCGAGGCGCTCTATCCAGTTGAGCTACGCCCGTATTAAGAATCGAATCATGGTGATTCTAGTCGGGACAGCAGAAATTGCTTATGTGGATAAGTGTGGATAACGAGGAAAACGGCTAAATAAACTTGCCAAAACCGCCATATGTGGGGTTGATTTTATTCCTATCCACAAAATTTAGAAGAATTCGCAGCGATTCTCTTTAGCCAGGGCCAACAACCCATCAATGTCCATGTGCGCTTCCAGGTGCGCCGCGAGGCCGTCGAGGGCGGCGTCGACGCGGGCGGCATAGTCGATGTCGGATGCGTGGCCACCGCGGAGCCGCGCGAGGAACGCGTGGCGGAAATCGTCGGACTGGAAAATCCCGTGCAGGTACCCGGCCATGACCCGGCCGTCCGCGGATATCGCGCCGTCGGTTCGATCGCCTGTCAGCATCAGCCATGGGCGCGCCGTATCCGGTCCGGCGGTGCGGCCCATGTGCATTTCGTACCCGCGCACCGCCGCACCGGTCAGCGCTTCGGTGCCCACCGCCTCGACCAGCGACTTGTCACCGCCGATCACCGTTTCGACATCGAGAAGGCCGAGTCCATCAAGCGTTTCCGGCGCCCCCTCGATCCCGTCCGGATCGGATAGCGACCGGCCCAGCATCTGGTAACCGCCGCAAAGCCCGACAACCAAGCCGCCGCGCCGGTGGTGCGCGGCGATGTCGATATCCCAGCCGGCCTCCCGAAGCGCCTTGAGATCGGCAAGCGTCGCCTTGGAGCCCGCGAGCAGCACCACGTCCGCGTTACCCGGCAGCGCGTCGCCTATCTCCACGATCTCGACGCGCACGTCCAGCTCGGCGGCGAGCGGATCCAGATCGTCGAAGTTGGCGATTCGCGGCAGGCGCGGCACGGCGACAACGATCTCGCCGGCGCCATTGTCCGCATCCCGGTTATCAAGCGCCATGGCGTCTTCCTTGGGCAGCACACGGGCGTCGGCAAAGAACGGTACGAGGCCATAAGACGTGAGCCCCGTCTCGGATTCGATGATCCGGATGCCGTCGTCGAACAGGCTGGCGTCGCCCCGGAATTTGTTGACGACGAACCCGGCGAGGTGTTTGCGGTCCGGCTCGGCAATCACCGCGTGCGTGCCGACGATCTGCGCGATCACGCCGCCCCGGTCGATGTCGCCGACCAGGATCACCGGCACGCCCGCCGCCTCGGCGAATCCCATATTCGCGATGTCGGCGGCACGCAGGTTCACTTCCGCCGGGCTGCCCGCGCCCTCGACGAGAACCAGGTCGGCACCGTCGCCGATGATACGGAAGCTCTCCAGCACGCTTTCCAGCAATCGCGGCTTCAGATCGTAATATTCCCGCGCCTTCGCATTCCCCGCGACCCGGCCCTGCACCACCACCTGCGCGCCGATGTCGGACTGAGGTTTAAGAAGCACCGGGTTCATGTGCACGCTCAAGGTCTGACGCGACGCCAGCGCCTGTAACGCCTGGGCACGGCCGATCTCGCCGCCGTCGGCGGTGACGGCGGCGTTGTTCGACATGTTCTGCGGCTTGAACGGCCGGACGGTGAGGCCCCGGTTCGCGAACGCCCGGCAAAGCCCCGCCACCAGCAACGACTTGCCGACATCGGAGCCGGTGCCCTGAAACATCAGGGCCGGCACGCGGGCGTTGGGGGCCTTGCTCAATACTTGGAAAGGACGGCGGCCAGTCGGTCGGCGCGGGCCAGCCGGTTATCGGGGTTGGTCACGATGTCCTTGGGCGTCTTGCCCTGGCCGTAGACCGCCTCGTTGATGTCCTGACGGCGCGCCATCACCGCACCCTCGACGCTGGCGCCAGCGAACGCGCCGATCTTGGAGTTGGCGAATGCCAGCACGTCGGCCCCGAAATTGGTCGTGGTCGAGGCTTCCGCGCCGAGACCGTAAAAGCCGGCGGTCACGCCCGCATCGGCACCGATCTTGGCCTGGTCCTTGAGGATCGCGTCGAGCGCGCCCTGATTGCGAATCACCAGGATGACTTCGGTACTCTGCGCACCGAACTGAATGCCGAAGCTTCCTGCGCCGAGCGTATAGAACGCGGGCGCGCTCCAGCCGCCCTCGGGCGTGCGCGCCATCAGAAGGCCGTTACCGCCCTCGCCACCGACGAAGAAACCAGCCTTCAGGATGCTTGGGAAAATGGCGATGGCGACCGAATTCGGCAGGTACTTGGAGAACCGCTGCAACCCCTCGAGGGTCTGGAACCGCTCGACCGTGGCGACGGAACTATCGACCAGATGTTCGGCCTTGAGGGTCGGCGATTCTTCGTATTCGGCGCACCCGGAAAGCCCGCCAAGCGCCATCATGGCAACGGCGGTGGACAGGAAACGGCGGCGGGATAATCCGGCAAGCATGCGATTTCTCCTTAAAATTCGATACCGACCTGCGCTTTGACGCCGGCACGGAACGGATGTTTGATCTGCGTCATGTCGGTGACCAGATCGGCGATCTCGATCAGTTCGTCCTTGGCGTTCCGGCCCGTCACGGCGACGTGCAGCATCTCGGGCTTGTTCTTCAGCGTCTCGATCACCTCGTCGAGGGGCAGGTTCTCGTAGCGCAGCACGATATTCAGTTCATCCAGAATGACCATTTTGTACGACGGATCGTTAATCATTTCTTTCGCCGTATCCCACGCCTGACGCGCGGCGGCGATGTCGCGTTCGCGGTCCTGGCTTTCCCAGGAAAACCCCTCCCCCATCGCCTTCATCACGCAGAGGTCGGGAAAATGCTCCAGCACCCGGCGCTCGCCGGTTTCCCACTTGCCCTTCACAAACTGCACCATGCCGACCTTCATACCGTTGCCGATGGCGCGGACGGCAAGGCCCATGGCGGCCGTCGACTTGCCCTTGCCCTTGCCGGTGTGGACGATCACAAGACCCTTCTCTATGGTCTTGGTGGCGAGGATCTTGTCCCTGGCCGCCTTCTTTTTCGCCATTTTCTCGGCGTGGCGCGCATTCAGTTCGTCTTCGGTCAACTCGTCTTTCTTGCTCATCGTCCCTCCCCGCTGCGAAACCCTACTATACTAGACGCGGCCTGGCCTGCCCAAGCGTTCCAACACATCCCGCGTCGAATTCAGACGCGGCGACCAGAGCCCCCGTTCCTGCGCCTCCATCAACCTGTCCGCGATATCGCGAAGCGCGTCCGGGTTCGCGTCCTCCAGGAAGCCACGCACATCGTCATCTTCAAGGTACGCCTGAAAGACGAGATCGAAGTGATGATCCTTCACCGCCCCCGTGGTCGCGGCGAAGGCGAACATGTAATCGACTGTCGCCGCCATCTCGAAGGCACCCTTGTAGCCGTGCCGGCGAACCCCCTCGATCCACTTCGGATTGACGACGCGGGCGCGGACCACGCGCGCGATCTCGTCGTCCAAGGGCCGGACGACCGGACGTTCGGGTCTTGAATGATCGTTGTGATAGACCCGCGGCCGCTCGCCCCGGTGTTCGCTGACGGCGGCGGTCATACCGCCTTCGAACTGGTAATAGTCATCGGAATCGAGCAGGTCGTGCTCGCGGTTGTCCTGGTTATGGATCACCGCCTGCACGCGGGAAAGCCGGTCAACGAACAGATTGTGTTCCGCCGTGCCGTCAGACCCGCCGCCGTAGGCATAACCGCCCCAGGCGACGTAGGCATTGGCGAGATCGGCTTCGGTCCGCCAGCCCTTCTCGTCGATCAGCGCCTGCAGCCCGGCACCGTAGGCCCCGGGTTTCGAGCCGAAGACCCGGTAGCCGGCCCGGCGCTGGGCATCCTTGCGGTCGGCGCCGTTGCCGACCAGCCGCTCGGTCTCGGCGCGCACACGGGCCGCGACCGGGTTCATGGTCTCCGGTTCGTCCAGTTCGGCGACGGCGCGGACGGCACTGTCGAACAGGTCGATCAGGGCCGGGAACGCATCCCGGAAGAAGCCGGAAATCCGCAGCGTCACGTCGACGCGCGGCCGGTCGAGCACGTCGAGCGGCAGCACCTCGAACCCGACGACGCGCCGCGACGCACCGTCCCACGTCGGGCGCACCCCCATCAGCGCCAGCGCCTGCGCGATGTCGTCGCCGCCGGTGCGCATGTTCGACGTCCCCCACGCCGACATTGCCATCACCTCGGGCCATTCGCCGTGGTCCTGCATATAGCGCTCGATCAGCAGCGTCGCCGAGCGCCAGCCGAGGGTCCACGCCGCCGGCGTCGGCACGGTCCGGGTATCGACGGAATAGAAGTTACGCCCGGTCGGCAGCACGTCGGGACGGCCGCGGGTAGGCGCGCCGGAAGGGCCGGGCGTGACAAAGCGTCCATCCAGTGCGGCAAGCATCCCGGCAAGCTCGGCATCGCCGCTTCTGTCGACCCGGCTGCGCAGGTCGTCCTCAAACCAGTCGAGCACGGCGGCGGTGTTCCGCCACGCCGGATCACAGCCGCTTTCACCCGCGACCAGCGCCGAAGCCAGGAGTTCCAGCCGCTCCACAGTGTCGCCCGTCGAGCGCCACGGATCGTCCGACACGCCCGAGAGCGCATCCGGTTTCGCGCCCTCCCACACCGCCGCCATGTCACAATCCAGCGGATCGAAGCCGAGGCCGAGGTCCATGCTCAGTGCCCGGTGCAGGGACTGGTCTCCGCCCTCGCCGGCACCGCGCGGCACACGCATCAGCGCCACCAGCAGATCGTTCAGCAAGCGCCCTTCCGGGCTTTCGCCGAACACGTGCAGGCCGTCGCGGATCTGCAATTCCTTCAACTCGCAAAGATACCCGTCCAGCTTGGCGAGCGCGTCCTCCTCGGTTTCGTCGACGGCGATGCCGATGTCCTCGTCGAGCCCCGTGGCACGGCAGAGCGTGAGGATCTCCTCCGTCAGCACGCGGATACGGCGCGGGTCGACACCCGCGGCTTCGTAATATTCGTCGACGAGCTGTTCCAGGTCCTTGAGCGGGCCATAGCTTTCGGCACGGGTCAGCGGCGGCGTCAGGTGGTCGATGATGACGGCGCTGGTACGGCGCTTGGCCTGCGTACCCTCGCCCGGGTCGTTGACGATGAACGGATAGATGTGGGGCATCGCGCCGAAGGTGGCTTCCGGGAAACAGTTTT
The DNA here is from genome assembly GCA_965229805.1 of Rhodospirillales bacterium. Classification (GTDB taxonomy): domain Bacteria; phylum Pseudomonadota; class Alphaproteobacteria; order Rhodospirillales; family Casp-alpha2; genus UBA4479. The sequence goes on along the minus strand of CBDDJO010000001.1, from coordinate 576,028 downwards.
CCGAGAGCGCCAGCGCCTTGCCGGGTAGCCATTCCAGGTTGCCGTGCTTGCCCATGTGACAGACGGCATCGGCGCGGAAACCGCGCTCCAGCCACGCATAGAACGCCAGATAACCGTGCGGCGGCACCAGCGCCGGGTCGTGGTAACTCTGCACCGGGTCGATATTGTAGCCGCGCGCCGGCTGCAGGCCGATCACGACATTGCCGCAGCGGTAGGCGGAAATCGCGAAGGTGCCGCAGTCGACATCGCCTTCGCGGTAGAACGGGTCCGTTTCCGGCGCGCCCCAGCGTTCCAGCACTTGCTCACGGACATTCTTGGGCAGCCCGCCGAACCAGATCTGATAATCGGCAAGCGACAGCTGCTCGGTCACGTTGCGGTTGGGAAGATCATGGAAATCATTGGTCGGCCCCGCCTTCAGGCGGGCAATCAAATCCTCCCCGTCGCCGGGGGCATCGTCGACCCGGTAGCCCGCATCCGCGAGTGCGCCCAGCACCCGAATGGTGCCCGCCGGCGTATCGAGCCCGACGCCGTTGCCGAGCCGGGCGTCCTTGTTGGGATAGTTGGCGAGCACGAGCGCGACGCGGCGCTCTTGGGCGGGCGTATTGCGGAGCTTGGCCCAGTTTGCCGCCAACCGTGCGACAAACGCCATGCGGTCCGGCACCGGCTCGTAGGTAACGATGTCGCTTTCGGTCGCGTCGTCGCGGCGCGCCCGCCCCTTGAACGACACGGCGCGCGTGAAGACCCGTCCGTCCACCTCGGGGAGCGCCACGTTCATCGCGATGTCGCGCGCCGACAGACCCCGCGTGCCGTCTTCCCAGCCTTCGCGGTTGCCGCCCGAGAACACCACCTGCAAGACCGGGCATCCGGCGGCGTCGAGCGGCCCGGGCGTGAACCCCTTGCCCGGCGCGGAAACCGCGAACCCGGTTGCGTTCAGCACCACGTCGGGTGCGGCGTCGGCGTAAAGCGCGGCGATGGTGTCCGCCGACACCGGATCCTTGAGGCTCTGCGCGAACACAGGCAGCGGGTTGAGACCGGCGTCGGCGAGCGCCCGGATCATCCCGTCGACAGCCTTGAGGTTCCCGGCCTGCACCAGGGCGCGGTAGAACACCAGCGCCGCGGCCGGGCGGCCTTCGGTCCAGTGCGCGCGCACGTCCGTCAACGTGGGCGTCTCCATTCCCGGCCAGTAGAGCCCGGCGCGCAACAGCGTCACCGGCTCGCGCCAGTCGGCGGCGCGCCCCGTCAGCGCAGACATATATAAGAGAAGATTGCGGCTGTTCGCCGGGCCGCCGTGCACACCGTACTGCCAGAGCCGGTGCTGCGCCTCGGCGTCCAGGGTCGAGAACGCGGCCAGTTCCGGGTCCGGCTGGTCGTCGCCGGGCAGCACCGCGAGACTAATGCCGGATTCCCGGCAGGTCTCGGCAATCTGCTCGATACCGTAAGACCAGTAACCGTAACCACCAAGGATACGGATCACGACGAGCTTTGCATGGCGGACAATGTCGTCGACATAAACATCGACCGACATGTTGTGGCCGAGTTGCATCAGGTTGGCGAGACGGAGCGAAGGGATGGCGTGACCGGCATCGTCAAGGTCGCGCCGGGCGTCGGCCAGCAGGGCCAACTCGGTATCGGCGGCGGACAAATAGACGATGTCGCCCGGGGTCTGGCCGAGGTCGACCGCTTCCTCTCCGTCCGTGATCGCACCCGGCTGTGCCGCTAGAAGATGCATACCTGACTGTTTACTCCGGGTCCCCCTCGTTAACCGCACAAGGTCCCAGTGATCGCGTCACGGTCGAGCCCGGCAAGCCCGATGACGACGAGCTCGCTGCGGCGGTCCTCGCCATCCTGCCAGGGCCGGTCGAAATAACGCTCGATCCGCGGCCCGACCGCCTGGATGACGTGACGCATCGGCTTGCCCGGCACGCTCACGAAACCCTTGATCCGGAGAATGTCATGTGCCGCCGTCAGCGTCTTGATCCGGTCTTCGAGCGCGTCCGGGTCGTTAACCTCTCCCAGAGACACCTGGAAGCTCTCGAAATCGTCGTGGTCGTGATCGTCGTCGCCGTCGTGGTGCGACGGGCGGTGGTCGAGGTCATCCTCGACAGCTGCCGACATGGCAAGCAGAACCCCCAGATCAATGCTTCCCTTCACGGTTTCGATAACCTTGACGCCGGGACGGATTTCCCGGCCCAGCGTTTCCATCACGCCGGGCTTGTCACCGTCGGTCATGAGGTCGGACTTATTCAGCAAAACGAGATCGGCGCAAAGAAGCTGATCCTCGAACACTTCTTCCAGCGGCGAATGGTGATCCAGGTTCTCGTCCGCCTCGCGGGCAGCTTGTACTTTCTCAGGATCGTCGGCAAAGCGGCCATCGCGGACCGCCGGCGCATCGACCACGGCAACAACGCCATCGACGGTGACGCGCGAGCGCACCTCGGGCCAGTTGAAGGCTTTGACCAGCGGCTTCGGCAGCGCGAGGCCCGACGTCTCGATGACGATATGATCCGGCGGTTCGGCCCGGTTCAGCAGTTTTTCCATGGTCGGCAGGAAATCGTCGGCGACGGTGCAGCAGATGCAGCCGTTGGCGAGTTCCATGACGTCGTCCTCGGCACATCCCTCGATACCGCAGCCGTTGATGACCTCGCGGTCGACGCCGATGTCGCCGAACTCGTTGATGATCAACGCGATCCGCTTACCATTGGCGTTGGACAGGATGTGGCGGATCAGCGTGGTCTTGCCGGCCCCCAGAAATCCAGTGATCACGGTCGCGGGAATCTTCATGTCGTTTCGTCCTTCATCATCATCGGCAATCCTGCGGCAACAAACACCACACGGTCGGCAACCTTGGCGATTTGCTGGTGAGTGGCACCGGCATGGTCACGGAATTGTCGCGCCATCGCGTTCTCCGGCACGATCCCGAGACCGACCTCGTTGGACACGAACACGACCCGCGCGTCAAGGCCGGGCAGCGCCGCCGTCAGCATCGACACCTCGCGCTCAATGTCGCGGTCCGCTATCATCAGATTGGAAAGCCAGAGCGTCAGGCAATCCACCAACACGGCCTTACCCCGGCAAGCCCTGGACGAAAGCGCGCCGACCAGGTCCGTTGGGGCCTCGATCGTTTCCCACGTTTCGCCGCGGCGGGCGCGGTGCTTCTCGACTCGCTCGGTCATTTCACTGTCCCAGGCCTGCGCGGTAGCCACGTAGACGCCGCCGCCCTCGTCCTCGATCAGACTTTCGGCATAACGGCTTTTACCGGACCGTGCGCCGCCCAAAACCAGCGTTACTGGCGGCAAACCCGTCATTTCAATGATCCTCGCGTGCCGGCCGATTGACGTGTACCACACGCCAGGCGCCGCCCCGCCCGCGCAGAAGGCCGTCCGGCACATGCTCGATCACGCTGACCGAAAGCGTGTGCACCGTCAGCGCCATGCCCGCTGCCGGATCGATGTCCAGCGCATGCGAGATCGCGGCACGCACGGTGCCGCCATGCGACACGCAGACGATGTCGGAGCCCGTGTGCTTTTCGGTATACTCGTCGATGGCCGCGCCGACGCGCGCGATCTGGTCGGCAAAGCTTTCGCCGTTCGGCGTGCGATTGCGGGTCGGGTCGCGCCAGAACGTATCATAGGTTTCCGGATCCGCTTCGCGCATTTCGTCCCAGCTCGATCCCTGCCAGTCGCCGAAGCTTTGTTCCGCAAAACGCTCGTCGATGACAGGATCGGCGGTATCCAGCCCGGCGTTCCGGATCGACTGCGCGGTCAGCTTGGCGCGGCTCAGGTGCGACGTATACCAGGGCACATCTCCCGGCAACCGCCGGGCGAGAGCCTGGAATGCCGCCATGTCCGACAGATCGCATTCCACATCGTCGGCACCGTAGATTTTACCCTGAACGCCGACCACCGGCGCATGACGCACCAGCCACCATCTTGTCGTTCCGTCATGCATAGAATGCCGAACTCCCTGCTGCAGCGGCGCCATAGACCGCGATTTCAATAACCTGCTGCACGGCCCCCAGAACGTCGCCGGTCTGGCCACCGAGACGCACGCGCGCCCACCAGACAACCGCACCGCCGAATGCCACGGCTAGCAGAACGGCGGCCAAGGCTACGGAAAGCGGCAGCAATGTAAAGAGGCCGGCGGCACCGATCGCGGCGGCGATGAGCGCGGTTCGCAAGTCCGGCTGCCCGGCGCTTTGCGATAAGCCCTCCGCGCGCGCGGGCGGCAGGACATGCATCACCGCCGGCAGCAACCCGCGTGAAAACATCGCCGCGGCAACGATCGAGGCGAGCGCGTAGCCGGAGCCGGGGATACCAGCAACCATCGCCGCCCGGAGCCCGACGGAAAACACCAGTGCCAGCACGCCGTAGGCGCCGATCCGGGAATCCCGCATGATCTCCAGCGTGTGTTCCCGATCCGCCGCACCGAGCCCGTCCGCCACGTCGGCAAGGCCGTCCTCGTGCAACGCGCCGGTGACAATCGCCTGAACCGCCAAGGCGGCGAGCGCGCACCCGAGCGGCGAGATCTCCGTGCCGGCAACCGCGTAGAAGACGCCGCCCGCAATGCCGCCGACGATCAGACCGACCAGCGGGAATGCCCAGGCCGCCGCCGCCAGCGGCCTGGATTCAAGACCGATGATCCGGCCCACCGGTACGCGGGTCAGGAACAGGACAACGATCCTGAAATCGCGCACGGGGCTGAATTTATCATCCGTGGTCGTCATACCCGTGGTTCTATCCCGACCCGGTGAACGTGTCACCGAATTAAGGTTTCGAATCAACGTGCGCGCCCTCTATAGTCCGGGCCATGACCGACGCGCCGCAACGAATTGCCGATGTCGAAGCCTTGCTCGCCCGTATGCCGGGGCCGTCCGAGACCGCCCGTGACGCTGCGCGGACGCACGAGGCGATACTGACCAAGCCGCCTGGCGCGCTCGGCCGTCTTGAGGTGATGTCCGAATGGGTCGCGGCCTGGCAGCACCGGCACCCGCCCCGCATCGACAACCCACAAGTCGTCGTCTTCGCCGGCAACCACGGCGTCGCCGCAAAAGGTGTATCGGCCTATCCGTCGGCGGTCACGGCGCAGATGGTCGCCAACTTCGAATCAGGGGGCGCCGCCGTCAACCAACTGAGCAAGGCCGCCAGCGCGGGGTTCAGGGTCGTTCCGCTCGATCTTGAAAGCCCGACGAACGATTTCACCGCGCACCCGGCACTGAACGAAGACGCGTTCATGGCCGCCTTCGCTGTCGGCTGGAACGCGGTCGGGAACGACTGCGACCTGCTCGCCGTCGGCGAGATGGGAATCGCCAACACGACATCTGCCGCCGCCGTCTGCCATGCGCTTTACGGCGGCGCGCCCGAGGATTGGACCGGTCCGGGCACGGGGCTCACCGGCGACGCCCTGTCCATGAAAGCTCAAGTCGTCGCCGACGCGGTCGCGTTACATGGGGACAAGGCCAACGGCCCGCTCGACATCCTGCGCCGGCTCGGCGGACGCGAGCTTGCGGCGATGGCCGGCGCCGTCGTCTCGGCGCGTTTCAAGAACTGCCCGGTGCTGCTTGACGGCTATGTGTCGGGCGCCGCCGCGGCGGTTCTGGAACTGGCACGGCCGGGCACGCTCGATCATACGATAGCAGCGCACATATCGGCGGAACCGGGACACCGCAGGTTGCTTGATGCGCTCGGCAAAACGCCTTTGCTCGATCTGAACATGCGGCTCGGCGAAGCGTCGGGTGCCGCGCTCGCCATCAATATCGTGCGCGCCGCCGTCACCTGCCACACCGGCATGGCCAGTTTCGCCGATGCCGGCGTCAGCGATAAACCGGAATAGGCAAGCCTACGCGTCTTCTTCCTGCGGCTCGGAAGAACGTTCGATACGCCGCTTGAGTTTCAGCAGATCGCGGCGGCGGCCGTCCTCGGCGATCAGGTTTTCGACGAAACGTCCCTGGAACTGGTCGATGCCGACGTTGCGGCCGAAGTCGATGGCTTCGCGGTTGTCGCAACGGCACAGAATCCATTTCTCCGGCCCATCCCGGTCGATCAGTTTCTTGATGACCGCCTGCACTTCATCGCCGGCGTCCGCAAGGTTCGGGTGCCAGACGATCTTGGCCAGATCGGCGCCCAGCCGTTCGCGATCGATGACCTGCAGCGTCTCCATCGTTAGCCCGTCGAGACATAGCCGGTAGCCCTTGGTCTGCACGAATTCGCGGGCGAACAGATAGGAAGACAAATCGGAGAAGATGTCTTCTTTCTGCAGTTCTATAACGATCGCGCCTCTCCTGGCCGCCGACAGGTTGTCGTCGAATATCTGGAACTGATCCGACAGCAGCGTGCGGATATTGATGTTGAAGCTGATATCGCCGGAAATGGACACGGCATCGGTCTTCATCAGCATCGACAGCACGCGCCGGTCCAGCGTTTCCGTGAGGTGCTGGAACAGCCAACGGTTCGATACCAGGTTGACGCCGGGCAGGATCGTCTCGCGCAGGTCCTGGATCGAGATGAACAACTCGCTGAAAAGCTGCTCCGGGACCATCTTGCCGTCGACGCGACAGATAAACTGGCGGCGTACTAGATTCGACAGATCGGCACGCGACAGGGACTCCTCGACCTTCGCCAGCACGCTCGGCGTCAGCGGCTCGCCCTTTTTCTGCTTTTCCTTGAGACGCTGGCGCGCGTCCATCCGGTTGCGGACCTCGGTCTGGCGTTTTTCCTCGGCGTCGACAAGACCCTGCACGAGTTGCACCACCTCCTCGTACTGCGCGTTGGCGTCGTACCAGGTCGCGAACTCGCGGCCGTCCTTGCCCTCCTCCTCGACCAGCGGATCGTCGCCGAACAGGAAACGGATCTTCTGGACCACGGTCTCGACCTGGCCCTTGACCTCGTTCTTGAAGAAAAAGAACAGGTCCGAATTCTTCAGAGTAAAAAGCTGGCCCTGCATGTCCTTGACCAACTGATCGAAGTTGCCGGCAGCGGTACGGATATGCTGGTCGCGGCGGTTGAATGGCCGGAGCTTCGACAGGTGGATATGCGCGAGACCGCGCCCGTCCTTGAGCTTTTCGAGACGGCGCACGTAGTCGGTGAGAAGCTTCTCCTGCGACGGCATTCGGTCGGGTGCGGTTGCCATGTGCCGTCTACCCTGCCTTGACCTTGGCCTTGGGTTTCACCTTGGAACGCGTCATCGCCTGCACGAGCTTGTCGATGAAGTATCCCTGGAAGCGGCTGATCCCCAGTGCAAGCCCCCACTTAACCGCCTTTTCGGAATCCACGCGGTAAAGGATAATGCTGCCCTTGCCCGCATTGTTGACGGTTTCCCGGAACATCGCCAATCGGTTCGTGTCTTTAGATTCTTCCTCGAACTCCTTGCCCCACGCGACCTTGATGTAATCGGGACGCAGGTTCGCCGGATCGAAGAACTGCAGCGCCAGCGGATTGACCCCGTCGACCAGCACCTTGTAGCCGCGCTCCTGCAACATATCTCGGGCGTAACCGTAAGTGTTCATGTCGGCGAAGATGTCGATGATCTGCAACTCGATCACAATCTTCCCCGAATTCTCACCGACGACCCGCATGAAATTGGAGAAATCGCGCGACAGCACGGTGCCGATATTCATGTTGAGGCTGATCGGTTCCTTCATCTCATCGAAGTTCTTGCGACCGATCACCGACAGCACGCGCTTGTCCAGCGTCTCGGTCAGATACTGGAACAACCAGGCGCTGGTGAACAAGTTGACTCCGGGCGAGACCCGCTCGCGCAGTTCCGTCATCGCGATGAAATGTTCTCTGAACACCATGGAGCCCGCCTTACCGGGCGAGATGTGGATGCAGGACTGCTGGCGGATCAGGTCGGCGATCCGGGTCGATTGCAGTTTCTGGTTGATCGCGGCCAGGTTCGCCGCCGAAAGCGGATCGCCGGAACTGCTGTCTCCTTCTTCGGTTTCCCGGTTGCGCTGCATGTCCTCGATCATCACCTGGGCCTTCACGGAAAGCTCGGTGGCGGCAGAGAGGAAGGCGGCGAAGTCTTCCTTCGACGCCAGGTCGTACCAGGTCGAGAGCTTGTCTTCGAACTCGTCGTCGCCGGATGTTAGCGGGTCTTCGCTGAACATGGCGCGAACCTTGTCGATGTAAGGGTCGATGTCCTCGACCAGCACGTCACGGCAGATCAGCACAAGGTCCTGGTTCATCATCAGATACAGAATGGCATCTGCGTTATTGATCAGGTTGTCGAAGACCCTGACCGCTATATTGATGAAATGGCGCTGACGATTGCTGGCGCGCAGATCAGAAAGATGCAGATGCACGGCAAAATAGCCTGACGGGTTCTCTTCGATCCGCGACAGTTTTTCCAGGAGAACCGCCTCCTGGGTCATCGATGCATCCAATGGCTTAGCCATGCGTTCGTTGTAATCCGCGACGTTTCACAAACCGTTAACGATATTCGCTCCCGGCATAGTACAGATAACCGGTGAATTATTATAGTAGAAGCCGGATAATCATCGTTCCTATCGGGCGGAACGGCCCTGAATCAAACACTTAAGACGAAATGCAAAGCGCGCAAGATACGCCCTTTCGTCTTGGCCCCCCGCGCCCCCGGTGGTAGTTTCCGACACCATCGATGCTGCAGGGGACGGAGATGTCGTGAGCTCTATTCTGGCCAAGAAAATTCTGGTGACGGGCGGTGCCGGGTTTATCGGATCGCACCTTTGCGAACGTCTCGTCGCCAGAGGTGATGACGTGCTTTGCGTCGACAATTTTTTCACCGGCGCCAAGGCCAACGTGGCGCATCTGCTGAACGAAGACAATTTCGAGCTTTTGCGCCACGATGTGACGTTTCCGCTCTATGTCGAAGTTGACGAAATCTACAATCTGGCCTGCCCCGCGTCGCCGGTGCATTACCAGTACGATCCCGTGCAGACCACGAAGACCAGCGTTCACGGCGCGATCAACGTCCTGGGGCTCGCCAAGCGCACGCACGCCAAGATTTTGCAAGCCTCCACCAGCGAGGTTTACGGCGACCCGGAAATCCACCCGCAACCCGAATCCTACAAGGGCAACGTCAATCCGATCGGGCCGCGCGCCTGCTATGACGAGGGCAAGCGCTGCGCCGAAACGCTGTTCTTCGACTATTACCGCCAACACGACCTCAACATCCGGGTTTGCCGCATCTTCAACACGTATGGACCGCGCATGCACCCGAACGACGGGCGCGTGGTCTCCAACTTCATCATGCAGGCGCTCCAGGGCGAGCCGCTGACGCTTTACGGCGACGGCTCGCAGACCCGATCCTTCTGTTACGTCGACGATCTGGTCGAGGGCATGATCCGGCTTATGGACGCCGGCGACGAACACACCGGCCCTATAAACCTCGGCAATCCCGGCGAGTTCACGATCCGCGAGTTGGCCGAGGCCGTCGCCGAGATGACCGGCACCAAACCCGAAATCGTCCTTAAGCCGCTACCGGCGGACGATCCGATGCAACGCTGCCCGGACATCACGCTCGCCAAGTCCGTGCTGGACTGGGAGCCGACAATCCATCTACGCGACGGCCTGCAGAAAACAATCGATTATTTCAGGCACCTGGCCTGACAGGAGCGCCCAGGCGGTGAAACAAGTCATTCAATCGCGCAAGACCGGCAAACTGGCGCTGAAGGACGTACCGCCGCCGAAAGTGCGCGGCGGCGCACTGCTGGTCCGCACCCGCGCCTCGCTGATTTCCGCCGGCACCGAGCGGATGGTCATCGACTTCGCGCGCAAGAGCCTGGCCGGCAAGGCGCAGGCCCGGCCCGACCTGGTCAGGAAGGTGCTCGAAAAGGCGAAGAAGGAAGGGCTGGTCAACACCTGGAAGACGGTGATGGCGCGCCTCGACGAGCCGCTGCCTCTCGGCTATTCGGCGGCCGGCGAGGTGGTTGCCGTCGGCGCCGGTCTCGAGGGCGAGTTCGCCGTCGGCGACCGGGTCGCCATGGCCGGGGCCGGCATCGCCAATCATGCCGAACTGAACAGTGTGCCCCGGAATCTGGTGGCGAAGATTCCCGCCGACGTGCCGGACGAGGAAGCGTGTTACGGCACGCTCGGCGCCATCGCCATGCACGGTGTCCGCAATGCGAACGCCGGGCTCGGCGACGTCGTCGCGGTCGTCGGCTGCGGGCTCGTCGGGCAGTTGGCAATCCGGTTCCTGACCCTCGCGGGCGTTCGCGTCGCCGCCTTCGATTACGCGGATGACCGGCTTGAGCTGGCCCGCACCATGGGTGCCGAAACGGCATCCGCACCGGAAAGCGACGGCGTCGAAAGTGTCCGCCAACTAAGCGGCGGCATCGGTGCCGACGCGGTCATCATTGCCGCCGCCACCGATAACGCCGCGCCCTTCGAGTTTGCCGCCGAGGTCGCCCGTGACCGGGCACGGGTCGTCATGGTCGGCCTGACCGGCACGGCATTTCCCTATGCCGCGTTCATGCAAAAGGAACTCAATATCATCGTCTCGCGGTCGTACGGCCCCGGCCGCTACGACACCGGCTACGAACACCGCGGCCACACGTATCCCGAAGGCTGGGTACGCTGGACGGAAACGGCGAACCTGGCGGAAACGCTGCGGCTGATGCAGCCGGGACTGGCCAGGCGGCTCGACGTCACGCGGCTCACCACGCACCGGTTCGCACTGGATGACGCGAAGAACGCCTATACGCTCGTCACCGGCGGCGGTGAACGCCATATGGGCGTGGTGCTTACATACCCCGAGGAAGACACCAGACCGGCGCCGAAATTACAGACCCGCAAGACCAACGCCAAAAGCGGGAACTGCGTTATCGGCATGATCGGCGCCGGCAACTTCGCCCGTGCCGTGCTGCTGCCGGGTCTGCAGTCGATACCGGATGTGCGTCTCAAGACTTTGGCGACGACGCGTGGTGCCACGGCCGAACACGGCGCCGGCCAGTTCGGGTTCGAGGTTGCCGCCGCCGACGAAACTGCGGTGCTCGACGATGCTGACATCAACACTGTCGTGGTCGCGACCCGGCACGACAGCCACGCATCGCTGACGGCGCGGGCGCTCGAGGCCGGCAAGTCGGTGTTCGTGGAGAAACCACTGGCTCTCGATCTGGAACAACTGAACGGCGTGATTGCGGCCCTCAATACCTCGGGCGGCATTCTGCAGGTCGGTTACAACCGCCGGTTTGCCCCGCAAATTTCTGAAATGAAAGCGCACTTCGACGGCTGCGACGGCCCGCGCGTGATCTCGATCCGCATCAACGGCGGCGCCATCGAAGGGGATCACTGGACCCAGAGCACCGACGAGGGCGGCGGCCGCGTACTGGGCGAGATGTGCCACTTTATCGACCTTGCGCGTTGTCTTGCCGGCGCCGCCATCTTGAGCGTGCGCGCCGAAGGGGCAACCGAAACCGGCGGTAGCGGCGACAACGTCGCGGCACAGATCCGCTTCGCCGACGGCTCGCTCGCCTCGGTCGTCTACACGGCACTTGGCGACACGGCGCTGCCCAAGGAGCACATCGAGATGTTCGCCGGTGGCCGGGCGGCGACGCTGGATGATTTCCGCAGGCTGACGCTGGCGGCAGGCGGCAACGTCAAAACTTCGTCCGCAACACAAGACAAGGGCCACAGACAGCAACTGGCAGCCTTCGTCAAAGCCGTCACCGGTGGCGTCCCGCCCATTCCGGAATCGGAACTGATCGAGACCGCCGCCGCCACCATTGCCATCATGGAAAGCCTCCGGACTGGCGAACGCATAGACTTGTAAGATAGAACGACACATGGACATCAACGCTTTTTACGCCGCCGAGTTCGATGAGCACGCCGACATCGTGCGGAAGACACGGGACGCCTGCGCCGAAGGGTTCGCCGAGCTTCTGGCCAGATGCGCGCAAAGCGTGCGCCACGGCGGCAAGATCATGTTCTTCGGCAACGGCGGCAGCGCCGCCGACTGCCAGCACCTGGCAACGGAACTGACGATCCGCTACAAGACCGACCGCGCGCCGATCGCCGCCGTCGCGCTGACGACCGATACGTCGGCGCTGACCGCCGGCGGCAACGATCTCGGTTTCGAGAACATCTTTTCCCGCCAGATCGAAGCCATCGGCAAGCCGGGTGACGTCGCCATCGGCATTTCCACATCGGGCAACTCCGAGAACGTGATCCGCGGCCTCCAGACCGCGCAGGCGCTGGACATCGTCGGCGCGGCCCTCGGCGGCAAGGACGGCGGCAAGCTTGCCGGGCTCGCCGACCCGCTGCTCGTCGTGCCGAGCGACACCACGGCGCGCATCCAGGAAATGCACATCATGCTGGGACAGATGTTGTGCGGCGCGCTCGAGATTGAACTGGGGCTTGTCTGACATGGACCGGTCGCGCCTGATCCCGTTGGTCGAGAACATCGAGGGCAGCCGCGTCCTCGTCGTCGGCGACGCCATGCTCGACCGTTTCGTCTCGGGCGCGGTCGACCGGATTTCACCGGAAGCGCCGATTCCCGTTCTGCGCGTCACTTCCGAGAGCAGCATGCCGGGCGGCGCCGGAAACGTGGTCCGCAATCTGGCGGCACTCGGCGCCGACGTTACCTTCATCGCCATCCGTGGTGACGACACGGCCGGCAAGGAACTCGCCGAAGCGCTCGCCGCCGATCCGCATATCACGGCCGATCTCAAGACCGATCCGGCCCGGCCGACGACCATCAAGGTGCGATACGTTGCCGGCAATCAGCAGATGATGCGCGCCGACTGGGAAGCCGGCGCCGGCATCGATGAACGAACCGCGAAGACAATGGTCGATGCGGCGACAAAGAATATCGGCGACTTCGGCGCGGTGGTCCTCTCGGATTACGACAAGGGTGTGCTCGCCGACGGCCGCGCCCGGGCCATCATCGTCGCGGCAAGCAAGGCCGGCGTGCCGGTGATCGTCGATCCCAAGGGCGAAGGTTACGACCGCTACCAGGGGGCAAGCCTGGTGACGCCGAACCGCAAGGAACTGGAACAGGCAACCCAGGCGGCAGCACCAGATTCCGAAGCCATCTGCGCCGCCGCCCGCAAACTGATCGCCGCGCACGGCCTTGGCGGCATGCTGGTGACCCGCAGCGCCGACGGTATGACGCTGGTCGCGAAAGACGGCGACGCCCACCATCTGCCCGCCGAAAGCCGAGAGGTATTCGACGTTTCCGGCGCGGGCGACACCGTGGTCGCCGCCGTCGCCGCGATGATCGCATCCGGCGCCGAAGCGCCCGACGCCGCCCGCGTCGCCAACACCGCCGCCGGGATCGTCGTCGGCAAGATCGGCACCGCCGTCTGCCACGCCGCCGAATTGATCGCCGCGCTTCACCACCAGGACCTCTCGGACGCGGAAGCCAAGGTGCTGACCGATGCCGAAGCCATCGACCGCATCGCGCGCTGGCGCCGTCAGGGCCTCAAGGTCGGTTTCACCAATGGGTGCTTCGACCTATTGCATCCGGGACACGTTTCGTTGCTGGCACAAGCCAGGGCCGCCTGCGATCGGCTGATCGTCGGTCTGAATTCGGACGCCTCCGTGCAGCGTCTCAAGGGCGCGGACCGTCCTGTGCAGAACGAGGCGGCGAGAAGTGCCGTGTTGGCGTCTCTCGCGTCCGTCGACCTCGTGGTCATTTTCGGCGAAGACACACCATACGAACTCATCGAACGCCTGCACCCGGATGTGCTGGTCAAGGGGGCGGACTACACCGTCGATCAGGTGGTCGGCGCCGACCTCGTCCAAGGCTGGGGCGGCGAGATCGTGCTGGCGGAACTCAAGGACGGCTTTTCCACGACCGCTACCATCGAGCGCTTGAACAAGAACCGCGGCTAAGAGTCGTGCTCAGTTAAGTTCCGGTATGTTGTCGGGAATCGATTTCGGCGCGCCCGGTCCCGGCTCCACGTTGTCGATCGCCTTCTGCGCCTCCTGCTTGGCGTCCTCGATGGTTTCCAGCAGTTTGGCGAAGAACCCCCGGTCGTCGCCCGGTCTCGGCAGATCGCGCGCCGGCGCCCCCTCGTGTGCCGCCGCCATGACGTCGCGCCAGATGCGCGCCGGATAACTGCCGCCGGTGACGTGGTCCATGGGGGCGCCGTTATCGTTCCCAAGCCAGACACCGGCGATGTAATTCGCCGTGTAGCCGACGAACCAGGCGTCGCGATAATTCTGCGACGTCCCGGTCTTGCCGGCGGCATCGCGCCCGAAGGCTGCGGCCTTGCCGGTACCCTCCGTGATGACCCTGTGAAGCATGCTGTTCATGGGGCCGAGGAGATGCGGTTTCACCACCTCACCGGGCCCGGAGCCCTGGCGGCGATAGAGAATCTCGCCGCCGCCATCGCGAATTTCCTCGATCCCGTAGGGAATGATTCCGTTGCCGCCATTGGCGAATGGTGCATAGGCGCTGACCAGTTCCAGAAGCGTCGTCTCGACCGTGCCGAGCGCGATCGAAGCGTCCGGTTTTTCACCGGGATCGATGCCGACGGTGCGCGCGGTATCGGCGACGCGGCCGATCCCCGCCTTCATGGCGACGCGCACGGCGACCGTATTGACCGACTTCGCGAGTCCGTCCGAAATCGTGGTCGGCCCGCCGAACTTGCCGTCGAAATTGCTGGGCGCCCAGTCGCCGATCCTGATCGGTGCATCCTCGATCACGTCATCCGGCGACAGTCCTGATTTCAGGCCGGCCAGATAGACGAACGGCTTGAATGCCGAACCCGGTTGGCGACGCGCCTGGGTCGCCCGGTTGAATTGCGTCGTCGCGTAGTCATCGCCGCCGACCATGGCGCGCACGGCCCCCTGGGGCGTCATCAGCAGGACCGCGCCATCGCCGATGTGGCGCTGTTTGCCCGCTTTCTGCAGCACGTCGGCGAGCCCGCGCTCCGCCGTTAATTGAATGTCCCGGTTCAACGTCGTCTGCACGATCAAATCCCGATCCTGGGCACCGACATAGTCCTGCACCTGATCGAGAATCCAGTCGACGAAATAGGGCGCGGTACGGCCCGGCCGGGATGTGGTGCCGGTGCTTGAGCTCGCGCGGGCTCTTTTGGCCTGCCCCTCGGTGAGATACCCGGCCGCGACCATGTTCGCGAGCACGATCCGCGTGCGCTTTTCGGCACGGTCGTCGTCGCTGTGCGGGTTGTAGCGGCTGGGCGCCTTCAACAGGCCCGCCAGCATCGCCGACTGCCAGACATTAAGCGCCGAAGCCGGCTTGTCGAAATACTTCCTTGCCGCCGCGTCGACACCGTAGGTGCCGGCCCCCAAATAGACCCGGTTGAGATAGAGTTCGAGAATCTGGTCCTTGGTGAAGCGATGCTCCAGCCACAGCGCCAGCATGACCTCCTGGATCTTGCGCTTGTAGGTCCGCTCGTGGCTGAGGAACAGGTTCTTGGCGACCTGCTGGGTGATGGTACTGCCACCCTGCACGATCCGCCCGGCGCGAACATTGGCGATCATGGCGCGGATGAGGCCGATGGGGTCGATGCCGAAGTGGTCGTAATAACGCCGGTCCTCGGTCGCCAGCACCGCCTGCGGCAATGCCGGCGGCAGGTCGGAAAGACGCACCGGAATGCCGTAGAGGTCGCCGACGGCGGCGATCTCCTTGCCCGCGGCGTCGAGCACCCACACCGTCGGCCGCCTGGACGGCGCCAGGCTGCCTTCCACATCGGGCAGGTCGGTGTAAAACCAACCGGCAATGAACAGGGACCCGATCAGGCCCCAGACGACGAACGTGGCGAGCCACTTTCCGGCACGCCGCCAGAGCGACGGACCGGCGGATGCTTTCCTGCCGTTGCGTTTGGATTTGCGGGCCATTCGGACTTTATGGCGCATAGGCCGTTAGAAACGGGTTAATGGAAACCCCAAAATGCGGCGACATATCTTATTGGGCGAACAACTGATGCAGTTGGGTTTCGTACATGACGAAGATGCCCAGAAACGCCGTTGCCACGCCGATCCCGCCCTGCAGCGCCCGGTTGGCCCAGGTCAGGGTGCGTGCCGCATAACTCAGCGGCACCGCGATCACGGCCGAAAGCGCCGACATGCCCGCGATCGAACCGATCCCGAACAGGATCACGTAGCCAACGCCGGTCAGCGGATCGGCAACCGACGTCGCCGTCAACACCACGAGCGCCGCCGAGCCCGCCATGCCGTGCATCAGGCCGACGGTAAGCGTCCGCCACGGCAGGCCTTGGGGATGTTCGTGTGCGTGCGCGTTCCTGCCGTGCGGGACATCCTCGCCGGCGTGCGAATGCGCATGCATATGCACCGTCCCATCGTCGTGACGGTGCGTGTGAAAATGCACCCGGTCGCGGATCATCCGCCAGATCACATGCCCGCCCAGCAGCACCAGCATGATACCGACGCCGAATTCGAGCCAACCCGCGATGGAAGCCTCAATGCCTGCCCCGAAATAAATCGCCGACCCGGCGACAAGCGCCAGGGTGATCGTGTGTCCGATGCCCCAGAGCGCGCCATGGGTGACGATGCGGCGCATGGACGTCTCGCCGGTCGCAATCGACGACACGGCGGCGACGTGGTCGGCTTCCAGTGCGTGTTGCAGACCGATAACAAGCCCCAGAAGTAAAATGCCGCCTACCGTCGGGTCCATAATATCTCCGTCTCATTCAAGAATGATGCGCCGCACAATGACGCATCCTAGTCGGGATGCCGCCCGGCACAAGCGCAGATCGCGCATTGGCTTGGAATTCCCCGCTACCCTGGAATGACGTCGAAAGCGATGCTGATCCGCGTCTCGGTCGCCCTGAGCGGCACCGTGCGATGATAGAAATAGGACGGGAACATAATCGCCCGCCCGGGCCGCGGCAGCAGCATCTTGACGTCCGAAACGGTCTTGCGCTTCGGATAGTCGTGCGGCGTGCCGAATTCAATCCAACCGGCATGCGTGTCGTCGTCCTCCCTGACGGCATCGGGCACCTTGGGATAGTAGACGCCGCTCAGCCACGCGTCGCGGTGGATATGCGAGGCCTGGTGGCCCTGATCCTCCATCACCACACCCCACGCATTCAGTTTATAGCCGGCGGGGGCGCGCCGTTCGAAATCATCGGCCTGTGTTGTCCGGCATTCGGCGATCAGCGTGTCGACCTCGGAACGTATCCAGTCCAGGAACGCCGGTATCGGTCCCGAATTGTCCTTAGTGATATCGCCGGTGTGATAGCCCTTTTTCGTCGAGTAATCCTTGGGTTCGTAGGCAATCGTCGGGTGGTTGGCGATAGCATCCGCAAGCGATGCGTTAACGCTCTCGACCTGATCTGCGCCGATGTGATCGACGATATCGTGGACCATCAAACGCTTTTCGAAATCGGCGATCTTGCGGGCCTCGTCCGCGTTTCCGGTCTCGTAGCAGACAATCGACTTGAGTGCCGTCGCACCGGTGTGCCCCGGCGCCGCACGTAACACGCGCTCGCACTCGAGGGCGGCTTCGTCCCACAGCCCCGCCGTCATCAGCGCCCGGGTCAACGCGACGCGCACATCGTTGGCGCCCGGCTGCAGATCGAGCCCCTTGCGGTAACCATCGATCGCGGCCTCGGTGTCGCCCATCTGCATCCGCATGTGGCCGGACATAACGTGCGGCCCCGGCTCCATCGGTGACAGCCGGGCGGCGGCGGCGAAAGCGGCGGCGGCTTCCCCGTAACGTGCTTCCCGCTCCAGCATGTGACCGAGATCCATGTGGATCTTCGGCACGTCGCGGACACGCGTGGTAATATTCTTCAGCGTGTCGATGGCCTTTTCGCGATTGCCCAAATCGAACTCGGCCAGCGCATGGAAGAATTTGACGATGTCGTTGCCCGGGTCGCGCGCCAGAAGAGAGCGGTAAATCTTGGCCGCGCCCTTGTAATCGCCAGTGGCGTGCCGCTTGCCGGCTTTATCCATCTGTCTGTCGAAATTACCGCTCATGCGGATGGTTTATAGACCATCGGCCGGGGCTTGTTGATGAAAATCCCGTAACCCAAGCAAAAAGAACCGGCACCCGAAGGTGCCGGTTCCCTAACTTGCCGTTGGCACGTCCGTGCAATCGGTACCGGTCAACCGTACGTCGACTCGCCAGTCACTTCGGATGGCGCCTGATTTTCCGACTCAACCTGTTGCTCCTGCAACTGTTCGGTCAGTCGCTCGACCTCCAGGCCCGGAAAGCGGCCCGAGTTATCGGCAAAAGCCGGCGCGGCGGCGCCTAATGCGAGTGCGAGAGCAAGTGCCGCAGTCATTTTCTGGGTATTCATGATTTCCTCCTACTTTGAAATTAATCGTTACTTTCGGTTTAACTCCAAGCGAACGCGCTGTTTCCTTACGTTCGCTTGTTGATGCTCAAGTTAGTACGGCCCGGCAAACGACGCACTTAAACCCGGATCACTCCCGAGAGAGGAATATTCTCTTTTATTTTCAGACTCTTAATTGGCCCGGCCTCAACCGGAACAGCACCTCTTCACAGATATCAGATACCGGGTCCCGAGACAGCGAGCCAACCGTGAATGGAAAGTGACTAAATTAGTAAAGTTCGTGTGACGTGCCGGGGCTTGTTGATGAAAATCCCGTAACCCGCACGAAAAAGGCCGGCCCCAGCGGGACCGGCCCTTCGTTACGATTTCGGCATCAAAGTGCCGTCACGTTCGGTTAGCCGTAGATCGGTGCGTCGGTCGTCACCGGCTCGGCATCGGTGTCGAGGTTCATTTCCTCGATCTCCCGGGTCAGCTGTTCCACCTTGAGACCCGGAAACCGTGCGGTGCTGTATGCGCCCACCGATTCCGTGTTCATGACCGTGTGCTGCGATTGCAGTTCCATGGTCAGGTGTTCGACCGCCTCACCCGGGAACCGTCCGCCGTTTCCGTCGGCGACGGCCGGCGCGGCAGCGCCGATCACGGTGGCAAGTGCGACTGCAGTAATGATTTTCTGGGTCTTCATGATGGATCTCCTTTCATGTGGTGTTTTCCATCTCAGCCCGATGCACGCCTGTGCACCGGGAACGACTTGAATGCGTCGTTACAAAGAGATACGCAGCGAAACGCACTTTGGACACTCAAACCCGATCACCCGGTCGTGAGGTAAAATTATTTATTATTCTGAACAAGTTACGAGAATATTAGAAACTTGATGAATGTAACCCTCACGAATTTCGGTGAGCGAGTCACAGCGGCGAGAGAACGCCGTCACCACGATGTGATTGTATTAGTAAACCCCGCGTGAGCGGGCGCCTATTCGAAGGAATCTTCCAGATCCGTGCCGCATTTTTCGCAGCGCCTCGGATAACCCTGCATGACATGGCCGCAAACGCCGCATTTACGCTCCGCCTTCCTGGACGCGTCGTCGAGGGTCTTGAAGATTTTCCTGAGCGTGTCGAGCATTCAAACGTCTCCGCTGCTGTGGCCGGCTCAATGCACCGACACGGGTGATGCGGGAACTGCCGCCGACTTCAGGGCACATACTATCAAAGAAACCGTTGTAACGTTGAAATTCCCTGCCGCGTCAGGGCATGATTTCGCCCAACTGTCCCATAACTGATGACGAATGGAGCCTTTTAATGAGCCCGGACACGGTTTCGAACCCGTTTGAGAGCGAAACGATCAACGCCCTTCTGAACCGACGCAGCGTCCGCAAGTATGCGGATGCGCCGGTATCGGACGCCCACGTGGACGCCATACTGTCGGCGGCGCTCAGGGCGCCGACATCTTCCAACGTACAAGCCTACAGCGTCATCCAGGTGCGCGATCAGGCCATCAAGGAACGGATCGCGGTGCCGTGCGGCAATCAGAAGCACATCGTCTCGTGCCCGGTGTTTCTGGCGTTCCTGGCCGATCTGACGCGCATCGAAGCGGCCTTTCAACGCCACGACCATTCAGCTGACGACAACAATCTGGAACTGGGCCTGGTCGCGACCATCGACGCCGCGCTTGTCGGCATGGCGGCTTACGTCGCGGCGGAATCCCTCGGTATCCAGGGGGTGATGATCGGCGCTGTCCGCAACGACCCCGAGGAAATCGCGGCAATCCTGGAACTGCCAAAGCGGGTCTACGCGGTGTTCGGCATGTGCCTGGGCTTCCCGGACGAGGCGCCGAAACAGAAACCCCGCATGCCGCAAACCGGCATCGTTCACCGCGACCGCTACGACGCCGACGCCTCGCTCGCGGTCATCGATCCCTACAACGCGGATCTGAAGGCGCATTATGACGCCATCGGCAAATCAACGACGCCGGATTCCTGGTCCGACGAGATCGATGCCAAGCTGTCGGCCAAGGCGAGGGACGGGCTGCGCGCGGCGCTCAAGGCACGCGGGTTCGATTTTACCTGAGCTGCGCCGTTTCAGCGCACGATGGGATCGAGTACGCCCACCTTACACAGCATATCCAGAAGATCGGCACGCAGATCCTCGCTTAATTCCGGCACGGCATCGACCAGGTCTTCAGCGATGAACGCCGATTGCCCAATCACCCATTCGACGGCCATGGTCGCCTCGCCCGGCACCTGCACGGCCTGACCACCGGCGTTCAGCACATATCCATCGCCGCCCAACGACAGATTGGCGGGAACATGACGCACGCGATAGACCGTGGCGCCGATCCGGTCCGGGACGCCGAACCGCGCCAGGTCCTGGAACGCCCGGCGCCGCTGGTCGTCGCGCATCTGCGCCGCGATGTCCGGCTGCAGGAGAATTTCGTGCAAACGATCGGCGAGTTTGCGGACATGCGTATCGTGCGCCTGGGCATCATCGAAGTCCGGCAGCGCGGCACGGAATTCCTGCACCTCCACCAACGAGTTGATGATGGTGCGCAGGAAATCAACGCCGCGCGCCTGCGTGGTCGCGAACGTAATGTGCAGGGACGGCCCGTCGGTCGCACAGGCGTCATGATACTGACCCTTCGGCAAATAAAGGAAGTGGCCCGGCGCCAGCGTCGGCCGCATCTTAGGTTTGCCCTTGGTGCGCTTGTGATAGGCATCGTCGAAGCTGGTGAACTGAAAACCGTCCGCATCGATGGGTTCGGGGAACCGGGTCTCGTAGATATTCCAGATTTTGGTGCCGGAAATCTGCAGCACGAAGACGTCCGTGGTATCGAAATGCGAGCGAAATGCCTGATGTCCGGCATAGGAACAGTAAATGTTCGCCGTCACCATGCAATTCGTCGCGAAGCCGATGGCCTCGGTCACCGAACGCAGGCCCGGGTGCATGTGCTCGACGCTGTTGAAGACGACGCTGGCGCCCCTGTCCATCCACTCGCTGATTTTCTTCGGCCTCGGACGCAGCACCGACACGCCGTCCCGGCCCATCGCGCGCCGGCAGTACTCGCCCGGGTCGATGGTTTTTTCATCTAAAACGACCTTCAGCGTTTCATCGGTCCAGATCGACGACATCTCAAGGAGTTGCGTCACGTCGTCCCA
This sequence comes from Rhodospirillales bacterium, assembly GCA_965229805.1. GTDB lineage: Bacteria > Pseudomonadota > Alphaproteobacteria > Rhodospirillales > Casp-alpha2 > UBA4479. The sequence goes on along the minus strand of CBDDJO010000001.1, from coordinate 554,672 downwards.
GTCAAACAGTGTGGGGTAGAGGCTTGCATCCCCCTCCACCAGACACGGATTGCGTCCGTAGTAGTCGGCAAAGAACGTGCCGGGCGTCATCGGCTTGATCAGGTCCGCAAAATCGAGGAACGAGCGCATGGCAGGAACGCAGAAGTGTTGTTTCGGTCGGCAGGGATGGTATCGGGTTGGCCTTCGCACGGCCAGACTCAATTCCCCGGACATCAGGTGCGCGAACAAATCTGCCAGCAGCCGCCGGGCCCAATCACGCGACGATCACCGCACTCAAATCCACGGTCGAGAGGCATGCATCGTCTTGTCCATTCTCACGGTGGTTCCGAATCCTAAAGGAGCCTCTCAGATCGACAGACAGACGGAAACGCGGTATTTCACATTGGTGATGCCATGGCAGGAAACCAACGGCGACAGGATCATCCGTGTCATCGAAACGTAAGCTTGAGAAGGTAACGTAACAAGTCATGTTCGGCTTATCCAAACGCGCGCGGGCCAAGAAAGCCTTGTCTTCCGCGATTCGTTACCTGCTAATCGGACGCCGCGACGACCGCGAGGAACTTCTCACGGAAATGGCCACCGAAGTCGAAGCCGTCACCCGCGAGGTCACCGGCGAAGCGGACGCCTATGCGGCGGCGGTGCGGCTTGTGAAAGACTTCGTGGTCAATAAATTGGAAAGCCTGAGCGTCGACGAACGAGTCGATCTCCTTGAAGGCGTTGTCGCGAAACGACTGACCGCGCAGCCGGAGATCATGCGGCTGATCGCGCACGTTGCGTATTGCATCGCGGTTCTTGAAGACGACGACAAGGCGCCGATCTCGAAGGGCGCCACGGACGAGTTTCTGACCATCATCGCGGCATGGTTCTCGGACGACGAGAAACTCCAGTTACGCGTCCTCAGATTTCTCTACCAAAGCACCGAGAACCACCACGCCTACCTGCAGCAGGTGAAGCGCGAGAACGAGGAGCGGCTCGGCTACAAACCGAAAGGCAATGCCGCCGGATAGAGCGGCTACTGTGTGACGACCGCCCGTCGCGCGGCCGTCGTCGCGTCCGCATCGACGGCGTATCCGCCGTTGTTCGAAACGATTACCACGCCGTAGTCACGCTTCGCGCCGTCGATGGAAACCTTTTCGAGAATGACGTCATTCAGCACGTCTTGGGCGTCGCGTTCGAACGCCTTGCCGTACCCGCCGCCGCTCGCCATCCGGTGACAGAAGATATCACCCTTATTCATCCGCACCGGCTCGCTAAGCAACACCGGCAGCGTCCTCTCGCTTTCCTCTGACCGTAGGAGGTTCATAGACGGCCTCCCCTCGGCACCGCCGAACAAACCGTGCGGCGGGAACGCACGTTTGTCGGAACGGACATTCAACAACGCCGTATCCGACAGCACCCTGTAATTGCGTTCGATGGCGAGGCCACCCCGGTGTTGCCCCGGGCCACCCGAGTCGGCGACGAAGCCGTAGCGTTCGATGCGTATCGGATATGCCGCCTCGATCATCTCAACCGGGACGTTGGACTGGTTGGCACCGATGTGCGGCACGCCTTCCTGGCCGTCGGCAGCGGCGCTGGCACCCCATGTCCCCATCGCGGTTTCGCAGAAGATATAGGGCTTGCCGGCGTGATTGCCGGATATCGTCGGCAGAGTCGACCCGCCCGAACCGTCGGCGGTGACGCGTTCCGGGACCGCTTGAGCCAACGCGCCGAACAGGCAGTCGATCATGCGGTATCCGGTAATGCCTCGTGCGCCGCACGGCCCCGGCGAGACGGGACGGACCACGGTGCCTTCGGGTGCACGCACCTCGACCACCTCGGTGAAGCCATGACAGTTCGGAATATCGGCCTGCATGACCGAACGCAGCGCCGCATATGCGCATGCCTTTGTGAACGGAAACGTCGAATTGACGCCGCCTTGGACCTGTATAGACGATCCTTCCCAGTCGACGACGATTCGGTGATCCTTCACCGTCACGGTGACATTGAGGATGATCGGTTCGGGGTCGTCGCCAATGCCGTCGATGTGATCGGTGAAGCGGTAGGTGCCGTTCGGGATATCCGATATCTCGGCTTCGGCGAGACGCCGGGTGTAGTCGTTGAGATCCTCGATCGCCCCGTCGATAACGTCTTCGCCGTAACGCGCATAGAGCTTCTGCATGCCCTTGGCCCCGGTCGCGCACGCCGCCATCTGCGCCTGCAGGTCGCCGTAGACGAGGTCGGGCGTGCGCACGTTGAGGCCGATAATCTTCCACAGCGTTTCGTTGCGCACACCCCGGTCGACGAGTTTCAGAACCGGCAGCCGCAAGCCTTCCTGCCAGATTTCGGTCGCGCCGAGCGCATTCGATCCGGCGACGATCCCGCCGACGTCCGAGTGGTGTGCCAGTGTCGTCGACCAACCCTTGAGCGTCCCCGCGACAAACACCGGTTTGACCACGTAGATGTCCGGCAGATGCTGCCCCTCGGCGGCATACGGGTCATTCATGATGTAATAGTCGTCTTCGTGAATGTCGTCGCCGATCTCCCGCACCATGTTCAAAAGCGCGTCGTGGAAACTGCCGAGATGCATAGGCGTACACACCCCCTGGGCCAGTGTCCGCCCCTGCGCGTCGCACAGCGCGGTGGAAAAATCCAAGGAGTCGCGCACGATCTGCGAATAGGCCGTGCGGATAATGGTCAGCGTGATTTCCTCGGCGATGGTATCGAACGCGTTCCGCAATACTTCCAGAAGGAACGGATCGGTCGATGGGCGGGTCATCGTGTCATCCTTCATCATGCGTACTCCAGGTCGATTACGATGTTGTCGAGCGCGTCCAGGTGCACGCTCGCGTCAGGCGGCACGACCGTCGTGCCCTCGTATTCCTCGACGATCAACGGCCCTCGCCTGGGTACCGCGGATAAATCGCCGCGCCCGATCACCGGCGTTTCCAGAAAACCGAACGCCTCGCCGAAGTAGACAGTGCGGCAAGCTTCTGCGACGGCGGGTTTGTCCGCCCGAAGCTTTGCCGGCGTCTCGCTCGCTCGTACGGTCGCGACGACCTTGAGGGCGACGACCTCGACATCGTTTCCTTCGTCGAACTTGTGTCCAAACCGGCGTTCATGCTCGTTCTCGAACGCGGTCCGGAGTGCCGGCGCGGCCGCAGCGGCGATCTCACCGCCCGGCACCGGGATGCTGAGTTCGAAGGCCTGGCCGACGTAACGCATGTCGAGCGCGTATTCGAAATTCATCTCGCCGCCTTTTGCATTGAGCAAGTACGCGGCCTGTTTTTCGAGAGCGGTTCTGACAGGTCGGACGATATCGCCGCCGAGGGAGGTCAGCATTGCAGGCAACGCGCCGACAACGGTCACGGAGCGTTTTGCCACCAAAAGTCCGACCGCGCTGAACACGCCCGCCGCCGCCGGCACGATCACGCGTTTGACCTCGAGGCTTCTCGCCATGCCCGCGCCGTGCACGCCACCATTGCCGCCAAAGGCGATAATCGCGAAGTCGCGAGGGTCGCGACCGCGATAGGTGGTGACCGCCTTGAGGGCGCGCACCATGGTCGCATTCGCGACTTCGTGCACGCCGTGGGCCGCCTTGACCGTGTCGAGGCCGAGCGGTTCGGCGACGGTTTCCGCAATGGCTTGGTGAGAAAGCGCCGGATCGATCGGCACCGAACCGCCGGCAAGACCTTCCTGGTTGAGAAACCCGATGACGACGTTGGCGTCGGTCACCGTCGGCAACGTGCCGCCGGCCCCGTAACACGCGGGTCCCGGCACCGCGCCCGCGCTTTCAGGGCCGATCTTGATGGCGCCCGCGCGATCGACGCTGACGATCGACCCGCCCCCCGCACCGACTTCCGAGATATCGATGACCGGCAGGTTCAACGCATAACCGGCGCCGCCGGCGATGGTACCGGCAGTGCTCATCGATGCGCCGACCTCGTAGTTTTCCGCATAGATCATCTGATTGGCCTCGATCAGCGAGCCCTTGGCCGTGGTGCCGCCCATGTCGAACGTAATGGCGCTATCGATGCCGAGTTTCTCGCACAGGTATGCCGCACCGACGACACCGGCCGCCGGTCCGCATTCGATGATCTGCGCGGGTTTCTCCAGCACCGAGGCGGCACCGACCGTGCCGCCGGACGACTGCATGATCGAAATGTCGGCATCCATCCCCGAGGCCGAAAGATCGCCCATCATGCCCTCGACATAGCGGCGGACCGGCGGCCCGACGTAGGCATTGATAACCGTCGTCGAGGTTCGTTCGTATTCACGGATTTGCGGCAGCACGTCGATCGACAGCGTGATGAACAATTCGGGCAGCAACTCGCGCAGCAACTCGCCGGCGCGGCGTTCATGCCCGGGATTACGGTAGGAATGCAGGAAACAGACGGCGACCGCTTCCGCACCCGAGGCCCGGATTCCCGCCGCGGCCCGCTTGACATCGTCCTCGTTCAGCGACGTGACGACGTTGCCGTCGGCGGCGACCCGTTCCTCCACCTCGAAGCGCAGGTTGCGGGGTGCGAGGGGCGCGGGCTTGGTATAAAGGGGCTCATAGAGACGCGGCACCCGGATGCGGCGGAGTTCCAGCACGTCGCGGAACCCAGCGGTTGTCACCAGTGCCGTCTTCGCACCTTTGCCTTCAAGGATGGCGTTCGTCGCTACAGTACAGCCGTGCGCCATTTCTTTCAGACCGCCAAGGTCGAGCGACTGCTTTTCGGCCAGTCCGCCCAGACCATCGACAACCCCGCGCCCATAGTTGCCGGGTGTGGACGGCACTTTCTCCGTGAACAGGAAGCCGTCGGGATCGATATACGCGATGTCGGTGAACGTTCCGCCGATATCCGTGCCTGCGCGCCAATCCATGATCCTCACTCCCCTGATCTATTGCCGGGACAGACCTACACGCACCATGAGCATCGATCAAATCGATATAAAAAATCAAAATTAATCAAAAATTTTGATCGACTCGGTTGATCCCAGGGACTTCAGATATTCGCGTGCGAGCGCCCCGACCGCGGCCGCGGCAGCAACGTCCGGTCCCGCGACATAACCGATCGCGAAATCGATTTCGGGTAGCGCGATATCGCTCTTGATCTCGACCAGCGTCCCCGCGGCGATCTTGTCCTCGACGACCGCGCGTGGCACGGCGCCTAGGCCCAGCCCCTTCTCGACCATCAGTACGGCGGCTTGCAGCGAGTTGACCGGGCTCAAGCGGATATCCGTCCCGTCGATACCATTCAGGTACTGCTGCAGTTGATGGTACGGACGGGTGCGCCGGTCGAAGGTAAAGATATCGTGTCCCGACAGCGTGGCGAGGCTTGCCTTGCCCTTGGGCAAACCCAGTTCCGGCGAGGCCGTCAGCACCATCGAACACCGACAGAGCGGGATGTTGACGATATCGGCGTGCGAAACCGGACCGACCATGAAGGCAATGTCGATATGACGCTGCAACATGTCTTCGCGAAGTTGGTGTGAAGGTGCGATATTCAACTCGAATGTCGCTTGTGGATGCTTTTCACGGACGTGGGCAAGGAAGCCGGGAATCCAGGTGATCGCCATGGTGTCCGCGGCGCCGATGCGGAAGATGCCCAACACCTCGTCGTCGCCCCCGAGCGCGCGCAACGCCTCAGCCCGGGTGTGCAGGAGTTTCTCGGCATAGACGAGGAACTGACGGCCTTCGGGTGTGAGCGCGACCCTGTGACCGGCGCGATCGAACAGTTGGACGCCAAGCCGGTCCTCGAGCGCCGCGATCCGAGCCGACAATGTCGGTTGGGTGGCGTTCAGGCGTTCCGTCGCCTTGCGGTAGGTGCCGAGGGTGGCGATCAGATAGAAAGTCTCGATCTGATCGAACGTCACCCTGCCCTCCTCGACGGCTCGATGGTCAGCATCAGCAGTGCGTCCTGCAGAACCGAAACATCGCCGGACCGCAGTTGGTCGACGCCGGCAATGACATCGACGGCACGAACCCTGCCGATCCTTTTCGACGCAAGACGCAGAAATTTTTCACGGTATTCGTTGCGGCCGGTATCCCCGCCCGCGTCGCCCCATGCCGTAATGACCGTTTTCTCGAAATTGCCGTGATCCGTTTCCACCTCGACCCGGCCCGGTGCCCGCAACGGCAGGTGCCGGTCCATCTCAGGGTCATGGTTGATCGTTATCCGTTCGGCCAGACGAACCACATCCGGATTGCCGATCACATCCGCGGTCAGCGGCGAAACCGCATCCTCACCGAACACCGCGGCGGCGGCCATGGTAAACGGCAGGCTGTATTGCGCACCGATGATATTGTCCGGGTCAGGGCTGTTATTCAGCGCCGCTGCCTGGCCGAACGTATCGACATGCACGCGCACGATGTCGTTCGCCATCAGCCCCTGTTCGCGCATGATCTTGGCAAGCCCCGAGATCGACGTATGCGCCCAGCGGCAGACCGAATAATTCTTGAAGTAGGTGCCCATGATGCGGAAACCTTCACCCAGTCCGTCCAGCGTGATCGCCGGATCGAAACGGCCCTCCAGGTCGAGCGCGTCACGGCAACCGGTGAAGCCGCGTGCCGCCAGTTCCGCCGCCGAAACACCGGTCACCACCGACCAGGGAATCGACTCCTTGACGTCGGCGCCCATGAACCGGGACTGGGTCAGATCGTGCAGGCGGGGGCTATGATAGGCGGTGATCGCTAGCGCCTGCGCCATCTGCGCACTGTTCAAGCCCATCAACCTGGCGGCAACGATGGCGGCACCGAATCCGGTCCAGTTGCCCGTGTGATAGGGCTTATCGATTTCGGCATGACCGAGACGGACCGAAATTTCGTATCCGGCGACGATCGCCGCAATGACGTCGCGGCCTGAAGCCCCCCGCGCCTCGGCGGCCGCCAGTGCCGCCGGCACCACGGCGGCGCCCGGATGCCCCATCGCGAGGCGGTGTCCGTCATCAATGTCGAGTGCCGAAACGGCGGCCGCATTGGCGTAAGCCGCGCCGACCGGATTAAGACGTGCATTCCTGAACCACACCGCCGCATCCGTGCCCGGGAAACAAGTTGCCGCCATCCCGGAGATTGCGGCGGGACCGTTCTCCTCCAGCCCGGCAATGGCGCAGCCGATGGCGTCGAGAATGCAATCCTCGGCCATGGCGACCACGTCAGCCGGCAAGTCTTCGAACGTCAGCGCCGCCGCCCAGACGGCCAGCCTGTCCGTGGACCAGTTCGATGCTAGTTCGTTCATGTCATCCCCGACCATTAATGCCCAATGGATGATTTATCGCAGTTTCCAGGGTCAGTTCATATTTATATTAATCATCCTAACTTGATTGAATTTTTCGATTAAACCCCGGCGCGCGCTCGACATTCGTACTCTAGACTCGAAACTCGCATTTGGACATGTATGACGCCATACTAAGTTGAAGTAACCTAAATTGATCACGAATACCAACGAGGCGTCATGTCCCGCCGTTACTACAACCTTCCCCCACTGACGGCACTTGCCGCCTTCGAGGCCGCGGCGCGGCACCTCAGCTTCAAGAACGCCGCGCAGGAACTCTCGGTCACGCCGGGCGCCGTAAGCCACCAGATCAAGGCGCTCGAAACCGAACTCGGGGCACACCTGTTTCGTCGCAAGCACCGCGGCGTCGAACTGACGGAAGACGGCGAAAGCCTGTTCGAAGCGCTGGCGTCCAGCTTCGCCAAGGTGTCGCAGTGCCTGAAGAGCATCCAGCACAAGAGCAGCGACGGGCGGGTCACCGTCGGCTCCACCTCGGCCGTCGCGACGCTCTGGCTCTCGCCGACGGTGATCCGTTTCTGGCGCGCCCACCCGGACGTCGACATCGACCAGCGTATCCAGGATGAGCAGTTTCTCGGCGCCCCGGAAATCGACCTTTACATCCGCTATGGCCGCGACCCGGATCCACGCATGCAGCAGACCGAACTGTTCCGCGACCGACTCGGACCGGTCGGCGACCGGCACCTGGCGGAGCGGCTGACGGGCTGCGACCTCGACGCGCTGGCCCGCGAACGTCTGATCCACCTCGATTCGGACAATAATACCTGGACCACTTGGCAGGACTGGTTCCGCGAACTGGGCTACGACGGGCCGATCGCCAAAGGCATCCGGGTCAACAATTATTCCGTCGCGCTGCAGGCGGCCCAGGACGGCGCCGGCCTCGCGCTCGGCTGGCAGCACCTGTTGCGCCCTATACTCCAGACCGGACAACTGGTGCCGATCGGCGAATTCACGGTTACCGCACCGAACCGCTTCCATCTCGTCGGCTATCCGGACGACGAGCTTTCCGCCGCCGCTCTGCTTCTCAAGGAATGGATCATCGGCGAGGTCGCCGAGCTTTCAGATGAATTGAAATAAATTCAAGATTAAATTTTGTGCTATTGAGAAACGCCTTCGTCCTGCGCCACTCTCGCGACGATAAACCCATCAGGAGGCAGGCCGATGAATACGCATCGCTCCCTCAGCGCCGTCACGGCGTCCATAAATACAGCGCATGGACTGCCCAACGCGCACTATATCGATCCCGCCGTTTTCATCGAGGAAAAGCGTGCGGTGCTATTCGCCAACTGGTCGGGCATCGGCTTCGGCAAAGACATCCCGGAGGCCGGCGACGCGCGGCCGGTGGATTTTCTCGGCATGCCGTTGTTGATGGTGCGCGATCGCGACGGACGGATCGGCGTGTTCCAGAACACCTGCCGCCATCGCGGCATGATCCTCGTCGAGACGCCGCAGAAAATACGCGCAACCATCCGCTGCCCCTATCATAGCTGGTGCTACGGCCTCGACGGCAAGCTACGCACGACGCCCTACGTCGGCGGCCCAGGTAAGAACACGCACAAGGACATCAAACGCGAGAGTCTCGGTCTGGTGCGCATCCGCTCTTACGTCTGGCGCGACGTGATCTTCGTCAACGTCGACGGCAACGCCCCCGCGTTCGAGAACGCGCACGGCGACCTGATGGCGCGCTGGAAGGAATTCGATCAGCCCCTGCACCACGGCGGCGAAGGATCGTCCCTGCAAATCGAAGTCGCGGCGAACTGGAAGCTGGCCGTCGAGAATTATTGCGAGAGCTACCACCTGCCGTGGGTGCATCCGGGTCTTAACAGCTATTCGCGGCTGGAGGATCACTACAACATTCTCGAGCCCGGCAGGTACTCGGGTCAAGGCACATACGTCTACCGCCAATTGAAAGACGAAAACGAAAGAGCCCTGCCCGACTTCGCCGGTCTCGGCGACAAATGGGACAACGGTGCCGAATATATCGCGGTCTTTCCCAACGTACTGCTGGGCGTGCAACGCGATCATGCCTTCGCCATCGTGCTGGACCCGGTGGGGCTGGAAAAAACCGTGGAATACATCGAGCTTTACTACGCCAAATCCACCGACAACACACCCGAGTTCGACAGCCTGCGCGCCTCGAACGCGCAACTATGGAAGACCGTGTTCGAGGAGGACATGTCCGTTGTCCAGGGCATGCAGAAGGGGCGCCACGGCGAACTGTTCGACGGCGGCCGGTTCTCGCCGGTCATGGACGGCCCGACCCATAATTTCCATCATTGGGTGGCGACGCAGTTGTCCGCCACCCGTGCGGTATGACACGTTAAAGCGCGGCGCCGCGGATCGGTACAATAACGAAAGAGCGATATCGTGAGAAAAGAAGCGCAGGCCGTCGTCATCGGGGGCGGTGTCATCGGTTGCTCGGTCCTTTATCACCTTGCCAAGCTCGGCTGGCCGGATGTCGTCCTGCTTGAGCGCGACGAACTGACCAGCGGCAGCACCTGGCATGCCGCCGCCAATATCCATGGGCTGCACGACAGCACGAATATCAGCCGCATTCAGCACTATACCATGAACCTGTACAAGGAACTGGAGGCGGAAACCGGTCAGAGCTGCGGTGTGTTCCAGCCGGGGTCGCTGTACCTAGCGCAGACCGAGGCGCGCGAGCATCAGCTCCGTCTGCAGGCCGCCAAGGCCCAACTCTACGGTATGAATTTCTACGAGGTCTCTATCGACGAAGCCCGGGAGCTTAACCCCCTCGTCGACTTCGACGGCATCCGCTGCGTTATGTACGAGCCGGAAGGCGGCAACGTCGACCCGTCCGGGGTCACCAACGCCTATGCGGTGGGGGCCCGCCAGCGCGGCGCCGAGATCCACCGCTTCACCCCGGTAACCGCGACCGATCAGCAGCCCGACGGGACCTGGATCGTGCGCACGCCCAAGGGCGACATCCGCACACCATGGGTGGTGAACGTCGCCGGCCTGTGGGGCCGCGAGGTGGCGGCGCTGGCCGGGATCGAGCTTCCGTTGCAGCCGACCGAACACCAGTACTTCGTCACCGAGACCATCGCCGAAATCAATGCCATGCAACGCCGGCTGCCGTCCGTTTCCGACCGCGACGGCGAGTACTATCTGCGCCAGGAGGGCCAGGGGCTGCTGGTCGGTGCCTACGAACGCGCCATGAAATTCTGGGCCGAGGACGGCACGCCGGCGGACTTCGGGCACGACCTGTTTCCGGACGACCTGGAGCGCATCGAAGAAAACATCATGAACGCCATAGAACGCGTACCCGCCGTCGGCGACGCCGGCATCAAGCGCGTCATCAACGGACCCATGATCTGGTCGCCGGACGGAAACGTGCTGATGGGTCCGGTGCCCGAACTCGAGGGGTATTTCTGCTGCAACGGCATCATCCCCGGATTTTCGCAGTCGGGCGGCATGGGCCTGATGGCGGCGCAGTGGATGATCGAGGGCGAAACCCAGTACGACATGTTCGCCTGGGACATGGCACGCTTCGATACCTGGGCCACGAAGGCGTTCACCAAGGCCCGGGTCGAGGATCAGTACGCGCACCGCTTCGCCATTCACTTCCCGAACGAGGAACGCGCGGCAGGCCGGCCGGCACGGACGCGACCGGTCTACGAAGTCCAGAAATCGATGGGCGCGGTGTTCGGCCTCAACGCCGGATGGGAACACCCGCTCTGGTTCGCCGACGCGCCCGGTGCCGAGGACAGTAACGGATTCACGCGCCAGAACTGGTGGGCGCCGGTCGGCGACGAATGCCGGATGCTGCGCGAGCGCGCCGGTATCATCGACATCTCGAACTTCGCCAAGTATGCCTGCGAAGGGCCGGGCGCCGAGGACTGGCTGAACGCGGTCTTCGCCAACAACATGCCGAAGGCCGTGGGCCGGTCCTGCCTGACGCCGCTGATCGGCAAGCGCGGCGGCATAGCCGGGGATTTCACCGTGACCCGCATCGCCGACGATGCGTTCCGGATCATCGGCTCGGGCATGGCCGAACGCTATCACAAACGCTTCTTCATGCAGGTGCCGCTGCCGGCGGGCACGACGTTCACGTCGATGACAGAGACGATGTGCGGGTTCAACATCGCCGGGCCGCGGTCGCGCGAACTGCTACAGCAACTCATCGCAACGTCTCTCGCGACCGGGGATTTCCCGTTCATGCGCTCGCAATGGATCGCCGTCGCCGACGTCGACGTGCTCGCGCTTCGGGTCTCGTTCACCGGCGATCTTGGCTGGGAACTGCACTGCCGGACCGGGGATCAGGCGCGCCTTTACGACGCGCTCCTGGACGCCGGCAAGGTCTTGGGCGCCGGCCCCGTCGGCAGCCGTGCCCTGATGGCACTGCGCATCGAGAAGGGCTACGGAAGCTGGTCTCGGGAATACAGCCCCGAATACTGGCCGCAGGAGTGCGGACTCGAGCGCCTTTGCAAAATGGACAAGGACTTCCTCAACAAGTCCGCCGCCGCCGAGGTTCTCACCAAACCGGCACGCGAGCAGATGGTGATCCTGCACCTCGACGACGACGACGTGAACGCATCGAACGCCGACGCCACGGGCGGCGAGCCGGTTTTCAGGAACGGCGAAGGCATCGGCCGCGTCAGCTCCGGTGCCTATGGCTACAGCGTCGGCATGTCACTCGCGCTCGGATATGTACGGGACGCCGATCCCGGCGAGCGGGTCGAGGTCATGGTTCTGGGCCGGCCGCACGGTGCAACCATCCTTGCCGAACCGCCGTTCGACCCCAAAGGCGAAAGATTGCGCGCCTGACCGTCTTACGGTTCGACGGTCCGGCAGCGTGCGTGTCGGGGCTATCCTATCTCGCGTTCAACCCGGCAAAAAAGGGCGGCAGCCGGCCCCCTTACATGGGATAAAAAGACAACCGGCTGCCACCCGGAAAAATGCACCGGAATGCAAGTCGACTGGGGGTGGGTATCCAGCCTCGCACGTCGGCGCATCGTCGCCTGTTATCGTCGCTTCGGGCGCACGACTTTTTCGACCCCTTCTACGTTCCAATAATTATCGGCTGGCTATTTATATTGAACAAACGAGAATAATCGGTATTTTATATCTATAGATTCGATATTATTTATATTGGTATTTTCGTGGACACCGAACTCGCCCGCACATTCCTGGCCGTCGTCGCCGCCGGTAACTTCGTTTCGGCGGCGGAGCGGCTGCACGTCACGCAATCGACGGTCAGTGCGCGCATTCATTCACTGGAAGAAATGCTCGGCGCGCGGCTGTTCGTTCGCAACAAGGCGGGCACGTTCCTGACGCCGTCGGGCCGCCGGTTCGAGGCGCATGCCCTGGTGCTGGTCCGAACCGTCGAGCGGCTGCGCCAGGAAGTCGGCGTCGCGGAGGGCTTCGAATACACGCTGAAAATCGGCGCGAGGTTCGGCCTCTGGGACCGGTTCCTGATCAATCTGCTGCCCGAACTCCGCAAGCAGTTCCCGAATATCGCGATCCATGCCGAGATGGGATTCGAGCCCGATCTGATGCAGAGCCTCATCGACGGCCGCATGGATATCGGGCTGATGTTCACACCGCAGAACCGACCCGGCCTGAAAGTCGAACACCTGTTCGATGAAACCCTGGTCCTCGTGACGTCGGACCCGGCAGGCGGGCGGCGGCTCGACCAGCATTATGTCTATGTTGACTGGGGGCCGGAATTCTATGCGAAGCACCGCGCGACATTCCCGGAATTCACCGGCCCCGCCCTCACCGTCGGTATCGGCTGGCTCGGAATAGAGCAGATCATGAAACACGGCGGCTCCGGGTATTTTCCGATTCGTCTTGTCCAACACCACCTGGATGCCGGGCGACTGTATATTGTCGACGGGTCGGATGAATTCAGTCTCCCCGCGTACATGGTCTATACCGACTCGTTGGACGAACCGGCGATCGGAACGGCAACGCAAATCATTCGCAAACTGGCCGCTAGCCAGGGCATATGAAAATTGGAACCTCGGTCCCGCAGAGAAAGGGGGACGCGCGAGAAACACAACCAGCTCAGCGGCGGATGAAGTTATGCACAGATACCGGAAGGGGAAACCAAACGTTTTTCGAACAACGCGCCGTACCCGGAGACCCGGCTCTGATTATTCAATAACGCCAGGCAATGCCAGACCAGCACCTGATTACTGGTGACAACCGGAATACCCAGTTGACGTTCGAGCTCATCGATAATCGATGCCGCCCGCAATGCCGTGCAGGAAATAAACAGCGCGTCCGCATCCGGGTGCGCGACCTGCAGCGCGCCCTCAAGGATAGCGGCGCGGGGAATCTCCGACATTTCGGTATCGTCCTCCATGTCGAAGCCGCCGATGTTGAGCACCGCCAGCCCGAGTTCGCCGAAGCGACGCGCCAGCGCGGCGTTGACGCTTTCGATGTAGGGCGTCAACACGGAAATGTTGCGGGCGCCGAGCGCCGCCAACGCGGCGCGCGTGGCGACGATGGGATTGGTCCAGGGTATGCCCGGCTGGGCGTCGCGGATCCTGCGTTCGACCTCAGCCTCGCCGATCGCGGCAACACCCGATGTACACCCAAAGGCCATCACATCGACGCCACGTCCCGGCAGGATGCCCGCCGCGGCACGGGTGATATCGGCACCCATGGCCCGCAGGTTCTCGTTGGTCAACGGATTGACGTTCATGACACGGTTGGTGAGCAGCTCGGTGCCCGCCGGCAGCATCCGTCGAATGTCGGTCTCGGCGTTATAGTCCGTCGCCAGGATGATCAGGCCGATGCGGCCGCCGGGCGCGATATCCTCCAGATCGAAGTCGATGTCTAATCTGCCGGCGTGTCCCGGTCGCATGGTCCGCAAATCGCTCATGCCATCAACCGTCCGCCGGCACCAGGTGGCCGCGCGCCAGTTCCACCCAGAACGCGATCCCGGCGGGAATGATCTCATCGTTGAAGTCGTAGTGCGGGCTGTGCAGACCACATCCGCCGGGCCCGTCACCGCCGTTACCCAGCAGAACGTAGCAGCCGGGCTTGTGCTGCAACATGTAGCCGAAGTCTTCCGACGCCATCAGTGGCCGGCAATCAGCATCGACATTATCCGCACCGGCGACCCGACGCGCCACGCCGGCGGCGATCCCCGCCTCGGCCGGCGTGTTGATCGTCGCCGCGAACTCACGCGAATAAACGAATGTATAGTCGGCGCCGTGCGCACGGCAGACGCCGGCGACCACGCGTTCCATCGCCGCTTCCAACCGATCCTGGACCGCCGGCGCGAATGCCCGGGTGTCGCCGCGCAGCGTTACCCGCTCGGGAATCACGTTGCGGGTCGCGTCGACATCGAAATCGGTGACGCTCAGAACCGCGTTATCGACCGGGCTCAAATGCCTGGAAACAACGCTCTGCAGCGCCAGCACGATCTCGGAACCGGTGACGATGGGGTCGACCGCCAGATGCGGCAGTGCGGCGTGCCCGCCCTTGCCGGTGATGATGATTTCAAAATTGTCCTCGCACGCCATGATCGGCCCGGACCTGAGCGCGAAGCTGCCGGTCGTCAGCGACGGCATGTTGTGGATGCCGTAGACGGCGTCGACGGGAAAACGCTCGAACAGGCCGTCGTCGATCATTGCCCGCGCGCCCCGGCCATGTTCCTCGGCGGGTTGGAAGATGAATACCGCCGTGCCGTTCAGGCCGTCCTCCCCGGACAGCGCCTGTGCCGCGCCCAGCAGCATCGCCGTATGACCGTCATGGCCGCAGGCGTGCATCCGCCCCTCGTGCCGGGATTTGTGTGCGAAATCGTTTTCCTCGCGGATCACCAGTGCATCCATATCGGCGCGCATGCCGATGGCCCTGTCACCGGCACCCCGTCTGAGTACGCCGACGACGCCGGTGCCGCCGATGCCTTCGTGAACCTCCAGCCCGAACCGACGCAGCAGATCGGCGACGATGGCCGCGGTGCGATGTTCCTCGAAGCCGAGTTCCGGATGGCGATGGAAATCCCTGCGCCAGACGGTCGCCTGATCCCGGGTCGCTGGTTGTTCGTTCGTTAAATCAGTCATGTCTCGGTCCATTCCCCGGCAGGATTTCCGGCGGCACGAATGCGGTGACCGACGGCGGGTCGCCCACGTACTTCTCGATCTCGACAAGGCAGCTCAGCGCACTCGGCCCCTGCGCCAGTTCGGATGTCGACAGGTCGTCGGTCAGCGTATTCGGATTACCGTGCTTGCAGCACCTATCGTCGCCGTCCAGATCCGGATCGTACCAGGCACCGGTAGCGATCATCACAACGCCTTCGCGAATGCCCGCATCCAAGCATGCCACGCTCAGGCATCCGCCACGGTCGTTGAATATGCGCACCGTATCGCCGTCGGCGATGCCGCGCCGGTGGGCATCGCCGGGGTTTAGACGGCACGGCTCACGACCATCGATCTTTCCGGCCCGACTGTAGGCGCCGTGATCGAGCTGACTGTGCAAGCGCCGGGACGGTTGGTGCGACAGCAGGTGCAGCGGAAACGTCTTGGCCCGCTCACTCCCGTGCCATTCCCGGGGCGCGATCCACACCGGGTGGCCGGGCCAGCCGGCGATTCCGAAACCAGCTATGGTCTCGCTGAAGATCTCGATACGTCCGGACGGGGTTCGCAGCGGATAACGGTCCGGGGCTTCACGGTAAGCTTGCAGCATGGTCACCGGCTCGGCCGGGCGCGGCAGCTCGAACAGGCCTTGCTCGGCGAAGGCGTCGTAGGGCGGCATGGCGACACCCGCGTTTTCGGCGTGAACCCGCGTCCTCTCGTACAGGACGCGCAGCCATGTCGCCTCGTCGCGGCCACCGGTAAATGCGTTATGAAGGGTCTCGTTACCGCCGCCGGGACCGCGCACGCGTCGGGCGAGATCGGCGAAAATATGATGGTCGTTCCGCGACTCGCGGTACGGCGCCGATACCTGCTGCATCGCGACAAGGCAGTCGTCCTTCGACGAGCCGGCGATGTCGTTCCGCTCGAGCGCGACCGTCGCGGGAAAAACGATATCGGCGTGACGCGCCAACGGTGTCCAGAACGGCTCATGGACGATGACGGTTTCGATGCGCTGCCACGCCCGGCGCAAGCGGTTGATATCCTGGTGATGATGGAACGGATTGCCACCGGCCCAGTAAACGAGGCGGACATCCGGATAGGTGTACGTGGCGCCGTCGTAGCTGAAGCTTTCGCCGGGATGCAAAAGCATGTCGGCGATCCGTGCCACCGGTATGAAGCTATCGACGGGATTGCGCCCGGCAGGCAGCGCCGCCCAATGCGCCTCGGCACGGTCGCTGCCGACACCGTTGACCGCGCCGAGGCCGAGGCCGACCCCCTCACCGGTGCGGCCGATGCCGCCGAGGATCGCCGCCAGCACCACGGCCATCCAGTAAATCTGCTCGCCGTTCTGCTGACGCGTCAACGACCAGCTGACGTTGACCAGTGTCGGCCGCGACGCCATGCGCCGGGCAAGTCCAGTGATGGTGACCGCCGGCACGCCCGTGATCTCCGCCGCCCATGCGGCATCCTTGGGCACGCCGTCGGCGGCGCCCGTCAGATACGGCAGGAAACGTTCGAAACCGACGCAGTACCGGTTCAGGAAATCGATATCATGACGGTCATCGTCGACCAGCGTGTACGCCAGCGCCAACATAAGGGCAACGTCCGTATTCGGCCGGATGGAGACCCAGTCCGCATCCAGATCATTCGCGACGTCATGCCGGTCCGGGCTGATACTGACGAACGTGACACCCGCCGCACGTGCCCGACGCTGGTCTTCCGCCTGACTGTGCCGCCCGAGACCGCCGGAATTGACCTGCCCGTTTCTTGACGCCATGCCACCGAACGCAACGACCAGGCTCCTGGCCTCGGCGATGGCTCGCCACGACGTATGCGCGCCGAGCAGTTCCGCCAGCGGCGCAACGACACGCGGCAGAATGACCTCGGCCGAGGCATAGCTGTAGGCGTTCCGGGATACCGTGCAGCCGCCGAACAGATTCATGAAGCGGCGCAACTGGGACTGCGCATGGTGGAACCGACCGGCGCTCGCCCAGCCGTAGGACCCGGCGTAGATTGCAGAGTTCCCGTGCCTCGCGCGCACGCGCTCAAGCTCGTCGGCAGCCAGATCGAGGGCATCGCCCCACGTCATTTCCACGAACGCGTCCTGTCCGCGTATCGCCGCGTCCCCGCCCGGTCCGTGTTCGAGAAATCCCCGCCGCACCATCGGTGCCCCGATCCGGACAGGGCCGGTCAGCGTATCCAGCATCGACTGGCCGATGCCCGACGGCTGCGGATCACTCTCGACCCCGTGCAGTTGTAACGACCGGCCGACGCCGGTTTCGACCCGGTACGTCCCCCAGTGAGCGGCGGTCAGCGGCATATGTTTTCACCCACCTGCGGTATCGCGGCGATCACGTTATGCCGCGTTGAAGGCGTCGATCATACTATCCCATATATCGACCATATCCATCAGCCGATCCCAGTGCACCTGATCGCGCCTGGCATCGAAGTCTTCGAGGCTGACGTCCTGCTGCTCGACCCAGGTATAGTAGCCGAGGTTGAAGATACGCTCGCGGCCGCGGCGGTCGAGTTCAACCGTATGATCGGTGACAGCGCCGAGCATCCAGCGGCCATAGGTCTCGGCGGCCTTGGTTTCGTCGAAGCGGCCGTCGGAGAGCTCCTTCTCGGTCTGTTCGAGTTCGGTGCCGTACATTTCCGCCCCGTCTGTCGCCACCGTGATCACCGCATCGCCGGCACCCAGGCCCATGTACTTGGCGTACTTGACGGCGGCGAGAACATTGGCGATGGACGAAAGGCCGAGGTTGCCGAGTCCGGCAAGCGCCTCCTGACCCAGACCGCACCTGGATGCCAGATAGCTGCGGCCCGCGGTCGTGTTGAACACCAGGTTCAGGTTGTCGCTGGCGGCGTCACTGACGCCGATCACGAAATCGGTGTTCATGACGTTGTGGATGAACGGCACGTGCTTGTCGCCGATGCCCTGGATGTTGTGCTCGCCGTAACCGTTATAAAGCAGCGTCGGACATTCCAGGGCCTCGACGGCACAGATCTGCGTACCAAGCGTCTGCTTCAGATGATCGCCCGCCGCCAGCGTACCGCCGGAGCCGGATGCCGACACGAAGGCCCGGGCGTTGAGATCGCCGTCCGCCTTCACGGCCCGGAACACCCGTTCGAGGGCGGGGCCTGTCACCGCCCGATGGACGATGTAGTTTCCGTATTCGGAAAACTGGTTGAAGATGATGTTGTCGGGATCCTCCGCCAGCCGGTGGCAGGCGTCGTAGATCTCCTTGACGTTGCTCTCGGTCCCTTTGGTGCGGACGATGTCCTCGGGTGCGATCGTCCACTCCTCAAGCCAGCGGAAGCGTTCCTCGCTCATGCCCTCGGGCAGCACCGCAACACCGTGGCAGCCGAGGATGCGCGAGATCGCGATACCGCCACGGCAGTAGTTGCCGGTCGATGGCCAGACGGCGCGGTGCCGCGTCGCGTCGAACTTACCCGACAGCAACCTCGGCACAAGGCAGCCGTAGGCCGCGAGTACCTTGTGCGCCCGTATCATCGGAAATCTGTTTCCGAGGGCAACGATGATCCGTGCATCGACGCCCGTGATTTCAGGTCCTAGTACAATGTGTTCCGGCACCGCCGATATGCCACGCCGCGTGGCATCGTTATGCCAATGCACGCGAAACAGGTTTCCGACATCCGGAGAATCCACATCGACATCGGGCAGGTCGGAGAAACGGTCAGACAACCTATCGACCGGATCGGCAAGATCCGAAAACCGCGGCAGCGATACACCCGCTTCGCGCAGGTGTTGAACATTCCGATCATAAATCTTCGGATCGATGACTTCTCGTTCCAACCCTAGAGTCATTCCGCTCCTCCCGAAACAGCTTGCAGCGCCCGCCGATACGGCGATCGAATCACCGGCGGCCAGAAAGCACGTCGTCATTGTGAAATTGGCTATGCGTTCAACAGCTTCCTTATAGTACTGCCGGCCTCCCGCAGCACATCATATACCCGACAATATTGACTAATTTTACTTCCCGGCGGCGATTGATAACCTTTTGACATCATCAGACGCAATTTTCTGAAAAATAAAATCTGCCGTCTTCGGTCATCTGTCGCCTGTATTCTGCGGTCGGAAACGTCGTTCCAGCCGCATCGCCGCATAGGCAGAGGGGATCGACACCAGCAGGAAGAACACCCCGACGAGGGTCATCGGCTCTAGGTACTTGTAATGGCTGTTGGAATAGATGTTCGCCGCATTGAACAATTCAACGACCGTGATCGCCGAGAGCAGCGGTGTTTCCTTGAACATGGTAATCAGATAATTGGCCAGCGGCGGAATCATCGGCGGGATCGACTGCGGCAGGATGACATAACGCATGGTCTGGTAGGGCGTGTAGTTCAATGCGCGCGACGCTTCCCACTGTCCCTTCGGCACATTCTCGATACCGGCCCGGTAAACTTCCGCCGTATAGGTGCTGAAATGAAGTCCGAGACCAATGACACCGGCCATGAAGGGCGAAAGGAACACGCCCAGATCCGGCAAGACGTAGAACAGGAAGTACAACTGCACCAACAACGGTGTGCGCCGGATGAATTCGGACACCCAATACGCCGGCACCGCGATCACCCGAGCGCCGTACATCCTGAGGATTGCCAGGAACAAGCCGAGGACATACGCCAGCACGGCCCCAACCAGGGTCGCCTGAACCGTGACAATCAGTCCATCCGCCATTCGCGGCATGATATCGACGACAACCTGCCAGCTCCAATTCATGGCTCAGCCCTCCGATGCCGCAATGGTGTGGCGGCCTTTCGAGAACTTGCGCTCGGCAAACTTGGTGAACCGCAGCAGCACGGTTGAAATAATGAAATAAATGACAAGGATCGCCAGAAACGGCTCGAGTGTCATTGCCGTCTGCACGCGGATCACTTGCGCCATGAACGTCAGATCGGCGATCGTGATCAAAGACGCAATAGCCGTGAGTTTGAGAAGCTCGATCAGCAGGTTTCCGAACGTCGGGATCATGACGGGGATCGCTTGCGGGATCAGCACATAGCGGTAGCGCTGGTATGTCGTGTAGTTGAGCGCCAGCGCGGCTTCATGCTGGCCGCGGCTGACCGACTGGATCGCGCCGCGCACGACCTCGGAGCCGTAACTTCCGAGATTGCAGCCGCAGGCAATGATACCGGCGGCCAATGGCGAAAAATTGATCCCCATCAATGGCAGCACGTAGAACATGAAGAACATCTGCACGATTGCTGACGTTCCACGGAAGAACTCTAGATAACAAATCGCGAGAATGCGTACGGATTTGAATCGGGAGAACCGCGAAAGACCAACCACGAACGCAATGATCAACGCCAGAATGGCGCTCGCCACCGTCAGTTCGATCGTCGTGATCGTTCCCTTGATCAGGATCGGTGAGAATTCGATCAGCTTGTCCATGCCGCTCCCCTGGGCCGCTCCTCTGGCGTGGCTGCTGCCTCGAAAGGCAGCAGCTCACCAGTCAGTCCGTCAGATTCCCGGTTCCAACTCAGTTGCCGGGGCAAAAATCATCGCGCTTCACGCTGAGCGTCGCTTCCGCGGAAAACCCATAGGGCTCAATGATCTTCGCGAATTCTCCGCTGTCCTTGAGCTCCTTGAGCGCCGCGTCGTAAGCCGCCCGGAACTCCGTATCCTCCGGATTGAAGACAGCGCCCGCACACCCCATCGGCACGCCCTTGACGGGCATGACGAGTTCGATATTCGAATCGTTGGTTCTCCGGAGCAGATCCTGGGTCCCCAGTCCCGACAGGGCAAAAACGTCGACACGCCCCTGCTGCAGCATCTTGATGCCGCTCGGCGGGTCGGTGAACACCTTGATCTGCTCGGGCTTGACGCCCCGTTCGAGCGCATAGGCTTCTTCGGCGCAGCCTGCGCAGGTGGTCATCGTAAGTTCCGGATTGTTGCCGATATCCTCGTACGTCAGAACGTTGTGCGGGTTGCCCGCCTTGACGGCGAAGGCTTCCGCCCCGCAGAGGTCCGGTTCGGAATAGATCACTGCCTCGCAGCGTTTCGGCTTGATATAAAGACCGGATGTCGACATGTCGACACGCCGGGCCAGCAAGGCCGGGATCATCGAACCGTAAGGCACGAGCTGCGCCTTCAGTTCCGGTACGCCGAGCTTTTTCATGACGGCGCGGGCCACATCCGGTGCCGCGCCTGTCACAAAACCATCGCCCTTGATATCGCTGTACGGCGGTTCATTGGCGACCGCCACCGTCGCATAGCCCTGCTTGCGCAGGTCGTCCAGCGTGCCGGCGGTGACGGCGCCGGCGGAAATCACCAGAACAAAGGCGCCGGCCAGCGTACTCTTCAGTATTTTTCCCATATGCATCTCAGTCATTGAGCCTTCCTTTCACTTTTTCTGTTTTCGAGCAGCGTTGGCCGCTGCGTTTCTTCGCCGTTTCCTCCTCCAAATCAGTCAATGCCGCCAATGAACTTGCGCAGGAAGCTGCGCGTTCGCGGCTCGGCGGGCGCAGTGAAAATTTGATCGGGATCGCCGGATTCGACGATCTGCCCCTTATCGAAGAACAAGACGCGGTCGGCGAATTCGCGGGCGAAGTTCATTTCATGGGTCACCGTCAACATGGTGGTGTCGGTCTCGTTGGCGAGGATGTGCAGGACACTCAGAACCTCGTCGACGAGTTCCGGGTCCAATGCCGACGTGACTTCGTCGAACAGCATGATCTTCGGCTCCAGCGCCAATGCACGTGCGATGGCGACGCGCTGCTGCTGACCGCCGGAAAGCTGATGCGGATAGTGGTCCTGCTTTTCCTCGAGCCCGACGAGTTTGAGCAGTTCCTGACCCTTCACCTTGGCGTCGGCCTTGTCCTTGCCCATGACCAGGATCTGGGGCTGCTCGATGTTACCGATGGCCGTCAGATGCGGGAACAGGTTGAACTGCTGGAACACCATGCCGACCGTCTCGCGCATCTTATGCAGATGCTTCTCGCTGGCCGGCATCAGTTCGCCTTCGACCTTCTGATGCCACAGGTAATCGCCGTCGACGACCACATGGCCGGAATCGATTGTTTCCAGCGTCATGAGTATGCGCAGAATTGTCGTTTTTCCGGAGCCGCTTGGTCCAATCAGCGCAAGCTTCTCGCCACTGTTGACGTGCATATCCAGATTTCTGAGAACTTGCAGCTCGCCGAAGGACTTCGAGACGTCCTGAAACTCGATTATCTTGTCCATCTGAATACCCGCTTGCCGTCATTGCGAAGCAGGGCTTTGAGACGAGAACTGAAATCCAGACGCGTGAAATGCCGCGCGACACCCGAGTGCCCACCCGTCACGTCATGCGATGCGTCTGATTTCGATTGTCACCCTGCCACCCCTGTTCTCGCATTTGCGATTTGTTCTTGGCATTCAGCTTATCGAGGGTCAGAGAAAAATCCGGTCAGAAGACCGGGATAATTGACATTAATTTCTCAAACACTCTCGACTATTGAGAACATCAGGTCATTATTTACGGGTTACGTTCAAAACAGGAGCATCAGGGACAAGGCGGAAACAGGCCAATGACGGAACTGACCGAGACCGACCAGATCATCTTGCGGCTGCTACAGGCCAACACGCGCGAGAAGCTTGAAACGATCGCGTTCGAAACCGGGCTGTCCGTCGCAACAGTGCAGCGGCGGATCAGGCATCTGAAGGATACCGGCGTCATTGAGCGGGAGTCCGCGGTTATCTCGGCCGAAGCCGCCGGCTACACAATGACGTTCCTTATTTTCGTCGAAATGGAACGAGAACGGATTGATCAGCTGGATGCGTTTCGCCGCAAGGCGAAAACCGAACCCCAGGTCCAACAGTGTTATTACATAACCGGCGAGGCGGACTTTGCGTTGGTTGTGGTGGCCAAGGACATGGCCGATTTCGAAGAATTGACACACCGTTTATTCTTCAAGGACGCGAACGTGAAACGGTTCCGAACGTCGGTGGTGATGAATAAGACGAAAGTCAGTCTGGACATCCCGTTGTAACCCCCGACGAAATTCTCCGCGCACATCAGGCGCCGGGGACGATAACGAGAGAGAGCGGCAACGAGATCCGTTCGTTTAGGATCGTATCCCCCCTCCGGAACAGTCGTCCCGAAACGAGGCAACCATGCAACGAATGTCGCCAATCCCGCCCGAAATGGACTCCGCGAGCGAACTGGATATCACACTGTAATGTTGCGGGAATTCCTTATCCGATACTCAGAGATTAGGGGTTTAAAAGGGAGGTGAAATTGTCTCTCCAGGGGGAGAGCATGAAGCCGACGCATATGGCCCTATCGATGCAAATGCTCGCGTGCTTCACGAAGGGACTGCTTCAAGACCGTGCATAACGATGCAATCGTTGCCAGTAGGTCAACGTCATTGTGCTCGACGGCTTCAATTTCACCCAGGGTGCTAGACAGATTTTCAAATCCGAACTGTGCGCTCATGCCTCGCAACTCGTGCGCATTGCGTCTGATCGCGTCCCTGTCGTTCAGAGCCCCTAACATTGCAACAATATTTGCCGCGCACTTTTCCTCATATTCTTGAAGAAGCCGGCTGAGGCGAACGTCGTCAAACGTCGCTCGCAATTGCTCCAATCGTTTGATATTCAGGTTGTCCATCATCGTGTCCCGGGCGATCGTGAAATTAGCAGGCGTGGCTTGTCTTTTACCAATCCAGCGCGCCCGTATCGTTCATGAACGCAACGACGCGGTTTCCGGCATCATTGTAGACGAGTTTGTCGAAACTTATGAGCCGGGCGCGCGAAATACCGCGTCCCTGCGCCGCCGCGCCGTTCCCATTCAGAACGGATTTCCAGTCGAATCCGGGCCCTTGGTCCGTGATCACGGCGCTTGTCCCGCCATCCCGCTTGACCACGGCAAAATCCACCATGCGGCGCCCATAGGTTTCCGACGCAAGCCGTTTTTCGATCTCGCTGACCCATTGACCGGATTTTAGCAGATCCAATTTTGTTTCATGGCCAAGTTCGAGATTTCCGTGCTCGATGGCGTTCATCAGCAGTTCTTCGAGGCCGTGAATGGCACGCGCGGGCTGCGGGAAACAAGCCGCCGCCATGTATGCCGCGCGTTCGACATCCTCGGGCGTACGCAGCTTGAACCTGCAGCTCTCGAGAATGTCGAATGATCCGGCCGCGCCGGCAACGTGTACTTCGAGCTGGCGTTTGCGTCGCGTGTCCGCAACCGCCTCGCGCATGCCAGCGACAAGAGCGCGTTGATCGACCGGATAGGCAAAATCATAGGTCGGCACACAGCCGGCGGTGGCGTAGATTCGCACAGTATGCGTCGCGTGAGCGCTGAGAGTTGCAATCGAGATTGCCCGATAATCTGGCGTGCAGCGGACGGTTTCCGCCAAGTTGTAACCCTCGGATACGGCGGTCCCGACATCAAGCAGCACCACATCGATCGTCGCTGCCTGCGTCGACAGGATTTCAATCGCGCGCCGAGAGGTCTCCGCGAAGATGACGTCAAGACCCGCATCCTGAAGGCAGCCGAACACCAGCTTTCCGTCGTCCAGGTTCCAATGCACGAGCAATACGGTACCAGCAGCGGGGCTCAATCCCCCGGGGGTCTGCAGTTCTGCATCGATTTCATGCCGCGCGATATGCATAGCGGTTTTCCTTGCTTAGTACTCGGTCAACGAGGATTCGAGAGCGACGTGAATCGGCTTGAGAAGGTATTCCAGCAGCGTCTTCTCGCCGGTAATAATATTCGCCGTCACGGTCATGCCCGGCAAAATCCGGTAAGACGAGGGCTCGCCACCGAAATGCTGGCGCTGCAGATAAATCCGGCCCTTGTAGTAGCGGCCGCCCCGGTCGTCACGAAAGGTCATCGCGGATACGTGCTCCAGCGTACCGTCGAGTGTCCCGAAGCGGGCGAAATCGAACGCGCTCACGTTGACCAACACAGATTGACCGACCGCAATCCGGCCGACGTACTGCGGCGGCACTCTCACTTCGGCGATCAATACGTTGCCGTGCGGAATGATCGAGGCGATCTTGCCGCCCGGCGGCACCACGCCGCCAATGGTCGTGACATCAATCGATTTCACAATGCCGCGAACCGGCGAGCGGGCGACCAGCCGCTTCGATCGATCCATAACACTGCTCTGCAGTTCGCGGTTCTGGTTCAACTCGTTTCGAAGGCGCTCAAGCTTCGCCAGCGCCTCATCCCGGCGCGACGCCACGAGCGAGTCGATACGGCTCTCGAACTCGGCAATGGATTCTTCCGCCTGCTTGATATTCTTCAACACAATTGCGTACTCGCCCTTAACCGTATTGAGACGCAACTCCGTCTCCATCAGCTTCAGATCCGAGAGGAAACCGTCCTTCTGAAGTTTGGACCGCCGCGTATAGACGTCGTTCAATAATCCGAGGTTTTTCGACAGCGAGAACTTCTGGTTCAGAAGCGAGGCACGCAGTTGCTTCTGCTGCGCCAGCTGTTTATCGAGAATCTGGCGTTCCTTGTTCTGCGCATCGAGCATCGACCTGAATAGCTCGGTCTGTTCAAGCACCTCATCATCGCGCAAACCGGATAACGCGGAAAAATCGGGGCTGCGGCGCTCTACGAAAGCTTCGAGGCGCTCGATCTGCAGGAGCTGCGACGTAATCAACCTGCTCGTCCGCTCCAGGCTGGCGTCAACATCCGCCGCCTGCAGTCGGGCGATCGGCTGTCCAATCTCGACGATATCGCCCTCACGGACATATATCTCCTTGATGATACCGCCTTCGAGATGCTGAACCACCTGTTCATAATTGGCCGGAACAACCTCACCCGGTGCGCGTGCCAACTCGTTGATATTGGCTACCGATGCCCAAGCGACGAAGGCGGCGACAGCAAGGAAAACCAAAACCGTCGTCCAGGTCAGAACACGCGGCACGCCCGCCTCTTCGAGACGTACGGATTGCGAGAGCAGGCGAATCTGGCGGGAATCCGACACCGCTTCGTCTCGGTGGGGCTTAGCCGCATTGCCGGCTGGCGTGCTGATCTGGTCGCCGTCGGCGAGCACTGTTTCGATACGAGTTTCCGTATGGGCGTTCATGGCATGCTCCTATGCCGCTGATTTCGTGTGGACATGCAGGTATTCAGAAACTTCGACCGGCGTACCAATGACAGGGCGCTTGCCACGTCGCAGCAGCACCACCTTGTCCGCGAGATCGAAAACATCGGCGCGGTTCGAGATCATCATGATCGCCCGCTTACCATGCTGACGCATCAGGATGCGCTTGAATGACGCCCCGGGCATCCCTTCAAGAAGGGAATCCGGCACCTTGTCGATAAGGATCAACGAAGTGTCCTTCAACAGCGCGCGAGCCATGTTCAACGCACTGAGCGTGACCTGCGACTTAATGCTGCCGATCGGTGTGCCGAGTTGCAGAGGCAGAGACCGTATTTCCGTCACGATGGGGAATTCACCGATTGCCTGCCAGATTTCCTGCTCCGTCGCATCCGGTTTGGCCAACCGCATATTCTCAAGAATTGTCCCCGAGAAGAAGTCCGGCACCTGCGGCACGTAGGCGATGTTGCGCCGCAAGTGACGCACGTCCAGTTGCCGTATGTCGAAACCGTCAATCCGCACGGACCCGGCATGCGGGGCATACAAACCCTGCGCGATCTTCAGGAGCGATGTCTTCCCGGCGCCGCTCTCGCCCATGATGACGACGAGTTCCCCGGGCTCCACATCGAGCCGCAGACCCGACACGACAGGGGACGAATCGAGGCTGTAGCGAATGACGACGTTGTCGAATTCGACCTTCCCATTGATTTTCTTGAGCTGCGCTCCGGCATGCTCGACGTCCTCACCCTCAATATCCATGAGCTGATTGACCTGTCGGATGCTGTTACGGATCTGCTCAAAGCGAGAGATTGACGTGCACAGGCTGTAAAGCGGGGCCAGGATGCGCCACACTAGGATCATACTGGCGACGAGACCGCCGGCCGTGATTGCGGCGTCCCAAACGAGAAATATACCAAATGTCAGCGTGACAACCGCGGACAGGCTGAGCAACGCCTGCGCGATGGACTCGGCAACGTTCGAGAGCCATGTAAGTTGAACGCGTGCGATCTGCTCGCGGCCTGTCAGACTGCGGTGTTTCTTTTGCCAGACATCGGTCAGGCCGCTGGCGTCAATCTGTTCGATGTGTCCCAGGCTCGCGATCAGGAATTTCTGGCGCATCGACCCGAGCTTTGCCGCGACACGCATCGCGACGGCAATCTTCTTACGCATGATATAGAAAACAACGAGAAACGGTACCATCATGACCAAGGGCACCAGCATCAACGGACCGGCGACAAAACCGATTGCCGCCAGTGCAATCACGACGAACGGCAACTCGATGACCGAATAGAATGACGACCCGGCAAAGAACTCACGAACCGCTTCAAACGCCTTGATACGTGCGACTTGCGACGAGACCGTCGCTTTTTCGGCATACACCGGCGGCAAAGAGAACAGCTTATCGACAATGTGCGTACCGACTAACCAGTCTATGCGTGCCGCCACCCATGCAATGATCCGGCCTCGGTAGCTGCGGATCATCCACTCGGACAAGATTCCGGCGATCGCACCGGCAATCAGTGCCGGCAGAACCTCCAGCGCCTTGACGCTGATCACACGGTCGTACACCAGCATGATGAACAGCGGCGTCGCGAGTGTAAGCACGTTCGCGAACAGGCTCAGCACCGCCGTACACATAAACTCCTTGTTAAACCGGGTCAGCAGCGCACGGAACCAGGAGTATTTCGTCGCCTTGCGCTGGAATGTCGACGTCGCCTGTCCCTCGGCATTCTGTTTGCGCAGGAAATAGGCGGTTCCTTTCGTCCGGAACAGTTTGCTCTTCGAATTCGCCACTTCGACAGTGCCGGACACTGCATCGTAATAGACGATCTCCCGGCCGTTTTCGCCGTCGACGATATCCAACACGACCAGCGGATGAGCCTTGTTTCCAAGTCGAGACGAGTTCTTCACAAAAAGGCAGGACTTGAGGCGAGGTTCGATTTTACCGAACTTGATCGGCATCTCGTGGGACACCAAACCGAACGATGCAACCGCATGCAGCACATCCGACAGATGCATGTCGCCGGTGCGGGCCGACACGTGGTCGAACAGTTCCTCTATGCTGGTCTTCGGCAGCAATAGGCGGACCAGTGCGCACATCGCATACTCGAAAGCGCCCTGATTCTCGGGGGCCGGCCAAAGCTTGGAAATAATCTCGTCGACCGAACCGACAAAGTTCGCCCAGCGTCCAACAGCCGGATCCATGTGCGAAGCCAGCATCTGATCGGTCGCGACCTTTGGTGCCAACACGTTCATACCCGGAGCTCCTCGAACTGCGTCAACTGCTCACCCTTGCCGGTTTGGAGAACACCGTCTTCGAGGTGATAATTTTTGGAGGTGCCTCTGATGATTTCCGGCGCATCCGAAGCCAGAACCAGCGTCGCCTTGCCACGCAGCTTGACCAGCAAAGTGCAGATACTTTCGAAACCGACCTCATCGAGGCCCTGGTCGGCATTGTCGTAAAGAATAACGCGTGGTTTTACGGCAAGATCTCGTACCAGCGAAATTCGTTGCTTCAAGCCGTTTGAAATAACCTCCGTGCTGTCATCGTCCAGGAAGGTGTCGTACCCTCCCGCAAGCTTGGCTACTTGTTGATCCACATTAAGCAGACGTGCGATCTCAAGTGCCTGCCCCAAGGGAACTTCGCCGAACCGGGTGATGTTGTCCTTGATCGTGCCGCGGAAGACCGAGCCTTTCGGCCCAAGATAGGCAACACGCCGCGCGCGTTCCTTCGGCGAGAAACTTTCGATCGGGTTGCTGTCCAGCAACACCTCACCCTCATTGCGGACATATATGCCTGCCATCGTTTTAAGGAGTGCCGACCGGCTTCGGCTATCGCCACCGGTAATCGCAATCGACTGTCCTGGTTCCGCCTGAAAGGCAGGGACGGCCACGGTTTCACCCGCCGACTCGTCACCCAGCAGGACATTGCTCAGTTGCAGCGACCCTTTGTGCGCAACGTGATCCGCCTCGCCGGTGGCGGTTTTTTCCAGCGTGGCGCCAAGTTGTTCGATCTTGTCCTGCGCGACAGAGAAATCCTGATATTTGACCCACTGCAGCACGCCCCGTTGCGCAAGCTGCATGGCCCGCCCGGACAACAGCACGCTCGCGATCAACACGCCGACGGTGATCTCGCCCTCGATGACCTGAACGGCCCCCAATCCGATGATCCCGCCGATCATGATATGTGAGAACAATGCGATCACGTTGATCGACCCGAATGACGAGAGGATCACGTTCATGCTGGCCACGCTGGACCGCGCCGCGAGGTTCTCATAGTTACTCGCGATATTCTTCTCGAGCGCGAGAGCTTTGCTGACATGGATCTTGTTCAGGCGCTCGATCAAAAAATCGAACCTTTTATCGTCACTATCTCCCTGACGCGCGATCGCCCGGCGCAACACCGCGCCCATGGGAATGCTGACGATGACGAACGACGTAATGACGAGCACCGGCACCCATGCCAGCTCGCCGGCGATCCAGGCAACAATCGCAACGAACACGGCACCGAACGCAACATCCGTCACCGTTACGATGACGTTGGCCGGATGAAACTCCTTAAGCCGGCCAATAGACGTCAGGCTATGCAGCATGGAACCGACAGTTTCCTTACTGAAATGACTTGGGTCCGATGAAATGATCCGCGACATCAGGCGATTGGCGGCACGATGCTCGTAGTTGGCGCCAAGCCAGAGCAGGATATACGAGCGCACCAACCGCATCAGCATTTCGAGTAGGATCGCAACGGCGACACCCATCAGCAGCACAGCAAGCGTATTGGCGTTTTCGCTCGGAATAACCCGGTCGTACACCTGCAGCGTCAGTACCGGGACCGAGAGTCCCAGCACGTGAATGGTTAGCGTCGCGCCGATCAACGACACGAAAGGCGTTTCTCCGAGGAAACTAAGATGAGTGATTTTACTCGACATTTGTCATCTCACCCGAGAAAGGAGCCTTCGAGACCGGCGCCACCGTCATCGCAAATGACGCCGTTCAAGCCTTCGAGCACGGAACCGGACGGATCCGGAAGAATGTCACCATCTTCGTTATCGACCGGCGCATCGTTTTCCGACTCGGCCGTATCTCCGTCATCGAAGCTGAGTTCACCCAGACTGCTTCCGGATTCTTCCGAACCTGCACTCTCGTCATTGCCGACCATCGACAGGGCATCCGTTACATCGCTGTCGGTTGCGTCACCGCCCTCTGCGAGCAGGTCGGCATCGGCATCAACGCCGAGGTCTATGTCGCCGGCGATCTCCTCGACCGGGTCCAGGTTCACGTCCAGGTCCACATCAAGCACGTCCACGCCGGCCACATCCAGGTCGGCATCGACGACGAGGTCTTCATCCACACCCCCCTGAGAGGTGTCGGCGCCCGGTGACAGAAGGTCTATGCCGGCATCGGTATCCACATCGATGTCACCGACGATGGCCTCGACCGGGTCCAGGTTCACATCTGCATCGACATCCACAACGTCGACGCCCGCGACATCAACGTCACCGTCGACCGTCAGGTCTTCGTCACCGGCATTCGGGTCACTATTGGCGTCGCCACCGAGCAGGCCACTCGCAGCCTCGGCAACGTCGTCCAGGAGTTCCAGTTCGGCGTCGACCGTGACCTCGGCATCGAGGAGACCGCCTTCTTCCGGCAGCACCTCGGCGTCCGCGTCCGCATCGACATCGATGTCGCCGACGATGGCCTCGACCGGGTCCAGGTTCACATCCGCATCGACGTCCACAACGTCGACGCCCGCGACATCAACGTCGCCGTCGACCGTCAGGTCTTCGTCACCGGCGCTGTCGCCGTCATCCGTACCGGCGCTCAGCAGACCGCCCGCGGCCTCGGCAACGTCGTCCAGGAGTTCCAGTTCGGCATCGACCGTCACGTCGGTATCGAGGAGACCGCCTTCTTCCGGCAGCACCTCGACGTCCGCGTCCGCGTCGACATCGATGTCACCGACGATGGCTTCGACCGGGTCCAGGTTCACATCCGCATCGACGTCCACAACGTCGACGCCCGCGACATCAACGTCACCGTCGACCGTCAGGTCTTCGTCACCGGCATTCGGGTCACTATTGGCGTCGCCACCGAGCAGGCCACTCGCAGCCTCGGCAACGTCGTCCAGGAGTTCCAGTTCGGCGTCGACCGTGACCTCGGCATCGAGGAGACCGCCTTCTTCCGGCAGCACCTCGGCGTCCGCGTCCGCGTCGACATCGATGTCGCCGACGATGGCCTCGACCGGGTCCAGGTTCACATCCGCATCGACGTCCACAACGTCGACGCCCGCGACATCAACGTCGCCGTCGACCGTCAGGTCTTCATCGCCGGCATTCGGGTCACTATTGGCGTCGCCGCCGAGCAGGCCACTCGCGGCCTCGGCAACGTCGTCCAGGAGTTCCAGTTCCGCATCGACCGTGACGTCGGCATCGAGGAGACCGCCTTCTTCCGGCAGCACCTCGGCGTCCGCGTCCGCATCGACATCGATGTCACCGACGATGGCTTCGACCGGGTCCAGGTTCACATCCGCATCCACGTCCACAACGTCGCCGTCGACCGTCAGGTCTTCGTCGCCAGCGCTGTCGCCGTCATCCGTACCGGCGCTCAGCAGACCGCCCGCGGCCTCGGCAACGTCATCCAGGAGTTCTAGTTCCGCATCGACCGTCACGTCAGTATCGAGGAGACCGCCTTCTTCCGGCAGCACCTCGACGTCCGCGTCCGCATCGACATCGATGTCGCCGACGATGGCCTCGACCGGGTCCAGGTTCACATCCGCATCCACGTCCACAACGTCGACGCCCGCGACATCGACGTCGCCGTCGACCGTCAGGTCTTCGTCACCGGCATTCGGGTCACTATTGGCGTCGCCACCGAGCAGGCCATCGACAGCCTCGACAACGTCGTCCAGGAGTTCCAGTTCGGCGTCGACCGTGACCTCGGCATCGAGGAGACCGCCCTCTTCCGGCAGCACCTCGACGTCCGCGTCCGCGTCGACATCGATGTCACCGACGATGGCTTCGACCGGGTCCAGGTTCACATCCGCATCGACGTCCACAACGTCGACGCCCGCGACATCAACGTCACCGTCGACCGTCAGGTCTTCGTCACCGGCATTCGGGTCACTATTGGCGTCGCCACCGAGCAGGCCACTCGCAGCCTCGGCAACGTCGTCCAGGAGTTCCAGTTCGGCGTCGACCGTGACCTCGGCATCGAGGAGACCGCCTTCTTCCGGCAGCACCTCGGCGTCCGCGTCCGCGTCGACATCGATGTCGCCGACGATGGCCTCGACCGGGTCCAGGTTCACATCCGCATCGACGTCCACAACGTCGACGCCCGCGACATCAACGTCGCCGTCGACCGTCAGGTCTTCGTCGCCAGCGCTGTCGCCGTCATCCGTACCGGCGCTCAGCAGACCGCCCGCGGCCTCGGCAACGTCATCCAGGAGTTCCAGTTCCGCATCGACCGTCACGTCAGTATCGAGGAGACCGCCTTCTTCCGGCAGCACCTCGACGTCCGCGTCCGCATCGACATCGATGTCGCCGACGATGGCCTCGACCGGGTCCAGGTTCACATCCGCATCCACGTCCACAACGTCGACGCCCGCGACATCGACGTCGCCGTCGACCGTCAGGTCTTCGTCACCGGCATTCGGGTCACTATTGGCGTCGCCACCGAGCAGGCCATCGACAGCCTCGACAACGTCGTCCAGGAGTTCCAGTTCGGCGTCGACCGTGACCTCGGCATCGAGGAGACCGCCCTCTTCCGGCAGCACCTCGACGTCCGCGTCCGCGTCGACATCGATGTCACCGACGATGGCTTCGACCGGGTCCAGGTTCACATCCGCATCGACGTCCACAACGTCGACGCCCGCGACATCAACGTCACCGTCGACCGTCAGGTCTTCGTCACCGGCATTCGGGTCACTATTGGCGTCGCCACCGAGCAGGCCACTCGCAGCCTCGGCAACGTCGTCCAGGAGTTCCAGTTCGGCGTCGACCGTGACCTCGGCATCGAGGAGACCGCCTTCTTCCGGCAGCACCTCGGCGTCCGCGTCCGCGTCGACATCGATGTCGCCGACGATGGCCTCGACCGGGTCCAGGTTCACATCCGCATCGACGTCCACAACGTCGACGCCCGCGACATCAACGTCGCCGTCGACCGTCAGGTCTTCGTCGCCAGCGCTGTCGCCGTCATCCGTACCGGCGCTCAGCAGACCGCCCGCGGCCTCGGCAACGTCATCCAGGAGTTCCAGTTCCGCATCGACCGTCACGTCAGTATCGAGGAGACCGCCTTCTTCCGGCAGCACCTCGACGTCCGCGTCCGCATCGACATCGATGTCGCCGACGATGGCCTCGACCGGGTCCAGGTTCACATCCGCATCCACGTCCACAACGTCGACGCCCGCGACATCGACGTCGCCGTCGACCGTCAGGTCTTCGTCACCGGTGTTATCGGTGTCACCGCCGTTGTCGGTGCCGCCACCGAGCAGGCCATCGACAGCCTCGACAACGTCATCCACGACGTCGCCTACGGTATCGACCGCATCTTCACCGGCTTCCGCCACCGTCTCGGCCACGTCATCAACGGCATCCGCGGCACCGTCGGCCGCTTCCAGTGCCGTGTCGGTCGTATTGTCGATCGTCTCCGAAACGACATCCGGAACTTGAGGTGCATTGTCGAGAAGCTCCAGATCGGCATCGATACTGGCATCGACGTTCAGCAAACCGCCGACGGATTCCGCAATCTCGTCAATTGCGTCCGAGGTATTCTCATCCAACGGGTGGCTATTGCCGTTAGCGAAGAAATCGAGGGCTTTCTGGATGGCTTCGGAGGAAGGCCGCGTTTCACTTGCGGCAGCACCTACGTCAATATCGATATCGATATCGCCGACCAGATTCTCCACCGGGTCGAGCCCAACGTCCAACGCACCGTCACCGAAACCGAGACCCACGTCGAGGCTCAGGTCGGCATCACCGTCCCCTCCGGAACCGCCCAGGAGGCCATCGGTAATTCCACCCAGCGCACCGTCCAGACCGTCGCCCAGACCATCGCCCAAGCCGTCACCCAACACATCGTCCAAGGTACCCGTCGCACCGTCGAGCACTTCGCCGACGACATCTCCGACCGCACCGGTAACATCGGCGACATCGACGCCCTCGACGAGGCCGTCCACCGTATCCAGCACGCCGTCGACCACATCCGAACCGACGATTTCACCGACCGCGTCCGTAACTTCGTCGACGGCATTCTCGACCACATCATCGACGGTTCCCGCAACATCATTTACCGTTTCCGTGGCGGTCTCGACTGCGTCACCGACATTGCCGCCAGCCACGTCATCCACGATATCGTCGACAGCGTCGGAAATATCCACGTCTTCTATATCTATGCCATCCGTCACGTCGTCCACGCCCGGCACATCGCCACCGGCGTCGGTCTCTTCGGCTTCGGTCGCCCCGAGACCTTCGAGATTGAGCGCGAGACCACCCCCGCCGCCGCTACCGCTAACGGCGTTGACGCTGCCACCCGGCGTCGATGCCGCCGAGACGACAGTGGTCGTCGACTCGGAGGAGTCCGATTGCGAGCGCTGAACGTCGCCTGTATCGGCACGCTGCTGACCGTCACCGGCGTCGAGATCTTCCTCTCCGCCTTCCATCTGAAGGGGCGATCCGCCCTGCGCGCCGGCGCCGGTCTGAGCCGAGTCGTTCTGTCCCGACGCATCGTCACCGCCGGTCAGGTCGCTGATATCGTTCGCTTCTTGAGAATCGAGTGCGGCATCTCCCGTGATCTGCTCAAGAACGGAAATATGATTGAGGTTGCCGGACCCGCTGATGCTTTCGGCAAGGCCGTCCAGGTCATCGGCATTGAAGTCTTCCGCCTCGAGCCGCATCAGGGTCGCGCTGTCCTCGCTGACGAACTGATTCATCTGGTCGCGGACCAGGTCACCGCTCCCCTTCTGGCTTTCGGACTTCGCTGCTGTTTGCTCTGCCATTTTTCCGTTTCCTTGACCGGGTGGGCCGCCTCTGCGGCATTACAACCCTCAAAACCACCCGCGTCGGGCGGCAACTGGGGTTAGGTTTAAACGTTCAACTTGACTTTGAGATTGGAGTCGCTTGACTCAAATTTGACCGGCAGCGGCGGCACCGAAGCCCTTTATGGGCGCCAAATTCAATGCATCGATGGTTTCCGGCTTCTGATCCAACACATCATTGACCAAGCCGAGCACTTCCCAGAGATCGAACGGTTTCGCGAACCCGAAATGGGCGCCGGTCATTTTCGCCGCCTTGACCGCGCGTTCGGGAGACATCCCTTTCCAACCGCCGCTCATCGCAACGATGACCGCGTTCGGGTGCCGCGCCCTGAGCTTGTCCATCACCCAGATGCCGCCTTTACCGGGCATGAAGACATCCACGAGTACGACATCGACGACGAACGTTTCCGACGTCGCCAGGCCTGTTTCCGCCGTCCCTGCCTGCTTGATCAGCGCACCGGTATCCGACAACGCATCGCACAGCATTTCCCTGAGATCCGTATCGTCGTCGATAACGACGATCACTTTCTGACGATTTTGGGGACGGGTCGGCGTCATGCCGCCTTCTCCTGGACGGTCCTGTTCAACGCCCCGGCCAACTCCGCCCGGCTGAACGGTTTGGAGAGGACTTGCCGCCCCCTCATCATCGGCACCGAACCACTCGGAAAACCGGAGATCAGTAGCACCGGAAGGTCTTCCCGACACGCATGGATCTCCTCTGACAACTGCAGACCGGTCATGCCGTCGGGCATGAAGATGTCACTGACGACGAAAGCGATCTCCGGCCGTTCATGAACCGTTCGGAGCGCTTCCTTGCCCGTGCCGGTGGCCAGCACTGCATACCCCAAGGCTTCGAGCTCGCTCGACAGCCAGGTGCGCAGGTCGTCATTGTCCTCGGCCAACAGTATCAGTGCACCGGGCTTGAGCATGCCGGCATTGTTATCGGACTCCGTTTCCCGCGGCTTCGGCAAGGCGACGCGCGACAACGGAAAGATCATGCGAATTGTCGTACCGATCCCTTCCTCGGAATAAATGGTCACATGTCCGCCACTCTGTTTCGCGAACCCCCAGACCATGGACAAGCCAAGGCCGGACCCCTGACCGACTTCTTTCGTCGTGAAGAACGGTTCAAGAACCTTCGATTTGATGTGCGCCGGCATACCGCTACCGCTATCCGTCACCGCAACGACGACATACTCGCCAGGAGACAGATTTTCATACCGTGCGGCGGCTTCAGCAGTGACGAATAACTCCCTTGTTTCGATTAATATGTTGCCGCCATCCGGCATCGCATCGCGCGCGTTGATCACGAGGTTGAGGAGCGCCGCCTCGAGCTGTCCGCGGTCGACCTTGATTGAACTCCGGCCCTCGCCGTTGTCCCGAATTTCGAGGTCCACGGCGCCGCCGGCGGCATTCTTGAGCAACGGCTGAAACGAACCGATCGCCGCCGCGACATCCACCGCTTCCGGCGCAAGTTGCTGGCGCCGGGAGAAGGCAAGCAGGTTGCGGGTCAACCCGGCGGTCCGGTCGACGGCACCGAGCGCCGATTCAATGAGATTCTCGGCCATCTCCTGGTTCTTGGCTTCGCCTCTGAGCTTCGAAAGCGCCAGTTGCAGGCTGCCGGTAATAACCATCAACAGATTGTTGAAGTCATGCGCGACACCGCCGGTCAGTTGCCCGATGGCTTCCATGCGCTGCGACGTGGTCGCCTTCTGCTCGGCTTCCTTCAGCGAAGTTACGTCATGGAAATAGAAATTGATGAATTTGCCGGTCGTATACGGCACCGCAAGACTATCGTAGCGCTTTCCGCCGAGCTCGAACGTAAAGCTTTCTGTATTCTTTCGCTGCAGAAACTCCCGCAACGGTTCGCGCAAAAGGACCGCAATCGAAACCTTGCCCGATTTGATGGCGCGGACAATTTCGTCAGCGGCGGGGTTCGCATAGAGAAATTGTCCCTTGGCATCCAGGCTGATGATCGGCTCGGGGGAGTTCTCCGCGAAGCTCGCGATTTCCGCCTCACGCTGCAGGCCTTCGCTCAATTGATTCTTTTCACGCACCAGTTCGTCCATCACGGACCGGACGCGCCGCGCCATCGGCCGGAAGATGAAGATGACCTCCAGTATGAGTAGCAAAGCGATGACAATCACGTGCGCTGCCTGGATATTGCGCAACATCGCCGTTTTTTCCGACGCGATGACAACGTACGTCGACACTGCGGAATCCAGTGCCTGCAACAAGCCGTCGCGCAGCATAACCATCATCACGACGGCGTTCGTTGCATCATCGCCGTTCACCTGTGCGTCAACGACGTGATCCGCGAGCGACAGGAAATAAACCAACAGGTATTCGAGTCCGACCTCGTCGCCGAAATAAATATCCAGCAATCTGGGATCCGTCGGCGGGTCGAGGTCGATGAACGCATCTCCCTTGGTGAGCCTGGCATGCGTTTGACGCATCTCGTCGATGTTCCGCCTGAGCTCGGCGACCCTTTGATCGTCGGTCGACGTCTCGAGTGACTGGAACTGCTCGTTCCCGGTTAGGAGCTGCTGCGACAACGAAACGATCCGCTGCGACCACATACGCTGCTCGCCGCTGATACTCAGAACAAAGGCGTCATGCTGCCCGCTGGCGACGATTCGGTGCGCGAAGTACTGCTCGCCGAAGATGGCGGCCGCAAGCAGCAGCAACCCGAGCACGTACCGCCGCGTGACACGTTCGTGCGCGCGTTTGACTTTATCGATGCTCACGACTGACGTTCCTTATGCTCGGCAATGGCTTTGCTGATTTCGGCGCCCAGTTCCTGCTGTTGATAGGGTTTCGGCAGGATATGGACCGAAACGTCGGATTTCACGGCATCCCGCGGATATCCCGACGTCAACAGAACGGGAATATCCGGCCGCCGCTGCGCGACAATCTGCGCCAGGTCGACGCCGGTCATCCCGCCCGGCATGATCACGTCGGAGAACACGAGATCGTAATCGTCCCCGGCATCCAGCATGGACAGCGCTTCAGAACCGGACGCCGCCTCGGCGATGTCGTATCCAAGATCCTCGAGCATGGCCTGGACGATGGCGCGCACGGCGTCATCGTCCTCGACCACGAGGATCCTGCCCGTGGCCGCCACCGTGGCAACATCCGGCACCGTTTCCTCGACCTGGCTGCCGCTGGGCGCGATGGGCAGGTACAATCGGATAGTCGTGCCGTAATCCGGCTCGCTGTATACCGTGACATGGCCGTTGGATTGTTTGATGAAGCCATAGACCATGGCCAGCCCGAGACCGGTTCCCTTGCCGACACCCTTGGTCGTGAAGAACGGTTCGAACACCCGCTCCCGAACTTCCTTGGACATCCCGCATCCCGTATCGGTGATGGAAACGACGATGTAATCCCCGGCGCACAAACCATCCAGCCCCGCCAGGGCGTCGTCGGCGATCGCCATGTGCCTGGTTTCGATCTGTAGCGTGCCGCCTTCGGGCATCGCATCGCGCGCATTGATCGACAGGTTCAGAACACAGTTCTGCAACTGACTTTCATCGATGAACGCATGCGGCAATTCGTCCGCGAGTTGGAGGTCGATGTCGATGGCCTCGCTCAGTGTCCGCGAGATCATCTTGTGCAAATCCTGAAGCGTATCGTTCACGTTAATAACGCTCGGCTCCAGTTCCTGACGACGCGAGAACGCAAGAAGCTGCTTGGTCAGGCTGGCGCCTCGCATGGTCGCGTTCATGGCGCCCGACAGGCGTTCGCCTTCCTTGCTGCCGTCCGCAACATGCCGCTGCATGAGCTGCAGGTTGCCAAGAATCACGGCCAGGATATTGTTGAAATCGTGCGCGATGCCGCCGGTCAGATTGCCGACGGCCTCCATTTTCTGAACCTGCCGGAACGCCTGCTCCGTCTTGTATCCGTCGGTGATGTCGATGCTGACGCCGCCGATGGCCCAAACCTCGCCGTCATCGTTGAGAACGGGAAACTTGCTGACATCGAGTCTGTGCTGAATTTCGCCACCATCAACGATGTCGACAACGCCCTTGACGGCACCGCCGGTGCGGATCGCTTCCCGGTCAAGCGCTTCGAGTTTCGCGGCCACCTCGGCCGAGAGGATATCGGCGGCCTTCAATCCCTGCTGATTGGGATTCAATCCGAAGGCAACGGCGAACGCCTTGTTGTAGAGCTGGTACTCCCCGTCCAGCGATTTCACGTACATGTGCGTCGGGTTGTGATAGAAGAACGTTTCGAACAAACGCTGCGTTTTGCCGGCTTCGGTCCGGGCCATGATTTCGTCCTCGATAACCTGCCGGTAAAGGATAATGCCGCCGATCGTACCGTTGGCCGCATACCAGGGACGGCTATCGCATCTCAGCCAGATCGGCGTACCGTCGGCTTTCGTGCACAGAACTTCCTGACCGACCTCGCACTCGCCTGTATTGATGATGCGTGCGAACAGTTGCTTGCGTGCATCGCTAAGGTCGGGAAACGTCTCCACGTGAGACTTCCCTATAATATTGTCATCTTCGATGCCGAAGGCGTCGTACCAGTCATCGCTGACCGCGACATAGTGGAGATCGCGGTCGACCATCGCCGCCGCCATCGGCATATCGCGAATGAACGACCGGAAAAGCTGTGCGGGGTCCGCCGCTTCATTGCCGGTTGATTGATTGTAAGGATAGTTCGCCGAGATGATATCGACCGCTTCCGCCGCGAACGCCTGCAGGATGGCGAGTTCGGCGTCCGACAATCCGTCGCGCGGCGCCGTGTCGATGATGCAGAAACTGCCAAGAATTTCGCCGCTACGGTCGACCAGAGGCGTACTCGCATAGAAACGGATATGCGGATGACCCGTAACGTAGGGGTTGTTTCGGAAATAAGGATCCTTGCTCGCGTCCGGCAGGATCAGGGGCTTTCCGTCTTCGATCAGCCTGTTGCAGAACGACGTCGACCGCGGCGTTTCGGAAAAATCTATTCCCTGTCGCGATTTGAAGAATTGACGGTCGGCGTCAATCAGCGCGATCAGCGAAACCGGAACGCCGAATATCCGCGTCGCGCTTCGCGTCAACGCATCCAATGCCGGGTCCGGCGCGGTATCGACGATGCAATAACCGCGCAGCACCTCCAGACGTTTCGATTCATCGTCAATATCCAGGATGTCATAGTTTCCGGTATCCGGGCTCATGGCGTGTTCCTTCCTGAGGCAGTTCGCGGCTTGCTCAGGCCGCGGTAAAAGTGGGGTCCGTTTGACGGCGTCGCCAAAGGCTGACATCCGCCGCGTTCATGGGTTTGGCAAAGTAGTACCCCTGCAACTGATCGCAGCCCTGGGCACGGAGGAAATCGATCTGTTTCGTGTCCTCGACGCCCTCGGCGACGACTTCCATGCCGAGCCGGTGCGCGAGGTCGATGGTCGAGGCGACAATCGCTTCGGACTGGGTCGACCGGCCGATGCCGTCGACGAAGCTCTTGTCGATCTTGAGTTGGTTGAAAGGCAGGTCGTGCAACTGCGATAGCGTCGAATGACCGGTGCCGAAATCGTCGATCGAAAGCGCATATCCCTTGACCCGGAAGCGCAGCAGATTGTCCATCGCATCGGCGAGGTTCTCGAAAACCCCGCTTTCCGTGACTTCCAGGATCAGGTTATCGGGGTCGATGTCATGTTCGCTCAGTGCCGCGCCGATGCGGCCCGGCAATTCCAGGTCGGTCAGACTGTCGGCCTCCACATTAAGCGCAACCAGCGGCCTGTCCCCGCTTTCTGCCCATGTCCGGATGTCCGCCGCAATGCGTTCGACCATGGCCATGGTGATTTCGTCGATCCTGCCCTGCGCAATCGCCTGGGGAATGAAGGCGCTCGGCGGCAGCAGCCCCTTCTGAGGATGCCACCAGCGCGCCAGCGCCTCGAAACCGGCGAGATCGCCGGACCGGACATCGATCTTGGGCTGGTAATACGGAATGACGCCGCCGTGATCCACATCGGCATCGGTCCAGTCGAAACTGAAATCGTGGCGATCGTTCGTACCCGTGGCCTGGAGAGTTTGCGTTTCGAGCGCGGCCGATACGGCGGCTTCGAGGACACCGATGTCAATCGGCTTGGTCAGGGCGTCGACGATATTCAGGCCGCGGATTTCACCGAGTTTGCGGGCCGAGTTCAGCATGCTCGTGGAAAAGCCGCTGATCAGGATGATCGGCGCGTCGCAGCCATTCTGTGACAGAATACGCAACACCTCGATCCCGTCGAGGTCCGGCATCGTCAGATCGACGATGACACAATCCCAGTCCAGCGCGACGTTCCGCAGAATATCAGTTTTTTCTACTACTGATTGTGCGCAAACGCCAAGCTCCTGAATGACTTCGACAATCAGATCGCAAATGGCCGGGTCATCGTCGATAACCAGTACTCTTGTTTCATCTTTTCGAGTCATCGTCCGGATTTTCCTGTGTACCAAAAGAACAATAGGTTCAGCGCCTTACCTTATTCCCCGACTAGTGTGCCGACGTGAGACCCACGCACTTCGGCGATCAGGAACATGCATATTTCTGACATACCGGTTTGACTCGTTGAAAATTCCTACTTGACTGCAATTTGACTGGGCCACACTATTAAGGTGAAAAAGTCGTCGAAAAAATCAAAAGCTAGACAGCGTTTTTTTCGCGCACACGTGCCCTGGGGGGAGTACTTCGCGCCAACAACTGCGGAGGAATCCGACGTGGATCGCAAACCACATATTCTCATTGCCGAAGACGAGCGGCTGTTTCAGGAGTTTCTCGCAAGGTCGCTCTCGGACCAGGGGTACGATATTTCCTGTTACGAATTGGGGTTGGAGGCGCTGAATGTTCTCGACCCGAAACTCCACGACCTTGTGCTGCTGGATCTTCGCCTGCCGGATGAAGACGGGATCGTGATTGCGCGGCAGATTCGTGCGCGCTGCGGCGTGCCGATCGTCATACTCACTTCCGACGACGAGGAGAGCACGCGCATCAACTGCCTTTCGATCGGTGTCGATGATTTCATGATCAAATCGGTATCGCCGGACGAACTTCGTTTGCGGATTCGAAATCTGCTGCGGCGCACCATGCCGGACAACAGCGCCGTATCGCATGTAAACGGCAAGGTCGCGCTCAACGATTGGACGCTCATGTCGGACGACATGTCTGTCCGGCATGCGGATGGCCGCGAAGCCAATCTCACGTTGAACGAATTCCGAACACTTGAGATCCTGGCCAAGGCGCACGGCCGGATTCTGTCACGCGGTCAAATCCTGGATGGATTGAGCAACGGCCTGGACGGGCCATCGGACCGAATGGTTGATGCTTATGTCAGCCGAGTGCGGCAGAAATTGTCCGACGAGACCATCATAACCACGGTCAAGGGCGTGGGTTACAAGGTCGCGGCAAACTAACCTGCAAAGGCGGCTTCTCCGGATATCGATGCAGAGAACCGGCGCCTGTGACGGGCAGGCCCTCAATTCGAACGCAGTTTGTCGTTAAGTTAAGTTAACTGACATGACCTCGCACATCGCGATATGTATGGCCGCGTGCTTTGATCTGCGAACCATGTCATGCTTCCCACTATCTCGTCGGAAGCTTCGGCTTGCGCGCTTATTCTTTCAATAGCTGCCCTGCCAAGTGCTCACGATCCAATATACGGGTGCACAACCAACTCAACGCCGACATTGCGGCAGCCGTTCCTAAGCACAGAGCAAGGCCGCCGAATTGGTAGCTCAGCCCTGACAGCAATGTGCCCACCAGCCGACCGGCCGCATTGGACATGTAATAGAACCCGACATCCATGGTCACCCGCTCGGCTTTGGTGAAAGCCAGAATGAGATAGGAGTGAACCGACGAGTTCACGGCGAACACGATGCCGAACAGCAAAAGTCCCGCGACAAGGATTGCGGTCAGCCAATCGTGTGCCTCTGGTTGCAGCCAAGCTGTCACGGCAAGGGCTGCCGGGATAATCGTCAGCACGGCAACCCAGAGACGTGCCAAACGCACGATCTCGGCAACATCCTTCTCTCTCGCTCGTAGCAAGCGAGGAGCCAACGCCTGCACCCCACCGTAACCGATGATCCAGGCTGCCATGAACGTGCCGACCTGGAAGAATGCTGCTTTGTTGCCTGCGGCACTGCCGTCCGACAGCACGCCGTAGAAATAGATCGGGATACCGACCACGAACCAAGTATCGCGCGCCCCGAACAGGAACAAGCGCGCCGCCGACAGCCGGTTGATATT
Organism: Rhodospirillales bacterium; assembly: GCA_965229805.1. Lineage (GTDB taxonomy): Bacteria > Pseudomonadota > Alphaproteobacteria > Rhodospirillales > Casp-alpha2 > UBA4479. The sequence goes on along the minus strand of CBDDJO010000001.1, from coordinate 511,059 downwards.
GGCGTCCTTCGAAAAGACCTCGCGGAACTTAGCTTCCTTGTTCCCGCGCGGCAGGCCCGGCGGCATGGCGAGAACGACCGCAATCAGCACGATGCCGAGCACCGCCGCCATGCCGATGATCGAAACCTCGAACCCGAACGCACCCAGCAGCGCCGCGCCGAGGAAGAAGCCGATCCCTTTCACGGCATTTTTTGATCCGGTCAGCACGGCCACCCAACGGAACAGGGCGCCTTTTTCTCCCGCCGGGGCGAGGAGTTTCACCGCGCTCTTGGCGCTCATCTTTGCGAGGTCCTTGGCAACTCCGGAGACGCCCTGCACGATCATCACGAAGGTGACCGACGTGACGAGCACCCATGCCGGGTCCAACTGCGTCAGCAGGGCGAGCGCGGCGATTTGTAGCCCCAGTCCGGTATAAAGCGTGGTCGTGAGCCCGAACTTGGCGGCGACCCATCCCGCTGACAGATTCGTGACGACCCCCATGAGCTCGTATAGAAGGAACAAGTAGGCGAGTTGGATAGGGCTGAATCCCAAGGCATGGAAGTGCAGCAACACCAGCATGCGGAGCGCGCCGTCGGTCAGCATGAACGCCCAGTAGGCCGCCGTCACCGCGATATAGGCGGAAAGCCCTTCCGGTCGTTTACTGTTGGCGGCAGCTTGTTGCATGTCTTCTATATTCCCTGCGCGACGAGTCTCGTCACGTCGGCGAGCCGCCAGGCGTATCCCCATTCGTTGTCGTACCAGGCATAGACCTTCACCTGGGTACCGTTGACGACCATCGTCGACGGCCCGTCGATGATGGCCGAACGTGGATCGTTGAGATAATCCGCGGAGACCAACTGTCGCTTCTCGAAACCAAGGATGCCTTTCAGTTGTTGCATCGACCAATTCTCAAACAGACCATTGACCTCTTCAGCGCTGGTTTCACGCTTCATTTCGAACACGCAGTCTGTAATCGAGGCGTTAAGCAATGGGACTCGCACCGCATGGCCGTTCAGGCGGCCTTTGAGTTCCGGATAGATCAGGGTGATCGCCGTCGCCGAGCCGGTCGTCGTCGGGATCAGGTTGTTGAGCGCCGAGCGCGCACGTCGCATGTCTTCCGCCGGGCGGTCGACGATGGTCTGCGTGTTCGTCACGTCGTGGATCGTGGTGATCGAACCGTGTTCGATGCCGATTTCCTCGTGCAGCACCTTGACCACCGGCGCGAGACAGTTGGTCGTGCAACTTGCCGCTGTCACCAGGTGATGGGTTGCCGGGTCATAGAGATCGTGGTTGACCCCATAGACGATATTGAGCGCAGGCTCTTCCTTGACCGGTGCCGATATCACCACCTTTTTCACGCCCGCGTCGTAATAGGGCTGAACCTTGGCGGTGGTCTTGAACACGCCTGTACAGTCAACGACAAGATCGACCCCGAGATCGGCGAGCGGCAACTCCTCGATGCTTTCCGCCTTTGTCAGGCGCATACGGTGTCCGTTCACGCTCACGCCCTCGTCGTCATATGCGAATGTCGCCGGCCAGCGACCATGCACCGAGTCGAATTCCAGCAATTGCGTATGCTGCTCTGGATTGCCGGCGCTGTCGTTGAGCAGAACGACCTCGCCCGGAGTACCTTCCTCGACAAAGACCCGGAGAACCAGTTTCCCCATCCTGCCGAGACCGTTGATTGCGATACGCGCCATTGTTTACTCCGTAATCATAGTAGGACGTCCGTCGTCGGCATCACTCTGCAGCCGTCGCTCCCGTTGCGGCTTCGTCATGTCCGCTGAACCACCCTCGCGTGCGGTTAGCAAAGGCGACCAAAGACAGCATCACGGGCACTTCCACCAGGACGCCGACGACGGTCGCGAGCGCAGCACCGGAATTCAGGCCGTAGAGACTGATGGCGACGGCCACCGCAAGTTCGAAGAAATTCGAGGTCCCGATCATCGCGCAGGGTGCGGCGATCCGAAACGGAACCCTGAGTGCATATGCCGCGCCATATGCGACGACAAAGATGCCATATGACTGAACCAGCAATGGCACGGCGATCATCGCGATGATGAGTGGCTGACTAAGGATAACCTGCCCCTGAAAGCCGAACAGCAGGACGACCGTAGCCAACAGGCCGGAAATCGACACGGGCTTCAGGCGTGCGGTGAAGCCATCGACGGCAGACTGCTGCCCTCCGTTCTTCAAGAGATATCGCCGGGTCATGGCGCCCGCAACAAGGGGAACGACAACGTAAAGCATCACCGATAGCAGGAGTGTCTCCCACGGAACAGGGATCTCGGTGACGCCGAGGAGGAGAGCGACGATCGGCGCGTAGGCGAAAACCATGATGACGTCGTTCACGCTGACCTGAACGAGCGTATAGTTCGGATCGCCCTTGGTCAGCTGCGACCAGACGAAAACCATCGCCGTGCATGGGGCAGCACCGAGTAGGATCAGCCCCGCAATATAACCGTCGGCGTCGGCGGGCGGTATCAGGTCGCCGAACAGACCCTTGAAGAACAGCACGCCCAGCGCCGCCATCGTGAACGGCTTGATCAGCCAATTGACAATCAGGGTGATCAGCAAGCCTCGAGGTTGGTCGGCGACATGTGTGAGGCTCGCGAAATCAACGGCGATCATCATCGGATAGACCATCGCCCATATAAGAACCGCGACGACCAGATTGACGTTTGCGTATTCGATGGCTGCCAGCACTTCGAACAGCGGCGGGACGACTTCACCCAGCACGACGCCGGCCACGATGCACATCGCCACCCAAAGGGTTAGATATCTTTCGAATGTGGGCATTATCTACTCCATTAATTTCGGACATCAGCCCGTGGGCCGCAACTGAGTACCTTGCCCAAGGCCTTCAGATACGGGAACTCAAACACGAAAATAGTGCCCGCAGGCAGCGTGGCTGGCGTGAAGCCCCAGCACCCTCCGTCACATCGGCGATCAAGCGCTTTCCGGCAGTGTCCGGCCAATCTCTTGCAGCCGGGTTTGCAACGTGAGCTTGTCGAGCGTGCGGATCGGCAACGACGTGAAGATGGATATGCGGTTGTATAAGCACTTGAACGCTTCGGCGAAAGCGAGTGCGATCTCCGCTTCGCTGCCCGTCGCCAACACAGGATCCGGAACTCCCCAATGTGCCGTCATCGGCTGCCCTGGCCACACTGGGCAAGGTTCGTTTGAAGCCTGATCGCAGACCGTGAAGACGAAGTCCATTTCCGGCGCACCCTCGCCCTCGAATTCGCTCCAATCTTTTGAGCGCAAACCCCCAGTCACGAAATTATTCTTTTCCAAAAGCGCCAACGCATAAGGATTGGCATGACCTATTGGATTGCTGCCGGCCGAATAGGCCTTGAAGCGGCCCTGACCCAAGCGTTTTAGAATACATTCACCGAAAATCGACCGCGCCGAATTTCCGGTGCACAGGAATAATACGTTGTAGGGCTTGGTTTGAGCGTCGTTCATTTCATGCTTCCTCCAGCGTGTCGGGACATCTCGTGCTCAATAGATCGGCACAGATCTCCGGATGACCGCCGCAACAGTCGTCGGTCAGAAATGCCAACAACGCGCGCATTGTCCGCATCCGCACTGCGTAGCGAACCAGACGTCCATCCCGCGTTGCATACAAAACCCCCGCACGCTCCAGCGCCGTCAGATGAAACGACATCCGCGTCGGTTGAATGTTCAGCACCTTCGCGATCTCGCCGGACGGCACTCCCTCCGGGCCGGATCGCAGTATGGTCCGGAACGCCGCCAGACGATCGGCCTGGGCCAGCGCACCAAGGGCTGCAATGGCGTCTTTATCTCTCATGAAAATATTCCAATCATATTTGGATTATTGTAACAAATGAATGTTTCGTGACAAGCGGAGAAACCGCTGACGACAGCATCGTCACGTTAACGGGCAGCGGACCAAGACCAGGCAAAGATCGTTGTGCTACAGCTGTGCAACCGTGCAGGACTTCGCCATATATCGATTGCCTCGGCGGCGATTACGCTGCGGGCATCTTCCAAGCAGGAAGCGGAAAAGCTGATCGCCAGCACGTTGCCGAGACGGAAATCAGGGAACTGAGCATGCATGGAACCTGATCATCTCATTCCATCCATTTGCGTCCTGTTATTTCCGGACAGGCGTCCCGATTGATTTCAATCCGGACACGTTTCAATCGGAACAGGCTAGATATCTTCTTCACGCCGTTGCGTGGATCATAATCAGAGAATCTGGCTCAAGAACTCCTTGGTCCGGGGATCTTTGGCCTCGGTAAAGAACGTGCTCGGCGGGCCGTGTTCGACAATGATGCCCCGATCCGTGAAATAAATATGGTTCGCGACTTCTTTCGCGAACCCCATTTCATGGGTTACCAGGATGCATGTCATCCCCTCTTCCGCGAGGTCGCGGATCGTGACGAGAACCTCCTTGACGGTTTCCGGATCCAGCGCCGCGGTAACCTCGTCGAACAACATAACATCAGGGCGCATCGCCAGCGAGCGCGCGATGGCCACGCGTTGTTGCTGCCCCCCCGAAAGCTCACCCGGATAGCTGTTCTCCTTGCCGCCCAGACGCACCTTTTTGATCAATGCGTGTGCCCGTTCCTCAACCTCCTTGGGGTCTTCCCCCAGGACTTTCACCGGCGCCATCATAATGTTCTGGATCGCGGTCTTGTGCGGGAACAGATTGTACTGCTGGAACACCATGCCGACTTTTTTGCGAAGCGCGAGCTTGTCGAGGTTCGGGTCGTTGACTTCCTGCCCCTCTACCTTGATTGAGCCGCCTTGCATGTCGTTGAGCGCATTGATGCAACGGATAAAGGTCGACTTCCCCGAACCGGACGGGCCGATGACGCACACGCATTCGCCCTTCATGACATTCATGGAAACACCCTTGAGAACCTCAAGATCGCCGAACGACTTGTGGACGTCCTCGGCACTGACCATCGGTTGATCGGGAGTCCAGCCTGTATCAGACATGACGGCACCTCATAGTTTGACCATGAACCTGCGCTCGAGCCGTATGGTCAGCCGCGCAATCGGGTAGCAGTAGGTAAAAAATACCAGGAGCGCGAAACCATAGAACGGCACCAGGAGCTCGGGGTGGTTATCCGACGCCTCCATCGCCTGGCGGGATAGCGTAATCAATTCCTCGACGCCCAGAAGCGAGCACAGCGGCGTCGCCATGGTCAGGATCGCGTACCAGTTCATCCAGGGCGGGATCATCCGCTTGAAACACTGCGGCAGAATGATCTGCCAGAGCGTCTGCTGGCGGGAGAATGCCAGCGACTCCGCCGCCTCCCACTGGGCCGTCGGCACAGACAAGATTGCGCCGCGCACGATCTCCGAGATGTTGGCCATGATCGGTAAAGACAACCCGATGACCGCTTTCATCCAATCCGGGACGGGGATGATCAGGTCGCCGATGACGATCTCGAACGGCAATGCAAGCAGCACGATATATAGCAACACGAGCCACGGCGAATTACGGAAGATCTGCGTGGCGGTTTTCGCAAAGGCGCGGACCGGCTTGAACAGCGAGATCTGACCGAGCCCCAGGCAGACACCGAGGAACGTACCGATCATCATCGCAAAAAACGATATCAGGACATTGAACAGGAACCCGCTGGTCAATAGCCAGGGGGCCCATTCAAGGAGCGTATCGACAGCGTCCATGTAACTGAAATTCTGCGCCGTCGCCGTTAACGGCCACAGCATGATCAGGCCAAGCAGTACCAGCGGTGTCCAACTCGGCAAACCGGCGATCCAGCGGCTGACCATCATCGCATCGGGGCCTGCGGACCGCGCCCGATCGACGGGCAAAAGCACCGGTAATTCGGTAGACGCGGCGCCGGTTACGCCCGGAATATGCCGGCGTTTACCGATCATGTGCCATACCCCGGGATACGCATGGCACGCTCCCATTTGTGCATTGAGTAAACGAGGATGCCGACCAGACCGATATAGACGAAGAACACCACCGTCAGCGCCGGATAAAGTGCGGACGGATAGTCATTCCAGATGCCGAGCATTTCGTACAGAAGCTCCGGCACTGCGATCGCCAGCGCCTGGGTTGTGGTTTTCACCAGATTGACGAGGTTGTTGTTGAGCGCCGGCAGACTGACCCGGAAGGCGAGCGGAAACACGATGTAAATATACGTTTGCAGCCTGGACATACCCAACGCTTCGGATGCCTCGCGTGTCGATTCCGGCACGGCCTCGATGCCGGATCGGAATATTTCGACATTGAAGGCCCCGGCAAAGAACGACAGTGAAATGATCGCCCAGCCGACATTGGTGATGATTGGTACTTCCAGCCAGCCGTCCGGCGAGTAGGTCGGCGTAAATTGTCCCAAAGCGAAATAGAAAAACAATAACTGAACAAACGGCGGGGTGTTCCGGAAAAACTGGATATACCCCTGCACGACGACGCGGATCACCCGAACTGGCGAGCCCTGCGCCCAAGCACCGACGATACCGATAATGACACTGAACAGAACGCACAGAATCGAGAGTTCGACGGTTACCCAAAAACCGCTGACGAGCCGGTCCCATTGCACCGGATCGTGGAAGAAAATGAAATTCCACCGTGGCGCAACGTCATATAGATCGAGAAAGAACTGTCGAATCAACTCGACCAAATCCGCTCCCCTCAACAAACGATCCGGGGCGCCGATCCACCGGCGCCCCGGATACCATAGCGGAACTTACTTCGCGAGCCAGTCCTTAAAGCGCGCCTTCTGGTCCTTCAGGAACTGCGTGGGTTTGATGCCCCATTTTGCTTCCCATTCCTGTAACTGACCGGACTGGAGCCAATGGTGGCTGATGCCCGACATGAAGTGGCCGAAAACACAGTTCTTTTCTTCCAGCGGAACCGCAAGCCCCCACGGATTATCATCTTCGGAGTTGAGCGGCATTTCAAAATCGTCCCAGTTGCCCGAGGCAAGGTCGGAACCGATCGACGAGTCGTCATAAACCCAGGCAATGCATTTTTTGTCCCGAAGCGCCTGCTTGGCTTCGGCATTCCCCGTAAAGGCAACGATTTCGGCCCCATAACGCTCGGCGACGATCTTGTTGTAGAACGCCCCCTGTTTGCCGCACACCGGCTTGCCGCGAAGGTCTTCCCAGGACTTGAGACCGAGTGCCTTCGGTGCCATCACGTTCGTACCCGACGTATAGTAATTCGGTTGCACGATACCGACGATTTTACGCCGATCTTCGCGGTCCGACATGGTGGCAATCATCATATCGGTCTTCCCCTGTTCGAGGAACTGCATCCGGTTCGACGACTGCACCGGCACCAGTTCCAGGTCGACCCCCATGGCATCAGCAGCCGCTTTTGCCATATCAATCTCCATACCGACCAGGTTGCCGTCCTTGTCACGGAAACCCCATGGCTTGTAGTCCGCCTTGACACCGACCACGACCTTGCCGCGCTCCATGACCTTATTCCAACGCTCGTTCGTGCATTGCGCGGCGTCGGCGACGCTCGCACTCAGCATGATTGCAGCCGCGGAGGCTGCCAGCATGACTTTTTTCATGAGTCTCATCTCCCTGTTGAACGGATAACAACCCGCCGCACTCGCAACGGTGCTCCAACACTTCTGTCCGCGAGAAGAGATCAGCTGCGCAAGCTGAAAAGCCATCCTCTCCCTGAAGACAGAAAACCAGTGTATGGAACATTTGTTTCTTAAGTCAACAAATCCTCTCTCCCTATCTACAAGCCTATTGAATATGAGAGGGTAACAGGAGTACAAATGTTGTACCATTTGTTACATATTGTTTTATGGCTTCTATAATCCGGAGGCTCGATCATGCGGGATACCATGGAGAAGCTTGCCGACCTGATGGTCGACATGAGCCCGCAAATGCAGCGCGCGGCGAGTTTCGTGCTCGATAATCCGGGATCGATTGCCGTCGACTCCATGCGCACGATGGCCGCGCGGGCGGATGTTTCCCCGCCGACAATGCTACGGCTGGCACAACGCCTCGGCTTCGACAGCTACGACCAATTCCGCGATGTGTTCAAGGCCAGCGTAACCCGCGGCCACTACGGCAACCGCGCGCAAGACCTCAAGAAAACCGCCGACGAGGGCGGCATCTCGGGCCTTATCGCATCGACGGTCGGCAGTGCCGAGAGCGCCATGGCGCGGTTTCACGACCCGGTGTTCAACCGTGACATAAAGCGTGCCGCCGATACCGTACTCGCCGCCCGGCGATCATTCGTCGTCGCCAGCGGCGCCTCGTTCGGTCAGGCCGTCAGCTTCCAGTACGTATGCCGCATGGCACTTCCGGAGATTATGCTCGTCAATGGATTGGGTGTCCGTGCTGTCGATGAGATCGCATCCGTCGGCCCGGGCGACGTGGTCGTTGCGATCTCGACCTCGCCTTATGCGATGTCGACGATCCAGGCCGCCGATTTTGCCAAGCGCCAGGGCGCCGAAATCGTCGCCATAACCGACCGTCGGGCATCTCCGGTCGCACAATTAGCAGGCACGGCCGTCGTCATCGAAACCGCTAGCCCGCATTATTTTCCATCGATGATCAGCCTGAATGCGACGCTCGAGATTTTCAGCGCCGTCATTTCCGTAAAGCGCGGCGCAGACGCGGTGGCCGAGATCTCGGCTTACGAAAAAGAACTCAGGCGCAACGGCTATTACTGGAAGGAACCGTAATTGACAGAGCCGGACAATCCTCCCGGCCATGCATCCGTCGTCGTCGTCGGCGGCGGCGTGATGGGCTGCTCCGTTCTTTATCATCTAGCCAAACAAGGTGTCACCGACGCCATACTGCTGGAACGCAATCAGTTGACGTCCGGCACCACATGGCATTCCGCGGCCCAGGTCCGGGCTCTTCGCTCGACTCGCAACATGACGGAGTTGATCAAGTACTCGGTGCAACTTTATCGAGACCTGGAAGCCGAGACCGGCCAGGCTACCGGTTGGATCAACAAGGGCTCCCTCTCGATCGCCACGAGTCCCGATCGGTTCACGCACATAAAACGCCAGGAAGCTCTGGCCAACCTGTTCGGCGTTAACGCCCGATCCGTATCCGTCGACGAGGCGCACGAAATCTGGCCACTCATGAACATCGACGACGTTCTCGGCGCGGTCTGGTCGCCCGACGACGGCCGGGTCAGCCCCTCCGACCTTTGCGCCTCCCTTGTCAAAGGCGCCAAGTCTCATGGTGCACGGTTGTTCGAGGATACGGGCGTCGAAGCGGTGGTCACGGAAGGCGGCCGTATAGTCGCGCTCGAAACATCGCGAGGGGCCGTCCGGACCGACGCCGTTGTACTCTGCACCGGACTTTGGAGCCTCGACGCAGCGGCCATGGCCGGTGCGCACGTGCCGGTCTGGGCGTGCGAGCATTACTATCTGCTGACGAAACCGATCGACGGTATATCTGGGAACATGCCGACGCTCTCGGATCACGATTCACATCTTTATATTCGAGACGATTCAGGAGGATTGCTGGTCGGCTGTTTCGAGCCGATGGGAAAAGCGATTTCACCGAGAGCCCTCGGCGAGACGTTCGCATTTCAGCTTCTGCCCGAAGATTGGGATCATTTCGAACCGATGATGCTCAACGCGCTCCACCGCCTGCCACCATTGGAAACCGCTGAGGTGAAGATACTCCTGAATGGGCCGGAGAGCTTCACCCCGGACGGCGCGTTCTTGTTGGGAGAGGCGCCTGAAACCAGGGGTCTGTATCTCGGTTGCGGCATGAATTCCGTCGGCGTGGCGACGAGCGGCGGCGCGGGAATGGCGCTGGCCGACCTGATCGTCAACGGCAAGCTGCCGATGGACTTGCATGAGGTCGACCCGGCACGGTTCCCCGGGTGCTGGGAGAATATCGATGCCTTGAGCGCGCGCGTGCCGGAGGTCCTTGGCAAGCATTACGAGATTACGTACCCCGGCCGGCAGTGGGAAACATCGCGCGATCTGAAGCCCCTGCCGCTGGACGCGGTATGGCGGGAAGCGGGCGCACACTTCGGTCAGGTTTTTGGCTGGGAACGACCGATGTATTTCGGCAAGACCGGAGAGCCGGGCCTGACATTCGGCAAACCGGCCTGGTTCGGAAACGTTGCCCGCGAAGTTACCGCCGCGCACACGAGCGCCGCGATTTTCGATCAAACGACGCTCGGCAAGATTTCGGTAGCTGGTCCTGATGCGGAAATGTTCCTGAACCGCGTGATGACAAACGATATGACCCGCGCGCCCGGCGCCGTCATTTACACGCTTATGCTCGACGACACGGGCGGCATCGTCGATGACCTGACAGTGTTCCGGCTCGATGGCGACCGTTACCGATTGAGCGTCGGCTCGGCATCGGGTCGCCGTGTCATCGCTTGGCTTAAGCGTCGGGCAAACGGTACCGAGCGTATCACGATAACGGACGAGACCGACACGCTGGCGACCCTCGCCCTGCAGGGGCCGGATACGGCAGCAATCGTGGCCGCCGCCGGCGCGCACGACCTGAACGCGATCCGATACTTCCGCCATGCCGAAACGGAAATTGGAGGGTGTCCGGTTTTGGCGGCACGCATGTCGTATGTCGGCGAGGCCGGTTGGGAGATAACCTGCGCGAAGGCCGACGCCAAAAGACTGTACGAGACGCTACAAACCGCAGGCGCCGCGCCCGCCGGCATGTATGCCCAAACATCCATGCGGATCGAAAAACGATTTCTCGCTTACGGGCACGATATCGACACCGACACAAATCCCACGACCGCCGGACTTGATTTCGCACTCGCTTGGAATTCCGATTTCATCGGCAAGTCCGCCATCGTTGCGCGACAGGGCGAAACACCGAGTAAATGCATCGCGACGCTAATTTTCGAGAACTCGGACGCATGGCCACTCGGGAACGAGCCGGTTTTTATGGACGGATGCATCATCGGGCAGACCACATCGGCATCGTTCGGTCATCGCGTCGGCACGCATGTGGCGCTGGCAATACTGGATCAAAGCGCTGTCGGCATCACCGTCGAGGTCGATATCGCGGGACGGCGCGAACGGGCTATCTCGACACTCTCGCCCGCATTCGATCCGGGCGGCCAACGTATGAAAAATACGTTACACATATAATTTACCACTCGCACCATATCCAAGCACATGGTTCTCGGATGGCGCTTAAATTTCCTCGATCGTCAGCCCGAACCGCGAGCCTGGGAGCGTCCCCTTGGACGTATCGTTGTTCGTCGCTTCCTCCTGGGCGATTTTGTCCTGTGACGCCTTCAGAATCTCGGCCTGCCGTTCAAGCGGCACAACGGTCACGCCGTCGGCATCGCCAAGCACGATATCGCCAGGCTTTACGGGGCACATGGCGCAGGCGATGACACCGTCGATGACGCCGCCGAATCCCTTACTCGGACCGGCAGGCGAAGCGGCAATGGCGAAGGTAGGGAACCCAAGTTCGCGGATTTCGTCGACGTCGCGCACGGCGCCGTCCACGACCAGCCCGCCGATGTTCTGCTGCATGGCGGCACGTGTCATGATCCCGCCCCAGACGGCGGTATCCTTGTGTGCACGGGCATCGATGACCAGAATTTCACCCGGCGACACCATCCCGATAGCCGCATGACTGGCACCGTTATCACCGACCATGGTGGTCACGGTGCGCGCCTGACCGCACAAGGTCATGCCGGTGGCAACCGGCTTCATGTCGCCGCACATGACATTGGTGCGGTTCATGCAATCACCTGCAATCGCCGTCGGAATCTTGCGCCACGCGTCGAGCACGTCGGCGGACAGCGTTTCAAACGACGTGGTATGCTTTTGAACGGCCATGTTAGAGAGTTCCTCTTTTTTGTTGGTTGTTGTTTCACGTCGATCCGACGAAATCACCATGGCGGCGAAGATATGGCGTCAGACCACCGGATTGCAGAATTTCTAGCATGATCGGCGACAACGTACCGGCACTAATTTCCTGCCGCTTCTCGACGTTCTTCACGGTCAGTGCACCGCCGTCAACGAAGACCTGAATTTCGTCACCTTCCTCGATTTCGTCGGTATCGCAGATCACCGGCATCAATCCGTTGTTGATCGCGTTCCGGTAATAAGCGCGGGCAAAGCTTTTTGCGAGAACGCACGACACACCGGCCGCACGCACGACGGTCACCGCAACCTCCATCGCCGAGCCGCACCCGAAGTTCCGACCGGCGACAAGAACGTCTCCCTCTCCGATGCTCTCCCCCAAAACCTTGTCGTAGTCTTCCAGGAGGTACGGACGGAGTTCGTCGGCGTCGATCGTCACGCGTTTACGCCTGGACGAGATGATATAATCGGTATTTACGTCGTCGCCGAGCAGCCGCGCCGTTCCGGCGATCGCGCAGCGGCCCTGGCCGCGCAAAGTTGAGGCGTCACTCATCGGATCAACTTTCTCGGGTCCGTGATCTTCCCGGTCACCGCCGCCGCGGCGCACGCTTCCGGAGAGGCTAGATAAACCCTGGCCTTCGGATTCCCCATACGACCGGTAAAGTTTCTGTTGGCCGCCGACATCACGACCTTATCGTCACCGGGAATTGCCCCGCACGTGCCGCAACATGACCCGCATCCCGGCGTCATCATCAATGCGCCGTATTCAAGAAAAGCCGACAAGAGACCATTCGCCGCCAGATCACCGTAAACACGATCCGAAGCGGGCGTCACCAGCAGTTGCACACCCTGCGCCTTGCCGCCACCGGCCTGGAGGATACGCAGCGCACTCTCAAAATCCGATTTCCGCCCGCCCGTGCACGTCCCGAGATAGATCATGTCGACCGGGGTTCCCTCGTCATCGTCGAGATCGACAATTTCGGCAGCCGCGCTGCCGACCGGCGGACGCGCGAGTTTCGGCTTCAATTGATCGAGGTCGATCTCAAGATGCTTGGCATACAACGCGCCCGGATCCGCGGCGGTGGCGTCCATTTCATGCTCGGCAACACCCAGATAGGCCGCCGTCTTTTCATCCGCTTCAAAAACCCCGGCTTTGGCGCCGGCATCGGTCGACATATTCGCCAGCAGCATCCGTTCCTCAAACGTCAGGGACCGCGCGCCGGAGCCCGCGAATTCCAGCGTCCGATAACCAGCGTCCTGCGGATCGAGCACGCGATTGATCTCAAGCGCGATGTCCTTTGAATCGAGTCCCGCCGGAAGCTTCCCGGATAATTCGACACGAATGCTTTCAGGAACCCGAAACCAGAGTTTGCCAGTCAGCATCACGGCAGCCAAATCCGACGACCCGATTCCGGTGGCGAACGCATTCGCGGCGCCGTATTCCACGGCGTGGCTGTCGGCGCCAACCACCAGCATACCCGGCCTGATATGGCCGCGCTCCATCATTAGCTGATGACCGATACCGGCACCGATCTCATATATCACATTACCGTGGGTCTTGGTGAACTCACGAATACGGTCCTGCAGCGCAACGGTCGCCGGATTATCGGGTGGCGCGTAGTGATCCAGCGCAATGACAAGATGATCCGGGTCGGCAAGCGTTTGACCGCCCATCGCATGAAAATAATCGATGGCCATCGGGGCTGAACCGTCGGTCGCCATCGCCGCGTCGACACGGCAAACGACCGTTTCGCCGGCGCGACAATCATGTCCGCAATGATGTGACATGATTTTCTCGCTGATCGTCGCCGGCATCGTGCTGTTCTGCTCGCCCACTGCTCTACCCCGTTGTCAGTTCGCCGCCTGATCGAGGAAGGTCCGCGCCGTCGCGACTCCTGCCGCTGGATCTATCGCCGCACCCAGATCCCTAAGCACCTGTTCCAAATGATCCAGGTCCGTCAGAATATCGGCGGCGCACACCGTTCCCATGGTGCCGATCCGGATCATCTTCCCGCGGAACGCATTCCGCGCGCCGGCGATTACGCTACCGTGTTCCTTGTACATCTTCTGCACGATCGCAGTGCCATCGATTCCATCGGGTACGGCGAACACGCCGACCGTATTCGATGTCAACGGCGAGTTCGGGAATAACGGCAACCCCAGCGCGGCAGCCCCGGTTCGCAATGCCCCTGCCAAAACCTCGTGGCGGCGCAGCACGTTCTCAAATCCTTCCTCGTGGATTGCGGTCAGCGCTTCATGAAGACCCGAAACCAACGAGACCGGCGGTGTGAAGGCCGTCTGCCCCTTTACCGCCCACTCCAGCGCCTTACGGAAATCCCAATAGAATCGGGCTTGACCGCGTTCAGCGTTGATACGTTGCCACGCTTTCTCACTAACACTCGCCAGCCCGAGGCCGGGCGGGCACATCAGCGCCTTCTGAGATGCCGAAACCAGGATATCGACGCCCCACACGTCCTGACGCATCTCAAGCCCGCCAAGACCGCTGACTGAATCGACGATCAGAATGGCATCGGTCTCCGCGACCGCGGCGCCGATTTCTGCTAAATCACCGACCGCTCCGGTCGAGCTCTCATTGTGAATGGCGATGACGGCATCATAGTCGGTGCTTGCGAGCTTTTCCTTGAGGGCCGCAACCGGAACGGCTTCCCCCCAGGGGACCTCGATTTCATCCAGACCTTCACCCAATCCCAATCCGGCGGCAATGGACTTGAATCTGCCGCCCCATTGGCCGTTATTGAGCACCAAAATCCTGTCACCCGGCACGGCGGCATTGGCAAGACTTGCTTCCATCACACCGGTGCCGGAACTGGCGAAGACCATGATCTCGTTATTCGTCCCCATGATCGGCCGCAGAAGGTCCGCAACCTCGCCAAGCATCTCGGCGAACTCTGGCCCCCTGTGATTGAGGATCGGTCTGGCGGTCGCCTGCAGCACCCGCTCGGGGACTTCAGTCGGCCCAGGCAAGCGTAATCGATAGGTCATCTTGGATTAATCTCTCAACAACATTCCGTGCGGACTCGATGTTCGAACTCAATTCCCTTCGTCCGGCGCCAAACGTCGCTCACGCCAAGCCGCCAGTTGCGGGATCAGAGCCGGCGCCGCCAAGACGAGCCCGATACCGTCAGATGGAATACCGGGCGCGAAGAAGAACAGAGACGATACGCCCAACATCCAGCGCTGCCACTTGGGCATATCTGCGACCAGGTATCCTGTGAACGCGGCCCCTAGGGCAAAGATTCCGATGATACATCCGGTAAAGGCGACGATGAACTCCTCAAGAGAAAACCCTTCGACAACCAGCAGCAGCGACGGAGCATAAACGAACACCATCGGCACGACCGCCTTCGCGTTGCCAAGTTTGAACGCCGTGTTGCCCGCCTGGAACGGGTTGGCACCGGCGATTCCCGCCCCTGCATAAGCGGCGACGGCTACCGGTGGCGTAATGTCGGCGAGAACACCGTAGAAGAAGACGTAAAAATGCGACACAAGCTGAGGCACGCCGAGGATTGCGAGCACGGGCGCCACCATCGTCACCAACACGATGTAAGTGGCCGTGGTCGGCAAACCGGCACCCATCAGGACGCATGCAATAGCTACGAAAATCAGAGTGATAAACAGCGACATTGCCTCGACCGTGAACAGCGCAATGGGAAGCAAGTCGTGGATGTCTGCGGCAAGCGTCCCCGCAAAATCAGTCACGACGAACGAAACCTTGAACCCCATGCCCGATGTCGTGATGACGCCAACGATGATACCGACAGACGCCGCGGCCGCACCAACCGCAAGAGCATACTTGGCGCCCAGTTGGAAAGCGTCGATCAGATCACGAATGGTGAGACGGTTTTTTGGATTAATGAACCCGACAGCGATACACGACGTAATTCCCCAGAAAGCCGCCCAGTAAGGCGTAAAGCCTTGAACGATCATAGAGATTAGAAGGACAAGGGGCAGCAGAATCAGCCAGTTTTCTTTGATCAGCGTCAGGAATACCGGCAGTTCTTCCTTGGAAAGGCCGCGAAGACCGAGCCGTTTTGCCTCAAGATGCACCATCACCATGACAGCAAAGAAATGCAGAAACGCCGGTACTAGTGCTGCCAGAAGGATCGTGCGGAGCGGGACTTCGAGAAATTCAATCATCAAGAACGCCGCCGCGCCCATGATCGGCGGTGTGATTTGCCCCCCGGTTGAGGCCGCAGATTCGACGGCAGCGGCGAAGTGTGGCTTATAACCAATCTTTTTCATTGCCGGAATCGTCAACGATCCGGTCGTCACCGTGTTTGCAATCGACGAACCCGAAAGCATGCCGAACATCGCCGACGACAGAACGCTGACCTTGGCGGGTCCACCGGAATAACGTCCAGCCGCACAATAGGCGAGATCAATGAATAGCTGGCCGAGCCCGATCCGTGTCGCCACGACGCCAAAAAGAACGAAGTGGAACACATAGGTTGCAACCACGTGCACCGGCAGGCCGAAAATGCCCTCGCCGGTTAGATAGAGATGGTCGATCAACGCGTGCCAAGAGTTCCCGGGATGCACCAACGGCCCCGGCGCGTAGTTCCCGTAAAGGCCATAAATAATGAAGATAAGACAAATAATCGGTAATGCCTTGCCCATCGATCGTCGCGTAGTCTCGATCACCACCGCAATCATGATCGTACCCATAACGACATCGATAAATGCCGGATCGCCGATGCGGAAATTGATGGAACCGACGATATCGCCGAATCCATCATAGGTTAGCGCAACCCACAGCGATGCGACGCAAGTCAGCAGAAAAAAGATCCAATCGTAATAAGGCACGCCGCCCCGCGACCACCAGGTGTTGGTGCGCTCTGCCTTGTCGTTTGAGGTATATGCCGGAAAGACTATGAAGATCAGGCCAAGCACAAAAGCCAGGTGGATCCCGGTATGGAGATGGGACTCAAGTACCCCGAAACCGGCCGTGTAATAATGGAAGGCCGACAGGATGAACAGCAAAGAGACAACGACCCAGCGGACAAAGCCCCAGGTATCCCTGAACTGGATCTCCGGATCGTAGTGTTCTTCCAGTTCTTGGGCTTTTTTGAAATCGATTTCAGCCATGATGTTGCTCTCTGTTTTTAGTCTATTTAATTGGACTGCTGTCAGGCTTCGCCGAGACATTTTAAAACGTAAACCGGGGGGCGCCGAGCGCCCCCCGGTCCAACGTCTATCAATAAGCGTCTATTTTGCGCCAACTTCCTTGTAGTACTTCTCAGCACCCGGGCAAAGCGGGACCGGAACCCCGTCAAAAGCCGTTTCCAAGGTCAGGGATTTACCCTTCGCATGGCCATTGGCGAGAATTTTCTTAGCACGCTTGTTGCCGAACAAACCTTTGACAACACCATAATGCGTGTTCGCGTCGATATCGCTGTTCGACAGCCACAAGGCGCTAACGGCAACCGTTTCGGTATCGTTCGGGTTGCCCTTGTAGGTGTTCCCCGGAATCTTTGCCGCAGAATAGAACTTCACCTTGTCGAGAAGACGTTGGCGGGCATCGCCTTCGACGGGAACCATAACGGCCCCCTGCATCGATGCCATTTCCACGACTGACGAGTTCGGATACCCCGTCACCGTGATCCAGGCATCGGCATGACCGTCACGGATCATGTCAGCCGCTGTTTTGGATTTCACATACTCGGGCGTGAAGTCTTCTTTTTCCTTCAGACCATACGCTTCGACCACGAGACGCGCACCAACCAGCGCGCCGGAAGCCGGAAGCCCCATGCCAATCGTTTTGCCTTTGAAATCAGGAACCTTTTTGATCCCAGACTTGATACCAGCAACAACATGCACGTGCTCTTGGAACAAAGACGCCAGCACACACAGGTTCTTCATCGGCTCTTTACCTTCGAATGGCCCGGTGCCGGTGTAGGCCCAATACGTCACATCGGATTGGGCAAATCCGCTTTCAACCTGACCTGATTTGATCGAATTGACGTTGGCGACTGAGCCGTGCGCCGATTGGGCGACCGCAACCAAATTTTCCATCCCGCAATTTCCACCCTTGTCACAAGCGCGCGCGCCCGGAGGGTTCCCGATTACCTGCGCCAAGAGGCCTGACATTGGATAATAGGTCCCGCCCGCGGAACCGGATGCAATCCGGAAGAACGTCATGTCCTGCGCCTGAGCGACCGTAGGCACAGAGACCCCGGTGGCGGAAACCGCGAGAACCGCCGCCGCGCCCAACAAGGTTTTAGAAAGTTTGAAGTTCATAGTCTTTACCCTCCCATGGTGTTTGACTGTTCTAAGGTTAGTTTATCGGCCTACTTGGCGGCCTCTCCTGCACGCCGACGCCCTTTCGCTGGACGCGATGTGTCCTTCAACATGCCGAAAAGCTCGTGCCGGTAAATTCGTCGCGCATTCGAAAGGTGGCGCCGCATTTCGCGTTCGGCACCATCCGGGTCTTTTGCTCTCAGACATTCAAGAATTGTTTCATGTTCCGCATGGATATCGCTTCCTCGCTGCTCTATGCCGACGATGAGATGTCTGTATCTCTCCAGCCGCAATAGTGTCTGCGCGAGTAACTGCGATGCGAACGGGTTGTTCGCGAGGCGCCGTAATTCGACATGGAAAGCCAGTCCTGCATCCAGGAGCGCTTCGATATCGTCGATATCTCGGAACGCAAGCACGCGCCTGTTGATACGCTCCAGACCTTCCAGGGAAATCTCACCCGCCGCATACCGGCGACCCACGGTGTAAACGATTAGTCCCTCAAGGCGTTCGCGCGTCCGGGAAACATTTTCCATCTCTTGCACCGACATCGCCGGCACGATGACGCCGCGCCCCTGGCCACGCCTGACGAGCCCAAACAGTTCAAGCCGGTGCAATGCCTCGCGTAACGGCGTCCGGCTGACGTTGAGACTTTTCGAAAGTTCGAGTTCTTTCAATGGGAAGTCCGCGTTCGGCGGCGCACTTACAATAATCTGAAATAACTGGCTAAACGCAGCGTCCGCCAAACTCAGGCCGTGCCCTTGAAAGGCAAGAACCAGCAGGTCGTCGACAGAGTCATCCCGTGTGTTTTGCAAGTTTATTTCATCTCCCTAAAATAACTGTATACATAAATACAAAAGCCCTGCAAGACGTCAGAAACCGAGAAAAACGGCGTTTCTGCAATCAAACGGCGGAACAACGCTATACCTAGGGTCAGGACCATCATGCGAACGGAGGTGTATATGACCAAAGAAACAGAACTGATCGTCACCACCCAGGAACAGGGAGTGGCACGGGTTCTGATAAACCGCGCCGAGAAACGAAACGCGATGACGCTCGGCATGTGGCGCCAACTCTCGCAATCGCTCGAAACGCTCGCCGCGCAACCGGATATCCGGGTACTGATTGTGGCCGGTGCAGGTGATCGCAGTTTTTGCGCGGGGAACGACATCAAAGAGTACGCTACCGTCCGCGCGACACCCGAACAGCGTCGGGCCTATGACGACGTAACGACGAAAGCCTATACGTTACTCCGAGAGTTTCCGCGGCCGACGATCGCCTGCATTCGGGGGTTTTGCGTCGGCGGCGGGCTTGAACTCGCCTTATTGTGCGACCTGCAGGTTGCATCCACGAATGCGACGTTCGGCGTGACGCCGGCCAAACTCGGTATCGGTTACAAGCTGGAAGATATCGAACTGCTTCTTGCACACATTACGCCGAAACATGCGAAGGAACTTCTGTTTACCGCCGCTCGCTTCCCCGCTGCGGACGCTGTCCGATGGAGCCTGATCAACCGGGCCGTCGAAGACCCCGAGTTGGAGCCACACGTGAACGAGTTGGCCGGTCAGATCGCGGCAAATGCGCCCCTGACGATTAGTGCGATAAAACAATGCCTTGCCGAAGCCGCAAAGGTATCGCCGAACCGTGAACTTTGTGACGAACTGGTCGCCGCGTGCGATGCCAGCGAAGACCGCCTCGAAGGACAAGCCGCGTTTGCTGAAAAACGTCAACCTGACTTCAAGGGAAGGTAAACTGGAGCAATTCCGAAGCCAGACAAGAATCAAGAATAATGAGATTACGAAAAAGTATGGTGGGCGCGACAGGGATTGAACCTGTGACCCCTGCCATGTGAGGAAAAGAACGTCTACTCATTCAGTGCAGTTGGTTCCTGTTCTGCCTGCCGGTCGTCCCATTCAGTCCATTTGCGTCCTGTTATTTCCGGACAGATGTCCCGATTGAATCCAATCCGGACAGGTTTCAATCGGGACAGCAATGTATGGCGCTATCGGCGGGCCTGATTTTTCATGTTCCGTAGCGCTCCGGGGAACGAAGCGCGCGATAGGATTTGGTGATAATAGAACGTTGATGCTTTTCGACCCTTGTGCATGCCAAATGGCAGCCTCGGAAAGCGATGATGACTCTACGAGATGGGTTTCATTACCTCAGCCTATTACAGGCTTCGAACTAGCCGTTAATGTGACTATGCAAAAAAGTATGGTTTTAGAAAAAATTTTTACTTTGCGGGCGCAAGATCAAGCTTCCTACACTTAGCGGGCATCCATGGCCGCTATGTACATTGTTTTTGAAGCTTGATTACATGACCGACGATCTATCCAACTTCACCGTTTCACCCGAATTACTCGAAAGATTGATGAATGAAGTATCCTCTTTCGGTGCAACAGCGGGTGGGGGACTGCACCGTCTCACGGCGAGCGTAGATGACGGCAAGGCACGCAGCTGGTTATCCGTGCAATTCGAGCGATATGGTTTTCGCAGGTATACGGATTCCGTCGGCAACATGTACGGCATTCTGGAATGTGGCGGTGTTGATGCGCCCGTCCTCTTCACGGGCTCGCACCTCGACAGTCAGCCCTACGGCGGGCGGTACGATGGAGCCTTCGGGGTCATAGCGGCACTGGTTGCCGTCCAATCGCTTTCACAATGGTTCAAAGGCAAGAACATACGCCCGCAGTATAATCTAGGCGTAGTGAATTGGACGAACGAAGAAGGCGCACGCTTTGCGCCAAGCCTTCTGGGCAGCAAGGTGTTCGCAGGCACCTTGAGTCAACGTGAAGCGCTGGCTTCTGAAGACTCTGACGGTGTTTCTTTGAGCGACGCGTTAAAAGAGATCGGTTTCGCCGGCTCGGATGCGCCCCCGGATAATGTCGCAGGCTATATCGAAGCCCACATTGAACAAGGTCCGGCACTTGAACAAGCCGGTAAAACGATTGGTGTCGTAGAGGGAAACTGGGGCACGGCAAAATACCAGATAGTCTTTGAAGGCAAGGCATCGCATACCGGCCCGACTCCGATGTCCAAGAGAATCGATGCGCTGCTGCCTGCTGCAAAGCTGATATCGTTTTTACGTCAGCTTTCCGACGAGACGAACGGTGAATTGTTGACGTCCGTCGGACGGCTGGACATCGAACCGAATTCAACGAATGTCGTCGCCGGAAAGGTGAAGCTATACGCGGAACTCAGAGACATTGACAAAGATCGCCTTGAAAAGGCGAGGTCGCGCCTGGAAAAGGAAGTCAAATCTCTTGCACAAGATGGCACCCGGTCAGAATTTAAATGTGTGGTTGATCGTCCAGCGGGGCAGTTCGACCCGAAGCTGACGAAGGTTATCGAAGACGCTTCCACATCCTGCGGATACTCAAATATGCGTATGCATACGATTGCCGGTCACGATGCGATTGCAGTCTCTCAAGTCGTGCCGAGCGCGATGATTTTTGTTCCATCCGCCGACGGGCTAAGCCACAACGAGAGCGAATATACTGCACCCGAACACCTTCTAGCCGGGACAAATGTCCTGGCACGCACGCTCGGTTTATTGGCCACCGCCCCACCCTCCTGATTCATCGATTGCAGATTCGTCGTTCTCTCGACTAATGAGGCTCTCTCGAAGTACGCGACGCGGCCGCCATACTCGCCAACAACAGACACACAAAGGCCCCGACCGTTGTGTCGACGGGGACGCCGCGGTCAATAAGCCACCCCATAAGCGCCGGCGCCACCCCGAACAGTACGGCGGTAGCCATGTGGATCATTGACCGGATGCCGCCCAGGTGACGGGTCCCGTACATTTCGGCCCAGATTGCGCCCGACAAACTGAATCGTCCGCCGGTGGTCAACCCCACGCCAACCAGATAAAGCAGCGCTGCATACGGAGAACTTCCGTATATCAGATACAGCAAGCCGGCCACCATCGGCAAAGTCGTCCACTGCAACATCCTTCGGGCGCTATAGCGGTCGACGAGAACGCCGAACACGACTGCGGCGAAGATCGTCGACACCGCAAAGCCGACAAAACAGGTTGCCAGCCATTCCAGGGTCCAGCCTTTCACATTCGCGATCGTGCCGTGGTGAAAAAACAATGCCGTGATCAGCGGCGACGGCAGCACGATCGTCGGTGCCAAAGCGTAGAATCTCAGGTCCGACAGGGCCTCGCGCCGGGTTGCATGATGCGCGCCGGTGCCCGGCGACGCCGCCGCGACGTCATGGCGCGCCTTCGGATCGCGGGGAATCGGCCATAGTAACCAAAGCAGCAGCGGGACAGCCACAAGCAACAGAAGCAGGCCGCTTCCAAACCAGGTCATACGCCACCCGATCAGCCCCATCATGAGGACAGCGAGAATAGGCAACGCCGCTTCGCCGATGGAAATACCGAGCGCACAGACGGACGTCGCGATTCCCCGGCGCCGCACGAAATAGCGGGACATCGTTACAACCGATGCATGGTTCATCATCGATCCGCCGGTTGCACGGAACCCGAACAGCGCCAAGTAAAGCACCACGACGTGCGATGCCGCCGCAAAAGAAAACGCGGATACGGCAAGAACAGCCACCATCAGAAACGCATATTTACGAATGTCGATATCGTCGACAAGACGACCCAGCCAAGGAATCAACAAGGCGGCGGTCAGAGTCGCCGCAGAATAGATGTAGCTGAACTCACCGGGCGTCAGATCGAAATCGGCCTGCACTTCGCCACCGAAGAGTGCGATATAGAAGGTCCGGCCGAAGGATGAAATGAACTGAAAAATCAGACCGAAGCTGAGAATTCGCCACTCTGCGACAAAAAACCTGATCAGGTCTCCGAAAAGCGGCATTGACGGGTTCCAGTATGACGCCGTGAAGTTATCTCCCGGATCAAAAACCGGGGTCGCAATCCGGGTCCAGCGGATATACCGGGCGACGCACGTTTCTCCACGGGAACAGGCTGTAATCGGACGTGCAGATGCCTGGCCCGGAAACCATCACCACGTCCTTGAGGATCGGGTCGAAACCGGCGCGGAAGTGCTGACGCGACTTGATAAGAATGTAGCGTTTCCGGGCCGGGTCGATGCCGGCGTGGGTGAAAACGCCGAGATCGAAGGGCTCATGGCGTTTCGAACAAACCACGATCTCCACCTCGCCAACGGCGAGCACCGCGGTCTCGCCGAGTGAAATATGGTGCCCCGTATTTTTTGGCGCCGTGACGATAAACTGGCCGTCCGTTACTGCCTTCACCGTTCCGGTCAACGGAAGTGGCGTGCCTTTCACGCCGATATTTGGAAAATCCGTCTTGCCGCCGAGCATCACCGAGATCTCCGCCCCCTCGCCGGCAGCGATCAATTGCTGAACGGTTTCCGGGTCCCAGAAAGGCCCGGCACAGACGTCGGTCAGGCCCTGGCGCAGCACCTCCGCAAGCACGACCGGCACGTCGGTGGAGCCGCCGGAACCCGCCACGTCGCCATGATCCGCAAGAACAATGGGGCCATCGGTCATGGTCTTGGCGCGAGAGATGGAATCCTCGACCGGTTCGACGGCGAAGAAGAAATCGTCGCGACGATTCCAAACTTCTTCCGTCAATTCGTCCATCAGCTTCTCGCCGGCCTCCATCTTTAGGCGATCGCTTACGATGACCCCGTGCACCCCCACGTGCGGAATGTCGGCGAGCGGCCAGCCGCCGAACACGGACGCATTCAACACCTCGCCTGACGCTTCCGCCTCGATGGCCCGGTCCATGATAGCCTTCATCGGCTGGCGCGACGGCGTCTGCTTGTTGAGGTGCGTCAGCAACGGCACCGAGCGCCACAGGATTACCGGATCGATCTCACCGTTCAGCATGCGAATCAGCGTCCTGCCTGCCCGATCTCCGGTTTCGTAAGTGTCGATATGCGGATACGTCCGGTATCCGGTAATCACGGACGCGTTGTCGATGGTTGCGGCGGACAGGTTAGAATGAAAATCGAAGGCGACGGCAATCGGCAAGTCCGGGGCTTCCGCACGGACACGCCGCAAGAGCTCGCCCTCCGGGTCATCGTATCCTTCGGTTACCATTCCGCCGTGCAAGTCCAGGAACAGGGCGTCGCAGCCCTCGGCGACGGCGGCGCATACGGCGGCCGACACATGATCGACGATATCGTCCTTTGCAGGACCGCTTGGCACAGCCTGGGCGGCAACGGCGAACACCATGTCCGCTCCCTCTTCCGCAGCGATGTCCATATAAGCCGCGACGGGCGAGTTGGTGCCTCTATAGGCCTTTACCGCCGCCTCGCCGGAGACCGGCCCGGTGCCGCCGGTGAATCTGCCGAACGCCTCGAACGGTGTCGGCACGGGCGAGAACGTGTTCGTTTCATGGCTGAATACGGCGCAGACGAATTTTTTCTTCAAAACGACGACCTCCAGTATTTAGGACAGGGTTTCGAACAGCCTGAGCCACATGCGTGCGCGTGGTTCGAGCGACGAGAAAAGAATGTATTCATCCAGCGTATGATGGCCGTGACCGTCGGCACCGAGACCGTCGAGGGTCGGTATCCCTAGCGCAGCGGTAAAGTTGCCGTCCGACCCGCCGCCGCTCTGACGTTCGTCGAGATCGAAACCGATCTCCCGACAAATTTCACGTGTATGATTGAAGAGTTGAATAGTGCCTTCCGAGCGTGGAAAAACGGGACGGTTGATTACAGCGGATATCTCCAGACGCACGTCCGGATCGACCGGTTCCAGTGCCAGGATTGTCTCACGCAACACGTCGAGCGTTTCCGTTTCCCAAGCCCGAATACAGATCTTCGCCTCCGCAAAAGCCGGCACGACATTGATGAAACTACCACCCGACATCAGACCGGTATTGACCGTGATGCCTTTCTCGTAGTCCGTGAGTGCCTCGAGCCGCACGATCTGGTGCGCGAGTTCCAGAACGGCGCTGCGCCCGTCCTGATGCCGAGACCCGCCGTGCGCAGGCCGTCCATGAACCCTGATGTCGGCATGCATAACCCCCTTGCGGCCAGTACAGCACAAACCGCCGTGCGCCGGTTCGGTCACCAGGACGTACTTATTCGCCGTCGCCGCCGCCTCGATTTCAGCACGGGTCGTCGGACTGCCGATTTCTTCGTCAGGCACGAACATGAACGTGATGGGCAAGCTCGTCTCCTTGCCCGACCGAACCAAATGCTGAAAAGCATAGAACGCGAGATACGCCCCGGATTTCATATCGAAGATGCCGGGACCGAACACCTTGTCACCTTCACGGTGGAACGAATTGTCGTTAGCAAGCGTGCCGATCGGATGAACCGTATCTAGGTGACTGAGTACCAGGATGCCTGGGCCGTCGCCGCCCCACGGCGAACGCACGGTAAGCAAGTCACCGTATCCGTCCCGGCCCTTGCGCCGTTCAACCGTGGCACCCAGCGAATCCGCCTGGATTGCAACGGTGTCGACCAGCGCGGTAACCGCGTCGCCAACCTGGGTCGGTGACTCGATCTCAACCCATTTTCTGATCCCCGCGAGAATATCGTCCGGATCGATGGTGGGTGTGTTTTCGTTGCCGGCGCTCACAATGCCCACTCGCCGGCAATCGATGGTCTGGAAAACTTCAGCGTTCCGGACATTGCCGTTATCCCTCTCAGGCAGGCAACTGTTCATGGACCGCTTCGTTGAACGAACGCGGTCCCTCCTCGTTGCACCAACTTGCGATGAACGCGATCAAATGCTCGATACAGACTAGGTATTCCTCGACGTCGATATGTTCGTCCGGTTTGTGCGCCTGGGCGATGGTGCCCGGGCCGAAAATAACTGTCGGCACGCCGCCCTGGTTGACCAGATGCCTGGCATCGCAGGCAAAAGGTCCCGGCACGATATCGCCGCTTTCGCCGAATTCCTTGAGCACGTTCGAAAGCGCCACTGCCAGCGGTATCTGCGGGCTCTGCCGTGTCGCGTCGTCATGATGCAGAAACTCGAGACGTGCCGGATATTCCTTGAGGAAAGGGTCGCTCTCGTTGGCGGCGTCGATGGCCACGCGCATAGATGCCATAACCTCCGCGATATCACCGGTCACGGGGCTGAAGTAGGCGCCACCGCGCAACACGGCTTCGCTTGCCGTCACCGTTTCGTAATGCCCACCCGTCACTCGGCCGATCACAAGTGAGAATGGTGCGCGCCCGTGCTCCATCGGATCATCCGTCGTGGCGGCATTGTATTCTGACTCGATCTCCAGCAACGCACGGATAACGACCGGCAACTTCTCTATCGCGCTGACCCCGTCCAGTTCTCCGTCCTGCCAGCGCGCACCGGGCGACCGCGGCCGTCCCGGCACCGTAACCTGCCAGTACAGTCCACCCGGGTGGCTCACAGCGACCTTGTTGTTCGTCGGCTCCAGGACGATCGCGCCGTCCGCCTTGATGCCGCGGCGCACAAGGTCCAGCGTACCGTTGCCCGCATGCTCCTCATTCACCACGCTCTCGACGATAACGTCGCCGCGAAGCGGCACGCCCGCCTCGCGGAGATACGCAATTGCCAGCAGTCCGGCCAGAAGCCCGCCCTTCATGTCGGACGCGCCACGGCCATACAGCAAACCTTCGTCAATCTCGGCGCCGAACGGGTCGCGTGTCCATTCTTGGCGTGGTTCGATGGTCACGGTATCGATGTGGCCGTTCAGGATCAGCGAGCGACCGCCGCCTGATCCTTTGAAGGACCCGACCACGTTCGGCCGGTTTTCGTAGTTCAGCACATCTTCGAGCCCGCTTTCCTTCAGGCTTTCATGGGTCGGCAGGTCCGCATAAGGCAGGATCAGGTCATGTTGCCAATGGGTCGGGTACTGGGCGATATGGGGAAAGGCTTCAAAAAGCCCCTTGATGTCCGGCTCCGCCATATCCACGTTGGCACCGGCTTTGCGCAGAATATCCGCCAAATGAACCTGAGCATCCCCCTCTTCCCCCGTGAGGCTCGGAATTTGCACGAGGTCAACCAAGGTCTTGATACTCCGATCGCGGTTCTTTCGGGCGTGCGCGATGGCATCTTTGACTGAAGCGTTCATAGCCGTATCCGTTTCCGTTCCGTCAATAAAGCCGGCGCCGAAGGTGATGAGAGACCGTTTCCGAAAGCACGACGAGACCGATGATGACGACGATGATCGCCATGGCAGTGTGGTATTCGAGAATGGAAATCTGCTCGCGGAGGTACAGCCCCATGCCGCCGGCACCGACAAATCCGAGGATCGTCGAGTTTCGGAGCTGTGCATCCCAATTATAGATTATGATCCCAACCCAGGTCGCCCAGACTTGCGGGATAACCGCGAAGAATAGAACGTCGAACTCGTTGGCGCCGGTGGCGCGGATCGCCTCGACGCGTTTCATGTCGATGGACTCGACGCTTTCCGCCATCAGCTTGCCGGCAAACCCGATGGTTTCCTTGACCAGCGCCAGCATGCCGGCGAACGGCCCGAAACCAAAGATCGCAACGAGCACCATCGCCCACATCAGGGTCGGCATACCCCGGGTTACGACAATGATCGCGCGGGCCAGCGGATAGAGAAGCGTTCGGCTCGGCGTCACGTTCCACGCCGCCAGCCACGCCAAAGGCAAGGTTATCAACGTGCCTATGGTCGCCCCTAGGATCGACATCTGCACCGTCTCTATGATGGAATCAAGCACGCGCTGCTCCATCACGTAAGACATTGTCGGCGGGAACAGGTTCTCCGTGATCATGAAACCGAGCCGGCCGAACATGCCGAG
The DNA here is from genome assembly GCA_965229805.1 of Rhodospirillales bacterium. Classification (GTDB taxonomy): domain Bacteria; phylum Pseudomonadota; class Alphaproteobacteria; order Rhodospirillales; family Casp-alpha2; genus UBA4479. The sequence goes on along the minus strand of CBDDJO010000001.1, from coordinate 483,305 downwards.
CAAGCGCTCGATCGGGATATTCAGAACTTCGATCGACCAAAAGCCGAAGGCGATAAAAAGCAGTGTCACTACGAACTTGGTGATGCCGTTGCGGCGTTCGGCGTCACGGTAAGCGGTATATGCGTTGTCGGTAATTGCGGTCATCGTCGTCTCCTACACGATCCGCTGACGAACACGATTGGAGATGAACTCTCCCATCACGACCATGGCCGTGATGCCGACAACGATCATACCGGCGCGGTCGTATTGCAGGTTCTGCATCACCTCGGCGAACATCAGGCCGATGCCGCCGCCCCCAACCAGGCCGAGGATCGAAGCGCGCCGGATATTGATATCCAACTGGAAAATCATGTTTCCAACGAAGATCGGGAAAATCTGCGGCATCACGCCAAAAAAGAAGATTGTCGCCCGGTTGGCACCGACGGCCTCCATTGCCTCAATCGGACCGCGGTTTACGTTTTCGATCGCTTCTGACGTGGTCTTGGCCATGAAACCGAGAGATCGCGACGCCAGCGCCAGGATCCCGGGCAACGGCCCAAGACCGAGGGCAGAAATGTAAATCAGTGCAAAAATGATCTCATGCGTCGAGCGGGAAAGTATGATGAGGCAGCGTCCCAGCGGATACGTAATCCAGGGAAACGGGGTAACGTTTCTCGCCGCCAGATAGGCAATCGGCAACGAGAAGACGACAGCTAGCGCCGTGCCCCAGAACGCGATCAACAGGGTCTCGGCCAACGGAATGATGGTCTGCGGGAAGAACCCGAAATCGGGTACGAAGAACAACATCGTATCGATGACTTCATCGACGGACCCCATCCGCGCCCAATCGGTGCCGTCGATAATGATGACATCGCCGATATACAGAACGATCGCTGCGAACAGAGCGATTGCAAAATACTTCCGGGCAATCTTCTTTGGATCGCGTAAAGGGTTGCCTGTAATCGTCGCGTTCGTCATATCGCCGATCCTCGTCGCATCCGTCAGCCCACCTGGTGATAGATCTGATCGAGTTCCTCTGTCTCGATGGAGCGCGTTGCCTGATCGAAGATCTTCTCCCCTCCCTGCAAACCGACGATCCGGTCGGAATAATTTTTAGCGAGGAATATGTCGTGCACACTGACCAGCATCGGAATTTTCTGTTCACGCGCCACCTCAGTCAGCAGGTCCATGACCTCGCGGCCGATCTTCGGATCAAGTGCTGACGTCGGTTCATCGACGAGAAGAATCTTCGGGTGCTGCATCAGCGCGCGGGCGATGCCGACACGTTGGCGTTGACCGCCACTCAACTGGTCGGCGCGCTTGCGGATGTGATCGATGATGCCAACCCGTTCGCAAAGTGCGAGGGCGCGCTGGATATCATCTTGTCGAAATGCCCGGAAGATACCGCGTAGTGTCGACGTCGTGCCGAGTGTGCCGGACAGTACGTTCTCAAGAACCGACAATCGGTCAACCAGATTGAATTCTTGGAAAATCATGCCCATGGAACGCCTCGTTCGGCGCAACGTTCGTTTGTCCTGCGCCGTGATGTCGACGCCATCCAGAACAACACTCCCGGAGTCCGGTTCGACGAGCCGATTGACGCAACGGAGCAAGGTGGATTTGCCGGAGCCGCTCAACCCGAGCAATACGACGACTTCCTGCGCTTCGACCGACACGTCGACCCCTCTCAGCGCGAGTTCCCCGCCGGGATAGGTCTTCTTCAATTGCGAAATTTCAAGAACAGCCATCACTCGCCTTCTTTGTATCTGTTCGTTTGTCACGGCAGCACGGCCTCGCGCCACACAAACAGAAGCCTATCACGTCCTACTGTAGGGCGTTTGCCTGATCCTACCTGCCCGGTGCCAGAGGCACCGGGCAGACCGGTGTTCGGTTCGTTACTTGGACTTAGAAGCTAGGATCTTCCGTAACGGATCGAACTTGGAATCGTCCGAGAGCGTGTATGCGAAGTAACCTGTAGCCTCGAGGAGTTTCTTACCCTCGTCGGTTTTCGTCATGCCGTGGAACGCATCCCTGACCTTGTTGATGAGGTCATCCGACATGGTCTTCTTGTTGACTGTGACTACGTCGAGCGGCACCTGCGGCGAACGCCAGAGATAGTGGAAATCATCCTTGGCGACCTCACCGGATTCAATCACGCGCGCGAACGTTGACTCGGAGATGAACCCTGCATCGGCCTTGCCGGAGTGAACGGCACGGACGCTTGCCGAATGTGAACCGGAATAGAAGATGCGGCCGAAGTATTCATCCAGCGTCTTGCCGCCGATGGCATCCGGAAACAGAGCGCGGGGCAGCGCGTTGCCAGAGGTACTGCCTGGATCGACCAATGCCAGCACTTTTCCTTCGAGCGACTCGATCGTCGTTAGACCGCTGCCCTTCTTGGTCGCGAGCGTCCCGAAGTAGCACGCGCACGGCTCGGGATAGAACACTGTCGGTGGACGTCCGGTTGCCACCACGGGAATGATGTCACCGCCCGACTTTTCGTTTGCAACGAGATAAATCTTGGGACCCAACTTGCCGATGTCGACGAAGCCGCTGAGCATCGCCTGAACGACGGACGCGTAAGACGTCGTTGTATAGAAATCGATGGGAACACCGATCTTCTCGCTCACGTATTTCAGAGTGCCTTCCCAGCGCTGACCAAGAACTGACATTTCTTCGGTCTGAATAATGGCGAATGTCAGGGATTCTTTGTCCTGCGCAAGTGCGGGCTTAAATACCCCCAATAGTGCGATAGCAAATATACCGCACCAAATCGCGAATTTAGACTTCACATTAGCCTCCTGTTTTCTCAGAGCAGTTGATTATATTTTTGTTACCGCTCCGCCGAGTGCAGGCGAATACCGATCGCCCATCCGGTTACGTCAGGTAAAACTATCGACGTATCGGCAAGCACACGCAAAATAAAAAAGTTCAGGAAATTATAATATAAAGTTATGATTTAATATATTCTGCAAGAATCCGGTCCCATTCTCCCTTGAGAGGTCCTGTTTCAACCGCCAACTCGAAAAAAGCGCGTACCTTCCGAAGCACAAACCGATCACGGCGGCAGGTAATAAACTCATTGCATACAATCGGCGCATCCTTGATTGATAATCGACGCAAACGTTCGTCGGTCCGTAGAACCCCAACCAGTTCAGGCGCGATCCCAAGCCCGGCAACCACCGCTTCGCGCACGGCATCCTGATTTCGAAGCTCCATTGCAATGCAAGGCTCGACGCCTGCGTTGGCGAGTGCATTAGTGAATAAACGCCGTGTCGTCGATGTCTCCTCTCGCAGGATAAGAGGCTCTCCAACCAATTGCTCAAGCGACACACCGTCTTCTTCGTAAAGCCTGTGTCCCTCACCTACCAGCAGGACAAGTTCCAAGTTCAAGTACGGTATCCCGAAAAAATCTTCCTCAAGTTGTTCCGCCGTAACGATCGCAACATCGAACTCATATTCTCTAAGACGCTGAAACAGATCTCTCGCACTGGACATAGAGACAGTTAGTTCCATCCCCGGGTAACGTTCTTTAAAAGCCGCCAAGATATCCATAATGAAGTACGGGCTGTCCGCACCTACGCGAACACGTCCCGATTTGAGTTCCGCTTCATTGGAAATCAACTCGTCTGCTTCTGCCATCAGAGCAAACACCCGTTGACTGACTGAGAACAGCGCATTTCCGGCATCCGTCAGTTCAAGGTTATGACCTCGACGGTGGAACAATGATACCCCATGATCTTCTTCCAAAATCTTCAGCTGACGAGTGATTGCCGGCTGTGTGACATTGAGCATCGCAGCCGCTTTGGTCAGCCCACCGGACACTGCAACCGCGTGAAACGCCTTTAGTTGTGTATAATTCATCGGTGCTCTGACCTTCACATATGATCCTTAGCAGGCATAAAACGGCATTGTCACGTTAACGGCTTGAGGTCGAAGTTTCGCAATGCTTCGCATCGCCCCCTCACGCTGCAACAGTTGCAAGCCATGAATTCATCACAACTCTTCGGAATCGCTTCATCGTTGTTCGGGAGATGAGATGACGCTGAATGTTGAAATGGTTGTAGAGGACGGTAAATGTTGAGAGAAATCGCTGCGCTGATTTTGTGGACTTAAAGCGTTGCTGTTTCCGCTCCCGTCGTCGCGTCGGTTGTTGTGAGTTTTCAATCCGGTTGTTTAGTCGCTTTCCGACTAGGTTTTTGGCATTAGCAAGGACATCACGAACAGCTGACATCGATGCTTGCCATTTGTCGGTTACAATAGTGTTTGGCGTTGCTCGTTGCTTCTTAAGCGTACGACGAAGGAACTTTACGGCGGCGGCTTTGTTGCGGCGGGACTGGAGAAGCACATCCAGAACCTCACCCTCATCATTGACAGCACGCCAGAGATAATACTGCTTACCCTCAATTTTCAGAAAGACCTCGTCAATATGCCAAGTCGAACTTGGCTTCAGTCGTCTCATTTGAAGCCGCTTCGCATACTCCCGACCAAACTTCACTACCCACCGGCGGACCGTCTCATAAGAAACATCAATGCCTCTCTCCGCCAACAAGTCTTCGACGTCTCGATAGCTCAATGAGAACCGGAAATACAGCCAAACGGCGTGTTGAATGACGATTGGCGGGAAGCGGTGGCGGCTATAAGAGATGGATTTCATCTCATGAGCCTACCATGGATCCAAGACCGGCAGTTAACGTGACAATGCCATTAAAGGAAATGGCGGGTGCGACAGGGATTAAAGCTGTGATCCCTGCCGTGTGGCAGGAGAAAAAATTTACCCATTCAGGGCAATCAGTTACCGCCTCATCACCACCCCAAACCTTTCCATCTATAACCCAGAATCAATGCGCCATACTGTATACTGAAAAGCGTAAATGCGGCACACCACTGGATCCCGGCGAGGAACAACAACTGGATTTGATGCTCAACGGGAAACGCGGCGACAACACGCGCCACCGCCGCGAAAATCGTCAAGGTATATATACAAAACGTCGCACCGTCGGCGTGCAGCGTTCGCCCCGTGTGCCCCAATGTCGCCCGGGTCATCACCGCAACCGTCATCGTCCCGATAGCGCCTGCGGACAATGCATGCAGCCCCGCATCGGATGGGATTGCCGGCTGCAACAGGGATAATCCCAGAAGCAGCAGCCCCATCGGCACCCATGCATACCCGAAATGCAGAATCCACACGAGCGGCTCCGCACTCGCGTTGTAGCCGTTCCAGCGCACCAGTCGCAGTGCGTTTCCGATTGCCGCGTTGGCCAGCAGCAATCCGGAGGTGCGGCTTTCGGGAGACAGTGTCCAGGATCCGACCGCAACGGCCGTCAGCAAAATGACGACAAGGTCAAAGTACGAGAATGTCGTCGACCGGGACGACGACCCCGCGCGCTTGAACCAATTGTTGGTGAAGTTGGGAACTATCCTGCCGCCTATAAGAACGATAAGGCATACGTACACCGACAACCCGAGCCGAATTCCCTGTCCGGAAGGATCGTCCTCCCACAAAAAATCCACGTGGGTCATCCCGTTGGCGATAGCCAGCAGTCCGACGGCACCACATACCGGCAAGTTGCGCCAGTTCCCACCGGCAATGATCTCTCTCGCGACGACAATCAGCAGCGCCGGGAAAAAAAGCACATCAACAAACGCGGATGCCACCGGCGCCACCCCGCTCGCCATCATCATTGCGATGCGTCCGGCGAGCCACAGTGCGAACAGGTTCAACAGGGAGCGCCCGGCCACCGGCGCCCTACCGGTCCAGGCCGCCACCGCCGTCAACAGAAAACCGGCTATTGCCGCGGCACCGTAACCGAACAGCATCTCTCGGGCATGCCAAGCCGTTGCCGGATAAAAGGTCGGGATCACTCCCATCCCCGAGTATGCCGCCAGCCACAATGCCATATCGACAACCGCAACAATTCCCGCACCGAGGAAGAACGGGCGAAATCCGGAAGTAAGAAAGTCAGACGGCGACTTTACCGGATACCGGGGGACGACACGCATTCTAGTGTGCATTGCGCATCCCCTCTTCTCTATCTTCCGGGGCTCCCTGCCCGTCGACCAGCCGGCTTAGGGCGCGCTCCTGCAGACGCAATACTTTCGTGAGAGCCTCATAAATCCGAAGGTCCGAAATCTTGGGCAATGCGCATCGGATCGTTTCCGCCGCCCGTTCGTGCAGTGTTTTCAGGTCGGTGTCCGAATCGATGGTCTGCGATTCATCCCCTTCCACGTGACCGGCCGCGCCGAACCCATAGCGATCATCTGTGATCAAGCAGCTACTCGCGCGCCTGAGTATCGTGCAGGCGTGGATATCTCCATGCACGAGATCCAGATACGCCTTGGTCCCAAGCGCGTTTCCGCCGAACAGCATGATTTCCATCGCGACGCCGGCGGCGGTGCGCAGATCGCGCAATAGCGATAAAACCAGATTCAGACATTCGGTCGCGCTCATGAAGCCGAGGTAAGCCGGATCGCTCTCAGCCATAAAACACGCAGGTGACGCGAGTTCCACCGGTTGCTGAAAAACCGAACGGTTTGCCGACATTTGCACATGGCGGTCGATTGGTCCGTCTTCAGTTACGATGACATCCATCGGCACGTCATGAGGCTGCGGGAAGATCGTCCGCACCTGTGAAAACGCGTACCCGACACCGATACAGAGCGGCTTTTGATCCATGTCCGCGAGGGTTCGGTCATAGTAACCGCCACCATTGCCAAGCCGGAAGCAGCCGTCATCGAACCCGACTAGCGGAACCACCAATATGTCAGGAACGACCGCTCGACGTTCCGCCGGAACGGGTATATCCCAGTACCCGCGCGTCATCGGCGTTTCAGAGGCCCATTGCCAGAATTCAACCGGCCTGTTCTTCTCCACCACGACGGGCAAAGCGATCTCAAAACCGGCATTGTCGAGTTCGCGAAACAGTGGGGTGAGATTTATCTCTCCCCGGATCGGCCAGTACCCGCCGATAACCGAGCCCGGGAGCGCCGCCCCGGTCACCCGTTCACGAATCTGGCTGATCAGGGAAATGCGAACGCTACGCCTGTGCGCACGGCCTACGGCGTGCCGGCGCGCCACTAACTCCTGACGCTGCCTAACGCGCCAGCGCCGGACACCCTCCCAGTTCATGACTGTGCCCCCGATCCTCGCAACGTCTCTCTCCCGTACTGCACACGTTCAACGCATACGGAATTATTGGACGGCTTTTTATATTGGGCAAACGAGAATAAAATGTATTTAATATCGAACTATTCGATATTATTGCCGCGTATCGTCATGGGCATACCATAAACTTCAATCCGCACCGAAATGAGACTCGAACCCGGCCCGATGCAGCCCCCTATCATGGTCGCATGGATAGCAGATCAGATTGAATGCCGGGCATCTTCGCATTCGTTCCGGTTTTTTGCGCCTCAATTGTGCCCTTCCGAGCATAACCGTGCGGCTCAGTTCCCCCAATCGAGCACAACTTTACCGGCATTGCCGGCACGCATCGCGTCGAAGCCGGTCTGGAATTCGCCGGCCGGCAACCGGTGCGTGATGATCGGCGAGAGATCCAGTCGTCCCTGCACCAACGCCGTCATCTTGTACCAGGTCTCGAACATTTCGCGCCCGTAGATCCCCTTCAACGTCAACATTTTGAAGATCACCTCGTTCCAATCGATCTCGAACGCCGCCGGCGCGATGCCGAGGATCGCAATCTTACCGCCGTTATTCATGGCGTGAATCATGTCGCGGAATGCGTCTGCCGCACCTGACATCTCAAGCCCCACGTCGAAACCTTCTGTCATACCGATGTCCTGCATCACATCCGACAGTTTTTGTTTCGACGTGTCGACCGTATGCTCAATGCCGAAATCTCGGGCGCGCTGCAGCCGCGACGGATTGATATCGGTGATCACGACCTTGCGCGCACCGACTTCTTTTGCGACCAGCGCACCCATGATACCGATGGCGCCTGCACCCGTAACCAGCACATCCTCGCCGACAAGGTCGAAGCTCAGCGCCGTGTGCACCGCGTTGCCCAGAGGATCGAAAATCGCCGCGATGTCATCGGAAACGTTATCCGGCAGCGGGTAGACGTTATGCGACGGAATGACGAGATAATCCGCGAATGCGCCCGGCCGATTGACACCGACACCGAGTGTATTGCGGCACAAATGCCCGCGCCCGGCACGGCAGTTCCGGCACCGACCGCAAACGATATGCCCTTCGCCGGACACCCGCTGGCCTGGCTGCAACGACGTGACCGCAGAGCCAACCTCGACAATCTCGCCCGAAAACTCGTGCCCCACGACCATCGGCACCGGGATCGTGCGCCGCGCCCATTCGTCCCAGTTATAGATATGCATGTCGGTGCCGCAGATCGCGGTCTTGTGGACCCGGATCAATACATCATTAGCTCCCGGCGCAGGCACCGGCACGTCTTCCATCCAAATGCCTTCTTCCGGTTTTGCTTTCACCAGTGCCTTCATCAACTCAACCATGGTTCACGCCTCCCCTGCTTCGAGAATACCGAGTTCCCGACCGACGTCAGCGAACGCGCCGACTGCCCGGTCGATATCCGCGGCGGTATGGGCAGCGGACATCTGCACCCGCACCCGTGCCTGTCCCTTGGGAACAACAGGGAACGAGAAGCCGGTGACGTAAATGCCCCGTTCCAGAAGCCGCGACGCCATCTCGCCCGCAAGCGCGGCATCGCCCAGCAACACGGGGATGATGGGGTGCTCTCCCGGTACAAGGTCGAAGCCATGTGCAGTCATTGCTGTTCGGAAGCGGACTGCGTTCTCATGCAACCGAAGTCGGAGCGCACTGCTTTCGGCCAAAACACGCAATACCTCCAATGACGTCGCGGCGATCACCGGCGCCAGCGTGTTGGAAAACAGGTACGGTCGGGACCGCTGCCTGAGCCATTCGATGATCGGCGCCTTGCCACTGGTGTAACCGCCGGACGCACCGCCGAGTGCCTTGCCGAGCGTTCCTGTAACAAGGTCGACACGCCCCTCGACATCGCAGTATTCCGGCGTACCGCGGCCGTTCTTACCCATGAACCCGACGGCATGGCTGTCGTCGACCATAACGATGGCATCATATTTTTCAGCAAGGTCGCAGATCGACCGAAGATCGGCGATGATTCCGTCCATGGAAAAGACGCCATCGGTAGCGATCAGCCGGAACCGTGCGCCGGCGGCCTCTTTCAATTTGGCTTCCAGATCCGGCATGTCGTTGTTGGCGTAGCGCAACCGCTTGGCTCGGCACAGCCGGACGCCGTCGATGATCGACGCGTGGTTGAGCGCGTCAGAGATGATCGCGTCGTTCTCGTCCAGCAGCGTCTCGAACAAACCGGTATTGGCGTCGAAGCACGACGAATAGAGGATCGTGTCCTCGGTGCCGAGAAAATCGGAGATTGCCGCTTCCAAATCTTTATGCACGTCCTGGGTGCCGCAGATGAACCGGACCGAGGCCATCCCGTAGCCGAATTTGTCGAGCGCGTGCTTGGCCGCATCGACAAGCCGGGTATCGCCGGCAAGGCCGAGGTAGTTATTAGCGCAGAAATTGAGAACGTCCGCCCTGCCCCTGACCGAGATATCCGCACCCTGCATCGATGTGATAATCCGTTCCTCCTTATAGAGACCGTCGTCATGCAACCCCGTGAGTTCGGTTTCCAGGTGTCGTATCAATGCTGACGTCATGGCGTTCCTCCTTCTCCATCACCGATGGCGATGGTGTTTTCGATCCATTCCCTGAAATACCTTGAGCGGCTTCGTTCGCACGCGACTTCCCAGGTTTCCTGTTCACGCCGCCAGATCAGCAGTGGGATATCGGCAATCAGGGTCTGTTTGATATGCCCGACCGGAAACCCGCCCACCTCGAGCGAGAGATGCCCACCCCGCGCCAGCAGCGCCGCCGCCCCCGGGCCGGATATCTCAAGCCAGTGCAACGCATCCGAATACAGGGCCGCGTGAATGATCCGATCTGGAAATCCGGCTTGAACGACCTCGATCACCCCTGCCGCCTTGTCGGTGTCCGCGACGCGAAACAACCACGACCGGGGCGAGAGCCAGAATACCGTGCCTTTTTCCGTGTCGTGCATCACTCCCTGCGCATCGGGAACATTGATGCCCGCGTTTCGGCGCAACATCGGCACGGCATCATTTGCATCAACGGCGCTAACGACAAGCACGTGCGCCTGTGCCGCAAGGTCACGGACACGAATCGTGCTACGGTCGAGGGACGAAAGTGCGGCAAGACCGATGTTCATGCCAGCAACCTTTCGTTCTCCGGATCGTACAAACCGGGGCGGCAAATTTCCGCTTTGATAACGCGTCCGTTGTCGTGGATTCTGATGCTCTCGCCCAGCCGCCGGCTACCGTTTTCGATCAGAGCGAGCCCCACGTAACAGCCGATCGACGGACTGAGACACGCCGACGTCACATAGCCTTCGGTACGGCACGGCGGTCCGTCGACACCGCCTGCGAGGATGCGGCCGCCAGGCCGGAGCGGATCACATTCGCTTCTGAGCCCTACCAGTTCCTCGCGATTAGCGCTTACGGCATAAGGAAGCGTCAACGACCGGCGACCGATGAAATCACCCGGTTTTCTGTCCACGATTCCACCCATGCCGATATCAAGCGGCGTCGTACGACCATTGGTATCGGCACCGACATGCAGGTAACCCTTTTCAAGGCGCAGCCTGAGCCAGGCCTCAAGCCCGATCAGACGCCCCCCTACCGGCCCGGCGATCTTCTTCAATCGACGCAGCAATGTTTCTCCCTGACCGGCCGCCACGTTGATTTCGTATTGCAACTCGCCGGTGAAACTAACGCGAGACACCCGTGACGAAACACCGGCGATATCGCCGTCGCGATAGGACATGTGCGGGAATGCGTTGCCGGACACGTCAAAATCCGGGCCCAGTGCAGCCAGAATATCGCGTGCGCGCGGACCGGCGACGGCGATCGATGCCCAGTGGGAGGTTACCGGCACGACGGCGACACGCATCGACGGCCATTCTGCCTGGCGCCAGCGCTCCAGCCATGCCGCGACCGCGTCTGCGTTTCCGGACGACGCCCCCACCATGAACAGATTGTCATCGATGCAGGTGACGACGCCGTCGTCGAAGATCACCCCGTTCTCGTGCAGCATCACCGAATAGCGGATGCGCCCGGGGTTCAGGGTCATGATATTGGAAACATAGAACAGGTCCAAAAATGCACGCGCATCGGGCCCCGCGACTTCGATCTTGCCCAGGGGCGAGCCGTCGAACATGCCGACCGCACCGCGGACAGCGGCCATTTCCGCGGCGACGGCCTCTTCCCGGTTATTGCCATTGGCGCGGTACCAGTCGGGACGCAACCAGCCCACGTCCTCAAACACCGCACCGGCGGCTTCGTGGGTATCGTGCGTCGGCAGATAGCGCGCCGCGCGGTAGAGTGTGTGCGTTCTGTTCGCGGCAATCGCCGCCATCGGCACCGCCGTATAAGGCGGCCGAAAGGTGGTGGTCCCGACGTTGGCGGTTTCGCGGCCCGTCAATGTCGCCAGCAGCGCGAGCCCGTTGATGTTGGACGTCCGGCCCTGATCGGTCCCCATGCCAAGTGTCGTGTAGCGCTTCAGATGCTCAACCGAAACATATCCCTCCCGCGTCGCCAACTCGATATCCGCGACCGTCACGTCATGCTGCAGATCGACGAACATCACACCGGGATCGCCTTCAACCGCCCGCCAATACGGCTGGATGTTAAATGGGGCGTCACCACTGACGGGTTCGAGCTTCCTGTTGCCGAGCACCGCGCGCGCCGCCGCCCGGCCCTGTTCCATCGCACTTTGGGTCGTACAGGGCCGCATCACGTCACCGGCACCATGCCAACCGTCCGGGAGAACGTCCGGCACGAAAGAAGCGGTTTCCGAATCGTAAACCGGCTTCATGCCCCGGTGCGCCACCAGATGCATCAACGGCGACATACCGCCGCTGACGGCAAGACCGTCACACGCAATCCGCACGGTGCCCCCGGTCGCGAGGTTACGGACATCAACTCCCTTGACCCGGCGACCGCCGTCGACCGCGGCCACCTCCGCCCCCGTCATCACCGGTATACCAATGACCGCTAACCGCGTCAGCACCGTCGGTGGCGGCGCATCCCGGACATCGATCACTGCGGCGACATCGATCCCGGCGGAGGAAGCCGTGTGCGCCGCATCGTAACCGGCGTCGTTGTTGGCAAACACACACAGTCTAGTGGCGGGGGCAACCGCGAATTCTCGGATATAACGGCTGACGGCGGAGGCCAGCATCACACCCGGCGTGTCGTTTCCAGCGAAGACCAGCGGCCGCTCCAGCGCACCGGTAGCCAGAATCACTTTCCGTGCTCTGAGATTGATCTGTCTGAGCAGGCGAACACCGCCACCGTCCTGAACCGATTGCATAAGCGTAAAAAAATTGCCTTCGTACGCACTGGTTACAACCGTGTCGGTCAACACCCGGATATTCCCCGCCCGGGATATTTCTTCGGTTCGCAGACGCATCCAATCAAGGGCGATCACACCGTCGATGACATCTCGCGACCATGTCAAAGAGCCGCCGAGACGCGTTCGCTCGTCGGCAAAAACGACATCTTGTCCGCTCGCGATCATCTCGTGCGCGGCGGCGATCCCCGCCGCACCGCCGCCGACAATCAGGACATCGCAGGACGTGTGGACCCGCTCCGCCGGCCGAGGTTTGGCGTCCGGGTCTATACGACCGAAACCGGTGGTGCGCTTGATCAGCGGTTCGAACCAGCGCCAATTTGGCCACATGAACGTCTTGTAGTAGAAGCCCGCCTTGATGAAACGCGCAAACGGTCGAATCAGCGCGCCGATGTCGAACGTCACCGACGGCCAGCCTGTGCTGGTGCGCACATCGATCCCCTCGGCCAGTTTGACCTGCGCGGCGCGGATGGCAGCGTCGTAGCCATGGGCATCCCGCACCGCCAGCATCGCCGACGGGTCTTCGAGGCCACAGCCAAGAAATCCGCGGGGACGACGATACTTGAAACTGCGGGCGACAACGTCGACGCCGTTCGCGAGCAACGCCGAAGCCACAGTATCACCGGCGTATCCCGTCATTGACCGGCCGTTGAAGGTAAAACGCAGCACTTTAGTACGGTCGATCAGCCCGCCTTCGGGAATACGACGCGCACTCATCCGACCTTATCCTTCTGATCTGTGAAGCGATCATCAAAACGGATCACTTCCGTGATCACGTGACTAACCGTATCGCGGGCGACCTTGAACCATTGGCCGCATCCCGCACGGCAGCACCACTGCTCGAAGTGCAGGCCCTTGGTATTGGTGCGCATGTAAAGATAGTCGGTCCAGGTGGTGTCGCTCGCGGCGTCCGGCGGATCCGGACGGACGATATCCGCCTCGCCGCCGTATTCGAGTTCATCCTCGTGGCGGTTTTCAAGGCAATAAGGGCAACGAATGACGATCATGACCTAGTGCGCAATCCCGGCCGCAGCACCCTCGTCGACGAGGCGATTGGTACGAAAACGGCCGAGGCCGAAATCGCGGATCAGCGGATGCGGCCGGCCGGTCGCCATCGAGTGAGCCAGCATGTAACCGCCGGCGGGAATGGCCTTGAAACCGCCGGTGCCCCAGCCGCAGTTGATGTAGAGATTTTCTACCGGCGTCGCGCCGAGGATCGGTGAACTGTCCGGTACGATATCGACGATCCCCGCCCAGTGCCGCATCAGACGCATGTTGGCGAATGCCGGAAACATCTCGACCGCGGCTGTGACGACTTTTTCGATGGTCGGGAACGTGCCGCGCTGGCCGTAGGAATGATAGAGGTCGAGAACGCCGCCCATGACCAGTTCGCCCTTCTGCGTCTGGTTGATGTAAACCCCGGTCGCGGGCGAAATGACGACGTGATCGAGCAGTGGTTTCAGCGGCTCCGACACCATCGCCTGGAGACAGCGGCTGGTGACCGGCAACCGGAACCCGGCCATGTCCGCTATCACCGTCGAATGTCCGGCGACCGCCATTCCGAACACCGGCGCTGCGATCCGGCCCCGGCTCGTGAGGACGGCGCCGATACGCCCGTTCTCTCTCTCGAAGCCGGTCACTTCACAGTTTTCGATAATGTCGACGCCGAGCCGGTCAGCGGCACGGGCGTACCCCCACGCCACCGCGTCGTGGCGTATGGTACCGCCGCGCCGTTGCAGGAATGCGCCCAGCACGGGATAACGCGGATTATCGTGAATATTCAGAAGCGGCAACATGTCAGCCACATCGCCAGTATCGATAACTTCGCCGTCGACCCCGTTACAGGCCAGCCAGTTGGCCTTGTGGCGTGCCGCGTCGAGCTGGTGATGATCGTGGATCAGCGTCAACCAGCCGCGTTGCGACAGCATGATGTTGAAGTTGAGATCCTTCGCCAGTTCCTCGTAGAGCCGCAGCGCGAAATCGTAGAGCGCGGCGCTTTCGGGAAACATGTAGTCCGAGCGCACGTTAGTGGTGTTGCGACCCGTGTTACCGCCACCGATCCAGCCCTTTTCGATCAGTGCGACGTTACTCACGCCATGCTCTTTGGCGAGATAGTAGGCCGTTGCCAGGCCGTGCCCACCGCCGCCGATGACGACTGCGTCGTAACGGTCCTTGGGCGCCGCTTTCCGCCATGCCACGGGCCAATCTCGGTTACCCTGCAAACCGTTCCGGATCAGGCTGGCAAGCGAGTACCGCACGGTTTCAACCAGTTACCAAAACTATCGGCCGCACAGGAAGTTTATGTCCCATAGATCATGGACTCTTCTGAGAACGGTCCCGAAAACGTTGCCGGAATACCGAAACGGGCCTCGAAATCTCGGAGCAGCGCCCCGGCATCAAGACGCTCGCTGCTACCCGGCAAACCGACCGCGACCACGTAGCCGCAGGCATCCAACTCGTACACGCCATACCCATCAAATGGACGAACACCGAGACGCTTGAGAAGCTGGGCGTCACGGGGACGCACGCGACCCCCGGCCTTGAGCCGCACCCACAGGCTTTCCATGACGCGCGCATTGATACCTTTTCCGGCACTCGGCATCGTGGTGCCCTCGAACTCGATTGCGTGTGCCGCGCCGAACATGAAAATCTCCTGGCCCGTTAATTTCCCTTATTAAGGATTTTCGATATATCAAACTTTTATATTTTATACAATTATATTTGTGCGCCACTCAACGGGACATCACCCCGGCCGCCAGGAAACCACCGTCAACGCCAAGTATCTGGCCGGTCACGTAGCGCGCTTCTTCCGTCACCAGGAACGCCGCCACTGCTGCGACCTCCTCCGGTGTGCCATACCGGTCGGCAGGAATCCCGCGCCGATACACGACGCGCGTGTTCTCCGAATGCATACGCTTTACGAGTTCGGTTTCGATGGCCCCGGGGGCAAGCGCGTTGACCGTGATCCCGAACGGTGCCAGTTCCACCGCCATGACCTTGGTCAGCGCGATCACGCCACCCTTGGCGGCACCGTATGCGGCCCGGCCCGTACCGCCGCGAATCCCGGCCGTCGACGCCAGGTTTACGATCCGACCGTAGCCGTTAGCCGCCATGTGCGAAGCGACCGCCTGACAGCAGAGGAACGTCCCCGTTAGATCGGTCTCGATGATCCGCGACCATTCCTTGGCGGTGGTCTCCAGGAACGGTCGTTCGATACCGATGCCGGCACTGTGCACAAGGGCATCTACCGGCCCAAGCGCAGCGGCTTCCGCCACCATCTGTTCGACATCGCCCCGCCGGCAAACATCGGCGGTAACGGAAAACGCCTTGCCGCCGCTGGACACGATGCCCGATGCGGCCGCATCCGCGCCGTCCCGGTTCGAATCGACGATAACGACAGATGAACCCATGGCCGCAAGCCGGACGGCAACCGCCCGGCCGATCCCGCTTGCGCCGCCGGTGACGATGCTAACGCGTCCGATCATGTTTCGATCACGCGGCACCCCCGCCGAGTCGGTTCCATTCGTCATCGATTTTCCATGACCGGTCACAACATCTCCGCCATGTGCGGCCCGTCGACGGGGATCTCCATCAGGTCTTCGCCCCAGATGATGTTGCCGTCGTAGATGGCCATCATCTCGCGCAGAATTTCCTCACGTACGCCCGGCTGATCGATCTGCTCAAGGAAGTGCGTCAGCACCAGTGTCTTGGCGCCCGACTGCTGCCCCACATGCGCGGTATCGATATGATTGCCGCAAACCGCGCGGTAGATCGCGGTCGGTTCCGTCCCGGTGCGATAATGGTTCATGTGAATGAGCACATCGACATCCTTCGCCAGCTTGACGATGTCCGGGCATACGGCGCCGCTGTCGCCGGAATAGCACATCGAGCCCTCGTCGGAATCCAGACGAAAGCCGTAGCATTCGAGTTGCGGCTGCACGTGCGACGCTTCGCCGACGGTGATCGTCCAGTTCGTGCCGTTGATCACATCGCCGGGTTTAACTTCCGTCACTTCCGGATCCGGCACCGCGCGCTGCCCCTTGCCGCCACGCGCCTCGAAGATGTCGATACTCCCTTGATGCTCGACACGTGCAACGATATCGGGTCCGAAAACACCGTCACGGCTGAACAACAGATCTGTCATGCGCTTGAGAGGCGGCGGCCCGAAAACTTTCAAATCCGGCACCAACCCGGCGCCGATATCCCAGCGCTGCAGCACGAGACGCGGGTAGTCCATGCAGTGGTCGTAGTGCAGGTGCGACAGAAAGACATGGGTTACGTCCGTCGACTGTTTGCCCGCTTCGAGCAGCCGATGGTGCGCACCGGGACCGTGATCCATGACGATGACGTCGTCCCCGACCTCGATCAAATAACCCGAGCTCTGCCGCTTCAACGACGGTGACGGGGTGCCGGTTCCAAGTAACGTGATTTTCATTCCTATACTCCCTATTAGTTGATTCTCGATCGTTTTCAGGCGGTTTCCGCGCCGCGTTCAGTTGGTTGCACGACGCCGAGGCCGACACGAAGCGCTTCCGTGTGCAGCACATCGTCGAGCATGATGTTGCCGAGGTTAACGTCCGGCCCGAAGCCCTTGATCAGGATTTTGACGAGGTCCTGGACCATCCACCACGACACCCCGGACACCCAGGGGCCCGGCACCTCGACCAGCGTTTTCTTGAGATCGGTCGCCGCATCGAGACCGTCGATCAGATCCTGCTTGATCTTGCCATCCTCATAGAACTCCGCGCCTTCCAGAAGGACGTACTTGGCGCCTGCATCCAGGCATTCGTCGATCTGCCGCGCCAGCGTACCGGCATCGTTCTTGTCGTATTTGGAACCGACTTCACCGTATACTGTCAGCCCCGCGTCGATCGCCATCTTGATCTGGGTCTGGCGCTCCTCGGTCGAGAGCGGGATGTAGTTGTCGGAAATCTCGAGAATGTCGAACCCGACGCGCTTGGCTTCGGTGAACATCTGCGGCAGACCGGCCATTCCCTTGTCGGCGAAAACGTGTTCGACGAAGCCGCCGCCGACGAACGTCTTCACGTCGTTTGCACGATATATCTCGAATTTTTCCGCCAGCATCTCGGACGAATAAAGCCGGGAAGTCGCGATCGGAATCTTGATGATATCCAGGTACGGACCGACCAGCTTCATCATGCCGTCGACCCGCATCAGGTCGACACCCCAATCGATGGCCATCGTCAGGCCCGTGGTTCGCGGTTTTTCCTGCGACCGCTCCGGTGGCAGTTCGATAAACTGGAATGGTACATCCATTTCGTTTGTCCTTGTCCTTGCTTGTGACACCTAAAAAACCGCGTTCGGCAGAAACAGAACGATCTGTGGAAATGCCGTAATGATTGCAAGTCCGGCCATCAGTATGAGCCAGAACGGAATGCAGGCGATGGCCAGCTCGCTGAGATTCAGACGACCGCCGCTGATGGCGAGAATGACGAACAAGTTCATCCCCAAGGGCGGCGTCAGCATGCCGATCTCGATCAACATAACGACGGCGATACCGAACCACACCGGATCGTAGCCAAGGCCGATGATGACTGGGAATGTAAACGGGAGCGTAATCAGCAGCATCTCGATGGCCGCCAGAAGGCACCCCAGCACCAGATACAGCAGATAGACGGCGAGCAGGATCAGCAGCGGCGGCAAACCGCTCTCGGCGACACTGCGGGAGATCTCCTCCGGGATCCCCGAGAGCGCCAGTGCCTGCGAAAGCACCGTTGCACCGACGATAATGAAGCCGATGGTACTCATCACCAGCGCGGTGTCCTTGAGCGCCTCCCACACTGCCGAGACCGTTAGTTTTCCGTACATCAACGCGATCAGCATGGCGGCGGCGACACCGAGCGCGGCCGCCTCGGTCGGTGTCGCAAGCCCGATCATCAAGGTGCCGAGGATCGAGAATACGAGGATGATGAACGGCCAGATGTCGATGGTGGCGCGGATGGCTTGGCGAAGAGGGACGACTTCCCGTCTCGGGAAATCGACGGGGCGCATCTTGGCGGCAATCCCGATATACAGCATGAACATGCTCGCGAGCATCAGACCGGGTACAGCGCCGGCCACAAACAGGCGACCGATGGATACGTCCTCCCACCACCCGTAGATGATGAGCGCCAGGCTCGGCGGGATCATGATTCCGAGCGTACCGCCGGCGGCGAGGCTGCCGGCGATCCACTTCGGTTTATAACCCTGATCGGAGAGTTCGTCGTATGCGATGGCGCCGACTACGGCGGCGGTCGCCTGAGACGAACCGCAGACGGCACTGAACAACGTGCACGTACCGATATTGGTTTGCACAAGCTGCCCGGGCAGGTAGCCGAATAACGGCGCCAGGGACTGATAGACTCGCCGCGAGATTCCGGTCTTAGTCAACAACTCGCCGAGAAAGATGAACATGGGTAACGCCGTCAGAACGAAACTGTTGAACAGATTCCAGAGCCCGTTCGCGAGAACCGTATAGTTAGCGCCGAATTCGAACGTGATGATCAGAATGCCGAACAGGATCAGCGTCACCGCGATCAGATTGCCCGACAGCAGCGTGAGCCCGAACAGACCAAGCAATGAAAAGCCGAAGCTCATGTATCCACCGGCCTTTTATTTTTGTCGGGCGCAACGACGAAACCGCCGAACGCAATCCGCATGCACCTGAGTACGATCGCCACAATGAGCAGCAACAAGGTCAGCGGCATGATCAAACGCCACGGCCAGAGAAGCAGCTCTGTCATTACTGAACGTCCTTGCAGATCGTAACTGAGAAGCGTCGCGTTCCAGGTCTCGATGACGAGAATACCGAGACCGATGATCGCGGTCACAAGGCCGACGACCTCCAACACGCCCGCCAGTTTCGGCGGCAGCACGCGCCACAGAAGCTCGAGCCGGACATGCCGGCCTTGAACGAAACCCCAGGCAAGCGCGAGAAAGGTCGTCGCCATGAACATGAGGCCGCCGAGTTCCTCGGTCACGCTGATCGGCGAATTGAGAAGATAACGTTTAAGGCTGCTGGCGGTCAGCAGAATGACGATGCCGAAGATACCGAGCGCGGCAGCACCCGCGCAAAACTCGGCAATGCGGGCGACAATGTGCTCCGCACGCGCCGTGATCTTCAGCAATGTATCGGACATCATGTTCACCGGTCTCGGTTGCGGCGCGGGCGGAGGGAGACGCCACCCGCGCCGCAAGTTGACAGTCTACTTCGAGAGCGCGGCGACCACGTCTTCGTAGAGCTTGACCGCACGGGGACCGAGTTTGTCACAGGCTCCCTTCCAAACCTGGAAAACCATTTTCTGAAGCTTAGCGCGTTCTTCGGCGGAAAATGGCCCCATGTTCTCGGCACCCTGCGACACCATGTAATCGCGGGCTTCGTTGGTCAGCGTCGCGTCGCGCCAAAGCGCCACGCCCTCGTCCCAGCTTTTCTTGCCGGCGGCGGCGATTGCCGCCTTCTGGGAGTCGTCGAGCTTCGCCCAGTGATCGTTGCGGACGATGATGCCGTATGGCGCACCCTGACCCGGGAATGGCGTGAACTCGGAGAAGTACTTGGCGACTTCATAGATCGACTGGCTGCGCGCGTTCGTCATGCCATGCACGGCGGCGTCGACGACACCGGTCTTGAGCGCGATGTAAAGCTCGCTTTGCGGCAGAATCTGGGCGTTGATGCCGAGATCTTCCATCGCCTTCAGGCCGAGCTTGTCGAAGTGACGGACCTTTTTGCCCTTGAGCCCATCGAGTGTGTTGATCGGGTCGCGCGACACGATGATCAGGTCACGCCCCCCGCGATTGAAGAAAGGTGCCGCCATGACCGAATCCCAATCCTCGGCCAAAAGTTCCTTGGCGTACTCGCGCTGTATATCGTCGATTTTCAGATTTTCCTCGGCATCCGCCAAACCGCCGGTCGGAATGACGTTGGCCAACGCAGGCGCGTCGCGGCCGATGTAGTACGGCACGAACAGACTTGCCTCGGTCACGCCCTGCTTGATGACCCGCAATAGATCGCCCTGCTTGAAACCGATTGCCTTCAGATTCACGGCCTTGATCTTCACGCTGCCGTTGGTGCGCGCTTCGACATCGGCGAGCAATGCGGCAATGGCCTTCGACGCCGGGTGCTTCTCCGGCCACGGATTGGCCATCTTCCATTCCACGTTCTCGGCGCTTGCCGGGATCGCAAAGCCCAGCATGAATACGGCGCCCAGTAGGCATAACCATGAGTTGATGCGTTTCATTGAAGCCTCCTGTTGATTCCGGGTTTTCATGTTGCTGGCGCTTTTTCGCGCGCCTTCGAGTTCTTTATAGCGGAAATCAATGCATCGCTCAATAGCTATATAGCTCTAGTACAATAAACAAGCATAATATCGCCCCAGTCGAAACCGCCGCTCATCGGGAAAATCAGAAAAGCGAGGTGTCGCCTTGAGGGCGTTCTAGTTCAGGCGAATACACCTGATGCGACATGTCGAGAAGGTAGTCGGTGTTGGGCACGAAAATGCGCTGGAATGAAATCGGATCCCGGTCATGCGTGAAGCCGATCACCTCGACCACCAAACCGGCAGACCTGGCCGGCAGGCCGATATGATCGCACACGTCGTCCGGTAACTCCGCGCCGCGTACCCAGTGCGCAATGGAAATCGTCGGTGCCGCGTAGTCGCGCTCCAGAACCACCTTGAAACTAACGGTCCCCTTCTCGGAGCGGAGGATGTCGGCAAAGTTTTCGAACCGTGAATTACAGACGAAGAAATCGCCGAAACAGGTGAACTGGTCGCCAACGTCGTAAGTTCGAGAAATCCGGCAGTACCCGTGCCGATCTTTACCGAGAATCTTGTACAGCAAGGAATCATCCACCTGCGTATCGCAAGACAGAAAGCGTGGATAAACCGGCAGCGGCCCCTTGCCGTCACGGCTGAAGAAACGGAACTGCCAGACCGTTTCCGACGGCTTCCGCTGCTCGGCAACGAACGTACCGGTGCCGTGCCGTCGCACGACGATTCCTTCCGCGGCCAGTTTACCGAGCGATCGCTGCACCGTTCCGAGACTAAGGTTGACCGCTTCACTGAGACGACGCTCCGGCGGAATCTGATCGCCCGGTTTTAAAAACCCGGACTTGATCCCCTCGACAAGCGCCATCCGCAACTGAACATGCTTGGGCACTTCACTATCCTGGAAAGACGCGAGGAGCTTCGCAATGCCCGAGATAACACCGTCCTCGGTATTCGCCAACTCGGGATGTCGGGTATCGTCCATATCGAAGGATCAGCCTTAGCAGAAAAAATGCCGGTCAAATATGCGGGTATGCCGGTCCCCATGACCGGGCCTTATGCTCATTACACCAGAGCTATAGATCACGCAAATTCCTGAATATCGAAAATTCGGCCGGAAGCCGCTTCGGCCTAACCGAATGTGACAAACAGGATGACGTTCGCTTCACCTCGCCCGGCGGCGGAAATCGAATGCGGGAGGTCGCCCGGATAGCGAACACTGCGTCCCTGACCGATACGCAGTGTGTCGTCACCACAGCGGATTTCGACCTCGCCCTCAATCACCGTCACTTGCTCGACGGCGCCGTGCTCGTGCGGATTGCTTTTCAGCGCACCACCACGACGCAGCAACAATCTGTACAGCTCGCACTTCCCTGCTTGCTCCGGCGGATTAAGGATGACCAGCCGGTATTTCCACTCCTTGCTTTCGATGACCGGATCGTTGACTTCGGTAATCAGCACACCGCCATCTTCGTTCCCGCGACGCGGCCCGCTTGCGCCGCCAAACAGCTCCAACGGATCCAGCGACAGCGCCCGTGCGATGTTCCAGAGTGTCGAGAGCGTCGGGTTTGTCACCCCCCGCTCCACCTGCGAAAGCACGGATTTAGAGACGCCGGATTCTTCCGCCAATATTTCGAGCGTAACGTGTTTGCCCTTGCGGGCGTCGCGAATCTTGTTTCCCAGCCGAACCAGATCGCTGGTCGATTCCTTGGCGTTCATGGTCTTCTTTCAGCAACTGCGTTCCAGAAATTGATATCACGAATTTCCGAAAAGAACAGGTTGCGCGAAAATTCAGGCCATGCCCACCGGTTCCGGAAACGGTGACATCTCGTCGTCAGGGCGGCTCCGGATCATGTCCTCCAGTTCGTTACGCATCTTTGCGGCGCCCGGGTCATCGAAGAGGTTGTCCATTTCGTGCGGATCGTTGACGAGGTCGTAAAGTTCGCCCGCGCCCGAGACCGTTTCCAGCGTCAGTTTGTGCGTTTTGGTCCGGGCCAGCCGAAGATCCAGCGCGACCCCGCAGCGCGACGCGTTGACCGCCCATTCATTATAAGCGAAATCTCGGCTTTCGGTCCCCGCAATGACCGACAGTAGCGAACGGCTGTGCATCGCCATGCCGGGTGCGACGTCCAGCGCATCCAGCACGGTCGCGGCGATATCCATGGTCGAGACCGGGTCGTCGACGACACTGCCCGCCGGCACGCCAGGTCCCTGCAGCAGGCACCCGACACGCAACAGCCCCTCGTAGTTCATCGGTCCCTTGAGAATCAGACCATGATCGCCGAGCCAGTCGCCGTGATCCGTGGAATAGACGATTAGCGTATCTTCCGCCAAACCGAGATGTTGAAGCGACGCCATGATGCGCCCCACGTTGTGGTCGATCAGTGAAATCATGCCGTAGTAGTTGGCGATGATTTCCCGGAGCTGGCGGTCGTCCTGGTCGGGCATGCGCGAATAGTTGACGCGCACATCCTTGAACTTTTTCGTCGTCTGCGGCGTGTTCTCGAGGCTGGCGCGATGCCACCACGGCCGGCGCTCCAGATCCTTGGTGCGAAACTCGGGCAGGTCGACCTCGTCCGGATGATGCATCCTCGACCATGGGTCGGGGGCATCGAACGGGTGGTGCGGGTCGGGAAATGACGCCCAGACGAAAAACCGCTCGTCACGGTGCGCGTTGATGTAGTCGATCGTCCGGTCGCCGATCCAGGTCGAATTGTGCCACGCCGCGGGCAATGCCGAATGCCAAGTCTGCGCCGCACCCGTCTCCGGTGGCAGGTGCTGTTGATAAAGCTCGTTTCTCAGCGCTCCGAGTCCGTCGGCATGGTACCAGCGCTCGTAATGCTGACCGCCCGGCGGCTCCTGCGGCAGCCAGAAATTATGACCCTCGCAAACCAGTTCCACGTGCTCGAAGCCCATGTAGGGGCCGGACCAATCCGGTCCGTACTCGGGCGACGAGAAACGGCATTCCGGCGTGCCGGTACGGGCGAACGTGTGGTTGCTGGTGAAGTGTGCCTTGCCGATGAACCCCGTGCTGACGCCGGCGGCAGCGAGCGCCCCGGCGATGCCTTTTTCGCCCAAGCGCGCGTCCAGGTCGATGCCGTTGTCGTGAACGCCGTGTGTGTTCGGCAACAGCCCGGTCAGTAACGACGCCCGCGATGGCTGGCACACGTTATTCGGCGTGATGCAGGTGGAAAACCGCGTCCCGGCCGTGGCCATCAGATCGAGATGCGGCGTTTTGACCTTGCGTCCCTCGAAGCCATAGCAATCGCCGCGCTGCTGGTCCGAGGTAATGAAAATGACGTTCTTCGCACGCATTAAAACACCCTCATGCGCGCATAGGGATCAAGCAACGCAGTCTCACGGTCAACCGTCGACCTCCGTCTGTTGATTACGCGCGACCTTGAAGGCCTTTAACGCAGGCACAAGCGCGAGCGAGCCGATCACGAGACCGGCCATGCTGATCCATGCGCTGGGCCACACCAGCATCGCGCCGGACGCCATCAGCATCACCCGCTGCACGGCGTGTAGATGGCCGCGGAAGTAACCTTCCAATCCCCAAGCCCAATACGCGATCCCAAGCGTACAACTAGCGATGTGAAGCACCGCCTGACCGGTATTGTCGCCAAGCAGCAACAGGTCCGGGTCGTAAACGAAGGCGAACGGCAGCAGGAACACGATCAGCCCCAGCTTGATCGCGACGAACCCTGTCTGGATTGGGTCCGCCTTCGCGATGCCCGCCGCGACATAGGCGCCGGTGCAGACCGGTGGCGTGATGGCCGACAGGATTGCAAAATAAAAGATGAACAGGTGCGCTGCGACCGGCGGCACCCCAAGCTTGATCATCGATGCCGGCACCAGCGTCGCCAGCACCACGTACGCCGCCACCGTCGGTAGTCCCATGCCGAGAATGATGCATGCGATCATCGTCATCACTAGCGTGATGAACAGGTCACCCTGCGCCACGTACTCGATCAGGTAGGTGATTTTCAGGTTGAGACCGGTCGCCGTCAGCACACCGATAAGGATACCGGCACCGGCGCAGATCGCGACCAGAGACACCATGCCGGATGCGGCGTTGGAAAATGCCTCGTAATACCCCTTGATGTCGAGACGTGTTTCCTTGCGGAGCTGGCAGACAATCATCGCCGTCAGGGCGGCGAAGAACGCCACGTACATGACGCCGTAACGCTGTGAAAGCATGACCACCAACACCACGATCGGCAGCACCATGTGACCGCGCGCCCGGAGCTCGTCGCCAGCCTTGGGAATATCTGCCTTGGGAATCGGTTTGAAGCCTTCCTTGACCGAGCGTACATGCACGATTAGCAGCACCGAAAAGAAGAACAGCAACGCCGGCACCAATGCATGCACGACCAACTGCGTATAGGAAATATTCAGGTAATCGATCATCACGAACGCCGCCGCGCCCATGATCGGTGGCATCAACTGCCCGCCCGACGAGGCCAACGCCTCGACAGCACCGGCAAAGCGCGGGTCGTAGCCCGCACGCTTCATCATCGGGATTGTCACGGAGCCCGTGGTTGCCACGTTGGCGACGGTCGCGCCGGTCACCATACCCATCAGCGCCGAACCGACGACGGCGATCTTTGCGGGCCCGCCCATCAACCGCCCGGCGACGATCTTGGCGATATTCATGAAGAACTCGGCGCCACCGCACTGCGTCAGGAACGCCCCCAGGATGATGATGATGACGATGAACGTCGCGCACACCGCGATCGGCGTGCCGAACACGCCGTCCGTCCCATAAAAAATAATGCTTACCATGGTCTCGAAATCGAGCCCGGCGTGGCGAAGCTGGTCGACCGGCACCTCGCGGCCAAAATAGGCGTAGAACAGGAACGTGATCAGGATCAACGTAATCGGCAGACCGACCGTGCGGCGCACGGCCTCAAGCACCAACACCAGCCCGAGGGCGCCTAGCCAGATGTCGATCGGATCCAGAAACGGCTCCGAATAGAGCCGCTCGGCGTTCATGAGGTTCCACGTCATCACCGCGACGGACGCGGCGGCGAGCAACATATTCAGCGCGTTTTCGACAAGTTGCGGCAGCCTCAACTTCGATGGCGTCAGAATAAATACCAACGGCAAAAAGACGAGAACGAAGAAGCCCCGCTGCACGGGCGCCTCGAACGGGCCGGTCGCGCCCGTGTACATGGCAAACGCGGACCCCGTGACAACCAGTGCAATGGCCGCCCATTGCAGCAATCGATCGAACGCAATCGTCATGTTGACGCCCCTCCGGATAGCCGCCGCCTTCGCGGGAACGACTTTAAAGCAATTTGAGAACGCATGTCAGAACGGATACGACACTGCCGCCCGACCGGTCCGGACGGGCAATTGCCCGATCCGGACCGCCGGTACGCAGCGTTCAAAGGCTCAATGGTATTTCGACCAGACGCCCTTTTCCTTGTAGTACTTGACCGCACCCGGATGGTACTGCCCCATCGTAATGGCTGGCGCGGATTCCAAGCTCGCTTCACCCGGCGCATCCCACCACGGCGCTCCGGCAAGGACGTCGTCCCAGTTCTCGTAAAGAGTCTTCGTCATTTTATAGACGATATCCTCCGAGAGATCGGCGCGAATGACCATACCCTGGTAAAAAGCGATCCCCTTCAGTTTCGGACGACCGAACACCGGCTCGCCAAGTTCGTCTAGGAAGAAAATCTTATCGGATGCCAGGAACTCCTTGGTCTTGGCCATATCGGGTTCGACGAAATCCACGTCCTCGCCGATCTTGCGCGCGGCGAACACCGGACCGAGGTGGCCCTGATTGTTACGCGCATAGGCGTAGGCAATGGCGTCGATCTGGCCGTTGGCGATCGCCGCCTGACCGTCCTTGCGCCCGACATATTTGAAGTCGGTGTTTTCGTCAGTCACCCCGTAACCGCCGAGAATCCGCTTCGCCAACAGGTCATCGCCGGAGCCCTTGACGCCAATGGCGACGGAACGCCCCTTGAGATCCTCGAACGAGTTGATGCCCTTGACCGCGACGACGCGGAACAGGTGCGTGCCGAGTTTCATCCAGACGCGGACGTTGGAATAGTCGCCGCCCTCGAACTGATGCTTGCCTTCGATCGCGTTCTGCAGGTCGAACAGATAGAAGCGGCCGCCGTCGACCTTGCCGGCCTGGGTACGCTTGATATTGCCGACCGAGACGCCCTTGCCGATCACACCGTTGACCGTGAGGCCGTCAATATTCTGCGTGAGAATCTTGCCGAACAAGGACGCTTCCTTGAACCAGCGTCCCTGTGGCCCCGCACCCGAAAGGGTAACGATGTCGTCAGCGGCGCGCGGCGATTCCGGTTGGGCGCCCAACGTGACAGTAAAAGCGAGCAGCGCCAAAGCGCCACTCTTGATCAGTCTCTTGAACATAAGTCGTCTCCTTATTCGACTGTGTACCTACCTGGCCACCTGCGGTCTTGGAGCCGCTTACAGGCGGATGATGTTGCGCACATAGCATAGGGGCCGTGCGCACAAACCCCTCGTTACCCCGGCCCGACGACGCCGAGGCCCACACGAAGCGCCTCGGTCTCGATCAGGTCATCCGGCATTACGTTTGCAATATTGACGTCGGGCCCGAATTCCCGGACCAAAAATTTCTTCAGATCGTGAATCTCGCTCATGGTGACACCGCTGATCCACGGCCCAGGCAGTTCGAACAGGACCTTGTCCATATCCAGGCCGCTCTTAAGACCGGCGAGAAGTTCACGGTGCGGCTTTCCGCCCTCGGTTAGCTCGGCACCTTCGACCAACAGCAGTTCGGCTCCGGCGGAAAGAGCGTCGCTCGCCTGTTCGATCAGCGTATCCAGCATGTTGTCTCCGGCCTTCGAACCGACCTCGCCAAACACTGAAAACCCCTTATCGACGGCGAGGGCAATCTGTGCCTTCCGTTCGTCGCGCGATAGCGGCACGGTGTTGTCCGACACTTCCACCGCTTGAAAACCAAGACGCTGCGCCTCGTCCAGAAACGACGGAATCGCATCCGCCCCCTGGGTTGCGAAGACGAATTCCTGGAACTGTCCGCCCAGGAACGGGCGCACGCCGCGATCGGCGTACAGATCGAGTTTCTTGCGAAGTAGGTCTTCCGGATACAAGCGCGACGTACCGGTGGCGATTTTCGCCAGGTCCAGGTACGGCGCCGCCAGGTCGAGCATGTCGGCGACCCGGCCGAGCGGCAATCCCCAGTCGACCATCATCGTCAGTCCTCGGCGACGTGGTTTTCCGTGCGTACGGTCAACAGGCAATGGGACAGACGAAAATGGTGCCGACATCATACCTCCCCCAGGCTTAAGGCCTTTTTCGGATCGTCGGAGGCTTCCTGTCTTGAACACCGGCTGCCGGGTCGACGTCCGATCATTGAATAAATGATCGATTAAAAAACGACTCCCGTCAAGAAATTTATATATAGCTATATAGGACTTTTTAGCCTATTGTTATCTAACAAGGAATGGCGCTGTCCGCGCCGCTACAGAAAAACACACGACCGTGGAGGGGAGTATGAACGGAACCGCGCCATCGCCTGTGAGCAATCTTGTCGAAAACATTTCGCCG
Source organism: Rhodospirillales bacterium (assembly GCA_965229805.1). Taxonomy (GTDB): domain Bacteria; phylum Pseudomonadota; class Alphaproteobacteria; order Rhodospirillales; family Casp-alpha2; genus UBA4479. The sequence goes on along the minus strand of CBDDJO010000001.1, from coordinate 455,030 downwards.
GACATCGTCGGCACGGCAACGATTTCGCCGACCGGTGCGTACGAAGCGGGTTCGTTCCAGACTTTCGTGCTCGAATACACGGCCGGATATCACGGCATTGACGACAGCGGCAGCCTGAAGATCGTGTTCCGCTTCGCCGGCGACCAGACACGTCCGCAAATGGACGATCCGAAACGCCCAAACTACGTCACCGTGGAAGCCAGCAACAACGCCGTGCTCGAAGCGCGCTACGACCCCAAAGGGAACGTCCGGCCCTGGGACCGCTGTCTTTATATCAAGGTCGTGCACGGCTTCCTCGAGGAAGGCGACAAGATCACCGTCACTTTCGGCGATACCTCCAGCGGCTCACCCGGCATGCGCCTTCAGACATTCTGCGAGGATACTTTCGAATTCCGCGTGCTCGTCGATCCCATCGCGACATATACATATGTCCCTGTCATCGAACAGCCGTACATCGCCATCACCCCCGGCGCACCGTCGACATGGCGGGCAGTGACGCCGACCCTGCGCCGTCCCGGTGAGCCGTTCACGCTGCGGATCAAGGCCGAGGACAAGTGGGGCAATCCCACCAACCGGTGCGACGAAACGTTACAGCTTGTTTGCGACGGCACTACCGGCAACCTGCCGGAAACGGTCAACTTCACGCCCGGCATGTTCGCCGCCGAAGTCCCCGGTGTCTCGATCGATGTCCCGGGGACATATAGGGTCCGTCTGCTCTCGGACAGCGGCGAGACATTGGCGACCAGCAATCCGCTTCGTATCGCCGACGCGCCGGCCGAAGGGCGCATCCATTACTGGGGCGACCTGCACGGCCAAAGCGAGGAAACCGTCGGCACCAACAGCGCGCGCCAGTACTTTGAGTTCGGCCGCGACAAGGCGTTCCTCGACGTAACCAGCCACCAGGGCAACGACTTTCAGATCACCCGCGAATTCTGGGACGAGTTGAACCGACTGACGGCGGAGTTCAACGAACCGGGCCGATTCATCACGCTGCCTGGATACGAATGGTCCGGCAACACCAACCTGGGCGGCGATCGCAACGTCTATTACACGGACGAGAACCACGGCATTTACCGCTCGTCCCACGCATTGATCGCCGACCGCGAGGATATCGACACTGACCGCTCGACCGCAGCAGCGCTGTTCGAAACCCTGAGCAAAATGAAAGAGGACGTGGCCTGTTTCGCACACTGCGGCGGCCGCTACGCTGACATCAAATTGGCGCACGACGGTTCAGTCGAACGGTCCGTCGAAATTCATTCGTCGTGGGGCACCTTCGAATGGATCCTGCACGACGCCTTTGAAATGGGCTATCGGGTCGGCATCGTCTCCAATTCCGACGGCCATAAAGGCCGGCCCGGTGCGAGTTATCCGGGCGCGTCGCTGTTCGGCGCCGTCGGCGGCCTAACCTGTCTTCAGATGGAAGAACTGACACGGCCCGCGGTGTTCGACTGCCTGCGCAAGCGGCGCCATTACGGCACCACCGGCAACCGCATGTACATCGGTCTTTCGCTCGATTTTGAAAGCGACGGCACCGTCTATCACGAGAACCCCGCCCTGGGCTCGGCCGAGGGACATCCGGCCACAAGCGCCCTGATGGGCGATATCGTTCACCTGCCAAAAGGTGAGGCGACGTTGAAGGTCGATGTCTCGGCTTCCTCGCCCATCGTTCGCATCGATATTTATAATGGACTCGAACACTTGGAAACGTTGCGCCCGTTCGCTAAGGAAGAACTGGGTAATCGCATCCGCGTGATCTGGGAAGGCGCCGAATACCGGGGCCGCTTCCGCCAGGTGATCTGGGACGGCACCGCCCGTGTCGAAGGCAACGAAATCATCGATGCCGAGCCGGTCAATTTCTTCAACAAGGATAAGACTCTCGACCGGGACGGCTCGACCGGCCTCGCCTGGCGTGCTCTGACGACCGGCAATATCGGCGGGTTCCACGCTACCCTTGCGGACGGGGAAGCCGGCCAGCTTCGCATCGACACCCCGGTAACGACGCTTGAAACGGCCGTTGCCGACATCGGCTACGAGGACATAGTCCTTGAAGCGGGCGCCCTCGGCCGGCGCCTCAGCGTCGTCCGCCTGCCCGACATCAACTCACACACCGATTTCACGTTCGAACGCAAAATCACTTTCCGCGCCGACGGCGACAACCCGGTCTTCGTGCGCGTCACCGACGAGGACGGACACCAGGCCTGGACCAGCCCGATATACGTTTACAGATAAGGGAAAGTCAGCGGCTGCCCACGAGCCGGCCGCTCTCGCCCGGATTTTCGCTCACCGTCGCACCGCCGGCGGTCAGCGGGCGCGTCTCCTCGTGGGTCAGGTCCATGTAGCAGTCTCCCTGCGGGAACATGATGCGCTGCAGGAAGATGGCTTCCTTACCATAGCTGTGACCCGTCACGTCGACCTCCATACCGAAGGTGCCGGTCGGCAGCTCAAGGTGTTCGCAGGCGTAATCGGGCAATTCCGACGCCCGGGCATGCTGAGTGATGGACAACGTCGGCGCATTGAACTCACGCGCCAGGATCGTCTTGATGTTGACGTTGCGGAGCTGCGGCAAGGCGATTTCGCTCAGCCTGCCGAACCGCGACAGGCGGAAATACAACTCGTTATAGCAATCCAGGATATCCGTAACGCTGACAATTCGGATGATCTTGAGATACCCGAGCGGATCCTCACCGAGGGCGTCCTGCCAGCGTCCGGGCCCTTCTACCGTAGATTCCTCAAGAACCACCGACGCCACGGGCAGCAGGCTCTCGTCACCGAGCCGACGAAACCGGAACTGCCAGATTTCATCGTTCGGCAGACCGGGCTCGGCAACATAAGTGCCACGGCCGTGAACGCGGACCAGCGTACCGTCGATGGACAGTTCGCGGAGCGCGCGCTGGACCGTCCCCAGGCTGACCGAGAGGACACTACACAAGTCCTGCTCGGGCGGCACCTGATCGCCGTGTTTCAGATGACCTTCGACGATCGCATCGAGGATCGCATGTCGGATCCGAACATGTTTCGATTGGCCGGACCTGAGCGAGTCATTGAAGATGCTGGCCAGCACCGACAGCGTCTCATCGTTCGCGGCCTTCTTAGCGCTTCGTTTCGTGCTGGCTGCTGCCAATTGAGTATTCCTCGAAAGTAGCGTTGTTGAGAATCACACTATTGTAGTTTGAATATATGCATTCGGCACAAAGCTTTCCATCGGCACATAACGACGATACCCATATTGGGAACAACAGAGCGGTGCAGGCGGCAACGAAGTTTCCGGTCAAGTCGGGACACGTCATTTAGAAGTGCCGGCATTTAATTGAGAAGGTCAAAGAAAATTGGTGGGCGCGACAGGGATTGAACCTGTGACCCCTGCCGTGTGAAGGGAGAGAACTTCTGCCCATTCAGTACATTTGGTTCCTGTTTTGCCTACCAATCGTCCCATTCAGTCCATTTGCGTCCTGTTATTTCCGGACAGATGTCCCGATTGAATTCAATCCGGACAAGTTTCAATGGGGACAGATGGTTGATAAGTTCACGACGCCGTCGGCATCGAAAACTCGACCGTTGTGTCGGCGGTGTCCATCCACCGCTGCATGATGCTTTTTTGCTTTGTATAGAAGCGCACCCCTTCTTCACCATATGCATGCATGTCACCGAACAAGCTTTTCTTCCAGCCGCCGAAACCGTGCCATGCCATGGGGACGGGAATCGGTACATTGATCCCTACCATACCGGCATCGACCACACGCCCGAATTTCCGTGCTGCGCCACCGTCGCGGGTATAAACGGATACACCGTTGCCGTAGTCGTGCGTGCTTATAAGGCGAAGCGCTTCCGCCATCGAGCTGGCCCGCACACAGCAAAGGACAGGCCCGAATATCTCTTCACGATAGATGCTCATCTCAGGAGTGACGTGGTCGAAAAGCGTACCGCCCAGCCAGAAACCGCCTTCTTGCCCGGCGATTTCAGTGCCGCGGCCGTCGACGACGAGTTCGGCGCCCTCTTCGACGCCCCTGGCGATATGAGCTTCGATTCTTTCCCGAGCCGCCGAAGTTACGATCGGTCCCATTTCCGAAAATGTCTCGATCCCGGGGCCGATCTTTAGCGCGTCCGTCCGCGCCGCCAGTTCCGGCCGTAGACGGTCCGCCGTGTCCCCGACAAGCACAGCGACTGAAATCGCCATGCACCGCTCGCCGGCGGAGCCGAATGCCGCACCAATCAGACCATTGGCCGCCGACTCCATGTCCGCATCCGGCATAACGACAAGATGATTCTTCGCCCCGCCGAGCGCTTGGACCCTTTTGCCGAACCGCGCACCCCGCTCATAAAGGAGATTGGCGACCGGCGTCGAGCCGACGAACGAGAGTGCCCGGACATCCGGATGCTCGATCAACGCATCGACCGCTGTCTTGTCACCTTGCACGACGTTGAAAACACCATCGGGAAACCCAGCCCGGCGCATCAGGTCCGCGATCATGATTGACGGGCTCGGATCGATGGGGCTTGGCTTGAGGACGAACGTGTTACCGGCAGAAATTGCCAGGGGAAACATCCACATTGGCACCATCACCGGAAAGTTGAACGGCGTCACCCCGGCGCACACGCCGAGCGGTTGGCGGAACGTCCAGTTGTCTATCCCGCTGGACACCTGGTCGGTGAAGTCGCCCTTGAGAAGTTGCGGAATGCCACAAGCGAACTCGATGATCTCAATGCCGCGCTGCACTTCACCCAATGCATCCGATATGATCTTGCCGTGTTCCGAAGTGATCGCTCGGGCAAGGTCGACTTTATGCTCCTCGACCAGTTCAAGGAACCGCCGCATAGGGCGTGAGCGACGCAGCGGCGGCGTCTCCGCCCAATCGGGAAAGGCTTCCAACGCCGCGGAAACCGCCGTATCGACTTCGGCCGCCGTGGCCAATGGCACATGCCCCGTAACACCGCCGGTCGCCGGATCGAATACATCGGCCGTCTGCCCCTGCCCGTCGACGGAGCAACCGCCAATGAAATGCGTAAGTCGCCGAGTCATGACTGAAGTTCGGGTTTCTGAAAAATGAGGCCGCGAACCTCGTCCGAGTATGCCTTGAACTCTGGTGTAAACTCCATGTCCAGCGTCCTTGGCCGATCCAGGTCGATATCGATGATGCGCGCGATCCGTCCGGGTCGCGGTGTCATCACCACGACCCGGTCGGCGAGCAAGATTGCCTCGGGGATGCTGTGTGTCACGAAGACGATGGTCTTCTTGTGTTCGTCCCATATCCGCAGCAATTCGAGGCCCAATTCTTCGCGCGTCATCGCATCGAGCGCCGCAAACGGCTCATCCATCAGCAGTACTTCGGGGTCATGGATCAGTGCCCGGCAGATCGCGGCACGCTGCTGCATGCCGCCTGACAGTTCACCCGGCATTCGCTTCTCGAACCCGTCAAGATTGACGAGCGATAGCAATTCCATTGCCCGGTCACGATAATCGCTCTTGGAATATCCAAGAATCTCGATCGGCAGCAGTACGTTGTCGAGAATGTTACGCCACGGCAACAACACACTATCCTGGAACACCATCCCGACGTTACGGCTCGGTGCGACTAGGGCGGCGCCGTTCATAGCGATCGACCCGCGCGTCGGCAACGAGAGATAGGCGATCATCTTGAGAAGTGTCGATTTGCCGCACCCGGACGGCCCGACGAGCGTCACGAACTCGTTCCTACTGATCCCGAGGTTAATATGCTCCAACGCAATGATGCGCTCGCCGTCCTGGGTCTCGTAGGTTTTATTGACGCCGTCGGCTACGATGGCTGTCTGTAGATCCGTTTGCATGATTTTGCTCCTATTGCCGGGGCGCCCAGGACACGAACACCCGTTCCAGAAACTCAACGATATAGAACAGAATGATGCTCATGAACGTCAGCAGTATGATCGCGGTGAATGCTAGCGCGGTGTCGAATTGTTGCGTCGATATCAGGATCAGATATCCGAGTCCGGCATTGGACCCTACGAACTCGCCGATCACCGCACCGATCACCGCGAGCGTGATCGCAACCTTGAGGCCGACGAAAATGTACGGCAGCGCACTCGGAAAACGGATCTTCAGGAACATCTGCACCTGACTGGCCGAAAGCGATCGGACGAGATCGAGCAGCGCCGGCGGCACGCTCTGCATCCCTGACGTGGTACTGACCACGATCGGGAAGAAGCAGACCAGGAAAACGACGATGATCTTCGGCAACTCGCCGTGGCCGACCCACATCAAAAGCAACGGCGCAATCGCCACCTTGGGGACGGACTGGAACGCCAGCAGGATCGGGTAGATCGTCTTCTGCAGAAACGGAGAGTACACAATCAGGATCGCCAGCGGAATGCCGATGACGATGGAAACGATGAACCCGACCAACGTCTCGTAAAGCGTGATCCATATGTGGAACGGCAGGTCGGCGCGCCATTCGAATGCGGCGCTGGCGACGTTCGCCGGCGCGGGGAGCAGCCAAACCGGCGGCTCAACCACCGTAGCGACGACCTGCCAAAGTATCAGCAGAGCCACGAGCGTCAGCCCCGGCATCGCCGCATTGGCGATCTTCCTGAGCGCGAAAGGCCCGTGCCCCCCCTGTCTGTGTTGAATATTTAGCTCTTCCATCGTTTCTCACTTCGGGATCGTGCCCTGATATTGGAAAAGATCGGCCGGGAGCAAAGCGCTCCCGGCCCAAGGGAGATGACTATTTGATGTCGCCCGTGAACCCGGACACATACATCTCGGCGGCCTTCAGTGGACGCTTGAATTCGAATACGCTCGCGGCGAGATCGATTGTCGATTGCAGTTTCTTCTCGTCGATGTAACCGAGGCCGAGTTTCGCGGTCTTGTCGTTCTCGGCAATTCCACCGACCATACCGATCTCACCGACCGTGATGTCCGTTTCTACCTGACGGTGATAGGACTTCATGATTTCAGCCGTTTCCTGCGGGTTGTTGATGGCGTCGCGCAGCCCCTTCATGCTGGCACGCACGAACTTTTTCACCATCTCCGGTTTTTCCTTGAGCGTATCCTCGCGAACGATGATCCCGTTCGAATAGATCTCGAACCCGGGAGCGTCCTTGTAGTGCAGTACGCTGATCTCCTTAGGTGCCGCGCGTTTGGCCAGTAGCGGCGCGCCGACCGAGAACTGCCCGATGGCGTCGACCTTGCCGCTCAGCAACAGACCGACAAGCGCAGTTGATTCAGAGAACACCCATTCAGCCTTGGCCGGGTCGGCGCCACCAGCGCGGGCGTACGCGGGAAACAGTTTGTAGTTGGAACTGCCGGCCGCATCCGAAAGCGTCTTGCCCTCGAGATCCTTGGCATTCTTGATGCCGGAATCCTTGAGGACGATCAGCGCGTGCGGCGAATCCGCATAAACCACGGCAACCAGCTTAACCGGCACGTTTTCATTGGCCCGCGCGATGGCGAGCGTGCCGGAATCCGCAAACCCGATATCGAGCGTTCCCGCCGCTACTTCCTTAATGACGGTCCCGGATCCCCGGCCGCCGAGGATCTCGACGTCCAGGCCTTCTTCGGCGTAATAGCCTTTCTTGAGTGCGGTGAAGTAATAGGCGTGGCGCCCGTTGTAGCCCCAGTCGGTGGAAAACACGACTTTGGTTCCGTCCGCGACGGCCGGGGACGGAGCCGCTACCGTCGAAATCGCGAACGACAGCGCCGCCGCGCTTAAAGCGTATTTCAGCGTCTTTCCTAGTGTGAACATGACAACCTCCTTGTTTTGATATTTCGGTCAGGGTCTTTCCGGACCCCGTGAACGAGACCGTTTCTGCCGGTCTTTTGTATTTCCTTACGTTTCCTCCCCGACGCTCACCGTGGCAGTGCCATGGCGGTCGCCGATACCGTCCGGACTGACGTATCCGAGCTTGAGGTCACGCGCCTTTGCATCTGCACTGCGCGCCGTCGCGGGGCCATACCCTCCGCCGCCAGGCGTGTTGACCTCGATCCAGTCCCCGGCCATCACTTCGATGCCTTCGGCCTTAGAGAGATGCTTGGGCGACTGGGTATGTCCCATCGTGTTGAATTGGATGTGCGTGGTCATACCGGGTTCGCCACCGTCGAGCCCGTGTGGCCCCGTCGTCGCATGGTCCATCAGCATCGACGCCCGGCCGCGGCCACGAAGCAGGCGGCATCGGTAGCTCACGCCGAGCCCGCCGCGGTGCTCCCCGGGACCACCTGAGTCCGCGCGAAGCTCGTACTTCTCGACCAGCACCGGGTACTTCTGTTCCAGAAGCTCGATGGGCGCCGACCGTGCGATACCGATCGACGAAGCACCGTTGTTAAGGCCGTCCTCTTCACGGGTACCGCCGTAGCCGCCGCCGCTGAAGAAATACATGACATAGTGCCGCTTATGACCTGGGTCATAACCACCGATACTCAGATTGCCCGCAGTGCCAAAGGGCGCGGCGAACATGCGATCCGGGATCGCCTGTCCCATGGCGCCGAATACCGCCTCCATGATTCGTTGCGAGACCTCCGATGCGCACCCGGCGACCGGACGCGGGTATTCCGCATAGAGAAACGTCCCCATCGGCTTGGCGACTTCGAGAGGGCGAAAACATCCAGCATTCACCGGGACATCCGGAAAAACGTGCTTGATCCCGACATAGATCGCGGTCTGGGTCTGCGCCCAGACACAATTCATTGGGCCGCGGCAAGGCGGACTGCTGTTGGAGAGATCGAACGACATCCGGTCGCCGTCGACGGTAATTGAAAGTCCAATGCTGAGCCGCCCCTCATCGACGCCGTCGCTGTCGAGATATGTGGTATAGTCGTAAGTGCCATCGGGAATGATTTCGATGTGACGTCGCATCTGCCGTTCGGAACGGATATCCAACTCATCGATTACCTGAGAAACGGTGTCCGCGCCGTAACGGTCCAACACACTGGCGAGTCGCTCGGCACCGATGTTCAGCGCTGCGACCTGGGCGCGGATGTCGCCAATGCGTTCCTCGGGGATACGGATGTTGGTCAAAATGAAGTTGAGGATATCGTCAGAGAGCACCCCTTCACGGTAGAGTTTCACCGGCGGGATGCGCAGCCCTTCCTGATGAATTTCCGTTGCTCCGGTCGTAAACCCGCCGGGAACTGCGCCGCCGATATCCGCCCAGTGCGCCGCGTTGGCGAGAAAACACCATAGCTCGCCCTTGTAGAAGAATGGCGTCACGAGTTTGGTGTCCATCAGGTGGCTGCCGCCGAGGTAGGGGTCGTTGACGATAACGATATCGCCGGGTTTCAGGTCGCCGCCGTAGTGCTCTATCACGCTCCGGGTCGTCGACTGCATGGCGCCGACGAAGACCGGCAGGCTCGTCTCACCCTGCGTAATGACGTCACCCGAACCTTTGCGGTAGATGCCGTTGGCACGGTCCAGTGCCTCCGACACAATCGGCGAGAACGAGGCACGCTCCTGCACCAGATCCATCTCGTTGGCAACTTGGCGCAACGCATTCTGGATAACCGCTAATGTCACGGGGTGAAGCGCTTCGGCCTGCATTTCTTTAATGGTCACGCGCGTATCCATCATCCGGCCTCCGTCGTGATGATCAAGTTGCCCATCTCGTCGACCGTGGCAGCGGCGCCCGGATCGATAACTGTCGTGGTATCGAGCTGCTCGACGATTGCCGGTCCAGAAATGGTGGTGCCGGGATTGAGGGCGGTGCGATCTAAGATGTCTGTGGCGTGCCATGCGCCACCGAACCAGACGTCGCGACGACGCGACGACGCGGGCGCCGACTGGTTGCCGCCAGCCCGGTTGAGTAAGCGCAAGTCCATCGGCGGCCGGTGACCGATCACCGTGGAGCGAAGGCTCATCAGGATCGGCCGCATTTCCGGCAGCTCCATGTTGAATCGTGCCTTGAATGAGGCCTGGAAGTCTGCATCAACCTTTTCGGCATCGAAGCCCGGGCTTCCGATCGGCATGCGCAATACGTGAGACTGACCCTCGAACAACATGTCGGCCTCAAAGATCGTGGTGTACCGTTCGATACGGCTGGAGTCCTCGGCGATTTTCTCCAATCCAACAGCCTGGTGTTCACTGAAGATGGCGTCGACAAAAGCAGGATCGATATCGTTCAGCGGTTCGTTCAACGTCCTGACAAAGTCACGCCTGATATCCGCAACCACGCAACCGAGCGCCGAGGTCAATCCCGGGAAACGCGGCACGATCACTTTTGGAATACCAAGCTCGCGAGCGATGCGGACGGCGTAAAGCGGCCCGCCTCCGCCGAATGCAAACAACGCGAAGTCGCGCGGGTCCTGACCGCGTTCGATCGACACCAATCGGATCGCGCCCGCTAGATGATTGACCGATACCGCAATAACCGCGTCTGCCGCGCCGACCTGGTCAAGCCCGAGATGCGCGCTGATACGATCCTGGAAAATTGCGGCTATCTTTTCTCTAGGCACGTCTTGCCTGGCGCCAGATATTCGGTCATCACCAATGATGTTGAGTAGCACCGCCGCGTCAGTGGTCGTCGGCTGTTCACCGCCCTTGCCGTAGCAGATCGGCCCCGGGTCGGAGCCGACGCTTTCAGGTCCAACTCGGAGCACGCCTGCGGCGTCGATTTCGGCGATACTCCCGCCACCCGCGCCGATGGTATGGACGTCGATCATCGGCACTCGGATCGGCACTGAGTAGTCGATATCCTTTTCATTCGAGATCGTGGGCGTTCCGCCCTTAATGACGGCGACGTCGAAACTCGTGCCGCCCATATCGCAGGTAATGACGTTCTCGAAGCCCGCCGCCGATGCGGTTACCGCGGCGGCAATGGCCCCCGCGGCCGGTCCCGACATCACCGTGTGCACAGGCATCGTCACCGCTTCCCTGGCCGACATCATCCCGCCGTTGCCCTGCGTCAGATGCAACTCGCGCATATAGCCGACATCGCGGAGCCCGCCTGACAGGTTATTCAGATAACGTGCCATCACCGGCTGCACGAAGGCGTTCAAGGCCGTCGTACTCCCGCGTTCGAATTCCCGGAACTCGCGAAGCGTGCCCGATCCGGTGCAAACGTATTCATTGGGCCAGATGCGTCGCACGATCTCGGCGGCACGTTCTTCGTGTTCGGCATTCTTGTAGGCGTGGAGAAAATGTATCACGAGCGCCTCGCAACCGAGGCCGAGCAATGCTTCAGCAACCTCCGCCACCTGTTCCTCGTTGAGCGGCGTCACGACGTTCCCGTCGGCGTCAATCCGTTCGTCAACTTCGAGGCGCAGATCGCGCGGGATAATGGGATCGAAGTGGCCGTACATGCCGTATGTCTGCGGCCGGGTTCGCCGCCCAAGTTCAAGGATGTCCCGAAATCCTCGCGTCGTGATCAACCCGCAGACCGCGCCCTTGCGTTCCAGGATGGCGTTGGTGGCGACGGTGGTCCCGTGCACGATCTCGTCGAAGCGCACACCCTCCGACGTCAGCGTGCCGATTCCTGAGAGGATGCCCACCGACTGGTCAGCCGTCGTTGACGATATCTTGGAATACCGAATGTCTCCGGCTTCGTCGTCCACGACCAGTAAGTCCGTGAACGTCCCGCCGACATCTATACCTAAAGTGCGAACCGCCAATCTTGTAACTCCCTGTCTTATTCGCCCGGAATGACCGGCTTGTTGTTGACAGGAATAACAACGGCGCGTACCGATTAATACCGTATAGTGACTTAATTTCCATATTGTGGAATATTGAAATGATTCAGGTTATCGACCGGGCCTTTGAGATCATCGGTTTTGTCGCCAGTTCCGGGACAGCGTCGCTTTCGGATATCGCCAAGCATTCCGCGCTACCGCTCAGCACAGTGGCGCGGATCACCTCCTCGTTGGAAGATCACGGCGTTCTGGAACGCTCGTCGCAACGGACTTATCGGCTCGGTGGTCGCCTGTTAACTCTGGCGTCACAGGTCGTTCCCGTGCGCAGCCTTGTCGAGATTGCGCGTCCGTTAATGCTGGAACTGTCGGCGAAGACCAACGAGGACGTCGGCCTCGCGATTCTGCAGGGCCAGGAGGCAGTGATCGTTGACTGGGTTTATGGTGATCACGCCGTTAAGGTGATCGAACCGTTTACGCCGTCGATCACACTCAACTGCGCGTTCCGCAAGGTCCTGCTCGCCCATAAGCGACGCGAATGGATCGATGATTACATCGCCGCGACCGAGTTTCCCAGGTACACCCCGCACACCATCGTTGATAAGAAGAAGATCCATACCGAGATCGAGGCTGTGCGCGAACAGGGCTACGCCGTATCACGCTCAGAGAACATCATGGATGCGGCCAGCGTCGCCGGACCAGTGTTCGACAAGAACGGCGTACTTGCGGCAACGATCTTTCTTACGGCACCGGTCTCAAGATTCGAACGTAACGATCTTCAGCGGATGATCGTCGATGTCGTCGGCACGGCAAGAATGATGACCGTCGCTCTCCGGAATGCCGGTGTCTGAGTAAATAGCGAATTTGCACCACGTGGTCCGCCTCAGGGAGTGAACCCAATCGGAACAACGCGCCCCTAGGCCGGACTACGCCTCTGAAATATCAAAAGAAATGGTGGGCGCGACAGGGATTGAACCTGTGACCCCTGCCGTGTGAAGGGAGAGAACTTCTGCCCATTCAGTGCAGTTGGTTCCTGTTTTGCCTATCGCCCGTCCCATTCAGTACATTTCAGTCCTGTTATTTCCGGACAGATGTCCGGATTGGACTCAATCCGGACAAGTTTCAATCGGGACAACGAGCACAACCGCCTAGATGGGGAAAACGATCGCCTCCATCATACAGACTGATATGGCGAATTTGATGGTATTACGACTAATGCTGACCCTAAGCTACCTAGTACTCCCGCTTCACCAGGCGAAGTCGGCGCAGCGGTTTTCGAGCGTTGCGGGGTCGGCAAGTATCACGGACTGGACAGCCGTGAACGCGCAAAAAGACGAGCTTGTAACTTCGCTCCGTCAAGCCAAGTACGCCGATCTCCTCCCCTCGTACAACACATCGAGGGCGCCGCTCGATTAATTGATGGTGGCGCTTTCGTCGATGATCAGTTGGTTCGTGCAGACAAGGTCATATTGGCCACTGGGGCGTCACCCTTGCCGCGCGTGACACGAGGGAGCTGATCAAGCTGATAGCTGACAAGACAACGGACCGGCTCCTTGATGTTCAAATACTAGCCCCTGAAGGGGCTGACAGTATTCAGACCGCTGCTCTGGCAATCAAATCCAGCATGACCGTGACCGATCTGGCAGGCACGCTGTTTCCCTATTTGACAACAGTCGAAGGGCTTAAATTAGCCGCACAAACTTTCTACAAGAATGTCAGCAGGCTCTCTTGCTGCGCTGGGTAGTGCTCGCTCTCGAAGCCGCGCGAATAGGCAGATGGCCACAAGCTGGCGTCAACCTGCTTTCCCGCGCCTGCAGTGAACCCAGTCAAAAAAGTCGAGGACGGAGCCCTTGGCTGAACCTACAACACAGAAAGGATTTCATCAGGTGATTTCCTTGGCCGTTCATTCGGAGGCTGGCTACAGGAACCAAGAACAACAAACCCGACGAGGTGCTCATGCTCGAGCAATTTGAAGCAATTCCGCAATGAGCGGCTTTTCACCCGTTTTCCACTCACGATTTTACCCCGGAACCCGCAAGCGTCTACTGCCAACATAAGGTTCTGTAGCGAAGCGCCGACGGCAATCCATTGTTCCGTAGTTGGAATGAGCTCGTTAGTCTCATCGATGCTCGCAATGACTGCGAGGAGACATGGCCCAGCGGCCGCGCGTTCCCGAGCATTTGTCATGCGTTCTGACGGTGCGGACGAATCCTCTTCTAGTACAGCTGCAGCGAACGAATCTGCCAAAACACCGCGCATGTCCTTGGGTACGTAAACGTAACGGGTCGGAGTCAAGCGTCCGTGATCGACGCTGGCACAGGCGGCCCGAACGATTTCACGAAGGTCTTCTGGAGTAGGCCCTGGTTCCAACAGATACTTAGGCGCTACGGAGCACCGTGCGCAAATTCGGTCAATTTGGGCGCCTCGATCATCTCCTTGATCCAACATCAGGCCGTCCTTCGATCTATTATGCTTGGCCGAATCCCGTCAATTTTAGCGAAGTGTGCCTGCCCACCGCGGATTGTCGCGGTGGGCAGGCCTGAAAGCATCACAACGGCGTATATTCTTTTGATTTGAAAGTGAGATGCTTCACCGACGCAGGTGCATCCGAAATTTTCCGGATATCGCCCCACGTTTGCTTATAGTTGGGCAACACCAATTCGTTGACGCCGGCGTTAATGACATTGCCCTGCGTTCCCGAAGGCGCGCCGAACAGCATGAAGGTCTCTTTCCGGCGCGCTGTTGGCGTCGGATAGACCATGGCCTGTGTCGCGCCGACATCGTTATAAACCTCAACGAGATCGCCGGGATTGAGACCAAGTTCCGCCATGTCGTCGGGATTGATTTCGATAAACGGGAACGGATATCGATCCGCCACGAAATCGTTTTCCTTGTCGAGGAACCAATTCTGCCAATTGATGTTGGAGCGGCCGTTGTTGATCAAGAAGGCGTGGTTGCCCTGTTGCTTGATCTTGCCAGGGGCTTGCAATCCGCGCCAGGCACCGGCACAGAAACGCGCCTTGCCGTCGCTCGTGCCAAAACTGCCGTCGGCGTATAACCGCTTGGTGCCGACGAGCTTGCCGTCTTTGTAACCGACGACCGGCTCCTGAACACCATTATTGCCCACGGCACGGAGGCGGTCATAGGTTACCTCCGGATTGCCGCCATGGTAACCGTCCATGAAGGCATCTTCTTCCGTTTTCCAGTCATAGCCTTTGAACTGGTCGGCATAACCGGCCCGACCATCCTCGCGGAGCACCCGTTCGAGGTGCTGCGCCAGGCCCGCTGCGATCAGGCAATCCGGTTTCGACGATCCGGGGCCATCCATGTACTTTTCAACCAGCCTCATTCGCCGCTCGCCATTCATGGAGGTCAAGTTCATCTCGCCCGACTCGACAGCCGGTAAAATGACGTGTGCCGCCTGACCGATTTGCGAATGGATAACATCCACGTTGACGGAGAAAATCCCGCCTGCCTCGATCGCCGCGACGATGGCGTCGACCAATTCTTCTCGGGTTGCGCCGGCGCGGGCATCCATGGCTTCCTTCACCATGTTGGTTCGCCGGTTGTACACACGCTTGAACTCGGAGGCATTCAGGGTCGTTTTGTAATGGTCGTTGGCCCAGATGTGATGGACCTTGCCTTGCCCCGCGATGATCAGCTGATCTAGGTACGGCGCCGGACGCCCGACGTGTGCATCGGACGGGCGGAAATACCCTTCCTGGTGCCCGCCAAGACGACAGACCCCGCCACCTTCGCGGCCGACATTCCCGGTCGCCAGCGCAATATTCACCAGTGCACCAATCGTCCTGTAATTGTCATTACCCCAAATGATACCTTTCTCGTATGCCGTAACGCACTTACGGCGTGCCCCATCTTCCTTCGGCTTGGCGATCCACTCCGCAGCCTTGACGATATCAACGGCAGGCACACCGCAAATCTTGGCGGCGTCTTCCAGCGATATCCGGCACTCTTCTCTTGCCGCGTCGAACGAGCCCAATGCAGCAGGAAACTGTTCGTTTTGCGCCTGGGCGGTCGTCCCCTGGAAGGTGGAGTTTCGAATGAAGTCGCTATCGATCCATCCCTGATCGGCGATGTATGTGAACAACGCGTTGAACAGCGCCAGATCGGTGCCGGAATTGATCGCAAGCTGCAGTACGTTCTTCTTGCCCGCTTCGACCTCGCAGGCATTTACGGTAACCGTCCGTCGCGGATCGACGATGATCACCTTGGCACCATTCCGCATACCTGGAACCATGTGGTTCAGGAACAAGTTGGTCTGCGTTTCGAGCGGGTTGGCGCCAACCAGGAAGATCGTATCGGTCAGACCGTAATCCTCGTAGGCGTAATTGAGTTCGCCGATACCCATGTCGCGGGTCGAGTGGACCTCTGAGTTATAGGCCGGACGATTGTGAATTCGACAGTTCTTCACCTTCATCGACTGGAAGTAGAGCTTGCCGGTACCCCACGTATTTTCGTAGCCTCCTGCTGATCCACCGTGGTCGAACATAGAGACGAAAAGATCATCTTCGTCATCCTTGTCGATGACGCGAGCTGTTACCCGGGCGACGAGATCAAGTGCGTCGTCCCAACTGGTCGGTTGCCATGTCCCGTACCGCCAAACCATAGGGTGCTCCAGGCGCTGCTGCTGCGTGCCGGTCGTCACGGAGTGCCTGTTTTCTGCCATGCGAGCGCCACGGATTGATCCCAGGCCTGCATTGACCGAACAGGCGGCATCCGGCTTTATCACGAGGTGAACGTCCTTACCGTCTTGTTTCACCACGTTGTACATGGAAGGCGCATACCACGCTTCCGTATCAGCACCTTGCTGGTTCGAAAGGTCGGTGCCGAAAGCATTCCTGCCGGGCTCGGTTCCGCCCTGCTTATTCACAGGCCACGTGTAAGCGTGGTAGCCGCAGCCAACGATGCAGTAATGGCAGGTTACATTGTGTTTCTTGGCATCCGCCGGAATGATCGGCAGACGGTCGATTTGTCTCTTGTAAGCCATGTCAGCCTCCCTCAGAGCACGTTTGACAGACGGCCGTACAGCAGCTCGTCCACGCCTTCGGCATAGATGTCGCCCTTGCTGTCGACACGCAGGACATATTGCGGAAGGTTCTGGGTCGCGTGCCCCCAGACCTGCTGTCCACCGCTTTCACAGTCGAATCGTGAATAGTGTCCTGGACAATTCAACGTCCGGTCGTCGGCGTGGTAGAACATCGGATATCCCTTGTGCGGACATACGGTTGTGAAGCCGACGATATCCCCGTCCGGCCCGACACCACCCTCCACGGACTTGCCGAGTTTCAGCAGCACACCGGGCACTTCATCGTCCGGATACGAAACATCGACGGGTTCGTTGAGCTTTAGATCCTTGATGTTTCCGAGTCGATTCGACGGATACTCGACCCTCGCCGCAGCGGGCGCGGCTTTTGCGTCACGGGGCACGACGCCTGTCGAGGCGACGCCGACTGCCGCAGCCGCGCTACCTCGCAAAAACTGTCGGCGACCTGCGTCGACCAGTCGATTGCAATTTTTCATGATGTTCCTCCGGATGAACGGTTGTTTGCTTCACTCCGGAGTATGCGAACGCCGTGCCATAACCACAGGGCGCCGCAACATATTGAAATAACAGGGTTTGATGACGCGGGATGCGGCCTGGATGGTTAGGTTTTCCGAACATTTACCTCAGGCGTTCGGAAAACCGAACGTCACGAATCAAGCTTGAGGCGTCGCATTTTCTCCCACAACGTGGTCCGGGAGATACCCAACAGGTCGGCAGCATCCTTGATTTGTCCACGGGTGTCGCGAAGGGCACTCTCGATCGCGCGCCGCTCCGCGGCTTCCCGAATTTCCGCGAGGGGCCGGTTGGGTGTCGCATGGGCTTCCGACACCGCCGAGGGGCCCGGCGGAAAAAGATCTCCCGGCATGATCCAGTCGCCGGTCGCCAGGGCGACCGCACGTTCTACCCTGTTTCTCAGTTCTCGCGCGTTCCCGGGCCAGTGGTGCGCAGTCGCGGCATCTTCCGCCAAAGCACTGATTCCTCGCAGGCTACTCTCCCCAGTCGTCACGAACTGAGTAAAAAATCGATCTAGTAGCCATGGGATGTCCTCCGGCCTATCTCGAAGCGGAGGCACTTCGACACAGAACGTATTCAACCGATACAACAAGTCCTCACGGAAACGCCCGTCGAGTGCCGCTGCCGAAAGGTCGATGTTGGTTGCCGTAATGACCCGCGCACGAAACGGGACGTCGCTCTCTCCGCCGACCCGGACAAACGACCGCTCTTCGATCAAGCGAAGGAGTTTCGCCTGCAGCTTCGGCGGCAGTTCGCCGATCTCGTCGAGGAACAAGACGCCGCTGCCGGCCCGCTCCGCATATCCGACATGCCGTTTCGTGGCGCCGGTGAACGCGCCACGCTCGTGACCGAAAATCTCACTTTCCAACAGTTCGTCGGGGATCGCCGCGCAATTGACCGCCATGAAAGGAGACTGAGCGCCCGAGAGAGTATGGAGGTGGCGCGCGCAAACCTCTTTGCCGACGCCGGTTTCACCGGTCAACAATATCGGGGCTGTCTGATTGGCGATCCTCTGCAGGAACGTGTCTATGTCCTGAAGTGCCCGCGATGCGCCAAGTACGGAATCCGCGCTCGGCAACTCCCTCGGAATCACGGCGCCGAGCCGGTTCAGAAACTGAGGCATATCGAATGGTTTGGTCACGTAGTCGCAGGCGCCGGCCCGCATCAGACGGACCGCATCGTCGATATCGCCATACGCGGTCATGAAAAGGACGGGAAGATTTGCGATGTTCTCACCGACCTTGTGGAACACATCCTCGCCGGACATGTCGGGCAGCCGAACATCACAAATGAGCGCATCGGGAAGCGGCTCCGTACTCAACGCTTCGATCGCCTCTTCCCCGGTCTGCCACCATTGGACATCGAAGCCTTCGAGGGAAAGCGAATGGCTTAAGGACTCGCCCATAATCGCGTCGTCTTCAATCAAGCCGACCGATCTATTCTCAAACAGTACCATTAGACGATTCCCTCTCATTCTCCGGCATGCCGTGCAGCGAAGCAGGAACAGAAACCTTAACGATAGTGCCCCCCTCGGATCGACGAGCAACCGAGACCGTCCCGCCTAGTTCGATCATCGAGCGATGCACCATCCACAATCCAAGTCCACCGCCCGCAATCGGCGCCGGTCCAGCCGGGCCTTCGAGAAGTTTCGCCGCGTCGTCCGGCAGCCCAGAGCCGTCGTCGCATATTTCAACCGTCACGGCTTCGCCTTCCGTCATCGCGGACAGCGACACGGAGCCGCCATTCGGCGAGGCGTTGCAGGCATTCAAGAGAAGATTGAGGATCGCCTGGCGCAACGGCGCGTTCGGCACATCAAGGGATGAAGTCAGACCGTTCGACCACTCGAGCCGCAGGCTGCGGCGGCGAACTTCCGGCATTATAAGCAGGCGCAGATCGTCAAGATCGGATGGACCGAAAGGATGCGGGCGACGATCCGGGCGGTAGGTGTGCAATGCGGCGACGACGACGTCGCGGATTCCCTTCAGGCCGCGCTCTAGCAGACTGACCGAGGTGACTCGGACCGCCGCCGTTTCACCGTGCCGCTTCAGCGTATCGAGGGCATTGAACAATCCGCCCAGCGGGTTGTTGATCTCATGCGCCATGCCCGAGGCCAGCCGACCGAGACTCGCGAGTCGCTCCTCTTCCGCAAGCTTCATCGAAAGGGCTTCGCGCTCCCGCTCCGCCTCGACCAGGGCGTTGTACGAATCGAACAGACGCCGAGCCTCGGTCCCCCGCCCCGGCATTAGGGACGCCGCTATCGGTTCGGGCCGACCGGTCGCACTATTCGCAAGATGGTCTGCAAGCACTCGCACCGGCTGAACCATGCGACGTACAGTCAGGTAGCCGACACCCGCCAGCAAAAGCGTTAATAGAACGTTGGTCACGATCAATGTCGCGGTAACCTCGTACCGCTCTTCAAGAAGATGGCGGATATCTGCAATCGCATATATCGCGCCGACCGGCGTCCCCTGATATGAGAGCTCTCTGCTCAGGTAAACGCGGCCTTCCTCGTCATCGATAGCAAAAGTTTTCGTCCCGAGACGAGCCAATAGCGCGCCCGGTACAGGTTCAAGTGACGGGATCGCATCCGGATTGCTTGCGGCAATCACCATGCCGTCCGTGCCAACGACGATGGTCTCTATCGGGCGCAATGCCTCGTACGATTTCTTGGAGCGGTCCAACGCGTCGTAGACCTCCCACACATCTTCCCGAAGAACATGGGGGATCAACGACGAAGATATCCCGTCCAGATAGGCGCCAGATAGGTCTCGAAGCTGACGCTCTTGGGTTTCGACCAAGCGGCTGAGCACCTGTTCTGAAATCACCATGCTAACGACGATCATCAGCCCCGCGACGAGTGCGGGCACCGTGAATGTTATGGGCGGCGTACGCATCGCGGTCAGCCAACCTTCCGAATGAGGTCGACTTTTGCGGCGATGGAGTCGAAATGACTTGCCTGCTCGTTGCGAAAACCGTCGAGCCGTAGGGTGTTCAAAACCCGTGCGCCCTGCTCGTCCTCCGACATCGTCAGAAGCGCGCTTTCGAAACGACGAAGCCTTTCCGTATCCTTTGCCTGTTTCGGACACGCGACGGGCGGGAAACCCAGCCACTCAGACCGGCGTACAACCTCGACGCCTGCGGCAAGGCCCGGCTCGACCTCTCGAAGAACCTCTAAGACGTATCCATCAACCGAACCGGATTGTGCGAGTTTCGACGAAACGGCGCGGATGACGTTCCGGTGCCCATACGTGTAGAACGTCCGCCGAAAGAATCGGTCGGAGTCCGTTCCCCGCTCCGCCAGCAGGGCGCGTGTCACCAGGTACCCCGAGTTCGAATTGGGGTCGGAAAACGCATGTACGTCGCCACGGAGGTCTTCAACATCGATCACGGCGCGCCCATTCGGCGCTATCAAATAGGACTGATAAAGCGTCTTGCCGCGCCATACCGGCACAGCCACGAGCGACAATTGGTCCCAGTACTGGACAAAGGGGTAGCCACATATCCAAGCAGCATCCAATTGATTCGAAACGAGCAGCGCCGTTATCTCCTGGTAGGTTCGCCTAGTCACCAACCGAACGGCGGAGCCGACTGTCCGCTCCAAGTAGGCCTTCAAATCCGACAATAGCTGGAGATCATTGTTGAGAAACACGGGGGTCAACCCGAAACGGATCGGCCCAACTGACGATGCAATAGCGGGCGCAGCAATAGTCGCAGCAACAAGGCCGCCCACGAATGCACGTCTGGAGACGACAGCGCACTTACGCGCTCTATCGCCGTTGGATGCGTAGCCTCCCACCGAGCTGTTCCTGTCAATCTAGAAACGAAGTGCCCGCAATTTTATGTATAGAATATAATCTGCATTCGAGATTATTGGAAGAATTTGCCAGAAATATTGTCAGCTACCGCCTCAGCGCTGCGGATTAAATGATTGCGTGACGCACTTTGGCGGACACCCACTCGCTGACGATCACCGTGCCGAGGGGCTTTGTCAGACTAAATCGACTTGAGGACAACAGTGTCGGCAGATAGCTTTTTCAGATGAAAAACTCATTCCGCTAGTTCAACAGTTCGCCTGAAGTCATTCGGCTCGCCGTGATGATGTATATCCGCTTCCCGCTGTCGTTGCGGCAAGTCGAGAATATGCTCCATGAACGCGGCATCGATATATGCCATGAAACCGTCCGCTATTGGTGGAATCGGTTCGGACCACTATTCGCTTCCGAGATACGGAAGCGTCGGGTTCATTACCACGCATATTCAAACTGGCGCTGGCACTTGGACGAGGTCTTTGTCCGAATCAATGGAGAGACGCACTATCTGTGGCGTGCGGTTGATCATGAAGGCGAAGTGCTTGAGGTTTTTGTAACCAAACGGCGGGATCTCAAGGCAGCACTCAAGTTTCTGAAGCGCGCGATGAAGCGTTTCGGTCGACCGTCATCCGTCGTCACCGACAGGCTTCGATCATACCGGGCAGCCATGAATCTGATTGGCAGTGCAGGCATCCAGTCCTGTGGTCGCTGGTGTAATAATCGGGCAGAAAATTCGCACCAGCCGTTCAAACGACGAGAAAGTGCAATGGTGAAATCCAGAGGCATGAATACTCTACAGAAATTCGTTGCCGTACACGCCTCAATCCATAACCACTTCAATCACGAACGTCACCTTAATCACCGCGAAAAATTCAAGCACGACCGAGCCGCCGCCCTGGCAGATTGGCGTCAACTTGCTGCCTGAATACTGAACGGCCTGGTCTTTCTAGCGTCCTCTCAATTTGGTCTGACAATGCCCATTTACGTCCTGTTATTTCCGGACAAATGTCCGGATTGGACTCAATCCGGACAAGTTTCAAACGGGACAGGCAAAGATCATCGAATGAACGTTGCACATTACGATTGAGTCCCTCGCCGGAATCCAGGAAACGAATTTCTCTAGAGAACTAAGCTCAAACGTGTTTGTTCTTAGACTTATTGTAACAACTGGTCTGTACGAATAGGGTT
Source organism: Rhodospirillales bacterium (assembly GCA_965229805.1). Classification (GTDB taxonomy): domain Bacteria; phylum Pseudomonadota; class Alphaproteobacteria; order Rhodospirillales; family Casp-alpha2; genus UBA4479. The sequence continues at coordinate 432,868 of CBDDJO010000001.1, read as the reverse complement.
TGGTCAGTGTCAGAATCTGTCGGAACGTCATGATGGCTTCAAAAAAGAACGATATCGTCGACGCAGCAAAGAAGCTACTGTGGCAGGTGGGCTACGAGTCCATGAGTCCGCGGCTGGTTCTCAAGGCCAGTGGCGCCGGCCAGGGAAGCATGTATCACCATTTCGAGACGAAAGCCGATCTGGCTGAGCATGCATTGGAGGAAATCGCGCATGAACTGACGGAGGAATTCGACAGCATCTTCGCTGCGCACTCGGACCCTCTCGACAAGGTCACCAAATTCCTCACCATCAAGCGGGATGGCGTTAACGGTTGCCGCCTCGGACGATTGGCTAACGAGCGCCAGGTGCTGTGCAGCCCATTGCGCGTACCGATCGCGCGCTACTTCGAACATGTCGAGCAGCAAATCAAGCTGGCATTGAAAGAAGCACAGTCACAGGGACGCCTCGGCGATACTCTGGACGCTTCGAACACGGCGAAGACGATTGTGGCGGTCATCCAGGGTGGCTTTGTTCTCAGCCGGATCAGTCAAAACGCAGCCGATCTTCGCAACGCGGCCCGGGGCGCGCTTGCGCTGCTCAATCACGCCGCAAGCAAAGACCTGCCTGCATAAACAGGCTATCCGCCCTCATCAGAAATGTTATCTGAACCTCGCGAAGCAGCACCCTCATCAATAAAGGGCATTGCCTGATAACATTTGCCATTAATTGTACCTACTAGTATGTTAATTTTTTAAAGGAGTAATGCCAATGAAGCTTATCTACGGAATCCCCTCCCCCTACTCCCGGAAGGCGCGCATGGCGATCATCGAAAAGGGATTGGAAGAGAAGATCGTAATGGTTGCCTGCAACCCATTCGAAGACCCGGAGACGGTCCGCGCCGCCAATGCGCTGGGCAAGGTACCAGCCCTTATCCTCGACGACGGCGCGGCGCTGTTCGACAGCCCTGTCATCTGTGAGTACGTCGACACTCTATCCGCCGAACATTCCCTGATCCCGGCCCAAGCTCCCGACCGCTGGACGGTGCTGCGGATGCAGGCACTTTGCGACGGCATTCTCGATGCAGTCTACAACATCGCAATGGAGCACCGCCGCGACGAGCAGGAATGCTCTGCGTCTTGGATTCGAACCTGGGCCGGCACCGCGAAACGAGGTCTAGATGTCCTTGAAGAGCAAGTCGGCACATTGAATGACAGCTTTGACATGCGGGCCATCGGCATTGTCAGCGTTCTCGAGTACACCGATATACGAGCTGCGGACGTTATCGACTGGCGGCTAGGCCGACCGAACCTTGTCTCATGGCATGACAGCATCAAGGAGCGGCCGTCGGTCGTGGCGACGAAACCCGGCTGACATCGGGCGGGAGAGCACGCATGGTCGAATTGACCGACGACGAACCCGGTTCGCCGTTCCATCGGGGCGAGATCTCGATTCAGACTACCGTGGGAGTCCGCAGCCAGATGCGGGTACGTGAGTCCTTTCTGCGGGATCACTTGACCGCAGAACAACGTGACTTCTTCAACCACATTCCCTTCCTCGGTCTTGCGACGGAGGATCTCCAGGGCTGGCCGGCGGCGACCATCGTCGCCGGCACGTCCGGGTTCGCGATGTCGCCCGACAAGCATACACTGACGATCAGAACGGAACGACAAGCACGTGACCCGGTTCTGTCAATGCTCAATCGCGGGCGCAATGTCGGCATTCTCGGTATCGAATTCACAACCCAGCGACGCAACCGCGCGTTCGGCACGATCAGCAGGATCAGCGACGACACCATAGATATCTCCATCGTCCAGGCATTCGGCAACTGCCCGCAATATATTCAACGTCGCGAGTTGGCGCCGCCGCCGGCGCCGTCGTCCAAAACCAGCAGAGCCGTCCGTGAAGCGGGGGTCAGCGATGGCGCACGTAGCCTTATCGAGCGAGCGGATTGTTTCTTTGTTGCCTCATTGATCGAGGCAGCCAGCGATGATCCTCGCGCAGGTGTCGATATCTCCCACCGGGGCGGGCGCCCGGGTTTCGTCAAGGTCAACGGAAACGCCCTCACGGTTCCGGACTTCGCCGGCAACTTCTTCTTCAATACGCTCGGTAACTTCCTGCTCAACCCGAAAGCGGGTCTGGTGTTCTGGGATTTCGCAAACGGCGACCTCCTACATGTCCGCGGCACCGTGGAGATCATCTGGAGCAACGGCGAGGTCGACGCATTTAGAGGCGCCGAACGGTTATGGCGCGTTCACGTCGATGACTGTCTTTGGCAACACGGCGCGGCGCCTCAGCAAAAGGGCACAGTCACTTACTCAACGTTGCTGAACGGCACCGGAACCTGGGAAGAAACAACGCAACGACTGAACGAAGAGGCAGGCACGTCCTCATTGATTCCCCTGACCGTAACCGCTATTTCGAAAGAAACGCCAGATGTGAAATCGTTCTATCTCACCCCCGCGCCCGGCGCGGCGATTCCGATTTATCGTGCCGGGCAATTTACCCGAGTTCAGTTAAGCGAAACCCAAACGGATACCGGACCGCGACGGAACTACACCCTGTCATCGGCACCTGAAGACGCTTTTCTGCGTATTTCCGTCAAACGACAGGGCGCCCTGTCCAACGTGCTGCATGATAAGATTGTCGTCGGCGATAAACTATATGCCACGTACCCGAGCGGCGCCTTCACGATCAGCACCAAGGATGAACGATCCGCCGTGCTGATTGCCGGCGGCATCGGGATCACGCCGATGGTGTCGTTTCTCAGGCACATTATCGGGGACACGGTGCGGCCACGCTTCAAGAAGCCATTGATTCTGATCCATGCCACGCAAACGAGCGCCGACCAGGTATTCCGCGATGAGGTCGACAGAATCCAGACGACATCCGAAGGGTACTTATCGACGTGCCGCTTCGTGGAGTGCCCGTCGTCCAGTGACCGCCCAGGCGTTACGTACGATGCCGCCCGGCGTTTGAACGCCGACGACCTCAACGCAATCGCGACCCGGCATGAAGACGCCGACTACTATCTATGTGGACCGCCGGGCTTCATGCAGTCGGTCTACGACGACCTCGTCGTCTGCGGCGTTGACGACACGAGAATCTTCGCCGAGGCCTTCGGTCCGGCCAGCCTGAGAAGATCGAGAACCATCACTGAACGAACCACTGAGCTACGCGGCGACGCTCAAGCACGTGTGCGCTTCGAAGTTTCCGGGATCGACGCCGGCTGGCATCCGCGTGACGGCTCGCTTCTCGATCTTGCGGAGGCTCTGGGTCTTACCCCCGCCCATTCCTGCCGTGCCGGATGGTGCGGCACTTGCCTGGCGTCACTGCGCGGCGGAACGGTCGAATATCCCGTCAACCCGGTTACCGAAATTGCTGAAGACACAGTGCTGTTGTGTTCTGCCCGCCCGCGCGTGGAAAGCGACGGCGAACCCCGGCTCGTCGTGATCGATCTCTAACCGCTGTTCCGACGTTCACCGACAAGGTAGTCCGCATGTTCGACAAACAGGTTTTTCAGGAAGGACACTGTCTGCCGGACCCTGCGTACATGCGCGATATCGTCATGGACGGCGAGCCAGATATCGCGCATGACCCTGACCTGGTCCGGCAGCACACGAACCAAGCGGTCGTCGGTCTCGCCGACAAAGGTCGGCAGCATCGCGACACCCATGCCGGCGACAGTAGACTGGAACTGCGCAATGAGGCTGGTTGACGTGAATTGCCCGTGCGGCTCCGGGACAGCCTCGTTCAACCACCGCACGGCGGGGATCTGCACCAGTTCATCAATGTAAGTCACCAGTTCGAAATCACTCAGGTCAGCTAGTGTCTGTGGCTCCCCGTTCTGCGTGAGAAAATCCTGCGAGGCATACAGGAAAAGTGCAAATTCACCGATCCTGGAAACGGTGGTTTTGGCCGTTTCCGGCTTCGGAAAACTGACCAGGATGTCGGCTTCACGCTTCGACAGGTTGATCCAGTGCGATGCCGTGACGAGTTCAACCCTGAGGTTCGGATATTCGGCGAAGAGATGCTTGAAGTTCGGCGCCAGAAACAGACTGCCGATCCCTTCCATCGTGCCGACACGGACGGCGCCGCCCGCTTCCTGAACTTCCTGACTGAAGGTATTGGCGATGCCGAGGATATGTTCCTCGATACCCTCGGATTCGCGAAGTAGCTGCTCCCCCGCATCGGTCAGCAGGAATCCGTCCGAGGTCCGTTCGAAAAGCTTCGTTTCCAGCGCTTGCTCGAGCGATGAAATACGCCGCCCCACCGTTGCATGCGTAATCGAGAGAAAGCGCGCGGCGCCGGACAGCGTACGCTGCCGGGCCAGTGCCAGGAAAACCCGCAGATCATCCCAGTCGAATCCTGCCAGAAGGGGCAGGACAGGACGGTTGTTCGGGTTATTACCTGTTTCACGCATAGTCATGAGAGACTACGCGACGTCCTCGCCCATCTCAATTTCATCCTCAAGCTCCTCGAACCGGCGGCGGCGATCCCCGCCGCCGACATCGTTGAATGCCACCGGTTTCAAAACATCCCGGTTAACGTGAAGATCGAAGATATCAAAGCGGTTGTAGTACCCGGTCAGATCATGGAACTGCTTTGGCGTGATGCAGTCGTCGAGATCGATGTCGGCGACCAGGAGTTGGTCTTCATCCGTCGTGGTTTCGCAGACCGGCGTGCCGGACGGCCCGATGATCATCGAAATACCCTTCGGCGTCCGTTCGATTACCTCACGTGCCTGTTCGCCCAACGGGGCAAGAATCTCGAACGTCCGCTCACTAAGGCGTGACGAAGCGATGATATTGAAGACTTTGGCCTCGAAAGAATGCGCACCGCCGCGAATCCGGATAGCCGACGCCAGATCGTAACGTTCTTCATTATCGGGAATATGCGTGGGCCATGTCGGCGGGTAGGACGAGGTATGGATTTCTTCTCCCTGCGCCATGACGGCGAAACGCGCCAACGGGTTCGTGTTCTCTCCGCATATCAGCGAACCGACCCGGCCGACCGGTGTATCGACGACCCTGAGACCATGGCCGTCGCCGGTCGCCCAGACCATCTTCTCGAAGAAGGTCGGCACCAGTTTACGGTGATGATTGAGGATCGAGCCGTCGTCGCCGATCAGCAAATTGGTGTTCCACAGACAGCCGCTGCTGTCGCCCGTCGACTCGCTGATACCGAGCGAAACGATGACCTTGTGTTCACGTGCCGCCGCACAAACCTTCAGAATCTCAGGCCCCGGGACACGAATGGACTGACGGACGAGCAGATTGAAAAAATCGTGATTGCTTATCGGTGGCGACACGGCCGACCAAAGCGGGAAACCGGGGATGAACGATTCCGGGAAGACGGCCAGCGCCACGCCCTGCTCGGCGGCTCGCTTGATATAGTCGCAAGTTTTGTCGGCGGTGCTTCCGGCGTCCATGTAAACCGGCGCCAAGTGCGCCGCCGCAACCCGAACATTACGAGCCATTAGCGATTCCTTTCGTCATTGAAAAAATAGGAGGGTGCCGGTGACCTCGGCACCCTCCAAAAGGCGTGATCGTCACAACTTCATTTCGTTAAGACGATGGCGCACAGGGAGTTTCGATGCCAGTTCCTCCTTGGAGACTTTCTTCTTAAGGACGAACTCGTTGTTTTCGAGCCGACAGATATTGCTGTCGATAATGCCGCGGTGATCTTCCTTCCGCATGATTTTGGCGCCTTGCGGATTCCCAAGCGACAGTGGGCTCTCGATCCCCTCCAGGGCCTCGACGACACCTGGGGTGTCTTTCGGACGCTGCCAGCCGGAGGCCTCGATGGCCTGCTTCAGGATGAAAAGGTCTTCCCACGACTGCCAGCAATGGCTTTTTGCCATGACACGGCTGGAGCCGTTTTCCTGGGCATGCACCGAGTCCACGTCCATCGCCTTGATGAAGGCGCGGTGGTATTCATTGTCGTCGGCGGCCAGCGAACGCGGGAAGTTTTCGATGAAATAGACGCCTTCCGCCGCACCGTCGATGGCGCGGGGATCGATGGCTTCGATCGTGCCGATGACCGAGTACATCTTCATCCTCTCGTTGAGACCCATCGACTTTTGCTGCGTATAGAACGCGACGGACAAGGCACCGAAGAAGACCGAGAACAAGACTTCCGTCTCTTCCGGGATCTTGGCCAGATACGGCACTAGGTCTTTCGCATCGAGCGGCACGGCAATCGGGTCATTGACGGTCCCGCCAAGCGCCTCGATTACTTTCTTGTGCTCTTGGTGATGGCTGTGGCCCCAAGCATAATCCGGGAAGATCATCGTCCAGTTCTTGCCCAGGTTCTCATACGCCCACGGTGCCGACGCGGCAGCAATGGAGTACGTGTCCATGCCGCTGCGGAACGAGTAGCGGGTGCCCCGTTCTCCGGTCGCCTCACTGGCTTCACCCATCGAGAAGTAGGGCACCTTGTATTGCGATGCGATCGGCAGGGATGCCAACATGATACCCGAATGGACCGAGCCGGCGATGAACGACGCCTTGCTGCGCTGGATCAGTGAGCGGACCTTGCGAGCACCCGTTGCCGGGTTGGATTCTGTATCCTCTGTCGCGAGTTCAAGCTTGCGCCCGGCGATGCCGCCACCTTCGTTGATAATTTCAACAGCCGCGCGGGCACACTTGTCATGCCAGTATCCCCATGACGAGAAACCACCGGTAAGTTCGCAATGGTGACCGATGACGATCGGACCGGTTTCTTTGGAAAAGGCATCGCGGGTGAGCCCCAAGTATGCACCGGCGGCAACGGCCCCGCCGGCCAGGGCCGTTTGCATGAACGAACGCCGCGCCGGATTCACCGGTGCAGCTTTCGAGGGAACGCCTCGTTTTGAATTGTCAGACATAATAGCCTCCGTGTTTCATGATGAAAGCGGTACCCCGTGTACGATTTCGCTAACCCGAGACACCAAGATGACGGTGCAGGACGTCTTCTTGTTGGCCGACGTCTTCCGCGGTGCCGTCGTGGACGATCACTCCCTTTTCCATGATGTAGACGTGATTACAGAGCCGCAGCGCTGTCTTCACATTCTGCTCGATCAGCAGGATCGAGACCCCGTTATCATTGACTTCCTTGATCTCGCGGCGGATGTCCTGAACCAGGATCGGCATGATTCCCTCGGTCGGTTCGTCGAGGATGATCAGCCTGGGTTCCATCATCAGACATCGGGCAATCGCGAGCATTTGCTGCTCGCCGCCGGAAAGCGTGCCACCGGACTGGACCAGCCGCTCCTTCAGACGCGGGAAGCGTTCGAACACATAATCCTCGACGTGTTTCTTCGGATTGCGGGGCGCGCCGATAAACAGGTTTTCACGCACCGTCAGGGTAGGGAAAATTCCGCGCCCCTGCGGGACGTAACCGATGCCGCAGCTTGGAATCTGGTGCGGCCGAATCTTGGAGAGATCCTGACCATCGAATGTGATGCGGCCACTGGCGGTCGCAACCAGCCCCATGATCGTTTTCAGCGTCGTTGTCTTGCCGACACCATTACGGCCCAGAACCGCCACGGATTCACCTTCACCGACGGACATCGTGACGCCTTGCAGGACATGGACTTTACCGTAGAAGGCATTGACGTCTTGAAGCTCAAGCATCGTCGGGTTCTCCCAAGTAGGCACTTCGCACCCGGTGATCGGTCTGGATCTCGGCCGGCGTGCCTTCGGCGAGCACCTTGCCCTGGGCCATAACAACGATCCGGTCGGCGATGTTGAAGACGACTTCGATGTCGTGCTCGATGATGACCACGTCGATACGCTTGGAGAGCTCGATAATGGTCTCGACCGTTTTCTCGGTTTCGGCAGGCCCCATGCCGCAGATGGGCTCATCCAGTAGCAACAGCCTCGGGTCTTCGGCGAGTGCGATGGCAATTTCAAGCAAGGCCACGTCGCCATAGGAAAGAGTGCCTGCCTGAACATCCGCGAGCCTCTTCAGCCCCGACATATCCAGCAGGTGCTCCACGCGTTCCGCCGTGCCCCGGAGCTTGCGCGCGTCGATGAACGGACGGTAAACGCCACGATGTGCCTGCACCGCGATCCAAAGATTCTCAGCGACCGTCAGCGAATTGAAGACGCTCTTGATCTGCAGAGTGCGGGCCAAACCGCGGCGCGCAATCTGATGGACCGGCGTTTCGGTGATGTCGTCACCACGGAACAAAACGCGTCCCTCGTTCGGCTTCAGCATGCCGGTGACGACGTTGAACAACGTCGTTTTACCGGCACCGTTGGGTCCGATGATCGCATTGAGCTTACCGCTTTCGAGCTTGAAATCGGCACTGTCCAGCGCCGTCAGGCCACCGAATTTCTTAACGATGCCGCGCACCTCAAGGACAGGGTACTCAGTCATCGCCCGCCTCCATGCCGTCCGTTCGTTTGCTTAAGCGGCGCGTAAGAAACGAGTTCCAGAGACCGACGACACCCTTCGGCGCGAAGATCACCACGACGATGACGATGACGCCGACGATCAGCAGGTAGTGTTCCCAGACGGTGGAGAGTTCCTCGCGCAGCAGGATGAACAGTCCTGTACCGATCACCGGACCGAACAACGTTCCGGCACCGCCGAGGATGGTCCACACCACGCCTTCGCCAGACACGTGGTAGAACATATAAAGAGCCGACGCGTACTGCCCGTAAAACGCGAACAGCGCGCCGGCCGTGCCGGCCAGGGCACCGGCAATGACGAACCCGATCAGGCGTAGCATGTACACGTTGAGCCCGATGAGCGAGGCACGCAGACCGTTTTCTCGCACCGCGACAAAAGCACGGCCGAGCGGGCTCTTGAGGATGCGGTACTTCAAATAGAAACAGGCGCCGACGGTGAGGGCGATGAAGTAATACCGGGTCACCGGATCCAGCATCGTCACCTCGACGTCGCCGAAACTGAAGATCGGCGGCAGAGTAAAGACGATACCGTCGTCCCCACCGGTCAGCGGTTTGTAACTCAGGGCCAGAAAATAAAAGATTAACGAGAAGACGACTGTAATAATGGCGAAGTAGTGCCAGGTAAGCCGTACCGCCAATGCGCCGGTCACCAGCGCCATCGCCATCGACAGCACGATACCGAAACCGAGCGCAGGCCAGAAACCGAGCCCCAGCTTGGCAACCGCGATGGCGACGCCATACATACCCATGCCGAAAAACAGCGCCTGCCCAAATGACAATAGGCCGATATAACCGAACAACAGATTCACACTTGCCGCGAACAGCGACCAGATCAGAATCTCAGCGTAGATATCGACCCAGAAGTCACTGACGACAAGCGGCAGCAGCCAGGGCGCGGCTAGAGTGAAGACGACGAAACCTGCGACTAGGCTCTTGTTTATATGGTCGCGACTCATTGCCGTGCCCCCGAGAAAATGCCGTAGGGCCGGACCATGAGAACGGCGCACATGATACAAAGCGACGTGATCCGGGCAATGGTCGGATCGGTGAAACTCGTGACGATCCCCTCGACGAATGCCAGCAACACCGCGGCGGCGACCGTGCCGCCCAGGTTGCCGAGGCCGCCGATGATGACCGCCATGAAACAAAACGGCAGAATGTCGGCGCCGGCCCGGAAGTCGACCGTCGTGATTGGCGCCGCCATCACGCCGCCGAAGGCAGCCATGGCAAAACCGATAGCGAAGGTTGCCGAGTACACGATGCGTGTCGGCACGCCCATCGCGGTCGCGGTATCCGGATCGAAACGGACCGCCCGCATCCACACACCGAGCCGCGTTTTGCGCAGGAACAGGAAGAACGACCCGATCGCCAGAATGGCGCCAGCGGCTGCAAAAATCCTGTAGATATCGTATTCTAGGTCGAAGAGCGGAATTGTACCTTCGATGGGCGGTAGCAAACGCTTCGGCGCGGCGCCGAACGTGGCGCGCGCGCTTTCCTGCAAAATTAACGAAAGACCGAACGTTGCAACGATAGAAAGCGCGGCCGCGTTCTTGATCGGCTGAATGACCAAGTATTCGATTGCGGCGCCGATCGCGAGTCCGATGAGCGGCACCAGCAGGAAACCCAGCCAATAATTTCCCGTGAGATGAAACACCGTCCACGCCAGCACGGTCCCGACCATGAAAAAGTCGCCGTGCGCAATGTTGATGATGTCCAGAAGACCGAAAATGATCGAAAGGCCCAGCGCAATCAGCGCCACGATCAATCCCCAGACGATACCGTTAATTGCCAATGCAAGAACCAGGTCCATGTCGGCACCCCTATCCGTAACCCTGTCTTCACTCTTATCGGTGAAGCTAATGTTCGTTAGCAATCACGTTAGGGTGATTAAATTTAAACAAAAATACCTTTTTTGCGCACAATACTGATTATTTTTGCACAACAATCGATTCGTCGCGCACTTCGCCATACGCATACCAGCCGAGTGCCTGCCCCTGTCCCCTTACCCTGTGTGCCGCAATTGCTCGGGCAATGCGCTCAAAACCGATGCCGATGCGGCAACTTTGCCGTCCTGTGAAAAGTCTTCGTGGTTTCGGACAATGTCGGCGGGCTTGTACAGATAATTGACCATGATCCCCGCCGATTGCGCGAGGCCGCGGTCCGACGTATCGGCCATCCAGTTGATGCGCTCAAGCCGGGCGCCGTTGTTCAGATGGAACCTGGCCACGGGATCAGGAGGCATGCCACCCATTTTTTTACGAACCAGATAATGTGCGCACAATGGTACCAGCACCTCCCGTACTTCGTCGGCAATGACCAAGTCATCCTGCCATCCCGGCGTCGCGATGATCTCCGTGACCGGCGTGCCGCGTATACTCGCATCCAAGCCCGTCCCGTCGGCGCCGGCGCCAGCCAACCACCTCAGAAAACCGGGCACCGGGGATAGCGTCGCAAACGTACTGACCTTGGGAAAATCCCGGCGAATTTCCTGCACGACTTGCTTGATCAGAAAATTGCCGAACGAAATGCCGCGCAATCCCTTCTGGCAGTTGCTGATCGAATAGAAGACGGCCGTGGTCGCATAGGCCATCTCTGTCTTGGGCGCATCGGCACCGATCAGCGGCTGCACGCGCCCGGCGATCTCGTTCAACAACGCTACCTCGACAAAGATCAAGGGCTCGCCCGGCAACCCCGGGTGGAAGAACCCGTAACAGCGACGGTCACCTTGTAATCGACGACGCAAGTCCGCCCATCCCCTGATTTCGTGAACGGCCTCATACTCGATCAGTTTCTCCAATACGGCGGCAGGGGTGTCCCAGTTGATTTCACGGAGTTCCAGGAATCCGCGATTGAACCATGACACCAGAAGGTGCTTCAGATCCCAGTCAACGGCATCAAGCCCCGCTTCAGTGCGCCGCGCGTCAAGAATATCCTGGCGCATCCGAACGAGGGCTTTCGTACCATCCGGCGCCATATTGAGCCGCCGGAATAGTTCCTGGCGCGGCGGCTCAGCCGCAGCGGTGAGTTCTTGCAGGCTCGCTGGACCAGGGTCCGCCTGGTATCCGTATATCGCCTTCGACACGACTTTTTCGTCGGCCGAGAACTCCTCTGACAGCATTTTAAAGAATGCCGGTTTGGTTTCCGGTGTCAGCTGCTCATATCGCTCCATGACGTTCCGCGCAATGGCAGTGCCGGTCGCTTCACCGACCGACGACAACAGCTCCCGACAGGCCTCGCTAAGCGGCTTCTCAAGCAACTCCGGCCGTTTGCTCTTTCGCTGAGCGAGCAGTTCCCAACCGGCATCCGCGATGTTCGTCAGCGCTGAAAGGATTCGATGTGGATAGTCGATAACGGCCATCGTGTAGCTAGGACACTCCCGGGATCAGTCGACGTCTCGTATACGGTCGACACCGGCAAACCGGAACGGAGCCCTATCCCTATTCTGTTCGAACGAGCACCAATGCCCGGATAGCGAACCGCAAGTTGGATTTCCGTTCAATTTAGAAACTTCGTGCAGCCTTGCACGGAAAAGCGCACCGGTCGCGGGCGGCCAACCGGTGATATCAACGCTACTGCAGTCATTAACAGCTCACCGCCAACGTCACACGCAGGCAGGATGGATGGGATGAGGGGCTGGCGCTCCTCTGTTGGGAAAAGAAGAATGGTGGGCGCGACAGGGATTGAACCTGTGACCCCTGCCGTGTGAAGGCAGTGCTCTCCCGCTGAGCTACGCGCCCGCCGTATGCGGCCCGGCCGAGCCGGGAGGCGTGATATAAAGCCGCACGTCTCAATCTGTCAATGCCCGCGGCTGCCGCGCGGGCCGGTCATCGAGATATCTTGTCTCGGCCCGAAGCGGCGTTTACCCTGCCGCAATCCCGATGACAGCCTTGGTTTCGCACCATGTTTTCCGAACGAAACATCGCCGATATCTTTCCGACACCGTTGTTCAGCTTCAGCGTTGCCGACAGTGACGACTTCAACGCCTATCTCGCGGACCTCATCAACACCGTACGCAAGGAAGAAGGCTGGGACGAAGAAACGCTGTCGACCAAGGAGGAAACGCTCGAGCACCTGCAGAGCAACGACCAGTTACACCGCCGCGACGACGCGGCCCGGTTCGTCGACGTTGCCCTCGGCGGTTCCCGCGAGGTTCTTGAGTTTCTGTCCTACAAATACGAAGACCTGCACATGACCAGCTTCTGGTTCAATGTGTCCCGGCCCGGTTACTCGCATAGAAACCACGTACACCCAAACAACGTGCTGAGCGGCGTCTATTACCTGAAGACCGGTCCGGAATGCGGCGCCATCGTTTTCGACGACCCGCGCCCGCAGGCCAACGTTTTGCTGCCGGATATCAAGGACGCCACGCCGTTCAACAGCCACACCTACGCCGTCACGCCGGAACCCGGACAGATGATCATATTCCCGTCGTGGCTGGCGCACCGGGTCGCCATCAACCGCTCCAAGCAGGAGCGCATCAGTCTCAGCTTCAACGTCATGCTACAGGGCGCGTACGGCTTCGACCGGGCCTATGCCTGACATCGACGGCAAGAGGACCAGAAAACCATGAGCAAACGCGGCGTTCATCACTTCTTTCCGATCGCGGTGCAATCGACGGCGGTCGATGGCGCCCAGGACATGAACAAGCAGATCATCAAGGAGATCGCCAACGTCCGCGGCACCGTGCCGAACAGTTTGCCGGAAGGCTGGAGCTGCAATCTCTATACGACCATCGCCAGCGGTGACAACCTGCTGTCCCGCCCCGCCTTCAAGCAATTGGAACAGCACATCTTCACCGAGGCCGCCGCGTTCGCGAGTGTCTACGCCCTCGATATCGATCGCCACCCGCTCCGGATCACGGACTGCTGGGTCAACGTCTACGGCCAGGGCGATGCGCAGGAAGCGCACATTCACCAGAACTGCGTCATCAGCGGCATCTACTATGTCGCGGCGCCGGAAGGCTGTGGCGAACTGTTGTTTCATTCACCGCAGTCCGATGTGATGCTCAATCCGCCGACCAAAGAAGCCAACGACGCCAACACGACGATGGTCGCTTACCGGCCTGGCGCGGGCGAAATGCTGCTGTTCCGGAGCTGGCTCCGCCACAGCGTCAAACCGACGCGCGGCAGGGAAGAGCGGATCAGCATCGCCTTCAACCTGACGATGTGACACGCGATCTGAAGGTCAGGAATCCAGCGCGCGCGCAGCGCTCCAGGAAACCTTCAAGCTGGCGCATCAGCGCCTTGTCCTTCTTTCTCAAGCCGGCCGCCCGAACCGCTTCGGCGACGGTGCGGTTACCGTCGAATGCCTCCAGCAGCTTTACCCCGTTCTCCGTCGTGTCGACGGCGATTTCAGACTCGCCGTAGTAAGGCCAGGTAATGCGGTACGTTTTGCGCTCGGGTCCCGGCCGCGCCACCTCGAGCCCGTAAGTAATCACCGGTTGCACGGCGGCCCAGTCCTTTTGCCGGGACGAAACCTCATAGTCCGACGCCGGGCGCGCACGGTGACAGGCGACCAATACGTGCTTCTTGACGGAGGCACGGTAAAGTTCGACGGCCGTGCGCTGCTCGACGGCCGGTAGCGCGCTGAACCCCGTCGCCGCCATATTGCCGAGCGGCGTGAACATGGGGTCGGTCCGGCCCGGGAACAGCAGTTTCTGCATCTTGAGCCCGGCTGCGACGAGCAAATCGTCCGCTTCCGTCAGCGTATAAGCCCGGTCCTGAACGTGTAGCAGAAGATCGACCAAACCTTCGTCGTCGCGCCAATCCGGGTGCAGGTCCCGGGCGGCGCCGAACGGATGCGTCGGGGGCAGGGCCTCGATCAGATCACGGATCCTGCCGATATCCTTCGTGCTTACCTTTGCCGCATCGATACCGAGCATCCTCAGAAGGCCCTGCATCATGTAGACGCCGGTGCGGCCGTGTCGGCCGTAAAACATCAAATGCATCGACCCCGTCGGACGCAGCACGCCCGCCAGTGCCTTCAGGCCCTGCAGCGGATCCGCCAGGTGATGCAGTACACCGGTGCAAACGACGAGATCGAAATCGCGCCCGAGCATAGATGACGCCTCGATCGGCAGTTTTTCGAGTGTGAGATTGCCGACCCCGGCTTTGTCTGCAAGGCGCCGGGTTTCATTCAGGCTGAGGTCGGAAATATCCGTCGCGACGATTCGGGCCTCCGGCAGGCCCGCCGCGATTTGCGCCGCCTGCTGCGTGCCGCAACCGACGACAAGGACGTCCAGATCCCCGGTATAGGCCCGGTGGGGCCAGTAGAGATGAAAACTCGGGTTCGGTGATTCCAGCAGCCAGGCATCGCCGCGCCCATAGGCTTCTATGTCCTCGTCGACGGGCGGATACGGATGACGCTCGTAAAGCTGCGCAACCCGAGCGCGCACGACGTCTGCGTTATTGGTCAGCATATCGAAAACGGCGCCTTACCGAGATCGGATGCATATTCATCTGTCGTCTCGCAAGAAAATCATGAAAGCACTTGCCTGAGAGATTGTGGCGCCGGACCGCATCGCCAATACCGCAGTCCGAAGTTCACAAAAACTTGATGCGAATCGGCATAGGTCGATATGCACGCGCGGGACGCCACCGTCCCCGCACCCGACGATTTGACCGGCAAATCCGCGCGTATAAGGCCTTGAAACCTCTGGAAACAATGTTTGACTTGGCGCTTACCGGCCGATGTGGCACACGATTTGCCATCAATCGTCCCAATCAGGGTAAACTCGACGCGTCATGAGCCGCCGCCGCACCGCCGCCATCGTCCTTGCCGCAGGTCATGGCACCCGCATGAAGTCGTCGATGCCAAAGGTCATGCATACGCTCGCCGGGCGACCGATGCTGCGCCATATCCTGGCCACGCTGGAAACGGTCGGCATGGACGATATCTGCGTCATCGTCGGCCCGGACATGGGTGACGTCCGCGAGATCGCCCAGCCGTATGCAGCGGCGGTGCAGACGGAACGTCTGGGCACCGCGCATGCCGCGCTCGCCGCCAAGGACGCGATGCCGCAGGACATAGACGATCTTGTGATCCTGAACGGCGACAACCCGCTGATCCCGACAGCATCGATTGAGGCATTGCTGACCAGGCGCGCGGCGCCGGATAACCCGGCGGTGGTCGTGCTCGGGTTCCGCTCAAGCGGCACACACGCCTACGGCCGCCTAGTCGTCGGCGACGACGGCGCGCTTCATCGCATCGTCGAGGCCAAGGATGCCGATCCGGAGGAGTTCGCGATCGACCTCTGCAGTTCCGGCATGATGGCGCTGGACGGCAAATGCGCGTTCGACATGCTGGCCGAAATCGGTAACGACAACGCGCAGGGCGAATATTACCTGCCCGACGTCGTTAATGTCGCCGGACAGCGGGGCCGGGCCTGCACATTCGTCGAGGGCCCGGAAGCGGATCTGCTGGGCATCAATTCCCGCGCCGAGCTGGCCGCCGCCGAAACCCGTATTCAGCAACATCTGCGCACCGCGGCCATGGCCGGCGGGGCGACCCTGATCGCACCGGAGACGGTGTTCTTCAGTTACGACACCAAGGTCGGCCAGGACGTGGTGATCGAGCCGAACGTGGTCATCGGCCCCGGCGTCGAAATCGCCGACGGCGTCACCGTCCGCGCTTTCAGCCATCTGGAAGGCGCGATGATCGGCAAGGGCGCGACCGTCGGCCCCTTTGCCCGCCTGCGCCCGGGCACCAATCTGGCGAAAGGTGTGCACATCGGCAACTTCGTCGAGGTGAAGAACGCCAACATCGGCGAAGGCGCGAAGGCCAATCATCTATCCTACGTCGGCGACAGCGACGTCGGCGCCGGCGCCAACATCGGAGCCGGCACCATCACCTGCAATTACGACGGCGTCTTCAAATGGCGGACGACCATCGGCGAAGGCGCCTTCATCGGCTCCAACACCTCGCTCGTCGCCCCCGTGACCGTCGGTCCCGGCGCCGTCACGGGCGCGGGCAGCACCATCGCCAAGGACGTCACGGCCGAGGCGCTGGCGGTCACGCGCGCGCCGCACAAGGAAATCAAGAACTGGGGCCGCCAGACGCGGGAGCGCAAGCAGGCCCTCAAGGCCAAGGGGGAGAAGGGCTGATGTGCGGGATCATCGGCATCGTCGGCAGCAACCCCGCGACCCCGAGACTGCTCGAGGGGCTGAAACGGCTCGAATACCGGGGCTACGACTCCGCCGGCATCGCGACGCTGGTGAACGGCGGCATCGACCGCCGCCGCGCCGAGGGCAAGCTCGTCAACCTGGACACTCGATTGCGGGAAGCACCGCTCGACGGCACCACCGGCATCGGCCACACCCGCTGGGCGACGCACGGAGTGCCGAACGAGCAGAACGCCCATCCACACGCGACCGGCAAGGTCGCGGTGGTCCACAACGGTATCATCGAGAACTATAAGGAACTGCGCGAAGAGGTCGCGGCCGCGGGCTGCGACCTCGCCTCCGAAACCGACACCGAGGTCATCGCGCACCTGGTGACGCTGGGGCTCGACAAAGGCCTTTCGCCGAAGGACGCGGTGTTCGAAACGATCCGGAAACTCGACGGCGCCTTCGCCCTGGGTTTCATCTTTTCCGGCGAGCACGACCTGATGGCGGCGGCGCGCCAGGGCAGCCCGCTTGCCCTCGGCTTCGGCGACGACGAGATGTACCTCGGCTCCGACGCGCTCGCGCTAGCACCGTTGACCAACCGCATCCTCTATATGGAGGACGGGGACTGGGCGATGATCACATCCACCGGCGCCGAGGTTTTCGACAGCGACGGCACTCCGGTCGAGCGCCCGGTCCGCCTGACCGAGCTTTCCGGGGCCGCCATCGGCAAGGGCGGCTATCGCCATTTCATGCTCAAGGAAATCTATGAGCAGCCACAGGTCATCGGCGACACGCTGCATTCGCTGATCAACCCGGCCGAGCGCCGCGTCATCATGCCGGAAGGCGATGTCGACCTGGCGAAGGCGGACAAGATCACGCTCATCGCCTGCGGCACGTCCTACTACGCGTGCATGACGGCCAAGTACTGGTTCGAAAGCCTGGCCCGCATCCCGGTCGAGGTCGATATCGCATCGGAATACCGATACCGCGACCCGGTGCCACCGGCGAACGGCGTCGCGATCTTCATTTCGCAGTCGGGCGAAACCATCGACACACTCGCCGCGCTGCGCCACGCGCGCGAAGGCGGACAGAAGATCCTGTCCATCGTCAATGCGCCGGAAAGCGCCATCCCGCGTGAATCGGACGCGGTGCTGCAAACACTCGCCGGGCCGGAAATCGGCGTCGCGTCCACCAAGGCGTTCACGACACAGTTGACCGTTCTCGCCTGCCTCGCCATCGCCACCGCCGAGGCACGCGGCACGATCTCCAGGAACGAGGTCGCGGAACTGGTCGGCGCCCTGACCGAAGTGCCGGCCCGGGCCGCGGAAGTGCTGAACCACGACGACGCGATCCGCGAGCTCGCGGGCACCGTCGCCGAAGCCCGGGACGTGCTTTACCTCGGCCGCGGCACCAACTATCCGATTGCCCTCGAAGGCGCGCTAAAGCTGAAGGAAATCTCTTACATCCACGCCGAGGGATACGCCGCCGGCGAGATGAAACACGGCCCCATTGCCCTGATTGACGAGGCCGTGCCGATCATCTGCATCGCGCCCGAGGACAAACTTTTCGAAAAGACGGCATCGAACATCCAGGAAGTGCAGGCGCGCGGCGGCAAGGTCATCGCCTTTACCGACGCGAACGGCGCCGGGCATTTAGCCGACAGTGCCGAGGCCGTGGTGGCATTACCTGCGGTAAATGCCTTTGTTTCGCCCATTTTGTATGCCATCCCGATACAGTTGCTGGCGTATCATGTCGCCGTCATTAAAGGTACCGACGTCGACCAGCCCCGCAATCTGGCGAAAAGCGTGACCGTGGAGTAACGACAATGAAATGGCTGATTTTTCCCCTGGCAATCTTCCTCACCTTCTTGGGCCAGCCGATCAATGCCGACCAGAACAGTCACGAGGCATGCGCCGAGGCCTTCGACGCCTGCCTTGCCGACTGCAAGACCCGTTTCAAGGACGATACCGCCAAGCGCGCGGCCTGCGTGCCGCAGTGTTCCGGTTCCTACGCCGCCTGCGATGCCGGGGTCGCCTACGACAAGGCGAAACCCTGGTTCGAGGAAAAGGCGCAGGAAACCAAGAAGTTCTTCGAAGACATGATCGAGGACTTCAAGAAAGAGAACCCAGAACCGTCGACGCCAGAAGGCAAGAGCATCTGACCGCCGCACCCGGTTTATTCGCCGGCATCCAGCAATTTCACCATCGGCTCTATCACGGGCATGTACCGCGCCCACCGGTTGACCGCCGTACCGTAGACGCCCTGCCTGACCTGCTGCGCGCTGGCGGTCTTGACGGTGCGCTCCGACGACGCAAGGTCGAGGCACTTTTCGGACCAGTCCAGCCCTACCGCCGCGACCAGTTTTCGCGCCTCCTTTTCCGGGTCGGCGACAAGCGATTCATAATCGACGGTCACGATCCGTCCTGGGAACAACCGTTCCCAGAACCCCATCAACTTTCGTTGCGCAAGGGCATATGCGGCCATGCCCTCAAGACTGTCGGTGAACGCGAACTCGGCCTCGAAATTCTTGGAGATACAGGAAACGCCCGTGTCGCGGAGGTCACGTACGCAATGAATGAACGTGGCGTTCGGAAACGCCAGCGCCGCGAAACCAAGATACCTGTCGTTTAGAGGCTGCTTGTCGACCAGCCGTTTGCAACCGGGCGACAGGTCGTGGATGCGGCCCAAATACATTTGGGCAATCGCGGAAATTGTTCCGGCGTCGAGCTTTGCATCGCCGTTCAGGAACTCCCATGCGGGTAGGGTCCGGCTTCCCTGACGGCGTTCGACCATTTCAAGCACCGCGTCACGCAAAAACGGCAGCTCGCCGCCGGCTGCCGCTTCGTCGTGCCCGGCCAGGATCTGTTCAACCAGTGTCGTGCCGCTGCGCGGCAAACCGACGATGAACACCGGTCTGGCGCTGGCGTGACCGGCGGACAGATACTCGACCGGGTTGAGTGCCGTGAAGATTTCCTGAATTCGCGCCAGCAGCGCGATTTCATCGTCCACGGTGTAGTTTCGCATGCGGCCGCGTGCCGCACCACCGGCAAGATAACCCCGCATCGCCTCGTCATGCCGGCCCTGGTCGTCGCGGGCCTTGCCAAGGGCATAACCGACCGCGGCCCGGTCGTAATTCGAAAGCGTCCCGTCCGCCGCCAGCTTCTCGAGCGTCGCCACCGCCGGATCGCCTGCCGTCAGGTGGGTGATATCGGCATAATATCTGAGTACCCGGATATCATCCGGCCGGATACGCAGCGCACGCCCAAAGGCTTCAACGGCGGCATCCGTCTTCCCGGACGACGCCAGCACCGAGCCCAGATTGAACAGGATATCCGGGTCGTCGGGTGCCAGCGAAAGCGCCTGTTCATAGCAATCGACCGCGTCCGCGGCATCGTCGCATGCGGCGCCGACGGTGCCCCGGTCGTTCCATGCCTGGGCGTTCCTGGGGAACAGCGCCGTTGCTTCCCGCGCGAAATGCAAAGCCGCCCGGAAATTCCCCCGTCCGTGGAGTTCCACGATCAGGCCCGGATACAGACTGCCGCTCCCGTCCAATAGCGTGGCCGCGTCGCCGAGCGCACCGGCCATCGCCAGGGCGAGCGCCGCCTGCTGCCGTGCGGCGTCCGATTTCGTCGCCGCGAGCACCCTTTTCCATTCGTTTGCACTTTCGGCGTAACGGCCGGTCTCCAGCAGCGCCTGCGCCCGCGCGGTCATCAGGTCCGGATTATCCGAAACCGTCTCGGCAAGGTCCGCGAATACGTCGCACGCGGCCCAGGGACACCCTGTGTTCAGTAGAAAATATCCGTAATAGAACCGGTGCGCTGGCGCTGCATGCCTACCGCTGGCCGCATGTGCCAGAGCGTCCAGCGCAACGGCGTAGTCGGCTGCTCGTTCCGCAATCTGTCCGCGCAGGAACCACGCTTCGGCGGGCACATTGTCTTCGCCTGCGAAGTATCCGGCTGTTGACGAAAGCGCCGCCACCGCGTCGCCGCCCTCAAACGCGTCCCGTAATTCCCGGATGATCCGTTCGCCGTCGGTCATGTCAAAAGCCGTAATCGGATTTCATGCAAAAAGAAAGGCCAGGTCATAAGACCTGGCCTTCCCCGATCGGAACGCAGGGCGTTCCGAAAACTTCCGCAAAAAGTTCCTTAGAACTTGATGCGCGTACCCGCGAGGACCCACATGGCGTCCTCGTACTGGGTCGCCGTGCTGTCTTCGAATTCGGCGAAGGTGACACCAACGTACAGTTCCGTACCGGCATCGCTGATGTGCTGAACGACACCGAAGTCGTAGAACGTCAGCTCTTCGTCGTTGCCGTCGACGTTTTCGTCAACCGTGTAGCTGGTCACGAACGAGGTCTGACCCATGCTGCTGAGCGAAGCGTCGTAACCGACACCGATGCTCCAGGTCGACTGATCGTCGGCGGTGCTGGATTTCTTTTCCGCTTCGCCGTACTGACCACGGACGTTCAGGCCGCTGTCGTGCTCGGCAGCAAGCGAGATGACGTACTGGTCTTTGACCGTCGTGCTGGTGCCGGCGCTGTTCCGGTACGAAGCCGCACCTTTGACAGCCACACCGCCAAACTTGCCGCTGTAACGCGCGGCAACGTCGGCTTCACCACCGGTGACGTACGACGTAGCGAGCGAGAAGCCGCCGAACGACGGGGTGTCGTAACGCAGACGGTCGTCACGGCTACCGCCGTCGAGGTTCGACGTCTTGTCGCCATACGTGTTGGCACCGAAAACGTTGTCGGCCTGGTTGGCGGTACGGATGTGAACGCCGCCACCGTTAAAGATGAAGCCGCCACCGGCCGCCATGCCGGCACCCGAGAGCGAAACTTCGGCCGTGCCGTCGGACGCGGTCGGGCCCTGACCGATGGAGAGCTTACCGAACTGCTTGTGCGAGAAGTAGGCTTCCATGCGGCGCTGTGTGAACGACGACTGACCGAAGCCTTCGGTCGAACCGGTGTTCGGCGAAGCGTTCGCATCGTCGATGCCGAAGTTGTTACCGGCGTTGTCCTGGAATTCGACTTCCAGAGCGGTACCGACGCTCAGAGCTTCGTTGACTTTGCCCGAACCGATGATCCGGAAACGCGAGCCGCTGTTGTCGTTGTCGACGATCGCCGAGCCCGTGTCTTTACCGTCGTCCACGTACATGAACGCTTTGTTGACCTGACCCGAGATGGTCACCGAGTTGCCGTTGCCATTGCTGATGGTACCGGCTTCAACCGACGGAACCGCAACCGCGAACAGGGCGGCGGCAGCAACCGACGTTTTGAGAGTGGTTTTGATATTCACTTTGGTTTCTCCTTCACCAAACGAGATGGGATATCCCCAGTTTGTTAGGGAAGCCGCGATACGGCGAGCGTCCCAGCCGCTAACGGCGGCTTCCGATACGCATCTTATGCATTTCCGGCGTGGGGCAAAGCGATTTCACATGTGCGTGAGGATTTTTGGCGTCACTGTGGCACAAAAAACACAATTCGCTTAACCCCCGATTTCCCTAGGTTTTTTAACCATAACAGCCCGGCGCGTGGCAAAAAGGACTCAAATTGTGGCAGGCGGCGCGACACGCCCGATATATTGCGTGCGGATGGTTAATTTCGGCGCCGCGGCGCCTGGCCGGCACGCCCGCAGCCCCACAACACCGGGCTCTCGCCGGCCCTTTCAAAAAGGACCGGGATGCACTACATCATGAGCCAAGAGGTACGATCTTCGCGAATCCGACACTTGAATAATACATGCTGACGGCGCATCGAGCGCCCGGCATGACAACCCGAGGAGACACTGATTTCATGCAACTCACAGATTCGAAGCTGTTCCGCCAGCAATGCTTTATCGACGGCGCCTGGGTCGACGCCGACAGCGGCGAAACCGTCGATGTGACGAATCCGGCGACCGGTGAGAAACTGGGCACGGTGCCGAAAGCCGGCGCCGCCGAGACCCGCCGCGCGATCGAGGCCGCCAATGCCGCGTGGCCGTCGTGGCGCGCCAAAACGGCCAAGGAACGCTCGATCATCCTCCGCAAGTGGTTCGACCTGATGATGGCGAACCAGGAAGACCTCGGCACCCTGATGACCGCCGAGCAGGGCAAGCCGCTGGCCGAGGCCAAGGGCGAGGTCGGCTACGCGGCGTCGTTCATCGAGTGGTTCGCCGAGGAAGGCAAGCGCATCTATGGCGACACCATCCCGCAGCACGGCGCCGACAAGCGTATCGTCGTCACCAAGGAGCCGGTCGGCGTCGTCGCCGCCATCACGCCCTGGAATTTCCCGGCCGCGATGATTACCCGCAAGGCCGGCCCGGCGCTGGCGGCGGGCTGCCCGATCGTCATCAAGCCGGCGACGGAAACCCCCTATTCCGCCTTCGCCATGGCCGAACTGGCCGACCGCGCCGGCGTGCCAAAGGGTGTTATTAATGTCATCACCGGCAAATCGAGCGAAATCGGCGGCGAGATGACGTCGAACCCGATCGTCCGCAAGCTGACCTTCACCGGGTCCACCGAAGTCGGCAAGATTCTGCTCGAACAATGCGCGGGCACCGTCAAGAAGGTATCGATGGAACTCGGCGGCAACGCGCCGTTCATCGTCTTCGACGACGCCGACCTGGACGCCGCGGTACAGGGTGCGATGGCGTCGAAGTACCGCAACACCGGCCAGACTTGCGTCTGCGCCAACCGCATCTACGTGCAGGACGGCGTCTACGACGAGTTCCTGTCACGCTTCAGCCAGGCGATCTCGGCACTCAAGATCGGCGACGGCCTCAAGGGCGAGACACAGCAGGGCCCGTTGATCAACATGGCCGCCGTCGAGAAGGTCGAGGAACACCTTAAGGACGCGGTCGACAATGGCGCGCGCGTCGTCCTCGGCGGCAAGCGCCACGAACTGGGCGGCACCTTCTTCGAGCCGACCCTTGTCGCCGACGTAACCCAGAAAATGAAGGTCGCGAAAGAAGAGACCTTCGGTCCGCTGGCGCCGGTGTTCCGGTTCAAGTCCGACGACGAGGTCGTGGACTGGGCCAACGATACCGAGTTCGGACTAGCCGCCTACTTCTATTCCCGCGACATCGGCCGCATCTGGAAAACGGCCGAGAAGCTGGAGTACGGCATCGTCGGCGTCAACGAGGGCATCATTTCGACGGAAGTGGCACCGTTCGGCGGCATGAAGGAATCCGGCATGGGGCGCGAGGGCTCCAAGTACGGGATCGAAGATTACGTCGAGACCAAGTACCTGTGCATGGGCGGAATTAGCTAAGCGCCGCCGATCACGGCATTCGGTATTTCCGATAACGAAAGGGGTGGCCGGGAACCCGGTCGCCCCTTATCTATGTCACCCGGACGGCAAAGGACGAGACATGGCAGACTATGATTATGACCTGATTACCATCGGCGGCGGCTCCGGCGGGGTACGCGCCTCGCGCTTTTCGGCGCAACGCTACGGCAAGAAAGTCGCCGTCATCGAGAACCTGCGCATCGGCGGCACCTGCGTCATGCGCGGCTGCGTGCCGAAGAAGCTGCTGGTTTACGGCGCGCATTTCGCCGAGGACTTCGAGAACGCCGAAGGCTTCGGCTGGTCGGTCGGCGACACGCGCCACGACTGGCCCAAGCTGATCGCCGCCAAATCGAAGGAACTGGACCGGCTCGAGGACGTCTATCACCGTCTGCTGCGCGAAGCCGGCGTCGACGAGATCACCGGCACCGGCAAGCTGATCGACGCGCACACGGTCGAGGTCGAGGGCAAGACGTATACCGCCGAACACATCCTGATCGCCACCGGCGGCTGGCCGAAGTTCCCCGACGTGCCGGGGATCGAGCACGCGATCTCGTCGAACGAGGCGCTGGATCTGACGGACCTGCCGGAGCGTATCGTCATCGTCGGCGGCGGCTATATCGCCGTCGAATTCGCAGGCATCTTCAGCGCGCTGGGCGCCGAGGTCACCGTCATCATCCGCGCCGAGAACGTCCTGCGCGGCTTCGACCAGGCAATGCGCGACGGACTTCGCGACGAAATGGCCAAGAAGGGCATCAACGTGCTCAGCGAATGCCAGGTCAAATCGATCGAGAAGACCGACAGCGGTTATTCCCTGCGCCTCGACCAGGTCGACTTCATCGAAACCGATCTCGTCATGTACGCGACCGGGCGCGGCGCCAACACCAAGGGCATCGGCCTCGAGGAGGTCGGCGTCGAGATGGACGCCAACGGCGCCGTCGTCGTCGACGAATATTCGAAAACCAGCGTCGACAATATCTACGCCATCGGCGACGTGACGGACCGCATCCAGCTGACACCCGTGGCGCTGGCCGAGGGCATGGCCTTCGCGCGCACGGTGTTCGCCGGCGAGCCGACGTCGATGAGCTACGAGAACGTGCCGTCGGCAGTGTTTTCCATGCCGCCCATCGGCACCGTCGGCCTGACGGAAGAGGACGCCCGCAAGAACCACAAGGTCGCGATCTATCAATCCCGCTTCCGGCCCATGAAGCACACGCTGTCGGGCCGTGACGAACATTCGGTGATGAAGTTGATCGTCGACAAGGACACCGACAAAATCCTCGGCGCGCACATGATCGGCGAGGACGCGCCCGAGATCATCCAGGGCATCGGCATCGCCGTGAAAGCGGGCGCGACCAAGGCGGATTTCGACGCCACCATCGGCATCCACCCGACGGCGGCCGAGGAATTCGTCACCATGCGCGAGCCGCTCAGGGACGAAGACGGCTAGGCGTTTACGGCGACGAGAACCACGCCGAGGTCGTCCTCGAGTTCACGGATCTTCGCCAGCTTGTCCCGGTCGAGCCGCGCCGGCTCGGCCTCGACCTCGGTGAACGCCAGCAGCGGCTGACCGATTTCCTGTTCGATGGACTTGAGCGCGGCGAGCTTGTCCTCGGGAATGTTCGACAGGCTGTAGAGCATGTTTACGCCTCCTGTTCGCGACGGCCCGAGCATACCACATTTCGGGCGGAAATTTTACGGCGCATCGCCGCGATCGGTTCTGCCGATGGTGTAAAACCCGGTTTTGACTGGAAAACCCGGCCGGATACGACTATATCGTGGGGCTCCAATACGGGCAGAGACATTTGAGGTTCACCATGGCGAAAAACTGGACACCGTCGAGCTGGCGCGATCTTCCGATTCTGCAGCAGCCGGAGTATCCGGACCAAGCGAAACTGGCTGACGTCGAAAAGGCGCTTTCCACGGTGCCGCCGCTGGTGTTCGCCGGCGAAGCGCGCAGCTTGAAAAAGGCGCTCGGCGCTGTTGCCGACGGCAAGGCCTTCGCGCTGATGGGCGGCGACTGCGCCGAGAGCTTCGCCGAGTTCCATCCGGATAACATTCGCGACACGTTCCGGGTGATCCTGCAGATGGCGTTCGTTCTCACGTTCGGCGCCGCCATGCCGGTGGTCAAGGTCGGCCGCATGGCCGGCCAGTTCGCCAAGCCGCGCTCGGCGCCGACGGAAACCCAGGACGAGGTGACGCTGGACAGCTACCGCGGCGACATGGTGAACGGCATGGCCTTCACCGAGGAAGAGCGCACGCCCGATCCGGACCGCCTGATGCGCGTCTACAACCAATCCGCGGCCACGCTCAACCTGCTGCGCGCCTTCGCCCAGGGCGGTTACGCGGACCTGAACAAGGTGCATCAGTGGACGCACGGCTTCATCGCCGACAGCCCGGAAGCGCACCGATATCAGGATATGGCCGACCGCCTCGACGAGACGCTGGCGTTCATGTCGGCGTGCGGTCTGACGGCGGCGAACACGCCGCAACTGCGCGAGACGGATTTCTACACCGCGCACGAGGCGCTTTTGCTGAATTACGAGCAGGCGCTGACCCGCGTGGATTCCACATCCGGCGACTGGTACGACACGTCGGCGCATTTCGTCTGGATCGGCGACCGCACACGCCAGCCGGACCACGCGCACGTCGAGTTCATGCGCGGGATCTCCAACCCGATCGGCATGAAGTGCGGCCCGTCGACGGACCCCGACGAACTGATCCGCCTGATCGATATGCTGAACCCGGACAACGAGCCCGGCCGTCTGACCCTGATCTCGCGTATGAGCTCGGAAAAGGTGCTCGACCTGCTGCCTGCGCTGCTGCGCCGGGTCAAAAACGAAGGCCGCAACGTCGCCTGGGTCTGCGACCCGATGCACGGCAACGTCATCAAGTCGTCGACCGGTTACAAGACGCGGCCGTTCGACCGCATCCTCACCGAGGTCAAGGGCTTCTTCGAGGCGCACCAGGCCGAAGGCACCTATGCCGGCGGCGTGCACCTGGAGATGACCGGCCAGAACGTGACCGAATGCACCGGCGGCGCCGTGGCGATCACGGACGCGGACCTCTCGGACAGGTATCACACGCACTGTGACCCGCGTCTCAACGCGCAGCAGGCGCTGGAGCTGGCGTTCCTGCTGGCCGAGGAATTAAAGTCCGGGCGGACCGCCATGCAGCCGGCGCGCGCCGTTTCGTAACGGTTCACGGGAGGATCCACATGGCCTCCGGCAAGGACAGCAAGACGGACAGCAAGCCGGTCGCGCGTGTCGTGCACGCGACTCAAAGCCCGTCCGCCACCGATGTCTCGCGTTGGGCGGATCACTACTTCACCCGCACCAAGGAGATCGTCGGCCGCTTCGGCGACCGCCGTGTCACCTATGCCGTCTTCATGCGCCGCCCGGTGATCTTCGCGCCCAAGCTGATGATCGACTGGCTGCAGCGCATCGCCGGCGAGCGC
This sequence comes from Rhodospirillales bacterium, assembly GCA_965229805.1. GTDB lineage: Bacteria > Pseudomonadota > Alphaproteobacteria > Rhodospirillales > Casp-alpha2 > UBA4479. The sequence continues at coordinate 405,670 of CBDDJO010000001.1, read as the reverse complement.
GACACCATTTTCGATATCCTGCCCAATTACGAGGAAGGCCAATGGGTCGGCGCCGGCGAACCGCTGATGTACATCACCGGCTCCATGTACCATCTGGTCGATCTTGAAACGCTCTACCTGCAGAAGCTGGGCGCGGCCTGCGTCGCCGCCAACAACGCCTTCACCATGTGCGTCGAGCTGCCGGAGGTCGCCTTTCTCGCCATGGACGCGCGCCATTCGACCGGGATCGAGATGGCCGAGATGATGGCCTACGCCGCCTCGGTCGGTTCGCGCGCCGCGCGGGACCAGGTCGGTGCCAAGGGGTTCATCGGCAACGCCACCGAGGCGACCGCGCATTATTTCGGCGAAACACACGGCAAGGGTACCATGCCGCACGCGCTGATCGGTTATGCCGGTTCGACGCTGAAGGCGGCGGAGATGTTCGTCGACACCTATCCGGACCAGCCTCTGACGGCGCTGGTCGACTACTACGGCCAGGAGATCACCGATGCCCTCACCGTCTGCCGCCGCTTCCCGGCGATGGCCACCGAGGGCCGCATTTCGATCCGCCTCGACACCCACGGCGGGCGCTTCGTCGAGGGTCTCGATCCCCAGGAATCCTACAAGGTGCTCGAACGCCACGCGCCGCAGGCAATCCGCCGCTACCGCAACGACGCCGAACTGCGCTACCTGACCGGCACCGGCGTGTCGGCGGCGGCGATCTTCCATCTCCGCGAACAACTCGACCGCAACGGTTTCGACGCGGTGAAAATCGTTGTTTCCAGCGGCTTCGACGTCGACAAGTGCAAGGTGATGGCCGACGCCAAGGCGCCGATCGACCTGATCGGCACCGGCTCGTTCCTCCCCAACAAGTGGACCGAGACCTATGCCACCGCCGACATCGTCGATTACGACGGCCAGCCGTCGGTCAAGGTCGGCCGCGAATTCCTGATTAGAAAGTAACCGGGCCGGTCAGCCCATCAGCAGCCGCTTGAGCGCCGTATTGGCATTGGCGACGACGTCGGCGCCGTGCCGTTTGACCAGGCGTTCGCGTCCCTTGTCGGAGGACAGCACTTTCCTGAGGTCGGACAGCATCGCGTCCAGCATGCGCCGGAACCCGGGTTCATCCAGCGACCAGCGCAATTCGGCCTCGGTCGCGCTGTCGGGCAATGCCGCAAGATGCGAATTGACGAGATTGATGAACCAGTCGGAGCGCTTGTCGTAGTCGGCGAACTGCGACGCGATGATGACCTGTGCGTCGAGACGCACCGTCAGCGCGTCACGTTCTGTGTAGAACGTATCCCAGTCGAAATACCCGTCACCGGATTCCGACTTGAGGCGCGCCACGATGCCACGGCAGCGCTCGTCATAGGCCGTAACGTTGTCGGGCCCCAGCAGCATGCCGACGGCCATGAAATACCCCGGCAGCATGCGCCGCGTGACGCCCTTGCGGCTCGGCTTTTCCCGAAACAGGTGCGCGAACGGCTTGACGATCAGGCGGAAGAACGGATCGACCCGCTCCTTATCCCATTTCACCTTGTCGCGCGCATCCGCGTAGTCGTCCAGGGTCGCCTCGATCTGCGCCTGCATTTCCTGCGCCTTCTTATCGAAGCTCGCCTGCATCGCGTCCAGATCGTTGACGCTCAACATGCCGCCGTTGGCCGCCGCCGCCTGCTTCATCTGATCAACAAGCGAGCCTACCGCGTTACTGGCGATGGCCTTGCTTTGCGCCTTGGCCGACGCCGGGTTCCTGGGTTTGGCGGCGGGTTTCGGCGCCGACTGGGGCGTGGGGGCTGCGGCCGCCGGCGCCGGTTGTGGGGCCTGTTTCTTCTCCGGCGGCGGCTTGTCCATGAAGCCGCCTTCCTTGACCAGCGGCTTGCCGTCCGGGCCCATCTCTATAATCTCGGCACGCTGCTGCGACGGCGCGGATTTCTCGCCGTACATAATGACTTCGGAGTTCTTGTTTTTCTCTGCCATGGGACGAAAAGCATACTTTGACACCACGATTCAACACAACGCCTGATTGGTGATGCAAACAGCGGCCTTGCGGCTTGATCTTGTGGCGTCTGGGTGCCAATTGACAGGTGTCCGGGGCCCGCCTAGGTTCCGCCTTCTCCCGAGGGACAAGAAGTACCGATGACAGACCGCCTTTCCATTGCCGTTGCCCAGATCAACCCGACCGTCGGCGATGTTACCGGCAATGTGCGACTGATCGAGCGTTTCGCCGAAAAAGCGGCCGAATTGAAGGCCGACCTGATGGTCGCGACGGAACTGGCGGTGTCGGGTTATCCGCCGGAAGATCTGGTGCTGAAACGCGCGTTCCAGGACCGGATCGAGGACGCGGTCACCGATCTTGCCAAGCGGCTTGCGGAAAACGGCTTGCCCGCCGTCATCGTCGGCGCGCCGTGGCGGGTCGAGGGCGAACTGTACAACGCAGCATTATTGCTCGACGGTGGCGAGGTCAGGCACGTGCGTCTCAAGCACGAACTGCCGAATTACGGCGTGTTCGACGAGAAACGCGTCTTCGCGGCGGGGCCATTGCCGGGGCCGATCCCATTCAGGGACGTCCGGCTCGGCATCATGGTGTGCGAGGATCTGTGGTTTCCGGACGTCGCCGAATGCCTGCAGGAAAGCGGCGCCGAGTTGCTGATCTCACTCAACGGCTCGCCGTTCGATGTCAACAAGGTCGACGTGCGCCTGAATACCGCGCTCGAACGGGTCACCGAGACCGGCCTTGCGTCGCTTTACGTCAACCAGGTCGGCGGCCAGGACGAGTTGGTCTTCGACGGCGGCTCATTCGTCGTCAATCCGGACTACAAGATGGTAATGCGCGCGCCGTTCTGGGAGGAATCCCTAACGCTCACCGAGTGGTCGCGGACGCCGGACGGCTGGCATTGCGCCGATGCCGACGTGCAATCCAGCCTGACCATGGAGGAAAACGTCTACCGGGCGATGACGCTTGGTCTCCGTGATTACGTCAACAAGAACGGCTTCCCGGGCGTCGTTATCGGTCTATCCGGGGGCATCGACAGCGCGCTTTCCGCCGCCGTCGCCGTCGACGCGCTGGGACCGGAAAAGGTGCTGGCGGTGATGATGCCGTCGCCCTACACGTCCTCGGACAGCCTTGAGGATGCCGCGCTTTGCGCCGAACAACTCGGCGTCAAACTCGAGAACATCGACATCGGCCCGGCGATGGACGCGTTCGACCGGATGCTGGCGCCGGCGTTCGAGGGCCGGGAGCCGGACATCACCGAAGAGAACATCCAGGCCCGGGCGCGCGGGCTGCTATTGATGGCGATGTCCAACAAGCTCGGCCACATGCTGCTGACGACCGGCAACAAATCCGAGATGTCGGTCGGCTACGCGACGCTCTACGGCGATATGTGCGGCGGCTATTCGGTGCTGAAGGACGTCTACAAGACGACCGTGTTCAATCTGTCGCACTGGCGCAACGCGCACCGTCCCGCTGACGCCCTGGGCCCGGATGGCATGGTGATCCCGGAACGCATCATCACCAAGCCGCCGTCCGCCGAGCTACGCCCCGACCAGAAGGACGAGGATTCGCTACCACCCTACGACGATCTCGACGGTATCCTCGGCGCCCTGATCGAGGACGAGAAGTCGGTCGACGACGTGGTGACGCTGGGTTATGACGAGGCGGTCGTGAAGCGCATCTGGACGCTGCTCGATCGTGCCGAATACAAGCGCCGCCAGGCGCCGCCGGGGGTCAAGATCACCGGGCGCGCGTTCGGCAAGGATCGCCGCTATCCGATCACCAACGGGTTCACGAAGCAGATCTGATGACGACGCCCAAATTGAAAATTCACGATACGCTGCGCCGCGAAAAGCGGGACTTCGAACCCGAAGACCCGAAGAACGTGCGCATGTACGTGTGCGGACCGACCGTCTACGACAAGGCGCATATTGGCAACGCCCGGCCTGTCGTCGTGTTCGACGTGCTGGCGCGGCTGCTGCGTCATATATATGGCGACGCGCACGTGACCTACGTCCGCAACATCACCGACATCGACGACAAGATCAACAACCGCGCCTTCGAGAGCGGCATTTCGATACGCGACCTGACGGACGAGACCATCAAGGTCTTTCACGCCGACATGGCGGCACTGAATGCGCTGCCGCCGGACCACGAACCGCGCGCCACCGATTACGTCGAAGAAATGAAGACGATGATCGAAACCCTGATCGGGAAAGGCCACGCCTACGTCGAACAGGATCACGTGCTGTTCAACGTGCCGTCGATGGATGACTACGGGCAGTTGTCCCGGCGCAAGCGCGATGAGCAGATCGCCGGCGCCCGGGTCGAGGTTGCGCCGTACAAGCACGACCCCGCCGACTTCGTGCTCTGGAAACCGTCCGACACGGAAAAGGGCGAGCCCGGCTGGAACAGCCCGTGGAGCTACGGCCGGCCCGGCTGGCATATCGAATGCTCGGTAATGGCAGACACCCACCTTTGCACCGACGATAAGCACGGACATATTTTCGATATTCACGGCGGCGGGCTCGACCTGATCTTTCCGCACCACGAGAACGAGATCGCCCAGTCGCGCTGCGCGCACGGCACCGACACGATGGCGAATTACTGGATGCACAACGGCTACCTGATGGCCGAGGGCGAGAAGATGTCGAAATCGCTCGGCAACTTCTACACCGTCAACGACCTGCTGGACGAGTTCCCCGGCGAGGCGATCCGGCTGTTGCTCCTCAAGACCCACTACCGCCAGCCGCTCGATTTTACGAAAGACGGGCTCGCGGAGGCGAAGCGGGAACTTGATTCCCTTTATGGCACATTGCGGAGAGCTACGGCTGTCGAAGCAAGAAAGCCGACAGAAGATAATATCGAGACCCGTCTCTTGGGTTATGTAGAAGCGCTTTGTGATGACCTAAATACGCCGTTGGCAATTTCCCATCTCCACGCACGCGCCAACCAATTGAACTTGATGCTCAACGACGACAGTTCGGGCGGCAAGCTATCTAGACCTGACAACAAGTGGTTGCTGCTGCACATGGCGCAACAACTCGGCCTGCTGCAACAGGACCCGGAGGACTGGTTCAAGTGGGCGCCGCCCATGTCGGCCTCCAATGCGCTTTCCGACGCGGACATCGACGCCAGGATCGACGCCCGCACCGAGGCCCGCAAGAACAAGGACTTCGCCGCCTCCGACGCAATCCGCGACGAATTGCAAGCGGCCGGCATTATCCTCGAGGACGGGCCCGGCGGCACCACCTGGCGCCGCGCGTAGCGCCCCCCTCACCTGTCCTCTCCCCCGCTTCGCAGGGCAGAGGAACTCACGCATACATGTTCTTCAAAACCTCACCTAACCTCTCCCCCTTTTCAGGGGGAGAGGTTAGGTGAGGGGGTAACCGTGTGTGAGATGCAAGGGGCTCACCCGAAGGCCCGGTAGCGCCGGACGATTTCTTCCTCGGACATATCTGCCTCGATGCCCTTGAGACGCTCGGCTTCCGCCGTGGTGCGCGGCCGGCCGGTCCAGCCCGCTGCGCTGCGCGGGAGCGGCGCATCGTCCGTCGCAAGATGTTCGCTGTAGTCCGCAAACATCTGCAGCACGTGGCGGAACGCCTCGGCCTCCAGATCCTGAAACTTCCATGAAGGCTCCACCGGGAAGCGCCGCACCTCGACGATCGGACCGGTATCGACCGCCGCCGCCATCTCGTGCAGCGTCACCCCGAACGTCGCCGCGCCCTCGTAGACCGCGAAACCGGCGACATAGCTGCCGGGGTATTCCGGCGGTCCCGGATGAAAGTTGTAGGCAGGTCCGGGCAGCGCCTGCAGGTACGCCGCCGGCACGATGACGCTGGTCAGAAAGGCGACCAGACGCGTATCCGCGACCCCGCCCGCGAATGCCTTGTGCAATCCCTGGTTGTCGAAAACAGGTTCAACGCTGAGCCCATCGGCGTGCCGGACCAGCAGGTCACTCAGATGGGGCGCTTCGACGTCGCCGGTTAGCAAAATGATTCGACGGGGCATATCTCAAGGCTAGCATGGCGGGATCAAACCGGATAGATTGTCAGCGTGTGACTGTCCGAAGTCGAGCAATAACGACAAGGATGCGATAGAAATTTAGTCCGGCAATACGGGCGATAAATGCCAGAGGGACACTAACCGGTAAGCGGGGGGAGCATCTGGCGGCGCTGTTGTTGTGTGATCGCCATTCTATAACCCTCAGCCCTCGAAGCGAACGTCGGTTAACATGGCGAACGAGAAAAACAACAGCGAACCTATCCCCAAAGCGTACCTTGATCTCGTCAGAACGCTGACCCACGAGGTCCGGACACCGCTCAGCACCATCATCGGTTTCGCCGACATGATCGAGAACGAGATGCTCGGTCCGCTCGGCAATCACCGCTATCGCGATTACGCCGAGGACATCCACAAGGCGGCGCGCGCCATCCTCGATACCCTCGACGACGTGTCGCAACCCGCGCACTTCGCCAGGTACAAGGAGTCCGAGGAAGACTTTCGCCACCTGATCGAACTGGCGCCCGACCTGATCTGCATCTGCCGCGACGGCCGCATCGAACTGATCAACCCCGCCGGCGCCAGCATGCTCGGTGTGTGGCCGCTGGAAACCCTGAAAGACCGGCTGTTCTACGACTTCGTCGATCCGGCATGCCGCGACCAGGTCAGTCCGGACCTGCTCGACCTGGCCCAGGAAAAGCTGCGCGTGCCGATCAAGCTCGTACGCTCGGACGAGCTCACGGTCGACGTGGAAATCGCGGCGCTCCCCTACAGCGCCACCGACGACAACGAGACCGACGCCGTGATGGTGATCGCCCGCGACGTCACGGAACGCAACCGCGCCGTCTCCGCCGTCCAACAACGCGAAGAAAACCTGCAACTGGTGATGGACGCGGTCGCCGACGGCATCGTGTCGCTCGACGAGCACGGCAAGATCGAAACGGTCAATGCCGCCATCGAACGGATATTCGGTTACGACGGCGACGCGCTGATCGACCATCACATCGGCACGCTGGTACCGGCGCTGCAGGATGCCGAGCCACAGAGTTTCGTGTCGCACGGCCCAACGGCGGAGAAGGAGTTCGGCCTAGAGAACGATACGGAAATGACCGGCCGCCACATCGACGGCCAGAGCCTTCCGATCGAGGTCGTGTTCACGGTATCGTCGTCTGCTGGGAAACGCCGCTACATCGGCGCGATCCGCGACATTACGGCGCGCATGAACTACGAAAACAGGCTGCGCACCCTGGCGACCCGGGACGACCTGACCGGCCTCGCCAACCGCAACCTGCTGTCGGAGCGGCTTGCCGAGGCCATGCGGAAAATCGACAACGAGGGCGGCGGGCTGGCGCTGATGTACGTCGATCTCGACCAGTTCAAGAACATCAACGATGCTTTCGGTCACGAAGTCGGCGACGAGGTCATCCTGATGGCCGCTCGGCGCTTGCAGTCCTGCGTCCGTGACGACGACACCATCGCCCGGGTCGGCGGTGACGAGTTTCATATCCTCATGCCCGGCATCACCGACGAGGACGAGACGGCGCGCCTCGCCGGCGACCTCCTGGTCGCGCTTTCGAGCCCCTACGTCATCGAGGGCCGGGAGATTTTCTCGTCCGCCAGCATCGGCGTCTGCACCTATCCGGCGTCCGCGGTAACGCAATCGGATCTGATGCGCAACGTCGATACGGCCGCCAATAACGCCAAGCGGGACGGGCGGGCCAACTACAAGATCTACACGCCGCGCATGTCCGAAGAGGTTCAGCGCCGCGTCGACGTCGGCCACGAACTGCGGCGCGCGCTCGAGAACGACGAACTGTCGCTGCACTATCAGGCCAAGGTCGACCTCTCCTCGCAGCGCATCATCGGCGCCGAGGCGCTGCTGCGCTGGCACAACGAGCATCTGGGCATGATTTCGCCGGCCGAGTTCGTGCCGATCGCCGAGGAAACCGGCCTGATCGTACCGATCGGCGAATGGGTGCTGCGCACCGCATGCCGCGAAGCCGCGCACTGGCAAACCGGCGACGGGCCGGTGCAGGTGGCCGTCAACCTGTCGGCGCTGCAGTTCCTGCACGGCGACCTGGTGGCCCGCGTCACGCGCAGCTTGGCGGATTCCGGCCTGGCGCCGGAGCGCCTCGATCTCGAACTTACGGAAAGCCTGCTCGTCGAGCGCCCGGACGAGACCATCATGACGCTCGAGCGCCTCAAGAATCTGGGTATCTCGATTTCCATGGACGACTTCGGCACGGGATATTCGTCGCTCGCCTATATGACCCGGTTCCCGCTCGACTCTCTCAAGGTCGACCGAGCATTCGTGACCGACCTGCCCGACGATCGCGACGCCGTCGTCGTCGTGCGCGCCATCGTCGGCATGGCCAAGCAGCTCGACCTGCATATCGTCGCCGAGGGGATCGAGACCGAGCGGCAGATGGAATTCCTGCACGGTCTCGGGTGCCACACAGGCCAGGGGTACTTGTTCTCGAAACCGCTGCCTAACGACCAGTTCATGGAAATCCTCAAGGCCAAGGCCGCGGAATAAGCGTCGCGGCCCTAAGTGCTTGAGCATCCCGGCCGATTTGGGCATTCTCGGCGCGTTTTTCCTGAACTGGCACGGAAACGAGCGGAAGCATGTCCGATAACCGCGTTTACCTATTCGACACGACGCTGCGCGACGGCGCGCAGACACAGGGTGTCGATTTCAATCCCGCCGACAAGGAACTCATCGCGCGCGAGCTGGACAACATCGGCCTCGACTACGTCGAAGGCGGCTGGCCCGGCGCCAACCCCACGGACAATAGTTTCTTCGGCAATCCGCCGGCGATGAAGCGCGCCCGGCTGGTGGCGTTCGGCATGACCCGGCGCGCCGGACGCTCGGCCGACAACGACCCCGGCCTGACCGCGATCCTTGAACCCGACGTGCCGTGCGTCTGCATGGTCGGCAAGGCATGGGATTTCCATGTCGACGTGGCGCTCGAGATCGAGCGCGACGAAAACGTCCGGATGATCGCCGAGAGCGTACAGCACGCGACGACCCGCAAGGACGAGGTCATGTACGACGCCGAGCATTTCTTCGACGGCTACAAGGCCAATCCCGAGTTCGCGCTTTCATGCCTCAAGGCGGCATACGACAACGGTGCGCGCTGGGTCGTACTGTGCGACACCAACGGCGGCACGCTCCCCGACGAGATCGAACGCATCGTCAAGGCAGTCGCGGAACACATTCCGGGCAGCCACATCGGCATTCACGCCCACAACGACACCGGCAATGCCATCGCCAATTCGCTGGCCGCCGTCAATGCCGGCGCCCGGCAGGTGCAGGGCACGCTGAACGGCCTCGGCGAGCGCTGCGGCAACGCCGACCTGATCGCCATCATCCCCTCGCTGGTCCTGAAGATGGGATATGAAACCAATGTCGCGCCGGATGACCTGAAGAAACTGACGCACGTCTCGCGGCTGCTCGACGAACGCCTTAACCGGCAACCGGCACGCGGCGCGCCCTACGTCGGCGAATCGGCCTTCGCGCACAAGGGCGGCTTGCACGTGTCCGCGGTCGAGAAAGACCCGCGCACGTACGAACACATTGACCCGGAGCTGGTCGGCAACCGCCGTCATATCGTGGTGTCGGACCAGTCCGGCCGCTCCAACATCCTGGCGCGGTTCCGCGAGGTCGGCATCGAGATCGACCCCAAGGACAAACGCGTCGGCCGCCTCGTCGAGGACGTGAAGGAGAACGAATTCAACGGCTATGCCTACGACGGCGCCGAAGCGAGTTTCGAGCTGCTGGCGCGGCGTGCCCTCGGCACCGTGCCGGAGTATTTCCGCTGCTCCAACTTCCGCGTCATCGACGAACGACGCTGGGACGCGAACGGGAACCTGGTGACGCTTTCGGAAGCGACCGTGAAACTGACGGTCGGCGACCGGGACCACATGACCGTCGCCGAGGGCAACGGCCCGGTGAACGCACTGGACGCCGCCATGCGCAAAGTGCTGACACCGATCTATCCGACCCTCGAGGGGCTCAGGCTGGTAGATTACAAGGTGCGCATCCTGACGCCCGGCGACGGCACCCGCGCCATCACGCGGGTCATGATCGAAAGCGCGGACAGTGATGGCGAACACTGGTCGACGGTTGGCGTGTCGTCCAACATCATCGATGCGTCCTACAATGCGCTCCGCGACTCGCTGATCTACCTGCTCTATCGCGACGGCGCCGAAGAACCCGCAGCATCGGCATGAGCCAGGAAACCTTCGCGGTCGTTCTGGTCGAGCCGCAACTGGGCGAGAACATCGGCATGTGCGCGCGCGCCATGTGGAACTGCGGGCTCGACGACCTGCGCCTGGTCAGCCCGCGCGACGGCTGGCCGTCGGAAAGCGCGGTGAAGTCGGCCTCGGGTGCCGACCCGGTGATCGACGGCGCGCGCGTTTATGAGACCACGCGGGACGCCGTCGCCGATCTCAACTTCGTGCTGGCGACCACGGCGCGGCCCCGCGACATGACCAAGCAGGTGTTCACACCGGAAGCCGCCGCCCGCGATCTCCGCGAACGCACGGCATCCGGCCAGAAGACGGGCGTCCTGTTCGGCAAGGAAGCGATGGGACTTTCCAACGATGACGTCGCGCTTGCCGACGCGGTGCTGACGGTGCCGCTCAACCCGGCGTTCACGTCGCTGAATCTCGCGCAAGCGGTTCTTTTGATGGGCTACGAATGGTTCAAGCAGGCGGACGAGACGCCGGGCAAGGAATTGCGCATGCCGGGCGACACCCGTCCCGCCAGCAAGGACGAGATGCAGCACCTGTTCGAGCATTTGGAAGACGAACTGGATGCACGCGGTTTTCTCCGCGTGCCGGAAAAGCGCCCAACCATGGTCCGTAACATCCGCAACCTGCTGTGGCGCGCCGAGATGACCGAGCAGGAAGCACGCACCTTCCGCGGCATCATCAAAGCGCTGACGACGTTTCCCAGAAAGGACGAGTAGCGGCGCCGTCCATCCTTCGAGACGGCCCTTCGGGCCTCCTCAAGATGAGGACAACAAATTGGATCCTCATGCTGAGGAGCGAGCACCGCAAGCGTCTCGAAGCATGTGCGTGGGGCCTAAATCGAATTCAGCGACGACGGAATTGAGACGCGGATAGAGCTAAACCCGTTTCGAGAGCCAGATCGCAATCTTGGAGCCGGTTTTGACAGCGCCCTTCAGAACCTCGTAGCCGGGCGTTTCCTCGGCGCCCTTCTCGAGCGCGGTGTCGCGGTGTTCCAGTTCCTCGAGACGGAATTTCTCGAACGTGTCGCGCAATTCCTGCTGATCGCCCTCGGCATCCAGTGCTGCGACCTGTTCGGCGTAATGCTCATCGATGGTTTCCTCGATCGCGACCGTGCAGGCGTGCGCCGCCTTCTCGCCCATCAGCGCGGTGCCGGCGCCGAGCGCGAATCCGGCCACATGCCAGAGCGGCATCAGCACCGTCGGCCGCACTTTGTTCGAGCGGACGAGGTCGTTGAACCTCGCCAGATGCTCGCGTTCCTGCGCCGCCATGTGCTCGATGTCCGGGCGGTCGACGCTCTTGCCCAGCACGGCGAGCTGGCCCTCGTAGATCCTGACCGCACCGTATTCGCCGGCATGATCGACGCGGATCATGCTGTCCAGCATATCCTTCTTCGACAGGTCACCGGGCATCCGGTTAGGTTTTTGTGCCGTGCTCATGCGCTGCTCGCGTCGTTCAGGCGCCGCCACGCAAAGAAGGAAGCAACGACAAGCGCCAGGGAAACGCCGACATTGTAGGTGGCCATGGAAACACCGAAAAGGGTCCAGTCGATGTCGCCACAGGACTTCTCCGGCTTCTGCTGCAGTTGCGCCAGGAAATCCTGGGTGCCGGTGACGGTGCCGGACGCGCCGCAGGGTGCGGCGGAGGTCCACCAAAGCTGCTCGACCCCGACATGATAGAACGCGATCCCGGCGCCGGTCAGGAACGCAAGACCGGCCGCGAACGCGATCCAGCGCCGCATTTCCGGCGCCGCCAGGAAACTCGCCAAAACGCCGAGCCCGATCACCCCCCAATAGGGGACGCGTTGGTAGAGACACAGGACACAGGGCTCATAGCCGAAGCCGAACTGCGCGATGTAGGCGACCGCCAGCGGCCCACCCGCCGCGATCAGCAGGGCATAAGGCAGGAAGCGGTTGATGACGGCGGCATCGGGCATGGCAAAGGTATAATCCCGGGGCGCGCGCCCCTTAAGTTAAAAATAGTTAAGCCAGCACCTTGAGCACGATGACGCCGCCGATCAGCAGCGCGCAAAACAGCAGCGTCAGCAGCCCCAGGCGCTTTTCGATGAAGGCGCGGATCGGCGCGCCGAACTTCCAGAGCAGCAGCGCGACCAGGAAGAACCGCGCCCCGCGGCCGACGGCGGACGCGATGATGAACGGCACCATGTCCATGCCCGTGACACCGCTGGCAATGGTGAATATCTTGTAGGGGATCGGGCTGAAACCGGCGGTGAACACGATCCAGACGCCGTTTTCGTTGTATGCGTCCTTGGCGGCGGCGAACTTGTCGGCGGCATGGTACATGTCGAGGATCGGGCGCCCCAACTCCTCGAACAGAAAGGCACCGATGAAATACCCGAAAACGCCGCCGGCGACGGAGGCAAGCGTGCAGACCAGCGCGATCTTGAACCACTGCGGGCGCGCCGCCAGCACCATGGGGATCAGCAAAACGTCCGGCGGGATCAGGAAGAACGAGCTTTCCGCGAAGGACACCAAAGCCAGGATCCAGATCGCGTGGCGGTGGGCCGACCATTCCAGGGTCTTGTCGTAAAGCGCGCGCAGCATCAGATTATTCGTCCTCGGAAAGGCCGTAAACCGGCAGATACCAAGGTCTTTAGCAGCCCCGGGGCGGGCTTGCAACGGCGCTCGGAAAGGCCGAAACTGAAGGCTGCGGGCGCAGTGGACAGGCCGGATTCAATCGCCTATGTTCCACGCGCTCCACCAAGTGCGGGTGTGGCGGAATTGGTAGACGCGCCGGATTCAAAATCCGGTTTCCTCGGAAGTGTCGGTTCGAGTCCGACCACCCGCACCATCTCAACCGGGAGTCATTCTTGACCGATCCCCAAGACCAGACCGACCCCGAATACGCCGTCGAGATCGAGGGCCTGTCGAAAATCTACGAGGGTTCCAACAAGCAGGCGCCGAAGCACGCGCTGAAGGACGTTTCGCTCAGGATCAAACGCGGGTCGTTCTTTGGGCTGCTGGGCCCGAACGGCGCCGGCAAGTCGACGCTGATCAACATTCTCGCCGGGCTGGTCATCAAGAGCGGCGGCCACGCCAGGATCTGGGGTCACGACATCGACAGCGACATGCGATCCGCCAGGCGCTCGATCGGCGTGGTACCGCAGGAACTGAACATCGATCCGTTCTTCACGCCGCGCGAGTTGCTGGACCTGCAGGCCGGGCTTTACGGCGTGCCGAAGGCGGAAAGGCAGACGGACGAAGTGCTGAAGGCGGTCGGCCTCGACGACAAGGCGGAGGCCTATACCCGGACACTTTCCGGCGGCATGCGGCGACGGCTTCTGGTCGGCAAGGCGATGGTGCACCGCCCGCCGGTGCTGGTGCTGGACGAACCGTCGGCCGGCGTCGACGTCGACCTGCGCCGCCAGCTCTGGACGCACGTCAAGCGCATGAACGAAGCCGGGACCACGGTACTGCTGACCACGCACTACCTGGAGGAAGCCGAGGCGCTGTGCGACGAGATCGCCATCATCAACCACGGTCGCATCATCGCCTGCGAACCGACCGTCGAAATGCTGGGCCGACTCGACGCCCGGGAACTACGGGTCAACCTGGCCAAGCCCGCCGGCGGCGTCCCCGATGCACTCGGCAAATACAACCCGGTGCTCGACGCACCGGACTGCCTGACGGTCAGCTTCGCGCCCTCCAAGACGCCGGCCCGTCGTGTGCTGGCGGATATCGAGGCGGCGGGGCTCGAGGTGCGGGATTTCTCGACCAAGGAATCCGATCTGGAGGACATCTTCATCCGCCTGACCCACGGTGACGCGGATGACGCGGCGTAAGTGTCTCGGGCGTCTGCTTTTTCTCGTTCTTCTGTTGCCGCTTTCGGCCTGCGCACTCCTTTCACTGGGCGCTTGCGCACCTCAAATCGTCGATCCAGGTCCGGCGGCGGGTGATCCCGAACTGCATGAGAGCCACTTCTGGACCCGCGACGGCATCTCGCTCGCCTACCGGTCATGGCTGCCAGAAGCCACGCCGCAAGCGGTGATCGTCGCGCTGCACGGCTTCAACGACTATTCGGCGTTCTTCGATAAGCCGGCAATTTTTCTGAAAGCACGCGGTGTCGCCAGCTACGCCCTCGACCAGCGCGGCTTCGGCGCCAACGGGTTCCGGGGACGCTGGTTTCCAACCGGGCGCTATACGCAGGACGTCCGTGATTTCACGCGCGCGGTTCACGAGAAACACCCGGGCGTGCCGCTTTACCTGCTGGGCGAAAGCATGGGTGGCGCCGTCGCGATGACGGTGATCGCCCGGCGCGATACGCCGTGGATCAGCGGCACGATCCTCGCGGCGCCCGCCGTCTGGTCGCGCGACACCATGCCCTGGTATCAGCGCGCGACGCTCTGGCTGACGGCGCACACCATACCGGCGGTGCCGCTGACCGGGCGCGGGCTCAAGATCAAGCCGAGTGACAACGTCGAGATGCTGATCCAGCTCGGCCGCGACCCGCTGGTCATCAAGGGCACCCGGGTCGACGCCATATACGGCCTCGTCAACATGATGGACGCGGCGATGGATGCGGCGGCGACGATGGACGGGCGCGCGCTGATTCTCTACGGCGGCCGCGACGAGATCATCAGGTCCGGGCCGACACGGGCCATGCTGGACCGCCTGCCGGACGCCGGACCCGGCACCCGCAAGCTCGCCCTTTATCCCGGCGGGCACCATATGCTGCTTCGGGATCTGGACGCCGAGACGGTCTGGACCGACATCCGGCACTGGCTCACCGACCCGGCCGCCGACCTGCCGTCCGGCGCCGACAAGGGGGCGAGCGCCGCGCTGACACCCGGGTAAAATCGTTTCCGGAAAAATATTTTCGCCTCGCCGCATTTAGCATCTTGCGCGGCGCCGGATTATACCCAATTGATATGCCGTTCCGGCCACTGTTATCGAGCGCCGGTTCCTTTCGGAGAAAACTGAAGATGTTCTCGCGTCAGCTGAGTCTCGCCTTGGCAGGGGCGTTTCTGCTCGTCTCGACGGCGGCTCATGCCGTCGACATCCGCAACGAAGACGACAAAGAGCAGGAAATCCTGCTCAGCGTCTGGAAAGACGGCACCGGCACCGACACCGTCGATACTCTGATCACCTTGCAGCCCGGTGAAAGCAAAACCGGCGTCTGCGATCTCTGCATCATCTCGCTCGGCAAGGGCGACGAAGCGGAGTCCGTATCCGCCGAGAAGACCGACGTGGTGACGATCGAAAAACCCGGTCGTCTGCGCCTCGACTGATCGGCGTGACAAAAAGGGCGGCATCGTGTGTGCCGCCCTTCTTTTTAACGTTTAAACCCGATCAGCTCGACCCGGCGACCGCCAGTTTGCCGGTGACCCCGTGCCGGTCGATCAGTTCGGCGACGAAGCCACTTGAAATCGCATCGGCGACGAATTCATTCGCGAACGCCGCCAGTTTCTTGTTCTCGTGCTTGGTGCCGATGGCCTGCTGCACAGCCGTATAACGTCCCGGAATCAGGCGCGAGCCCGGCAGTTCCTCGGCATTCTCGCGAAGCGCCGGCACCAGCCCCGCCAGCGCATCCAGTTTTTCCGTCTTGAACAGCTCGAACGCACCCGGCAACCCGACCCCCCGATGCAGGGTCGCGTGCTCGAGAGTCCGGCTCAAGTATAGATCGTAGGCCGCACGCTCGGAAACCGCGATACGGATGCCGGGTTTGTCCACGTCCTCGATGGTCTGCAGGGACGAGCCCTCGGGCACCAGATAGGTCGCCTCGATCTCGACATAGGGATCCGAAAAGAAAATGGTCTCGGCGCGCTTCGGCTCGATGGCGATAAGCGCGATGTCCCAGGCGTCTTCCTCGAGCGCGTCGGCAAGATCGCCGGGCCGGGGCCGCGTCACATAGCGGACGTCGACGCCCAGCTTGTCGGCGATCGCCTTGGACAAATCCGGGGAAATGCCGACCGGATCGCCGTTCTCGGCCTCGCCGGTGACCAGTAGAATGTTGCCGAGATTGACGCCGACGCGCAGCACGCCAGGTTCGCTTAGTTCCTGAAGTATGTCCTCGTACACGATGATGTTCCTTCCCTGTGTTCACGTTTGATTTCGGGCCGCGCAACCGAATGCGCCGCCCGCTGGCCGACAGGATGCCCCGGCGCCGGCAAATGGGCAATCAACGCTTCAGGAGTTGAGGTCGATGTCGACGCGCTCGCACCCCCGGTTCGCCGCACTGATCAAGTCGCGCGGCAGACCGTTCAGCGGCCTCAGGATGATCCTGTCGATTTTCACAAGCTTTGAACGTGAATTGATATCGTCGGCGATCTTGTCGGCGATTTCCCTGGTAAGGCCCCTGGTCATCGGTTTCCCCTGGGCGGTCGCCGCCTGCATCATGATCAGGACGCCCTCGACGACCCGGGGCGACAGCGCGCACAACAGCGTGATGTCGCTGTCCTCGTTCATGCCGATGAACGGCACGAAGGACGCCCGGCGACGCTGGCCGTCGACCAGCACCTCGGCGAACACCGGCTTCAAGGCGATCATCTCGACGACCTTCGGGGGGCGCGCCGGAGCCCGTTTGTCAGGGGCCTTCGCGTCGCCATAAAGGTCCGTATTGCCGATGTCCCCCGGGTCCGGCATTTTTGGCCCCGGGTTGTTCTTTGCCGATTCCGTGTCAGCGTACTTCGGGCCGTCTTCTTCGCCGGTGTCGATGCTGCCGGGCAGCACCACCAGCAACAGAACCACCGTAATCGCCGCCAGGACCGCCGCGATGCCGCCGCCCACGAACAACGGATTCTCGGCAATAAAGCCGAACGGCCCCTCGGCCTTCGCGTCGCGGCGCCGCTCGATGCTCTGGCTGGCGCGTTTGTTCTTGATATGCAGCAGCGCCTTCTGGATACGGAGATTCTTCTCCTTCTCCAGGTCCGCCAGCACGCTGTCGCGTGCCGCCTCGACCCCCGCGTCCCCGGCGGCTTCGATGATGGCGCCGATACGCGCCTTGAACGCCGCCCGGGGTTCCTCGTCGCGTTTCCGCTTGAACAGGAGCTGCGCCACCTGATCCATGACCGCACGCAACTGCGCTTCCGAGGCAACCGCCCGGACCGCGGGCAGGATGCCTTGATCCGGGTCCTCGAAAACCACCGTCCAGTTGGTCGTGCCGTCCTCGTTCAGGACGTGGCCGGTGCCGCCAGCGCCTTGCGTTTCGGATTGTTCGTCGCTCATTCACACTCCGCTTCCGCGCCTATTGATGGCACTTGAAGACGTATCCTACATGCAACCAGAATACCATACTGCGGCATCCGTCACAGTCTGCGATATATTTCCGAGTATGCTCGACCCCCCGACGCCGTTCCCGGCGGCACACCTGATCGTGGCGTGCATCCAATCCTTGCGCCCCGCACCCCCGAACGGTATGTTCCGCGCGTTCAAACCAAGGCGCGGCACCCGTAGCTCAGCTGGATAGAGCGCTGCCCTCCGAAGGCAGAGGTCGCAGGTTCGAATCCTGCCGGGTGCGCCAAAGCCGCTATACCGCAGTCCGGGGACCGTCGCCCGTTGTTCAGATCCTGGCTTGTTAACATCGCCCTCGCCCTCGTCGCTTTCGCCGTGTTCTACGTGCCGGTGGAGGTCGTCTGGCGCAATTCGCTGATGTTGTTCCCGGTGATCCTGCACGAACAGCTCGGCCGCCTGGCACCGCTGGCGCAAATCGGCAAGGCGGACGAGGTGCCGGAAAACTACACGCTCATCGCTGGCGACTCCTACGCCGAGGGGCTGGGCGACTGGTTCATGCAGCGCGTCAACGACGGCAATCCGGTCTACAACGCGGGGCATGTGCTGCACGAGCTGACCGGCGAGGACGTGCTCACGTTCGGCTACCGTGGCGGCCACCCGAGCTACGTGCTCCCGTACCAGGTCACCAAGGACTACCTCGGCATGACCGTCTTCACCGGCACCGGCGTTGCCCCGCCGAAGCGCGTGCTGGTTTACTTCTACGAGGGCAACGATTTCGCCGACGAGCTTTCCGGCAGCACGGTCGAGCAAATGGAATCCCCCGCATACGTCGAAAAGGCCGTAACCGGCCGCGTCGCCGCCGGCGAGGACGCCGCCGTCCGGCGCTGGTACTGGCTCAGAAACGCGCATCTGATCGATACCGCGACCAAGCTCGGCAAGCTCGTGCTCAAGAACAAGACGGAACGCGATATTCCCGCGTTCGCACCCGATGACCGCTGGATCCGCAGCTATACGTCGCGGGATACCTACCGCGAAAACTGGACCCGCTACGAGGAATCGGATGCCGTCATCACAGCAGGTGGTAAAGCCGGAACGTATCCGGACCGCACGCAGGAACCGATCGCCTTCAACACGGCGCGCGAAATGATCGCGGTCTCGAACCTGTTCGAGGCATCGCTCGTGTCGCTGAAGAAACTGTTCCCGGCAGCGGAGATCTGGACCGTCTACATCCCATCGCCGGTCAACGCCTACCGGTTCGTATCGGAGACGGTCGAGCTCAGCGATCGCCGTTTCGAGAACGGCAAGCCGTTCCGCGGCGAGCTGGTACGAAAGGACGTCACCGATATCCTCGAAAACAGCGACCGGGCCTGTGCGGCCATCCGCGACGCGGCCGCGCGCGCCGGTTCCAGATTCATGGATACCCGCGCCGCGCTCCGAGAGATATCAACGGCTGAAGGATACCTACACGGCCCCAACGATCCCGGCCACTTCAACGAACGGGGCTACCGCGCGCTTGCCGCCGTGATGCAGCGCGGGCTTGAGGGCGAACTCCAGGGTGGCTGCGACGTCGCCGCGAACTGAGCGTTCAGATCACGCCCTCGTCCTTGAGCGCCTTCAGTTCCGCCACCGACATGCCGAGTTCACCGGAGAATATCTCCTCATTGTGCTGGCCGAGGCGCGGGCCGGCAAAGCGGACTTCCGCCGGCGTTTCCGACATGAACGGAAAGGCGTTGGTCATCTTGAGCTTGCCCAGATCCTCGTCATCCATCTCGATGATGTCGCCCCGCGCCCGGTACTGCGCGTCCTCGAAGATCTGGTCGATGGTGTAGGCGGGGCCGATCGCCGCCTCGACCCGCTCGAACTCGTCCAGTACCGTCTTGAGATCGTGTTCGGCGATCCAGCCGGCGACGATGCCGTCGACCTCGTCGATATGCTCGACCCGGCCGGCCGGCGTCTGAAAGCGCGGGTCGCCCGCCGCTTCCTCGCCGCCGCAGAGCGTCAGCACGCGCTTGACGATACTGGGCGCGTTGGTCGAAATCGCGACCCAGTGCCCGTCCTTCGTCTGGTACGTGTTGCGCGGCGCGTTGGCCTTGGACCGGTTGCCCCAGCGTTCCTGCACCACGCCCAACTGGTCGTATTGCAGCGGCTGCGGCCCCATGAGCTGGAACAATGGCTCGTAGATCGAAAGGTCGATGTACTGGCCGACGCCGGCGCCGTTCGCGTCGCGGTGATAGAGCGCGAACATCGCCGAAAACGTGCCATAGGCCGCCGCGATGCCGTCGGCGAGGCCGAAGCTCGGCAGCGTCGGCGGACCGTCCGCCGTCCCCGTGATCGCGGCGAAGCCCGAGAACGCCTCGGCAATGGTGCCGAACCCGGCGCGGTTCCTGTAAGGCCCGGTCTGGCCGTAACCCGTCACCCGCACCATGACGAGCCGCGGGTTGATCGCCTTCAAATCCTCCCAGCCGAGCCCCCACTTCTCCATGGTGCCGGTGCGGAAATTTTCGATCAGCACGTCGGTGGTCTTGATCAGGTCCTTGAAAATCGCCTGTCCTTTCTCGGACCCGAAGTTGAGCGTCACGCAACGCTTGTTGCGGTTGGCCATCTTCGACCACAGCCCAACGCCGTCCTTCTGTTCGCCGGTGTTGCGGAGCGGATCGCCTCTCGGGTGTTCGACCTTGATCACGTCGGCGCCGAAATCACCCATCATGCGGCCGATGGTCGGCCCGGCGATGACGGTCGACGCGTCGATCACACGAAGCCCCCGGAGCGGCGGCGTCTTTCCGCCCGGATCGTCCCCCGGCGCGCTCATGCCGCGTCCGGTTCCGGCACGGCGAAATCGTTCGGCCTGAGAAAGATCGTGGTGCGCCGTGCGAAACGCGGCATCGTCGGGTCGAACGCGTCGCGCTTGTGCCAGAGTCGCGCGTTGTCCCACATCACCACGTCGCCGTTGCGCCAGGTGTGGGTATAGACGAAATCGTCCTGCAGCAGGTGCCGGCTCACCGCGTCGATCAGCTCAACGCTCTCTTCCTCGGTCATCCCCTCGATACACAGCGTCTTGTTCGGGTCGAGATAGATCGACTTCTGCCCCGTCGCCGGGTTTTCGAGCACGATGTCGTGGGTGGCCGGCGGTGTCTTCTCGTCGATCTTCTTCATCTGATCGGGGTTTTTCTTGAAGTCGCGCTGTGTGGACGACTCCTTCTTCATGCCGTACTTGGCCGTGGCGCGGCGGCCGTCGAGCGCCTTCTTCAGGTTGTCGGGCAACGTCTCGTAGCCGAGCCGGGTGTTGCAATAAGACGTGCGGCCGTCGTTCTCCGGCATCTCGACGGCATAGAACACCGAGCCGCTAGCCGGGCGCTGGCGGTAGATCTGGTCGTGGTGCCAGTAGATCTCATAGGTGCCGAGACCGCCGAGCGGCGTGCCGTCCTCGCGCTTGAGGCCGGTGATGTAGATGATCTCCGGGTGCTTGGGCGAGATCATATCGTCGCGCACCAGCACGTCGAGATCGCCGAAGCGTTTCGAATATTCGACCTGCTGGCGTTCGCTCAGGCTTTGCCGGCGGAACAACAAGAGCGGTTCGCGCTGCCAGAGTTTGTAGATGGCGTCGAAGGTCGCCTCGTCCAAATCGGACAGGTCGACGTCCAGAACCTCAAGGCCGAACGTCTCCTTCAAGGGCCGTGTACGGAGTTGCATCGTTGTTGTTCCCTAAGTGTGTCTTTGTTTTTGTTGGCCCGCTTTTGCGGTGCTCGGTATCGAATTTAAAGCCCGGGTAGGGACGGCGCAAATCGCGATCGGGTCCGGGCCTAGCCCTTGTTCTTGGATTTGATCGCCTCGTAACGCGCCAAAAGTCTCTCCGCGCGGACCGCGACCGGCACGTCGATCATTTTACCGTCGATCTTGATCGCGCCGGAGCCCTCTTTCTCCGCCTGTGCGTAGGCCTCGACGATCCGCCGCGCCCGGTCGGCCTCTTCGTCCGTGGGGGTGAACTCCTCATTGACGATAGGAATGCCGGAGGGATGGATGACGCTCGCCGCCTCGAAGCCGAATTTGCGCGAGCGCCGGACGTTGGTGCGGAAACCCTCGGTATCGGTGTAATCGGCGACGGTCCCCATGAAGCCCATGGCCATCAGCCCGCCGGCCTTGGCGGCGATGGCGATTTGCTGCTTGGGCATCGCCAGGGTTTCGGAATCGGGTTCCATGCCCATGTCCATGGCGAAATCCTCGCCGCCCAGGTTCATGCCGACCAGCCGCGACGACGCACGTGCCACGGCGTGCGCGCGGAAGTACGCGTCCGCGGTCTCGATCATCGCCACCAGACGAACGTCGCCCGCGGGCCGTCCGGCCTCGGCCTCGACCTCGGCGACCAGCTCGGCGACCAGCTTGAGGTGCCCGGCGCCGTCGACCTTGGTCACGAACAGCGCCCTGGCACCCGCCTTCACCGCCGCTTCCACGTCGGCCACCATATGCCGGAGCGGGCGGTTGATACGCACCGTGGCGTCGGCGCCCGACTGCGTCACCGATTTGACCGCATCGGCCAGCATCTCGCGGGCGCGCGGGCGTTCCTGTTCGGGGACGCTGTCCTCGAGATCGAGGATGATGGCGTCGGCCTCGCGCGTGTGCGCCTTGGCGATGAATTTCTCGTTGTTGGCCGGCACGTAGAGCAGTGACCGCCAGACGATGGCATCGGCGAAATGATCTAATCGGTTGTTCATGGTGATTCCTGGTTCTTCCCCCATATCCCGGGACGCCCCGAGATGCTGTAAGGCATTGTAAGGCGCCTGCCGATGACAGTCAGGATTCCGTCAGTATAAGTACGTATTTTTCGCAACGTTACGGTCGGTATGGAGATCAATCAAGTGGACGGCGCACAGCGTTTCAATGAAATGTCATTTTTTCACAATTATCAGAACTGGCTGCCCACATGGGGCACCGCAGACAATGGGACGATGATCGAGCGAATTTGTACATTAACGGATAACCCGCGACTGATTCGGTTCGCCGAGTTCGTCATTGGCGAGGCAGGCGGGCGCCGGTTTCCGACCTATAAATCGGTCGACCTGATGACAATTGCCCCCTTGGTTCAACACGTCTGGGTGCTCGATTTCACCAAAGGTGTCGACAACCAGCCGAAGATCGTATTCTCGGGCACCCATATCGATGCCCATTACGGCATGAATGTCATCGGCAAGTGCCTCGAAGAAATTTACGTCGAAGACGATTTCGACCAAGCCGTCCGGGGCAACTATTACCAGGTGTGCGCACAAAAGAAGGTCGCCTACACACGACGCTTCGCGCGCTATCACAACGACCGTGTCGACCGGTACAGGACCGCAGAAGCGATCATGTTCCCGTGTTCGTCCAACGACGAGGACATCGACTACGGTCTCGCATTTATGGAATACTCATCGACGTCCGAAGCGCCACCAGAGAAGGTTTTCCGGCTTCTCTAACTGGCTCAGATGAGCCCCTTTCCAAGCAATCCGTCGTAGATGAGCTTCACCCCCGCGAAGAACAGCAGCGCGTAGCAGATGCGGTAGAACGTCTCGCCGTCGATGACGCGGATCAGCTTCCAGCCGAGCCAGACGCCGAGCGGCACGATGGGCATCAGCATCAGGCTCATCGACAGGTTGTCCGCCGAGAACTGCCCGAGCCACAGGTACGGCCAGATCTTCACCTGGTTGACGACGAAGAAAAAGAACACCTGGGTGCCGACGAACAGCTTCTTGTCGAGGCGCTGCGGCAGCAGGAAGATCTTCACCGGGCCGCCGCCGGCGTGCGCGACGAAACTGGTGAATCCGGCGAGTGCGCCGGCACCCAAGCCAAACCAGCGGCCGAGCCGGCTGTCGGCACTGAGCGGGGTCTGCTGCAGGAAGTACGTCAGCGAGAAGATCAGCGACAGCCCGCCCAGCAACAGCCGGATCATGTGCTCGTCGACGTGCTTGAACGTCAGCGCGCCGATGCCGATGCCGATCATGGCGCCGGGCAGCAGCGCGATCAGGTTGCCCTTATGAAAATCCTTGCGGTAGCCCCAGATGTTGAACAGGTCGATCGTGCACAGGATCGGCAGCATGATCGCCGCCGCCGCGACCGGCGAAATGAACATTGCCATCAGCGGCACGGAAAGCTGGCCGAGCCCACCGCCAAGCCCGCTCTTGGAGATCCCGGTGATCAGCACGGCAAGAAGCGCGACCGCAAGGAACGCGGGTTCGGGCATGGTTTCAAACACGGGCGTCGGTTCTTTCAGTCAAGGCGGGACATCGTTGCAAACGCCAGCTTAACGCGAAAATCCGGCGAATGACAGCCCGCGGCAGCTGGAACAGTGTATCCGGGGGATGGAATATTTTCGCACTCTGACAGTCAAGGAAGAGTTGGATTATTAACGAGGGGCCGGTTACGGCCCCATGATTTATTACAAAGAAAGGATTTGAATCATGCTTTATTGGGCCGCCGTCTTTTTTGTCATTGCCATCATCGCCGGGTTCTTCGGATTCGGCGGTATCGCCGCCGCTGCCGGCGGCGTGGCACAGATTCTGTTCTATATCTTCCTCGCCCTGTTCGCGCTGGCGCTTATCTTCGGTCTGCTCGGACGGCGCCCGCCGGTCTGACCCACAGGACAACGGCGCGGCCCGATAACCGCGGCCATGCCGCATCACCATACATCACGGCACATCCGGTCGCCGGGCATAGCATCGGCGCACAACAATAAGGAGACATATTGATGTCAAACTTAAACCATAAAGTGTTGCTTCCCTTCTTCCTCGGCATTGTCCTTATGTCATCTGCTGCCCTGACGGGCTGCGACAGCGAGGGCCCCGCCGAAGAAGCCGGCGAGAAGATCGACGAAAGCGTCAATGACGCCAAACGCGCGGTCAAGGACGCCGCCGACTAGGCGTTCGCCCGTGCAGCAGAGCCAAGTCCGAACCGAAAGGAGACACAAAATGGCTAGCGAAACCGAAACCCTGAAAAAAGACATGGCCGATCTTCGTACGTCGATCGACAAGCTTACGAAGGACGTATCCGCCATCAGCAAATCGATGGCCGAGGAGACGCAAGGCGAGATTCGCGACAAGGCACAGCGCCTTGCCGAGCAGGCCCGCGACAAAGGCAAGCAATCCGCCGAGGCCGTCGGCACGACCGTCAGCGACAACCCGCTCAGGAGCGTACTGATCGCCTTCGGCGCCGGCGTCGTGTTCTCGCAATTGATCCGCCGCCACTAGGCCGGACAACAGCAATGAACCTTTCCGGCACAGCAGGGTTGCTCGGCGCGTCGTTTGAACGCGCCAAGACTGCGGCGAAGCGCAGTCTCGTCACGGCGGCGATTGCCATACTCGGCGCGCTCGTGCTCGCGTGCGCCGCCGGCTTCGCTGCCGGGGCGGCGTATATCTGGCTCGCGTTGCATCTGCCGGATTACGTGGCGGCGCTCTGCGTCGCGGTGGCCCTGCTCGTGACCGGCATCGCGCTGTTGGTCTGGGTCGGGGGATCTCGTGATGTCCCGGCACGGCAAGCCCGTCAGCCCGGGTATGACAACGACCCCACGGCGGAAATCTTCCGCCAAACAACCGCGGTCATGGCCCGGTCCAACGGCAGTACGTCCAAGACGATGCTGACGGCCGCCGCACTGGGTGTCGTCGCGGGTCTCATGGCGACGGATAAAGGCGGTCAGGATAAGGACGAGCGCCGATAACCGCCGGCCCGGCGAACGCCGGGGCGGAGACGCTCAGAAGATATCCCGGTAGGCGGGCGCCAAAGCGAGCCCATGGCCGGGACGTTCGGAAAGAAACGCTTCCCCGTCCTTCAAAATCGGCAGGCCGTCGAACAGCGGCCACAGCCATTCCTTGTGCTCGCAGATCAGCCCGTTCGGGACGCCCGCGCCCAGGTGCACCGAATATTCCGGCAACAGGTGGGTGACGATCGGGAAATTCGCGCCCTCGGCCATGGCTGCCACCTTGCGCGCGGCGGTGTAGCCGCCGACCTGCAGCAGGTCGACCATCAGGATGTCGACGGCGCGCTTTTCGATCATCTGCCGGAAGGGCGCCACGCCCCAGTTACTTTCCCCCGCCATCACCGGCGTCGTGAGCGCGCGGGTCACATGCGCCAAACCGTCCAGATCGGTGTGATCGATCGGATCCTCGAGGATCGAAAGCCGGACGCCCGCGTCCTGCAGCCGATGGCCGATATCGACGGCGCGGTGCACGGCGAAGCGGTCGTTGACGTCGGCCTGCAAGCGCACACCCGGGCCGAGCGCGTCTTGCGCCAGTTTCGCGCGTTCGATCTCGCGTGCCGGGTCGGCCCCGTCGGGCAGGCCTAGGTGAAGCTTGGCGTGCTTGAACCCGCTTTCCGCGACCTGCGCGGCCGAGCGCGCCAGCACGTCGTCCGACAGGCTGCGGTCCATCTGTCCGCTGGCGTAAACCGGCATGTGGTCATTGGTGCCGCCGAACAGCTTCCAGAGCGGCTGGCCCGCCGCCTTGCCCGCGATATCCCAGAGCGCGATATCGAACAGGCTCAGCGCAACCCGGAAGATACCGACATGGCGTAGCTTATCGACGTGCTTGATGAGTTTTCCGTGCACCGCCTCGATCCGCGCCGCGTCCATGCCGACCAGCAGCGCCGCCATTTCCTCGGTCGCCGAATGCAGCGCGTTGGTCAACCCGCCGAACAGGAAACCGGCGGCAAGACCTTCGTATCCGTCATCCGTGGCGATCTGCACCACGACGACGTCGCGGGTCGTCGGCTTGCGCGCGTCGTCGAGCGCGAGACGGTCCTCGTCGGTGACCTGAACGAACGCAACACGCGCGGATATGATTTTCATGACTTGCCCCCTGCATCACGGGCGCTCAGTTTAGGCGCGGCGAAGGGCCGGTCAAGGAAGGGGCGGACCGCCCAAGCATTGGGTGAGGGTTTTCCGGAAGGCCCGGTCGCGCTTGAGATGCCATTCACGGCTAAGCGCCTCGCCCCGGGTCTTGTAGCGTTCGGCATAAAGTAGTCGCCACCGCCGACCGCGGGTCGACCTGGCACCGGTCCCGGCGTTGTGTTGAGCCAAACGCTGGTCGAGATCCACGGTCCAGCCCACGTAGGTGCGTGGCGACGCGCCGCCGGCCTCGCCCAAGACGTAGACGTAGCAGTATCTCATCGGTCGGCCTTTGCGCGGTTAGGGCCGGCAACCATGCATTTCGCCGTGTAACATGAGAAGAGCATCGGCAAAAAATGGTCGTGTCCATTTTATGGCTTGCGCAAGCAGAGAACCAAAGCGCGCGGAAAACAACGCCGCGAATTTCGAGACGCCCTCAATGCAATCTGTTATTGCATTTATCTCCACCCTTTAGCATCGGGTGCTCGTGCACGGCGTCTAATAATTCAGCGTTCGGATCAAAACAGCGACGACTGTGCGATAATCCCGTTCCGCAGGTTCTCGATCCAGCCGTTGTAGTTGGAGTGGATTTCCGTCCCGTCGTACTTCAGGTTCGTGCTGTCCCGGTACATGATGCTGAATTCTTTCTGATTGAACGTCACATCGACGATGGCGACATGCGAACGAATCGGAAGGGTCGCGAGGATTTTTCCGGGCTCGGTGGTTTTCGACTGCCAGCCCAGCGCGGCACCTGCCCGTTTGATCGCGGCATCGGCCTCTTCAAGAGACGGCGCGGGCTGAGTGAACGGCGCGTTGACGACATTGAAAACCGGCGACGTCCGGCAGGATACGGTGGCCACGGCGGCCAGAACGACTAACGCAAAGTGCGTTGCAAAACGCTTCATTCTCTCTCTCCCCGTTTGAATACTGCGGGTAGCGTAATGACCGCATCGAACAGCTTCAAGTTTTGATTGTATTATTCCGTGAACTCGCCACCGCGCATATACCGCACCAGTCCTGGAATATTCATACCGCGCGACAGAAGCTTCCCCGCGACCATCAGGACGATGTGCGTAATATCGGCAACCGGGCGGAAATGGCTCGGCCGGAAATCTTCGGTGCCATAAAGAGCCGGAATTCTCACGCTCCTGACCGGCGATCCCGCCCACGACGCCAAGATCAGAAGCTCGCTTTCGAGCACGAAGCCGCGCTGGCTGCACGCGTCCAGGTCGAGTTGCCGCAGCACAGATACCGGATAGTACCGGAAGCCGCTTTGGCTGTCGGCGATACGCTGGCCCGCCGCCCACGATATCCAGAAGTTGGCGACCTTGTTGGCACGCAGCCTGGACGCCGGGAACTTGTCCGTATCCCAGAGCCGCGAGCCGACGACGATGGCGTTTCCGCCGTCGAGCCCCTTTTCAGCGATCGCGGCGATGTCGCCGGTTCGATGCTGACCGTCGCCGTCGAGGGTAACGATGCCGTCCACGCCGCCGATCGTCAGCGCTTCGCGGAACCCCGCCAGCAATGCCGCCGCCTTGCCGCGATTGGCGGAGAAGTCGATCCGTCTGACCGAGAGGCCGTCAAGCGCCGCCTTCGTATCGTCGGTCGACCCGTCGTTGACCACGATGACGTTCGGTGATGCGTCGAGCGCCCCTTCCGCGATGCGGCGAATGGTCGCGCCTTCGTTATAGGCCGGAATCACCAGGGCGATGCGACTTTCCACGCGCCCCCCGTCAGCTCATGCCGCCGTCAACGGCGATAACCTGGCCGGTGATGTAGGATGCACCGTCGGACGACAGGAATGACACGACGTCGGCGACTTCATCGATCCGGCCTGCCCGTTTCATGGGCACGAACGACTTCAACTGGGTATCGTCGAAACCGCCGTCGCCGATCCTGTTCTCGAGGATGCCCGGCGCCACGGCGTTGACCGTGACCCCTTTCGATGCAATCTCGCGCGACAGCGACTTGACGGCGCCGTGAAGCCCCGCCTTCGCGGCGGCGTAATTGCTCTGTCCTCTGTTGCCCATGATTCCCGAAACGGACGAGACGGCGACGATGCGGCCCCAGCGCGAACGGATCATCGGCATGAGCAGAGGACGTGCGACATTAAAGAAGCCGTTCAGCGCAACCTCGATGGGCTGCCGCCAGTCGGCTTCGGTCATGCCGGCCATCGGCGCATCGACGTTGACGCCGGCATTGCTGACGAGAATCTGCACCGGCCCGCCCTGGCCGATCCCCTCCAGTGCCCGCGCCGTCCCTTCGTGATCGCAAACGTCGAAAGTCACGGCCTCCGCGGACATGCCGGCCGCGTTCAATTCGTCGGCGAGGCGGGAAGCGATATCCGGCTGGCTGTGCGCATGCACGATCACGTGATGCCCATCGCGCGCGAGCGCACGGACGATACCGGCGCCGAGTTCGCCGCTGGCGCCGGTTACCAGCGCGCGCTTGGGCGTCTCCCCGGTCATGTCATGCCGCCGAGCGCAATCGTAATGCGGCCCGCCGCAAGCGGGGTATCGTCACCACCGTCCGGCAGAACGCGGAACCGGTAAATGGAGGCCTGGGCATTCGAGACCAGGCATTCGGCCTCGATCACGAGGTCTGCCGCGACACGGTCCAGAAAATCGATTCCCCGTGCAAGGTCCCTGACGGCCACCAAAAGCCCGTCGGCACTGCGCCCGGTCAGACCGCCGTGAAGCGCCGCCGCCTGGCCCGCGTATTCGACCGCGGAGACCGCAGGCAGGCCCGCCTCGTTGCGGAGCGGATTGTTAGGCCTCCGATGGGACGATGTCCGGCAGGAAATACAGTCGCTGTCCCAGGCGGTGACGGCATCGATCAACACCATCTTCCCGGCGTGGGGAATCAACCGTTCGATGTCGATCTCAGCATTCGTCAATTCGATACCCGGACCTTGATTCTGTAGTCATTGACGCCAGCGGCACACACCACATCTTCAGGGCTGGACGTCCGATTGGCAATCGCCGTCAGGAGCGGCAGCGCACGACCCGCTGTCGTGCCATCATACAACGGCGTCCATGCCGTATCGGCCGGAACGGTCTCCGGCGCATCGGCGGCGCCCTGAATTTCAAGCACCGCGCACGTCCGGCCCGCCGTATCCGACGGTGACAGCACGAGGCCGACCGCCATCGCACGATCCATCGCATGCATCTTGCCGAGCAGTCCCGGCAGCGGATGGTCCGAGACAACCAGCACGGTCGGCCGCTGTTCGGACATCGTCATCAAAACAGCGCGCAGCAATCCGGCGCCGAACGTCGCCCCACCGGCGGCAATCGACACTGACGAGTTCGTGTTGCCCGTACTTATGCTCCAGTATCCGGCGGCGGCATTGTGAACGGAATTGTGGAACTGTGTCGGCGACACCAGGCGTTCCGGGCGGCATAGCGCCGTCAGGATGCCGTCGCACACCGCGCCGTCGCCGACCGCGCTACCGAACACCGACGTCACCTCGTCGAACGCGCACTCCGCCATTCGGCAGGCGGCGACGGCGGCGTTCAATGCGAGACGTAGCGACGGGCTGGTGCGGCGGCGTTCCCTCGGCCGCAGGACGTCCGGTGCGCTCAGGACGAGTTCGCCCTCCGGCCACGGTTTCTCGCCGCCAAGGACAGGCCGCACCTCCTCCCACCCGTTGACACCGGGCGCGATCACCGAAATCCCTGATACCCCTACCTTCACGTCACGCCCTTATCGAAAAAATCAGCACGCAGTTATTACCGCCGAAACCGAAGTTGTTGGTCATGGCGTGCGTCATTGCGGTCTGTTCTGTCTCGTGGACGATGCGGCATCGGAACGCGGGGTCGACGTTCCCGAGGTTCAGGTTCGCCGGAACGAACCCGCCCTTGAGCGCGGTGAGGGTCACCGCCGCTTCGAGAATACCCGCGCCGCCCAAAGTATGCCCACTGAATCCCTTGGTCGAACTGCAGGGCGTCGCCGTCCCGAGGACGGCGGCGATCGACAGGTCCTCCACCTTATCGTTGAAGACGCTGCCGGTACCGTGCATGTTCACGTAACCAATGTCCCCCGCCGTCAAGCCGGCCGTTTCCAGCGCCGCCGTCATCGCGGCAATGGCCCCTTTCCCTTCCGGATGCGGCGACGACATATGATAGGCGTCCGAGCTTTCGCCGATCCCGGCAAGGACGACCGGGTCATCGGCCGACGCCCGGACCAGCAGCGCGAAGCCTCCCGCTTCGCCGATCGAGATCCCGTCCCGGTCCCGGTCATTGGGGCGGCACGGGCGGGACGATAGAAGCTGAAGCGCATTGAACCCGCGGATCGACGTTTCGCACAAGCTGTCGACGCCGCCGACAACCACCGCATCGCACAATCCAGCAGCGATCAGGCGCGCGCCGTCGCTAAAGCTGCGCGTACTGGACGAACAGGCGGTCGAGATCGTGTAGCTGGGCCCCGTCGCGCCCAGACGGCGCGCCACGAACCGGCTCAGCGAGGCAAGGTCATGTGTCGCCGCGAAACCGGACGGCGACGGAATCTCGCCGCCGGCCGCATGATCGCTGTAGGCCTGTTCCGTCGAACCGATCCCGGACGTACTGGTGCCGAGCACGACGCCGACCCGCTCCGCCCCGAATGCACGAACCGCGGCCAGCGCCGCCTCCATGAAGCCGTCTTCGTTGAGTGCCATTTCGGCAAGGCGGTTGTTACGGCAGTCGTATTCCTCGAACCCCTCCGGAAACGCAACGGTTTCCAATCCCTCGGTCCGCCCGACGAAAGTTTCCAGCGGCGCCTCGGGGCAGTCGTACGCGACCAGTCCGGACCGTGCCTGGATAAGCGCATCGTGCATTGCCGCCATGCCGCGCCCGAGCGCCGATGTACATGTCAGGCGTCTGACCGCGATGTTGCTCATCATGAAACCGGCTTTCGGTCAGCCCGCATCACGGTCACGAGGAATGAAACCGCCGCACCCAGCGCGACCGTCACACCAATAGCGTGCAACATCGGAATCTCCGACGTCGCGAGCACGGCAAAAACCAGAAATGTCGAAACGAAGCAAAGCATGACGGAACTGAAGCTGTGTTCTCCCGCTTCCGGGCCCTCCTGATAACCGGCGAAAAAAAGTTCGTAATCGATACCAATGCTGACGACCAGCACCAGCGCGAGCAAATGAAAAAAACTTAGCGGCGTGCCGGAAAGGATCAGGGCCGTTGCCGTAACCGCCACCGCGGTCACCGGCGCCGCGACGACCCCGAGCGCCGGCCGGATGCCGCGCCGGCCGACGATGACGATAAGCAGCCCGACAAGCGCACCGATCGCCAACAGCTCCAGCCCCTCGACGCGATAGTCACGGACGATTTCCGTCGCCATCCGACGCAGATTGATGAGGGCCGCGCCCTCGAGTTCGAGCGCCTCGGCATCTATGGGGGGGATCAGCCGGATGGCGTTCATCCAGTCGTCACCGACCTCGACCGGGTAGCTCATCAGCAGCGTCAGACCACGCAGCGCCGGATCGTCGGCATGGACGGCGCCGCCTTGGCGGGCAGCTTCGATGTCCCGCAGGAACGGACGGAAGACCTCCGCCTTCACCGGTAGCGATTCCGTTGCCGTCGCCAACCGGTCCCGAAGCACGGCCGCGTCGGGTATCCGGGCGATTCGCGCCGTCTGCACCGACACCGGCGGCAAAACATCGGTAAGCGAGAGATACCCGCCGATGCGGCCATCCCGGACGGCATCGCGAAGCTGGCCGGATACGCGCCATTGCGCGTCCATCACATCTTCCCGGGATTTGCCCTCAACCAACACGACATGGCTGACGTCCGGCATGCCAAGACCGGCGCGAAGCTCCCGGTCGATCTGAACCTGTGCTTCGTTCGGCATCCTCAGATTGCGTATGTCGTCGTCCCAGACGCTCGCCCCCGTTGCGATCACGGCCCCGATCCCGAGAACAGGCGCGGCGCGGCACAAATATCGGGCTACCCGTCTGAAGCCGGGCCGATCATGCAACCTTCCCCACAGTGCCCGTCCCGGCCGGATATCGAGCGGCCGGCTCGGCAGGGCAAGCGGCAGCAGCCAACGGCTGAACAGCACCGCGACGATGATCGCCGTCGCCGTCAGAGTCCCGATCTGCGCGAGCCCGGGGAAACTGGATTGCGACATGATCACGAACCCGGCCAGCGTCGTCGCCGCGCCGAGCGCCATCACCGGGAAAAGACGCCGGGCGACGGCATGGCCGTCCTCGCCGGGGCGCCGGAAACTGGCAAGGTGAACCGGATAGTCGACCGCGACACCGATCATCACCGAACCGAAAGCGATGGCGACACCGTGCACGCTCCCGAAAAGCCATGCCGTCACGAGAATCCCGCTCAGCAATCCAAAGGCGACCGGAAGTGCAATCGTGACCAGGATCATCGAGGCACGAAACGCGGCAAACAGCACGATCGCGACGCCGGCGGCGGCGAGCGCCGCCAGCACGCGCATTTCCGAACGGATGCGCTCGCTCGCGCCCAGTGCGAAAAACCCGGGACCGCTGATGGCGACGGAAACACCGGCGCCGCCCTCGGCGGCGGCATCCCGAACCGCGCGCCGGATATCGGCATGGCCCGGTATATCGTCCGCGCCGATGTTCAGGAGCGCCAGGATCGGAACGCGCCCGGGATCGTTCTGCCAGGATGAACCGCCAACGCCGGACGGGCCCAGAAAATCGTCCCGGTCGACGAACCGCAGCGCGCGCCCGGTCGGGTCGCGCGGGAATATGTCGCGGTAAACAGGACCGATGCCGGACCCCAGTTTCCCCAACCCGTCGGCGATCCGATCGCTCATATGCGCCGTGGTGAATGCTCCGTCCGCCAGATCCGGCCCGAGGACATAGCGATGCTTCATCAGGAATGCTCGCGCTTCACGATCTATGGAGAAACCATCCGCCAGCACCCGCGACACCGCTTTCATGCTTTCGAGGCGTTCGATGACCGCGTCGGCGGCGGTTCGGACACGATCCTTATCGTCGCCGCTGACAGCGATCATGGCTACTCCGTCGGCGCGGGTCATCTGGCGGAACAGAAAATCCTCGACGCCGTCGCCCCTGTCCGGTGTGAAGAACGACATGTCCGTGGAAACCGGCACGGCGCGGACGGCCAATGCCAGCAGCACGAGCAGAACGATGAAGAACGGCAGCGCAAGGCGCCGAAGCATGTCACTCATGTTCGATTTGTATCACAGTCTTGTCGCCGTTCCGCTGGTCAATCGCGATCCGCCCGACGTCAGCGCCGCGCCCCTCGATCACGATGTCCCGCAGATGATCGCGGAGCGGTCCGTCTCGCGGCGACATGCGGAGCGCCCAGCCCGACTGCGCACCGGAGACCTCGAGCGTGAGCAACGTCCGCAGCGGCGCCAGATCGCCGTCGAGAACCGCCCGTAACGTGACGGCCAGAACCTGCAGGACCGGGTGTTCGGCGATATCGAGACGGGTTTCGCTTTTGTCCGCGGCAATGTGAACGATCTTTTTGTCACGAATCTCGAACGTTTCGGGTTCCGGCGCCGTCACCGACTTGATCAGCACACCGTCCTCCAGGCGCATGATGCCTTCGGAGACGAGCGGCTGACTTAGGTAGCTGATGTCGCGGCGTTCCTTGAAACGGACCTGATTCGCATCTCGACTTTTGAGCGTTGCCGACAGATCTTCCGCCGTCCAGTCGGCGACGGCAGGGGCGGCAATCGTCCAGAGCAATATTGCGGCGGCGAGCGTTCTAAGCCCAGAAATCATAGAAGTTGAACCAGTTGTATGGTGCCTCGCGGGCCCATTTTTCGACAATCCCGACATAAGCCTCGGCAAAGCGGCGCCCCTCTTCATGGTCCCGGGGGCGCGCACCGGCCGCGACCGGAAGCCTGCAGAGTCGCACCTTGTAGCCCCTATCGCCATCGAAAACCGCAGAAAATACGACAACCGGCGCACCGGTCACGGCGGCCAACACCCACGGCGCCGCGGCGACCTTTGCCGTTTCGCCGAGGAACGCGACATCGTACGTTTTCTCGCCGCGCGTGATCCTGTCGCCCAGAATGCCGACCATCGCGCCGTCGCGGAGCACCTCGCTGACCCTGATCAGGCTATCGGGCGGGCCGAGCGGAATGATCTGCGCCTCGAGCGCCGGATCGATGGCACCTAGTACCGCACCGACCGTGCTGGCGTTGCCGTCGTACATCAGGACCTTCAGCTCATGGCTTTCCTCGGCATCGGCCAGCGCCCGCATGGCATCGAAACTCCCGAAATGCGCGCCCAACAGAATGACACCGCGCCCTTCCCCCTGGGCCTCGCGGAGTTCGTCCAGGCCCGCCACCTCGATATCGAAGAGTTCGAATTTCTTTTTCAGGAGGAACACCCGGTCGAGAATGGTGCCGGCAAAACAATGGAAGTGCCGGAAGAGATCGCGCCACGTTACCGGACGTTTCAGCACACGTTTCAGGTAACGCTTGGCGTGACGGCGCGGATAGGGCGCGAACAGCAGAAAATAAACCGTGATCGGATACAGAAGAACACGGGTCACACGGCGTCCCGACACCACGGCCAGCCAAGCGATGAACTTGATCAGGCAAGCGCTGCCGCGTTCCCGGCGCACGGTCCAGTGCGGCGTTCCCGTGTCCGCACTCATGACGGGTCCGGCCACACCGAGGCCTGCATGATCGGCCGGTCGCCGGCGCGGCAGGTGATTTCCATCGTGCCATGGTTTGTGGACGCCTCGACGATACAGCCTTCCTCCGGTCGCAGAACGCCGGTGAACTTCACGCTCTTCAGTTCAGCCGATGGCGGAATACGAAGGGTGCGGAGCGCAAGATCCAAGACCACGGCGCCCGGCACGATCGGGTTCCCCGGAAAATGCCCGGGCAGCGACGGATGGTCGCCGGGGACCGAAAACGCGCCGCTCGTTTCCGCCAGCATCGCCAGCAAGCCGGCGACATGCGGCTTACCGCTCGGCGTTCGCGGCATCTCGTCTATCATGACCACTCGCTTCGGCACGAACGCGGCAACGATGCGCTTGCGGAGAGCCCGGCGCACGGTGTCCGCGTCCAGACCGGGCGCAACGGCGAACGCGACAGGCCGCGTCTGCCCACGGCCGGACGCTGGCCGATCCGGCATCACGAACGCACCGTCCATAACGCCGTCGACCTCGCACAATGCACGCGTCAGCCCGGCAAGCGACCCCCGCTTGCCGGCGACGTTGACGAGATCGTCGCCGCGCCCGATGTGGCGGAATCCTTTTCCCGCCTGTTCAATCGTATCGTCGATCTTCAACGCATCCGTCCGCCATTGGGACGCGACCGACATACGCCGGCCGTCGAACGAGATACGAAGATCGTCGCGCGGCATGAACACATCGGTCCGGGTGGGTTCGCGGGTGCCGATGAGACCGGTTTCCGTGGTACCGAATACCTCGACGACCCGGGTCGCGAACCTGCGTTCCGCCTCCCGCGCCAGATCCGCATCAAGCGCCGTCGTCGCCGTGATAACGGCATGCAGCGGCGGCAGATCGACGTTCCCACGCACCAGCAGATCCAGATGCATCGGCGTGGTTACCAGCACGCGATGCGCAGGCACCGCGTTCAGTGCGTCGGCAACGTTTGCGGCGAAGAACGGCCGGGCGTCGAACACGGACACGTCTTTGGAACAGAGCGGCAGCATGATTCCCGCCTCGAGCCCGTACATATGCTGCGGCGGCACGGTACAAACCAACGACTTTGCCTCACCGGGGGCGCCGATGATCTTGATCCATTCGCGCGCCCCGGCCTCGAGCATGGCGAATGAATGCGAGTGGCGAACGGGCCGCCCGGTGGTCCCCGACGTGAACAGGCTGATACCGCCCCCCGATGCGCCGTCCGTTGCGATGGACGCGGCATCGCCGTCCGCTGGCCCATGCGGGACGATAACGATTTCCCGAGCGCCGCTGATACCGGCGACGTCGTCACCGCGACTTGCCAGCACGACGACGTCGCCCGCTTCGGCAATCACCCTGTTCACCGCCGCCGCGTCGGCATCGTTGGGCAGGATGATCGGCAGGCCGCCGTCGCGCCCGGCGGCGATCACCGTCATAAAGTCGCCGTAGCGCGAACAAAGCGGCATCAATGACGGGCGGACGGGCCCCAAATCCAGTTCTTCCAAAAGCGCGCGCGCAGCCTCCTGGACCCGGTCGCGGCCGAGCGTCTTCCCATCCCCGATAATGATCAGGGGCGCCTGCGTCACGGGGACATCCAGAGATGCGGACGGCACAGTGTCCGGAGCGTCGTCAGCGGCGAGTTGTGTCCGAGATGCGCGAAACGGACCGCGCGGAACCCATGTTCGCCCAGGAACAGCACGACAGAGAACAGCGGCAGGCCGAGGTTCGCCACCCACGACCAGACCTTGGGCGGCAGCAGCACGGCCGTCACCGCGGCAATCAACGCCATGGTCAGCATCGCGGCCGTCCAGAGGACGGTCAGGCGGCGCGTGTATCCCTCGAGTTCCGCCGGAATCTCGCCGCGCCCCTGGCGGCTGATGCGGCGAATAAGAGGTTCGCGGCCCCGGATAAGGGTGCGGCCGAAGATCCAGGCGAGCCACAGGTGAATGATCACCGGCAACAGGGTCACCGCCATCGCCAGTTCCGCGTCGACATATAGGGCGAGCCCTTGGAACACCAGCAGCCCCGCCAGAATGCCCCCGCCTGCGGCAGCCCAGGTACGCGCGGCGGTGCCGTCGGCCCATCCCAGGATCAGGGCCAGTCCAAGCCCCGACGCGAGCGCCGCCGGCGCGAAGACGAGCTGATCGCATACGATAAGAATATGCAGAACAACGACCGACAGCAGGGGGGCGGAAATACGCGCGACACGAATTACACCCACCTTTTCGCTCCCGCCCCGTTTATCGCCCGATTACTGAGTGCGTCGACTCTCTATCGTCTCCGTTAGCTGACGCAGCGACCCGAACAGCTTGTCGATGTCCGGGTCATCGGACTTGATCTGAAAACCGTAGCGCTGGGAAATCTCGAGCGAAAGTTCGAGCGCATCGATGGAATCGAGACCCAGCCCCTCGTTGAAGAGCGGTGCGTCGAGTTCAATGTCAGCCGCCGCCACGTCTTCAAGATTGAGGACGTCGACGATCAATGCCGCAACTTCTAGATGCATGGGAGTCTTGTCGCTGCTCTCCATGGTCGACACCGATTGCATTATTCAGCTACCCCCAAATGCCTTAATTACTTATATTTTTTATTCCTCTTAACATAATCTATTGCGAGGCATGTACTTTGTTCAAGAGGTCGTTCATCTCAAGCCTGATCCACCGTCTCCTGCATAACCTGCGTCGGCACCGGGCGAAATCGATGCAGATCGACGGATTTCTGATGCTGCTGTGTTCGTTGGCGGTTTTTGCGGGGTCCGGTGCGTTGACTTACCTGTTCTGCCTGCTGGTGGTGCTGCGCGGCGCCCGCAATGCGGGAACCGGCACATCGCCTGCCGACACCGCCGTCGTGATGGGGGTAAACCTCAACCCCGACGGCACGCTCAAGCCTGATTACGTGGCCCGGCTGGAACGTGCACGTCATGTCGATGCGCGCGAAATCTGGGTGCTCGGCGGGGTAACCGCCGCCACCGTGCCCGAAAGCGAGGCCCGGGCCGGGCGCGCATGGCTGCTGGATAACGCCATGCCCGGCGAAAAAATCAAGATCGAGGAAAGCTCGCGCCATACGCTCGAAAACCTGAGCATACTCAGGGACCGCACCGCCCGGTCGACGGGCCGTTTCGCGCTGATCAGCAACCGCTATCACCTGGCCCGGGTCGGCATCATGGCGTCGGGGCTTCGGATGGAACACATCCTTTGCGCCGCAGAAACGGCGCCGGGCTTGCCGCCCTGCGATTATCCGAAAGCCGCCGCCGAGGCGTTCTTGCTTCATTGGTATTTCACGGGAAAGGCGGTGGCGCACCTGCTGGGTCACAAGGGGATGCTGGCGCGTATCAGCTAACGCGTTTTCCGGCCCAGCGGCAGCGACACGCCGAGCCCGTTCAGCAGCCTGACGGCGGCGAACGTCGCCCGAAACAGCGCGAGACGCGGCCACAGCCGGGTCCGGCCATAGACATCACCGGAGAGCACGGAAATGACGGCGGCCTGCAGGCCGAAACGCCGCGATGGGTTCATGAACAGAAACCGCATCGCCGGGTGCATGAAGCGGTAGATGAACCACGAAAAACCGGAAATACCCCGGTCCACGTGGCGCTGGTAGCGGGCGAGCAGCCGGGGCGCATTCGCCGGGTCGCCGAGGCATGCGTCGATGGCGTCGGCGGCATACTCGGCGCTCCGCATGGCGATGAAGACGCCGCTGGAAAAAACCGGGTCGATGAAGGTGTAGGCGTCGCCGACCATGATAAACCGTTCACCGAAGATGCGGCGCGAACGGTACGAGAAGTTGCCGGCGGCGCGCGTTTCCTCGAGCGGCCGCGCGTTCTCCATCCGTTTTCTGACGTTGGGGCAGAGCGAAAAGGCACCGAGCAGGAAATCCTCCAGCGAGCCGTCGCGGGTTTTCAAGAATTCGGGCGCGCTGACCATGCCCACGCTCATTCGGTCGGGGCCGAGCGGGATCATCCAGAACCAGCCATGTTCGAACCAATAGATACTGATGTTGCCGGCTTCCTCGCCGCCGCGAACCGGTACGCCAGAGAAATGGTTGAAGACGGCGGCGCTGTTATGGCGCGGATCGCGGGTCTTGAGGCCGAGCTTGCCGCCGATGAAGGTATCGCGCCCGGATGCGTCGATCAGATACCTGGCGCTTAATTCCCGGGTTCCGTCATCTTCCTCGAGATCTTTCACCGTAACAGCTACCCGGTCCGGTGCGATTCGGAAATCGAGAACTTCGGTCCGTTCCCGGACCTCGGCACCCTTGTCCCGAGTGTTATCCAGCAGGATCTTGTCGAACGCCGAACGCGTCACCTGAAAGGCGCTGGGCTCGTCCGGGTCGAGGGCGCGGGAGAAATCGAAGACCGTGTGGTTTTTGCAGCCGGGAACGGAAAAGTCCGCCCCCTTCTTTTCGACACCGATGGCGCGCACCTGATCGAGAACACCCAGCTTGCGGAAGATCGGAACGTTCCGGGGCAGCAGCGATTCACCGATATGGAAGCGCGGATGCCGGCTTTTTTCGAGCACCAGCACGCGCCGCTTCTTCATCGCAAGCAGCGCCCCGACGGTGCTGCCGGCGGGGCCGCCGCCGATCACGATCACATCGTAAGGAGGAGCCTGAGGTGTGGGCGTTCTGGAAGCCGCCAACGATTCCCGTCCTATCGAATCAATATCAGCACATGCCCCTTACACATCCAGGTTGGCGACCTTGAGGGCGTTGTCCTGAATGAAGTCCCGGCGCGGCTCAACAACATCCCCCATCAGCGTCGAGAACACCTCCTCGGCTTCGTCGACGTGGTTGATGCGGACCTGCAAGAGCGAGCGCGCCTCGGTATCGAGTGTCGTCTCCCAGAGCTGCTCCGGGTTCATCTCGCCCAAGCCCTTGTAGCGGCTGATCGAGATGCCCTTGCGGCCGAGCTCGTTGACCTTGTCGACGAGCGCCACCGGTCCGGTGATCGGATGGCTCTTGTCCTTGCTCTCCAACGTGCCGTGCTTGGTGTAATTCTTCTGCAGCCGGCCGGCCAGCTCATCGAGCTGGCGCGCGTCCTTGGATCCCATCACGGCGGCGTCGATGACGTGGCTCTCGGTAACGCCGCGCAGCGTACGCTGGAATTCCAGCCCGCCGTCTTCCATCGCCTTGCCGACCCAACCGCGCTCGTGCTCGGGCGCCAGCGCGTCGAGACGCTTGGCGATGTAGTCCGCGACCTGGGCGCCGTATTCCGGGTTGCCGAGAATATCCGGATTGAGCGCGCCGAGGATCGCCGCCTGCTCCATGATCGAGATCGGTACGTGGTTCGACAGCCGTTCCAGCAGCGTCTTGGCGTAACGCGCCTCCTCGCAAAGGCTGCGAAGATCCTGCCCGGCGATCTGGTGGCCCTCGAAGTTGACGAACACGCCGCCCTCGTCGATGGCGGTGTCGAACAGGTAGTTCTCCATCTCCGTGTCGCCCTTGAGGTAGACTTGGCTGTTGCCGCGCTTGGCGCGGTAGAGCGGCGGCTGCGCGATATAGAGATAGCCGCGCTCGATCAGTTCGGGCATC
This sequence comes from Rhodospirillales bacterium, assembly GCA_965229805.1. Classification (GTDB taxonomy): domain Bacteria; phylum Pseudomonadota; class Alphaproteobacteria; order Rhodospirillales; family Casp-alpha2; genus UBA4479. Next base: position 365,275 of record CBDDJO010000001.1, on the reverse strand, counting down.
TGCCGGAAGAAGAACGTCAGCAAAAGCGTCCGGATATGGCTACCGTCGACGTCGGCGTCGGTCATAATGATGATCTTGTGATAGCGGCACTTCTCGATGTTGAAGTCCTCGCGCCCGATGCCGGTGCCGAGCGCGGCGATCAGCGTGCCGATCTCGTTGGAGCTGAGCATCTTGTCGAAACGCGCGCGCTCGACGTTGAGAATCTTGCCCCGGAGCGGCAGGATCGCCTGAAACCCGCGTTCGCGGCCCTGCTTGGCGGAGCCGCCCGCCGAGTCACCCTCGACGATGAAAAGTTCGGCCTTGGACGGGTCGCGCTCCTGACAGTCGGCGAGCTTGCCCGGCAGCGACGACACGTCGAGCGCGCCCTTGCGCCGGGTCAATTCGCGTGCCTTGCGCGCCGCCTCGCGGGCCGTTGCCGCGTCGACGATCTTGGTCACGACTTTCTTGGTTTCCGCCGGATTCTCCTCGAACCAGCGGTCGAGCCCCTCGCCGACCAGACTCTCGACGATCGGCCGAACCTCGGAAGACACCAGCTTGTCCTTGGTCTGCGACGAGAACTTGGGATCCGGCACCTTGACCGACAGAATGCAGGTCAGACCCTCGCGCGCGTCGTCGCCGGCGACCGACACCTTTTCCTTCTTCGGCACCAGACCGGACGCCATGTAGCCGTTAATGGTCCGCGTCAGCGCACCCCGGAAACCCGCCAGATGCGTGCCGCCGTCGCGCTGCGGGATATTGTTGGTGAAGCACAGCATGGTCTCGTGGTAGCTGTCGTTCCACTGCATCGCCAGTTCAACGGTGATGCCGTCGCGCTCACCGACGACCGAGACCGGCTCGCCGATGATGGCCTGTTTGGAGCGGTCGATGTACTTGGCGAAGGCGATCAGGCCGCCTTCGTAATGCATGTCGATTTCGACCGATTCCGGGTTGCGGTTGTCGGTCAGGCGAAGCGCCACGCCGGAGTTCAAAAACGCCAGCTCGCGCAAACGATGTTCCAGCGTCGCCAGGTCGTAGTCGGTCTTGGTGAAAATATCGGATGACGCGTGGAAGGTGATGACCGAGCCCGACACCGGCGTGCCGTCGTCCTTCAGCGGTGCGTCGGCAACGACCTTCAGCGACTCGACGGTTTCGCCGTCCTCGAAACGGACGTAGTGTTCCTTGCCGTCGCGCCAGATCTTCAGTTCCAGCCAGTCCGACAGCGCGTTGACGACGGAAACGCCGACGCCGTGCAGCCCGCCCGAAACCTTGTAGGAATTCTGGTCGAATTTCCCGCCGGCGTGGAGCTGGGTCATGATGACCTCGGCCGCCGAGACACCTTCCTCGGCGTGGATGTCGACCGGAATGCCGCGGCCGTTGTCCGACACGCTGACCGAGCCGTCGCCGTTGAGGATCACCTCGACGGTGTCGCAGTAACCCGCCAGCGCCTCGTCGATGGCGTTATCGACCACCTCGTAGACCATGTGATGCAGGCCCGAACCGTCATCGGTGTCGCCGATGTACATGCCGGGGCGTTTCCGGACCGCGTCCAGGCCGCGCAGCACCTTGATCTGGTCGGCGCCGTAGGCCGCCGGATCGCCGCCAAGCGGCACCGTCGGCTGTTCGTCGGCAGCGGTTTCGTTTTCGGTCTCGTCACTCATGGTCTTGTTGCTTTCGTTCTTCGTTTGCAGCCCGGTGGAATAACCGGTTTTGCCGTTTCTTTCGTCATTCTTCCTCGTCAACCTTGCCCTCGGCCACGTGGAAGAACTGCGCCCGTTCCCGCATGCCGTCGAACAGCGCCGCGTCGGTGCCGGTCATCCAGGCCTGGGTGTTCAGGCCCTCGATCAGATCGAACAGCGCCGCTCTGCGGTCCCGGTCCAGGTGCGCCGCGACCTCGTCCAGCAACAGCACCGGCGAGGCACCACGCTCGACCGCCTGCATGCGCGCATGCGCCAGCACCAAAGCGATCAGCAGCGCTTTCTGCTCGCCGGTCGAACACAGCGCCGCCTCGCGCTTGCGCGTGCCGTGGCGGACCTCCAGGTCGGTCCGGTGCGGGCCGGTCCGGGTGCGTCCGTCGCCGGCGTCCGTGCGGCGATCCTCGGCCAGCCCGGCGCGCAGATGCTCCTCCGCGCCGAGTGCCGGCATGCCGTCCAACCAAGCCTCAGGCCCGCCCACGAGGCTCAGTTCCGCCCCCGGAAACGGGCCGGCGCCGGCCTCGATGAACGCCGCAAGGCGGCCGACCATGTCGCGCCGGGCGGCGGCCACCGCCATGCCTTTCTCGGCCATCGCCGCTTCCAGCGCGTCGAGCCACGACGCATCCGCGCCGGGACCGAAATCGGCCAGAAGTCGGGCACGTTCACGCATCGCCTGTTCGTAGGCGCTGACCCGGCCCGCGTGCGCCGGATCGGCGGCATAGACGAGCCGGTCCAGGAACCGACGCCGGGCCCCCGGCCCGTCGACGAAAAGTCCGTCCATCTGCGGCGTCAGCCAGACCACGGCGATGTGCTCGGCCAACACCGTCTGCGCCTTCTCGGGCTGTCCGTCGACCCTGACCACGCGGCGGTCGCGGATGTTGCCCGGTTCCGGGTCGAGCCCGGTGCCCAGCGCCACGGGACCGTCCGGCCCCGTCACTTCCGCGGCAACCGCCCAGGTGCGTCCCATCGGCGGACCGTCGGTTCCAGCCTCGGTGCGGGTGACCTCCGCCAGCTTGGCGCGCCGGAGCCCGCGTCCCGGCGCCAGGAACGAGACCGCTTCCAGAATATTCGTCTTGCCGGCGCCGTTGGCGCCCGCCAGGACCACGCTGCGGCCGTCGAGCGCAAGCCGGGCGGCGGCATAGTTCCTGAAATCCGTCAGGGTCAGGCGCGTCACCGCGACCCGGCCGTTCATATCCCCGGCCGGCGCGGGACCGGCGTTCACGTCTCCGGCGATCGCCGCAATGCCCGTCAAATTCGTCCGTCCGCGTCGTTGCTCATCATACCCGCATCGGCATCAGCACATAGATCGTCCCCGCGTCCTCGTCGCCACGGATGATCGTCGGCGACGCCGCGTCGGAGAGATGGAAGATCGCCGTATCGCTGTCGATCTGCCGCGCGATGTCGAGGAGGTAGGCGGAATTGAACCCGATCTCGAGCCCGTCCTGGCCGTAACCGACCTCGATCTCCTCCTGCGCCGAACCGTTCTCCGGGCTCGACGCCGACAGCGTCAGGGTGTCGCCGTCAAGCGCCAGCTTGACCGCCCGCGACTTCTCCGACGAGATCGCCGAGACCCGGTCGACGGCGTCGGACAGGGATTTGCGGTCAACCGTCATTTCCTTGTCGTTGCCGGTCGGAATCACGCGCTGGTAATCCGGGAACGTCCCGTCGATTAGTTTCGACGTCAGCACCGCGTCGTCGAACGAGAAGCGGATCTTCGCTTCCGAGAGCGAGATTTCGACGTCGTCGCCGGTCTCGTCGATCAGCTTGCGGATTTCGCCGACGGTCTTGCGCGGCACGATGACGCCCGGCATGCCCGCCGCGCCGTCCGGCAACGGCAGCTCGACGCTGGCCAGCCGGTGACCGTCGGTCGACACCGCGCGCAGCACCTGCGTGCCGTCGCGGTCGAAGACGTGCAGATAAATGCCGTTCAGGTAATACCGGGTTTCCTCGGTCGAGATGGCGAACCGGGTGCGGTCGATCAGTTCGCGGAGGTCGCCCGCCGCGAGCGAGAACGAATGCCCGTACTCGCCACCGGTCATGACCGGAAAATCCTCGGTCGGCAGGCACGACAGCGTAAAGCGCGAACGTCCGGCGCGGATCGTCAGCTTGCCGTCACCCGGCGCCTCCAGTTCGATCTGCGCACCGTCGGGCAGCTTGCGGACGATCTCGAAGAACGTCAGCGCCGGCGCCGTCGTCGCGCCCGGCGTCGCGATATCGGCGGCGACGTTCTCGACAATGTCGAGATCCATGTCGGTCGCGTTGAGCGACAGGGCTTCGCCGTCCGCCTCGATCTTCACGTTGGACAGGATCGGGATGGTGTTGCGCCGCTCGACGACGCTCTGCACATGTCCCAGCGAGCGCAAAAGATTTGTCCGTTCAATCGTCAGTTTCATACCCAAAGACCCACATTAGCTGTCCGATGCGGCGCCCATGAAATTCCCCATGGAACCCCCGGGGCGCCTCTCGCGTTCAAATTCCACGCCTTGAAATTGCCGGGAGAACCCCCGCTGAAATCGGCCCGGAACCCCATTGAAACCGGGGGTTCCCGGGTGCCAAAAGGCGTCCGCAAGTATAGCAGACGTACGCCGCGACCCAAGCCTTTTAAGACGCGCCGGGGCCTCTAAATATGTCGATTTTTCGCGTTTTAAAACAACGCATTGGGCGCCCCCGCACAAAGTGCCGGCGGGTTATCAGGTCAGCCTTCCAGCATGCGGCGCAGAAGTTCGATATCTTCGGCGAATCCAGGGTCCAAAGACTTCAGTTCCTCGACCTTCTTGACGGCGTGCATCACGGTGGTGTGGTCGCGGCCGCCGAACTTGCGGCCGATCTCCGGCAGCGATCGGGCGGTCAGTTGCTTGGCCAGATACATCGCCACCTGGCGCGGCCGGGCGACCGAGCGCGCGCGCCTTGCCGAATGCATGTCGGAAATCCGGATATTGAAATGGTTCGCCACTTGTTTCTGGATTTCCTCGATGGTGACGCGGCGGTCGTTGGCGCGCAGCAGGTCGTGCAGGACTTCCTGGGTCGCCTCGATGGTGATGTCGCGGCCGATCAGCTGCGCGTGCGCGACGACCCGGTTGAGACCGCCCTCGAGCTCGCGGACGTTCGACGTGATCTTGTGGGCCAGGAATTCCATCACCTTGGGCGGCACGTCGGCGCGGATCTGCGCCGCCTTGGACTGGAGGATGCCGAGACGCAGCTCGTAGGTCGTCGCGTGAATGTCGGCGACGAGGCCGCAATTGAGGCGCGAGATCAGCCGCTCCTCCATGCCGACCAGGTCGGACGGCGACTTGTCCGCCGAGATCACGATCTGGCGGCCCTGATCGACCAGGGCGTTGAAGGTGTGGAAGAACTCCTCCTGGGTCGATTCCTTGCCGGCGATGAACTGCACGTCGTCGATCATCAACACGTCGACAGAGCGGAACTGGCTCTTGAAGTCCATGGTCGTGCTTTCGCGGATCGCCTGCACGAAACGGTGCATGAACTTCTCCGCCGACAGGTAGACCACCGTGCGCTCCGGTGTCGTCTGGCGGATGTGCCAGGCGATGGCGTGCATCAGGTGGGTCTTGCCGAGCCCGACGCCGCCGTAGAGGAACAGCGGGTTGAACGGCACCCGGTCGGCCTCGGCGACGCGCCGGGCGGCGGCGTAGGCGAACTCATTCGGCTTGCCGACGACGAAATTGTCGAACACGAAGCGCGGGTCGAGCGCCGCGCTCAGGCCGGGGCGGGCGCCCGGCATGTCGCCGTGGCTCTCGCCGACGGGCGGCGTTTGGCGGCGAATGCCCTCGCGCGGCTGCGTCGGCACGCGGTCGGAGCGCACGCTGACCTCGATCGAGGCGACCTCCGGCGCTTCCGCCTGCCACAGTGTCGCGATCCGCTCCGCGTAGTGGGCGACGACCCAGTCGCGCATGAAGCGCGTCGGCACGGTGACATGCACGATGCCCTCGGTGACGGTGCGTATCCTGATCGGCTTGATCCAGCTCTGGAACGCGGCCTCGCCGATCTCGTCGCGGAGCTGGGCGTTTACGGTGTTCCATTGTGCGAGAATGACGTCCTTGTCCGCGTCTTGCGGATGATCATCCTCATGGGTGTTCGATGTGGCGTCATAGGACGTCGCGTCGATCATGCGTCGGTTGCCCCCCTTGAACAGGCGATTCTTTGCATGCCCCGGCGCACGAAACCGGGACGCTTGTCTATCAAGACGGATGACGAAAAGAGGCTTATCGGGACCAGGCCCAAACCGGCAAAGGGACGTCTATGACTTCGGTTTTTCACGACACCGGCCGGAGCTTCCCCCAAGATACTGCCGACCGAATTTTAGCTTGAACGAATTACCGTCGCGGTCGCTCCGGCAAGTGGTAAAAGCCACCCCCCTTTAAATTCCTTCCTTCATACGTCTTCACAAAATCGAAAATAAACCGTCTTCTCTTCCGTGGCTGTGATCCAGATCATTCCAAATCCAGCCTAAATAAAAAAATCAACTAACTTTAACAAATATTATAAAAATATTGCTGCAACGGAATTGTATATTTGTACTGAAGCGCCTGCCGTGCCCGGCCGGGATGTGATGATGTCGGCATCCCCCTTCCCTGTTCGCGTCGACGGGTTCGATATTACGTAGACCCGGCGTCGCTGACAACATGATCAAAAGGGAAACAGGGCAAATAAACTGAAATAAAAAACTTGACTCTGGTTACCTGATTGAAAGCGCGTTGTTTTTGCCCAATCCCATGGTGAGCGCGGGTTTCAGGAGGTTCCGGACGCTGCGCCGCACCCTCGCGGCGGCGTACGCCGGACATGAAAAAGCCGCAAGACGGAAAGCTTGCGGCTAATCAATAGCTTGTCGGAAAAGCGCGGGAACGGCTTAGGCGGCCATCCCCTTGATGCGGTGCGAAAGGCGCGACAGTTTCCGCGACGCCGCGTTCCTGGAAAGCACATTATTTTGCGCGCCGCGGGCCAGTAGCGGCTGGGCTTGCTGGAGCGCGGTCTGCGCGGCGGCCTTGTCGCCGCTGGCGATCGCTTCCTCGACGCTGCGCACGGCGGAGCGGATCGCGCTCACCCGCGCACGGTTGACCTGCGTGCGGCGTGCCGTCTGGCGAATACGTTTCTTTGCGGTGGCGCTGTTAGCCATCTCTATAACCTCTTTCGTACGAACCCGTTTTGCTTGGGACGGCGAGCTTATATAGACCCTGCCCCACGCCGTCAAGCGGCACAGGCGGAATATTCGGAAGATCGCTCAAGACGGGTTTTTTGTCCGGGCGCCTCAAGGCGGGTTTTTGTCCGGGCGCCTCAAGGCGCCACGGGGCTGACCGAGAAGGCGATCACCGTACCGCCGTCGCCGTCGGCCTCGATCGCCAGCCTGAGCTGCTCACGCTCGCGCCGGTAGACGCTCGCGCCGGTCCGTTCCCAGCCGAGCTGCGGCAGGACTTGCGTGTAAAACCGCCGAACCTGCGCGGGCTTGGCGTCGCCGCGGGCCTCCGCCTCGGCGATGCGCCCACCGGCGCTGTCGAAGGTAACGGCGGCATTCTCGTTCTCGGTCAGGCCATCCATCAACGGCAGATCCTCGATCACCGAAACGAAGGCGTCGGCGCCGAAGGCGGATGGCGGGACGGTGCCCAATAGAAGCAGGGAGAGAACGAGCGCGCGTAGCATATTATGTGTCTATCATCACCGCTGGCATTTGCCACAATAAAATGTCGAGCGGCCGCCTTGCACGAAATGCCGGACCGGCGCGCCGCAGCCGTCATTCGGGCACGCCTCGCCGCCGCGTCCGTAGACCCGGAAGCTGTGCTGGAAGTAGCCGAGCTCGCCGGACGTCTGGCGGTGGTCCCTGAGCGACGAGCCGCCGGCGGCGATGGCGTCATTCAGGACCTCGCGGATCGCCATTGCCAGCTTCTCGGCGCGGCCGCCCTTGACGGTCCGGGCCATACGCCGGGGCGAGATACCGGCCTGGAACAGCGCTTCGGACGCATAAATGTTGCCGACGCCGGCGACCACCCGCTGATCGAGGATCGCCACCTTGATCGCCGAGCGCCGCTCGCCCAGGTTGGCCGCCAGCACCGGCCCGTCGAAGGCGTTGGAGAGCGGCTCCGGCCCCAGGTCCGCCAGCAACTTGTGCGCCACCAGCGCGTCCTCGCCGAACAGGTCGAGGATACCGAAGCGCCGGGGGTCGTTGTAGCGAATGGTGACGCCCGCGTCCGTCACCAGTTCCAGATGATCGTGCGGCTCAAGCGGCGGGGGCGTGTCTTCGTATATACGGTAGCGCCCCGACATGCCGAGATGCGACAGCATCACCAACCCGCCGTCGAGACGGATCAGCAAGTACTTCGCCCGGCGGTCGACGCTGATGACGCGCCGGCCGGCGATATTCTCCGCGAACCCGGGGGGCAGCGGAAACCGGAGATCGGGCCGAAACGCTTGCGCCTTTATAATAACCGCCCCTTCCAGCGCCGGGGCAAGGCCGCGGCGGACGGTTTCGACTTCCGGCAGTTCAGGCATGAATTCGGATCCCGGTAAAAAGGTCGATCTGATGCATCCGGAACGTAGCGTCTCCGGCCGCGTTCGGCTATTGTCGCGTCCATGGCAGAGCAAAAACAAACGAATAACGACACCGGCACCGTTTCCTTCGGCTTCCGGGACGTCCTGCCGGGCGAGAAGACGGCGCTGGTGAACGGCGTCTTCGCTTCCGTCGCCGGCAAGTACGACCTGATGAACGACCTGATGAGCCTCGGCATCCACCGACTCTGGAAGTCGGCGATGCTGGACTGGCTCGGCCCGCGTCCGAACCAGACGCTGGTCGACGTCGGCGGCGGCACCGGCGACATCGCGTTCCGGTGGCGGGAACGCGGCGGCGGCCCGGTACAGGTGGTCGACCATTCCGCCGAGATGATCGGTGTCGGCCGCGACCGGGCGCTGGACCGCGGGATTATCGACGGCATCGCGTGGACCGTCGGCAACGCCGAAGAACTGCCCTTGGATGACTCGTCGGTAGACGTCTACGCCTCCGCATTTTGCCTGAGAAACGTGGCGCGCCTCGATCTGGCGCTCGCCGAGGCCCGGCGGGTGCTCAAGCCCGGCGGGCGTTTCATGTGCCTGGAATTTTCGCACCTGATCGTCCCGGCGCTCGAAGACGCCTACGACGCGTGGTCGTTCAAGGTGCTGCCGGCGCTCGGCGTACGGGTCGCCCAGGACCGGGAGTCCTATGTATATCTCGCCGAGAGCATCCGCCGCTTCCCCGATCAAGACACCTATGCCCGGATGATCCGGGACGCCGGCCTCGATCAGGTCAAGGTTCGCAATCTGTCCGCGGGGATCGCCGCGCTGCATTCGGCCTGGCGTCTCTGAGGTCTCGCATATGTTCCGTTCGCTCCGCCATATTAAGCGTCTTCTTTCGCTTGCGCGTCTGCTGGCAAGGCACGACGCGCTGTTCGCGCTCGAACTCGCGGGGGTTTCGCCCTCGCTCCTGAAGCTCGCCGCCGTCGGCGTCGACGCCGACACCACGGGCCGCCCTGGGGAGCGTCTCGCCCGCGCCTTGAACGAGGCCGGTCCCAGTTTCATCAAGCTGGGTCAGGCACTCTCGACGCGCTCCGATATCCTGGGCGAGGACCTGACCGAGGATCTCTCGACGTTGCAGGACGACCTGCCGCCGTTTCCGTCCGAGGAAGCCCGCGCCGCCATCGAGGAAGAACTGGGCGAGACGGTCGACGAGCTGTTTCTGTCGTTCAACGACGAGCCGGTCGCCGCCGCCTCCATCGCCCAGGTGCATTTCGCGCAGACCCGCGACGGGCGCGAGGTCGCGGTCAAGGTGCTGCGCCCCGGGATCGAGGCCGCGTTCCACCGCGACGTGGATCTGTTCCGCTGGATCGCCGATATTGCCGAGCGCACCCAACCGCAGCTTCGGCGCCTCAAGCCGATGGCCTCCATCGAAACGCTGGCCGACACGGTGGAACTGGAGATGGACCTGCGGTTCGAGGCCGCCGCCGCCGCGGAACTGCGCGATAATTTTACCGACGATCCGGATTTCTGCGTCCCCGAGGTCGACTGGCAACTGACCGGGCGCCGCGTGCTGACCACCGAACGGCTGGTGGACGGCATCCCGCTCGACGACCGGGACGCCATCGTCGACGCCGGGCTCGACCCTGTCGATGTGCTGACCAAGGCCGCCGCGGCCTCGTTCCGCCAGGTGTTCCGGGACGGCTTCTTCCACGCCGACACACATCCGGGCAACCTGTTCGCGCTGCCGGACGGACGCATCGGCGTTGTCGACTTCGGCATCATGGGCCGGCTCGATCTCAAGACCCGGCGGTCCATCGCCGAGATGCTGGTGTCGTTCCTGAACCGGGACTATCGCCGCGCCGCCGAGGTACATTTCGAGGCCGGCTGGGTGCCGCGCGACCGCTCCGTCGACAGCTTTACCCAGGCCTGCCGCTCGATCGCCGAACCGATCCTCGACAAGCCGCAGAACGAAATTTCCATCGCAAGGCTGCTGGCGCAGCTGTTCCAGATCACCGAGACGTTCCGCATGGAAACCCAGCCGCAGTTGCTGCTGCTGCAGAAGACCATGCTGGTCGCCGAGGGTACGGCGCGCAAGCTGGCGCCGGAAGCCAACATGTGGTTCCTGATCCGGCCGCTGATCGAGGAATGGGTCTACGATAACCTCGGTCCCGAGGCGAAGATGCGCGACGCGGTCCGCAACCTTCAGGACGCGCTGGAGCGCCTGCCGGCAATGGTCGAGAGCGTCGAACAGGGCTCGCGCATGATGGCCGAGGGCAACTTCAAACTGCACCCGGACACGATCCGCGCGCTCCGCGAAGGCGACGGCCCGCGACGCCGCCGCCCAACCATCGGGCTGTACCTGGCGGCTCTGGCCCTATTCGTGCTGTTCATCGCGGTGCTGTTCGACTAGGGCGTTCGGCAGCCCCCTCACCTGCCCTCTCCCCCACGCTGTGGTGGAGAGGGACTCTCGTATTTCGATCCGGTTTCACTTAATCCCTCTCCCCCGTCCCGGGGGAGAGGTTAGGTGAGGGGGCCTTCATTCTCTCGTCATCCCGGACGCGAGTTTTCGCCGAGCGCCAGCAAGGACAAGAAAACCAGCGATCCGGGACCCATTCCCAAACCGCACAAGCCCATCAATGGATCCCGACCCGGCGTGCAGTTAGTGCGACGATTCGCTGAAACTAAGTTTCTTTTGGTCGACGAATCCCACGACACCTTGGAAATCTCTCGCAACCAAGAAATCGTTCGCCGGTTTGCTTGTTTGCTCGCTCAACCATTGAATGGCCGCATCGCGGACAAGCTACATTTTCATCTCTTAAACTTACACTAATCGCTGATCGGACGTTTCGTATGTGTTCACGTTCCGTCTTTCGGCCAAGAGACTTCTGCATGGTAAGGATTTCTCCAATAAGGCTTGCTACGTCCTCCTCAGCGATGACACAAACACGCTTCGACTGAACAAACGAAATAAGCTCCGAAGTTCCGCAGACGACCTCCTTTGGCATTGTGGTTTTGAACGTGCCGTCGCCGACAAATGCCACCACGCTTTGCACTTGATTGTGATTAAGCCCAAAGAGGCTCTGAACCGTCTTTAAGTGCTTGAAGTTTTGCCTGAGCGGGTTCTGAAACTTATGCCTCACCCGGTAGATCACTTGGGTCCAATTCGCTTGCTTTTCGTCACCAAAAATCCACCCGGACATGTTTTTTGTTTCAATTACAAACACGCCAAATTGGGAAACAATCAAATGGTCGATTTGCGTAGTCGAGTTCCCAAATGGCAATATGACGTTGTCAATGAGATGATACTGCGTGTCATCCAAGACTCGAGATACTGCCGAACTAACCTTTCGCTCGCCACGCCTCCCCCTCGCTTCAGCAGATCGGGAAAGAGTGCCCGAAACCAATAACGCGAGCACTATCAATGCCACTAGCGCGAAGACCACTATTTCGAAATGACCGGTGTTCGCCATGGTGCAGGCCTATTGCAAAGTGCAAACAAAGTCTCGGTTGTCTGGGCTCCGGCCTGCGCCGGAGTGACGGGTATGAGTATATGACCGTCTCTACTCTTCCTTATCCCCGTCCGCGCCCGGCGCCCGGTAGTTTATCGCGAAGGGTTTGAGGCGCAGCTTGGTGCGGTGCGTTTCCGCCCCCTTCTCGCCGTCCGGGTGGAAGCCCCGGTAATAGTCCTTCTGCCATTTCTGGCTGCGCGCGCGGGATTCCGGGTTGAGGAGATCGGCATTGAAGGTGTTGCGGCTTTTCGACCAGTCGGTGTGGCGCTTATGCGTGTCGGCGTCGCTTTCGAACGGCGCGACCACCGGCTCGACGGCTTCCATCGCCTGCGGATCGACCGGAAAGACGTGGCAGAACGGCTCGTCCACCTCGAAGCGGATCGGCGTATCGGCCCGGGTGAACACCCAGTTCATGGTGAAGGTGTAGGTCGACCAGTCGGTCTCGATCAGGCCGGAAAGCGCCTGGATCGCGTCCTTGGGGCGGTTGACCGGCCCCTGCGCCATCAGGCTGATGCCGGGGTCGGTGCGGAACAGATAGCCGACGTGAAAGGTCAGGATACCGGACCCGAAGTGGGTCGTCGGCAGCAGGCCCTGATCGGTGGTGGAGATCTGGATGTCCGCCTTCGACGCGCCGCCGTTCCAGACCGCCTCGAACGCGACGGGCGAGCAGATCTCCCAGCCGTGCGCGTTGGCCATGGTCAGCGGCAGACAGCGGTAGCCGTAGGCCTCCGGCAGCGCGTCCATCCACGCCCGGCCACTGGGCGCGGGCCGGAGCTTGGGCGGATGCAGCACGGTCGGATAAGCGATGATCTTCAACGGGCGTCCCTCGTTTAGGCAACCGATGTTAGCCCACGTGCGGGCGGCCCGAAACCTTGCTCTGGCTTGTTTTGATTGCGAACGGGGCTTCGATACACTATTTACAGTACGGTTTCGTGATTTATTCGACTTATACATAAACCCGGATGGGGGAACCGTCGATTATGCAGGGCAAACGGGTTTTATTGATCGTGTCGGGCGGCATCGCCGCGATCAAGATACCGGAAACGATCCGCCGTATCCGCGAACGCGGCGGCGAGGTCCGCTGCGTCCTGACCCGGGGCGGCGAACAGTTCGTGACACCGCTCAGCCTTGCCGCGCTCTCCGAAGACAAGGTCTATTCGGATATCTTCTCGCTCACCGACGAAAACGAGATGGGCCATATCGAGCTTTCCCGCGACGCCGACGTGCTGATGGTCGCGCCCGCCAGCGCCGACATCATGGCCAAGATGGCGGCGGGGCTTGCCGACGACCTGGCGACGACGGTCCTGCTGGCGACCGACAAGCCGGTCATCTGCGCACCGGCCATGAACGTCCGCATGTGGGAACACGCGGCGACGCAGGCCAACGTGGCGACGCTGAGAGACCGCGGCGTCATTATGGTCGGCCCGACCGAGGGCGACATGGCCTGCGGCGAATACGGCATGGGGCGGATGGCCGAGCCCGCCGACCTGGTGCAGGCGCTCGCGGATTTTTTTAGCGAGGCGCCGGGCCCGCTTTCCGGGCGGCACGCAGTCGTGACCAGCGGCCCGACGCATGAGCCGATCGATCCGGTGCGCTACATCGCCAACCGGTCCAGCGGCAAACAGGGCCACGCCATCGCCGCCGCACTGACGTCGCTCGGCTGCAGGACGACATTGGTGACCGGGCCGACGCAACTGGCCGACCCGGCGGGCTGCGACGTCATCCACATCGAAAGTGCCCGCGACATGCTGACCGCGGTCGAAGGGGCGCTGCCCGCCGACATCGCCGTCTGCGCCGCCGCCGTCGCCGACTGGCGTACCGCCGACGAACAGGCGCAGAAGATCAAGAAGCAGGCCGGCGGCGAACCGCCCGCGCTTGCCATGATCGAGAACCCGGACATCCTGGCGACGATTGCCAATGCTGGTAACAAGCGCCCCGCACTGGTCGTCGGCTTTGCCGCCGAGACCGAAAACGTCATTGAAAACGCAAACGCCAAGCGCGACCGCAAGGGCTGCGACTGGGTCGTCGCCAACGACGTATCGCCCCGGACCGGCACCTTCGCCGGCGACGACAACACCGTGCATCTGATCACCGCCGACGGCGGGGAAGCCTGGCCGCGCATGAGCAAAACCGACGTGGCGAAGCAACTGGCGGCGCGCATCGCCGGCCACTTCGAGGCCGCGGAATGAGCGATGTGCGCGTCGACGTCATCCGCCTCGAACACGGGGCGGACCTGCCGCTGCCGGCGTACGCCACGGCGGACAGTGCCGGCATGGATCTTCTGTGCGCGGAACCGGGCGGCGTGACCATCCAGCCCGGCGCCCGCGCCCTGATCCCGACCGGCATCGCCATCCAGTTGCCGGCGGGGTACGAGGCCCAGGTCCGGCCCAGATCGGGCCTGGCCGCGAAACACGGGATCACGGTGCTCAACAGTCCGGGCACCGTCGACGCGGATTACCGGGGGGAAATCAAGGTGATCCTGATCAACCTGGGCGAGGACGCGGTGACGCTCGCGCGCGCCGACCGCATCGCGCAGATGGTCGTGGCGCCGGTGACGCAGGTCCGCCTGCACGAGGTCGACCGGCTGGACGGCAGCGAAAGGGGAGACGGCGGTTTCGGCTCGACCGGCACCGGCAGTTAAACGGGGGAATATCGCCATGCTACGAATAACCAAGAAAATGCTGTTCGCGATCGAGGCGGTTCTCGACATCGCCTATCACGCCGGGTCGGAACCGGTGCAGAGCCGCGAGATCACACGCCGCCAAGGTATTCCGCAGCGTTACCTGGAACAGGCGTTGCAACATCTGGTGCGCGACGACATCCTGGTCGGCGTGCGCGGGCCGCGCGGCGGCTACCGGCTGGCGCGCGAACGGCGCCGCATCAAGGTCGGCGATATCGTCCGTTCGGTCCGCAAGATGGAAACCGCCGAGGATCCGCTGCAGACCGAGGATGGCTCGGACCTGGGCCAGAAGGTGGTGCGCCCGTTGTGGACCTTGATCCAGGACGACGTCATGAAGCGCCTCGACGAGACGACCATCGACGATCTCTGCAACGACGCCATCGACGCCGGCATCGAGAGCGAGGGCCGCAAGAACCTCGACTTCATTATTTAAGAAAGTTCCCGGAGGAACGCTTGACCATGGACGAAAGCAAAACCGGCACGACGCACCCGCACGAATTCCGCGGCAGGATCTACGACAACATCGTCGACACCATCGGCGCAACGCCGCTGGTGCGCCTGAGCCGTCTGATGAAGGACGAAAGCGTCGAGGGCGTGATCCTGGGGAAATGCGAATACTTCAACCCGCTGGCGTCGGTGAAGGACCGCATCGGCCTTGCCATGATCGAGGCCGCCGAACGCGACGGCCGCATCGAGGAAGGCGCGACGCTGGTCGAACCGACGTCCGGCAACACCGGCATCGCGCTGGCCTTCGTCTGCGCCGCCAAGGGTTACCGCCTGATCCTGACCATGCCCGAGAGCATGTCGCTGGAACGCCGCAAGATGCTGCTGCTGTTCGGCGCCGAGACCGTGCTGACCCCGGCGCCGCTGGGCATGCGGGGCGCCATCGAGAAGGCCGAAGAGCTGGTCGCCGAAATCCCCGGTGCGATGATGCTGCAGCAGTTCGAAAACCCGGCCAACCCGGAGATCCACCGCAAGACCACGGCCGAGGAAATCTGGGCGGATACCGGCGGCAAGGTCGACTGCATCGTTTCTGGCGTCGGCACCGGCGGCACCATCACCGGCTGCGCCGACGTGCTCAAACCGCGCAATCCGGACCTCAGGATGGTCGCGGTCGAACCCGAAGACAGCCCGATCCTGTCGGGCGGCGCGCCGGGGCCGCACAAGATTCAGGGAATCGGCGCCGGGTTCGTGCCACGGATTTTGAACCGGGACGGCATCGACGAGGTGCTGCAGATCGGCAACGAGACCGCATTCTCGATGGCCCGCAAGGTCGCCAGGCTGGAAGGCCTCGCCGTCGGCATCTCTTCCGGCGCGGCGCTGTCCGCCGCCGTCGAAATCGCGGAGCGGCCCGAGATGGCGGGCAAGAACATCGTCGTGATCCTGCCGTCGTTCGCCGAACGCTATCTATCGACACCGCTGTTCGAGGGTCTTGAATAGAAACCCTGATCCCGTCCTTCGAGACGGCTCCTTGAGCCTCCTCAGGACGAGGATCACATTATGACCTCATCCTGAGGAGCGGTTTACCGCGTCTCGAAGGATGGGTACCGAGAGAATGGAATTGGACACAAGCCTATGACCGACTTCACCGACGAACAGGTCGAACGCTACGCCCGGCATATCCTGCTGAAGGAAGTGGGCGGCGAAGGCCAGTCGAAACTGCTGAACGCGAAGGTACTGGTGATCGGCGCGGGCGGGCTCGGCTCGCCGGCGATCCTTTACCTCGCGGCGGCCGGCGTCGGCACCATCGGCATCGTCGACGCCGACGCGGTCGATCTCTCCAACCTGCAACGCCAGGTCGCGCATAGCACGGACCGCATCGGCACGGCCAAGGTGGAAAGCGCGGCGACGGCGGCGCGCGCCATCAACCCGGGCGTCAACATCGTCGAGTACAACACCCGTATCGACGCCGCCAACGCGATGGACATTATTTCGGACTACGACATCGTCGCCGACGGCTCCGATAATTTCGAGACCCGGTTCCTAATCAACGACGCCTGCTATTTCGCGGAAAAGACACTGGTTTCCGCCGCGATCCTGCGATTCGACGGCCAGCTCGCGACCTACAAGCCGCACGTCCATGACGAAGACGGCGGGCACGGACCGTGTTACCGCTGCATCTTCCGCGAAGCACCGCCACCGGGCCAGGTGCCGAGCTGTGCCGAAGCCGGCGTGCTGGGCGCGCTCTGCGGCATGATGGGATCGTTGCAGACGACGGAAGTGCTGAAGGAAATCATGGGGATCGGTGACAGCCTGTCGGGCGCGCTGCTGGTGGTCGACGGGCTCGGGACCGAGTTCCGCAAGATCAGGGTCAAGGCCGATCCGGGCTGCCCGGTTTGCGGCGACAACCCGACGATCACCGATCTTTCCGTGCACGAAGGCGCCGAAACGCCGGGTTGCGCCGTCAATGGCTGACGAGACCGCGCAGATTGCCAAGCTTTCACTGGTGGTGGCCTCCGGCACCTACGAGAAGGTGCATTACGCCTTCGTTATGGCGTCGGGCGCGGCGGCGATCGGCATTCCCGTCACCATGTTCTTCACCATGGGTGCGTGCCGGGCGGTGCTTGACGGCGCCGGCTGGCACGAGCTGCCGTCCGAGACCGCCGACATGAACGCCCGAGAGCGGGACGCGGACTTCGCCGAAAAAGGTGTTGCCACCCTGGACGAACTGATCGAAAGCGCCGCCGAACTGGGCGTCCGGTTCATGATCTGCGAGATGGGGCTTCGCGCCGAGAGCCTCGAGGACCGGGGCCCGCGCGACGGCCTCGACCCGACCCGCACCGGCGTGGTGACGTTTCTGAACGACGCCGCGCCCGACGGGTCGATTGTCTACGTGTAACCCCCTCACCTAACCTCTCCCCCTAAAGGGAGAGAGGGATCAGATGCGGCATGTCGTCGTGAGTCCCTCTCCTTCATTTATGGAAGAGAGGAGAGGACAGGTAAGACGGCGCGCATGCCTACCCCTGCACCCAGGGCAGGCCTCGGACCTTCCAGCCGTTGACGGTGCCGCGGTGGCCCGCACCGTCCTTGTCGCCCTCGAACCCTTCGGCGATGTTGTAACAGCGCGCGTAGCCGAGCGCGGTCATCGCCTTTGCCGCCGCCGCCGAGCGCTGCCCGGACCGGCACAGGAACAGGATCGGCGTGTCTTTTTCCGGCACCGCGTCACGCACCGAATCCTCGAAGTGCGAATTGCGGTCCATGCCCGGAAACAGGATCCAGGAAATCTTCACCAGCGGGTTCTTGAACGCCTTGGGGTCCGGTCCGCCGACATAGGCGAACTCGGCGTCGGTGCGGACATCGACCAGCACCGCGCGCTTGTCGTCCTGCATCAGCTCCCAGGTCTCCTTGGGCGACAGATCGCCCGCGTATTCGTCGTCACTCATCAGCCGCGTCCCTCCAGGTGATCGATCATATCATCGATGACGGTGAATTTCTCGCGCGGCTGCGGCTGAGTGGCGCGGGATTCCTCTTCCTCCTCGATGGCTTTCCAGTCCTCGAAATGGACAACGCGCACGCCGCGTTCGCCGAGCAACGCCGACAGTTTGTCGCGGCCCGGCTTCGCGCCGCCGGACGGAAAGTCGGCGGCGATATGTTCGGCGACCTCGACCCCGTCCGGGCGGCTCGACGAGATGACGCCGCTGGGCCCGCGCTTGATCCAGCCGACCGCGTACAGACCGGCGTCGATCTTGCCACGCTCGTTGGGGATGATGCCCCGGCTTTCGTCGTAGGGCAGCCCGGGGATCGCGTCGGCGCGGTAGCCGATGGCGGCGACGACGAGGCCACAGGGAATGTCATAAGTCTCGCCGGTGCCGACGGCGTTGCCGTCCTCGACCCGGGTGCGCTCGATGCGGATGCCCTCGACGCGCGCGCCGCCGAGAATCTCGACCGGCTTGGCATAGAACCCGAAGTGCGCGCGCTTGGGCATGGCGTCCGGATCGCGTTCCGAAAACGCGCGCAGGGTCTCCAGGTTCTTCTCGGCCAGGCGCTTGGCGCGGTCGTCCATATCGTCCGGGACGCTTTCCGGCAGGACGGCGGCGTCGACGACCGGCGCGCACTCGGTCAGGTCCAGCATCTCGCGCAATTCGACATTGGTGAACTTGGCTTCCAACGGCCCGCGCCGGCCGAGCAGGTAAACGTCCCGGATCGGCGACGCGTCCATGGCGTCCCGCGCATAGGGCGGCAGGTCGGTTTTGGCGCGGCCGGATTTGGAGCGCACCAGCACCCTGGCGATATCCAGCGCCACGTTGCCGTTGCCGACAACGACGGCAGTCTCGATGTTCAAATCCGGCTCCAGCTCGACGAAATCCGGATGACCGTTGTACCAGCCAACGAACGCCGCCGAACCGTGCACGCCCGCCTTGTCGGCGCCCGGGATCGACAACACCCGATCGGCCGGCGCGCCGACGGCGAGGATCACCACATCGTAGATCTCACGCAGTTCGTCGAAGCTCACATCACGCCCGACCTCGACATTGCCGAAATAGGCGATGCCGGCGTTGACAGCGGTTTTCTCGAACTTCTTGGCGACCTTCTTGGTGGTCTGATGGTCCGGCGCGACGCCGCCCCGAATCAGGCCGTACGGCGTCGGCAGACGTTCGATGATGTCGATGACAGGTTCGTCGATACTCTTCGCGATAGCGTCGGCGGCGTAGAAACCCGCCGGCCCTGAGCCGATGATCGCGACCGATATTGCCATTTTGCCCCCCGTTGACCTCGTCTTGGCAATTCAGTTCCGGGGGGCGCGTCTCACTCGGTTACCGTCCACGTGTGTCCGGCATGCATGATCGACTTCAGGTCCGCGCCCTTGGCGCGCTTGACGGCCTCGGCCTTCACCCGGGCCATCCCGTCCCCGTAACTCTCACCTGGGGCACAGTA
Organism: Rhodospirillales bacterium; assembly: GCA_965229805.1. Lineage (GTDB taxonomy): Bacteria > Pseudomonadota > Alphaproteobacteria > Rhodospirillales > Casp-alpha2 > UBA4479. The sequence continues at coordinate 346,046 of CBDDJO010000001.1, read as the reverse complement.
AATCACACCGACGGCGACCGGCAAAGTTTCATCGTCCATCCCGGCAAGCATCGTCGCCATGACACGGTTGGTCTCGTCATGGATCAACACGCCGGCGGCCTCGGGGCCTTCTTCGCCGATGTCGACGGATTCCAGCGACAACGTCTGGGGATTGAGCTTGATGCCCTTGTCCCGGTCCTTGCCGTAGACCAGCGGCTCACCGTGGCGGCAGACGACCTGGCGGTCGGCGGCGATGGCCTTCTCGGTGATGTCGGAGAACACACCGTCGTTGTATACGATGCAGTTCTGCAACACCTCGACGAAGCTGGCGCCGTTGTGGGCGTGTGCGCGCTTGAGGATGTCTGGCAGATCCTTCTGCTGACTGTCGATACCGCGCGCCACGAAGCGCGCCCCGGCACCGAGCACGAACACGCATGCCGACACCGGATTGTCGACCGAGCCCAGCGGCGTCGACGGCGAACGGGTGCCGGCACGCGACGTGGGCGAGGCCTGGCCCTTGGTCAGACCATAGATTTCGTTGTTGAACAGCAAAACCTGCACGTCCACGTTCCTGCGGATCACGTGCATCAGGTGGTTGCCGCCGATCGACAGCATGTCGCCGTCGCCGCCGACGACCCAGACATCCAGTTCCGGGTTGGCGAGCTTGATGCCGGTGGCGAAGGCCGGGGCGCGGCCGTGGATGGTGTGGAAGCCGTAGGTCTCGACATAGTACGGGAAGCGCGCCGCGCAGCCGATGCCGGACACGAACACCGTGTTCTCCGGTTCAGCCTCGAGTTCGGCCAGCGTGTTCAGGACCGCGCGCAGGATCGCGTAGTCGCCGCAGCCCGGGCACCAGCGAACCTCCTGATCCGTCGCGTAATCCTTGGCGGTACGTTTTTCGGGGGGTGTCAGGTCGTTCATCTCAACCCTCCAGTATATCGAGGATGGCGTCCTCGATTTCTTTGATCTTGAACGGCTGGCCGGAAATCTTGTTCAACGGCTTGGCATCGATCAGATACTCGGCCTTCAGGAGCGTGATCAACTGCCCATTGTTCATCTCCGGCACCAGGATGGTGTCGTAACTCTTCAAAAGCTCGCCCAGGTTCCGGGGCAGCGGCCAGATGTGCGTCAGGTGAACATGCGATACGTCCTTGCCGCGGTTGATCAGGTTATCGACGGCACGGTTGATCGGCCCGTAGGTCGAGCCCCAGCCGACGACCGCGAGCTTGCCGGACGTGTTGCCGAGGTCGACGCCCTGTTCCGGGATATCCTCTGCGATGCCGTCGATTTTAGCGGCGCGCACCTTGGTCATCTTGTGGTGATTGTCGGCGTCGTAGGAAATGTGCCCGGTGTCGTAGCTGCGCTCGATCCCGCCGATGCGGTGCATCAGGTCCGGCGTGCCGGGCTTGGCCCAGACACGGGCCAGCGTCTCCGGATCGCGCAGGAACGGGTGGAAACCTTCCGGCTCGGTGGCGAACGCGACCGGGAACGGCTCGTACGAATCAAGATCGGGAATGCGCCACGGCTCCGCCGCGTTGGCGATGTAGCCGTCGGTCAGCAGCATCACCGGGGTCATGTACTTGGTGGAAAGACGCACCGCCTCGATGCCGACCTCGAAACAGTCCGATGCCGAGCGGGTCGCCAGCACCACCAGCGGCGCGTCGGCGTTGCGCCCGTAAACCGCCTGGTAGAGATCCGACTGTTCGGTCTTGGTCGGCAGCCCGGTCGACGGGCCGCCGCGCTGCGAGTTGACGACGATCATCGGTAACTCGGCCGAGAGCGCGATACCGATGGCCTCGCCCTTGAGCGCGATGCCCGGACCCGAACTCGACGTGATGCCGATGGCGCCGGCATAGCTGGCGCCGATGGCGGCGCAAGCCGCCGCGATTTCGTCCTCGGCCTGGAACGTGGTCACGCCCAGATGCTGCATCTTGGCGAGCGAGTGCAGAAGCGGCGAGGCCGGCGTGATCGGATAGGACGCGAACATCACCTCCAGCGACGCCAGCTCGGCGCCCTTCATCAGACCCCAGGCCAGAGCCTCGGTGCCGGTGACGGTCCGGTAAAGGCCGGGCGCGATCTCCGCCGGCGCGATATGGAAGCCGTGCACACCCTCCGGCAGCTCCGCGGTCTCGCCCATGGCATGGCCGGCGTTCATCGCCGCGATGTTGGCATTGGCGATCTCGGGCTTCTTGGCGAACTTGGCGTTCAGCCATTCCTGGGTCGTCTTGCGCGGCCGCGCGAACAGCCAGTAGACGAAGCCGAGCGCCCACATGTTCTTGCAGCGGAGCGCGTCCTTTTTGGAAAGCTCGAACTCCTTCACCGCCTCCTGGGTCATGGCGGAGATGTCGAAGGAAATGACACGGAACGGGTCGAGGGTGCCGTCCTCCAGGGGCGACGTCTCGAAGCCCGCCTTGGTCAGATTGCGTTCGGTGAACGTGCCGGTGTCGACGATCACCAGACCGCCCTTACGAAGCCTCGGCATCTCGACCATGAGCGCCGCCGGGTTCATCGCCACCAGCACATCGAAATCGTCGCCCGATGTCATGATCTTGCGGGCGCCGAAATTGATCTGGAACGAGCTGACCCCGAACGTGGTGCCGACGGGAGCGCGGATCTCGGCCGGGAAATCCGGGAACATGGAAAGGTCGTTGCCGGCGAGCGCGGTCGCCTCGGTGAATTGGCCACCGGTCAGTTGCATGCCGTCGCCGCTGTCGCCGGCGAAACGGACGACCGCCGATTCCAGCGCGTCACGGCTGGAGGCATCGGCCGGTGCATTCAGAACCTGATCTATCTTGCTCATGCGTTGCTTCTATCAGTGACGTCCGCGCTCGGCAGCCGGGTCGCGTCGTTCTTGCTGCGCTGCTGAACGCAAAACCGTGGGATTCAGTAAAAATATAAGCCGCCGGTCGGCGCGCCACAACCCAACGCGTTCTAGGGTTATGTCCGACACCGGGGCTGGCCAAAGCGGAACCGAATGCCGATATTAGGCGCACCGAATGACAAGGAGTTCCGAATGTCCGCACTTCCCGACGATCCCCGGCAAATCCTCGACGATCTTCTGGCCCGCGCCAAAACCGCCGGCGCCGACGCCGCCGACGCGATCCTGGTCGAGGGCACGTCGGCGAGCCTGTCGTGCCGTCTCGGCGAACCGGAGGATCTGGAGCGGTCGGAGGCTTACGATCTCGGCCTCCGGGTGCTGATCGGCAAGCGCCAGGCGGTGGTCTCGTCGGCGGACTTTTCCAACCCCGCGCTGGAAGACCTGGTGGAACGCGCCGTCGCCATGGCCCGGGCCGTGCCCGAGGATGCCTACGCCGGCCTCGCCGACCCGGACCGGCTGGCGACCGAAATTCCCGACCTCGAGGAGTTCGACGCCGCCGAGCCGAGCGCCGAACGGATGATCGAGACGGCGCGCGCCTGCGAGGACGCGGCCCGTGCCGTGCCCGGCATCACCAATTCGGAGGGCGCCGAGTTCGGCTACGGCAAGTCGACGGTGTGGCTCGCCGCCACCAACGGATTTTCCGGCCAACGCCAGGGCTCGCGCTTTTCCATCGGGGTGAGCGTCGTCGCCGGCGAGGGCACCAAGATGGAGCGGGACTACGAATATTCCTCGACCGTCTGGCTCGCCGACCTGGACGATGCCGAGGAAATCGGCCGGAAGGCCGGCGACAACACGGTCCGGCGCCTCAACCCGAAAAAGGCCGGGAGCGCGCAGCTCCCCATCGTTTACGACCCGCGCGTGGCGTCGTCGCTGATCGGGCACTTCACCGGCGCCGTCAACGGCCAGTCGGTGGCGCGCGGCACCACGTTCCTGGCGAACAAGATGGGCGAACAGGTGTTCGCGAACGGCATCACCGTCGTCGACGACCCGCTCAAGAAACGCGGGCTGCGGTCCAAGCCCTTCGACGGCGAAGGGGTACAGACGCGGACCCGCAACGTCATCGACGACGGGGTGCTGACGACGTGGATCCTCGACCTCGCCACGTCCAGGCAACTGGGCCTGGAGACCACCGGCCACGCATCGCGCGGCACCGGCGGCCCGCCGAGCCCGTCGCCGACCAACGTGCACCTGGCGGCGGGCAGCGTCACGAAAGACGATCTGATCGGCGCCATCGACGAGGGCTTCTACGTCACCGAACTGATCGGCATGGGCGTCAACAACGTCACCGGCGACTACTCACGCGGCGCCGGCGGTTTCTGGATCGAAAACGGCGAGATCGCCTATCCGGTCAACGAGGTCACCATTGCCGGCAACCTCAAGGACATGTTCCTCAACCTCACGCCAGCCGACGATCTGGAATTCAAACGCGCCACGAATTCACCGACGGTGCGCGTCGACGGCATGACCATCGCGGGGGTCTAGACGCTTCCCCCCTCACCTTACCTCTCCCCCTACGAGGGGGAGAGGGATTAAAGCGAATCCCTGGTTCGAGAGTCCCTCTCCTCCATTCATGGAGGAGAGGACAGGTGAGGAGGCTTTCACGAGGGCATCAACAGCGCCAGCGCAGCCGGCGCCAGCGTGATGCGGGCCGGGAGGTTGGCGAGGATATCGCCGTCGCCCTGCACCGGGTCGTGATCGACACGCTCGACCGCGATGTCGGTGGCCGGCACGATCTTGACGTCCGGCAACCGGGTCAGGCGGCCGAGCGCCAACCACACCGCGTAGCGGACGGTCCGGCACACGCCCGGCTTCATGAACAGCACCACGTGCAATGATGGATCATGCAGCCGCGCGTCCGGCGCGCAGACGAACGTGCCGCCATAGAAATGCCCGTTGGCGATGACGGCGGACGCGACCTCGAACGTCTCGCCGTCGGCGGTGATCCGGTATTGCGGGAACGTGAACGACGCCAGGGTGCGGAGCGTCGAGAGCACATACGCCGCCTTGCCGAGCAGCTTCTTCACCGCCGGTTTGACCTGCGCCACCACGTGCGCGTCGAAGCCGAAGCCCGCCATCATCACGAAACGCCGCCCGTTGACGACGCCGACCGAGATCGGCTGCGGCTTACCGTGCGCAATGGTCTTTGCGATTTCGGCGGGCGTGCCGCCGAGCCCGATCTCGTGCGCCAGCACGTTGGCGGTGCCGAGCGGGATCACGGCCAGCGGCAAAGACTTGTCGCCGAGACCGTTGACCACCTCGTTGACGGTGCCGTCGCCGCCGGCGACCGCGATGGCGTCGAGCTTGCCTGCGTCGGCCTCGCGCGCATACATCTCGGCATCGCCACGCTTGGTGGTCGGGCGCACGTCGACGTCGACGCCCTCCTTGATCAGCGCGCTCAGGATGCGTTCGAACTTGCGGCGGCGGCGCCAGCCGGCGGTCGGGTTATGAATGACGAGAACGCGCCGCTGCGCGCGGGCGGGCGGATTGTGGGAACCGGTCACGGCGGGCGTCTCCAAGTAAAAATCGAGGCAATCGCTGCCGGTTAACCAACATCAAAAATATATGTTCGTCATGTGACAAAACCATGAAGGTTTTTATTCGTCACAAAACTAAAATATGCATCGGTTATTGTTCGGCCACTAAATAATGTGGTTCTGGGCAGAGATCGACCGGCATCGTGAACGAAATTACCAAGACCCGGCATCGTTACCGCAGTATCTGGATATCGGATATCCATCTCGGCACCCGGGGCTGTCAGGCGGAGATGCTGCTCGACTTCCTCAAGCACACGGAAAGCAAGTACCTCTACCTGGTCGGCGACATCATCGACGGCTGGCGCATGAAGCGCGCCTGGTACTGGCGTCAGGCCCACAACGACGTGATCCAGAAGCTGCTCAGGAAGGCGCGCAAGGGCACGCGGGTCATCTACATCCCCGGCAACCACGACGAAAAATTCCGCGACTTCACCAACCACCGCTTCGGCCGTGTCGCCGTCCTTTACGAGACGGTGCACACCATGGCCGACGGGCGGCGTTTTCTGGTGCTGCACGGCGACCGCTTCGACGGCGTCATCATCTACGCCAAGTGGCTCGCGTTCCTGGGCGATCACGCCTACAACGCCGCCATCGCCGTCAACCTCTGGTTCAACCGGGTCCGGCGCGCCTTCGGCCTGCCCTACTGGTCGCTGTCGGCGTTTCTCAAGCACAAGGTCAAGAACGCCGTCGAGTACATCTCCAAGTTCGAGGACGCGGTGGTCGAGGAAGCGCAGCGCCGCGGCACCGACGGCGTGATCTGCGGCCACATCCACACCGCCGAGATGCGCGAGATCGACGGCATCACCTACTGCAACGACGGCGACTGGGTCGAAAGCTGCACGGCGCTGGTCGAACACGACGACGGCCGCCTCGAAATTCTGCGTTGGGCCGACATGCAGGGGCTCACGCCACTAGGGAAAGACACATGCGAATCCTCATCGTCAGCGACGCCTGGCTTCCTCAAGTCAATGGCGTCGTCCGTTCGCTCGATACTGTAAGGAAAGGCCTGATCGAGCGCGGCCACGCGGTCGAGATGGTCACCCCGGACCGGTTCCGCACGATCCCGTGCCCGACATACCCTGAGATTCGCCTCGCCGTGCTGCCGGGATCGAAGGCCGCCGGGATCGTCGAGGCCTTCCAGCCCGACGCCATCCACATCGCGACCGAGGGGCCGCTGGGCCAGGCGGCGCGCAAGCACTGTCTCGCGAGCGGCTATCCGTACACGACGGCCTATCACACCCGGTTCCCGGAATACATTCACGCGCGCTGCCGGTTTCCGCTGAGCTGGAGCTACGCGCACCTGCGCAAGTTTCACAACACCGGCAAGCGTATCATGGTCGCGACCCAGACCATCGAGGACGATCTGAAAGCGCGCGGCTTCAACAACATCGTGCGCTGGACGCGCGGCGTGAACACCGAGCTTTTTCACCCTAGGAACGATGACTTCCTCGATTTCCCGCGCCCGGTCAGCGTCTACGTCGGCCGCGTCGCCGTCGAGAAGAACATCGAGGCGTTCCTGAAACTCGACATCCCCGGCACCAAAATGATCGTCGGCGACGGTCCGGCGCGCCAGCATCTGGAAGCCAGGTATCCGGACGCGAAGTTCATGGGCGCCCGCGAAGGCGAGGACCTGGCCCGGCATTTCGCCGCATCGGACGTGTTCGTGTTCCCAAGCCGCACCGACACCTTCGGCCTCGTCCTGCTGGAGGCGCTGGCGTCGGGCCTGCCGGTCGCCGCCTATCCGGTGCCGGGGCCGCTCGACGTCATCGGCGAGACACCGGTGGGCGTGCTGAGCGAAGATCTCGCCGACGCCGTCAAAAAGGCGCTGGTGATCGATCCCGCGCTATGCCGCAAGCACGCGGAAGCGTATTCCTGGGACGCCTCCATCGACCAGTTCCTCGGCAACCTCTATCCGTTCCGCGGCGAACACGCGGTCAAGCCGGCGGCTTAGGCCCACCTTCCCGCACTCTGCCCTCGTCATCCCGGCGCAGACCGGGGTCCAGAGCCACTTGAAGACTGGATTCCGGCCTTCGCCAGAATGACGGATGGAGTTTGAATTATCCGAGGGTTTCGACGGGTCAAACGGCGACCATTCGCATTGGCCCCCGCGACCCCGTGTGGTAATGTCCGGGCGTTCGCAACAACGGTCGCCAAGCCTTGGAAAATAAAGACGAAAAGATACCCGGTCAGCACCTGCCGACGGACGTTCTGATCCGCCGTCTGGCCCGCGACAACCTGCGCCATTACTGGCCGCAGCTGGTGTTCGCGCTGATCTGCATGGCCATCGTTTCCGGCACCACGGCGCTTTCGGCGTACCTGATGGAGCCCGTCGTCAACGAGGTCTTCATCGCCGAGAACGAGGACATGCTATGGTGGGTCTCGGGCGCGGTGCTGGTGACGTTCCTCGCCAAGGGTCTCGCCAGCTATGGGCAATCCTTGCTGATGGCGTTCGTGGGCCTGCGTATCATCGCCGACAACCAGACCCGGCTTTACCGGCACCTGATCGGCATGGACCTGGGGTTTTTCAATTCGATGCCGGCCGGGCGGCTGGTGTCCCGTTTCCTGGTCGACATCAACCACATGCGGGTCGCGGTCTCGAACGCACTGACCGGGTTCGGCAAGGATCTGCTGTCGCTGGTCGGCCTGGTCGGCGTGATGTTCGTGCAGGACTGGCAATTGGCGCTGATCGCGTTTTTCGTGTTCCCGGCCGCAGTCTATCCGATCGTCCGGCTGGGCAAGCGTATGCGCAAGGTGACCGCCAACACCCAGGAGGAAACCGGGCTTTTTTCGGCGATCCTCGATCAGAGCTTCCAGGGCATTCGGGTCGTCAAGGCCTACGGCATGGAGGCTTATGAAACCTCGCGCGTTTCGGAACTGGTCGAGCGCATCTTCGCGCTGACCATCAAGTCGGCGCGCATCCGCGCCACGTCGAGCCCGATCATGGAAACGCTCGGCGGCTGCGCCGTCGCCGTCGTCATCGTCTATGGCGGCTACCGGGTCATCCATCAGAACCTGGATCCGGGCTCGTTCTTCTCGTTCATCACCGCGCTATTGCTGGCCTACGAGCCGATGAAGCGGCTCGCCAATCTCAACGCCAGCCTGCAGGAGGGTCTGGCCGGCGCGCAGCGGCTGTTCGACCTGCTCGATACCGAGCCCGGCATCAAGGAACGCCCCGACGCTCAACCGCTCGCGGTGCCGGTCGACGGCACCATCGAACTCGACGGCGTCACTTTCTCGTATATCGCGGGCCAGCCGGCGCTGGCGGACGTCACCATGAAGATTCCCGCCGGCAAGACCGTCGCCCTGGTCGGCCCGTCCGGCGCCGGCAAGTCGACCATCATGAACCTGATCCCGCGCTTCCATGATATCGACGCGGGCACCATCACCATCGACGGCACCGATGTGCGCGACGCCACGCTGGAAAGCCTGTATGCCAATATCTCGCTGGTCAGCCAGGAGGTGACGCTGTTCGACGACACGGTCCGCGCCAACATTGCCTACGGCAAACCGGACGCGTCCGACGACGAAATTCGCGAGGCCGCCCGCCACGCCGCGGCGCTCGAATTCATCGACGACCTGCCGGACGGTTTCGAAACCCAGGTCGGCGAACGCGGCGTCAGATTGTCGGGCGGTCAGCGCCAGCGCCTCGCCATCGCCCGAGCGATCCTCAAGAACGCGCCGATCCTGCTCCTGGACGAGGCGACGTCGTCGCTGGATACCGAGAGCGAACGTCACGTGCAGAAGGCGCTCGATCATCTGATGAAGGACCGCACCACGCTGGTCATCGCGCACCGGCTGTCGACCATCGTCGGCGCCGATCTGATCTACGTGATCCAGAACGGCACCATCGTCGAGACCGGCTCGCACAGGGAACTGGTCGAAAAGGGCGGCGCCTACGAGAAACTCTACGCCCTGCAATTCGCCGCCGAGGCCGAAACGCAGGCCCGCGCCGGCACCGGTTGAGCGGACGGACCGGTGCTGAAATCCATTTCCAAGAAAATATCCCGGAGCACGCCGGTACGGCTGTTCGTGTGCTGGCTGGCGGCGCTCTACATCCGCTTCGTCTGGCTCACGGGGCGCTGGACCCGGGTCGGCGAGGAGAATTTCCGGAAAACCTTCGAGGCCGGGCCGGCGATCCTGTGTTTCTGGCATGGCCGGCTCCTGATGGCACCCTACACGTGGCAGCAACGTCACCCGCCGTTCCGCATGCTGATCAGCGCGCACCGCGACGGCGAGCTGATCGCCAACACGGTCCGGCATTTCGGGATCGACTGGCTCAAGGGGTCGACGTCGAAGGGCGGCGCCGGTGCGCTCCGCGCCATGGTCAAGGCGCTGCGCGCCGGCGAATGGGTCGGTATCACGCCGGACGGACCGCGCGGCCCGCGCATGCGGGTCTCGGACGGCATCGTCAGCCTCGCCAAGCTCTCCGGCGTACCGATCCTGCCCGTCACCTACGGCATCGAACGCGGCAAGGTGCTGGGGTCATGGGACCGGTTCCTGGCGGCACTGCCGTTCTCCAGGGGGGTGCTGGTCTGGGGCGAACCGCTGCATGTGCCCCGCGACGCCGGCGACGAAGAGCTCGCGGCACTGCGCCGGGAACTGGAGGCCCGCCTCAATGGCATCACCCGGGACGCCGACGAGGCGACGGCACGGACACCGGTCGAGCCCGCGCCCGAGGCGGAGGGGCTGCCGGCATGATCCTTTCCATGTACCGTCTCGCGACGGCGCTCGGCGGCCCGCTGATCTCGCAATACCTCAAGAAGCGCCTCAAGCGCGGCAAGGAGGATGCCGGACGCTTCAACGAACGCCGCGGCGTCGCCGCCCAACCGCGCCCCGAAGGCCGGCTGATCTGGATGCACGGCGCCAGCGTCGGCGAGTCGCTTTCCATGGTGCCGGTCATCGAGGAAATCGTGTCGCGCCCGGACAGCCCCAACGTACTGGTGACGACCGGCACCGTGACGTCGGCCAGACTGATGCGCGAGCGTCTGCCGGAAGGCGCGATCCATCAGTTCGTGCCGGTTGACCGCCTGCCCTACGTGACGGCGTTTCTCGATCACTGGCAGCCGGACCTGGCGCTGTGGTGGGAGTCCGAACTGTGGCCGAACCTGGTCGTCGAAACCCACGACCGGCAAGTGCCGATGATGCTGGTCAACGCACGAATGTCGCCGCCGTCGTTCCTGCGCTGGCAGCGCTGGCGCTCGCTGGCCCGCGCGCTGCTGGGGTGCTTCAAGGTGGTGCTGGCGCAGACCGAGACGGACGTCGAACGGTTCCGTTCCCTCGGCGCCGACAACGTGGTGCGCATGGGCAACATGAAGTTCGCCGTGCCGGCCCTTCCCTGCGACGAAGGGACGCTGGCCGAGATCCGCGCGCGCACCGGGCTTCGGCCGATGTGGCTGGCCGCCAGCACCCACGCCGGTGAGGAAGAGGCGGCGTGGCAGGTGCATCAGACGGTCCGGGCGGGGCATCCCGACCTGCTGACGATCATCGTGCCGCGCCATCCGGAGCGCGGACCGGAGATCGCGGCGATGCTGCGCGACACCGGCGCGACCGTCGCCATCAGGTCGAACAGCGAACCGGTCACGCCGGAAACGGATATCTACCTTGCCGACACGCTGGGCGAGCTGGGACTTTTCTTCCGCCTGGCGCCGATCGTCTTCATGGGCAAGTCGCTGGTACCGGCGGGCGGACAGAACACCATCGAGCCGGCGCGCCTGGGGGCGGCCATCATCACCGGTCCGCACTACTGGAACTTCGACGAGATCACCACGGCGATGAAGGCCGCGGGCGGCCTCCAAGTCGTCGACGACCCCGACGGCCTCGCCCGGGCCGTTCGGCGCGACCTCGACCAGCCGGCGCAGGCGCAGGCCCGGGCCAAGGCGGCGTTCGAATACGTGGAACGGGAATCGCGGGTGCTCGACGTATTCATGGACCATATCTCGCCGTTCCTGGATGCGCCCACCGCCCCGGAGAAGCCCCGTGCACGCGCCTGATTTCTGGGGCCCGGGCCACGCGTCATTTTCCGGAAGATCGATGACGGCGCTGCTGTCCCCGCTGGGCCGTGTCTACGGCGCCGTCACCGCGTCGCGCGCGGGGAAACCCGCGGCATGGCAAGCCCCCGTGCCGGTGATCTGCGCCGGCAACGCGGTCATGGGCGGCGCCGGCAAGACCCAGGTCGCAATCGACCTCGCCGCCAAACTGACGCGCGCCGGCAAGACCCCGCACATCCTGACGCGCGGTTACGGTGGCACGCTCAGCGGCACGGTGCGCATCGATCCGGATACCCAGACGGCGAACGACGTCGGCGACGAGGCCTTGCTGCTGGCCGAGCACGCCCCCGTGTGGCGCGGTGCCGACCGGGTCCGAGGCGCGAAGGCCGCGTGCGACGCCGGGGCCGATGTCATCGTCATGGACGACGGTTTCCAGAACCCGTCTCTGGCCAAGACGCTGAGCCTGCTGGTCATCGACGGCGACTACGGTTTCGGCAACGGCCGGGTGTTCCCGGCGGGCCCGCTCCGCGAACCCGCTGAAAGCGCGCTCGCCCGCGCCGACGCCGCCGTCGTCATCGGCGGCGATGCGGATGCGCTCAACATGCCCGCGTCGCTGCCCCTGTTCCGGGCCGGCGTGCGGCCGGCACCGGAGGCCGCCCGGCTTTCGGGAAAGACCGCGATCGCCTTCGCCGGGATCGGCCGGCCGGAAAAATTCTTCCGGACGCTCGCGGACGCCGGCGTCACCCTCGCCGCCACGCACGCGTTCGCCGATCATCACGCCTTCCGTCCCGACGAGTTGAAGCCACTGATCGCCGCCGCGAACGATACCGGCGCGCTGCTGCTCACCACCGCCAAGGATATCGTCCGCGTGCCGGCGGATCTGAGAACGTATGTGACGCCGTTCCCCGTCATGCTGGAATGGGCCGACGCGGCCGCGCTGGAATCCTTTATTCTCGACCGCAGCGGCTTAAACTGACGCCATGCTCCGCCCGCGCACCTTTCTCGAGAAATACGTCCGCCATCCACTGGAGGCACTGGCGGCGGCGACCGTTTGGAGCGTGTTCCGCGCGCTCCCAATCGACGGCGCGTCGGCACTCGGCGGATTCATCGGGCGCAGCATCGGCCCCCGGATCATCGTTTCCGAGCGCGCGCGGAAGAATATCGAGCGCGCCTTTCCCGGTATCGACGACGAAAAGGCCGAGGCGATCATCGCCGACATGTGGGAGAACCTGGGCCGCACGCTCGGCGAGTTTCCGCACCTGGACAAGTTCACGTTCGACGGTTCCGACCCGCGCGTCCAGATCGACGGCCTTGAACATCTGATCGAATTCCGCGACGACGGCGCGCCCGGGTTTTACCTGAGCGCGCATCTCGCCAACTGGGAACTGGCGCCGCTGACCGCGCACGTCCACGATGTGCCGTCGGCATTCGTCTACCGGGAAGCCAACAACCGGCTGGTCGAGAATTTCTACATGGCCGGTCGCAGGCATTACCGCGACATGATGATCCCCAAGGGCCGCGAAGGCGCGAAGCGGATGCTGCAGGCCTTAAGGGAAGGCCGGCACGTCGGTCTCATGCTGGATCAGAAGATGAACGACGGCATCGCCGTGCCGTTTTTCGGGCATGACGCGATGACGGCGACGGCGCTCGGCGATCTGTCGGTCAGCCTCAAATGCCCGGTGATCCCGGCACGCGTCATCCGCGACAAGGGCGCCCGGTTCACGGTCGAGGTCTCGGCGCCGATCCGCGCCGAACTGAGCGGCGACAAGGCCGCCGACGCCCGCGCCTTCACGGCGCGCGCCAATAAAATCATCGAGGACTGGGTGCGCGACAAGCCGGGGCAATGGCTGTGGCTGCACAACCGCTGGCCGGGCTGATCCCGTTCCAAAGGACCGGGCTGAAGGAAATGCCGGTCTGCGTATGGCAGTTTTCCGATGGAAGCGAACATTTGCAGGCAAGATCGGGAACGTCGGACAACCGGTGAAAGCCCGATGTAGCGAGACCTGAAAGTTAGCCAACACTGAAAGTTTTTCTTGACCGACGCTGCGCACCGTCAATACTTTCCCTTATGGCTAAGTATTTAACTGATTTGGATAGAGCATTTTCTGCGCTCTCGGATCCAACCAGGCGGGCGATCATCAGTCGTTTGTGCGATGGCGCGAAATCCGTAAGTGAACTTTCTGAACCGTTCGAAATCGCTCTGCCATCGCTACTCAAGCATGTGCGTATTCTTGAGCAGAGCGGGCTCATCAGTTCTGAGAAAATTGGACGCGTTCGAACCTGCAGGATTGAGCCGCACGCCCTTCATGCGACCGAGGCGTGGATACACCAGCATATTTCCGCCTGGGAAAAACGCCTCGATCGCATGGAAGCCCATATCGAAAGCATGAAGAGGAAGAGTTAAGACCATGAGCGATTCGTTCAAAACCTCCGATTCCCCCTGGCGAGACTGGCCTATCGATCTTGAAATTGTCTTCGGTCGAGTAATCGATGCTCCCCGTGACGTCGTTTACGCCGCCTGGACGGACCCGGATCAGATACAAATGTGGTTTGGGCCCGAAGGCATGGAGATCGAATCCAAAGAGATCGACCTCAACCCGGGCGGGGCCTGGCGATTTGACATGGTCGCTTCCGATGGCACTCGCTACGACAATCGAATGGTTTTCCGCCGTATGGAGGCCCCGACGCTCATCGAGGTCGAGCACGGTTCAGATCGGGAAAACGATCCCGGCAGATTCAGAATGCTCATTACCTTCGATGAACAAAGTGACGGGAAGACCGTCATCACGCTCCGTCAAATGCATCCGTCAAAGGAGCGGCGAGAATGGGCCATCGGCTTTGGCGCTGTCGAATATGGCGGGCAAACGCTGGAGAAACTGGCTCTCCACGTTTCGAAGGGCAGGGATAAATGAGCACACGGGTCTGCCACTCCGACATTGACGGAAACAGTGCGAATGTCGGATTGGGCACGGCATGACCGGCGAGTTGATGCGTGTTCCTAGCGATCTACCTCACCGCAACTGTCCCCTAGCCGCCGGACGGCTTCGACTGCTTGATCTTCCCGTCCGCAATCGTGGTCTGCGACGGGGCTTCCGCGGTTTTCGTGTGTCCTACGCATTCGGCGAACGCGGGCGAGGCCGCAAACGCAATAAACGCCGTCAGAGCAAGAGCCAGAACGCCATACTTCATGGGTCGTCTCCTTTATCCAACTGACGAAATCCTAACACGATTTCATTCCACGCCAAACATGACGACTTCGTGATCGCGTAAATAGTTGTCTTATTTGGGCATTTCGCCCAGCACGAGTTCCGGATCGATGGGTGTGTCGTCAAGCGTCAGCCCGAAATGGAGATGCGGCCCCGTGGCCCGGCCGGTCGCGCCGATGGCGCCGATGCGGGCACCCGCCATGACCCGGTCACCCGCTTTCACCGAGGTCTCGGAAAGATGGATATAGACGGACCTGAGACCGAGCCCGTGATCGATCAGCACCGTCTTGCCGTTGAAGTACATGCCCGGGTGCACGAACGTCACCGTGCCGCCGGCGACAGCGGTGACCGGGGTCCCTTCCGGCGCGGCGACGTCGGTGCCGTAATGCGGGCGGCGCGGCTTGCCGTTCAGAATACGCTGCGAGCCATAGACTCCGGAAAGACGCCCCGTTGCAGGCCAGCGGAATCCGGAAAGGTAATGCGCCGTATCTTCGGTGATCGTCTTGGCGGCATTCATCTCCGCCTTTTCGGCGCGGATGCGCTTGAGGGCTTCCGGGTCCGGCGTGACCTTCCTGCGGGGCAGGCCGTCGATGCGCTCGATCCTGAAGTCCCGGTCGGCGACGGCAATCTCGTGGCTCAGGTTTTCGCTGCCCAGTGAAACGGCGAGTTGCTTACGGCCCGCATCGTCGCGGCCGAAACCGAGCAGGAAATCGCCCGACGCCGAGACCCGCACCGGCTTTCCGTCGAACGTCACGGCCGCCCCCGGCGCGGTCTTGCCCAGCATCAGCCCACCCTCGGCGGCGCTGCCGGTCAGTTCGAGCGGCACGTCCGCCTGCACCGGTCCCGCCAGCAAGGCAAACAATGCAAAGAGGATCAGCCCCCTCACCTTTCCTCTCCCCCTTAGAGGGGGAGAGGGACTCTCGGATCGTATACCACTCTTACCCCTCTCCCCCACTTGTGGGGGAGAGGCTGGATGAGGGGGTAAGCATAAAAAGTTCAAAGCAGCGACCCCTGCGGGTCGTCACCGCCGTCCGCGGCGGTCTTTTTCGGCTTTTGCTTCGCCCGTGCCGCGCCGCCGGCGATGCGGGCGCCGGTGCTGCCATCCTTGAGGCGAATGTTGACGTCATCGCCGGGCCTGAGTGCGGCAACCGACGTCACCGTCCCGCCGTCCGCCGCCGTCACCAGGGCGAAGCCCCGGTCGAGCACGCGTTCGTAGGAATAGCTCTCCAGCAGTTGCCCAAGGTGCGCCACCGACTTGGCGCGGCCGGCGAGTTCGTCCCGGTAGGCGCGGCGCAGATCGCGGGCGCCGGCGTCGATGCGCTTGCGGGCCTCGCTGATGGCGCGGGTCGGCGGCTGCAGGCGCTTCGGCAGGCGCTGGCGGCGCTGCCTGAGCCCGGACCTGAGCGCATTACCGAGCCGTTCCGACCAGTCATCCAGCCGCTGCGACGCGGCTTCCACCGTGCGGCGCAGGTTCGGCAACCCGCGCGCCAGCGCCGCGACCTCGCGCTTGAGGGTGTCGGTCTTGCGGCGCATGGCGCGGATCAGCCGCGTCTCGCCGTCGGCGACCCGGGCCATCACCTCGTGGCGGACCGGCACCGCCATCTCGGCCGCCGCCGTGGGCGTCGGCGCGCGCCGGTCGGACGCGAGGTCGATCAGCGTCCAGTCGGTTTCGTGACCGACGGCGGAGACCAGCGGAATATCGCTCTCCGCCGCCGCGCGCACCACGATCTCCTCGTTGAACGCCCAGAGGTCCTCGAGCGAGCCACCGCCGCGCGCCACGATCAGCAGGTCCGGGCGTGGCACGGCGCCGTCGGTATCCATCGCGTTGAAGCCCTGGATGGCGGCGGCGACCTGCTCGGCGGCGCCGTCGCCCTGCACCAGCACCGGCCATACCAGCACGCGCCTCGGAAAGCGGTCGGCGAGGCGGTGCAGGATGTCGCGGATCACCGCACCGGTGGGCGAGGTGACGACGCCGATCACGCCCGGAAGATACGGCAGATCCCGTTTGCGGTCGTCCGCGAACAGCCCCTCTTCGGCGAGCTTGCGCTTGCGCTCCTCGAGCAGCTTGAGGAGCGCGCCCTCGCCGGCCAGCTCGATCCGTTCGACAACGATCTGATACTTGGAGCGCCCGGCGTAAGTGGTGATGCGCCCGGTGGCGATGATCTCCATTCCATCCTCGGGATCGAGCTGAAGCCGCCCCGCCGTGGTGCGCCAGCAGACCCCGTCGATAACGGCGCCGTCGTCCTTGAGCGTGAAATAGAGATGTCCCGACGCGGCGCGCTTGAAACCGGAAATCTCGCCCCGGATGCGTACGTGCGAGAACGCGCCCTCGACCGTCGATTTCACGAGACCGGACACTTCGGTCACGGAAAAGACGGGAACGTTGTCGCCACTATTATGGGTGGACGGGGCGTCGCTCATAAATAGACTGTATGTCTTAACGGGGCGGCGAAGACAACCGCCATCAATGACCGAGAGACCGGGGAGACGCGCGTTCATGAAGGTATTACTTGTCGGTGGCGGCGGGCGTGAACACGCCCTTGCCTGGGCGATGGCGAAATCGCCGAAACTGACCAAGCTTTATGCCGCGCCTGGTAACGCCGGTATCGCCGCGTGCGCCGAATGCCTGGAGATCGGCGCCGAGGACCTGGACGGTATCTGCGCCGCGGTCGAGGACCTGAAGATCGAGTTCGTCGTCGTCGGCCCCGAGGCGCCGCTGGTCGACGGCCTCGCCGACCGGATCGAGGCCATGGGCGTGCCGGTCTTCGGCCCCTCGGCGGCGGCCGCCGAGATCGAAGGATCCAAAGGCATGATGAAGGACCTGCTCGCCAAGTACGGCATCCCGACCGCCGAGTACGAGCGTTTCGACGAGCCCGACGCGGCCAAGGAATACATCCGCATCAAGAACCACCCGGTGGTGGTGAAGGCCGACGGCCTCGCCGCCGGCAAGGGCGTGATCCTGAGTCACAACGTCACCGAAGCCTATGCCGCCGTCGACCAGATCATGATCGAGGAGGCGTTCGGCGACGCCGGCGCCGAGATCGTGATCGAGGAATTCCTGAAAGGCGAGGAAGCGAGCTTCTTCGCGCTCTGCGACGGCGAACGCGCGATCCCGCTGGCAGGCGCGCAGGATCACAAGCAGGTGCACGACGGCGACCACGGCCCCAACACCGGCGGCATGGGCGCCTATACCCCGGCGCCGGTGCTCGACGAGGCCATGGAAAAACGCATCATGGACGAAATCGTGACGCCGACCGTCGAGGCCATGAAGAAGGAGGGCAAGCCCTACAAGGGCGTACTATTCGCCGGCCTGATGATCGGCGAGGACGGTCCCAAGGTAATCGAATTCAATTGCCGTTTCGGCGACCCGGAGTGCCAGCCGATCATGGCCCGGCTCCAGTCGGACGCGCTGGAAATGCTGCTCGCCGCGGCCCGGGGCGAGCTTGGCAAGATCAAGCTCAAGTGGGACCCGCGCACGGCGCTGACCGTGGTCATGGCCGCCAACGGTTATCCGGGCAATTACCGGAAAGGCACCGAGATCAACGGGCTCGACGACGCCGATGCCCTGGACGACGTGATCGTGTTTCACGCCGGCACCGCGTCCGACGGCAACGGCCGCATGCTCGCCAACGGCGGCCGCGTGCTCGGCGTCACCGCGCTGGGCGACACCGTGGAAGCCGCGCAGAAACGCGCCTACGAAGCCGTCGACGCCATCGACTGGCCGCAAGGGTTCTGCCGCCGGGATATCGGCTGGCGAGCCGTGGGCAGATAAGACTGGCGAGCCGTGGGACGTTAAGGCCAGACGCTGGCATTCGCGGGCCCGGACACCCATATCGCCTGCAAGGCCAACCAATTCGGGAGAGACCATCATGGACGACAAGACACTGACCGAGATCCAGGCCGACGCCTTCCGCGGGCTGGTCAAGCACCTGCAGAAGCGCACCGACGCGCAGAACATCGACATCATGAATACCGCCGGATTCTGCCGGAACTGCCTGTCGAAATGGCTGGTGGCCGCGGCCGAGGTGCGCGGCGTCGAGCTTTCGTCGGACGAGGCGCGGGAAATGATCTACGGCATGCCCTACGACGAATACAAACAGAAGCACCAGGCGCCGGCGTCCGACGAACAGAAGGCGAAGTTCGACGAGACCAGGCCGCTGCACGCCGACATCTCCGGCCATAACTGACGCATGGCCGACAACCTGCCGCCGCCGATGGCCGCCCGGCGCCCGAACTTCTGGCAGAACTCGGGCTATCCGCTTCTGAAGCACGACGCCAGCGGCCACCTGACGGTGACCGACGATTTCCTGCGCGCCTACATGGCCCGGCCCGAGGTGGCCCCGGTCGAGGAAAGCTGCGCCAGGGAGCGCGCGCTCCACGCCGAGCTGCTGGAAACGCCGAAACGCCCGGTCACGGACAAGGAAATCGCCGCGTTCGAAGACCCGGACGGGCGCGACAACTACCGGGTGCTGATCGACTTCCGCGACCGGCTGGTCGACGCCGGCACGGTCGAGGCGTGCTATCTGAACCTGTTCAGGGACGGCGAGGTACGAACCGCGCCGGTGTTCCTCGATCAGATGACGCAGGTCATCATCCGCACCGTGCTGGACGGTACCGACGATCCGTTCCGGGCGCGTGCCGGCGAACTGATGTTCCGTGAACAGACGGTGACGGTCCACGAGGGCGCGGTCCTCTCGGGCGATTTCGAGACCGTCGAGATGCTGGCGCAGACCGGCGGCATGGGCGCCATCGGCACAATGCTGGTCGACGGCGGCATCAAGCCGCGTCAGGTCGACCTCGACGTCATGCAGGAGGAGAACGCGCACACGTACTGGCAGCGCGACGCGCGCTACGACATGGTGCTCGATCTCACGTTCACGCGGCCCGGGCTGGACGCGCTCTGTCGCGTCATGGAAGGCTGGATCGCGCACTTCACCGGAGCCCAGGTGTCGATCCAACCGGTGCAGCAGATCACCGACGAGAAGTGGGTCTGGCACATCGGCCTCGATACCGAGGCGAGCGCCATCCTCAACGATCTTTACGACGGCAACGACGTCGACGAGGAGCGTCAGGAACGTCTCCTGAGCCTGTTCCGGATGGAGTTCAGGGACGAAACCCTGATGCGGCCGGACATCGCCGGGCGCCCGGTTTACCTCGGTCTTGCCATGACCGGGAACAAACGCCTCAAGCTCAAGCCGCAGAACCTGCTGGTGAACCTGCCGCTGGCGCCGGAGGCGTAACCGGCGATCCTCGTCATCCCGGCCAAGTGAGCAATGCGAACGCGGAGCCGGGAACCATTCATCGCCTGCGCCAAGGGGCTGCAATGGGTCCCGGGTCGCAAGGCGCACTACCGAAAACCTCCCGGTTTTCGGGTTCACCTAACGCCCGGGATGACGGTCTTTCATGTACGCCTGGCCCTGAAAAATTCCTTCAGCATGTCCCCCGCCTCGCTCTCCAACAGCCCGCCGACGACCTCGGGGGCGTGGTGGCAGGTGGC
This sequence comes from Rhodospirillales bacterium, assembly GCA_965229805.1. GTDB lineage: Bacteria > Pseudomonadota > Alphaproteobacteria > Rhodospirillales > Casp-alpha2 > UBA4479. Next base: position 325,965 of record CBDDJO010000001.1, on the reverse strand, counting down.
GTGAGAAAAGACCCGGGCGCCGTGCTCGACCCCGCCGCCCTTGGGATCGTAGGCCGCGAACACGAGGCGCTTGATGCGCGCCAGCGAAATCGCCTGCGCGCACATGGCGCAGGGCTCCAACGTCACGTAGAGCGTGGTGTCTATAAGGCGCGGCGAGCCCGCCTCCTGCGCGGCTTCGCGGATCGTCAGCACCTCGGCGTGCGCGGTGGGATCGTTGCGTTCCTCGATGCGGTTGCCGGCGCGCGCCAGTTCGCCGCCCGCCGCCGAGACCAGCACGGCGCCGACCGGCACCTCGCCCCGGCCCACCGCGGCGCGCGCCTCGTCCAGGGCCACCCGCATCCAATCGCTGTCCGATCCGCTCATGGGTCATACCTGCCCCGCCCCCGCAAAGCGGTCAAGCGTTCGGTCAAGCGCGCTTGACTTTCGCCGCGCCTGGCCGCACGACAGGGCGCCATGACAGAAAGCGGATAAAAACAAGGGCGGCGGCGAGCGCATCGCCAAGGTGATGGCCCGCGCGGGGCTGTGTTCGCGCCGCGAGGCCGAGCGCTGGATCGAGGCCGGGCGGGTCGAGGTCAACGGCAAAAAGCTGACGACGCCGGCATGCGTGATCGGGCCCGGCGACACGGTGGTCGTCGACGGCAAGGCACTGCCCGACAAGGAACCGACCCGGCTCTGGCGCTACAACAAGCCGGCCGGGCTGGTGACGTCGCACCGCGACCCGGAAGGCCGCGAAACCGTATTCCGGGCGCTGCCGGATTTCATGCCGCGCGTGATCTCCGTCGGGCGGCTCGATCTCAATTCCGAAGGGCTTCTGTTGCTGACCAACGACGGCGAGCTGGCGCGCAAGCTGGAGCTGCCGGAGACCGGCTGGACCCGCCGCTACCGGGTCCGGGTACACGGCCAGGTGGATGTCAAGGACCTGACAGGCCTGGGCCGCGGCGTCACCGTCGACGGCGTCAAGTACGGCCCGATCACCGCGGCGTTCGATCAGCGAACCGGCGCCAACGCGTGGCTGACGGTGACACTCAAGGAAGGCAAGAACCGCGAGGTCCGCAAGGTCATGGAGCACATCGGCCTCGGCGTGAACCGCCTGATCCGCACCGCCTACGGCCCGTTCCAGATCGGCAACCTGCCGCAAGGGGACGTGGAGGAGGTGCGGCCCAAGGCGCTCCGCGACATGGTCGGCGGGCTCCTGAAATGAGGATCGTCTTGTGAGAGTGGTCGGGGGCAAGTTCAAGGGCCGCCGCCTGGTCGCACCGGAAAGCTGGGATATCCGCCCGACCTCCGACCGGGCGCGGGAAAGCATTTTCAACATCATCGAACACGCACCGTTCGCGCCGGAGCTCGAAGGCGCATCGGCCGTCGACGTGTTCGCCGGCACCGGCGCCATGGGGCTCGAAGCCATGAGCCGCGGCGCGAACCCGGTGACCTTCATCGACACCGCCGACGTGGCGCGGGCCGCGATTCTCAAGAACGCGGGCACCATGGGTGAGGCGCGCGGCGTCACGGTGCTCAGGCTCGACGCAACCAAGCTTCCGCCGCCGCCCCGTATCGCCGGATGCCCGGCGACGTTCGCGTTCCTCGACGCGCCCTACGACCAGGACGTCTCCGGTCCGACGCTCTTGTCGATGTTGGCCAAAGGCTGGGTCGCCACGGACAGCCTCTGTGTCGTCGAGACGCCGACGGCGCGCACCTTCGACGCGCCGCGCGGCTTTTCCATGGAAGACCGGCGCAAGTACGGCCGCGCCACGGTGAGTTTCCTCGTCGTCGACTGACCCGCCTTAACCCGCCGGATCCCGCTTCGGCATGAACGATGTCAGCAGTTCCATCGGCAGCGGAAACACCACCGTCGTCGCCGGGTTGGCGGAGACGTCCTGCAACGCCGTGAAGTAACGCAGTTGCATGGCGTTCGGCGAGCGCGACAGTTGCTCGCCCGCCTCGACCAGCTTCTGCGCCGCCTGCTGCTCGCCCTCGGCGTTGATGACGCGGGCGCGGCGGTGCCGTTCCGCCTCGGCCTGCTTGGCGATGGCGCGGATCATGCTCTCGTCGATGTCGACGTGCTTGATCTCGACGTTGGCGACCTTGATGCCCCAGGCGTCGGTCTGTTGGTCCAAAAGCCCCTGGATATCGGCGTTGAGCTTGTCGCGCTCGGCCAGCATCTCGTCCAGCTCATGCTTACCGAGCACCGAACGCAACGTCGTCTGCGCCAACTGACTGGTGGCGCCGTGGTAATTCTCGACGTTGAGGATGGCGTGCTCGGGATCGACGACGCGGTAGTAGATGACGGCGTTGACCTTCACCGACACGTTGTCGCGGCTGATCACGTCCTGGCTCGGCACGTCCTCGACATAGGTTCGAAGGTCGACGCGCACCACCTGCTGCACGACCGGGATGACGATCACGAAGCCGGGGCCGCAGACCCGGGTGAAGCGGCCGAGGGTGAACACCACGCCGCGCTCGTATTCGCGGAAGATGCGGATCGCCGACGCCAGCAGCGCGATGACGAGCACACCGATGACGGCATAGGCAATAGTGTCGAATAACATGTCTTATCCTCCTTGTTGTCCGGCCGGACCGCCGGCCGGCAGGGTGTCGGCGGCATCGGAAGGCGCCGCCGCGGCCTGTTCGAGGACCAGCGTCAGCCTGTCGACCTCGGCGACGCGGGCGATCTCGTTCGCGGCGAAGACCGCTTCGCTGCGCGCCTGCCATGTCTCGCCCCGGCACTGCGCATGACCGGTGCCGGTGTCCGGGGTCCAGTCGAGGACGCGGGCCTCGGCGCCGATCATGCCGGTGGAATCACGGATCTGGCCGGGGCGGCGATAGACCCGCCAGACGTAGCCCAGCAGCACCGCCAGCACACCGCCCGAGACCGCCGCCGTCGCCCCAATCACCCACCACGAGATCTGGAACGCCGGCACGTCGGTATCGATCAGCATCGCCGCGCCGATGATGAACGCCGCAAGCCCGCCGGCGCCGAGCACACCGAACGTCGGCGTGAACGCCTCGGCGACCATGAAGGCGATACCGAGCCCGATCAGCGCCAGCCCGGCGTAGTTGAGGGGAAGCTGGTTCAGCGCATAAAGACCGAGCACGAGGCAGATGGCACCGACGATCCCCGGCCCCAGCGATCCCGGATTGGCAAACTCGAAGATCAGTCCGTAGATCCCGATCATCATCAGGACCAACGCCACGTTCGGGTTCGAGAGCAGCGACAACAAGCTGGTGACGGCGCTGGGCTCGACGTGTTCGACCCGGGCGCCCTGGGTGTCGAGGGTGCGGGTCGCGCTACCCGCGGTCACCTCGCGGCCATGGATTTTCTCCAGTAGTTCGGCCATGTCGCGCGCAGTCAAATCGACGACCCCCATCTCCCGTGCCTTCGATGACGTCAGGCTGGCCGCCTCGCGCACCGCCTTCTCGGCCCAGTCGGCATTGCGGCCGTGCATTTCGGCGAGGCTGCGGATCCAGGCGACGGCGTCGTTGACGGCCTTCTTCGACATCGCCGGCGTGCCGCTGCCGCCAGTCCCGTCGCCACTCTCGTTGTCCTTGTCCGCGCCATTGCCGGCATCGCCGCTGCCGTCCTTGTCGGGAGCGTCCTTATTCGGCGCATCCTTGCCACCGGGCGAGAGCGGCGAGCCGCCGCCGATCTGCACCGGCGTCGCCGCGCCCAGATTGGTGCCGAGGGCCATGACCGCGACGTGCGTCGCGTACATGATGTAGGTGCCGGCCGACGCCGCGTGCGCGCCCGAGGGCGCGACGTAGCCGATCACCGGCACGCTGGAAGAAAGGATCTTGGAAACGATGCGCCGCGTCGAGGTGACGAGACCACCGGGTGTGTCGAGACGCAGGATTGCCACCTCGGCACCGCGTTCCTCGGCGGTGTCGATGATATCGGCGACGTGACGTTCCGTGCCCGGACCGATCGCGCCCTCAACGGCGCCGACCAGCGCCAGCGGCGCGTTTTCCGGGGTGTCGGCCGCCTGTCCCCAGGCGGCACCGGCGGCCAGCAAAAGCGCCAGCACCGCGACCAGGCGGCGGCCCGGTCGATGGATACGCATCTGCGCCTCCTTTCCATTAAATGGGTAGGCGCGCGGCGGTCTGCAATCTATGGAGTAGCTAAGCTCAGCGGCGGCCGAACAGCTTCTCGATGTCGGCGAGCTTGAGTTCGACGTAGGTCGGGCGACCGTGGCTGCACTGGCCGGAATGCGGCGTCGCCTCCATCTCACGCAGGAGCGCGTTCATCTCGTCCGCCGTCAGCCGCCGTCCGGCACGGACGCTGCCGTGGCATGCCATGGTCGCGCAGACGTCGTCGATGCGTTTTTCCAGCGCGATGGCGCCGTCGAACTCGGCAAGATCGTCGGCAAGGTCGCGGATCAGTCCCTGCACGTCGGTTTCGCCCAGCAGCGCCGGCACCTCGCGGACGGCGACGGCGCCGGTGCCGAACGGCTCGACGGCAAGGCCCAGTTCCGCCAGTTCGTCGGCGCGTGCCAGCACCCGCGCGCAGGCGTCCTCGTCCATCTCGACCACTTCCGGGATCAACAGCAACTGCCGCTGCACGCCGCCCGCCGCCATCGCCTTCTTGATTTTTTCCTGGGTCAGGCGTTCGTGCGCCGCGTGCTGGTCGACGACGACGATGCCGTCGGCGGTCTGCGCGACGATGTAGGTCTGGTGCACCTGGGCGCGCGCGACGCCCAAGGGATGATCGCCGGGCACCGCCGGCGCATCACCGTCCGGCACCGCTTCCATGCGGGCCGCCGGCGCAGCATTGAGATTATCGAAAGGCCGGTAGAATTCCTGGGCTTGGTCGGCCAGGCCCTGCGCCGGCCCGTGCGAATAGCCGGGACCGGATCTGAAATCATAGGCGGGGCCGCCGCCCCGGCCCATCGGCAGGCCGCCCGGCTTGAACGCGCCGAGCGCGCTTTCCGCAACCGTGGTCGAGGCGCGGTGTCCGGCCTCCGCCAATCCATGACGCAATGCGCCGACGATCAGGCCACGCACCATTCCGGCGTCGCGGAAGCGGACCTCGGTCTTGGCCGGATGCACGTTCACATCCACGTGCCGCGGCGGTATTTCCAGGAACAGCGCCAGCAGCGGATGCCGGTCCGAGGCGAGAAATTCACGGTAGGCGCCCCGGACCGCGCCCAGCAGAAGCTTGTCGCGGACCGGGCGGCCGTTGACGAACAGGAACTGCATCTGCGCGTTGCCGCGGTTCAGCGTCGGCACGCCGGCGTACCCGGTCAGCCGGTAGCCCTCGCGCTCGGCGTCGATGGCGAAAGCGTTCTCGCGGAAGTCCCTGCCCATGATCGCGCCCAGCCGTTCGAGCCGGGCGTCGAACATGTCGCCGGTTTCGGGCAGCAGCTTCATCACGTCGCGGTTGCCGTCGTTCATCGTGAAGCCGATTTCCGGGTGCGCCATGGCGAGGCGCTGCATGACCTCGGTGATGCGCGACTGTTCGGTGCGCGGCGTCTTGAGGAACTTGAGGCGTGCCGGGGTCGCGTAGAAAAGATCCCGAACCTCGATCCGCGTGCCGCCCGAAAGCGCCGCCGGTTCGGGCTGGCTTATGCGCCCGCCCTCGATCGCGAGCGACCACGCCCCGTCGCCCGACGCCGTCCGGCTGGTGATGGTCATGCGGCTGACGGCGCCGATGCTGGGCAGCGCCTCGCCCCGGAAGCCGAGCGTCGCGATCGTCGTCAGGTCGTCGTCGGGCAGCTTCGAGGTGGCGTGCCGCTCGACCGCGAGCATGAGATCGTCGGGCGTCATGCCGCACCCGTCGTCACTGACGGCAATCATCGTCTGGCCGCCGTCGCGAACCTGAACGTCGATCCGCGAGGCCCCGGCGTCGATGGCGTTCTCGGCCAGTTCCTTGACCGCCGAGGCCGGACGCTCGACCACCTCGCCGGCGGCGATCCGGTTGACCAGCGTTTCCGGCAGGCGGCGGATGCTCATGTCTTGCGCATCCGGTTGACGGCGCCGATCAGGCTCGCCAACGACGGCGCCGCGGTCTCGGCGTCGCCGAGCATCGGCAGGATGCTGTCGCTGAGGTTCTTGCCCAGTTCGACGCCCCACTGGTCGAACGGATTGATGCCCCAGAGCACGGCGGCGGCGACGGTCTTGTGTTCGTAGAGCGCGATCAGTTTGCCCAGCATGCCGGGCGTCAGCGCCGCGTAGGCGATCACCGTCGACGGGCGGTCGCCCGGATAGTGCCGGTGCGGCCGTTCGGTGTCGGCACGCCCGAAGGCGAGCGCATCGGCCTGCGCCAGCGCGCTGGAAATCAGCAAATCGTGCTGCGCCTCGTCACCGGTCGGCGCACGCGCCGGCAGGAGGATATCCACCGGCGCCGCGGTCATGCCCTGATGCAGTTGCTGAAAGAACGCGTGCTGCGCATTGAGGCCGACGCCGCCGAACACCACCGGCTGCGTCGCGTAATCGACCGGATAGCCTTCCTGCGTGACCCGCTTGCCGTTGCTTTCCATCTCGAGCTGCTGCAGGTAACCGACGAGCCGCGTGAGCCGGGTATCGTAGGGCACGCACGCCTCGGCGCCGTAATTCAGGAAGTTCGCGTTCCAGACGGTCAGCAGCGCCAGCAATACCGGCGCGTTCTCGCGCACGGGTGCCGAAAGCGCGTGTTCGTCCATTTCCCGGGCCCCGGCGCGCAGCTGGCTGAATACCTCCCAGCCGAATGCCAGCGCCACCGGCAAACCGACCGCCGACCACAGCGAATAACGCCCGCCGACGCCGCCGGCCATGGCGAAAACGCGGTCGGCGGCGATGCCGAACTTCCCGGCCTCGTCGGTGTTGGCGCTGACGGCGGCAAAGTTTTTCGCCCACGCATCGCCGACCGCGGCCTGCATCCAGGCCCGCGCGCGCTCGGCGTTGGCGCCGGTTTCCATGGTACGGAAGGATTTCGAGATGACGATGACCAGCGTCGTTTCCGCTTCGAGGCCGGCGGTGGCGCGGCTGAAGGCAATGCCGTCGATGTTGGCGCACAGCCGGACCTCGGGACCGGAGTCGTGCGCATCCCGGAGCGCGTCGAGGGCCAGTGCCGGGCCCAGTTCCGAGCCGCCGATGCCGATCGCGATGACGGCCGTGAACGGTTGGCCGTGCGCCGCCGTCAACTCGCCGGTGCGGACAGCATCGGTGAAGGCCTGCATCGCCCGGTCGGCGTCGGACGGGTCGCCCGCCGCGCGCTGCGCCGTATGCAGCGCCGGCCGGTCCTCGCTGATATTCACGGCCTCGCCCGCCGCCATGCGCGTCAGGAAATCGCCGACGCCGGCGGTCTCGGCCAGGGCGCCGAGCCCGATCAGCACGTCCGGCGTCACGCGCTGGCGTGAATAGTCGATGTAGAGATCGCCGAGATCGACGGCGAGCGACGCGGCACGGTTCGGATCCGCATCGAACAGATCGGCGAGCGATGCGCCCCGCGTTTGTTCGCAGAGCGCCCCCAGGTTTTCCCAGGCATCGGTTTCGGAAATCAGCGACATGGGCACTTGTATCAAATGCCCGCAAGGGGTGCCACCTTGGATAAAAATGGTCACACCCGCCCCTGGTGAGACCACTGGGTTATAAAAGGACATGTCGCCCTGAACTCGATTCAGGGCCCATACCGTGTCTCATCGCGCAAGATCGACGCCACCATGGATCCCAAATCAAGTTTGGGATGACGGCGGTGGGCTATCCGTTATGACGGCCCCGAACAAAACCGCTAATTACTGGACGTCACGCCCTCGGGCTTGCCGGCGATGGCGAAGGTAAGCTTGGTGGGCTGGTAAAGCTCGGCGGCGACGCGTTTGGCGTCATCCAGCGTCACTGCCTCGATATAGCTGTTGCGCTTCTCGATATAATCGATGCCGAGGTTTTCCTCCTGCATGCCGACCAGCATGTCGGCGATCGCCGACGACGACGTGAAGCGAAGCGGAAAGGCGCCAGTCAGGTACGTCTTGGCGTCCTCCAGTTCCTTCGCGGTCGGGCCTTCGGCGGCAAACGTCTTCCAGACCTCGCGGACGGTGGCCAGCGTTTCCCCGACCCGCGCGTTGGCCGTCGCCGCGCCGCCCATGACCGCGCCGGCGGCATCCAGCGGCATCAGGTAGGTATAGACCGAATAGGCGAGGCCCCGCTTTTCGCGCACCTCTTCATAGAGCCGGGACACGAATCCGCCACCGCCGAGGATGTAGTTGAGCACATAGGCGGTATAGAAGTCGGGATCGCCCCGGAGGATACCCGGCTGCGCGAACTGGACCGCGCTCTGCGGCACGTCGACGTCGATCACCTGGACCCCGCCCGCCAGCTTTGGCTGGGTCTTCTCGACCCGCCATGGCGCAGCTTTTTCCGGCAGCGCGACGAACGTCCTGTCCAGATAGGTCTTGAGCGTTTCCGCGTCGATGTCGCCGACGACGCCGACCAGCAGATTATCGCGTGCCAGCCGTTTCCTGACGAACGTACGCATATCGTCGGGCGTGATCGCGGTAACGGTCTCGACCGTGCCCTCGTTGTCGCGGGCATACGGATGACCCGCGAACGCTTTCTCGAACAGCGCCCGGCCGGCGCGGTTGCGCGGGTCTTCGCGGTCCTGCCGAATTCCGGACACGATCTGCGCGCGGATGCGGGCCAGCGGCTCGGCGTCGAAGCGCGGCTCGTTCAAGGCAAGCGCCAAATATTCGAAGGCGTCGTCGCGATGCTTGTTAAGCGTCTTGAGCGCGCCGTCGAAGCGATCGCGTCCGGCGCTGAAGCGGAGTGAGATCGACTTCGCGTCGAGGGCGCGCTGGAACGCGTCGCTCGTCATGTCGCCGGCGCCCTCGTCGATCGTCGAGGCGACGAAATTGGCGAGCCCGCTCTTGCCTTCGGGGTCGAGCGCGGCGCCGCCCCGGAACGAGAGTTTCACCGTGGTGACCGGGTTGGAATGATCGCGGATCAGCCACGCCTCGATTCCGCCCGGCGACGTTACGCGTTCGACCTCGACCGCGCGCGCCGGGGCGGCGGCGAGAAGGACCGCGAGGACCGCGAACACGGCGGCCGGGCGCAGGAAGGTGATCAGCATGCGCATGGCGTCAGCTCCGCGGTTTCGCCAGAAGCTCGGCGGTCACGTGATGCGTCCCGTCGAGCACATATTCGGCGGCGGCGGAAACGCTTTCCACGGTAACGTCGTCGATCCGCTCGAGCCAATTTTCGACCTCGCCGACCGTGCCGCCGGTGGTCAGGGTCGAGCCGAACACCCGGGCCGCGGTGCCGAAATCGTCGCGGGCGAGGACGGCGTTGTCACGCATGCGCGCGACCGCGCCGGCGAGTTCCTTTTCCGTGATGCCGTCCTTCAGCACCTTGGCGACTTCCGCCATCACGGTGGCTTCGATCTTGGCCATCGGGACACCGGGCTTGGGCGCGGCATAGAAACCGAAGGTCGCCGGGCCGAGGTCGTCGGCGCCGTAAAAGGCCCCGGCGGAAAGCGCGATGGCGTCGTCCAGCACGAGGCGCTTGTGCAATCGGCTCGACGCGCCGCCGCCGATGATCTCGGACAGCACCTGCAGGGCGTAGGCGTGCTCGCTTTCGCCGTAGCGGTAACTGGGCGCGCGATAACGCCGGGACCAGCTCGGCTGCGTTACCCGTTCGTGCTCGAGGACGATGCGGCGGTCGGCGCTCGCCGGCGGCTCGGTGGTGCGAATGCGTTCGATTTCGGGGCCGCGCGGAATGGCGCTGTAGTATTTCTCGGCCAAGGGCTTCAGTTCTTCGACGGTGACGTCACCCTCGACGATCAGAACCGCATTGTTGGGAGCGTAATAACGTTTATAGAAGGCGAGAATGCGACCGACGTCGAGGGCGCGGATTTCATGTTCCCAGCCGATGACCGGGCGGCGATAGGGATAATTCAGGTAAAGGGCGGCGTTGACCTGCTCGCGGAGCTGCATGCTCGGGTTGTTGTCGACGCGCGACCGGCGCTCCTCCAGCACCACGTTGCGCTCTGGCGCGACCTGCTGCTCGCTGATCACCAGATTGGTCATGCGGTCGGCTTCCATCTTCATGACCATCTCGAGCCGATCGCGGGCGATGGTCTGATGATAGGCCGTGTAGTCATATGAAGTGAAGGCGTTCTCCTGGCCGCCGTTGCGGGCCACCTGCGACGAAAACACGCCGGGCCCGTAATTGGTCGTGCCCTTGAACATCAGGTGTTCCAGCAGGTGCGCGATGCCGCTTTCGCCCGGCGCCTCGTCGGCCGAACCGACCTTGTACCAGACCATGTGGCGCACCACCGGCGCGCGGTGGTTGGAGATCACCACCACCTGCATGCCGTTCTCCAGCATGAAGGTGTCGGGATCGAAAATCTGCGCGCGCGCGGACTGGGCGGCAAGCACGACGACCAACAGCGCCAACGCGGCGGGCTTCAGTAACCGGAACAGGGACGGCATCCGCATGCAACGGATATTGGCGTGTTTCCGCGCCGGATCAATGGAAAACCGGCATCATCACCTAAAGGTTACGAAGATTTAAAGAAGGTGGGGGATGCGCACTCCATCACCGTCATCCCGGGCGCGGGTTTCGTCCGAGCGAAAGCGAAGCCACGAAACCCAGCGATCCGGGACCCATCCAGAAATCACGCCAAGCCCACCCATGGGTCCCGGATCATAACCGTCGCATCCAAAGCCTGTCGGCTTTGGCGACGCTAATGCCCGGGATGACGCGTAAGAGGATCCTTCGAGACGGCCTTATCAGGCCCCCTCAGGATGAGGGCGGTGGTATGGCGTCATAGAAGGAACCTCATCCTGAGGAGCGAAGCGTCTCGAAGGATGAGGTGTATGAACTTCCAACCAACACCGTCATCCCAAACTTGATTTGGGATCCATGTCTTATGGGTCCTGGACCAAGTTCAGGGCGACGGGTGTGAAATGCGTAAGAACGGGCAGCCCGCCCGAAGGGACGCCGTCAGAACTCCAAGAGCCCCTTGCGGCCGCGGGTTTTTCTGACCTGCGGGGTTTCGCCCTCGGTGATCGGCTTGCCGAGCGCCTGATTCTCGCGGATGCGCTGCTGCTCCTTCTCGGCATCGACGACCGTGCCTTCGTACGGCTTGTCGTCGACCCAGAAGATCATCTTGTCGGCGAGGCGCTGGTCCTCCTTCGACAGCAGAGAGGTTTCGGCGTTGACGACCTCGCGGATCGACGGGTCAGCGGCATTGGCGCCGGTCTTGGCCATGATCGCGTTGAGGCCGTCCGACAGGTTGGGATCGCGTTCGTCCGCGTTCTGGATCTGCGGCGCCTGCTGCAGAAGCGCGGCGCGTGCCTGGTCGGTCGGCGTGATCGCCTGCGGCCCGGTGGTGCCAGGCTTGGGCGGGCGCAGCGCGAATTCGGGCGGCAGGCTCAGCGGCGGGCGCTGGTAGACGACGAATTCGTCCGGCGCGTCCTTGGGGTTGCTGATGATCTTCTTGGCCGACTCGCACGCCGTGAGCGAGAGCGCCAGCGAAGCCATCATCGCGATGCCGATTGTGCGTCGAACCATGTTCCCAGTCCGTTTTTCAGCCAAATGCCGTTTACCCGTGCGAGTCTATGACGTTTCGTCGCGGATAAACAAGGATTCCAATACCAAGATCGCGGCGCCGACGCAAATGGCGCTGTCGGCGACGTTGAACGCCGGCCAGTGCCAACCCGCCGCGTGGACGTCCAAAAAATCGACGACGGCGCCATGATTCAGCCGGTCCACCACGTTGCCGACCGCGCCGCCGATGATCAGGCCGAGGGCGGCGACGGAAAGCCTCGACGGTGTCCGCCATAACCACACAGCCAGCGCGATGACGATAACACCCGCGAGGCCAGTCAGCAGCCACGGGCCCCAGGCGCTGTCGCCGGCGAACATGCCGAAGCTGACGCCCCGGTTCCAGGCCAGCACGATGTTGAAGAACGGCGTGATCTCGATGATCCGGGGCGGGTTCATCACGTCCGTGAGAATCCACCACTTCGACACCTGGTCGAGCGCCAGCACCAGCACGGCGATCGCCGCGCCTTTGGCGCGCGAAAGCGCGGAGGGCATGTGACTCACGCCGCGGCCGGCGCGATGTTGCGCACGGCGTCGGCGCAGCGCCCGCAGACGGTCGGATGCTCGTCGTCGGCGCCCACTTCGTCGAGAACCTTCCAGCAGCGCTCGCATTTCTCGCCGGACGCCTTTTCGACGACGACGGCGATGTCGGCGCCGTCTTCGGCGCGGTGCGCGTCCGCCGGCGCGTCCCCGTCGGCAAAGGTGAAGCCGGACGTGATGCAGAGTTCGGCCGGATCGAGACCTTCGGTCACGGCGCGGTATTCGGTGGGCGCATAGACCATCGGGTGCGCCTGCAGACTGGCGCCGATGACCTTGTCGGCGCGCGCGACCTCGAGCGCACCGGTGACGGCACGGCGGAGCGTGCGGACCCTGGCCCATTTGTCGGCGAGCGCGGCGTCGGCCCAGGCCGCCGACACGTCCGGGAACGTGCGCAGGTGCACCGAGTTCCCCTTCTCAAGCTTCGGGTGACGGGTCAGCCAGGCTTCCTCGGCGGTGAAGCAGAGGAACGGGGCGAGCCACGCGGTCAGGTGGTCGAACAGGATGTCGAGCGTGGTCCGCACCGCGCGGCGAAGATCGCCGTCCGGGCGGTCGCAATAAAGCGCGTCCTTGCGGATGTCGAAATAGAACGCCGAGAGATCGACGGCGCAGAAGGTGTGCAGCTCGGCGAAGAACGGCTGGAAGTCGAAGCTGTCGCAGGCCTTGCGGAGCGAGGCGTCCATTTCGTAGACGCGATGCAGCACCCAGCGCTCAAGCTCCGGCATGGCCGCCGGGTCGACGCGTTCGTCGTCCGAGAACCCGGCGAGGTTGCCGAGCAGGTAACGCAGCGTGTTGCGCAAGCGGCGGTAGATATCCGCCTGCTGCTTGACGATCTCGGGACCGATGCGCAGGTCCTCGGAATAGTCCGAGTTGACGACCCAGATACGCAGGATGTCAGCGCCGTACTGCTCGATCACGTCCTGCGGCGCGACGTTGTTGCCGAGCGATTTCGACATCTTCTGGCCGTCCTCGGCCATGACGAAGCCGTGCGTCAGCACCGCCTCGTAGGGCGCGCGGCCGCGCGTGCCGCAGCTTTCCAGCAGCGACGAGTGGAACCAGCCGCGGTGCTGGTCCGAGCCTTCGAGGTACAGCGATGCCGGCCACTTGAGCCCGTCCCACGGCCCGTCCTCCAAGACGAAGGCGTGCGTCGAACCGCTGTCGAACCAGACATCCAGGATGTCGGTGACCTGCTCGTAGTCGCCGGCGTTGTAATCGTCGCCCAAAAAGCGTTGCGGGTCGGAGGCGAACCAGGCGTCTGCGCCCTCTTCCCTGAACGCGCCGATGATGCGGTCGAGGACCGCCTGGTCGCGCAGCGGCTCGCCGGTCTGCTTGTTGACGAACACCGTGATCGGCACACCCCAGGCGCGCTGGCGCGAGACCACCCAGTCCGGGCGCTCGGCGATCATGCCGCGCAAGCGGTTCTGCCCCGACGCCGGCACGAAGCGGGTCTCGTCGATGGCCTTGAGCGCTTTCTCGCGGAGCCCGGTTTCCTCCATGGAGATGAACCACTGCGGCGTGTTGCGGAAGATCAGCGGTTTCTTGGAGCGCCACGAATGCGGATAGCGGTGCCGGAGCTTGCCCTTGGCCAGCAGCCCGCCGGCCTCGTTGATGACGTCGGCGACGTGGTCGTTGCATTTATAGACATGCGCGCCCGCGAACAGGGGGACATGGTCGAAATAAGTGCCCGCCTCGCCGACCGTCTGCGGCACCTCAAGGCCGCTCTGCATGCCCAAGACCCAGTCGTCGGCGCCGTGACCGGGGGCGATGTGGACGATGCCGGTGCCTTCCTCGGTCGATGCGAAGCCGGCGGCGAGCGCCGGCACGTCGAAATCATAGCCCTGGCCCCTGAGCGGATGCGCGCAGACGGTGCCTTTGAGCTCGGCGCCCTTGAGGCTTGCCAGTTCGGTGTGGCCGGTGATCCCGGCTTCCGCCAGCACCGGTTCGAGCCGCGCTTTCGCGATGACCAGCTTCTCGCCGACCGCCGCCAACGAACCGTCTTCCACCGCCGTCACCTCGATCACCGCGTAATCGATGTTGTCGCCATAAGCCACGGCGCGGTTACCGGGCATGGTCCAGGGCGTCGTCGTCCAGATGACGATGGCCGCGCCCTCGACCTCGGGCACGGACGTGGTGACGACGGGAAAGCGGACGAAGATCGTCGTCGAGGTGTGGTCATGGTACTCAACCTCGGCCTCGGCGAGCGCGGTCTTCTCGACCGGCGACCACATCACCGGCTTGGACCCCCGGTAGAGCGAGCCGTCCATCAGAAACTTGCCCAGTTCCTCGGCGATCTTGGCCTCGGCGGCGAAGGTCATGGTCGTATAGGGATGATCCCAGTCGCCCATGACGCCCATGCGCTTGAACTCGTCGCGCTGCACGTCGATCCAGTGCTCGGCGAACTCGCGGCATTCGCGGCGGAAATCGACGATCGGCACGGCGTCCTTGTCGAGCTTCTTCTCCCGGTACTTTTCCTCGATCTTCCATTCGATCGGCAGCCCGTGGCAGTCCCAGCCCGGCACGTAATAGGCGTCCTTGCCGGCCATCTGCTGAGTGCGGTTGATCACGTCCTTGAGGATCTTGTTGAGCGCGTGGCCGATGTGCAGGTGGCCGTTGGCGTAGGGCGGGCCGTCGTGCAGGATGAACTTCTCGCGGCCCTCGGAAATCTCGGTGCGCGCGGCCTCGAACCCGGTCTGTTCCCAGTGCGCCATGATCTCGGGCTCGCGCTTCGGCAGCCCGGCCTTCATAGGGAAGTCGGTTTTCGGCAGGAAGATCGTGGACTTGTAATCAACGCTCATGGTCTCAAGCTTCTATCTGTTAGCCAGGATATCGCGCGCGGTGTCGCAGTCGCGGGCGATTTGTGCCTTCAAAGCATCCAGTCCGTCAAATTTCTTTTCCGGGCGGATCATTTCCAGCAGCGCCACGTCGAGGCGCATGCCGTAGATATCCCGGTCGAAATCGAACAGATGCACCTCGAGCCTGGGGGCGGTGCCGTCGAAGGTCGGCCGCAGCCCCAGGTTGGCGACGCCGTCGACGGCACGTCCGCCGGCAAGCCGGGCGCGCACCGCGTAGACCCCGAACACCGGACGGATATAGCCGCCGAGGCCGAGATTCGCGGTCGGAAAGCCGATTTCCCGCCCGCGCCGGTCGCCCGCCGCGACCCGGCCCGAGATCGAGAACGGCCGGCCCAGCACCGCCGCCGCGCCGGTCATGTCCCCCTCGGCCACCAGCTCGCGGGTGCGGCTCGACGAATAAAGCCCGCCGCCATCGTCGGACGCCGCGGCGACGGCGGTGAAGCCGAAGCCCATTTTCTGGCCCTCCACCAGCAGCGTCTCGCAGCTCCCCTGGCGTTTGTGGCCAAACTTGAAATCGTAGCCGGCGACCACGTGATCGACCTTGAGGGTGGCGACCAGGTATTCCTCGACGAAATCGGTGGCGCTCTGTTTCGAAAAATCCATGTCGAAGCGCTGCGCGATCATGAAATCGACGCCGAGCGCCGAGATCAGTTCGGCCTTGGCGCGGAACGGCGTCAGGCGAAAGGGCGACACCTCGGGCTGGAACACGCGCCGGGGGTGCGGCTCGAACGTCAGCACGCCCCACGGCAGGTTCGAGGCGGCGGCGATGCGCCCGGCCTCGCCGATTACGGTGCGGTGGCCCCGGTGCACGCCGTCGAAGTTGCCGACCGCGATTACCGCGCCCGCGTGCTGCCGTTGCAGCGATTTCGCCTGTCTGTAAATGCGCATAGCGATGGAAAGTGTCGCAAGGCCCGGAAACGGTCAAGGTTGTTGGATGATGTGGTTTCGCCACGGTCACCCTGACGCCATCTTGACGTCATTCCGGCGCAGGCTGGAATCCAGAGCGTCTGCCGCCCTGGCCCCCGGCCTGCACCGGGGCGACAGGTAGCACTGAAACACAAAGGGCGCCGATTGGCACGTCGCCCCTGGTGGATAAGCAGTTAGTCGGCGCGCTATCCGGACACCTTGGTAAACGCGCTATCCGCGCACTTTGTAAGCGCGCTATCCGCGCACTTTGTAAGCGCGCTATCCGCGCACTTTGTAAGCGCGCTATCCGCGCGACGGCACCATGATCATGGCTTCGCCGTCGACGACGACCTTGCCGGCGACCAGGCACTGGGTCTTGAGGGTGACGAACTTCTTGTCCGCGTTGAGCTCGGTGATGGTGCAGTGCGCCTCGACCGTGTCGCCGGCCTTGACCGGCGCCTTGAACTTGAGGTTCTGGCTCACGTAGATGCAGCCCGGGCCCGGCAGCTTGGTGCCGATGACCGTGGAAATGAAGCTGGCCGAGAGAATGCCGTGCGCGATGCGGCCCTTGAACATGGTGCCGGACGCGAAATCCTCGTTCAGGTGCACCGGGTTGGTGTCTCCCGAGATGCCCGCGAACATGACGATGTCGGTTTCCGTCACCGTCTTCGCGAACACGTCGGTCATGCCGACTTCCAGATCCTCGAAATAGTATCCGTGCAGGTTGTCGGCGGGATTGGTCATTTGGTCCATCCGGCATATCCTTTCGTCGATTCGGCGGCGCGGCGCCCGCGCGTTTTCTGTTGCATCGCAATATAAAACGCCGGAACCGCCAGGGCAAGCAAGGGTTTTGGCGCATATGCGAAGCAACATAGAACGGCCCCCGCAGCGATTCCGCAAACCGGTGCTGAGCGCGGTTTTGGCGCTGCTCGCGCTTTCCGCCCAGGCGGCACGCGCCGAACCGCCGGTGCTGGGCCTCCCTGCGGACTGCCGCCTCGGTGAAACCTGCTGGCTGGTCAACCTCGTCGACCGCGATCCGGGCCCGGAGGCCCGCGATTTCCGCTGCGGGCGGCTCAGCTACGACACCCACAAGGGGACCGATTTCGCGATCATGAACGATGCGGCGATGCGCACCGGCGTCGACGTGCTGGCCGCCGCGCCCGGCACCGTGCGCGCGGTCCGCGACGGCATGGCGGATTCCAGCAGAAGCGACCTCGAAAGCGGCGCCGTCCGGGGCCGGGAATGCGGCAACGGCGTCTATATCGACCACGCCGACGGCTGGTCGACCCAGTACTGCCACATGCAGGCGGGCTCGGTCCGGGTGCGGTCGGGCGACACCGTGGCGCGCGGGCAGGTCATCGGGCGTATCGGCCGGTCGGGGCGGTCCGAGTTCCCGCACATCCACATGACGCTGCGCGACGGCACGCGCGTCGTCGACCCGTTCACCGGCGAAAGCAATGTCGCCGCCTGCGATGCCGGAGCCGGCGCTGTGCCCGCGGGCGGCCTCTGGGACCCGGCGCTCACCGAAAAGCTCGCCTACCCCGGACCGCAGCCGTTCCATCTCGGCTTCGCCACGGGCCGTCCGAAAAAAGCGGAGATCGAGGCCGGGCGACTGGCCGGCACCTCGTTCACGCCCGATGCGGCGGCGCTGGTCTTCTGGGCCGAGGCGTTCTCGCTCAAAAAGGACGACCAAATCCACATCACGCTCACGGCGCCCGGCGGCGGCCTGGTCGCCGAGAACCGCGTCACCCTCGACCGCCCGCTCGCCAAATGGCACGGGTACGCCGGCCGCAAGAAACGCGGCGATGCCTGGGCGGCGGGAACCTATACCGGCCGCATCGCGATCACCCGGGATGAGGCAACGGTGGAGCGGTCGGCGACGGCGGCAATTGAATAACACCGTCATTCCGGGCACCTGTCCCCGCGAAGGCGGGGGCAAGTTCAGGGTGACGTGAGTGTCGGGAGTGTTTGCCCCATCCTTCGAGACGGCCTTACGGCCTCCTCAGGATGAGGCTGCTTTCAATTTCCAGGAAATCCTCATCCAGAGGAGCGCAGCGCGCGTCTCGAAGGATGAGCGTCTAAACCCGCTTCCGGCGCACCAGTTTCGGCGTGGCACGAAGGGATTTGGACTTCTTCGATGCCGAGGCAGGTTTTTCCGCCTTGGCACCCCGGGTGCGGGGTTTCTTCGCCGTCTTCGGCGCCTTCTCCTCCAGGAAGTCCTCGGCGTGGAACAGCGGCGGCGGCGCGGGCGGTTTCTGTTTGGCGCGTTTCCTGGCCTCTTCCCGGCGGCGCACGGCATCCAGGATCCGTTGCACCATGACGTCGCGGTCGGGCCGCGTGCGGCGCTTCTCGAAGTGCATCTGGCCGACATGGTCGACGTGGCGGCGCAGCGCATCGTAACGCATCTGGCCCTCGAGGTAGCGGATGTAGGCCGCCAGCGTCCACGGGTTGGCGGGCGCGGGCGTCAGTCCGCGTTCGTCGCACCAGGCGCTGAACGCCTCCCAGCTTCTGGTCTTGCCCAAGGCCGCCACGTCATTCCGCCCTTTTCATATTTTCACCGGTCCCGTAAAAACGGGGCACATCCAGAATACGACAGAAACACCAAGGGATCAGAATACCATGAGCAAGCGCGTCATCAACATCGCCGCCGTGCCGGGCGACGGCATCGGGGCCGAAGTCGTCGACGCCGGCATGGAAGTACTGGGCGCGGTCGCCGGACGGGACGGCGGCTTCGAGGTCAAGTCCGAGCGCTTCGACTGGGGCTCGCAGCGCTATCTCGACAAGGGCGACTTCATGCCGGAGAACGGGCTCGAGACCCTGCGCGCGTTCGACAGCATCCTGTTCGGCTCGGCCGGCGACCCGCGCGTGCCCGATCACATCACGCTCTGGGGTCTGCGCC
Source organism: Rhodospirillales bacterium (assembly GCA_965229805.1). Taxonomy (GTDB): domain Bacteria; phylum Pseudomonadota; class Alphaproteobacteria; order Rhodospirillales; family Casp-alpha2; genus UBA4479. The sequence continues at coordinate 307,263 of CBDDJO010000001.1, read as the reverse complement.
TCAAGATCTGTCAGACGCTGGACCAGTACGCGAACGTGCGCCCGGCGCGCCTTTTGCCGGGGATCGAGGGGCCGCTGAAGGGCGTGACGTCGAAGGAGCTGGATTGGGTCATCGTGCGTGAGAATTCCGAGGGTGAATACGCCGGCGTCGGCGGACGCGTGCACCAGAGCCTGCCGGAAGAGGTCGGCATGGACGTCGCCGTCTTTACCCGCAAAGGCGTCGAGCGCATCCAGCGCTTTGCCCTGGAACTGGCCCGCTCGCGCCCCCGCAAAAAGCTGACGCTGGTCACCAAGTCGAACGCGCAGCGCCACGGCATGGTGTTCTGGGACGCGGTGTTCGAGGAAGTCCGCGCCGATTACCCGGATGTGGAAACCGACAGGATGCTGGTCGACGCCATGACGACGCGCATGGTGCTGAAACCCGAGACCATCGACACCGTGGTCGCCACCAACCTGCACGCCGATGTGCTGTCGGACCTGGCGGCGGCGCTGACCGGGTCTCTCGGCATTGCGCCGACCGGCAACCTGCGGCCCGAGAAGGACGCGCCCTCGATGTTCGAACCGATCCACGGCTCGGCCTTCGACATCATGGGGCAAGGGGTCGCGAACCCGCTCGGCACCTTCTGGTCCGGTGCCATGCTGCTGGAGCACGAAGGCGAGACGGCGGCGGCGGCACGTCTGATGAAGGCCATCGAACGTGTCACCGGCGAAGCCGAGCACTTGCCCCGCGACCTCGGCGGCACGGCCGGCACGCGGGAAGTGACCGACGCGGTGCTGGAGGCGATCACCCAGGACAACGAATAGACCGGCGAACGCACCTCACCGCGGCGTGATTTGCGAGGGCGCGTGAACCGTTGCTTAGTACGGCCATGATGCGGTTTTCGATCCTGCTCGTGTTGCTGCTGTTGCCGGGGACCCCGGCAATTGCCGAGACTCGGGTCCCTGTCGGGCCGTCCCTCGACGCGGCGGGGTGGGAGATGCTGAGCTTCGACGGCATTTCCGAGACCGCGTTCCGCGCGACGCCGGATGGCGCGGTCGAGGTGTCGGCGGACAAAAGCTCGAGCGTGCTGTACCTGAAAATCGCCGACGAGCCGGTGCCGGCGACGCGGCTTTCGTGGCAGTGGCAGGTGACGGACCCGCTGCCCGCCACCGACCTGACGCGGACCGACGGCGACGACCGGGTACTCTCGATTTACATCGCGTTTTCGGACGGCTCGATGGCGTCCCGGCTCAAGGCGATGATCTCGCCCCTCGCCGCCGGCAACGTGCTGAACTATGTCTGGGGCGGGGACCGTGAACTGGATATCGCGCATCCGCATTTCCCGGACAGCGGCCGGCTGATCGTCAGGCGCACCGTGGATGCGCCGGTGGGAGAATGGCTGACGGAGAGCGCCGATCTCGCGGCGGATTACCAGCGCGCGTTCGGCGAGCCGGCGCCCGGCGTCGCCTACATCGGTCTTTCCGGGGACTCCGACGACCTCGGCGTTATATCCAGAGGGCTGATCCGGGATATCCTGTTGCGTTAAGAGATCAGACTTCGCGACGTCATTCCCCCGCCGTCACGCCCCCGCCAACGTCCGGACCTCGGCCAGCAGCTCGTCGTTGATCTCGATCCCGTCGCGCTGGGCGGCGGCCATCGCGGTCTGCTCCAGTTCGCCCGGCATCAGCACCGGGCGCGCCGGATCGGCGGGCGGCGTGCCGCGGATGATCGACTGGAATTCGCCCATGCGGGCGTCATACGCATCCCGGCCGATCAGCCGCGCCGGGTCGATCAGCAGAAAGAAGTGACCGAGCCCCTGCTTGGCCGTGATGTCGTCGGTCCACGATGCGATACCGGTCAGGAACGTGGCGCCGCAGATCAGGTCGGACAGGATATCGACCGCCATCGACAGCCCGGAGCCTTTGTGCCCGCCGACGGCGATCAGGAACCCCTCGTTCGCGGCGACCGGATCGGTGGTCGGCTTGCCGTCCTTGTCGACCGCCCAGCCTTCCGGGATCGAGGTGCCCTCGGCGATCGCCTTGCGAATCTTGCCGCGCGCGACGACGCTCATCGCCATGTCGAGCAGGAAGTGCGGCGCCTCGGGACAGGGGGCGGCCATGCACAGCGGATTGTTGCCGATCACCGCGCCGGTCCCGCCGAACGGCGGCATGGTCGGCGACGCGCCGGTCCCGCCGAGCATGATGTATCCCTTTTCGCAGGTCTGCAGGCCGTAGGGCGCGAGCGCGCCGCAGTGGTTCGACGTCCGGCAGCCGACATACGCAATGCCGGTTTCGGCGGTCATTTCGAACGCGGCGTCGAGGGCGAGCTGCGCCACGACAGGCCCGGTCGCGTCCTTGCCGTCGACCAGCGCCAGCGACGGCGCGCGCTTGTCCAGTTCGGGCCGGGCGTCAGGATCGGCGGCGCCGTTTTGGAGCCGGGCCGTATAGGGATCGAGCCGCACCACGCCGTGCGTCGGCAGGCCCATCATGTCGGCGTCGACGAGAATGCGGGTGGTGGTTTCGGCGTCGGCCTCGGAGAGGCCGTGGCGGATGAGCGCGGCATTGGAAAGCGCCGTCAGTTCGGCGGCGGAAATACGTGTGGTCACGGGGCGGTATCCTCGGATGTTCTGATTGATCTTGCACGTTGAACGGGCAACTTACGCCATTCCGCCGGCGGTGCAAATCGAACAGGATGTGGGCCGGGCAGACTATTGCCGGGCGGCGCCGTTGAGCGCCCAGTCGTAGGCGTAGCCGCCGATGCCGCCGGCGTTTTCCAGCGCCTGCCTGCGCGCACCCGTCGCGTATTTCAGCAGGTGGCCGATGACGCCACGCTCCGAACCGCCGAAGTCTTCCTGGAACCAATCGTAGATTTTCGAAACGACGATGTCGCCGTCCTCCAGCTTCACCCCGCGCGGGGTGTTGATGTAGGCGCCGGCGTTTTCCGTCATCAGCCGGTCGGCGTTCTCGGCGGTGTAGGCTTCGACGATCAGGTCCGGGCAGCCGACCGACGCGCAGTTGACGGCGTAGTGGATGCGCGGGTCGTTCCAGACCGGCCTGAGGATACGGTGCTCGATATCGTCGAGGCTGACCGGATGGCCCTCGATCGTGACCAGTTTCTTACCCCAGGGGCCGTCGGAAAACAGGCCCGGCGAGATATCGATGTCGCGGATCGTCTCGACCGGATAATGGTCGAGGATCACCCGCACCGTCAGCGCGTTGTAGAGATTGATCCAGTAGGCCTGCTGTTCATCCTTGTTGAGGGATGTAACGGCCGTGGCGGCGAGCGTCTCGATGTAGGTATCGAGGGATGCCCCGTCCGTTTCGGTCACGCCCGCGTAGTCGACCCGGTTGAGGCCGGCCGGATCGTCCTTCACGTAGGTCTTAAGGAAGGCGTCCCAGGCGCGGTGATCGACGGTCTCGGTGGAGGCCGGGTTGTGCCCGGCGAAAACCGGCCAGAGTTCCTTGGCGGGAGCGGCGGAACCCGGAAAAGATGCAGCCAGAATCAGAAATATGCATATCGGGGCGGCGATGAGTCTCACGGGGCGTCCTCACTATACGGTTCACGACGGCCCGGCGATCGGCAGGGCCGTCCGGTAGACGACCTGCTTGAGCGCGAAGCTGGACTTGATGCTGCTGACCCCCGGAAATTTGGTCAGGTGGTGCATCAGGAACCGCTCGTACGCCTGCAGGTCGCGGGTCACGACCCGGAGTAGATAGTCGCTGTCGCCGGTCATCAAATAACACTCCATCACTTCCGGGAGAGCGCGGATGCGATCCTCGAATATCTCCAGTGCCTGCTCGACCTGCTTTTCCAGGCTGACCATCACGAACACGCTGACCGGCAGCCCCACCGCCTCCTGATCCACGAGCGCGGCATACCCCTTGATGACACCTTCCTGCTCCAGCGCGCGGACACGGCGAAGGCACGGCGACGGCGACAGCCCGGCCTGGCCGGCGAGTTCGACGTTGCTCAGACGCGCATTGCCCTGCAGGGCGGCGAGGATTCTCTGATCGATCGCATCGAGGGCTGTTTGAAGCATATTATGTCCTTAATTACTTATAAAATTATATATTGTTGCTAACACTACCCGGTTTTCGGTTCATATCGCAATGACCCGATTACCGGTTTCGGCTATACTTGCGGGCCATAGGAGATTTCAAAATGGCCCCATTCGACGAACCGGCAACGAACGAACCCGCGCACAAACTGCGGTGCATGGAGGATCTGGCGCAAAAGATCCTGTGGCTCTCGACCTGGACGATCCACCACGCCAACTACATCCGCGAGAAGAAGGACGCCCTCAAGGTCGGCGGCCACCAGGCGTCGTGCGCGTCGTCCGTCGCGATCATGACGGCGCTCTATATGTCGGCGCTGCGTCCGCAGGACCGGGTCGCGGTCAAGCCGCACGCGTCGCCGGTGTTCCATGCCATTCAGTACCTGCTCGGTCACCAGAACCGCGAGAACCTGGAAGCGTTCCGCGCCTTCGGCGGCGCGCAGAGCTACCCGTCGCGGACCAAGGACGCCGACGACGTCGACATCTCGACCGGCTCCGTCGGTATGGGACCGGCAATGACCTCGTTCCTGTCGATGACCCAGGACTACCTGCGCCGTCACATGGACAGCGTCGCCGAACGCGAGCCGGGCCGCATGGTCGCCCTCGTCGGCGATGCCGAGATGGACGAGGGCAACATGTACGAAGCCCTCTGGGAAGGTTGGAAGCACGGCCTCAGGAACTGCTGGTGGATCGTCGACTATAACCGCCAGAGCCTCGACGGCGTCGTGCCGGACCAGATGTTCCGCCTTATCGACCGGGTGTTCCGCACCACCGGCTGGAACGTGATCACCATCAAGTACGGCAAACGCATGATGGAGGCGTTCGCCCGTCCCGGCGGCAAGACGCTCCGGCGCTGGATCAACGACTGCCCGAACGATCTCTATTCGGCGCTCACGTTCCGGGGCGGCGCCGCGTGGCGCGCGCAACTGACGGAGGATTTCGACGGCGACGACGATGCGCTGCGCCTGATCGAAAGCTACGACGACGAGGCGCTGCAGAACCTGATGGCCAACCTCGGCGGGCATTGCCTGGAAACCCTGATGGAGGCCTTCGAGGAAGCGGCGCAGGACGAGACGCCGACGTGCTTCATCGCCTACACCATCAAGGGCTGGGGCCTGCCGCTGGCGGGCCACAAGGACAACCACGCCGGCATTCTGAACGACGAGCAGGTCGACGGCTTCCGCACCAAACTCGGCATCAAGCAGGGTTATGAATGGGAGCCGTTCGCCGGGCTCGAGGAACGCCAGGCCGAGCTTGAGAAATTCCTCTCGCAGGTGCCGTTCAACCGCGAGGGGCGGCGCCGTTACGAAGCCGACCGGATCGACGTCCCGAAGACCCTGCCGACGCCGATCAAGGACAAAGGCTCGACCCAGGAAGCGTTCGGCAAGATTCTCTACGAACTCGCCGGCGACAAGAAGTCACAGCTCGCGAGCCGCATCGTCACCACGTCACCGGACGTGACGCAGTCGACCAACCTCGGCGGTTGGGTCAACCGGCGCGGGCTGTTCGCGCGCGAGGACCGCGAGGACACGTTCCGCGCCCAGCAGGTTCCCTCGGCACAGAAGTGGGAGTTCAACTCGGCGGGTCAGCATATCGAGCTCGGCATCGCCGAGAACAACCTGTTCGTAATGCTCGCCGCGCTCGGCCTCTCGCACTCGGTGTTCGGCGAGCGCCTGCTGCCGATCGGCACGCTTTACGACCCGTTCATCGCCCGTGGCCTCGATGCGCTCAACTACGCCTGTTACCAGGACGCGCGTTTCATGGTCGTGGCGACGCCCAGCGGCATCTCGCTGGCGCCGGAAGGCGGCGCGCACCAGAGCGTGTCGACGCCGCTGATCGGCATGGGCCAACCGGGCCTGACCTCGTTCGAGCCGGCGTTCGCCGACGAACTGGCCGAGATCATGGCGTGGAGCTTCGATCACATGCAGGCGGACGACGGCGGATCCGTGTATCTGCGTCTCTCGACCCGGCCCATCCAGCAGCCGGACCGCAAGATCACCGCCGAGCTGCGGGACGGCATCCGCCGTGGCGCGTACTGGCGCAGGAAGCCGACCAACAAGAATGCGCCGGTCATCGCTTACGCCGGCGCCATTGCGCCCGAGGCGGAAGCCGCCGCCGACCGGATCAAGGGCGCGGGCTTGTTGGCGATCACGTCCGCCGATAAGCTGTTCGCCGACTGGCGCGAGAAAGGCGGCGACGCCTGGATCGTCAAACTGTTGGCCGACGCGCCCAAGGGCGAGCCGCTGGTGACGGTGCTGGACGGCCATTCGGCGACACTCGCTTGGCTCGGCTCCGTCGACGGCCGCCGTGTCGAGGCGCTGGGCGTCGATCAGTTCGGCCAGTGCGGCGACCTGCCGAAACTCTACGAAACGTACGGCATCGATGCGGACGCGATTGCCGCCAGGGCGGATTAAAGGCGCACGTTACAAAACCGAAACTGTCATTCCGGCCCCGGGTCCGCGCCCGGGGCAAGCTTCGGCCGGAGACAGGGCCTAATTCACCCCGTCCAGTCGAGCGACGTTTCGAGGCGCGCGTGCAGGGTCTGCCAGATTTCGACCTCTTCCGGGTCGGCGTCGGGATGGTTTTCCTCGATCAGGCTCTGCTCGTGCTTGATGTGATCCTCGACGAGGCCGAGGACTTCCTGGATATCCGGTTTCGGCACATCCTCGAACTTGACCTTACCGTCGAACAGCATGTCGGCGCGCTCCATCATGTCGAGCTTTTCGAGATCCTTGTCGAGCTCCTGATAGCGCTTCTTCCATTTATGCCAAACCGATGTGTCCGGCACGCCGTCGCCGTCGCGCTCGCGTTCATTCAGGATGCCCATGAGCGTCATGAACTCATGCACGGAGAACTGGATGGTATCCATATCGGACTCGCTGTTCGTTTCGAATTGCCGACCTTATAGAAGAATAGGGCGGCCGGATCAAACGGCCGCGTGCGCGCGGACGAAATCGGCGATGACCGCGTTCATATCGGCCAAAACCGCCTGTGTTTCGGCAAAGAGACCGTTCTTCACGATCGCAGTTTCGTCCATGTAGAGATGTCGGTTTATCTCGATCTGCAGGCTGTGCCGGTTCTCCGCCGGCCGGCCGTGCCGGCGCACCAACTCCACGCCTTTCATCGGCCAGTTGACAGCGACGTCATAGCCGCGCCCGGCGAGAAAATCGCGCACGGTTTCGGTAAACGCGCCGTCGCAAGTGGTGCCGTCGCGATCGCCGAGCACGAAGTCGGCGCGGTCGACGGGGCCGTCCTCGGTGGTGTCGTCACCGCGCGCCGGCATCGAATGGCAATTGATGTGCCACAGACCGCCGAACACCGCGTGCAGCCGATCCGTTTCCGCGGCCAACAGATCATGATAGGGCCGCCAGTACCCGTCGATGCGGTGCCGGATTTCAGCGGCGGTGAGCTTGCGGTCGTAAATCGGATGCACACCGCCGATCTTCGTCCACACCAGTCCGGTGCCACGGCTTGTCTTTATGCTCGGCGTCACCGGGCCCGGCCATTCATCCGCCAGGGCCGCGGTCTCGATATCCTCGGTCGTGCGGTTGGGGTCGATGTAGCAGCGCGGAAACGTCGCCTTCAGAAACACGGCGCCCAATTCCGGCACATGACCGAACATTTCATCGACGAAGGCATCCTCGCTGCGGCGCAGGACATCCATCGCCAACGCCGGCTTCATGTCGGCCGGATAGTCGAGGCCGCTGTGCGGGCTGTCGAAAACGAGTGGCAGAGACGGCGTGCCGGCGACGGGCCGGATCACGGTGACGGAGTCGGTCATGATCAGGATTCGTCGTTGAGATGACAGGCCGACCAGCGTTTCGGCGCGATCTCGCGCAGCACCGGCCGTTCCTGCTTGCAGCGGTCCATGGCGTGCGGGCAGCGCGGATGGAAATGGCAGCCGGGCGGCGGGTTCAGCGGCGACGGGATTTCACCCTCGACCGGCTTGTAATCGAGGCCGCGCTGATCGACGCGCGGCACCTCGTTCAGCAACGCGGCGGTATAGGGATGGTTCGGCGCCTCGAACAGGTCGTCCGTTTCCGCGACCTCGACGACGCGACCGAGATACATGATGACGACCCGGTCGGAGATATGTTCGACCACGGACAGATCGTGCGAGATGAACAGGTACGTGAGGTCCAGATCCTCGCGCAGATCCATGAACAGATTGATGACCTGCGCCTGGATCGATACGTCGAGCGCGGCGATCGCCTCGTCGCAGACCAGAAACTCCGGCTTCACCGCCAGCGCACGAGCGATGCCGATGCGTTGGCGCTGGCCGCCCGAGAACTGGTGCGGATAACGGCGACGGTATTCGGGATCGAGGCCGACGCGCTGCATCACCTCGCTGACGTACTCATGAATTTCGTTCGCCTTGCAGAAGCCGTGCGCGACCGGCGCTTCGCCGATGATGTCGACGACGCGCATGCGCGGATTGAGACTGGCGAACGGATCCTGGAAGATCATCTGGATTTCCAGCGCCGCGCGTTTGGCCTCTTCCGGGCTCATCCGGGTCAGCTCGACGCCCTTGTAGGTAATGGCACCCGCGGTCGGCGGCAGGATACCGGCGATCATGCGCCCCAGCGTCGATTTGCCGCAGCCGGACTCGCCCACGAGCCCGACGACACCCCCCTTTTCGATCCGGAACGTCACGCCGTCGACGGCATGAACGACCTCTTCCTTGACGTTAGAGCCCAGCCGCTGCGCGATCCGCCCGGCGAGATCGAGTTTCTTGACGAAGTTCTTGGTCAGGTCGCTGATCTCGAGCATGGCGTCGCTCATGCGCCGATCTCCTCGTCCTGGTCGAGATGCGGGTGGAAGCAGCGGATTTCGCGCCCCGGCACCGGTTCGGTGATTTCCGGTTCGGCTTTGCAGGCGCTGTCGGCTTTCGGACACCTGGCCTGGAACGCACAACCCTCAGGCAGGTTGAGGAGCGACGGCGCCATGCCGGGAATCTGATACAATCGCTGGCCGCGCGTGTTGTGACCCGGTACCGAGCCCAGCAAGCCCCGCGTATAGGGGTGCACCGGATGATCGAGCACGTCGTCGATCCCGCCTTGTTCGACGATGCGTCCGCCGTACATGACGCAGATCTTGTCGGCGAGCCCGGCGACGACGGCGAGGTCGTGGGTAATCCAGATCATCGAGGTGCCGGTCTCGCGGCAAAGCTTCTGCGCCTCGTGTAGAATCTGTCCCTGGATCGTAACATCGAGCGCCGTCGTCGGCTCGTCGGCGATGATCAGGTCGGGCTTATTCAGAAGCGCGATGGCGATGGCAACGCGCTGGCGCATGCCGCCGGAAAACTGGTGCGGGTAGGATTTGAGCCGCTCGTCCGGTGCCGGAATGCCGACCTGGCCGAGCGCGTCGCGGGCACGGGCGAGCGCGTCGCGCTTGCTGACCGACGCATCGTGGGCGCGGATCGTTTCGACCATCTGGGTGTCGACGCGCAGCACCGGGTTCAGCGTCATCATCGGATCCTGGAAGATCATGGCGATGCGGTTGCCGCGCAGGCTGCGCATCTTCTCGGCATCGAGGTCGAGCAGGTTCCGGCCGTTGAACCGCACCTCGCCGGAGACGACCCGGCCCGGCGGGTCGACGAGGCCGATGATGGAAAAGCCGGTGACCGACTTGCCGGACCCCGATTCCCCGACGAGCCCCACCACTTCGCCCTTGCCGACGGTGAAGCTGACACCGTCGACGGCCCGCGCGACGCCGGCCTTGGTGAAGAAGTGCGTCTTGAGGTCACGCACGTCGAGGGTCGGGGTATCGCCGGTCATTTCTGCAACCTCGGGTTCAGCACGTCGCGGAGTTGGTCGCCGACCAGGTTGATGGAAACGATGGTGATCAGCAGCGCGATCCCCGGATAGAAGCTGACCCAGTAAAGACCGCTCAGCATGACCTCGAAACCGTTGGCGATCAGCAGGCCGAGCGACGGTTCGGTGATCGGCAGGCCGACGCCGAGAAAGCTCAGCGTCGCCTCGAGCGAGATCGCATGCGCCGTCTGCACGGTGCCGACGACGATCAGCGGCGGCAGGCAGTTCGGCATCAGGTGGCGGAACACAATCCGGTTGTTGCCGAGCGCCAGACACGTCGCCGCCTCGATATATTCCTTGTTGCGCTCAACCAGCGCCGAGCCGCGCACGGTCCGGGCATAGTACGCCCACTGCACCAGCACCAGCGCAATGATCACCTTGTCGACGCCGGTGCCGAGCACCGAGATCAGGATCAGCGCCACGAGGATCGCCGGGAACGACAACTGGATATCGACGATTCGCATGATCAGGGTGTCGACCTTGCCGCCGTAGTACGCCGCGATCAGGCCGATGGCGCTGCCGATGCAGAGCGCGATGATCCCCGACATCACGCCGACGCCGAGACTGATGCGGAGCCCGTAGAAAATGGAACTCAAAAGATCGCGGCCGGCGCTGTCGGTGCCGAGCCAGAACGTGACGCCGTCCATGCTCGTGGTCCCGGGCTCGAGCTTACTGTCGAGGATGCTGACCTTGGCGAGATCGTATGGATCGGTCGGCGAAATCCACGGCGCGAAGACGGCGATGAAGATGATCGCCACCAGCACCACGAACGCGACCACGGCGATCTTGTTGTCGGTGAAGTCGGAGACGAACCGCTGCAGCGGCGTCTCGACCTTGACCGGCTGAGGCACGGATGACGTTCCGGTTTGTTCCACGGCTTCGCTCATTGTCCGGCATCCTTGATACGCACCCGGGGATCGAGCACGGAATAAAGCACGTCGACGATCAAATTGATGATCACGAAGATGAGCACGATGATCATCAGGTAGGCGACGATGATCGGCCGATCGAGATTATGCAGCGAATCGATCAATAGCTTGCCCATTCCCGGCCACGCGAACACGGTCTCGGTGACCACCGAAAAGGCGATCAGACTGCCGAACTCGAGCCCGAGCACGGTCACCACCGGAATCATGATGTTCTTCATGACGTGAACCAGAATGACCCGCGATTCCGACAGGCCCTTGGCGCGGGCGAACTTGACGTAGTCCTGGTGCATGGCCTCGCGCGTGCCGGCGCGCGCCAGCCGGATGACCAGTGAAATCTTGAGAAGCGCAAGGTTGAGCGCCGGCATCAGCAGGTGCGACAGGCCGTCGGCGGTGAGGAAACTGACCTCGATGCCGAATATCTCGACGGTGTCACCGCGCCCGGTCGACGGCAGCCAGCCGAGCATCACGGCGAACACCATGATCATCATCAGCCCGACCCAGAACGTCGGCAGCGAAAAGCCGAGGATCGACCCCGCCATGATGGTACGCGACGAGACCGCCGTCGGCCGCATGCCGGCATAGACGCCGAGCGGCACGCCGATGACGACGGCGAGGAACAGCGCCGACAGCGCCAGTTCGAAGGTCGCGGGGATACGCTGGACGATCAGCTTCAGCGCCGATTCGCCGAAAATGAAGGATTTGCCGAGGTCGCCTTCGAGCGCGTTGCCGACGAAAAACAGGTACTGCTCGTGCAGCGGCCGGTCGAGGCCGAGATCGCTTATGACGCGCTGGATCTCCGCCTGGTCGGCTTCCGGGTTGATCAGCATGTCGACCGGGTCGCCGACGACGTTGACGCCGACGAACACGATCAGGGACATGACCGCGACCACGATCACGCTTTGCAGCAGTCGGCGTATGATGAATACGGACACTGTGGTCCCCCGTTACAGCAAAGACACTGCCGGGACGGTCGAGCCGCCCCGGCAGTTTCCAGCGTAAACGTTACTTAGAGGTCACCACGCCCATCGCGTAGGTGCGCTCATCCGTGCGGGCATTGTACTTGAGGCCCTTTTTCGCCGCCCAGGTGTTCACCTGGTAGTGCAGCGGGATGATGCCCTGGTCCTGGCCGATGCCGATATCGGTGGCCTTCGCCAGCAGCGACGCGCGCTTGTCGTCGTCGACGGTCGACAGCGCCTCATCAAGCACCTTGTCGAATTCCGGGTTCGAGTGACGGCCCCGGTTCGAGGACCCCATGCCCTTGTCCTTGTCGTAGGTCGCGAGCAGCGACTTGAGCGGCGAGGACGCCTCGCCCGTGCCCGAGCCCCAGCCGACCAGCACGAAGCTGAATTCCGGCATGTTGTCCGGACCGCCACGCGACGCGCGCTTGAAGAACACCGACTTGGTCATGGTTTCGACGCTGGTTTCGATGCCGATGCGCGAGAACATCTGCGCCACCGCCTCGAGAATCTTGGCGTCGTTGATGTAGCGGTCGTTCGGGCCGTGCACCTTCATCTTGAAGCCGTCCGGGTAACCCGCTTCGGCAAGCAGCTTCTTGGCGCCTTCCGGATCGTATTTTTCCGGTTCCAGGTTCGGGCTGCGGCCGAAGAAACCTTCCGGCAGCAACTGACCGGCCGGGATCGCCACGCCTTCCATGACGCGCTCGACGATCAGGTCGCGGCTGATGGCCATCGACAGCGCCTTGCGGACTTTCGGATCGAGAAGCGGATTCTTGATCTTGGAGCCGTCCTTGGCGGTGATGTCGGGGCTGTCGTCCCGGAACTGATCCATGTGCAGGTAGATCACGCGGTTCGAGATGCCCTGGCTCAGCGACAGTTCCGGATCCTTCTCAAGGCGCGAGATGTCGATCGTCGGCACGTTGTCGATGAAGTCGACGTCACCCGCCAAAAGCGCGGCGACGCGGGACGGGCCGGACTTGATCGGCTTGTAGATCACCTTTTCCCATTCCGGCTTGTCGCCATGATAGCCGTCGTAACGTTCCAGCACCACGCGGTCGCCCGGCACCCATTCGACGAACTTGTACGGTCCGGTGCCGGCGGTTGCTTTGCCGGAGTTGAAATCCTCGGTCGAGGCGTCGACGGATTCGTTGGAAATGATGTGGATCGTCGAGATGTCGACCGGCATGAGCGGATAAGGATTCTCCGTCTTGATGCGGATCGTGTAATCGTCGACCTTCTCGAAAGTCTTGCCCTTGAGGTAAAGCGCGAAGCTCGACGGCGAGTTCGGCACGTTCGGCGCGCGCTCGACGGTCGCCATGACGTCGTCGGCGTTGAACTCGGAGCCGTCGTGGAACTTGACGCCCTTACGCAGCTTGAACTCCCACGTCAGTTCATCCAGCGCCTTCCATTCGGTCGCGAGACCCGGCGTCAGGCGCTGCTTCTCGTCCTGTTCGATCAAACGCGAGAAGATGTGCGCCGACATCGAGTTGTTCGGCGTCAGGTTGTGGTAATGCGGATCGATCGAGGACGGCTCGGAACCGTAGCCGATCGTCAGCGTTTCCGCCTGGGCGAAGCCCGGCAGGCTGAGCAGTGCGGCAACCGCGCCCACCGCAAGTGTTTTCCTGAAGTGCATGGTCAAAGCTCCCTGGCTGAGATGCGGGACGCATTGGATTGCATCCCTGTGATTTATCATTCCGTTGCGGCGTTTATGCCACTCACGGCACGAATGATGACACGAAGATGAAGGAACACAAATAGACATTGGTATACAGATTTAACATATTAATATTCGGATTTTAAATTATATGGGATTCCGATCATGCTCGAGTTGCCGTCGCTTCGCGAACTGGAAGTGTTCCGGACCACGCTGACCACCGGCTCCGCGACCGCCGCCGCAGAACGGCTTGGCGTGTCGCAGCCGACCGTCAGCCGCACTCTCGCCCAGACCGAGGAACGCATGGGCATGATCCTGTTCCTGCGCCAGAACGGCCGGCTCATGCCGACGGCGGAGGCGATCGCGCTCAATGCGCAACTGGACACCCTGTTCGACGGCATCGACCAGGTCCGGCGCTTTGCCGACACGGCGGATGCGATCCGCGGCGGGCGGCTCCGGGTGCTGGCGCCACCCAGCTTCTGCAGCCATTTCGTGACGCCGATGATCGTCGAGTTCAAGCACGCCCATCCCAACGTGATGATCGAGCTGCGTGTCGTTTCCTCGCACGAGGCGCTGAACGCCATCACCACGTCGGAAGGCGACCTCGCGATCATCACCAACCGCCACACCCACCCCGGCGTGCGCATGGAATCGCTGCTGGTGACGCGGTCCGTGTGCGTCATGCCGCCCGACCATCCGCTGACGTCAAGAAAGGAGATCAAGCCGCAGGACCTGGAGGGCGAGGATTTCATCGCGCTTTCCAATATCATGCGGGCGCGGCGCGGCATCGACCGCATCTTCGAACGCGCCGGGGTCAACCGGCACATCGTCGTCGAGACCACCACCAATCACTCCGCCTGCGAATGTGCCGCCGCCGGACTTGGCGTCACCGTCATCAACCCGTTTCCCGTGCTGCAGAATTTCGGCAGCCAGGTCGCCGTACGGCCGTTCGCGCCCAAGTACGAGCACAACATCTTCGCCGTGTTCCCGGTCGACACCGCCCCCAACTGGCTGGCGCGCGCGTTCTTCGCCTATCTGAAACGAAGCGCCGCCGCCTGGAAGCTCGACGCGCAAGCTTGACTTGCCACCGGACAGGGGCACATATCCTGAAAACCAAAAATACTCAGGAGAATACAGTGACCCCGCGCGTCGAGAACGAATACCCGATCGAAATTACCGCCCCGGACATCTCCGCCTACAAGGCGGGCAACACCGGACTCGACTATGTCACCACACTCGATTCCGGCACGCCCGGCCCGCACGTGCTGGTCACCGCGGTCGTGCACGGCAACGAAATCTGCGGTGCCATCGCCCTGGATTATTTCTTCAAGACGGGCCTGCAGCCGCGCCGGGGCAAGCTGACGCTGGCGTTCTGCAACGTCGAGGCATTCCTGAGCTACGACCCCGAGGATCCGACGGTATCGCGGTTCATCGACGAGGACTTCAACCGGGTCTGGTCCGAAGACACACTGGACGGCGACCGGCAATCGAAGGAACTGACGCGCGCGCGGGCCTTCCGGCCGTTCGTCGCCGAAGCGGATTACCTGCTCGACATCCACTCCATGCAGAAGAAGACCGAGGCCCTGGTGCTGTCCGGCCCCTTGCCCAAAGGACGCGAGTTGGCGCTCGGCACCGGCGTGCCCAGGATCTGCGTTTCCGATCACGGCCACGCCGCCGGCAAGCGCATGCGCGACTACGGCGATTTCATCAATCCCGACAGTCCCAAGAATTCGCTTCTGGTCGAATGCGGCCAGCACTGGGAGAAATCCAGCGAAACCGTCGCCAAGGAATCGCTGTTCCGTTTCTTGGCCCATACTGGCGCGCTCAGCGCCGACGACATCGCGCCGCATATCGGCGAAGACCCCGCGGCCCAGCAGTTCATCGAGGTCTCCGGCCCGGTCACCATCAAGACCGACAAGTTCCGCTTCGTCGAGGAATACCAGGGCTTCGAGGTGATCGAGAAAGCCGGCACCGTACTGGCGTACGACGGCGACGAACCGGTCGTCACCCCCTATGACAACTGCGTGCTGATCATGCCGTCCAAGCGCCTCGGCCCCGGCGGCTCGGCGGTCAGGCTGGGCCACTTCATCGACGGTTGAGCCTGCCCACCGGATACGGCATAAGAATTGGCATCGGCGCGGCGCGGCGGGTATGATGCCGATGACCACCGGAGGGAGGATGCAATGGACGACGAAACGACCGAAGTTGAAACCATGACGGTAGCCTGCGACGGCGGTTCGCTTGGTCATCCCAACGTCTACCTGCATCTCGACGACGAGACCTTCGACGTGGTCTGCCCCTACTGCTCCAAACGTTTTGTGCTGAAAGAAGGCGCCGACGTCGCCGCCGGCCACTGATCGGTTGCCGCTGTCGTGACGGAACCCGATCGCGAGCATCTATTCCTGATCGACGGATCGGGGTTTATCTTCCGGGCCTACTTCGCCGGGATGGGCAGCCGCCGCACGCAGATGACGCGCGCCGACGGCACGCCCACGAACGCCGCCTACATCTATACCCGGATGCTGTTGAAGCTGATCGAGGATACCGAGGCCGACTACGTCGCGGTGATTTTCGACAAGGCACGCAAGACTTTCAGGAACGACATCTATCCCGACTACAAGGCGCACCGACCCGACCCGCCCGAAGACCTGATTCCGCAGTTCGCGCTGGTCCGCGAGGCGACCGAAGCGATGAACGTGCCCGCCGTACAGATGGAAAATTACGAAGCCGACGACCTGATCGCCACCTACGCGACCGAGGCCGCCGAGAAGGGCATGGACGTCACCATCGTGTCTTCGGACAAGGACCTGATGCAGTTGGTCAACGACCGCATCACGCTCTGGGACGGGATGAAGGACAAGTCCATCGGCGCCGACGAGGTGGTCGAGAAATTCGGCGTCGCTCCCGACAAGGTGATCGAGGTGCAGGCGCTGGCCGGCGACAGCACCGACAACGTGCCGGGCGTGCAGGGCATCGGCATCAAGACCGCCGCCGAGCTGATCAACCAGTACGGCGATCTGGAAACGCTTCTTTCGAAGGCCGAGGAGATCAAGCAGCCGAAGCGCCGCGAGAAACTGATCGAACAGGCCGAGCTTGCCCGCATCTCCAGGCAGCTCGTAACGCTGATGATCGATGTCCCGGTGGAAATGAAGCTCCAGGATTTCCGCAAACGCCAGCCAGACCCGGATAAGCTGCTGGCCTTTTTGAAAGAGCAGGAATTCAAGACTCTCGTATCGTCGATCTCCGCCAAACACGGCATTTCCGTCGACGACCCGGAGGTGAAGGAAGAAGAGAAGCAGGCGCAGGACACCGACTACACGCTGGTGCAGAAGATCGAGGACCTGAAGCCCTGGATCGTGGCCGCGGAGAAAGCCGGCATCGTCGCCGTCGACACCGAGACCGACGCGCTTTCCAGTATGCAGGCGGGGCTCGTCGGCGTCTCGCTCAGCGTCACGCCGGGCAAGGCCTGCTACATCCCGCTAGCGCATGTCGGCGCCGGCGATCAGGGGGCTTTCGATCTTGGTGACGGCGAGGGTCAGGCCGACGCCGACGCACCCGAACAGATTCCGATGAAAAAGGCGCTCGCCCTCCTCAAACCGATGCTCGAGGACCCGGCGATCCTCAAGGTCGGCCAGAACATCAAGTACGACATGCAGGTGCTGGCGCGTTACGGCATCACGGTCGCGCCGGTGGACGATACGATGCTTCTCAGCTACGTGCTCGAAGGCGGGCTGCACGGTCATGGCATGGACGAACTGGCGCTCCGGTTCCTGGAGATCGAGACCATCAAGTTCAAGGACGTGGCCGGCAGCGGCAAGAGCGCCGTCAGCTTCGACAAGGTGCCCCTCGACAAGGCCGGCCCCTATGCCGCCGAGGACGCGGACATCACGCTCCGGCTGCACAAGACGATGAAGCCGCGCCTGGCGCGCGAACACATGACCACGGTCTACGAACGGCTCGAACGGCCACTGGTCTACGTCCTGGAGGAAATGGAGCGCACCGGCATCAAGGTCGACGCCAAGAAGCTCAAGGATTTCTCCGCCGACTTCGAAAAGCGCATGGCCGAATTGGAAACGCACGCCCACAAGCTGGCCGGACACGAATTTAATGTCGGCTCGCCCAAGCAGGTCGGCGAGATCCTGTTCGACGAGATGTCGCTGGACGGCGGCAAGAAGGGCAAGACCGGCGCTTATTCGACCAGCGCCGACGTGCTGGAGGACCTGATCATCCAGGGCCATGAACTGCCGCAGACCATTCTGGACTGGCGGCAGCTACAGAAGCTGAAAAGCACCTATACCGACGCGCTGGTCGAGACCATCAATCCCGACACGGGTCGCGTCCACACTTCGTTCTCGCAGGCAGTGACCTCGACCGGGCGGTTGTCGTCGAACGACCCCAACCTGCAGAACATTCCGATCCGCTCCGAGGAGGGTCGTAAGATCAGACAGGCCTTCGTCGCCGACAAGGGCCACGTTCTGATGTCGGCGGACTATTCGCAGATCGAATTGCGGTTGCTGGCGCACGTCGCCGACATCGAATCGCTGAAACAGGCGTTCGCCGACGGTCAGGACATTCACGCCATCACCGCGAGCGAGATATTCGACGTGCCGATGGACGGCATGGACCCGATGGTCCGCCGCCAGGCCAAGGCCATCAACTTCGGCATCATCTACGGCATCTCGGCGTTCGGTCTCGCGCGCCAGCTTTCCATTCCCAGGGGCGACGCGCAACGCTACATCGAGGCCTATTTCGAGCGCTATCCCGGCATCAAGGACTACATGGAGCGGACCAAGAAACAGGCGCACGACCTGGGCTATGTGGAGACCGAGTTCGGCCGCAAGTGCCACGTACGCGGCATCAACGAGAAAAATCAGGCCGTGCGCGGCAACGCCGAACGCGCCGCCATCAACGCGCCGATCCAGGGCGGCGCGGCGGACATCATCAAGCGCGCCATGGTCCGCGTGCAGCACGCCCTGGACGACGCCAAGCTGGGGGCCCGCATGCTCCTTCAGGTGCACGACGAACTGATCTTCGAGGTGCCCGAGAAAGAGGTCGAGAAGACAAAGTCGGTCGTGAAGGACGTGATGGAATCCGCCGCCCGGCTCAACGTGCCCCTCGAAGTCGACATCGGCACCGGCGCCAACTGGGACGAGGCGCATTAGTCCCGCCGTTTATCGCGGCGGCCGGCTCTCCCCATATCGGACTGTACGTATAATCTGCAACTCGACACGCACTTGAGGTTGTGCGGGAATCTCTCTGTATTGATGGAGCATCCGGCATAATGGTGTCCGGCACAGAACTGTTTCTTGGTCTACTGAACAACCTGGCGGTTATGATTCTGCTGGGAGCCGTCTATGGCATTCTGATCAATAGGCTGGAACCAGTCGGCCCGTACACCCGTCAGATACTGCTCGGCGCGACGTTCGGGGCTTTCGCCATCGTCTGCATGCATGTCAAAATTCCGGTGCACGAAGGCGTCATCGTCGACCAGCGCAACGCCATCGTCGCACTGAGCGGCGCTTTCGGCGGCCCGGTATCGGCGCTCGTCAGCGCCTTCTTCACGGGACTTTACCGACTATATCTGGGCGGCGCCGGGGCGACGGGCGGCTTTATCGGCGTCTTCCTCGCAGCGGCAGCAGGGACCGCGATGTACTTCCTGCCAATCGCGCACAAAAACCTTCTGACGACGGCGATCGCCTCCGTTCTTGCCACCGTCGTGATCATGCCGGGATTTCTGTTTGTCGGCTCGTTCGAGGAAGGCTGGAACCTGATGTTACGGATGATACCGCCTTTCGGCGCCGCCATCTGCATCGGCATATTCCTGGGTTCGGTCCTGCTGAACCGCGAGAACCGGCATTATCGGATCGAACGGGAACGGCGGAACGTGGAGGCGGAACGCCAGGCGGCCCTGGAAGACGCCGTGCAGGCAAACCGCGCGAAATCCGAGTTTCTCGCGACGATGTCACACGAGCTCCGCACGCCGCTCAACACCATACTCGGCTTCAGCGAAATGCTCATGTTGCCGGGAAACGAAGATCTTCCCGCCGCGAAACGCCGCGACTACCTGCAGGTCGTCAATTCGAGCGGCCAGCATCTTTTGTCGCTGATCAACGATATTCTGGACATATCGGCGATCGAAGCCGGAAAACGCGAGATCGCGAAAAGAGAATTTGATCTTGCGCCCGTCCTGCGCGCCGGTATCGGCAATCTGGAGCGTGAGGCCGCGAAGAAAAACCTGACGCTTCTGGGCCGATATCCCGACGGCGGATTGACGATTTATGCCGACGAACGGGCCATTGCGCAGATCGTGCTCAACCTTCTTTCGAACGCCGTGAAATTCACGGAACCCGGCGGCGAAATCCGCTTGCAGGCAGCGCGCGCCGACGACGGTATTCAGATCAAGGTCACGGATAACGGCATCGGGATACCGGCGGACAGACTTGACGAGGTCATGGAGCCGTTTTCCCGGCCCTCGCAGGAGGCGCACATCGCCGCGCCCGGCACCGGACTGGGCCTGTCGATCGTCAAATCGCTCGTCGATTTGCATGGCGGGCAGGTCGCGCTCGAGAGCGAGGAAGGCGCCGGCACCACCGTCACCGTCACGCTGCCGGATGGGGACGCCGGCACATCATAGTTGCGTACCACCCGCGCAGGCGGGGGTGACGATTATTCTTCCTAAGCGGCCAGCCGCCGCCTGACCGGCTCCACCGCACGCACCATCATCAGCCCGGCGAAAATCGCACCGTAGACGATGGGCTCGTATTGGAGCCCCTTGCGCATCATGAAGAAGTGCAGACACGCCGCCGCGCCGGCGACATAGACCGCCTTGTGCAGCCGGTTCCAGTTGCGCCCGCCCATGCGCTTGATCCAGCCCTTGGTCGAGGTGACGGCGAGCGGAATCAGGCACAGCAACGCCAACATGCCGACCGTGATGTACCAGCGCCGCACGATATCTTCCCAGATCGCGGTCCAGTTAAAAAACTGATCGAGGATCACGTAGTTCGACACGTGCAGCACCACGTAAAAGAACGCGAACAGGCCCAGCAAACGCCTGAGCCGCACCACTTGCTTCCACCCCGTGACAATGCGCAGCGGCGTCACCGCAAGTGCCACCAGCAGAAACCGGAGCGCCCAGTCACCGAGATAGCGGTTGATGAACTCGACCGGGTTGGCGGTCAGCCCGCGGCCGCCGAAGAACACCGCGTCGGCCACCAGCCAGCCGAGCCACATGAACGGCGCCAGGCAAAGCACCCAGACCGCGGGCTTGATGATCCACGCAATCGGATCGCGTTTTTTCACAGGTTTCGCGCGCGCGGCGCCATTGACCGTTCCGGCATCTGACATGGTGGCACCGATCATGGCGTATTTACGGGCAGGTTAGAACCACTTCCGAAGGTCCATGCCTTCGTAGAGGCCGGCGACTTCTTCCTCGTAACCGTTAAACATCAGCGTCTTGCGCTTGAAAATCTCGCCGATGCGGCGTTCGCTGGCCTGCGACCAGCGCGGATGACGCACCGCCGGATTGACGTTCGAATAAAAGCCGTACTCGCGCGCCGCCGCTTCGTTCCAGCTGGTCGGCGGCATGGATTTCTGGAACTTGATCCTGACGATCGACTTGATCGACTTGAAGCCGTACTTCCACGGCACGACCAGACGCACCGGCGCGCCGTTCTGGTTCGGGATCACTTCGCCGTAAAGGCCGACCGCGAGAATCGTCAGCGGATGCATCGCCTCGTCGATGCGGAGCCCTTCCTTGTACGGCCAGTTCAGCACCGGCGCCGTCTGGCCCGGCATCCGTTCCGGGTCGAGCAGCGTCTCGAAATAGACGTAACGCGCGTCCGACGTCGGCTCGAAACGCTTGAGGATATCGCCCAGGGGCACGCCGACCCACGGCACGACCATCGACCACGCCTCGACGCAACGGAGCCGGTAGACACGCTCTTCCAGCGTGTGCGGCTTGATCAGATCGTCGAACGAAAGCTTGCCGGGCTTGGTGCAGGCACCCTCGACCGCGATCTCCCACGGCTTGGTTTCGAAGTCCTGGGCGTTCTCCTTGGGGTCGGTCTTGCCGGTGCCGAACTCATAGAAATTGTTGTAGCTGGTGATGTCCTCGTAACTGTTGAGGGGATCGTTCTCCGGCATGTTCTCCGCCGACCACTTGGTTTTCTCGACGCCGTCCAGCGGCGTGCGCGCGGCATAGGCCGGCAGGGTCGGCAGTGTACTCGCGGCGAGACCGGCGCCGGCCAGCGCGGCGGTTTTCAGGAACCGGCGACGGTCGTCGAACACCGACTTCGGCGTAATTTCCGAGCCAAGAATATCCGAGGCCTTGCGGTGTTTGATCAGCATCATGTGCTCCTGTTCACGCTCCGTCGGTATATCGTCTCAACGGTCGATACGTTCTGCAACCTGCGGGAGGTTGCCATCCGTCCCCTTGATAGCGTATTCGATGGTTCGGGTGCCACTAACGGACGTTCACGTTTTCGCCAGCGGCCGTTGAGCGGGCGCCGGTCCACGGAAGTATCGTATGCGCGTACTGTATCATCTCTGGCTCTCGCCGTTCTGCAGGAAAGTCCGCATCGTTCTCGGCGAGAAGCGCATCGACTTCGAGATGAAGGCCGAAAACGTCTGGCGCCGCAGGGACGAGTTCCTTGCCATCAATCCCATGGGCGAAGTGCCCGTGCTGGTCGAGCCCGATGGCACCGCGCTTTCCGGCTCGCAGGTGATTTCCGAATTTCTCGACGAGATGCATCCGGCCCCCCCGCTGATGGGCCGTCAGCCGTTCCAGCGCGCCGAGGTCCGGCGGCTCGTCGACTGGTTCGACCGCAAGTTCAATATCGAGGTGACCGAGAAACTGGTCGGCGAGAAATTCATGAAGCGGTTCCTCGGTCTTGGCGAGCCGGACTCGTCACAGGTGCGGCACGGCCATGCCAACATCCACACGCACCTGGATTACATTTCCTATCTGGTCGAGCGCCGCAAGTGGCTCGCCGGCGACGACCTGTCGCTTGCCGACATCGCCGCCGCGGCGCACATCTCGACGCTGGACTACATCGGCGACGTGCCGTGGCAAGACCACGAGATCGCCAAGGATTGGTACGCGCGCATCAAGTCGCGCCCGAGCTTTCGGCCCCTGCTTTCCGACCGCATCCCGAGCGCGCCGCCGCCCAAGCATTACGCCGATCTGGATTTTTGACCCGGCATACGGCACGCGATACCGGGCAATCTTTCGAACATCATCAGATTAATGTGCTAATATTCGAGTAATCGAAGCAGCCAAAATGCGCTGCGTGCGAGAGTTGTGTTGAGGGAGCGGATCTGTGGACAAACCATTGCCGCACGAGCAAAGAGGCATTGACCTTGCATTCTTGCAGTCGGTCATAAATGCCATCCCCGACAACATCGCCGTGATTGACAGTGACGGCATCATCCAGTTTGTGAACGATGCGTGGCTAAAGTTCGGCCGGGACAACGGCGCGGACACCGAAAATATCTCGACCGGAAGCAATTATTTTCAGTGCTGCGAACGAGCCTGCGAATCCGGCGGCGAAGACAAAGCCTGTGCCGAAATGGTGCTGTGGGGCCTCAAGCGGGTGATAAATGACAATCGCCCCGACTTCAGATTCAACTATCCCTGCCACAGCGGCGTGGAAAAGCGTTGGTTCACCCTTCGCGCCAATCCATTGAAAATCGGTGACGATCTTTATTGCCTGACGTCACATGCCGACATTTCAAAACTGATGGTGGCACAGGCTGCGCTCGATAATGCGCTTCTGGATGCGTATACGGCAAGTGAGGCGAAGTCCTCGTTTCTGGCCACGATGAGTCACGAATTGCGGACACCGCTAAACGCCGTGCTCGGGTACACCGGCATGATGAACGAAGAGGTTCACGGCCCGGTTGGGAATGACCAGTATCGGGAGTATTTGCGCCTCGTCCATTACAGCGGCGAGCGCTTGCTAAGCCTGGTCGACGACATTCTTGATCTCAATCAAGTGGAGCGGGGTGAGTATGCGTTTCACGATCAAGAGATGGATGTACGACAGGAACTGGAAAGTTTTCGTAAATTTTATGCGCCGGGCATCATCAACGCGCCGGGAAGCGATGTTTCAATTCATGTTGAAGCGGGCGCCCCGCGACTCCGCGCCGACGCACGGGCATTTTCGCAGATTGTGGAGAACCTCGTCTCGAACGCTTTGAAATTCTCGGGCGATAAAGCCGAAGTGGCGGTCTCATGGAGTCGAACCGAGAACGGGGGCGGCAGACTGCAAGTTGCCGACAATGGGCCGGGCATTCCGACGACGGATCTATTGAAAATCACCGAACCGTTTGTGCGGCTCCACACGCCGCAGAACGACAATCCCTATGTTTCGGACCGAAAGCCGGGTGTGGGGCTTGGGCTGCATATCGTGTCGCGCATTGCCGCCGCACATCAAGCCAGATTGCGGTTGGAAAGTAATCTTGGAGAAGGCACAACGGTGTATGTCGATTTTCCGCCGGAAAGAACCATCGACCCGAATTGAAGCAAATCACAGTCCCGAGCACACCGCCGCCCAAGCATTACGCTGATCTGGATTCTTGATTTATCCCGGACGTTAGGCACGTAGCGTTCAATAGGTCCCGGGTCTCAGCGCACACGCGCCTCGCCCGGGATGATGCTATTGCGTCACCCTCACGTCCATCTTCTCGATATTGGCGCGAGCGAGCTTGCCGGCCTCTCCGTCCGGGTCGAGTTCCAGCACCCGGAGCCAGTCCTCGCGCGCGGCGGCGTCATTGCCGTCGAGCCGATTAATGATGCCACGTTCCAGAAGCGCCGCCGGGTCATCGGGGGTCATCGTCAGCGCCGCCTCGATATCCGCTCTGGCCTTGCCCAGTTCGTCCAGATAGCGATACGCGCTGGCGCGGAACGTATAAGCATCGGCCATCTTCGGGTCGGCGGAGATGGCGTTGGTCAGGTCCTCGACCGCCCCCTTGTAATCGCCCATGGCGGCGCGCGCTTGGGCCCGGTCGACCATGACCGCCGGTTTACCGCGGAGCAGCTTGACCGCTTCGCTCAAGGCCGCCTCGGCGCGCGGCGCGTCGCCGTGCAGCAGCCACGCCTGCCCGGCCTGGGCCAGAATCTGGCCCTTGAAATCCGGTTCGGCGACAATGGTCTCGGCCAGCACCTCGAGCCGGCGCGCCGCGTATTCGGCCTGCCCGGAATAGAAAAGCGCCACCGCCGCGCAATGCTCCGCCGCCGCACCGCCGCCCAAACCCTTCCATGCCGTCGCCATCTCGAAGGCGTCGTTGGGATCGGACGGCGCCAGACCCATGCAGCGGGCGTATTCGCGTGCATGATTGAGTTCGTCGGCCCGGACCACGAGCGGCGACGCCGTCCCGAGCGCGCATAAAACGACGAGCCCGGCGACAGAGGCCATCGCGCTTTTCGATCTTTTGGGTTTATACTGCGGCCTAAGCATATCCAGGCTTCTACGGGGCCGCGCGCGTCCCGGCAAGAGCTGAGAAATATGTACAGGGAGTGTATCACGTGACCCGACGCGGCGGTCCCCGCCTTTTCTGTTTCGGCCTCGGCTTTTCCGCCGAAGCGCTGGTGCGCCATCTTTCGGTCGCCGACTGGACCGTATCGGGCACCGTGCGCAATCCGGACAAGGCCAGGCGTTTGCTGGGCCAGGGCATCGACGCGCAGCTCTGGAGCGGCGAAAGCCTGAGCAAGGAGTTCACCGCCAAGCTGCACGCGTCCAACCACGTGCTGGTCTCCGTGCCGCCCGGCGAGGACGGCGATCCGGTTCTGAGCGCGGCCCGGGACGCCATCCGGTCGATCCCGTCGCTGAACTGGCTGGGATACCTCTCGACCACGGGTGTCTACGGCGACACCGGCGGCGCCTGGGTCGACGAAACGGCGCGCGTCAATCCGTCCAGCACACGTTCGGAACGCCGGGTCCAGGCGGAGCAGGCCTGGCTTGAGCTGCATCGAGACGAGGGCCTGCCGGTGCATGTCTTCCGCCTCGCCGGCATTTACGGGCCCGGCCGTTCGGTGTTCGACCAGATCAGGGCCAAGCGGGCCAAGCGCATCGACAAGCCGGGGCATGCGTTCTCGCGTATCCACGTCGACGACATCGCGCGCGTGCTCGCCGCCTCCATCGCCAAACCGAGACCGGGCGCGATCTACAACGTCTGCGACAACGAACCGGCACCGCCCGCGGAAGTGACGGCATATGCCTGCGGACTGCTCGGCAAGGAGCCGCCGGAACTGGAGAGTTTCGAGACGGCGAAGCAGCGCATGAGCCCAATGGCGCTCAGCTTCTGGAACGACAACCGGCGCGTCGACAACACGCGCATCAAGACCGAACTCGGGGTCAGGCTGCGGCATCCGGATTACCGGTCCGGACTGCAGGAAATCCTGGTCGAGGAGGCCTGATCAGGTGACGGCTTCGAAACGCCCCGATTTGGAATCGTAGATCTCGAGCTGCGCGGTCTCGATATCGAAATACCAGCCGTGCAGCTTGAGCGACTTTTCCGCCATCCGGTCCCTGATCCACGGGAACGTGGTCAGATTCTCGAGCGACACTAGAACCGCGTTGCGTTCGCAGGCGCGCTGGACTTCCTGTTCGCTGGCATCCGGCATCGTCGCCAGCACCCGGCGGTGCGCCGGCGACAGCATCGACACCCACGCCGGCACGAAACGATAGCCGTCCTTTTTTACCTCGTCGCCCCGGATCATGGCGTTGATGCCGCCACAGTGCGCGTGGCCGAGCACGATGATGTTGGGCACGTTGAGGCCCAGCACCGCGAATTCGAGCGCCGCGCTGGTGCCGTGGAAGGTGCCTTCTTCCTCCATCGGCGGCACGAGGTTGGCGACGTTGCGGATCATGAAGATGTCGCCCGGCTCGGCGCGGAACACCAGTGCCGGGTCGACCCTGGAATCCGAGCACGCCACGACCGCAGCCTGCGGTTTCTGGCCCGCCTCGACCAGCGCGCGCAGCTTCTTCTGGTGATCCTCCGGCATGTTGTCGCGAAACGCGCGGTAACCGGAAAGCATCCGTTCGATAGCATCCATGTCTAGGCAGCCTCCAACATGTTGCCGACCGTCCGCGTCAGACGATCCAGATCATGGGGTTCTGATAATCTGTGATCGCCCGCTTTGACAAACTGTATTTCCACGTCCCGGCTTTTAATTTGCTCCATGATCCGGAGCGCGGTCTGCCAGGGCACGTCCTCGTCCTCGATCCCCTGGATCAGGCGCACCGGCACATCAAGGGCGATCTCGCCGTTGAGCAGCAGGTGATTGTCGCCCTCGTCCAAGAGCGACTTGCGAATCCGGTACGGCTCCTGGTCGTCGTAGCAGTTGGGAATGTCGCAGTAGCCCTGCTTGTCGAGCTGTTCGAGCTGGTCCGGCGTCAGCGCCGGCGGGATCAGGTCGCGGGTGAAATCCGGCGCCGCGGCGATGCCGACCAGCCCGGCGACACGGTCCGGGCGCTTGAGCGCCGCCAGCAGCATGATCCAGCCGCCCATCGACGAGCCGACGAGCACCTGCGGCCCCTCGGTCACGGCGTCCAGCACGTGCACCGTGTCGTCGGCCCAACGGCCGATGGTGCCGTCCTCGAAGGCACCCGACGATTCGCCGTGCCCGAAATAATCGAAGCGGGTAAAGGCGTGTCCCTTGGCCGTACAGAAGGTTTCCAGCGTTGTCGCCTTGCCGCCCTGCATGTCGGATTTGAAGCCGGTCAGGAATGTCACACCCGGCGACTTGCCAGCGGTGTGACGGTAGGCAATCATCGAACCGTCGTCCCGTGTCAGAATCTCAGGGTCTTTTGTTTGATCGGACATGCGGGCTCCCGTATTACAGTGTGATGGTCATGAACGACACCGCGCACCTTAACACTCAAGAAGACGACATGGCACGCCCCGAGCGCCCGGACGGGCGCCCGCCGACCGTACTTCAGATATTGCCCGCGCTTGGCGGCAGCGGCGGCGTCGAACGCGGCACGGTGGAGATCGCCGGCGCCATCAACGCCGCCGGCGGCCGGGCGCTGGTCGCCAGCGAGGGTGGGCTTCTGGTGCACGACCTGACCCGCGTCAACGCCGAACACATCACCTTGCCGGTGGCCTCCAAGAATCCCGTCGTCATGTACCGCAACATCGAGCGTATCGCCGACCTGATCCGCGCCGAGCACGTCGACATCGTGCACGTCCGGTCCCGGGCGCCGGCGTGGAGCGCGTATTTTGCCTGCCAGCACACCAAGGTGCCGATGGTGACGACGTTCCACGGCACCTATTCCATCGGCAACTGGATCAAGCGCAAGTACAACTCGATCATGACCCGGGGCGAACGGGTCATCGCCATCTCCGCCTTCATCGGCGGTCACATACGCCGCCATTACGGCGTCCCGGTGGACAAGATTCGCATTATCCATCGCGGCGTCGACCTGGACCGGTTCGACCCGGAAAAGGTTTCCGCCGAACGGGTCATCAAGCTGGCCACCGACTGGCGGTTACCGGACGGCGTGCCGATCATCATGCTGCCGGGACGTCTCACGCGCTGGAAAGGCCAACTCGTACTGATCGAGGCCATCGCCAGAATGAGCCGTAAGGACATCCGGTGCCTTTTGGTCGGCGGCGACCAGGGGCGCGAGGACTACCGCCAGGAACTGGAGCGGCGCATCATGCAACACGGCCTGGAAGAGGTTATCCGCATCGTCGATCACTGCGACGACATGCCCGCCGCCTATAAGCTGACCGACCTCGTGGTCTCGGCGTCCACCGACCCGGAGGCGTTCGGCCGCGTCGTCTGCGAGGCGCAGGCCATGGGCCGCCCGGTGATCGCCACCGACCACGGCGGCGCCAAGGAAACCGTTATCCCCGACGTCACCGGCTGGTTGACGCCGCCGGGCGACGCCGACGCCCTCGCCGACGCGATCGCCAAGGGCCTTGCGCTTGACGAGCATGCCCGGACGCGATTGGCGGCGACGGCCATCGGCCATGTGCGCAAGAACTTCTCCAAGACGCAGATGTGCGACCAGACGCTCGACGTCTACAACGAGGTGTTGTCGGCACAAGGCCGCGCCTGAGGCCGATGGCAGCCCCCGGTTCAGCACCGAACAATATTCTCGTCATCAAGTTGGGCGCGCTCGGCGACGTCGTGCAGGCGCTGGGACCGATGGCGGCGATCCGGCGTTATCACGCCGCCGACCGCATTACGGTGCTGACCACGGCGCCTTACGCCGATCTGATCCGTGCCGCCGGGACGGCCGACGAGGTCATCATCGACGATCGCCCCCGCTTTGCCGAGATCGGCAAATGGCTGGCGCTTAGAAAAACACTGCGCGCGGGCGGCTTCGATCGGGTCTACGACCTTCAGACGTCGGACCGTTCCAGCAGCTATTTCCGTCTGTTCTGGCCGGGCCGAAGCCCGAATGGTCGGGGATCGCGCCCGGCTGCTCGCACCCGCACCGAAACCCGAAACGCAATCTCATGCACACCGTCGAACGCCAGGCCGAACAGCTTGGCATGGCCGGGCTCGACGACGTGCCCTTGCCGGACCTTTCACCGATTGTCAGCGACGTTTCGCACTTGAAGCTGCCCACCGAATTCAGCCTGATCGTACCGGGCGGCGCCGAACATCGGCCGACGAAGCGGTGGCCGCGGGACAGCTACCGCGAGTTGATCCATAGACTCGACGGCAGCGGCATCGTGCCCGTGGTCACGGGAACCGAGGCCGAACGGCCGCTCGCCGCCGCGCTGATCGAGGGGGCGATCACGGCCAGGAATATCGCCGGCGAGACCTCGCTCGTCGACCTTGTCACCGTGGCCAAACGGGCCCGGTTCGCGGTCGGCAACGACAACGGCACCATGCATATCGCGGCGTTCGCCGGCGCGCCGTCGGTCGTGCTTTATTCGGACGCTTCCGACCCGGCGCTCTGTGCGCAAAGGGGCGAAGACGTGACGATCCTGCGCCGCCAACCGCTGAGCGCGCTCGGCGTGGATGAGGTATTCGCCGCACTCCCCGGCCAAGCCGCTTCTTGACGCTTCGCCCCGGGGCCTTTAACTACCCGCTGAGTTTGAATTTCTAGGCATTCGATCCATGGTCGCGATCACCCTTCCGGACGGTTCCGTCCGCAGCTATGACAACCCGGTCACGGGCGCGGAAATCGCCCAATCGATCGGCCCCGGCCTCGCCAAGGCGGCGATGGTCGTGAAGGTCGACGGCGAGCTGTGGGATCTCGACCGAACTATCGACACGGACGCCAACGTCGCCGTCATCACCGACAAGCAGGAATCCGAGGCTCTCGACGTCATCCGTCACGACGCCGCGCACGTGCTGGCAATGGCCGTGCAGGAGCTTTATCCGAATACCCAGATCACCTTCGGCCCGTCGACGGAGGAAGGGTTCTATTACGACTTTCACCGCGAGGAACCGTTCTCGACCGAGGATTTCGAGGCCATAGAAAAACGCATGGCCGAGATCGTCGACCGCGACGTGCCGATCGTCCGCGAGGTCTGGTCGCGTGACGAGGTCGCCAGTTTCTTCAAGGAGAAGGGTGAGGCTTTCAAGGCCGAGTGGGTGATGGAGCTGCCGGACGGCGAGGACATCACCATGTACCGCCAGGGCGAGTGGATCGACCTGTGCCGCGGCCCGCACCTGCCGTCGACGGGACGTCTCGGCAAGTCGTTCAAGCTGATGAAGCTGGCCGGGGCCTACTGGCGCGGCGACGCCCGCAACCCGCAACTGCAGCGCATCTACGGCACGGCGTGGCGAAACGACAAGGAGCTGAAGGCCTACCTGACCCGGATCGAGGAAGCGGAAAAACGCGATCACCGCAGGCTCGGCAAGGAAATGGACCTGTTCCACATCCAGGAAGAGGCGCGCGGCTCCGTGTTCTGGCACCCGAAGGGCTGGTCGCTCTATCGGACCTGCGAGCAATACATGCGCAAGCGCCTGGACGCCGCCGGGTACGTCGAAGTGAAGACGCCGCAACTGGTCGACCGCAAGCTGTGGGAGGAATCCGGCCACTGGGAGAAATTCCGCGAGCACATGTTCATCGCCGAGGTGGATGAAAGCGGCGGCGAGGCCAGCGAAAGCGCCGGGAGCGCGGATGGCAGCGCCGACGAGGGCGAGGACGGCGGTATCCGGCATCTGGCGCTGAAACCGATGAACTGCCCGTGCCACGTGCAGATCTTCCGCCAGGGCATCAAGAGCTACCGCGACCTGCCGCTCCGCATGGCGGAATTCGGGTCGTGCCACCGCTACGAACCGTCGGGCGCGCTGCACGGCCTGATGCGCGTGCGCGCCTTCACCCAGGACGACGCCCACATTTTCTGCACCGAAGATCAGATCGAGAGCGAAACCGGGATCTTCATCGAGCTGCTGGCGTCGATCTACCGGGATTTCGGTTTCGAGGCGTTCACGGTCAAGTTTTCCGACCGTCCGGATGTCCGCGCCGGCGCCGACGAAACCTGGGACAAGGCCGAGCATGCGCTCAAGGAAGCCGCCATCAAGGCCGGGGCCGATCTGATCATGAACCCGGGCGAAGGCGCGTTCTATGGCCCGAAACTGGAATTCGTGCTGCGCGACGCCATCGGCCGCGACTGGCAGTGCGGCACGCTGCAGGTCGATTTCGTGCTGCCGGACCGCTTGGACGCCGAATACGTCGGCGAGGACGGCGACAAGCACCGGCCGGTCATGCTGCACCGGGCGATCCTGGGCTCGTTCGAGCGTTTCATCGGTATCCTGATCGAGAACTTCGCGGGCCGGCTGCCGATGTGGCTCGCCCCCGTGCAGGCGGTGGTCGCGCCGATCACCAACGAGCTCGACGGCTACGCCGAAGAGGTGGTGGCCGCGCTGGCCAAGGCCGGCATGCGCGCCGAAGCGGACCTCAGGAACGAGAAGATCAACTACAAGATCCGCGAGCATTCGCACGCCAAGGTCCCGGCGATCCTGGTCGTCGGCAACCGCGAAGCGGAAGGACGTCAGGTCGCGATCCGGCGTCTCGGCGGCAAGGATCAAGAAATTGTTGCGCTGGAAGAGGCAGTCGATAGACTTAGCCGGGAAGCGCACGGTCCGCTTGGCGGATAACGCTTTACCAAGATTAAACAACGGAATGACCCGCTTAGGCGGGTCTTTGGTGTAACTGCAAGAGGAGAGATTTCCATAGCCCGCAGACCAGGCCCACCGGTGCCGCCGTCCAAGGATGGACCGCGCGCCAACGAAGATATTCAAGCCGACCCCGTTCGCGTCGTTGACGCCGACGGCGAAATGGTCGGTGTCATTGGCCTTCAGGAAGCAATCGACTTGGCGATGGAGGTCGGTTTGGACCTCGTGGAAGTGTCGCCGAACGCCGATCCGCCCGTGTGCAAGATTCTCGACTACGGGAAATTCAAGTACGAGGCGCAGAAGAAGGCCAACGAAGCCCGCAAGAAACAGAAAGTCATCGAGGTCAAGGAAATCAAGATGCGGCCCGGCATCGATGACCACGACTACGAGGTCAAGATGAAGGCCGTGCGCCGGTTCCTGGACGATGGCGACAAGGTCAAGATGACCATCCGGTTCCGAGGCCGTGAAATGGCTCACCAGGATCTCGGTCTCAAGGTGCTGGAGCGCGTGCGCGACGAACTCGGCGAGGTCGCCAAGGTCGAACAGCATCCACGCCCGGAAGGCCGCCTGATGACCATGGTCATTGCGCCGAAGTAATCCAATCACTGCGGTTAGTACGTATTTCGTATCGTATCCGGCACTGCTAGGCACGGGCCGAGGAGTACTGTCTGATGAAGAATGTTTACATCGCCGTCGTCGGCGCCCTTTTCGTCGTGCTCGCGGTTTTACCCGCGTCCGCACTGGAACGCGCCGGCACCGTGGAACGCCAGAAGGGCGAGGCGACCCGCACGCACGACGGTGAAACCCTCACGCTCAAGGCGGGCAGCGCGATCTATCCCGGCGACCGCATCGAAACCGGCGAGGGTGCGCGCCTGATCGTTCGCTTCGTCGACTCGTCGACGCTGCAGATGGGGAGCGACGCCATTATCGACGTGGACGAACTGGTCTACGACGTGCACGGGCTTACGGACGCCGACGACAGTCAGGCGCTCAAATTCGTCGAAGGCGTATTCAAGTACGTTTCCGGTGCCATCAGCAAAGGCAGTTATCAGAGTGTGTCGATCGATACGCCGGTCGCGACCATCGGCATCCGCGGCACCGAATTCGTCGCCGGTCGCCTGACCGTCGGCATGCCACCGGGCACGTCGCACTACGGCTATCAGATCCGCGAGGGCGCCATCGAGATCATCGCGCCGGGCGGCTCGGTGACCCTGGACGCGCCGGGCGAAGGCACGTTCCTGCCGTATGACCGGGTCGCCGCGCCAACGCCGGTCCGCCAGTGGACCGACGCCGAAGCGCAGGAAGCGGACGACCTGCTGGCGTTCTGATCCGGCCCCGCCGGATCCCGCGGCACTATTCCCCTTGCCCCCTTGCCATTCGGGGTCCTGGCCGTTATAAACCGGCGCGCCGTCGCCATTTGACGGACGAGCGGCATGGCTGAAAGGGCATGCCTCGCCGCTCGAACCCAAACGAGCCGCATTGGCTCCCAAGACGAAGGAAGAGGGAAATGCCCAAACTGAAGACGAAGTCGAGCGCGAAGAAGCGCTTCAAGCTGACGGGCACCGGCAAGGTGCGCGCGGCCGTCGCCTACAAGCGACACAATCTCCGCAAGCGATCCAACAAGATGAAGCGCAAGGCGCGCGGCACGATGATCCTCGCCGACGCCGACGCACGGATCGTCAAGTCCTACATGCCGAACGCTTGAGCGGAGGAGAGATACCATGGCACGCGTAACGCGCGGCAAAACGTCGCACGCCCGTCACAAGAAGGTCCTCAAGCTCGCCAAGGGCTACCGGGGCCGCAACAAGAGCAATTTCCGCACCGCCATCGAGCGCGTCGAGAAAGGCCTGCAGTACGCCTATCGCGACCGCCGTCAGAAAAAGCGGCAGTTCCGCCGCCTCTGGATCCAACGGATCAACGCCGGCGCGCGCGAGAACGGACTTTCATATTCGGTGTTCATGAACGGCCTCACGAAGGCCGGGGTCGAACTGGACCGCAAGGTCCTGGCGGACCTCGCCATGAACGAACCGGAAGCGTTTAAGGCGCTGGTGGATCAGGCCCAGGCCGCTCTCAGCCAGAACGCTTAATTTCCCGGATTTCGGGAGCATCCGAGTTTTGGAACGGGAGTAGCGGCTAGGCCGTTACTCCCGTTCGCGTGTTTAAGGCCAACTGTTTTAAGGCGGGGAA
The DNA here is from genome assembly GCA_965229805.1 of Rhodospirillales bacterium. Lineage (GTDB taxonomy): Bacteria > Pseudomonadota > Alphaproteobacteria > Rhodospirillales > Casp-alpha2 > UBA4479. The sequence goes on along the minus strand of CBDDJO010000001.1, from coordinate 273,603 downwards.
AAGATGGATAATCCGGACCAGCTTCGCGACGAGATACTGAAGGATGTCGATGCGGCGGACAGCGTCGACGCGCTGGAAGACATCCGCGTCTCCGTCCTCGGCAAGAAGGGCCGCATCACCGACATGATGAAGGGCCTGGGCCAGATGGACCCCGACGTGCGCAAGGCCGCCGGCCAGGCGCTGAACGCGCTCAAGGACGAGATTGCCGGCGCGCTGGAGACCAAGAAGACCCAGCTTGCCGACGCCGATCTCGACCGCCGCCTGATGACGGAAAAGATCGACGTTACCCTGCCGCCGGCGCCCGAGGTCCAGGGCACCATTCATCCGATCAGCCAGACCATCGACGAGATCACCGAGATCTTCGGCGAAATGGGCTTCACCGTCGCCGAGGGCCCGGACATCGAGGACGATTGGCACAACTTCACGGCGCTCAACATTCCCGCCGACCATCCGGCGCGCCAGGAGCACGATACGTTCTATCTGCCGGGCGAACACGGCGAACGCAAGGTACTGCGCACCCACACCAGCCCGGTGCAGATCAGGACCATGACGGCCGAGAAACCGCCGATCCGGATTATCGTGCCCGGCCGCACCTACCGTTCCGACTACGACGCCACCCATTCGCCGATGTTCCATCAGGTCGAAGGACTGGTGATCGACAAGACGTCGCACATGGGTCACCTCAAGGGCTGCCTGATCGAGTTCTGCCGCGCCTTTTTCGAGGTCGACGACCTGCCGGTGCGCTTCCGGCCGAGCTACTTCCCGTTCACCGAACCGTCGGCGGAAGTCGATATCGGCTGCACCCGTGACGGCGGCGAGTTCCGCATCGGCCACGGCGGCGACTGGCTGGAAATCCTCGGCTCCGGCATGGTCAATCCGAACGTGCTTTCCAACTGCGGTATCGATCCCGCCGAATACCAGGGCTTCGCCTTCGGCATGGGGGTCGAGCGCCTGGCGATGCTGAAGTACGGCATCCCCGACCTGCGCACTTTCTTCGACAGCGACCTCAGATGGCTGCGGCACTATGGGTTCCGCTCGCTCGAGGTGCCCGGCATGGTGGGAGGGCTGGTACGATGAAATTCACCCTTTCCTGGCTCAAGGAGCATCTGGACACCAACGCGTCGCTGCAGCAGATCACCGACGCCCTGACCATGGTCGGCCTGGAACTCGAAGGGGTCGAGGACCGTGCCCGTGGGCTCGAAACATTCGTCACCGCAAAAGTCATCGAGGCCAAACAGCACCCGAACGCCGACCGGCTACGGGTTTGCCAGGTCGACCCCGGCAACGGCGAAACAGTCGAACTGGTGTGCGGCGCGCCCAACGCGCGCACCGGCATGGTCGGCGTGTTCGCACCCGGCGGCTCATACATTCCCGGGATCGACGTCACCCTGAAGCCGACGGAGATTCGCGGCGTCCTTTCCAACGGCATGCTGCTGTCGGAACGCGAGATGGGGCTTTCCGACGAGCACGAGGGCATCGTCGAACTGCCCGAAGACACGCCGATCGGCAAACCCGCCGTCGACGTGATGGGGTTGAACGACCCGATCATCGACATCGCGATCACGCCCAACCGCGGCGACTGCCTGGGCGTGCGCGGCGTCGCGCGCGATCTGGCCGCTGCGGGGATCGGTTCGTTGAAACCGCTCGCCAACGGGCCCGTGCCGGGCAGCTTCGAAAGCCCAATCAAGGTGCACCTGGATTTCGACGATCCGGACAACAAGCCGTGTCCCTATTTCGTCGGCCGCTACGTCAAGGGCGTCACCAACGGCGAAAGCCCGGCGTGGCTCAAGGAACGGTTGCTGGCCGTCGGGCTGCGGCCGATCTCGGCGCTGGTCGACATCACCAACCTTATGACCATCGACCTCAACCGGCCGCTGCACGTGTTCGACGCTGACAAGGTGAAGGGCGACATCCGCGTGCGCCTGTCGAAATCCGGTGAGAAGATGCAGGCCCTGAACGAAAAGGAATACACCTTCGACGACGAGATGACGCTGATCACCGACGATAACGGGGCGGAGGGCCTCGGCGGCGTCATGGGCGGCGAGATTTCGGGCGTCACCGAGGATACCGTCAACGTCTTCATCGAGAGCGCGTATTTCGATCCGGTCCGGACCGCGATGACCGGCCGCAAGCTGCAAATCATTTCGGATGCGCGTTACCGCTTCGAGCGCGGCATAGACCCGGCGTTCCTGGAAACCGGCATGGAGATCGCGACGCGGCTCGTCATGGATCTCTGCGGCGGCGAACCGTCCGAGGTCGTGGTCGCCGGCGGCAACCCGGACCGTGGCCGGACCCTCGACTTCCGTCCCGGCCGGGTGAAGGAACTGGCCGGCGTCGACGTGCCGCGCGACGAAATCCAGCGCATCCTCGCCGTGCTCGGTTTCGAGATTTCCGGCGACGGCGACACCTGGCAGGTGGCGATCCCGTCCTGGCGCAGCGACATCGTCCACGAGGCCTGCCTGGTCGAGGAAGTGATCCGCATCAACGGCTACGACAACGTGCCGGTGACGCCGCTGCCGCGTGAAACGACGCTGCCGAAGCCGGCGCTGAACGAAAGCCAGAAGCGCCGTGCGGTTGCCCGCCGGGTGCTGGCGGGCCGCGGCCTCACGGAAGCGGTGACGTATTCGTTTATGGGCGACAAGGAAGCGGCGCTGTTCGCCGACGTCCCGGACGCGGTCCGCATCGCCAACCCGATCAGCTCCGAGCTTTCCGTGATGCGGCCGAGCGCACTCGCCAACCTTGTTCAGGCGGCCGGACGCAACGCGGCGCGCGGGTTCGCGGGCGCGGATTTGTTCGAGGTCGGGCCGGAATACTTCGGTGATGGCCCTGACGAGCAGCGCATCACCGCGGTCGGTATCCGCTCCGGGCTGACCGGCCCCAAGCACTGGTCGCAGGCACCGGCGCCGGTCGACGCCTACATGGCCAAGGCCGACGCCATGGCGGTGCTGGACGCGCTCGGCGCCCCGGTCGACAAGCTGCAGGTGTTCACGGACGTGCGGTCCTATTACCACCCCGGGCGCGCCGGCGAACTGCGCCTCGGCCCCAAGAACACGCTGGCACGCTTCGGTGAGATCAACCCGAAGGTGCTGCGCGCGCTCGACGTCAAGGGTCCGGTCGTCGCGTTCGAGGTCTACCCGGACGCGGTGCCACAGCCGAAAGCAAAATCGGCGGCACGGCCGATGCTGACCCTTTCGGCGTTCCAGCCGATCGAACGCGATTTCGCATTTGTCGTCGCCGCTGACGTGGAAGCGGCCAAGGTCGTGCAGGCGGCGCGCGGCGCCGAGAAGACACTGATCGACGACGTGCGCGTGTTCGACGTGTTCGAGGGTCAGGCCCTCGGCGAAGGCAAGAAGTCCCTCGCCATCACGGTGGTGCTGCAGCCGACGGAAAGCACGCTGACCGACGAGGAGATAGAGGGCATCTCGAAATCCATCGTCCAGGCAGTCGAAAAAGCGACGGGCGGCACGCTGCGGGGCTGAGCGTTTACCTCCCTCACCTGTCCTCTCCCCCACTTTATGGTGGAGAGGGACTCTCGGACTGAAATTCCGCTCCCATCCCTCTCCCCCTTCAAGGGGGAGAGGTTAGGTGAGGGGGCTATGCCGGCTTATATACCTTCACCGGCTTTGCGCGGCCCTTGACCTGCGTTTCGCAGACCAGCTCGCACGGCAAGTCGTCGTGGGTGGCCAAGTGCGTCGCCTCGCCCAGCATGATGTAGGTACCGTACTCTTTATTGAGCTGCTCCAGACGCGCGGCGATGTTGACGTTGTCGCCATGCACCGTGAACACGAGGCGGTCCTGCGCACCGACCGCGCCGACGGTGATCTCGCCGGTGTTGATGCCGCAGCGGGTTTTGAGGCTGACGCCGTTGAAAGTGCGGGTCCGCGCCGCCGCCTCGATCTCCAGCGCCGTCCGCACCGCGTTCCGGGCATGGTCCGGATCGTCGTCAACCGCGTTGAAGGTGATCAGCATCAGGTCGCCCTCGAACAGGGTGATGACGCCGCCGTGGCGATCGATAATCTCGCCCATGGCGCCGAAGTATTCATTGAGGGTCTTGGCCAGGTCCTGCGCCGTCATGTTTTCCGACACCGCCGAAAATCCCTCGATGTCGGTGAAGACAATGCTCGCCTCGCGGCTTTCGCCGTCACCCGGCTGGATCTGCCGGTCCGACGACGTGATCCGTTGCGCCACCTCCTTGGAGACGAAGCGCGACAGGTCCTCCGCCGCCGTCTGTTCGATCACGGCGCGGAAGAATGACCGCCGCGCCCGCACCACGGCGATGCAGAGCACCATCGTCACCAGAAAAATCGACACCATCTTGTCGATCTCGGCGCCGATCAGCACCGAGTTGGATGTCATGTACGCGACGTAGTCCCGTGTGATCATCGGATCGTCCGGCACCACGGACACCACATACCAGACGAGAAGGCTCCACCCGGCAATCGCCGCGATCCCGGCGGTCAGGATGTAACGCGGCTCGAAGCGGAGCGCGCGGAGCGCGATGAAGATGAAGACGTACATGATCGTCGGCGCCTTCAGGTAGAAGCTGGCCGGCTGCTCGTACTGTATATGAAAGCTCCAGATCAGCAGCATCAGCAGCGCCACGTCCGCCAGCACCGAGACGGTCAGGAACCAGTGCGGCAGGGTGATCCGGTAGGACAAGATCAGCCGCGTCACGGTAAACACGAAATAGGCCGCCAGTGTCAAAGGCACGACCTGGAACGGTGTGTCCGTCATGTTGACCTGCTGCGCCGCCAGCCAGAGCGTACCGAACAGCACAATCAGCGTGAACTGCACCCACGAGATCAACCGTTCGCCGAGGGCCTGGCGCTGTTCGATCTGCTGTTTAACCCGCCCCGGTATTTCCTGACGCACGGGTTCGCCAAAAACGAAATCGGAAAGTTGCTGCCACATGCCGGCATCTTAGCCGCAAGCGGCGGCGAGACCATTCACGAAATGGGGAGAAGGTCGTGAGCCGGGCGCGCCGGCTCAGCGTGCCGATGGCGGCGTGCGGAATACCACCGGGCGGGCGTGGCGGCGATACCCGAGGAGGCGCACGACACCGCGGAAGAAGCGGACGGTCTGGTAGGGTTTTCTGAACTCAAGGTGCGCGAACATCGGTCTCTGCCCGGGTGTCGTAACGTGTCGATCACTTTAGGGAGCAGATTTCACGCCCGTCTGTGACCGGCGTCACCGGAACAGGGTTAATGGACGATTTTCAGTCGTAGGCAACACCGGTCCCGTGCGCCTCGCCGACGCCGTCCCGGATCGCCTGCTTGACGGTTTCGCGTTTGTTTTCCAGGTGCCGGCTCAGCACCTCCGAAAGGCGCTTGCCGTCGCGCGCCTCCAGTGCGGTCAGCATCTCCTCGTGTTCGCGCATCGCCTGGTCCCAGCGCGCCTGCGTCATGTTGGCGCGGAACCGGGCCAGCCGGATACGCCCAGCGAGCGCGTTGTACTGCGCCTCCAGCGTCGGGTTCTTGGCGGCCTTGAGGATCGTCTCGTGAATCTGCTGGTTGGTTCGGAAATAGGCGGCCAGCTCGCCGCGCGTGTGGTGCAGCGCCATCTGATAATGGAGCGCACGGATTTCGGCATACTCCGCGTCGGTCAGGCTGGCGCACGCCAATTCGCCGGAGAGCGCTTCCAGCGCGCCCATCACCGGAAAGATTTCATTAATGTCGGCCTCGCTCAGCGTCGCCACGCGCGCGCCCCGGTTCGGCAGCAGTTCCAGCAGCCCCTCGTTCCCGAGCACCTTCAGCGCCTCGCGGAGCGGGGTTCGGGAAATCCCCAGCATGTCGCAGAGCTTCTGTTCCGGCACCCGGTCGCCGCCCCTGAGTTCGCCCGAAAAGATCATGTCGCGGAGGCGCCCGACCAGTTCCTCGTGCAGCGTCGTACGCGGCGCCGGGGTCGTCATCTCGTTCATGCCCGCGCCTCCTCTTTGGCCAGCGCCATTTCAAGCACCCGGGCGACATGGATCGCATCCCGCGACGTGCCGTCGGCGATCTGGTGGCGGCAGCTGGTGCCGTCGGCGACGACGATGGTGTCGGCATCGGCCTCCCTGACCTTCGGCAGCAGGCTCAGTTCGGCCATCTTCAGCGACGTTTCATAGTTGGCGGCTTCGTAACCGAACGCCCCCGCCATGCCGCAGCACGAACTTTCGACCGTTTCAACGTCCAGACCGGGAACGAACCGCAACGTTTTTTCGACCGCACCCATCGTTGCAAAAGCCTTCTGATGACAATGCCCGTGCAGCAGCGCCTTGCCATGCGGCAGCGGCTCGAGACCGAGCTTGAAGCTTCCGGCATCGATTTCGGATGCGATGAATTCCTCGAACAGCATGGCGTGCCTGGCAATGACCTCGGCTTCGTCCTTCGGCAACAGCGACGAAAACTCGTCCCGGAGCGTGAACAGGCAAGATGGCTCCAGCCCCACCACCGGCACGCTGGCGCGCACGAACGGGAGCACCGCATCGGCCATGCGCCGGGCCTCTGTCTTCGCCTCGTCGACGAGGCCGGCGGCCAGGAACGTGCGACCGCAGCAAAGCGGCCGTTCCCCCGCCCCCGGTTTCGCGATCACGACGCGGTATCCGGCGGCATCCAGCACGCGCTTGGCGGCGCGCAGATTCTCCGGTTCGAAATAGGTCGAAAACGTATCGGCGAACAGCACCACCGCCTGCCCGACCGGGCAGCTTTCCGGATGCACACCCGCCGTGCCGGCCTCGAAAATATCCCGGCGCCATTTCGGCAGCGTTCGCTTGGCCGAGAACCCGAGCAGCTTTTCGGACAGCCACGCCATACCGGGGATCACATCGCGCAGGTTCAGGACACCCGCGACCCTGGACGCCATCGGCGCATAACGCGGCAGGTAGGCGATCAACCTGTCCTTGAGTGAAACCCCGTGACGCTTGTTGTAGTGATAAAGGAACTCGGTTTTCATCTTCGCCATGTCGACGCCGGTCGGGCATTCGCGCTTGCAGCCCTTGCAGCCGACGCACAGCTGCATGGTGTCCTTCATGGCGTCCGACGTGAACGCGTCGGCGCCGAGCTGGCCGGAGATCGCAAGGCGCAGCGTGTTGGCGCGGCCCCGGGTCAGGTGCTGTTCATCGCCGGTGACGCGGAACGACGGGCACATCACGCCCGGATCGGCCTTGCGGCAGGCGCCGTTGTTGTTGCACATCTCGACGGCGCCCGCGAACCCGCCCCAGTCGGACCAGTCCATGGCGGTCTCGACATCGAGGGTTTCGTACCCCGGCTTGAAGCGGAACAGGGAACGGTCGTCCATCTTCGGCGGATCGACGATCTTGCCCGGGTTGAATAATCCGTCTTCGTCGAAGGCCTGCTTTACGTTGCGGAACGCGGCGATCATTTCGGCGCCGAACATGGGTTCGTGGAATTCCGACCGCACAAGGCCGTCGCCGTGCTCGCCCGAGTGCGAGCCCTTGTACGCGCGCACCATCTCGAACGCTTCCTCGGCGATGGCGCGCATCTGCTTGGCGCCCATTTCCTGCTTAAGGTTGATCACCGGGCGAACGTGCAGCGTGCCGACGGAGGCATGCGCATACCACGTCCCTTCCGTGCCGTGCTTGTGGAACACCTGGGTCAGGCGGTCGGTGTATTCGGCAAGATCTTCGAGCCGGACCGCGCAGTCCTCGACGAACGAGACCGGTTTACCGTCGCCCTTCATCGACATCATGATGTTGAGACCGGACTTGCGGACCTCCCAGATCGCCTTCTGGAAGTCAGGATCAATCGCCTCGACGACGCCGTCCGGATACCCCAGATCGCCCATAAGCTCACCCAGTTGCTTGAGACGCTTCAGGTTTTCCTCCTGGTCCGGCTCCGCGAACTCGACCAGCAACACCGCGTCGGGTTCACCCTTGATGAAGCGGTTGACGGTGTCGGTGAACATCGGAATCGCGCGGCTGAGATTGATCATGGTGCGGTCGACCAGCTCGACAGCGACCGGGCCCAGCTTGACCAGGTGCTGCGCCGCATCCATGGCATTCCAGAATTTCGGGAAGTGACAGACGCCGAGGGTCTTGTTCCTCGGCAGCGGCTGCAGGTCGATGTCGACCGACGTCGAAAACGCGAGCGTCCCTTCCGAGCCGATCAACAGGTGCGCGAGGTTGGGCAGCGCCGCGCTCTGGTGAACCGTCTGGTTGTCCCAGCCGCCGCGCGCCGGACCGGCCGGCATCAGCGCATCGATGTTATAGCCGCCGACGCGACGCATCAGGTCCGGGAACTTCGCCTTGATGAGGTCTTCGTTATCGCGACCGAGGCCGAGCAGCTTCGCCACCAGATCGCGCTGCGTGTCGTTCAGGTGCGCCATCGTCTGATTGTCGGAGACCTCGCCGAAATGCATGTCGGCACCGTCGGCGAGGATGGCGTCGATGGCACGCACGTTGTCGCGCATGGTGCCGTAGCGGATCGAGCGCGACCCGCAGGAGTTGTTGCCGGTCATGCCGCCGATGGTGGCGCGGCTGGATGTGGAGACGTCGACCGGGAACCAGAGACCGTGCGGCTTCAGGTACGCATTCAGTTGATCCAACACGATCCCCGGCTCGACACGTGCCGTCCGGGACGAGGCGTCGAATTCCAGCACCCGGTTCATGTGTTTCGAGGTGTCGAGGACGATGGCCTCGCCCACCGTCTGCCCGCATTGCGACGTACCGCCGCCGCGCGGCAGGACCGGCAGGCCTTCGTCCCGCGCGATATCGATCACGGCGCGCGCATCGTCGGCCGTTTCCGGAACGACGACGCCGACCGGGTCGATCTGATAGAACGACGCGTCAGTCGCGTAGCGTCCGCGCGAGAACGGATCGAACAGCACACGGCCCGAGATGGCGCCGGCAATACGCTTGGCGAGTTTTTCATCACCGATCCGGCCGGTGGCGCGCAATCCATAGTCGTCACGGGGCATGCGTCTCTCCTTGTTCGCTGGTTGATGCTACTAAATTGTATGCAAAAATCAACAATCAAATATAATATCGCAGAAATTAAGGGTTGCCATCCTTAAAAATTGTATTCATTATGCTTTCAAGCTCAAAAACTGCCGTCCACGGAGGAGCATCATGGCATATAAAAGCGGCCGTCATTTTCTGCAGATTCCGGGCCCGAGCCCAGTCCCCGACCGCATTCTCAGGGCCATGGACATGCCGGTGATCGATCACCGCGGCCCCGAATTCGGCGAACTGGGCGCGCGCGTTCTCGAAAAACTCAAGGGCGTGTTCAAGACCGAACGCCCGGTCATCGTGTTTCCGTCGAGCGGCACTGGCGCCTGGGAAGCGGCACTGGTCAACGTGCTGAGCCCCGGCGACAAAGTTCTGATGTACGAGACCGGACAGTTCGCGACGCTGTGGCACGAGTTGGCGACCCGCATCGGTCTCGAGCCCGAATTCATCCCCGGCGACTGGCGTCACGGCGTCGACCCGGAAAAGGTCGCGGCGCGCCTCAAGGAAGACACCAACCACGAGATCAAGGCGGTCTGCTGCGTGCACAACGAAACGTCGACCGGCGTCACGTCGCGCATTGGCGAGGTGCGCAAGGCCATCGACGGCACCGGCCATCCGGCGCTGTTCATGGTCGACACGATTTCGGGCCTCGCATCGGCCGACTACCGTCACGACGAATGGGGCGTCGACGTCACCATCACCGGCTCGCAGAAGGGCCTGATGCTGCCCCCCGGCCTCGGCTTCAACTGCGTCTCGCAGAAGGCGCTCGACGCGCACGAAAAAAGCGGCTTCACGAAATCCTACTGGGACTGGGGCCCGATGCTCGGCAACAACGCCAACGGCTTCTTCCCCTACACGCCCGCCACCAACCTGCTCTACGGTCTCGAGGAAGCGCTGAAAATGCTCCTCGACGAGGAAGGCCTGGAAAACGTGTTCGAGCGCCACAAGCGTCACGCCAAGGCGTGCCGCATCGCCGTCGAACACTGGGGCCTGGAAACGCTGTGCCAGGTCGAGGAGGAGCACTCGCCCGTGCTGACCGGGGTCGTCCTGCCGGACGGCCATGATGCCGACGCGGTGCGCGCGCTGATTTTAGATAAGTTCGACATGTCGCTCGGCACCGGCCTCGGCAAGGTCAAGGGCAAGGTGTTCCGGATCGGCCATCTGGGTCACTTCAACGACCTGACCCTGATGGGCACGCTTTCCGGCGTCGAAATGGGCCTCGCGCTTGCCGGCGTACCGATCCAGAAGGGCGGCTGCCAGGCGGCAATGGACTACCTTGCCGAGACCGCGGAATAATCCATGACGGACGAGCAAATCCTGATCGAACGTGACGACAAGGACATCGTCACCGTCACCATCAACCGGCCCGAAAAACTGAACGCGCTCACCAAGTCCATGTGGGGCAAACTGGGCGAGACGTTCGCCGAACTCGGCACGGACGACAGCGTCCGCTGCATCTTGCTGACGGGCGCCGGCGAGAAGTCGTTCAGCCCCGGCAACGATATCGGCGAATTCGAGACCGACAGATCCAATTCGGAACAGGCCGCCGCCTACGGCGACCTGATGGCCCGGAACATCGACGCCATGCGAGCGTGCCCGCACCCGACGGTCGCCGCGATCCGCGGTATCTGCGTCGGCGGCGGCATGGAGATCGCCGGGCTTTGCGACATCCGCATCTGCGGCGAAAGCAGCCGCTTCGGCGCTCCCATCGCCAAGCTTGGCCTGGTCATGGGCTACGACGAACTCGGCGCGCTGAAGTCGCTGGTCGGCGCCGGTCCGGCGCTCGAGATTTTGCTGGAGGGCCGCATCTTCGACGCGGCGGAAGCGCTCCGCCTCGGCGTCGTCTCGCGCGTGGTGCCGGACGCCGACGTCATGACCGAATCGCGCGCCGCCGCCGAGCGTGTCGCCGCCGGCGCGCCGCTGGTGCATCGCTGGCACAAGAAATTCCTCGAACGCCTCGAAGATCCGGCGCCGCTCACGGCGGAGGAAATCGCCGAGGGTTACGAATGCTACGACACCGAGGATTTCCAGACCGGCTACAAGGCATTCCTGGAGAAAAAGACGCCCGACTTCAAAGGGCGCTGACGGAGAGAGGATACGTCCATGAAGAAATCGTTCGGCCCGCTCGCCGGGATGAAGGTCGTTGAACTGGCGCACATCATGGCGGGCCCCGTGTGCGGGCTGATGCTCGCCGATCTCGGTGCCGATGTCATCAAGGTCGAGAAGATCCCGGGCGGCGATGACTCGCGTCGCTTCCTGCCGCCCGACATGGACGGTGAGTCGGCGGCCTACATGATGATGAACCGCAACAAACGCGGCATCGCGCTGGACCTCAAAACCGAGAACGGCAAGCAGGTGTTGAGGAAGCTCCTCGCCGACGCCGACGTGGTGACCGAGAACTACCGCCACGACACCATGCAGAAACTCGGCTTCAGCTACGAGGATCTCAAAAAGGACAATCCGGGCCTGATCTACTGTGCCATCTCCGGCTTCGGCCGCACCGGCCCTTATGCGGAACGCGGCGGCTTCGATCTGATCGCCCAGAGCATGAGCGGCCTGATGTCGTTCACCGGCGAAGGCCCGGGCCGTCCGCCGTGCAAGGTGGGCGCACCGGTCACCGATATCACCGCCGGCATCCTCGCCGCGCTCGGTTGCGTTTCGGCCTATACGCATAAACTGCAAACGGGCGAGGGGCAGGTCGTCGATACGTCACTGTTCGAAGCCGGCATCGTGCATACCTACTGGCAGAGCGCGATCGCGCTCGCGACCGGCATCGCGCCCGGCCCGATGGGTTCGGCGCATCCCCTGAACGGGCCGTACCAGGCGTTCGAGGCGAAGGACGGCTGGTTTACCATCGGTGCCGCCAACCAGCGCAACTGGGAGCGTCTGCTCGACGCCATGGAATCCCCCGAGATCGCCGACGACCCGCGCTTCGCCACCAACGTCGACCGGATGGCGCACCTCAAGGAACTCGAAGAGGTGCTGACGCCGGTATTCCGGAAACGGACCCGCGACGAATGGCTGACGCGCCTCGAGAAGGCCGGCGTCCCGGCTGGCCCGGTGATGGATGTCTGCGAAATGTTCGATGATCCGCACGCCCAGGCGCGCGACATGATCCCGACCGTCGAGCACGCCAAGCTGGGGCCGGTGCGTACCCTCGGCCTGCCGATCAAGCTATCGGAAACGCCGGGCGAGGTCGCGACGGGCGCGCCGCTGTTCGGCCAGCACACGAAAGAGGTGCTGAAGGAGTACGGTTTCGGCGAGGACGAGATTGCGTCGTTCGCGGACGAAGGCGCGGTCGCCGTTTCCTGAGCCGATCGGAGGGAGTTAACTTCCGGCCAGCGTCACGGTAATCGCGCGGGTTTCACCACCGCGCCGGGTCTCGAGTTTCACATCGTCACCCGGGCGCTTCATGAAGATGCGCGCTTCCAGCGCCGGCATGGCCGGAACCGGCCTGCCGTCGATGCGGACGATGACATCCCCCGCTTCCAGGCCCGCCTTGAACGCCGGCCCGTCTATGGTAACGCTCTCGACCATCACGCCGCCGGTTTCGGCCGCCATATCCGGTGGCAACGGCGCCGCCTTGAACCCGGCAACACCGCGCCGCACTTCGCCTAATTCCCTGAGATCGCTCACCACCCGCATCAGCAACGGCACCGAGGTCGCAAAGTTGACGCCGATATCCGCATCGCTGGTCTTGGTGAAGATCGCGGCGACCATGCCGACCAGACGCGACCGGGCGTCGACCAGCGCACCGCCCGAGCCGCCCGGGTTGACGGCGGCGTCGGTCTGAATGAAATCTTCGACCGGGTTGAATCCTATGCCGGCGCGCCCGACCGCCGAGACGACACCGCAGGTCACGCTAAGGCCGAGGCCGAACTGATTGCCGACGGCGCAGACCGGATCCGCGAGTGCGGGCGCCGCCGCCGTTTCCGGCACCGGCAGATCGGCTGGAACCTTGAGGAGCGCGATGTCGGTCGTCTTGTCACGGCCGACGATCTCCGCCTTGAGGACGCGGCCGTCCTCGGTCATGACGTCGATGTCCCGGGCGTCGCCGATGACATGAACGTTGGTCGCGACATAACCACCCGGCATCACGGCGATCCCGGTTCCCTGCGGATCACGCGGCGCGCCGGAGGCGTCGGTGCCGCGTTTCGCCATCGACCAGTCCGGTTTGATGCGGACGACCGAATCCAGCACCTTCGGGTCGAGCGCCAAGGCCGAGCCCGGCCATGCCGCTCCGACCGCAATAAGAATAACCATGAGGACTTGCGTCGATGTCTTCATAAGAAACAGGATGACGTGAAGCCGCATGTCAGTAAACTCAAACCCTGGGGAGAACGACAATGCTGCAGACGGCCACGGACCCGGTATCCGCGTTTCCACGCGCAACCCTGGCGCATGCGCCGACGCCGCTCGAGAGCGTCATGCGCGAAAGCGGGCATCCGCATCTTTACGTCAAGCGCGACGACGTGACCGGTCTCGCCATGGGCGGCAACAAGGCGCGACAGCTCGAATACTATTTCGGTCAGGCGCTGGCCGAGGGCGCCGACACGGTGCTGATCACCGGCGCCGTGCAATCCAATTTCGTCCGCCAGTGCGCAGCGGCGGCGCGCAAGCTCGGACTGGCCTGCGAGATTCAACTCGAGAACCGGGTCCAGGGCATGCCCGCCGGTCAGGACAAAACGGGTAACATGCTGCTCGACCGCATCCTCGGCGTGCCGATCCACATGTTCCCGGTCGGCGAGGACGAGCAGGCCGCCGACGATAATCTGGAAAAGCTCGCCGACGGCGTCCGGGAACGCGGCGGCAAGCCCTACGTCATCCACCTCGGCGCCGATCATCCACCGCTGGGCGCGCTCGGCTACGTCGACTGCGCGCGCGAGATCATCGAACAAACCGGCGCCCTCGGCCTCAACCTCGGCGCCGTCGTCGTCGCCAGCGGCAGCGCCGCCTCGCACGCCGGGGTCGTTGCCGGGCTCAGGCACTACGGCTCGGACGCAACGGTCTTCGGCATCTGCGTCCGTCGCACCGCCGACCTGCAGCAGCCCCGCGTTCTCAAGCGCAGCCGCGACGTTAGCGCCATGCTGGGAACTCCTGACCTCGTTGCCGAAACCGACATCATCGTCACCGACGCCTATCTGGGCGCGGGCTACGGTCAACCGACCCCCGGCACCATGAAAGCCATCGAATGGGGCGCGCGCGACGAAACCCTGCTGCTCGACCCCGTTTACAGCGGCAAGGCCTATGACGGCTTCCTGAGCCTGCTTGCCGACGGCACGCTACCCCGGGACAAAGCGTGCGTGTTCATCCATACCGGCGGCACGCCGGGACTGTTCGCCTATGCCCATCTGTGGGAACCCGGCCGCGCCTCATGAAACTGCCCCGCACCATCCGCCTCGATCCGTCCGACACCAACGTCTTTCATCTGGCGGCCGAGCCCGGCGAGTGGGCGGTTACCGGCACTTTCGCCTTCGTCGACTGCGTGCCGGGCCAGATGGACAACAAGTCCCAGCTCGCGTTCAAGTCGAGCTGGCTCGGGCTCGGCAGTTTCGGGCTTTCCACGTTCGTGCAGGTCACCGTCGTCCCCGAAGGCGACGACGAAGCCCCCGCCCGCGCGCTCGCCACGCACCTGTTCGAAGAGTACGGCGCGCCGGATATGCTGATGGCGATGACCGCCGCGAAAAGCGAGATCGCGTATTCAGCGTCGCTCTGCGACCAGCCGGCCGGCACCCTGCTGGCCATCGAGCGCGAGATGACCGAAGACGGCATCAACGAAAAAATCCGCGTCGTACCGCGCCCGGACGAAGACGGCGGACACGCGCAGATCTGGACCCTTACCGAAGAAGACTGCTGATTCCGCCCCGACCGCGGCGGCGGCCTATCAGGTATTTCCGCAACTGCCACGGCGTCAGCACCCGGCGCGCGCGAATGCCGAGAACGCGCTTCACCGCCTCGACGCAGGTGAGCGGCGCCAACGGCATGGTGCGCATGACCGGCGGCCGGCGCTGCACGGCAAGCGCATCGCAGCCGCAGTCCCGGAACGCGGCGATCACTTCCTGCGGCGTCAGTGTCCCGAGCGTCATGATCTCCATGCCGTTCGAAAGCGGATCGAGCAGGTGCCACTGCCCACCCGACTGCGTCGCCACGAGGCAGTGCTGATAGCCGGATTTCAGGCGCCGCAGGAGCTTGAGAGACGACGGTCCGAACGCGACGATGGCGAGCGACTGGCCGCGCGGGCGAATCATCGGACAACCGCTCATTCGACGATCCTCTTTTCGATCAGGTACGGTTCGAGGGTTTCGAAGGCATCGATCCAGAGCACCCAGTCGACCGCCTCGATGTCATCGTCCGGATCGGGCGGCCGGTCGAGATAGCCGTACTCGCCCATGACCTGGAGATGCAGATCGAACATCATTCCCATACAGTGAAGCCGGCTGACGACGCTGTAGACATCATCCGGCAGACACGGCCGGTCGTAGAGCGCTGCCGACTGTTCGGCCTTGGCCCGTTCGGCACGCGCCTTTTCGGTGCGCATGAACCAGAACCAGGCCTCTTCGGCGTTCTCGAACCCGATGGTCGGTTTCGACGCTCCGGACCGATGCCCGGTGACAAAATTCTTGGGCCGCATCTGACGTTTCCTCTCTTTCGTAAGACCATGCCGTTTCCATGCCGGCAGCAACGATTGATGCACGGGCGGTGGCCCAATCAGGGCACATGCCCGGTTGATAATTTCCATTCCCGAGCGTGCCGACGGCGACCGGACGCCTTTTTGACTCTCGGCGGCAAAGGTTTAAAAAAGACCGGAAGGAGAGCACGGCATGGCACATAACCGAACCGGCAAAACCTGGACCTACGCCGATGAGGGCTGGCACGAAGGCGACAAGGCCGTGCTCGCGCCCCGGCATCAGGCATTCTGGCTTGCGTCCACCGTGTTCGATGGCGCGCGCTACATGGCCGGCCGGGCGCCGGACCTCGACAAGCACATCGCGCGACTGATGAAGTCGGCGGCGATCCTCGGCCTCAAGCCCACCAAGACCGCGGACGAAATCGAAAAGCTGGCGTGGGAAGGAATCGCCAAGTTCGACAAGGACGCGGACCTTTATATCTGTCCGATCTTCTATGCCGAGGAAGGCGCGGTGGTCCTGCCCAATCCCGACAGCACGCAATTTTCGATGGTCGTCCGCGAGGCGCCGATGCCGCCGTTCGAGGGCTTCAGCGCCTGTCTTTCCAGCTTTCGCCGGCCGGCCCGTGACATGGCGCCGACGGAGGCCAAGGCGTCGTGCCTCTATCCCAACGTCGCGCGCAGTGTCGGCGAAGCGCAGGAGAAGGGTTTCGAGGTCGGTGTCGTGCTCGACCCCAGCGGCAATGTCGCCGAATTTTCGTACTCGAACCTGTTCATGGTGAAGGACGGTGTGGTGTCGACGCCCGTCATCAACGGCACGTTCCTGAACGGCATCACGCGTCAACGCGTGATCAAGCTGCTGCGTGACGACGGTTTCAAGGTCGTCGAGCGCACCATCGATTTCCCCGAACTTCTGGGCGCGGACGAACTGTTCGCCACCGGCAATTACGCCAAGGTGCGGCCGTGCACGAAACTGGAGGACCGGGAATACCAGCCGGGCCCGGTGGCGACCCGTGCCCGCGAGCTTTATTTCGATTTCGCCAAAACCGCCTAGAGTCTTTTTAAATAAATCCCGGGCGTCAGCCCAACAGCGTCCCGAGAAAAATCATCAGGCCGGCGTCCCGGTTCGACTTGAACCGCGCCAGGCAGTTGCCGGGCGCGTCGATATCCAGTGTGCCGACCTGCCACGCGAACTGCATCGCCGCCGCCGCCAGCATCAGAAAATAGAACCAGCCCATGCCGGCGCTCGAACCGGCGAACGCCAGCAGGATCACGGTCAACGCGTAGACCAGCGCCGCGAACGGGCGTGTGTTGCGGCCGAGCCTGATCGACGCCGATTTGACGCCGACAAGAACGTCGTCCTCCTTGTCCTGGTGGCCGTAGATGGTGTCGTAGCCGAGCGTCCAGAAGAACCCGCCGACATACATCAGGATCGCGGGCCATCCGACCGCACCCTCGACCGCGCACCACGCCAGCAGCGCCCCCCAGTTGAAGGTGATGCCGAGGAACGCCTGCGGCCAGTAGGTAATGCGTTTCATCAGCGGATAGACGCCGACGAGGCCCAGTGAGGCCACACCGAGAATAACCGTCGCGCCGTTGAACTGAAGCAGGACCGTCAACCCGATCAGGAGAAGACAGCTTAGGAAGACCATCGCCTGCCTGACGGAAACCTCGCCCGACGCGATCGGGCGTTCCGCCGTCCGCGCCACCCGGCCGTCGATGTCGCGGTCCCAGAGATCGTTAACAACACACCCGGCGCCGCGCATGACGAAGGCGCCGACGGCGAACAGCAGCACGTACCACGGATCCGGCACCTTGCCCTCGACCGCCGCGCTCGCCATCGTCACCGACCACAGGCACGGCAAAAGCAAAAGCCAGGTGCCGATCGGCCGGTCGGCGCGGATCAGCCGCATGTAGGGGCGGGCGCGTCTGGGCGCGAGGCGGATCATCCAGGAATCGCGCTGGATGTCGCTTGCGTGCTGAAATGTCGTGCCGGGTCGGGACATGCGGCGTTTATAGCTGACCCACGGGTCAAGGTGAAAGTCCTGATCGGCAATGCGCCGGCGGTTTACGACGGCGGCACGCGGCACGATAATCCACCGTGGGAGAACGACATGACCAACGCCCCATCGATCCGCCTGTTCGTCGACGACGCCCTCGAGGCGGAGGCCGCCGTTCAGCTCGAACGCGGGCAGAGCCACTATCTGGTGAACGTAATGCGCCGGGACGTGGGCACGCGCGTCCTGTTGTTCAATGGCCGCGACGGCGAATGGCTGGGCGAGATTGCGGCCGCCGACAAGAAATCCGCCGTCGTCTCCGTCACGTCGCGGACGCGACCGCAACATGCGGAACCGGACGTGTGGTTGCTGTTCGCGCCGCTCAAGAAGGACCGCACCGACTTTCTGGTCGAGAAGGCGACCGAACTCGGCGCGTCTCGCCTGATCCCGGTCACGACGCAGCATGGCCAGACGGCGCGCCTCAATACGGATCGGCTCCGCGCCACGGCGACCGAAGCCGCCGAACAGTCGCGCCGCCTGACGGTCCCGGAGATCGCCGAGCCGGCGTCACTTGAGAAAACTCTCGGCGACTGGCCCGATGACCGCAAACTGATCTTTCTGGATGAAACCGGCGACGGCGAACCGCTGGCGGCGGCGCTTGACGAAGGCCAGGAACCTCTCGCTTTTTTGATCGGTCCCGAAGGCGGATTCACGCCCGGCGAGCTTGACGGACTTCGTAAACTGACCTTTTCTGTCGCCGCCGATCTGGGTCCGAGGATCCTGCGCGCCGAAACCGCGGCCGCGGCGGCACTTGCAATCCGTCAGTCCGTTGCCGATTTGAAACAGAACTGACCCCCACCTCGGAGACCCCCATGTCCGGTGCATCCGCCAAGAACGAGACCCCCATCGACAGCAAGGACCTGCTTGTCCGCTATATGGAAAGCGGCTGCAAACCGCCCGAAAAATGGCGCATCGGCACCGAGCACGAGAAATTCGCGTTCCGGCTCAAGGACCTGAAGCCGCTGACTTACGACGGCGACCAGGGCATCCGCGAGCTGCTGACGCGCCTGACCCGGTTCGGCTGGGAACCGGTCTACGAGGGCGATAACGTGGTCGCGCTTTCCTCCAAGGACGGTGGCTCGGTGTCGCTGGAACCCGCCGGGCAGGTCGAACTTTCCGGTGCCGCGGTCGAGAATATTCACCAGACCTGCGACGAGGTCTCGAGCCACCTGCAGCAGGTCAAGGCCATCGCCAAGGAAATGGAGATCGGGTTCGTCGGCCTCGGCTACCGGCCCAAGTGGCCGAACGAGGACGCACCGTGGATGCCCAAGGGCCGCTACAAGATCATGCGCGAGTACATGCCGAAGAAGGGCAAGCTCGGTCTTGAGATGATGCAGTCGACATGCACGGTACAGGTAAACCTGGATTTCTGTTCCGAGAAAACCATGGTCGAGATGTTCCGGATCGCGCTGGCGCTACAGCCGGTGGCGACCGCGCTCTGGGCCAATTCGCCGTTCCGCCACGGCGCGCCGAGCGAATATTTGTCCTATCGCAGCCACATCTGGACCGATGTCGACCCGGACCGGAGCGGCATGCTGCCGTTCGTGTTCGAGGACGGCATGGGGTTCGAGCGCTACGTCGACTACGCCCTCGACGTGCCGATGTACTTCGTCTACCGCGACGGCGAGTACATAGATGCGTCGGGCCAGTCTTTCCGCGATTTCATGGAAGGCAAGCTGCCCGCCTACCCCGGCCACACGCCGGTACTCTCGGATTGGACCGATCATCTGTCGACGATCTTCCCCGAAGTGCGGCTCAAGACGTTCCTCGAAATGCGCGGTGCCGACGGCGGGCCGTGGAACCGGCTCTGTGCGCTGTCGGCGTTCTGGGTCGGGATTTTGTACGACGACGAGGCGCGCGCCGCCGCCTGGGACCTGGTCAAGGACTGGTCGGCCGACGAGCGCCAGAAGCTCCGCGACGAGGTCCCGAAGACCGCGCTCAAGACGCCGTTCCGCAACCAGACGGTGCGCGATCTGGCGTGCGAGGCACTTTGCATTTCGCATCGGGGCCTGAAAAACCGGAAGCGCGTCGACAGCGTCGGCATGGACGAAAGTCACTTCCTGCAGCCGATCTTCCAAACCATGGAAAGCGGCCTGACGCCGGCGGACGAATTGCTCGCCGCGTATCACCGGCTGTGGAAAGGTAATGTCGACCCGGTGTTCACGGAGTACGCGTACTGAGCTTGCCGGGAATGGCGCGCCCGGCAGGATTCGAACCTGCGGCCCCAGGATTAGGAATCCTGTGCTCTATCCGACTGAGCTACGGGCGCGTCGAGCTTTGACTACACCAGCGCGTCTCGCTTGGCAATTTTGAATGGAGAGCGGCTCAGTTGCCGAAGAACGTGGTCGGGATAGAAACGTTGACCATCAGGGATTCCGTGCCCGGGTTGGTATCGCCGAGGTGGGCGTTGGAGCTGTGCGAGAACGAGAGCCCGAGGCGCGATTTGTCGGGAAAGCGGTAGGCGATCTCGAGACGGGACCGGAACGCCAGCGCATAGCCGAGATCGAGATCGTCGCTGTCGCCGCGCCACCAGGTCGGCGCGAACGACGGCTGAATGATCCAGTTGTCGCCAACCTGCAAATCGATCAGAACGCCGGCACCGAAGAAGCTCATGCCGTTGGTGACATAGGCGGCATGCGCGAACGGCTTGAAGATCCAGAGTTCGGCGTCGGCGCGGTATTCGAGCGAGAACTCGCCGCTCCCGTCCTTCCGACGGTTGACGTCGAAGTAGCCGCCCGAGAACGTAACGTAGGCCAGATCCTTGGCGAATTTGAACCCGTCAGCCAGCGCGGGCTGGGCTACGCACAACAACAATGCCAGGAACACGCCCCGCCACATTGCCTTCATACCGGGCTCCCCCTCTCAAGTCCCGTGTACTTTACGGTCAGGCCGGAAAGGGGGCAATTATGCCGTCAGACGCGGTCTTTCATGCTTTCCGTACCGCGCACGAGCTGCGAACGGATACCCGGCTCCATCGCCGAATGCCCAGCATCAGGCACGATCCGGTAGTCGATTCCCGGCCACGCGCGGACCAACTTGTCTGCGGTACGGATCGGGCACACCATGTCGTAGCGGCCCTGCACGACGACACACGGCAGATGATGCAGTGTCGCGACTCCGTCGAGAATCTCGGTATCGCCGATGAAAACGTCGTTGATGAAGAAATGTGCCTCGATCCTGGCCAGCGACAGCGCGCCGCTAGAGGCCTGCGGCGGCGCCTCGCTCGGGCTCGCGAGCAGGTTCGAGCACGACGTTTCGTAACCGGCCCAGTAGGCCGCCGCCGGCATATGCACTTCCGGCGACGGATCGGTCAGGCGCGTGTGATAGGCCTTCAGGAGGTCGCCCTGCTCGGCATCGGGAATGTACTCGGCGAAACGCCGCCACGCTTCCGGGAACACGGTATGCATACCGTAGAGGAACCAGTCCAGCTCGGCGTTGGAGCCGAGGAAGACACCGCGGAGCACCAGGCCGCGGCAGTGCCCGGTATGCCGGAGTGCGTAAACCAGCGCCAGGGTCGAGCCCCATGAGCCGCCGAATACCAACCAGCTCTGGATGTTCAGGTGTTTGCGCAGGCGTTCGATATCGGCGACCAGATGATCGGTGGTGTTATCGTCGACCGATGCAAAAGGGCGCGAACGTCCGGCGCCGCGCTGATCGAATATGACGACGCGGTAGAACTCGGGGTCGAAGAAACGGCGGTGCGCCGGGTTCGAGCCCGCGCCCGGGCCGCCGTGCAGAAAAACCACCGGCACCCCCTGCGGGTTGCCGGTCTGTTCGTAATAGATTCTGTGACCGTCGCCGACATCGAGCATGCCCCGGTCGTAGGGCTCGATCTTCGGGTAAAGGTCCATATGCCGTGGCGCTGTATCCATGGCGTTACCTTAGCAACCGCGGCGCGGAAGGGGAAAGCCTCAACGTACCCTTGCCGCCGAAAAACGCCCGACGCGCATGGCTTCCGTGATGTCGATGTATTCCGGGTCATCTGGATCAAGCACGCCGCGACGGACCGCGAAATCGATGATCACCAGCGCCGCGTTGAACTTGAAATCGTCGGTCTCGCGGATGCGCGCGACCACGTCGCCGATCGGCCACAGATAAAACGCATCGACTTCGCCGTCGGTCGGCGTCGGCTGAAAATCCGCGGGCAGTTCGACGTCGTAATTGAACAGCACGTCGTGGCGCAGGCCCTCGTCGCGCTCGGTCAGGTAGGAAACGGTGCCGACGGGAACGGCGCGCCGCGCCTGATCGCCGGACATGCCCGCCTCTTCGGCGCATTCCTTCATCAGGTTGTCCCACACCGAGAGGCCGACCGGCTGGCCGCCGGCGACGACCTGGTCCAGCTTGCCGGGCCCGGTGGGTTTTCGCATCGAACGTTTGCCGACCCACATGTGTAGCCCGTCGTTTTTCACGACATATCCGTTGAGGTGCACGCCGTAGCCCATGGTGCCGAACCGCGGCACGGTAGCGCGTTCCACCGTCAACAGCGGCGCCGCGTAGAAACCTTCGGAAACCGGATAATGTTCGCCGCGCCAGCCCGGGAACAGGCCGTCATCGCGTAATTGCGCCAGCACTCGTGCGACGGCTTCCGTCCGCGCCTCGGGCGTGTCGAGACCGGGCAACACCTCGACCGCGTTGTCGCGCACCGAGAACACGTCGCCGAACGCCGCGAGCGTTGCCGCGAAGGCATGATCGACCCGTCCCAGCGTCCGTCCCGCGACAATCAGCGGCCGATAGTTTCCCGGCGTGAAACGGGCGCAGGCGTCGAGGCGTTCGATCAGGCTCAAAACCGTTGCCCCCGGTCCGTCAGATCCGTTCCGCCATCCGCTTTTCGGACGTCAGCACGGTTTGAACCAGCCACAGCCCGCGCAGGTCGTTGGCCAGCCGCCAGGCGGTGTCCGTGTCGGCGCCCGCCAGTTGCAGGTCGACATGCAGGGTTTCGCCCTGATCGCCGCTGCACATGGCATAGACATGGCTCGGCGTCAGGCCGCGCTTGGTGAACGGTTCCAGGATCCGGCTCAGCGCATTGGGATCGCTGCCGGAGACGACTGAAAAACAGGCGGTGAAGGGTTCGGTGTTTTGGTCTGAATTCCGGGCCGGCTCGGCCAGCCCCGTTTGGGTGCTCATAACGTCTTCCTTTCGTGGTGTGATCGGTGCTGCGCACAGAAACGCGTGCGTGTCCCGGCAACCTCAGAGGGTCACCGGGTCCGTAATTCGACCAATCACAACGTGCGAAAAGAATGCCGTCATGGCGCCGAGCATACGCCGATTGACGAACGGGTCAAGAGTTGGCGGCGTCAGCCGTTGGCGGCGCGCTTGCGGCGGTCGTCCTTGGACGGCTTGACATAGGCCCGCTCGCAGTGGGTTTCGCAATAGGGCCGGCCGGGTGCGGCCTTGTCACCGCAGAAATGGAAATCATCGGTTGCCGGGTCGCCGGTCGGCCATACGCACATGCCGGGACGGAGTTGCGCCATCGACACCACGTTCGACTTTTTCTCCGGTTTGGGCTTGATCGGCGAACCGCGTTTCGGCAAACCGAGGCGATGCACCTTGCCGACCACCGCGTTCTTGGTGATGCCCATGCGGGTCCCGATCTCGCTGGTGGTCAGCCCTTGGTTCCAGAGGGCGATCAGTGTCTTGATGTGCTCCGGTGTCCACTCGAAGGTCATGTCCGTCTCCTCGGCTGCCCCTTGGGCAATGTGGTTGCATCCCCTTTTCGCGGCCGAATCGGTGCTTAGACCGCGATTTCAGCTACCATATTTTGTTTCGAAGAACCTTGCAATCGCATGATGTGGATAACTGCTCAATATTTTGCGGTTGACAGTGATTTCCCCCATTTCCCATTTCGCATATGCGAAAACCATGGAAGAGGCCGGGGCGGCGCGGTTATAATTCCGTCCCATGGGAAAGAAGCGATCGGAGGAATTGATGGCGGATAAAAAGACCCCCGGCATGGACGGCTGGCGTGCCCAGGCCGAGAAGGAACTCAAGGGCAAGAGCGCCGACGACCTCAACTGGGAAACGCCGGAGGGTATCACCGTCAAGCCGCTCTACACGGCCGCCGACCTGGAAGGGCTCGAACACGTCAACACGCTCCCGGGGTTCGAACCGTTCGTGCGCGGGCCGCGCGCGACCATGTACGCGAACCGGCCGTGGACCATCCGCCAGTACGCCGGTTTCTCGACCGCCGAGGAATCCAACAAGTTCTACCGCGAGAATCTGGAAGCCGGACAGAAGGGCCTGTCCGTCGCGTTCGATCTGGCGACCCATCGAGGGTACGATTCCGATCACGCCCGCGTCGTCGGCGACGTCGGCAAGGCGGGCGTCGCCATCGACAGCGTCGAGGACATGAAGATCCTGTTCGACGGAATCCCCTTGGACGAAATGTCGGTGTCGATGACCATGAACGGCGCCGTGCTGCCGGTGCTCGCGGGTTATATCGTCGCCGCCGAGGAACAGGGGGTCAGCGCCGACAAGCTTTCCGGCACGATCCAGAACGACATTCTGAAAGAGTTCATGGTGCGGAACACATATATATATCCGCCCGAACCGTCGATGCGCATCGTCGCCGACATTATCGGCTACACCGCCGAGCATATGCCGCGCTTCAACTCGATCTCGATTTCCGGCTATCACATGCAGGAGGCCGGCGCGACCTGCGTGCAGGAACTGGCCTACACCCTCGCCGACGGGGTCGAATACGTGCGCGCCGCGCGCGCCCGTGGGCTCGACGTCGACAAGTTCGCGCCCAGGCTCTCGTTCTTCTTCTGCATCGGCATGAACTTCTTCATGGAGGTCGCCAAGCTGCGCGCCGCGCGCATCCTGTGGGCCGATCTGATGCAGGAGTTCGAACCGAAAGATCCGCGATCCTCAATGCTGCGGACACACTGTCAAACGTCGGGCGTCTCGCTGACGGAAAAAGACGCCTACAACAACGTCATCCGCACCACCATCGAGGCGATGGCGGCGGTGCTGGGCGGCACGCAGTCGCTGCACACCAACGCACTTGACGAGGCGATCGGCCTGCCGACCCGGTTCTCGGCCCGGATCGCGCGCAACACGCAGTTGATCATCGCCGAGGAAAGCGGCATCCCGCAGGTGATCGATCCCCTGGGCGGCAGCTATTACGTGGAAAGCCTGACCAATTCGCTGGTCGTCGAGGCCAAGAAACTGATCGGTGAAGTCGAGGACATGGGCGGCATGACCAAGGCGGTCGACGCCGGTCTGCCGAAGCTTCGGATCGAGGAAGCGGCAGCCCGCAAGCAGGCCCGCATCGACCGGGGCGAGGAAGTCGTGGTCGGCGTCAACAAGTACCAGCGCCCGGACGAGGACCCGATCGAACTGCTGGATATCGACAACGCCAAGGTGCGCGACAGCCAAGTGACGCGCCTTCAGACCATCCGCAACACCCGCGACCAGGCGGCGTGCGACGACGCGCTCGCGGCGTTGAGCGAGGCCGCGGAAACGGGCGGTGGCAATCTTCTGGAACTGGCCGTGGAGGCGACCCGCAAGCGCGCCACCGTCGGCGAGATCTCGGACGCGCTCGAGAAGGTCTACACCCGCTACCGCGCCGAGGTCCGTTCGATCTCGGGTGTTTATGGTTCGGCCTACGACGAGGATCAGAGCTTCGCGAAAATCCGCGATGACGTTGCCGCGTTCGCCGAGGCCGAAGGCCGGCGCCCGCGCATGCTGGTCGTCAAGATGGGCCAGGACGGCCACGACCGGGGCGCCAAGGTGATCGCCACCGCCTTCGCCGACATCGGTTTCGACGTCGACGTCGGACCGCTGTTCCAAACGCCGGAGGAAGCGGCGCGCGAGGCAATCGAGAACGATGTCCACGTGATCGGCGTGTCGTCGCAGGCCGCCGGCCACAAGACGCTGGTACCGGAACTGATCGGCGAGTTGAAGAAACAGGGTGCCGGCGACATCATGGTCGTCTGCGGTGGCGTGATCCCGTCGCAGGACTACGACTTCCTGTTCGCCAAGGGCGTCGCCGCGGTCTATGGCCCCGGCACGCACATCCCGACGGCGGCGGCGGAAATCCTCGACCGGCTTTCCAATAAACCGCAAGCGGCGGAGTAATCGCCGCCCGGTCCGGGCGTCTCACGCGACGACGGCGTCGGCGTTCACGAACGGCGGCGTCTTCAGCAGGTCGAAGAATTCAAACGACGGAATAAAGAAACGCATTACACCCTCCTCGGTCGATGCGTTCCGTTATGGAAGAGTGCGCGCGTTTTTTTTATGGGCCTTTTCACCCCCCGTAAGAAATACCTCGTCCCGGGCCGTCAGCCTTTCCCGCCAGTGTCCCTCCCAGGCAGAACGCCGCGACGTGGCATGACGATAGCGGCGGATAAGATTTTCCGGTTCGGGCGTCCGTTCGATATCCGTCATTGTCATTCTCCAAGTTTGTCCTTGAGCACGCTGGCGGCAGCGGACGGGGTACGCGTCTCGAGCACGCCACGTTCCGACGTGGCGATGGTGCCGCCACGGCCACGGCGGCGGCGCTCGATGGCCTCCAACCGGCGCTGGCGTTCCTCCTCCACCGGATCGGTCGGCGGCGGTGGCGGCGGCGGTGGCGGTGCGGATGGCGCGGAAAAGAATCCACCCATGATCGGTCTCCTTCTTCAGGTTGCGTGCCGGTTTTCAGGCACAAAAAAAGGCGCCCGGTCGGGGCGCCCTGGAACGGAATTTCGGTTAGGCAGGGAAGGGCCGTTTGATGCGGCCGGACAAACGCGCGGTCTATTTGCCGCGCACCATCGCATAAACAAACCGCATGGAAGCGAGCGTCTCCTCGTTGAGTACTCGTGGTATAACGGCCGCATATTCGCGGCCATGAGCGTTCAAACGTTCCGATTCAATGCCCAACTCGATCAGATACGCCCGGACCGATGCCGCGCGGTTCCCGCCGAGCACGGTTTTCTCGAGCGCGCTCGGCGCTTCCTCGATGTCCGCGAAGCCGACAAAATCGACCGTCAGTTCAGGGTGTTGCTTCAGCACATCCGCCTGGCGGCGAATGATTGCCCGCGCCTCATCCGGCAATGCCGTCGAATGCTGCTCGAAATAGATTTGCGAACTGAATGCCGGATACTCGGGTCCATGCGGTATACAGGGCAAATAGAAATCATAACCGCTAGGCGCGGCGGTTGGCGGACACACGTCATCGCTCCGCGTATGATCGGCCCCGAACAAGATCGGCATTGCTGCTAAAACAATTCGAACCCATGGAAAATCGAGTTTATTTCTGCGCATCTCATTCCTTTGGCCTGATGTCACGTCTTAGTATGCGGCCATATGGGTTTTTCGTTCCTTGGATTCTCCCCCTCGAGAATCAGGTTCCCGTGTTCGTCGACATACGGGTATGGTGTTAACCCGTATCCGGGTGTCTCGTAGAGTGCCCACTTGGTCTGTAGCGTATCGTTCTTCTGAACCCTCGCTGAACGATCTACCCGGCCAGAAAGTTTTACATTCTTAAACATCGTTACGTCCTCACTTGTTGACATATGAGAAGACCCCACCGGTTTTTCGGCGGGGTCATCGGATCGGTCGGGAGAAAGAAATCTCGGCGCGCGGGCGCGACCGCGGGAGGAGCGGGTCTCACTTCAAATGGAAAAGTCCCGGATTTTGGACACACGTGCCCCCGGGACTTGATGGTGTTTTTAAAATAACTTTAGCGGGGAGTCAACAAAAAATTCGCGTCATGGGTGTACGTTTCGGTCACCCATCCTTGCGGTGTTCTTATCCGACCGCGGTCCCGCCGACCGTCAACCCATCGATCCGGAGCGTCGGCTGACCGACGCCGACCGGCACGCCTTGTCCGTTCTTGCCGCAGGTGCCGATGCCGGGATCGAGTTCCAGGTCGTCGCCGACCATGCTGACCTTGGTCAGCACGTCGGGGCCGGAGCCGATCAGAGTCGCGCCTTTGACCGGCGTCGTCGCCTTGCCGTTTTCGATCTTGTAGGCTTCGGTGCACGTGAACACGAACTTGCCGTTGGTGATATCCACCTGACCGCCGCCGAACGACGTGGCGTAGAGCCCCTTGTCGACCGACGCGATGATTTCGTCCGGGTTCTTGTCGCCCGCCAGCATGTAGGTGTTGGTCATGCGCGGCATCGGCATGTGCGCATAGGATTGCCGGCGCCCGTTGCCGGAGGACTCCTCGCCCATCAAGCGCGCGTTCATGCGGTCCTGCATGTAGCCTTTCAAAATACCGTCCTCGATCAGGGTCGTGTAGCTTGACGGCGTGCCTTCGTCATCGACGGTCAAGGAACCGCGCCGATCCTGCAACGTGCCGTCGTCGACCACGGTGACGCCGGGCGACGCCACGCGTTCACCGCGAAGCCCCGCGAACGCCGAGGTTTTCTTGCGGTTGAAATCGCCCTCCAGCCCGTGGCCGATGGCTTCGTGCAACAGGATCCCCGGCCAGCCGGATCCGAGCACAACGACCATCTCGCCGGCCGGCGCCGGTTCGGCGCGCATGTTGACCCGCGCCTGACGCAACGCTTCCTCGACCGCGGGCTTCCAGGTTTCGGGCTGCAGGTACGTATCGAAGTTCACGCGCCCGCCCAGGCCGTGCGAACCCATTTCCATGCGGCCGTCCTTTTCGAGGACAACCTGCACATTGAGGCGGACCAGCGGGCGGATGTCGGCGACGCGCATACCGTCGGCGCGGATGATCTGCACCGCCTGCCACGAGCCGAGCACGCTGGCCGTCACCTGGCGCACCTCGTCGTCGAGAGCGCGGGCATAGGCGTCCATTTCGGCGAGCAGATTGACCTTGTCCTCGAACGGCACCAGGGCGAGCGGATTGTCGTCGCCGTAAAGCGCCCGGTTGGTCTGCTTGAGGGGCACGGCGGCGGCGCCCGAATGGCCCCGCGTCACGGCGCGGACGGTATCGGACGCGCGCATCAGTGCATCCTCGGAAAGCTCGGAGGCGTGCGCGTAACCCGTCGCCTCGCCGGAGACGGCGCGCAGCCCGAAACCCTGCGCGGTGTCGAAACTGGCGCTCTTGACCCGGCCGTCATCGAACATGATCGATTCCGACTGACGGTATTCTAGGAACAGCTCGCCGTCATCGGCGTCCCTGAGCGCATCGGCGGTGATTCCCTCGGCCTTTTCGCGGCTGAGCTCGGCGCCAGCAAAGAACAGGTCGTCGGTCTGGGAGAGATCGGTCATTGGCTTGCCTCTGGGTTTCAGCTAAAGACGGGCAACGATTTCCGCGTCTTTCCGTTAATATAGTGATCAGAGGACGCATTGACGAGGCGGAGCGCCGAAAAATGGCTTTCGAGGAACATCCGTTACGCGCCGAACTGACGGCGGAAATGAACGCCCGGCCGCACGCCGTGATTGCCGCGCCGGCGCAGGTTTCGCACATCGCCTGCGTCACCGGCGAGGAAAGCACGGAAGCGGACCGCGAACACCTCAAGGCCCTTTGCCAGGCGTTCAAGGTATCCGCCCCGGCGGCTTCGGCGTCCCAATTCGACGCCGATTTCGGTCCGTTCCGCCTCAAGTGGGAGCGTCATACCGAGTTCTCCGCCTATACCCTCATTAAGGAGGGCGGCTTCGAGCAACCGTTCAAAGGCAGCCCGATCGGCGAGGTCCCGTCGGACTGGCTGGACGCGCTGCCGGGCAAGGTGCTGACCGCGCTTCACATCGCCATCGAAACAAGCGACACGCCCGAACGCGCGGGCGCGGACCTGGCCGGCCTTTTCGACAACAACAACATCGTCGGCGGCAATGTCGCCGACAACCGCGCGACCGTGTGGACGGATTACCAGTTGCATACCGATGGCTTTCTTCGCTTTCTGATCCGCAACTGCGACATGAGCCCGTCGTCGCTGGGGCGTCTGGTGAAACGACTGTGCGAGATGGAGACCTATCGCATGATGGCGATGCTGGCGTTGCCACCGGCCCGCGAGGCGCGGCCGGTGATCGCCGGGCTGGAGCAGGATCTTTCCGACATCCTGCAAACGCTTGCCTTCAGCGACGGCACCGACGACGAACAGCGGCTTCTGCAACTGCTGTCCAAGGTCGCGGCGGAAACGGAGCGCACGTCGGCATCGCTCAACTACCGGTTCAGCGCGTCGCGCGCCTACCAGGAACTGGTCGAGGAGCGGGCCGATGCCATGCGGGTAGAACGTATCACCGGCGTCCAACCGTTCACCGATTACCTGATGGCCCGGTTCGCGCCGGCGATGGAAACCCGCGACAACCTGACGCGCCGGATCGAGACCCTGAGCCGACGCGTCGCGCGCGCCAGCGACCTGCTGCGCACCCGCGTCGACGTCGCGCTTGAAGCGCAGAATCGCGACCTTTTGCAGTCCATGGACCGACGCGCCAAACTGCAGCTTCGCCTGCAGCAGACGGTCGAAGGGCTATCGGTGGTCGCCGTGAGCTATTACCTGCTGGGGCTTCTCGGCTATATCGTCAAAGGCGTGCACGATAGCGTGCCGTTCGAATTCGACACGGATATCGCGCTTTTGGTCCTAATGGCGCCGGTGGTTGCCCTGGTCTGGTGGGGCGTGCACCGGGTCCGCGATGCCGTCATGAAGCCGAAAGGCGGCAGCGACTGATTCCGCCGCCCGTCACGTTTCCAACTGGCAGTTCAGCATCCAGTTGAAGCCGTACTTGTCTGTCAGCATCGCGAAGTAAGCACCCCAGAACGTGTTGTCGGGCGGCATGATCACTTTACCGCCGTCCCCCAGAGCCTTGAAAAGCGCGTCGGTCTCGGCGGTGCTTTCGCAGTTCACGGTGATCGACACCTGATCGCCATTGTTGGGCGCGCCGGACGGATTGTCCGATGCCATCAAAACGAAATCACCGTTGGTCAGGCACGCGTGCATGATCCAGTCCTTGTCGGCCTCGCCGGGCGCGCAGGTTTCTTCCGGTCCTTGTTCATACGTCATGACCTGGAGTTCGCCGCCAAAACAATCCTTGTAGAACGTCATGGCTTCGCGGCAATTGCCGCCGAAAAACAGATAAGGCGTTAGAGGCTTCATCGATATCTCCGTGAAACTGGTTTTATTGAATGGTATTCGGAAACCGCCGGCAGCGGGGTCAAAGTTCGAACCTAACGCAGGCAACCGGCGGCAACCGGCAATCGGGCGCGGTCCAGCTTTCGCCGCCGTCCTCGGACACCCAGAGCCCGCCGCTGGTCGAACCGAACGCGAGTCGCTCTCCCGTGCCGTCGATGTCGAGCGCATGACGGTAGACGAGATCGTAGGCATGACGGTCGGGAAGGCCGTTGCCCAGCACCTCGAATGTCTTGCCGCCGTCGCGGGTCCGAGACACCACGACCCTGGCGTCGACGGGGAAGCGCTGTTCGTCCTTGATGGCCGGCACGAACCACGCCGTTTCCGGGTCCGTCGGATGCGCCACCACGGCGAACCCGAACCCGGACGGCTTCGCGTTATCCAGCGGTGACCAGGTATGTCCATGGTCCGTCGAGCGATAGATACGAGAATGATGCTGGCACCAGATGACGTTCGGATGCGCGCGGCAATGCGCGAGCTGGTGAATGTCCTGGGCAATCGGGTCGTGGCGTTGATCCGGCGGCATGTATTCGTTGTCGAAGCCGTCGCCGATGTTCCGCCACGTCTTGCCGCCGTCGTCGGTCTGCCAGATGCCGGCGCAGGACACGCCGAGCGTAAGCTTTTCCGGGTTGCCGGGGTCGACCAGCACGGTGCTGAGCCCCGGCATCTCGCCGCCGGCGACGCCCAACCATTTCAGGCGATCCGGCATCGTCCAGAGCGGCGTATTCAGGAACCATGTGGCGCCGTTGTCGTCGGTGCGGAACAGGCCGCCCGGCATGGTCCCGGCCCAGAACGCCCCGTCCTTGCCCGCCGGCGTGAAGTTCCAGATACGGCCGACCGTCCACGGGTGCGGGTCGTCGTCGGTGTCTTCGGGCTTCTCCGGGAACGTGGGGGTCTGCATTTCCGCCCAATCGCCGCCCTCCTCGCGGCGCCATAGCTTCGGTCCGAAATGCCCGAGATCGAGCGCCGCCAGCGTGGTTGCGCCGTCCGCATAAACCGCCGACACCGGCTCGCCGAGGAACTTCGTCTCGACGATATCCCAGGCGCCGTTCTTGCGCGCTAACGTGAAAAGCCCCTTGCGGGTGCCGACGTACAGTTTGTCCGCCACGTGTTCCTCCCTGTTCAGCCCCCGGAGAGGGCCTGGAAAATGTGTATTTCGCTTTCCTCGCTGACCGGGTCGGAGAGCTTGTCGCGATCCCGCGCCTGCACCCCGTCGACGAAAACCGCGACGTGGCGCCGAACCGCGCCCTGGTCATCGAGGATGTAACCCCTGAGCTGCGGGTGATCCCGGAAGACATTCCCGAGCGCTTCCGCCAATGTCCTGCCGGCAACAGCCGCCGTCGGCGCGTCGATGAAACGCGCCAGTTGATTGGTGAAGAAAACAGTCGGCATGCGGTCGCCTCAGGCGAAAGCGTCGCCGGCCAGCATCGCCTCCAGACGTCCGAGGCTTTCCGTCCAGCCTTCGTTGTGCAGGTCGCGCAATTCGGTGGTGTCGAACAGCCGGTGCGTCATCGTCATCCGAGTTTGATCGCCAACTTCCTCGAGAACGATCGTGACCACGGTCTCGGTACCGAGCCCGCCGCTCTCCCAGTCCCAGGTGAACGAGAGGCGTTCCGGTTCGTCGATTTCCAGATAAGTGCCGATGACCACGTGCAGCGTGCCGTCCTCCAGCGACATCTCGGCGCGCAGTTCGCCGCCGACGCGAAGGTCGTTCGTGACACTGATCTTTTGCGTCTGCGGACACCCCCACCAACGCGCTATGTGTTCCGGTTGCGTCCAGGCCTTGAAGACCAGCGCGCGCGGCGCGTCGAACGTGCGCGTCATCGTCAGTTCACGCTTGGCGATTTCAGTGTTGGCGTCCATCGTCGTCTCCCTCTTGAAGTTCCTGCAAATAATCGTCGAGCCTGTCGAAGCTCCGGCTCCAGAATTCCTTGTACGTTTCGATCCAGTCATTGGCGTCCTTGAGCGGTGCCGCGTTGAGCTTGCACGGTCGCCATTGCGCGTTACGCCCACGCTCGATAAGGCCGGCCTTTTCCAGCACCTTCAGGTGTCGCGAGACCGCCGGCATGGAAATATGAAAGGGCTCGGCCAGTTCCTTGACGTTCAACTCGCCGTCCGCCAAGCGTGACAGAATGGCGCGCCGGGTCGGGTCGGCAAGGGCGGCGAAGGTTTCGCTCAGAGCGTCGGACATCTATATTTAACCAATCTATTAATTAACATATACGTTAATAATAAAATTCCCCGGCGCCGTCAATACGGAAATGCTTGTCGACGCGGAAACGAATGCATATAACGTCGGCACGTGGTGATTTGTCCGACCGGCTTGCGGCCACGCTAAATAAACCCGCTAAAAGGTCTCGGTTCGACGAGGCCCTGGCGTGGACGTCAGGGTTTTTTATTGGACCGGGGCCCCAGACCTGGAGGCTCCAGATGAGCAAAGACAATTCTTCCAAATCATGGCGTCCGGCGACACAGCTTGTCCGCGGCGGCACCGTGCGATCCCCCTTCGAGGAAACCTCGGAAGCGATCTTTCTGACATCCGGGTATGTCTACCCGTCGGCGGACGAAGCGGAGCTAGCCTTCAAGGGCGATAAGCAGCGCTACGTCTATTCGCGCTACGCCAATCCGACGCTTTCCATGTTCGAGGAACGCCTCGCCCTGCTCGAGGGTACCGAGTACTGCGTCGCCACGGCGAGCGGCATGTCCGCCGTGTTCGCGGCGCTGGCCTCGCAGCTCAAGGCCGGCGACCGAGTCGTCGCCTCGAAAGCGCTGTTCGGCTCGTGTCTTTATATCGTCGCCGATCAGTTGCCGAAATTCGGGATCGAGACCGAGCTGGTCGACGGCACCGACGACGACGCCTGGGCCAGGGCGCTTTCCAAACCCACCAACGTCGTGTTCCTGGAAACGCCGTCGAACCCGTGCCTCGAGGTCATCGACATCGCGAAAGTTTCCGAACTCGCGCACGCCGCCGGCGCGAGGGTCGTTGTCGACAACGTCTTCGCGACGCCGGTGCTGCAGCGGCCGATCGCGCTGGGCGCCGACATCGTCGTCTATTCCGCGACCAAGCACATCGACGGCCAGGGCCGCACCCTCGGCGGCGCCATTCTGACCAACGATCAGGCATTCATCGAGGACCACCTGACGCCGTGGATGCGCCATACCGGGCCCGCCCTCTCGCCGTTCAACGCGTGGGTGCTGCTGAAGGGGCTCGAGACGCTCGCCGTCCGTGTCCGTCAGCATTGCGACAACGCGGTCAAGGTCGCGGCGTTTCTGGAGGCCCATCCGAAGATCGAGAAAACCATCTATCCGGGCCTCAAGAGCCATCCCCAGCACAACCTGGCGCTGGCGCAGATGAGCGGTCAGGGCTCCAGTCTCGTGGCGTTCGAGATCAAGGGCGGCAAGGCGGCGAGCTTCAAGACCCTCAACGCGCTCGGGATCGTCGACATTTCCAATAACCTGGGCGATGCCAAAAGCCTGATCACTCATCCGGGAACGACGACGCACCAGCGCCTCAGCGACGACGAGAAAGCCGCGCTCGGCATCTCGGACGGTCTGGTGCGGCTCTCGGTCGGCCTCGAGGACGCCGACGATTTGATCGAGGATCTGGACCGAGCACTGGCCGAGGCCTGATGCTTATCCAGGCAGGCGCGGCAAATTCTCGAGCCGCGCCGACACCGGCCCGGGCGCGCCGCCGCCGACCGCTTCGCCATCGATACGAACCACGGGACGAATGGCGAGACTCGACGTCAGGAATACTTCCTCGGCGGCCTTCAGGTCATCGACGCTGACACTGCGCTCAGTCACGGTTTCCGTTGCCATCACAAGACCGCGCATGATGCCCGGCAGGGCGCCGTCGGAAAGCGGTGGCGTTACGAGTTGACCGTCGATCACGCAGAACAAATTCGCCGCCGTCGCTTCGACGACCGCCTCTCTCGTATTCAGCAAGATCGCATCGTCCGCACCCGCTTCATCCGCTTCACGGACAGCGAGGACAGCGTCGAGATAATTGGTGCTTTTGATGGCGCTGAGCGGCGAGCGTTCATTGCGCCGCGTGCAGGTGGCGACGACAGCACGGACGGGCGTCGCATGGCCGACCGAGCCGGCAGCCACCGTAATCATCAATGTGGGCCGAAGGTCATCCGGCGGCAGGACGCCGCGCGGTGCCGGCCCGCGCAAGAGCGTGATCCGCACCGATCCTTCCGTGACCTTTTCAGCGCCGCAGAGGACGCATACCGCATCGTGCAAAGCGGACACATCTATCGGGACCGGGATTCCGAGGGTCTCGGCTCCCGAGATCAGTCGTGTCAGGTGCCGTTCGAACCTGAGCGGCACGCCGTCGATCACCGCGAGCGTTTCGAACACGCCGTCGCCGAGTGTGACGCCACGGTCGTCGGCATCGACAGCCCCCCTGGCGTCGGTAATATCGCCGTTCAACCAGACCTTCATGACCGCACCTCGCCGTTGACGCTGGCCAGCAATGGCCCGGCCTTGGTGCGCATTTCCTCGTACTCCGCCGCCGGTTCGCTGTCGGCGACGATGCCACCACCGGCATGCGCCGCCACCGTGCCGTCCGATACCATCAGCGAACGGATGACGATGTTCGAATCCATGCTGCCGTCCATCCCCGCCCAGAACACGCTGCCACAGTAGGCGCCACGGCGCGACGATTCCAGTTCGTGGATGATCTCCATAGCGCGGATCTTTGGCGCGCCGGTGACGGACCCGCCCGGGAACGTGGCACGGAACAGATCGACCGCATCGAAACCGGGCCTGAGCTTGCCGACGATCTCGGAAACCAGGTGATGCACGCGTGCGAACGTCTCCAGTTCGCAAAGCGCCGTCACGCCGACGCTGCCGATCAACGCGACGCGGGAGATGTCATTACGCAGAAGATCGACAATCATCAGATTCTCCGCCCGGTCCTTGACGCTTTCCGTCAGAGCCAGCGCATAGTCCACGTCTTCCTCAGGCACATCGCTGCGGGGCCGCGTGCCCTTGATCGGGCGCGTCGAAATGCGTCCCGTCGTGTCGAGCTTGAGGAACCGCTCGGGCGATGCGCACAGCAACTGATGTCCGGTACCGCAGGCAACGTAGGCGGCGAACGGCGCCGGCGTCGCCCACCTGAGACGACGGTAGAGCATATAAGACGGGAGGTCCGCCGGCAGATCGGCAACGGCACGCGTCGTGATGTTGGCCTGGAAGATGTCGCCGGCATAGATGTAATCAATGGTCCGCTGTACCGCGGCTTCGTATTGGGCACGGTCCATTTCCCAGCGCCACTCGGCAACCGGCGCCCGGTTCAGTGGCGGCAGCACACCCGCACCTTGGATCCGCGACCCCATCGTCTCCATCCGCCGCGTCGGCGACGGGCGGCCCGGCACAAGATCGGCGGCGACGACCCAGGCCCGGCGTTCGAACGTGTCGAAGGCGACGATTGTATCGTAGAGGCCTGCGGCGATGCCCGGAAAACCGGTGCCGCCCTTGTGGTCCGGCAGCCGCTCGATAACACTACCCAGCTCGTAACCGAGCACGCCGCAAAGCCCGGTCTGAAACGGCGGCAGGTTGGGATCGGTATCAAGTCGCGCCAGATGCAGAAGCGCGCGCAACCTGCCGAACGGATCATGCATGGACAGTTCGTCGGCCCCATGGACGATGGTCTCCGCCGGGTCGGCGGCAATGTAGGCATACCGCCCGCGGCCACCGCCTTCGTTGGCACTGTCGAGCAGCGCGGCGACCGGGTCGGCGGAGAACGGCTGGAACGCCGCCACCGGATCCTTATAGGGAATTTCCTTGGCTACGGGTTTGGCCATTGTTCACGCCGCCACCCGGGTGGCGGCCCCGGTCAGAAACTGTCGCCAAGCACCCGGTCCGGCGGGGCGTGGCCGTCGACGAAGGTCTTGATGTTGATCAGCACCTTTTCGCCCATGTCGTTGCGGCCCTCGTGCGTCGCCGATCCCATGTGCGGCAGCAGGACGACATTGTCGAGCGCGAGGAGCTTCGGATTGACGGCGGGCTCATGCTCGAAGACGTCGAGCCCTGCGCCCGCGATTTCGCCGTTCGACAGCATGCGCGTCAGCGCGTTCTCGTCGATGATCTCGCCGCGCGCCGTATTGACGATAACGGCGTTTTCGCGCAGTAGTTTGAGCCGTCGCGCCGACAGCAGGTGATACGTGGCCGGCGTGTGCGGGCAGTTAACGGATACGAAATCCATACGCGCCAGCATCTGATCGAGACTTTCCCAGTAGGTGGCCTCGAGTTCGGCCTCGACCGCTTCCGGCACCTGGCGCCGGTTATGGTAGTGGATCGAGAGGCCGAAACCGCGCGCGCGCCGCGCCACCGCCTGGCCGATGCGGCCCATGCCGATGATGCCAAGGCGTTTGCCGTAGATGCGGTGGCCCAGCATCCAGGTCGGCGACCAGCCCGGCCAGTCCCCGGACCGCAAGTTGCGCTCGCCCTCCGTCAATCGGCGCGGCACCGCCAACAGCAGCGCCATGGTCATATCGGCGGTGTCTTCGGTCAGTACATCCGGCGTGTTGGTGACGGTAATGCCGCGCTGTCGCGCCGACGCGAGATCGATATGGTCGACACCGGCGCCGTAGTTGGCGATCAGGCGCAGGTTCGGGCCGGACTGGCTAAGGACCTTGGCGTCGATGCGGTCGGTGACCGTGGGGACGATAACGTCCGCGGTCTTCACCGCGTCGACCAGTTCCGATGCCGACATCGGCGCATCTTCCAGATTCAGCCGCACGTCGAACAACTCCATCATGCGGGTTTCGATGGCATCAGGAAGTTTTCGGGTGACAACGACAACTGGCTTGTTTCGCGGCATTTTCGAGCCCTTTCAACGCGCTTCGTTAGCCGTGGCCATAGCAATCCGCCGCGAGGTTGTCCAGCAACTTGACCGGAGGCCCGCCGATGGCGATAAACACTCCATGACTATCACATTTCGCCGTCGCCGCACCGCTTTGTTGTTAATCCTCATCGTTGCCGGGTTGTTTATCGCCGGCGCGCAGGAAAGCCACGCGCAAACCCAAGGGACGGGATTGCCGCTGCCGCGTTACGTCAGCCTCCGCGCCGCGGAAGTAAACCTGCGGACAGGACCGGGTGTGCAGTATCCGGTCGAATGGATTTTCCAACGTGAA
The DNA here is from genome assembly GCA_965229805.1 of Rhodospirillales bacterium. GTDB lineage: Bacteria > Pseudomonadota > Alphaproteobacteria > Rhodospirillales > Casp-alpha2 > UBA4479. The sequence goes on along the minus strand of CBDDJO010000001.1, from coordinate 235,810 downwards.
TCCCTGCCGGTCGAGATCATCAAGGAATACCGCACGTGGCGACTGGTCCGTGACTGGGAAGGAACCCAGGGCTGGATGCACCAGAGCATGCTTTCCGGGAATCGCACCTTCATGATCACCGGCAAGGAGCGCACGGTCCGGTCCGAGCCCGATACCAAAAGCCGTGCCGTCGCCATCACGCTACCAAACGTCATCGGTGAAATCGTGTCGTGCCCTGCCGCGACCGGCTGGTGCAAGGTCCGGATCAAGGGGATCGAGGGCTGGCTGCGCCGGGTCGAGTTCTGGGGCGTCTACCGGAACGAAACGTTCGAGTAGACCCCGCGCTAGGCGAGGTCACCGGCAAGCGCCACGCGCGTTTCCGCCGACAGCACAGCCAAATGCCCGTATTTTGAGTGGGTAATGCCGAGCATCACGCGGCCGTCCGTCGCCTTGAACTTGGCGGCCTGTTCATCGGTAAATGGAAAATGGATGAACTGAACCGAAGACGCCTTGCCGTCCGCGGTCGTGCGGTCGACGTCGTCCTCTGGCACGCCCTTGATGGTCTCGCCGTCGAACTCGAGAGTGATCGTTTCCTCGACACCGCCGAGCCCGGCCAGGAACACCTTGCGGCGGCCCTCGTCCTCCACTTCGAACATCAACGTCGCTACCAGTTCCCGGCCTTTCGGCACGAGTGGATTGTACGCGGCAAGCTCGTCCGCGATCTGCTCCTCACCGCCTTTTTCGATAAAAAGCATCTCATGGATCTGATGCCACATGGTGTCGTAATTTTCGAAATAGAAGGTCGCATCCGGACCGCACGATACACGGCGGGCGCGCTTCATCTGCGTCACTGCCGTGCGGCGCTCCTTGCGGTTCTTTGCGTATTCTTCAATGGGGATGATGTCGTCGCGGGTAATTTCGGTCCTGAGCATCAATTTATCTCCAGTCCTTCGATCTTTCTCAGATGCCGTACGACCGGGCGAAAACCTCGACCGGGTGCTGCATCTGCTCGATGCCGTCCGTGGGTTTGTCCAACATTTCGATGCCCTGCAGAATGTGATCCCGGGCGAGCGGACATTCGGACAGCACATATTTTGCGCCGGCGTCGCCGGCCTTGCGTGCCACCGGCTTTCCGACCTTGAGGCCGACCTCGAAGTTCTCCTTCATGATCCCCCACGAGCCGCCATGCCCGGAACAACGCTCGATCACATCGAGCTTGATATCCGGGATGAGCCGCAGCATTTCGGCCGCCTTGTGTCCCATGTTCTGGGCGCGGGAGTGACATGAAATGTGCACCGTCACGCCACCGTCGAGCGCGGACAGCCCATCGGCCAGACCTTCGTTCTTGGCGATCGAGACGATGTATTCGGTGACATCGGAAGTGGCGGCGCTGAGTTTCTTGATATCGTCGTCGTCCGGCACGATCAGCGGCCATTCGAACTTGAGCATGAGCGCGCACGACGGCACCAGCGCGATGACGTCATAGCCCTTCTCGATCCAGGGCTTGAGGTCCTGAGCCGTGGCTTTGGCGCTTTCGGCGACGGCGGCGACATCGCCCTGCTCAAGCTGCGGCATACCGCAACACCTGGGATAGACGACCTCCGTTTCGACCCCGTTCCGGGCAAGAACGGCGCGCGCCGTATCGCCGATCGCCGGATTATTGTAGTTCGCGAAACAGGTGGCGTAGAGCACGGCCTTGCGGCCGTGCGCCGGAGCATCCTCGTTCAGCTTCGGCGCCTCGGTCCGGTCGGCGAACGGCGTCGCCGCGAACTCGGGCAGCTTGGCCTTGCGGTGCACGCCCAACGTCGCTTCCATGGCGGGCCGTGTCAGCGAATTGCCGCACTTCGATGCCCAGTTGGCGAGCCCGGAAATCTTGCTGGCGATTTCACCGTTGCGGTCGGTCCGCGTCAACTGCCGGGCGGCAAAAGGTACCTTGCCCTTTTTCTGCTCTATGGCGCGGTAACGCAGCATCAGGTGCGGAAAATCCAGATTGAATTCGTGCGGCGGCACGTACGGGCACTTCGTCATGAAGCACATGTCGCACATGGTGCAGGCATCGACGACCGGTTTGAAATCGCCGCTGTCGACGGAATCGAGTTCGCCCGATTCCGAATCGTCGATCAGGTCGAACAGCCTCGGGAAGCTGTCGCACAGGTTAAAGCAGCGCCGGCAACCGTGGCATATATCGAATACCCGGCGCAGTTCCTCGTCGAGTTTGGTTTCGTCATAAAATTCGGGGTCCTGCCACGGGATCGGGTGGCGCACCGGCGCCTCAAGACTGCCTTCGCTCATGACTGTGTCCTCAGAAAGTGAACGCTACATGGTCACGCAAGATGATGAAGGGGGGCGAACGCCCCCCTTCCGATACACATCGATCAGACGATGCGCTTATTCCATCGTGTCGAACGCTTTCTGGAAGCGGCCGGCGTGGGATTTTTCAGCTTTCGCCAGCGTCTCGAACCAATCGGCGATTTCGTCGAACCCTTCATCGCGGGCGGTCTTGGCCATACCCGGATACATATCGGTGTATTCGTGCGTTTCACCGGCAATCGCTGCCTTCAAATTGGCACCGGTGTCGCCGATTGGCTCGCCGGTGGCGGGGTCACCGACCTCTTCGAGGAATTCAAGGTGGCCGTGCGCGTGGCCTGTTTCACCTTCGGCGGTGGAGCGGAAAACGGCGGCGACGTCGTTGAACCCTTCGATGTCCGCTTTTTGCGCGAAATAGAGGTAACGGCGGTTGGCCTGCGATTCGCCCGCAAAGGCCTCTTTCAGATTTTCTTCGGTCTTCGTTCCCTTAAGGGACATATGATCCTCCTTCTGCATCGAGTTCTATGAGTGGCAATACTCATCAGGGCGCAGAGGCCCGTGCACGCCGCTAATATGATGTGCGGTGCAGAAGGCGTCAACGGCCTAGAACTGTTCTAATTTATGGATCAGTCTTCGCGGACGCGAACGACAACCTCGACCCGCGAAATCTTCGCGCCCCCGGGCGGGGTCGGCAGACTGGAGACGACGACGTCTTCCGACGCAATGTCTTCCAGATGGCCGTCGTTTTCGAAGTAGAAATGATGATGGTCGGAGGTGTTGGTGTCGAAATAGGAGCGGCCGGCCTCGACCGCGATCTCGCGCAGGAGACCTGCCTGCGTGAACTGGTGCAGCGTGTTGTAGACCGTCGCCAGCGACACCGATACGCGCGCCGCGGCCGCTTCGTTATGAAGTATCTCGGCGCTGATATGGCGATCCTCGCCGCGGAACATCAACTCTGCCAGCGCAATCCGCTGGCGCGTCGGGCGCAATCCGGCCCCACGCAGTTTGTTGATGATCGGCGCATATCGTTTTTGATCAGTCATACCAATTACTTAACCGGTTCCAGTTCAAAGCGCAATAATAGAATGAGATTAATTCTCATCCGTGTTTGGAAACGGCACACCAACGATGTTGTAACCACTGTCCACGTACATCACCTGACCGGTCACGCTGAGCGCGAGATCCGACAGCAGGAACAGCGCCGAGCCGCCGATGTCGTCCAGTTGTACGTTGCGCCGAAGCGGTGCGTGCTGCTCGTTCCACTTGAAAATGTGGCGCGCGCCGCCGATAGCGCTGCCGGCGAGAGTCCGCATGGGGCCGGCCGAGATGGCGTTGACGCGGATATTGTCCGGCCCGAGGTCGGAGGCGAGGTAGCGGACACTGGCTTCGAGCGCCGCCTTGGCGACGCCCATGACATTGTAATTCGGCACCACTTTTTCGGCGCCATAGAATGACAATGCGATCATGCTGCCACCGTCTTTCATGTGCGGCGCCGCATGGCGGGCGAGCGAAGTGAAGGAATAGCACGAGACATCCATCGTGCGTCGGAAGTTCTCGCGCGTCGTCGCTACGTACTTACCCTTTAGCTCCTGTTTGTCGGAATAGGCAATGGCATGCACCACGAAGTCGATGGCGCCCCATTCATCCGCACAGGCACCGACGGCGGCGGCGATCGATCCCTCGTCCTCGACGTCGCATGGGACGATGACACTGGAGCCCAGTTCCTCGGCAAGCGGCCGGACGCGCCGCTCGATGGCTTCGTTCTGATAGGTGAACCCCATTTCCGCGCCGTGCGCCGCCAGCGCGCTGGCGATGCCCCAGGCAATCGAATGATCGTTCGCGACCCCCATGATCAGGCCACGCTTGCCATCCATCAGGTTTGATTGTTTCGCGAGGTGACTGGCGGCAAGCGATGATTTCTGTTCATTCACGGGATCATGCCTCATACCGTTTGAAGGCAAGGGTCGCGTTGGTGCCGCCGAACCCGAAGCTGTTCGAAATCACGCAATTGAGCCCGGCATTGTCGATCCGCTCGCGGACAATATCGGACTCGCCGACTTCCGGGTCCAGACTCTCAACGTTGGCAGACGCCGCCACGAAATCGTTGTCGAGCATGATCAGCGAATAGATCGCCTCGTGCGCACCGGTCGCGCCCTGGGAGTGTCCGGTGAGCGACTTGGTGGAAGAAATCTTCGGCTTGTGGGCACCGAACACTTCCTGGATCGACTTCAGCTCGACCATGTCGCCGACCGGCGTCGACGTGCCGTGCGCGTTGATATAGTCGACCTTGGTGTTGCCCAGGCCGGCCGTCGCCAGTTCCATGCAGCGTTTGCCGCCTTCGCCCGACGGCGCCACCATGTCGACCCCGTCCGAGGTTGCCCCGTAACCGACGATTTCACCGTAGATTTTAGCGCCGCGCGCCTTCGCGTGCTCGAGTTCCTCAAGCACGACGACACCCGATCCGCCCGCAATCACGAAACCGTCGCGGTCGACGTCGAACGGCCGGGAGGCCTTGTCCGGCATCTCGTTAAACTTCGACGAAAGTGCGCCCATGGCATCGAACAAAACGGTCAGCGTCCAGTGCAGTTCCTCGGCACCGCCCGCGAACACGACGTCCTGCTTGCCCCATTGAATGAGTTCGGCACCGTTGCCGATACAGTGCGCACTGGTCGCGCACGCCGACGAGATCGAATAGCTCAGCCCGCGCATGTGATACGCCGTGGACAGGTTCGCGGATACCGTCGAGCACATGGTTTTCGGCACCGCGTAGGGACCGACGCGTTTTGACCCCTTCTCGCGCGCCGTATCCACGGCCAGAACCTGCGCCGAGGTCGACGGACCACCCGAGCCCATGACCAGGCCGGTGCGCTCGCTGGTGATATCCTTTTCCTCGAGGCCGGAATCGTTGATCGCCTCCTGCATGGCGATATAGCCGTAGGCGGCGCCGTCGCCCATGAAGCGGCGCAGCTTGCGGTCGATCTTCTCGTCGAAATCGACCGTCGGCGCACCGTGCACGTGCGAGCGGAAACCCCGCTCGGCGTATTCGTCGCAAAATACGATGCCGGACCGGCCGTCCCGAAGGCTTTGCGTTACCTGGGCCACATCGTCACCGATGGGGGAAACGACCCCCATGCCCGTTACGACCACACGTCTCATAAAATCCTCACTTGACTGTTCTCTCAGTCCGAAACCTCAGTCTTCGGACGTGAACAATGTAACCCTTAAATCTGACGCCTCATAGGCGACTTCGCCATCCACTTTCATGACGCCGTCGGCGATGCCCAGCGTTATGCCACGGCTCATCACACGCTTGATATCGATAAAATATTCGACCAGCGACTTGTCCGGCGTCACCTGATCGGAAAACTTGACCTGGCCAACGCCGAGCGCCCGGCCACGGCCCGGCGCACCGGTCCAGCCAAGGAAAAACCCGACCAGTTGCCAGAGTGCATCCAGCCCCAGGCACCCCGGCATCACCGGGTCGCCCTGAAAATGGCAATCGAAAAACCAGAGATCCTTTTTGACATCGAATTGAGCTTCGACCACGCCCTTGTCATAGGTGCCGCCGGTATCGGCAATGCGCGTAATCCGGTCGAACATCAGCATCGGCGGCAATGGCAACTGCGCATTACCCGGACCGAACAGTTCGCCTCGGCCGCAACTCAACAAATCCTCGTACGAGTAGCTTGATTGCTTGGTCAAAAATCAGCCCTTCACCATTTAACGTTGGTGCCCGGGTCATTACGCGTTCCCAGGTTACTCTTATAACGCATCAATAAGCGAAATCCGAGAGTGGTGCACGAAAAAAACGGCCCGGAAACCCTAGCGTTCTCGGTCTCCAGATAGCGAAACGGGACGGCAATCCGGAGATCCCCGTCCCGTTGAAACGCTACGTCGCGGTCAGGCCCGCTTCTTGCGTTCGCCGACCTGCTCGGTGATGTCCTCACCGGTTTCCTGGTCTACGACACGCATCGAAAGCTTCACTTTTCCGCGATCATCGATACCGATCAACTTGACCTTCACCGTGTCGCCTTCGTTGACCACATCCGTGACTTTCTCGACACGGCCTTCGGCCATTTCGGAAATGTGCACGAGACCGTCGCGCGGACCGAGGAAGTTCACGAAAGCACCGAAATCGACGACCTTCACGACCTTGCCGTCGTAGATCACGCCCACTTCCGGCTCAGCGACGATGTCACGGATCCAGGCGGCGGCGCGTTCGCCGGCTTCGGCGTCGACGGCGGCGATGCGCACGCTGCCGTCGTCCTCGACGTCGATCTTGGCGCCCGTGGTCTCGCAAATCTCACGGATGATCTTGCCGCCCGGGCCGATGATGTCGCGAATCTTCTCCGGATTGATCTGCATCGAGGTGATACGCGGCGCATTGCCGCTAACCTGTTCGCGGGCGTTGGAAAGCGCCTTGGCCATTTCGTCCAGGATATGCAGACGGCCGTCCTTGGCCTGTCCGAGCGCGATCTTCATGATCTCTTCGGTGATGGACGTGATCTTGATGTCCATCTGCAGGGACGTGATGCCCGTGTCCGTACCGGCAACCTTGAAGTCCATGTCGCCCAGGTGATCTTCATCGCCCAGGATATCGGACAGAACCGCGTAGCGGTCGCCTTCCTTGATCAGGCCCATGGCGATGCCGGCGACAGGCCGCGGCAGCGGCACCCCGGCGTCCATCAGCGACAACGAGGTGCCACAGACGGTCGCCATCGACGACGAACCGTTGGACTCAGTGATGTCGGACACTACGCGGATCGTATACGGGAAATCTTCCTTCGACGGCATGATCGGGTGCATCGCTCGCCAGGCAAGCTTGCCGTGACCGACTTCGCGGCGCCCGGTAAAGCCGAAACGGCCGGCTTCGCCGACCGAGAACGGCGGGAAGTTATAGTGCAGCATGAAGGCTTCGCGGTAATTGTCCGCGAGGCCATCGACGATCTGTTCGTCCTGGCCGGTGCCCAGCGTCGTCGTCACCATGGCCTGGGTTTCACCGCGGGTGAACAGCGCGGATCCGTGCGCCCGGGGCAGGATGCCTACTTCGGAAGCGATCGGCCGTACGGTCGCGGTGTCGCGGTCGTCGATGCGCTTGCCGGTATCCAGAATATCGTTGCGGACAATATCCTTTTCCAGGTTCTTGAGCGCGTCGCCCATCGCCGAGGACAGAAGGTCCTGATCGAGGCTCTCGTCGGCTTCGAGCTTCGCGGCGACCGCCGATTTGACCTCGGCAATCTTCGCCTGGCGCTCGGACTTGACCTTGATGCCATAGGCTTCACGGAGGGCGTCCGCCGCTTCGGCTTTGACCCGTTCGGTAATCTGGTCGAGACCGGCTGGCGGTTCCGGCAGATCCATCGGTTCCTTGGCGCAAGCTTCGGCCAGTTCGATGATCGCGTCGATCACCGGCTGGAAGCCTTTGTGGCCGAACATGACGGCGTCGAGCATCTGCTCTTCGGTCAGTTCGCTGGCTTCCGATTCGACCATCAGCACGCCTTCCTGGGTGCCGGCAACCACGAGATCGAGGTCGCTTTCGGCCATCTGCGAGAGCGTCGGGTTGAGCACCATCTCGCCGTCGACACGGCCGACGCGGGCGCCGCCGATCGGCCCCATGAACGGCAGGCCGGAAATCGTCAGCGCGGCGGAGGTGCCGATCATCGCCAGGATGTCGGTCTCATTTTCGAGATCGTGCGATACGACGGTGCAGATAACCTGCGTTTCGTGCTTGAAACCCTTCGCGAACAGCGGGCGGATCGGCCGGTCGATCAGACGCGACGTCAGGGTTTCGCGTTCGGACGGACGGCCTTCACGTTTGAAAAAACCGCCGGGAATCTTACCGGCGGCAAACGCTTTTTCGACGTAGTGAACGGAGAGCGGGAAAAAATCGAGACCCGGTTTCGGGCTTTTTTCACCGACGACGGTGCAGAGCACCTTGCTTTCGCCAAGGGTCGCCATGACGGCGCCGTCGGCCTGGCGGGCGATCTTACCGGTTTCCAATACCAGTTTCTGACCGGCCCACTCGATTTCTTTTCGGAATTCTTGAAACATCTTTCTTTTCCTCATCCAACATACAGCGCCATGCCATCCGGCACCGGCGCAACCCGCAACCACCTCGGTCGCGGGCGAAGCGCAGAGCCACAAACATCTATCAGCGGACTGAAAATGAAGCGGCTCGCGCCGTCAGGGGTGCGTTTCCACCATGGAACCGCACCCGGTTGCCGCCTTAGCGGCGCAGACCCAGTTTCTTGACCAGGCCTTCGTAACGCCCCCCGTCCTTTTTCTTCAGGTAATCGAGAAGGCGGCGACGTTGACCCACCATCATCAGCAGGCCACGGCGCGAGTGAAAATCCTTACCGTGTGTTTTCAGGTGTTCGGTCAGGTTCGTGATCCGTTCGGTCAGAACGGCAACCTGCACCTCGGGCGAACCCGTGTCGCCGTCCTTGACGGCATATTCCTTGATAAGCTCTTGCTTACGCTCGGCGGTAATCGACATCGTGTACTCCTACATTAGATGTTCATCACACGGAACGGTCGAATTTCGCCGCCCGATATACGCGCAAGCGCCAACAACGTGCCGTTCGCCGTCACCTGGACGACATCCCCTTGCGAAACGTTCCGAAGGGGCGACCGTTGTGCGACAGGCAGGACGGGAACGCCCTGTCCATGCTTGAGCCTGCGCGCCTCCTGCTCTGTCAGGGCTAGTGCCGGGATGTCGTCCAGCACAGTCTCGACGGGAAGCAGATATTGCTCTAGAAGCGCCGCCGCATGTTCGCCTTCATCGGTTTCGAAAGCGTCCAATTTTACAGCCTTTTCAATAGAAAAGGGACCGACGGCGGTGCGTCTGAGGCGCCTTATATGGCCTTCGCACCCCAAGTGCAAGGCCAGATCTCTGATCAAAGCGCGGACGTAAGTGCCCTTGCCGCAACGCATTTCGAAGTCGGCGTGATCGGCATCGGGGACCCCGGTCAGCCGAAGTTCGGCGATTTCGACCTGGCGCGGCTCGATTTCCACGCTTTCATCGCGCCGGGCGCGTTTATAGGCACGCTCGCCATCGACCTTGATCGCCGAATAAACCGGCGGAACCTGTGAAATCAGCCCCGTGAACCGGGGCAATGCCGCCTCGATCTCGTCCCGCGTCGGGCGCTTGTCGGAGCGCGCGGTCACCTCGCCCTCGGCGTCGTCGGTCGCCGTGCTCTCGCCCCAGCGCGCCCGGAACTCATATACTTTGTCGCCATCCATGGCGTAGGACTGGGTCTTGGCCGCCTCGCCGAACGCAATCGGCAGAACACCGCTCGCCAGTGGGTCGAGAGTGCCGCCGTGCCCCACTTTGGCCGCACCCGTCAGCCACCGCAGGCGGCCGACGCAGGTGTTCGACGACGGCCCTTCCGGCTTGTCCAGGACCAGCCAGCCGTGAATCGGCGTGCCCTTGCGCCGGCGCGCCATTTACGCGCCGCTTTCCGGCTCGTCGGCGGCGCCGAGGTCGCGCCGGACATGCGGATCGTTGAGGACATTTTCAATGCGTTCGGCCTCGTCGAAACTGACATCGGCCTCAAAGCCGATCCTGGGCGTATGACGAAGCTTCACGTGCTTGCCGACCCAGCCCCTGAGAAACCCGGCCGCCCGGTTCAGGGCCTCGACCACGGGCGCCGCATCGCCGCCGCCCAGCGGCACGACGAATGCCGTCGCGTTCTTGAGATCCGGTGAAATGCGCACTTCGGTCACCGTCACGGCGACGCCTTTGACCGCAGGATCACGAATTTCCCCGCGTTCCAGCGCTTCAGCCAGGGCATGACGCACTTCCTCGCCGACGCGCAATTGCCGCTGCGACGGCGCCCGGGCGGACTGACGGCTCATTGGACCAGCTCCTACGGAAAGGGCCGCGCTTAAAGTTCGCGGCTGACTTCCTTCATCTCGAAGCACTCGATCTTGTCGCCGACCTGGATGTCGTTGTAGTTGGCGAACGCCATGCCGCACTCATAGCCGTCCTTGACCTCGCGGACATCGTCCTTGAAGCGCTTGAGCTGGCTCAGTTCGCCCTCGTGCACAACCACGTCGTCGCGCAACAGACGCACTTTGGCGCCGCGCTTGACCATGCCCTCGGTGATCATGCAGCCGGCGATCTTGCCGACCTTCGAGATCGAGAACACCTCGCGAATCTCGGCATAGCCGAGCAGTTCCTCGGACACATCCGGCGACAGCATGCCCGACAGCATTTTCTTCACGTCGTCGGTCAGGTCGTAGATGATCGAGTAGTATCGGATGTCGACGCCGTCCCGCTTCGCCGCCTCGCGGGCCTGCGGGTTGGCGCGGACGTTGAAGCCGACCACCAACGCATTCGACGCGCGCGCCAGCGTGACATCGGATTCGTTGATGCCGCCGACGCCGGAATGCAGCACCTGCACCTCGACCTCGTCCGTCGCCATCTTGGTCAGCGCGCCGATAATCGCTTCCAGCGACCCGTGCACGTCCGCCTTGATGATGACGGGCAGCATTTCCGCCTCGCCTTCCTTGATCTTCTCGAACATCTGTTCGAGCGTGCCGCGCGCGGCCACCGACGCCCGCGCATCGCGGTCGCGGCGTTGACGGAATTCCGACACCTCGCGGGCCTTCGCCTCGTCACCGACCACGACGACCTCGTCACCGGCCAGCGGCGTGCCGTTGAGGCCGAGCACTTCCGCCGGCTCGGACGGTCCCGCCTTGTCCATCTTGTTGCCGTGCGCATCGGTCAGCGCACGGACCCGGCCCCATTCGGCGCCGGCAACGAAGATGTCGCCGACATTGAGCGTACCGCGCTGGACCAGCACTGTGGCGACCGAGCCGCGGCCCTGTTCCATTTTCGATTCGACGACAATGCCCTCCGCCGGCCGTTCCGGGTTGGCCTTAAGGTCAAGCAGTTCCGCCTGCAGTTGGATCGCTTCCAGAAGCTTGTCCAGGTTCTGGCGTTTCAACGCCGACACCGGTACGCAAAGCACGTCACCGCCCATGTCCTCGACCTGGATGTCGTGGCTCAGCAGATCCGTCTTCACCTTGTCCGGATTGGCATCGGGTTTGTCGATCTTGTTGACCGCGACGATGATCGGCACTTCCGCCGCCTTGGCGTGATGGATGGCCTCGATCGTCTGCGGCATGATGCCGTCTTCAGCCGCCACGCAAAGCACGACGATATCGGTCACCTTGGCGCCGCGCGCCCGCATTTCGGTGAACGCGGCATGGCCCGGTGTATCGATAAACGTGATCAGGGCGCCATCCGCCGTTTTCACCTGGTAGGCACCGATGTGCTGGGTGATCCCGCCCGCCTCATGGTTCGCGACATCACTCTCACGCAGCGCATCCAACAACGACGTCTTGCCGTGGTCGACGTGCCCCATGACGGTGACGACCGGCGCCCGCGACACGGCCGCCGCTTCATCGTCGCTGGCGTCGATGACCAGGTGATCCTCGACATCGGCTTCGCTCACGCGCTTGATGCGGTGGCCGAACTCCTGCACCACCAGTTCCGCGGTATCGGCGTCGATGCTCTGGGTGATGGTCGCCATCACGCCCATCTCCATGAGTTTCTTGACCACGACTCCGCCGCGTTCCGCCATCCGGTTGGCAAGTTCCTGAACGGTAATGGTTTCCGGAACGACGACGTCGCGGATAACCTTGCCGCCCTCGGAACGGCGTTCGCGCTGCTTTTCGCGATCACGGTCACGCTGGCGCTTGACCGATGCCAGGGAACGGCGATGCTCCTCGAGTTCCTCGAAGGATTCCGCCTCGGCAATGGTCAGCTTGCCGTGACGGCGGCGCTCTTCGCGGTTCTTGCCCGGCGACGGACGCTTGGTATCCGTCTTCGCGGGCTTACCTCGGCGGGCCGCTTTTTCCTCTTCTTCAGCGTCGCCAGATTGGGCCTCTTCCGGCCGTGCGTCTCGGGGCGTTTCCTTGGCGCGGGTCTTCCGCTCTTCCTCCAGGCGCTTGGCTTCGAGCTCCTGCGCCTCGCGGATTGCCTTCTCCTCTTCCGTTTCCTCGGGCTGTTCGGCCGCCGGGGTTTCCGGCGCCTCAACCCGGCCGAGATCAGAAATCTGCGGTTTGCCGCGACCGGTGGGCGTCTGCTCATCGCCGCCGTGGCGCGCCGATTCCAGCGCTCGCATCCGCGCTTCGCGTTCGCTATCGGTCAGCTTGGAAATGCTCGCGAGATCGGCGTCGCTCGGCGTATCGACCGGCACCGGTGTTTTCGGCGCTTCGCCCAAGCCGGTGTCCTTGGCCTCGGTCATCTTGGGACCGCGCAGACCCGCCTTGACCTCGGAAAGATCGCCGGAGTTGTCGGTCACGAAGGTGCGCTTGCGCTTTTTCTCGACGGTCACCATTTTCGAGCGCCCGTGCGAGAAGTTCTGCTTCACCTGACCGGTTTCGACGGTCTTGTTCAGTTCAAGCCGGCCCGGCTTCGAGAGGCCCAGCGGCTTTTTGCCATTTTCCGTCTCTTTCGCGTCACTCATTTGCTTACGTCCATTTCCCCCGGTCGGAGACCGGTCAATCTCTCACACTCTCTTTTCAACGTAACGGCAAGGCCGCCACGCTGTACCGTCAGGAACGATACAACGCCCTTCCCGGCCGCCTCGCCCATTTCGCGGCTCTGCAGGCCGCTTACGACCGGCGTGTTGCCGGCCGCGTAGACGACTTCGTGGCGTGCGCCGCCGGCGTCCGATGCGATGACGACCAGCCCGGCTGCGTTGCGTTCGAGCACTTCCAGCACGCGGTCGTATCCGTACACCAGAAGATCCGAACGCCGTGCCAAGCCGATAACGTCCTGGCACTTTTTCGCCAGCAATCCCTCGACACGGCCCGTGAGATCCTCCGGCACCGACACCTGCGCCTTGGCGGCGCGGGCAAACAATTTCTTTGCCACCGCCTTGTCGAGCGTCCCGGCATCGGCGCTGAGCCAGATACCCCGGCCCGGCAACCGTTCCCCGAGGTCGGGCACTATAACATTATCCGGGCCGACGACGAACCGGATGAGGCCGTGCTTGGGCGCCGTCTCACCGGAGACGATACACCTGCGCTCAGCCTCGCGGGTCTGCCGTTTCGTCATTTCAGCCAATGCCGTCATAAATGCCAGTCTCTCGATTCCTTACTGGGCCGGTTCCGTCTCGGTTTCTTCGCCGGCGTCTTCCCCGGCATCGGTTTGCGTTTCCTCGTCGGCAAACCAATGCGCACGCGCCGCCATGATCAGTTCATTGGCCTGATCCTCGTTCATGGAGCCGGCGGGCGCGATTTCCAGCAACTCGTCGCCGGCCAGGTCGGCCAGGTCGTCGCGTGTCTTCACACCGTTCTCGCCAAGCGCCACCATCAGCGCCGCCGTCATGCCGTCAAGCGCCGAGACTTCGTCCTCGACACCGAGCTCCTTGCGCTTGACGTCCATTTCCTCCTCGCGGTTGGCGAGGTGGGCGCGGGCGCGGGCCTGCAACTCGGTGGCCACGTCCTCGTCGAAGCCCTCGATGTCGGTCAAGTCCTCGACCGGCACGAACGCGACTTCCTCGGCCGAGCTGAAGCCTTCGGTCACCAGCAGATGCGCGATGACGTCATCGACGTCGAGCGCGTCCACGAACATCTTGGAGCGGTCCTGGAATTCCTTCTGCCGGCGCTCCGACTCCTCGGCTTCGGTCAGGATATCGATGTCCCAGCCGGAAAGCTGCGAGGCAAGGCGTACGTTCTGGCCGCGGCGGCCGATGGCAAGCGACAACTGCTCGTCCGGGACCACGACCTCGATCTTGTTGTTGTCCTCGTCGAGCACCACCTTGGCCACCTCGGCGGGGGCCAGTGCGTTGACGATAAACGAGGCCGCGTCGGGCGACCATTGAATGATGTCGATCTTCTCACCCTGCAGTTCACCGACGACGGCCTGCACGCGCGAGCCGCGCATGCCGATGCACGGGCCGACAGGGTCGATGGAACTGTCATGCGAGACAACGGCGATCTTGGCGCGCGAGCCCGGATCGCGGGCAACCGACTTGATTTCGATCACGCCGTCATAGATTTCCGGCACTTCCTGCGCGAACAGCTTGGCCATGAAATCGGGGTGCGTGCGCGACAGGAAAATCTGCGGGCCGCGCGGCTCCTGGCGGACATCGGCGATATAGGCACGAATGCGGTCGCCGTTGTTGAAATGCTCGCGCGGAATCGACTCGTCGCGCCGCAGGATCGCCTCGGCACGGCCAAGGTCGATGATTGCATTGCCGTATTCCATCCGCTTGACCAGACCGTTGACGATCTCGCCGGTGCGGTCCTTGTACTCCTCGAACTGACGTTCGCGCTCGGCTTCACGGACCTTCTGCACGATGACCTGTTTCGCCGTCTGCGCGGCGATGCGGCCGAAATCGATCGGCGGCAGGATATCGACGATGAACTCGCCCGCCGTTGCGTCGGATTTACGGCGCAGTGCGTCGGCAAGAAATATCTGCGTGACTTCATTTTCGCGCTCGGCACCGTCTTCGAGGACCTCGATATAACGCGCCAGCATGATTTCGCCCGACTTGCGGTCGATGTGCGCGCGGATATCGTGCTCGTGGCCGTACTTCGAACGACCGGCTTTCTGGATCGCCATCTCCATGGCCTCAAGGACCTCTTCGCGTTCGATGCCCTTGTCCCGCGCCACCGTGTCGGCGACGACGAGCAATTCTGGCCGGGCGTGTACGTCGCCGGCTTCCATAAGCGTTTCACTCATGAGTTCTTTCTTCCTTTAGCTTGGCAAGCATCTCGTCCGTAATAACAAGCTTGGCTTTGGCGATGGCGGCATGTTCCAGCCTGATCTGTTCGCCGTCCATCTCGATCAAAACATCGGACCCTTCGGTTCCGCCGACGCGGCCTTTGAACTTACGGCGCCCGTCGATCAGCGACTTCATCTCGATTTTCGCGTCGAACCCGGCAAACCGGTCGAAATCGCCGAGACGGACCAGCGGCCGGTCGAGCCCCGGAGAGCTGACTTCCAGAGAATACGTCCCCGGGATCGGATCCTCCACATCGAGCACGGCGGAAACGGCGCGCGAGATATCGGCGCAATGATCGACCGTCATCTCGCTACCGTCGACGGGTTCGGCCATGATCTGCAGCGTCGCATTCCTGTCGCCGCTGATCGAGACGCGCACCACCTCGAAGCCCATCGCCTCGATGGTCGGCGTCAATAGCTGCTCCACGCGTTCGGCAAGCAAATCCGCGCTCACGTTGATCCCTTCTATCCGTCCCAGCGGCCATGCGGCCGCCTGCGGGCAATAAAAAAGGCGGGCCGCTGGCCCACCCATCAATCTCTCATCTTCGTCAGATTAACGAGTGCCCTCTTAAGGGCACGCACGATATATCCAGAATGGCTTCAAAAAGCAAGGGGATAGTCGAAAAATCAAGCGATTACGCGCGGCGCGACGTCAAACCTTGCCGGTGCGCGCCACACGCCGAAATGCCAGATACGCGGGCATGTCGCCCTTGCGGATTGCCTTGGTTTCGTAACGCGTCGGAATCCAATCCTCGGGCGGTGTGCGCCAGTCGGCGGCCGTGCGCGCGGTCCATGTCCAGTCCGGATGCCGTCGGGCTTCGGCGAGCGCCCATGCGACATAATCCATGTGGTCGGAGGCAAACAGCAACAATGCATCGTTCCGGGCGATGCGCGACAGCGCCTCCAGTGTCTCGAACTGGAAGATGCGGCGGCGGTTGTGGCGCGCCTTCGGCCACGGGTCGGGAAACAGGATGTATATAACGGACACCGAGGCAGCCGGCAGGCGTTGCAGCAGCAACCTAACGTCGTCGTCGAAAATCCGGATGTTACCGAGGCCGAGCCCGTCGATATCCGCCAGTAGCGCAGCGACACCGTTGATGAACGGCTCGCAACCGATGAAATCGACGTCCGGATTCGCCGCCGCCTCGCCGCTCAGATGCTCGCCGGCGCCGAAGCCGATTTCCAGCCGTAACTCGCGTGCCGGCGGCCCGAACCCGGGCGGGAACGCGACCGGCGCGTTGCCGGCACGATCCGCGACCAGTAGTTTCGGAAGCAACGTATCGACGAGCTGCTGGCGGCCGGGCCGGAGCTTGTGTGTCCGGCGCCGGCCGTACCACATGGGCTTTCCCGAGGGGTCTTTCGGCATATCCCGGGACATGCGGGAACCCTTTATGAGGTCAGTTCACCCCGAGCGCGGCCTTGAGATCGTCGACAAGGTCGGTGCGCTCCCACGAGAACCCACCGTCGGCATCGGGCGCTCGCCCGAAGTGGCCATAGGCGGCGGTCCGGCCATAGACCGGCCGGCTGAGCTCGAGGTGCTCGCGGATGCCGCGCGGCGACAGGTCGACCAGATCGCGCAGCGCCAGCGCAATGGCATCTGCGTCCACCTTGCCGGTGCCGTGCGTCTCGATATAGACCGAGAGCGGCTTGGAAATGCCGATGGCGTAGGCCAACTGGATCGTGCATTTCTCGGCAAGCCCGGCCGCGACGACGTTCTTGGCCAGGTAACGGCCCGCGTAGGCCGCCGAGCGGTCGACCTTGCTCGGGTCCTTGCCGGAGAACGCACCGCCACCGTGCGGCGCGGCGCCGCCATAGGTGTCGACGATGATCTTGCGGCCGGTGAGGCCAGCGTCGCCGTCCGGCCCGCCGATCACGAAACGGCCGGTCGGGTTCACGTAGAACTCCTCTTCCGGGCACATCCAGCCCTCGGGCAGCACGCTCTCGACGATGGGCCGCACCATTTCACGGACGTCGTCCTGGCTCAGGTCCTCGTCGTGCTGGGTCGACACCACCACCGAGGTGGCGCGCACCGGCATGCCGTCTTCGTACTGCAGCGTGACCTGGCTCTTGGAATCCGGACCAAATCCGGAAAACTCGCCGGTTTTCCGCTTGATAGCCATTTCCTTGAGAATGCGATGCGAGAAATCGATCGGCGCCGGCATCAGGTTGTCAGTCTCGGTGCAGGCATACCCGAACATGATGCCCTGGTCGCCCGCGCCTTCGTCCTTGTTGCCGGCGGCATCGACGCCCTGCGCGATGTCGACGGATTGCGGGTGCACATGCACCTGGACTTCCGAGTTTTCCCAATGGAAGTTTTCCTGGTCGTAACCGATGTCTTTGACGGCCAACCGCGCCAGCTCCTCAAGGCGGGCAGGCGACACTTCCTCGGCGCAACGGGTTTCGCCGGCGAGGAGGATCAGGTTGGTCGTGACCATCGCCTCGACCGCGACGCGAGCGGTTGCATCGAGTGCAAGGTGCGCGTCGACGATTTCGTCGGAGATGCGGTCGCAAATTTTATCCGGATGGCCTTCGGAAACTGATTCACTGGTGAATAGGTAATTTGGTCTGCTCAAGTTCGGTCCCTCCCGAGCTCAAATGAAAGTCTTGTCTGTTATCTGGACCGGGGGCTAGGGAACGGGTCTCGCTAGTAGCCCACTTAGCGCAGTGTTTAACGTGGCGGCAAGCGGTCCAAATCCATCCACAGCGCCCCAAGGGGCGCGCAGGACTTGTGGCAACTTAGGGAGGTAACGTCAAGTGAATCCGCGAAAAGACGGTTTAGGGACTCCGGAGACCCGGAGTCCCCCGCGGATCAATCGTCGACAGGCAGATTCGCCATCGAGAGCAGGAGGTCGAAGACACGCTTCCTGACCTGCGTATCCTGAATACGGTAGTAGGCACGCACCAGTTCCAGGGTTTCCTGGCGCGACAGCGGGTCGTCCTCCGGATTTTCCGATGCATGAGCGGACAATCCGTTGGCCACCGCCTTGGCGCCGAGCGCTTCCGCCGGCATATCCTGGAAAAAGAAAGCCACGGGAACATCGAGGATGCTGCTGAACTGATAGATTCGGCTGCACCCGATCCGGTTGGCGCCACGCTCGTACTTCTGGATTTGCTGGAAGGTAAGCCCGACGGCCTCGCCCAGTTTTTCCTGCGACATGCCCAGCATGGTACGGCGCAGCCGCACCCGGCTGCCGACATGGACATCGACGGGATGCGGGGTGCCGGGCGGAAATTCCCGTTGCCGGCGGCCACGGCCGATTCCGGCGGGACTGAAAGCGACTTGCGGTTGTTTTACCAATGTCGTGCTCCGAAATACATGATAACCGGTTCCAGGCCGCCCCGGCCGATTTCAAGTTCGAAGACCGTTCGGGGCTTTTCAGCCGATGCCGGAAACCCGTAATCGGCGACCGAATACACCGGTAAGTATACCGAGTGCCGCGATTAGCAAACCTGTGGATTGTCCGTAGTTCGCGAAAAAGGTACTGGCGAGCGGCACGGGTAATGGCGCGTCTATGACACCCTGTTCGTCGAGACCGATACGGTTACGAACCCGCCCGTAAGGATCGATCACGGCACTGATCCCCGTGTTGGCGACACGGACGACCGGCAGCCCTTCCTCGATGGCGCGGAGCCTGGCCTGGACGAGATGCTGTCTCGGTCCCGTCGACGGCCCGAACCACGCATCGTTCGTGGCGTTCAGGATCCAGGACGGCCTGTCGTTCGCGTCGACCACATTGCCGGAAAAGATGACTTCGTAGCAGATGATCGCCGCGAACGATGGCAGTCCCTGGAAATGCTGCGTCCTCGGCCCGGGACCCGGCGTGAAATCCCCTCTGCCCTCGGTCAATTTTTTTATCGGAATGAGGTCGCGCAGCGGCACGTATTCGCCGAACGGCACGAGATGGTACTTGTCGAAGATATCGGCGATCTTGCCGTGCTGATCGATCACGAACAGGCTGTTGTAGGCGCGGTCCTCGGCGTCGCGCCGGGGCGCGCCGAATATCAACGCGCCGCCCTCCGGCACCACCGCTGCCAATGACGACGGGATCGTCGATTCGGACTCCAGCACATACGGTACATTGGTTTCCGCCCAGATCACGTGCGTCGGCGGCCCCAGCGGGCCGGGCGTGCGCTTGCTCATCGCCATCTGCCGTATCACGTGCTGGCGCCGCAGGTCCGGCTGCCATTTCAATTTTTGCGGAATGGCCGGCTGCACCAGTCTGAGCACGATCCCGTCGTGAGTCAGGAGCGTCGACGCCCCGACGCGCCACGCCCCGCCGGCCCATAAAGCCGGCAACAACACGCTGAACATCAGGACCACTAACCCGGGCCTGCGCAGTTCCGCGCCGGAACGCCCAAAAAGCAACGCCGGCGCGGCGAAGATCACGGCGGTCAGGAAGCCCAGTCCAAGGGATCCGATCCAGGCCACGGACTGCATCATTTCCGGCAGATTGCCCCAAACCGACGCCAGAGGGTTCCAGGGGAACCCCGTCAGCACCCAGCCGCGCAGCCATTCGCAGACAATCCAGCAGGCCGCGAATGCGGGCACCAGAAGCGGATGCAGATGTTCGTAGCGGCGCTTGATGAAGTAGAACATCACCGCACCCAATGCCGTGTAGAGCCCCATCCCGCCCGCCATTCCGATCAGGGCCACAGGCATCAGAGCGGCAAAACGTTCGGCATCGACGAAAAAGGCGTGCCCGATCCAATAGAAGCCACCGCCGAACCAGCCGAGACCGAACAGCCAGCCCTCGAGCGCGGCGCGGCGCCATGACGACGCGGTCCAGTTGAGGAGCAGAAATCCGGCCAGAGAGAGCCACAGGACGGGGAAGACGTGAAACGGCGGTAATGAGGCGACGGCCGCCAATCCGAGGATCAGCGCAAGCCCTTTACGGCGCCAGTGATTTTCGAGAATCGCGGCGACGACGCCCGCGCCTTGATTCATTCGGCACCCGCCGTGCCCGCCGCATCGTCGGCGGACGCGCCGCTGCGGATTCGGACACGGTGAATGCGCCTCGGGTCCGCATCGAGGATTTCGAACTCGGTACCGTCGGGAAGCGTGACGATTTCGCCGCGAATCGGCACACGCCCGGCGATCGAGAACACGAGGCCGCCCAAGGTATCGATATCCTCGTGGTCTTCGTTGCTGAAGATCCGACCGAGGCGTTCCTCGAACGTCTTCAGTTCCATCCGCGCGTCGGCAACCCACGAGCCGTCGCGGCGTCGCTCCATTTTGGGTTCGTCGTCGTTGTCGTGTTCGTCGTCGATTTCGCCGACGATTTCCTCGACCAGATCCTCGATCGTGACGAGCCCGTCGACGCCGCCGAACTCGTCGACCACGAGCGCCATGTGCGAGCGCTTGACCCGCATTTCGAGCAACAGTTCCAACACCCGCATCGACGGCGCCACGAACAGCAACCGGCGTTGCACGCGTTCGAGCTTGAATTCGATGTCGTTGCCGCGCCAGCCGAGCACATCCTTGATATGCACCATGCCCTGCGCGTCATCGAGGGTCTCGGTATAGATCGGCAGACGTGAATGGCCTTCGCGGGTGGCGACGTCGATCACCTCCTGCAACGGCGCGTTGATGGGAATCGCGACGATATCGGCGCGCGGCACCATGACGTCGTAGATCGTCAGGTTCCTGAGTTCGAGGATGTTGGCAACCAGGAGGCGCTCGTCGGGATCGAGCGGCATCTCCGATTCCTCACGTTCATCGATCAACTCGTCGAGCGTATCGCGCGCCGAACCGTTCGAGCCGGACATCCGTTTGATATTGCGCACCCAGACGCGGATACGATCGGAGAAATTCTGGCTTCTCGCCCCGTTGTCGTTACCGTCCCCGCTGGGACTCGGAGGTTCCTCGAATCCGTTTGAGTCTTTCATATTCGATTCCGTCATTCGTGTAGTACCGTAGCCTTGTCGGCATAAGGGTTGCCGACCCCGAGCCCGGCAAGAATCTCGATTTCCAGCATTTCCATCCGTTCGGCGTCATTGTCGGTTTCGTGATCGTAACCGGCAAGGTGCAGCATACCATGCACCAGAAGATGACAAAAATGATCGGCAAATGACAATCCCTCGTCACCGGCTTCCCGGCCGACCGTTTCCAGCGCCAGCGTCAGATCGCCGAGCGGCACCGCGAGATCCTCGGGAAACGCTCCATCCGGGTCCTCCCCCGCCGGGAACGACAGGACGTTCGTGCTGGCGTCCTTGCCACGATATGCCGCGTTCAGTTTGCGCTGGCGTGTATCGTCCGTCAGCACGACCGAGACTTCGTACGTGCGCTCGGGGTAGTCTAGCCGCCCGAATGCCGCGCTGATCGCCCGGCGGCACACGTGCTGCGGATCGTCGAGCACGCCGCGCCAACCGTCGGCGGCTATATCGACATCAACGGCCAGCAGTCCGGTGGTGTCTGCGCCCTCGGAGCCGTCAATCTTCATTGTCGCCAGTTGCGGTTTCATCGTTCTTGTATTCGGCGCCCGCGCCACGCTTGTTGTCCAGTGCCTTGTAGGCGTTGACGATCCGCCCGACGAGCGGATGGCGTACCACGTCCGTATCCTTGAAACGCAGGAAACGGATGCCCTCGACGCCGGTAAGCGCTTCGCGCGCATCGCGCAGGCCCGAGCGCGTACCACGCGGCAAATCGACCTGGCTCAGGTCGCCGGTGATCACCATGCGCGAGTTCTCGCCGAGCCGCGTCAGGAACATCTTCATCTGCACCGCAGTGGTGTTCTGCGCCTCGTCCAGGATGACGAACGCATTGGCCAGCGTACGACCGCGCATGAACGCGAGCGGCGCGACCTCGATCTCGCCGCTTTCGAGGCGCTTCTGCACCTGCTGTCCCGGCATCATGTCGTGCAAGGCGTCGTAAAGCGGCCGCAGGTACGGGTCGACCTTTTCGCGCATGTCGCCGGGCAGGAAGCCGAGCTGTTCGCCGGCTTCGACGGCGGGGCGGGACAGGATGATGCGCTCGACATCGCCGCGCACAAGGCGTTCCACCGCCTTGGCGACCGCTAGATATGTCTTACCCGTGCCGGCCGGACCTTCCGCGAAGACGAGTTCCGATTCGTCGATGGCACGGAGATAATCGGCCTGCGTCGGCGTGCGCGCCGTGACCACACGGTTGCGGATACTGACGCCGGCGTCCGCGGTCGGCATGGTGCGCTCGGGCTCGGCGGAAAACCGCAGCATCGCGTCCACCTCGGGCTGATCGATATCCTGGCCGCGCTCGAGGCGTTCATAGAGGGCATCAAGCACGCTGATGGCGCGCGCCACCGCTTCGGCGTCGCCGGCGATCGTCACTTCGTTGCCGCGCGCGTGGATCGCAACGCCGAGCGCGCTTTCGATCTGCGCCAGATGACTATGATGCGATCCGAACAACGCGATCGCGAGAGCGTTTTTCGGAAAGGACTTCTTGCGCGTGACACCCCCGGCTTCCTTGGGCCGGGTCGCCGTACGGCTGACCCTGCTCAAGCGACGGCCTCCTGTTTCCCGGCAACGACGGCGGACAGGCTGTTCGGTTTCGCCTTGTCGATCATCACGTTCACGATGTCTCCCAATTGACTATGCGGCAATGCGGCATGGACCGCCTGCATGTAAGGGCTGCGGCCGACGAGCTGGCCGTCCCGCCCGCCCGGACGGTCGAACAGAACCGGCATCTCGCGGCCGACACAAGTTTCGTTGAAAGCAATCTGCTGGCGGTTGAGTTCGTCCTGCAACACCCGGAGCCGTTCGGATTTGACGGCTTCCGGCACCTGCGCGTCCATATCGGCGGCCGGGGTGCCGGGGCGCGGGCTGTATTTGAAGGAATAGGCCTGAACGAAGCCGACGTCGCGGACAAGCCCCATGGTTTCGTCGAAAGCCGCGTCCGTCTCGCCCGGGAAGCCGACGATGAAATCCGACGACAGCGCCAGGTCGGGCTGCGCGTCCCGCAGACGGCGGACGATGTCCCTGTAGTCGCCGGCGGTATGACGCCGGTTCATGGCCTTCAGCACCCGATCGGATCCGGATTGCACGGGAAGGTGCAGGAACGGCATCAACGCCGGCACGTCGCGGTGGGCGGCAATCAAGTCGTCGTCCACCTCGGCCGGATAGGATGTCGTGTAACGGATGCGGTCGAGACCGTCGATGTCGGCCAGTTCCCGGATCAGACGCCCGAGCGTCCATTCCGTGCCGTCGTCATGCGCGCCGTGATAGGCGTTGACGTTCTGACCCAGAAGCGTGATCTCGCGCGCGCCCTTGCCGACGAGAAGTCGCGCCTCGCGCAATACCGGATCGACCGGCCGGGAAAACTCCGCGCCTCGTGTATAAGGGACGACACAAAACGTGCAGAACTTGTCGCAGCCCTCCTGCACGGTCAGGAATGCGCTGGCGCCGTCCAGCCTGCCGGCATCCGGCAATTGATCGAACTTGTCGTCGGCGGGAAATTCCGTATCGACCACGGCGTGGCCGCGGCTCTCCAGTTCGCGCAGCATCAGCGGCAGGCGGTGATAGGTCTGCGGCCCGAACACAAGATCAACGAACGGCGCGCGCCTCAGAATTTCCTCACCTTCCGCCTGCGCCACGCATCCGCCGACGGCGATTCGCATCGGCCGTGCCGTCGCCGCGCGCGCTGTCTTTTCCTGGCGCAGCCGGCCCAGTTCGGAATAGACCTTCTCCGCTGCCTTCTCGCGTATGTGGCAGGTGTTGAGGATCACCAGGTCGGCACCCTCCATGCCCGCCGCGGGGCCGTAGCCCATGGGCGCCAGGACGTCTTCCATGCGTGATGCATCGTAGACGTTCATCTGACAACCGTACGACTTGATGTGAACGGACTTTTTCACGGTTAATCCCGGAATTCGATCGCATTTCCGCAACTGGAGCCCGGCATCCCAGACTCGCCAGCAGTTCGGGCGCGGAAGATGATGTGCCGATATGCGGCTGTCAAGCGGCGCGCTCCGTGACCGGTGCTGTCATTCCTATTTGTCCGCGTCCTTTAACGGCACGCCGAAAAGCTCCAACCGGTGGCCGACAAGCTTGAGTCCGTGTTCCCGCGCGACGCGCTCCTGCAGACGTTCGATCTCCTCGTTCTGGAACTCGATGACCCGGCCCGATTTGACATTGATCAGATGGTCGTGATGTTCCTCCGAGACTTCCTCGTAACGCGCCCGTCCATCGCCGAAGTCGTGCCGCTCAACGATGCCTTCGTCTTCGAACAGACGCATTGTACGATAGACGGTCGCGATCGAAATCTTAGAATCCTGCGCGGACGCCCTGCGGTACACTTCCTCAACATCCGGGTGATCTTCGGATTCCGACAGGACGCGGGCAATCACGCGCCGCTGCTCGGTCATTTTCATACCTTTGTCGACACACAGTCTTTCGAGACGAGATTCGTCCATAGCCATCCCTTGCCATTCAATAGGGTGATGGTAGCGCTCCGGACCCGCTATGTGAAGGGGCGTCGGTGCTCAAAATGACGTTATCCGTCACTTGCCCTTGCGGCGTGCGCCCGGTTTGCGGCCGAGGCCGATCTTTTTGGCCAGGGAACTGCGCTTTTTCGCATAATTCGGCGCCACCATCGGGTAATCGGCGGGCAGGCCCCAGCGCTCGCGATATTCCTCCGGCGTCATGTTGTAGGACGTTTTCAGGTGGCGTTTCAGCATCTTGAGCTGCTTGCCGTCCTCGAGACAGATGATGTGATCGGGCGTAACCGACTTTTTGACCGGAACGGCCGGCTGCGGACGTTCCTGTGGCTGATTGCCACTGCCGAGATTCTGAAGGGTCGCGTAGATATCTTTAATAATTTGCGGCAAATCGTTCGCGGCGACGGTATTGTTTGAGGCGTGTGCCGATACAATCTCAGAAGTAAGCTCAAGGAGGTCCGTTTGCGTCGGTTGTTCGGTCATTGGGTTTATGCTCTCCGGCAATAAATTTATGATTTTCATAAGATAACTGAGGCAGGACAGATTTTATAAGTATTATACAATGTGGATTCAAGTTATCTGATGGTGGAAAAAAGTAACGAGAACGAAGTTATTGATGCGGATCATAGCATCGATATTACCGGGTTGATCTGTCCGATGACCTTCGTGCGCACCAAGCTGCGGCTCGAAAAGATCGCCCCGGGCGAAGTGCTGGAGGTCCGCCTGAAGGGCGACGAGCCGCTGGTCAACGTGCCGCGCTCGGCCCGTCAGCACGGCCACACGGTGCTGTCCCTGGCGCCGGAATCCCCCGATCAGCCCGCCGATGGCGTCCACCGCCTGCTGATCCGCCGGGAGAGCGTTTAACCGTTGCCCCCGGGCATCGTGACATCCGGTGGGCGCAGATAGAGAGGTGTCGCCGGCGCGTTTTCCGGTGTTTCTAACGCGGCAAGACCGAGACGTGCGATAACGGCGGGGTCGGGAAGCTCGGCATCGTTGGCGAGCACGACATGCGAACGGGGCGCCAGCGCCGGCACGACCCGCGCCGCGCCGTCACCGGCAACGACGACATTTGCCGCCGCGCCCAAACGCTCGGGGATATCTTCCGGGCGCAACGCCACGGGCTCTCCATCCGCCCGGCCGTTGGCATCGTAGATGGCAACGAACAATTCGTCGCGCTTGCTGTCGACGGCGATGACGCAGGCGTCGACCGCCGCATAGCCGGTATTTTCTCTCACCGCTTCCAGAAGCGCCGCGAACGTGTCGATGCCGAGGCACGGCTTGCCAAGCGCCAGCGCCAGCGCGCGCGCGGCCGCGAGGCCGATCCTGAGGCCGGTGAAGGCGCCCGGTCCGCGGGTGACGGCGACCGCATCGATATCCCTGAACGAGATGCCGGCATCCTGGACGACCTCGTCGATCATCGGCGCCAGTGCCTCGGACTGGCCACGCGCCATGCGCGCGCGCCGGGCGGCGAGTGTCTCGCCGTCGCGGACCAGCGCCGCGGCGCAGCCGCTAGTCGCGGTATCTATGCCCAATACAACGGTCATGTCTTTCCCTGTTTCAGGCATACAACAGATGCCGGACGATCACCACATATGCCGCGACCACGCATGCCGACAGCATGATGATCGGCGGCCCCCAGCGCCATGCGATGACATGGCTGGGTAAGCCGACGACCCGAGCCATGAACAGCGTCGTCGCGGAGAACGGCGACACCATCGTCGACGTACCCCAAACCCCCAGCATGGCGACCGCCAGCACCTCGGGCGCGATGCCGATCACTTCCGGTGGCAACACCTCACCGACGAGAATGGCGATGACCACCGGGTGTAGGCCGGCCATGCCCAACAGCGACATACCGAACACGATGCCGATCACGACCACGTCCGGGTGAACACCGTATTCATAAAGCGCGGCACCGATCTGCTCCGGTGGTAAAACACGCGATACTCCGACCCCCAAAACCGACGCGGCAACGAAGGCGATGGCTTCGTTCCGGAGTTCCGGCAGGTTCGTGTAGATGCGCCGGATCAGCGGCCCGGCACCCACCGACCAGCGCCCGCCATGCCCGGCCTGCACGGCGGCCCAGGCGATGGCGAACGGCGGCCCGATGACGCCGAGCGCGATCGGGATTGAAAGGCCGGCAATCTCGTGCGCGCCCATTACCAGAAAGATGAGCTGTACCAGAATCAGCGCGGCGCGGCCGACAGTCGCGGGCGTCAGGGGCGGCCCCGCGCGCGAAGCCCCCGGGGCGGGTTTCTCGCGCAGGAACATGCGGTCGTAGGCCCAGCCCACGGCCAGCAGGCACATCGAGAGCGCAAAACCGAGCGGCGCGATCTCGAGCCAGCTCAGCCCCGGGATCGCCGATAGAATGACGGCGATACTGACGTAGAAAGGCCCCCATGTGGAAGCCGTGGTGAAGCCCAGCATCAGACAGATCGAGAGGCGCTTTTTGAGGCGCGCCTCTTTCTGATCGCCCACCATCCCGGACAACAAACTCATCGCCGCGAGATTGAGAACAGACCCCAGGAAGTGGCCGCTCAGCCACAGAATCGGATAGCGCCGCCCCGCCGGCTGCGCGACCACGGCATCGCGCAAGGTCCGGAGCGACGGGCTGGTGACGGCGGGTTCGCGCAACCACATCACGGCGAAGAACATGACGAGGAAGATCTGCGAACGCTCCAGACCGTTCATCATGGCGCCGATAAGGTCGCCGCCCGCCCAGGCACCCGCGACACCGGCGGCGAACAGGAGCGCACCGACGTTGCGCTGCAAAGCGGGGGCACGGGTGAACTCCATCGCCAGGAACAAGAGCGTGAGCCCGATGCCGATTTCCCGGCCCAACGGAAACGGCCAAATGCGCGAGGTAATCGCAACGACGACCAGAACCAGATAGATGCTCGATGAGATCGTGTTGCGCGTCACGGGATCGTCCGCCGGTTAGGGAACACGCGACGGCTGTGGCCGCCGCGCGCTCTCTTTATTATTCGACGCGGCAGGCTTCCGCAAACGCAAGGCGGGGGCTTCTCGGGAACAGGTTCTTGTCGGTGCCGTAACCGATACTGCAGATGAAGTTCGATTTGACCGTCGTGCCGTCGAAAAAGGCGGCGTCGACTTTATCCTTGTCGAAGCCGGACATCGGGCCGCAATCGAGCCCCAGCGCACGTGCCGCCAGCATGAAATAGGCGCCTTGCAGGGTGCCGTTCCGGAACGCCGTTTCCTCGATCAGGTCATCCTTGCCGGCAAACCACGAACGGGCGTCGGTGTGCGGAAACAGCTTCGGCAGTTGCTCGTAAAACGCCATGTCGTGGCCGATGATCGCCGTCGCCGGCGCCTTCATGGTCTTGTCGACATTTCCTTTCATCAGACACGGGCGCAGCTTTTCCTTGGCCTCGTCCGATGTGACGAAAACGATTCTTGCCGGACTGCAATTGGCGCTAGTCGGCCCCATGCGAGCGATGTTCCAAATTTCCTCAAGCATGCTTTGCGGGACCGGCTTGTCGGCCCACCAGTTGTGGGTGCGCGCCTTGAGGAAAATCGTATCCAGGGCGTCCGGGCTCAGCGGTGTATTGGTTTGATCTGCCATGACCGAATCTCCTTGGTACTTTGGGGCCATGATCGCGTGCGGTGCGTCACAGCCCGTGACAACGTGTTGGTTCATACTTGATGTTGCTAAGACGAAACCGCAACAATTCTTGCTAAGATTGCGCAAAGTCATCATGTTCCAGTCTGGTCTGCCGCTCAAAGGGGGAGCGTGGATGTTCAACTATCGTATCTTGCCGCCGCTCGTGATGTTCCTAACGCTCGTGTTCGGTACCGGTGCCGCCGTGGTCGCGCCCGGACCGGCGGTCGCCGACGAACCGGTGACGAAGGCCGCCGTTATCATGTACCACCGCTTCGGCGAAACCGATTTTCCGTCGACCAACGTCACCATGGAGCAGTTCCGTTCACACATCGAAGAGCTGCGCACCGGCGGCTATAATGTCACATCGCTGCCCAAGATCATCGCCGCGCTCAGGAACGGCGAGGCGTTACCGCCCAAGACGGTGGGCCTGAGCGTCGACGACGCCTACGAATCGGTCTACACGCGGGCATGGCCGATCCTCAAGGAAGCCGGGTATCCGCTGACGGTTTTCGTCGCCACCGATCCCGTCGATCGCGGCCTGTCCAGATACATGAGCTGGGAACAGATCAAGGAGATCGCCGATCAGGGCGTGACCATCGGCAGCCAGACCAAGTCGCACCCGCACATGGCCGACCTCTCCGCCGACGCGGTCAAGGCCGAACTCCGCAAATCGAATGCCCTGTTCGAGGAGAAGCTCGGCAACACACCCGACCTGTTCGCGTACCCTTACGGCGAGACCAATAACGAGGTCATGGCGCTGGTCAAAAGCGAGGGTTTCGTCGCGGCGTTCGGTCAGCATTCCGGCGCCATCGGGTCCGGCAGCGAGATGTACTATCTGCCGCGGTTCGCAATGAACGAGTCGTTCGGCTCCGTCGATCGATTCAAGCTCGGCGCCAATGCGCTGCCGATCCGCGTCGCCGACATGACGCCCGACGACCCGACGATCACGACGCCGAATCCGCCGCTTATCGGGTTTACGCTGACCTGGCCGATGAAGGGGCTGGACCGTCTGAACTGTTACGCGTCACACGTCGATAAACTCGACCTGCAGAGGCTCGGCAAACGTATCGAGGTGCGCATGGACACCGCGATGCCGCCGGGCCGCACGCGTCTCAACTGTACCATGCCGGCCGGGAACGGCAGCTGGTACTGGTTCGGCAGGCAGTTCTACGTTCCGAAAAAAGTTCAGACCGACTGATCGTCTTCCTGTGCGTCGGCAACAAGCCGCGCATCATCGAGTTCGCGCAGATTGTTCGCATCGATGATCGTGCGAACCGTCTCGACATATTCGGCGCCGCGCTCGGAATATTTGGTCAGCGTACCCGCCAGCACCGTACCGTCGAGCGCGGCACCGGCCGCCCGCAGCCCGCCACGCTCACGGCGTAGCGTCCTGTATGCCCCGTGGGTATTCAAATTGCGCATATAGGCGGCGACGGACTGTTGCAGGTTGTCGAAAATCCGGACCTTATGGTCCATGCCCTCGGGCCGCTCTTCCGGCACCAGACCCTCGCCGTCGGCGGTGGTCCACTGGCCATAGATCGCGTTACCGGCCTGGGCGAAACGTGACGTGCCCCAACCGCTCTCCTCGGCGGCCTGTGCCATCGCCAGCGACGGCGGAATTATGTCGACGCGCGCCAGCAGCGTATCGATATCGTCGTCCTTGACCTTGTAACGCTCCGCCAACACCGCCAGCCACAGGCGGTCGGCCGCCGACAGCTTGCGGCCCAGGGCGCGCTCCGATTTCAGGCGGATCAACCGGTGCCGGTCGGCGAGGATACGCTCGTTCTCCTTGAGGATGAGCGGCAACATGGTCTGGAAAAACACTGTTTTCTTCAGCGAAACCTCGGGAACCGCATGCAGGTCGCGCGGCATCTCGGCAAGGAACACGCGCGGCACCGGATGGCCGTGCTCGCGGATGTGCTCCAGACGGTAGCCCATCGACTGGAACCGCTCGGCAAGCGCATGCGCTTCGCGGAGCGATGCGACGGCCACGCCGGCGGCAAGCTCGATTTCGTCGGGCGCCACCCGGTCGACGCCCTGGTTCAGGTGCGCCGCTTCGGCGTGCGCCTGATCGAACGTTACGCGCGGGTTGGCGGTCACACCCGATTGCGGGCTGACCATGCTTGCGAACGCCGTGGCGATGATGGCGCACCCGATCACACTCAGAATCAAGCGGTCGAATCTACGAGTCGTCATTACTGCTTCCGGCGGCATGATTGCGGCATGCACGCCGTCCCCTCACTCTCGTTTCGTTCGCCCTGGGATTTTTTCGGCTCTTTTTTTATATCCCCGACGGCATATTTACCTGTCGGATCACTGGCCGACTTTTAGTCGTAGTCGTGTCATGGTTAACACAGTTAGGTTCACCGCGCTACCGATTTTGGACGTCACTTTTCGTAAAAATTCATGGCGGCTTGAAGCGCGGAATTCCGCGGATTATTCGACCGCCTGGACTTCCTGAACTTCCGGCACGTAATAGCGCAGCATGTTCTCGATGCCGTGCTTCAGGGTCGCCGTCGAGCTCGGGCAACCGGCGCACGCGCCCTGCATATGCAGCGAGACGATACCGCCCTCGAAGCCCTTGAAGATGATATCGCCGCCGTCCTGAGCCACCGCCGGGCGCACGCGCGTATCGATCAACTCCTTGATTTGCTTGACGATCGGGTCGTCGTCGCCGGCCGGCGCATCATCGTCACCCGCCGCCTCCTCAATCATTGGACGTCCGGACTGGTAGTGCTCCATGATCCCGCCCAGAACCTGCGGACGCAGGACGTCCCAGTCCCTGTCGTCGGTCTTCGTCACGGTGACGAAATCGGCGCCGAGAAAAACGCCGGCCACGCCCTCGATCGCGAACAGCCGTGTCGCGATGGGCGAGCGCTGCGCCTCTGAAGCTTCGGCGAAATTCGCCGTGCCGTTCTGCATCACGGCCTTGCCCGGCAGGAACTTCAACGTCGCCGGATTCGGGGTGCTTTCGGTCTGGATAAACATATCTCTCTCCAATGCCGTCGTTAAACGGTGGCGCCGTTACGTACGATGATTATAGCCCATTAGGTGGGGCTGTGCATCGTGACATGCAACCACGGCCACCGGCTTAGTTGCGCTTGCGCTTCGGCCTGAGGAAACCGACCACGTCATGCACCTCGCGCAGTACCGGCTCGGCAAGCGCCCGCGCGCGTTCGGCACCGTCCGCCAGCACGTCGTCGATAATCGCCTTGTCGTTCAGAAGACGGCGGTATTCGTCCTGGATCGGCGACAGGTTGGCGACCGCCACTTCCGAAAGCCGCTCCTTGAGCGCCGAGAACTGCAGGCCCGCGAATTCCTTGACGGCGGCGTCGACGGTGGTTTCCGCGAGCGCCGCGTAAATGCCGATCAGGTTGCGCGCCTCCGGCCGCGGCTCGAGGCCGGCGGGCGTCTCCGGCAGCAGGTCCGGATCCGTCTTCGCCTTTTTGATTTTGCGCGCGATGGTATCGGCATCGTCCGTCATGTTGATGCGCGCCAGGTCCGACGGATCGGACTTTGACATCTTGGCAGTGCCGTCCTTGAGCGACATGACGCGGGTCGCGGAACCGAGGATCAGCGGCTCCGGCAGCGGAAACGTCTCGGTGCCGGTATCGAGATTGAACTTGTGCGCGATGTCGCGGGCCAGTTCGAGGTGCTGTTTCTGGTCGTCGCCGACCGGCACGTGCGTGCCTTTATAAAGCAGGATGTCGGCGGCCATCAGGTTCGGATAGGCGAACAGGCCGACGGACGCGTTCTCGCGATCCTTGCCGGCTTTCTCCTTGAACTGGGTCATGCGGCCGAGCCAGCCCATGCGGGCGACGCAGTTGAGGACCCACGCGAGCTCGGCATGCCCCGGGACCTGCGACTGATTGAAAATGATGTGTTTTTTGGGGTCGATCCCGGCGGCGATCATGGCCGCCGCCACCTCGCGTGTCGACGAACGCAGCTTGGCCGGTTCCTGCCAGACCGTGATGGCGTGCAGGTCGACCACGCAAAACAGGCACTCGTACTCGTTCTGCAAACCGACCCAGTTGCGGATCGCGCCGAGATAGTTGCCGAGATGCAGGTTACCGGTCGGCTGGACGCCGGAAAAAATTCGTTCGGTCATGGCAGATCAGGTTCCGGTTACGTTTTCCGTGAGCGGGTTATCGCCCGCCCGTCTGGGGGGGTCAAGCGGTCAGCGCGCGCGCCGAAGCATCCCCCTGATCTCGGCAATGGAATAGACGCCGAACACCCTGGCCGCGATGAGATAAAGGACGAAGCCGCCAATCACCAGCGCGGAAAGGGCCGCCACCTGCTCGGCGATCGGACCGGCCAGCCACGGCACCGCCCACGCGGCGGCGAACCAGAGCGCCCCCGCCATGATGACGCTAGCCCCGGCAATGCCCGCGAGCCGCGACATCAGCCGCGCGTCGGCCATGAAATGCCCGCGCCTGGCAAGCACCACGATCAACAGGAACACGTTGAGCCACGCCGAGACGCTCGACGCGAGCGCGATCCCCACGTGACCGAACGGCTGCATCAGCACGAGATTGAGCACCACGTTCACGATCATCGCCAACGCCGCGATCTTGACCGGTGTCCTTGTGTCCTCGCGGGCGAAGTAGCCCGGCGTGAAGACGCGGATACCGACATAGGCCGGCAAGCCGATCGCATACGCCATCAACGCCAGGGCCGTTGCCCGGCTGGCCTCGGCGCCGAACGCGCCGCGCTCGAACAGGACCTGGATGATGGGCTCGGGGATGACGACCAGCGCCAGCGCCGCCGGCACCGTCAGCAGGAGCGCGATCTCGATGCCCCGGTTCTGCGATGTGTTGGCCTCGGCCTCGTTCCCGGCCTCGAGCTGTCGCGAGATCATCGGCAGCAACGCGGTGCCGATGGCGATCCCGACGACACCCAGCGGTAACTGCGTCACCCGGTCGGCGTAATACAGATAGGACACCGCGCCGTCCGAGATCGTCGTCGCCAGGATCGTGCCGATCAGCAGGTTGATCTGGTAAAGGCTGGCGCCGAAGACGACGGGCAGGATGCGGCGGCCGAGCGTCCGCACTTTCTCGGTCAGTCTCGGCATGCCAAAGCGCAGCACCACACCCTCGCGCTTGCAGTGCCAGGCCAGCCACAGGAACTGTACGATCCCGGCGGCGAACACGCCCCAAACCAGCGCACGCCCCGATTCCTCGTCCGACCCGCCGAACGCCAGCAGCGCCACGATCAACGTGATATTCAGCAAGACCGGCGTGGCGGCGGCGGCGGTGAACTTGCCGAACGCATTGAGCACACCCGACTGCAATGCCACCAGCGAAATGAACAGCAGATACGGAAAAGCAATCCGGGAAAACTCGGTCGCCATTTCCATCTTGCCCGGCACCTCGTCGAAGCCCGGCGCGAGATAGGGCATCAGCCACGGCATGGTGACCTCGACCACCGCGACGAACACGAACAGGACGACCGCCAGCATGCTGAACGCCTGCTCGGCGAACCGTTTGGCGGTGTCTGCACCGTCCCCTTCGAGGCTGCGCGAGAACATCGGCACGAAGGCCGCGGCGAACGCGCCCTCGGCGAACAGGCGGCGGAACAGGTTCGGGAACCGGAACGCAACGACGAAGGCGTCGGCGACCGTGCCGGCCCCCAGGAAATTGGCGATCAGGATATCGCGCGCGAAGCCAAAAATGCGGCTTAGCATTGTCATCGATCCAATCGCGGAGATGGCGCGGACCAGATTCATGGCGTGAAACTCGGCTTGGAATAAGGCAGGGATATGGCGTCAGCGCCATTCCGGACGCTCACTCGGCGGCCTCCGGCGCGGTGCTGCCGGTGCCGCCTTCGATGGCATCGAGCAGCTTGGCGCGGACTTCCTCGATCTTGTTCGACTGCTCCATCTTCAGGCCGAAGATGTCCTTCACGTAAAACACGTCGACAACCCGCTCGCCGTAGGTCGAGATGTGCGCCGATGCGATTTGCAGACCGGCGCCGGTAATCACGTTGGTGACATCATGCAAGAAGCCGAGCCGGTCGCGACCGTTGACCTCGATCACGGTGTGGGTGCGGCTCGCCTTGTTGTCGATCAGTACTCGGGGCGGAACCTCGAAAACGCTTGTTCGGGACGGCATCGCGTTTTCACGGGCTTCCTTGAGCTCGAAAGCCGGCGAGGCGAGACCGGAAAGCGCACGCTCGATCCGAGTGCGGATGCGGTCCTTGCGGGCCTCGCCGGACACCGCCTCGGCCTGTCCGTCCTGCACCCAGAAGGTATCCAGCGCCATGCCGTTATTGAGCGTCACGATTTTGGCGTCGACGATGTTGATACTACCCAGCGACAGCGCGCCGGCGACCTTGGCGAACAGGCCCGGGTGGTCGACGGTGTAGACGATTACTTCCGTGGCGTCGTGCGCTTCGTCGGCATTCAGTTCGACATACAGGTCCTCGTTCTTGTCCGCCGCATCCCGGATCAATTCGGCATGGCGGATCAGCGAATCGGTGGTGAAGCTGAGCCAGTAGGAATCCCGGGCAAGCTCGAGATGATCGTCGATCATGTCGTCGGTCCAGGTGTCGTATTTTTCCCGGATCTCGTCAGCGAATTTCTGTTTCGCCCGCTCGGCACGCTTCGATTGGCGGTCCTGCGGGCTCTCGCCGGACATGTATTCGATGGCGTGCCAGTAAAGCTCGCGCAGCAGGCCCGCCTTCCAGGCATTCCACACGTTGGGCCCGACGGCGCGGATATCCGCCACGGTGAGCACCAGCAGCAGGCGCAACCGTTCCGGTGACTGCACCACCTCGACGAAGTCGGAGACCGTCTTGGGATCGTCGATATCGCGCTTGAAGGCGGTATGGCTCATCAACAGGTGGTAACGCACCAGCCAGGACACGGTCTCTGTCTCCCAGTCGCTGAGGCCCATGCGCGGGCCCAGCTTGAGGGCGATCTCGGCCCCTAGTTCAGAATGGTCCCCGCCCCGGCCCTTAGCGATGTCATGCAACAGCACCGCGATATACAACGCGCGCTTCGACTGCACTTCGCCGATCACCGAGCATGCCACCGGGTGGTCGTCGACCAGGCGGCCGGTCTCGATTCCATGCAGCACGCCGATGGCCCGGATGGTGTGCTCGTCGACGGTATAGACGTGGTACATGTCGTACTGCATCTGCGCGACGACACGGCCGAAATCCGGCACGAACTTGCCGAACACGCCGGCCTCGTTCATGCGCATCAGCGTCTTGTCCGGGTCCGGGCCGGTCAGGATGTTGACGAAGATGTCGTTCGCTTCGGGATCGTTCTGAATTTTCCGCGTGATGCGCTTCAGGTTCTTGGTGACGAGGCGCAGCGTGCTGGGGTGAACGTCGAAATCGTGCTTCTGCGCTTGCCGGAACAGATCCAGCAGCTTCTTCGGATCTTTCTCGAACACATCGTCGTTGGCGGCAATCAGGCGGTCGCCATCGACGGTGAAACCGTCGATCTTCGGGCCGCCCTTGCCGAACCGGGGCAGGCGGAAGCGCTGGCGCTTTTTCTTGTGCTGCTCCTCGAGCGCGGCGCAGATGATCCGGGTCAGGTCGCCCACGTCCTTGGCGATCAGGAAGTAGTGCTTCATGAACCGCTCGACACCGCTAAGCCCCGCGTGATCGGTGTAGCCCATCCGTTCGCCGATGTCGGTCTGCACGTTGAACGTCAGGCGCTCTTCGGGCCGGTCGGCCAGGTAGTGCAGATGGCAACGCACCATCCACAGGAACTCCTGCGCCTTGTCGAAGCGGCGCGCGTCGTCGGCGGTCAGAATGCCCGCCTCCTTCAGGCCGGCGATCGTTTCGACCCCGTAAAGATACTTGGAAATCCACATCAGCGTCTGCAGATCACGGAGCCCGCCCTTCCCGTCCTTGATATTCGGTTCGAGAACGTAACGGGTGTCCCCCATGCGGGCGTGGCGCGCGTCGCGCTCGGCAAGCTTGGCCTCGACGAACGCGATCCCGGTGTCCTTGACCACGTCGCGCTGGAACATCTCCTTGAATTTTCGATACTGTTCCTCGTTGCCGGTCAGCAGCCGCGATTCCAGAAGGCTGGTACGGATCGTGATGTCGTCCTTGGAGAGCCTTACGGCTTCCTCGGCGGAGCGGGTCGCGTGCCCCACCTTGAGCCCCAGATCCCAAAGCGTATAGAGTACGTACTCAACCACTTGCTCGGTCTGCGGCGTCAGCTTGTAGGGCAGCAGGAACATCAGATCGATATCGGAATGCGGCGCCAGCTCGCCGCGGCCGTAGCCGCCGGTCGCCACGACCGACATGGTGTCAGACGATATCGCCGCCCCCTGCGGATAAACATGCTCGGTCGCGACCTCGAACACGATCCGTACCAACTGATCGATCAGATAGGCGCCGGCACGCACCGTTTCGGTGCCGGTATGTTCACCGGATTCAAAGCGTTGCCGGATTTCGTTACGCCCTTCCTCGAGCGCGCCCTGGTAGATCGCCAAGACCTCGCCCCGGGTGTCCGGCGAATAGCCGGACCAGCCGAGCAGATTGTCGAGCTTGGTCAGCACCGCCTTGCGGTCGATGATCCGGCGCGGTTTGGCGATCTTGGTCATGGCGTTCATTTATACAGACCCCGTGCCGCCAATGCCAAAACCGGGGAAGCGGGATGCCCGGGGCCGCGCAAACCGCTTTCTCTGTGTTATTGTAATAAATACGCGCATCCATTTAATCTTCGCTGTTTAAGGCTAATGATTTAAGCCTGTATAGCTCTTCCAAGGCCTGCAATGGCGTTAAGGAGTCAGGATTAATCTTATTTACCGCCGATTCCATTGCGCTTTCCCGTTTAGACTCAGGCCTCTGCGCTTGAGCGGCCGAAAACAGGGGTAAATCGTCGCCAAGAGCGCCGGCGCCCTTGTTTGGATTGCTTTCCAATTGCGCCAGGATCGTCTCCGCCCGCGCAACCAGACTTGCCGGCAATCCCGCCAACTGCCCCACGTGGATACCGTAGGACCGGTCCGCAACCCCCGCCGCGACCTCGTGCAGGAACACCACGTCGCCTTTCCATTCCTTGACCCGCATGGTGTAGCATTTGAGGTTCGGGAGCCGGGACGCCAGTTCCGTTAGTTCGTGGTAATGGGTCGCGAACAGACCCCGGCAGCCGTTCACCTCGTGCAGATGCTCGACCACCGCCCAGGCGATGGAAAGACCGTCGAAAGTCGCCGTGCCACGGCCGATCTCGTCCAGGATCACCAGCGCACGAGGCCCGGCCTGATGCAGGATCGCCGCCGTTTCCACCATTTCCACCATGAACGTCGAGCGGCCGCGCGCCAGATCGTCGGCCGCCCCGACCCGCGAGAACAGCCGGTCGATGACGCCGATGCGCGCGGTCTTGGCCGGCACATAGAGCCCGGCCTGCGCCAGCACCGCGATCAGCGCGTTCTGGCGCAGGAACGTACTTTTGCCCGCCATGTTGGGACCGGTCAGCAACCACAGTTTGGCGCCCGCCGCCGCGTCGTCGCCGGGCTCGAGCCGGCAATCGTTGGCAACAAAGGCGGTGTCGCCGGATTTGGCCAAAGCCATCTCGACCACCGGATGACGGCCGCCCTCGATCATGAAAGCTTCTGTTTCGTCGACCGCCGGGCGCGTGAACGCCGCCGATAGCGCAAGCGCCGCCGTCGCCGCGGCCACGTCGAGCGTCGCTAGCGCCGTTGCCGTCGCATCGATCCCCCCGCCCGATTCTCGGACCCCGTCGACGAGCTCCTCAAAAATCTCGAGTTCCAACGCCAG
Organism: Rhodospirillales bacterium; assembly: GCA_965229805.1. Taxonomy (GTDB): domain Bacteria; phylum Pseudomonadota; class Alphaproteobacteria; order Rhodospirillales; family Casp-alpha2; genus UBA4479. The sequence continues at coordinate 198,018 of CBDDJO010000001.1, read as the reverse complement.
CGAGCGTTCGCCGGCGCGCGCGATCTCGGCCTCCAGCTCGTTCAGCTCGACGGTGGTATAGCGCACCGCGTTGGCCATGGTCTGGCGGTGGATAAACGGGCTGTCGCCGCCGTTCGGCATCTGGTCCGCCTGCTTCGCCGTGACCTCGATGAAATAGCCGAGAACATTGTTGTGCCGCACCTTGAGGGCCTGAATTCCGGTTTCGTCGGCGTAACGTTTCTGCAGCGCGGCGATCAAACGGCGGCTTTCGTCCCGCATCTCGACCAGCTCATCCAGGCGCGGGTGATAACCCTTGCGCACGAATCCGCCGTCCGCCGTGCTCATCGGCGGCTCGTCAACAAGGGCCCGCGACAACTCCTCGATCAGGCCGTCGTGCCCGCCCAGCGCCTCCACAAGCCCCGGCAGATCGGCCGCCGTCTGCAACGCGCTCATTCCCTGCAGATCACGGCGGATGTCCGCCGCCGCGCCGAGGCCGGCGCGGATCGCCGCCACGTCGCGCGGACCGCCGCGGCCGATGGTCAGGCGGCTGAGCGCGCGGGCGATCTCGGGGACCGCTTTAAGCTTTTCCCTGAGCCCGTCTCGGGCGCGGCTGTCGGCGTGAAAGACTTCCGCGAGATCGAGCCGCGCGTTGATATCGGCGGGCGACGTCAGCGGCGCGGCGATCCTGGCCGCCAGTAACCGTGCCCCACCGCCGGTCACCGTGCGGTCGACGGCATCCAGGAGGCTGCCCCTGCGCTCACCCGACATGGTCTGGGTCAGTTCCAGGTTGCGGCGCGTCGCGGCATCGATTTCCATCACCGCGCCCTGCTCGACACGGGCCGGCGGGTGCAGGCGCGGCAGCTTGCCTTTCTGCGTCAGCTCCACGTAATCGACAATGGCGCCGGCGGCCGCCACCTCGGCGCGGGTGAAGGCGCCGAACGCGTCCAGCGTCTTGACCTCGTATAGCGCCAGCAAACGGCGTTTGCCGTTTTCGCTGTCGAAACGCGCCGCGGGCAGCGGCGTCAGCCGGTCCATGACGTCGAACCAGGTCTGCTCCGGAAGCGCATTGCCCAGCAGGGTGTCGGCGACGATCACCTCGCCCGGATCGAGGCGGGCTAAGATCGCCGCAATGTCGCCGGCCGTGGCGGTCTGGGTGCGGAAGTCGCCCGTCGAGATATCGAGCCACGCCAGCGCGAATTCCGACTGCGCCCGGGTAACGCAGACCAGGTAGTTATGCCGCCGCGATTCCAGCAGCGTGTCCTCGGTGATCGTGCCCGGCGTCACGACACGGATCACCTCACGCTTAACGACGGCCTTGGAACCGCGCTTCTTGGCCTCCGCAGGGTCTTCGGTCTGCTCGCAGATAGCGACCCGGAAGCCCTTGCGGATCAGGCGGTTCAGATAATTCTCGTGGCTGTGCACCGGCACCCCGCACATCGGGATGTCCTCGCCCAGGTGCTTGCCGCGTTTGGTCAGTGCGATATCGAGGGCCGCCGCCGCCTCGACCGCGTCATCGAAGAACAGCTCGTAGAAATCGCCCATGCGGTAAAACAGGACGTCGTCCGGATGTTCGCGCTTGATCTGCAGATATTGCGCCATCATCGGCGTGACCGCGCCAGCGCCGGCCGTTGGCGCCGAGACCGTCGGGGCCGGCTGGGTGGTTTCCGTTTCTGCGTGGCTGTCGTCGTTCATTTACGTTCCGGCGGCGCTCGTCGGTGTCGAATCGCTGGGACCATACCATACGTGGCGGCCCCGGCACACGCGCCGTTGCACTTTTTGTAGGGGCTGGCAATATGGGGGTTCGGGCTACACCTTGGGCCGCCGCGGTGCCCGGCAATGAACAAAAAGACAAGACACAAAAATCCTGGGAGATACATCATGGACGAGCGCGCCGCCGAATTGCTCTACAGGGAAGCTATGCGTATGCACGCTTCCGGCAAACCCGGCAAGATTGAAATCCACCCGACCAAGCCGCTGACGACGCAGCGCGACCTGACGCTCGCCTATTCGCCGGGCGTGGCCGGTCCGTGCCTGGCAATCCATGAGGATGAGAGCCGAGTCTATGAGCTGACGGCACGCGGCAATATGGTCGCGGTGGTCTCCAACGGCACCGCCGTGCTGGGCCTCGGCAATATCGGGCCGCTCGCCGCGAAGCCGGTGATGGAAGGCAAATGCGTTCTGTTCAAGCGCTTCGCCGACGTCGACGCATTCAACGTCGAGGTGTTCTCTGAAGAGGTGGACGAAGTCGTCGAGAGCGTTCGACTGTTCGGCAACGCCTTCGGCGGCATCAACCTGGAAGACATCAAGGCCCCCGAATGCTTCATGATCGAGGAGCGGCTGAAGGAGCTTCTCGACATCCCCGTGTTTCACGACGACCAGCACGGCACGGCGATCATCACCGCCGCCGGGTTGATCAACGCCGTGCACCTGACCGGGCGTACGCTGGCAGACAGCAAGATCGTGATCAACGGCGCCGGCGCAGCGTCGATCGCGTGCGCCGACCTGATCAAGGCGATGGGCGTCAACGGCGAGAACATCGTCATGTGCGATTCCAAGGGTGTCATCTATCGCGGCCGCGAGGACGGCATGAACCAGTGGAAATCCGCGCAGGCCGTCGACACCGACGCGCGCACGCTGGCCGACGCCATGAAGGGCGCGGATGTGTTCATCGGCCTCTCGGTCAAGGACGCGGTAAGCCAGGACATGGTGACATCGATGGCCGACCGGCCAATCATCTTCGCCATGGCCAATCCGGACCCGGAGATCACGCCGGAGGACGTCAAGGCGGTGCGCGAGGACGCCATCATCGCGACGGGGCGGTCGGACTACCCGAACCAAGTCAACAACGTACTCGGCTTCCCCTACATCTTCCGGGGCGCGCTCGACGTCCGTGCGCGGCGCATCAACGAGGAAATGAAGATCGCCGCCGCCCGTGCGCTCGCCGAACTGGCGCGGGAAGACGTGCCGGACGAGGTCGACGCGGCTTACGCGGGCATTCACTTGCAGTACGGCCCCGATTACCTGATCCCGACGCCGTTCGATCCGCGCCTGATCGTCGCCGTCCCCAAGGCCGTCGCCCAGGCGGCGATGGATTCCGGCGTCGCGCAGAAACCGATCGAGGACATGGAGGCCTACGAAAGCGAGCTTTCGGCGCGCCTCAACCCGATCATCGGCAACCTGCAGGCGACCCTCGACCAGGTGCGCGCCAAGCCGAGGCGCGTCGTGTTCGCGGAGGGCGAGGAGGAAAAGTCGATCCGCGCCGCGCATGCCTTCATGAACGCGGGCTACGGCACGCCGGTTCTGGTCGGCCGAGAGGAGCGGGTGCTTGAAACCATGAAGACCCTCGGCCTCGGTAACGTCGAGGGGCTGGAGATCCACAACGCACGGCTTTCCGACCGAAACGCGGACTATGCCGAATACCTCTATACCCGCCTGCAGCGGAAGGGCAGCCTGAAGCGGGACTGCCAGCGGCTCGTCAACCAGGACCGAAATTTTTTCGCCGCCTGTATGGTCGCGACCGGCGACGCGGACGCCATGGTCACGGGGCTGACCCGGAACTACCACGCGGCGATGAACAATATCGCGTCTGTGATCGAGCCCGCGCCGGGGGCCCGGGTGATGGGGCTGTCGCTGATCATCGACCGGGGCCGGACGCTGTTCGTCGCCGATACCGTGGTCGCCGAATCGCCGTCGCCGCAAGCACTCGCCGACATCGCGCGGCAGTCGGCGGCAGAGGCCCGGCGCTTCGGGCACGAGCCGCGCGTGGCGCTGATTTCGTTCGCCAACTTCGGGCATCCGGCGCTGCCGCGCGCCGAACTGGTGCGCGAAGCGGTACAGATCCTCGACAAGGAAGGCGCCGATTTCGAGTACGACGGCGAGATGGCGGTCGATGTCGCGCTTAACAAAAGCCTTTTGGCGAACTATCCGTTCTGCCGGCTTACCGATACCGCCAACGTGCTGGTGATGCCCGGACTGCACAGCGCGCAGATCAGCATGAAACTGTTGGCGAGCGTGTCGGGGGCAACGGTACTGGGGCCTCTGATCAAAGGCCTTTCGAAGCCGATCCAGGTGGTGCCGATGGGCTCCACGGTGGCGGACATGGTGACCCTCGCCGCGCTGACCGCGCACGAGGCGGGGGATTAGGGGCCAGCCCTAGCCCTCGGCGGTCTCGGCTTCCTTGGCCCGCTTGATCGCCTCGCGCACGAGTTCAAGCGCTTCCTCGACCTCGCCCCAGCGTTTGACCTTAACCCACTTATTGGGTTCCAGGTCCTTGTAGTGTTCGAAGAAGTGCTGGATCTGGCTGATCTGCACCGGGCGGATATCGCGGTACGAACTGACGTCGCCGTAGAACGGGTGCAGGTCGTCGACCGGCACGCACAGCAGCTTTTCGTCGATGCCGCTTTCGTCCTCCATGATCAGCGCGCCGATCGGCCGGCATTTGATGACGCAGCCGGGGATCACCGGCATCTGACCCAGCACGGCGGCGTCGATGGGGTCGCCGTCATCCGACAGCGTGTGCGGAATGAAGCCGTAGTTGATGGGATAATACATTGCCGTGTGCAGAAAGCGGTCGACGAAGATCGCGCCGGATTTCTTGTCGACCTCGTACTTGACCGGATTACCGCCGAGGGGAATCTCGATCAGGACGTTCACTTCATAGGGCGGGTTATCGCCGACGGGCACAAGATTCATATTCATGACGGAGTCCTCTGTAAAACCGTATCCTTGCCCTCCCAAGCGGGCGCACCATAAACATATCGAAGGTCCGGCTCCACTTATTTTCCGGTCGCTTCCGCTCCACTTATTTCCGCGAGACTGCTAGCGTAGCGAAATCTGGAAGAGGATTCATCACTTTGCGGCTTCGTTTCATCCACGCGCTCTCGGGGCGCCTGCCGTTCTACTACGGCTGGATCGTGCTTGCCGCCGTCTGTGCCGCCTCGTTCTCCCGGCAGGGCCCGGCGGTGGCCACGCTGTCGATCTTCATCGAACCGATGACCAGCGAATTCGGCTGGTCGCGGACGGAAATCTCGGGCGCGGTGTCCCTGGGCGGCATCCTGGGCGCCGTCGCCGCACCGCTGATCGGCCCGTTCCTGGACAAGAACGGGGCACGCACGATCCTATGTTTCGCGGTGCTGACGACCGGCATACCGCTCCTGCTCACTTCGACCGTGAACGCCCTGCCGCTGTTTTACGTGTTTTACTGCTTCGCGCGGATGAACTTCACCGGACCCTACGACATCGGTATCTACGGTTCGGTCGTGAACTGGTTCCACGAGAAGCGCTCTTTCGCGACCTCGGTAACGACGGTTGCCCTGATGACCGGTCTGGTGGCGATGCCGCTGATCGCGCATTTCGCCATGCAGGCGGGCGGCTGGCGCAGCGCCTGGATCGCCGTTGGCGCAACGGTGCTGATCGTCGGCTTCGTGCCGGCATGGCTGTTTCTGGTGCGCCGTCCCGAGGACCTGGGCCTGGCGATCGACGGCAAGAACGCCGCGCAATCCGGCGCCAAGTCAGCGCATAGCGGCGGAGGACCAACGGACGCATCGCCGCCGGAACCCGCGTTCACCCGCGCAGAGGCGATGCGCACCCCGGCATTCTGGCTGCTGAGCGCGTTCACGGCGCTGGTGTGGCCGATCCAGGCCGGGGTCAGCTTGCACCAGGCACCGTTCCTGATCGAACGCGGTCTCGATCCGACGGTGGCGGCGACGGCGGTCAGCACATTTTCGCTCACGTCCGCGATCATCGGGTTCGGCTTCGGATTCTGGCCGAAACGCGTGCCGCTCAGGTTCGCGCTGGTGCTGGTGGGTTTCCTGCTGGGCGCGGCAGCGCTCGCGATGCACGCGGTCGCGAGCGTATCGATGGCCTACGGCGCGGCGATCCTGTTCGGCTGCGGCATCGGCGGCCTGTTGACGATGCTACCGATCGCCTGGGCGGATTTCTTCGGGCGCCGAAGCTATGGAGCGATCCGCGGCGCCGCGCTGACGATCCAGGTCGCGAGTCAGGCGGCGGGGCCGCTGATCGCCGGCGCGCTCCGCGATATCACCGGCACCTACGATACGCCACTCCTGACCTTCGCGGCGTTCGGGTTCGCCGCCGGCGCGGTGGCGCTGCTGGCCAAGCCGCCGAAACCGGCAGCACCGTGATCGTCTCGCTCTACAAGAACGCCGGATCGTGCTACCCGAACGCGAGGGGGTCTTGTCCATGAAACGCGCGGCCGTCGACATCGAAAACGTTCTGATCCATGTCGGTCTCGACCGGCTGGGCGACGGGCTTTTGAAGCTGCCGTTCGTGCGCGGGCTGAAAACCGCGTTTCCGAATGCGCGCGTGACGTGGTTCGCGGGCAAGGAAACGACCGTATATGCCCGGAGCCTGAAACCGCTCGCCGACGGCCTGATCGACGAAATCATCGAATACGGCGGCGTCGGCGAAAGCCCGAAGGAACTGATCCGTTCGCGTCCGCTGAAAGGCCGCCGCTTCGATCTGGTAATCGACACGCAGCGGAATTTCTGGATCGCGCTCGCGGTTCGACGCATCCGCCACGGGGCGTTCATTTCGCCGGCGGCGCGGTTCCTTCTTTCAAGCACCAAGCCCAAACTCGGCTACCGTTTCCCGAAGGCCATGCAGCGACAGATGCTGGATCTGCTGGAGATCGCGTCCGGGCAATCGTTCGAAACGCCGGCGTCGCTCGACCTCACGATTCCCGAACGATATCTGGAGGCCGCCGAGACCCTGCTGCCGGGCGGCACACGGTACGCCGCCTTCGCGCCCGGGTCCGGCGGACGGCCCAAGTGCTGGCCGCTGGAACGGTTCATCGCCGTGGCGCGCACGGTCGCGGAGAAAGGCGCACGGCCGGTGTTCCTGATCGGCCCGCAGGAACAAGAGTGGGCGGATCTCATCCGCGCCGAGCTGCCGGACGCGCTGCTGCCCTTGCAAAGCGATGCGGGGTCGGCGTTCGAGTACGACCCGATGCTGACCATCGCGCTCGGCACCCGGCTGGCGGGGGCGCTCTCCAACGACAGCGGCGTCGCGCACATGCTGGCCGTCGCCGGTGCACCGCTGGTCGTCATGTACGGGCCGACGGTCCATGAGAAGTTTCCGCCGATGACGGACGACATCACCGTGATCCGGGCCGAAAATTACGGGTCGAGGGAAATGAGCGCGATCCCGATCGACGTCGCTATCGACGCGCTTCTTGGGTGGCTGGCATCGGCACCCGGCGCATGAGCCAGACCAGCAACACGAGCCCCGGGATCGCGGCAAGGCCCGTCAGCAGAAAATAGCTCACCCAGTCGATGTGATCAGCAAGCCAGCCGCCGCCCGACGCCAATACCGTCCGCGTGAACGCCATCAGCGAAGACAAGAGCGCGAACTGGGTCGCCGTGTAGGCGACGTTGCAGAGTCCCGACAGGTACGCGACAAAGGCAATGGTGCCGATGCCGCCGGTCAGGTTCTCGACCCCGATGGTGACGAACAGCATCGGCAGCTCCGGTCCGAGCCACGCCTGCAGGGCGAACACCGCGTTCGACGCCGCCTGCAGGATGCCGCCCAGCATCAGCGCGTTGAGCGTGCCGTAGCGCGCCACGAAGGCGCCGCCGATGATGCCGCCCAGGATCGTCGCGGCGAGGCCAAATCCCTTGGTCACCAGCCCGACCTCGGTCTTGGTGAATCCGATATCCAGATAGAACGGGTTGGCCATGACACCGAGGAGCGCGTCACCGTACTTGTAAAGCGCAATGAACAGCAAGATCGCCAGCCAGTGCTGGCGGGTCATGAACTCGGCGAACGGCATCCAGACGGCGCGGTGCACGGTAGCGGCAAAGCCGGCTAGCCGGGAGGACCCATCCGGCGCCGCCGCGTCTTCGGCGGGATGATCAGGCTCGGTCCCCAGCAGCGTTGCCGCCATGCCGACCCCGACCAGCATCGCCATCGCGGCGTAGGCCGAGAACCAGCCCGCCTGATCGGCGATGACCAGCGCCCCGGCCCCGGAGGCGAACGTCGCGATCCGGTAACCGACGACATAATTGGCGGCGCCCGCACCCATCCTTTCCTCGTCCAGAATCTCGATCCGGTAGGCATCGACGACGATGTCCTGGGTCGCGGATGCGAACGCCAGCACCACGGCCCAAAGCGCGGTCCACGCGAGATCCGTCGCCGGGTCGGTGGCGCCCAGCATCAGGATCGCCGCCATGACACAGCATTGGGAAAGAAGCAGCCAGCCACGCCTTTGGCCCAGCAGGCGGGTCAGCACCGGCAACGGGCAGCGATCGACGAGCGGCGCCCACAAGAATTTGAGCGCATAAGCGCTCGACGCGATCGAGAACCAGCCGATGACGGTCAGTGACACGCCCTCGTCGTGCAGCCACGCCGACAACGTGCCGTAGACGAGCAGCAGCGGCAGACCGCAGGAAAATCCCAGCAGCAGGATCAGAAAGACACGGAATTCCAGATAGACCGAAACAGCGTCGAACCAACCCCGGACGCGTGGCGGCATCCCGTCAGCCCGCCGCTGCCGGCTGTCCGCCCAAGGCCTCATGACGGCCGATCAGTTCCTGGCAGACCGACCAGACATCGTCTGCCGGAATGGCAGCGACACACGGGAACACCTCGACCTTGCTGGACCGTTTATGGCAGCGCCAGAAACAGTGGTAGCACTCCATTGTTTCGTAAATGAAGCGCGCGTTCGCCGGGCAGACATTCTCGGGGTACGGAACGAAACTCGTAAAGTGCCCGCCGCCGACGATCACCAGCGTCGGCGCACCGAGCGCGATCGAAAGATGCGCGGGACCGGTATCGTTGCTGATGACGAGGCCTGCGTTCTTCATCAGGCCCATCAGATCCGTCAGCGACGTCCGCCCGGTCAGATCGGTGACGCCGGGCCGCTTGGCGATGTCTTCCAGCAACTCGGCGTCCCAACGTTCGGCGCGGGTGCCGACGACCATCACCTGCCACCCCATATCGAGAAGCCTTTCGGCGACCTTGACGTAAGACGCGAACGGCCAGCGCCGACCGGGCTCGTTGCTGCCCGGATTGAGCACCGCATAGGGGCCATTGGCCTCGACCACGGGGGCGTCGCCGGGCCAGTCGGCCTTCGGCGGCACGGGGTCGATCCGCTTGCCGGCGACGGCGGAAACAAAACGGAAATGGCGGTGGATTTCGTGAGTGGGGTAGGGGCCGGTATCGACGATCTCGTCGACCTGGCTCAAATAGAACGTGAACTCGGAGCGGGTCGGTTCGTTGACGTACGGCATGGAGACCACGGCGCGTTTCGCCGCCGCGCCCCACACCAGGCTGTCAGCCATCATGGCGCGGCGCAGATACGAATCGCAGACCGCAACCTCGGGTGCCAGGCGCCGCACCATCAGGTTGACCCGAAAGCGGTACATCAGCTTCCGCGCATAGGCGTGCTCGTCGATGGTGATCACACGGTAGCCCGCGAACACCGTATCGGCGATCGGCTTCCAGCTCTCGCAGCCGAGTACCGTAATGTCCGCCAGGTCGACGCCGAAGGCGTCGGCGTAATGATCGAGGCTTTGCCGGAACAGCATCATGTCGCCGATGCCGTCCATACGCACGACGAGCAGTCCGCGACGGCGCTTGAAAACCGGGAAATGACGGGCGATCAGGTCGAACGGCCGGAACATCCACCAGCGCCGGCGCATGCCCGCCGGAAACATCCGCCAAAAGGCGGAGACCCGGACTTGAGGCCGGTCGGCGGCGGGCGGTGCGTCATCGTGCATCGGATGAGCGTATCCCCGGTCCGTGCCGGGCTCAACCCGCCTCCTTCTTGCGTTCGGCCTTCTTGCGCGCATGCGGATCGAGAAGGCCTTTACGCAGCCGAAGCGACGACGGCGTCACCTCTAGCAATTCGTCGTCGGCAACGTAGGCAATCGCGTCTTCGAGGCTCATGCGCCTGGGCGGCGTCAGCCGGATCGCCTCGTCGGAACCGGCGGCGCGGAAGTTGGTGAGCTGCTTCGATTTCAGCGGATTGACCTCGAGGTCGTTCTCGCGACTGTGCTCGCCAATGATCATACCCTCGTAAACCGGCACGCCGCCGCCGATCAGAAGTACACCCCGGCCCTCGAGGCCCGCCAGCGCATAGGCCACCGACTTGCCGGTCGCGTTCGAGATCAGAACCCCGTTCCTGCGGCCCGGCACCGGCCCCTGATAGGGTGTGTAGCCGTGGAACATCCTGTTCATGACGCCGGTGCCCCGGGTTTCCGTCATGAACTCTCCGTGATAGCCGATCAGGCCGCGCGACGGCACCAGGAAGGAAAGCCGCACCTTGCCGCCGCCGGCCTGTTTCATCTCCATCATGCGGCCCTTGCGGACACTCAGCGCCTCGACGACGATGCCGGAAAATTCCTCGTCGACATCCACGATCACGTCTTCCATGGGCTCGGTCCGTTCACCGCTCTCCGGATCTTCCCGGTAAAGCACGCGCGGACGCGATATCGAGAGTTCGTAGCCCTCGCGGCGCATCTGCTCGATCAGCACGCCCAGTTGCAGTTCACCCCGGCCGGCAACGTCGAAGGCATCCTTGCTTTCGGTTTCCGAGATACGGATCGCGACGTTGCCCTCGGCCTCGCGCAACAGACGTTCGCGGATCATTCTGGAAGTCACCTTATCGCCGTCCTGACCGGCGAACGGAGACGTGTTGACCGAAAACGTCATCGCCAGCGTCGGCGGATCGACGGGCTGGGCGTGCAGCGGCTCCTCGACATCGGTGGCGCAAAGCGTGTCGGCTACAGTCGCCTTGGCAAGGCCGGAGATGGCGACGATATCGCCGGCGACGCCCTTGTCGATACCTTCGCGCTTCACGTCGCGGAAGGCGAGAATCTTCTGCACCCGGCCCTGCTCCACCACCTTACCGTCGGCACGGAGCGCCTTGATCGGCTGGTTCGGTTTCACGGCGCCAGAAAACACGCGGCCGGTCAGGATGCGGCCCAGGAAGTTGTCCGCTTCCAGTGTCGTCACCAGCATCCGGAACGGACCGTCGGGATCGGCGACGGGCGGCTGGACATGCTTGGTGATGCAGTCGAACAGCGGTTCCAGATCACCTTCGCCCGCGTCCGGATCTTCCGACGCCCAGCCATCGCGACCCGATGCGAACAGCGTCGGAAAATCGAGTTGTTCGTCGTTGGCATCGAGCGCGGCGAACAGATCGAACACCTCGTCCTGAACCTCGAACGGGCGTGCGTCGGCCTTATCGACCTTATTCACGACGACGATCGGCTTGAGGCCGAGGCCAAGCGCTTTCGAGGTCACGAACTTAGTCTGTGGCATCGGGCCTTCGGCGGCGTCAACCAACAGCACGACGCCGTCGACCATGGAAAGAATGCGTTCGACCTCACCGCCGAAATCCGCGTGTCCCGGCGTGTCGACGATGTTGATCCGCGTGCCGTGCCATTCGACCGACGTACACTTGGCGAGGATGGTGATACCGCGTTCGCGCTCAAGCTCGCCGGAATCCATGACCCGCTCCGCGACTTTCTGGTTGTCGCGGAACGCGCCCGACTGGCGCATCATGTTGTCGACCAGTGTGGTCTTGCCATGGTCGACGTGCGCGATGATCGCGATGTTTCTGAGGTCCATCGGTGTATCCGGTAAGGGGTGAGGGGTTTAGTCGCCCAGATCCTGCAACAGGTGCTGCACGCCGGCGGTCGGGCGCGCACCGATCTGCTGGATAATCACGGCGGCAAGCAGGCCACCCAGTTCGGCCGCCGTTTTCAGGTCGCGGCCCTGCGCGTAGGCGGTCAGGAAACCGGCGGCATAGGCATCGCCGGCGCCGGTGCTGTCGACCAGGTTCTCAATAGAGGCCGCCTTGACGGCAACCGCGCCATCGGCGGTGACGACGACCGAGCCTTCATCGGAGCGGGTCAGCACGGCGACATCGACGACACCACGAATCTTCGCGGCGGCGGTATCGAAATCGTCGACCTGGTAGAGTGATTTGATCTCGTCCTCGTTGGCGAACAGGATGTCCACATGTTCGTCGATGAACGTCAGGAACCCATCCCGGTGGCGGTCGACGCAGAACGGATCCGACAACGACAACGCGACCTTGCGGCCCGCGTCGTGGGCGATCCGTGATGCCTGCAGGAAAGCCTCGCGGGCCGGTTCCGGGTCCCAAAGATAGCCTTCCAGGTAGATGACCTCGGCCGCCGCGATCTGAGCCGGGTCGAGATCGTTCGGCGAGAAATCGACGCAGGCGCCGAGATAGGTCTGCATGGTGCGCTGGCCGTCCGGCGAGATCAGCACCAGGCACGTCGCGGTCGGCGCGCCGTCGGCGGCCATCGGCGTTTCGAACGTAACCCCGCTTGCCCGAATATCGTGCGCGAAGACGGTGCCGAGTTGGTCGTCCTTGACCTTTCCGGCGAACGCGGCCTTGCCGCCCAGCGCGGCGACGCCGGCCAGCGTGTTGGCCGCCGAGCCACCGGAGCTTTCGATCGCCTGACCGCTCTTTTCGTAGAGCGTGCGCTGTTCCTCGGCGCTGACGAGGCCCATGGCGCCTTTGGCGAGGCCGTTTTCCTCAAGGAACCTGTCCTCGACCTGGACAAGAATATCGACAATCGCATTGCCGATGCCGAGGACGTCGAATTTCGAATCTGACATGAAAAACTCGCAGAAAAAACTTGGGCGCCGTCACGCGGCGCCAACGCGGCCGGAGTATACTGATTGCGGCGTCTCGGGCAAGCGCTGTCCGGGCGTAGTTGCAACGCCGGCCGCATACGCCGCCGGGCGAATTCGTTCGTACTTTTAAAGATGGTTAACAAAATATTGAAATTGCTTAAAATTTTATAATTCCTGAGATTCTGCTTGAGAATCCATGCTTGACCCGGCACCGGACCCGCCGTTTAATCGGTTGAAATGCAATGCATTTCTAGGAATCAGGTACTATCAATATGATAAGCGCCTTTATTAAAGGAATAGATCAGCTTAGTGATAAAGGAACCAGAAAATACTTATGGTTTTCGGTCCTGTCCGCGCTGATTGCGTTCATCGTTCTGTGGACGGTGATCGGGTTCCTGCTGCGCGAAACCTCCATTTCACAGATCGGCTGGCTCGAGGGCGCTATCGACGTGCTGGGCGGCCTCGCCACCTTGGCGCTGACATGGTTTCTGTTTCCGGCGACGGTGTCGGGTCTCATCGGGTTGTTCCTGGATCAGGTCGCCGACTGCGTCGAAGCGCGCCACTATCCGGGGCTGCCCGACGCCAACGGTCAGTCGGTCGGAGAAGCTGTCGTGATGTCGATGAAGTTCCTCGGCATTCTCGTCGTACTCAATATTCTGATGCTGCCATTCCTGTTTCTCGGTCCGCTTTTCCCTTTTGTTTTCTATCTGGTGAACGGCTATCTTCTGGGCCGGGAGTATTTTGAGCTGGTGGCGGCGAGACGGCTTCCGCCGGCAGAAGTGACCAAGCTGCGCAAGGCCCGTCAGGGCGGTGTCCTGATGGTCGGCATCGTCATCGCGTTTGGCCTGACGATCCCGCTGGTCAATCTGCTGATGCCCATCATCGCCACATCGGCGATGGTGCACCAATACGAGAAATGGCATCCGACCGGCGGCGCGGGCACGGCCGTCACCGCATAAGGTAATTCCGGGCATCCCGGTCCGGTAACGTTGGGGGGTAGCAGTTCATGTTCGGTAAAAAGAAAGACGAGGAAGACCCGGCCAAGGCCCCGGAGAAGTCCGACACCCTTCCGGCGCGGATGGACCCCGGCGACGATGACGCGGGCGATGCGCCGCCATTGAAGCCGTTTTCGCGCAAGGGCTCGCACGCACCCGCCAAACCGCCGGCATCGAGCGCGCACATGCCCGACCTGCAGCGCCGCGGCCCGGACCTGCCGAGCGCGCCGGCGCGACGCCTCGACCGGCCGCGTGCCGGCGACATCGAAAGCCGCCGCCTGATCGTCGGCCGCGACATCCAACTCAACGGCGAGATCACCGCCTGCGACAAATTGGTTGTCGAAGGCCATGTCGAGGTGACATTGCCGGGCGCGCGGGTTCTCGAGATTTCGCCGAGCGGTTACTTCAAGGGCGCCGCCGAGGTCGACGAGGCCGATATCAGCGGCCGTTTCGAAGGCGATCTGATTGCTCGTGAGCGTCTGATCGTACGCTCCGGCGGGCGCATCCACGGCAAGGTCCGTTATGGCCGCATCGTTATCGAATCCGGCGGCGAGATCGCCGGCGACATGCAGACGCTCAGCGAAAAGGAAGGCGATGAATAACGCCGGGGCCGCCTTGCGGCGCCTTAGCCCGATCCTGCTCGCGGCCCTGATCGCTGGATGCGCCGGCACAGCCGATGCGCCGCAAACGCCGGCACCGAAAGCCAAAGCACCGGCACCAAAAGCGGAAACCGCAGCGCTCCCGCCCACACCTGAACCCGTGCCCGAGCCGGAAATCAAGGTCGATGCCCCCGACGCCGACGAAATGATTGGCTGGGACACGACCATGCTCAACGAAACATTCGGCGCCGCGAGCCTGATCCGCCACGATCTCGGTGCCGAGATCTGGCAGTACCGCACCGATGCGTGCGTGCTGTTCCTGTTCCTCTATCCCGGGAGCGGCGGCGGCCCGTTGCAGGTGGATCATCTGGATGTCCGGGGCGGCGAGGCGCGGACCGACGTATGCCTGGAATCGGTCGTCCGCCGGCACCTTCAGGGGCGCACCGGCTGACGGGTCACGCCAACGTCGTTTTCCCCTTGAACGCGCAGACGTCGGATACCGTGCAAACGGGGCAATCTGGTTTCCGTGCCTTGCAGACGTAGCGCCCGTGCAGGATCAACCAGTGATGCGCATGCAGCGCGAATTCGGACGGCGTCACCTTGAGAAGTTTCTTTTCGACCGCGAGCGGCGTCTTCCCGGGCGCCAGGCCGGTCCGGTTGGAAATCCGGAAGATGTGCGTATCCACCGCGATCGTCGGCTCGCCGAAAGCGATGTTGCGGACCACGTTGGCGGTCTTGCGGCCGACGCCCGGCAGCGCTTCCAGCGCCGCCTGGTCGTTCGGTACCTGCGAGCCGTGCTGCTCGACAAGAAGACGGCTCAACGCGATCACGTTCTTGGCCTTGTTGTTATAGAGGCCGATGGTCTTGATATAGTCCTTGAGGCCGTCGAGGCCGAGCTTGAGCATCGCTTCCGGCGTTTTTACCTTTTTGAAAAGCGGTGTGGTCGCCTTGTTGACGCCGACGTCGGTCGCCTGCGCCGAAAGCGCCACCGCGACCAGAAGCGTGTACGGGTTGACGTAATGAAGCTCGCCCTTGGGCTCAGGGTTGGCGTCGCGAAGGCGTGAATAGAACGTGACGATATCGGCTTTTTTCATGATGGGGTTTTATCCCGCATATCGACACGTTAGAAAACCCGGTTGTTGCTTTTTGGCCTAAACGCCTAAAATGAAGGGTATGAACACGCTGGAACAACACAACGAGGTCGGCCCGGACGCGGAGAAGATTCGTTTCTCGCGTGTACTCCGGCCGCAGCGCAGTTCGAGCGACCGCGCCATCCGCATCGTGACCTATTTCGTGCTGTTTCTGTTCATTCCGACCGGCACCGCGTTCCTCATCGCCGGTGCATGGCCGGTGTTCGGCCTGATGGGGCTCGAGGTCGCCGGCCTCATCTTCGCGCTTCATTACAACCACAAGGTCGGTTCGGCCTTCGAGGCGATTACCCTCACCGAACGCGAATTCCGCTTCTCGCGTGTCGATCACTGGGGCAAGCGCCGGCACTGGACGTTCCAGCCGCAGTGGCTGCAGTTCCGCGTTGACGGGCCGTCGAGGCAGCTCATCGCCGGCACACACGGCAAGCGTATCGTGATCGGCAAGTTCCTGAACCTGGACGAGAAAGAGGCGCTTTGCGCGACCTTGGAGCGCGAGATCAGGCGTCTCGGCGAGATCCGCTACGAGGGCGCCGGCGTGACTTGAGCCTTGAGGCGAAGGCGGCCTTACATGAGCCTTGAGGCGAAGCGCTTTATTTGAGCCCCAGCACGTCCCGCATGGAATAAAGGCCCGGCGCCTTCCCCTCGGTCCACATCGCGGCGCGGATCGCACCCTTGGCGAAAAGCCCGCGATCGGCGGCCTTATGGGTGATCTCGATACGCTCGTCGTCGGAGGCGAAGATCACCGAATGATCGCCAACCACCATCCCGCCCCTGAGCGTCGCGAAACCGATGTTACCGACAGTGCGTTCGCCGGTGTGGCCATCGCGGACCCGGTCGGAGACCTGATCCAGGTCGACGCCGCGCCCGGCGGCGGCCGCCTTGCCGAGCGCCAGCGCGGTGCCGGACGGTGCGTCGACCTTGTGGCGGTGATGCATCTCCAGAATCTCGATATCGAACTCCGAACCAAGCATGGCGGCGGTCTGCTCGGCGAGTCCCAGCAAGACGTTGACGCCGACGGAATAGTTCGCCGCCTGGACGATTGGTACCGCCTTAGCGGCGTCCGCGATCTTCGCCTGGTCTTCATCGGACAGTCCGGTGGTGCCCGGTATAAGCGCCGTTCCCGTCTCGGCAGCGAGCGCAGCATGCCTGATCGTCGCCGCCGGCGCGGTGAAGTCGACGACGGCGTCGGACGCCTCGAACAACGCTTGCGGATCGTCGATGATCTTGAGCCCGGAAGCAGGCAGGCCCGCCAACAGTGCCGGGTCCTCGCCGACGGCGCCGGAATGCGGTGCCTCGGTACCGCCCGCAAGCTCGGCGCCCGGTGTGTCATGAACTGCCTTCACCAGCATCCGCCCCATGCGCCCGGCGCAGCCGACAATTCCGATTTTCATGGCACGTCTCCTCCAATGACTCTCGGCGGCACTATAGAGATTTGCCGACGGCTGTCACGACCCGCCGACAAACCGATACCGGCGTATCTCCGCCCCACTGCGAAAGCCGTCATTGCCGGTGGGCCCTACGTTCAAACATACCGAAAACGGAAGTGCTTTCGATACGATGCCGGCGTCATGCCACTATGGCGTTTGAAGAGCCGGCGAAAGAAAGCGGCGTCTTCGTAACCGACCGAAATACCCACCTCCTGGATGGACGGCGCGCCGTCTTCAAGCAATCTTCGGGCAGCGGCGACACGAACCATCTGCAGGTACGTACGCGGCACGAACCCGGTGGCGTCCTTGAAACGCCGTATCAGCGTACGGGGGCTCATGCCGGCGAGATCGGCAAGTTCGCTGATCGGCACCTCTCGTTGGAAGCTGGCGCTTATATGGTCCTCGACTTGCCGCATCGCCTTGTCCTCATGCGGCCGGCCCAAGGGAAGGATCGCATACCCGGACTGGTTGACCCGCGGCATGTCGAGCAACAGCGCCTTGGCGCACTCGATGGCCACGCGGTGACCGCATAACCGTTCGACGAGGTAAAGACTAAGGTCGGTCGCGGCGTTTACGCCCCCGCCACAGAAAAGTCCGGCGTCTTCGGTAATCAGCATGTCGGTACACCAATCGACATCCGGATACCGCTGCCGGAACGTATCGGCAACGCCCCAGTGGGTCGTGGCGCGACGATTATCCAGAAGCCCGGCTTCGGCAAGGAACGCGACACCGGAGCAGACGCCGGCGACCAGAGCGCCACCTTCGTACCGGTCAACAAGCCAGGGCAGAAGGGCGGCATGCCGTGACATCCACTCGGAAGGTAGTGCCCCCGAAGCCGAAACAACGATCAAATCCGCGGGACCCACATTCGCGACGCTGCAGTCGGCGGCGATACGGAGACCGTGCGCGCTCTCAATCGGCTTGCCGTCTATTGACGCCATTTTTACCCGAAACCGTGGTTTCGGGTCTGCGCCATGCATTTCATTGAACATTTTACCAGCCGACGCGAAGACCTCGATCGGACCGACAGCCGTCGAGGCGTGCCCTTCGTTGACCAGCACGATCGTCACGTTCAGCTTGTCGTCAGCAGCCATGTCCTCCGCCTTATGAATGACCGCATCATTTCGAAAAACGGCGCTGATTTCCACCCCGACGGCGATCCCTGGCACGATCGCCCCCGCGCTTTGTCAATTTCACTGGCTCAACTGCGGGCGCGTTGGATTCGATATTCAAATCATCCGCAACACGGAAAGGAGAAAAGATCATGGATTTGTATATCATTCGCCGCCGAGGCATCTGGGCCAACGAAGAGGAGCTCGCGGCAACCAGCGAAGAATCCGCCCGGGTCGGTGAGGACATGTCCGGTCGCGTGCGCTGGATTCGCAGCTATGCCGTCACCGAAGAGGACGGACGCATTGGTTCGGTATGCATCTACGAGGCCGAAGACCCGGATGCGGTTCGCGAACACGGTCAGCGCATCGGCGCGCCAAGCGAGGAATTTCAGGTCGTTCGCGGCGCTGTTGTGAAACAGCCAGACCCGCAACCGGTCAATTACGGCTAAACACACCATGGACGGGGAGGCGCTGCCGGTGTATTTCGGCTTGAGCCCGCTTCCCCGTCACATCTGCTCACACGGAAAGCCCAGCCGGGTCTACGAATAACGGGGGCAGGTCAGTCTCTGAGATCTTCCCAGAGCTCCTTGACCTTGTCGAGGAAGCCGGAGCTTTCCGGGCTCTGTTTCTTGGTTTGCTTTTCGTCGCCGGCGAATTCCTTGAGCAGATCCTTCTGTTTCTTGCTCAGGTTTACCGGTGTTTCGACGAAAATCTGCACGAACATATCGCCGCGGCTGTCGGAGCGCATGACCTTCATGCCCTTGCCACGCAATCTCAGTTGATGGCCGGTCGGCGTGCCTTCGGGGATGGTGACACGAAGCAGCTTGCCTTCGACCGTCGGCACCTCGATCTGCCCGCCGAGCGTCGCGGTCGCCATCGGCACCGGCACCCGGACATGAACGTCGGCGCCGTCGCGCCGGAAGAAACGGTGCGGCCTGATGCCGAGAAAGATATAGAGATCGCCCGCCGGCGCGCCGCGCAGACCGGCTTCACCCTCGCCGGCGAGACGGATACGGGTGCCGTCCTCGACGCCGGCCGGGATATTGACGGCGAGCGTCTTTTCGCGCTGCTTGCGCCCGGTGCCGGAGCAGCCCCGGCACGGGTCGGCGATCGTCTGGCCAGTGCCCTGGCAGGTCGGGCACGTGCGCTCGACGGTGAAGAAACCGGATTGCGACCGCACGCGCCCCATGCCGCCGCAGCTGCCGCACGCGACCGGCGCCGCGCCGTCTTTACCGCCTGAGCCGTCACAGTCGTCACAGACCACCGACGTCGGCACGCGGATGTCGGTTTTTAGGCCGTTGAACGCGTCCTCGAGTGTGATTTCCATGTTGTAGCGGAGATCCGAACCGCGGCCCGCGCTGGCGCGATGCCCGCCCCGGCCGCCGCCCATGAAGTCGCCGAACATCTCCTCGAAGATGTCGGCAAAACCGCCGGCACCGCCACCGAATCCGCCGGCGCCGGGCCCAGGCCCGCCGCCTTCGAACGCGGCATGGCCGAAGCGGTCGTAGGCCGCGCGCTTCTCGTCGTCCTTGAGGACCTCGTAGGCCTCGTTGACTTCCTTGAAGCGCTTCTCGGCCTCCTCGTCACCCGGATTGCGATCCGGATGAAACTGCATGGCGAGTTTGCGATAGGCCTTCTTGAGCACCGCCGCGTCGGCGTCCCGGGAAACCCCGAGGCTCTCGTAATAGTCCTTTTTGGCCATGGTGACTGCTACCCCCGAAGCGATCCGCAGGTGGGCGGCCCGTTATCCGCAGACCGCCCTGCCCGAAGAACGGCGTCAGCCGCTCTTCTTGTTGTCCTGATCCGGATCGACTTCCTCGAAGTCCGCATCGACAACGCTTTCGTCGTCGGACTTCGACGCGCCGGGATCGGCATCACCGGCGTCGCCGCCCATATCACCGCCCTGGGCTTCCTGCTCGGCCTGCTGCGCCTTGTACATGGCCTCGCCGAGTTTCATGGACGCCTGGGAGAGCGCTTCGGTCTTGGCGTTGATCGCTTCGAGATCGTCGCCTTCCATGACGTCCTTGAGATCGGTGATCGCCGCCTCGATAGCCGTCTTGTCGGCGTCCTCGATCTGCTCGCCGTACTCGCCCAGGCTTTTCTCGGCGGTGTGGATCATGCTGTCGGCATTGTTCCGTGCATCGACCAGCTCGCGGCGCTTTTTGTCGGCGTCGGCGTTTTCCTCGGCTTCCTTGACCATCCGGTCGATGTCGTCGTCGGAAAGACCGCCCGACGCCTGGATGCGGATCTGCTGCTCCTTGCCGGTCGCCTTGTCCTTCGCCGAAACGTTGACGATGCCGTTGGCGTCGATGTCGAAGGTGACCTCGATCTGCGGCATACCGCGTGCCGACGGCGGGATACCGACCAGGTCGAACTGACCCAGCAACTTGTTGTCGGCCGCCATTTCACGTTCGCCCTGAAACACGCGGATCGTCACCGCGGACTGGTTGTCCTCGGCGGTCGAGAAGGTCTGGCTCTTGCGCGTCGGGATCGTCGTGTTGCGGTCGATCAGGCGCGTGAACACACCGCCCAGCGTCTCGATGCCGAGCGACAGCGGCGTCACGTCCAAGAGCAGCACGTCCTTGACGTCGCCCTTGAGCACGCCGCCCTGAATGGCGGCGCCAAGCGCGACCACTTCGTCCGGATTGACGCCTTTGTGCGGGTCGCGGCCGAAGAAGTTCTTCACCGTGTCGATGACCTTCGGCATGCGCGTCATGCCACCGACCAGAATCACCTCGTCGATCTCGGACGCCTTGATGCCGGCGTCCTTGAGCGCGTTCTTGCACGGGTCGATGGTGCGTTCGATCAGGTCCTCGACCAGCGTTTCCAGCTTGGAGCGCGAAATCTTGATGTTGAGGTGCTTGGGCCCCGCCTGATCGGCCGTGATGAACGGCAAATTGACCTCGGTCTGGGTCGTCGACGAAAGCTCGATCTTCGCCTTTTCGGCGGCTTCCTTGAGCCGCTGCAGGGCGAGGCGGTCGTCGCGCAGGTCGATGGTGTTCTCTTTCTTGAACTCGTCGGCGAGGTAATCGACGATCCGGTTGTCGAAGTCCTCACCGCCCAGGAAAGTATCGCCGTTCGTGGACTTCACCTCGAACACACCGTCGCCGATCTCGAGGATCGAAACGTCGAAGGTGCCGCCGCCAAGGTCGTAAACGACGATGGTGCCGCCTTCCTTCTTTTCGAGGCCGTAGGCAAGCGCCGCCGCGGTCGGCTCGTTGATGATGCGCAGCACCTCAAGGCCGGCGATCTTGCCGGCGTCCTTGGTGGCCTGGCGCTGGGAATCGTTGAAGTAGGCCGGCACCGTGATCACGGCCTGCTCGACTTTTTCGCCGAGATAGCTCTCGGCGGTTTCCTTCATCTTCTGAAGGATGAACGCCGAAATCTGCGAGGGCGAATACTTGTCGTCGTCGACCTTCACCCAGGCGTCGCCGTTGTCGCCCTTCATGATTTCGTAGGGGACGATCTTCTTGTCCTTTTCGGTGACGGGATCGTCGTAACGGCGGCCGATCAGACGCTTGATGGCGAACAGCGTCTTTTCCGGGTTGGTGACGGCCTGACGCTTCGCCGGCTGGCCGACGAGACGCTCGCCGGAATCCGCGAAGGCGACCATCGACGGCGTGGTCCGCGCGCCTTCGGCGTTCTCAATAACCTTGGCATCCTTGCCGTCCATGACGGCGACGCACGAATTCGTCGTGCCCAGGTCGATACCGATAACCTTACTCATATCTAACGAGCCTCTCTCTCTACGGCGGCCGTCACAAGCCTTTGCAAGCGCCCGAAACGGCCCCTCGGGTTTAGATCCTGCCGCCAATGTACGGCGGTGATGCGGATTGGATGGGATATATGCCCGGAAATCCGGGGCTGCAACGCTTTCCCAACATAATTTTTAGGGTTTTTGGCCCTACAATTCCTCGTCCAGATTGGTACCCGACGGCTTGTTGTCGTCTTCGTAGGCCTTTCCGCCGCCTTGCCCGGCTTTCTCGGACGACGCCTCGTCCAGCGTCTGCTGCGACGGCGTCGGCGCCGGGCCCTGTTTCTCGCCGCCCTTGGTGACGCCGACCTTGGCCGGCCGCAGCGGCTGGTCATAGAGCGCATAGCCCACTTCCATGACCTGGCCGACGCTGCCGGCCGGCTTCGACGCATCCTCGTATTCGAACATCGCCTCGTGCAGTTGCGGGTCGAACTTTTCGCCGAGCGGATCCATCTTCTTGATGCCGTTCCGCGTGAACGCGTTTTGCATCTCGCGCGCCGTCATCTCGACGCCCTCGATGAGGCTTTTGACGGCGCCGTCTTCAACGGCCTTGTCCTTGTCGACGGCATCCAGCGCCCGGCTCAGGTTGTCGGCGACCACCACCATCTCGCGGGCGAAGCCGGCAATGGCACGCTTGGAGGCGTTCTCCACGTCCCGCGACGCGCGGCGGCGCACGTTCTCGGTCTCGGCCAGCGCGCGCAATAGCTTGTCCTTGGTCTCAGCAAGCTCGGCTTCCAGTTCGGACCCGGCGTCCTCCGGGACCCCCTCGTCGCCGACCGCACCGGCAGGCGTTTCCGGCTGAGCGGCCGGGTCAGCAGCTTGTTCGGCCTCCTGCCCAGTCTCGGCAGCGGTTTCCTCTGTCGCCGTCGCTTCGGTTTCGGCCTGTTCCTCTTCCGCCGGCTTGTCGGTCTTTTCCTGGCTTTGCATGGTCATCCTAACGTTCTTAACGAAACCTCTCGCCGATCATCTTGGCCGTGTAATCGACCATCGGGATGATCCGCGCGTAATTCATCCGCGTCGGTCCGATCACACCGATCGCGCCGACAATATGATTGGCATCGTTGCGATAAGGCCCGACGATCATCGAGCACCCGGCAACGTTGAACAGTGTATTGTCCGCGCCGATGAAGATTTGGACTCCATCCGCGTGATCCGCAAGGCTCAACAGCTTGAGCATTTCGTTTTTCGTTTCCAGCGCCTCAAACAACGAGCGGATCCGCTCCAGGTCCGTCAGCGCCGTCACGTCTTCCAGAAGCTTCGCCTGACCGCGCACAATCAGGGTGCCGGTGGCATCCGCTTCATTGCCGTCGCCGCCCGACCAGGTGGCGAGGCCGCTTTCCACGACTTTCTGGGTCAGCTCGTCCAACTGTGCGCGGTGACTCTCAAGCTCGGCAACAATCTCGTCATGCGCTTCCTGGAGGGTGCGGCCGACAAGGCGCGCGCTCAGGAAGTTCGTCGCCTGCACCAGCGCCGACGGCGGCAGGGTCATCGGCACATTGATCAGCCGGTTCTCGACGACGCCGCTCTCGGTCACCAGCACCACCAGGCCGCGGCCCGGCGACAGGCTCACGAACTCGATGTGCTTGAGCGGGCTGTCGGTCTTGGGCGCGAACACCAGACTGGCGAACCCGGTCAGGCCGGACAGCGTGGTGGTCGCTTCCTCCAGCACCTGATCGACGCTCCGCGATGAGCCGGCGCATTGCGCCTCGATCTGCTTGCGCTCCTCGTCCGAGAGATTGCCGACCTCGAGGATACCGTCGACGAACAGGCGCAGGCCGGCGTCGGTCGGCAGACGGCCCGCCGAGGTGTGCGGCGAAAACAGCAGGCCGGCATCCTCCAGATCCGCCATCACGTTGCGGATCGTCGCCGGCGACAGGCTTTGCGTCATTTGCCGGGCGATGGTCCGCGAGCCGACCGGGTCGCCGGTGTCGCAATAGGCCTCGACGATCAAACGGAAAATCTCACGCGAACGGTCGTTCAGTTCGGCAATCATGTTATGTTTCAGCGCCTTTCATGCCTCGCGCAAAAGACGGGGATATGTAGTTTCCGCCTTTCGCGCCGTCAACTCAATGAAAGCATGAGATATCCGCGGCGTTGCCGCCTTTACGGCAAGGGAGCGAGCCGCTAGCTTGGCCGTCACCCAAAAGACATGGAGAGTATTTATGCGCCCTTCCGGCCGCCAGCCCGACCAGATGCGCGGTGTCGTTCTCGAGATCGACGTCGCCAAGCACGCCGAGGGATCGTGCCTCGCCAAGTTCGGCGATACCCACGTGCTGTGCACCGCCAGTGTCGAGCAGCGCCTGCCGCCGTGGCTCAGGGACAGCGGCCAGGGCTGGGTGACCGCCGAATACGGCATGCTGCCGCGCTCCACGCACACGCGCACCAACCGCGAGGCAGCGCGCGGCAAACAGTCGGGCCGAACCCAGGAAATCCAACGTCTGATCGGCCGATCGCTCAGGGCCGTCACCGACCTCGCCGCCATGGGCGAATTACAGATCAAGCTCGACTGCGACGTGATCCAGGCCGACGGTGGAACGCGGACGGCGTCGATCACCGGAGCCTACGTCGCGCTTTACCGCGCCTTTCAGACTTGCCAGAATCTGGGCATCGTCGACAGCATTCCGCTGATCGACAGCGTCGCCGCGGTGTCATGCGGCGTGTTCGAGGGAGAATCGGTGCTCGACCTCGACTACGACGAGGATTCGAACGCCGAGGCCGACGCCAATTTCGTGCTGACCGGCAAGGGCGGCATCGTCGAAATCCAGGGCACCGCCGAGGCCGACCCGTTCTCGGAACAGACGTTCATGGAACTGATGACCCTCGCCAAGAAGGGCGTCAAGGAACTGACCACGGCGCAGAATGCCGTGCTCGGTCTCTGAGGTCCGGCCGTGGCACGCCGGTTCGATGACGGACAACTGGTGATCGCCAGCCACAACGCCGGCAAGGTCCGGGAAATCGCCGATCTGGTGGCGCCCTACGGCGTCGACGTGGTCTCGGCGGCGGCACTCGATCTGCCGGAACCGGAAGAGACCGGCGAAACCTTCGTCGAGAACGCGCTTCTCAAGGCGCACGCCGCCGCCGAAGCGGCCAAGCTGCCGGCGCTGGCCGACGATTCCGGGCTTGCCGTCACCGCGCTGGACGGGGCGCCCGGTATCTATTCGGCACGCTGGGCCGGACCGGAGAAAGACTTCGCGGCGGCCATGGAGAAAGTCGAGGAACTGCTGCGCGGCGCCGAGGACCGCTCGGCCCGGTTCGTCTGCGCCCTGGCGCTGGCATGGCCGGACGGCCATGCGGAAGTCTTCGAGGGCACCGTCGCCGGCGAAATCACGTGGCCGCCGGTGGGCGACAAGGGATTCGGCTACGATCCGATGTTCACCGCCGACGGCGAGGATATCACCTTCGCAGAGATGGATCCGGACCGGAAACATGCGCTTTCGCACCGGGCCGATGCGTTCCGCAAGCTGGTCGCCGCCTGTTTCGGCCCCGGATCGTAGGTGAGCGCATCCAATCCCGGCTTCGGCATCTACGTGCACTGGCCGTTCTGCCGCCGGATCTGCCCCTACTGCGATTTCAACGTCCACACGGAAACGGCAATTGACGACACAGCGTGGCGTGGCGCGCTGTTGTCCGAACTCGCCCATTACGCCGTCGAACTTCCCGGACGAACAGTGACCAGCCTTTATTTCGGCGGCGGCACGCCGTCGCTGATGGCCCCCGGCACGGTGGCGGCGGTGATCGACGCCATCGCCCGGCACTGGGCCATTGCCGCCGACATCGAGATCACGCTGGAAACCAACCCGACATCGTCGGAGCGTGCGAGGCTCGCGGATTTCCGGACCGCCGGAGTCAACCGGCTTTCCGTCGGTGTGCAGTCCTTCGACGACAACGCCCTCGCGTTCCTGGGCCGGGACCATACCGGCGCCGATTCGATCCGGACCATGGAAGACGCGCGCGCTAATTTCGATCGTGTCACATTCGATCTGATCTACGCCCGCCCGGATCAGGCATTGACCGGCTGGTATGCCGAATTGAACCAGGCGGTCGAATATGCGACCGGGCACCTGTCGCTTTACCAGCTCACCATCGAGAGCGGCACCCCGTTCTTCAGGGAAGGCGTCGCGCCGCCCAACGACGACATCGCCGCCGACATGTTCGAGACGACGCAGACGGTTCTGGCCAATGCCGGCCTGCCGGCCTACGAAATCTCCAATCACGCGAGGCCGGGCGAGGAAAGTCGCCACAACCTGACCTGCTGGCGGGGCGGTGACTATCTAGGCATCGGCCCCGGCGCGCACGGACGGCTCACGACCGGCGATGCGTTCACCGCCACCCATCAGGTGCACAATCCGGCGCGCTGGCTCGAGCTTGTGCGGGAGAACGGCCACGGCACGGCGAAGCGGCGGACCCTGGCGCCCGAAGACCGCGGGCGTGAGCTTCTGATGATGGGGCTGCGCCTTGTGGAAGGTGTCGATCCCGGGCGGTTTTCCCGCATTACCGGATTGCCGTTGGACGACCTCGTCGACGCCGACGCGCGCACCCGCTTGACCGCCGGCGGGCTGATCGAGCGAGATATGACCACACTGCGCGCCACGGTGGCAGGCCGGCAGCGTCTCAATGCGGTCCTTGCCAAGCTGCTGATAACCTGATGGCTTTCGTCATTCCGGCGAAGGCCGGAATGACATCTCTTATAGGTGGGCATCAATTAATGCGCGGCTGGAAGCTTTCCGGCGCCGGGTCAATGACCTTCGACGACTTGCGCGTGATCTCGAGAACCGCGAGCCCGCGCTCGGTGAGCCCGCTCGGCATCAACCGGAAAATGCCGTCACGGCCCCAGTATCCGTTGGGCGAGGCGAGCGCCTGCACCGAATAATTAGGCCCGTTCTCGCCCTGGCCGAGGACGGCGGCAAGCGCCGCCGCATCGTAGGCGATAGTCGCCAGCCTGGGCGGCGCATCGCCGTAGGTGGCCTTGTACTCCTTGACGAAATCGCCGCGCGCCTGCGGATCCGGCGCGGCGTACCAGGCGCCAACCAGCGCCGGTTCATTGCCGAGCCCAGGCACGTCCCACTGGCCGGTGCCGAGAATCTGCACCACCGCCGGGTCGACGTCGAAGAACGGCAGCAGCGCCGCGATCTGCTGCAGGCGCTTACCACCGTCCGCGACCAGCAGCGTATCGAACGGCAGGTCGCCCGCAGTCTGAAGCTGTTCGAGCCGTTCCAGCGTTTTCTTGGCGATTTCGTCATCGCGCTGCTTCAGCTCGGCGATCTGGCGCTCAAGCTCCTGCTTGCGGGCGTCGAAGTCGGAAATCTCGCGGACCACGTTGGTGTAGTCCTCGGCGTGCGGGTCATAGAGCCGTGCCCGGGTGATCTCGACGCCGAGGCGCGCGGTTATGTCCTGCATCGCCGTAAGCACGGCCTCACCGTAGGCATTGTCCGGTCCCAGCAGGCCGAACCGGGTCAGACCGCGCGAGGCGGCATAAGCGATCACGCGCTCGGTCTGCGCCGACGGCAGAAAGCCCATTACATAAACCCCGTCGCCGGCGACGTTGCGGTCGCTGGAGAATCCGATGACCGGCACGTTGGCGGCGCGCGCGATCGGTCCGACCGCCTGCACCGATGCCGACAGCAGCGGCCCGACGATCAATCTGGCGCCGTCCCCGATGGCAAGCTGCGCCGCGGCCAATGCGCCGTCGACGGTGCCGCCGGTGTCATGCGGCAGCAATTCGAACCGGTCGTCGGCGAACTGGAACAGCGCCAGTTGCGCGGCATTGAGCATCGCCTGTCCAACCTGGGCGGCGGGGCCGCTGAGCGGGACCAGCAGCGCGACCCGCACGGCGTCGACGCCGGCCGTGGGCACGGTCGAGGTCATGATCTCGGGGGCTGGGGCATTCGGATTGACCGGCCTGTTGAGAAGCTCGGCCAGCGACGGCAGCGGCTCGCCGGCGCGCGCCCGGGGCGCCGTGCGCGGCACCTGTTGAAGCTTCGGCCCCGGCGGCATGCGCGGTCCGGAAACCGGGGGCATCTGCTGCGATGGCGGCAGATTGTTGTTCGCGGATTTCTGTTGCGACGGGCCGGCGACCATCGGCTTTCCTTGCTCCGAGCCGCCGGGTAAGGAATTCTGGCAGGCGGCAAGCATCAGAAGGGCCAAACATGGCGCAAGCAGGGAAAAGGCGCGGCGCGCGTTCGCATGCGAAAGCGGGAAAGCGGGGAGAAGAAACATCTGCCTCTCGTTCAATCGATGCCGGACGCGGCACCGGTGACGGTAGCCGCTCGCCCGAAGCGAGTAAACCGCAACAAGACCTTGCGCACGGCCTTTATATCGTCGCGACGCCGATCGGCAATGCCGCCGACATCACGCTCCGCGCGCTCGATATCCTGACTCGCGCCGACGTGATCGCCTGCGAGGATACGCGCATCACCGGAAAGCTCTTGAACCTGCATGGCATCCAGCATGGCAAATTGGTTTCCTATCATGAACACAACGCCTCCAGGGCCGGCCCGAGGCTCATGAAACACCTGAATTCCGGCGAAATCGTGGCATTGGTTTCGGACGCCGGGACGCCGATGATCAACGATCCGGGCTACCGCCTGGCCGGGCTTTGCCGCGATGCCGGCATCCCGGTCCACGCCGCGCCGGGCCCGTCGGCGGTGACCAATGCGCTGGTGCTCGCGGGCCTGCCGACCGACCGCTTCATGTACTGCGGCTTTCCGCCACCCAAGCAGGGCAAACGCCGGACGTGGCTCGGCGAGATCGCGGCCGTCGACGCGACGCTGATCTTCCTCGAATCGCCGCAGCGCCTGGCCGCGGCGCTCGCCGACATGGCGGACGTGCTTGGTCCCAGGCCTGCCTGCATACTCCGGGAAATGACGAAGATGTTCGAAGAAGCGCGGCACGGCACACTCGATGAACTTGTTCGTCACTACGAGGTCGCGGGCGCGCCCAAGGGCGAAGTGACTCTCGTGGTCGGCGCCCCCGAAGCGTCCGGCGCGCCAGATGCCGGCGATATCGACGCCAGGCTTCGTGAGCTCCTGCGGACCGAGAGCGTCCGCGAGGCCTCGTCCCGGATCGCCGCCGAAACCGGCATCGCCCGGCGCGACGCCTACAACCGGGCGCTGGCGATCAAGGCGGAAGAAGAGACGTGACCACCGACGACCGTCGGCGCGCCAACCGACGCGGCCGCGGCGGCGAGACGCTGGCCGCGGCTTTGCTGCGGCTCAAGGGGTACCGGATTCTGGCACGCGGCTACCGGGTTCCGGTGGGTGAGATCGACATCGTCGCGGCGCGCGGGCGGGTCATCGCTTTCATCGAAGTGAAAGCGCGGAGCAACCTGGATGCGGCCCTGGACTCCGTCGGCGCGCCGCAACGCCGGCGTATCGTCCGCGCCGCCGAACATTTCCTCGCACAACGTGCCGGGCTGCGGGATCGCGAAATGCGATTCGACATGATCGCCATCGTGCCGGGCCGGCTGCCAAAGCATATTGCCGATGCGTGGCGGCCATAAGGACGCCACATTCCATGGTTGTTATTCCCGCGCGTGTTATTTCTTGGACGCCGCGTTTTTACAGCGGCAATATTTGTGTGTAGCATTTCCGAGACGGCGCAGTCGGAGGGTTTGAACTTGTTGACGATCAGAAACAGGATCTGGGCATCGCCGATGCGCCGATTACGAATTCTCGTACCTTTGGCGTTACTGCTGGTGGCCGCGCACCTGAGCGGTTGCGCCGGCGTGGTCGTCGGCGGCGCCGCGACCGCCGGCGTCGCCGCCTATCAGGAACGCGGCATCAAGGGGGTTGCCCGGGACACGACGACGGCGACCAAAATTCGCGCGCAGTTCCTGGACGCCGACGAAACGCTGTTCCGCGACATCGGCATCGAGGTGTACGAGGGCCGCGTGCTGCTGACCGGCCGCGTGCAAACCGAGGCGCATCGCGCCCGCGCCGTGAAGATCGCGTGGAGCGCCAGCGACGTCAAAGACGTGATCAACGAAGTCTTGGTCAGCGAAAATCCGCTTTCCGATATCGCCAACGATTCCTGGATCACGACCCAGCTCAAATCGAAGATGACCTTCGACAAGGATATCCTCGCCATCAACTATTCCATCGAGACGGTGGGCGCGGTGATCTATCTGATCGGCATCGCCCAGGACAAGGACGAGCTGCAGCGCGTCATCAACCATGCGCGCTCGATCAAATACGTCAAACGCGTGGTCAGCCACGTCCGGGTCAAGGCGTCCGTGACGTCGTGAGAACCCAGTCCGACATCGTCGCGCACCTGGCCTGCTTCGGCGGCGGCGACGCCGACGACATGGACATCGCCGGGGCGGCGCTGCTGGCCGGCGCCTTCGACCGGCCGGCGCTGGCGCTGGACCGCTATCGGCGCCACCTCGAAAAACTCAAGACAAAGGTCGGCGATTACGCGCGTATCGACGACGGTCCGGTCCCCGTCGCCGTTATGATCGATGCGCTGCGTCAGGTGCTGGCCCGCCATTACGGTTACGGCGGCGGCGAATCCAACGGCACCGACGAGGATTGCTTCGATCTGACCCGTGTGATCGACAGCCGCACGGGGTCAAGCGACGCACTTGCCATTCTTTACGCGGCAACCGCGCGCCGCCTCGGCTGGGACGCCGAGATCATCCATATTCCGGGCCGCATGCTGATCCGTCTGCAGGCGTCGGGTGAACGGCTGGTCGCCGATCCGCTCGGCGACGGCCGGACGCTGGAGCCCGCCGACATCCGGTCGATCCTCAAGGCCTTCGACGGCAACGAATCGGAACTGACGCCGGACGGACTCAAGGTACTGAGCGACAAGGAGGCGCTGCTGCACCTGCTGGCCGGGCGTAAATCGGTACTGCTGCGGGCGAAGCGTCTCGAGGACGCTGCCAAAGTGCTCGACCTCGCGCTGCGCATCGCACCCGAAGAACCGACGCTGTGGCGCGAGTGCGGGCTGCTGAACGCGCGCCTCGACCGCATTCAGGCGGCCGTTGACGCGCTCGAGGAGTATCTTCGTCTCGGCGCCGGCGAGTCGGCGCGCTACAACACCACCATCCTCTTGCAGGAACTCCGCACCCGCCTCACATAAGCGGGACACGTATTTTTCCGGGAACGAACCGTCATGACCCTGACCGTCGCGATCCAGATGGATCATGTGAGCACCATCGACATCAACGGCGACAGCACATTCGTCATGGCGCTGGAAGCGCAAAAGCGCGGCCATACGCTTTTTCACTACCTGCCCGGCAAGCTTTCCATGGCGCGCGGCCGCATTCTTGCCGAAGCCGAGCCTATGGAGTTGCGCCGCGAGCAGGGCAATCACTTCTCCCTCGGCGAGACGCGCACTCTCGATCTGGCCTCTGACGTCGATGTCGTGCTGATGCGCCAGGACCCGCCGTTCGACATGGCCTACATCACGGCGACGCACCTGCTCGAGCACATTCACCCGCAAACGCTGGTCGTCAACGACCCGCGCGAGGTCCGCAACGCGCCGGAAAAGCTGTTCGTCACCCACTTCGCGGAATTCATGCCGCCGACCCTGATCTCGTCCGACCGCGACCAGATCATGGCGTTCCGCAAGGAACACAAGGACATCATCGTCAAGCCGCTCTACGGCAACGGCGGTGCCGGGGTCTTCCACATCAAGCCCGACGACGAGAACCTGAACGCGCTTTTGGAAGTGTTCACGATGCTCTATCGCGAGCCGATCATCGCGCAGGCCTACCTCAAGGACGTGCGCGCCGGCGACAAGCGCATCATTCTGATCGACGGCGAGATCGCGGGCGCCACCAACCGGGTGCCGGCGGACGGCGAGGCGCGCTCCAACATGCACGTCGGCGGCCAGGCCATGAAATCGGAAATCACCGACCGCGAGCGCGACATCTGCGCCGCCATCGGCCCGGAACTGAAGAAGCGCGGCATGATCTTCGTCGGCATCGACGTCATCGGCGGCTTCATGACCGAGATCAACGTTACGTCTCCGACCGGCCTGCAGGAGATCAACCGTTTCGACGATGTCTGCCTGGAAGCGCAGATCTGGGACGCGATCGAACGCAAGCTCTAACGCCGAAGCGCCAACAACATATCATCGTCATCCTGAACTCGATTCAGGATCCATGGTTTCACCCCGAGTTCTCGCCGGCGTGCTCCGGGACTTCATGGGCCCTGAATCAAGTTCCGGGCGACGGCGCTTCCGGATACTATCCATCGTCACGCGAGACCGCGCCGCGCGCTTTCTTGAGCGCTCCCTTGTGACGCTTTCCCTCCAGCCGCTTGCGTTTCTGCGCCTTCGGCGTTTTCGTCGCGCGTCGGCGTTTCGGCGGGGTCGCGGCGTCGCGGATCAACCCGATCAGCCGGTCCATCGCGTCCTTACGATTCAGCTCCTGGGTACGGAACTGCCGCGCCGTGATCACCAACACGCCGTCGGCCGTCATGCGCCGCCCCGCAAGACGTTTCAGGCGCAAAAAATGCGCATTGCTCAGCGCCGGCGAACGGCGCGCATCGAAACGAAGCTGCACCGCGCTTTCGGTCTTGTTGACCTTCTGCCCGCCCGGTCCGGCGGCGCGCATGAAGCGTTCCTCGATCTCGGTCTCGGCAATGCGGATATCGGACGTGATCTCGATCATGGCGCCGGTTGTAGCACCGGCCGGGTGACGGAATCCATGGACAACGCCCGCGGGGAGGTTTCAGACTATGCGCCCGTGTTTACTTTCGATGAGGCGCCTCATGTCTACTGCCGTGCAAAGCGATCGTTTCGGAAACCCGTTCGCGGACGGGCTCAGCTACGCCCGGGGTGAAATCCTGCCCGGGACCGCCGATGATATTCTCAAGCTCAAGACGGCTTGGGCGCACATCCGCCGCCGCCGCGCCAAACTCGGCAACGATAGCGTTTATCTGCTGAGCGGGCTGGAGCGAAATCTGCAACTGGACGACGTCGACCTGAGCGTCATGGACGACGAGGTCGCTTCGGCACTGTTCACCGACGAGGTGACGGCGCTGGGTCTCGACCACCTGGGCGGGAACTCGGCAAAGCACGACGTGTTCGTTTTTAACCGGCTGACGGCGGCACTGCTGACCGCCGCCGATGTGATGATCAAGGACGGCGACGTGGTGATCGGCGTCTCGCCCAGCTACTCGCATCCGGCGGTCAGACGCGCCGTCACGCACGGCGGCGGCATCTTTATCGATACGAAAGGTCTGGGCGCGTTCCGCGACGCCCTGGCCGCCAGCGACCGCGTCGACGTGGTGTTCATCACCCGCCTCGCCGTCACCTATGAAATCCTCCCCGAAACCGATCTGAAGGAAGTCGTCGAGCTGGCCCGCGGGCGCGGCGCCCGGATCATCGTCGACGACGCCGGCGGCGCACGTGTCGGCCCGGCATGTTTCGATCAGCCAAAACTGCTGGAACTCGGCATCGACGTCGGCGCGACCGGCATGGACAAGTACGGCACCACCGGTCCCCGGCTCGGGCTTCTCGGCGGCGACCGTGATCTGGTCGCCAAAATTCGCGCGCGGGCCTACGAAATGGGTGTCGAGGCGCGGCAGATGCTCTACCCCGCCGTGGTGCAGAGCCTCCGCGATTACGACCCGGCCCGGGTCCGCGAGCGGGTCGCCGTGACCAAGGACGTCGGCGAACACCTGAAAAAACGGCTCGGCGGCAACCGGGTCATGGAAACGCCGGTGATCGTGCAACTGACCGCCGACGACATCCTGGAGATGGCCATGGAAAGGGCGGGAGTCGATACGGCGCCGTGTGTCCCTTACGAGGCGACGGCCGGGCTGGCCATGATCATGCTCCGTGACTTCGGCATCGTCTCGGTTCATTTCGCCGGACTGCCGCCGGGCACCGCGGCGCTGATGATCAAGTTCCTGCCGCCCGAGATCGTCGCCGACTTCGGCGGCACGGAGAAACTGGCCGAGGCCATCGACGAAAGCCTCGACCGGCTCGCGCAAACGATGAAAACGGACGGGGCGCTCAGCGATCTGATCCTGAAGGCGGCCTAGGGTCAGGACCCTAAGTCCGAAAAATCGCCCCGGACTTTCCATAGCCCCGACACAAAGGTTGCAATGGCAATGAATCGGGGCGGATATGGTTGCGCGCGTGGGCACGGTGGCGTTTCAGGGGATCGACGTCCTGGACGTGGACGTTCAGGTCGTCATGGCGTCGGGCCTGCCGGCGTTTCACGTCGTCGGCTTGCCGGACAAGGCGGTCGGCGAAAGCCGGGACCGGGTGCGCGCCGCGCTCCATGCCATGGGCCTCGCCCTGCCGCCGCGCCGGATCACGGTCAATCTCGCGCCCGCCGATGTCGCCAAGGAAGGCAGCCATTTCGACCTGCCGATCGCCATCGGGCTGCTGGGCGCCATGGGCGTGCTGTCGGCGGACGAGACCGCGCGCATGACGGCGATGGGGGAACTCGGTCTCGACGGCAGCATCGCGCCGTCGCTGGGCGTGCTGCCGGCGGCCATCCATGCCGCCGCCCATGCCCGCACGTTCGTCTGCGCGCAAAACCAAGGCAGCGAGGCGGTGTGGGCCGGGGACCTGGACGTCATCGCCGCGCCGGATCTGTTGTCGCTGATCAATCATGTGAAAGGCACGCACGTCCTGCCGCAGCCGGAAGCACGGCTCTACGACGAGTTGCCGGACTATCCGGATCTGGTCGACGTAAAAGGACAGGAGACGGCGAAGCGCGCGCTCGAGGTCGCGGCCGCGGGCGGGCACAACATGCTCATATTATGTCCTATTAAATTTTCTAAAAATGGCAGGGATACTTTGGCGCTGAAGTGGCCGGTGTATCCTAAGAAGCAGTCTTCATAGATACGGTTCAACAATGTCCGCCTGTAGCCAGGAGCCGAAGCCACTGCCCCGTCGGCAGTATGTCTTTTTTGGAAAGCTAGTCCGATTGAATTAGGTGGCTGTCCCCGGAATTGCACAAATTAATCGGTGATCTGTTCTATAAGGATGCGTTGACATTTAATGAGTGTTTTATCACCCACAAAGGACCTAATTCTTATGCCGTTGCCATTAGTTGATGTTTTTTCTTCGCCATATCAAAAATGGACGACAAGGCGCGCTACGTTGGAAGAAACTGAAGAAATTTACAATAGGACAGGAAGCATCGCGGATGCGATGCACGTTAACGACCAACTCATAGCTGAAATAAAAAGCCCATTCGAAGCCGCCAAATATATTGCAAAAGAAGGTGCGGACAACGGACTCGGGAATTTTATAGACGATGCCTTGGACCGCAGTGGCAATTTTTCATGCTGGCGAAAAGCAATGCCATCGCAAACCCCATCTATTTTGTCTGATTATCAAAGAAAGTATCCGAATTGTGATTTCACAGAAGTTAGTAAGAAGATAAATGAAATAGGATCGTCGCTTAGCCCCGGGCAGCATTTGTTTCACGGGGGTGTTTGGCCAGGAGGAGACACACTTACAACTGATCGCCCATTGTCCGCCTCGTTTTGCCCACAGGTTGCCCTGAGGAACGCAGAGCACCGTGGCAAAGCGTACGAGGCTGGCGAAATCGATTTGTTCGTATTGAGGGTCGTCGCAACTAGATCAAGAGTGTTCGCCTATCGACGAAAAGGTACAAGCCTTGGGCATGAAAAAGAGGTCTTGTTCGCAGAAGGCGCGGTTCTGACTTTGCGCGACAGTTGTTTGGCTCGGAGCGATTATTGCTTGCGAACGACTAACGGGCCAGAGAAGCACGTGCCGATTAACGTATTAAATATCGATGTTTCGTAGTGAATCGATCCGGCGTCATGATCAATCAGAGGTTCTTGTGCTTGCGATACTGTGCTCTCCATATTTGAAGTTGGCTTCTGCTATATTTGTCCTCCCACTTTTGAAGGGCGAAGGCTAAATGCTACGCGACGCATTTCTGAAGATTGCGAACAACTATCCAGCTTATCGAGCGTTAAAAACGATCAATAAAACGGCACCGCTTTATGCAGTTGTCATTGAGGCCGTGCCTTCGCTCTTAAAAGATCTCCTGTCGGATCAGTCCCATATCCAAATTCAAGGTTCCACCGGTCGCGGAAACATTACGCCAGCCCCTTGGATAGCTACCTTTGATGAGCGAGTGACCACTTCGGCGACGAAGGGGTTCTATCCAGTCTACCTATTCTCGACCGATCTCGAGCGACTTTTCCTCTCACTAGCCTTTGGCACGACTCAATTCACGGAGTTTTATGGCGATAACACTGTAGCGTTTAGAAAGATCGAGGATGCCGCCAAGCGATTTTACGCTATTCACTCGACAGCAGTTCCTCAGGATTGGATTGTGGGTTCAGTCGACCTGGCGGCGTCATCGTCGCACAAGCTTCATCGCTCATACGAACACTGTGCCATTGCGAGTGTGGCCTATGAGACGAACGCGCTTCCAATGGATGCCCAGCTTGCAGACGATTACCGCGCGATGGCGTCACTTTATCGAACGCTCGTTGAAAGCCCCCTCACGCCAAGTCTTTCGGCTCTGTTGGAAGAGTCGGCCGCAGCCCCAAAAGCGGACGACCTCGCGCCGGTCGTGACTGCGTTCGTGCCACGCCCTGCGCAGTCAAAAAAAGTTAGCAGCGGTGGTGGCGGAAACAATCGGAGGTCCGCGCAGTCCCGAAAGGTAGGCAAAGCTGGCGAGCAAGCCGTGTTGGCTCACGAAAAGAAGAAGCTTATCGACGCAGGACGGAAAGACCTTGCAGCGAAAGTGGTGTGGGAGGATGAGAAAGGGAATTATCCTGGCTGGGATATCTCGTCTTTCGATATATCGGGAGCACCCATTTGTATCGAAGTCAAATCCACCACAGAAAAGACGATCACGAGCGTCGAATTAACAGCAAATGAATGGAAGGCCGCCGAAAAGGAAGGGAAGCGGTACAAGCTTTATGTGGTGACCGAGGCATTAAAGGCGTCGCCAAAAATTGAGGTTCTAGAAGACCCGAATGCGCATGTGTCACAGGGCCATTTGATGATTGAAACTGCTGTGTTCAGGTTATCACTCACCGAAAGCGTGCATCGTACTTCGTGAGCTAGAGCCTTTGAGGTCGTATCGCAGAGTCTCGGTTTCATCCCCCCCTAAGCTTCTGCCATCGTCGCTATTTACATCAAACGAATCCCTGAGCATCTTTATCAAGAGAACGCTAGAATATCTGGTTGCGCTGATGCCAAGTTGTACTGTCCGCTTAGCCGACACTGGATCGATGGCAATGCTTTGTTCTGTCAAGGCTATGCCGACAGAGTATTTGTATGAATTGTGCGATGAAAATCAATTTCGTGAAGCTTGTCGCAGATTCATTGTTAGATGTGAATCGGAAAATACGTTCTCTTCCATCCTAACAACTATAAGGCTGAAACTACTCGAAAGCTGGCGTTCGACACCCGGTCACGAGAAGATCTTAAGTCAAGACGGCCACCTCAACATAAGGCCAGTTCTACGTGACGTTAACGAAGTCGAGAGAATAGCGAGATTGCTGGAGTTGTTCACATATTTTTCAACGCAAACCCTTGAAAATAAGAAGCTTTACACAGGGGCATTAATATTTGACAGCGTGGCGCAAATTAACGAATACGTTCAGCTCTACCACAGCCCGATGCTGGTTAGACTCTCATCTCCTGCAAATCTTCTCGAACTCCCCCGAGAAGATGCATATGAAATTATGCAATTATCCGATGGTCGTGAGACCGTTGCGTTATGTGATACGTTCGGCAATTTATACGGGATACACCAAACAGTTTTTGATCCAATGAGGTCTAAGGAATTGGGGCCGATAGGTATTCGGTCTGATCGACATGGAAGAGTGTCCCTTTACTTAGGCGGCAAGAGTTTATTCTGTTTTAACGGTTTCGAGTGGCAAGCTGATAAATTTGAGCCTGACTTAATAGCGTGCGCTCAAGCCGTTCAACTGAACGGTATAGAAGACCTTGCCGTTCCCGGTTCACTCTTTCTTCATTTATTAGAACTCAGACATTCATCAATTATATGTTTATGCAATGAATCCGATTTCTCACGAGTTCAAAAGGATGGCGCCATTAGCTCAATGAGGCCTGAGTTAAATAGCGCGGAGTTTGTTCATGACGAGATATCTCGCGGCTGTCTTCCCGTTCTTAGGCTAGATGGCGTTCACTTTTTTTCCTTCAGTTCCGAAATTCTTGCCATCGCACAAAGAGTCAAAGTTCCGTCCGAGACGACCGTTGCGACTGGTAGTGGAACGAATGCCGCTTCACATCTCTCTAAAGAACTCGGCTCCTTGGCAATTGTGATCAAAGTAAGCTCAGACGGAAGATTGAAGTGTTTTGTCAATGGGCAAAAAATGAATG
This sequence comes from Rhodospirillales bacterium, assembly GCA_965229805.1. GTDB lineage: Bacteria > Pseudomonadota > Alphaproteobacteria > Rhodospirillales > Casp-alpha2 > UBA4479. The sequence continues at coordinate 160,072 of CBDDJO010000001.1, read as the reverse complement.
GTTCAAGTGAAGAAGTTTTTAAATACTTTAATTATATGAACAAACCCTCCAGATTCGATGAAGTAACAATTTAGAATAAAGAGAATCGAAATTGGTTTGCTGAACGCGAGGATCTTAGACGCGACCTGTTCCGGCTGTCGCAGCGCCAGGCTTTGTTCTTGTATCTACTGTTGAGCCCCTTCCGTTATCTGCTGATCCAGCTGGCTATAAGTTACAGGCTGTTTTTCGAAGTGCAGGAAGCCATTCGGAATGACGATCTCCGTCTACCGCTTAGGGTCACAACCCGACAATTAATCTGAAGAATATTCATTTCTGCTGTTGATCGCCAAACGGATGTTCGGCGGGGCCATTGTTCTCAAAATGATGTCGTAGAGCCCCATCGTTCACGTCCGGGCATTGCAAGAGAGGCTACTGCGAGAGCGCATACTCATGTTACCATAAAAAAGTGTAAGAAGGCTCGCCATAGGAGGAGACTTATGCCGAACGATGTATCGATGGAAACACCCCTTGATCGTCTTCCTGAGGAACTAAGGATCGCTCAGGAGGCTATTGAAACGGACGAAGTACAGGAAATGGTGCGTCGCCTTGCTAAGTATAACCTAGGGGTATACATGCCCCACCTTCACGAAACAGGCGAAGGATTTTACCCGCTCCCGAGTGAGATGATAGCCGTTGAGGAGAATATGATAACGCGGTTTATCTCTCGTAAAGAAGCGGCCAACGACCCACATCGCCTACCGGTCGCTTGGCGCTGGATCGATGACGAGGCGAAAGTTTCAGTAGCTGCAAAATGTCTTTGGTATAATTGTTACTGATGGCAAGTGATGAGCCAGATCTAGAGAGAGTTTGCGGCTGCTCTCTGAGGTGATCCGTAGCTTCAGAACCGGTCGTCGGCATTCTGAGACGGCGGCTTCGTCTTACTGATGATCTGCCCTATTACTTTTTCTAAAAAATGCAAGGTTTGCCTTGGATCTTGAAAGGCCTGTTTAAGCTAGTAAGTGGTGCTCACAGGTACAAGCTAGCGCCGCCCGCCTTTAGCCAGAAACGCAATTTCGGCCCCGTAAATCGCAGGTTTGGCCTCCAAGAAACACACTTGCACACCTGCTGTGGAGGGGCCGCTTGCCGCTGAAAAGCCGTTCTCAAGATAGACGATAATAATGCTCTATACCGGTTCATCACCGCAACGGATCGTCAATAGACTATACACTCGCCAAAAAGCCCATTACCTCGTTCGTTACGGAAGATCTGGAAAAACCTTCTGGAACTCCTTCCCCAACTCGACACGCCGTATTTTCGCCAAGAACCGAATGCCATGAGAATCTGCGAATGTGTATAGGATTCGGCGAGATTCAGTATGAAGCCCAAAATGGAATATCGCTTCATCGGGAAACGTCACACGTAGATCTTTTGACACCTTGACCCGAAAATACCGGTCTTCAAGTAAACGCAGATCATCAGCCGCTGTTTCAACTTCATTGAAATTCTCTAGCAACGCAACGCGCGTTTCCAGAATTGCCTGGGAATTTTCCACCCAATCAACGATGGCCCCTTCGTTCAATCCGTTTAGAATGAGCAACGCGTCTCTCGATCCTTCGATGCCCTGTAACCAAGGTATGCATTCCAAAAATTGCGCGGGCAATCGGATACGATCGCGCTCATCGAACTCAACGATCTGCTGTGCCGCTGGGTTTCTATTTTTGGGGTCGAGCTCCCAGCCTCGTGGACGTCCTCTCTCCATAATAGGGCCTAAATGGGTAAAAATTAATTCGCGACGGGCTAGGGTGCCCCTCCCTATTATTCTGGTAAAGTGTTTATTAACCAGCGCACAATATGTTGTATAAAAATCTATATGCGAAGATATATGATGACATTGTGGGTTATTTTGGGTATAAATCATATATTGCTTTGCAGGGTATGACTCCGCCGAATGAGCAGCTATCATGCTCTTAAAATGGGGAGATTATGATGGGTCAAGAAACTACAATTGTTCATACCGTTGGATTTCGGCATATCGTCGAAGACGCGCTCGCTGCTTTGCGTCAGGAACAAGTGCCCGCTGAGCGTCAAAGCTACGTGTTGGCCGACTTGGCCGAGTTTTTGAAGGAAGCATCTATTGGATGTGAGCTCGTGACGAAAGATGCCTTTCCCATTGGCTCTGCCCAGAAATCTGCATTCGAATGTTTTTCGATCGTCGATGAATTTTTAGGTAATGAGCTGCCGAGCCGCTGGGCAACGCAACTACAATCGACAGAGAGTACCTTGCGTGAACTGAGTATGGATCAAGACATTTCCGCAGATAGTCGAGAATCTGCTATCGAATTGATATCAACGTTGTTGGAAAGCCTCTGCCGAGAACGGGCTTTTTCATCGGTTGATACAGAGAAGAAACTGTCGCTTCAGTGGTAACCAACCGAAGTGCTTTCTAGAGCCCAGCTATCGGTAAAATTCTCTCTAGACCGGCTTCGACTCCAAATCGCAGAATATAAAGATGAACAATTTCCTGGTGACCACTCTGGGCCACCTAGGTGGCTTGCTGTCCTCGCTGGGGTCCTCGATACGGCAGAAGACTATCTAAACCGATCGAAATCCACTGCACTTGATGAGGCCCAGAAAGCCTCACTAATTAGAGATGCGGGAAGCCTCGCATGTGAGGTATACAAAGACATCAACGAGATACGTGGAGCATCAATTAGCGACTTACCCTATCCAATTGTTGCGCCACTTGATCGGTGGTTCAATGAGCTTGGAATACAAAGTACAACTGTATTTCGCGCTGAGCTGCTCGCCAACTATGAGCTCAAACCGATCTCTCAAAAACAATACCATGGTATTCGGAATAAATCGGCATCTCTAAGTGCTGCCCTGAATGATGCAAGTTGGCCGCTTCTTAGGGTAACGGTTCCGAGCCAAGCATTCGGCATATTACCGCACTTTGCGATCGTCGCCCATGAGCTTGGACATGCGCTTTATTCAAACATCAACTGGGACCAAACGAGGGCGAGTTCGAAAATTCAAGATGTCGCCAGAGCCATGGCAAGCCAGCTCAACGTCAGTTCGTTGGATCAGGGCGCACGCAACATGCTTATGGAAATCGTTGGGAATTGGTTTGAAGAGGTTGCGGCAGACGCATTTGCTTATTTTCTCACTGGCCCCGCAATATTCTTCTCCTTAAGCGAATTTGCCAGCATCCTTGGCGGTAGTGGGTTATCACACACTCATCCCGCTATGACCCTAAGGCGGCGAATCTTATTTGAGGAATTACAAAAAGGCGACGACAGTTCGTTCGCTCAGATCTTCGAAAACCATACCGGCGTACCACTTACAGAAGATTTCAATAGCGCAACCTTAACACCACCGGGAGACAAACAATCACTCTACGCATTGGCAACTCAAGTGAATCTTGACCCGGTGGCAGCTGCCGCATTGATTGAGCTGAACGCAGAGATGTTAGGCTTACAGACAGAACTATATAACGCAATCGGGGAATATCTGAGAAGGAATGCAAGTGACTCGATCTACAGCCCCGACAAATTTGATGTAGATCTCGATGTTCATCTAGAACCCATGTTGGCAGCAATTCCACCGATTGAAGTTAAAACTGAAGGAGGTGAGGTTGAGCCCACGGAATTCGCCTCGATCCTAAACGTCGGCTGGGTTGCCATGTTAACTAAATTGCCCGACCTCCGAGTGAAGACCGATGGCGACGACCCCTTCGGGTCGAAACGAATGGAAATACTACATGGCCTCCTTTTGAAAGGCGTTGAACTTTCAGAAGCGCGCCGCGCTTGGAACAACGCCTGACCTTTTTAGAGGAACGACATGCCAGGATTATCTGGTCAAAAAATCCAAGAACGGTTGTCTAGTCCAGACCTAGATACCCGGCTTGTTGTGCGCCCCCTACTATCGCCCGAAGAGCAGCTTAGAGATGATCAGGCGTCGATTGACATCCGTCTCGGATTTGAGTTTGCGCTGGTAGCCCCATCGAGTTATGGGGCCATTGACGAGTTTGACGGCGCTACAGAATCAGGTTCACTTCAGAAGTTGTACTCGAAAAGGTATGTTCCTTTTGGGAAGCGGATTGTTATCCATCCTCACCAGTTCATTCTCGCGGCCACTTTGGAGTATATAAGGTTGCCTCAAGACCTTTTGGCATATGTTATCGGCCGTTCGACTTGGGGCAGATTGGGATTGATTGTCGCGACCGCAGTCGGAATACAGCCTGGATTCGCTGGTACGCTTACTTTGGAACTCAGAAATCTGGGTGAAACTCCGCTAACGCTTTACCCAGGCCAGTCCATTGCCCAGCTCTTCATTCACTCTGTTGATAAAGGGGAAGGCGTTGGGGAAGGATTAGGACAATATAGCGGAGCAACAGGTATTTTGCCCCGCAAGGTTTCTTCGAGCCACACCCACGATAAACTAAGAAAACTTGTGGAGAAGAATCGCTAGCCTTATAGCGAAAGGGTGACCCACTCACTGATGAATGAGCCGATCAAATTCGTTGAAAATCGCCAAGTTCTGGCTGGGTGTGTTAGAAGGGATTCGTAGCGTAGGCACCGGATTGGTGGCGGGGAATGCATAAATATAGTTGGCCAGCCACTGCACATTCGACAGACAAAGGGGTGGTTCTGACGTTTGTCGATTGGCCGGACCTGTCGGCTACTGGAAACAATGTGAACGACGCCGTTGTGAATGGCGTCGAAACATTGAGCGCCGAGATTATGAAGAGGGTCGGTGCCGACGTAGACATCCCGGCTCCCAGCGAATTTGGGCCGCGCGAGCTTCCGATTCCAATCAGTGACGAGGCAACCGCCCGGCTCGATCAATGGTTGAAGGCAAAAGACGAACAGCGCTTCAAAGAACAGTCACAACTAGAACAGATGCGCCGCGAGCGCCGCGCATCGTTCTTGACCGAATTTCGCGCGAACCTGGAGCCGATTGAACGTCGTCGTGAACAAGCGGACAACGGCGCAACTGATTTTGCCTTGCTTGGGGTGAAGTCATGTTACTTCTTGAATGCTGGCGGACTTGTTGTACTGCCTGCGATACTACAGGCGCTGTCTGGCGATTCAGCTATTGCTATTTCGCTTCTCTGGCCATCGATAATTTTCTCGGTCGGAATCCTCTTTGCCGTACTTACAAACTATCTTGGATACCGGTCCCTATGGCTTGCGGGCGAAATGTGGGGTTGCGAATCGAGTGCCCGCGCGCGGGAAGTGTCTAGTCTTCATTATCCACCAGAGGATCAAGAGGAACACGACAAGAAAATTTCTCAGGACCGCGTTGACTATGAAAAGAAGAATCGATCGGCAAACCGGTGTGCGAACTCCGGCGTTATCACGTTCGGTCTGTCGATGCTTTGCTTCGTCGCCGGGGTCGGCGTCACGATTTATATGTTGTCTTGCGTCACTGCTATCTAAGCACTCCATGCCCCCCCGCGGCGCACGCTAAAGCGCGCGCTGAAAATCTACCCGCTCCCCCGCTCGCGGGGGAAGTACGGGGCGGGTCTAGCCCGCAACGCTGAGTGCATCTAAAACGGCTCGGCCTTCTTGCCCCCATTCCAGAATTTTTGTGGCAAGAGGCGAAACTCTTTCATTCATCAATTCGCTATCACTAAGCGTCTCGCAGTACGCCCGGATTTCCGGCGGCAAGCGATCAAGCTGCCGGGCCTTGAATGCGGATCGAAATACAATGCAGTCAGTTTCTGAGTAGCCGGTGTCGTCAATCCATCCCTGCTTTTTTTCGAGGTGCCATAGGCGCGCTTCATCGACCGGCGCGTGTTCACGCATGTACCGGCTCGACGCTGAGCTAAGCCTTTCGTGTAGCTCGGCGAGGCAAGAGCCAGGTTTCGCTTGCCACATTACAAGCCCATCCCGCGAGTGTGATCTTGCTTCGGCTCGTCGTCGTCCGTCGGCCTGTCGGGCTCCGGCGCGTCGTCAGGCTCGATCTCTGCTCCGGCTTCGCGCAAAGCTGCAAGTTGGGTGATTACCCGTGCGGTCTTCGTGTCGCCAAGCGCGCGCTTTTCGGCCTCGCTCATCGCGTCGATGGCACGCTTCAAATGCTCATCGTCCAGCGTGTCGGCTTCGCCAAGCGCGTACCTTTTCACGCGCTGCGCGTCAGCGGTAGCGGACTGAACAAGTGCTGCTGCACCTTCCTGCCGGGCCTGTCGCATATCGCCGTTTCGCATCGCGGCTTGCTCTTTTTCAAGCTCGTCGCGTAGCCATTGCGGCGGCTCGTATCCAACGACCTCGAGTCCCCGTTTTCTTGCCGCAAGCCAGTACTTTTGCTTAAACTCCTCAGTGCCCCATATCTTCACCGATCCGCCATAATTTTTCTCAGCATTGGCAACCATAACCTCGATTGCCTCGTCAGTGACGGGGCCGTCGAGAACCGCTTTGTTGCCGAAATCGGTGATGCGGCTTTCGCCGACGGAAACGATGACGGATGACCGCGAAACAGTTACGTCGTACAAACCTCGCGCGCGATACTCGTCTGCGCGCGCCTCGGCCTGTTTCGGCGTCATTTTCTTCCCGCCGCCCTTCTTGCCGATCTTGGCGGAGCGCTTAAGGACTTGCACGTCTTCTTCGATTTCCTCGTGCCGCCGGATATGCTCAGCGAGTGGATGCGGCTTCTTCATCGGCCCGCCGAACTGGCGGACGATTCCATCACGAGCTTCGATTGTTGTGCTGTCGTTCAAGACGACTCGAGTTGAGCCCCAATTGTTATTTGGCGAGACCCATGCGAGTTTATTTTTGAACTGCTGCGCGTCGATCTGCGGGAATCGCTGCTTAAGAATTTTTGCCTTCGTAGCGGCAGGCGCTTTTTCATTTATCATCGGTTGCTCCATTATTGTTGTGTAGGTTTTTCGGAGTTCTTCGAGGGCCACATTCACGCGCGTGTTGTGCGCGATAATCGCAAGATTTTCCTGCTGGAAGTCTGACAGTGTGCCAGTGCGATCTTTTATCGCCTTGGCTCCGATTTCTTCTTTCTGCTGTGCAATCCGGTGATCGCCCCGGTCGGCATAAGGACGATGATCTGCCCGGCGTTCTGAGCCGCATTTTTCTAAGTACTTGTTTACGACTTCGCACCACCACTCGCGCTGTGCGTCGATCTTTGCCGGACCGCCGAAACAGTCTTTATCAAGCGTCCGGTTGCGTCTGCCAAAACCGTGCGGTTTGCTCGGGTCAATTTCATCGAGAGTAAGAATGACGTGAGCATGCACATTGCGTCCGCCGTCACTGGCCTCGGCGTCATGTAGCGAAATCACTGCGCAGCTTCCGGTGTCTACATACGGCTCAAGAAAATCTTCGACCGCCGCCATGCGCTGGTCGGCTGGCAGGTCACGCGGTAGCGGGATATAGCCGCAGATTGCGACCTGAGCGTCTTTGCGCTTCGCCCGTGCTGCGTTTGCTGCAGCGTTCGCCATCGCGACCGGATTGGACCGCCATGCTTCCGGCGCACCGGCAGCAAGGATGACTTTAGAATCTGTCAGTTCGTGCTGCTTGCGAGTCCAGTTATGAGTCATCTGATTGAGTTCGTCGTACCCGCTTTCGCAGCGGTCATAGCAAACTTTCGCCGGGAAGCTTCGACCGGCATGCACTTTCAGCCGGTCGAAGACTACGACGCCGTAAGTCTCAGTTGATCTGAAGCCGGTCATTGGCCTTCCTGTTCAGTCGGATCGCGATAAACAACGTCGATTCCTCGGACCAGATAGTCCGAAGTCAGGCTACAAAGTACAGCGGCATGCCGCGCTTCCAGTTCGACGATAGCCTCGTCATTCGTGAGTCCGCGCGCCGCGCAGCTCATCGCAAACCAGACACCTTGCAAGTACAGGTCCCTTCGGATCGCGTGTTGGTTGGCTTCCGCGCCTTCGAGCAATTCGAGTTTGTTTTCAGCGATCTCAGCCATGAGTTTTCCGCCCCGTTGGGCGCGTAGCGTTTGTGCCGCAGGCATGAACGCATATACGCGCCTTTATCAGTTTTCTTACGAAGTAAGTATGCGGACGACTTGAAAAATACTAGCCCGATTACATACATTTTACTTATCTGCGAAAACAACAACTAGAAAAGGAATCAAAACATGAGAGTAAAAGCAATTGAAGCCGCAGTCGCGAAAGAGCAAAAACTTCGCGCAATGCTGGACGCGACGGAAGCAAAGCGCCGCGAAGCTGAGCGCAAAGCGGAAACCCGCAGAAAGATCGTGATCGGCGGCATGGTGTTGAAAGCGTCTGCGTCCGACTCGGCGCTAAAATCTATTGTCAGCAAGATCGTGGCTGCGGGAGTTATCGACCGCGACCGCGACTTGCTCAGCGACTTCCTGTCTGGTGCAAAACCATCGATACCGACCACTTTGAAATCGGCGGACGCGAAGCCGGAAACGCAGCCGCAAGCGGCGAAAAAGGACGCTCAGAAACCAGCTCACCCAGCAAAGCCGTCCGACGCTTCGGCAGCATGATCGCGGGGGTGGGGTAAGCAGCCCACAAGTTATGAGTCTGAAACTGACGAAATGCCGCCGAAGAATGATCATGCTGAGAGTTAGAATGCCTAGTTACAGCTGGCTTCACATTCCTAACTTGGAGTTGTAGTGTCTTAGATCGATAGTTGTGCGGCTAGTTGTTGAGTCTACACAATGCTGGTTGGATACAAGACGAGTTTGTCGGGACGTTGTTCTAGCTACCTGTTTTAATTTAGAGGAAGGAGGTGAAGTGGGTGTCTGAAAGTCCAAGAGAGAACGTTGAATCTTTGACGGTGTCACCTCCGCACCTTGCGAGATTTCTCTCGAAAAATGATAGAGACCGATCTGTTGTCTTGCTTGATGTGGAATCATTCTATTCAAGCCAAGAACCTACAATATTATTTAACGTTGTGCTTAACAGTATAAAACTACGTCGTGGAGCTGTAATGCGGGCAGACTTCCATATCGCTACAGTAGGTGTTGAGCTATCGGTGTGTCCTGATGGCGCTGAAATTTCTGACTATACGCAATCTTCAGTTTTGAACGTTGAGTACCAAAAAGAAATTGCGAGAACAGCATCCGAGTTATCTAAGGCTGGGGGTCGCCTGAAGCTTGTCGGGAGCGAAGACCGATCTATTGAATTGAGTTCAACGATGGAAAATTCTGTCCAGAACTTAATAAAAGGCTCCGCTTCATTTGTATCTACGGAAAACCAGCTCTCGGCCGTGTATCGAAAAAGCGATCTGGTATGGCGGTTAGATCCAGTTTCCACACCCAAGGCAGTTCGAGACTTCCTGCACGGGAATTTATGGCTTAGCTGTCGGTTGGACTGTGAAAAGGAATCTTGGAGCGCAGAAGTGGAGATCCGACCAACGGACATAAGAGTTTACGGCCCTGATATGCTCACGCCTTTGCCTCGTCTAAATGCACTCTGGCTTTTGTGTACTATGTGGGCGCACGGGCAGAATATCAGATGCAAAGATGGAGAAGTATTTTCTTTTCAGGCAAATCCGAGGGCCGATGAGAGGACGCGAGAATAGTATGGATCCCGACGACTCCACTTTGGTAATTAGCGATGATCTACATGAGAAGCTTTGCGAGATCGCCGCCACAGAAACAATTGAAGATCTGATCGCATCATCTGACCTAGGTCTGCAAGAGTTTGACGAGTTCTTAAGGCAGTACGGCTTATCGGATGATGCTGAAGCGAACCAAATTCGCATGCTTCTAAAAGAAAAAGAACTCGCTCTGATAGACGTATTTGGGTCCGAGGGCCCGGTTGAATTCAATAAGGCTCCAGATAGAGGTGATGCTGCAGACAACGACTATGTTGTAGCGGACATCGGCTTAGCCAATTGGGGCCGCAAAGAGATCAACATCACTGAGCGAGAGATGCCGGGCTTGATGGCAATGCGGGACCAATTCGGCATTGGCAAGCCATTGAGCGGCGCGCGTATAGCGGGCTCGCTTCACATGACCGTGCAGTCCGCAGTTTTGATCGAGACCCTCAAGGCGCTAGGTGCCGAGGTTCGCTGGACTTCCTGCAATATCTATTCGACGCAGGATCATGCCGCTGCAGCAGTTGCCGCCGAGAATACTCCGGTCTTCGCGATCAAAGGCGAAACGCTCGAAGAGTACTGGCAGCACACACACGAGATATTCAATTGGGCTGGCGGCTCCGGCCCGAACATGATCCTGGATAACGGTGGAGACGCGACGCTGCTGATGCATCTGGGCAAAGAAGCAGAAAAAGACCCGAGTTTTCTCAAGAACCCCGACTCGGAAGAGGCTAAAATCCTATTCACTGTGATCAAAATGAAGCTGGCCGAGAACGCCAACTGGTACTCAGATCATTCCAAAGAAATCATGGGCGTGACCGAAGAAAATACGAGTGGCGTTCATAGTTTGTACGAGTTGGAAAAAGCAGGGACACTAGCCTTTCCCACGATAAATGTCGGCGCCACAATGATGAAATCACCACGGGCTGATTACCTCGGCGCCGCCACCAACTTGATTGATAATATCAAGTACGCGAGCGACATGACATTAGTTCGAAAGACGGCGATCGTCTGCGGATTTGGCGAAACTGGTAGGAGCTCAGCTGACCGCTTACGCACTGAGGGCATGCGGGTAATGGTAACTGAGATTGACCCGATATGTGCCTTGCAGGCGGCAATGGAAGGTTATGAGGTGGTCACGCTTGATGAACGGATTCAAGATGCAGATATCGTAGTCGTGGCCACCGGCAACGCAAATGTAATTACAATCAATCACTTCCATACGATGAAAGATAAGGCAATCATCTGCAATATGGGACATGTTGGCAATGAGGTCCCGATTGATGCGCTCGAAACCCACAAGTGGACAAATGTAAAGACGCATGTAGACATGGTCGAAATCGCTAAGGGGAAGCGCATAGTACTTCTATATGCAGGTCGACCGCTCAATCCTAGCAGCACCAACAGTGAACCGAGCCTCGCAATTAGCTCTCTCTATACCAATCATGTACTGGCGCAAATCGAACTCTTTACAAAAGGGGAGCAGTACGGGAACAAGATCTACGCGCTCCCTCTGCATCTTCAAGAGATGCACGCCACTTTGCACCTAAATAAGCTGGGTGTTCATCTCACCCAACTCTCGCCTGAGCAAGAGTCATACCTTAGTATTCGAGAGAGCGAACAGATGCACTCACCCAGATACCGCTATCTGCCTCGAAATTGGCCTCTCAGCAATCACGATTAACAACCTAAATGAATTGATCGTTTAACACTGCGGACGAGAGCCCGTCACGAAGGTTCGTCAACGTTCCTCTCTTGTTAACCTTGGCCGCATTGGCTGTTTGCTTTGGGTCACTCTTAGCCCTTTTCCGGATCGGTAACATACGTCTACTTTTGCAGCCCGAGCGAATTGCGCTCGCGCATTTTAATTGTATGTGTCCATGACCTAATACGTGGGAAAAAATCAAGTTAGATAACAAGACAATACGGACAACGATTATGATGTTGTTTAGTCAGCCGAGGTTATTCCTCTCTTAACTCAGCCTAACGCATAGATTCAGCTGCAACATGGCCAGCCAACTCGGTCACAAAAGTCTTCAACCCTGATAGTTCACTCAGCTCTGTATATTCACCATTGTCGACCGACGATCTAGGTGAAGTAATTACAGCCGCTGCGGAGTACAGCTGTTCTTGTACGAGCTTGCGACAAAGTATGTTGTATCGGTCGAGATATGATGCACCGCGAAACTCCTTGAAGACTGGGAAATGAGGCGAGACGTCCTTAATCGGTTTTCTTGAGCCATCTGCATCTTCTACAAGGATTAGCCAACCGACGAATGGTCGTGACTGTTCGCCGAATGCCCCTTCACGAAATGCTGTCCAAATATCGTGCGCGGTGCCTATGGCTTCTTCTGTTCTGTTGTTGAAGTTGTTACCGAACGAGGGGCCGACTTGGCTCTTGAATTCTAAAGCTGCAACAAGTCTGCCTTCGTTCATTACAACGACGTCCCACAGCTTCGTTGGCCTGAAGTAACCGGGCAACGTCACAACCTTCCTCTTTAGATGGATGCTCGCCCTCTCCAGTCCATTGGCGCGCACGATATCTGTGACGAGCGCTATGAACCCATCCATATTTTTTCCAGCTGTAACACCAGCTCGCTCTCCCTGATCGGCTTTGCCTGATTCGATCTGCTTTTGCCGCGCAGCCTCTCTATTGCCCCAAAACGCCTTTACCGCTTCGCGAGTCTTCGCTTCGTAATCAACTAAGTCTATCGGCATTCTGTCACCCGTTTGTTTCGTGGTTTCGCCGTTCCCACCTAATGCGGTCCGCTCATCTTCGTTTAGACCATAAAGTTCAAACACTGCTGAGTTGCAGGCTTCTACGTCGCCTCGTTTGGCGGCGTCGACAAGAGCACTCATTAGTTCTTCGGATACGTGAGACCAATGAGGAAGTCGTATTTTTCTCAGGTATTGTGCCTGAAACCGTAGATATCCGCCTCGCATCTTTGTGGAATATGTTGCGACGAATAGTTTCGCAATACCGGACATCAATACTGCTTGTAGTGCTCTCAGATCCCAATTCTTCGAAGTGATAAAATATAGATTATGATGCGGATATAACTTGCCGCCCTCGTATACGACATGGGCGTCACCCTTAATATCAGGAATCAGCAGTTTTGGTTCGTTCGCCAACGCCGGGTAAATTCGATCAATGGTACGATACCAGTTCGTTGGTGCCTTCTGAGCGACATGGCGTTTTGCGATTTGGTCTTTGCGCTCCTCCAAGAAGCGTTTAGTGCGCGGGTACTTTTTTAGGTCGATCAGTCCACCTTCGTCTGCAAATGGGTTCACGATCCCAAAACCACGCCATTGAACCTCACCTGTCAAAATATCTCTCGTCATAACAATCGGAAGCTTTCGGTCGTCCTCCACATCAAGCTCGTCAAAAGGCCCGATAAATGCTTTGTCAGCGCCGGTCGCAACGCCAATCCCGACTTTGCAACCAGTCTCTTCGATTGTCGGAAAATCCCTCTCTAATCTGCGAACAAGTCCAAGCTGATCCGATGATTCGAGGATCCATGGTTGCCCTCCATCTGCAATATTTGCGATCTCTTTAATCTCGGACGCTGCATTAGGCCTTTCAGCCTGTGTAAGCTCTTCAGCGAGTTTGCTTAACACTGATCTTGTAATTTCTGGACGATGAGCTACACGCGTCGGCCCAGGTGTGTCGGCGCCAATGATAAAAATTGCTGGGTAAGCGATCACATCTGAATGAAATGCAGGTGTGTCATACATATCGACATATGTGTGGAGATGGAAACTTCCGGACACCAACTCTCTCAATCGACGCCCATATCGATTCTTCATCCACCTGTCCGCACAAATGAACCCAAGCTTTCCTATCTCTGAGAGAAGACTTAGGGAGCGTTCAATAAAAGGAACGTAGATGTCTGCGCGATCATAGATTGTCGAGTATCGAGCTCGGTATTCCGCGATCAATGCATTGGGGATTAGTTCCTGTCGGACGTACGGCGGGTTCCCGACAATGTAGTCAAAATTCTCTGGAATTTCAGCAAGCAAAAAGTCTTCGTGAGTTATCCATCCACGAGCGAGTTTTTTTGCAGCTGCCGAAGATACGCCACTCGCAGCTAACAAGCTTAGAACCTTTTCGGTAGTTGTTCGGCATGAGCCCTCATGCAGTTCAACGGCTTGAATGCACCCTCCGAGTTCCTCTTCTGAGCATGGTTGCCCCGCGTTTTTCCATGCGTTTAAAAGTCGCTCGACTGCGACAAGCAAAAAATCCCCGTCGCCAAAAGATGGCTCTAAAAGTGATTGTTGATAGAGCGGCTTGTCAGAGGTGTATCCGACTAGATCAAGTATGAACTCAACAACTTCCTTACGCGTGAATATTGCACCCCGAGCCTCGGCTCCGGCCTCAGACAACTCAGCTAATGCGTCGTCGACCGGAGAAAACCCAGGAAAAAAACCTTGTTGTGTCCTCAAGCGTTGAGACTTGGTTGGTTTGTTCATTCAGTTGCTACTCTTAGTCCGCGAGGCTCAATCACTTAAACTACTGGCATGTTTCGTAATTTGAAATAGAGGCATTTTGAGCCAGGTTCCTGGCACTTGTGTAATCTGGGGTAGAATTGACCAAGAACTCTGTCCTCCGGCGTTCCTATCGCGTTTTAGGCAGCGTTCCAGATTCTATTCTGCGTCTTCTGCTTCTCGCGTGCCCAATACTCCCCGTCATCGACTGATTCGTCGTCTCCAAGGCGGCTATTGCGCCACGCTACACGCATCTGTCGGATAAGCTCTTCTTCAATTGGGAGTTCAAGCCTCAGTGCGATGCGGTACTCAAAATACTTCTGTACCTTTCCCGCATCATCTCTCTCAACTTGATCCGGGAATAGTTTAAAGGTTTCCGCGACCAGTCCTGCGAGGTCGTCTCCGACGGCGGCTCGGACTCTCCTAGCTTCACGCTGCATCGGCGTCCCTTCCGCAACCGCTTTTTCCGACTCTTCTACCGTTGGATTTTTATTATATGTACGCTCCTCCTGGCCCGCCCATGGGGCGGGGCCGTCCGTCGCTACTACCGTAAGGGCCGCCCCTCCGGGGGGCTGAGCCTGATGTACACCGAATTGACCCCTCTCGCACAAATCGAGAACAGCCCAATGTTTCTTTACTGTATTCAGCGCAACCCCGGCCCGTCTCGCCAGCCCCTTCTTGGTGATTTCCAGGCCCTCAGAAACCATTTCCTCGGCGGTGGCGGCTATCTTTTCCAGTGATTTTTTTGCGCGCTGGCGGGCTCCATACTGACCTGCCAGCCGCTGCTTTTGATGCAGCGGCAATTCAGTTTCTGACATTTTCATCACGCCACGTTCTTTGCCGTCACCGCCCCGCCCCGAGTATCGATTCCAAACCCAGCGCGCGATTGATTTTGCGATTCCGCGAACCTCAGCGTAGCTAAGCGGTTTCGGAAAATTATTATTCTCGTTGAGCGCGACTTTGAGGATCGCTTCGCGCCACGCGGTTTCACCGGCGCTGCGATAGCTGCCGATCTCGGCATAAGCAATGTGCCGCACGATCTCGAAAAGATCGCAATTTCTACCTTCGCCGGTTTCCTCGCCGCGACGTCGCTTTGCGGCCGTCAACGCCCGGAGTGGAATCGGACGTTCGTCTTTTTCGAGGTGATCGATGCCGAGGAGTTTGGCGAGTTCTGTAAGCGTATAGCGCTTCTTGGTGCCGGTCACGGTAGCCCAGTAATCCGATTCCGGATTCTTCACCATCTGCGGAATCTTGTGATCAACGTTGATCCCGCCGCCTTCCAGTCTCCGGATTATTTCATCGCGTACCGCGTGATAATACGCCATTTGCTTTGGCGAGCTTTTCGCAACGGGCTTCTCAAGCTCAAGGACGACGTGAGCACGGTGGACGTGATCTCGACGTTCATTCGGCTGGTGTCCGACCGCGTACGAGTATGTCGGCAACTCCAAATCGTACCAGGCCAAGAGGCCTCGTTCGTCCTCTTTTATTTCATCGATATCGATGACAATAGCCATATGGTGGGCCGGAAGGTCGATCTGGATATATTCGTACAACAAGGCGTACCGGAGGGACCGGATACACGAAATTTTCAGCGGGCCCGCGCATCTCGGCTTTTTCGGAAGCCGTTTCTCGTCAAGCGTTCGGCATTTCCAGCCGATGTCCGCCCGGCGTGCCGCCAGCTCTTTTTCGGTGAGCATAAAATCTGGCGCCGCGACTGTCGCCGAATCGTTGACGAAAGATTCGATTTCAAACGGATCGGTATTGTATTTTTCTGTAGAAAGTGCCATCTTATACTCATCATCAAGTTGTTAAGGGTCGCACTATTGCCATCGGTGCGGCCCTTTTCTTGAAGATAAGTACAATCAAGAAAGTAACGAACAAAAAAAATAGCACGAATACTTGATTTGCGCCGGTCTGGAAACCTTTTGTTTATAAGTGGTATTATAATACCGGGTTTAGATAGCTAGGTAGAGATAACCAGCCGTCGATCTCGTCATAAACTTCAATGGCGTCTAGTTTGCAAATGTCGAGCCTGCCTTTGATAGCATACCAGTCGACCGGGTCAGCGTTCACGTCGCGCGCCGCTGCAATCAGCCCGCGCCAGATGTTCTTTGGAATTTTACCGGCTTGCCTAATTTTAGTAGGCGAGATCGCGCGGCGACGGTCAATGCCGAAACGTGCCAGCCCGCCGCCGCGATGGTACATTTCTTCAAGTGTCGCGGTTCGCTGAACACCATTCTCAACGATTCCTTTTAGAGCGGTCGGCTCGAAATCGCCTCTCTTCGAAAACCAAATCAACGGCTTTTCGCCATCGTCGATTCCTGTAGTTGATGGCTTAATAAAGCCGTCTTCGGCGATTTGGCGAAAGCAGTTGCCGGTCGTGTAATGCCAGACAATCACGACGACACTTTCTTGATCGTGGTGTTGATATCCATGAGTAGCCCGCGCGCATCCGACCTTGTCAGCTTGTCGATCTCGACAGCTTCCAGCGCCTCGCCGATCTCCTCGACGGCGGCGCGAGCGGCGCGGTTCCGGGCTGCAAATGCGCTGGCAGCCGCGCGTTTGCGGCTGGCGGCGTCTTGGTGGATTGGTGGTCGTCCGGCGCGGGTCATTCGCCGACCTTTTTAATCTCGATGTGCTGCCACTGGCACCGCTCTAAAAACTCACTCAGTTCATGTCCGGCACCTTCACGAAAGTCGTCTTTGAAGCAATCGACGAAATCGAAACCGACTTTTGCAAGTTCGTCACCGCTCGAACCATCGTCGCGAGCCAGCATGGCGATAATCTGGGCCTCGATGCGGCCTGCCTGGAAGGCGTGTTCCTTGTCTTTGAATCCGTCCGCGTCGATTTCCAGTTTATCGATGCCGATTGTATCCGTCTTCGGCATGACAAATCTGATCAATTCATCGAGATCGTTCTCATCAGGCCAGCTTCGCTTATCGCCAAATGCATAAATTACATTGCTCAAAATCAAGTTCATGTTGCTGTCCTCGATCCTGTAGTTGTCATTACAATATAATTATGATTACTAATTGTAATTGTCAAACACATTTACTTAAAAAAATAAGTATCCGCTGGTGTATTGTCTGCGGATACTTACTAATTTATACGCGGTGTTGACGTTGTTGACGTGGAAATGGATGTTGCCGACATCGTCCAACAGGTGGCCGACATCGTCGGTACCGAACGCCGTCGCCACACGGTCTTCGGCGGCCAAGGTGTCGATTTCGAGTTCGTCGGACTCGGCCACGTCGACCAGGAGGTCGTCGATGATCTCTGCGCCACGGTTGGCGAAGAATTCATTGTCGGAGTGAACAAAAACGGCCATGCGGGTCTCCTTTTCGAGTTGTTGGAACTTTTGTATTTTTACATTAAGCCCGGCATGATTGATAGACAAATCAATGCGAATACCATTGCGTTCTTTTGCGAAGACTGTGTTTATGCATCATCGTTATTTGTTTTGATATTTTCTGTTCTGCTTGCATGCCGGTTCTAGCTGCTTGCGTTTTGCATGCGTGAATGCTGTTGCATTTCTGACTCGATCATCCAAGAAAAAGACCGCCCGGTGGTGGGCGGTCGCAGGAAGGTTTTGCAGCGCTTTTCTCAAAAGCGATCTTGAGCCACTTAACCAGAGTCACCGGCTCCGCGTTCCCCAGCAGATTCTAATAATTTTCTAGTCGCTCGATATCTGTGACTGGCGGCATTGCCTCGGTCTCATCGGCTCGGACGAATACATATTCGTTTGGGCCGAGTGTAATCCGCTCGAAAATCTGTCGGAGAAATTGATTGAGACGTGCGCGTTCGCGGTAGTAGTCGGGTTCGTCACCGTGCTCGTATATTGTTTTTGCAAGAGCGAGTAAGTCGGATTTCCAAGCGTTCAATTCTTCTTCTGTCGCCGCGCCAGTCGCTGCCGCTTTAGCGGCGTCAATGTCGAGTTGTAGTGCTGCAAGATCGGTGTCCAGTCCGTCGATAAATTCTTGTAAATCGGCATCGCCGGGATTCTTCCTAAGCTTTGCAAAGTTCCTTTTTCGCGTTTTCTGGATCGTGTCTTTGCGATCTTCAAGATCGGCGAGTTTGTTCAATTCCGCAGATTTTGTCGGCGCATCGGCTTGTCGTTCATCGATATAATCTTGGAGTAGCTGGGAGTCCGCGAGAAAGTGCAGCACTCTCTTTTCGACCTTTCGACAACGGTATGAAATGTCGTGATCGCAGCCCGGCGCGCGCCGACGCGCAACGCCGCAAGCCAGATACGTCTCGCCTCCTCCTTTATTGAAAAAATTCATTTTGCCACCGCAGAATTGACAGTAAGCCAGTCCTTGAAAAAGGTTCGGGAAATTGTGGCCGCGTCGTCCGCTGTGGTTCGTCCGACGGGCCGCGCCAACTTCTTGCGCACGCCGGAATATGTGGCTGCCGATGACGGGAGGATAATAGTTTCTTATCGGTTCGCCTTCGGCAATGCGCTTACCGTTTTCAGCGCGCGTGTGCGGCTGGTACTCTCCGATCACCGCGCGATTCTTGAGGATTTTCTGAATATAACTTTTGTGCCAGCCGTCTGCGTGGCCGATGGTCGGCACTTCCTCTTCATTGAACCGGCGGGCCATCGCGTCGGCTCCGACCCCGGCTATGTAATCGGTGAAAATTCGTTCAATGGTTCGTGCTGCTTCTGGTGCAACATAGATTTCGCTGCCGTCGCGGCTGACTCGCAGCCATGCAGGTAACCGCCGCGTAATCGGCTTACCTTCTTCTCGCGCGTCGTGTTGTTTTTTCTGTCTCCATACCGCGCCAAGACGTTGGGATTTCGCGAGCGATTCATTATGTGCGCGAGCCATCTGCGCAAGCGAAACAATTAAACTGGTCCAGTCGTTGCCAACGCGTTCGCGCGAGTATTCCTGATTGTCGTCTAGTGTCACGACGACAATCCCGGCGTTGATCAGGTCAAGAAATCTGGGCAGTGCCTCGATCACGGCTTCACGTGAAAGCCGGTCGAGTGATTCGATAATGAGATACGACCCCGTTTCGATCTTTCGGTCTTTAACTAGATCGAGAAATTTTCGAAGGGCTCCTTCGGTTCGGTTCTGCCCGCGAAAAGCTTGTACGCCTAAGTCGCGCATCTTGTCATCAAGATCGAGTCCGCGTTCATTGGCGTATCGCCGCGCGGCTTCTATCTGCCGCCTCAGCGAGTCGCCACGGGCTTGCTCAGGTCTGGAGAATCGAACGTAAGAGTAAGCTTTTGGCACCGCGATCTCCTTGTTTGAGATCGCAGTTTAAAAGAGAAATTAATAGGTCACAACCTGCTGATGATCGGGCCGCCGGGGTCCGGTAAGTCGATGCTGGCGCATCGCCTGGGCGGGCTGCTGCCGGCGCTGACGTCGCGGGAAATCCTCGAAGTTTCCATGGTGCACTCGCTCGCCGGCGAACTGCCGGACGGCGGGTTGACGCGGCGGCGACCGTTTCGCGACCCGCACCATTCGGCGAGCGTCGCGGCACTGGTCGGCGGCGGGCACCGGGTGCGGCCGGGCGAGATCTCGCTGGCGCACCTGGGCGTGCTGTTTCTGGACGAGCTACCGGAGTTCAAGGGCCAGGCGCTGGAATCCCTCCGCCAGCCGATGGAGACGGGTCAGGTCAGCATCGCGCGGGCCAACGCGCACGTGGTCTATCCGGCACGCTTCCAGCTCGTCGCCGCCATGAACCCGTGCCGCTGCGGTTACCTCGCCGATCCGGGCGCCGCATGCTCGCGCGCGCCCAAGTGCGGGACCGATTACCAGGCGAAGATTTCCGGCCCCCTCATGGATCGCATGGACATCGTCATCGAGGTGCCGGCGGTGCATCCAAGCGACCTCGCACTGCCGGTCCCCGGCGAGACCAGCGCCGACGTCGCCGGACGCGTCGCCACGGCACGCTGCCGCCAGCGGGTACGCGCGGAAAAGCTGGGGCGGGACACGCCGCCGGTCAACGCCGTCATCGACGGCCGCGCGCTCGAGGACATCGCGACGCCGGACGAGGCCGGCCGGAAGCTGATGACCGACGCCGTCGCCGCGTTTGGGCTTACCGCGCGGGGCTACCACCGCGTTCTCAGGGTGGCGCGCACCATCGCCGATCTCGATGGCGACGAGACGATCACGCGGGCGCATATCGCCGAAGCGCTCAGCTACCGGCGCATCGGTCCAGGGCAAGATGTACGAACCATTCGCGAACCGGCCTGACCAATCTCTGCTTTCGCGAATACTCGATATAGGGGAAAATGTGCAGATGAATGACCATAATCCAATACGCGACGATAACCTCCGATTGGTTCTGGCCGCGGACCATGACGCATGGCTGAATACGGAACGGAACCGAGCCCGTTGGGAGGTCGTGCAGGGAATTGTGGCGGTTGTGCTATTCGGATCATGGCTCGCATTCGCAACAATCCACTACTTTGGCGATGCGATTAGCGCAAAGGACACCTCTTGCATCATTCCCGGCGAAGGCCAGACCGTGGAAGATCTACCTCCGGAATGGCGGGCCCAGGCATGTCCAAGCGATATAACACCGGAAGAACAGCAAACGTCTTTTTTGGCGCAGGCACTCGGTTGGGCCGCTGCCATCATGACATTCTTTTCGCTTATCGGTTTTCCGGTATCCCTTGGCGAAACATTGAAACGGCTACGCCGGCTTACCGACCTGCGTAACTGGACTGACGACCACGACGCTTTTCTGAAAAAATACGGCCGACGTTAATTCTTGAGGTTGAAATCCCCGGCATCGAGGGTGGACCGGTCCGCGCCCGAAACGGTCGCAAGCTGGTAGGAGTTCGCGTCGGTCATCGCGGATGCGTTGTCGGTGTACCAGAGCTGGGCATCGTCGGCGCCGTTTGCCGAACCGATAACGACGATACCGGCGTTGGCGACCCCGCCGGAAACGTTCTGCGGCGCGCTTGAGACCATCGTCGTATCGGCCTCGAAATAATTGACGCCGTCGGTCAGCGTACCCGCGTTGCCGAGATCGAAATCGCCGTCCGACAGCATGAACAGATCGCTTTCGGCGGCGTTATAGTCGTTGATGATGTCGGTGCCGAGCGACGCCGCCCGGGTCAGTGCGTCCGCGCCCGAACCGCCTTCGAAACGAAACTCGTCGGCCCCCGCGCCGCCGGTCAGGTTATCGGCACCTTCACCCCCGATCAGCACGTCGTCGCCGGCGTAGCCGAAGATGTTGTCGGCGCCGCCAAGGCCCGAAAGCGTATCCGCGCCATCACCACCGGAGAGCGAGTTGGCGTCTGCCGAGCCGGAAATCGTGTCGTCATGACCGGTACCGACCGCATGCTCGATTCCGTCGAGCGTGTCGTTACCGGTATTGGCGCCCACTGCCGTCCCCGCCGCAAGATCGATGTCCACTGCCGCACCGGCCCCCGAATAATCGACCGTGTCGATACCCGAATCGGCGCTGCCGTCACCGCCCCGGATAACATCGTTGGCGCCGTCGTCGTCACCCAGCATGAAGGTGTCGTCACCGCCTTCGCCGTTCAGCGTATCGGTACCCCCTTGACCATGAATGATATCGTTGCCGTCGCCGCCGAAAATAGCGTCGGCGCCGTCACCGGCGCTGCCCAGCGAGACACCGAACGCGGCCCCGTCATTCGGCACATCGCCATAGATCGTGTCCTCGCCGGCGCCGCCCCAGATGCTGTCGTCACCGGCACCGCCGGAGATCAGGTCGTCACCGCCGTCGGCGGCAAACGTCGGGTTGGTCAGCGTGTTGGAAATGTTGTGCGTGCCGGAAAGCAGATTGGTCGGCGTGTCGCCGTAAATAAAGTCGTCGCCTTCGCGCGCCGCGACCGTGCTCGCCGTATCGTTGCCGACCAGGAAATTGGCAAGCGCGGCACCGGCGATGACATTCGCCGAGGCGGTCTGGGGCGCGATCAGCGTCACCGGGTCGTCGCGGTCGTCATCATCGTCCTGACGTTTCGAAAGCCTGAGCACGATCGGCGTGAACCGGAAACCGAAGCCGAACAGACCGTCGATACCACCATAGCTGCCGCCGCTGCCGCCGCCGAGCGCGTCGCCACCGGCGCCGCCGATCAGGACCTCCGAGCCGACGGCATCGGTCGCCGCCGCATCGCCCGTGTAGCCGCCACCTCCGCCGCCCGCGATCAGAGTACCGCCTTCGTCGGCCTCGCTCTCATCGACGAGACCATCCGGTCCGGCGGCGATGACCTGATCCGCCGCCCGCGCGCCGCCATAGGCTTCCGCCGCGACGATGGCGCGCTCCAACGCTTCCTCGATGCTGGAACCTTCACGCAACGCCTCGCGGTACGCTTCCCGCGCCGCCTCTTCGCCGGCGTTGAGCGCGGCGCCGGCAACGTTGATCGACGTGTTCGTTTTCGTGATCCACTCGCCCTTGCTCGCTGACGGGTCGTCCGCTGCGGGCGGTTTCAGGAGATCCGGATCTATGGCGGCAAGTTCACGCTCGACCACCGTTTCCACCACCTCCGCCGCCGTGCTCGCTTCCTGGGCGACGCGTTCGGCGGCCTCGGCTTCGCGAGCGGACGCCTGGGCGGCGGCTTCAGCGGCCCGGAGCGCGGCAGCCGCGGCTTCCTCCGCCGCATCCGCCTCGGCCACGGCCAGCGCGCGCTGCTCCTCGGCCTCCTTAGCGGCCTGGGCGACGCGCTGCGCTTCGGCGAAAGCGGCTTCCTTCTGCTTCGCTTCCTCGAGAATCTGCAGCGCCTCGTTACGGGCCCGTTCCGCTTCCTCCAGCGCGCGGCGGACCGCTTCTTCCGCCTGCGCCAACCGCTCGGCGGCCTGGGCCTCGGCTTGGTCGACCTCGGCCACGGCCCGGGCGGCATCATCCTCGGCATATTCGGCACGCTCGGCATCGCGGATCGAATCCTCGAAGGCGCGATCGCGACGTTCGGATTCCTCGAGCACGTCGAGCGCCTGACGACGCAGGGTTTCCGCCTCGCTCAGTCTTTGGTTCGCTTCGGCGCCGGCTTCGGCGGCCTGCTGGCGAGCGGCGGCCTCAGCGGTGCTGGCGTCGCGCAACGCCTGGTCGGCGGCATCCCGCGCGCCGGCGGCGATGGCTGCCTTGCGGGCCGCGATCTCGAACGCGGTATCCCGGTCGACCTGGATCGCGTCGACGAGCCCGGCACCATCTTCCGTTTCGGAGGCGAATCCTTCCGCCTCAGCGTGCTCGGCGAGCGCCCGGCTCGCCGGGTCGGCACCGCGCGCCACCGACAGCAGGGACTGCGGCATCATCGCATGCGCGTCCGGCAATGCCTCGACCGCGTCGCCGAAATGCTCGGCGGTATCGCGTGGGCCGAGGCGCAGCACACCGCTCGGTGTCGAGAAGTAATCGTCGACGATCAGCGCTTCGTAGTTGGTGTCCAGCACTTCGGCACCGCCCGGGTTCTCGACCCGGAGCGCCCCGGCGCCGACGTCGTCGGCGCGCAGGTATGTGACCATGGTGCCGCCGTCGCTCTCGACCCGGCCGGCGCCGGACGCGCCGTCGACGCTGACGGTCGCCGCCGGCGTCTTGATGATGAAAGCGCCGTCGGTCTGAGCGATGGCGCCGCCGGAGAACGAGAACGTGCCCTGCTGCACGACGAAGGTCGCGTGGTGCGCGCCGCCGTCCGGGTCGTAAACCAGATCGGAGAACGTTGCTTTTGCGTAATGACCGACCGAGAACGTGCTCTCATCGGCAAACAAAAACCCGGCGTTGCCATCCGTTCCGGTTTCGATTCGATCGCCCCTGCCGACGAGCGTGCCGACCTCGCCAGCGACCACCGTACCGTCGGCGCGAACGATCTCGACATCCCCGGAAAGCGTTTCCAGCCGCCCGATCGGCGCCGATGCCGGGGCCACGGTGGGCGTCTCGGCGGCGTCGATACCGGCCAGCGCCGAGACCACGTCGGCACCAATGTGGGTGCCCGCATCGGTGGCCAAGGGCGGCGGCGTTTCGGAGCCGAAATAATCCCGGACGATGATCCGCGACCCGTCGGCCAGTTCGATCAGTAGATCGGCGTCGACCCGGGCATAAACGGCCTCCGACAACAAGCCACCACCCGGAACGACCACCGGGCCGGTTTCCGGGACCCGCAACACCTCGGGCTGACCGGGCAACGGCGCCAGCGCGCTTTGTTCGATTTCAGGACGTGTCGCCATCCGTATGCTCGATATTGAAGCTAGATACGGTATCCTAGCTTAATCGAAACGCAACAGATAGGGGGAATGTAAATATCTGGTGGATAATACTTCCGAGGCTCAGCTTTCGTGCTTCGGTCGCCCGACCATACGCCCGAGGTCGCGCTTGCCGACCACGTGCAGGTGCAGGTGCGGCACTTCCTGGTGCGCGTCCTCGCCGGTGTTGGAAAGGACACGATAACCGGTTGCGCTCAATCCCTTGAGCTTAGCAACCTTGCCCACGGCCCGCATCAGCGCGGCGATCTCCGCGTCCGAGGCCTTTTCGTGAAAATCCTCCATGTTGACGTAGGCGCCCTTGGGGATCACCAGCACATGCACGGGGGCCTGTGGGTTGATGTCGTCGAAGGCGAGCGTGTGATCGTCCTCGTGGACCTTGTCGCAGGGGATTTCGCCGCGGATGATCTTGGCGAAAATATTGTCCGGATCGTACGTCATGTCGTAGGCCATTACTTCATTCCCCCTGCTGCCCGATCATTTCCTGCTGTTCTTTTCCGCGATGCCGGACGTGCCCTCGCGGTTCCCGAGTTCCGCGTAAACGTCTTCCGGCCGGACGCCCATCGCCGCCCACATCACCAGAAGGTGATAAAGCAGATCCGCGCTTTCCCGCGTCACCGCATCCTGGCCCTCGGCGAGCGCGGCGATGGTCACCTCGGCCGCTTCTTCGCTGATCTTCTTGCCGATCTTCTTGGGGCCACCGGCCAGCAGTTTGGCGGTATAGGACGTATCCGCATCGCCGCCCTTGCGGCCTTCGATGACGGTGAACAGACGCCCCAGAATCTCGCTCGGGTTTTCAGCATTCATCACGTACGCCTCTCAGGTGTCCCGGATCGCCACGCCGGCCATTTTCATATGGGCCTTGGCGTCGGCGATCGTATAGGTGCCGAAATGGAAAATCGAGGCGGCGAGCACCGCTGACGCGTGGCCCTCCGCCACCCCCTCGACCAGATGATCCAGATTGCCGACGCCGCCCGACGCAATCACCGGGATCGTCAGCGCGTCCGCGACCGCCCGGGTCAGCGGCAGGTTGAAACCCTGCTTGGTGCCGTCCCGGTCCATCGACGTCAGCAGGATTTCACCGGCGCCGAGCGTCTGCATGCGGACCGCCCACTCGACGGCGTCGAGGCCGGTTTCCTTGCGCCCGCCGTGGGTGAAAATCTCGAACTTGTCCGGGCCGGTCGCCTTGGCGTCGACCGCGACAACGATGCATTGGGTTCCGAACTTTTCCGCCGCCTCGCGCACAAAGTCCGGGTTGTGTACTGCGGCGGTGTTGATGGACACCTTGTCGGCACCGGCCAACAGCAGCTTGCGAATATCTTCCGTCGTACGCACACCGCCGCCGACGGTGAGCGGCATGAAGCACTGTTCCGCCGTCCGCGAGACCACGTCGAAGATAGTGTCCCGGTTTTCGTGACTGGCGGTGATGTCGAGAAAGCAGAGCTCGTCGGCGCCGGCGGCGTCGTAGACCCGTGCCTGTTCGACCGGATCGCCGGCATCGATCAGATCCACGAAGTTGACGCCCTTGACGACGCGCCCCCGGTCGACGTCGAGACAGGGAATGATGCGGACCTTGAGGGTCATGCCGCCTCCGCCAGTAGCCGCACGGCCTGGCCCGGATCGATGCGGCCGTCGTAAACGGCACGCCCCGAGATCACGCCGGCCAGATTCCCGCCCCGCGCCTTGACCGTTTCCAGATCGTCCATCGACGACACCCCGCCCGACAGGATCACCGGAATCTCGACGGCATTCGCAAGTGCGAGCGTGGCGTCCAGGTTCGGCCCCTGCATGGCGCCGTCACGGCCGATGTCGGTAAAGATCAGCGCCGCCGCGCCGGCGTCCTCGAACCGCTTCGCGAGCTCTTCGGTCCTGAGTTCCGTGGCTTCCGCCCAGCCCTGCACCGCCACGAACCCGTCGCGCGCATCGATGCCGAGGGCAACTTGACCCGGGAACGCCTTGCAGGCGTCGACAACGAGAGCCGGGTCGCGCACGGCGACGGTGCCGAGGATGACCCGTGCGAGGCCGCGGGCGAGCCAGTTTTCGATGGTCTTCATGTCGCGGATGCCGCCGCCCAGCTGCACCTTGATGTCGACCGCGTCGAGCACGGCGGAAACGGCGTCCGCATTTTCCGGTTTACCGGCGAAGGCACCATCGAGATCGACCATGTGCAGCCACGTGCAGCCGGCGTCGGCGAAGGCGCGCGCTTGCGCCGCCGGATCGTCGTTGAAGACCGTGGCCTGTTCCATGTCGCCGTGCACGAGGCGCACGCACTGACCCGCCTTGAGGTCGATCGCCGGGAAAAAGATCATGGCGCCCACCTGAGGAAGTTGCTGATGATGCGGAGCCCGGCGGCCTGGCTTTTCTCCGGGTGGAACTGGGTGCCGACCATGTTGTCACGCCCGATCGCGGCGGTGATCTCGCCGCCGTACGCCGCCGCCGCCAGCGCGTGCGCGGAATCGTCCGCCTTCATGTGATAGGAGTGCACGAAATAGACGTGCGTTCCGGTTTCGAGCCCGTCGAACAACGGATGTGGATTATCCGGCAACAGCAGTTCGTTCCAACCCATGTGCGGAATCTTGAGCGCCGGGTCGCCGGGCGCGATCCGGTCGACGGCGCCGCCGATCCAGCCGAAGCCTTCGGTTTCACCGTGTTCCAGCCCCTTGGTCGCCATCAGCTGCATGCCGACGCAGATGCCGAAGAACGGATTGCCCTTGTCGATCACGTGCTCGCGCAACGCCTCGGGCATGCCGTCGACGGCCCAGAGCCCGTTCCGGCAGTCGGCGAACGCACCGACGCCCGGCAACACGACCCGGTCGGCAAGACGCACGGCATAGGGATCGCCGGTGACCATGACCTTGTCGGGAAGTTCCGCTTCCGCGACCGCGCGCTCGAACGCCCGGGCGGCGGAGCGCAGGTTACCCGATCCATAGTCGACGATGACGACACTCATCGGGCGAGGCCGGGGTAGATGCCGGTGCGGTCGATGTCGGCGGCATCGAGAAACCGGCGCTCGGCCTCCTCCACATTCTTGCCGGACACCACGGCGACCTCGCTGTAGCCCTTGCGGTCGAGCCACCAGCGGCGGATGTCATTCCCGACGAGACCGGCGGCAAGCGCCAGGATTATCGACGCCAGGCCCTCGATATCCTCGCCCAAATGCAGAGCCCGGACACCATAGCCGGCCAGCGCAATCACCGAGAACATCACGATGGCCGGCAGCCACATCCGGGTCCACAGCGCCCAGACGAAGGTGAAGAAGCACGCCGGCCACGAAAACCCTTCCTTGACCAGGACAAGGTCGTCTTCCGGCATCCGGCCGTGATCGCGGAGGTATACCGAGTAAAGCCGCATCGATCAGCCAATCCCCGTGCCGCTAGAGCACGCCCTTGGTGGACGGAACCTCGTCGGCCTTGCGCGGATCGATGGCGATACCGTCGCGGAGAGAGCGGGCGAGGCCCTTGTAGCAGCTCTCGACGATGTGGTGATTGTTCTCGCCGTACAGGTTCTCGACATGCAGCGTGATGCCGGCCGCCTGCGCGAACGCCTGGAACCATTCCTTGAACAGCTCCGTATCCATGTCGCCGAGCTTTGGCTTGGTGAAGTCGACCTTCCAGATCAGGTACGGGCGGTTCGAGATGTCGATGGCGACACGGGTCAGCGTCTCGTCCATGGGGATCAGCGCGCTGGCGTAGCGCGTGATGCCCTTGCGGTCGCCTAGCGCCTTCGAGAACGCCTCGCCGATGGCGATGCCCGTATCCTCGGTGGTGTGGTGGAAATCGATGTGCAGGTCGCCTTTTGCCTTCACGGTCAGGTCCATCAGGCTGTGCCTGGAAAGCTGTTCCAGCATGTGATCGAGAAAGCCGACACCGGTCGAGACGTCGTAGTTGCCGTTGCCGTCGAGATCGAGGCTGACGGAAATCTCCGTTTCCTTGGTCTTGCGTTCGATGGTTGCCGTGCGCATCAACGTGCTCTCCTGCAAATGTGCAGTTCTTCTAGCAGGTTGATTCGGGCTCTGCCAGCCCCCACGCACCGGGCAAGCGACGCGACTTCGCCGCCAATCACTTGACCGCCCGGGGGGATCGGACCACATAGGGGAACGTTCCTTTTCGGGCCGCCTCTGAGATTGCGGCCGAACCCGGCCAAGGAGTTTCCATGTCCGCCGATACCGCACCTACCTCGTGGCACGCGACGACCATCTTGTCGGTGCGCAAGAACGGTTCCGTCGTCATCGCCGGCGATGGCCAGGTCAGCCTCGGCGAGACCGTGGTCAAGTCCAACGCCCGCAAGGTGCGCAGACTGTCGGGCGACAAGGTGATCGCCGGGTTCGCCGGTGCCACCGCCGATGCGTTCACGCTGTTCGAGCGGCTCGAGGGCAAGCTGGATCAGTATCCGGACCAGCTCATGCGCGCCTGCGTCGAGCTGGCCAAGGACTGGCGCACCGACCGGTATCTGCGCCGCCTGGAAGCGATGATGGCCGTCGCCGACAAGGACGTGTCATTGATCCTGACCGGCAACGGCGACGTGCTTGAGCCGCAGGACGGCCTGATCGGCATCGGATCCGGCGGCAACTATGCGCTTTCCGCGGCGCGGGCGCTGATCGATTTCGAGGATCTCTCCGCCGAGGACATCGCCAACCGGGCCATGACCGTGGCATCGGAAATCTGCGTCTATACCAACAAAGAATTCGTGATCGAGAAACTATGAGCAATTTTACCCCGCGCGAGATCGTCTCCGAACTCGACCGCTACATCATCGGCCAGAAGGACGCGAAGAAGGCCGTCGCCATCGCGCTCCGGAACCGCTGGCGCCGTCAGCAGCTTGACGACGACATGCGCGAAGAGGTGCTGCCCAAGAACATCCTGATGATCGGCCCGACCGGTGTCGGCAAGACCGAGATTGCGCGCCGCCTCGCCAAGCTGGCGCAGGCGCCGTTCATCAAGGTCGAGGCAACCAAGTTCACGGAAGTGGGCTATGTCGGCCGCGACGTCGAGCAGATCGTCCGCGATCTGCTGGAAGCCGCCATCCACATGAGCCGCGACGCCATGCGCAAGCGCGTCACCGCGCAGGCGGAGGCCAACGCCGAGGATCGGGTCGTCGACGCCCTGGTCGGCGAGAACGCGTCCAAGGACACCAAGGACAAGTTCCGCACCATGCTCCGGAACGGCGAACTGGGCCAGAAGGAGATCGAGGTCGAGGTCTCTGATACTTCGGGCGGCGGCATGCCGACCATGGAAATCCCGGGTATGCCCGGCGCGCAGATGGGCATGATCAACCTCAACGACATGCTTGGGAAGGCGTTCGGCCAACAGACCAAGAAGAAGCGCATCACCGTCGAGGATTCCTACGACCTTTTGCTGCGCGAGGAAGCGGACAAACTTTTGGATGAGGACGAGGTGCTGCACGACGCGATTTCGAACGTCGAGAACAACGGCATCGTGTTCCTGGACGAAATCGACAAGATCACCGCGCGCGCCGAACGCCAGGGCGCCGACGTCAGCCGGGAAGGGGTGCAGCGCGACCTGTTGCCGCTGATCGAGGGCACCACGGTCGCCACCAAGCACGGCCCGGTGAACACCGCGCATATCCTGTTCATCGCGTCGGGCGCGTTCCATCTCGCCAAACCGTCCGACATGCTGCCGGAACTGCAGGGCCGCCTGCCGATCCGCGTCAACCTGAGCGCGCTGACCCGTGACGACTTCGTGCGTATCCTGACCGAGCCGGAAGCGAGCCTGGTCAAGCAGTACACGGCCCTGATGGGCGTCGAGGACCTGAAGATCACCTTCACCGAAGATGCCATCGACGAGCTTGCGGACCTCTCCGCCGAGATCAACCAGGGCGTCGAGAACATCGGCGCCCGGCGCCTGCACACGGTCATGGAAAAACTGCTGGAAGAGATCAGCTACACCGCATCCGACAAGAGCGGCGAGGAGATCACCATCGACGCGGATTACGTCCGGACGCAGGTCTCCGATCTGGCGCGCAACGCGGACGTGTCGAAGTTTATTCTCTGATCGGCATGGCGGGTTCGCTAATGTGTCGGGCCTTCGGGCCGGGCACCCATGCGGAGCCGCACCTCGGCGATGACCCAGTCGAGGGTATCCTCGTCCATTTCCTCGATGTTTTCTGCCAGCAGATTGGCGAGTTCGGTCGCTTTCGGGCTCAGACCCGCCGTATTGACCGTGACCTTCGGGTGCGACAACTCGGCCAGGCGCTTGATTTCCTCGGCCTCGTCCCACATCAGATCGAAGTAGCCGCAGATCTGCGCCACCAGGCCGGAACTCGGACGGCCGCGGTGGCCATGTTCGAGCGCGGAAAAGTACGCCGCCGACACGCCAAGGTCGGCGGCCATCTGCTTCAGCGTTATATTCCGCGCCATGCGGTGCTCGCGCACACGTTTCCCAAACGGAGTCATGTTCGAACTTTAAGCCCCTAATTCTTAATATTTTCTCGCCGGCCGGGGGATTGTTCAGCCGGTGGGCTTGCGGCGTTTCAGCCGCACATACAAGGCACCGTCGCCACCATCTTTAGGCGCGGCGTAAGAAAACCCCGCAACCCATTGACGCATCGGCATTTCATTGAACCAGCGCGGCACCGCGTCGCGCAACACGCCGGGCCGGCCGCCGATGCGGTCGCCCTTGCCGGTGATGATCAGCACGGTGCGGATTCCGGCCATGTAACCGTCCTGAAGAAATCGTTCCAGCGTCCGGTGCGCGGCGGCCTGGGTGTGACCGTGCAGGTCGAGCCGGGCCTCGACATCCAGTCGGCCGCGCCGGAGCCGTTGCGCCGTACGCCGGTCCATCCCGGCGGTCGTGCCGTGCGCAAGCTCGACCGGAGGCGGCGCGGGAGATAGCGGGGGCGGCACGGCGATCCGGCGCCGGACCCGCGCCGGCTTCGACGGCACCGATGTTTCCGCCGCATCGTCGTCATCGTCGGCGACCAACGGCGGATCGCTGTCGGCCTTGGTGCGACGGACGGACTGCGTGACCTGTTCCCAGAGCGTCTGCTCGGCGACGCTCAGCTTGCGGCGGCGCGGGCGCTTTCCCCCGCCCACGTTAGCTTTCCGAAGGACCGACGATCAGGATATGCAGACGCTGCGGCCCGTGTGCGCCCAAGAGCAATGTCTGCTCGATATCCGCCGTGCGCGATGGGCCGGTGATCCAGTTGACGGTGCGCGGCAGCCTGCCCGGGCCGGCCTCGTTTCGGATCCGGTCCCAAACCGCTTCGTAATCGCCGGCGATGTCGTCGGCATCCAGCACGACGATATGATCGAGGGGCAGGAAATTCAGGGACGTCGGCGACTGCGGCCCGGACGACATCACCAGCGTGCCGGTCTCGGCAACGCCGCCGTAGGCCATGCTGACGGAAACGCCGTCGTCGCCCGCGCCCCGGCCGTCCTCGACCATGAGCGAGGTCTTCGCCTGCCAGTCCAGGGATTTGAGTGCCTGGTGCGGGGCGATCTTTATTTTCGCCGGCAACTGGTGTTCGCGGAGATATGCGCTGACCTGGTCCGGGACATCGTCCAAGGCGTCGACACGGATGACAGTCGCGTTGACACGGGTCGCCTCCGCAATAAAAAGATCAATGCGTTGCGCTTTATTGAGTCCGCCGCGTTTTGGAATAAGGTTTTTTCTATGCTCTTGTATGCGCGCCAACGCCGGGTTGTCGTCGCTAGAGTCACTCGAATGCCCTAATTTATTGCGAAGCCGCCCTAAAATTTCTTCTCGCGCACTCATCAGTGCACCTTTTTGCGCATAAGCGCACCGCTTTGATCTCCGCGCGGCCCTTTGTGGTATTGGCTGATGAACGTATCCCCCACGGGGGCGGCCAGATCACGCTTCGATGTCCAGCCCGACGCCAGCGGCAGGGACCGGAACCGCCCACGTCCGCCGAGCTGACCCAGAACCGCGACGCCGACATTCATCGCCCACCGGTAAAGGCCCGGCCGTTTGGCAAGCCAAGCCCAGCCCCTGAGCGCCCAGCGCGCCGTGGGCGCGCCCATGTGCGCCTTGAATTGCCGCTCGCGCCACTTTCTCAGCATCCGGGGCAGGGGGATGCGCATCGGACAGACGCTTTCGCACTTGCCGCACAGCGTCGACGCGTTCGGCAGATGCTGTGCGTCCTCCATGCCGATCAGGTTGGGAATCAGCACCGCGCCCATGGGCCCGGAATAGACCCAGCCGTAGGCGTGGCCGCCGACCGACTTGTAGATCGGGCAGTGATTAAGGCACGCGCCGCAGCGGATACATCGCAGCATCTCGTGAAATTCCGAGCCGACCATCTCGCTGCGGCCGTTGTCGAGCAGCACGACATGGTATTCCTCCGGCCCGTCCAGGTCTTCGGGGCGCTTGGGACCGGTGCAGAACGTGGTGTAGACGGAAATGTCCTGGCCCGTCGCCGAGCGCGCCAGCACGCGCAGGATGGTGGACGCATCCTCCAGTGTCGGCACGATTTTCTCGATCGAGGCGATGACCACGTGCACGCGCGGCAGGTTGTTGGTGAGGTCCGCGTTGCCCTCGTTGGTAACCAGCACGTTGGTGCCGGTTTCCGCGATCAGCATGTTGGCGCCTGTGAGACCGACATCGGCGCCCAGGAATTTCTCGCGCAGCTTGGCACGGGCCTCTTCAAGCAACGACCGCGGCTCATCCAGATCGCGGTCGCGGACAAGATCGATGTGCGCGTTGCGAAACGTGTCCGCGACCTGTTCCTTCGAGAGATGGATCGCCGGCGCGATGATATGGCTCGGTGGTTCCTTCCGGAGCTGGATGATGTATTCGCCGAGATCGGTCTCGACGGGTTCGATACCGTTCTCCTCGAGGAAACCGTTGACCGCGATTTCTTCGGAGATCATCGACTTCGATTTGGTGACCGTTTTCGCGCCGGCGTCGCGGCAGATGCCGAGGATGGTATTTCGGGCCTCCTCGGCATCGCGGCACCAGTGCACGTGGCCGCCGCTTTCGATGACTTTTTGTTCGTAAGCTTCCAGGTAATGGTCGAGGTTCTCGAGCACATGGTTCTTGATGTCACGGGCCTGGTCGCGCAGGCCGTCGAACTCGGGCAGGCGCGCCGCCGCCTCGAGCCGGCGCATCGGAAACCCGACGGCAAGCTTGCCGAGCGCCGCCTGCAGCGGGTCATCAGCGATGGCGGCGCGGGCATTTTCCTTGAAGCGGGGCGATGTCGGCTGCATGGCGCGGTTATTCCTCCGCCGCCGGTTCGCCGAGCGCCGGCGCCGCAGTCATCCCCGCCAGCACCTCCGCGGCGTGGCGCGCCTTGATCGGCAGGCCCCGGCGCTGCAGACGCCCGGCGATGTTCATCAGACACCCGAGATCGCCGGCCAGCACCGTATCGGCACCCGTGGCAACAATGTCATCGACCTTGGCGTCGACCATTTTTTCGGAGATATCCGGATACTTGACGCAAAACAGGCCGCCGAACCCGCAACAGGTTTCTGTTTCCTTGCCTTCGGCGATACTGAGGCCGGCGACGGTAGACAGAAGCGCGCGCGGCTGGTCCTTGATGCCCAGTTCACGTAGTCCGGAGCATGAGTCGTGATAGGTCACACTGCCCTCGAACGCGGCGTTCGTCGCCGTCATGCCCCGCACGTCGGCCAGGAACGACATCAGTTCATGCGTTTTCGCCGCCAGCGCCTCGGCACGAGGCAACCAGACCGGATCGTCAGCAAGCGCTTCCGGATAATGATCCCTGATCATCCCGGCGCAGGAACCGGACGGCGCGACCACGTAATCGTATCCTTCGAACGTTTCGATCGCCTTCCGGGCAATATCGGCGGTGTCCTCCTTGTCGCCCGAGTTATAAGCGGGCTGACCGCAGCAGGTCTGCGCCACCGGCACCTCGACACGGCAGCCCGCATCCTCCAGCAGTTTGACCGTGGCGAACCCGACGACCGGACGTATCAGATCGACGAGGCACGTGGCGAACAGGCCGACGGTTGGCGTTGAGGTTTCCGACATGATCAAAGAATGTTCTTTAAGGGGGCGGAACGCAAGAACCGAGCAATGTGTTTACGATTCCGGCACGATCCGTTCCGCCGATTTAGGCAGCAAGATATAATAGCGGCCGCGTTGCTTCATCAGCCCGGCGCGGCGCGCCGCGGTTTCGCCGAACCCCCAGAACACGTCACCGCGCACCGGCCCCTTGATGGCACTGCCGGTATCCTGGGTCACGAGCAGACGCCGCAGCGGTGCGCCGTCGGTAAGAGGATCCGTGGTGTCGAGCCAAACCGGCGCGCCCAGCGGCAGGAAGGCGCGGTCAACGGCAAGGCTGCGGCCCGCCGTCAGCGGCACACCCTGAGCACCGAGAGGGCCTTCACCCTCGATCACCCGGAAGAACACGTAGGATTCGTTCCGGTTCATCAACTGCGTGCCCGCCGCCGGATTGGCCCGCAACCAGTCGCGGATGGCGGGCGCCGTCACATCCTCCAGCGGCATCGCCCCCATGGCGACCAGCTCACGGCCGATGGACGTGTAGCGTCGGCCGTTACGTCCCGCGTACCCGACCCGCACGGTCGAACCGTCGGGCAGCCGGACGCGGCCCGATCCCTGGATATGCAGGAAGAACGCATCGACCGGATCCGCGACCCACATGACCTCGAGCTCGCGGCCACGCAGCGCACCGCCGTTGATTTCGGCGCGGGAGTAATAGGGCATCAGCTTGTTGTCGGCGACACGGCCGGCAAGCTGCGTGCCCGCAAGTTCGGCGCGATGCTGACCGAGGTCGATGGATACAAGGTCCTCGGGCCGGGAGTATATCGGAATCTGGTATTCCGCTTCCGGCGCCCAGCGTCCGGCGAGCTCCGGCTCGTAATAGCCGGTGAACAGCCCCGTCGGTTCGTTACGGTCACCCACGGTATAGGCAACAAAGCGGCTTTCGAAAAAATACTTGGCCTCGATCTTGTTACCGGGGCGGATGATGCGCGCATCGTTGCAGATGGCTTTCCAGTCGGCGACCGTGCCCATGCGCTCGTCGGAACCGAAAGCCGCTTGTGGGTCTTTCTTTTCGATCGCGTCGCAGGACCGGATCAGCACCGGCAGAACGTCGGCGAAGCTTTCGCCGTCCCAGGCCTCGAGTTCGTCGAACTCGATCTTCGTCAGCGTCAGTGCAGGGGGTTGATCGGGAGGAGACGCAGGCTCCGGAATGGGAAGGCCGAGATCGGCACAGCCAGCGATCAGCAGCAGCACCACGAGCGAAACCGGCTTTGTCAAAGCGGAAACGCGCAGCACCGAGCGTCGCACGTCAGTTATTGCTCTCGGTACCGATCAGCGTCCAGTTCGGATCCGTAGACCGGGTGTCGCGCGAGAACGTCCAGAAGTCGGTAACGTCGATCACCTCGTTCGGGTTGCCGTCGATGATATTGCCCTCGGCGTCCCTGAGCGCGCTGATCTGCTCGGAGACGAACTTGATCGTAACGACGGCATGATGACCGTCCATCGTTGCCTCGATGATTTTCGCGGAACGGATACCGACCAGAGTGTCCTCGAGCACTTCGCCGGCGCGTTCGCGCTCGGTGATCGCCTCGTCGAAATTCTTGTAGACGTCCGGGCTCAACAGTCCCTTGAGCATCTTGCGATCGCCCGACGCAAATGCGTTGAGGATCATCTCGAACGCGGTCTTCGCCCCCTCGGCGAACTCGTCCGGGCCGAAGCTCGGGTCGGCGACGCGGATCTGCGTCAGACCGGCAGCCGTCGGGTCGTCGGGATCGATATCGAGCGGTGCCGCGTCGGCCGGCCCCTCACTGCGATCAGGCAGTTGCACGATGTTGTCGTCGCCGGCGGCATCGGGCTCCGCCCCTTCGCGTTCACGGAAGCGGTCATGGTAACCGCCTTCGTGTCCGTCGCGGCGGCCGAGGACGCGACGAAGCCTCAGGATGAGGAAACCCGCGATCATCGCGAGAATAATGATGTCGAAGAACTGAAATTCGCCGCCCATGATATCCTTGACCCTCAGGGCCTTGCCTGTTGTCGTATGCGAAGACGCGCAAACGATGTGCCGCCTCACCTGATGCGGCCCGTCCAAGGTATCGGCTCCGGGCCGCCGCGTCCAGAATATCGGCAAAAACAACAAAGCAAGGTTGCGCTTGCCGACACAGCACTTAAATAAGCCGACCAGCCGTTCGGGACAAGGCAACCATGGCATTCATTCTGTTAATCGCATTCATCACGGTGCCGATCGTGGAGATTGCCGTGTTTATCGAGGTCGGCGGCCTGATCGGGCTCTGGCCGACCATCGGCATTGTCATCCTGACGGCGGTCATCGGCACGGCAATGCTGCGTCAGCAGGGCCTGTCGGTCCTGTTCCGGATACAGGAAAATCTGGAAGCCAACAGGATTCCAGTGCAGGAGCTGTTTGACGGTGTTTGTCTGGTCATTGCCGGCGCACTGTTGCTGACGCCGGGTTTCGTGACGGATTCGATCGGCTTTCTGCTGTTTGTGCCGCCGTTCCGCCGCTGGATGGCGCATGAAATCGGCAGGCGCGTCATTGCCCGCGCCGATGTCCGTTACAGCAGCCACACTCACACCGGCGGCCCGCGCGGTTCCGGACCGCGTGGCGGCGGCCCCGTGATCGACGGCGACTACCAAGACGTCACCGACGGCGAAACCGATGAAACGCCCGCCGGACGCCGCATCGACCACGAGGATCCGGATCGTCCCGACCGGACCTGAACCAGGGATATTCCGCCGTCCTAGGTTATTGTCGATCCCGGAAAGACATGGTACCAGAAGCGCGCAATCGCTTGAGGAGAGCCACACATGGCCGAACAAATCACGCCGCCGACACCCGGCGCAGACGACCAGCCGAAATCGGCGCCGCTAACGATCAACGGTCAATACGTCAAGGATCTCTCGTTCGAAGTGCCGAACGCTCCTGCCATATTCGGCCAGATGCAGGGCAAGCAACCCGACATCAACATCGATATCTCGGTCAATGCCAAGGAAATCGGTGACAACCAGTACGAAGTGGCCATCACCGGCCATGCCGAATGCGACGTCAACGGCACTAAGGGCTTCATCCTCGAGCTTGTCTATGCCGGTGCGTTCACGATCAACGTGCCCGACGAACACCGCCAGGCCGTTCTGATGATCGAATGTCCCCGGCTCCTGTTTCCGTTTCTTCGCAATATCATCGCCGATGTGACCCGTGACGGTGGATTTCCGCCGGTCATGCTGGGGATCGTCGACTTCGTCGCCATGTACCAGCACCGCCTGGCCGAACAGGAAAAAGCCCAGGGCGGCACAACTGGCACCGCCGACGCCGAATAGGCAATCGCGTGGCCTACGGGCACTACCCGCGCAGCCAGATCGGATCCTTGATCTTCTCCAGAAATTCCGCGTGCCGCGCCAGTTCATCGTCGCTGGCGGCATGGACACGCGGCGTGCGGCGCCCCGTCGCTCGCGCCTCGACCGTCGCGGCCTGATCGCCGTCGGTTCCGGCGGCGGCCATTTCCGCGGCCAAATCCATGCCGTGCTGCCGCCCGCCTAGAAGTTCGAGATAAACAGCCGCCAGCAGTTCCGCGTCTAGAAGGGCACCGTGCAGCGAACGTTCACTAAGATCGATCCCGAAGCGGCGGCAAAGCGCGTCGAGCGAGGCCTGCGCACCGGGGAATTTCTTCCGCGCCATGCCGACGGTGTCGATTGCCCGCCGCTTGTCGACCGTCGGCCATCCGGCGATCTTCAGTTCCGCGTTGACGAATCCCATGTCGAAGGCGGCGTTATGGATCACCAGCGGCGCATCACCGATAAAATCGAGGAAAGCCGCGGCGATGTCGCTGAAAATCGGATGTCCGCTCAGGAAATCCTCGCTCAATCCGTGCACGCGCTCGGCTTCCGCCGGCATATCCCGTTCGGGGTTGACGTATTGGTGATACGTCTTGCCGGTCGGTACGTGATTGAACAGCTCGATACAGCCGATTTCGACGATACGATGCCCGGCAGCCGGATCTAGGCCCGTGGTTTCCGTATCAAGAACGATTTCCCGCATGCGATCCGCCCTTCAAATCCTGAACGGGGGCCAGTGTGTTCCCGCCGATGACATGGCAATTGTCGCAATTCGGCGGATGATGAGCAAGCTGTGAGCACGTCCCAAGCCCGTAAAAATCACAAAATCTGCTGCCCGGCGTTTCATTTGATCCGATATCTGGTGCTTAAGGACTTCCTGGAACCGTTCCTCGGTCATGCCGGAACGGGACAGCACGCGCCGGCGCTGCACCCGGTAGGGGGCGCTGACAACCGAGACGGCATCGCAACGATTTTCGCCACCGGTCTCGAACAAAAGCGGGATATCGAGGACCACGGCGGGCGTCCGCATACGCGCCTGCCGGCCCAGAAACGCAAGCTCGCGTTTACGCACCATGGGGTGGAGGATGGCCTCCAGCCGCTTCAGGGCGTCGTCGTCGCCGAAAACCCGCCGGCCAAGCTCGGTGCGGTCGACGGCACCGTGTTTCACGACCCCAGGGAACACGGCCTCGATGTCACCGACCGCATCGCCGCCCTTGGACATCAACGCGTGCACGGCGGCATCGGAATCGTGCACCGGCAGGCCCTCGCGGCGAAACGCCCGTGCCGCAACCGTTTTGCCCATGCCGATCGACCCGGTGAGACCGAGAATGAACATCAGCCGCCGTCGCGCCCGGCGAGGACGTGCACACGCAGCCCGTCGTCGACCACCGGCCGCATACCGAACCAGGCCTCGAACCCGGGGCGGGCCTGATGCAGCAGCATGCCGAGTCCGTCGACCGCCGTCAGACCGCGCGCCTTGGCTGCCGCCAGCAGCGGCGTTTCCAGCGGCGCATAAACGATATCGTTGACCGCTGCATCGGGTGTCAGACCGGCAAGGTCCACGTCCAGCGGCGGATTGCCGACCATGCCGAGGGACGTGGTATTGACCAGCGTGCCGGCGCCGTCCATGGCGCCGTTACGGTCGTCCCAGTTCACGACCGTGATGGCATCGCCGAAATGTGCTTCCAGTTCGGTGGCGCGCTCGCGGGTCCGGTTGGCAAGCCGGATCTCCGGCGTGCCGGCATCGATCAGGGCCGATATCACCGCGCGCGCCGCACCCCCAGCGCCCAGCACAACGGCAGGAGCCGTAACCGCCGCCCAGTCCGGTGCCTTGTCTCTAATGTTCTCGATGAATCCGAACGCGTCCGTGTTGTCGCCGTAAAGTTCGCCTTCCTCGTCGCAAATAATGGTGTTGACCGCGCCGATCGCTTTGGCGGTATCGCTCACGCCGTCGACGGTGCGGAACGCCGCTTCCTTATGCGGCACCGTCACGTTTGCGCCAACGAAGCCCAGTTTCGTCAACGCGCGGATCGCGTCCTCGATATTCGGCGGCGCCACGGGCAGCGGCAGATAGACGCCGTCGATCCCGTACGTGTCGAGCCAGTAGCCGTGCAGGCGGGGCGACAGGGAATGCTCGACCGGCCAGCCGATAACCCCGGCCTTGATGGTTTTCGCGGTAACTGACGGCATGGCACGCTCCTCTATGCGGGGAGAATGCCCCGATTCCGCAACTCTTCCAATAGGGGAAGCAATGGTAAACCGAGGACCGTGAAATAATCGCCGTCGATCTTCTCGAAGAGTTGTACGCCCCGGCCTTCCAGCAAGTAGGCCCCGACCGAGGACAGGATTCTCTCGCCTTCATCCGCTAGGTATCCGGCGATAAAATCGTCGCTCAGGTCACGAACGTGCATTTCTGCCGCGGCCACATGCGACCAGACCACTTGACTCGATTGGGCCAGACAAATGGCCGAAACCAAACGATGTGTCCGGCCACTGAAAGCACGCAGATGCGCACGTGCGTCATCCAGGGTCGCGGGTTTATCAAACAAACGACCATCAAGAAACAGAACCTGATCACAGCCGATGACAAACACTTCTGGATTTTCTTGTTTGGCAATCGCGTTGGCTTTTGCCTCGGCCAGGGCGCGTGCCAGATCTTCCGGCGGCAGAGCCGAGCGGACAGCTTCGGTCTTTATGATCTCTTCATCCACACCGGCGTCCCGCCATTCGAAAGGCACGCCCGCGTTATCAAGTACGGCGCGCCGGGCCCGGCTTTTCGAGGCGAGGATCAGATTGATCCTGGTCACGGCGCGTCGTCGTCACCCTGACGGCGGGCGAGATACTGCAGGATGGTCGCCGCGGTTTCCTCGATCGAACGGCGCGAGACGTTAATGACCGGCCAGTCGTGTTGCGTGAACAGACGCCGGGCGCTGCTGACTTCCTCTTTCACAGCTTCTTCATCGACGTAATCCGTATCCGGGTCCTGATCGAGGAAACGGAGCCGTTGGCGGCGGATTTCGATCAACCGCTTGGGATCATTGGTCAGTCCGACCACAGCCGGGCCTTCGTCGACGAACAGTTCATCCGGCAGCGGACACCCGGGCACGAACGGAATATTCGCGGCCTTGATCCCGCGGTTCGCCAGATAGATACACGTCGGCGTCTTGGACGTTCTGGAAACCCCGACCAGCACCACGTCCGCATGTTTGAGTTCATGCGTCATCTGGCCGTCGTCGTGGCTGAGCGCGAACTGCATCGCTTCAATCCGGTTGAAATACTCCTGGTCCATGGTGTGCTGGCCGCCGGGGCGGGGATGGCTTTCCGCATTGAGATAAGCACCGAGCGCGGCGACAACCGGATCCAGCACCGGAATGCAGGGAATCTGGTGCATCCGGCAACCTTCCTCGAGCGCCATGCGATTTTTTTCGTCAACCAGCGTGCACATCACGAAACCGGGATGTTCGCGAATCCTCTCCATGACGTCGCGAACCTGATCCACGGTTCTGACCATCGGCCAAAGATGTTCTTTCACCTTGATATCGTCGAACTGGACAAGACAGGCCCGCGCCAGCAACGTCACCGTCTCGCCGGTGGAATCCGAGACGAGATGAAGATGAAACTCCTGCATGATGCGGTCCTTTGCCCCCGGAAAACCGCCTTATAAGGCAGGGGATGAAATTGTGGATAACTTACAAGGCTCTAAAATCGATCTTTAATACCCGTATCAACCTTAGGGGATACACACCTTGTCCGATTGTGTAAATCTCCGAAGTACCGGGTAAAGCCTTGGGATAACATGAAAACCCCGAATTCCTGCCGTTTTATAGAGTTTTAGATATCGCGTGAAGCCTATTGGAATCATTGATATTTTTTCCGCATACGAAAAATACTTGCGGCGGAACGGCATTAAACCTAAGCATGCGGCAAGTCTGAATAACCTGTGGATGATACTTAATCCCCAGGATTCATCGGCCCAATTACATCTACAATATTTTATATATATAGACTCTATATAGAGGTGCCTGAACCGACAGGCCGAGTGAAAGACCCACGTTATGACACAGAACGCTGATATCCCCCGAACGGCCGATCGTTCGGTAAAACCCTTTCTCCGGGTCTTCGAAGGCGAGACGGTATTACCGCCGCCCATTTGGATGATGCGTCAGGCCGGACGGTACCTGCCGGAATATCGCGAGGTACGGGCCAATATCGGGTCGTTCCTGGAATTCTGCTATACGCCGGATGCGGCCGTGGAGGTAACGCTGCAGCCGTTGCGGCGGTTCGGTTTCGATGCGTCGATCCTGTTCGCCGATATCCTGGTGGTGCCGGACGCGCTTGGCCAGCAGGTGACCTTCAAGGAAGGGGAAGGGCCGGTTCTGGAGCCGATCCGCGATGCGGCGGGGCTGGAAAAACTCGACGTCGAGGGTGTGGTTGGTAGACTGGCGCCGATTTTCGAGACGCTGCGCCGGCTTTCAGTGGAAATTCCCGAAACGACGGGATTGGTAGGGTTCGCGGGGTCGCCGTGGACGGTCGCGGTCTATATGGTCGAGGGCCGGGGACGCACCGAATGCGAGCGGGCGCGGGGCTGGGCCTATCGTGCGCCGGACGAATTCGGTAGGCTGATAGATATTCTGGTCGACGCGACATCGCGCTATCTGGTCGAGCAGGCCAAAGCCGGCGCCGAGGTATTACAACTGTTCGATAGCTGGGCGGGTGTCCTCTCGGTGTCGCAATTCCGTTCCCTGGTGATCGAACCGACGCGTCGGATCGTAGAAAACGTCAGAAAGTCGGTACCCGGTGTGCCGATTATCGGATTTCCGAGGCAGGGCGGGGTGATGATCCCGGAATACGTAACCGAAACCGGTGTCGATGCGGTCTCGCTCGATCATTCCGTACCGCTGGATTGGGCCGTCCGGACAATTCCGGAAACCTGTGTATTGCAAGGGAACCTGGACAATCGCTTGCTGGTCGTCGGCGGAGAGGCACTGGATCGCGGTGTTGACGAAATACTCGAACAGACCCGGGATCGCCGTTTTATTTTCAATCTGGGGCACGGCATTGTGCCACAGACACCGCCCGATAACGTGAGGCAAGTCATCGACCGGATACGAGGTGGCTGATGAAAACCGCTGTCGTCCTGTTCAATCTGGGCGGCCCGGACAGCCCCGGCGCGGTCGAGCCGTTCCTGTTCAATCTGTTTTTCGACCCGGCAATTATTTCGGTCCCGCAGCCGTTCCGCTGGATCCTCGCTAAACTGATCTCGAAACGCCGCGCGCCCATTGCCCGGGAAATCTATGAAAACCTAGGCGGCAGGTCGCCGTTGCTGGAATTGACCGAAGAACAGGCCCGGGCGCTTGAAAAGCAATCTCCGGATCTGGGTGAAATCAGGACGTTCATCTGCATGCGCTACTGGCACCCGATGAGCGACGCCACGGCCGATCAGGTTAAACAGTTTGGCCCGGACAAAATTATTCTGTTACCGCTCTATCCGCAGTACTCGACGACAACCAGTGCGTCATCGATCAAGGATTGGCACCGGGCCGCGGCCGTGGCCGGGTTGACGGCGCCGACGGTGGAAATCTGCTGTTATCCGGAACAGGACGGCTGGGTCGATGCCCAGGTGTCGCTGATCCGAAACGCCATCAAAGATGCCGGTGGCGATACAAAACCGCGGTTGCTGTTTTCCGCGCACGGTTTGCCGAAAAAGGTCATCGCCGCCGGCGACCCCTACCAATGGCAGGTGGAACGAACAGTGGCCGCCGTGGTCGAACGGCTCGATATTGACGGTCTGGAACATGTCGTCTGTTACCAGAGCCAGGTTGGCCCGCTGGAATGGATCGGTCCGTCGACCGACGATGAAATCAAACGCGCCGGCATGGATGGTGTGCCAGTCGTCGTGGTGCCAATCGCCTTCGTTTCAGAGCATTCGGAGACGCTGGTGGAACTGGATATCGAATACAGGGAATTGGCGGACGAACACGGCGTGCCGGGTTACACTCGCGTTCCGGCCGTGGGCACGCACCCGTCTTTCGTCGCGGCGGTGGCCGGGCTGGTGCGTAAGGCGGTGCATGCGGACGGTCCGCGTATTTCAGGTGCTGGCGGGCGCATATGTCCCGACACCTGTGGCAGGTGCGCCTGGGCGTGACGAAAATGGGGTTCTGATGGACGGTTCCGCATATTTTTGGCTGAAGGCGTTTCACATCATCGCGGTTATCGCGTGGATGGCGGGGATGCTCTATCTGCCGAGGCTGTTCGTCTACCACGCCGATGCCGAGCCGGGCTCGGAACTTTCGGAAACGCTCAAGACGATGGAGCGCCGGTTGTTGCGCGCGATCATGAACCCGGCGATGATCGTCTCGGTGATCGCCGGCGGGCTGTTGCTGGCTTACCAGGATTTCTCGTCCGGCTGGCTGCACGTCAAGCTGGCGTCGGTCGCTGGCCTGATCGTGATGCACATGCTGATGGCGCGCTGGCGCAAGGACTTCGAGGCGGACCGCAACACCCGTGGCCACAAGTTCTACCGGATCGCCAACGAGGTCCCGACCGTGCTGATGATCGTGATCGTCATTATGGCCGTCGTAAAACCTTTCTGAAAAGCCAATTGACAGGGTGCA
Source organism: Rhodospirillales bacterium (assembly GCA_965229805.1). Lineage (GTDB taxonomy): Bacteria > Pseudomonadota > Alphaproteobacteria > Rhodospirillales > Casp-alpha2 > UBA4479. The sequence goes on along the minus strand of CBDDJO010000001.1, from coordinate 116,003 downwards.
CCGACTGTCGTAATCGTTGCCCATCTTCAACGGACATGTTCCGACCTACTGTGACTGCCTGAATTTCTGAGCGGCGCTCGAACGCCGCGGCACAGGTTCCGAGGGACCCGGGCGGTCCGGCATTTCACGTTATTTCCTTTATCCCCCCAAAACGGCAATCGAAGCAGAGACAATGAATCTCAAGGAACTCAAAGAAAAATCACCGGCTGACCTTCTGGCCTACGCCGAGCAGCTGGAGATCGAGAACGCGAGCTCGCTCCGCAAGCAGGACATGATGTTCGCGATCCTCAAGCATCTGGCCGAGGACGATATTGCGATCTTCGGCGACGGCGTGCTCGAGGTGCTGCAGGACGGCTTCGGCTTCCTGCGCAGCCCGGAAGCCAACTACCTGCCGGGACCGGACGACATCTACGTCAGCCCGAGTCAGATCCGGCGATTTTCGCTCCGTACGGGGGATACGGTCGAGGGCGAGATCCGCGCGCCCAAGGAAGGCGAGCGTTACTTCGCGCTGCTGAAAATCAACAAGGTCAACTTCGAGGATCCGGGCGCGGTCCGCCATCGCATCAACTTCGACAACCTGACGCCGCTCTATCCCGAAGAGCGGCTGCACATGGAAATCGAGGATCCGGAGGTCAAGGACCCGACGCACCGCGTACTCGACCTGGTGAGCCCGCTCGGCAAGGGCCAGCGCGGTCTCATTGTCGCCCCGCCCCGGACCGGCAAGACCGTCATGCTGCAGAACATGGCCAACTCCATCGCCCGCAACCACCCGGACTGCTACCTGATCGTGCTGCTGATCGACGAACGGCCGGAGGAAGTCACCGATATGGCGCGGACCGTCCGCGGCGAAGTGATTTCGTCGACCTTCGACGAGCCGGCGACCCGCCACGTGCAGGTGACCGAGATGGTGCTGGAAAAGGCCAAACGGCTGGTCGAGCACAAGCGCGACGTGATCATCCTGCTGGACTCGATCACCCGCCTCGCGCGCGCCTACAACACCGTCGTGCCGTCAAGCGGCAAAGTTCTCACGGGCGGTGTCGACGCCAACGCCCTGCAGCGTCCGAAGCGGTTCTTCGGCGCCGCGCGCAATGTCGAGGAAGGCGGCTCGCTGACCATCATCGCGACGGCGCTGATCGATACCGGTTCGCGCATGGACGAAGTGATCTTCGAGGAGTTCAAGGGTACCGGTAACTCGGAAATCATCCTCGACCGCAAGCTCGCCGACAAGCGTACCTGGCCGACCATCGACATTACGAAGTCCGGCACCCGGAAAGAGGAGCTGCTGGTCGACAAGGGTACGCTCGCCAAGATGTGGGTGCTGCGCCGCATCCTCATGCCGATGGGCGTGGTCGACGGTATGGAGTTCCTGCTGGACAAGATCAAGACGTCCAAGAACAACGCCGATTTCTTCGATTCCATGAATCAGTAGAACGGGTTAACGGTTTTGCAAATAAAAAGGCACGGTGCCCGAGGGCGCCGTGCCTTTCCTTTTTACGCTGCGTCGGTCAGACCGTGAATACCGTCGAGCCGGTCGTTTCACGGGCTTCCAGATCGGTGTGTGCCTTGGCGACGTCCTTGAGCTCATAGGTCTGGTTGACCGTGATCTTGACATCACCGGACGTGACCGCGTCGAACAAATGCTTGGTGCCGTCGAGCACCAGCTCGCGCGTCGACGTGTGCGTGCCGAGCGTCGGCCGCGTCACGTAGAGCGAGCCCTTGGGCGCCAGGATGCCCGGGTCGAACGGGTCGACCTTGCCGGACGCGTTGCCGAACGTGACCATGGTGCCGAACGGACGCAGGCTGTCGAGGCTGTCCATGAACGTCGACTTGCCGATGCTGTCGTAAGCGACCGCGACACCCTCGCCGCCGGTGATCTCCTTGACCCGCTCGGGGATGTTCTCGTCGCGGTACAGGATCGGGTGGTCGCAGCCGTTGGCGGCGGCGAGGTCGGCCTTTTCCTTGGAGCCGACACAGCCGATCACCGTCGCGCCCAGTTTCTTGGCCCACTGGCACAGGATCAGGCCGACACCGCCGGCGGCGGCATAGACCAGGATGTTGTCGCCCGGCTGAACCTTGTAGGTTCTGAACAGCAGGTATTGCGCCGTCAGGCCCTTGAGCATCATCGCCGCCGCGGTCTGGTCGTCGATGGCGTCCGGCAACTTCACGAGCTTGAGCGTCGGCATGCAGCGCATTTCGGCATACGCCCCCGGCACCATCGGATAGGCGACGCGGTCGCCGACCTTGAATTCGTCGACACCGTCGCCAACCGCGTCGATGACGCCGGCCGCTTCCATGCCGATCGTTGCCGGGAACTCGACCGGATAGAGACCGGTGCGGAAATAGACGTCGATGTAGTTGAGCCCGACGGCGTTTTGTTTGACGCGGACCTCGCCCGGGCCGGGGTCGCCGACCTCGACGTCCTCCCATTTCATGACCTCGGGACCGCCGGCTTCGTAGACGCGAATGGCTTTAACCATGGAATTCCTCCCCGTTTCAGTGTGTTTCACGAAATATGGGGGGCCGGGGCGTATCCGACAAGGAATCAGAGCAGACCGAGGCGGACACCTTCGAGCGCGAGGAGCTGGCGCTTGGTGTTGGCACCGTCGGCGAACGAATAGCCGCCGATGGCATCGTTCGCGCCGAGGACCCGGTGGCATGGCAGCACGATCGGCAGCGGATTGGCGCCGCACGCACCGCCAACGGCGCGGGCCACGCTGCCGACGTCTTTCGCCAGTTCGCCGTAGGTTTGGGTTTGCCCGTAGGGGATTTTCGCCATGGCCGTCCAGATCTCACGCTGCCGCTGCGTGCCGTCCGGGTTCAGCGGCAGATCGAAGTCAGTCAATTTGCCGTCGAAGTAAGCATCCAGTTGGTGGCGTGCTTCGATGAGCAGCGGTTCGTCGTTGCCGGGACCGGGCACCTGGCCGGCCTCGATGACGATCAGCGCGTCCGCTTCGGCGAACACCGTCAGTGGGCCGATCGGCGAATTGAACGAGAGATGCGCGATCATCAGCCGTTGCCGAGGGCGTCGGCGAGCGCCGCTGGATCGGTGACCGGCAGTGAGCACGTAGGCCCGACGCAGACGTAGGCAGCGGGTTTGCCGTCGACCATGCCCTTGCCGGCGGCGGCGTGATCCGCGGGGAGGTCATCGCCCGGTGCGACGCGGGTGACGACGCCGAGCCGGTTGGGTGTTTTCAGGGCCACGTCCGCGAGTGCTTTCGCCGCCTCGTCGCCGGGGTCGCCGGCGATGACGATCTGCGTGCCGCGCACCAGCATTTCCCAGGCGATCAGCAGGGTTGGATGATGGATGTTGTGTGTCGGTTCCTCGGCCATGAACGTCTCGAATAGTTTCTCGGCGCGCGCGCGGTACGCCGGTTTACCGGTCATCAGCGCGAGACGCGCCAGCACCTCGGCCATGGTGCCGTTACCGGCCGGCTGGGCGTTGTCGAAGACCGGTTTCGGGCGGGCGACGAGACCCGGCGTGTCGTCGGCGGACATGAAATAGCCGCCGCCGGCGGTGTCAAAGTAATGATCGTCGGCGATTTTCACCCAGGCCTCGGCGTCGGCGATATAGGCCGGGTCGCCGGCCGCTTCCGAAAGATAGAGCGCGGCGCGGGCCATGTTGGCATAATCGTCGATCACCGCCGGGTGCTGCAGTTCGCCGGCGCAGAAGGAATGTCGCAGGCGTCCGTCGTCACCCGTCATGTGGGTTTTGACCCAGGCGTAAACATCCTGCGCGAGTCCGATCCATTCGGGCTTGTCGAAAACGATCCCCGCACGCGCCAGGCCGGCGATCATCAGGCCGTTCCAGTCGGCGAGGATCTTGTCGTCGCGGCCGGGCCGGATACGGGTATCGCGCCGGGCCATCAGCTTGTCGCGGCGGGGCGCCATCGCCGCTTCCTGGTCGTCGTCCCAGTCCATGGTGTGGAGCCGGTTGAGGATCGTCTTGCCTTCCCAGTTGCCGCCGGGCGTGACGTCATAGACCCGGGCGAAGGCGTCCGCGTCGTCGCCTAGCACCTCGTTTATTTCTTCCGCCGACCAGACGTAGAACTTACCCTCTTCGCCCTCGCTGTCGGCATCCAGCGCGCCGGCGAAAGCGAACCCTTCTTCGTCTTCCTTGCCGTTCTTCATCTCGCGCACCAGCCAGTCGATGGTCTCGCGAGTGCGCTGCGCGTAGAGCGGACTTTTCGTTTTCAGCCAGACGTCGCTCATGAGCTCCAGCAGCAGCGCGTTGTCGTAGAGCATCTTTTCGAAGTGCGGTGCCAGCCAGCGGTCGTCCGTGGAATAGCGCGCGAAACCGCCACCCAGATGATCGTAGATCCCGCCCTGACACATGTTGTCGAGGCTCAGTTTCACCGCATCGGCGAAGATCGCACTGCTGGATCTGAGGTGCGCCGCCCACAGGAAGCGGAAGAACATCGGCTGCGGGAACTTCGGCGCGCCCTGGGTGCCGCCGGCATAGGGGTCGACGAGGCGCACTGCGGCGGCCGCCACCTGATCGAGCGTTTCCAGCGACATCGCGCCGCCGCCTTGCGGGGTGAGCGCTTTTTGCATGGCATCCTTGATTGCACCGACGTTGCCCGCGACCTGATCGTGGGCGTTCTCGTAGGTGTGCGAAATCGACTTCAGGACTTGGTCGAAGCCGGGTCGGCCGTAACGTGGGGTCGGGGGAAAATACGTGCCGCCCCAGAACGGATCGCCGTCCGGGGTCAGGAACATGGTCAGTGGCCAGCCGCCGTGCTCGCCGAGCAACTGCAGTGCCGTCTGGTAGATGTTGTCGATATCCGGGCGTTCCTCGCGGTCGACCTTGATGTTGATGAAGCGCGCGTTCATCTCATTGGCGATATCGGGGTTCTCGAAGCTCTCGTGCGCCATGACGTGGCACCAGTGGCATGCGGCGTAACCGACACTGAGCAGGATCGGCTTGTTTTCCGTCTTGGCCGCGGCCAGCGCCTCGTCGCCCCACGGATACCAGTGCACCGGGTTGTCCTTGTGCTGGCGCAGATAAGGTGAGGTTTCCTGTACGAGATGGTTGCGTGACATGAGGCTCCTTTCCGCCGGTCGCGAGAGGGCGTTGCAGGCCGTCCCCTCCCCGCTTACCTTGTCGGGACCGGTCCCGCTTACATATGGTCAAGGACCGGCGCGCTCAAAGCGTCTCCAGACCATGAGAGGGGCAGCCATGAAGGTCAAGATCGATATCGACTGCACGCCCGAGGAAGCACGCACGTTCCTGGGGCTTCCGGACGTGAAACCGCTGCAGGAAGCGATGATGAAGGACGTCGAGGAGCGGATGCGCGCCAATCTGCAGGCGATGGACCCGGAAACGATGTTCAAGACGTGGCTGCCGGCTGGCATCCAGGGCTGGGACCAGATGCAGCGGATGTTTTGGTCGCAGATGGGCAAATCCGCCGAGGACGAGAAGGACGACTGACAGATGAACGATGCCGACGGCATGCCGCCGTTCTACGACAACCACGTTTTTGTGTGCATGAACGAACGTCCCGAGGGACACGAGCGTGGGTCCTGCGCGCGTAAGGGGTCGGTGCAGCTCAGGAATTACATGAAGGCGCGGGTCAAGGAACTCGGTATCGACAAGACCCGGATCAACCAGGCCGGTTGCCTCGACCGCTGCGAACTGGGCCCGACCATGGTCGTTTACCCGGAAGGGGTTTGGTATCGGGCGGAAAACGCCGAGGACATCGACGAGATCATTTCCGAGCATTTGCAGAACGGGCGTCCGGTCGAACGGTTGATGCTGCATCCGGACGACTAGGACTCATTATATATAGTATAACCACCTACAGTTTGGGGTCTGGGCGCTGGTGACGTCTATGGCTGCTGATCCGACAACGATATTCGCCCTTGCTTCCGCGCCCGGCCGTGCCGGGATTGCTGTCGTTCGGGTGTCGGGGCCGCGCGCCGGCGATGCCGTTCTCGCCCTGGTACCGGACCTCGACGCACTGCCCTCCCCCCGCTATGCGGCGCGCGCCGTTCTTTACGCATCCGAATCAAACCTGACCGATGGCGGCCGCGACAGGATCGACGAAGCCCTCGTATTATGGTTCCCCGGCCCGGCCAGCTTTACCGGCGAAGACGTGGCCGAGTTCCATATCCACGGCGGCCATGCGGTACTGGATTCTCTTATTGCGAGTCTCGGCGCAATGAGTGGACTCATCCCGGCGGGGCCGGGCGAATTTTCCCGCCGCGCCTTCGAGAACGGCAAGATGGACCTGACTGCGGTCGAGGCCATCGCCGACCTGGTGGATGCCGAAACCGAGGCACAGCGGCGCCAGGCATTGTCGCAGATGGGCGGCGCCCTTGCGGCGCGTTACGACGGCTGGCGCGAACGGCTGGTCAAATCCATGGCTTTCGCTGAGGCCAGCATCGACTTTGCCGAAGAGGATATTCCGGAGGATCTCGCGCGTCAGAGCATCGAAGCCCTGAAGATACTGGCCGATGAAATCGAGCTGCACCTGGCCGACGACGGCATCGGCGAGCGTATCCGGTCCGGGTTCCGGATCGCGCTGACGGGCGCGCCCAATGTCGGCAAGTCGTCGCTCCTCAACGCGCTGGCGAAACGGGACGTGGCGATCGTTTCCGACATCGCTGGAACGACCCGGGACGTGATCGAGGTGCCGCTGGATCTAGGCGGCTACGCCGCGGTGCTGATCGATACTGCCGGGCTCCGCGACAGCGATGACGTCATCGAACAGGAAGGCGTGCGTCGGGCGCGTGCCCAAAGCGCTTCGGCCGACTTGCGTGTGCATTTGATCGAGCCGGGAGAACCGGCGCCCAATCTGGCAACGCACGCGCAAGCGATTTTGGTTCTGAACAAGGCCGATCTATTGGCGGATGCGGGACAGGCACCGGCCGGCGCCCTTTCGATTTCGGTCAAGACCGGCGCCGGGATGGCCGATCTGATCGCCGAGATGAGCGGCCGCGTCCGCGTCATGGCCGCCGGACGTGCCGAAGCCTCGGCCCCCCTCACCCGGGCCCGCCACCGCACCGCGCTTGAGGACTGCCGGGATGCGTTGCGCCGCGCGATCGGGAATGCTGAGGCCGGTGCCGATGAAGAAATGATGGCCGAGGACATGCGTCACGCGGCTCAGGCCCTGGGTCGGATCACCGGGCGGGTCGATGTCGAGGACCTGCTCGACCGGATTTTCCGGGATTTCTGTATCGGCAAATGAGGTGGTTCGCCAAACGGATGTTTCACGTGAAACAGGCCGCATGTGACTCGCCGTTAAACCGGAATCAATATTTTGGTGGTTAACTGATTCTAACCACAATGTTTCACGTGAAACAGGCGTGTTGATTAATTGACTCGGATACGGTGTAAGCTTATGTTCCGCGCCATGTCGAAGGTGGATGTCATCGTTGTGGGCGGCGGTCACGCTGGCGCCGAAGCGGCTGCCGCGTCGGCCCGCATGGGCGCGCGGACGCTGCTGGTGACACACCGCCTCGATACCATCGGCGAAATGTCCTGCAATCCCGCCATTGGCGGTTTAGCCAAGGGGCAACTGGTTCGCGAAGTGGATGCGTTGGACGGCATCATGGGCCGGGCCATCGACCGGTCCGGGATCCAGTTCCGGATGCTCAACCGTTCCAAGGGGCCGGCGGTTCGCGGCCCCCGCGCCCAGGCCGATCGCAAGCTTTACCGGCAAGCCATTCAAGACTTGCTGGCGGAAATCGAGAACCTCGAGATCGTCGAGGCGGCCGTCGACGATCTGATTCTGGATGAGGCCGGCAAACGGGTCGCCGGGATCCGCACCGGTGACGGCCGGGATTTCTTTGGCGCCGCCGTGATCATCACCACGGGCACCTTTCTGCGCGGCCTGATTCATGTCGGCGACCGGAAAATTCCCGCCGGCCGCGTCGGCGACAAGCCGGCGATCGGCTTGTCCTATACCTTCAAGCGCCTCGGCTTTCCGCTCGGCCGTTTGAAGACCGGAACGCCGCCCCGGCTCGACGGACGCACCATCGACTGGGACGGCCTCGACGCCCAGCCCGCCGACGACCCGCCGGTACCGTTCTCGTACATGACCGATCAGATCACGGTCCCGCAAATCCCCTGCCACATGACCTACACCAACGCACGGACACACGCGATCATTCAGGAGAACCTGCATCGGTCGGCCATGTACTCCGGCCAGATCGAGGGGATTGGGCCGCGCTATTGCCCATCCGTCGAAGACAAGGTGATCCGCTTCGCTGATAAGGAACGGCATCAGATTTTCCTTGAGCCGGAAGGCCTCGACGATCCGACGGTCTACCCGAACGGTATTTCCACTTCCTTGCCGAAAGAGGTCCAGCTTGAACTCCTGAAAACCATCCCCGGGCTCGAGAACGCGGCAATGTTGCAACCGGGCTATGCCATCGAATACGACTTTATCGATCCGCGCGCCCTCAAGCGCAGTCTAGAAACCCATTCTGTCGACGGCCTCTATCTCGCCGGGCAAATCAACGGCACGACCGGCTACGAGGAGGCTGCCGCGCAGGGCCTGATGGCCGGTATAAATGCCGCTCTCGCCGCCGGCGGATCGGCGGACCCGTTCAGTCTCGACCGGGCCGAGGCCTATATCGGTGTGATGATCGACGATCTCGTGACGCTCGGCACCGCCGAACCGTACCGGATGTTCACGTCCCGGGCCGAATACCGGCTGATGCTTCGGGCCGATAATGCCGACCTGCGCCTGACCCCGCGCGGGATCGATGTCGGCGCCGTGACAGCCGAGCGGGCCCGCGCTTTCACCACGAAGCAAGCGGCACTCGAAGACGTCCGTACCCGGCTTCAAAGCATCAATGAATCGCCGACGGAACTGCGTGCCCGCGGTCTTGACATCAACCAGGACGGCGTCCGCCGAAACGGGCTCGACCTACTGAGCTATCCGGACATCGATTTCGCCGGGCTTGCCCGGCACTGGCCCGACTTGCACACCACACGCCCCGATGTCATCGAGCAGATAGAGATCGAGGCCATCTACGCCAGTTACCTGATCAGGCAGGAAGCGGACATCCAGGCCTTGCGCCGGGACTAAAGCCTGGCTCTCCCGGCGGACCTGGACTACAGCCGGATCCCCTCACTCTCGAACGAGGTTAAGGATAAGTTGTCCCGCGTCCGGCCGGAAACCATTGGCCAGGCGGGCCGCATTTCCGGGGTTACGCCGGCGGCAATCACGGCGTTACTGGCCTACGTCAAGCGGCGTGATGGCCGCCTCTCGGCCTGATCCTGTTTCACGTGAAACATTCTTTCGCATGACCTCGCCGGCGCCCATGGATCGAAGCGAATTCGCCAGCACCATGGGCGGCGTTGATGTGGCGGTTCTCGACAAACTCGACGCCTATATCGCCAACCTCGAAAAATGGCAACGTGCGATCAATCTCGTCGGCCACAAAACCCTTGAGGACCCATGGCGCCGCCACATTCTGGACAGCGCCCAGCTCGTGCCCCTCCTGCCCGAAACAGCGGCAAAAATCGCCGATCTCGGCAGCGGTGCCGGTCTGCCGGGCCTCGTACTCGCCATCATGACCGGGGCCGATGTCCATCTGATCGAGAGCGACCAGCGCAAAGCGACGTTTATCCGAGAAACCGCCCGCGTCACCGGCACTGCCGTCACGATTCACGCGGCGCGGATCGAAAACGTGACGCCGCTTGGTGCCGACGTGGTCACGGCGCGTGCCTTGGCCCCGCTGGATCGGTTGTTGCCCTGGGCGAAACGGCATCTGACAAGCGGCGGCAAATCCCTGCTTTTAAAGGGGGCGGAGGTGGATGAGGAATTGACGCTCGCACGGAAAAAATGGAGAATGAATTTAAGCCGAAAACGCAGCCTTTCCGACGCTTCCGGCACCGTTCTCATCCTTGATGATCTGGCGCTCTTGACCGATGTCTGACACCCTTCTGCAACCCCGCCGCACACGCATCATTTCCGTGGCCAACCAGAAAGGCGGGGTCGGCAAGACGACGACGGCGATCAATCTCGCGACAGCGCTGGCCGCCATCAAGCAGAGGGTGCTGATCATCGATCTCGACCCGCAGGGCAATGCCTCGACGGGTCTCGGGATCGAGCACGAAAAACGCGCAGAGAACACTTACCACGTGCTGATCCGGGAAATTCCCCTGCACGATGCGATCCTCGAGACGTCCATTCCCGGCCTCGATATCGTGCCGTCGGGTATCGATCTCTCCGGGGCCGAGATCGAACTCGTCGACGTGGACCGCCGGGAGTTCTGTCTGCGCGAAGCCCTGATGCTGGCGGCCGCGGATTACGACTACATCCTGATCGATTGCCCGCCGGCCCTCGGGCTTCTGACAATCAATGCTCTCGTCGCGTCTCAGGCGGTGCTGGTGCCGTTGCAGTGCGAGTTCTTCGCCCTGGAAGGCGTGTCGCTGCTGATCCGCACCATCGAGCGGGTGAAGGCAACCTATAATCCGGGTCTTGAGATCCAGGGGATCGTGCTGACCATGTTCGATGGCCGCAACAACCTCTCGGGTGCCGTTGCCGACGACGTCCGCGCGTACTTCGGGGACAAGGTCTACGAAACCGTCATCCCCCGTAATGTCCGCGTGTCCGAGGCGCCTTCCTACGGCCGGCCGGTTATCGTCTACGACATGCATTGCGCCGGGTCTCAGGCATACCTCTCCCTCGCCGGTGAAGTGATCCACCGCGAGCGCCGGGTGGGAGTGTAAGCAGATGGCGGAGAAAAAGAAAAAACTCGGCCGCGGCCTGTCGGCGCTGCTCGGCGAAACCAACGAGGATTACGCTAAGCTGGATAAGGTGCGGACCTCGAAACCCGTGGCCGTCGACCTGCTGCATCCCGGCAAGTACCAGCCGCGTCACCATGTCGACCAGGAGGCGATCGACGCGCTCGCCCGGTCGATCAAGGAAAAGGGCGTCCTGCAGCCGTTGTTGGTGCGGCGCCATCCCGACGACGCGCAGGCCTTCGAGATCATCGCCGGCGAACGCCGCTGGCGTGCCGCGCAACTGGCGCAGATTGCCGAAGTCCCGGTCATCATCAAGGACTTCGACGACAAGACCACGCTCGAGGTGGCGCTGGTCGAGAACGTCCAGCGCGAGAACCTGTCCGCCGTCGAGGAAGCCGATGCGTTCCAGCGCCTGATGGACGAGTTCGGCCATACCCAGGAGGACGTCTCGCATCTGGTCGGCAAGAGCCGCAGCCATGTCGCCAACACGCTCCGGCTGCTGGCGCTCGATCCCAAGGTCAAGAAGCTGGTCGAGGAACGGAAACTCAGCGCGGGACACGCGCGGACCCTGATCGGTGTCGACGGCGCCTATGAAAAGGCCCGGAAAATCATCGAAAAGAACCTGAGTGTCCGCGAGGCGGAACGGCTCGCCAAACAGAGCACCCAACCCGGAAGCGCCAAGAAGGCGGCGAAACCCAAGCAGAAAGACGTGGATACGATCGCGCTGGAGCGCGACCTTTCCAACCTGCTGGGTCTAAAGGTCTCACTTGAAGGTTCGGGGCCGAAAGGTGAGCTGCGGATCGCCTACGACAATCTCGACCAACTCGACTTTCTGATCGGCCGTCTGAAGACGGAAACGGCCGCCACGCCGTCGACCGTCGAAGAAACGCCGGCTAAACCCGAGGACGAAAAGCCGGGGGAACCCGCACCAAAACTCTCGGTGAGCTTGAAACCGAAAACCGCCCGCACAAAATAATCATTTATTATCAATAGATTATACTGAAAACCGGCGTGCTGCTTGCGTCAGTTGCAGAAGCGCCCGCTCGCAGATTGCGCGCTCGATATCGAAGCCTGACTTGCAATCCCGTTCCGTTTCAAGGAGCAAATTCATCGCCCGCGCCAGGTCGCGCGGCGCCCACGAACGGGCCTGGGATTCGAACGCCCGTGCCACCTTGAAAAACACGGGCGGGCGCAGTTTCTTGATGGCGCCCTGCAGATTGCCATCGGCGACGGCGATGCTTTTCGCCTGGTGCAATCGGTCCAGATGCCGTTGCACGGCCCGCACGATACCGACTGCCGTCGCGCCTTCGGCGAAGGCGCGGTCCATGGCGGCGCCCAACGCGTTTTGATCGCCACTACCGACGGCAAAAGCGATGTCGTCGAGCGAGGCCGTTTTAACGTCGCCGATCGCGATCTCGATGTCAGCGGCGCTGATCGTCGCCTTGCTGCCAGGCCCGCCCGCATAGAGCACAAGCTTATCCAGTTCCTGGCGCACCGCGAGCCGGTCGGTCCCGAGCCTGCTCAGCAACACCGGGAGTGCGTCCCGATCCAGCGATATGCCGGCCGCACTCAGATGCTCGCGGACCACACCGGCAAGATCGCGTCCTTCGTCCGGATAACAGCCGATGGCCGCTGCGTCCGCGCGCTTCTCGAACAGCGCGCGCAGTTTCGACCGTGGCGCCAGCTCGCCCGCTTCGAAAATCGCCGGATGCGCACCGGCCCCGGCCTCCAGCCAGTCCTCGATGACCGGTGCCGCGGCATCACCGACATCACGGACACTGACCACGGCGGCACTTCCCATTAGTGACATGGCGTTGGCCGAATCGGCGAGAAGTGCACCGTCCTTGCGGAGTGCGTCGCCGGTCAATTCGGTGATTGCGAACGGATCCTCGGCATCGGCGAAACGAGCGATGAGCGCCTTCGCGCGTTCGCGGATCAGCCCGCCGTCCGGCCCGAACAAGAGCACCGCGCGAACATCGGCGTTCGGCTTCTTGACGAAAGCGTCGGCCTTGGCGCCGCTCAGCTTCATTGTGTCTTGATTTGGGACTCGTGCGTCGTCAGCAGGGCGGCGAGTCTGGTCCGCAACTGCTGCGCCAAATCCTCGAGGGCGCGTTCCCGCGCGCCTTTCTCGGCCATCAGGGTCTGGAATTCCGATTGGAAGATGTTGTAACCGCTGATTGTCTTAACGTCACCGCCGACGCCCGTCGCGTCCCCCTGAAGATCGCGCAGGACAAATTGCGCCGCGATGGTCAGGTTGGCGCGGGTGGCGACGGCGCTCCGCTGCACCGCAAGGTTCGCGGTGCTTTCCTGCAACCTTACGTCGAGGCGATACCGCGCTACGCCACTGCGCCCGCCGGGATGGAGGAGCCGGACCAGCTCGTTCCGAAAATATTGTCCTTCCCGGTCGGGGATATTCTCGATCGCGATGGATTTGAAAATATCGAACGCATAAACACCCTCCCCCGACACGTCTTCCGCGGGCGGGGCGTAAAGAGGACGGAACCCGCACGCCGCCACGGCAAAAACCAGTGCTGCGGCGAGAACGACTCTAGATAACGACATTGACGATCTTGTTCGGCACGACGATGACTTTCCGAACTTCCTTGCCGGCGATGAAACTTTGAACATTGTCCAACATCAGTGCCGATTGTTCCACGGTTTCCTTGTCGGCATCCTTGGCGACTTCCAGCGTGCCGCGCAGCTTGCCGTTGACCTGGACCGCCACCGTAATGGTGTCCTCGACCAGCATGTCCGCATCGGCCTCGGGCCATCCGGTATCCACGATAAGGTGCTCATGGCCGAGCGCCGACCACATTTCCTCGGCCAGGTGCGGCATCAGCGGTCCGGCCAGGATCGCCAGGGTTTCGGACGCGAAGCGCAGCACCCACGCGGCGCCGGGATCGTCGCCGTTCATGTCCTCGACGGCGTTGCTCAATTCGCGCACCCGCGCCACGGCCTTGTTGAAGTGGAACCTTTCCAGATCCTCGGTCACGGCGCCGACCGTCTTGTGTGCCAGGCGCTCGGCGTCGAGCGCGCTGCCGGCGACATCGTCAGGCCTGGATGCCCCCTTCTCGGCAGGCTCGAACGGCGGTTCCGATATCAGCCGCCACAGGCGGTTGACGTATCGCCACGCCCCCTCGATACCGGCGTCGGTCCAGTCCAGGTCACGGTCGGGCGGGCTGTCCGACAGCATGAACAGGCGCGCCGTGTCGGCACCGTAGGACTGAATGATCTCTTCCGGGTCGACCACGTTGCGCTTCGATTTGCTCATCTTTTCCGAGCGCCCACGCGTGACCTTGGCGCCATTGCCGTCAACGACCGCACCTGCCTCGTCGGTCGAGATCTCGGTCGGGAAAAGCCATTTGCCGTCGGCGCCCTTGTAGGTCTCGTGACAGATCATGCCCTGGGTCTGCAGGCTGGCGAACGGTTCCTCGATCCCGAGATAACCGCATTGCTTGAGCGCGCGCGTGAAAAACCGCGAATACAAGAGATGCAGCACCGCATGTTCGATGCCGCCGATGTATTGATCGACGGGCAGCCAGTAATCCGCCGCACTTCGGGTAAAGGCCTCTTCCTCGACCGGCGCGCAGAAGCGGGCGAAGTACCACGACGATTCGAAAAACGTGTCGAAGGTGTCCGTCTCGCGGCGTGCCGCCTTGCCGCATTTCGGACAGTCGGCGTTCTTCCACGTCGGGTGCTTGTCGAGCGGATTGCCGGTAACGTTGATGTCGATATCGTCCGGTAGCACGACCGGCAGGTCCTGGGCCGGCACCGGGACAATGCCGCAGTCCCCGCAATGCACGACCGGGATCGGACAGCCCCAGTAACGCTGTCGGGAAACACCCCAGTCACGGAGCCGGAAGTTAACCTGCTTGGTGCCCACGCCCTGCTCTTCGAAGTGCGCGATGATCCTGGCCTTGGCGTCGGGCACGGAAAGGCCGTTTAGGAACTCGGAATTGATGATATTGCCGTCGCCAACGAAGGCTTCGGTGCCGATTTCGAACGCGGCCGGATCGGTGTCCGGCGGGCAGACAACGGGGATGACGGGCAGGCCGTACTTGCGGGCGAAATCGAGGTCCCGCTGATCGTGCCCCGGGCAGCCGAAGATGGCGCCGGTGCCGTAGTCCATCAGCACGAAATTGGCGACGTAGATGGGCAGTGTTTCGCCTTCGATGACCGGATGCGCGCATTCGAGGCCGGTGTCGAAACCCAGCTTCTCGGCGGTTTCGATGGCTGCCTCGGAGGTTGCCATGCGGTTGCATTTGGCGATGAACTCGGCCAGTTCGGCATTGCCCTCAGCCAGTTCCTGGGCCAGCGGATGGTTCGACGAAATGGCCATGAACGACGCACCGAAAATCGTATCGGGACGTGTCGTGTATACCTCGAGCGGCTGCTCGCGGCCGGTCACACGGAACGAGATGTGGGCGCCTTCCGAGCGGCCGATCCAGTTGTGCTGCATCACGCGGACCCGTTCCGGCCAGCGGTCCAGCTCCTCGATGGCGCCGAGCAGTTCTTCGGCATAGGCCGTGATCTTGAGGAACCATTGCGCGAGCTTGCGCTTCTCGACCTCGGCGCCGGATCGCCAGCCCTTGCCGTCGATTACCTGTTCGTTGGCCAGCACGGTGTTCTCGACCGGGTCCCAGTTGACCCATGATTCCTTGCGGTAGACCAGGCCGGCCTCAAGGAAATCCAGGAACATCTTCTGTTCGTGCTGGTAGTATTCCGGATCGCAGGTGGCGATTTCTCGCCGCCAGTCATAGGAAAGCCCCATCGACTTGAGCTGCTCGCGCATGGCGGCGATGTTGGCGTGCGTCCATTTCTTGGGATGGACGTTGTTTTCCTTGGCGGCGTTCTCCGCCGGCAGGCCGAACGCGTCCCAGCCCATCGGATGTAAAACGTTGTATCCCTGCGCGCGGCGGAACCGGGCGACCAGGTCGCCGAGCGTATAATTACGCACGTGCCCCATGTGAATGCGTCCGGACGGATACGGAAACATTTCGAGGACGTAGTACTTTTCCTTGCCGGGATCTTCTTCAACGTCGAAACAGTGCCGTTCTTCCCAGACAGCCTGCCATTTGCTTTCGGTTTCCTTGACGTTGTATCGCGACATATTCCTCGAACTCACAAATTTATAGGACGGCCAGCCGGGTGGGCCGCGTCGTTCGTTATTGCGTACCGGCAGCCCGGTTCGCGATCACTTCGACGTTAGGGTTTGGTGGCGCAGCATCCGGGCCTTGGTCAGGATCGAATCCTCGACCTTCG
Organism: Rhodospirillales bacterium; assembly: GCA_965229805.1. Taxonomy (GTDB): domain Bacteria; phylum Pseudomonadota; class Alphaproteobacteria; order Rhodospirillales; family Casp-alpha2; genus UBA4479. Next base: position 100,042 of record CBDDJO010000001.1, on the reverse strand, counting down.
GCGCGGTGCCGTTCGGGACGGTGGCGTCGACCCAGCTTCCGCTGCGGTCGCGCAGCTGGCGGAACACCGATACCTTCACGCCGTCCGCACGCAGCGTCCGGCCGAGGATATAGACATTCAGCTTGAAACGTTCGCTGGGACTTTCCGGCGGGCTGTACCAGTCGGTGATGATTACGCCACCGAACGCATCGGCCGTGTTGATCGGCATGAACGAGATAGTTTCCAGGGACGCGCGCCACAGGAAGCTGTTGACGCCGAGGGATCCACCACCCTGTTTCTCGGCTTCCGAGCCGAACAGGTTGAGACCGCCTTCGCCGAAGATGGTCTTGCGGTTTTCGTAGTCGGTATACTCGTTCTCGTCACGATATGTGTCCGACTGTGGATCGCCCGGTGTGTATGCACACCCGGTAGCGAACACGCCGGCGGCGATGATGACCATGCCCAGACGGGTCATCCTGGTGAAAATCGGTGTCATGCGTCACTGTCCTTCTTTCACGCCCAACCGCCCACGCGCGACCGGATGGGGTCCGGTGCGACGAACGAGGTCACTCATACACCAAATCATTGGAATCCACCAGACTTTGCCGCACACGCGCGTTTCTCCACGGGTCCGGAATATCAGCCGGTTCGGGGCGTGAAAAGCCCGATCCCGGCGACGCCCGCCGCGCCGGCCCGAAGCACGCGGCGCACGCGTCCGGCGGATATGCCGCCAAGCGCGATCACGGGTAGATTCGTGGCCTGGCAGATTGCCGCGAACCGCATCATGCCCAGCGCGGCTGTGTCCTCGTGGCTCCGGGTCGCGAACACCGGCGACAGCAGCACCGCATCGACGCCGAGACGGCGGGCCCGCAATACGGCCCGCGCGCCGTGTGCCGAGGCCGTGACCAGAGCCGGGCGCAGGCGATGGAAATCGCGGGGGCGCCAGTTCCCAAGCGATGCTTCCGGAATGTGCACGCCGTCGGCATCGAGTTGGGGCGGTGGTACCGCGGCGGACAGCAGCACGGTGATGCCGAACGGGCGCGCGGCCAAAGCAAGGGATTTCGCCATATCGGCCGCGGCGTCGGCATCCCGGCGCCGCACGATTACGGCGCTCTCCGGCGGCAGGTGCGGGATCAGCGGCCACGGGTCCGGCAGCCGCGCCTCGTCGCTCATGACGACCCACGCCGGAACGTGCCGTAAGGGCCGGGCCGTTGTGCGATTGTCTTGGCCAGAGGGGGCTGGTAACGTCCGCTGCATCGAAACAGGCATAGCCGCACTATGAACCAGAAAACCGATCCCGCAAGCAATCTCGTCCAGGTTCATGCGGAAATCGCCAAGGCCGCCGAAGCCGCCGGCCGCGACCCGGCCGACGTTCACCTGGTCGCCGTTTCCAAGGTGCATCAGGCGGATACGATCGAACCCGTACTGAGCGCCGGGCACCGGCTTTTCGGCGAAAACCGGGTCCAGGAAGCAGAAGCCAAGTGGCCGCAACTGCGCGACCGGTATCCCGGTATCACGCTGCACCTGATCGGCCCCCTGCAGTCCAACAAGGTAAAAAACGCGGTCGCCACGTTCGATGTCATCGAAACCGTCGATCGCCCGAAAATTGCCCGCGCCCTGGCGAACGAGTTCGAGCGGACAGGCCGCCGCCTGCCCTGCTACGTGCAGGTCAACACCGGTGAAGAAGCGCAGAAGGCTGGTATCGCGCCCGCCGATGTCGAGGCGTTTGTCCGGGACTGTCGGGACGACCTCGGCCTCGATATTCGGGGACTGATGTGCATTCCGCCCATCGACGAGGAACCGGCGCTACATTTCGCCCTGCTGTCCGATCTCGCCGAGCGTTGTGGTCTGGCGGTGAAAAGCATGGGCATGAGCGCGGATTATGAAAAGGCGATCTCCTTGGGTGCGACACACGTCCGCGTCGGCACCGCCATTTTCGGTGCGCGGCCGAAGAACGATTAAGCGGGCTCACCGTTGATGTCGATTGCCGTTTCGGGATTCCAGGACGCCAGCAACGGTACCAGGTCATCGCGCGCGAGGGCGATGCAGCCTTCCGTCGGCGCGTAGTCCGGTTTCGCGACATGGATGAACACCGCGCTGCCGGCGCCGGGCACCGGCGGTGCGTCGTTGTGGCCGATCTCGATCACCAGATCGTAGAGATGATCGGTGCGATACATTTCCTCGTGGCTGCCGTCGAAGGGCCGTTTCACGGGCCTGTTGTATTCGCGGCGGCCCGGGTCGTCGCACCAGCCGTCGTTGGGTGCGATGTCGGTGATCGGCAGTCCGGTCTCGATGGCGGGTACCCGGTCGCGGCGGATATAGAGCCGCTTTAGCGGGAAACGGCCCGTGGGGGTCGCGCCGTCGCCCTCGCGCTTGTTCGCCCGGACGCCACCGCGGCCGAGGGCGCAGCGGTAGCGCAAACCATCGAATTCCAGAACATTGTCGGCGAAGACCCTAATCAGCATGTCGGAAGATCAGCACGGGTGGCGGCGGCCGTAAAGGCCGTCCGGCGCCTCAGTTCGCCGGTGCCAGATTGGCGGCGACGGCATAGGCGCGGGCGGCGGTGCGGGCATCGCCTGTCAGATAGGCCATCTGCGCCATGCCGACGGGCTCTTGAGTAGGCGGTTTGGGATCGCTCAACAGCGGCTGGGCATCGGGGATGGAAATCGGTGATGGTGCTGTACTTCCGCCCTTGGGGGCCGTTTCATGGGCCGGTACCGGCTTCGTCTTGGCGTTTTCGCGCGCCCAAGCGATTTCGCCCCGGGCCCATGCCAGCACCGGATCGTCCGGGCTCAGCGCCGGCGGCTCATCGGACCCGGCGGTGGCGGTTTCCGTCTCTTGTGCCGGGTCGGCCCAGCCGGCCATATGCTGGCCGATGTCCTTGCCGGTGGATTCCTCGACGAAGACGTTGGCGAGTGCGCCGGCCAGACCGATCGGTCCGAAAAACAGCGTCGAGCCCATGACCCGGGGGGCGGCGGCGAGCGTATCGCCCGTGGCCTCGCGGTAGAACGTCGAGACGAAAGGAATGTGCTGCAGCGGATTGACGACATCGAGCACGTCCGAGAACGAAAAACCGTCGTCGCCGAAGAACGAGAACGCCTTTTGCGGTGCCTCTTCCGACGGTGGGCTGAACGCCAGCTCCTGCGCCGGTTTTCGGCCTTGCGTACCGTCGCCCAGCGTCGACGGCATCCATGCCAGTTGGTTTTCCACCGAGAGCATCCGAATCTCCAACCCAATGTCCCGGTGGAAAATAAGCAAGGGACGTGCCAACAAAAACCACGTTAAATCAATAGGTTAGATATTCGAATCAGAGGCGTTTCGGCGTTAAAGGAAATAACTGCCGGGAAGAATCCGCCGTCAGAACTGATGTCCGGAGCGCGATGCCTTGGTCTGCAGGTAAAACTCGTTGTGCTGGTTCGCCGGAAACGCATGTGCGACGCGCTCCGCGACGTCGACGCCGTAACGCGCCAGCGCCGCCAGTTTGTCGGGGTTGTTGGTCATCAACCGCACCTTGGTGAAGCCGAGCAGCTTCAGCATGCGCGCCGCCGGCATGTAGACCCGCTCGTCGGCGTCGAAGCCGAGCTGTTCGTTGGCGTCCATGGTATCGAAACCGAGATCCTGCAGTTCGTAGGCCCGCAGCTTGTTGATGAGTCCGATGCCCCGCCCTTCCTGGGCCAGATACAGCAACACGCCGGTGCCTGCCGCTTTGATCTCCTTCAACGCGCCCTGAAGCTGATCGCCGCAGTCACAGCGCAGGCTGCCCAGCAGATCGCCGGTGAAACATTCGGAATGCAGCCGGACCAGCACAGGGTCGGCCGGGTCGGGTTGACCGACGATAATCGCCAGGTGCTCGCGCCCGCCGTCGGCCGGACGGAAAGCGACGATCCGCGTATCGTGCGCGTCGTCGATCGGCACCCGCGCCTCGCCGACACGTTTCAGGTTGCGCACGGCAGCACCTTCGAACTGGAACACATCGCCGGTGTCGACGCTCAGGAAATCGTGCCGGTTGGCCCAGGCCATGACGTCGTCGACATCGTCGATCTGCGCCGTAACCGCGGCGGGCAGCAGTCGCGCGAGTTTCGAGAGCGTAACCGCCGCCGACGCACAGTCGTGGCCCGGTTCGTCGCGGACCGTGACGCTGAGCCGTTCGCGCAATTCCGGGCTGACGCCGGCCTCGATCAGGGGGTTGGCGAGTGCCGCGATTTCGTCGGCGCCGAGTCCGCCGAGCCCGCTGACAATGGCGATCTTGCCGGCGCTTTCGGCGAGGCCGAGAACGGCAGCGCGGCGTGCGGTAATGGCAAGCGCGGGGGCGCTGCCGGCGGTGCCCTGAAGTTGCTCAAGGCTCTCCGGGCTCATCGCTTCGGCGGCCAGGGCCAGCACCGCGTGGCCGCCGCCGCCCCTGACGACGACCGGGCGTCCGCGCCGGAGCTCGCCCATGGCGCGCTCGACCGACAGCACCGTGATCGGCGCCCGTGTTGCCGGGACCTCATATATCTCCGCGCCCTTGGGTATCTTGTCGTTCATTGCGTCAGCCTAGCATCTTTCCGCCAAAAGCCGGTTAATATATAAGGGCTTGGCAAGAAAAACACACTATATACCATAAGCCGGTAACAGGTCCGGTAACCGGCCGAAAGGATCAGTTTTCATGAGCAACGGCAAACGTATCCTGATCGTCGACGACGATGAGGATCTGGTGGAAATGCTGAGCGACCAACTGAAGCTCCACGAGGAATTTCAGGTGGGTTCCGCGTTCAGCGCCGCCGAAGGCATCGAGATCGCCAAGGAAAACAACTACGACATCATCCTTCTGGACGTCGGGTTGCCCGACATGGACGGGCGCGAGGTGTGCCGTCTGATGCGGCGTGGCGGCGTGCGCGCGCCGATCATCATGCTGACCGGCGCCGATACCGACGCCGACACGATCCTTGGTCTCGACGCCGGCGCCAACGACTACGTCACCAAGCCGTTCAAGCTGGGCGTACTGCTGGCGCGTCTCAGGGCGCACATCCGTCAGCACGAACGCTCCGACGACGCCGTCTTCAGCGTCGGGCCCTATACGTTCCAGCCGGCCAATAAGCTGCTGGTACGCGAATCCGACCAGCGCAAGGTGCGTCTGACCGACAAGGAAACGGCAATCCTCAAGTATCTCTACCGCGCCGGCGACAAGGCGGTGGCGCGCGAGAAATTGCTGAACGAGGTTTGGGGCTACAACGCCGCGGTTACCACGCACACGCTTGAAACCCACGTCTACCGGCTCCGGCAGAAGATCGAGGAAGACCCTTCCGGCGCCAAGCTGTTGATCACCGAGGCCGGCGGCTACAAGCTGGTGCCGTAAGCGGCGCTTTCGGCGGTATCAGTTGCCGGCCGGATCAAGCTGCGGGAAATCGCTCAGGAATTTCTTTTCCGGGATCGGAAAATCGAAACGCGCGTTGATCAGCGTTAGATCGGTAATCACGCCCTGGGCATCGATCACGACCCATTTCCGGAGCACCATCGGGTTCTCCGTGAGCACCAGCGTTAACTCGCCGGAAAGCGGGTCTTTGGTCTGCACGACACTAATCCGCATGGTGTTGGCGCCGCGTTCGAAACCGGTCACGGTCAGTTCGGGGCCGGTGAACGAGAAATCGTCCCTCAGCAGGAACGCCGCCGGGGTATCCTCGACCGGGATGTGATTGACCTGCTTCAGTTCTTTGTCGACGTAGCTCAGGAATTCACCGTTGGCGACGATCAGGATCGGCGTCGGCGGCGCGTATTCGATACGCAGGTTGTCGGGCCGGGACAACAGAATCTCGCCTTCCGCGGTTTCGCCGTTGGACGAGATCTGCAGGAACTCCGCCTGCATCGTCTTGATATCGTCAAGGTAGGCTTCCGCTTTCTCGAGGGCCTTTTCGATATCCGGCGTGATCTCGATCGGTACCGCGGCGGCGCCGACACGGGGGATGCCCAGTGCGCACAAAACCAGCGTCAGGATGATCGCGAGCGTTCTCATGTGCGCGTTTCTAGGCGGTCAATGTGGCGAGGTAAAGGCGATTGCGCCCGCGCCCGGGAATCAGGCGAACTTCAGCGCCACGGACGTAACCAGCAGGAACGATGATAACGCCGCCGCGCGGCCGGCGAACCAGTACGCCGTCTCGCGTAGTGTCCGGCCGATAACCTTTTGCGCGATACAGGCGGGCGGACGCAGGTCACGCGGCAGAATCAGCCACGCCTCGGTCCGCTTGTAGGGCCGCTTCAGCGCGCGCCAGCCGTAGATCAGCAACGCGGCGACGACGCCCATGCCGATCAGACCGCCGGTGCGTGTCGCCAGCGGCGGGTCGAAACTGAGGCCCAGCATCAGGGTGAAGACCGCCAGTCCGGCGAAGCCCGCGGCGCGGCCGACGGAGACGAAAGCGGCGTTTTCGATGGCGTCCATGGCAAACCACCACACCTGTCGAATATGGCGGTATTCTGCGCGCTTTCGCGGCAGTGCGGTATAAAAAAATGCGTGAAGGGCTCGGCGCACCCGTGGCGATCTACAAACGGCTGTCCGCAAAAGACCGCGTTTACGCCGAATGGTCGCCGATCAGCACTTCGCGGCGGCCGACCCGGTTGGCGGCGCTGACCACGCCTTCGCGTTCCATGGTCTCGATGATGCGCGCGGCACGATTGTAACCGATCTGGAAATGGCGCTGGATGAAGCTGGTCGAGGCCTTGCCCTCGCGCGCGACCAGCGCCACGGCCTGGTCGTAGTGCTCGTCATAGTCCGAGTTGCCGCCGCCGATGGTGCCCGGATCGCCGATAAAGGTCTCGCCGGATTCCTCGGTGACGGCCTCAATGTAGTCCGGGATCGCCTGATCCTTGAGGTGGTTGACCACGCGCTCGACTTCCTCGTCCGAAACGAACGGCCCGTGCACGCGGGAAATACGGCCGCCGCCGGCCATGTAAAGCATGTCGCCCTGGCCCAGCAGCTGTTCCGCGCCCTGCTCGCCGAGGATCGTGCGGCTGTCGATCTTGGACGTCACCTGGAACGAAATGCGCGACGGGAAATTAGCCTTGATGGTGCCGGTGATGACGTCGACGGACGGGCGCTGCGTCGCCATCATCAAGTGGATACCGGCGGCGCGCGCCATCTGCGCCAGACGCTGGATCGCGGCCTCCACGTCCTTGCCGGCGACCAGCATCAGGTCCGCCATCTCGTCGACGACGACGACGATATAGGGCAGCGGATCGGTCGGCAGCGGCTGTTCCTCGTAAACCGGCTTGCCGTCCTCGTCGAAGCCGGTTTGTACGGTTCGGGTGAGTTCCTCACCCTTCTTCTTCGCCTCGGCCAGGCGCTGGTTGTAGCCGGCGATGTTGCGGACCCCCATCTGGCTCATGGCGCGGTAGCGGTCCTCCATCTCGCGGACCACCCACTTGAGCGCGACCACCGCCTTGGAGGGATCGGTGACGACCGGCGTCAGCAGGTGCGGGATGTCCTGGTAGACCGATAGCTCCAGCATCTTCGGATCGATCATGATGAATTTGCACTGGTCCGGCGACAGGTTATAGAGCAGCGACAGAATCATCGTATTCATGGCGACCGATTTGCCGGAACCCGTCGTCCCGGCGATCAGCAGGTGCGGCATGCGCGCCAGATCCACGGTCACCGGTCCGCCGCCGATGTCCTTGCCGAGCGCCAGCGGCAGCTCCGCCTTGGTCTTCTCGAAATCGCTGGATGCCAGCAGTTCCCTGAGATGCACCATCTCGCGGTTGCCGTTGGGCATCTCGATGCCGATGACGTTGCGGCCGGGCACCACGGCGACGCGCACGGAAACCGCGCTCATCGAGCGCGCGATGTCGTCCGAAAGGCCGATCACGCGGCTGGTCTTGGTACCGGGCGCGGGTTCGAGTTCATAGAGGGTGACGACCGGACCCGGGCGAACCTTCACGATCTCGCCCTTGACGCCGTACTCTTCGAGTACGGTCGACAGATAGCGCGCGTTTTGTTGCAGGGCTTCCCGGCTTTCGCGGGTGTCTTCGCGGGTCGCCTGCGGCAGGTCGAGGATTTCCAGCGGCGGCTGCGCGTAATCCTCGGTGCCGCCGAGCGGCAGGGATTGCTGGCGCCGCGCCTGGGCCTTGCGGCCGGCTTTGGCGCGTTTCGGCCGGGGGGTCACTTCCGGCGCCTTGCCCTTTTTCGGGTAGGCGGCATCGAGCACGCCGCCGATCTCTTCTTCGTCCTCGATCTCTTCGTAGTCGGCGTCGTCGATGTCGCCCTGGTCGTCAGGGTTCTGCGCCGGTGCTGGTATCATGCCGCGGACGCGGATGCCGAGGTCGTGCGCCCGCTCGCCGAAATCTCGGGCTGCGCCGTAAGCGCCGCGCGACACGGCGTAGGTTTTTCTTATGCCCTGCCACGCGCCTTTCGCGGCGTTGAGCCAGTCGCGCGGCCCCATGCCGAGCGAGATCACCGTGGCGGCGACGGCGAGCGAACTTGCCGCCCACAGCGTTACGTCGGCGGCCGGGCGGATGCCGAGCCGGCCGGCCCACATCGCCAGCTCATCGAATGCCAGCGCTCCGGCGACACCGCCGAGTCCGGCGGCCAGCGGCCAGCCGGCCGGCGCCGTGATACCGGCGAGAGCGACCGAACCGAGAATGATGGCGAGCACCAGCCAACCGATGCGGCCCACGGGCCGGGCAAGCCGGCCGTGAGTCATGATCATCGCGGCCCAGACGGCCAGCGCCGCCGGTGCGATCAGCGCCGCGTAACCGACCACCTGCAGCACGAGATCCGCGAACACCGCGCCCCAGGTGCCGGCCAGATTGATCGGGTCGTTGTCGGTGGCGCTGTTGAGCGACGGATCACCGGGCGCGTAGGAAAGGATCGCCGCGCCGCCGGCGGCCGCCAGCGTGATCAGCGTCAGGCCGGTGATCTGCCAGCCGCGGCGCTTGAGCGCCTCCGTCACCTGGGCGGGCAACAGGGGCTCTGACGTGCGGCCGGACGCATTCGATCTGAGGACGGTCATATATCTCTCGTAAGCGCCGTTCGTTACCAGAAAGTTAACGCGCGCGCGAGGCGGCAGGGATCGATGGTAAATGCAAATTAACCACTAAATATCGGGGACTTAGTGGCTACTCTTTGTGCGGGCATTGAAGGGAAAACGCGAATCGGCTCGGGGCGATTCGGCCTGGTCCGGAAAGGAGAAAGCCGGGCGGATAAACCGCCCGGCTTTCGGGGAGAACCAACTGATCTCGGAGGGGATCAGAGGGTTTGGGAGCCTTTACCGAACTCCGGATAAGCTTCCATGCCGCATTCGGCGCGGTCGAGGCCGAGCTCTTCGTCCTCTTCCGAAACCCGGATGCCGATGGTCACTTTCAGGATCATCCAGACGATGGCGCTGGCGACGGAGACAAACACCCCGATCGCGACGACGCCGATGGCCTGGGTGACGATGGAACCGCTGCCGAAGATGCCGACGGCCAGCGTGCCCCAGATGCCCGCGACGAGGTGTGCCGAGATGGCGCCGACCACGTCGTCGATCTTCATCTTGTCGATCATCGGCACCGCGAACACGACCAGCGCGCCACCGATTCCGCCGACAATCATGGCGAAGAAGTGGTTCTGCAGATCGGGGCCCGCGGTGATGGCGACGAGGCCACCGATGGCACCGTTAAGCGCCAGCGACACGTCGACCTTCTTGTAGATCAACTGCGCCAGGATCATCGCCACGACCACGCCGGCGGCAGCCGCCAGGTTGGTGTTGACGTAGACGATGGACATCGCCGCGGCGTCGAGCGCGGAGCCCAGCGCGAGCTGAGAACCGCCGTTGAAGCCGAACCAGCCGAACCACAGGATGAACGTGCCCAGCGTGGCGAGCGGGATGTTGGCGCCCGGCAGCGCCCGGACGGAACCGTCCGAACCGTACTTCCCCTTACGCGCGCCGAGGATGATGGCCCCGGTCAGCGCGGCCCAGCCGCCGGTCGAGTGCACCAGCGTCGAGCCGGCGAAATCGGAGAAGCCCATGGCCGCGAGCCAGCCGCCGCCCCAGACCCACGAAGCCTGGACCGGGTAAATGATGGCAGCGAGCACGACCACGAAAATGACGAACGGCCAGAACTTGATCCGCTCGGCTACGGTGCCGGAGACGATCGAGGCCGCAGTCGCGACGAATACCATCTGGAAGAACCAGTCGGAGGCCACGGAATAGCCGGTGTCGGCTACCGCCGCCACCATTTCCGGGGTCGCCTCGTCGGCGTTGATCAGCGCCAGTTCGTCCGCGCCCGGGTTGTAGAACAGGCTGAACGTGCCCATCCAGCCGCCTTCCGGCACGCCGACGTACATGATGTTGTAGCCGATCAGGTAGAACATGATGCCGGCGACGGAATAGAGCGCGATGTTCTTGAGACAGATCGTGGCCGTGTTCTTGGACCGGACCAGACCCGATTCGAGCATCGCGAAGCCGGCGGCCATGAACATCACGAGGACGCCATGGACCAGAAATGCGAAAGTGTTGAAAACAAAAGCACTTTCGGTGGTGACGTCCGCGAGGGCGGGACCCGCTGTCATGGTGACAGCCACCGCGCTCATCGCGGCGATCGCCGCCGTGCGCTTTTTCATGCGAGCAAAGTTCATCGTTTCATTCCTCCTAGAGCGCTTCCGCATTGGTCTCGCCGGTTCGGATCCGGACGGCCTTGTCGAGCGAGTAGACAAAGACCTTGCCGTCCCCGATCTTTCCGGTCATCGCGGTTTTCTGAACCGTTTCGACCACCTGTTCGACGAGGTCGTCGACGCAGGCAATTTCGAGTTTTACTTTCGGCAGGAAGTTCACCTGATACTCCGCGCCACGATAAATTTCGGCCTGGCCTTTCTGACGGCCGAAACCCTTAACTTCGGATACGGTCATGCCTTCAATGCCGAGGGGTGTCAGCGCTTCGCGGACCTCCTCCAGCTTGAACGGCTTGATGACCGCCATGATCATTTTCATGTTGAACTCCTTCCGTTGATTTACGGGTGTGCCGTTCGCTCCTCGTCGACGGCCGCCCCCTTGCACGTTGCTTGGGCCCATCGGGCCGCTGCTATTGATAATCAAGGTTCGTGCCAGTTTTTCTAAGCGGACAAATACTCTTTTATTTCAAGGATTTGGCACGTATATCCGGGGTGGAAGGGTGTGTATCTAGTCAAACTATATGCATATTATTTATGCATATAAGGTATTTGATTATAATATAGGCAATTATGCGCCAGAAATTCGGCTGGACAGCCGCGATCCGCCGGGGCACGTAATAAGCATGGCAAAGAACGCTCCCAAAGCCCCGGCGCTTGGCGCCGATATCCTGGTGGTTGGTGGCGGCCTGGTCGGCGCCATCGCGGCACGCGCTCTGGCGCGGTCCGGGTTCGAGGTCGCGGTGATCGACGGTACAGATCCCGGAGACGCGAAAGACGCGGCCTTCGACGGCCGGGCATCCGCCATCGCCGCGGCGTCGGAACGGCTTTTAAGTTCGATCGGCGTCTGGCCTTATCTAAAAGCCGAGGTCGCGCCGATCCTCGATATCCGTGTCGCCGACGGCCGCTCGGCGCTGTTTTTACACTATGATCATGAAGACGTTGGTGAGGGGCCGCTCGGCTATCTGGCCGAGAACCGGCACATCCGGATCGCGGCGCTGGACGCGCTCAAGGATGATCCTCGTATTACTTTTCTGGCGCCGCTACGCGTCGAGACCCTGGAACGCGACGCCGGAGGCGTTCGGGCGACGCTCTCGGACGGCCGCGCGGTCAACGCCCGCCTCGCCATCGCCGCCGACGGGCGCGGCTCGAAAATCCGCGACACCGCCGGCATCCGCACGACCAACTGGCGTTATCCGCAGGAAGCGATCGTCTGCACGGTCGAGCACGAACAGCCGCACGGTTTCGTCGCGCTCGAACATTTCCTGCCGGCGGGGCCTTTCGCGATCCTGCCGCTCCGCGGTACGGACGCACGGCCGGGTTGCCGGTCATCCATCGTCTGGACCGAGCGCGCCGGGCACGCCAGGGCGCTGGTTGGGCTCGACGACGGCGCGTTCCTGGGGGAACTCGCCAGGCGGTTCGGCGACTTCATGGGCGAAATCGAGGTTGTCGGCCCCCGGTTCTGTCATCCTCTCGGTCTGCAGTTCGCGCACGCGTCCGTGGCCGAACGGCTGGTGCTGGTCGGTGACGCGGATCACGGCATGCATCCGATCGCGGGCCAGGGGCTCAACATGGGCTACCGCGACGTGGCGGCGCTCTGCGACGTGTTGAGTGAAGCCAGGCACCTCGGCCTCGATATCGGATCGCCGGCGGTGCTGCAGCGCTATCAACGCTGGCGGCGGTTCGACAACACGCTGATGCTGGCCGTCACCGACGGCCTCAACCGGCTGTTTTCGAACGATATCGCACCGGTGCGCCACGCCCGTGATCTCGGGCTCGGGCTGGTCAACAAAATGCCGCCGCTCAAGAAGGTGCTGATGCGCTCGGCCATGGGGTTGGTGGGCGACCTGCCGATGTTGATGCGGCGCTGAACTTGAAGGCCCTTCTGCTCTCCGTGACGATCCTGGCCGGCGGCGGCCCCGCGACGGACTATTTATATACGTGTGACGGCATGCCACGGGTGGTCGCGCGGTTCGCCGCCGAAGCGGTGGAACTCCGCATCGGCGAGTACGAACTGATCCTGCCGCAGGGCCGGTCCGGGTCCGGCGCGCGTTACACAGACGGCAAACGGGTGTTCTGGATCAAGGGAAACGAGGCGACGTTCGACAACGGTGACGGCGTCCTGAAACCATGCCGGATCACGGGTCGCGGCTGAGGCCCTTTTCGTCCAGCGCCTTCAGGTAGTCGGCCCACATCTCGTCCTTGCGAGATCCCATGTCATAAAGATAGTCCCAGGTGAAAATGCCGGTATCGTGCATGTCGTCGAACTTGATGCGGACGGCGTAATTGCCGACCGGTTCGACCCCCATGATACCGACGTGGCGGCGTCCGGCGATGATCGTTTTCTGGTCGGGGCCGTGACCCTGTACCTCGGCGGACGGACTTTCGACGCGCAACAGTTCGGCCGGCAGCGCGGCGGTGACGCCGTCTTCGAAATCCACCTCGAGAATTTTTTCGTCCCGTTTCAGCCGGATTTCGCTCGGATGATGTTTCTGGGAATAATTGTCGGCCATGCCGTTAGTCCTTCGTTGCGCCGGGGGCCTCGTCGATTTCGCGGGCCTCGTCGGCCAGCATGATCGGGATGCCATCGCGGATCGGGAATGCGAGCCCGGCCTTGTCGCTGATCAGTTCTTGACGCTCGCGGTCGTAGCGCAGCGTGCTTTTGGTCAGCGGGCAGACCAGGATTTCAAGAAGCTTCGGGTCGATCTCGGTGGCGTTGGATGCCGTCATATCAAAGCGCTCTCTGGTCGCGATGATTACTGGCGAACGTCTTGCGCATCGGAACCGTCGCCATACGCCGAGATCTCGAAAATGCTGGTCAGCAATTCGGCCCGCCGTTCGGTGTCCGGACATTCCAGCAGCGCCTGTTTCTCGCCGGGCTCGAGCGGGCAGGTCATGGCCAGCGTGTCGACCAGCAATGCGTCCGGCGCATCGCCGATGTTGGACATGTCGGCCTCGATCCCCTTGATGTCGAAATACCGCGTCATCGCGGCAACCAGTTTGTCGCGGCTGCCGACGGGAGCCGTTTCGCGCCCGCCCGCGGTCGTCATGTCGCCGATATAGGGTGTGAAATCGGGCCGCACCCGGCGATAGCCGTCCTGCATGTCGAGTTCGTTCTCGATGCGGAAGCGGATCAGGCCGGTCAGCGTGACCACGTAACGGCCGTCATCCGTTTCCATGAACTGGGTCAGGCGCCCGGCACAGCCGACATCGTAAAGTGTCACGCCGTCGGCGATCAGGCGTTCGCTCTTCTCGGCGACCGGCTGGATCATGCCGATCAGCCGGTCGGACGAAAGCGCGTCCTCGACCATGTTTAGGTAGCGCGGCTCGAAGATATTGAGCGGCAATTGCCCGCCCGGCAGCAGCATCGCGCCCGGCAGTGGGAACACGGGGATTGCACCGGGCAGCGTTTCCGGGGTCGGGGTGCGCTGACGGTCGGCCATCTGCGCGCCCTCCCGGTTACGAGAACAGGACCGAGGAAAGACGCCGCCGGCCGTCCTTGGTCAGCTCGTGTGTCGGTCCGAGGGCGTCGAAAATCTTGATCAGCTGTTCGCGCGCCGCGCCGTCGTTCCAGTCCTTCTTGCGACGGATGATCTCGAGCAATGCGTCGATGGCTTCCTCGTTGCGCTTGGATGCGTAGAGCGCCAGCGCCAGATCGAACCGCGCCTGCGGATCGGCCGGGTCGGCCTCGACCTTCTGCTGAAGTTCCGCCATGTCGCCGCTGTCGCCGGTTTCCTCGTCGAGCTGGAACGCGGAAATCGCCGCCGCGATCTGGCCTTTCATCTTCCAGGCCTCGGGCAGGCCTTCAATCATCTCGCGCGCGGTGTCGGTCTCGCCCGCGGCGACCGCGGCGCGGATCATGCCGGCGACGGCACGTTCGTTGTCCGGACTCTGCTGCTGCGCCTCGCCGTATAGCGCCATCGCCTCGACGGCTTCGCCGCCCTCGAGCGCGGCGTCGGCCTGATCGAGGATCGTATCAAGCGCACCTTTGGCGCCGTCGGTCAGCTTGTCGATGAATGCTTTGAGCTGGCTTTCCGGCAGCGCGCCCATGAAGCCGTCAACCGGCTGACCGCCCTTGAAGGCATAGACCGCCGGGATCGACTGGATACGCATCTGCGCCGCGAGTTGCTGGTTTTCGTCGACGTTGATTTTAACCATTTTTACCGTGCCGCCGGCTTCGCGCACCAGCTTTTCCAGCAACGGGCCGAGCTGTTTGCACGGCCCGCACCACGGCGCCCAGAAATCGACGATCACCGGCACGCTTTGCGATGCCTCGATGACGTCCTGCATGAAACGTTCGGTATCGGATTCCTTGATCAGGTCGCCGTCGGCGCCGCTGCCGACCGGCTTGGCGTCGAGCCCCGCGTCCGAGGAGGGGTCGAGCACGATTCCCGGTTGTTGGGGCGCCTCGGCCGTGGCACCGCCTTCGGGGGGTTGCTGCGGCGCCTGGCCTTCGCCCTGACCCGGGTTCTGACCGTTCTTCGGGGACATGCTGCCGTCGGGATTGATGACAAACTCCATGACGTCTTCCTCTGGCTTATTGGCCTCAAATTTCAACTTGTTGCTCTATAAATGGACGACGAAAGCGCCCACGGCAAGGGTGCCGGGCGGATTTCAGAAATCCAGCAAAAGCGGCGCGTGACCGCACTCTTCAAGAAACCGGAGAAGGTCGCCCGGCGTCATTGCCGTAGTTGCGGTATTGACCAGCGGATGGACGCTGACGAAATCGTGCGCCAGTAACGACGCATCGAGCGCGACGGTGACCGCGCCGCCGCTATCGTTGACAGCGGCGAGCGGCGTCACCGAGCCCGGCTCGACGCCAAGATAGGTCATCAGCCGCTCGGCGCTGGCGAACGAAAGCGGCTTCGAGCCCAGCTTTTCGCGAAGTTGCCTGAGATCGACCGTGCGGTCTTCGTCGGCGGTAACCAGGAACATGCGCCCTTTCTTGTCCTTCAGGAACAGATTCTTGGTATGTCCGCCAGGCAGGCCGTCGCGGTGCGCCTTGGCTTCCTCGACGGTGTAGACCGGCGGATGCGCGACCGTCCGGCTTTCGATGCCGAGGTATTCCAGGTGGGTGAGCAGGGCCTCTTGCGTCATCATGGCGACTTGGAGGTTACGAGGGGGCAGACGGCCCCGCAAGACTTCCGGAGGCAAACGCAAACTCTTAAAAATTTTGCCATTTCGCGCTTGAAAACATGACGGCGATGCGTATGATCCCGCCTGCTTTCGGCGTTGCCGGAACGTACCCCCGGCGCGGGCGTAGCTCAGGGGTAGAGCGCAACCTTGCCAAGGTTGAAGTCGTGAGTTCGAATCTCATCGCCCGCTCCATTCTCTTCCTGTCAGGTAAACCGGTAGAGCGGTCGGCGCATGTCGCCGGGCGACGTTGCCGGACTATCCAGAGCGCGTCCTCATCGATTGCGTCGGGCCGCGAATCTGTTCAAGATAACGATCCGATTTGCCGGTCGAGAGAGGGACAGGAAACGTGAGAAGCGAATTACAGGCAATTAAGATGCACGTCTACGAAGACGGCGCAATCGATCAGTCCGAGGTCAAGATGCTGCGCGGAATCGTCGATGCGGAAACCCCGGGCGAGGAGGAGGTGCGGCTTCTGCTGGACCTCAATACGGTATTGAGCGGCGGCGACATGGATCCGGCTTTTGCCGACCTCTTGGTCGACGCGACAGTGACGTTCGTTTTAGATGACGACGGCGGGATCGCTGATGAGAAGCTCGACTGGCTGGAAAAGAACATTTCCAAGGACGGCAAGACCGATGCCAACGAGGCCCGTATTCTGCGCGAACTCGAGGCCAAGACCGGCCATCTGCCGGACCGCCTGGCGGCGCTCCTGAACTGACCCGGGCCGCTGCGGGGATACTCCTCACTCATTTAACGCGGGACGCTGCCGATGCCTTATTTCAGAACCCTGTTTATGGAAAACAGCCACGAACGGCTGATCAACATGTTGGTGCGCCGGGCCGAGCCGGGGGCCGATCACGAGGCGGTCGACCGCAAGATCTGGGACACGTTCGGCGAAACCTGGAGTGTGATGTTCACCGACCTTTCGGGGTTTTCCCGGAATGCGGCCAATTTCGGGATCATTCATTTCATCCAGGTCATCGTCGAATCGGAAAAACTGTTCGCGCCGATCCTGGGCGAACACAACGCGTTCATCATCAAGCGTGAAGGCGATAGCCTGATGATCCTGTTTCACAAACCGAAAGATGCCCTGAACGCGGCCGTTGCCATGCAGAACGCGGCGCAGACGTTCAGCCTGTCGCGGCCGCCGGAAGACAAGGTCATCCTGTGCCTCGGCATCAGCCACGGCCGCATCCTCAGGCTGGGCTCGAACGAGGTATTCGGCAACGCCGTGAACTCGGCGTCGAAGCTGGGCGAGGATACGGCGGGCCCGCACGATATCCTCGTCACCAACGATTTCGTCGATGCTTACGACGGCGATCTCGAGCTCGACCTGGAGCGGATCGACTTCAAGCCGCCGGGCTCGGATGTCGCCTACCGGCTCGGCTATCAGCACGCGGTATTGGCCGATACGGCATCGGACTGACCGGGCCGGCGGCGCGCGTCCGTTCAAATATAGAAATTGTGCGTTTTCTCGTTCTTCGGATGCGTCGTGTTCGTGAATACGGCGGTGTCGTTCTTGTAGGCGATAACGTCGCGGGCCTTGATCATCGTGTTCTCGTCGATTTCCAGCGCTTCCTCGAATGCCTCAAGCACCCGCTTTTCGCCGAGCGCGATCGAGCCGTCGACGGCGGCCACGTCGTAAAGATTCAGAAGCAGCACGGCCTTCTGACCCTGGGTCAGGTTGCCCGAGACGACGGTCAGGAATTTCTCGACGGGAATCTTCCCGGCATTGTTGAAAGCACTTTGCGTCATGTTCTGCAGTTCGTCCCGCGTCAGATCGCCGTTCGAGACGTGCTTGCCGAGCATCGAGACCAGGGTCGCTTTTTCCTCGACGGTGGTTTGACCGTCCGCGGCAATCACGTAAGCGATCGCTGTCGCCAGAATATCCAAAGGTTGCATGTGTCTCCTCCTCTGCCCCCGCCGAATCCGGTAAACATCATAAGCACACTTATCAAAGCTTCCAACGTGAATGCTCAGGGGTTATCAATAGCGCATGCGCGCACTTCGCTCCGGAACCTGGGCCGCCCTTGCTGGCATCGCCATGTTGATCACCGCCCTGCCGTCGCATGGCGGGACGTGGACTCTCAATGTCGAAAACGACCGCATCGCGAACACGGATCGGCATTACACGAACGGCATTCGTCTCGGCTGGGTCTCGGAAGCGGAGGACGGCAAGAACCTGCCCGAAGTGCGCGACACGTTGCAGCTGCTCTACCCGCTGGCCGACATCCGGGGCGGGCGGCTCGGACTCGAACTCGGCCACAATATCTACACCCCCACGGATACCGAAGCGCGCAATCTGGTCCCTGACGACCGGCCTTACGCGGGGTGGCTGTACGCGTCGGGGTCCCTGTATGCGGAGACCGGCAAGGGCATCGGCGATCATTTCACCGAGACGCTCGACAAGATGGCGCTGGAAATCGGTGTCGTCGGACCGGCGGCGCTCGGCGAGCAGGTGCAGAACGGATACCACAACCTGATCGGCGTCGCGACGTCGAAGGGTTGGGATCACCAACTCGAAAACGAGCCCGGCATCAATCTCATCGGTGAACGCAAATGGCGCCACAAGGCGCTTAGATTCCACGGTCTGGAAGCGGATGCGATCCCGCACGTCGGCGCCTCGCTCGGCAACGTCTACACGCACGTCAACGGCGGTGTGACGCTGCGCGTCGGCCAGGAACTCTACGTCGATTACGGGCCGCCGCTGATCCGTCCGAGCCTCAGCGGATTCGGGGCCATCAATCCGGCCGAGAAGTTTTCGTGGTATGCATTCGCCGGTGTCGACGGCCGTTGGGTGGTGCGCAATATCTTTCTCGACGGCAACACGTTCGCCGACAGCCACAGCGTCGACAAGAAATCCCTGGTCGGCGATTTCGTTGCCGGTGTTGCGATCACGTACAAGGACGTCCGTATCGCCTTCACGCATGTCATGCGCACCAAGGAATTCGATTCGCAGACCGAGTCCGACCGCTTCGGCGCCATCACCCTTTCGGTCCGATTCTGAGCACGGGCCTTTTATCCAAGCGTCACTTTCCCTCTATCTCGGGATGCGATAGCCTTCCCGCATATACCTCGACACGGGAGACGGGGAAGGGGAGCATCCAATGCCGAAGACGGATCACGCCGGCGGCGCGCTTGTGACGACCGCCCTCAATGCTGCGCAAAAATCGGATAAGGGAAAAAAGGGCAAGCAGCTGCGCGCGTTCATCGCCGAGTATTACGCGCATGTCCCGGAACGGGATCTGGAAGACCTGACCGGGCCGGAACTTGTCGCCATCGCCCGTGCGCACCTCGATACCGGCAAGACGCGCAAGGCGCGGACGCCGAACATCCGCGTCTATAACCCCGACCCGAAAGCGGACGGCTGGACCACGAACCATACCGTGGTCGAGATCGTCACCGACGACATGCCGTTCCTGGTGGATTCGGTTTCCGCCGAATTGACCCGGCGCGAGCTGCCGATCCATCTGGTGATCCACCCGATCTGCAAGGTGCGGCGCGGCAAGTCGGGCCAGGTTGCGGAAATCCTCGAGCGCGGCCACGTCGACGTGGACGCGAAGCCGGAAAGCTTCATGCACTTCCAGATCGCGCAGCAGCCGGAAAAGGCGCGCCGCGAGATCACCGATGCGCTGAAAGACATTCTCGCGAATGTCCGGGCTTCGGTCGAAGACTGGCGGCCGATGCGCGAGCGCATGGAATCGGTGATCGAGGAACTGGCGGTCGAGCCGCGCGGCATGCAGGTGGAGGAATGTGCCGAGGTGCGCGATCTGCTGCGCTGGCTGCACGACAATCACTTCACGTTCCTCGGTTTCCGCGAATACAAGATTTCCGGTTCGGGCAAGAAGACGCGCGTCACCGTCGATCGCGAGTCCGGACTCGGCATACTGCGCGATCCGGGCGTTGCCGTGTTCGAGTCGTTCCAGGCCAAGAACACGCTGTCTGCCGAGATCGCCGAGTTCCTCGGCCGGCGCGAACTGCTGAGCGTCACCAAGACCAATCAGCGTTCGGTGGTGCATCGGTCCGTGCACATGGACGCGATCGGCATCAAGAAGATCGACAAGAATGGCAAGGTCGTCGGCCACCGCCTGTTCGTCGGCCTGTTCACGTCTGTCGCCTACAACCTGTCGCCGCGCAACATCCCGCTGCTGCGCCGGCGGTTGCAGAACATCGTCGACCGCGCCGGCTATTCCCGGGACAGCCACGATGGCAAGGCGCTTCTGAGCATTCTCGAAACCTATCCCCGCGATGAGCTGTTCCAGGTTTCGGAAGACCATCTGCTCAAGATCGCGACCGGCATCCTGCATCTGCAGGAACGCCAGCGGGTCGCGCTGTTCGTGCGCGAGGACGTCTTCAAACGTTACCTGTCGTGCATGGTGTTCGTGCCGCGCGACCGCTACGACACCGAACTGCGTCAGAAAATTCAGGAAATCCTGGCCGACGCCTTCGACGGCGAGCCGGCGGCGTTTTTCACGCAACTGGGGGATTCGCCGCTGGCGCGGGTGCACCTGATCATCAAGATGATGGGCCGCAAGGTGCCCAGGTACGACACCAAGAAACTCGAGGCCGAGATTGCCGAAGCGGCCCGCTCATGGGGCGACCGGGTACTGGCCGCGCTGACCGAGCGCGCGGGCGAGGCCCGGGCGCACGAGCTGCACGCGCGCTTCAAGGACGCGTTCGGCCCGGCCTATCAGGCGCAGTATTCCTCCGACGAGGTGCTGTTCGACCTCGACAAGATCGAGCATCTCGCGGCGGATGGGGGAATCGGCTTTCACCTTTACCGGCCGGACGGTGCCGAGAATGACACGGTTCGTTTCAAGCTCTATAACCCGGACACCGAAATCGCGCTTTCCGACGTGCTGCCGGTTTTCGAGCACATGGGTTTCAAGGTCATCAATGAAGCGGGACCGCACAGCGTCACCGTGCCGGACGCGGGGTTCAAGCGGCTGGTCGTTCACGACTTCGGCCTCGAGCAGCGCTCCGGCGGCGCGATCGACGTCGGCGCCATCCGCGACAACTTCGAAGACGCGTTCTCGCGCGTCTGGCACGGCCATGCCGAGAGCGACGGTTTCAATGCGCTGGTGGTCGGCGCGGGGCTCGCCTGGCGCGATATCGTTGTCTTGCGGGCGTACTGCAAATACCTGCGCCAGACCGGGATTCCGTATTCGCAGGCCTATATGGAACAGACCATGTCGCGGCATGCCGATTTCGCGCGCCTGCTCGTCGACATGTTCTATGCGGCTTTCGACCCGAAACCGGCGAAGAAGAAAAAATCCAACCCGACACGCATGCGGAAGACCTATCTGGAGAAACTGGAAGCCGTTGCCAGTGCCGACGAGGATCGCATTCTGCGGCGTTTTCTCAACCTGTTCGATTCGACGCTGCGCACGAACTTCTTCCAGAGTGCCGACGGCGGCGGGCACAAGTCCTATGTCTCGTTCAAGATCGATTCCGGCAATGTCGAGGACATGCCGCTGCCCCGTCCGTTCCGCGAGATCTGGGTCTACAGTCCCCGGGTCGAGGGCGTGCATCTGCGCTTCGGTTACGTGGCGCGGGGCGGGCTCCGCTGGTCGGACCGGCCGGAGGATTTCCGCACCGAGATCCTCGGCCTCGTCAAGGCGCAGCAGGTCAAGAACGCGGTCATCGTGCCGGTCGGCTCCAAGGGCGGATTCGTCTGCAAGCAACCGACGCCGCCGGGTGACCGCGACGCGTTCCTGAACGAAGGCATCGCGTGTTACAAGCTTTTCCTGTCGGGCCTTCTCGACATCACCGACAACATCTCCGGCAGCAAGGTCGTACAGCGCAAGGACGTGGTGCGGCGCGACGGCGATGATCCGTACCTGGTGGTCGCCGCCGACAAGGGCACGGCGACGTTTTCGGACATCGCCAACTCGGTTTCCATCGATTACGGCCACTGGCTCGGCGACGCGTTCGCGTCCGGCGGCAGCCAGGGCTACGACCACAAAAAGATGGGCATCACCGCGCGCGGCGGTTGGGAATCGGTGAAGCGGCACTTCCGCGAATTCGGCGTCGACACGCAGACCGAGGACTTTACCTGCATCGGCGTCGGCGACATGTCGGGTGACGTGTTCGGCAACGGCATGCTGTTGTCGAAGCACATCAAGCTCTTGGCGGCGTTCAACCACATGCACATCTTCGTCGACCCGGACCCGGATCCGGCAAAAACATGGAAGGAACGCAAGCGCCTGTTCGATATGGGCCGGTCGTCGTGGACCGATTACGACACCAAACTGTTGTCGAAGGGCGGCGCCATTTTCGAGCGCAGCGCCAAGTCGCTCAAGCTGACCGCCGAGATCAAGAAACTGTTCGGCTTCGACAGGGACACGGTGACGCCGAACGAGCTCTTGAAGACGATCCTCAAGCATGACGCCGACCTGTTGTGGTTCGGCGGCATCGGCACCTACATCAAGGCCGGCCACGAAAGCGCCGCCGACGTTGGTGACCGCGCAAACGATGCGATCCGCGTCAACGGCGCGGAAGTCCGAGCCAAAGTGGTCGGCGAGGGCGCCAACCTGGGGGCCACGCAACTGGGCCGGATCGAATACGCCGCGCACGGTGGCCGGCTCAACACCGACAGCATCGACAACTCGGCCGGCGTCGATTCGTCGGACCACGAGGTCAACATCAAGATTCTGCTGGGTCAGGTCATGCAGGCGGGCAACCTGACCGAAACCAGCCGCAACAAGCTGCTGGCCAGCATGACCGACGAGGTGGCGTCGCTCGTGCTCCGGCACAACTACGACCAGAGCCAGGCGATCACGCTGATCCAGGCGCAGGGCATCGGTGCGCTCGACAATCAGCATCGGTTGATGAAAACGCTGGAACGGGCCGATCGGCTCAACCGCGCCGTGGAGTTCCTGCCCGACGACGAGGTCATGGCCGAGCGGGCGACGCAGCGGCACGGCCTCTACCGGCCGGAAATCGCGGTACTGCTGTCGTATGCCAAGCTCTGGACCTATGACGAGATCCTGGCCTCGGACGTGCCGGACGACGCGTACCTGTTCGACGATTTGGTGCGCTACTTCCCGACGCCGCTGCGCGAAAAATACCGGGGCGAGGCCGCCAAACACCGACTGCACCGAGAAATCATCGCGACCCGGTTGACCAACAACATGATCAACCGCATGGGTGGCAGCTTCGTCAACGAGATCAGGGAAAAGACCGGCCTCGGCGTTCCCGAGATCGCCCGCGCCTGGTTCATTTCCCAGGAGATCTTCGAGATGCCGAAGCTATGGTCGGAGATCGAGGCGCTCGACAACAAGGTGCCGGCGGCGACGCAGACCGCGATGATGATCGACACCCATCATCTGCTGGAGTGGGTGACGCTATGGTTCCTGCGCCACGGCGAGAAGAACCTGGATATCAGCACCAACTGCGGCGCGTTTGCCGGCGGCATGCAGAAGCTGGCGCAGAACCTGTCATCGACGTTGCCGAAACATTACGTCGCCGACGTCAAGACCCGCGCGGGGCCGTACCTGGAACACGGCGTGCCGGAGACGCTGGCGCTGCGCGTCGCCAACCTGGTCAACCTCTACTCGGGTTGTGACATCGTCAGACTTTCGCTGAAGCGTAAGGCCGACGTGCTGACGGTGGCCAAGGGCTACTTCGCCATCGGCACCCGGTTCCGCATGGGCCGGTTGCGCGCCGCGGCGGACGGTCTCGATTCCGAGAGCCACTGGCAGCAACTCGCCATCGCGGCGCTGGTCGAGGAAATCTACAGCCACCAGCTTCGCCTGACCGAGGCCGTGCTCGACAGCGCCAAAAAGGGCATGTCGCCGCATCAGGCGGTGGACGCCTGGATCGACGCCAACCCGATGCTGGTCGAACCGACCGAGCAGATGCTGGGCGAACTCTGGAACGTGGAGGTCAACGACCTGTCGATGATCGCCGTCGCCAGCCGCCAGCTCAGAACCATGGTGGACGGTGCCCAACAGTAAGGCGGGGTCCAAGCTCGGAATCGCCGCGTGGTGCCTGTACGACTGGGCCAACTCGGCGTTCCCGACCGTCATCATCACGTTCGTTTTCGCCGCCTATTTCACCAAGGGTGTGGCGCCGGACGAGGTCACGGGCACCGCGCTCTGGGGCCAGGCCATCGGCTGGTCGGCGCTGTTCGTGGCGGTCATCAGCCCGATCGCCGGCGCCATCACCGACCATACCGGACCGCGCAAACCGTGGCTGCTCGTGATGACACTGGCGTGCGTCGGCTTTTCGGCCGCGCTCTGGGTGGTTGCGCCCGAACAGGACATGATGATCTGGGGTCTGGTGCTGGTCGCCTGCGCCAATGCGGCGTTTGAGACCGGGATGGTGTTCTATAACGCCATGCTGACGCGTCTGGTGCCGGACAGCCATCTCGGCCGGGTGTCGGGCTGGGGGTGGGGCACCGGTTATGCCGGCGGGCTGGCGTGTCTGGTTCTGGTCCTGGTGCTGTTCGTACAGACCGACACACCACTGTTCGGCCTCGACAAGGATAATGCCGAGGATCTCAGGATCACAGGGCCGTTCGTGGCCGTCTGGATGGCGGTCTTCTCCATCCCCATTTTTCTGTTCAGCCCCGACAAGCCGGCGACCGGCGTCGGTATCGGCGAGGCGGTCCGGCGCGGGTTCCGCGAACTGATCGACACATTCCGCCGCGCCCGGGCGCATGCCGTGGTGTTCCGCTATCTGATCGCGCGCATGATCTACACCGACGGGCTCAACACGCTGTTCACCTTCGGCGGAATCTACGCCGCCGGGACGTTCGGCATGGCATTCGCCGACCTGATCGTGTTCGGGATCGGCATCAACGTGACGGCGGGGCTGGGCGCGTTCGCGTTCGCCTGGCTCGATGATCGCTGGGGGCCGATCCGGGTGATCTATATTTCATTGATCGCGCTGACGGTGCTGGGGGGCGCGATTTTGCTGATCACCGATGTGACGCTGTTCTGGATTATCGGTCTTGCGCTCGGCCTGTTCATGGGCCCGGCGCAGTCGGCGAGCCGGTCGCTGATGGCGCATCTGGCGCCGCCGGAACTGAGGACCGAAATGTTCGGGCTTTATGCGCTGTCCGGCAAGGCGACGGCGTTTCTAGGGCCGATGCTGGTCGGTGCGCTGACGGCGGCGTTCGAAAGCCAGCGCGTTGGCATGGCGGGCATCCTGGTGTTTCTCGTGATCGGCGGTCTGCTGCTGCGTGGCGTGCATTACCGCCCCCGGCATTGAAACCGGGCTTGTTGCCTGAGTCGGGTAAACGGGATATACGAAGCCATGACGTTTCCCGACGACAATTTCGACGGCATCGGCGCCTTTATCGATGCCTACGCTGAGCAGGTGGCCCGGGGATTTGCCTCGGTCGACCGCGACCGGCTGGCCAGGGCCTGCGACATTCTCGACGTCGCCTACGCCCAGGGCGGCACGATCTATGTTTGCGGTAACGGCGGTTCGGCGGCGATTTCGAATCATTTCCACTGCGACCACCTGAAGGGGGTGCAGACGGATACCCGGCTCAAGCCGCGCGTGGTGTCGCTGGCATCCACGGTGGAGACCCTGACGGCCATCGCCAACGACATTTCATACGACGAGGTGTTCGTCTATCAGCTCCGCACCATGGCCGAGGCCGGAGACGTGCTGATCACGGTGTCGTCGTCGGGTGACAGCGAAAACGTGGTGCGCGCCGCCAAATGGGCCGCGGGCAACCATGTCTCGGTGATTTCGTTTACGGGATTTTCGGGGGGAAGGACGGCGGCGCTTGCGGATGTGAACCTGCACGTCGATGCCGACAACTACGGCGTCATCGAGGACGTGCACCAGTCGCTGATGCATGTGCTGGCGCAGTTCGTCCGCCTGAAGAATATGGACGCGAAGCTTATTTCCGAACGGAAATTCTAGGCGCCTGCGCCTTCTCAGTTTCCGGTGCGCCGGACCAGAACAGTTAGCGCCGGGCAACCCGTTTCGATCTCCTGAAAATTTCCCAATGATGCGCCGTCGTACCGGTTTGTCTTCGAGCTGCCGGGAAATACAAGCGTCGCCAGTTCGCCGCGTTCGATCATGCCGCCGATACCGTCGCCGGCAAAGCGATGACCGCGGCGGCGTTCCTCGTGATAGATAAATGAGAGTATGAAATGCCGCTCCCCGCCGGACATCCACGGAAGCGAAAGATAGGGGTTCTGGATGAAGATCGGATGCGGCAGACCAGCGATGCATTGCGTGAACTTGCTATAAGCATCGTGATGTTTCTTTAGGCTGGTCATGCCGACATATCCGGTGACGACGGCCGTGACGGCGACGGCGAGTGCGAGCCAGCCGACGACGACCAAATAAACCGCTTGAATAGGCCATGCGAGACGCGCCGGCAGCAACACGAGGCCCGAGAGAACGGTGAAGAACGCAAACGTGAAATAGTAGTTCTCGGCACCGCCCGACTGGAATCCGGTCAGCACGGCCAGCGCGCCCGCGACCGCAACCCCGCACACCGCAAATAGTTTCCGGGGGTCGTCCCGAAGCGCTAGGAACCCGCCCGGTGCGCGCGCCGCGAAGATGCATGCGGAAAGCAGCACGGCAAGACCGGGCAACATCTTGATGGCGAAAGAGCGTAGATTGTAAAACCCGCGTGCGATGTCGTAGTCGAGGCTGTAGCCGATGAGCAGGATGTTCTTTATGTATTGCGCATCGCCGACGGCGAAGGTGATGGCGAACGCCGCCGCTATTACCGCGACGATGACGATCAGTTCCCGCCACGCCAGACGGATCAGCAGAAACAAGCCGACCGCCACCAGAAACGAAACATTGCTCTGTTTGAAAGCCCACGCCAGATAGGAGAACAGTGCCGCGCCGAGAACCGCTTGCCAATGCCGTGCCGGATATCGCCAGATAAACCACGCCGCGCCGGCGACTTCCATGGCCATCGCCCAGTTGTCGGGGCGCACCGTGATCACCCAGAAGCCGGTTAGCGGCCCGAAGGCAAGCAGCAGGGCGAAGCCGGCGGCGACGAGACGGGCGGCCGGCGTCTCCGCCACCATGACCAGGCGGAATGCGGCGAACGCGACCAGCCCCGTCGCGGCGATCGCCAGGAACGAGAACAGGCGGGCGACCGTCGGGATCCAGGCGTCGCCGAGCCCGAGAAGCTCCGTCACCGCCTTGGTGAACAGGCCATAACTCTCGTAGAAAAGCCAATTGAAGATCACCAGGTTGAAGGGCGGCTGGTAGCGGTCGGTGTAGACCGTCATCCCGTGCACATAGCGCCAGATCGAATAGAGGGATTCGTACTCGGCGCCGCTGGTTTGCAGGTGGATCGGTTCCGCGAAGGAAACGGCAGAGGAAACCCGCAGTCCCATCAGCAGCAGGCTCAGGCCGACGGCCAGCACCACCGTTGCGGCGAGAACGATCTGCGCGCGGTCGAATTTATCCATGTTGCTCAGGCACTCCGGGTATGTAACCGCCGCGGGCGGCGATAACCGCTGTGTCGATCGCTTACGGTGATATGAATGTCTGCCATCCGGGGGCTCCGTGCATTGTCAAGTCGGCGCCGGATGCCGGCGACCGGGAAACAGCCTTAATATCGCCCGCCCGGTTTAATGAAAACCTTTTTGGGCACGGCGCCAGCGGCGGCGAAGGACTGGCTCAAACCGGTGCGGGCTGGTATTCCTTGCCGGGGTGTTGCAAACGGGGACCGGGCAGCGGGGCGGACGGGACAATGAATGAGCGGATTTTAGTGACGGGCGGGGCGGGATTTGTCGGATCGAATCTTGCGGTCATGATCAAGTCGGACAACCCCGGCGCCGAGGTCGTCGCTCTCGACAACCTGTCGCGTGCCGGCGTCGACATCTCGCTTCCCCGCCTGCACGATGCGGGCGTCGCGTTCGTGCACGGCGATGTCCGAAATGCGGAGGATCTGGAACGCGTCGGCGCGGTCGACTGGTTGATCGAGTGTTCGGCCGAGCCGAGCGTTCATGCTGGGTACGGCGGCAGCCCGCGCTACTTGATCAATACGAACCTAGTGGGCGCCGTAAATTGCCTCGAACATCTGCGCGCGACCGGCGGCAGCCTGATCTTTCTATCGTCGAGCCGGGTCTATCCGATCGCGCCGCTCCGCGCGCTGCCCCTCGAGGAAGGCGAAAGCCGTCTCGTGGTCCCGGCCGGCGAGACGGGCCCGGGTTGGTCGGAGAAAGGCATTTCCGAGACGTTTCCGCTCGACGGCGGGCGTTCCATGTACGGCGCGACCAAACTCGCCGCCGAGCTGCTGATCCAGGAATACGGCGACATGTACGGGGTGCCATGGATCGTCAACCGCTGCGGCGTACTGACCGGGCCGTGGCAGTTCGGCAAGGTCGATCAGGGCGTCGTCGCACTGTGGGTCGCGCGGCACCTGTTCGACGGCACGCTGTCCTACATGGGGTTCGGCGGCAAGGGGCTACAGGTCCGCGATATCTTGCATGTCGCCGACCTTTATGACCTGTTGCGCGTGCAGATGGCCAGTATCGGGGAGTTGGGCGGCAATATCTGGAACGTCGGCGGCGGCCCGGATGTCAGTATCTCGCTCGTGGAACTGACGGCGCTCTGCGCCGAGGTTACCGGCGTCGAGTTGGACATCGGGCGAGACGAAACGACTCGCGACGCGGATATCCCCTACTATGTCAGCGACAACACGCTTGTTTCGGCGGCGACGGGCTGGCGTCCATCCAGGGACGCGCGCGCGATCGTCGCCGAGGTCACGTCGTGGATCGGCGAAAATCGCGAGAAACTGGCGGCCGTGTTCGCCTGAATGATGTTGATTACATCCGGCCGGGCTTATAAAACGTGCCGGACCTTACCAGAATGGGGCCGTGAATGAGTGTTGCGATAATCACCGGGTCGGCCGGACTGATCGGCTCGGCGACGGTCCGTCACTTCGCCGCCGAAGGCATGCAGACCGTCGGAATCGACAACGACATGCGCCGCGAGTTCTTCGGCGACGAAGCCAGCACGGCCTGGAACCTGCAGACGCTGCAGCACGATGTGCCGGACTACCGCCACCACGACATCGATATCCGCGACATGGCGGCTCTGGCACGGCTGTTCGCCGACCTTGGCCGGGATATCGACACCATCGTGCATTGCGCCGCGCAGCCCTCGCACGACTGGGCAGCGGGCGACCCGCATAAGGACTTCAGTGTCAATGCCACGGGTACGCTCAACCTTTTGGAAGCGGCGCGCCGGTACTGCCCGGACGCGGTGTTCATCTTCCTCAGCACCAACAAGGTCTATGGCGACCGGCCCAACGAACTGCCGCTGGTCGAGCTTGAAACCCGTTGGGAGATCGACGAGAGCCACGCCTACTTCGCGCACGGCATCGACGAAACTATGTCCATCGACGGCACCAAGCACAGCCTGTTCGGGGTATCGAAGGCGTCCGCCGATCTGATGGTTCAGGAGTACGGGCGCTATTTCGGCATGAAGACTGCGTGCTTCCGCGGCGGTTGCCTGACCGGCCCGGCCCATTCCGGCACCCAGCTGCACGGCTTTCTCGCCTACCTGATGAAGTGCACACTGGAAAAGCGGCCATACAGCATCTTCGGCTACGCCGGCAAACAGGTACGCGACAACATCCACAGCACCGATCTGGTGCGCGCGCTTTGGATGTTCTCGCGCGATCCCAAGGTCGCGGCGGTCTACAACATCGGCGGCGGGCGCGACGCCAATTGCTCGATGCTAGAAGCGATCGCGCTTTGCGAGGGAATCACCGGCAACAAGCTGAACTGGACGCTCGATCCGCAGAACCGGATCGGCGACCACATCTGGTGGATCAGCGATACCCGCGCCTTCTCGAACGACTTCCCGGGCTGGAAGATCGAATACGGCATCGAAACCACGCTGCGCGAGATTCATGACGCCCAGAAGCTGCGCAACGGAGTTGCGTAAAAATGCCCGAGCCTCTCGGCATGCTCTCGGTGGTGATCCCCGCGCGCGACGAAGAGGATAACTTCAGGTCCACCATTCCGCCGATCGTGGCGGCGCTCGACGAAGCGGGCATCTGCCACGAGATCGTCGTCGTCAACGACGGCAGCACCGATGGCTCCGAAGATGTGCTGCGTAATCTCTCCGGCGAGTTCGAGAGCGTACGCTATGTGAACAACGGCCCACCGAACGGTTTCGGGCTCGCGGTGCGCTGTGGCCTTGGCGCGTTCGAGGGGGACGCCGTCGTAATCGTCATGGCCGATGGTTCCGACAAGCCGGCCGATATCGTCAAGCTGTACAGGAAGCTAGAGGAAGGCTGCGACTGCGCCTTCGGCTCGCGGTTCGGTTCGGGCGCCAAGGTCGTCGACTATCCGCTGCCGAAGCTGATCCTGAACCGGCTCGTCAACCTATTCATCCAGGCGGTTTTCCAGATCCGCTACAACGACGTGACGAACGCGTTCAAGGCGTACCGCCGCCATACCATCGACGGTCTCGAGCCGTTTCTGTCGCACCATTTCAACCTGACGGTCGAACTGCCGCTCAAGTGTATTGTGCGCGGCTATTCCTACGGGATCGTGCCGACCGACTGGTACAACCGGACCAAGGGTGAAGCCAAGCTCAAGATCAAGGAAATGGGCAGCCGGTATCTTTTCATCGTTCTTTATTGTTTGCTGGAGAAACTGCTGTCACGCGGTGACTTCAAGCGCCGCTAGGGAACGGACCCGGATGGGAGAACACGCCAGATGAACCTGCAGAAAATGTACAAGCACCGGTTTCCGCCGGAAGAGGTCAAGGCCATGGCGGCGATCTGGAAGGTGCTGGTGGACGATTTCTTCAGCCGGTGGATCGGCACCGACGATGCCGTCATCGATATCGGCGCCGGGTATTGCAATTTCATCAATCAGGTCGATGCTGCGCGCCGTGTTGCCGTCGACGCCAATCCGGCGGTCGCGGAGAACTGTGCCGAGGGCGTCGAGTTTTTCGAGACAACGGATTTAGGCGCGGTCGATTTCGGCGCCGGTTTCGACGTCGCCTTCCTTAGCAATTTCTTGGAGCACCTGGAGAACGCGGAAGCCGTGTTAAGGCTGCTGGCCGACACCCGCAAGATTCTCAAACCCGGCGCACGGGTCATCGTCCTGCAGCCGAATTTCGCACTGACCGGCGCGAAGTATTTTGACTTCATTGATCACAAGACGATCCTCACCGACAAATCGCTGGTCGAGGCGCTGGAACTGTCCGGCTATCGGGTCACCTACGTGAAGAAGCACTTCCTGCCCTATACGTCGAAGTCGGCGCTCCCGAAGGCGCCGTGGATGGTACGTCTTTATCTCAAGGTGCCGCTGGTGCACCGTTTCATGGCCGGGCAGTCGCTGGTGGTGGCGACGCCGGCGGACGGTTGAGCGCGCGGCCAAAGAAAAAGGGCCGGTGCAACCCGGCCCTTAAAAAAATCCGAAAATACGGTGCGGCGCCTCAATGCCGAAAATGTCGCATGCCCGTTAGCACCATGGCCAGGCCCTTCTCGTCGGCGGCGGCGATGACCTCGTCGTCGCGGACGCTGCCGCCCGGCTGGATGACCGCCGTGGCGCCGGCTTCCGCGGCGGCCAGCAGGCCGTCCGGAAACGGGAAGAACGCATCCGACGCGACCACCGAACCGATTGCCCAGCTGTCCGTGCCGTTCGCGACCCTGGCCGCGTCGGCGGCTTTCCAGGCGGCGATGCGCGACGCGTTGACGCGGCTCATCTGGCCGGCGCCGACGCCGACCGTGGCGCCGCTCTTGGCGTAAACGATGGCGTTGGATTTGACGTGCTTGCAGACGGTGAAGGCAAATATCAGATCGGCCATCTCATCCGCCGTCGGTTTGCGTTTGGTGACGACCTTGAGATCGTCGGATGTCAGCAGCGCGTCGCGGGTCTGCAGCAGGTATCCGCCGGCGAGCGAGCGCATCGTCATGCCGGGCGCATCGGCGGCGGGCATCGAGCCGGTTTCGAGCACCCGCAGGTTCTTCTTGGTGGCGAACACCGCCTTAGCATCGTCGGCGATCCCGGGTGCGATGATCACTTCGGCGAAGAGGTCGGCGACCAGTGCCGCCGTTGCCGCGTCCAACGTCCGGTTGAAAGCGATGATGCCGCCGAAGGCGCTTTCCGTGTCGCAGGCGAGCGCGCGCTTGTAGGCATCGGTCAGGTCGTCGCCGATAGCAACACCGCACGGATTGGCGTGCTTGACGATGACGCAGGCGGGCGTCTCGGTGAATTCGGCAACCAGTTCGAAGGCGGCATCGGTGTCGTTCAGGTTGTTGAAGCTGAGCTCCTTGCCCTGAAGCTGCGCCGCCGTGGCGATACCCGGCCGGTTCTCCGCGTTGGTGTAGAACGCCGCCTCCTGATGCGGGTTTTCGCCGTAGCGCAGCACCTGCTTGAGCGATCCAGCCATGACTTTCTGCTCGGGAAACGTCTCGCCGAGCTGCACCGCGAACCAGAACGAGATCGCCGCGTCGTAGGCACCGGTCCGCGCATAGGCCTTGGCCGCGAGCCGGGTGCGGAACTCGGGAGTCGTCGCGCCGCCGTTCGTTTCCATTTCATTGATCAGCCGGGCGTAATCGTCCGGGTCGACGATGACGGTGACGAAGGCATGGTTCTTGGACGCTGCGCGGATCATCGCCGGGCCGCCGATGTCGATGTTTTCGATGCAGGTGTCGAAGTCCGCGCCCTTGGCGACTGTTTCCTCGAACGGATAGAGGTTGACCACCAGCAGGTCGATGTTCTCGATGCCGTGTGCCTGCATGGCGGTTTGATGTTCGGCGTTGCCGCGCACCGCCAGCAGGCCGCCGTGAATCTTCGGCTGCAGGGTTTTGACCCGGCCGTCCATGATCTCTGGAAAGCCGGTGAAATCGCTCACCTCGACGACATCGACGCCGGTATCGCGGAGCGCCTTGGCGGAACCGCCGGTCGAGAGAATCTCAACCCCGGCCCTGGCGAGGGCTTGGCCAAGGTCGGCAAGGCCGGTCTTGTCCGAGACACTGATCAGGGCGCGGGTAATCTTGGCGTCGGTCATCGTCTTTTATTGTCCTTGTCGTTCGGTCGGTCAGGTCGATTGCGCGCGTTTCGGCGGCATCTGGTCCGTGGGTTCGATATACTCCGGAACTAGATCATGCAACAGCCGGCGGACGTTGTCGTCGTTCCCGTTCTCGGCTGCGGCCAGTAGCGGCGCCAGTTGGCGCTTCAAGTCCTCAATGGCAACGACGCGCGGTGCGGCCAGCAACAGGCCGGCGTGATCGGTTTCGACCGTGGTCTCGCCGTCATGAAAGACTTCTTCATACAGTTTCTCGCCCGGCCGGATGCCGGTGATCGCGATCTTTACGTCCTGGTCGGGTACCTTGCCGGAAAGCCGGATCATCTGCCGCGCCAGATCGACGATCCGCACCGGATCTCCCATGTCGAGCACGAAAATCCGTCCGTCCGTGACCTCACCGGCGCTGCCGATCGCGGAAGCTTCAAGAATCAGCTCCACCGCCTCGCGGATGGTCATGAAATAGCGCGTCATCTCCGGATGGGTGACCGTCAGCGGCCCCCCGTTCTCAAGCTGGCGCTGGAACATTGGCACCACCGAGCCGGTCGAGCCGAGCACGTTGCCGAAGCGGACGGTGATGTACCGGCAGGCATCGTCGCCGCCGGCGAGGTCAAGCGCCTGGCAGTACATTTCCGCGGCGCGCTTGGTTGCGCCCATGACGCTGGTCGGGTTGATCGCCTTGTCGGTCGAGACCAGGACCATGGCCCGGGCGCCAATGGCGGTGCAGGCGTCGGCGACATTGACCGTGCCGAGCACGTTCGTGCGCACACCCTCCGATGGATTGCTCTCGACCAGTGGCACGTGCTTGAGCGCGGCGGCATGGAATACGATCTCGGCGCTCAGATCGGCGAGCGCCGCCTCGATCCGGCGCCGGTCGCGGACATCCGCGATCATCGTCTGGCGGGGCAGATCGGGATGGGCCTCAGCGAGTTCGCGGTCAACCGTGTAAAGCGCGTATTCGTTGTTTTCGATCAGGCCGATCCCGGCCGGTTCGAAAGCGGCGATCTGGCGCACCAGCTCGGCCCCGATGCTGCCGCCGGCGCCGGTCACGGCGATGCGGCGGCCCTTGATCAGGCCGCGCATGATCGCGCGCTCAAGCGGGGTCTGCGGCCGACCCAGGAGGTCCTCGATGGCAACCGATTTTATTGCCGTGCGATCGCTGTCGGCGTGCTGAAAATCCGTGGCGCGCGGGATACGGGCAAGGGTCAGTCCGAGAGCGGCCGCGCGCTCCAGCAGGTCGCGCACCGGCGCGCCGGTGATCTCGTCCTTGGTCAGGACAAGCCGCTGCGGCGCCAAGCCACGGGATTTCAGATCTTTGACGACGGGTTCCAGGTCGGCGACGGTGCCGATGACGTCGACGCCCCGGATGGTGCGGCCAACCCGTTCCGGCTGTTCCGAAAGGATCCCGACGATGCGGTAGGGTGTATCGGCGCTTTGCCGGAGACCGCGCAGGAACTGATCGGCGCCGTCGGATGCCCCGATCAGCAGCACCGGGACCTTGTTGCCCGAATTCAGTGACGGCAGCTCGATGCGCCGGTCTTTCCAGGACCGGTAGACGAAACGAGGGCCCCCGAGCAGCGCCATCAGCACGAACCAGTTGATGAACGGAACCGAGCGCGGCACATCGTCCATGCGCGACCAGAGAAACATCACCACCATGAAAGCCAGCATGGTGATGGTCGCGGCACGGGTGATGGCCATCAGGTCGTCCATCGACGCGTATCGCCAGACGCCGCGATAAAGGCCGGATGCCCAGAACACAGCCGCGCTGATCAGGGTCATGGCAACGGCGCCCTCGACCAGAAGCTCGGACTGCAGCCGGTAGTCCGTCGCGCCGACGCGCAGGTACATCGCGATGACGAACGACAGGCCGGCCATGACGATGTCGTGCCCGTAAGCGATCAGGCCGCGGCCGGATATGCGGTGCAACAGCTTCACGGTTAATCAGATCCCGCCCGTTTGGTCTCGTGCCAGGCACGGGCAATCGCGCCCAGCCCGTCAGACATCTTATAAGGCGGTTGCCAGCGGGCGTCACGGTTGAAGGATGCCGTATCGACGACAAAATCCTCGGTCAGGCGTGCAACGGCCGTGCCGCGCCCGGTGAGCGCACCCAACAGCCATAGCCCCCAAACCGGGACATGGAAGAGCCGCGCCGGGTGCCCGAACGCTTCACCGACGCCGCGGAACAGATCGGGTGTCGAGACCGGCCGGCCATCGGCGATGAAGTAGGGGGTGTCGCCGAGGCGTTCGGCGGTGCAGGCGGTGGCGATGGCGCTCGCCAGGTTGCCGGCATAGGTCATGTCGCGACGATTGCGGATACTGGCCAGTGGTAGCGGCACGCCTTTCAGAATGGCGGAGATCACGGTTTGGAAATTACCGGCCGGCGGCCAGCCGTAGACAAAGGTCGGCCGCAGGACGATAAGCCGGCATTCTCCGTTTGCCGCACGCGCCGCGAGGCGCGTTTCTGCGTCCCGTTTCGACCGGCCGTAGGCGTCCTCGGGCCCCGGCGCGGTGTCGGTGGTCATGGGCGCACCGCTCGAACGTTCCCCGGCGGCCTTGACCGTGCTGATGAACACGAAACGCCGAACGCCCGCGGCCTGGGCGGCCTCGAACAGCCTTGCGCTGCCGGTGACATTGACGTGCTGGAATTCCTCCTCGTTGACCGAATCATCCATTACGTGCACGCGCGCCGCCAGGTGGACAACGGCATCGAGACCCGCCATCGCGGCTTCCAAAACGGTCACATCCGAGTCACGGTCGATGGTTGGTATAGCGACGATTTCGTCGACGGTTTTCAAGTCGAGTCCGGTCGGTGAGCGGACAAGCGCGGTGACGTGGTGACCGGCTTCTCGAAGTGCCGGCAGCAAATATCCGCCGACGAATCCGTTCGCCCCGGTCACGCCGATCTTCACGGCAGCTTGCCGGTTGCGGGATCGACCGTTGCCGCCTGCCAGCCAGCGCCGGTGACGACGGCATCGAGAACGCCGATCATGTGACGCGCTTGGGTTTCGCGGCTGTATCGAGGTGCCGCCGCGAGGCTTCGTTCGGCGAAGACACGGCGCTGGGCGGGATCGTCGGCAAGCGCCCGGCACGCCGCCGCCAGCGCTTCCGGGTTCTCGGCCGGCACGATCGGTCCGGCGCCCGTATCCGCGATGATGCGGCTACCTTCGCCCGCCGGTCCGGCGAAAACGATCGGCAGGCCCATGCCCATACCCTCGAAGATCTTGGACGGAATAACGCCGGCGAACACATCGGAATCTTTCAGGTGTACCAGTGCCGCATCGCACAGCGACCAGACGCCGGGCATGCGCTCTTTCGGTTGCGGCTCGAGAAAGCGGACGTTTTCGAGTTTCTCGGCACCCGCTCGCGCCATCAACTCGGCGCGCTCGGCGCCGGCGCCGGCCAGCAGGAATCGGATATCGTCCCGGTCTTTGAGCAACGCGGCGGCGTCGAGCACGTTGCCGAGCGCATGCGCCATGCCATGTGTGCCGACATAGCCAACGACGAAATCTCCGGCCTCGATGTCGGCTTCGGCGGCCAGCTCGGGGTTGCGCGCCCCGGGTGCGTAACGCCATAGGTCGACGCCGTTGACGACGACGGCGATCTTGTCGGCGTCGATGCCGCGGCTGACCAGATTTTCCTTGAACGACGGCGTCAGCGCCACGACCGCCTCGGCGTCACGGTACATCCTGAGTTCCAGTTTCTCCAAAAGGCGCAGGCCGTAACGCGACTTCATGGCACCGACGGCGGCGATCGACGCCGGCCACAGATCGCCCAGCTCGAACACGTAACGCAGGCCGCGCCGCGTCGCGTACCACCACGCGGCGACGGCGGCGAAGAATTGCGGCGAGGTCGAAATGACGATATCTGGCCGGGGTTCGCGCCGGGCGGCGAGAAAGCCGCTGACCATGAAGCTCAGGAAGTCGAGTATACGCCGCACAACGCCGCGGTTGGGCGAGATGTAGGTCCGCACCCTGACGACACGAAGCCCATCCATAACCTCGGCCTTGTACGTATTGTCGTAGCCGTCGAAAAGACGCCCTTGAGGGAAATTCGGATTGCACGTAATCACCGTGACGTCATGTCCCCACCTGGCCCAGTAAAGCGCGCGTTCATAGACGCGGGTCGCCGCGGCATTGGTTTCGGGTGGGAAGTTTTCGGTGAAGAACAGGATATTCACGGTGAAGCGGGCATGTCGGCATTCCGGGCGAACAGCAACGTGATGGCGATGAACACGACGACACTCGTGAGCCACCAGCTCGACGATATGCTGAAGTTGAACCCGAAGAAACAGGCCAGCAAGGCGATGACCGAGAACGTCCAGATACGCGTTCCGGGCGCCGTGGCGATTCGGTCGGCCAAGGTCAGCGCTCGTGCGACCAGCAAGAATACCGTCACCGCGCCGACAAGGCCGAATTCAAGCCATATCTGCAGAACGGCATTGTGCGGATGAACGGGAATCGGTTCGCCGAGGTCGCCGAATTTGGGGTCGACCAAACTCCCTTCTGCATCGGTGCCGATTCGCTTTGATGCGCCGGTGCCCCATCCCAGCACTGGTTTTTCCATGATTCTGTCCGTTGTGAAGTTCCATATATGCAACCGGTACACGATGGAGTGTGCGGCCGGGGCCTTCTTGCTCAGACCGTCGCTGATATCCGCGGGGGAGAATCCGCCGATCGATATCCAAACCGGAAGCAGAAATCCAATCGCGACCACCGCGATCAACAGGCGCAGGCGAAACGGTCCCAACAGATGATAAACAAGGCCGACTGCAAACGCGATGACTATGCCATAGGTTGCCGTCCTGCTGCCGATCTGAAATGTGGCGAGTGCACAAAGGGCGACGATCGCAAGCGTCAGCAGAACGCCGGGGCGCTTCTGCATATAAATGCCGAGAACAAGAACCGCGACGGTGAGAAACGAAGACGCCGATTTGTACCAAAAGTAACCGTACAACGATAAGCGGGTCTGGTTCTCCGCGCTTTGCGTATCCTGGTTGAAGACCAATGCGCTGAGCAGGCCGCCGGTCCCGGTATCGAAAAGAACCCATGCAATGGTTAACAGGACCGATACCAGAAGAGCTATGAAGATCCAGTGGCGGTCATCCGCGCTCAACAGCGTTTGAAGCGGGATAAGCACCAGCGCCATGACGGCGATCCCGACGAGCTTGGCGACCGACGTCATCGAAGTGCTGAAATCGGGCGCGCCGAGGGATGCCGTGATCTGGATTGCAATGTATCCGGCGATCAGGACGCCGAGCCATCGATCAGTGGATACCAGGGCCGTCAGATCGTGGCGGCGCCATGCCACGACCAATGCGCCAAGCGCGATAACGGCGGCAATCGGAACCAGTGCGCGGGCGTTGAACAGGGATACGATGGGCATCAGCAGACACGCCAGCGCATAACACTGGGCAAGCGGCTGCGGCTTTGTCGCCGGCGGTGCCAGGAGTTGTCGGACGCTCAATGTCGATATGGTCCTGATTCTATGACTTTTTATGAGTGAAGTGATGCATCATGGCGCCAATGAAGGCAACGGCTGCCAGCACGGCCGGGACCGGATGATAAAGGGCCGCCAAAGCCAACCCGGTCAGACAAACGCCGAGGACTCCGATGCGGCCTGAGACGTCGCCGTGCGACATGCCGTTCCGGACGGCCTGCTGATAGGCGTGTTGTCGGTGTGCCTTCCAGACTTTCTCGCCCCGGAACGCACGGCGGAACAGCGTGAAAGTCGCGTCGGCAAGGTAATATCCGGGGATGATAGCGGCCGCGATCCAGGATCCGCCGGGGCCGGACGCGATCAGCAGCCAGCCGAGAAGGTATCCGAGCGTGACGCTGCCCACGTCGCCCATGAAAATCTTCGCGGGCGGCCAGTTCCATTTCAGGAATCCCGGCATGGCCGCGGCGATAACAAGCGCGGGCGCGATCAGGACATGACCGCCACCTGCTGCTCCCAGAACCGCGGCGATGCCAAGCGCGATGGTCAGTGTCTCGACGCCGGTAATGCCGTCGATGCCGTCCATGAAATTGTAGAGGTTGATGAACCAGAGCCAGGCGAGACCGATGACCAGATTCTGTACAAGCGTTGGAAGAGCGTCCAGTGCCGGGGGAACCGGCATCGGCAGGATATAAAGCGACACGGCGACGCATAGCGCTTGAGCGACAAGCCGAACGAAGGTCGGCAACCCGCGTATGTCGTCGATCCAGGATACGCATGCGAGGACGAGGGCGATACCGAGTACGGGACCGATGCCGGCCGGCACCGGTGTGCCCGCCGCGATCAAGACACCGAATCCGACGGCAATGGCGGCAATCACCGCGATGCCGCCGCCACGCGGCGTTACACGCACATGCGAGCTGCGCTCGTTCGGGCGGTCGACCACGCCGCGTTCGGCGAGAACCCGGCTCAGCAGACCGGTTCCGATCAGCGCGACGAAAAGACCGGCGACGCAGGCAACCGCTACGGCGACCGGTTCAGCCATGTTTCTTTCCGACAATGAGGATGTTCTTGCCAACCGGTGGGCGCACAACGGTCTCGATTACACGGACGATCGGGATGAACACGGAATCATATATCTGCGTCATCAACG
Source organism: Rhodospirillales bacterium (assembly GCA_965229805.1). Lineage (GTDB taxonomy): Bacteria > Pseudomonadota > Alphaproteobacteria > Rhodospirillales > Casp-alpha2 > UBA4479. The sequence continues at coordinate 60,734 of CBDDJO010000001.1, read as the reverse complement.
GACTAAGGCGTGTCGCGCCGAGCAGCGTATGAATCAGCCCCCAGGCCATGATACCGATCATGTCCATGTGCTTGACATCGACGATCTCGAAACCGGCGGCTTCGAATTTCCCGATAAGTTCCGGTTTGGTGTAACGCCGGAAGTGTCCGATGGACTCGTCGAACTTGCTGTACAGGAACGGCATGGCGGGAACGAACACGCACAGATGGCCGCCGCCGCCGATGATGCGGTTCAGCACCTGGAGCGCCATTTCGTCGTCTTCGATATGTTCAAGGACATTGACCATGCAGACCGCATCGAGCGCATCGTCGCCGACACGGGCGTGATAGCGTTCGATGGTTTCGGAATAGACGTTGGTATTCGGGTCGCCGGTGAATTTCTTCACGAGTGCGTCCGTCTGGTTGGGCGACGGCTCGACCACGTCGAGCGTGTCGACATGCGGCCGCAGATATGTGCTGTATGTGCCGATGCCGGCGCCGATTTCCGCGACCCGCCCGCGCAGATAGGGATGGAAACCGTCGGTAATCCAGCGATAGCAATTGTCGAGGCGGGCGGCGGCCTCGAACTCGTGCCCTTCATAAACCAGGCCGGGATCGCTCAAACCGAAATTTCCCGGCGGAGGGGCGACGGATCAACCGGCAAAACGCCACCGGATCAGGCTCCAGATGCTGGTGAAAAAATGCCACCAGCGAACCTTCTTGCCCTCTTCGTATCCGCGTGCGGCGTGGGAGATCGGGACTTCGTAAATGTTGTACCCGGCCTTGCAGATCTTGGCGGTGATCTCCGGCTCGATCTCGAACCCTTCCGAAACCAGGTCCAACGATTTGATTGCTTCGCGGCGGAACGCCTTTGTCGCGGTCTCGATGTCGGTGAAAATACGGTTGTAGAGAACATTCGCGGTCCAGGTCAGCAGCATGTTGGCGACGAAGTTGGGCATGCCGTAGACCTTGCAGTACTTAGCGCGGGTCAACCGCGAACCGTAGACCACATCGGCGTCGGTTTCGAAGAACGGTTCCAGGACATCGACGTAGTCCTTGGGATTGTATTCGAGGTCGGCGTCCTGCCAGAGCACGATATCGCCGGTCGCGTGGGCGATCGCCGTGCGCAGATTTGCACCCTTGCCGGAGTGGGTGTCGCGCAGCACGACATTCACCTTGGGATCATCGATTTTCTGCAGCAATTCACGCGTGCCGTCGGTCGACACATTGTCGGAGACGACGATATCCCATTCGAGACCGCACTTGTCCGCTTCCTTTACCCGCCGAATGCATTCGACGATCGTATCCGCTTCGTTGTAGGCGGGAATGATGATCGTTATCGACTCAGGAGTGTCGGGCATGGATTACTCGCTCGTCCGGACAAAACGGCCTGGCGCGCCGACGCGGCGCATGCGGCGAAAGTCGTAGCAACATTTCGGTGCGATTACGAACAAAAAGCTGCGCTCAGGTCGGTGCCTGCAGGGTATCCAGGCAAAACCGCAACATGCCGTCGATTTCCGTCACCGGATCCGTCGACGGCGCGAAGCCGGCCTCCAGCAGGCGCCGGTTGTCGATATGCAGGTCGATGGACGGTTCGGGCGTGCCGGCTTCCGGCACTGATAACCCGATCTCGTCGCCGAGCAGCACCCAGGCGCGGTTGCGGATCAGTTCCGCCATATCCCGGACCCGCACGGCCTTGCCGGCGGCAAGGTTGAAGACGCGCACGCCGGTGGGATGCGGCGGCGCGCACGTGAAATATGCGACGGCGTCCGCGACATCCCCGAGCGGCAGAAAGTCCCGCTCTTGCCTGCCGTCGGAATTCAGCACCAGGTGCCGGTCTTCGACCGCCTGGCGGCAGAGATCGTTGACAAGGAGCGACCAGCGGGCGGTCCCGGTATCGGCCGGCGCGCCGAACCCGTTCGATAGCCGCAAAATGACGGCGTCGTAATTTTCCGTCGCGGCGGCGACGGCCTGTTCGGATTGCAGATGCGCGAGCGCGTAAGGGTGTCTTGGGCCGGGCGCCGTGTCTTCATCGATATGACCTTGCATCGGACCGTAGACGTGAACCGTCGACATATAGATAAAACGCCGGACGCCGTGCTGTTGAGCCGCATCGACGGCGTTTCGCGTCAGGGCGACGGTGGCGTCGATGGCCCCATCCGGGTCGGCGGCGCATTCGATTTCGTTGGGAGCCGCCAGATGTATGGCGCAATCCGCACCCTCGAACAGTGCGGCGTAATCGCTGCCCCAGGTGACTCTCTTCCGGGCCCAATCCGGCACGTCCGCGGTCTGCCTTCGCGTCGAAACCCGGATTGCCGCGCCGCTATCGATAAGTTTGCGAACGATGCGTCCGCCGGCATAGCCGAACCCGCCGGTAACGACGACCGTTGTCATACCCTCGGCCAAGTGTGCGGGATCGACGGGTCGTCCGGCGGCAACGTCTCGGCTTCCGTGGGGTCATGCGGAATGGAAGCACAATTGGCGACGATCGAGGTGCCCTCGGCGACACCCCGGAACCCGTTCCAGATGCCGGGTGGCACGATCAGCAGCGCATAGGTATCCGCGCTGTCGGGGGACAGGGTTTCGATCTGCAGTTCGCCATTCGAGGGACTGCCCGGGCGCGCGTCGTACATTGCGCATTCTACCGCGCCCGACGGCACCGCCAGTTGCATGGTCATGCGGGTATGGCGGCGCCACGCCTTGACGGCGCCGGGCGCGACGCACGAAAAATAGACTTCGCCGAAACCGGAAAATCCGGGCCAGTCGCTGCGCAGCATGTGCATCAGCGCGCCACGTTCGTCGGGAATGATCCGCAACGGTTTCCGGATCACCCCGTCGATCATTCGTCGCTCATGTAGGCATCGATCTGCATGGTGCTAGCGGTGGCCGCGTCGTTGCCGTCGATCACGGATCTGTACCAGACAGCACATTCCTCGATGGCCCGGTCGACATGCCACTGGGGCCGCCACCCGAGCCGGTTGCGGGCCTTGTCGATGCTGAGGTGCAGCAACGTCGCCTCGTAGGCCTGATCGGGGGGCGTATCGACGACGATCTCGCCGCCGCCCCAGTGATCGACCAACCGTTGCGTCAATTGATGCACGGTCCGGACCGAATCCTCGCCGGGTCCGAAATTCCAGGCGCCGCGATAGCCGATTGGATCCTCCAGGAGCCGCGCCGCCAGGCAAAGATAGCCGCTCAGCGGTTCGAGGACATATTGCCAGGGACGCGTCGCCAGCGGCATGCGGATGCGAATCGCTTCATTTCTCTCGAGCGCGCGGATGCAGTCGGGCACAATGCGGTCGGCGGCCCAGTCGCCGCCGCCGATGACGTTACCGGCACGCGTCGTCGCCGCGCCCAGGTCCGGACGCGCATCCAGAAACGATGCGGCATAGGCCGTGAAAGCGAGTTCGGTGGCGGCCTTCGATGCACTGTAGGGGTCGAGTCCGCCAAGCTCGTCGGTTTCCCGGTATCCCCAGTCCCATTCCTTGTTGAGGTAGCACTTGTCCGAGGTGATGAAGACCAGCACCTTTACCGACGGCGTGTCGCGCAGCACGTCGAGAAGATTGACGCCGCCGCCGAAGTTGGTGTCGAAGGTCAGCTTCGGATCGGCATAGGAGCGCTTTACAAGGGATTGTGCCGCCAAATGAAAGACGATCTCCGGCTGGCAGTCGCGGATCACGTCTGCGATGTCGTCACGATTGCGGATATCGCCGTCACGATGCGTGATTTTGTCGGCCAGCCCCAGTTGCGAATAATGCGGGCGCTCACCCTCGGGCGGCAGGGCGAAGCCCCAGACGTCGGCACCGATCCGGTTCAGCCACAACGCCAGCCACGACCCCTTGAATCCGGTATCGCCCGTGATCAGGATGCGCCGCCCCCGGAAAACATCCGCATCGAACGGAAGCGTCATGCCCAGTTCCTCCAGGGCGCGTTGCCGCTTTCCCACAGTGACGTGAGCAGTTTGAAATCACGGTAGGTGTCCATGCACTGCCAGAACCCGTCGTGCTCGTGAACCATGAGCTCACCGTCGGCAACGAGGGCGCGCAGCGGCTGCTCCTCGAAAACGAGCCCAGCATCGGATGACAGGTAATCGAAGATCGCGCGGTTCAGAACGAAGAACCCGCCGGAAATGCGCCCCCCCGTCGCCTGCGGTTTTTCGTTGAACTCGAACACCGCGCCGTCGGCATCGGACTCAAGCTCGCCGAACCGCCCGGGGGGGCGCACCCCGGTTACCGTCGCGGTTTTGCCGTGGCGCGCATGAAAGTCGGCGAGGGCGCGGATATCGATATCGGCGAGACCGTCGCCGTAGGTCAGCATGAAGCTCTCGTCGTTGGCGACATAATCCCGGATTGCGCGGACGCGGTCACCGGTCATCGCCTGCAAACCCGTCTCGGCGAGCGTGACGTGCCAGTCCTCGCGGATTTCGGCGTTATGGATCTTGAGCGAATCGGGTCGGCCCAGCGTCAGTTCGAAATCGTGGGTCAGCATGTCATAGTTTATAAAGAAGTTCTTGATGACCTGCCCGCGATAGCCGAGGCAAAGCACGAACTCGTTGAATCCGTGCTCCGCGTAATTCTTCATGATGTGCCAGAGGATCGGCCGGTCGCCGATGGGAATCATCGGCTTCGGCACATCATCGGCCACGTCGCGGATTCGCGTTCCCTGTCCGCCGCAAAGAATAACAACCTTCATCAACTCTCAATCCCAAACAACTGCGCGGATATGTCCAAATCCCGTTTATAACTAAGCGGTTCACATAAAGCACCCGTAATGATCCGGGCAAGCTTCACGAAACTCGGCATCCATCGGCTTCGAACCTGAAGATCGAGTAAATGTGCGTCGAATGATCGAGCCCCGGGAGTGTTCTCGACCTCATCGCCACAACCGGTATTTGCGCAACGTCGACAAGGCAGCCCCGCTTGAGAAGTTCACTCATGAAATAACCGGTTTTCGCCTGATTTGCCGGGTCGAGATCGCTTCGCTGTATCGCCATGTGGGTAATACCGGTCTGACGAAGCTGGCCTGTAAACACGGCGACGTTGGTGGCGGCGGGGCCGAGTGCGATCCTTGTCTGATATACGTTATGGGCGAAGTAGTAAGGCACATCCAGCCGATAGAGCCACTCCCGCTTTGTCACGAACACTCGATCCGATTCGTTCAGGTGTCCATTGAGCCATTCGACAACGGGATAGCCGCCGATGTTTTCGCGCAAAAACGCCGAGCGGCTTTGATCCGTCGTGACATAATCGATGAACTTCTTGCTAAAGACGGTCTGGCCGCCCACCTGAACGGCAAGCAAGGCCATGGCACCGGCAACAAGGATCGCGCGAACGCGTATATAGCCGTCGGCAAAACATGCTGCGCCGGCGAGAATGCAAAGAAAGACGATGGGATAAATCGGGATCAGATGGCGTATGCGCTGTGACGGACCGAAGAAGAACCATATGGCGTAGAAAATCAGCGCGATCACCGCCAAACGGAATATCGGCGACCCGAGCGCATGTCGAGCACGTGCCGCCGCGATGACGGCAAACGGCAAACACATTACGGCCATCGGCCCGATCCCCGTGCGAAGCGACTCGATGGCCTGAGGCGGGAAAAAAACGGTCCTGAACGGATACAGGATGAACCAGAGCGGCGATCTCGGGAGCGGACTTTCAACGGACCAAACCCGCTTCAGTTCAGCGGCGTTCTGCTGGTTCCAGTCGAACCCCGACGCTGTGTCGACATATTGCCACAGTAGCGGGTATAACGGGTCCCCGGTTTCGCTCCAATTGAATATATACCATTGCGTGCCGGTGACGGCGGCCGCCAACGAGAATACCAGAATCCGCCGCAGCGTGTCGGGACCGCCCATCACGGCGATGCATGCGGCGAAAGCGAAGATCAGCCCGGTCATTTTGGCATTGGCGAAGAAGCCGGCGCACAGACCCGCCACGATCAGCCACCCGGTACGATGGGTACGATCCGTGTCCGCCGAAACCGATAGCGCAGCGGCATACGCACCCAGCAGCGCGAAAGCCGCTGCGCGAACCTCGGTATGACCGGAGCCGGAACTGTAAATGATGGCGGGCGTCGTTATCAGGCAGAGCGTGCCGGTCAGCGCCCATAACCGGGACATATGGCGGCGCGCCAGCACGTAGAACAGGGCGCCCAGCCCCCAGCCACTGACCATTGTCCACAGCGGCACGGCTGGTTTGCCGCCAAGCCCTTGTGCCACGCCGTAGGTCATTTGCAGCAACAGTTGCGAGACACCGTCGATGGCGCGTGGAATCGCGAAGATTGCGCCCTCCGCCAGGTACCGTTGCGGTGTTTCGAAATGGTATGCCATGGTGTCGGCGTCGGCCGCCGGGGATAGACCTTCGCAGAGATCCATCAGGCCAACGGCCGCGATCCCCGCAATGAGCAGCCATTCGGTGCCCGTGACCGGAGCTGCCGGCGCCGCGTCGCGGACCGGTGTGCGGAGGAAGATGAGCCCGGCGCTCAGGACGGCAAGAATGACGGCGAACGAGACGCTGTTGAATGCACCGGTAAGTCCCAGAAAGAAAGCGAACCAACCGATCAGTCCGATCCCGGTCACGAACGCAAACGCGAGACGTTCCATCTGTTCGAGCGCATTCAAAACCCCTGTGATTCGAAGAACGGCAAGCCCGCCGCCCGTTGCGGCGAGGACCATCCAGATCACGGCGAAAAACGGTATCGGCGTGAGTTCCGTCACAGCCCGAGCACGCTCATGATTGGGCCTGCAAGCTGTTTGAACTGCAGCACATACAACGCCAGAAATCCGAACACCCAGACCGCGCTTAGTGAGATTCCAAGCGGGCTTTCCCGAGGCGGTTCGGTATTGCCGCCGGTTATTGCATTCAGGGTATCGGCACAAAGCGCGCCGCCGGCCCTGAGAATGAACGCCCATTTGCGCCTCGGCTGCGCCCGCATGGCTTCGCCGTAAACGATGGCGAGCCGGCGCCACAGGTTCGTGAACCGCGAGACCCCTCGGCGTTTCAACGCCGGCAGATGGCGAAGCGCGATTTCCCGGCAGCAGGTGATGCGGCGGTCGGTGTGGCTCATAATCGAGCCTTCGGACAGGTGATAGCGGGCCAGCGCCTCGCCGAAGAGCGTGAACCTGGTGTCCGGATCGGCCAGGAGTTTGAGCCAGAGGTCGAAATCCTGCGCGTTTCGAAGCGTCTCGTCGAAGCCGCCGACAGCCATCACCGCATCGCGCCGGGTCACGACGCTGATACTCGGAATATAACCTTTCAGATAGAGCGTCACGTACGGGTCGCGACCCTCCTTGAAGCGGCGCAGGCAATCCACGTGAACGTTCTCGTCGCCGGTCGCGTCGAGATAATCGTGCGCCACCAGCAGGTAATGACCTTCTTCGAGCACCTGTACCGAACGCGCGAGTTTACCGGGCAGCCATTCGTCGTCGGCGTCGAGGAACGCGAGGTAGTCCTGTGATGCTTCATGAACGGCGCGGTTGCGCGCCGCGCCCGCGCCTGCGTTCTCCTGCGTTATGACGACGAGCCGTACCGGGGCGAGCGTGACCTGCATGGCGCGTGCCTTGTCGGCCGTCAAGTCGGCGGAACCGTCATCGACGACGATGACCTCGGCGGGGGGCAACGTTTGCGCGGCAATGCTCTCCAGCGCGCGGCCGATCGTCGCCTCGGCGTTGTAGGCGGGCACGATGACGCTGACGGGGGCAAACTCACGCGGCATCGGCGATCTCCGTGAGATTGTCATTCGGCGCCGTGGCGCTTACCGGGCCGTCCGTGAAGGTGCGGACCGCGAGTTCCAGCATGAGAAGGGAGTAGACCCGGTACGCATGCCGGTCCGGTGTGCGCATGAGGCGGTCGATACCCTGCGCTGTCCACCAGCCGCGTTCGAGTGCCTCTCTGGACGTGAGCAGCCGCTGCGCTGCGTGCCCGACCTCGCCTCGGAACCACCTTGGGACCGGCGAAACGAAACCCTGCTTGGGCACGTCGATGACGCTTTCCGGCAGCAGGTCGCGGGCCATCGACCGTTCGAGATGTTTCTGCATGCCGCCGGGGGTCCGCACCGCCTCGGGCACGGCAAGCGCGGCCTCGACGAAACGGTGGTCGAGAAACGGCACGCGTCCTTCAACGCTGACCGCCATGCTGGTGCGGTCCAGCAACGTCAACAGGTCGTCGACCATATAGGTACCGAGGTCGGCGGCAAGACCGGCGGTTTGCGCCCCTGTGTCCGGGAAACCGGTGGCGAACGCGCGTGCCGCATCCGCCTGGGCGATGCCGGGGAATGTCATGCCGTTGCCGGTCATGGCGCGGACGGGTGCCGGAAAGTGCGTACTGTGTTGATGCAGATATGCACCCCGGTCGGTATCGAACAACTCGGCGCGGCCAAGCTGCCAGGCCCGCATCGGCGAGACGAGACCGACCAGCGGTTCGACGAAACCACGCCGCACCGCGCCCGGCAGCGCCAGGTAGCGGCGTTCGACCGGAAGCTGGAAATAACGCCCGTACCCCGCGAACAACTCGTCGCCGCCGGTGCCGTTGAGCGATACGGTCACGTGGGTACCCAGTGCCCGCTCGATCAGATAGTTCGGCAACAGCGCGGCGTCGTTGAGCGGTTCCTCCGCGTGCCAGGCCAGCGACCACAGGTGCTTTGCGGCGTCATAACCGTCGACGTCGATGACCGTGTGTTCGGTGCCGTAGCGGGCCGCGACTTCATTTGCGCGTGGGCTCTCGTCGACGCCGTCCGAAAAACGGGCGGTAAACGTGCGCAGCGCCTTCGGCGCATGTTTCGCGGCCAGCGCGACGACGAGTCCGGAATCGATTCCGCCGGACAACAGCGTGCCGACCGGCACATCGCTGCGGAGCTGCAGGCGCACGCTGTCTTCCAGAAGCGCCAGCAGATAGGCCTCGATATCGGCAGTGCCGGTGGGCAGATCGTCGGCGGGCCGCGGTTGCCAGTAGGGCGCGACGACCATTTCGCCGTCGGCATCGATGCTGAGCCGGTGACCCGGCTGCAGCTTGTTGACGCCCTTATATAACGTGCGTGGTCCGGGCACATAGCCATGCGCCAGATAAGCGCTTACGGCAGTCTCGTCGATCTCGGGCGCGACCAGTTTCGACGCGAACAATGGCTTGATCTCGGATGCGTAGATAACGCCGCCGCCGGAAAGCTCGGCCCAGTAAAGCGGTTTCACGCCAAGACGGTCGCGGACCAGCTCCAGTGCATGCGTGCGTTCGTCGTAAAGCGCGAACGCGTACATACCGTTGAGGTCGTCCAGGTATGCATCGCCACGCGCCTCGCGTGCCGCCAGCACGGTCTCCATATCGCCTTCGGTGCGATAGGGGTAGTCCGTGAAGCGGCGGCGAAGCTCGACGTAGTTGTAGATCTCGCCGTTGCCGGTCAGCACGCGTCCGGATCGGTCGTCCGGCAACGGCTGGTCGCCGGTCGCGAGGTCGATGATCGCGAGGCGGCGAAACGCAGTCCGGTAACGCCGGTCGGGGCTTTCCCAATAGCCATCGCCGTCCGGGCCGCGGTGCCGCATCATCGCCGTCATGGCGTTCATGTCGGCGTCGGGAACACGGGCGCCCCGTGGCACGTAGATGCCGGCGATGCCGCACATCAGGCGATCTCCCGGACGGTGATGAGGCCGGACCAAGGCAGTTCGGCAACGGTTTCGAAAACGATGCGCGTGCCGGGCGCACCCCGGCCATAAGCATGCCAGACCGTCACCGGATCGAGCCTGGGCGCCGCGTCTTCGGCGGATACGGCAAACCGCTCGCCGATGATTGCCAGTTTGTCCTTGATTTGAACCGCCAGCGGCGTCACCAGGGCGCGCTCGACGGTGTGGCGGCCGGTGCCGGAAATGCCGTCCTTGATGCGGATTTCGGTTTCCTCGAACTGCCAGCGGCGGCGCACGTCGTCGGCGCCGAGGCGCCGGTAGCCGCCGTGCGCGATGGTGAACCCATCCGGGTGGCGCATGGCCGCCGCCGGCCCGGCGTGACGCGCGCGGAAGGCGTCGTCGTAGTAAGGCTTGTTGGGCGGATAGGGATCAGCGCCGTCGATGCGGAGCGTGCCGTGCACGGCGGCGGATCTGTAAAGCGCGGCGTCGCCCGTCTCGCCGTAGGTCCCGCGACCCGGATCGACGAACAGCGGCTTACCGTCGACATGGATTTCGGCGCTGCCCATGTCCTGATGCGCGTGGCCCGGCATGAACGGCCAGCCCATGGGCGGCACGTGCGCCAGCGCCGACCAGCGGCCGTGACCGGCGCGCAGCCAGCCGTCGGCAAGAAGCGTATCGTGATTGGTCGCACCCGCCGTTTCGGCAAAACGCTGCAGCCTGTCCCGGTCTTCATCGTTGCGGGTTGCGGCCCATGCGCCGGCGCCCCGTTCGAGACCGGCGAGGAACGCCGGGGGACAGTCCGGCGAGATGTCGCCGGCCAGCGGCAGGCCCCCCGGCAACACCAGATGACGGGCCGCGACCATCAACCGTTCCGCGACTTGGGCCAGTGCGGCAGCCTCTTCGTCCTGACCTTTGGCCTCGGCGGCAAGCCAGACGTCGAGATAATTCCGGAGGTAGAGAAAATGATAATGACTGGAGCCCTCCCGCAACATGCCGCCCGGAAGGAATACCCGCGCCGCTTCGTTGACGAGAATGTCGAAGCCGAGACGGCGGACCGCGTCGTCGCCCAGCGTGCAGCCGATTCGGTAAAGTCCGCGCCCGTTGTTGGCGAGGTGGTTCGAGGTGTCGTGATCGCCGAAATACTCCAGCCGCTCGGCAATGGCCTCGGCGTGCTTGCCGAGATCGCGGGCGAGCGGCCCGGGGGCATCGGGAAGACCAAGGCGTCGGCCGGCATCAATCACATTGATTGCTCGCTCGGCGGCTGTATAGGGATGCCAGTGTATTCCGTCGGAATCAAAAAAGCGCTTGCGCCAAGTCTGCCAGAGCGACTTGAAGGCAGCGGCTGGGACGGTTGTGTGCAGGGGTAGCCAGGCGAACCGGTGCCTTGCGAGGTCGGTTTCTATATCGTCCAGCAGGTGGTTGAAAAACGTCTCCGGCTCCGCCGGATTTATGGATATCTCCGTACCGGCAAGATCAGCAACAAACGAATCCGATGGTTCTTTCGGCGCTATTTCTTCCGGTGGATCCAACCATTCGGCATTGGCGACTTTCAGCGGCAGCCGCTCCCAGGCATATACCGGCAAATGCGGCGCGAACGGCGCTGGCGGTGCTTGCAGGCCGAAGGCGCGGCGCAACAGCCATGACCGGAGCACCGGGTCGGCGGCGAGTTGCGCAAACTTCCGTTTGACGTTTTGCAGCCTCACCAGCGGCCCGGTGGAAAGAGCCCCGGTTCCGGTGCATGGAAATCGTCGAGACCGTGGATCGCGGCGTGGCCCATGGCGATGATCGCTTCCTCGGCGCTGCCGCCGATGTGCGGGGTTGCAAGGAAATTCGGCAGGTTCAGGAGTTCCGTATCCTCAGGCGGTTCGACGGCGAAGACGTCGAACGCGGCGGCGGCAAGGCTACCCGATTTCAATGCCCGCTTGAGAGCGGCTTCGTCGACGAGACCACCGCGTGCCGTGTTGATCAGCACCGCGTCCGATTTCATCAGCCGGAGGCGATCCGCGTTCAGAATGTTGTTCGTCGTGGCGTCCAGCGGCAGGTGCAGACTAACCACGTCGGACTCCTTGAGAAGCGTTTCCAGGTCTGTGGCGATGACACCGTGCTCGGCATGGAAATCGGCGAAGTCCTCGACGTCGTGGGTCAGCACCTCGCAGCCGAACCCTGCCCGCAGCATCGCCGCCAGTTCCTTGCCGACATGGCCGCAGCCGACGATGCCGACGGTGCGGTCGGAAAGCTGCCGGCCCACGGTTTGACGCCAGATGCCGCCCAGCACCTCGGCGTTGGCGGCGGGCACGTGACGGAGCAGCGTAATGGCGAACGCGATCACCAGTTCGGCGACCGAGCGCCGGTTGACCCCGCCGGTCCAGCCCAGCTGGACGCCGCGTTCGATCAGCGCGTGCAGGTCGATTCTGTCGAAACCGACACCGTACTTGGCGATAACCTTCAGTTCCGGCACGGCGTCGAGCACCGAACCGTCGATCCGTTCCAGCGCGATCACCGCCTTGTCGTGGCCTTTCAGGAAATCGATCAGGCGATCCCCGGCCAGGCTTTCGCCAGCGTCGTTGAACGTTGCATCGGGATAGCGGGCTTGTAATTCAGCGCGCAGCACCGGATGGCGCGAGAACGACCGGGATGCGACGCAGACCGGACTCATGCGGCGTAATGGTCTTTCAGGATATTCGTCAGCGCACCGTGGAATTCAGCGTAGGAATCGATCAGGACCGTCGGCTTCAGGTCCTCGAACGGCACGTGGCAATACCCGAAACTGACGCAGATCGAGGGCACCCCGGCGTCGTGCGCAGCGCGGATGTCGTTCTCGCTGTCGCCGACCATGACCGCCGTCGCCCCGGGCAAATCCAGTCTTGCGATGGTATCCAGTACGTGGCGGCCGTCCGGTTTGCGGTGCGCGACGTCGTCGCCGCACAGGACGACCGGGAAATAGTCCGTCAGGCCAAACGCGTCCAGCACCGGCAGCGTCGTCTTGCGCGGCTTGTTGGTGCAGAGCGCCATCGGCACCCCGTCGGATCGGAGCGCGTCGAGCACGTCCATCGCACCTGGAAACACGACCGTGTCCTGGACAGGGTTCTCGCTATAAATCTGCAGGAACGCCTCGCGGATGCGATCCGGGTGGCCGTCGTCGTCGATGCCGCCGGTATCGGTCAGCGCGTCGGCGACCAAGTACTGCGCGCCCTTGCCGACCAGGTCCTTGACCCGCGCCACGCTCAAGGGCCCGCGCCCCTCCGCCGCAAGCGCCTTATTCAGCGACCAAGCAACGCCGGGCGCGCTGTCGATGAGCGTGCCGTCGAGATCGAACAGGATAAGTTTATCCATTGTCTTTTTCTAACTCTGCCAACCGATGCAGGACGACCTTATCGCCATAGTGCCGTTTATGCAGGAATGGTGGACGTGTAGAGTAATAGTGCTGGCTCCACTCGCAGATTCCCTCTTCTAAAACCAGATCGCCTTCGCGCCACGGATACTCTTCGAAATTGGATGTTTTGAAACGGCGGTTACAGCAGTAGAAAAGTGTCGAAGGTGCTGGATTGTTGCGTAAAATATCAAAGTAATGGGTGACTACCGGTAGATCCATCTCTTGCATCGAGACGATGTTTACGGCCAGCCCTATAGACACGTTACGAAGCAGCTGGCAGTTGTCAGCTTGAACGGCAATGACGCGGAGCGCATCGTCAGCAAGCGCTGCTTGCATACCGCTTTCGTTCCGGACCAGCGCCATCGGTGTATCTGGGAAAGCACGGCGCAGGTAGGCAAGATCGAGAGCTAGCGGTTTTGTCAGGTTGGCTAGGCATATGCGGTTGTCTTTTGAGCTGAGGAGTAGCAATGACGACATGGTGCCATACCCGTCACCGATGACCAATGTATTGCCGGAGTGTACGACTTCGGCTCGATAATGCCGGATCATCGCCAGCGTAAATACATGGCGCAGGGTGTCGTATGTGAACTGCTGACGTCGTCGATGTGCGACATCGCGGCCAATGCGTTCGCACTCGACAAGCGAGCCATATTGTCGTGCAAACCGCTTTAAGGGTAACTGCAGTATGCGATGAGCGGTGTCGTGCAAAAACGAACGTTTGTTGTTAACATTTCCGAGGACCTGAGTTCCTTTGACGATGCCGTCGTTGCCGACGTCAAACATATCTTTATGCTCGCGCCAGTAGGCGGACGCACTCGCCTCTTCCTCGTTGGCGTGTGTGATTAGGTAGCGAAAGGCGTCCTCGCCAAATAGAATCGATGCGTTGGTGGAATCAGTTGCCATTTCAGTATTTCCCCCACAGCGGATCGGCCGGCATGGCGGCCTCGACGCACGCCACGTCCTCGATGCTGTCGACGGACTGGTAGGGCCGGAACGTCATCGGCGCGATGCGCTGGAAGAAGCCGTTGTCGCAGATGCGGTTGGAATCGCAGGCCTCGGCAATTTCCAGCGGCGATTCCGGGGTTTTGGTGAACCACTTCAGGAAATCCCACTTAAAGCCGAAGATGCCGCCGACGCGTTTGGCGCCGGCGTCGGGGTCGAATGTATTCATGTAGGGGATGGGGCTCCGCGACGTGTAGAGCACGTTGCCGTTCAGGTCGTGCACCAGCTTGACCATGTCGGGATTGTTGAAGGTTTCCGCGTCGTGGATGGGGACTGCCAGCATGGTGCCCCTGACGCCGGTGTCCGCGAACGGTGCCAGCACGGCCTCGATCACGTCGGGACCCAGCAGCGGTTCGTCGCCCTGCACGCAGACGACGATGTCGTCGTCCGCAACGTCGGTGCCGCACTTTGTCGTGGCCTCGGCGACCCGGTCGAGGGCGCGGGTATGCGTGTCCGCCGTCATGATGACGGGAAAACCCTTGTCCTCGCAGAACTCCCTGATCTCGTCGTCGCAGGTGGCGATTGCGAGCACATCCCAGCCGTCGAACATCTTGGCGCGCAGGAAGCAGTGTTCCAGCATCGGGCGGCCGCAGATCGGATGCAGGGGTTTTCCGGGGAACCGGCTCGCCGCCATGCGAGCCGGCACGATGCCGATTGTCTTCATGTTACGTAATGTCCTTGAGTATGACCGTCTCTATTGTGCGCGATTTTTCCGGAGCCACGCGGCAGCGGCTTCGCCGGCGATCCCGTGGCCTTTCGCGGACCAGTGTCCGTCGTGCACGAAGTGCGTCGCTTCGAAGCCAGCCACCTTAAAGGCTTCGACCGGGTCGACGTAGGGAATGTCCCGCGCTGCCAGGGCGTCGATCATGTGCTGCCGAATGTTGGCAAAGTCCGGATCGTTTCCGGCGATTTCAAATCGTGCCGGCGCGACCAGGACCACAAACGGCACCGATGGATCGAACATGCCGCGCAGATCAGCGAGCGCATCCGCCGTACTTGCGGTGATGTTCTGGACGTCGCGCCCGGTGAGCGGGTTGCGGTAGGCGTGCGACCTGTTGACGACGCCTGCCCAGATAAGCGCCTCGCGGACGACATCGACACGTTTCAACGCCACGGCAAAGAAATTGTAGAGCGCGAGGTGTTCGGTCAGCGACGCCTTGATGCTGCCTATGGAAATGCCGCCACCTTGATTCAGCTGCGTTTTCTTTGCGTATGCCGCACAGTCGTAATTCGTGAGGTCGTTTTCGAGGATCAGGCCGACAACGACCGCGCGCGGTTTCAGGTCATCCGGCATCCGTCCGGCAAGCGCCTGGTAGCCGCAAACGTTGGTGCCGGGGCTGGCGACGTTGTAGGTGGGCCGGTCGAGCTTCTCGGCAATTACCGAGGAATACATCTCGCCGCGTTCGACACCCCAGCCAAAGGCCATGGAATCGCCGATGATCCAGATACGTCCGTCGGCGGCGGCGACCGGTTCGTCGTCGCGCAGGCCGAAGTCGTTGATCCTGATGCGGGCCCGGAAATCGCCGTTGTTTTGCGAGAAATGCCCGTCGAAGTTCCTGCGGCCGACGGCGACGTCACCATGACCCGGTACGTTCTCGACGGTCAGGAAGCGTCCCGAGTAAAACTCGCTCCACGTCGGATAGACGACACGCACGACGGCTTCCGATATCCCAAACAGGAAGACAAGCCCGAGCACCAGGGCAACGAGGCGGCCCTTCCAGGTTACCGGGACGTCCTGATCGCTCATGATGCGGCCTTCTTGCCGATGACGTCGAACAGGGCGCCTTCACGGGCGATGGTCCCGAGCCAGGTGAGTTGGGTCACCGCGCGTTGGTAGCGCGTGCCGGGCGACGTCGGGTGGAACAGGTGCTCGGCGTCTTCGCCGTCGGTGCCGAGGATCGCCGGCGAGGCATTCAGGTAACCGATGTCGTTCTCCCGGAACCATTCAAGGACCTCGTCCAGCGAATGCCAGGTCTCGTGCGGGTTGTAGTACTGATCCGCGATCCAGATCGCCGCCTTGCGTTTGTCGCGGATGCGCTTGCGGACCACGAAGTCGATGTTGGGCCCCAGGAGACCGATCAGCTTCGAGCGGATCAGTGTCGGCAGCCGCGCCGGCCGGTTATAAAGTCCGACCATGACGATGCCGCCGGGTTTCAGTTTCCGGACGATCTGGGCGAAGGCGCGGCGTGCGTCGAAGGTATGGTGCAGCACGCCGTGCGAGATCACCACGTCGAAGCTGTTGTCCTTGATGGCGAGATTGAAGATGTTCATCTGCGCGAATGCGGCGCGGGTCAGAGCGTTGCGATTTTTGTGCTCGACGGCGAGGCCGAGGCTCGCCAGCGACATATCGATGCCGAGCACGTGATTGTTGTTGAGCTGAAGGTAGTGCGAAAGCTGGCCGGTGCCGCAGCCGCATTCGAGGACCGTCTTGTTGTAGCCGACGGCGTCGAGCAGGTTCTTCGAGAAGCTGTTGGCGTGCCCCTTGGTGACAAGCTCGCCAAAGTCCTCGAGACCTTCGTAACTTGGGAACGGGTTCTCCTCGTAAAACGAGCGGACTTTATCGGTGACGTCCTTGCCTTCACCGGGGCTGGGCGCGAACAGCGACGGAATGCCCTC
The DNA here is from genome assembly GCA_965229805.1 of Rhodospirillales bacterium. Taxonomy (GTDB): domain Bacteria; phylum Pseudomonadota; class Alphaproteobacteria; order Rhodospirillales; family Casp-alpha2; genus UBA4479. The sequence continues at coordinate 44,155 of CBDDJO010000001.1, read as the reverse complement.
GATGACCGGGAATGCCTCGCCGGTTTCAGTGCAACGGAATTCATCGCCTTCCCGGGCCAGTGATGCGCCGTCGCTTGCACCCGGCGCGCGCAGGCGCTTCAGAATCCGTTCGGAGAACAGTGGCGGGGCGGCCGTCACGGTCATTGCGCCGCCTTTTTCAGTACGAAGTTGCCGACGGCCAGCATGTCCATCTCGGTCGCCATGAAACAGCGATAGGCGTCGTCGGGCGAGCACACGACCGGTTCGTCGCGGACGTTGAAGCTCGTGTTGACCAGGACGCCGTTGCCGGTGCGTTCCTTGAAGGCGCTGATCAGGTCGTAGAAACGCGTGTTGCTTTCGGGTGTGACCGTCTGGATGCGCGCCGAATAATCGACGTGCGTGATCGCCGGCAGCTTGGCGCGGACGACGTTGAGGCGGTCGAGACCCTTGCGGTTTTTGTCCGCGTCGCTGAGTTCGGTGCGGTGATCTTCCCGGACCGGGGCGACGATCAGCATGTAGGGGCTGTCGTCCGAAAACTGGAAGAACTCGCCGACATCCTCGCGCAGCACCGCCGGCGCGAACGGCCGGAAGCTCTCGCGGTATTTGATCTTCATGTTGAGCGTCTTCTGCATCTCGGGCGACGCAGGATTGCCGAGGATCGAACGGTTGCCGAGGGCTCGCGGCCCGAACTCCATGCGGCCCTGGAACCAGCCGACGATTTTGTCGCCGGCAAGCGCGTCGGCGACGGCCGAAACCAGGGGGGCGTCATCGAGCCGTTCGTAGACGGCGTTGTGTGCATCCAGCGCGGCACGGATCTCGTCGTCGTCGAAGGCCGGTCCCAGGTATCCACCCTGCATGGCGTCGTGACCGTTCCTGCGGACCGGCGCGCGTTCGTCGCCGAGCAGGTTCGCTGCAGCGAGTGCGATGCCGAGCGCAGAGCCGGCATCACCGGAAGCGGGTTGAATCCAGATATTCTCGAATGGCCCTTCGCGTTGGACAAGGCCGTTGGCGACGCAATTCAGCGCGACACCGCCGGCGAGACACAGATTTTCCGAACCGGTCAGGCGGTGCGCCTCTTCGCAGACACCCATGATCAGACGTTCCGCGACCACCTGCACCGAACGCGCCACGTTCATGTGGAAATCCGTCAACGGGTCGGCGGGCTCGCGCCTCGGTTCGCCGAACAATTTCGCGAACCGGTCGTTGGTCATGGTCAGTCCGGTCGTATAGTTGAAGTATGACATGTTCATGCGGAACGAACCGTCCGGTTTCACGTCCAGCAGTTTTTCCATGATCAGGTCGGCGTACTCCGGGTCGCCATAGGGCGCCAGGCCCATGACCTTATATTCACCGTCGTTGACTTTGAACCCCAGGTAATAGGTGAACGCGGAATACAGCATGCCGAGCGAGTGCGGGAACCGGACTTCCTTGTCGAGACGGATGTCGCGGTCCTTGCCGTAGCCGATCGAGGTCGTCGCCCATTCGCCAACACCGTCCATGATGACGATCGCGGCCTCGTCGAACGGAGATGGATAGAACGCGGCGGCGGCGTGCGAATGGTGATGATACCCGAACAGGATATCGTCCTCGGTGATTTGCCCGCGCTCAAGCCCGTTCAGTCCCTTTACGATCCGGCTTTTTTGCAAAAGCTTGTCCTTGACCCAGACAGGGATCGCCTTGGCGAACGACCCGAAGCCGGACGGCGCATAGGCAAGGTATGTTTCGAGCAGGCGGTCGAAGGTTAGCAGCGGTTTGTCGTAGAAGGCGACGTGATCGACGTCGTCGAGCGTGACCCCGGCGGCGTCGAGACAGTATGCGGCGGCGTTCACCGGCAAGTCGGAATCGTTCTTGTTGCGCGTGAACCGCTCTTCCTGTGCGGCGGCCACGATCTCGCCGTCACGAACGATAGCGGCGGCGCTGTCGTGATAGAAAGCCGAAAGACCGAGAACGATCATGGAATCAGAAAATCGCGTAGATGAATGGTGTGATGGCGGAGCTCTGCGCGGCGATCAGCAGCACGCCGAGGGCCAGCAGCCCCAGGATCAGCGGCGCCATCCAGAACTTCCGGTAGGTCCGCATGAAACGAAAAAGCTCTTTGAGGAGTGAGATCATCTGTCGTCCGCGTCAGTACATGTCCCGCAGCGTTTCCCGGTCGAGTTGCCGCGCCGGTTGCTGCCAGTAGCTCTCCTCATCGGTATGAAGCTTCCGGGCCATCGGATCGCGTCCTATCGCACGCATCACAAGGCCGAAGGGAATCATGAACAGGATATAGAAGAGACCGAGAACCAGTTTGTTGTTGATAGGACCCAGCTTGCCGCCGAACCATGACCACAGCCGGTTGAGGGGTAATAGCACACCGGGAACCGCCAAGGCCAGAATTCCGAATACGGCGGCGGCAACAAACGGCCATAAATAGAGGGCCTCGGCCAGCCACCAAACGACACCGCCGATGATGCTGAAAACAGCGGCAAATGTCAGGCCGAAGGCGCGGTCGGACTGGCGAACGCTCATGCTACCGGATCCTGTGCTTGGAAATCGAGTTGCCACATTTCACGCCAACGGGGGTCGGCGCAATATATTTTATAGACGAGTTGCATCGTCCTGAGCGCGTCCTCGCCAGAGCCGTTGACGATCTTGCCGTCGCGCAGGATGGCGTCGGCGAATTCGGCCACTTCCAGCGTCCACGACGGGTCGTTGTCGTAGCTTTTCGTTTCCTCGTGCGGGTCGCCCATGTCGTTGTCACCACGCCGGGTGATGGTCAGTGTTTCCGCGCCGTAGCTCTTGGAGCCGGATAGTATGCCGGAGAGCGTCAGCGCCCCCCGGGTCATGCCGATCTCGAGACGGAAGCGGTGGCGCCACTGCGACGCCGACGAATGCAGCATGGCGGTGACACCGTCGCCGGTCTGCATAAGGGCGTAGGCGTTGTCTTCCACGTCGTGACCCCAGACCCGGTTCGAGACGAAGCTTTTGACGTCGGTGAACTCGCCGCCGAACAGCCGGATCAGGTCGACCATGTGAATGCCCTGATCGAGCAATACGCCGCCGCCGGCGAGCGCGCGTTCGGTCCGCCAACTCGTCTGATCGAAGGTGATCAGTTGCGACTTGCCATAGACGCCGCGGATGTCGATCACCTCGCCCAGGCCACCAGACGCCAGCGCCGCCAGGGCGTCCTGGACGGAATCGTGGTAACGGTGATTGAAGCCGTATTTGAGTTTCTGGCCGGCGCGCGGCGCGTGGCAGGCGACGACGGCCTCGATGTCGGCGACGTCACGGCCCGGCGGCTTTTCGCAGAACACGTGCAGCCCCTGCTCCAGTCCGGCGACGGTCACTTCGGCGGCAATGTCGTTGGACATGGCGACGAACAGCACGTCGAGGTCTTCGTTGAGCAATGCCGGATACGTCTCGAAGTATTTGACGCCGTCGTCGAAGGTGCCGCTTCCGCCGAGCGTGCGGTCGCAGACGGCGACGGTCCGCATGTCGTCGCGCGCATCAATGACGCCGCGGCGGCGCTTGCCGACGACGCCGTAGCCGGCGATCCCGACCTTCAGTTTCCCGCTCAAGACGTCGGTGTCCGGTAACGGTCCGAGATGGCGTCGTTCGGCCGGCCGAGGCGCTCGGACGACGCGTTGCCGTCGACCGCGACCCAGCCGCCGGCTTCGTCCGAGCGGTAGAACGCGTGCAGCAGTTCGAGTGTTCTCAGGCAGTCCGCGCGGTCGACCGGATAGGCGGCCTCGCCCCGGAAATCGGCAACGATGTCACGGTACATTTCCGTGTGCCCGAAGCCATAGACCGCGCCGTGACCCTCAATACCCTTGAAGTCCTCGGAGTTGGCGGCACAGGCCGCCGGGTCCGGCGTGAAGACCTGCAGTTCGTTGACGGCGATGCCACCGATCTGCGCCAGGCCTTCGGAACAGACGAACGAGATCGACGCTTCGAAATCATCGGGCCGCGCGGCAGTCGTCGATTCCAGCGTACCGACGGCGCCCGACGCATAGGTCAGCGAGGCGACGGTCGTGTCTTCGACCTCGATCTCGGCACCCAGCGTGCGCATGGTGGCGTTGACGGTCTCGATATCGCCGCCCAAGTGCCGGAGCAGGTCAACATGGTGGATGGTCTGATTGGTGAGCGCACCGCCGTCGTGCGAGAACGTGCCGCGCCACGGCGCGAGGTCGTAGTAACGCTGCGGCCGGCACCAGCGCAGCCGGACGGAAACGGTCCGGATATCGCCCAGCTCGCCCGTTTCCAGCGCCTTTTTGACGCGCCGGACGGCTTTGTTGTAGCGGTTCTGGAACACAGGAAAGATGTGGGTGCCGGCCTTGTCGGCGGCGGCGTAGGCGTCATGTAACTGTCTGGGCCGCATGAACGTCGGTTTCTCCATCACCACATGCTTGCCGAAGTCGCGGATGACCTCGATGCCGTGCTCGAAGTGCATGCCGCTTGGCGTGATCACGGCGGCGATGTCGATTCCGGGTACGTCTTCGAACATTTTCCGGTAGTCGGAAAACGCCGGGACGCCAAACTCGTTGGCATACGCCTCGGCTTTTTCGATTTCGAGGTCGCACACGGCGGCAAGTTCGACGCCATCAACTTCGGCGATGGAACGGCAATGATGTCCGGCGATGCGGCCGCAGCCGATGAGGGCGACGTTGATGGGTTCGTTCATTGGTTCGGTCATGGGGTCGGTTCGGTCCGTTCGTCACGCAAAAGCGATGTCCATACGTTCGAGTCCGGCGGCGGGAAGGCCCCGGTCTTGTCGTCGGACCCCGCGTGATTAACCGCTTGCGGCGGGTTCTGCAACGCCGTCGCCAATTCGCTTGCGTTGACCGAGACCGGTTCCAGGCCCCTGGGCAGGATATCCAGCGCGATGCCGCCCTCGGGGATGAAGCGGTAAGTCGGCACGCCGCCCAGCAGCCCCTCCAGCCCCGTGGTGCCGGTACAATAAATAAGAGCACGCATCGCCGGCAGCTCGGGGATGGGTTGGCGGGTATAGGTGAAGTCGCCGCTTTCGGTGACCGGATAGGGGCTCAGCGGATGGTCCTTGACGATGAACGGCCGTTCGGCGCTCGCAAGCGGGCGGCAGGCGTCGATCATCTGCCGCGCGAACGACGGGTTGTTGGAAAGCGCCAGGAAGACCGGCCCGTTCGGGTCGTATGCCGGTAGACCCTTGGCGCCGATCCGGTGCGCGCCGGCGACGGTCATGCGATCCGCCGGGATGCCGCGCCCTTTCAGGTCGTCTTCGTATGACGGCCCGTTAAGCAGAATCTTGTCGGGGATGCTGTCGGTGCCGTCGAGATTGGCGTCCGCGCCCTGGTTATACATATGCCGGCCGACGACGGTGTGCTGGTAGCCCAGTGTCGTGGTGCCGTTGCGCCGCGCGGCGCGGACGAAATCCCGCTCCCACGGATGGTTCTCCCACGGCCAGGCGACGGTCTTCGGGGCCGCGGCCTTGAGCCAGTTGGCATGGCATGTCATCTGCCAATACGTCATGGCGGCGCTGCCGCCGCTGCCCTCGATCGCGGCGGCGCGCTCGACAAGCCAGGCGGTCGCTGTATCGAGCCCGGACGTGTCCGGGGACCAGCGCGCGAACGGCATTTTCAGCACCGCGCCGGCACGGCCCCAGGCATGAAGGGAATGGGTGCGGCCGTCTCCGGCAAGTTCATGGGCATAGGATGCCGGGCAGTCGGTGTGCATGAGCCGCCGGAGGTCCGGCATTTCCCGCATCAGGCCGCCGAAATAGGCATCGTATCCCTTGGCGTTGCTGTCGGGGTGGCCGTACACCAAGAGCCAGGCCGCCTTTGTCGGGGCCTTGCGGTGCGCGCGGGTGCGTGACAGCGCGACCAAGCAACGCAACGCAGCGCGGGTGCGGGCCAGCACCCCGCGGCAGAAAAAGCGAAGCCGCTTCGCGGTTATTCTTGGGGGGCGGTCGGATGTGACACCCGGCAGGGAAGAGAGCGCCCTATACAGCCACGGATCGTCGCATGCCACGCAGGTCTCGTGCGTGGCCTCGGCATATTTCCGCACGACTTCCACCCATGCCGACATGACGCCGAAGTCGGATGCATAGGTGCTCATGGTCGGCATGTGTGCCAGTTCGGCGCCCGGCTGCGTTTGCAACTGCAGCGCCGTTTGGTGCCAGGCATCGTAGATATCGTCGAACGCATGCTCCAGTTCGCGCGCGATTCCGGACACGGTTCCCGGTGTCCAGCCGCTGCCGGTTGCGAACCTGCGGGGCTGTTCGGCATAGCAGGCCGGGTCACTGGTGAGGTGTATGGGCAAGGAATGGCAATGCCGCCGAGCTGGGTTGCAATCACACGTTCCTGGGCAACAGCAGGAGATTGACGGCGATCTCCGGCGGTTCGTCCCCGAGCGGCTCGAGGTGTAGGTAGGGGTTGGCGGGGGTCACCGGATGAATCACGTAGATATGGTAATCAGGAAACATCTCCCGGTACCAGCCGAACGAAAGCCCGACATCGGCGAGCCGTTTCGAGTGCGCTTCGACTAGCATGGCCGGGCGGGTTTCGCGGATCAAGTCGAGACCGCCCTTGATGACCATCGGCTCGAAACCCTCGGTATCGATTTTGATGAAATCGACCCGCTCGCGGACCCCTAGCTCGGCGGCGATATCGTCGAGCCGTTTGACCCGGATCATGCGCGTTTCATAGTGGTCGGGCCGCTGGCTCACGTGCACGGAGGCGATCATTGAGTTCGTGCCTTCCATGCCCGGATCGCCAAGGTTGACCTGGATTTCAGCTTCACGGGTGTCTTCGCCCAATGCGCATTCCACGAGCGTGACGTTGCCGGCGCGATTGAAGGCGCAATTGGCCGAGAGCTTTTCGGCCATTTCACTGACCGGCTCAAAGGCAATCACACGACCGTCACCGACAATGTCGGCCAGGAAGACCGTGTGTAGACCGACGTTGGCGCCGACATCCAGCACCACGTCGCCCGGCCGGACGAGTTTACGCATCAGGAAAGAAATGTCGGATTCGTAAGCGCTGCCGTCGAACATCATGCGTGCTTCGGGCGGCGAACTCAGGAACAGGTAGCTGTCTGCGGTCGCAATGTAGTGACTGTCTTCGTGTTCGATGACGAAGGTCGACAGATAGAACGGGTTGCGCAAGCCGAACAGGAACTGCCGGCGATGCGTGGCGCGGCCAATGAAGCCGAGCGCGCGGCCGATGATCGGATGATCGCAGAGTGCCAGAATGAGCTTCTTCATATTACAGCCAGTCGCCGCCGGTTAGCGGAATCATCTGTCCGGTGATGAATCCCGCCCATCCGGAAAGCAGATACGTCATGAGCGCCGCGGCCTCATCGATGTGACCGCCACGCTTCAGCGGCACCAGTTCGGCGCGCTCGGCCATCTGCGCCGGCGTGCGCGCGTGCCAGCGTTGATGAAAGCCGCTTTCGATGTAGCCGAAGCGGACGCCGTTGACGAGAATGCCGTCCGGCGCTCCTTCGCGGGCGAGCCCCTGGACCATGCACTCGGTGCCGCGCTTGGCGACGGCATACGGGAAAGATGTTGGTGAGCCGCCGTGCAGCGCCGATTCGGTGCCGGTCAATAGGATACGCCCACCGCCGACCATGTGGGCCATCGCCGCACGCGCCAGGTAGAACGGCTGGTTGAGATTAATTGCCATCTCGCGCTCCCAGTCGGCTCCTTCCATGTCCTTCCAGTGGCCAGAAAAGCGAATCGCGCCGGACAGCACCACCAGCGCGTCGATCCCGCCGGCCGCCTGTGCGAATTCGTTGACTAGCGCGCGGCAGTCGGCTTCGGTCTCGAAGCTCTTCTGCAGTGGTATGATGCATGGGTCATCGTGGTCGAAGACCTGTGTGTTCCCGTGCGCGCCGATGACGCAGTCGGGACCTTCGAGCAGCATGTCGACAAGGGCGCGTCCGAGCCCGCCAGTCGCGCCGGTAATGAGGATTCTAGAGCCGGGGGCGACCTGGGGCGCCCAGTCGGGTTTGCTGAATTCGGTCATGTTGCTCCCCCGTTGCAATAGTGCCGGTCTATGGCGCGCGCGCTGGCGGCCAGATCGTCGGCCCAGTTTTCTTCGTTGAACATGCGCTGTTCCGCAGAAACGTATCCATCGTAGCCGATTTCACCGAGCAGGGCGCCGATCTTCGCATGGTCCACCTGACCGCTCGACCCGACCACGGTCAGCCCCGGTTCGTTGGCGTGCACGTGTACGAGATTGCCGGCAACGGCGCCGAACACGTCCGGGGAGACCTCGCCGTTCTCGACCAGCGCCTTGGCGTCGAGTTGGATGGCCATGGCCGGGTGATCGATGGCGCGGCAGATCGCCAGCGCTTCCAGCGCCGAATTGATGAAGTCGCTGTCGTTCGGCCCGAGCGGCTCGAAACAGTAGACCGTTCCATGGCCCTCGATGCGACGGCACACGCCGGCCATGAAACCGGTGGCCCGTGCTGTGGCGTCGGCAACCGGCACGTCGCCACGCAGCCGCCCGCCGCCCCAGATCAGGGTGCGCCCGCCGAGGTCGCGGCAGACCGCGGAAAGGTGGACGAGAAAATCGGCGAGTCTGGCGCGCGTGTCATCATCGCCGAACAGTACTAGGTCCTTGTGGTCGAACAGCAGCGAATGCAGGCCCGCGACCTTGAGACCCGCGCCTTCGATGACACGGCGATAACGTTTGATGGCGTCGGCGCCCAGTCCTTCCCAGGTGTCGGTCCAGCGGCGGCTCGGCGCGACCTCGACGGCGGCGATGCCTATGTCGGCGAGCCTGGCGAATTCGGCATCGTGATCGCCCGCCGGCAGCGCGATGGTTGAAGCGGCGATCTCAGGCATCGGCAGTGACATCGTTGTCGAACGGTTTTTCGGGCGCATTTGCGGCGAGGCGCGCGGCCTTGTCGGCGATCGCCGTTCCGAAGCCCTGCTCGACCCGGGCGCGGTCGAACCTGGGCAAGTCGTACATGCGTGTCGCGATCAGGGTGTTCATGGCGTCGACCGCCGGATGATCCGGGCGGTACAGATCGTTCTGCTGCGCCGGGTCGGCGTGGGCATCGAAAAGCTGCGGCCGGCCGGGGCTGAACCGGTCGGCGCCGTCGACCCGTTCCTGCCAGAGGAAATGGAAATCCTGCGTGCGTACGCCGAAATAGACGGGCCGGATATCGAACAGGCAGCTGCCGGCGTAGAAAGTTTCCTGCAGCAGGTGTTCGCGCCGGGCGACGGCTGGGTCGCGTACGGAACGGCCGTCCCATTGCGCGGGTGTGGCGACGCCGCAGACATCGGTCATCGTCGGCCCCAGATCGAGGATCGAAACGAGATCGTCGACGTTCCTGCTTTCGATGCCGGGCATGGACATCACCATCGGAACGTGCGTGTTGTGCTGGTAAAGCAGGAAGTAATGTCCGAAATCGCCGTGTTCACCGAGCTCTTCGCCGTGATCGCCGCTGATCACGACCAGCGTGTTGTCGCGAAGTCCGGTGCGGTCGAGAGCGTCGATAATGATGCCGATCGCTTCGTCCGTCGAATGCACGGCGGCGTCGTAAAGCGCGCGGATCGCAGCGGCGTCGTCATCGGTCTTCGGTTTGCGCTTGAGCGCCGCTGCCGGGTCGATGCCGTTGCCATATCCCAGATGCTGGAGATAGCGCCTGGTGTCCCGGTACCAGCGCTTGCCGTGCCCAGAAACATAGGGCGCGTGCGTGTCCATGAAATGCGTCCAGATGAAAAACGGGTTATCGCCGCTGTGGTTTTCCAACTGGTTGACGATCCTCCCGGCCAGCGAATGGGCGTCCGGATAATACCGGAACCGCGCACGCCTGAGCGCGGCTGCCGACGGATCGAGCATCGCCAGCGGCGCGTTGCCGGCGCGGAACGCGGCTTCGGAGACGAGCTTGCCGGGTGTCCGGCAGGCGCGCCATTCCTTCGGCAGCCAGCGGTGATCCCAGGTATCCATGGTCGACGCTGGCAGCAGATGCCGGTTCAGATAGCCGATCGGATCGCGGGCCAGGTCTTCGCGGTGACGCTCGGTGACGGCGCGGACCCGCGCCAGATCGAACCCGGCGTTGGCGATCGGCGAGTGCGGGAAGTCGCGGCGGATCTCCGGTTCCCGCGCCTGCAGTAGATCGATGTATTCGACGACGTCGTCGAACAGCTTGTCGAGAACGGGCTTCGTGTTGGCGACGAGCGCCGCGTCGTCGATGGATCCGGCATCGTATTCGCGCAGCCCCGCGCGCATGATCGCGAGCGCGACGCCCGGCAGCGACAGCAGCGAGAACAACTGCACTTCCTCGTCGACGCCCCGGTCGTAGCCGAAGAAACGATTCACCCAATGCAGGGTGCTGATGCACTCGGTGCGGTATCCAGCGGCCTTGAAGGCTTCGAACACCGTTGCCGGCCGGCCGCGCGCGCCGTCGTCGTAACCGTTGTACGAAAGCGGCCGGCTCGACGTCATCAACTGCACGGCGGCGGTCTGGGTAAAGCTGCCGAGCGAGAAGGCGTTGCGGCACACGATGGTATCCCGGGACGCGAGGCGTTCCAGGTTCGGTGTCGTCGGTCTATCGTATCCGAACAGGCTAAGACGGTCGGGCCGGAGTGCGTCGACGGTCAGAAACAGGACATTGGGCCTGTTGCCGCTCATGCCGGTTTCCCGAATACCGCGCCGGGATCGACGAACCGTTTGAGCGCGCCTTCGGAGTGCAGCTTTCCGTAGAGTGCGAGGTCCGTTTCGGTGTCGACCTCGAACCAGCCGCCCTCGACAGGCGTGGCGTGCACGTCGTCGCCGCGGAGAATCATCTCCATTAGGAAATCCGTCATGTAGGCGTTTTCGAGACCGCGTTTCTGCATCCACGGGCGCTCGTATTCGTCGAGCGTGTCGAACGTATGGCGGAGCGTTCTGATGCCGGTGCCGCGGAACCGGCAGAGGCCGATGTACTGCGCCTCGATGTTATCGTAGCCGTTCGGCTTGTCGCCGATTTCGGTGATCCGTCCGTCGCCGTCGAGACGAAGGGTTTCGGCATCGTCGAGCGGGTCGTCGAAGCGCGCCGACCACAGGTTCCGCCACGCGGTGTCGACGACCACGGAAATATCGTGCGGGCTGTCGAGCAGCTGCGTCAGGATCTGGGGCTCGTAGACTATATCGCTGTAGGACACGATGATGTCGTCATCGAATGCGTCGGCGGCACAGAACAGGGATTCCACCATATTCGTCGACGCCCAGGCCTCGTTTACGTGCAGCCGCGTGCCGTTGAACGGTAGCATGTCGGCGCGGTAACCACCGACACAATGAATATCGACCAGTCCTGCTGCACCGAGCGCGGCGATCTGCCAGTCGATCAGCGGGCGACCGCCGACCTCGGCCAGGCACTTCGGCTTCTCGGCGGTTTCACCGCCGAGCCGGGAACCGCGTCCCGCCGCGAGCATGATAACCCGGGTCACGGGGCCCGTCCGTTGTCGATCAACGCCGACAGCAGAGCCTGGTCGGCGGCGGGCGCACCTGCGCGCTCGGGATGCCACATGACACCGACGACGCGCCCGGACGCGCCGGTAAAGCCCTCGACGTACCCGTCGCCGTCGTGCGCCCAGGCGGTCAGGTTGTCCGCCAACTGCGTGTCGCTGATGCCGGTGCCGTGAAAGGAATTCACCGTCACGGTGGCACCGTAAAGTGTGCTCATGGGGCCTTCGACCGTCACCGCGTGCGGCGTTGCGACGTGACCTTCAACATGGGTGTCGGCGCCGCCGTACATGCGATTGATGAACTGCATGCCACGGCATACGCCGAGCAAAGGCAGACCCGTGTCCTCCGCGGCCTTCATCAGTCCGGTTTCGGTTTCATCGCGGGCGGCGTCGGTGCCGATGTCCTCGCCGCCGCTCAGGATCAGAAGATCCGGCTTGAGTTCCCCGAATGCATCCAGTGCTGCCGTTTGATGATTGGGAAGAAACAGCGGCAGCAGACCGAGCCCGTGCAGGAACCCGCTCCAGTCGCGGCTGACGGTGTCACGCGGCTCGTCGTATCCCTCGGCCTGGGTGACGCGCATGGAAACGGCGACGCGCTTCAAACCGCCATCCTTCCAAGCAGATCGCGCGCAACCTGCGCGAAGTCGGTGCCGTCTCCCCGGTTGTCCAGGATGAAGTCCGGGTTTTCTGGTTTCTCGTAGGCAATGTCGACGCCGACGACGTTGGCGACTTCGCCGCGCGCCGCACGGTCATATAGCGCATCCGGGTGGCGCCGTTCGAGGGCCTCCATCGGCGCGTCGACGAACACCTCGAAGTACCGGCTGAAACGTTCGCGGTTGCGGCGGCGCAGCTCGGGGAACATCGAGATGGTGCAGCAAACGACGTGCATGCCCTGTTCGTCGAGCCATGCGCAGATTTCGGCGATCCGTTCGGCGACCTTGCGCCGGGCCTCCATGGTATAGGCGTCGTTCGTGCCCTCGGCGCCCAGCAAGCGGCGCACCACGTCACCGTCGACCATGACGACGTTGTCCGCCTGCGACTTCCATTGCCGCTGCAGCTCGGTGCCCAGCGTGGTTTTGCCGGCGCCAGAGAGCCCTGTGATCCAGACGATCATGATCAGTGACCCGTGACCTTGCGTTGACCCGCGTTCAGCTCGATGACATTCTTGCGGATCAGTTCGTTGAAGAGCTTCTCGCCGCAACCGATGGCCGCGGGCAGTGCGAACTCGGCGCAGCGGATCGCCATGTGCGAGTTGGCGCCGCCGTGCATGGTGATCAGCCCGGCGATCTTGTGCGAGAAGATCCAATCGAAGCCGGGGTCGGCGCTTTCGATAAGCACGATCTGCCCGTCGAGCGGCAATGCCTCGTTGGTGTGCAGGTGCACCGCCGTGCCGGCGACCGACTTGCTGGTGATGAAGTTGGGCTGCCCGCGCATCGGCCGGACCACGAAAACGTCGTCGATCTCGACGATTAGCGACGGCAGCCGCAGCGCCCGCGTCAGACCGTGACGCTGCTCGGCATCGGCGGCGCGGGCGCGCAGAGTGGGGACGTCACTGTGGTCGCGTACGATATCGTCGATCCGCAGGAACGAGACCTGTTCGCCGCTGAGCCCGGCGTCCGCGCCCCAGCGCTTGAGCATCGACAGCAGATTGCTGACGCCTCTGGAGAACGCGAACTTGGCTTCCTCGCGGGCGGCGATCGCGGCGGCGATATACGCGAACAGCGCATCGACGCCGATGCCGTAACCGCATTCGTCGAGGCATCTGTCGACCGCCCCGCGTTTGTCACCGGCAAGTGAGAATGGCTCGCCGCGCACGGTCGCCAGTGCCTTGCCGCCAAGATAGAGCTCGGGCTTCTCGTCATAGCGCCACGAAAGGATGTCGTACGTCCCCGGCCGCAGATGGCCATAGCGGGCGAGGAAGTCCTGCAGCGGCATGTCTCCCGACGCCAGCGCCGACATGTGATGCACCATTTCGGATGCGATCGTCTGCACCGACAGCATGAAAGCGTCGGCGTCGTGCTGTTCGAGAATGCCGCGGTTCACTAATGAGCGCAGCAGGATAACGCCGATGAAACCGTGCCGGGCGAGAATCGAAAACGGCAACGTGCCGCACGTACGGATCTCGTCCAACGTGCCGGCGAGGTTATCCGTGCCCAGGTCTTCCGGCGCGGCGGCGCGCTCGTAAAACGCCCGGGTCGTCGCCAGCAGTGCCTCGATCTGTGACGGGCCGCCGGTCAGCGCGTCGCGGGTCAATTGCTGCAGGGATGTTTCGAGCGTCTCCAGCTCGGCGCCGGAGAAACCGGCATCACCGAGTTTCTCGTGCCAGCGCCCGAACGCGAAGTCATGGCAGGTCGGGGTGACGGTAAACTCGATCTTGTCGTGCAGTTCGCGGTTCTCGGACAGGTGCGCGAGCTGCCAGTCGACGAGGCGTTCCGCAAGGCCGTCGTCCAGGTCGGCGGGCAGGAACGAATTGAGGCTGAGCCGGACATCGATATAAGGCCGGCCGGCCAGTGAGACCATCAACGGCGCGTCGACACGGCGATACCCCATCTGCGCGCGCGCCTCGGCCCACACCCGGTCCGTGATCAGGCTTTCATAAAGCGATATGGCCAGCGGCCGCGGCGTGTTGCCGATCATCTCGGCCGGATTCCAGTCGGGCATGTCGCCGAGGATCGTCGTTGCGCCGAGGGCCGGCCCGGTTGTGGTGAGCGCCTCGGCGACGCAGCCGGCGGTTTCCTCGAGCGCGGCGGACACCGACGCTTCCTTTATCGGACGCCACTGGCGTTGCGCCGCTAGCGGCCGGACCTGCAGCAGGAACAGGTTCAACTCGGCGTCGAGGCAGAACTCGATGTCGAGCGCATCCGACCCGGTCAGCGATTCCAGTTCCCGTGCAAGCGCGACGATCTTGGAGATGCGCGGCGAGTGGACGGCCTCGGCGTGGTCGCGGTGAATGATCACGGCCTTGCTTTCGCCGCCGCCGGTGACGGTGTCCGTGCGCCCGGTGAAGTCGTCGTAATTAATGACGTAATAGGGGCCGCCGGTATCCAGGTCGCGCGTCAGGATGACGCCGGAGAACACGACATTGCCGATCATCGGCTGGATCAGGACTTCCTGACAGTCCATGTCCTCGGCGGGGATGCGTTCGAACGAACGGATGACACGGTCCACCGCGCCGGCGACCGGGCCGGGCTCGGCAGGGATGTTGGTTACGCTTTCGAAAGCGCCGGCGTTCGAGGTCTCGGCGGTGTCCTCCGCGGTTGCGCTGGAGCGGACAGCAAGCGGGCGTGACGGGAAGGCGGCGATGATGTTCTCGACCGCGCGCTCGCGCGCCGAATTCCAGTCGGACACATGCACCACGACCTGCGGTGGCACTTCCGCCGCCGTGACCATCGGGCGCAGCCGCGCCAGCGTGCCGGCCTTGGTGCCGAACGCGAACAGGTTTTCCTCAAGCTTGCCGGTAGACGTCGTCAATTGCTCAGTACTCGTATCCGAAATTGTGAACCAGTTCCGTTTTCGCGGCTTCGCGGACGGCATCGAGAAGTGCCGCCGGTGCCTGATCGCCGTCGCCACGGAAGGAAACGCGCGAATTCTTGCTGACGTCCTGTTCCGCTTCGGGCAGGCGCCGGCGCATTTCTTCCTTGCTGGTGCGTTCGAGGGCCGTTCTCAGGCAATCGTCCGGCACTTCGAGCTGCCAGAACGCGAGCAGACGTTTCAACTCGTCGAACGGGTTTGCGGTCAGATCCTCGTAACGGCAGACGGCCACATTATCGTGCCGGGCGCGAAAATCGCCCCAGCTGTTGAGATACTCGATGGAATCGGTCAGCCGCTTGCGCCACGGGAAACTGAACGGGTCGTTCCTGTCCTCGGCGAGACGGAAATACCACGACGACATCTGGTCGAGGAGGTTACGTACCAGCAGCACGGCCCTCATCCGCTCGACGCATCCTGAGCGGACCCGGAAGAACGGCTGGTGCGTGAAGTAAAGGTGCCGCCCGTCGATTCCAAAGCCGGTGGTATGCGTCGGCGTGCGCCAGTCCAGGTGCGTATAAAGAAGACCGCCGCGCTCGAGCCGCCAGCCGCGGTCGGCATAGTAGTATTCGCCCGATCCGCCGTCCGCCAGGTCGAGGGCGAGTTGAATCGTCAGCATCGAATAATGGAACCCGGACCGCGTCAGCGTGACGAACAAGGGCTGAATGTGATCCGCCGCGTTGAAGTAGAACCCGAGGTAGGCCTGCTTCTGCTGCCAGGTCATGTCGCCGCGCGTGCAGAATTTGGCCAGGGCGGCGGCATCCCAGAGCTGTTTGACGGGCGTCCGGCCGGCGGCGATTTGAAAGTGCGTCATCAGGCTGTTCCGGTTCCGGTGTTCTAGGCCTGCAGGCCGTGTAGTTGTGCGAACCGACCGTCGGCGCGGAGCAGATCGTCGTAGCGGCCGGTCTCGACGATCCGTCCCGCTTCGATGACACAGATCTTGTCGGCCTTGGCAATGGTCGACAGCCGGTGCGCGACCGCGATCATCGTGAAACGCTGCGCCAGTTGTTCCAGCGCATCCTGGATGGCGCGTTCCGATTCGTTGTCCAGCGCACTGGTTGCTTCGTCCAGCAACAGGATGTTTGGTTCGCCGACGAGCGCCCGGGCGAGCGCGAGACGCTGCCGCTGACCGCCCGACAGGCGGACGCCGTTCTCGCCGAGAATGGTGTCGATCCCGTTGGGCAACTCATCCAGCACGTCGCTCAGATTTGCCGCGCGTACGGCGTTCTCGATCTGCGCATCGCCGGCATCGGGATGGCTGATCGTGACGTTGTCCCGGAAACTGCCGTTAAACGTCATGACTTCCTGGGTCACGTAACCGATCTGCCGGCGCCAGGTTGCGATATCGATTTCCGAAACGGCGACGCCGTCGATGGTGATCGTGCCGCCGGTCGGATGGCGCAATCCGCAGATCAGGTCGACGAGGGTCGACTTTCCCGCACCCGATCCGCCGACGAAGGCGATCATCTCGCCTTTTCTGATGGTGAGATCGATCCCTTTGAGTGCCGGCTGGTTGCCGTCCGCATAGCTGTAGCTGACGTTGCTGAAAACGATTTCTTTTTCGAACGCTTCGATGCGCCGGGCGTTTGGCGGCGGCAGTTCAACGTTGTTGCGATACGTCGCGATCGTGCTGTCGATGGAATCGATGGCTGACACTTCCATCAGGTAGGACTGAACCTCGTGTTGGAACTGGCTCATGAGGTTAACCATGCGCGCAATGAACAGCAGGAACACGATGACGGTTCCCGTGTTCTGGCTCATCACCGCGTGTGAGAACCAGATGATGACGGCGATCAGGAACACCGGAAAAGCCTGGATGACGAACTGTGTCGCTGCCAGGTTGATCTGCCGCTTGTACATGACATGGCAGACGTCGCCGTACATGTCGCGCAACTGCGTGGCGATGTTGTCCTCCGACGAGGACGCCTTGATGAGCTTCAGGCTCTTTAGGTAATCGACCACGTAGAACCCGAACTTGTCGCTGGCACCGGTCAACTCGTCGCCGTACCGGTAGGCACGCGCCTGCATCGGTCGGACGACCAGGGCGACGACGCCCGCCAGCAGAACCGTGAGCAAAAGCAGTTCGGGCGACAGCACGCCGCCGAAAGACATGAACACGACGACCTGTAAGGCCGCCGACGCGGCGCTCACGAGATGGGTCAGCGAACGTCCGGCACGCTGACCCTGAAAGATCAGCTGGTTGGTCACCTTGCCCGTGGCGCGCTCGGATGCGAACGGCCACGTACTGTGCAGCAGCCCCTGCAGCAGTTGCCCGTTAATTTCGCCGAGGAACCGCACAAAGCAGTATCCCATCACAAAGGCGCGGTGCGCAAAATTCAGGCCGAGACCGATGAGGTTCAGCACGACGACGGCCAGAAGAAGCGTCTTCCAGTCCATCGGGATGCCGGCGAGCATGAACAGTTCGGACACCATCGGCAGGATACTGCCCGCGTTCTCCGCGTTCGACAGTCCCTGGCCGCCCATCATCTCCAGCAACGGCACGAACAGCAGAAGTCCGGCGCCCTGCGTCACACCGGCGAAGAACGTCAGCAGGATGCTGAAGTAGCCGCCGGGAAGGCGTTTGATACGTGCCAGGTGGGAAAGGATCTTCATCGGCCGGCGTTCAGGTTCTCGGCTTGACGCGCTTGAAGAGGAAGAAGCTGATGAACCAAGGCGTGAGATGGCCTTCGTCATTGTAGTCCAGCATGAGCTGGTCTTCGGACCGGGTTCCGAACGGTTCGAAGTCCCGGTTGACGACCCGTTTCTCGACGCAGACGAAGCCGACCCTGCTCATGCCCAGGTGAATGTCGCGCGGGAAGTTGCCGGTCGCGGCTTCCTCGACCCAGGCAACCAGGACGTAGTTCTTGGCGCACGCGTCGACCGTTGCGAACAGATCGTCCTGATAGGGAATGCGATAGATCGTTTGGTAGAACGTCAGCAGATCGCAGTTCACCAAATGCAGGCCGCGGTTGAAGAAGCCGACCTGGATGTCGATGTCTGGCCGGTGCTCCTTCGCATAGTCGACAGCGGCGACCTGTGGGTCGATGCCGTGGACGTTCTCGAAGCCCTGCTCCTTCCACTTGCCAAGGAAATAACCGGTGCTACAGCCGATGTCGAAGATCACCGCTTCCTTGCCGATCCGGTCTTTCAGCATGTCATAGGAAAGATCGAACGACTGGCGCGCGCGCATGCCTTTCGGTTTGCTTTCGTCGTACTCGTACCCGAGCGTCGTTTCGTGCGTCCAGAAGTCCTTCTCGACCTGGGACCGCGCCGGGTTGGTCAGAAACGGCAGCGTGTGGCGTTCACGGTCGGAGGAAATAATGGGACGTCCGGCGAACTCGTTAATCTCGCCGAACTTGACCCGCTTCATGAACAGATCCTCACCGTCCTTGAAGGGTTTGTGAAACATATGGCCGAGGCGGCTGCGTAGCGACATATTCAACTCCTTTATGGGCGGCCGTGCGTGGTATTCACCGTCGCGGGCCATTCGTAATTGTGTCCGTCCCCGTTGCCGGGTGCGGCGAGGCCGTTCACCACCGGGCCGCGATCCGGTCCGCGACCCGCGCCGCGCCCTGACCGTCGACGATACCGGGGCCGGCGGCGGACATGGTCTGCCGGGCGGGAGCGTCTTCGACGAGGTCGGCAATGACGGTGCGCAGGCGCGCGGCGTCGAAACCGCCGAGATCTATGCCAGCGCCGGCGGCGGCGAAGGCCCGGGTGACCGGTTCCTCGTGGCTGATCGAGGGGATATAGACGGCGGGGCAGCCCACCGCTGCGGCCTGGTAAGCGGTCATGCCGCCTGTGAGGACGGCGGCGTCCGCAGCTGCCAACATGCCCGGCACGGATGCCACGTGCCGGTGCACGGATACGCCTGGGCGGCCGGCCAGCCGTTCGTCCAGTCCGTCGTGCGGATATCCGGGGCCGAGCACGATATCGAGATGGATCGCCGGCGCGTCTGCGGTCAGGGCGTCAGCAACCTGCGGCGTCAGCCCGGTCGGGTCGGAGCCGCCGAAACTGACGAGAACCCGAAGCGGGCCGTCAGACGTGTCGGCGTCCCGGCGTGGCGTCGGCACGTCGGCGTCCATGACGCAGTACGCCGGTCCCGTATGGATTTCCGCTTCGACGCCGGCATACATGCCGGGGCCGGCACAGATGCCGCCGTTGACGATCGCGTCGGAGGGCGGGATCGTCTGCCCGGCGTCGTCGATGACGGTGCACCGGCGCGCACCGGTCTGCAGCGGCCCGGCGCCGAGGCGCACAATATCCGGCAAATCGATGACGAGCAGATCGCCGCCCGCGGCATCGAGCGCGGCGCGCTCTGATGCGGGGTCGGTTTCCGCCGCCAGCAGGTGAACGGTTTCGCCGTGCTGCCTAGCGAGGTCGGGGCCATGCGGCAGGTCGCGCATCAGGAAAGCGGTCGACGATGCACCATGCTGCTCGCGCAGCATCCGCGCCAGTGTCAGGCAGCGGTAGATATGACCGAACGAAAGACCCCGTACCCGTCCGGCATCGACCCGGAACACGGCCTTCATGTCGCGGCAGCGGACCTGGGCACGGCGACGGCGGCGTTGACGATATCGGTGACCGACATGGTTTCCGGAGCCGGGTGGTTGTCGACCAGCGCGCGGACGAAGGCGAGGTCGTCCGGCGTGTCGACGGTCACGCGGATGTCCGGCCGGCGCTCGGCGGTTTCGAGGGGCACGTCCGCCCGGATGAAGTCGCCCGGCCGGTCGAGAATCAGCGCATTGATGTGTTCGCGGTGGCGAGCTGTGGACGCTTCGGCGGCACACCGCTGCAGCGCCGACAGCGAAAAGACGTCGACCGCGGTGCCGGCCGGCAGGTCGGCCGGAAAGGTGTAATCGGCGTCGTTCTCGACCAGCGCATCCACGGTGTGGTCGAACAGCGCCGGGTCGGTCAGCGGGTTGTCGCCGGTGACGCGGACGACACGCTGCACCGGTTCGCCCGTAGCGGCGACGGCACCCATGTAGCGGCCGAGGACGTCGTCTTCGGCACCGCGGAACACCGGGATGCCAAGGCGCTGGCCGAGTGCCGCGACGGTATCGTTCTCCGTATTCTCCGCCGTGGCGATGACGATCCGCTTCGCATGCCGGGCGTGTGACAGGCGGCGGACGAGAAATTCCAGCAGCGGCACGCCGCCGATATCGAGAAGCACCTTGCCCGGCAGACGCCGCGAACCGATCCGGGCCTGAATGATCGTCAGCGTGCCGGTTATTTCAGTTGATCCAGCTGAATGGCCGCGTTCCTGGGGATGTCGGTGGCGGCGCTGCGCCCGACGATATCGGTGGCCGCCGCCGGCGGCAGTCCGTTGCCGGGGCGGACCACGGCGAGCATGTCTTCGGTGATAGGGGTGCCGGCGGGAATGTCGGTGCGGGCGTGGACGCTGCGGCGGAAGTCCTTGGCGAAGGCCCGGTCGGGCCGGTTCTCGTCGGCGCATGGAACGCCGAGGGAAGCCTCGACCTCGCGCACCAGGGCAACGAGCTTCGACAGTTCTTCCGGGTCGGCGGAGATCGAATGGTCGGCGCCGGGCAGGGAGGTATCGACGGTGAAGTGTTTCTCGATCACGGCGGCACCGTGCGCGGCCGCGGCCAGGGCCGCGCCGAGGTTGAGGACATGGTCGGAATAGCCGACCGGCAGATCGAACGCCGCCCGCAACTGACCGATCGTCAGCACGTGGGCGTGATCGGCGGGGGTCGGGTACTCGGAGATGCAGTGCAGGAGCACGATGTCCGACGAACCGGCGGTTTTCATCGCCTCGACCGCGGTTTCAACCTCGGAAATCACCGACATGCCAGTCGACAGCAGCACCGTCTTGCCGGTGGCGGCGGCGGCGCGCAGCAAAGGCAGGTTGTTGACGTCCATCGACGCGATCTTGAAGGCCTTCATGCCGAGGCCGTCGAGCATGGCGAGGCTGACCGTGTCGAACGGCGTCGACAGGAAGTCAATGCCCTTGCTTTTGGCACGGGCCGCGAGCGCTTCGTAGTCGGCATCCGAGAGCTGGACGTTCCTGATCGTCGGGAAGTGTGTGGCGCTGTCGAGGATCAGCTTCTCCGCTTCGAAGGTCTGGAACTTGATGGCGTCTGCGCCGGCATCCGCGGCAGCGTCGATCATATCGGCCGCAAGGGACGTGTCGCCGCCGTGATTGAAGCCGGCTTCGGCAATAATATAAGCGGAATGACCCGCCCCAATAGGGCGGGTCCCGATACGCGTTGAACTCAAAGCAGTTACCTTGCGATCAAAAGTCTCGTCAGTCGGCGATGCCGGGTCTTAACCGGCAGGACGGTCGGCGCTTTCCTTCTTGCGCTTGTTGCGTCCGAGCTCGTGGTTACGCTCACGCATGCGCGCGAGGTGCTCGGCCGTGTGATCGTGGTACTCCTTGACGCGGGTTTCGCCGCCGAAGCCATCGAAATTTTCCGTATAGGTGTACTGCGGCACGACCTCGTCGGCGCCCGGCACGGAAACCTTGACCGGCACCTTCTTGGCACCGTGGTGGCATTTCTGGCAAACCTCGCTGTCCTTCTTGTGGCCGCTAAGGTGCAGCTCGCGCTGACGGCCCTGAAGGATATCCCACGCTTCCTTGACGCCCATATCCCAGGCGTTGCCCATGATTTCTTCCATCTCGAAATCGGACGGGCACTTCAGGTAATTGCCGGTCGAGGTGATGGCCATGCGCTGCCAAAGCCGCGGGCAAACGAATTCGTCGTCCGGCTCGAGAATGAAATCCTCGAAGTCCATGTCCGGGTTGATCGCGACACGGTCGACGATCCCCTTCATCAGGGTGACGTATTCTTCTGGGTTGTCCTTGATCGCTGACCAAATGGTTTGGACGTTGAGGTTGCAATCCGGGTGCAGTTCGTCGCGCGCCTTGCGCAGCGCCCGCAGGCGTTCGATCTGCTTGTTGTACTTGAGCGGGCGGCGCACCGATTCGTAAACGTCGCGCAGGCCGTCGAAGCTCATGGTGATCCAATCCACCTTGGCGCGCATCAGTTCGCGAGACAGTTCCTCGGACAGCTTGCCGCCGTTGGTATTGATCCAAACTTCCTTGATGCCGCACTGCTTGGCGTAGGCGACCATTTCGACGATATGCGGATTGAGCAGCGGTTCGCCGCGCATGCTGAACTTCAGCGTGAACAGGCCGTGCTCACCGCACTCCTTGGCGATCTTCTTGAACAGGTCGAGCGACATGTGCTCGTCCTCGTTCATCGGCATGTACTGACGGAAGCAGTGGTCGCAGGCGATCTGGCACTGGCTGCTAGATTCGATGTCGATGTTGAGCGGGAAGTCCGGCACCTTGTTGCGCGGCCAGTATTTCCATTGCCAGCGGTTCTTCAGGTAAGCGAGACGCTTGCCCTTGGAACGGCGCAGTTCGTTGGTGAACACTTCGAACTGCGTTTCGGTGCTGATCTGCGTGCCCGTTTCACTGTATTTCATCGAGATTTCTCCATATCAAAAATCCTGTTGCCGCTGTTTCAGCTGCCCTCTAAGCAAGCGCGGCATCAACATGAATGAACGTTTCGTGCCGTTGACGGTCCGGTTGGCATTTCGGCTTCGAAGCCATGTCGCAATGTTTGCACACGTCGACTTCGCGGCGTCGGCCCTCGGCATGGGCGCGTCGCAGCTCCTGCATACGCTCGCCCATCCAGATTTCCTCGACCGAATTGTCATTGATGTTTCCGAGTTTCAGGCTGCAATTGTAGTCGCGGCAGCATAACGTGACGTCACCGTTCCAGAACACCACCAGCCGGGTCCAGAGGTAGCTGCACGGATACAGATCGTAGCCGTCCGCGAGGTCGGCCAGTGAATCGTGTTCGACGTCGGAATCCCAAAGCAAGTTGATTAGGTACTCATCGGCATCCGGGTAGATGCCCTTAATCTCGTCGAGACGCTCCTCCTGTGTCTGGCCGTCGGGGGCGAACGTCTGAATACGGATGCGCGTCTTGATACCTTTGCGCTCGCGCATCTCGAACGTGCGCTTGACGACATCGGGCAGATGCGGCGCGCGGTCGCCGTAAATCTCACGGGCACTCTCGTCATGCTGCTCGTCGATGCTGAAGATAAGTTTGTCGAGGCCGGCTTCCATGAGGGATTCGAGCTTCTTTGGCTTATCGAGGATGATGCCGTTGGTTGTCAGCTGGACATCCCGTACACCGGCAGATTTGGCGTAGGCGGCGAGATCTGCAAGGCGCGGGTGCAGTGTGCTTTCGCCGCGACTCTGCAGCTTGATCGCCGACATCCCGGCGGGAATGCCGTTGTCGATGATCGACTTGTACATGTCGTCCTTCATCAGGCCGAGCGGCGTGTCGAGACGCCCCGACTGCCAGCACATGGAGCATTTGAGATTGCAGTTGCCCGCAAGCTCGATGTCCAGATGCAGTGGATGCGACGTAAGAAGCTGCTTGCGCTCCGCCTGTTGCCACAGCGCCCGGTACTCGTCCCAGGACTCCGGTTTCACCGGGGTTGGCGAAAAAGCGGCGTTCGGCTCTGTCGGTCCCAATTCCATGATGTTCACCTGTCCGATCGTAATTCCGGCAATTATAGTCGCCAGATACCCTGTTTCCATTCCATGTTCTCGGTATCCCAGTCCTCGGGAACCCAGTTCACGCCGTGTTTGACGGCGCCGTGTCGGCAGTTCTTGCAGCCTGGCGTGATGGCCGTGCGCTTGCCTTCACGGTGCATCCGCCGGATGCCCTCCAGCTTTTTCGAATGCCAGGCCTGCTCCAGCGTGGTTTCGGGCAGGCGGATTTTCACCGTTTCGCCCCTGACCGTCTTGATGTCCTTGACGGGCGCGCCGGTATAGCGGCCGAGCACCAGGGGGCCTTCCTCGCGATGCGACCCGGTACACGGCAGGATTGTGCCGCTGGCGGCGACGACAAGACGCTGGAACGGATACTGGCACGCCCAGTTGTCGCGGATGGCATCTTCGGGAAGCTCTTCGCCGCGGAAATCCAGTAATTCGTTGATCGTCACCCAGTCGACGCCGATGTCTTCCATATAGCGGCGGTACGCTTCGGGATCCTTGGCCACAGCCGGAAACACTGTGTTGCAGCGGATCTGCGGGCGTTTCTTTCCGGCCTGGTCGCGGTACTTGACCAAGCGCTTGATGTTCTCGACCACAAGGTCGAAGGCGTTGAAGTCGCTACCCCGCTTGTTCGGCGGGGTGCGGACCTTGTTATAGGTCTCGTCTAGGCCGTCGATCGAAAAGCTGATCCAGTTCGGTTCGGCGTCGACGATGGCTGCCGCCATTTCCTCAGTAATTGCCTGACCGTGGGTTAGCGACGTCACTTCCATGATCCCCTTGTCGCGGGCGTACTTGAGCGCATCCGGGAACGTGAAGACGTCGCCGGTCTCGGGATCTTTCCAGCGATACAGCGTCGATTCACCACGCCAACTGAACAGGATCGACGGAATCTTGAGCTGGGCGCATTCGTCGATGACCTGCTTGACGACCGGCCACGGCAGCATCCGGGTGCCGCCGAGCACGGTGTTCTTAAACTCATCGGTGATGGTGTAGCACATGTTGCAGCCGAGGTTGCAGGTGCTGACTAGTTCGCATCCGACCGAAAGCGGTTGCGGGCCGGGATCGAATTCTTTGGCACGACGGTACCATTCAGCCCGGTATTCATCATATCGGGCACGGAGCTCGACGTCTTCCGGCGGGAACTGGGAATCCACATATGCTCGTTCACGCTCCGAGGTGTCGAAGTTGTACTGTGTTTCATTGACGGGAATATTGTCGGCGACTTTCGCCCATTTTTCCTTCAGTCCCGACTCTCGCGGTGTTGCTTTCATGCTGAGAGGGCTCCTTGGCTCGATTGAATTTATCCAGGGCATCCTTATCGCAACAGTGCACACAATAAAACCATTATTCCTGAATGGTTTAGGAACACGTCGTCGTTTATGCCATCAAGTACTTAAGGACTTCAAAACATTCGGCATGCTTTACGCCAATTTTCATGCCATCGTTTTCGTTTTGATTAATGAAGAACTGTAACCATCGTTCTCCGATACGGTTGTATTCGGATTCGTGCGCACGAATCGACGCTTTCTTCTGTTCTAGGGTATCCGTGATATCGACGTAGAAATTGCCGCGGAACGATTGCGGGGAATCGTAATAGTTGCTGCGATACATGAAGACACGAGGTACATGACGCGCCGCTGCGATCGATGCGTGCGACACCGCCTTGTGGTCGTGGTGAATGTCGCCCGTCCAGTGTGTGTATACCTGCTCGATCTTGCGTTCGTCGATAATCTTCAGGATAGCGCAGGCCAGTTCGTCGTCCCATTCGATGTCGTTTGTCGGAAAGTCACCACAGATCAGTTCGTGGGCGCCGAGTTCCTTGGCCGCGGCCTTGCCCTCCGCGAGCGCCACATCGGGCTGGCGAATGACCTTCTGATTGTAATCCGTGTAGCCGGA
This sequence comes from Rhodospirillales bacterium, assembly GCA_965229805.1. Lineage (GTDB taxonomy): Bacteria > Pseudomonadota > Alphaproteobacteria > Rhodospirillales > Casp-alpha2 > UBA4479. The sequence goes on along the minus strand of CBDDJO010000001.1, from coordinate 18,800 downwards.
ATTCGTCGCGACATAGATGGTAACCTCGTCGCCGGCGCGGGCGTGACGGGCGATGGTGCCGCCGCAGCCAAGTTCTACGTCATCGAAATGTGCGCCTATTGCCAGAATTCTCATTGAGTCACTCTTCTTTTAGTGTTGGTCGTTTGTCGTCCAGAAATGCAGCGAGTACCCGGCAGCGGCAACCCTGAACCCGGCATTCATATAGAATGCCAGAGCATCCGTGTTCGTCGACTGGGTGGAAACACTCACCGCTTCCATGCCGTCCAGGCGGCTTTCATTGAGAGCGAAGCCCATCAGGCCGGCACCTATGCCGCGGCCACGGGCCCCCTCGGCGACCTGGACATGGAACAAGTCCCTGAGAGGCGAAGGCGCGTCTGCGCCCGGCATTTGCTCGTCGTGGCAGGCAATCATGCCGATCACCGCACCGCCGTCGTCGAGAGCCAAATAGCACACCTCGGCATATCCCGACAAATGATCCGTCAGGGAATGGCGCCAGAACGCATCCGCAGCCGCCACGCCGATCCGTGGATCACGATGAAGGCGTGTTCCGGCATATCCGTCGAGCCTCGAAAGATCCGGCGTCTCGTCGGCGGGATCGTGGCGCCGAAACTCGGCGTTTGCAACGGCGGCGGCCGGCGGCGTATCGCCGCCAAGCGGCTTGAGGAACGTGATCTCGCAGTCGAAGACACGGAATCCCAGTTCCTCGGCCGCGTTGACCCAGTCCGTGTGGTCCGCGGGCACCTTTAGCGAGATGAACTCGGCGCCGGTACTGTCGACCAACTCCCGGAACGCGTCGCTGAGCGCAGCCGTGTCACCCGGCTGTCCGGTGACGCTCAGGCGAGCCGCGGAAACGCCGAGTTGTGCCGAATCCCAGGAAAGGGTCTGCAGATGAAGCTTGCCGCCGCTGGTCCCGCCGAACCCGCCCGATACGTCCGCCGATGCGCAGGCGCGCCGGATCCGTTCATGCATCAGGGCGGTGCCGTCGATCGATGTCATTGGCCCGCGATCAGATCCGGACAGCCAGGTCCCACGTTGAAGAGCGCGTCGATGGCAGAAAGGCCCGGTTCGAACGCGCCGAACTGCTGCGCGTAGACCGGATGCTCGAACGCCTGCCATTGCACGCCAAGTCCCGCATCCCGGAAGGCGTCTTCTTCCAGATAGTCGCGCGCGCCGAGCCCCGACAGGTACTTTGTCCCGCCCACGGCGGTGACGATCTCCACCAGCCGTTGCGTCGATGTCGCGGATGTCCCCAGCGTGCTCGACATCCGGACTTCCGGCGCGACCCCGAAAACGCTGCAGAGATACCCGATGAAGTCCATGTTCAGATCGATCAGATGCCGGTGATTCTTCTCGTAGATCGCGGTGATGGCCTCGAAGTGGGCGTCGAAGTACGCCGTTTTGCCGTATGCCGCGCGCAACGTGCCGAGATGCTTGCGGACCCAGGGCGTGTCGTTGTCGATCTCGACGTCCGCGATCGTCTGTTCGTAACGCCCGCGTTTGACAACCGGGACGGTCAGCCATTGTACGCCGGACGCGGTTTTGATCTTGTCTCGGTGATGCCAGCCCCGGCGCAGGAATTGCACGTCGTCGAGGACGACAAACAGGTCGCATTGCCGGAACCGCTGGAAAAAGCCGAGCCACGGCAGGAAATCCGGCTGGTGTGCGCAGACGACCGTCATTTTGCATCTGCACGCGTTTTCCCGCGGATATCGCCAAGCCGCCGGGCGTCGAAAACTGCCTTCATTTCCGCCTCGTTGAGCGGCGGGAAATACGGTGCCTCCCGGCTTGGCCAGGAGACGGCGTGCCAGCGCCCGGCTTTGTTGGCGGCGTTGAAAATGTCGGCGGCGAAGGGATGAAGCGCATGGCGCAGCCGCGCATGATTGGCGTCGAAGTTGGCGTCGTAGTCGATGGGCAGCCGCAGTTGCGCGACGATGGGCCCGGCGTCGATTTCCTCGTCCTCGATCAGATGGCACGTGATTCCCATCATGTCGTGACCCTGCAGCGCCGATATCAGCAACCCGTGCCGGCCCCGGTTGATCTCGACGATCCCGGGGTGAAAGTTGACCACGGTGCCGCAGCGCGCGATGGCGTCGGACGGGATACGCCTGCCAAAGCCCATGACCACCGCCGTATCTACGCTGTCGGGAAGCGCGTCAATCCAGGCGCCGTGCGTGCCAACAACGCGTGTCTCGATCCCGTTGCTGGCGGCGGTTTCCAGGACATCGGCGCTGCTCGGCTTGTCCTCGGCAATGACCAGTTCAATCCCAAGCACCTCATGGGCGGCGTCGAAAATCTCCCGGTAGGTGCCCAGGAACACGTTCATGCCGCGCGTACCGTCTGCAGCGATTTCCGCGCCGCGTCGCAGACGTAGACGGCATCCTCGTCGCGCATACCCGGGTAAAGCGGCAGCGTGATCCCGCGGGCCGCCAGTTCTTCCGTCACCGGCAGCGAGGTGCCGGCGGTCTTCGGATGATCCGCATAGGCGGCAAAGGCATGTACCGGCGGATAGTGGATCGACGTCTGCACACCGTGCTCGCGCATCTGCGCGATGAACGCCATGCGGTCGGCGGCATCGTCGAGCACGGCGGCCATGACATGGCACGCGCTTTCCGCGTCCTCGGCGTCGAACATCGGGCGGATGCCGTCTGCGTTGCCGAGTTCGGCACGGTAAAGCGCGCTGAGCTCGCGGCGCCGGGCATTGGCGGCATCAAGTTTGCCGAGCTGCACCGTGCCCAGCGCGGCACGCAGTTCGTCGATGCGGTAGTTGTATCCCTGGCACGTGACGTCATAGGAAATCGCCCGCCCTTCGTGTCGGTCGAGGGTCAACGTCGTCATGCCGTGCGAGCGCATGGCGCGCACGCGCGCGGCGATGTCGTCGTCGTTGGTGGCGAGCATGCCGCCCTCGCCGGTCGTCATGTTCTTGTTCGAGAAAAAGCTGAAACACCCGATGTCGCCGATGGTGCCGAGTGGCTTGCCCTCGAAGGCGCCGCCCGGCGCGTGCGCCGCATCCTCGATCAACGCCAGGTCGTGTTCGCGGGCAAGCGCCGTGAACGCCTCCATGTCGCAGGCCCGACCGCCATAGTGCATGACCTGGATGGCCCGGGTGCGGGGCGTGATGCGTCTGGCGACGTCCGCGGCGTCGATGCGACCGTCGGTGACGCTGCGGACATCCGCGAATACCGGGATGGCGCCGGTCTGCATGATGGTGTTGGCGCCGGCGACGAAGGTCAGCGACGGGCAGATCACCTCGTCGCCCTCGCCGATGCCGAGCGCGGTGACGGCAAGGTGCAGCGCGGCCGTGCAATTGGTGACGGCGATGGCGTGACGGCAGCCGAGGTACGCGGCCATCGCTTCCTCGAACCCGGTCGTGCGCGCGCCCATGGTCAGCCAGCCCGACGCCAGCACGTCCGCGACCGCGGCCGTTTCGGCATCGTCAAAGGCGACATCGAAAAGCGGGATCTTCCACATGGAGGGTCAGTCGCCTCCCGGCAGCAGTTGCGATTTCATCTTTTCGAATTCTTCTTGGGCGCGGGCGTAATCCTCGTGCCGGCCGATATCGAGCCAGTAATCGCGCGACGGATAGGCGACGACCCGTTCGCCGTTTTCCAGCAGCCGCAGCACAAGTGTCGGGAAATCGAGGTAGGTGTTGGGCTCGATGAAATCGACGACGTGCGGCTCGTAGACATAGACGCCCATACTGACCATGTGGTGCTGGCGCGGCTTCTCGCGGTAGTCGAGGACGACGTTGTCGTCACCGAGATCGAGAACGCCGAAGTCGATGTCGACAGGGCGCTCCTGCACGGCAACCGTCAGCGCCGCGCCTTGCTTGCGGTGGTAGGCGACGAGGTTGCCGTAATCGAGATCGGTGAGCACGTCACCGTTGATCACCAGGAACGTGTCGTCGAGGCCGCCGATATGCGCCAGCGACCCGGCGGTGCCGGTCGGCTCTGCCTCGGTGACGAAGTCCAGTGAACCCCCTTCGAGGGTAACCCGCGACGGATCGAAATAAGCCTGGATCAGTTCCGCCAGGTATCCGGTCGTCAGCACGATGTCGCGGAACCCGTGGTGAACCAGCTGGCGCACGATGATCTCGATGATCGGCTTGTGGCCGAGCGGTACCAGCGGCTTCGGAAAGACCGTGGTGTAGGGATGCAGGCGCACCCCCTTGCCGCCGGCGAGGATGATCGCGCGCATCGTGCCGTCTTTCGATTTTGTCCGGCTCGCGGTCATTCCTTCACCAGGTAGCAGGGCGTAAAGGCGAACGGAAACTTGCGGACGATCTCCGGTCGCTTGTTCTCGGCGAGGAACTCGTCGGTGGCCATCTTGCCGCCGGGGAAGGCCTCGTAGTCATCGAGGATGACGACGCCGCCGCGCGCGACACGGGGGAACACGCTTTCCAGCACGACCTTGGTCGGCTCGTAGAGGTCGACGTCGATGTTGACGATCGAGAACGTGACCTCGGGATTGTCCTTGAGGAATTTCGGCACCGTCTCGCGCACGTCGCCGGCGATCAGCTGGACGTTGTCGGCGAGGCCCTGCGCGGTCAGCGTATCGAGCAGCTGCTGGCGCTCGATGCTGACGCCGCCGCTCTCGGCGACGAGACCGTCGCGGAACCGCTTGTCGTCCTCGTGGTCGGCGTCCGGGAAGTGCCCGAAAATGTCGAAGCCGAGGAACTTGCGGTAGTGATCCGGGTGCAGCGTCCGGCCGAGCTTGCGAAAGCGGCTGAACGACGTGCCCTTGTAGACCCCCGCCTCGAGGAAGTGTCCGGGCAGGCCGAGACTCATCTCATAGAGCTTGGCGTGCGCCAGGAACTTGCTGATCCGGTTGATATCGCAATTCTTGAAGAAATGCGCCTCGACGTTGAAGATGTCGCAGTCGTCCAGCGCGCCTTTCGGCGTCTGCTGGGCGGGGGACACGATCTTTCTTTCGCTCTGCGCCACGTCAGCAGTCCTTTCCGTTCGGATAGTTGATGGTGTAGTTGCCGTGAAAACCGGCCGGGTTCTCGATATCGGCGAACAGGCCCGCGTCGAGCGCGGCGATCAGTTCGTCGACGCCGTCCTCGACGGTGTAAAGCGGCTTGAAGTGCAGCCGCTCGCGGATCTTGGTGAAGTCGACACGGTAGTTGCGCGGGTCGGGACCCTCCGGCTGATAGCGCACCTTGGCGTCGGGCAGCCGGCTCAGGATCGTATCGACGATCATCTGCTTGGTCATGTTGTTCTCTTCGCCGCCGGCGTTGAAGACTTCACCCGCGACGGTGTCGACCGGGGCCTCGAGAACGCGGCGGATGACCTCGCCGAAATCCTCGACGTGGCAGTACGGTCGCCACGTGTGCGCATCGTAGACCAAGAGATCCTTGCCGAAATAGAGATCGCGGCAGAATTCCGAGACAGTCAGGTCGAAGCGCATCCTGGGCGACATGCCGAACGCGGTGGCGAACCGCAGCACCGTCGGCCGGAAATCGAACTGGCCGGGATCGGACAACAGGAACTTCTCGGCCGCCACCTTCGCCTTGGCATAGAGCGACAGCGGCTTCAGCTCGTAGCTCTCGTCGGCGACCGCGTCTTCCGGAATCTGTCCGTAGTTGGAGCACGTGGAGACGAAGATGACCTTGTTGAGGCCGCGCCCGTTCATGGCTTCCAGCGCGCGCCGCATGCCGTTCAGGTTGATGGCGTCGGAGGCATCCGGATATTTCTTGGTGATCGGATCGCCGACCAGCCCGCCGAGCACCACCACGTCGGTGATGCCGTCGAGCGCGCGATCGATTGCCGCCTCGTCGGCAAGATCGCCGAGAGCGAATTCGAAACCCGGCTCGCCGAGCGCGGAGACGACGACGTTCTGGGTGTCATAGACGAAGCAGTCCATGCCGCGCACGAGGTAGTCGCGGCGCAGCAGGTGGCGCGCCAGAACTGTGCCGATGTACCCGGCGTAACCGACAATCAGGACGCGACGTTCGGGCAGGCCGAGCGGCTTGACGATCTCGTCCTCGACGCGCCGCGCCTCTTCGCGGACGGCATCCTGATAGGCGGCAGGCAGGTGGCCGTAGGGGTCCACTTCGGTGGCGCGTATATTTTCGCTGGGAGTCATTCTTAAACCGGTTCTTTCAAATCTCGGGGCGTGTTGTTCGAGTTTCGCTGACCGTATTGCCGGGGGGTGCCCGTCATGCGTTGGCGCCTGTCGGCGTGATGGCGATGCGGCGGATGCGCTGGTCGATCTTTTCCTGGGGGGTGAAGAAACGGGTGCCCGGTTTTATATCGGCCAGGATGTCGTTGCCGTCTTCGTCGACGACGGATTCGAGAATGATCGAGCCGCCGTTCGCGGCGACGTTCAGCCAGCGCCCGTTGTTGCGGTAGACGATGCCCCACTGGAACGGATGATAAATGCCGTCGTAGGTATGGCGCTGGCTCTTCTTGAGGCGCACCGTCTTGCCGCGCCACGTGGTATGCGCGCCGGGATACGGGTCGTCGAAGGCGCAGACGAAGCGGTCCAGCATCTCGACGTCGATGTTCCAGTCGATCCAGCCGTGCGTCGGCGTGTGCATGCGCGGCCAGTAGGTCGCCAGGTATTCCGGCTGGGCAAGCGGTTCAAGATCCACTTCGCCGATGCGCATCGCGCTAAGAAGCTCATCCAGGAATGCCTGATTTTCGCGCTCGTATACGGCCAGGAAATCGGCCGGAATACGGCAACTGCCGGGGTACAGGAACTCGCGGTTGGCGATGATCGCGCCCTGGTCGATGGCTTCCACGACCTCGTGCAGCAGACAATGGCCGAACCGGTTGCCAGCAAGGATCTGTCCGGTGATGGTCTGGCCGCGGTCCTGCGGCAGACGGGTGCCATGAGAGTTGAAGATGCGGCCCTTGAACACGTCCGAGATGACCGGTTCCTTGAATATCCATGCCGCGCTCAACGAAATGACGATGCTTTCCGTCATGTCGCCGGCGATACGCGTTGCCGTGTCGACGTCCATGTTCTCGCAAACCGTCAGCGACGCGCGTTCATCAAGCAGCGCACGCAGGGTTTCGCCGCTGGCGCCGAGCGGCTCCTCGATCTGACGCGGCGAGGTATAGACGTCGACCGTCACCCCGTCCGCCGCCAGCTTGCCGGCGACGCTAGCCAGAAGGCGGCCGCCGCCAATGAAGATGAACCGATCGATGGGTCCCAGTTTCAGCCTCATGTCAGGCCTCCTTCGCCGTCATCTCGCCGATCAGGTAGTCGGCGATGATCTCGTCGGCGCGTTCCGGCGCGGGGCCGATGAAACGCATGGCGTGGGTCGTTGCGAACGCTTTTGGATAGGTCGAGATTTCACTCTCCGGATCGGTCGACGACACGATTGCCTGATACAGTTCCTCCGGGTCGCTTGCGACCGGGCAGGGGGCGACCGGCGACGCCGGCGCGCCGAGAAAATCGCGAACGTCGAAGCCGGGGTCGTAGAACACCGTCGGCCAGCCCGCGTAAAGTGCCTGGTAATGCGACGACGACAGGCTGGCGACCACGACGTCGTTGTCCAGCAGCGCATCGCCGTAGGTCGGTTGCGTATCCCAGTTGATGATATCCGCGACGCCCATTTCCTCGGCAAGACGCAACTCAGGCGTCAGGTCGTGGGTCGCGCCCGGGTGAAGCCGGTAGTTGATCGTCCAGCCATCGTCGGCAAGACGCCGGGCGACGTCGAAGACGTCGACCTTGTAGCGTTCGTGCCCACGCACGCGCCGTGAAATGTCGTAGCGCGAGAACGCCTGACTGGTCAGCAGTACCCGCAGGCCGTGCACCTTGCTGCGTCGCCCTTTGACGTCGTTCATTGCCGTCGTCAATGGGCTGCCGAGCACCGGACGGTTCGGCTTGTCGGCGTCGGCGAGCTTGCGACCGTACTCGGCGCGATGCTCCTCGCCGCAGGCGATGTAGGTGACATGGCTGTTGTTGTGCGACATGCAGCGAATCGTGCGCGGGTGACAGTTCATGCCGTGACGGATGAAGAAGATCTTCCGTTCGGTGCCGCGGCTCAGGGCGTGCAGCGACTTCGTGACGATGCCGCTTTCGCCGTTGGTGATGATCGCCGCCGGTTTCATTTTCTGCAGCGCCTTGCGCGTCTGCGCGAAGCCGATCAGCACCGACGGCAGATAGAGGCGCAGCATACGTGCCGTCCCGCGTGCGAAGAACGGGCCGTAGTTGATGCCGCCCCAAACGAACGCGTCCGAATTGGCCAGAGAATGCTCCATCGATTTGGCGTGACGGTAGACGTCCCAGGCCTTGCAGATTTCGGCAAGCGATGGCGTCGCTAGCATATGATCGATGCGGAAAACGTCGGCACCGGCGACGCTTGGCAGGTCGGACACCATGCAGAACCGGCCGTCCCCGGCCAAGCGCTTGAACACGTATTGCAAGGCCCGGCCGTAGACGCTGAACACGACCGGCTTGTCGGCGGGTTTGCGGAAGAACCGCGCTTTGAGGTAACGCGGCCGCAACGATCCCACCAGCGACCGCGCCCAGCACATGAACCAACTCGGCGGGTGGATGTTGAAGCGCGGTGGCAACGGATTGACCGGGTCGACAGTGGCGAAGCGCCGGTTCATGTGCGCGGCGACGGCGGCGGCGACGTCGCGCTGCGGGATCAGCTTGTTGTTGTAAACATTCTCGACGCCGCGGCCGTTGATCAGATCGGTGACCAGCGTATCAGCGGATGCCTCGGCGGCAAGCAGGCGGCGTACGATCTCGCCGGTACGCACCAGCAATGTCGGATTGTTGTAGTTGGCGATGGAATTGGTTGCCATGTCGCCGAAGGACAGCGCCCCGATTGCCGTGATGTCGGTGTCGCCGTCGATGTACCAGTCGTCGAAGAACTTGCGGCTGAAGCGGTCCATCTCCTGCGATTCGTCGTTCGAGATCAGTCCCTCGCCGTAAACGACGCGCACGCCCGCCGCCTCAAGCGCTTGGGTGCCGGCGCCGGTCGGGTCCTGGGTCGCCCGAAGGTAGGCGACGACGTCGCCGGCTGCGGGTGCTGTCGTCAGCGCGGCCGCGTCGGCAAGCGGTGTGTGTTCGAGAACGAAAAGTTTCACAGGTTTCAGCGAATCTTGAAGACCGGTTTGACCGGTTCGCCGATCAGCATCGAGCGGACATCGCCCGCGTCGATGGCGCGGCGCAGGATCGGGAACACCTCGTCGTAGACCCCGATCAGGAAATCGACGTCGGCCTGGGTGTGCGCGTAGCAGATATTATGCGTGCCGGATGAGATTAGGCCGCGGCGCAGACATTCCTGTGACCAAAGCGACTTGATGTCCCACATGCTGCAGCCGCCGGCCTCCTGCAGGACCAGGAACGACCAAACCGGATGGCCGGTGATGCTGACGAAGTCGCCGACGCCATGCCGTGCGATCGCGTCACGCACGCCGGCAATGACGGACTCCCCGGTTTTGTGCATCGTCTCGACCACCGGCTCGCGTTTCAGCTTGTCGAGCACCGCGCTGGCCGCCGCCAGTGACAGGGTTTCGCCGCCCATGGTGAACGAATAGAACACGTCCTCCATGCGTTTCATGATCTCGGCCTTGCCGGCCAGCGCTGAAAGCGGGTAGCCGTTGGCGAGGCCCTTGCCCAGCGTGCAGAGGTCGGGCGTGACGCCGAAGTATTCCTGGGCGCCGCCGTTGGCGAAGCGGAAACCGGTCACGACTTCGTCGAAAACCACGACGGCGCCTTCGGCGCGGGTGATGTCGCACAGCTCCTGCAGGAACCCTTCCTTCGGAGACGCGACGTTCATCGGTTCCAGGATGACCGCGGCGAACTCGCCCGGGTGCTTTGCGAACAGCGCCTTCAGCGAGTCGATATCGTTGTAGGCAAATGTAAGTGTCAACTCGCGCGTCGCCTTCGGCACGCCCAGGTCGCGGGTCGTCGAGGCGACGTACCAGTCGTGCCAGCCGTGATACCCGCATACGGCGATGCGGTCGCGACCGGTGTGCGCGCGCGCCAGGCGAATCGCCCCCGACGTGGCGTCGGAGCCGTTCTTGCCGAAACGCACCATCTCGGCGCACGGCACCATGTCGACGAGTTTGCGTGCGACCTCAAGCTCCAGTGGATGGCTGAGGGTGAAGATGATGCCCTCGTCCATCTGCTTGCGGACGGCGCCGTCCACATCCTGGTCGCAAAGGCCGAGCGATACCGCGAGCAGACCGTTCACGAAATCGACGTACTCGTTGCCGTCGACATCGGTCACGTGCGCGCCCTTGCCGTGCGCGATGAAGAACGGCGCGGCGCCGCGCGGGAATTGGATATAGCTCTTGGAGAAGGTCTGCGCGCCGAGCGGGATGACGTCCAGCGCATCCTGTAGATGGGACTCCGACTTCGCGTACCGCGTCGTCTGGTTATGGCCGAGGCCGCTCATGTTCTGTTGTTCCTTTGCGATCATGGTCTCAGGCAACGCCGTCCGCGGCCATCGACTTGGCACGCCCGGCGTTGCGTTCCTTGCCGGCATTGATGCCGAGCAGATCGGGTGCCCGCGAAATCAGATCCAGCACGTCTTCGGTGGTGAATGACGGGTTTGCGGGATAGAGGGTTTCGTAGATTCTGGTGACGAAATCGAAGTCTTCCGCTTCGTCGACGGTCCAGCGCATGTGGGACAGATCCTCGCCGTCCCGGCGATAATGCCCGAGATGGAAAGCGTCCGGATGGCGCAGGAAATAGGGTACCAGGTGTTCGCGTTCGGACGACTGCGTCGCCTCGCGCCAGACGCGCTCCAGGCAGTCGAACGTGAAGACTTCGCCGTCGAGGCCGTCCGGCCAGGTCGGCTCCATGCCGTTGGTCGAATAGTCGAACCCGCCGTCGACATGAAAGCGGACCAGACCGTCGAGCACGCCCGGGTCGGTCAATGGGCTGTCGCCGGCCAATTTCAGAACGTGCGCCGGCCGGTGCGCCTGCGCTGCCTGGTAAATCCGGTCCGCGACGTCGTCGAGCGAGCCGCGAAAGCACGGCATGTCGAGAGACGCCGCAAGTACCTCCACCGCATCGTCCTCGGGGCCGGTGCTGGTGGCGAGGATCAGCAGATCCAGCGAACCGGCGCGGCGGATGCGTTCGATCTGGCGCGCCAGCATCGGTTCGCCGAGCAACGGCTTCAGCACCTTGCCGGGCAGGCGGGTCGACGACATGCGAGCCTGCAGGATGCCGAGAACGTTCATCGCTCCGCCACCGTCACGCCACCGCTCTCGCGGAAAATCACATGCTGCGGCCAGTGCATCGGATTGACCACCGTGTCGTCGTCAACGGCAACATCGGCGGCGCCGGCCGGAACGTGCGGGTTCCGTCGGGCGACCGCGAGAATATCGCTGAACTGTGCCGGCGACGTGGCGCCGACCACGACGCAGTCAATCTCGGGCTGGCCGGCGGCAAATCCGAGCGCGGCCTCGATCGGGCTCAGGCCTTCGCCGGCGCAATAGCCGCGGAAGCGTTCGACGGCGCCGCGGGCGCTTTCCATCTCGACATGGATGTCGGCCGGGTCCATCAGCAACAGCCCCTGCAGGAACGACGAACGCACGTGCACCTCGACGCCCCGCGCCTTGAGCGCGGCCAGATGGTCGCTCTGCAGAAGGCGCTGGTCGAAAATATTGAACGGCACCTGGATGATGTCGATCGGATAGCGTGCCAGCAGGTGGTCGATTTCCTCCGGCCAGCGTGCCGAGACGCCGATCCTGGCGACATCGCCGGCATCGCGGCGCGCCTCGAGCGCGGCCCAAAGCGCGGGGCCGTCGTCCTGCAGCAGATCGGCGGCGTAATGGAACATGACGGCATAGACACGCTCCTGGCGGAGACGCCCGAGGGCGTCGGCGATCTTGGTGGCGACCGCCGCCGCCGGATCGCCGCCTGCGTTGCGCGGCGTGATCTTGGTGACGATGTCGAAGCCGTGATCGCGGGGCAAGGTTTCGCCCAGCACCTCCTCGGCGCGGCCGTAGAACGCGGCGGTGTCGATCACGCGGACGCCGCCGTCCCGGGCCGCGGCGAGAATCTCGCGTACCGCATCCGGCGGGCACATGCCCTCACGGTTGGAAATGCCGTAGTCCGAACCGAACTGCGCGGTGCCGATACCGATCTTCATGATGCCGATTCCGAATGGACAGATTGACCGACGGGAACAATGTCGCCGCGGTGCGCCAGTGCACGTACCGTCGCCACCAGCACGCGGACGTCGTCGAGTGCGTTGTGCGCGTTATGATCCATGTCGAGGCCGGCGAGCGTGGCCAGATTCGCCGTCTGTGAATCGCGCGACGAATTGTCGAAAGCTTTCATGAACACCGGCTTCAGGTTGACGAAACGGATGCCGGCAAATCCCGGCTCGATGTCGTTGAGCGCCGCGTTCTCGTCGAGAACGATGTCGTCGATGCCGTTACAGCAGACGTCGCCGGGCTGCTTGTCGAGAAACGCGCGGAACGCAGGCTGCGCCTCCGGCCAGGCGACGCCATCGGTGTCGATCTTTTCCTGGGTGATGCCGATCAGGTCGATCAGATACTCGCTGAGGATCGGGTTGACCGTCGGGCGCACGAAAATCTCGAAGTGCTCGATCTCGCGGAAATCGTCGGCGGCGTCGACGCGGATCGCGCACAACTGCACGATCTCGCGGTGCTCTCCAGGCCCGGTCCAGTCACGTTCGTTGGTGCCCGGCCAGGAGGTCAGCTCGGTATCGAAAAAGGTGACGTAGCGCGATTGAAACAGCAGCTGCACTTCCGGAATTTTCCCATGCTACCGCAGTCCGGGTGACTCCACCCAGACCGCGGAAAACCGATATTGGCCGTTCCGGCCCGCGTCAGATCGCGGCGAAAACGGCGTTCTTGCTGACCCGGGCGCGCACCTGGCGCCCGAGCATGTTCAACAGCACGGTGACCCGATTGCGGTCGTCCGAGCCTTCGAAAAGGGCCTCGAATTCGCCGAGCGCGCCCTGCAGTACGCGCACCGCGTCGCCCGGTTTGAAATTCTGACCGTCGTGCGTCTTGACGAGACCGTTCTCGTCCTGGCGCACCTTGATTTCGTCGATCACTTCGTCGGGCACCGGCGCCGGTTTGTCGCCGAAGCGGATCACGTCGAAGATGCCGACGGTGGAACGGATGGCGCGCCACGGCGAACGCTCCGGATCGATCTCGACGAACAGGTAACCCGGGAACAGCGGGCGCGGCACCCACTCGACCTTGCGGGCGTGCGCCCGGCGCTTCAGATGCTTCGGCAGCATGACCCGGAAGCCCTGACGCATAAGATGGAAGACCGCCTTGTCCTCGGCGTTGACCTTCGTATTTACGGCGCACCAATAGGTCATTCGGCGGCTCCGTCGGCCAGCGTCTCGGGGTCGACGACGCCGAGAAAGCGCGGCGCCAGCACCCGGCTCTTCGGCAGAATGCGGGCCGCGCGGTCATAGGCTGTCTGCGGACCGGAAATATCACAGACGATGATCGCGTCGATCGCGCCGGCGTCGCAGGCGGCGGGCGCGACGACCTCGAGGCCGGCGAATTCGGGCGCATTGGGCAGCTCGGCGATGACGCAGACCAGGTCGATATCGAAATCCCGGGCCGAGAGTGTGAAGATTTCGGCGAGATCGCCGGCGCCGAAAAGCGCGACCCGGGTCCAGCCGCGCGCCTGGCACGTGCCGAACAGGTCGGCGCCAGCGGTGCGGGCATGGCGGAACAGGTTGAACGATTGCGACAGGAACTCGGCGGTGAGCCGGGATTTCTCGGAAAAGCCCTGCGGCGTCAGGTAATAGGCATAGCGGTTGGCGGGGGCGTGGCTGATCTTGATCAGGCCTTTCTTGACGCAGCGCTTGAGATACGCGTTGGCGAGGCCGAGCGCGATGCCGAGGCCGTCGGCCATGGAGCGCTGCGAGGCGTGCTCGTTGTCGTGCACCATGTTGAGGAGGCCGAGGGTGATTCGGGCCTCGTTATCCATGTCCGACGTTTCGATATTGCTCTTCGACAATGTCTGAATCCCGCCGCCGAACGGGCCGTGCCGTCCGCTTCAAACTCGCTTAGATCGCCCGAAGCAGCGCGCCGTCCGGCCCGCTGTGTTCACGAATCGAACAGTACCGCGTTCAGAGTCTGAACGTCAAGTTCATTTCTTGAACGCCGAAAAGGATTTCTCTTCTGTTACAGATATTTGCGGTGGCAACTTGCGATGACCGCGAAGATGTCCGCCGACCCGTTTGATAGCGCGGCGCGCGGCCGTTGCCAAGTCTTGTGTCGGGCCGCTGTCACGTCCGTCCGTAGCGGTCTTCATAGCGGACGATATCGTCCTCGCCAAGGTAGCTACCGGTCTGCACCTCGATGACGCGGAGCGGCGTCTCGCCCGGGTTCTCCAGTGAATGCACGGTGCCCGCCGGCAGGTAGGTCGACTGGTTCTCGTCCAGCGTCAGCACCTCCTTACCGCGGGTCACGCGCGCGGTGCCGCTGGCCACGACCCAGTGTTCGGCGCGGTGCCGGTGCGACTGCAGCGACAGCCCGGCACCCGGCTTGACCATCAGGTGCTTGACCTGGAAGTTCTCGCCGAGATCGAGGGTCTGGTACCAGCCCCATGGCCGATAGACGCGGTCGTGATGCAGATGCTCGGTGCGGCCGTTTGTCTTAAGTTTCGCGACCACGTCCTTGACCGCGTCGACACGGTCGCGGGCGACGGCGAGCACGGCGTCCGGCGTCGCGATCAGCAGGATGTCATCGATGCCGACCGCGGCCAGCAGCGGGCCGCTCGAATGCAGATAGGAATTCCCGGTGTCGTGCGCGAGTACGTCGCCGGTGATCACGTTGCCGTTTTCGTCGCGGTCGCCGATCCGCCACAGCGCATCCCACGCGCCGAGATCGTTCCAGCCCATGTCTACCGGCACCATGGCACCGTTCGCGGTATGCTCCATCACCGCGTAGTCGATGGACCGCGACGGGCTCCGGGCGAACGCTTCAGGATCGGGCCGGAAGAAATCGATGTCGTCGCCGCCGCCCTCAACCGCGGCGTGGCACGCCTCCAGGATATCGGGCTCGAGCGCGCCGAGCGTGTCGAGATACGTCCTGGCCCGGAACAGGAAGATACCCGAGTTCCAATAGTATCCGCCCGCCGCGAGATAACCCTCCGCCGTCGCCCGGTCCGGCTTCTCGGCGAAGTTGTCGATGTCGGCGACCCCGGGAAAGCCGTCGAGCGGTGTCCCTTCCTTTATATATCCGTAACCCGTGGCGGCGTGGTCCGGGTGGATGCCGAAGGTCACGAAGCGACCAGCTTTCGCGGCGGGCACGGCGACGGTGACCGCCGCATGAAAGGCCGACGTGTCGCTGACGACGTGATCCGACGGCGCCAACAGCATCAGCGTGTCGGGGTCGTCTTTTGTCAGCATCAGCGCCGCCAGCGCCGCCGCCGGTGCCGTGTTGTGGCCGTCCGGCTCGAGCACGATGGCGCGCGGCTTGTAATCGGCGGCACGCACCTGTTCGGCGATCAGGAATCGGTGCTCGTCGTTGCAGACGAAAAGTGCCGGCTGGAAAGTCTTGCCGCTCAGCCGCCGCACCGTCGCCTGCAGCATGCTTTCGTCGCCATGGAGATTGAGAAACTGTTTCGGATATTGCTGGCGTGACAGCGGCCACAGCCGCTGCCCGGCGCCGCCGGACAGGATGACGGGAACGATCTGTTCTCGGGTCGTCATCGGTCCAAGCCTGTCGTTTCCGCCCGCAACTCCGGTTGTGCACGCATCATCGCGAGTTCCCCCAACGCCTTTTCCCATGGCTCCGGCCGAAATCCAAGCCCGGAAACCGCCGGGCTTGCCGACGGCGCCGCGGGGTCTGCCGCGAACGCCAGAAAAACCGTGCATAAACAATCCACTGGTCTTAGGTTTGGGCAACTGAGCGGAGCAGTTTTAGCACCAACCGGGGGAACGAGGGGGCATGGCCGAGAGCGCCAACGAGAAAATCGCCGTTATCGGGCTCGGCTACGTCGGCCTGCCGCTGGCGCTGGTACTGGCACGCACGTACCCGGTCACCGGGTTCGACGTTTCCAGTGAAAGGGTCGCCGACCTGCAGGCCGCCCGCGACCGCTCCGGCGAAGTCGACCCGGCGATGCTGCGCGCGAGCACGATGACCTTCACCGGCGACGCCGCCGATATCGAGGACGCCAACGTCTACATCGTCACCGTGCCGACGCCGGTCGACGACGAGAACAAGCCCGACCTCGGTGCGCTCACGGCGGCCTGTGCGACGCTCGGCAAGATCGTCGGGAAAGGCGATATCGTCGTTTTCGAGAGCACCGTCTATCCCGGTATCACCGAGGACTTTTGCGGTCCGGCCATTGAGGCCGCGTCGAAGCTTACCTGCGGCGAGGATTTCTTCCTCGGCTATTCGCCGGAACGAATCAATCCGGGCGACCGGGAATACACCGTCGAGCGTATCACCAAGGTGGTGTCTGGGCAGACATCCGAAGTCGCCGGGCGCCTCGCCGACATCTACGGCCAGGTCACGAACGGCAATATCTTCGTCGCCAAGGACATCAAGACGGCGGAAGCGGCCAAGGTCATCGAGAACGCACAACGCGACATCAACATCGCGTTCGTCAACGAGCTCGCCATGATCTGCAACAAGATCGGCCTTTCAACCCACGACGTGCTGGCGGCGGCGCGGACCAAGTGGAACTTCCTGCCGTTCACGCCCGGTCTCGTCGGCGGTCACTGCATCGGTGTCGATCCCTACTATCTTGCGCATCTGGCGCGCAGTCTCGGCCACGAACCCGAGGTCATCCTGTCGGGGCGCCGCATCAACGAGGGCATGTCCGGCTTCATCGCTGAGCAGATCGACCGGCACTTGGGCCGCAAGCCGTCGCGCATTCTGGTGCTTGGTCTGACGTTCAAGGAAAATGTGCCCGACCTCAGGAATTCCAAATCTGCCGACCTGGTGCGCCAGCTCGCCGAAAAAGGTCATCACGTCGACGTGCACGACCCGTGCGCCGATCCGTTGGAGGCCAAGGCGGAATACGGGCTCGAACTGCACCCGGTCCTGAACGATATTCCGCCCGCCGACTGTATCGTCGGCGCGGTCCGGCACGAGGCGTATTGCGAGTTCACGCCCGAGATCCTGACGGCGCAAGTGACGGACGGCGGCCTCGTCGCCGATCTGAAGGGGATGTGGCGGGATATAGAACTACCCGCCGGCATCCGCCGCTGGAACCTTTGATCCGCCGCGATTTCCCGGACGCGAACGGCTGTGCCCTGGCGTTGGCGGACGCCTTGGCGGACGCCGTCTCCGCAAAACTGCACACGAAATCGCGCGCGACGTTGGCGCTGTCAGGGGGACGCTCACCGGAGGCGGTACTGCCTGTCCTGGCGGCAAGGTCGCTCGACTGGGCGCGTGTCGACGTGACATTGGTCGACGATCGCCGCGTTCCCGAATCGGACCCGGCGTCGAACGCCGGTTTGGTGCGACGGGCATTCCTCGATGCGGGCGCCGGCGCCGCCCGGTTCCACCCGCTGTGGGCGGAAGGAGAGGATACGGCCGATATTTTGACCGATACCGATTCGCGCCTGGCGCCGTTATTGCCCGCCGACGTCGTCTATCTCGGCATGGGTCCGGACGGCCATGTCGCGTCGCTGTTTCCGGCGGACAATGCAGCGGCGTTTGAAAACGGCGATTCCGGTGTCATGTATAGCGAGGCGCCTTCGGCGCCCTACGGGCGGATCACTCTCACAATGAAAAAACTGATAGAGATCGAATCGATCTTTCTGCATGTCACCAGCGCCGCCAAAATGCGCGTTCTTGAAAACGCCGTGAACAGTAGTCCGACTTCCGCCGTGCCCGTTTCGCTGCTGCTGCACGCCCGGCCGGATGTCGAAGCGTTCGTCTGCGATCAATGAGAGCCGTCGTCCTGAACTCGATTCAGGACCCATGGTTCATGGACCCAGAGTCAAGCTCAGGGTGACGATGATTATTATGGCCAGGCGGCCCTAGCTGTCGATCGCGAGGCGCCACTTGACGACCGTTTGCGCCGGTTCGTGATTGCCGAGGATGACGATCTGCTGCGTGCGGTGCTGACGCCCATCGAAGAAACTGACGCTGTCCTCGAGGCGTACCGGATAGCGCGTGGTGAAACGCCAGCCGCGCCCGCGCGGCGGCTTGACGATGACCTCGCCGCCGCCGGCGACCATCGAGGCGCGCACGTCGGGATAGAGATGAAACCGCACCGAGAACGGTTTCGAGCCGCCGCCCCTGAGCGTCTCCTCGCCGCGCACGTCGGCGCCGCTGGCGTCCAGGTAGATGGTGCGCGTGTGACGGATGCCGGTATCGCGCGTATAGCCGTCGTGGGTCATTTCGATGAGGCGCGCGCCCTCGTGGTCGCGCCGTTCGACGTTCGCTTCGGTGACGGGACCGGCGTCCTTGTCGTCGATCACCAGTGCCGCGTGCGCGGCGGTCGAGCCGAGCGCCGTCAGCCACTGCGTGCGCGCGCCGTCGCCTGCCAGCCGCGTGCCGCAGTTGCCGATCAACCGCACCTTGCCGGCGCTGATCTCGAAACTGGCCGGCGCGCGGTAGCCGCTGTCGGCGATGGTGCGGCCGCAATCGGCGATCAGTGTCGTCTGGCCGGCGCGGAGCCGGTGGTACCCGGTGTGCGGCGAGCTCGCCATGGCCCGGCCTTTGCTGCCCGAGGCTTGAATCACGGCCTCGATCAGGGCCGCCGTATTCGCCGTCGCGCCGCCGATCAGCGCGAAGCCGCCGTCGGCATGCAAAAGCGCCTTGATGAACGGCACCATCCGGTCGATAGCGGAAATCAGGCCCTCGGGCGGTTCGATGTGGTGGCCCAGCAGGGCGTCGCGCACCTCGGTCAGGATCGCCAGCACG